>JAXGLZ010000001.1:0-1007676 GCA_040768925.1 Christensenellales bacterium
AGGGCAGGTTCAAAAATGAACCTGCCCGGGTTGAACCCTGTGTCACAGCGCGATGTGCAGACATGGGGCTTGATTGCCAAACGGGGCGTGAAAACGATCGGAAAAAGCGATTAATACTTGCGCTTTCTCGCAGCTTCGGCCTTCTTCTTGCGGCGAACGCTGGGCTTTTCGTAGTGCTCACGCTTGCGGACTTCGGCCAGAACACCGGCGCGGGCGCACTTGCGCTTGAAACGTTTCAGGGCGCTTTCGAGAGACTCGTTCTCTCCCACACGGACTTCAGACATACCCTATCTCACCCCCTCCGAAAAGAACGCTCAACATCGCGCGGATATTTCTGTGTCATAAAGCAATTCACAGATACCTTGGTCATTATACTTTATGGGTGCGGCCAAGTCAATGTTTTTTAAAAGCGGAACGGATCCGTCATCCCGGGGGCCAGGCAAGGCTTCGGCCGCCGAGGATGTGAATATGCAGATGATTGACGCTCTGGCCGCCGTCTTTGCCGGTGTTGACGACCAGGCGGAACCCGCTTTCCGCAAGGCCTTCGGCCTTTGCGACGTCCCGCGCGACGGCGAGAAGATGGCCCAAAAGGCCTTCGTCGTCCGCTTCCAAAACAGAGGAAACGTGCTTTTTGGGAATCACCAGCGCGTGAACCGGCGCGGCGGGCGCAATGTCGTAAAACGCCATGCAAAGGTCGTCTTCGAATATCTTTTTTGAGGGAATTTCACCCGAGCCTATCTTGCAAAAGATGCAATCCATATGCAGCCCCCTTGCATAATGATGAGTCGAAAAAACTCCGACTTTATGATTATTCTGCAAACGCCGGGAATATCCTGCTTTTTGGTCATAGGATATTCCGCGAATGGTCACAGCTTCTTCATCAATTTTTGGAAACGCCGTCCTGTGCGATTTCGCCGAGCACCGTTTCACCCTCCCGCTTTAGCAGCAAAACGTTCACGATCCCGCCCTGGGCGCCGCCTTTTACCGCGGTGTGGATATAGGTCCCGGTGTAACCCGTCAGCCTTCCCGCCTCGTCCTCCTGCTCCAGCAGCACGCTTTGCACGCTGCCCAGGGCGGAATCGATGTAGTCGCGCTCCAACCTTCTTCCCAGCCCGATCAGCTCCGCCGCCCGGCGGTTTTTGACGCTTTTGGGCAGGTCGGCCAGCTCCGCGGCCCGGGTTCCCGGCCGCCTTGAATAGGGAAAAACGTGTATCCTCGCAAAAGCGATCCTTTGAACGAATGCCAGCGTTTTTTTGTGTTCCTCTTCCGTTTCGCCGGGAAAGCCGGCGATCACATCCGTGGTCACAGCGCAATTTGGCATGTATTTGCGCAGGGTTTCGACGCCTTTTGCATATTCATCCGAATCATACCGCCTGTTCATGCGCTCAAGCACGCTGTCGCACCCGCTTTGCAGGGAAACGTGGAACTGGCGGCAAAGCTTTTCCAGCGCGGCGCAGCGGGCGCAAAAGTCGTCCGTCAGGATCAGCGGCTCCAAAGAGCCCAAGCGCACGCGTTTCACCCCGCCGACTTCGCAGACCTGTTCGATCATCGTGATCAGATCGGTCCCGATGTCACACCCGTAAGAGGCAAGGTGGATTCCCGTCAGCACGAATTCGGAAAAACCCTGCTCAGCCAGCCGCCTGACCTCTTTGATCACGTTTTCCGGCTTCCTGCTGCGCACCGGGCCCCGGGCAAAAGGAATGATGCAATAGGAGCAGAAGCGGTTGCAGCCGTCCTGGATCTTCAGCGTCGCCCTGGTGCGGCCGTCCGTCATCGCGGGCAGCTCTTCAAAAACGCGCTCGGTCATGATGTCGCCCACGGCGTTGATCTTTTCCCGGCTTTCCCAGGCTTTTGCGGCAAGCTCCGGCGCAAGGGAGCGGTTTTTTGTTCCCAAAGCGACGAAAACCCCGGGCAGGCCCAGCATCGCCTCCGCCGCCTTTTGGGCGCCGCACCCCGCGACGACCACGATGCCTTCAGGGCTTGCCGAATGGGCGCGGGAAGCCATCTGGCGGGTCTTTTTATCCCCCGTGGCGGTGACGGTGCAGGAATTGATCACCGAAACCTCGCATTCCCGCCCAAAGTCGACAATATCCCAGCCCGCTTCCGCGAACAGGGACATCATGCATTCCGTATCGTATTGATTGACCTTGCACCCCAGGGTGCAGAAAGAAACTCTCACGGGGCCATATCGTCCTTTTCATAAAGTATCATCGCGGCGGCGGCGGGGCCGGCGGTTTCCGTGCGCAGAATGCGGCCGCCCAGGGAAACGGAAACGGCGCCGCAGTCCGAAAGCCGCTTCGCCTCGTCTTTGGAAATCCCGCCTTCCGGGCCGACGATCACGGCGATATCCCTTGCGCCCATTCCTGCGCGCAGGGCGTCCTTTAACGAGCGCTCCCGCTCCTCTTCCCACAAAAGCAGAGTCAGCTCGTGCTTACCCGCCCGCTCGCAAAGCTCGTCAAAGCTGATCGGCGGCGCGACTTTGGGGATGATCCCCCGGCCGCACTGCTTCGCCGCCTCCAGAGCCACGCGGGAATAGCGGGCGCAGCGGCTGTCCGATTCGCTCCAGGGCTTGGCCACCGCCCGCTCGCAGCCAAAGGGCACAAAGGCGCAAACCCCAAGCTCCACACCCTTTTGAACGACGGTTTCAAACTTGCCGGATTTCTGGATGCCCTGGTAAAGCGTGATCCTGCAATCCGGTTCGGTGTCGGCCGCAACGGGCGAAATCAACTCGGCCAGCACGGCCTTTTTGCCGATGGAAACGATCCTGGCGCTCCATTCGCGGTTTTCGCCGTCGCAAAGGCGGAGCTCGTCCCCCTCCTTCAGGCGCAGGACCTTCGCGATATGATCCACGTCCTCGCCGAAAATTTTGGCGTGCTCGCCGTCGATATTCGCTTTGTCTATAAAAAACCGGTGCATGCTACTTCCTCGCGCAGGCGATCGCGCACCATTCGCCCATATGGTCCGACTGCAGCACGCAATACCCCGCTTTGTCCATGGCATCCGCCACGTCCTGCTCCCGCTCTTTGATGATGCCGGAGGTCAAAATCACGCCGTCTTGCTGCAAAAACGGGTCCAGATTGGGCAAAAGGCCGATGATGACGTCCGCGATGATGTTCACCAGGATCAGGTCCGCTCTTTTTGCGGGGGCCTGTTCCTTTAAAAGGTCCCCCTGCTCTACCCGGACAATGTCAAAAACGCCGTTTAAGGCGATGTTTCTCTTCGCCGAATCCACGGCGACGGGGTCACGGTCGATCGCCAGGACTTCCGAAGCGCCCAGCTTTGCGGCGGCGATGCCCAAAATGGCGGTGCCGCAGCCGATGTCGATGCAAAAATCGCCGGGCTTGATCCGCTCGTCCATCATGGAAAGACACATCCGGGTCGTTTCGTGGGTGCCGGTGCCAAAGGCCATGCCGGGGTCCAGCCCGATCACCACGTCGCCCTCGCCGGGGGTGAATTCCTCCCAGCTGGGAACAACCACCACCCTTTTTGAGGCGCGCAGGGGCTTGTAATACTTCTTCCACTCGTTGGCCCAGTCCTCCTCCTTGATGTCCGAAAGGGAAAGGACGAGAGCCCCGGGGTCATAGCCGGGAACCTCTTTTTTAAGGGCGGCAAGGTCGGAAAGCTTCTGGCGCACCAGGGCGACGGTATCCGCCATTGCGGCGTCCTTCGGCAGGTATCCCCGCACCACGGCTTCCTCGCCGAAGGCCTCGTAAACCTCGTCGCCGACGTAATCCCAGTCCGCGCTCCCGCCGATGTTCAAAAGGTCCTGCCTGTCCTCGATCACCGTGCCGGCACAGCCGGATTCGCACAAAAGCTCGCTGACCGCTTCCGTCCCCGCGGTGGTGGTGGTGATCTTCAGTTCTGTCCAGTCCATTTAGTCCTCCAAAAAGGTGCCTTCCAATTTATCCTTCACTTTGTCAAAAAAGCCCTTTTTGCCCTTGGGGGGCTCGACCTTTTTGCCGAAGGATTCCTCGAACTGGGTGAGCAGCTCCTTCTGTTTATCCGTCAGTTTTTTGGGAACGTCCACCACCAGGCGGACGAACAGATCCCCCTTGCTGGTCTGGCGCAGGCGCTGGATGCCCTTCCCCGCGATGCGAACGACCTCGCCCGGCTGGGTGCCGGGGGGAACGGCGTATTCCATGTCCCCCTCCAGGGTGGGGATGGTGACGGTTCCGCCCATCGCCGCCGTGGCAAAGGAGATCGCCTTGTCCATGCTGAGGTCGTACCCCTTGCGCCGGAACAGCTTGTGGGGCCTTACGCGGACGACCACGAAAAGGTCGCCGTTGGGGCCGCCCCTTCTGCCCGGCTCACCCTGGCCGGAAAGGGAAATGGACTGGCCGTCGTCGATCCCAGCGGGGATGTTGACGGTCACGCTGCGCGTCCGTGCCACCCTGCCCCGGCCCTTGCAGGCGGCGCAGGGTTCGTCGATGATCGTTCCCTCCCCCCGGCAGGTGGAACAGGTGGTCACCTGCTGCACCTGACCAAAGATGGAGTTCTGGACCGTACGAACCTGGCCTGTACCGTTGCAGCTGGGGCAGGGGCGTTTCTTGGTCCCGTCCTTGGCGCCCGTCCCGCGGCAGGCCTCGCAGTTTTCGTTGCGCTGGATGGTGAAGGATTTTTTGCCGCCGAAGGCCGCTTCCTCAAAAGTCAGGTTCAGGTCGTAGCGCAGATCCGCGCCCTGTTCCGGGCCGCTGCGCCGGGCGCGGGCGCCCCCGCCGCCAAAAAAGGAATTGATGATATCGTCGAATCCGCCAAAACCGGAGAATCCGCCGGCGGAATACGCGCCGCCGTACCCCCCGGCGCTCTGGTCAAAGGCCGCGTGGCCGAACTGGTCGTACTGGGCGCGTTTTTGGCTGTCGGACAGCACTTCGTAGGCCTCGTTAACCTCCTTAAAGCGGGTTTCGGCCTCTTTGTCGTCCGGGTTCATGTCCGGATGGTATTTTTTCGCCTGAGCGCGAAAGGCTTTTTTTATGTCATCGGCAGAGGCGTCCTTCGCAACGCCCAGAACCTCGTAATAATCGCGTTTTGCCATTGTCGTCAACTCTCCTCGCGCAGGCGGGCGTGTTTGCATGGGCTGAATCGCTTGATCCCGAGAGAATTCCCTGCCGGATCAGACGCTTATCCGCCGGAATGCCGACTATATTCCAAGCAGAAGCGGCGCAATCCGGCGAATCATCCGCCAAAATCCAGGTGATGAGCGCCCATGCAGACACGCCCAAGGCGAAGGGGGCTGTTTTTCCCCCCTCGCCCGGCCGCGGCTGTGGATTTATTTGAAACCGGATCAGTGAACCTCGTAATCGGTGTTCACCGAGCCGTCGGATTGCTGCCCGTCCGGTTCGGTGTATCCGCCCGCGTTGGGATCGGAGTATCCGCCGCCCGCGTTAGGGTCACCGCCGTTCGGGTTTGCGTTTGCGCCCGCCTGCTGATAGATCTTGCCGAAAATTTCGTAGGAAACCGTCGTCAGCTGCTCGCTCGCCGCCTTGATGGCCGCGGTGTCCGTTTTTGCCAGGGCTGCTTTCAGGGCTTCGACCTCGGCGTTGATCTTCGCCTTGTCGTCCTCCGTCAGCTTGTCGCCCAGTTCCTTGACGGTCTTTTCGGTGGTGTAGACCAGCTGGTCCGCGTGGTTCCTGGTTTCGACCTCTTCCTTGCGCTTTTTGTCTTCCTCGGCGAACTGCTCCGCTTCTTTGACGGCGCGGTCGATCTCGGCGTCCGTCAGATTGGTGGAGGCGGTGATGGTCACCTGCTGCTGGTTGCCGGTGCCCAGATCCTTGGCGGAAACGTGGACGATGCCGTTGGCGTCGATGTCGAAGGTGACCTCGATCTGGGGCACGCCCCGGGGTGCGGGGGCGATGCCCGCCAGGGTGAAGCGGCCGAGGGTCTTATTGTACTGAGCCATTTCGCGCTCGCCCTGAAGGACGTGGACCTCGACGCTGGTCTGGCCGTCCGCCGCGGTGGAAAAGATCTGGCTCTTTTTGGTGGGGATGGTGGTGTTGCGGTCGATCAGCTTGGTGAACACGCCGCCGAAGGTCTCGATGCCCAAAGAGAGGGGGGTGACGTCTAAAAGCAGGATATCCTTCACCTCGCCGCCCAGCACGCCGGCCTGGATGGCCGCGCCGATGGCGACGCATTCGTCCGGGTTGATGCCCTTGAAGGGTTCCTTGCCGGTGACGTTCTTGACCGCGTCCTGCACGGCGGGGATGCGGGAGGAACCGCCCACCAGAATGACCTTTTCAAGGTTCGCGGCGGTCAGATTGGCGTCCCTTAAGGCGTTTCGGACGCAGACGATGGTCTTATCCACCAAATCGGCCGTCAGCTCGTTGAACTTCGCCCGGGTCAGATTGACGTCCAGGTGCTGGGGGCCGTTCTGGTCCATGGTTATGAAGGGGAGGTTGATATTGGCACTCATCATGCCGGAAAGTTCGATCTTCGCCTTTTCTGCGGCTTCCTTCAGGCGCTGGTGGGCGTTCCTGTCCTGCAGCAGGTCGATGCCGTGGGATTTTTTGAATTCGCCGGCCACATAGTTGATGACGCGCTCGTCAAAATCGTCGCCGCCCAGGCGGTTGTTGCCGGCGGTGGCCAGCACTTCGAACACGCCGTCCGCGATTTCCAGGATGGAAACGTCGAACGTGCCGCCGCCAAGGTCATAAACCAGGATCTTGTGGCTGCCGTCCTTATCCAATCCGTAAGCCAGGGCCGCAGCCGTGGGCTCGTTGATGATGCGCAGCACCTCAAGCCCCGCGATCTTGCCCGCGTCCTTGGTGGCTTGGCGCTGACTGTCCGAAAAATAAGCGGGAACGGTGATGACCGCCTGGGTGACGGTCTCGCCCAGATACGCCTCGGCGTCCCCCTTGAGCTTTTGAAGGATCATGGCGGAAATCTGCTGGGGGGAATAGGTCTTTGTGTCGATCGTTACCCGGCGATCGCTGCCCATATCCCTTTTGATGGAAGAAACCGTTCCTTCCGGGTTGGTGATGGCCTGACGCTTGGCCATCTGGCCGACAAGGCGCTCGCCGTTTTTCGTGAACGCAACCACGGAAGGCGTGGTCCTCGCGCCTTCGGGGTTGGTTATTACCACGGGCTCGCCGCCTTCAAGCACGGCGACGCAGGAATTTGTTGTGCCCAGGTCAATGCCGATAATCTTGCTCATGATGAACCTCCATTTATTATAAGCTTATTTTTTCTTTGCTGTTTTTTATTTCAGGTGAACGCAGGCGTTCGCATCGATCCGCCTTTTGTTCACTCGTTGACTTTTACCATGCTGGGCCGGATGACCCGGTCTTTGAGCATGTATCCTTTTTGGAATTCCTCCACCACCGCTCCGGGCTCGGCGCACTCCACGCAGCACTGCATCACCGCGTCGTGGTAGGCCGGGTCAAAGGGTTTGCCGACGGCTTCGACGGGGGCCAGGCCAAGCTTGGAAAAAGCGTCCGAAAACTGCCGGTAAACCAGGCGCACGCCCTCGGCCAGGGGGGAATCGTCCTCCTTGGCGGCTAAAAGCGCGAGCTCAAGGCTGTCATACGCGGGAAGAAGGGCCAGAATCGCGTTTTTGACGCCCTCGTCCAAAGAATCCGCCCGGACGGAGCTGTTTCTGCGGCGGAAATTATCAAAATCCGCCTGAACCCTTTGGGCAAGGGTCTTCATCTCGTCCCGTTCAGCGGTGATCCCCTCGATCCTGGCCTTCATTTCGTCAAACTGGGCCTGGGTCAGGACGTAGGTCTGCTCCTGTTCGTCGGCTTTCCGCTCAGGGGCTTCGCCCGCGGTCTGAACATGGTCCTGCTCGTTTACGATTTCCTCGTTTGTCCTGCCGTTTTTGGTTTCGTCTTTGTTCCTGCTCATTTCAACCTCTGCTCATTCATTGTCGGCCAATACCAGTATGCCGCGTTTTTATTTTTTATCTTCAGGGGAAAGCATTCCCGTCAGCACCGCCGAAAGGGTTATGCCCATCTGGTTGAGCACGGTCACGACCTTGGCGTAATCCATCCGGATGGGGCCGATCACGCCGAAGGAGCCGACGGGCTTGCCGGAAATCTTATACGTCGCCGTAACCACGCTGGAAGACTGCATTTCCGGCAGCTCGTTTTCCGAGCCGATGGTCACCGTAAACTCCATCTTTGCCGCCTTGGAAAGGATCCTGTAAAGCTGTTCCTTGGTCTCGAGTATTGCGAGCATGGAGCTGGCCTTGTCAAAATCCAGGTATTCGGGATGCTTCAAAAGGTTGGTCGCCCCGCCGAGGACCACGCCCCGGCTGGCCTCTCTGGAGATATCGTGGGCGATCGCGTCGGCAACGGAGGTGAAGCAGCTCCTTTGCTCCTCCATTTCCTCCCCCGCGCCGCGATTCAAAGCCTCCACCGCCTCGTGAAGCGGCATCTTTTTGACCCGCGCGGTCACCATGTTCGAAAGGCGCTCAAGATCCGTCGCCGTGCAGCCCGACGGAACGGCGATAAAGGAATCCCGCACGAGGCCGGCGTCCGTCACGATGACGGCCAGCGCCCGGCCCGGCGTCACCGGCACGAGCTGAACGTGCTTGACGATGACCGTGTTCAGTTCGGGGGACATCACCATGGAGGTATAATCCGTCAAATCGGATAAAAGCCGCGCCGTCCGGGCGACGACCTCTTCCGCTTCGGTCATCCTGGCGTTGAAATACGAGCGCATAAAGGCGATCTCGTCCTCCGAAAGCGCCCCGGCGTTCATCATCGTGTCCACATAAAAACGGTATGCTTTTTCGGAAGGAACGCGGCCGGCCGAGGTGTGGGGCTGTTCCAGAAAGCCCATTTCCTCCAGGTCGGACATTTCGTTCCGGATGGTGGCGGAGGACAGCCCAAGCTCGCTGCGCTTCGAGATCGTGCGCGAGCCGATGGGCGTGGCGGTCATCACGTAATCATCTATAATCGTGCGCAGAATGCGCAATTTTCGTTCGTCCAACCTCATTTTGTCCTCCTTTCTATGGGGTTCGGGTGGGGTTGTTAGCACTCGTCATCATAGAGTGCTAATCGCTATCTGTAAAATAGCACTTCCCCCTGATATTGTCAATACCCGGGAAAGCGCCGGGGCCATATACCGCTTTATTATTGCCAAAAGCCGACTATTTTCGCCTCACACCTCATCCAGCATGCCGCGAAGGACCGCGTTCATCAGTTCAAACCCCCGCGTGTTCAGCGCCACACGGCTGTTTGACACTTCAAGCAGGGGGTTTTTCGCGGTTTTGGGGAAGGCCTTTTCAAACGCCGTTTTGAACCTTTTTTCGAATTCTTCCGCAGAAAAACCCTCGGCCAGCCGCAGCCCCATCATGGCAAAGGTGAACATCGCGTCCCTGCCTTTTTCCGCAACGGTTTCGGCCACCGGGCGGATTTTCGCCTGCACCAGCCTTGCGTACTCGGTCGGATTCGCCGCGTTTTGCCCCCGGGTGACGGTTCCGCCCTCCCAAACGGCAAAGGACGCGCCCAGCCCCGCGGCAAGGTAGTCCCCGCCCTGCCAGTAAAGCAGGTTGTGGCGGCAGCGCCTGTTCGGGCGGGCGTAATTCGAAACCTCGTACCGCTCGAATCCCGCGGCTTTCAAAAGCGCCGCGCCCGTGTCGCCCTGCTCCGCCGTTTCGTCCTCGTTGGGCAGGGTTTCTTTGCCGGAGGAAATATCGCAAAAAAGCGGGGTTCCCTCTTCCAAAATAAGCGAATAAAAACTGACGTGTTCGGGATTCAGGCTTACGGCCCTTTCCAAAGAGCGCAGGCAGGAAGAAACGCTCTGGCCGGGCAGGCCGTACATCAGATCGATATTGATGTTCTCAAACCCGGCGGCGCGCGCGGTTTTGAACGCTTCCGCCGCCTGTTCCCCGGTATGGATCCGGCCGATCCGCTTCAGCTCCATATCATTCAGGCTCTGAAAGCCCAGGCTCAGCCTGTTGATCCCCGCTTGCCGCCAGGCGGCAAGCTTTTCTCCGTCCAGCGTGCCGGGGTTCGCCTCCGCCGTGATTTCCGCGCCAGAAAGGCCGAACCGCCGCCCCACCCTGTTCAGCAGTTCGGGAAGCGCGGCCGCGGGCAGGATGGAGGGCGTTCCCCCGCCGATGAAAACCGAGGACAGCCTTTCGCCCCGCCTTGGCAGCAGGCCGATCTCCGCGCAAAGAAGGGACAGGTATTCCCCCATATCCCTTTCGTTTTTCCCGCCGAAGGACAAAAAGTCGCAATAGCGGCATTTTTGCGCGCAAAACGGGATGTGAATGTATAGTCCAAGCATCGGTTTAGTTGATCCGCAGCACGGACATGAACGCGTCGCTGGGGACCGAAACCGAGCCTACCTGGCGCATGCGCTTCTTGCCTTCCTTCTGCTTTTCCAGCAGCTTCTTTTTTCGGGAGATGTCGCCGCCATAGCACTTGGCCAGCACGTCCTTGCGCACGGCCTTGACGGTCTCCCGGGCGATGACCTTGCCGCCGATGGCCGCCTGGATGGGGATTTCGAACTGCTGGCGCGGGATGACGTCCTTCAGCTTTTCGGCCACCGCCCTTCCCCGGGGGTAGGCCCTGTCCTTGTGCACGATGGTGGAAAGGGCGTCGCAGATGTCCCCGTTCAAAAGGAAGTCCAGCTTGACCATTTCGGACCGTTTGTAGCCGTTCATCTCATAGTCAAAGGAAGCGTAGCCTCTGGTTCTTGATTTCAGCTGGTCAAAAAAATCGAAGATGATCTCGTTCAGCGGCATAATATAATGAATGTCCACCCGGGAGCTGTCCACATATTCCATGTCGATGAACTCGCCGCGCTTTTCCTGGCAAAGCTCCATGATGGCGCCGGTGTAGTCCTTTGGCGCCATGACGTTCGCCTTGACTACCGGCTCCTCGATGTATTCGATGGAAGACGGGTCGGGCAGATTGGTGGGGTTGTCCAGCTCGATGCGCTCGCCGTCCAGGGTATACACCCGGTAAACGACGCTGGGGGCGGTGGTGACGAGATCCAGATCGAATTCCCGCTCCAGCCGCTCCTGGATGACCTCCATATGCAAAAGCCCGAGGAACCCGCACCGGAAGCCAAAACCCAGCGCGCGGGAGGTTTCCGGCTCAAAGACCAGCGCCGCGTCGTTCAGCTTGAGCTTTTCCAAAGCGTCCCTGAGGTTCTCAAGGTCCGCGCCGTCCGCCGGATAGATCCCGCAGAACACCATGGACTGGATGGGCTTGTATCCCGGCAGGGCCTCTTTTGCCGGCCTTTCGGCGCCGGTGATCGTGTCCCCCGCCATGGTGTCCCCCACGGATTTGATGGAGGCGGCGATGTAGCCCACGTCCCCGGCGATCAGCTCGCCCAAAGGCCGCAGGCCGGGGGCAAAGGCGCCCACCTCCGTCACCTCGAACTCCTTGCCCCTGGCCATGAAGCGGATCCTGTCCCCCGCTTTGACCCTGCCGTCAAAAATCCGGACGTAGGACAGCGCGCCCTTATAATTATCGTAATACGAGTCGAAGATCAGGGCCTTTAGGGGCGCGTCCTCATCCCCTTTGGGGGCGGGGATGTATTTCACCACGCCTTCCAGCACTTCTTCGATGTTGACGCCGTTTTTCGCGGAGATCAGGGGGGCCGCGGAAGCGTCCAGCCCGATGACGTCCTCGATCTCCCCCCGGACGAATTCCGGCATGGCGCTGGGCAGGTCGATCTTGTTGATCACGGGGAAGATTTCCAGATCGTGATCCAGCGCAAGGTACACGTTCGCCAGGGTCTGGGCCTCGATGCCTTGGGTGGCGTCCACCACCAGCAGCGCGCCCTCGCAGGCGGCCAGGGAACGGCTCACCTCATAGGTAAAGTCCACGTGGCCGGGGGTGTCGATCAGGTTCAGCTCGTACTGCCCGCCGTCCGCCGCCGTATAAAGCATGCGCACCGCCTGGGCCTTGATGGTGATTCCGCGCTCGCGCTCAAGGTCCATGGTGTCTAAAAGCTGGTCGTCCATATCCCTGAGGGCGACGGTGTCCGTCCGCTCGATCAGCCTGTCCGCCAGGGTGCTTTTGCCGTGGTCGATATGGGCGATGATGCAGAAATTCCTGATGTGCTTTTGTCTTTCGGATGGCATGCTGAATCCTCCAGTATTCTTGTCCGGCGGCTGCGAAGCCCGGGGGTTCGCTTTCGCCGGGGTTCATCGGTTTTTTAAAAACGCGGTGGCGGCCGCCGCCATGCCGGCGCCCCGCCGCGGCAAACCGCGCCCTTTGGGCCGTTTTAAGGCGCTCGAAACTCTCCGACCGCAAAACTGCCAGTTTGGATGCAGTTCGCGGAAGCGGAAGGAGCCGTAGCGGGGCCTACGGCGACTGACGATGACAATGAAATGCGCCAAACTGGCAGTTTTGCGGCGCAGGGGTTCGATTCTCCTTGCCTTAACGATTATATTAGAAAAAGGCCCGCCGCGCAACGGTCCGGCTCCGGCGGCCTCATCGAACCCCCGCGCCTTTAACCAAAGCGGTATCATCCCGATTCCTTCACCTCGGGCAATGTATTCTGCATACTATATACCGTACCGGAATAACGGACGCGGAATTCCGCACCACAGGAGGTTGTTTTCAATGTATTCTGGCTGCAATTGCAGCGGCGGCCGCCAGCCTCACAGACGGCCAGACGAGCTTACAGGAGGCACGCCAAAAATCCCTCTCGCCACGGCGTATGTCACCTTTCAAAAATTCGGCGAACTGTTTCCCGCCTGCGAAGGACTGCGAAAAGGCACGGTCTTCCCCCGCCTTTTCCGTCCCTGCAAACAGTAGGAGGAATGAGCATGAGCAACAGAGCGAACGAATTGATATGCCGGATCATGGAGCTGGAATTCACCTGTTTGGACCTTCAGCTCTTCCTCAACACCCACCCGGGCGAACCGAAAGCCACGGAGGTTTTCAACGACTGCTCAAGACGGCTTCGGGAGTTAAAGCAGTGCTTCGACAAGGAATGCGGCCCCCTGCAGGGCTTTGGCTGGTCCGGGCTGCACGGCGGCTGCTGGGTGAACGCGACGCCCTGGCCCTGGGAATGTTAGGAGGTGCCGTCCATGTGGGTCTATGAAAAGAAACTTTTATTCCCCGTCAACATCAGAAAGCCCGACCTTCGCGTTGCGAAACTGCTCGCCGCGCAATACGGCGGCCCGGCCTCCGAGCTGGCCGCCGCGGTGACCTATCTGACTCAGCGGTATTCGATGCCGGACGACAGAATCAAGGCGACATTGACGGACATCGGTACCGCCGATCCAAAATGGCGGCCTTTTTCCGCTTCGGGCGAGAAGATCCACGCAACCGGAAGGCCCTTAAACCGCAGCTTTGCGGTGTTGTCCCCGCTGATCGTGATGACCTCCAGCATGGCGCGGTAAAAAGCGTCGTTCCACAGCGCCCCGCGTGACAGTCCGTTTAAGAACGCCCCGATCCCCCGGCCGCCTTCTTTGGGGTCCCCGTTTCGTTTTTTTTCCTCGTTGATTCCTTCGAGCTCTTTCAGCAGCGCGTTCTCCCGGGCGCAATATGCGCCGTTCGCCTCCTCGAATTCCCGCTTTGTGATGCCGTTTTCCATATAAAGCTCAAGCAGCCGCCTTTTTTTGTCCCTGACTCTGTACAGCCCCGCCGCGCACGCCCTTTCCGGCTCCGCCCCTTCGGCCCGGGCCACCCTGTCGATGGCGGCCAAAAGCGCCTCCGTTTCCCCCTGCCTGTCGAATTCCAGGGTGCAAAACGCCTGCCGGACCATCCGCCTTGCTTCCTTATCGTTGACCGAGGGGGCGCCGCATCCCGCCGCGCCGTGCTTTGCCGCCGCGCCGCAGCGCCAGGCATGGTAGTCGTTTGCCCCTTCCCGCTTTTTGGTGCGGGAAACAAAGGAGCGGCCGCAAACGCCGCACTGTATTTTTCCAGAAAAGCAGTGGCGGTTGGAATGCTTGGCCTTGTTTCCGGCGTTTGGGGCCCTTTTTTTCAGCTCGTTCTTCGCTTTTTCAAAAAGCGCCCGGCTGATGATCGGCTGGTGGTGATCCCTGTGGACAACCAGTTCCTCCTCCCCCCGGTTGCGCCGCTTTTCGTGGGTCAGGTAGCTCGGGGTGAAGGTCTTTTTCTGCACCAGATCCCCGCAGTACTTTTCGTTTCGCAGCGCGCGGAGGACGGCGGTTTTGGACCACTGCTTCATATGCGCCGCCGTCGGCACGCCCTCCTCCCGCAGTTCCCGGGCGATGCGGTGGGCGCCTTTGCCCTCGTTCGCGAACTTGTGGAAGATCAGCCGCACCGCTTCCGCCCCCGCTTCGTTGACGAAAAGCCCGCCGTTTTTCACGTCGTAGCCCAGCAGATCCCGCCCAAAGACCACGCCCTGCTCCATGCGCCGTTTTTGGCCCCATTTGACCCGCTCGGAGGTCCTTCTGCTCTCCTCCTGGGCGATGGAAGCCATGATGGTGAGCCGGAGCTCCGCGTCCGGGTCCAGGGTGTTGATCCCGTCGTTCAAAAAAATCACGCCCACGCCCAGCTCCTTGAGTTTTCTCGTATAGAGGATGCTGTCCAGCGTGTTCCGGGCAAAGCGGCTGATCTCCTTGGTCAGCACCAGGTCAAAGGCGTTTTTTTCCGCGTCTTCCATCATGCGGTTGAAGGCCCGGCGCTTTTCCGTGCTGGTTCCCGTGATTCCCTCGTCAACATAGATTTCCGCCGGTTCCCAGCAGGGGTTTTGGCCGATGTATTCACAAAAAAAACGCCGCTGGCTTTCCAGGGAATTGGCCTGGTCCTCTTTATCCGTCGACACCCGGCAATAAGCCGCCGCCTTTTTCGTCTTTTTTGAAGGCGAAAGCATGCCCTCCCTCCTTTTTGCCCCTTGATTCCTCCTTTGCCGTTTTCTGGTTCCGGTTCCGGCCGGATGCCCGCTTGTCTTCCCTCACGTTATTTTCTTGCTGTTCCTCAATTCCTCCCGGCAGCGTTCAAACTGCCGCCGGGTCAAAAGCTTTTCTTCCAGCAGGGCCAGCAGCAGGGCGGCCCTGTAATTTTCCAGGAAGCCGGGCCCACCGCCATCCTCGATTTCCGGTTTTTCGATCACCGTTTCCACAAGCTCAAAGGACTTTTTAGCCGTTTCCCCACCCCCTCCCCCGCCGGCGCGGGCAAAAAATACCGGGCGAAGGTTCGTCCGGTATCAGCTTATGTGGTGAGGATTGTACCGTATGTTAGCGGCGGGGCCCGGCGCGCGGTCGTTACGCGTAGCTGTGCAGCCCGCTGAGCAGAAAGTTCACGCCGAAAAACGTGAGGATCGCCAGCGCGCAGCCCAGAATGACCATGATGTTTGAGGTCTTCGCGCTCCAGCTTTTCCTTTTGTGGAAATAGATCGCGTAGATGACCCAGGTGATCAGGGCCCAGATCTCCTTTGGGTCCCAGCTCCAATAGCTGCCCCAGGCCTGTTCGGCCCAAACGGCGCCCAGGAGGATTCCCAGCGTAAGCATGACAAAACCAAAGGCCGAAATCCGAAAAACCCAAAGCCCCGTTTCTTCCGGGCCGCCTTTTTTCGGCCGGACCGCCGCCAGCCCCGCCCCCACGACAAAGGAAGCGTAGGCGAGGGCGCAGGTGATCACATGGGTAAAAAGCAGCGGGCTTTTCAGCTCCGGGATGACCGGGCGGGCCTTCGCCAGCTGATCGCCCAGAAAAACCACCGAAAAAAGGATCAAAAGGGCGCTGATCAAACAGGCCGCGAACCCCGCGGATTTATTCCTTGTTCTTCTTTCATAAAAAAGATACAGCAGCACCACAAAAAAGGCAAAGAGCAGCAAAAAGTCGCCGCCGGTTTCCAGCGGCGGCCTTTTCAGGAGCGCCGCGCGAAGGGCGATCCCCGCGGCGTTCAGCGCGCAGCCCAAAAAAGACAAAATAACGGCGGCTTTGCCCGCGGCCCTGAACTTCCCTCTTAAAAGGTACAGCGCGGAAGCGAAAAGATACGCGATCGCCGCAGCCCAGGCGATCGGGAGTATGGCGTCGGTCAAGCTTTCTTCTCCTTTCTGAAAAACACCGCCAGCGTGCCCGCGGCGACGAAAAACGCCCCAACGGCGGAAAGCAAATTCCCCGGGTGGGCTTTGACGGCCAGCACCACATGGGGCCGCACCCGGCTGAACTGGTAAAAGGAACCCGGTTCCAGATCGTACCATTTCCCCAATTCCGCCGAAAGGTTCCGTTCATCGGCATCACCGGAAGAAACGGCGTGGTACACCAGGGGCGCTTCCCCAGATGCGCCGCCCGGGTCAAAGGCCAGGGGTTTCAGCTTTGTGAAAATCCCTTCCGGCAGGGCGGCGTATTCCCCCTCCCAGCATTCGACGCGCTGGAATCTGCCGTCTTTTGTCAGGGTGTTCAGGATGTACAGGTTGAAGTACTGCGAATAATAAATCTTCGTGCCCTTGTAAACGGCGGGTGAATTGACACTCAGCACAAAGCGTTCCTCGTCCCCCGTTTGGTCGGACAGGGTCACGTCCGCGTAATATTGCGAAGCGGTTCCGTCGCTGTTGTATTCGATTCGAAAGGCGTTCAGGGTCAGGGAATAGGGGCATTTTCCCCCGCTGATTTCGGCAATGTCCTTCGTTTCCCCCTGATCGAGCAGTATTTTGCCGCCAAACCCGCTAAAATAGTTGACCGCCCCGCCCAGCAGGATCAGCACGATCCCGCCGTGAAGGGAGATCAAAGCCAGCCGCCGGATCCGCCTGGCCCGGTCTTCCCCAAAGCGCCGGGTTCTGAAAAAAACGGCGGTCTGGTTGATTGCGCAGCCGGCCATATTGACGAGCACCAAAACCAGCAGAATCCGAAAAACCGCCGTATCCGCGGCGCCGTCCTTCATCAGCACTGCGCCGGCGCCCAAAAAAGCCGCACAAACGCCCATCAGGGCAAGGCCAAACCGCATGGAGGAAACCATGCGGTAAAACCGTTTCATCCAACTCATCAAAAGCCGAGCTTCCTTTTCTTTGTGTGGTAAAGGGAGTCCAAGCCCTAGGGGTGCAACTCCCTTAACTTTAAGCAGGGGCAGGCTTTGGCAAAAAAGCGCTGCCCCCTGCATGATCATTCAGGGAATCCGGTCAATCCTTGCGGCGGCGGGAGAAGAACAGGATGCCGCCCGCAATCACGACGAAGGCTGCGGCGATCGCGAGGATCACCATGTCTGCCCCGCCCTTTGGTTCCTCCGCCCCGGGGGCTTCGGGAACCTCGGTGGCCGGGGCGGGCGCGGCGGATTCGTCCTCGACGAGGCCGGCTTCGGCCATCGCGGCCTTTGCGGCTTCGCGGATGGCCATGCTGGTCATGGTCGCGCCGGAAACGGCCTCGACCTCCCAGCTTTGGGCGGCGACGATCTTGCCCGGCAGCCGCTCGATGGCGTTCGAGCCGATCCCCGCGGTCTCGTTCGGTCCGCTGGCGGAAACATCCACGATTTTTCCTTCCGCGACGGCGATGGTGACCTCAACATCCCCGCCAAACCCCCTCGAAGACGCAGTGAACTGTTCCGCGCCGCTCAAAACCGGGTCTTGGGTGGGCGCCGGCGTCTCCGCCGGAGGGGTGGGGGTTGCGGCCTCGCCTTCGATCAGGCCGGCCGCTATCATCGCGACCTTGGCCGCTTCCTTCACCGCCTTGCTCGTCACCGTCGCTCCGGCGACGGCGTCGACCTCCCAGGTCTGGGCGGCGACCACCGCGTCCGGCAGCTGATCGGTTGCGTTTGAGCCGACGCCCGAAGTCTCTTTCGGGCCGTAGGCGATCATGGCCGCGATTGCTCCGTCCTTGACGGCAATGGTGACCTCGACGTCGCCGCCAAAGCCCTTGGAAGAGGCCGTGAAATACTCCGCACCTTCGATCTGCGCGATTTCCGGGGCTTCCGTCGCCTGCTGGGCGCCGCCCGAATGGCCGACAAGATCCGGCAGCTCGTCTTCGGTATGGCAGCCGGGGCCGACGCAGGTGCCGTCTGTGCTGTATTCCGGTTCCGCCAGCACGGTCAGGGGAAGGCCCAACGCAAAAAGCGCAGCCGCAAAGAAGATCGCCGCCTTGGTTATTCCTCTTTTATGGGACATTTTTCCTTGTTACTCCTTATTGCGCAGGGCACACTGCGCGGCAAAACGCCCGCGTGTGCCCTGCTTTTTCTAGAATTTTTGCGGGTTTAGACTTTTTCCGCAGCCGCGAACTTGCCCGCGATGTATCCGCTGGTGATGACGCGGCCGAAGCCGTGGATCCTCATTCCGGCGGAGCATTCGCCGCCCGCGTACAGGCCGGGGATCACCTCTCCGAAGATGTCCATCACCTGCATCTTGTCGTTGCAGCGGAGCCCGGCATAGGTGTCGTGGAGGCAGGGGGTCGCCCAGGCCGCGTAGAAGGGGCCCTTTTGGATCTTGTTGACCAGGGTGGTCTTGTTGAATTCGGGGTCGCTGCCCGCGTCGATGTAGCCGTTGTACCTGGTGATCGTGTCGGCCAGGATCTGGGGATCCATCTTCACGTGCTCGTAATACTTGTTGACCACCGCCGCCGCCAGCTCTTCCAGGGTATCGGCCTTGAAGCAGTAGCCGCTCTCGAAGTCGACGACGCCCTGTTCCATCGCATAGCCCTGGCGGTCCACGCAGTCCTGATCAAAGATCGCCCAAAGGGGCCCGCCGTAGCGCTGGGCATTGCCGTCGCCATCGGGATCGACCACGACGCTGGCCAGAGCGGTGTTGAAGAAATCATAGGAATCGTAGCTGTACTTACCCCCGGAGGCCTTGTCCTCGTTGCCGCAGCGCTGGCCGAGCATGTTGACGATGACGAGGCTCTCGTAATCGGGGGATATGCCGCTTGCCCTCGCGAGCTTCCAGATCGGGCTTTTCGAGGTGTAGCCGGAGCCGTAGCCGTACTGGCAGCCGAAAAGGCTGGGCATGGTGATCTGGTGGCCGCCGTGCTGCATGTAAGCCGCCAGCGTTCCCAGGGATGCGCCGACCGCCATGCCCGCGAGCTCGCCGGAAGCGTCCTGCTTGGAGAAGGGTTCGCCGGAAAGGCCGTCCAGCTCCGGTCCGAGGCGGGGGTCGAACATCGTGCGGAAATACAGGTTGCCGACGGATCCGCCGGTGGCGACGACGATGCCCTTCTTCGCGCGCACGTTGACCGTGGGCTGGGTGGTTTCGATGTTGTTTTCGTTCCAGAAGCTTTCGAGGCGGGCGCTTTCACCCGGCAGGACGGTGGGCGTGTAGCCGGCCTGAATGCCCAGCGCGCGGCCGGACATATTGCCTTCCCGGATGATCTTGTCCATATGGTAGTTCATCAGGAACTGGCCGCCGTTTGCGCGGATCGTCCTCTCCAGGGGCCTGGTGATGCCGATGCCGTTGTTGCCTTTGCCGGTGTAGGAAGCCCAGCCCTCGGTGGTGGCGTCGGTGTAGGTCCACCTCGGAACGGTCTCGGGCTCGGTGCCGCCTTCGGTGTAAGCGTACTGCTTGGTGGGCTCTCTGTCCGCCACGAGGACGCCCTTTTCCTGAATGAATTCATACGCTTCGCGCATATGGTCCGCGACGGAGCGCACGTAATTGCGGTCGTCATAGCGGGAGGCGAGGCACAGTCCGGTGGTGTGGTCCAGATAATACTGGTCCGCGGTATCCTCGATGCCGTAGCGCTTCTGGATTTCCGTTCCGCAGCCGGAATGCAGGTTGCCGCCGCTGACGGCGGCGTGGCCGCCGACATCCCAGTTCGCTTCGACGATGATGACGGAAGCGCCGTCTTCCATGGCCTTGAGAGCGGCGGGAAGGCCCGCTCCGCCGGAGCCGATGACCACAACGTCCGCTTCGTAATCCCACTTGATCTCCTCTTCATTGACCGCCGGAGTCGCTTCGGGGGGCTGGGGTGTGGATTCCGGAGTCTTTTGGGCATCCGCATCGGGCGCGGAAGAGGCGGCGCATGCGCCAAGCAGGCCGGCGCTGGCAACTCCCACTGCTCCGATTGCCGCGCCTTTAATAAAGTCGCGTCTGGATATTTCTTTTTTCGCCATATTTACCCCTCCTAGATTTTTTGGCTTGTTAGCCTTTATAGAAGAAACCGGAGTTTCATCCAAGCGTATAAAAAGCGCATCGAACCGGGGCAGCCGCAGGTTGCCCAAAGAATAAAAAAGTATGGAGTTGTTCTTCAAAAATGGGTTTTCTGAATCCTCTTCCAATCGGAAACCACGGCGGTTCAGAAGGCGGTTGTGCAATGCTCCGTTTGAAACAAGTCGTCTTGAGGCCGGATGCTTTTGGCAAATAGCGCCGTCCGCAACATTTGTTTATAGTTTAACACCCTGGCGCCGGCTATACAAATTGATAAAGTGGTATGAAAGTTATGCGTTTTGTGTTATAAGTAGTGGTGTCCGCATGTGCGCCGCCGGGAAACGGCGCCTGATTTTTTGAAACGAAGGGAAGCCGCAATGAATCTTCACCAATTGAAGTATGTGCTCACGGTAGCCAAAGAACGGAGCTTTTCCAAGGCTGCGGCGGAACTTTATATCACCCAGCCGTCCCTCAGCAGGTTTATTATCTCCTGGGAGGATCAGCTGGGCGCAAAGGTGTTTGACCGCAGCACCAGCCCGCTGGGGCTGACGGCCGCGGGGGAGATCGTCATCAAAGCCGTCGAGAGCATTTGCGATATCGAGAAAAAAATGATGGAAGACCTGGATGCGCTCCAGCCTTCGGCCGAAGTCCTGATCAATTTCGGGGCCACGCCGACCCGGGCGTGTTACCTCATCAAACCCATCGCCCAGTTCAAAAGCGCTTATCCCAACGTCAAGATCCACATCAACGAATACTATATGAACCAGCTCGTCCAGCAGCTGCAAAAAGGGGAGCTGGATTTCATATTCGGCGCGGGGCCGGCAACGGACCCCAATCTTGATTTTTTGCAGATCTCAACAGAGCAGCTGTATCTCATCACGCCAAAAAAACAAGAAGCGGAGCCGTCTAAGGATCCGTTCCTCGTCAATCGGGAGCAGATCCGAAACGGCGCCGCTGCGTCCGTCCCCTGCATTGACTTAATGGATTTTAAAAACGAGCCCGTGATCGGCTTCCACCACAACATGCGGCTCCACAAGACGATCCTGAAGCTGTACGGCGATTGCGGGATCACCCCGAACATCGTCGCCCACTCCCACAACGCGGACGTGGCCGTCAACATGGTGCGGGAGGGGATCGGCGTCACCATCGCGAGCTCCACCGCCCTTCGGGACTGTTCCTTCCTGGACCAGCTTCGCTGTTACAGGCTGGATACCCCCGATTGGCCCCTTGGGGTATTCGTCAACAAAAGCAGGCCGTTGAGCATCCAGTCCCGGGATTTTGTCACCTTCCTGGAAAAGCCGTGCTGACCGGGCTTCAAAACACCCCGAACAGCAATCCCAGCGCCAGGATCAGAATGTGCACGGCGGCCAGGGGCAGCATGGAAAAGCGCAGATGCGCCCCCTTTGGCTGCTCAAGAAGATCGTCGATCGCGGCGTTATAGGAGGTGAACGGCGCGTATCCCAGCGGAAAGAGGATGATGAAGGGCAATACGGAGACCACCGGGTCCACGCCGGCCAAAGAGCTTATGCCCGCCACCACCGGAAGGATCGCATACAGGCACTGGAACGGCATGCCCAAAAGCAGAACCGTCGAAAGGCCGGAAAAGATCAGCGGCAGGTAACGGTACATCGTTTCCGGCAGGATTCCCGAAACCGCCTTGAGCATCGCGTCCATGATGCCGCAGTCGTTGAACACGCCCAGCATCACCCCCACCCCGATCTGCATCAGGCACACCGGGAAGGCGATGCCTGCGGCATTGGAAAAAACCTCTTTTCGTTCCTGCTGATTTTTGCAGTTGACGGACAGCGCGACGATCCCGAACAGCAGGAAAACCATATAGCCCGGAACGTCCGCCAGCAGCACGCAAACACAGCAAAGAACATAGAGCGCGGCGTTGATCCAAAAGCGCGCGTCTTTTTTTACGCTCTGCTCCGCCGTTATGTCATACGCCTGCGGCTCTTGCGGATGCCGCCGGATCCAGATCAGGCAAAAGGCGATGATCAGCGCGCAGCCGGCAAAGCCGAGCAGGAGCGTCCCATAGGAATTGCTCCAAAGCAGGCCGGGGTCCATCCCGGTGATCGAGGTTAAAAGCACCGTCCGCCCGGTCCAGGGGAAGATCCGCCCGACGCTTGAGGCCGCGGCGACCACAAGGCCCAGCACGCAGGCGGAGATCCCCATCTTTTTGTAAAACGGAAGCATGGACATGATCACCACGATGTACGAACCGATGGTGGACCCGCCCGCAGCGACAAAAATCGTGATCAGCACCGTGCCGACCATCAGCATGAAGGGGCTTTTGGCAAAAAGCGGGCTGATCGCGCGCAGCACCCCGTCAAAAAAGCCGGACTTGATGATCACCGCGAAAAAAAAGATGGAAAAGAGCAGCAGCGCCATGTTCGAGAGCATCGAATCGATCCCCGAAACCGAGGCGGAAAGCAGCTTGTGCGGCTCAATGCCAAAAATCAGCCCGACGATTGGCGGGATGATCACCACAGCCGTATAGATCGGAACGGTTTTTTTGAAGGCGATGAATCCGAGAATCAGAATGATGACGATCCCGCACAGTACCAGCATTATAAGAATTCCTTGTCCTTCCGTAAAAAAACGCGTTGAACGCGCGCACGGCAAACGCGCGGCAAAATTGAAATCCTCCGGCTTCTCCACCGATCAGTTTTATAAAACTACCCGCGTGCGCGGATTCGCCAAAAGCTTAACCCGCCCATCGCCCTTTGTCAACAAAATCAGTTACGGCATATAGGATGGCCGATGCTGTCATTCCCGGAGCGGTTTTTCCATCGCCTGCGTCCGCGCCAATTAAAAAACGGCGGTCTGCCGCCACGTTTCCCGCATTGCCGGGACCGCGCCGTCCGGCGCCATGCGGCGAATCGGGGCCTCCCTTCCCCCAAAAACAAAAAAAGCCGCCATTTTGGCACGGAAACCGGAACAGAAGAACTGGCGCACTGGGAACTGCTCGGCGCCATGCTGCACCAGATCATGAAGTGCGCCACGCCTGCGGCCATCCGCGCCGCCGGGCTGGAGGGCAATTTCGCCCTGCATGGCTACGGGATCTTCCCCGCCGACCCCAACGGCTACAATTTCACGGCGGACTACATTTCCGTCACCGGCGACCCGATCGCGGACATCACTTTCGATATGGCGGCGGAGCAGAATTCCAGGGCGACCTACGAGCACATCCTTCAGCTTACGGACGATCCGGATATCGCCGCCCCCATCCGCTTCCTGCGGCAGCGCGAGATCGTGCATTTCCAGCGTTTCGGCGAATGCCTGGGCATACTCCAGCACCTGAAGGACCCCGGCTGCATCCTCTGAGCCGCGACGCCCGGGCCCCTAGCCCAAAAGATGAGCAAATCCCCGCGCCCGGCAGGAGCGCGGGGATTTTAGTGCGTCAAAGCGGCCCGCTGGCCGCCGCGCCGTTGGTTTTCAAGGCCGCCGGCGCAGCCGGCATCATTCCTGGATGAAGTGCCGAAATCTGTGATTCCGCCGCGCTTCGCGCAAAGCCGCCGGCGCAGCCGGCATCATTCCTGGATAAAATGCCGGAACCCGCGTTTTCGGTTCAGCCGGCAGCAATCCACGATGAAGCGCCCGGCTCCTGTCGTCGGTTTTGATCCAAGCCCGGGGGCCGATGCCCCCCAAACCCCGGGGATGGGGTTTTTCAACAGTCAAAAATTCCCGGAAAGTTTATGGACGAACCCCGATGATCTTTTGAAGCTCGCGAAGATCGCCCACGATGTAATCCGGGGATTCGGCCTTGATGTCCTCCAGCTTGCCGTAGCCGTAAGAAACGGCGATGGCTCCCACTCCGGCGGCCCTTGAGGCCATGACGTCCGTCTTCATATCGCCGACCATGACGGCGTTTTCGGGCTTGACGCCCAGCTTGTTGAGGATGATGTTGACGCATTCCGGGTCCGGCTTCATCCTGGTCATATCCTCGTCGCAGACGATGGCGTCAAAATAATCAAAAAGCCCAAGCTTTTTCAGGATCGTCTCGGTCGCCGAGCGGATCTTGGCCGTCGCGACGGCGAGCTTGACCTTGCCCTTGAAGTATTCCAGGGTTTCCGGCACGCCGGGATAAGCCTTCGAAAGCTCGCAGCAGTTGGCGGCATAGCTCTTTATGAAGTACGCGACGGCGGGTTCCACAAGGTCCGGCCGGTCCGGGCCGAACACGCGCTCCATGGCTTTTTTTGCCCCTCCGCCGATCAGGCTGCCCGCGTACTCCAGGGAAATATCCATATCGGCGATCGCCTTTGCCGTGTTCCGGGCGGCAAGGGCGATGTCGGGCTGGGTATGGACCATGCACCCGTCCAAGTCAAAGATGATAAGCTCGATATTCTTCATTTGTTTTCTCCTGTCTCTTTGAAGATTTGTTTGTGTCTATGCTATGATTATAACATATCGTGCGCCGTTTGTGCGCACCGATTTGCAGGCCCGGGGCGCCGCCTATTCAATTTTGGAATGACGCGCCGCCGTTTTCTGCAATCCGGGCAAAATAGATGAATACTGTATCGCAAAACGGCGGATTATGATAGTATTTTTATTGTATTCCATTTGGGGCAAAACCTGGCGGCGGGTTTCGGCGCGCCGCGGATTCGGTGGCGGAATTGAACGAAAACATCGAAGAAACAAAAGAGATCAGCGCAATTAAAGACATCGGCCTGAATCTTGAAGACCTTCCGGCAAACAAGAGGCCCGCTGTCGCCGACTTTTTTTCGGCGCTTTCTTGCCATCTGCTGCTGCCGAAAAAGCAGAAGCAGGCGATGCTAGGGGATTTTGCGGCCGCGCTTTCCTGTTATGAACGCCTGGGCGTTCCGATCGAGGAATCCCTGCGCCGCCTGGACCCTTTGAAGCTCGGCGGGTTTTATTCCCGGCCGCCCACGCTTTGGTTCCCGCTGGATTCGGCTGCGAAGATCTATCCCCTTTCCATGAAGCGGCACAGCATGTCGGTCTTCCGGCTTTCCATCTATTTCAAGGAAAACGTTGTGCCCGCGCTTTTGCAGATCGCGCTGACCTTTACCATCAAGCGCTTTCCCTGCTTCGCGACCACGGTCAAGAACGGCGTTTTCTGGCATTATCTGGACGCTTCCAAGCGGCGGTACGAAATCGGGCCGGAAACCGAGCGCCCCTGCGCGCCCCTTGAACTTTCGGCCAGCGGTTCCCAGACCTTTCGGGTGCTTTATTTTGAAAACAGGATGAGCGTGGAATTCTTCCACATTCTGACCGACGGCTCGGGCGGGATGAAATTCATCTCCACCCTCGCCGCGGAATACCTTCGTCTTTTGGGGCACGACATCCCCTGTTCCGGCAACGTGCTGGACATTGGCGAAACCCCGCCCGTCGAGGAGGCGGAAAACGGCTTCGAACTGGCGGAACCCACCGCCAAGGCCTCCGGCTTTGCGGAAAGCCCCGCGGTCCAGATGAGCGGGGCGCTTTCCTTCCTGAAGCCCTGCCGGGTCG
Source organism: Christensenellales bacterium (assembly GCA_040768925.1). Lineage (GTDB taxonomy): Bacteria > Bacillota > Clostridia > Christensenellales > CALWSW01 > CALNBC01. The sequence goes on from JAXGLZ010000001.1 coordinate 25,406, forward strand.
TCCACTTTGAGCTGGAAAGCGCGAAGCTCCTTGCCGCCGCAAGGGAAAAGCAGGCTTCCGTCACCGCTTTTCTGCTTGCGCTGATCTTTGTCGCCACCGGCTATGCCACAGACGAACAGCGGGGCAAAATCCACATTCAGGTTCCCGTCAATCTGCGCAGGTTCTACGATTCGAAAACCATCCGGAACTTTTCCCTTTATTGCTCGGTCAAGCTGCCCGTGGGAAAGGTTTCGGAAGCCGGCCCGCTGATCCCGGAGATCACCGAGCAGCTCGCCAAAAAAACCGCAAGGCAGCCGATGAACGAGATGATGAACGCCGCGCTTTCCCTCGTCCGTTCGCTGAAGTTTGTTCCGCTGTTCGTCAAACGCCCGGTCGCCCGCATCGTTTACGGCTTTTTGGGGGATAAGGTCTTCACCAACACCCTTTCGAACCTCGGCGTCGTCCAGTTTCCGGAGGAAATGGCCGCCCACATCGAAAAGCTGGATTTCGTTCTGGGGACCGGCGCGACCAACCGCGCCGCCTGCTCGCTGGTGACCTTTGGGAACAAGACGGTGCTCGCCGTCTCCAAGCTGACCTGCGACCCCTCGTTTGAGGAAAAGCTCCTTCAGCTTTTTCAGGCCGAAGGGCTTTACCCCGAAGTTTATGGGAGCGAACAATATGAAGATTAAGCCCGCCTATCCGCCCGTCAAAAAAAGCAGCCTGGCCGCGGAGCGGTTCCGCTACATCGTGCGCTGGTGTTTTTCCGTCGCCTCCTACGTGTGCGTGATCGTCAACCTTTGCGTGGGGGGGGAAGCCTGGAGCCTTGTTGTGCTCTGGTCGTTCTGGTGCGTCTGGTCGATCTTCGTCTCCCCTTCTTTGGTCGAATACAATCGGATCAGCCAGACTTCCAAAATCCTGATCGACGTCTGCATCCTGCTGATCCTCATCGATTCCGTCTTTTATTCCGGCTGGGCGCAATTCGTCGTGCCCATCGTCTGTTTCGGGTCGCTGATCATCATTGGGGTGCTGTTTTTGTCCGACCTGCCGAAACAAAAGCACAACATGATGCCGATGGTCTGGCTGATTGTCGCTTCCTTCGTCGCGGTGATCGGCTCGCTTTCCGGCTGGCCCCGCCTGGACTGGCCGATGATCGTGCTGGGTTCCACCGCGCTTTTGCTGCTGCTGGTCTGCGTCGCGGTGCTGCGGCAGGACCTTTTGCGCGAGCTGAAAAAGCGGTTCCACATGAGGTGAGCGGCGAAAAAGCGGAATCCCCCGACAAAACGGAAAACCAGCGGTTCGCCCTGCGCGTTCCGCTGGTTTTCTGCCCGGGCGGCGGCCGATTCCGCCGTTTTTCCAATTCCAACCCCAAAACAGTTGTATCCTTGCGCTGTTTTGTGCTTTACTGTTCTTACCCAAGCAAAAAGCCGGACCGGCAGGAGGTTCAATATGATTTCTTTTCGAAAAGAGCTGCATTTCAATATTCCCGGCCGAAGGGGGCTGGTGAACATCACCGGCCATGTGGAGCGCTGCGTCGCGGAATCGGGCATCCGGGAAGGGCTGGCGCTGATCAACGCGATGCACATCACCGCCAGCGTTTTCATCAACGACGACGAGAGCGGCCTTCACCAGGATTTCGAAGACTGGCTGGAGCGCCTGGCCCCCGAAAAGCCCCACAGCCAATACCGGCACAACGGCTATGAGGACAACGGCGACGCCCATTTGAAGCGCAGCGTCATGGGGCGGGAAACCGTGGTCGCCATCACCGGCGGAAGGCTGGATTTCGGCCCCTGGGAGCAGATTTTTTATTACGAGTTCGACGGCATGCGGGACAAGCGGGTGCTGGTCAAGATCATCGGCGAATAGGGTTTGGGCACGCGCGTCAGGCGCAAAGCGGCGCAAAAAGCCGCGGCAGGAAGGCCCGCCGTCCCCCGCCGCGGCCAAACAGCCGCCGCGCGCTTTGGCTAGGCAAAAGGAAGCCGAACTTCCCCCTTGCCTTACGATTCCCCCCCGCCCGTAACGTGCTTCTTGATCGCGTCGAAGCTTTCCGCGCTGATCACATGCTCCATCCTGCACGCGTCCATCACGGCGGTTTTGGGGTCTACGCCAAGCTCCACCAGCCAGTCGGAAAACAGGGTGTGCCGTTCATAAATGGTTTCCGCGACCACCCTTCCCTTTTCGGTCAGGGTGATGTATCCGTCGCCGCCCATCGAAATATAACCGTTCTCCCTGAGCTTTTTCATGGCGACGCTTATGCTGGGTTTTTTGTAATCGAGGGCTTCCGCAATATCGACAGACCGGACAGCCGGGCTTTTATGGCTCAGAATCAGGATCGTTTCCAGATACATTTCGGCGGATTCCTGCAATTTCACCGCAATCAACTCCTTTCTTCATGATCGTTCCATTTCTTGCAGGATAACATAGAACCCCGCCGAAATCAAACGTCTCGGGCCCCTTTGGGGCCATTCATTTTTTCTCTTGACACGGGAGTTGGTCCGTGCTAATGTACTGGTGGTTAGGGATTCCTAACTTCTATTTCGGCGGTATGGTTAGTTCAGACTAACTACAGCCCGGGGAGGTCTCATGATGCCTTTATCAATGGCAAAAGCGGGGGAAGAAAACCTGATCAAAAAAATAGGCGGCAAAGCCGAAACAAGGCAGTTCCTTGAGAATCTTGGCTTTGTTGTCGGCGGTTCGGTCACGATCATCGCCGAGATCGGCGGGAACGTCATCGTCAACGTCAAGGATTCAAGGGTTGCGGTGAGCGCCGAAATGGCCCGCAAAATCATGGTTTAGCCGTTTTGAAAGGGAGTTTGAGCGATGAAGACGCTGAATGAGATCAAGTGCGGCAGCACCGTCACCGTTTCGAAGGTCGGCGGAGCCGGTGCCGTAAAAAGAAGGATCATGGATATGGGCATCACCAAAGGCGTGGAAATCTATGTCCGCAAGGCCGCGCCGCTGGGCGACCCCATCGAGGTCACGGTGCGCGGATACGAGCTTTCCCTGCGCAAGGCGGACGCCGCGATGGTCGCCGTGCTGGAAGAAGGCGAAGCCGCAAACGGGGCCGTAAACTGACGGATTTTAGCTGCGGCCCATCCCGCGGCCCCGGATCCTTGGGCCCTGGCAGCCGGGAAGAACCTGTTTTTTGGGAGGAATGATCATGTCGGTCAGAATTGCCCTTGCCGGGAACCCCAACAGCGGCAAGACGACGCTTTTTAACGCGCTCACCGGTTCCAACCAGTTCGTTGGGAACTGGCCGGGCGTCACGGTGGAAAAAAAGGAAGGCCGGCTCAAAGGCCATAAAGACGTGGTGATCGCCGACCTGCCCGGAATCTATTCCCTTTCGCCGTATACCCTGGAGGAGGTCGTGGCCAGGAACTACCTGATCGGCGAACGCCCCGACGCGATTTTGAACATCGTGGACGGCACCAACCTCGAGCGCAATCTTTACCTCACCACCCAGCTCACCGAGCTCGGCATCCCGATGGTCGTGGCCGTGAACATGATGGACGTGGTGGATAAAAGCGGAGACAAAGTCTATATCGACAGGCTCTCCCAGGAGCTTGGCTGCCCGGTGGTGGAGATTTCCGCCCTGAAAGGAAAAGGGATCAAGGAAGCCGCGGAAAAGGCGGTCGAGGTCGCAACCAAGGCCGCGGCCACAAAGCCCCAGCACACCTTCTCCGGCAGCGTGGAACACGCCGTCGCCCATATCGAGGAGGCCGCGAGCGACAGGATTCCCGAAGCCCAGCAGCGCTGGTTCGCCATCAAGCTCTTTGAGCGGGATGAAAAGGTACAGACCCAGCTGAAGCTGCCCGAAGAGCTGGAGGCCCACATTGAGGAGGACATCCAAAACTGCGAAGCCGAAATGGACGACGACGCGGAAAGCATCATCACCAACGAACGCTATCTTTATATTGCTTCCATCATAAAAGGCTGCTGCCACAAGAAGAACAAAGGCGCCCTTTCGATTTCCGACAAGATCGACCGCATCGTCACCAACCGCTTTCTGGCGCTACCGATCTTCGCGGCGGTCATGATCCTCGTTTATTACATTTCCGTTTCCACCATCGGCGCCTGGGCCACGGACTGGGCCAACGACGGCCTGTTCGGCGACGGCTGGCATCTTTTTGGCAGCGGCGCAGCGGAATATGAAGAAGCCGCCGGCGAATTCGGCCGGGCTTTTGCCATTGTCGAAGCCTTCGGCAAAGCCGCCGAAGAAGCCGGCCTTGATCCCGAAACCGCCGATAACCTGACCGCCACCGCCTATCTTTATGACGACGAGGGCGGCGTAGAGGAAAAGATTCCCGTCACCCTTGCGGTTTATGAAGAAGCCGCGGCGGTGGAGGAACCCGATCCCGCGGCTTTCGGCACCTGGGTGCCCGGCGTGCCCGTGCTGGTCGGCGGCGCCTTGGAATCGGTCAACGCCGCGCCCTGGCTGCACGGCCTGATCGTGGACGGCATCATCGGCGGCGTGGGCGCTGTCCTTGGTTTCGTTCCCCAGATGCTGATCCTGTTCCTGTTCCTCGCTTTCCTGGAAGGCTGCGGCTACATGGCCCGCATCGCCTTCATCATGGACCGCATCTTCCGCAAATTCGGCCTTTCCGGCAAGTCCTTCATCCCGATCCTGATCGGCACGGGCTGCGGCGTTCCGGGGATTATGGCGTCGCGCACCATCGAAAACGACCGCGACCGCAAGATGACGATCATGACCACCACCTTCATCCCCTGCGGCGCAAAGCTGCCGATCATCGCCCTGATCTCCGGCGCGCTGTTCGGCGGCGCGTGGTGGGTGGCGCCCAGCGCGTATTTCGTCGGCATGGCCGCCATCGTCACCTCCGGCATCATCCTGAAAAAAACCAGAATGTTCGCCGGCGACCCCGCGCCCTTCGTCATGGAGCTTCCTGCTTACCACTGGCCCACCGCGGGCAACGTGCTCAGAAGCATGTGGGAACGCGGCTGGTCCTTCATCAAGAAGGCCGGAACCATCATCCTGCTTTCCACCATCTTCGTGTGGTTCGCTTCCAACTTCGGCATCGTAAACGGCACGTTCACCATGGTCGAGGACCTGAGCGACGGCTTCCTCTCCGCCATCGGCGGCGTGCTCGCCCCCCTGTTCGCGCCCCTTGGCTGGGGCGACTGGAAGGCCTCGGTCGCCGCGGTCACCGGCCTGATCGCGAAGGAAAACGTCGTCGGGACCTTCGGCATCCTCTACGGCTTTGCCGAAATCGCCGAAACCGGCGTGGAAATCTGGGGCCGGCTTGCCGCGAGCTTCACCGCCCTTGCCGCCTATTCCTTCCTGGTGTTCAACCTGCTCTGCGCTCCCTGCTTCGCGGCCATCGGCGCGATCCGGCGGGAAATGAACAGCGCCAAATGGACCTGGTTCGCCATCGGCTACCAAACCCTGTTCGCCTACACCGTGTCCTTCTGCATCTATCAGCTGGGCATGCTGGTTTCGACCGGAATCTTCGGAATCGGCGCCATTGCCGCCCTCCTGGTCCTGGGCGCGTTCCTGTATCTGCTTTTCAGGCCGCATCAGGAATCCGCGGGCCTTGGCTCCGCCCCTTCCGTCAAAATCCAGCCGTAGCCCGGCACACAACCGATCCGACCCCAAAAAGGAGGTCTGCCCAATGCTTCAATTTATAACCGATAACCTCGCGAACATCCTGATCGTCGCCGGATTGCTGGCGATCGTGGCGCTGATCGTCGCCAACATGGTCAAAAAGAAAAAAAGCGGCAAATCCGTCGGTTGCGGCTGCGGCTGCGACGGCTGCCCCGGCGCCTCCATCTGCCATAAGCAATAGCGAACAGCATAGCAAAAAGAGCGCGGAGTTCCCTTCGCGCTCTTTTTTGACGCCGCCCGGCCCGCATTCTGAAAAAAGCGAAAAAATCCTCGCCGGCCGGCGGTTGAAAATCCGCCGTTTTAGGCATATAATTGACACGATCCAGGGCTTTTTTGCCCGGCCGCGCTTTACCAAAAGGAAGCGGCCCCGCGGTCCTTTGCGGCCGCCAAAGCGCTGCCATTTCACAACAAACAGACCCAACGCAGCCCCCTGCCCTTTTGCAAGCGGCAATCCGGCCGAACACACCGACACGCCACGGTGACAGCATGAGCGGAACAAAACAAAAAACCCCGACGAGCGCGCTTTGGGACCAGCTGTTCAAAGCGCCCACCCTCGAAGGCTTCATGGCCGGGAACGAAAGTGCCATCGGCCTTGAGCCGTTTTGCGTCTTTATTTCCCGCCTTTGCGCGCAGATGGGCGAGGTTCCCGAGCGCGTCATCAAACGCGCGGATGTTGAGCGTTCCTTCGGCCATCAGATCTTCCGGGGCAGCAGGCGGCCCTCGCGGGATACCGTTTTGCAGCTCGCCTTTGGGTTTGGCGCGGATATCGACCTCGCCCAGGAGCTTTTGCGGCATTCCGGCCACAGCCCCTTGTATCCCAGGGTCAAGCGGGACGCCGCCATCAGCTATTGCCTGCACCACAGGATCGGCCTGATCGAAGCCCAGAACATGCTTGTCGAGCTGGGGCTTCCTTTGATCGGGGGCAGGAGCGCGACATGAACGGCAGCATCCCTCCGGCTTCCGAAATTCTGAAGGGCTTCGACGCTTCCGCGTTTCCGGCGGGTTTTTTAGAAAATTACGACCAGCTTGAATGCCTTTCTTCCTCAAACGGGGCGGAAACCTTCCTCGTCCGGCAAAAGGGATCGGAAAAACCGGCCGTCGCGAAGTGCTACGACAAAACGGTTTATCAGCGGACGGAGGAAGGCGCGATCCTGCGCGCTTTGAGCCACCCCGGCCTCCCCGCTTTTTTTGACGAGTTTGAAAACGCCACGACGATCTGCGTCGTCCGGGAATACATATCCGGCACGCCGCTGGATCAATACGCCTTCAACCGCGCGTTTTCCGGCGCCGAGGCCGTCGATATCTGCATCCGGCTCTGCGAGATCCTGGCCTATATCCACAGCCGGGAAACCCCGGTGATCCACAGGGACATCAAGCCGGAAAACATCATCGTCCGGCCGGACGGCGCCGTCGCCCTGATCGATTTCGGCATTTCCAGAACCTTTGACAGCGAATCGGAAACGGATACGGTTTTCATCGGCACCCGATTATACGCCCCGCCGGAGCAATACGGCTTTGCCCAGACCGACGCCCGGGCGGACATTTATTCCCTTGGGGTGCTCCTTCGCTGGTTGCTCACCGGCAGCCCGAAAAAAGACCCCGGCGCGCGCATCGCCAGGCCGCTGGAAAAAATCATCGAAACCTGCACGGCCTTTGCCCCGAACGCGCGGTACCGGGACGCCGCGTCGGTCAAAAGGGCCCTTGTTTCCTGCCGCTCGCAAAAAAGCGGGAGGGCGCGCCTTGCCGCCGCATTCTGCCTTGCCCTTTTCGCCGCATTGCTTTTTGGCTTCGCGGTCGGCCGGTATACCCCGTTTTTCGCCCCGGCTTTCGAGAGCGGCGGCAGCGGCGCCGTGGAATTCAAAGAGCCTGTCATCGAGCGGGCTGTGCGGGTTCAGCTCGAAAAAGACGAGGGCGAGGCCGTTTTTGAGGAAGAACTGCAAAACGTCCGGGAACTTTATATTTTTGGGGACCAGGTTTCAAAAACGGGCGAAGAATTCGCCGCCGGGCTTTCCGGCCCCCTTGCGGATCTTCCCAGGGGCGGCCTCCGCTCCCTGGAGGACGTTTTGCTTTTGCCGAACCTCGAAACGCTTTTCGTCAATTACCAGGAACTTTCGGACATTTCCGCCCTGGCCGCGCTGGAATACCTTGAGGCCGCGAACTTTCGCCACACCCGGGTCGAAGACGTTTCCGCCCTTTCGGGCATGCGGCGCCTCAGATACGTCTGCCTGTTTGACACGAACGTTTCGGATATTTCCTGCCTGGGTTCCTGCCCCCGGCTTTTTAACGTGGAGCTTGGCTCGTCCCTGATCGAATCGGTGGACGGCATGGCCGGATTTGACTCGGTGCAGTCCCTTTCGCTGAGAGACCTGAACCTGGCTTCCCTTGCGGGTTTGGAAGGGTTTTTGCGGCTGGAGCGGCTGGATCTTTCGAATACCGCGGTGAAGGACCTTTCTCCCCTTTTGTCCCTGCCCAATTTAAAAAGCGTTGTGGTCGATCCGGGTATGAAGGACGCCGTCGACGCCCTGGGGGAAAGCGCCGCGTTCTCGGTGCTTTACGAATAAGCGGCCAAAGCCCGCGAAATGCGGCCCTCGCGCCGCCCGAAAACCGAAAAAACGGGAAAGCTTCCGGCCCTTGGCCGCTTTGCTTTCCCGTTTGATTCAAGAACTCCGGCCTTTGCCAATCCGGCCCTGGCGCGGCCCGGGGCGCGGGCATGGCGGCGAGCGTCCGGTACCGTCGGCCCCACGCGATGCCGGCAAAACCTGGCCGCCGGGTTATGCAAATACCTTCTTCATCAGCGGTGCGCCATGCTCGTCGATGCCGTCGTCCTCAAAACCCAGGCTTTTCCAGAAGTTGTGCGCGCGTTCACCTGCGATGTTGATTGCGAAATAGACCGCGCCGTCTTCTTTGGCATATTGGGAAAACGCCTCAAAACAGCGGTGCCCCGTACCGTTTCCCCTGTATTCCGGAAACACCCAGAAGTCCAGAATAAAGCATTTTCCGTCTTCGCTTTTGTAGGTGACGTACTGTGCGCAGCCGATGCGAACACCATCCCGAACAAAATACGCAAGATGGATCTTGTCGTGTATTCTGTCCATAAACCATGCGATCGTGCCGCGATACGCCTCGCTGAGAAAGTACGCCCTGTCCTCCTCCGTATCGTCCGCGTCAAAAACGTCTCTGTTCAGGTATTCCCAGTGCAGCGCCCAAAACGCGTCGATATCCTTTTTCTGTATTTCTTCGATTCCGATCATGGCCCTTCCCCTCTGTTCGGTCAGAAACGGTCAATTCAAAACCAGCCAAAGCGCCGGATGGCGCATTGCGGCCCGCCCGGGGGCGCAAGCACCTTACCGAAACCCCTGCCTTGAAAGGATCTTTGCGACGATGCCGATGAAATCCTTCTCCGCGCCCCAGGAAAACTTGAAGACCGGCCCCTGCCCCCCGCCGGAGCTGACGGCGTCCACATAGACCGAGTCCCCCTCGCCGGAAACGACGACGGTCAGGCTCGCCCGGTTGCTGGCGCGCCAGTAATATTTCTCGAACACCATCACATAGATCCCCGCGTTTCCCGCGGAGCGGTAGATGCTGTCCACCAGTTCGCAGCTCAGGCCGCTGTTTTGGACCTCGTAGGCCAGCAGCTCGGCGATATGATCCGCGCTGCCCGTTCCGGTCATGGAAAGTGAAGCCATGTGCGCCCCCCAGACTGATTTGTTCCTGCTTTCGCATGGTTTATTATAATGCAATGCGGCCGGGGTTAACAGCGGGTTTTGTCTCAAAGCCGCCTTTTTCCGCCCGCTTGCGCAGCCACGCCCTTCGCGAAAACTGCGCGGAGCGGCGGCAGGCCGTTTTTTAAGCGGACCCGTCGGGCTCCGGCCCTGGTTTGCTTTCAAATCCGGCCCAAGGTGCTTTGTTCCGGGGGAATCCTCGTATTTTTTTCCAGCAGAAAATCCCCCGGCGCGGCAAGGAGCGGCGTGCGCCGCCGGGCGCCATGCATCAACGTTTTTTTTCCGTGATAAGCGCCCCCGTCCGGCGGCAAATTGTGCTCCGCCTGCAATTTCTTTGGACAGTCAGGGCAGCGGCATCAAAGGCTTGTGCGCCGCGGGGGATTGCCCGGGCGGAACCTTTCACGGCAGTTATATAAGCCGGCCGACCCGCCGCGACGGGCTGCGGGCCGCCTTGACCCCGCCGCCCGGGCGGAGACTTCCACGGCAGTTATATGAGCCGGCCGCCCGGCCGGGGGCGCGCCGCCGCGCGCGGGAAGGCCCAATCCGCACCCGGCTTGCGATGAATAAGGAAAACGGGCGACCGGCGGAGCGCCGGTCATCCGTTTTTTGCCGTTCTGCCGGGGTATGCTTATTTCGCTTCTTACTTGCTGAGCGCGGGAAGATATTTGGTGTATTCATCCACCAGCTTGCCCGCGCTGCGGGTGCCCATCAGGCTGACGCCCATGTGGTCCAGCATGAACAGCGCGGCGGCCAGGGTGAAGGTGCGCGGCACGCCGGAAACCTTGATCTTGGTGTCGCCGGACAAATTGGCGCGCATGATCTCCACCTGCTGCATGGTGGGGAACGCCTGGCTGCCCGTGGCGGTCTTGACATAGGTGATGCCCTGCTCGCAGGAAATCCTGGTCATGACGGCGATTTCCTCGTCCGTCAGAAAACCGACTTCAAAAATCAGCTTGGTGTCGCAGCCGGCGGGCTTGCAGATCTCCACAAACTTTCTGGTCTCTTCGGTCACCAGGGCATAGTTCTTGTCCTTCAGCGCGCCGATGTTGATGACCATATCGCAGGCTGTGCAGCCCAGGTTCACCATTTCTTCCAGTTCCAGATATTTGACCTTGGAGGTGCAGGCACCATAGGGGAACGCGATGACGGCGCTGGGGCCGACGCCGGTGCCCTCAAGCTCCTTTTTGCAAAGCTCAGCCCAGCAGGAGTTGACGTTCACGGAATTCACCTGGTATTTGGCGGCGGTTTTGCAGGCGGCGACGATATCCGCGGCCTGGGCGTTCTGGGCGAGCCAGGCGAGATCGAAGTGTTTGGCGAACTGTGCAGGGGTTCTCATTTTGGGTTTCCTCCGTTTTGGTTTTTTATTTGCCCGGACGCGGCCTTTTTAAAACGATGCGCCGGAGCGGCTTAAACAATTCTTGAAAGGAACGCTTCAAGAGCCTTTTCATCCATCTTTTTGGGATTGCTGGTCATGCTGGTACCCAGGCTTTCCTTGGCGAGGGCGGGGATCTCTTCCCTGGGCACGTTCAGGAACTTGTAATCCGCCTCGATCCCCAGGGCCTTGTTCAGCGCAAACAGGAAGCCGATGCAGGCCTTTGTGCCTTCGCCGGGGTTTGCAAACCGCTTGCCCGTGAGCGCTTCGCCCACGAGGTCCAGCTTTTCGCCCGCCACCTCGGCGTTCAGTTCCACCACGTGGGGCAGCGCGATGCCGCAGGCCTCGCCGTGGGGCAAATGGTATTTGATGCCCACCGCCATGCCCACGCCGTGGGCCGCGCCAAGGCCGGAATTGGCAAAGGCCATGCCGCCGATCAGCGCCGCGGCGGCCATGCCTTCCCGGGCTTCCATGTCGGTCCCGTCGTCATAGGCGCGCTGCAGGTATTTCCCCGCCAGGGCGATGCCCTTGATGGCCAGCGCGTCGCTGATCGGCGTTGCCCGCCAGGTGATGAACGATTCGATCAGGTGGGTCAGGGCGTCGATTCCCGCGTTCGCGGTCACCTTTTTCGGGCAGCCCGCGGTCAGTTCGGGGTCGACGATCGAAACCGTGGCGACCATTTTGTCGCTCCGCATGGACCGCTTGAAGCAGGCGGTTTTTGAGCCGATGACCGAGTTCTTGGTCACTTCGCTGCCCGTTCCGGCGGTGGTGGGGATCGCGATGAAGGGAACGGGGTCGACGGTGACCTTTTTGCCCTTGCCCACGACCTCAAGATAATCCAGGGCGGAGCCGCCGTTGGTCAACAGCGCCGCGGCGGCCTTGCCCACGTCGATATTGCTGCCGCCGCCGAGGGAAATAACGGCGTCGCAGCCCTTTTTTGCGGCGATGGCGGTCACTTCGTCCACAAGCTCCACCGTGGGTTCGCCGCGCACCTCGGAAAAGATCTCGCACCCTGCGCCGACGGACGCAAGCTGTCCCACGACGTTTTCCATCACCGGGGTATTGAAAAACGCGGGGTCCACCAAAAGGAGAAAACGCTTGCCAAGGCCGCCGATATTCTGCGCGAGCTCGTTGATCGCGCCGCGCTTGAACACGATTTTATTTGCGGTATAAAATGAAAATTCCATAGTTAAGATAACATCTCCAATCCGCTGGGCATCGGCTGCGCAACCCGCCCGAATAACGGGGGGATTGCGCGGCCGAGGGTTTTGTTTTTCTGTTTTTTGGTTCCTTGCACTGTCCGTCCCGGTATTCCAAAATGGCGGGGAGCGTGGACTTTGGTCTTAAAAACCGGGCGCGGCCGGCGCCGCCGACGATGGGGCGCGCCTTGCAGCGCACGCCCCCCGGGCGCGGAACGGGCCGCCCAAGGCGTCATTACGATCCGCCGCCGGCTCTTACCGCGGGGACAGCAGGCTTGGCCCGACAGCAGCCCGCGTCTTTTTTAGACGCGCTCCGACTGGAATTTGTTGAGCCCGGGGAAGAAATCGGGGGTCGTAGCGTTATAGAACCGGTTGTACAGGTCGAACAGTTCGGCGTAAATCTCGACATTGGCCGGGATGGGATCAAAGCGCTTGTCCACCTGCACCATCTGCGCCGCGGCTTCCTGCAGGTTCTTGTAAGCGCCGTGGCCCACGGCCGCGCACATTGCCGCGCCCAGCGAAGTCGCCTCGGCGCACTTGATCGTCTCCATCTGCTTGTTGAACACGTCGGCCATGATCTGGTTCCAGAAATCCGATTTCGCGCCGCCGCCGGTGACGCGGATCAAATTGACGTTCTGCTCGATCGTCTCCTCGATGCCGATGATCATGCTCTTGATCTCCAGCGCGACGCCCTCCATGACCGAACGGATCATATCGCCCTTGCCGTGCGCGAAGGTCAACCCGGTAAAGGTGCCGCGGCAGTCATAGTTGAAGCGCGGGCAGTCGGCCCCGGCCATCCACGCGGTGTACATCAGGCCCTTTGAGCCCACGGGGGACTTGGACGCAAGCTGGGTCAGCGCGTCGAACACCGAGGTGCCCATCAGTTTCGCGTTTGCGGTTTCCAGCTGGCAGAAATGCTCTTTGAACCATTCGACGGAACTGGCGGCAGAGCTTGAGTTCGCTTCGATCTGCCAGATGCCGGGGCAGCAGTGACCGAGGATCTGGATCTTGCCGCCCTTGTGGCGAACCGGCCGGCTGCAATAGGCGTGCGCCACGCCGGCGGTGCCCACGCACAGGGACATCATGCCGTCTTGCGTAACGCCGAGACCGGTGCACGCGCAGCGCTGGTCGCCCGCTCCGGCGTAAACGGGCGTGCCCGCTTTGAGGCCGGTCTTTTCGGCGACGTCGGCGGGGATGCGGCCGCAGAAGGTGCCGGTGTCCACACGCTCGGTATACAGCGAGAGATCGAGGTCATACATCTTCGCCCAGTCGGCATTGTATTCAAATTTGGAGGCATCCGCTATTTTCGAGTACGCAATGCCCGCTCTGTCGTCGAAGTAGTTTTCGCCGGTGAACGCCTTGCACAGCATCGCGTGCATGCCGACGATCTTGTCCGTCTTTTCCCACAATTCGGGGAAGTGCTTCCTGAACCAAAGCACCTTTGAAAGCGTGGGCAGCGCGCCGAGCGGGAAGCCCGTCATCGCGTAATCCGCCGCTTCGTCTATGCCGGCTTTGTCCCAGCAGTCCCTGATATAGGGGAACATCTCGGCGCCGCGCATGTCGCACCACAGAAGGATGTTGTAGAGGAAGTTGCCGTCCTTATCCACAGGCACGAAGGATGTGCAGATATGCGTGAAGCTCACGCCGATGATGTCCTCCGCGTTTACGCCCGCGTTCGCGATGGCTCCCTTTGCCGAAAGGAAGGATTTTTCCACGATGTCGGTCGGGTCCTGGGAGTACCAGCCCGGACGGGGATAGGTGGTCGTCGTGTTAAAGTAGCATTGCCCGATTTCGTTCCCCTGCAGGTCGTAGACGACCGACTTTGTTCCGGTTGTGCCAAAGTCAACGCCCAATACATACTGGTTAGCCATTCTTGTCTTCCCCCTTTTATTATTCTATCACCTTCGCGTCCATGCGAAGAGCAATAAGACCCGAATCATGCGGACGCCGGATCACCGGGCTTTTACCGCCGGCCAGGGCTTTTTCTCGCGCGGTTTTAAGCGCAGTTCGCCATCCGAAAGGCCGCATTCGCTCACGCGGCGGGCGATCGCGACGCACTGGTTGCAGCCTCGCCGCGCGACTATCCTGTGTCAGTATCTTTTCAAGAAATCATTTGCATTCATTTCTGCAATGTGTGCTGTAAAAAATAGTTGTAATCAATTCACAAACCACCTTTGCGGCGGCGGCGCCGACGGCGATCGCCACAACGTAAGAAGCCGATTCCCCGGTCCACCTGTATTCACTTGTGCGCGTTTTCGCGGGGGAAAAAGACCGCAGTCCCCGCCAGAAAGGTATCCTTTGGGTTTCGGAATGCCGATGATCTGCAATTACGGATTTCATTATATATGGATCGTCTTCCAAAAGTCCAACAAGCAAACATGGTAGTGTCACAAGCATTCATTGTGACGTTCGTTTTTTGCGTAAATTGTTGATATTTTATCAATTAGCCCCTTCGGGCCTCCGGGGCCATGAAAAAGGCCCGGCAGCGGGCCGGCGCCAAGGGCCGCCTCGTTGCGCAAAAAAACGCCCGCCGTTTGTGGGGGCGTTTTCACGCTGAATTCAAATGATTTTCGCCAGATTGACGAATTCGACAAGCTCGCCCACAAATTCCCTGCAAAGGGCGGATTGTTTTCTTCCCTTTTTCGTCATGGTGCAGATGCTCCACTGAAGATCGGTTTTAAACGGGATGACCCGCAGGCTGTCCTCCTCGCCGATCTCGGGAAGGATGCCGTAAAAGCTCGGGCACAGCCCGTCCGTTCCCCGGACGTAGGGCCGCGGGTCCTGAAACTCTATGCCGGAAACGGCCATATTCGGCTCGAACCCCGCCTTTCTGCACGCCCGAAGATACGGATAATAGGACGCCGAGCCAAACGCGAGCAGGGGCTTGTCCCGCAGATCCTCAACGTAGACGGCCTCCCTTTTTGCCAGCTTGTTTCCCTTGTCCATCAGCACCGCGCCGCAAACGTGATAAAAAGGCGTAATGTCGAACACCTCGGTGGAATACGGCGCCAGCGCAAGGCAGATATCCGCGGCCTCCTCCGTCAGCAGCCGCTCGTTGGTCTTCGGCGTGTGCTCCTGCATGATGAATTCGATGCCCGGGTGGTTGGTCTTGAAGTCGAGAAAGGGCTTCGAGGTGAGAATTGCGAAGATCCCCAGGTCCATGGTGACAAAAAGGCGGTTGTCCTCTTTTTTGACCTGCTCCAGGCTGTTTTGCATCGCGCTGTATTCGGTCAGTATGATCTCCACGTGCTTTTGGACAGCCTCGCCGCATTTGGTCAGCTCCAGGCCGTTCCGGGAGCGCTTGAACAGTTCCGCGCCCAGCTCCTTCTCAAGGCGCTGGAGCAGGTTGCTTACGCCCTGCTGGGACATAAAAAGGCTCTCCGCGGCGCGCGACACGCTCTTGCAGCCGCAAAGAACGGAAAAAACCCTCATATCTGAAGTATCCATATTGATTCTCCCCACAATCGTGCGCGTTGAAGTGCCGGGCAATCGGGTAATGGCATAGGGCGTTCTGATCTCTTTTGAAACGGTATTTTATTCTATCACGGTTGCCGTGCTTTGAAAACGAT
This sequence comes from Christensenellales bacterium, assembly GCA_040768925.1. Taxonomy (GTDB): domain Bacteria; phylum Bacillota; class Clostridia; order Christensenellales; family CALWSW01; genus CALNBC01. The sequence continues at coordinate 40,864 of JAXGLZ010000001.1, forward strand.
TGGTCCTGTTCGCGCAAAATTGCCGGTTTTCCCCTATTTGGCCCGCCGCGCGGCGGGCCGCGCCGCCCTGGCGAAGGCGCCGCCTGCGCGCGATTCCCCTTTTGCCAATAACCGGGCCTTTGCCCCTGCCGTGCGGCGGGCCAAATAGGGGCGGCTTTGTGTCTATTGTCCGCCCGAAAGCGAATAGAATACTAACGGAAGAAGTGAAATGAAACGTAAAGGGGAGATTCCTTGTGGTCAAGATGTTCACCAAGGATCAAAGGGGCAGCCAAATAACGGCGCACTTTGCGGCGGACGATTTTTGGGCTTGCCCCGAACACGCGGAAATCAAGCTGGATACGGTCCTTGCGGAAATCTGGGAAAAGCTCTATGGGCAGTTCGGCGTTCGCCCCAGGCTGAGAAACGCCCATGGCCCGGATTCCGAAAAATACGCCCCCCACCCGGCTTCCTGCTACCGGAACGGGCAGAACTGGACGGGCAGCAAAAAAAGCCCACACTGCCAGGGCCGGGCGACGGACGTATACATCCCCGGCGTGGCGGCGTACAAGCTCGCGCAGTTTGCGGAAACCCTGCCGGAAGTCGGCGGGATCGGCCTTTATCTTGAACGATCCGGGCAGTTGGAAAAAGTTGATTACATCCACCTAGACACCGGCTGCAAAAGGTCCCATTGGGGCTGGAACAACCAGACTCAAGGCTGCTGCACGCCGGGTTTTGGCGGGATTCCCTGCAATTTCAAATACGGCAGCCGTTCCGCGGCCGTCGAGGAATTGCAGCGCAGGCTGAACGGCCTGGGTTACCCCTGCGGAGAGCCGGACGGAATCTACGGCAGAAAGACGCAAAAAGCGGTGGCCGAATTCCAGTTCGACAGCGGCATCGCCGTGGACGGCATCTTCGGCGTTCGAACGAATGAAAAACTCGGCCTGTTTGGGTGGTGAGCCGCATGACCGGTCAATGAAATCAAGAAGGGAACCGCCAAATGAACGGATTCTTGACCCGGCCCGCCCCCGGAAGCCGGGCCGGAGCGGTCCCCGCGGCGGCACGGTTCACTCAGCGGGTCAAGGGCAGGGGTTTCACCGGCAGAAACCCGCCGGGATTGTATTCTGCGCCGTCGCGCCTGCCCCAAAATGCCGGTGCGCGTACTTCATTCCCGCGGGAATACCGTCCTTTCAGTATTTCCGCACAAAACCGAAGGGGCCTCTTCCGGCGTGAGGCCGGGCCGCCGCTTCAAAAACAAGACTCCGCCGGTCGCAGGCTTTGCGTCCGGCGGAGCTTTTGGGTTCGCCGATGTTTATGGAAGGGGGCCCGCATGCTTTTTCGTGGTCTTTGCCGAATACGGCTGAAATTGCCTGTTTGGGGGCGCTTCGCTCTCCCCAGTCCGGGCGAAAACCGACCGGTTTTACGCCTTGCCGTCGCAGCCGAGAACGTTTTTGATCTTGTGGGCGACCATGGCACGGATCGCGTCCCTTGCGGGCTTGAGATAGCCCCGGGGGTCGAACACGGAGGGGTTCTCCGCAAAGAATTTGCGGATGGTGCCGGTCATCGCCAGGCGCAGGTCGGAATCGATGTTGATCTTGCAGACCGACATCGCCGCCGCTTTCCTGAGCATATCCTCGGGAACGCCCATGGCGTCCGGCATATTGCCGCCGAATTGGTTGATCATCTCGACGTATTCCGGGATGACGGAGCTTGCGCCGTGCAGCACGATGGGGAAGCCGGGCAGGCGGTTTGAAATATCCTCCAGAATGTCGAACCGCAGCTGGGGCTTGGTTCCGGGCTTGAACTTGTAAGCCCCGTGGCTGGTGCCGATGGCGATGGCCAGGGAATCGACGCCGGTGCGCTCCACAAAGTCCTGCACCTGGGCGGGATCGGTATAGCTGCCCAGGCCGGCCTCGACCTTGACGTCGTCCTCCACGCCTTCCAGCCTGCCGAGTTCGCCTTCGACCACAACGCCGTGATCGTGGGCGTATTCCACAACTTTTTTGGTCAGGGCCACGTTGTCCTCATAGGAATGGTGGGAACCGTCGATCATGACGGAGGTGAATCCGCCGTCGATGCAGCTCTTGCAAAGCTCAAAGGTATCGCCGTGGTCCAGGTGCAGGCAGATGGGCAGCCCGGTTTCGATGATCGCGGCTTCGACCAGCTTCATAAGATAGGTATGATTTGCGTATTTGCGCGCGCCGGAAGAAACCTGCAAAATCAAGGGAGCCTGAAGTTCCTTGGCGGCCTCGGTGATTCCCTGGATGATCTCCATGTTGTTGACGTTAAAGGCTCCGATCGCGTAGCCGCCCTCGTAGGCCTTTTTAAACATTTCCGTGCTCGTCACGAATGCCATAATGTTCACTCCTTTTCCGTATTTGATAAAAAAACACTTTGAATACACATGGATATACAACCTGCTGGCTTCATTATACATCAGAGGCAGGTTGCTGCCAACTAATATTTGCCGCGCAATCCCCCGTCCTTTGTCAGAAGGAAGTTTTTTCTTTGCGAAACAAGGCGCAAATTTCCCTTGACATCTTCGATTTGTGAATTATAATAGATAAGTACATGCAAAACGGGCTGCAAATACCCCTGATTTTTGGCCGGTTTGCCGAAAAATCTGAAGTATTGTGTAAACCGTCTTGCAAAACAGGCATATTATTGTGATACAGGAGCGAAGAGATGCAGTTATCCGAAAAATGTCTGGGGATCGCCCCTTCCCTCACGCTTGAGATCGACGCCAAGGCAAAAGCCATGCGCTCCGCCGGCGAGGATATCATCGGCTTTGGCGCCGGGGAGCCGGATTTTGACACGCCGGACTTCATCAAGGCCGCCGCGGTCGAGGCGCTTCGAGAAGGTAAAACCAAATACACCCCGGCTTCGGGTACCGTCGCGCTGAAAAAAGCGGTGGCGGAAAAGCTTTTAAAGGATAACGGCCTCTCCTACGAGCCCTCCCAGATCGTGGTCAGCAACGGCGCGAAGCATTCGCTCTTCAACGCCCTGGCCGCGATCCTCAACCCGGGGGATGAGGTGATCATCCCCTGCCCCTGCTGGGTTTCTTACCCCGAACTGGTCAGGATCAACAGCGGCGTGCCGGTCTTTGTCCACGCCGCCGAAGCGGACGGCTTTGTTCCGAAAATCGAAGACCTTGAAAAGGCGATCACCCCCCGCACCAAGGCGATCATCCTCAACAGCCCCAGCAACCCCTGCGGATACGTCATGTCCGGGGCGGCGCTGAAAGGAATCGCGGATCTTGCGGTTGCGAAGGACCTTTTCGTCATATCCGACGAGATTTACGAAATGATGGTCTATGAGGGCGAACGGCACATTTCCATCGCTTCCTTCGGGCCACAGATCAAGGAGCGCACCATCGTCGTCAACGGCCTGTCCAAGGCGTATGCCATGACCGGCTGGCGCATCGGATACACGGCCTCCTCCGCGGCGATCGCCAAGGCCATGGGCAATTTGCAGAGCCACGTGACCTCGAACCCCAACTCCATCGCCCAGCACGCGTCGGTCGCCGCCCTCAACGGTCCAAAAGACGAGCTTTTTGCGATGGTAAAAGAGTTTGACGAGCGCCGCCGCATGATGGTACAAAGGATCAATGGCATTCCCGGCCTTTCCTGCCGGACGCCAAAGGGCGCGTTCTACGTCATGGTCAACGTTTCCTCCGCCTTTGGAAACCGTTATGGCGAGCGCGCGATCAACGGCTCGCTGGACTTCTGCTCCGCCCTTTTGGAGGGTGAGCATGTGGCCATGGTCCCCGGCATAGCCTTCGAGGCGGACGATTTCTGCCGGTTGTCCTATGCCACCAGCCGGGAAAACATCAATAAAGGAATCGACCGCCTGGCCGGTTTCATGGCAAAGCTCAAATAAAACCGGGCCGAAAGCGTAACCTTCGTCCCGCCTTCGGGCGGGATCAGCGTTTCCCCGGATTGTATACAAGTATACAGCAAAATTTTCATTCGGAGGTCAACATGGATAGAACAACCGAAATCAAAAAGAACCGCGGAACATCCTTCCTTCAAAAGACGCTCGAGTTTTCCGGCAAGTCCAATCTGCTTGAGGAAAACGTCTATAAATACCGGCTGCAGGATGTTCCCGTACCCAACCTCTACCGCCATATTTACAACTATGAGGACGTTCCCAAGGTGGCGTTCAACTTCCGGAACGTGCCGATGCACATGCCGGAAGAGATCTGGATCACCGACACCTCCTTCAGGGACGGCCAGCAGTCCCGCTCGCCCTTCACGGTGGAGCAGATCGTCGAGCTTTTCAAGCTCCAGTCCCGCCTGGGCGGCAAAAAGGGCATCATCCGCCAGAGCGAGTTTTTCGTCTATACGGAAAACGACCGCAAGGCCGTGGAAAAATGCATGGATCTGGGCCTTGAGTTCCCCCAGGTGACCACCTGGATCCGCGCCAGCGAGAAGGACTTTGACCTCGTCAAATCCATGGGCGTGCCGGAAACGGGCATCCTCGTCTCCTGCTCGGACTACCACATCTTCAACAAAATGCATTTATCCCGCGGTGAAGCGATGGACAAATACCTCGGCGTGGTCAAGATGGCGCTGGAAAAAGGCATCATCCCCCGCTGTCATTTCGAGGACATCACCAGGGCCGATTTCTATGGCTTTGTCGTTCCCTTCGCGAACGAGCTGATGAAGCTTTCCGACGAGGCGGGCATGCCCATCAAGATCCGCGCCTGCGACACCATGGGCTTTGGCGTTTCCTATCCCGGCGTGGCGCTGCCCCGCTCCGTTCCCGGGATCATCTACGGCCTGCGCCATTACAGCGACGTTCCCAGCGAATGGATCGAATGGCACGGCCACAACGACTTCTATAAGGTCGTCACCAACGCCGCCACAGCCTGGCTTTACGGCTGCTCCTCGGTCAACTGCTCGATGCTGGGCATCGGCGAGCGCACCGGCAACTGCCCGACGGAAGCCATGGTCATGGAATACTGCTCGCTCCGCGGCACGGACGACGGCATGGACCTTTCCGCGATCACGGACATCGCCGATTACTTCGAGCATTCCTGCGGCTACGATATCCCCCCCCGCACGCCTTTTGTCGGCCGCTCCTTCAACGCCACCCGCGCCGGCATCCACGCGGACGGCATGCTCAAAGACGAGGAGATCTACAACATCTTCGACACCGCGAAGATCCTCAACCGCCCCGCGAAGGTCATGATCGACTCCCATTCCGGCCTCGCGGGCATCGCCCACTGGGTCAACAGCTACTATCAGCTGCCCGAGGCCGCCAAACTGGACAAAAAGCACGAGGCCGTCGCCAGGATCAAGGATCTGGTAGACGCGGAATACGCGGCCGGGCGAAACACCGTTATGGGCGATTCCGAGCTGGAAACCATGTTCCGCCAGGCGGACCCCAAGCTTCAGCGCGCCTGCGCGCATCATCTGAACGGCAACGGCGTCTGCTGAAAAACCGCCGGGAAGTTTTCTTCCCGGCAAAAAAACGGGTTGACATTGACGTTGCGTAATACTTTATACTCCTTTTTGAGGTGAGAGCATGGAATACACGGTGAACCAGCTGGCAAAGCTTTCCGGCGTCAGCCCAAGGACCCTGCGGTATTACGACCAGATCGGGCTTTTGAAGCCCCTTCGCGTCGAGCCGAACGGATACCGGGTCTATGGCGGCGCCCAGGTTGACGCCCTTCAGCAGATCCGCTTTTTTACCGAGCTTGGGTTTGCCTTGAAGGACGTCCTGCGCCTGACGAATTCGCCGGAATATGACAAGGAGCGCGCCCTTTGCGGCCATCTTCTCGCCCTGAAAGCTGAAAAAGAGCGGATCGGGCGATTGATCGAAAACGTCGAAAAAACGCTCGAAGCCCAAAAAGGAGGAACAGAAATGAGCAACAAAGAAAAATTCGAAGGCTTCAAACGGGAGCTGATCCGGGAAAACGAAGCGAAATACGGCGCGGAGATCCGGCAGAAATACGGGGACGAGACCGTGGACGCTTCGAACGAAAAGCTCCTGGCGATGGATGAACAAGGGTTCAAAGACGCGAAGGCGCTTGAGGAGGAGCTGGCCCGCCGGCTCGCGGAAGCCGCCGCCATCGGCGATCCCGCCAGTCCCCTTGCCCAAACGGTCTGCGAGCTGCACAAAAAATGGCTCTGCATTTACTGGCCACAAGGGACGTATTCCAAGGAATCGCACCTCGCGCTGGCGGAAATGTATGTTGAGGACCCGCGCTTCCGCCAGTATTACGACGCGATTTCCCCCGGCGCGGCAAAATTCCTGCACGACGCGCTGCTGATCTTCTGCGCGTGAACAGCAAAACCCCCGGAATGCGCCGGGGGTTTCAGGGCGTCAAAGCGGCCTGGGGGCCGCTTCGCCGGGGGTTTTCAAGCTCGTCGGCGCAGTCGGCATCAATTCTTGATAAAGCGCCGGAATCTGTGATTCCGGCACGCTTCGCGCAGGGGAATTCGGCCAAAAGTGACCGAAATAGTACCGCAAAACTGACGCCCCGGTCGTCGGCGCAGCCGGCATCATTCCTTGATGAGGTGCCGAAATCCATGATTTCGGCTCATGTCGTCAGTTTTGGTTGACCCTCAGGGGCTGCGGCCCCTGAAACCCCAGGATAGGGTTTTTCGACCGTCTGAAACCCCGGCATACGCCGGGGTTTCAGACTGAACCTGCGTCATTCATAAAACACGAATAACGCAATTTCTTCCACCACGCCGTTTGTCAAATAGTAATACAGCGCGGCCGTTTGATACTCGCCCGGGGACGATGCGGCGGTCCTCCAGTTATAAAACAGGAAGGTGCCTTCGTCATCCACCACCTTCTTTGCGCCCAGAAAATCCCATTCGGGCAGCTCTACGCCGGGCAAAACATCCTGGGCGGAATAGATGTCCGTTTCGTGCCCGCTGTCATAAAACGCGGCGCGCACCTCGCCTTCCCGGGCGCCGGGCTGCACCCCGCGCACCGGTTCCACGCCCGCTCCCGGCGCTTGCCAAACGATGGCCGAGAGCTTCGCGGCCAGGTTCCTGCTCTCCTGGGAAAGCGCAAGGTTCTCGCCCTCTTCCAAACCTTCCGGCAGGCCGTTTTCCAGCGGCGCAATCAGTTCGGCGACCGCCCCGCCGCCCGACATGACCACCAGCACCTCGCCCGCGTCCACGTCCGTCCGCCAGGAGACCTCCGCCGCACCGATCGCGTCCATGTAATCCCCCAGGGTAACCAGCCCGGCGGTGACGGTTTGCACGTCCTCAATCACGAAAACGCCGTCCTTCTGCCCGTTGGCGGACACGGGGCCCGTTTCTTCGGGGGACCCCGCAGGCTCCGGCCCGGGCAGGTCTGCCGCCGTGGGGGTGGGGGTCGTTGCGGCCTGCTGCTGCGCGCAGCCCGCCGCCAGCAAAAGGACGGCGAGAATCAACACCACGCATTTCTTCATCCGGTTCTTCCTCCTTTACAAAAGAAACGCGCCCTACCTACGAAATCCTTTCCGGTTTTGGCGCGCGTCAGTTTGGTTCGTTAAAAAAGGGTCAGGGTGGAGATCCAGTCTTCCACGATGTCGGAATAATCCTCCATCCAGTCGAGGCTCGTTTCCGTGTGGAACAGGTAATCCCAGCCGTCAATGTGGATCAGCACATCCACGCAATACCGCGAGTCCTCGTTTTCGCCCAGCATATATTCCGCCCGGAACGCCGGGTAGCTCTTCAATTCGGGCAATTCGTAGGGGTAGATCGTCAGGTCTTCCTCCGCAACGCCGGCCAGCGCCGCAATGGTCGCGGCTTCCTCTCCGAATTCGCTGGGCAGCCTGCGCTCGGCGGAGACAAACACCACCGCGTCATAGATCAGCTGTTCCTGATAGGTTCCGTCCGGATTGGAGACGTCCGAAATCACTTCGACGTAGTCCTGGTTCATCATATACACCAGCACCGGAGCCCCGCTCGGGTCGTCGGCGTAATCCTCGTCTTCCGGCGGATCGGACGCGTCATCGTCCACGATGGGTTCCTCTTCGGCCGCGTTTTCGCCGGCGTTCCCCTCGATTCCGGGCGCGGGGGTGACTTCCGGCTTGCTGGTATCGTCCGGCGGCGGCGTTTGCGCGGCGGGCGAACAGCCAAAGAGCAAACTTGCGCAAAGGACGATGGCTGTCAGCACGATCAGTGTTTTCTTCATGGCGCTTCTCCTTTTTTGTTGGCGTTGCATGCGTTGCCCTGTTCAAAAACCGCCCAAAGCAAGCAGCCCTTCAACCCTGTCGGGGGATGCCGTATTCAAGGGGATCCCAAAAAGATCGCCCGGCCGGGAATGGGTCCCCTTTCCCGGCTGGCTATGACTCTAAGAAATCCCTGAATTGGTTTTATTATAGCATAGTCAGCATCCTTTTTAAAGCGTTTGCATTCCCCATCCATTTGCCGAATTTGATAAAAAAGCCCCGCTTTTTTGCTAAAAGCGGGGAGTTTTTTTTCAAATCTGAATCAAAAAACCGGGGATCGGCGCCGGCATTCCCGAAGTTATGCCGAATTTTCCCCTCAATCCAGCTCGTAAAGGATCAGCCCGAGGAGCCCCCTGCCGGTATGCACCGCCATGGTGGGGTTGAGCTGGATGATGTGGCACTCCGCAACATCCGCAAAAGAGCGGACCTCCTCCGCGAGCTGTTTTGCGCCCGCTTCGTTTTCGCAGTGCAGCGCCGAAAGGTGAATGCGCTTTCCCGCGAATTTTTCCCTCGCCTTGTCCATCATCACGCCGACGGCGCGCTTGAAGCCCTTTGCCTTCGCCCCGGGCTTAAAGGTTCCGGAATCCTCCAAAACGATCACGGGCCGGATCTGCAGCAGGCTGCCCAGGGTGCCTTCGATGGCGCTGATGCGGCCCCCTTTTTTCAGGTATTCCAGGGTCTGAACGACGAAAAAGGCCTCCACCCTGCCGCGGATCTCTTCCGCTTTTTTCGCTGCGTCCTCAATGCTTCCGCCGGCCTCGATCACCTTGGCCGCCTCGATCACCATGCCGCCCAGGGCCATGGAAAGGGCCCTGGAATCCAGAACGGTGATCTTCATCCGCTCGTATTCCTCCGCCCAAAGACGCACGGCGTTATAAGTTCCGGAAAGGCAGGAAGATAGGGTGATAAACAAAACCCGCTCGCAGCCCTCGTCCGCCAGCTGATCCAAAACACTCAGAAAATCCTCCTGGATCGGAAGGGAGGTCGTGGGGATCTCCTCGTCCATCATCTTAAAAATTTCCGAGCTTTTGACTTCGAACCTGTCCCTAAAGTCCCGGCCCTTCCACAAAACCCGCAAGGGAACGATGCGGATGTCGTGCTCCTTTGCCAGATGATCCGGAATGTCACATCCCGTGTCCGTTACGATGGCGATCTTGTTTTTCATATTGACGCTCCTGTTGATCTATGCGAAAATAGTATGTGGTTTTGTTCTTTGCGATACATGGTTTTAAAAACCATGTTCTTGAACAGAATAACACAACGGGCCGCCCAATGCAACAGCAGAATGCCCGCGGCCGGATTTTGAGGAGGTTTTGCCATGGATGCCGAAGCGGTCATCGCGGCTGAAGTCGACGCGCTTGCCAGCTCGCCCCTTTTAAGCATCGAACAGCTTCCGGATATTGAGCTTTATATGGAGCAGATGACCTCGTATCTGGAAGAACGGCTGGGCGACACCCTGCGCGCGGCCGACGAAAAGATCATCACCAAACCGATGGTCAACAATTATGCCAAGGGCGGGCTGATCCCCAGGCCAAAAAACCGGAAATACGGCCGGGAGCACCTGGTCCCGCTGATGTTCATATGTTTCCTCAAGCAGTCCCTTTCCTTTCAGGAAATCAAGACCGCCCTTTCCCTTCGGCCCACCGAAGAGGCGCAGCAGGAGGCCTACGGGCATTTTATCCAGCTCGTCAACGATTACAGGGCCTCTTTTACGCTGGCCCAGGCCGCGCGCATGGACCGGATCCGCGCCGCCGTGGGGGAAGACGCCGCGCAGGAGGAACTCGCCCTTCTCTATGTTACCCTGACAAGCCTGGAAGCGGCGGCGGACAAGCTGCTTTGCTCAAGAATTTTAAAGCGCTTGCAGGACAATGGTGGTGAAAAGCCGAATACCCCTCTTAAGGAGCCCGGTTTGTAAGCTCCGGGCAAAGGACTCTCAGGGAGGCGGCTATGGACAGGTATGACGAGTTTGTCGCGGCGCTGAAGAAGCACAGCCCCATCGTTTTTCTCGGCGGCGCGGGGGTATCCACAGAAAGCGGCATTCCGGATTTCCGCAGCGAAGCCGGGATTTATAAAACCGTCAGCGAATACGGTTATCCGCCGGAAACCATTCTTTCCGCCCCGTTTTTTTACGGCGAGACGGAGGTTTTCTACGATTATTATAAAAAGAACCTGATTTACGCAAACGCGAAGCCAAACCGGGCCCACAGGGCCCTTGCCCGGCTGGAAAAGGCGGGCAAGTTGACCGGCGTCGTGACCCAGAATATCGACAATTTGCACCAGGAAGCGGGAAGCGTCAAGGTTTTTGAGCTGCACGGCTCGGTCTACCGCAATTATTGCACAAGCTGCGGCAAAGCCCATTCTTTGCGGCATATTCTCGATTCCGAGGGCGTGCCGAAATGCGGCGCGTGCGGCGGGCTGATCAAGCCGGACGTCGTGCTTTACGGCGAAGGGCTGGACGACGTTGTCCTTCGCGGGGCGATCGGCCGCATATCCGGGGCGGAAATGCTGATCATCGGCGGGACCTCCCTGGCGGTTTACCCGGCCGCCGGGCTCGTCAATTATTTTGCCGGCAAGACCCTGGCGATCATCAACAAATCCCCCACCCCGGCGGATCGGGACGCGGATATCGTCATCAACGACAGCATCGGCAAGGTGCTGGGCGGCGCCGTGGACGAGCTGCTGGGCCCCGAATCCCGGGAATAATGAGGCCCAACGCAAAAAACAAAGCGCGCGGAGCGAATCCGCGCGTTTTGTTTTGTTTATGCCGCGCAGCCGAAAAAGCTTCCGGCGCGCCTTGTTCAAAAGGGTTTTTGCCTGTTATTCGACCAGGGTAACGGTGGTTGCAGTCAGGGTCAGATCGTTGACCGTCGCGGCATCGGTATCCTTGGCCAGCGTGACGGAGCCGTCCACCAGCTTCGCGAAGATGGCGTCATAACCCGCCTGGCTAAAGGTGTTGAACTTGGAGGTTTCCATGGGCAGGCCCACGCCGTCGTTGGAAGCGTCCTTGACGATGGCCTGGCCGCCGGGGAATTCGCCCTTGTAGAAGGCTTCCAGGGTCTGGTAAACGGAGGAACCCAGGCCCTTCATGGCCGAGGTGATGATGGTTTCGGACTCGGCGGACTGGTCGACGTCCACGCCGATGGATTTGCCGTTGTTGGCTTCGGCGGCGGCAAAAACGGAGTTGCCGACGGAGCCGCCGCAGCCGAAGACGACTTCGGTTCCGCTGTTGAACCAGGAAGCGGCCAGGGACTGGGCTTCGGGGGTGGCGTCAAATCCGCCGGTGTAGTGGTATTTGACTTCGATGCCGGTGATGCCGAGCTCCTTAGCCGCGTAATCCGCGCCCTGCACGAAGCCGTAGCCAAAGCGGATGACGGCGGGAACGGCCATTCCGCCCATGAACCCGAGCTTGGTGTAGCCGTCCTTTACCGCGGCGTAGCCGGCCAGGAAGCCGGACTGCTCTTCGGCGTAGGTGATGCCGACGACGTTCTTTTCGGTGCGATAGGTGGGGGCGCCATTGCTCCAATCGTCGTCATTGGGGTTGCCGTCCACAAGGATGAAGTGCACGTCGGGATAGAGGTCCTGGGCGATGTAGATCGGGACCTGGAACAGGAATCCGGGGGTGGCGATCACCTTCGCGCCGCCCTCGACAGCCAGCTGAATCGCGGCGAGGTAAGCGTCGTTGGACTGCTCCGTGGGCTTGTAGTACTTGTTGGAGATATTGTGCTCGTCAGCGTACTTCTTGAGCCCTTCCCAGGTGCCCTGGTTAAAGGATTTGTCGTCGATGGTACCGAGGTCGGTGATCATCGCGAGCTCATAGGTTCCGCCGTCCGGCTGTTCTTCGCCGCCGCTGGGGTTGGTCTGCTGGCAGCCGGCAAACAGCACGGCGCACATCATGACCGCGAGAAGAATCGCAAGGAACTTTTTCATCTTCAGATTTTCCTCCTAATAGTTATAGGGGCTGGTAATTGTCTCCTACTGCATGAGACGGTTATAGTATACATCATTTTAAGTGTTATTGCAAAGCTGCAAATGCGTTAATATCACAGCTTTAACGTTAAACCTGCCTGTTTTTGGCGTTTAGGACCGGAGGATCCCGACCGCCGCGGTTTTGGGCGGGATTTGCGCGCCCCCGCTTTTTTTCATCCGCGCGGCGGAATTCCCGTTCTTCGGGCTTCGCCGCATTGCCCGCGTCCCCGGTTCTTTTTGCCGGGCTTCCCGGCCGTAAAAAAGGCGTATTTGCAAAGGCCCTTCCTTTGGGGCGGGGATTCATCGTATAATGGAGCCATGGAAAAATTGCATGGAACAATCAGCGCGGTCGTTTTCAGGAACGACGAAAACGGATGGACGGTGCTTGAGCTCGCCGTGGAAAACGGCGGGCAAAGCGGCCTGATCACCGCCGTTGGGGCCACGCCCGTGGCCGCCGGGGGGATGGAGGTCACCCTTTCGGGCGAATGGGCGGAACACAGGGATTACGGCAGGCAGTTCAAATTTTCATTCATCACGATGAACCGGCCCGAGGGGGAGGACGCCATCGAGCGCTACCTCGCCAGCGGGCTGATTAAAGGCGTCCGGGAGGCGACGGCGAGGAACATCGTCCGCCGGTTTGGGGCGGATACCCTCCGGGTGATCGAGAAGGAGCCGGAGCGCCTTGCCGAAGTCAAGGGCATTTCCATGAACCGCGCCCTGGAGATCGGGGACGCCTTCACCCTTCAGTCCTCCATGCGCGAGATCGTCATGGGCCTTGCGGAATACGGGATCACGGCGAACCAGGCGGTCAAGCTCTTCAAGCAGTACGGCGATCACACCCTGGCCATCGTCACCACGGACCCCTATTCCCTGGTGGACGACATCGAGGGGATCGGCTTCGTCACGGCGGACCGCATCGCCCAGAAGGTCGGCATCGCCTTTGATTCGCCCTTTCGGGTTTCCGCAGGGATCAAATACGCCCTTTCCCGAGCCGCTTCGGACGGGGGGCATACCTGCCTGCCTGCGGACAGGCTGGCGGCTTATTCCGCCGAAATGCTCGGCTGCGAAGCCGGGCCCGTCGAAGACCTGCTTTTTGACCTCATCCTCAGCCACAAGCTTTACGCCCGCACGATCGCCGGCGCGGACATGGTCTTTCTGCCCGCTTTTTGGACCTTTGAGAGCGAAACCGCCAAAATGCTTTCCGACCTTTCCTCCCTGGCGGAAGGGGGCCTGCCCATCGACGCGCCGGCGGAGCTTTCCGCCCTGGAGCGGGCCACAAACAAGGTGCTGGACGAAGCCCAGCGCCAGGCGGTGCTCGCCGCCGCGGATTGCGGCGTGATGGTGGTCACCGGCGGGCCGGGCACGGGAAAGACGACGATCATGCAGTTCGTCCTCGCTCTGATGGACAAAATGGGCTTTCGGGTCGAGCTCTGCGCGCCGACGGGCAGGGCCGCAAAGCGGCTTTCCGAAGCCGCGGGCCGGGAAGCGCGCACCATCCACCGCCTGCTCGAATACAACGGCGATTTCTTTTTCAGGAACGCCGAAGCCCCGCTGGAGGCGGACGTGTATATTGTGGACGAAGCCTCCATGATCGACTCTATGCTGATGTACCGCCTGCTTGCCGCCCTGCCCGAAGGGGCGCGGCTGCTGCTCGTGGGGGACGCAGACCAGCTGCCCTCCGTCGGCGCCGGGAATGTGCTGCGGGACATCATAAAAAGCGGCCGCTTCCCCGTTTTCCGGCTGAACCGCATCTTCCGCCAGAGCGGAAGGAGCCGGATCGCGGAAAACGCCGCCCTCATCAACGCGGGCAAACTGCCCATCCTCGATTTTACCGGGGATTTTGCCTTCGAGCCCCGCCCGGTGCAGGAAGACGTTCAGCGCAGGGTGATCGGCATCTGCAAAAACGGCAGGCTGGGGGATATCTGGACAGACCTTCAGGTGCTTTCCCCCACCAAAAAAGGCCCCCTGGGGGTGCACAGCCTGAACCGCCTGCTGCAGGAGGCGCTGAACCCCAAGGAGCGCGGCAAGGAGGAAATGACCTTCGGCGAAACGCTTTTTCGCGCGGGGGACAAGGTGATGCAGATCAAAAACAACTACAAGCTGGAGTGGACCCGGCCCACGGTGCTGGGCGACCCCCAGGGCTGCGGCGTGTTCAACGGCGACATCGGCACGCTCATGGCCATCCACAGCCGGGACAAGCTGGTCGAAGTGCTGTTTGACGACGAGCGCACCGCCTTTTATGCCTTCGGCGAAATGGGCGAGCTGGAGCTTGCCTATTGCATCTCCATACACAAATCCCAGGGCAGCGAATTCCCCATCGTGCTCCTGCCCCTTTGCGGCGGCCCGCCCCAGCTGATGACCAGGAACCTGCTTTACACCGCCATCACCCGGGCGCGGAGCCGGGCGGTCATCGTGGGGCGGCCCTCCACCCTTTCCCACATGGTGGAAAACAACCACGAGCAGACGAGATACAGCGCCCTTTGCGGCCTGCTGGCGGAAGGCTGCTGATTTCATCCGGTTCCCTTTTGAAAATGGGGCCGCTGCGCGTATCGCGGGCGCAACGATTCGCCTTTTGCCGCGCAAACCGGCCTAAGCGTACCGTCATTCGGCCAATTCGCTCCGTTGCGCACAAAAAACAGGCGGGAGGATCCCTTCCCGCCTGTTTTCCTTTTTCCGCTTCGATATCGGTCATGGGCGAAAAAGATTCGGGCGCACCGCCGAACGGGCCGCCGTCTCTCCCCTCCCCCGCTTCACGCGTTATTCCGGCTTCGAGCGATAATTTACCTGCACGACCGCCGCCAGCACCGTCTCTCCGTCCGCGGCCGTATAAACATCCACCTTGATCACGCTGATGTTCGCCTCCGTTTCCGCCGCATAGCGGGAAAAAAGCGAAACATAGCTCGCAGCCTCCGGGTAAGCGCCCCTGACTTCCAGCGGGGGATGCGGGAGGTCGTCGTCCAGGGTAAAAAAGTCGGCGTCCTTTTCCAGCAGCGGCCTGAAGTACGCCACGGCCTCCGCCTTTGTCAGGGCAAGATGGACGTAGGTATATTCGATGTACTTCTCCGTATCCTCAACGCTCTCGGTTTTGACGAATTCGCTCTCCCCGGGCAGGGGAACGCGCGCCCAGGGGTAATGATCGGCAAGGCCGGAGGGTTTCTCGGCCATCGGCGAAGGGGGAAACCCGTCATCCCCGGCAGGCTTCGCCTGCGGTTCGGGCGTTTGGGCGGCAAAAGAGGGGCTTTCGCTGGTTTTGGGCGGGGAGACGCGGTTTGCGGGTTCGGCGGCTGCACGGCCCCTTCCTCCGCTGGAGGGAAGCTTTTCCCGCATCCGGCCATACAGGCGCACAGCGCAAGAATCAGGGCGGAAAGGCGGATTGCTTTCTTCATCTTGAATGACCTCGTCTTGCGGAAATAGCGGAACCGGTTCGGGATGCGCGCGGTCGGATTTCTCATGTTTGCTTCCCTATGATCTGGATGCAGCATCAGTTTGCACCATAATAAAATGCGTTGTCAACTGATTTGTGCGGCAGGCCGCTTTTAGGCCGTTTTGGGCTAAAACGATAAAAGAAAAAGGAAGCGGACCATTCCTGCTTCCTTTTTTGGAATTTTGATTACACCAGTTCGAGAACGCACATCTCGGCGGCGTCGCCGCGGCGGGGGCCCATCTTGACGATGCGGGTGTATCCGCCGTTTCTGTTTTCGTACCTGGGGCCGTATTCGTTGAAGAGCTTCTCGACCACGGGGTGGTTGATCTTCCTGGTGCGAACGTGGTAGTCGCCCTTGCTCTCGCCCTGTTTTTTGGGTTCCTGAACGTCGTACAGATAAGCCATGATCTGACGGCGGGCGTGCAGCTTGCTGGGGAGGTCGTTCCGGGTGGTGATGGTGGCAGCGTTGCCGCTCTTGTCCTTCACCGTCTTTTTGACTTCCTGGGAATTCTTGTATTCCTTCGCAGCCAGCGTGATGAGCTTTTCAGCAACGGAGCGGACTTCCTTCGCCCGGGCTTCGGTGGTAACGATCTTGCCGTTCCAGATGAAGGCCGTGGTCAGGCTGCGAAGGGCTGCTTTGCGCTGGTCGCTCGAACGGTTGAGCTTGCGGTTTTGCATTTTGCGCTTTCCTCCTTGGGGCGGATTATTCGTCGTTGCGGCGCAGGCTCAGTCCCAGCGCCGCCAGCTTTTGGGCGACTTCCTCAAGGGACTTCCTGCCCAAGTTCCGGACCTTCATCATGTCTTCCTCGCTCTTTTGGACGAGCTCGTCGACTGTGTTGATGTTCGCGCGCTTCAGGCAGTTGAAGGAACGGACGGAAAGATCCAGCTCCTCGATGGACATTTCGAGGATCTTTTCCTTCTTGTCCTCTTCCTTTTCGACAAGGATCTCGATGTTCGAAACGTTGTCGGTCAGGTTGATGAACAGGGAAAGATGCTCGGACAGGATCTTTGCCGCGAAGCTGCACGCTTCGTCCGGCTTGATGCTGCCGTCCGTCCAAATATGGAGAGTCAGCTTGTCGTAGTCCGTAACCTGGCCTACGCGGGTGTTCTCCACGGTGAAGTTCACCTTGGTGATCGGGGTGAATATGGAATCGATGGCGATGGTGCCGATGGGCAGGCCCGGCTTTTTGTTTTTTTCAGCCAGCACATAGCCCTTGCCCTTTTCCAGGGTCAGCTCCATATGGAGCCTTCCGTCCTCGTTCAGGGTGGCGATGTGCAGGTCCGGGTCGACAATCTCGACGTCCGCATCGGTGGAAATATCGGCTGCGGTGACCTCACAAGGTCCGGTGGCGTCGATGGTCAGCGTCTTTGGAACGTCGGAATACAACTTTGCGGTAAGCTGCTTGAGATTGAGAATGATCTCGGTGACGTCCTCCTTGATGCCCGCGATGGTGGAGAACTCGTGCTGCACGCCATCGATCTTGATGGAGGTGACAGCTACGCCGGGCAGCGAGGAGAGCAGTACGCGCCTGAGCGAATTGCCCATGGTGGTGCCGAAGCCGCGCTCCAGAGGCTCAACGACGAACACGCCATGCTTGTCGTCCATCGTGACGCATTCGATCTTGGGCTTTTCCATTTCTAACATGCGTGATACCCTCCTGTTTGTCGTCGTGTTGAGGGCCGCGGTCTAACCAATCCGGTTACCTGGAGTACAACTCGACAATGGAATGCTCCGCGATGCTGAGGTCGATATCCTCGCGTTCGGGCAGAGCAACGACTTTGCCGGTCAGGTTCGCGGCGTCCAGTTCCAGCCACTTGGGAACAGGGCGTCCAAGGCCGTTCTCGCGGAGGTCTTTCAGCCTCTCGATATCCCTGCTACGCTCCTTGATGGTGATGACGTCCCCAACACAGACCTGATAGGACGGGATGTCGACCTTGTTGCCGTTCACGCGGACATGGCCGTGGTTGACGAACTGGCGGGCCTGGGGCCGCGAGTCGCCGTAACCCAGACGGTACACAACGTTATCCAGGCGCTGCTCCAGCATGCGGAGCATATTCTCGCCGGTGATGCCCTTTTCGCGGGCAGCTTTTTCATAGTATTTCCTGAATTGGGATTCTAATACACCGTATGCACGGCGGGTTTTCTGCTTTTCACGAAGCTGGGTGCCGTATTCCGAAACCTTGCGGCGGCCTGCGCCGTGCTGGCCCGGAGGGGTGGGACGGCGGTCGATCGCGCACTTTGCGCTGTAGCAGCGGTCACCCTTCAGAAAAAGCTTCTGACCTTCCCGGCGGCACTGGCGGCACACGGAATCTGTATATCTTGCCATTACTTGTAGTACCTCCTAATCAGACTCTTCTGCGCTTGGGCGGACGGCAGCCATTATGGGGAATCGGGGTGACGTCCTTGATCATGTTGACCTCAAGTCCCGCCGCCTGAAGCGCGCGGATGGCGGCTTCGCGGCCGGAACCGGGGCCTTTTACATAAACCTCCACGGTCTTGAGGCCGTGCTCCATCGCTGCCTTCGCCGCGGTTTCCGCCGCGATCTGGGCCGCGAAGGGCGTGCTCTTCCTGGAGCCGCGGAAGCCGAGCCCGCCGGCCGACGCCCAGGAAAGGGCGTTGCCCTGGGTATCCGTGATGGTTACCATCGTGTTGTTGAAGGAAGAACGGATGTGGGCGGCACCACGCTCGATATTCTTCTTTTCGCGGCGCCTGCGCACCGCCTTTTTGGTCTTGGGGTTTGCCTTAGCCATGTGGTGTTCCCTCCTTTACTTCTTCTTGCTGACCATGCGCTTCGGGCCCTTGCGGGTGCGGGCGTTGGTCTTGGTGTTCTGGCCGCGGACGGGCAGGCCGCGGCGATGGCGGACGCCGCGGTAGCAGCCGATCTCGATCATGCGCTTGATGTTCAGCGACACTTCGCGGCGAAGGTCACCCTCGACTTTCAGGTGATGGTCGATGTATTCTCTGAGCTTATGTTCGTCGGTTTCGGACAGGTCGCGCACGCGAACGTCTGGATCCACGCCGGTTTTGGCGATGATGTCCTTGGCGGTCTTTTGGCCGATGCCGTAAATATACGTAAGGCCGATTTCGATTCGCTTATCGCGGGGCAGGTCTACACCGGAAATACGAGCCATGTGGTTTTTGCACCTCCTGGTAAGGTTTCGAATTCTCGCCGAAGCGCCTTCGGCTGTCGTTTATGGAAACTTGCGCGGTAAAAAATCAGCCGCACCGCGCCAGGGATTTTTTGGGGTCTTCCAAAAGCAAGGGACGAACCCCGACACACCGCAAAAGGGCGTCAGCCCTGCTTCTGCTTGTGCTTGGGGTTCTCGCAGATGACCATAACGCGGCCCTTGCGCTTGATGATCTTGCACTTTTCACAGATCGGTTTTACGGAAGGCCTGACTTTCATGGTTGATTCCTCCTGAGATTGACTGTGGATTTGCCGAAGCTTTGACCCCGGCACTTTTCGTGAGAATCAGTTCTTGGCGCGCCAGGTTATGCGCCCCCGGGTCAGGTCATAGGGCGAAAGCTCTATCGTGACCCGGTCGCCGGGCAGGATGCGGATGAAATTCATGCGCAGCTTGCCGGAGATGTGGGCAAGGATTTTGTGACCGTTTTGCAGCTCGACCTCAAAGACGGCATTGGGGTATGCTTCGGTCACTCTGCCTTCAACTTCGATTACGTCTTGCTTGGACAAGCTGTATCCTCCTTGATCGGTTCGTCGTCGCTGTGCTCAATCGTTGCTAGAGCGCTCCTGATGTCGCTGTTTTTCAGCCTGCCTTCGGCATAAAGCCGGGCGATGCCTTCAAACAGCAGCGGCTTTGGGCAAAGGTGCATAAGCTTTTTGCGCTTGGGCTTTTCGAGCTTCCGAAGTTTTCCGTCCGCGATCAGGACATGGTCCTTGTCCGCAAGTTCAAGAATGACGAAAGCCCTTCCCTTGTCCCGGCCGGCCTTGCTGACGGCCACCCTGCCCACAAATCCCGAAAACTCCCTCATTGCCGTATCCTCACATCACGGTCAGAATCAGGGGCTCGCCGTCCGTAACGGCGATGGAATTTTCATAATGGGCAGAATACGCGCCGTCCGCGGTCACGACGGTCCATCCGTCCTCAAGGGTCTTGACCCTCCGCGTTCCCGCGTTGATCATCGGCTCCACAGCCAGGGTCATCCCCTGCTGAAGCCTTTGGCCCCGGCCGGCAACGCCGTAATTCGGAACGTCCGGCGGTTCGTGAAGGCTCCGCCCCACTCCGTGGCCGATGAGTTCCCGCACCACCGAGAAGCCCGCGGCTTCGGCGTATTGCTGGATGGCCGCGCCCAGATCCCCCAGGCGGCAGCCG
The DNA here is from genome assembly GCA_040768925.1 of Christensenellales bacterium. GTDB lineage: Bacteria > Bacillota > Clostridia > Christensenellales > CALWSW01 > CALNBC01. The sequence continues at coordinate 60,744 of JAXGLZ010000001.1, forward strand.
ACCTTCGCGTAGCGGATTCCTTCGTAAAAGCACTGCCTGGTAACGTCGATCAGGCGCTGAGCGTCGGCACAGATCCTCCCGACCGGAAAGGTCCGGGCGGCGTCCCCGTGAAAGCCGTCGAAGACGGCCCCCACGTCGATGCTGACGATGTCGCCTTCTTTGAGCACGCGATCCCCGGGAATCCCGTGAACCACCTGGTCGTTGACGGAAACGCACGCCGATCCGGGAAACCCGCCGTACCCCTTAAAGGACGGCACGGCGCCGGCGGCGCGGATGTAATCCTCGACAATCCTGTCGATCGCAAGAGTTGTGACGCCAGGGCGCACGGCCCGCTCTGCGGCGGCCAGCGCGCCCCGGGTGATAGCCCCCGCCTGACGCATGATCGCGATTTCCTGCGGAGATTTCAAAGTCATTACAGCTGCTCCAGGATCGCGCAGATCTGTTCCGTCACCACGTCGATATGCTGTTCGCCGTCCACGGATTTGAGCAATCCCTTCGCGGCGTAGTAATCGATCAGGGGCTTGGTCTGCGCGGTGTAGACATTAAGGCGGTTTTCGATGGTTTCAAGCTTGTCGTCGGCGCGCTGGTAAAGCTCGCCGCCGCACTTGGCGCACGCCGTCTCGCCCGGCGCGAGCCTGCTGGTGTGGTAGGTCGCCCCGCAGGAACGGCACACCCTGCGGCCGGTGATGCGCGCGATGAGCAGGTCCACAGGAGCGGCCATGTCGATCACGGCGTCGATCTTTGTGAACGCGTCCAGCGCTTCGGCCTGGGCGACGGTCCTGGGGAAGCCGTCCAAAAGACAGCCCGCTTCGCAATCCGGCTGGGCAAGCCGGTCTTTCACGATGTCGATGATCACGGAATCGGGGACCAGCTCGCCCTTGTCGATGTACGACTTGGCAAGTTTGCCCAGCTCGGTCCCGTTTTTGATGTTTGCCCTGAGGATATCGCCGGTGGAAATGTGCGCCAGCTCAAACCGCTCGCAGACGCGCTCGGCCTGGGTACCCTTGCCCACGCCGGGAGGGCCCAGAAATATGATCTTCATTGCCAAACCCCCTCCTTATTTCAGGAATCCCTTGTAGTTTCGCATGGTCAGCTCGGCCTCGATGGTCTTGCTGGTTTCCAGCGCGACGGATACAAGAATCATCAGGCTGGTGGCGCCAAAGGCGCTGATCCCGCCCATCAGACCGGAAAAGACCGTGGGCACGGCGGCGAGCACCGCGAGGAACACCGCGGAAAACATCGTCAGCCGGTGGGAGATGCGCTTCAGGTAATCCGAAGTCGGCCTGCCCGGGCGGATGCCGGGAATGAACCCGCCGTTTTGCTGCATGTTCTTGCTGATTTCGATCGGGTTGAAGGAAATCGTGGTGTAGAAGTACGCAAAGCCCACGATGAGCAGGGCGTAAACGATCATATAGATGACCGTGCCCGAGCCCAACCATTGCTGGTACCAGGCATAAAATCCGGAATTCGGCCAAAGCTGGGCGATCATTCCGGGGAACTGGATGATGGTAACCGCGAAAATCAGGGGCATGACGCCGTTCTGGTTGACGCGCATCGGGATGTTGGTGGCGTTTCCGCCATACATCTTGCGGCCCACGACGCGCTTGGCGTACTGCACGGGCACGCGGCGTTCGCCCAACTCGACGACGGTCAGCCCGAGGATCACCAGGAAGATCAGGCCGAGCACCACCGGCACCAGCCAGAAGGTCGTCGCTCCGGAGAACACGAGGGAAATATAGCTGACCACCACGGGCAGCAGCCTGGAGGCGATACCCGCGAAGATCAGGAAGGAAATGCCGTTCCCGATCCCCTTGTCGGTGATGCGGTCGCCGATCCAGATGCACAGCGCGGAACCGGCCGTCGCCACCAGGGTGATGGTCAGGTAGATCAGCCAGGCGGGCACCGTTTCGCTGTGGATCAGCGCCTGCGGACCCATGGTGAGGATGAGACCGATCGCCATGATTCCGCCCAGGACGACGCCGAAGATCCGGGTGATGTTCTCGATCTTCTCCTTGCCGTCCGGCTCCTTCGCCATGCGCTCCAAAGAGGGGATGGCGACGGTCAGCAGGTTCATGATGATGCTTGCCGTAATATACGGCTGGATGCCCATGGCAAACAGGGTGAAGTTACCCAGGGCGCCGCCGTTCATCAGGTTGATAAAACCGAGAATGCTGTAATTCTCAACCTGCTGGGAAATGAATCCCGGATTGACGCCGGGGATCGGAATATAGCATCCGAGGCGGAACACCACGATCATCAACAGGGTGTAGACGATCTTCTTGCGGATGTCTTCCGTTTTCCAGGCGGTTTTAAGGGTCGCAAACATCAGCCGACCACCTCGGCGGTTCCGCCGACGGCTTCGATGGCGGCCTTGGCGGACGCGCTGAACTTGGCGGCCTTGACGGTCAGCGCCTTGGTCAGCTCGCCGCGGCCCAGCACCTTCAGGCCGTCCTTTTCAATCTTGCTGATGATGCCCAGCTCTTTCAAAAGCTCGGCGGTGACCACGGAGCCGGTCTCCAAAGATTCCAGCTCGGAGATGTTGATGACCGTAAACACCTTGGCAAAGATGTTGGTGAAGCCGCGCTTGGGCAGACGGCGGGTCAGGGGCATCTGGCCGCCTTCGAAACCCGGGCGGACGCCGCCGCCGCTCCTGGCCCACTGGCCCTTGTGGCCGCGGGTAGAGGTCTTGCCCATGCCGGAACCGGAGCCGCGGCCCACGCGCTTGGTGACCTGCTTTGCTCCCGGTGCGGGGGTGAGATCATGAAGTTTCATTGTCGTTGCGCCTCCCCGTTACACTTCTTCGACTTTGACGAGGTGCTTTACTTTGAAAATCATGCCCCGGATTGCGGGGGTGTCTTCATGGGTAACCTCGCTGCGAATCTTTCTCAGTCCGAGAGCCTGAACCGTGGCCTTTTGATCCTTGAGGCTGCCGATGGTGCTCTTGACAAGAGTGATCTTAAGCTGTGCCATTTAGCTCTCCTCCTCAGTCCAGTATCTCGGCAACGGTCTTGCCGCGAACCTTGGCGATCTGCTCGGCGGTCCGAAGCTGTGCCAGGCCGTTGAGCGTCGCCTTGACGCAGTTGATCGGGTTGTTGGAACCGTAGGACTTCGTGCGGATGTCCCTGATCCCGGCCATCTCGACGACCGCGCGGGCAGGGCCGCCCGCGATGATTCCGGTACCTTCTTCGGCCTTCAGCAGGCGAACCGTGCTGCAGCCGAATTTGCCGGTGATGTCATGGGGAATGGTGGTTCCGACCATGGCAACGTCTATCATGTGGCGGATAGCGTCTTCCTTGCCCTTCCTGATCGCCTCGGGAATTTCGGCGGCTTTGCCCATGCCGATGCCGACCCTTCCCTTTCCATCGCCCACGACCATGAGCGCGGCGAATCGGAAGTTGCGGCCGCCCTTGACGGTCTTTGCCACGCGGTTGACGGACACGAGCTTTTCCATAAGCTCGGGCGTGGCGTTATCCATGCGCTGCTGCATATCGTGTATCCTCCTTTAGAATTCCAGGCCGGCTTCGCGGGCGCCTGTGGCGAGTTGTGCCACGCGGCCGGTATAGCCGTAGCCACCGCGGTCGAAAACAACCTTGGTGACGCCCTTGGCGAGGGCACGCTTGCCCACAGCCTCACCAACCAGCTTCGCAGCTTCCTTTTTGCTCTTGCCTTCAAGCTGGCTCTTGATCTCGGCGTCCAGCGTGGAGGCAGAGACCAACGTATGGCCGGCTGAGTCGTCTATGACCTGAGCATAGATGTTCCCGGTGCTTCTGTACACGTTCAGGCGGGGCCTTTCGGCCGTGCCGACGAGGTTCTTGCGCATGCGGTAGTGACGCTTGACGCGAACCGCGTTCCTGTCGATTTTCTGGATCATACTCTGTCACTCCTTTCGCTTTATTTGCCGGTCTTGCCTTCTTTGCGGCGAATGATTTCGTTCTCATACTTGATGCCCTTGCCCTTGTAGGGTTCCGGCGGGCGAACGCCGCGGATATCCGCCGCGATCTGGCCGACAAGCTGCTTGTCGATGCCCGCAACGTGGATCTTGTTGGGGGAGGGAACATCGAAGGTGATGCCGCTGGGGGGGGCAAACTCAACGGGGTGGGAATAACCCATGTTCAAAACCAGATTCTGGCCGTTCTTCTGGGCGCGGTAACCGACGCCGACGATTTCCAGATTCTTGGTGAAGCCGTTGGTCACGCCAACGACCATGTTGTGGATCAGGCTCCTGGAAAGACCGTGCAGGGCGCGGTTTTCCTTGTCGTCGTCCGGGCGGAGCACGCGGAGCACTCCGTCCTCGATCTCGATCTTCATGGCGCCGTCGATCTTGGTGGAAAGCTGGCCCTTGGGACCCTGGACATTGACGGTGTTGTCTTTCTCAACCGTGATTGTCACACCGGCAGGCACGCTGACCGGAAGTTTTCCGATTCGGGACATTGGTGAACACCTCTCTTGCTTATTGGGTTTGGGTCTTGGCAGCTTACCAAACGTAGGCGAGCACTTCGCCGCCCACGCCCTGCGCGCGCGCTTCCCGGCTGGTCATAACGCCCCTGCTGGTGGATATGATCGCGATGCCTAAACCCCCGAGAACCTTGGGGATCTGGTCTTTGCGGGCGTAAACCCGCAGGCCGGGGCGGGAAATGCGCTTCAGGCCGGTGATGGCCTTGATCTTGTCGGGGCCGTACTTGAGGTTGATGCGAACCAGCCCTTGCACGCCGTCGTCAATCACGGTGAAGCCTTTGATGTAACCTTCGGACAGAAGGATCTGCGCGATGGATTTCTTCATGTTGGAGGCGGGTACGTCCACAGTTTCGTGGTGGGCGACCTGCGCATTGCGGATGCGTGTGAGCATATCCGCGATGGGATCGGTGACAACCATGTTATTTCCTCCTTCTGTCAGATTACCAGCTGGCCTTGCGCACGCCGGGGATCTGGCCCTTGTACGCCAGTTCCCTGAAGCAGATGCGGCAGATGCCGTATTTGCGGAGCACGCTGTGCGGACGGCCGCAGATGCGGCAGCGGGTGTAAGCCCTGGTGGAGAACTTGGGGTCGCGCTGCTGCTTATTGATCATGCTTTTCTTTGCCATTGTGCTCCTCCTTACGCATGGGCAAAGGGCATGCCGAACAATTCGAGCAGCGCCTTTGCCTCTTCGTCGGTTTTGGCGGTGGTCACGAAGGCCACATCCATTCCGCGGACCTTGTCGATCTTGTCGTACTCGATCTCGGGGAACATGATCTGCTCCCTGATTCCGAGGGCGTAATTGCCGCGGCCGTCGAAGGAGTTTGCGGGGATTCCGCGGAAGTCGCGGACGCGGGGAAGCGCAATGTTCATCAGCTTGTCAAAGAAGTAGAGCATCCGGTCGCCGCGAAGGGTGACCTTCGCGCCGATGTTCATGCCTTCGCGGACCTTGAAGTTCGCGACAGACTTCCTCGCCTTGGTGACGACGGGCTTCTGGCCGGAAATGATGGTCAGATCGCCCAGGGCCGCTTCGAGCGCTTTGGGGTTATCCTTGGCCTCCCCGATGCCCATGTTGACCACGATTTTGACCAGCTTCGGGCATTCCATGACGTTCTTGTAAGCGAACTTCTGCATCATGGCGGGCAGGATCTCGCTCTGGTATTTTTCTTTCAGGCGGGGCGCACCGGTAAAGGGCGCTGCCGCGGCCGCCGTTTTATTTTCTTTTTTGGCCATTGCTGTGCTCCTTCCGGTTTAGTCGATACTCGCGCCGCACTTTTTGCAGGCGCGGGTCTTCTTGCCGTCTGTGATCTTGTGGGCCGCGCGGGTCGCCTTGCCGCACTTGCCGCAGACGAGCATGACGTTGCTGGCATCGACGGTGCCTTCTTTTTTGATTCGGCCGCCGGGCCTGGTTCCAACGGGCTTGGTGTGGCGGGTGATCATGGCCACGCCCTCGACACAGACCCTGCCGGTCTTGGGCATCGCGGCGAGGATCTTGCCTTTTTTGCCCTTGTCCTTGCCGGATATGACGACGACGGTGTCGCCTTTTCTGACGTTCAGCTTATTCATTCCTGCACCCTCCTGCTCACAGCACTTCGGGTGCGAGGGAAACGATCTTCATGTAATCCCTTTCACGAAGCTCTCTCGCAACCGGCCCAAAGATGCGGGTGCCCTTGGGCTGCTTCTGGTCGTTTATGATGACGGCGGCGTTATCGTCGAAGCGGATGAAGGAGCCGTCCACGCGGCGTTTGCCGGAAACGGTGCGGACGATGACCGCCTTGACGACGTCCTTCTTCTTCACGGTGCCGCCGGGAGTGGCGGTCTTGACGGAAGCGATGATGACGTCGCCGATATTGGCCGTCTTGCGGAAGGAGCCACCCATCACGCGGATGCACATGATTTCCTTCGCGCCGGAATTGTCGGCCACTTTGAGCCGGGTTTGCGGCTGGATCATGGTAGTTGCACTCCTTTCGTTTACTTGGCTTTTTCGATTATCTCCACAAGGCGCCAATTCTTTTCCTTGCTGAGGGGACGTGTTTCCATAATTTTAACGGTGTCGCCAATGCCGCAGGCGTTCTCTTCGTCATGGGCCTTGAACTTGACCGTGTGATTGATCATCTTGCCGTAAAGGGGATGACGGACCTTTGTCTTGATCGCGACGACGACAGTCTTATCCATCTTGTCGGAGACTACGGTGCCGATCCTGGTTTTTCTTGTGCCTCTGTCAGCCACGGGTATATCCTCCTTTCAACTTTGCTTTCGTCACTTCGCGGCTTCCCTGAGCTCACGTTCGCGCAGAACGGTCATCACCCGGGCGATGTCCTTCTTGCACTCGTTGATCCGCATGGGATTGCTGAGCTCGTTGGTTGCCTGCTGAAAGCGAAGGTTGAAAAGCTCGCCCTTAAGCTCCTTCTGGCGCTCGATGAGCTCCTTCGTGGTCAATTCCTTGAACTCTTTAGCCTTCATCGCCTTCACCACCCACTTCGTTCGTAGTAGCGTCCTCGCGCCTGACGAATTTGCACTTAAGCGGCAGCTTGTGCATCGCAAGACGCAGAGCCTCGCGGGCGATATCTTCCGTCACGCCGGCGATTTCAAACATAACGCGGCCGGGCTTAACGACCGCAACCCAGTACTCAGGAGAGCCCTTGCCGCTGCCCATGCGGGTTTCGGCGGGCTTCTTGGTGACCGGCTTGTCGGGGAAAATCTTGATCCAAACCTTGCCGCCGCGCTTGATGTAACGCGTCATCGCGATACGGGCGGCCTCGATCTGCTGGCTGGTAACCCAGCACGGCTCCGCGGCCACAAGGCCGTATTCGCCGTATGCGATAAAGTTCCCGCGCTGGGCACGGCCGGTCATGCGGCCGCGCTGAACCTTCCTGCGCTTGACTCTTTTGGGCATAAGCATCAGCGGTTACCTCCTTCCTGGCGGTCGCGCCGCGGCGGGCGGCGGTCCCGGCGGTCCCGGCGGTCGTGGGGCGCCTGCTCCCTGGCGGCGGCCGCGTTGGCCTCGGCGGCGGGAACGATGCCCTTGCTCAGGATCTCGCCCTTATACACCCAGACCTTCACGCCGATGCGGCCGTAGGTCGTTTTTGCTTCGGAAAAACCGTATTCGATGTTGGCGCGAAGGGTCTGCAGGGGGATGGAACCCTCGTGATAGCCTTCGTCACGGGCGATTTCCGCGCCGCCCAAACGGCCGGAGCACTTGACCTTGATGCCCTTTGCGCCCGCGCGCATCGAGCGGCCCAGGGCCTGCTTCATGGCGCGGCGGAAGGAAATGCGCTTTTCCAGGGAAGCGGCGATGTTCTCGGCCACGAGCTGGGCGTTGGCGTCCGGGTTCTTGATCTCGATGATGTTGAGATTGACCGGGCGGCCGATGTATTTGACGGTTTCGGCCTTGAGCGCCTCAACCCCCGCGCCCTGGCGGCCGATGACCATGCCGGGCTTTGCGGTGAAAATGTTTATGGTGGCCTTGCCGGCGGCGCGCTCGATCTCGATCTTGCCGATGCCGGAGGCAAAAAGCTTCTCTTTCAGAAACTTGCGGATTTTCTCGTCCTCGACGATGTTGTCGGCAAAATCCTTCTTGGATGCGAACCACCGGGAATCCCAGTCGTTGATCACGCCGACGCGAAAGCCGCGGGGATTTACTTTCTGACCCATGTTGACCCTCCTTACTTGACCGAATCGAGAACGACGGTGATATGGCTCGTCCTCTTGAGGATGCGATTGGCGCGGCCGTGCGCGCGGGGCCTGAAGCGCTTGAGCGTGGGGCCCTGGTTCGCGTAGCATTCGGCGACAAAAAGCGTATCCTGGGTGAGGTCGAGGTTGTTTTCCGCGTTTGCGACGGCCGATTCAAGCACCTTCAGCGCCACGGGAGCGGCGGCCTTGGGGGTGAACGTTAGGATCGCGCGCGCTTCGGCGACGGATTTGCCGCGGATCAGGTCAAGCACGATCTTGACCTTCCTGGAGGAGATGCGCACATAGCGGGCGATGGCCCGGGGGCGCTTGTCTGCGCCCGCCTTGCGGGCGATGGTTTTTTCACGAATGCGAGTTGCCATTGATTCTCCCTCCTCTTAGCGTCCGCCGGTGGTCTTCTCGGAACCGGCGTGGCCGCGATATGTGCGGGTGGGAGCAAACTCGCCCAGCTTGTGGCCGACCATTTCCTCGGTGACATAAACGGGCACGTGCTTCCTGCCGTCGTGGACGGCGATGGTGTGGCCCACCATGTCCGGGAATATTGTGGAAGACCTGCTCCAGGTCTTTAATACCTTTTTCTCTCCGGCTTTGTTCATCGCGATGATGCGGCCGAGGAGCCGTTCGCTTACAAAGGGTCCTTTTTTAACAGACCTGCTCATGCCGTGACTGTCTCCTTTCTAATGCACCATCACTTGCCGCCGCGGCGGCGAACGATGAACTTATCGGACTTGTTCTTGCTCTTCCTGGTCTTGTAGCCGAGGGCGGGCTTGCCCCAGGGGGTGACGGGTCCGCTCTTGCCGATGGGGCTCTTGCCCTCGCCGCCGCCGTGGGGGTGGTCGCAGGGGTTCATGACGGAACCGCGGACCGAGGGGCGCCAGCCCAGGTGGCGCTTGCGGCCGGCCTTGCCGATGTTGATCAGCTCGCTGTCCGCGTTGCCGACCTGACCGATGGTGGCCTTGGCGTCCATGGGGACCATGCGCACCTCGGTGGAGGGCAGGCGGACGGTGGCGTAATTGCCTTCTTTGGCGAGGAGCTGGGCGGCGTTGCCCGCGCTTCTCACAAGCTGGCCGCCCTTGCCGGGCTTGAGCTCGATGTTGTGGATCATGGTGCCGACGGGGATGTTGCGCAGGGGCAGCGCGTTGCCGATCTTGATGTCCGCCTCGGGGCCGGAAACGATCAGATCGCCGACTTTGAGGCCCAAAGGCGCGATGATGTAGCGCTTTTCGCCGTCGAGGTAGTGCAAGAGGGCGATGTTCGCCGTGCGGTTCGGGTCGTACTCGATGGTGGCGACCTTCGCGGGGACGCCGTCCTTGTTGCGCTTGAAGTCGATGACGCGGTACTTCTGGCGGACCTGCCCGCCGCGGTGGCGGGTGGTGATGCGGCCGTGAGCGTTGCGGCCGGCTTTGCTGCGCTGGTCTTCCAGCAGGGAACGCTCAGGCGTTGTGCAGGTGATCTCCTCGAAAGCCGAAACGGTCATGAAGCGGCGGCCCGGAGAAGTCGGCTTCAATTTTCTGATTGCCATTTTGAATACCTCCTGTTAGTCCGGGCGGCTTAACGCATGGAATCGAAGAATTCGATTCCCTTGGAGCCGGCCTTCAGGGTTACGATGGCCTTCTTCACTTCCGGCGTGCGGCCGGAAGTGCGGCCCTGGCGCTTGATCTTGCCCATGGTGCGGATGGTGTTGACCTTCTCGACCTTAACGTCGAACACGGCCTCGACGGCCTGGCGGATCTCGGTCTTGTTGGCGGATTTCGCCACCTCGAAGGTGTACACCTTATCTTCGATGCCGTCCATGCTCTTTTCGGAAAGGACGGGGCGGATTATCACGTCGTGCGCGGTTTTCATTGTGCGTAAACCTCCTCGACCTTGGTGATGGCGTCAGCCAGGATCACGAACTTCTCGTACTTGAGAATGTCGTAAACGTTCAGGTTGTCCGCGGTGGTGACCGCGGCGTTCTTGATGTTCCTTGCGGAAAGCACCAGGTTGTCGTTCTTTTCGGGGGTGACGATCAGGGCCTTTTCCGCGTTCAGCGCCTTCAGCGCGGCGACGACGGTCTTGGTCTTCGGCGCGTCGACCGCGAAAGCGTCCAGCACGATGACTTCGTCGGCCAAAGCCTTGGCGGAAAGCGCCGAGCGGATCGCCAGGCGGCGGACTTTCTTGTTCACGGAAAGGGCGTAGCTCCTGGGTTTGGGCGCGAACACGACGCCGCCATGGGTCCACTGGGGGGAGCGGATGCTCCCCTGGCGGGCGCGGCCGGTGCCCTTTTGCCTCCAGGGCTTGATTCCGCCGCCGCGGACTTCCGCGCGGGTCAGGGCGGACTGGGTGCCCTGGCGCCGGTTCGCCAGGATGGCGGTCACGACTTCGTGCATGACGTCGGTGTTGGGTTCTATGCCGAACACGGCTTCGGGAAGCTCGATCTCGCCGATCGCGCTGCCCGCTGTATTATACACTGCGACTTTAGGCATAACGCTTGCTCCTTCCTGCTCAGTTCTTTACGGTGTTGCGCACCGTAACCAGGCCGCCCTTCGGGCCGGGGATCGCGCCCTTGACCAGAATTAGGTTGCGGGCCGCGTCCACGCGGACGACTGCGAGGTTTTGAATGGTGACCCGCTCGTTGCCAAGATGGCCGGGCAGGCGCTTCTGCTTGAACACGCGGCTGGGATTGCTCGTGGAGCCCATGGAGCCGGGCTCGCGGTGAACGGGGCCGGTGCCGTGGGTCATGCGCAGGCGGGCCTGGTTCCAGCGCTTGATGACGCCGGCGAAGCCCTTGCCCTTGCTGGTGCCGACAACGTCGACCCTGTCGCCTTCGGCGAAGGCTTCGGCGGTGATCTTCGAACCGACTTCAAAGGAAGAAGTATCCTCGAGGCAAAATTCGCGCAAATATCTGGCGGGCGCTTCGCCGGCCTTTTTGAAGTGGCCCTTTTGGGGCTTGTTGACCAGCTTTTCGCGGATCTCGCCAAAGCTGACCTGGATGGCGTCGTAGCCGTCGTGCTCCCTGGTCTTCTTCTGGACCACGGTGCAGGGGCCGGCTTCGATAACGGTCACGGGGAGCATGGTGCCGTCAGCGGCGAACACCTGACTCATCCCGAGCTTTTTGCCCAGTATGGCTTTTTTCATGATCTATGTCCACCTCCGGTTCCTTAGAGCTTGATTTCGATGTCAACACCCGCGGGCAGGTCGAGCTTCATCAGGGCTTCGACCGTTTTTGCGCTGGGGTTCAAGATGTCGATGAGGCGCTTGTGGGTGCGCATCTCGAACTGTTCGCGCGCGTCCTTATACTTGTGGGGCGCGCGGAGGATCGTGACGATCTCCTTCTCGGTGGGAAGGGGTATCGGGCCCGAAACGTGGGCGCCGGTGCGCTTGGCCGTCTCGACGATCTTCTCGGCGGACTGATCGATGAGCTTGTGCTCATAGGCCTTCAGCTTGATTCTGATCTTTTGGCTTGCCATTTTATTTCCTCCTTGCTCAAATACACTCGGCCGTGCGTGTCGCATCTAAATTTTTACACGACCGGGCTTGTTGGGCCTGTCGTCTGATTGGCAGACTGGTCCGCGGGAATTACCCGGTGGCGCCGGCAACCTCCCGCATCAACCCTGACTGGCTTGCCGCGAAGTACGCACGCAAAACAGCGGCGCAATTCGCGCAACGTTAAGATTGTACTAGAAATCCCGCGTGATTGCAAGGACTTTTTTTGCGGTTTTTACAGGGCTTCCCCGGCGGGCGCGCAGCCGTACGGATTCCGGTTCCGCGGCTTATCCGCAGCTCTAACATTTTCTTAACAATTATAAAATGTTTATGAATTATCGCCCTGTTCCAGATTTTGGTCAATTTGGGTGTTATTCTTTTTCTAAACGGAACATCCTATTCCGCGCAGATCAAGAAGAACATGAGGAGAACATCATGAAAACGAGATTCCCCGCATTGCTGATCGCCTTTGCGCTGCTGTTCGCCGCCGGCTCCGCCATGGCTTATACGCCCCCCTCCTACCCCGTTCCGGACTATTCCGAAAACGCCACACCATACAACACCTGGGATTCGGAAGATTGGGAGTCGACCGTTATCTCCATGGAGGAAAAGTCGGTCTTTGGCAATTATCTGAGCCATTACGGCTGGACGCTCACGGACGCCGGCGCGGTCGAACCCCTGTCCTCCTCCTATGCGCAGTATGTGCTTGCGGAATATGCGGACGCGTTCGCGCAATACAAGCCGGACAGACGAGCCGCCTTCTGGGCGCCGGAGGGCTTGTATTCCGGCAAGATCTATCCCCTTTCGGTCTTCGGCTATGTGGATACGATCGACATATCGGTCTATCTGACCGTGGAGGACCAACCCAAATCCCCGGACGACTGGGACAGCAAAACCGTGACCGGCGCCGTGCTCGACTGCCGGATGCACGACGGTTTCGCCCGGACGACGGGCGTCCCCGCCTTCCGCAAAACATACCCCATTGATACGTCCCCCACGGTCATTCGGATGGACGCCGCAAAATACCTGGCCAAACACGGCAAGCGCCCGTTTAACGAGATCGCTTCCTACACCTTCCCCGGCGGCCAGAGGGTTCCGGAAGAAAAACAGCGGGAGCTTTCCGCGCTCTTCCCCTGGAAGACGCCAAAATACGATTTTTTGTTTATCGACCGCGCCCTCTCTAACGGCATGCTTTTTGGCGGGGCATACGGGATCATCGCCCAGCCCGTCTATGCCGCCATCTACGCAAGGCACGGCATCCCGCTCACAAGGGGCGAGGTCGGCTCGCTCTTTCGCGACTGCTATTACTCCGAAAACGTCTTCCGCTCCGGCGAAAATCATTACGTGGTGGATTTCTATGCCCGGTGGCACCGCGGCTACCCGGACGCAGAGGATCCGGGCAGCAGTCAGCCCGACACCTGGCTGACCTGGCTGATTGTGAGGCCGCTGTCCAAAGAAGCCGACATCATCCCCGAGCGGTACTTTTACGCCGCGGACACGCCGCAAAGCGTCATCGCCCGGGACATGGAGAACTATTTTAAGGGCCCGGCGAAGGGAAAGAGCGGCCCCGCCGCAAAATGACCCGTTGAAACGGAGCAAAAGCGATGATGGCGGGAACACGTCCCCCCGCTTCTGCTGACATCCATCGCTCTTTGGCTTATTCCCGACCAAACTCAGGAGGCAGAACCATGAAAAACACGCGGTTCTTTCTGCATTCTCTCATTATTGCGCTTATGCTTCTCACCGCTCTTTCCTCCACGGCCTTCACCGGCCCGTCTTATCCCGTTCCGGAATACTACGACGACCCCACCGGTTCCGGCTTCAACATCTGGGGGGGTGAAATTGATGAGCATCCCGGGTGTTCTTCCGAGGAAGAAGACGCCCTCCGGCATTATCTGGACACCTGCGGCTGGTCCCTTGGGGAGGGCAATGCGGTCGAACCCCTGTCCGCCCTCTTCTCGGTCCGGTTTGGTTCTGAGACTTCCGCCGCGCTCGCGGAATCCAAGCCCGACGTCTATCGTTTTGAGACCAAAGACGGTATTTATTCAGGATGGCTTCACGGGCTGTCGGTACCGGGATATGTGGACAAAATGACCATCTGGGCGTTCGTGTATATGGAAAACGGATCCGTAACCGGCGCTGTTTTGCAGGGTAATCTGCATCAGGGCCTTACCTGGGCGGAGCAGGGCGAATCGTCTTTTCAGGAATTCTACCCGATTGACACGCCGCGCGAGACGATTCAAAAGGACGCGGCAAAATACCTTTCAAAATACGGCAAAAAACCCTTCGACGAAACGGCGGCCCTGGATTTGCCCGGTGGTCACAGGGTTTCGGAAAAACAGCAGGAGGAGTTTTCCGCGCTGTTCCTCTGGAAGAAGCCGAATTATGACTTTCTGTATGTAGACCACGCGATGCCTTATAGCGCCCTTGAATATGAGGAATACGATAAAATCGCGGAACCCGTCTATGCCGCCGTTTACGCAACCCCGGGCATTCCCCTTACCAAGGGCGAGGTTTATTCGCTTTTCTGCAATTGCTATTACTCCGAAAGCGTTTACCGCTCGGGCAAAAAACATTACGCGGTCGATTTTATGGTGCGCTTGCACGCTGGCTACCCAGACCCTGAAAATCCGGCGACCGGCACCCTGGAACCCGCTCGTGCCTGGCTGACCTGGCTGGTGGTCAAGCCTCTGGTCAAAAACGCCGAAGGCACCCTCGACCGGTTCTATTACGCTTCCGACACGCCGCAGTCGGTCATCGCCAAAGACATGAGGGAATACTTCAAAGACCCGGTGAACGGGAAGAGCGCTCTCGCCGCAAAATAACCGCAAACCCCGCGGCGGCCCCTTCCCTATAACGCGCAAAGCAAAACACCCGCGGGCCTTCTGGCCGGCGGGTGTTTTGCTTATGCGTTTAGTCCTTGATGATGGAGGCGACGACGCCGGAGCCGACGGTCCTGCCGCCTTCGCGGATGGCGAAGCGCAGGCCTTCCTCGATCGCGATGGGGGTGATCAGGGTGATCTCCATGCGGATGTTGTCCCCGGGCATGACCATCTCGACGCCCTCGGGCAGCTTGATGTTGCCGGTCACGTCCGTCGTTCTGAAGTAGAACTGCGGGCGGTAGCCGTTGAAGAACGGCGTGTGACGGCCGCCTTCTTCCTTCGTCAGCACATACACCTCGGAGTTGAAGTGCGTGTGGGGATGGATGCTGCCCGGCTTGGAAAGCACCTGGCCGCGCTCGATGTCGTCCCGCTGCACGCCGCGCAGCAGCACGCCCACGTTGTCGCCCGTGGTGGCGAAGTCCAGCAGCTTTCTGAACATCTCGATGCCGGTGACCACCGTGGAGCGCTTCTCGTCCGAAAGGCCGACGATCTCCACCGTCTCCTGCAGCTTCAGCATGCCGCGCTCCACGCGACCCGTCGCCACGGTGCCGCGGCCGGTGATCGTGAACACGTCTTCAACGGGCATGAGGAAGGGCTTGTCGATATCCCGCTCGGGGGTGGGAATGTAATTGTCCACCGCGTCCATCAGCTCGAAGATGCACTTGCACTCTTCCGCCTCGGTCGCCTTCTTCCCCGCCTGCAGCGCTTCCAGCGCCAAAAGCGCGGAGCCGCGGATCACGGGAATGTCGTCTCCGGGAAAATCGTACTCGCTCAGCAGCTCGCGGATCTCCATCTCCACCAGATCCAGCAGCTCGTCGTCGTCCACCTGGTCGCACTTGTTCATAAACACGACAATGTAAGGCACGCCGACCTGACGCGCCAGCAGAATGTGCTCTCTCGTCTGGGGCATCGGGCCGTCCGCCGCGGAAACCACCAGGATCGCGCCGTCCATCTGCGCCGCGCCCGTGATCATGTTCTTCACGTAGTCCGCGTGGCCGGGGCAGTCGACGTGGGCGTAGTGCCGCGCGTCCGTCTGATACTCCACGTGGGAGGTGTTGATCGTGATCCCGCGCGCCTTTTCTTCCGGCGCCTTGTCGATTTCGTCGTAACGCATGGCCTGCGCGTTGCCCTGCTGGCTCAGCGTCATGGTGATCGCCGCCGTCAATGTCGTCTTCCCATGGTCGACGTGGCCTATCGTTCCGATGTTTACGTGGGGCTTCGTCCGTTCGAATTTTGCCTTTGCCATTGCTTTTTTGTTCTCCTGTTAACGTATATTTGCTCTTTGTTATTTGTTATGGCCGCGGCAGGCGGCCGGTGCATACTGGTCAGGATCTTCCGGTGACCTTTTCCATGATGCCCTTCGGCACTTCCTCGTAGCGGTCGAACTGCATCGTGTAGTTCCCGCGGCCCTGGGAGCGGGAGCGAAGGTCCGTCGCGTAGCCGAACATCTCGGAAAGGGGGACCACCGCGTGGATGCAATGAACGCCGGCGCGCTCCTCCATTCCGCCGATGCGGCCGCGGCGGGCGTTGATGTTGCCGATGACGTCGCCCAGGTAATCCTCGGGAACGTTGACCTCGACCTTCATCATCGGTTCGAGCAGCACGGGGAAAGCGTTCTTCAAAGCGTCCTTCAGGGCCAGCGAGCCGGCGATCTTGAAGGCCATTTCCGAAGAGTCCACCTCGTGGTAGGAGCCGTCCAGCAATTCGACCGCGAAGTCCACAAGCTCGTAACCGCCCAGGCTGCCGGAGCGGGAAGCTTCCTGGATGCCCTGGTTGATGGGCTCGATGTATTCCTTGGGGATCACGCCGCCGACGATCTTGCTGACAAAGCTGTATCCCGAGCCGGGCAGCCCGGGGATCAGCCTGATCACGCAGTCGCCGTACTGGCCTCTGCCGCCCGTCTGGCGGACATAATGGCCCCGGCCCGTCGCCTCCCTGGTGATGGATTCCCGGTAAGCGACCTGGGGTTTGCCCACGGTGGCCTCCACCTTGAATTCGCGCATCAGGCGGTCGACGATGATCTCCAGGTGCAGTTCGCCCATGCCGGCGATGATGGTCTGGCCGGTTTCGCCGTCCGTATAGGTCTTGAAGGTGGGGTCTTCCTCCGCGAGCTTGACCAGCGCCATGGTCATCTTGTCCTGGCCGGCCTTGGTCCTGGGCTCGATGGCCACGCGGATGACCGGTTCGGGGAACACCATGGTTTCGAGGATGATGGGGCGCTTGTCGTCGCACAGGGTGTCGCCCGTGGTGGTGTCCTTCAGGCCGACGATGGCCGCAATGTCCCCGGAATAGAGATTGGTGATCTCCTTCCTGTCGTTGGCGTGCATCATCAGGATGCGGCCCACGCGCTCACGCTTGCCCTTGGTGGAGTTGAACACATAGCTGCCGTTCTCCAGCGTGCCGGAATACACCCTGATGAAGGCCAGCTTGCCGACGAAGGGGTCGGTCATGATCTTGAAGGCCAGGGCGGAAAACGGCTCCTCGTCCGACGAATGGCGCTCGTCGACCGCGCTTTCGTCGCCGGGTTTGTGGCCCTTGATGGCCGGAATGTCAACCGGCGAGGGCATATAGGCGACAATGGCGTCAAGCAGGGGCTGAACGCCCTTGTTGCGGTAGGACGTCCCGCACACGACGGGGACGATCCGGTTCGTGATCGTGCCCTTCCTGATGCAGGTGCGAACTTCCTCATTGGTGAGTTCTTCGCCGTTGAGGTATTTTTCCATCAGCCCCTCGTCCTGGTCGGCGACGGCATCGATGAGCTTTGCGTGGTATTCCTCAGCCAAAGCCAGCATATCCGCGGGGATGGGGGAGTCGTCGGTATTTTTGCCGTCGTCGTCGTGGTAGATCACCGACTTCATCTCGACCAGGTCTACGATTCCGGTAAAATCGGATTCCTTCCCGATGGGAAGCTGGATCGGCACGGCGTTCGCGCCCAGGCGCTCGTGTATCATGGACACGACGTTGAAGAAATCCGCGCCGGTGATGTCCATCTTGTTGATATACGCCAAGCGGGGCACGCCGTAATTGGTGGCCTGCCTCCATACGGTTTCGGACTGAGGCTCGACCCCGCCCTTCGCACAGAAAACCGCGACGGCGCCGTCCAGCACTTTCAAAGAGCGCTCGACTTCGACGGTGAAGTCAACGTGGCCCGGCGTGTCGATGATATTGATCCTGTATCCGTCCCAGTGGCAGGTCGTCGCGGCGGACGTGATGGTGATGCCGCGCTCCTGCTCCTGAACCATCCAGTCCATCGTGGCTCCGCCCTCGTGGGTTTCGCCGACCTTGTGGATGCGGCCGGTATAGTAAAGGATGCGCTCGGTCGTCGTCGTCTTTCCGGCGTCGATGTGCGCCATGATTCCAATGTTTCTTGTGTTTTCGAGAGAATATTCCCGGGGCATGGTCTCCTCCTTTCCCGTAGCAATCAGATGGTTGACATATAATCCTGCGGGAAGGTCGTTTCAATTCGAAATTTACGGCAAGATACGGCATGGCCAAGCATGCCGTACCCCAACCATGATAGCGTTAAAAAGGTGCTTTTTCGGCCGCGGCCGGAAATTACCAGCGGTAATGGGCGAAGGCCCTGTTGGCCTCGGCCATCCTGTGGGTCTCTTCCTTCTTCTTGAAGGCGCTGCCGGCGGAGTTGGCGGCGTCCATGATCTCGGCAGCTAAGCGGGCGTCCATGGTGCGTTCGCCGCGGGCGCGGGAATAGTTGACCAGCCACCTAAGGCCGAGGGTCTGCCTGCGCTCCGGGCGGATCTCCAGCGGGACCTGATAGGTCGCGCCGCCGACGCGGCGGGCCTTGACCTCAAGGACGGGCATCACGTTGTTGAGGCATTCCGTGAACACCTCAAGAGGATCGCGGCCGGTCTTCTCGCGGATGATGTCAAACGCGCCGTAAACGGCGTTCTGGGCCGTGCCGCGCTTGCCGTCCAGCATGATCTGGTTGATGAGCTTGGTGACGATCGCGCTCTTATACATCGGGTCCACAAGCACTTCGCGCTTGGGTACGAATCCACGTCTTGGCATGTTCGGTTACCTCCTTACTTTTTGGTGGCGGTCTTGGGTCTCTTGGCGCCGTAAAGCGAGCGGGACTGCATGCGCTTGGCTACGCCTGCGGTGTCAAGAGCGCCGCGAATGATGTGGTAACGAACGCCGGGCAGATCCTTGACGCGGCCGCCGCGGATCAGGACCACGGAGTGCTCCTGAAGGTTGTGGCCGACGCCGGGGATGTATGCGGTGCCTTCCATTTCGTTGGTCAGGCGGATACGCGCGATCTTACGAAGCGCGGAATTGGGCTTTTTGGGGGTCATGGTCCTGACGGCGGTGCAGATGCCGCGCTTCTGGGGGCACTCCCTCAAAATCGGGGAATTGGATTTATATACGGCCTGCTGCCTGCCCTTGCGGACCAGCTGGTTGATCGTAGGCATATGAAAAATGCCCTCCTTCCGAAGTTATGATGTCAAAAAAATCTATCTATATTGCGGATAAAATTCGCTGCAACCCTACAAACGAACTTTACAGGCTCAATCGGGCGGCGCAAAAACACGCAGTCTCCGCACGCGCCAAAATAGTGTAGCATTGAACCGGCCCGTTGTCAAACACATTCGGCTTTCACGCGCTTTTCGCCTGCAAAAACCGCTTGATTCGGCCTAGGGGCCGAGAAGCGGGCTTTTTTTCAGGAAAACCAGCCGCGCTTCCTCCGGTTTTCGGAAAACACCGGCCGCTTCAGCCTGCCGCCGATCAGCAAAAACCAGCCCTTTTCCTTCATTTTGACCACATAGGGCAATTTACTTACATCGAAAGCCGTTTCCCCGGCCTTCTTTTTGAGTATGCCGCGGCGGACCAGCGCCCCGAAAAGCCAGCCGAGCAGCACGCACCCGGCGAAAACGCCCAGGGGCAGGGCCGGATGGACTGCCGCGACGGCGTTCCGGATTGGCAGCAAATACCCCGTCGCCAGCCCGGCCAATCCGCCGGCGGCGATGAAAACGGGCAGCGAAAGGGTCAGTTTTTCCCAATTTTTCCTGCATTTTGCGCAGCAGGCAAACTGGAGCGGAACGATCGCGCCGATTTGGGCCTCCCTTTTAATCCCTAAAAGACCCGGAACCTTCTCCTTGGGCTGAACATTGCCGAAATCCCAAAGGGCGTAGCAGCTTTTTTTCCCCGGCTCGCCGACGCAGAGCAGGCATTCTTCGGACTGGAAGAGCGTTTCCGGCCCTTCTTCCGGCAAAAGCGCGGAAACGGCCTTGACGTGTTCCTCCAGCTCGTCGATCCTTTCCTCGCCTGCGGAGCCGCCGGGGCAGACCTTGCAGTTGCCCCGGGCGAGCCGCTCGCAGCTTTCGGTTCCTTTCAGCCGGCAGGGCCGGGCGGAAGAGGTTTCAGTCATTGCTTCTCCTTTCGGAAAGGGGCGGCTCAAAGGTTGCCGATCAGGTCGTCGTCGTGGATGTCGGGCAGGATGGAACCGGTCTCGTGGACCTTGATGTTCTTATACCGCCGCATGCCCACGCCCGCGGGGATCAGCTTGCCGATGATGACGTTTTCCTTCAGGCCGACGAGAGGGTCCACCTTGCCCTTGATGGCGGCGTCCGTCAGGACGCGGGTGGTCTCCTGGAAGCTCGCGGCGGAAAGGAAGGATTCCGTCGCCAAAGCCGCCTTGGTGATGCCCAGAAGCTTGGGCTTCGCCGTCGCCCACTGGCCGCCTTTTTCGATGGTGTCGATATTTTCCTTCTCGAAGCGGAAAACGTCCACCAATTCGCCGGGGAGCATGGAGGTATCCCCCGTTTCCTCGACCTGGACCTTGCGCATCATCTGGCGGATGATGACCTCGATGTGCTTGTCGGCGATCTCGACGCCCTGCATCCGGTAAACCTTCTGGACTTCCTTGAGCATGTACGCCTGGACTTCCTTCGGCCCCTTGAGGCGCAGAATGTCCGACGGGTTGACGGGGCCTTCGGTCAGGCTGTCCCCCGCTTCGACGAAGTCGCCCTCGTTGACCTTGAGCTTCGACGCATAAGGCAGGGTGTAGGTCTCGGTGCGGCCATCCACGCTGTCCACAATGGTGATCTCGCGCTGGCGCCTGCTTTCCCGGATCTGCACGATGCCGGGGATCTCGGTGATGACGGCCGCGCCCTTGGGGTTTCTCGCCTCGAAGATTTCCTCGATACGGGGAAGACCCTGGGTGATGTCCCCCGCGGAGGCGACGCCGCCGGTGTGGAAGGTGCGCATCGTCAGCTGGGTGCCGGGCTCGCCGATACTCTGGGCGGCGACGATGCCCACGGCCTCGCCGATGTCCACCAAAGAGCCGGAAGCCATGTTGGAACCGTAGCACCTGCGGCAGACGCCGTGCTCGGTGGCGCAGGTGTAAACCGTGCGGATCTGGACCCGGATGATCCCCGCGGCCTCGATGCGCTGGGCGTCCTCATAGGTGATCAGCCCGTTGGCTTTGACGATGACCTCGCCGGTATTCGGGTCGACCACGTCGTCCACCGCGATGCGGCCCTCCAGCCGGCTCTTCAGGGCTTCGATGCTGGCCTTATCCTCCTTGATGGCTTCGACCCACATGCCCTTGACCAGCTTGCCCCGCTGGGCGAAGCAGTCGTCCTCCCGGACGATGACGTCCTGGGAAACGTCCACCAGACGCCTTGTCAGATAGCCCGAGTCCGCGGTGCGCAGCGCCGTGTCCGCCAGGCCTTTTCTCGCGCCGTGGCTGGAAATGAAGAATTCCAGCACGGTCAGTCCCTCGCGGAAGTTCGCGCGGATGGGCATCTCGATGGTGCGGCCGGCGGTGTCCTTCATCATGCCGCGCATGCCCGCGAGCTGGCGGATCTGCTGCATGGAACCGCGGGCGCCGGAATCGGCCATCATGTGCACCGGGTTGAAGGGGTCGTTGGTTTTGATGCGTTCCAGGGCCGCGGTGACGTTGTTCGTCGTGGTTTCCCAGGTGCGGACGACGGCGTTGTACCGCTCTTCTTCCGTCAAAAGGCCCATGCGGAACTTTTCGGTGATGTTCTGAATATTTTTTTCCGCGTCCTTGATCATGGCGGGCTTTTCCGGGGGGACCTTGACGTCCATATACCCCACGGTGATGCCGGCCTTGGTGGAATAATGGTAGCCGAGCTGCTTGACCTTGTCCAGCATCTGGCTGGTCCGGTACGCGCCGTGCTTCCTGAAGCAGCGGTCGACGATCTCGCCCAGCAGCTTCTTGCCGACCTTGCGGTCCACCTCAAGGCTGAACAGGTCGTCTTCCGTGTTGCGCTCCACCATGCCGAGGTCCTGGGGGATTGCCTCGTTGAACAGGATGCGGCCCACGGTGGTGGTGATCAGGCGGTGCTTCTTTTCGCCGCTGACCTTCCTGGTGAAGCGGATCCTCACCAGGGCCTGGAGGGAAAGCTGCCCGGTCTGATAGGCCATGATCGCCTCTTCCGGGGAGGAGAAGGCCGAGCCTTCGCCCTTTGCGCCCTCGCGGTCCGCGGTGAGGTAGAACACGCCCATGACCATGTCCTGGGTGGGGGAAACGACGGGCCGGCCGTCCTGGGGCTTTAAGATGTTGTTCGCCGCCAGCATGAGGAAGCGGGCTTCGGACTGGGCTTCCACCGAAAGGGGTACGTGCACGGCCATCTGGTCGCCGTCAAAGTCGGCGTTGAAGGCGGTGCAGGCCAAGGGGTGGAGCTTGATGGCGCGGCCCTCGATCAGCACAGGCTCAAAGGCCTGGATGCCCAGGCGGTGCAGGGTGGGCGCGCGGTTCAAAAGCACGGGGTGGTCCTTGATGACCTCTTCGAGAACGTCCCACACTTCGGTGCGGACGCGCTCGACCATGCGCTTGGCGGATTTGATGTTGTGGGCCAGGCCCTTTTCCGTCAGGGATTTGATGACAAAGGGCTTGAACAGCTCCAGCGCCATCTCCTTGGGTAGGCCGCACTGGTACATTTTGAGTTCCGGGCCGACGACGATGACCGAACGGCCGGAATAGTCCACGCGCTTGCCCAAAAGGTTCATGCGGAAGCGGCCCTGCTTGCCACGAAGCAGTTCGGAAAGGGACTTCAGCGGACGGTTTCCGGGGCCGGTAACGGCCCGCGCCCTGCGGCCGTTGTCGATCAGGGCGTCCACCGCTTCCTGGAGCATGCGCTTTTCGTTTCTTACGATGATGTCCGGCGCTTTCAGCTCAAGCAGCCTTTTTAAACGGTTGTTGCGGTTGATGACGCGGCGGTAAAGGTCGTTCAGATCGCTGGTGGCGAAGCGGCCGCCGTCCAGCTGGACCATCGGGCGAAGATCCGGCGGGATCACGGGCAGCACGTCCAGGATCATCCATTCCGGGTGGTTGCCGGACTTCTGGAAAGCCTCCACAACCTCCAGCCGCTTGATGGAGGCCGCGCGCTTCTGGCTGGCTGTGGACTGGATGTCCTCCCTCAGCTGTTTGGCGAGGGCCTCCAGGTTGATCTGCTGCAAAAGCTCCTTGATGGCCGCGGCGCCCATGCCGGCGCGGAAGCGGTCGCCGTATTTTTCCATGGCTTCGCGGTATTCGCGCTCGGATTCGAATACGTATTTGTTTTCCAGGGGGGTATCGCCCTTGTCGATCACGACGTAGGACGCGAAATACAGCACCTTCTCGAGGTCGTTGGCCTTGATGTCCAACAGCTGGCGCATGCGGCTGGGCGCGCCGCGGAAATACCAGATGTGGGAAACCGGCGCGGCCAGCTCGATGTGGCCCATGCGTTCCCGGCGCACCTTTGCCCGGGTGACCTCGACGCCGCATTTGTCGCAGATGATGCCCTTGTAGCGCACGCGCTTATAGCGGCCGCAGTGGCATTCCCAGTCCTTCTGGGGCCCAAAGATGCGCTCGCAGAACAGGCCGTCCCGCTCGGGCTTCAAGGTGCGGTAGTTGATGGTTTCGGGCTTTTTGACCTCGCCGTAGGACCATTCGCGGATCTTTTCCGGCGAAGCCAGGCTGATCTTCATAGAGTCAAAATTATCAAGCTCGTACAAAGCGTTATCTCCCTTCGGTAGGTGGGTACGGCGGTCATTCGTCCTTGTCTTCGCCCTTGTCTTCGGCCTTGTCTTCGCTCTCGTCTTCCGGCAGTCCGAAGTTGAAGTCCTCGAGCAGGAAGTCGTCCGTCACCCCGGGCGTGCCGGGAATGTCTGCAAAGTCTTCGGAGCCGAAGGATTCCTGGGTGAAGTCGTCCAGATCGCCGAAATCGTCCTCGTCGAAGCTTTCCGCCACCCGCTTTCCGGGGGTTGCGGCTTCCGATTCTTCCCCTTCGAGGTTCAGCCCGAGGGGACGGACCTCGTCTTCGTCCAGATCGCGGAGTTCGACCTCCCTGTTGTCCGCGGAGAGGACCTTGACGTCCAGCGCCAGGGACTGAAGCTCCTTGATGAGCACCCGGAAGGATTCGGGAACGCCGGGTTCGGGGATGTTCTCGCCCTTGACGATGGCCTCGTAGGTCTTGACGCGGCCGGTGACGTCGTCCGACTTGACGGTGAGGATTTCCTGCAAGGTGTGGGCTGCGCCGTACGCCTCCAGCGCCCAGACTTCCATCTCGCCGAAGCGCTGGCCGCCGAACTGGGCTTTGCCGCCCAAGGGCTGCTGGGTGACCAGGGAATAGGGGCCCGTGGAGCGGGCGTGGATCTTGTCGTCCACCAGATGGTGGAGCTTCAGATAGTACATGATGCCCACGGTGACCCGGTTTTCAAAGGGTTCGCCCGTGCGGCCGTCATAGAGCACGGTCTTGCCGTCCTCGTCCATCCCGGCCATGCGCAGGCATTCCTGGATGTCCGCCTCTCTGGCGCCGTCGAACACCGGGGTGGCGATGTGCCAGCCGAGCTTTCGGCAGGCCGCGCCCAGGTGCACTTCCAGCACCTGGCCGATGTTCATGCGCGAAGGCACGCCCAGGGGGTTCAAAACGATCTGCAGCGGCACGCCGCTCGGGAGGAAGGGCATATCCTCTTCCGGCAGTATGCGGGAGACGACGCCCTTGTTGCCGTGGCGGCCGGCCATCTTGTCCCCCACGCTGATCTTGCGCTTCTGGGCGACGTAAACCCGCACCATGCGCTTGACCCCGGGGGAAAGGTCCGCCCGCTTTTCGTTGGCGTCAAAGACCTTGACGTCCACCACCACGCCGGATTCGCCGTGGGGCATGCGCAGGGACGTATCGCGCACTTCCCTCGCCTTTTCGCCGAAGATGGCGCGCAGCAGCCGCTCTTCCGCGGTCAGCTCGGTTTCGCCCTTGGGGGTGACCTTGCCGACCAGAATGTCTCCGCTCCGCACTTCCGCGCCGATGCGCACGATGCCCTGATCGTCGAGGTCTTTTAGGGCTTCCTCGCCGACGTTCGGGATGTCCCTGGTGATCTCCTCCGCGCCGAGCTTGGTTTCCCGGGCTTCGGATTCGTGCTTTTCGATGTGGATGGAGGTATAAATGTCGTCCCTGACGAGCTTTTCGCTGATCAGGACGGCGTCCTCGTAGTTATAGCCCTCCCAGGGCATGAAGCCGATGAGCACGTTTCGGCCCAGGGCGATCTCGCCCTGGTCGGTGGCCGCGCCGTCCGCGATCACCTGGCCCTTTTCCACCCGGTCGCCTGTGGCGACGATGGGCCGCTGGTTGATACAGGTGGACTGGTTGGAGCGCTGGAACTTGATGAGCTTGTAAAAGCGCATGTTGCCGCCGTCTTCCTTGACGGTGATGGAATTCGCGTCCACCTTGGCGACGATCCCGCCTTCCTTGGCAAGGACGGCGACGCCGGAATCCCTGGCGGCCTTGTATTCCATGCCCGTGCCCACCAGGGGCGCTTCCGTCACCAGCAAAGGAACGGCCTGGCGCTGCATGTTCGAGCCCATCAGGGCGCGGTTCGCGTCGTCGTTCTCCAAAAAGGGGATCATGCCCGTTGCCACGGAAACGACCTGCTTGGGGGAAACGTCCATATAATCCACGCGCTCGCGGGGGTATTCGGAAATATCCTCCCGCAGGCGGCCGGCAACGTATCTGTCCGCGAACCAGCCGGTTTCGGTGTCGATGGGCTCGTTGGCCTGGGCGACGATGAAATCGTCCTCCTCGTCGGCGGTCAGGTAGACGATCTCGTCGGTGATCTTTTGGCTTTCCTTGTCCACCCTGCGGTAGGGGGATTCGATAAAGCCGTATTTGTTGATGCGGGCATAGGCCGCCAGCGAGCTGATCAGGCCGATGTTCGGGCCTTCCGGCGTCTCGATGGGGCACATGCGGCCGTAGTGGGAAAAGTGAACGTCGCGCACGTCAAACCCGGCGCGCTCGCGGGAAAGGCCGCCCGGGCCCAGGGCCGAAAGGCGGCGCTTGTGCGTCAGCTCGGCCAGGGGGTTGCTCTGGTCCATGAACTGGGAAAGCTGGGAGGACCCGAAGAACTCCTTGATGGCCGCGGTGACCGGCCGCACGTTGATCAGGTTCTGGGGGGAGGCCGTTTCCGCGTCCTGGATCTGCATGCGCTCGCGCACGACGCGCTCCAGCCTGTTCAGACCGACGCGGATCTGGCTTTGCAGCAGCTCGCCCACAGAGCGGATGCGGCGGTTGCCCAGGTGGTCGATATTGTCCGTATGGCCGATGCCGTAGGGAAGCTCCAGAAGGTAGCTGACCGAGGCGATGATGTCGTCCCTGTGCATCCTTCTGGGGATGAGCTCGTTGACGTTTTCCCTGAGGACATGCTTGAGGGCGTCCTCCTCCGCTCCGGCGTTTTCATCCAGAATGCGGCGAAGGGTCGGGTAATGGACCTTTTCGTTCAGGCCGGCCTCCTCAGGGTCAAAGGAAAGGAAGGCCTGCGGGTCCACGAAATTGTTGCCCAGGATTTTGAGCACGCGGTCCTCGTGGCGGATGGCGACGCTGGCGACGCCGGCGTTCTGGATCTTCGCGGCCTGTTCCCTGGAGATCAGCTCCCCCTGCGCCGCCAGAAGCTCGCCGGTGTTGGGGTCGATGACGGGCTCCGCAGCCAGCCTGCCGGAAATGCGGTTGGCCAGGGCAAGCTTTTTGTTGAATTTATACCGGCCCACCCGGGCGATGTCATACCTTCTGGGGTCAAAATACAGGGAATTCAGCAGGGCCCGGGCGGATTCCTCGGTCGGGGGTTCGCCGGGGCGGAGCTGCTTGTAAATCGCGATCAAGCCGTCGGCCACGCTGGCGGCCTTGTGGGCGGAAGCGTCCTTGTCCAGGGTGGCGAGCAGGCGCTCGTCCTCGCCGAAGGTGTCGATGATCTCCTCGTTGGCGCCGAGGCCGATGGCGCGAAGAAGCAAGGTCAGCGGGATCTTCCTCGTCCTGTCGATGCGGACATACAAAATGTCGTTCGAGTCGGTCTCGTATTCCATCCAGGCGCCGCGGTTGGGGATGATCTGGGTGGAATACAGTTCCCGGCCGGTCTTGTCCTTCTTCATGTCGAAATAGACGCCCGGCGAGCGCATGAGCTGGGAAACGATGACGCGCTCGGCGCCGTTATAAACGAAGGTCCCGGATTCGGTCATGATCGGGAAGTCGCCCAAAAACACCTCGGATTCCTTGACCTCGCCGGTCTCGGTGTTCAAAAGGCGGGCTGTGACTTTCAGCGGCGCGGAATAATTCTGGTCCAGCTCCTTGCATTCCTCAACCGTGAATTTCGGCGGCGTGGAAATGTCGTAATCGACGAACTCCAGCACCAGTTTTTCCGCATAGTCGGTTATTGGAAAGACGTCGTTCAACGCGTCCCGCAGTTCCTCGTGAAGGAACCGCTCGTAGGAATTCTTCTGGATTTCGATGAGGTCGGGCATTTCGAGAACTTCCTCGATGTGGGAAAAGCTCTTTCTTATCCTTTTGCC
The DNA here is from genome assembly GCA_040768925.1 of Christensenellales bacterium. Taxonomy (GTDB): domain Bacteria; phylum Bacillota; class Clostridia; order Christensenellales; family CALWSW01; genus CALNBC01. The sequence goes on from JAXGLZ010000001.1 coordinate 88,030, forward strand.
CAGCTGCACGTCATGAACCAATTCAGCTACACTCCTTAGTCTTTCAATGTACGTTTAATTCGCAAAACAACGCCGAAAGGACAAAATAAACCGTCTCACGGAATGAATTTTTTGTAAAAAATTCCCGCGGACGATCCGAGCGCTCCCGGCTAAAACGGTTCGCTGCCCTGTGGCCTTCGAAATGTCGCTTCGCGACAGGAAAACCGTCGATATTTGCGATGAACCTGGGGGGGCTTTCGCCATCCCAAGGGGCACATTATGGCACAATACCACATATTAATGGCAGTTTAGAAGTTTATCATACCGCAATCTGCTTGTCAACAAAATTTTTAACATAAAGTAATGGGAATCGAACCCCTGCGCCGCAAAGCCGTCATTTTGGCGCATTTCATTATCGCGTTTGCCGCCATAACACAACCGCCGCCCCTTCCTCTTGCGCGAACCGCATCCGAACCGGCGGCTTGGCGGGCCGCGCTTTTCCCCCTCCGTTTCTGTTCCGTTAATTGTGATGAATACAATTCTTTCTTGATTTCCTATCAAGACAGTGGTATTATCTTCTGGCCAATGACACACTGCCGACACAAGGAGGACACAAATTGAGGAAAATCTTATCCCTGATGCTGGCCGCCATGATGATTTTCGCCCTGGCCGCCTGCACCGCCCCCGCCCCCGAAGCCACCCCCGCGCCCAGCCCCGATTCCACGCCGGAAGCGGAAGGCAAATTCACCGCGGGAACGTATACCGGTTCCGCCAACGGCTTTGGAGGGCTGCTCACCGCAGAAGTGACGCTTTCGGAAAATCGCATCGAAAGTGTTGCCATAACAGAGCATTCTGAAACCGCGGGCATCGGAAGCAACGCGATCGAAGCCCTTCCGGGCAGGATCGTCGCCGCCCAGTCCATCGCGGTTGACGGCGTTTCCGGCGCGACCTACACCAGCGGCGCCATCTTCAAGGCGGTCACCGCCGCGCTGTTGGAAGCCGGGGTGGACGCCGCCGCCCTCGTTCCCGTTCCCGCGGAAGAGGGTGAGGCCGGCGAGACCGTTCTGGACTGCGACGTCGTCGTCATCGGCGCGGGCGGCGCCGGGCTTGCCGCGGCCATCACCGCCCACGATGCGGGCAAATCCGTCATCATCGTGGAAAAGACCGCCATGGCGGGCGGCAACTCCGTCCGTTCCACCGGCGGAATGAACGCGGCCGCCACCCCCGAGCAGGCGACCCTTTCGTTCACCGAAGGCCCCGGGGTGGAAAAAACCCTCGAAGCCGCGAAAAGCTATCCCGCGCTCGCGGAACTTGCCGCCGCCGTCAGGACCCAATATGACGATTACGTCGCCGGCGGCTCCACGGGCTATTTCGATTCCGTCGAGCTCTTTGTTCTGGACACCCTGATCGGCGGAAAGAACGTCAACGATTACGATCTGGTTTACACCCTGGCCGCAAATTCGGCCGCCGGCGTCGAATGGCTGCACACCATCGGCGCGGACCTCGTCAGCGTCGCAAGCTTTGGCGGGGCTTCCGTCAAGCGCATCCACCGCCCCCTGAACGAGGAAGGCAAAGTCGTTTCCGTGGGCGCTTACCTGATTCCCATCATGGAAAAGGCCTGCGCCGACCGCGGGATCGAAATCCTGTTCGAATCCCCCGCCACCGAGATCCTCATGAATGACGGCAGCGCCGCCGGCGTCTCCGCCGGAGCGTACACCGTCAACGCCAAAGCCGTCGTTCTGGCCACCGGCGGCTTCGGCGCAAACCTGGATATGGTCGTCAGCTATCAGCCCGCTCTGGCTGGTTTCGTCACAACCAATGCCCCGGGCATCACCGGCGACGGCATCGTGATGGCCGAAGCCGTCGGCGCCGCCACCGTGGACATGGAGCAGATCCAGATCCACCCCACGGTCGAGCAGAACACTTCCGCCCTGATCACCGAGGGCCTGCGCGGCGACGGCGCGATCCTCGTGAATTCCGAGGGCAAGCGCTTCATCGACGAAGTCGGCACCAGGGACGTGGTCTCCGCCGCCGAAATCGCCCAGATAGGCAGCTTTGCCTATCTGGTGATCGACCAGAAGATGGTAGACGACTCGAACGTCATCCAGGGGTACATCAAGCAGGGTTTCACCGTTTCCGGCGCCACCTATGAGGAGCTTGCGGCGGCGATGGGCGTTGACGGCGCCGCCCTTTTAGCGACGATGAACGCCTGGAACGAAAGCGTGGCCGCGGGCGCGGACGCCGAATTCGGCCGCACCAGCTTTGCCCGTGCCCTGGACGCCGCGCCCTTCTACGCGATCAAAGTCGCCCCCGGCGTGCACCACACCATGGGCGGCGTCAAGATCGACACGGCCGCTCAGGTGATCGGCGCCGACGGCTCCGTCATCCCCGGCCTGTTCGCCTGCGGCGAGGTCACCGGCGGCGTCCACGGCGCGAACCGCCTGGGCGGCAACGCCGTCGCGGATTTCGTGGTGTTCGGCCGCATCGCGGGCGCTTCCGCCGCGGATTACGCGAAGTAACGGAACCGTTCCAGCAAAAAACGCACAGTATCCGCACCCGCCGGGGCTTCTGCTCCGGCGGGCTTTTTAACCAACAATTAACAATCTGTCCATTGCAATAATGCTTATATTTTTTCACAATATAATTGTAGCTTGTTTGCGGACTCGTGCCAATGATTAACAGGAGGGTCACCCTGAAACGAAGAATTTCTATCCTTTCCGTGCTGCTGGCTACCTGCAAGTATGTCCATATCAGGGACGCGCTTTCCGTTAACCTGTATGTTGACTGATAACGATAAAATAGGATGATCTCAATGAAAATCAACAAATCCATTTCCTTTGCCCTGGCCGCGCTGCTGCTCTTTGCCGCCGCGCCTGTTTTTGCCGATTACGCTTCCGGCTTTCCGCCGGAGCATTACGGCGGCATGTATCTGGATGCGGACGGCGCTGTCGTCACCGTCATCGTAGAGAAATACAGGCACCTTTACGACCACTATCCCCCGGAGGTAAAGATCCGCTTCGGCAGGTTCTCCCTGCAGGAGCTGAAGGAGAAGATGAAGGAGCTGAGCGACTTTATGGCTGAGAACGAGGAAACCGTCAGGGATCTGGATCTTGGCATCGGCGGATATGGCATTGATGAAAAAAACAACTGCATTTTTGTGGAAATGAAGGACACGTCCGACGAAATCATCGCCAGGTTCAAAAACACGATCTCCGACTCGGAAATGATCGTTTTTGTGCAGCGGGAACCCGATATTGAGGAGCCGCTCCCCCATGACGATGAAGGCGATGACGTGGAAGAAGCCACCCCCGATTCCGCCCTCGAATGACCCTCCGCCCGCCCCAAAAACCGAAAACCGGCGCGAGTTTGCGCCGGTTTTTTATTGGATTGGGCTTATTCCCTTCCCGCCATGGCTTCGTCGAAAATTTCCGCCAGCTTATCCTGCCTGCCGTAATTGCACCAGATCGAGCCGTTGATCATCGCCGTGCCGCAGGAATCCTCCGCCACATAGATGGTCAGGGTTTCGCCGTCCTTGCGGGTGATCACCAGCGGCGCGCCGAAGGCGCAGGCGCTGTCCGAACCGAATTCCGCCTGCTTGAAGAGCTTCGCAAGCTGATCCAGCGCTTTTTCGTCGGTGATGGTCTGGGTCTGCGCCGTCCAGTTCCAATAGCCCTCAGCTTCCTTGGAAACGTGGAAGGTCAGCGTCGCCGAAGCGAGGGGCTGGTCGAACCAGCTCCTGGAATAGCCCGTGGGGTCATAGCCGAAATAGGGCGCGGCAACCTCCCGCAGCCAGTCGGAAAGCTCGCTGGAAACATGGGTCGGGGAATACCCCTGTTCCGATCCGATGGCGAACGCCCCGCAGGAAAACTGCATATAGCTTTCCCCGTCCAGCCACAGGGTCACCCCGGTTTCATACATCTCGGGATAAAGCTTTTTCAGCTCCTTCGCCCCTTTGGCCTCAAACCCCGCGCCGATCAGCGCTTCGGCCTTTTGGTACTGCTCCGCCGTCAGGGGGAGGTAGAAATACGCGGGCTCGGAAAAACCGCAGTTATCCCGGATTTTTGTATCGAAGAGCTTCAGCGCCAGGTGCGCGCCCTCGGGCTTCGCGCTCTGAAGCCCCCTTGACGCCGCTTCGATCATCACCTTCCGGCTGCCCGGCATCACGGCGTCCGCCACCTTTTGATCGGCGTTTTTCAGGATCACGTAGCAAAACCGCCCGTCCGCGCTGAACTGGATGGACTCGACATCCCGGACGGAATAGAGCGCCTCCTCCGATTCGAGGCCGCCGCCGTCTTTTTTCAGGACGGCGATTTCCAGGGTGCGGGTATCGTCGGCGTGGGAGACTTGATAGCAGATGTAGCGGTAATCCGGCTCGCCCTCGGCAAAGCCGTAATCCGCACCGGAAAAGGGCCGGCCGTCCGCCAGCCTGATCAGGGCATAGGAATTCGCTCCGTCCGTGCGGCCAACCCCAATGAAATCGCCGCCGAGCTGGTCCAGCAGGGCGGAAAGCTCCGCTTCCTCCATATCCCTAAACGCATGGCCAATCAGCAGGCGCTCGATCGCTTCGATCTCCGCATCCTCCGGGGATTTGGCATCGGGCGTCGGGGTGGCCGCTTCGCCCGAAACGTCCCCAAAAACGGCGGAATCGCCCTGGTTCGGGGTGGCCTCCGGCTCTTCGGGTGGATTCGAACAGGCGCCGAGGCCGACGGTCAGCATAGCGGCCAGCGCCAGAGAAAGCATTCTTTTCAAAATTAAAATACCTCCGTTTCATCCTGGAGCGTCAGTTTCTGAATAACTAGATGCTACCATTCCCAAAACCCGGGCGCAATAGACCCTATAAACCGTTAACAAAGTGTTGACAATGAATTATTACAAAGTTAACAAACCCCCTGCATCCAACGCGGCAGGGGGATCACGGCCCGCAAAAAAAATCGGGAATTGTCAAGGGGCCGCAGCCCCTTGACTTCAATCCGGCTCCGGCGATCAAGGTGAATTGCCGCAAAGCGGCAAGAGAAGACGCCCTGAGGCGCCTGTGCGCCGGAACGGTCGGTTGTATTTGACCCGCAGGGCAAATACAACCGACCTTGACGGATGCCGGAATCTAGGATTCCGGTGCTGAAAGCCGCAGGCTTTCCGGCCTTTCACGATTTGCCGTCCGCAATGCGCGGCATTTCAGGCGAATCGTGCAGATTTTGGCGCTAACGCGCGCCCGCCCCGTCGGGGTCTTCCCCGTTTGCGCGGTTCCTGCGGCGCTTGCGCTCGGCGGCGCGCTCAAGGCCCGCCTGCCATTCCCCGCGCTCCTCCTCCGTCGTCAGGATCAGCCTGGGGACGTCTGTGGGCCTGTCCGCCCAGTCCAGGGCGACCATGGTCAGATACGCGCGGTTGACGTGGGATTTTTCGCCGTCCAGCCGTTCGACATAGGTGTCCACCCGGACTTCCATAGAGGTCCTGCCCACATAGGCGATCTGCCCGAAAAGGACGATGGTGTCGTCCGCGTGGGCCGGGGCGATGAAGGCCAGCTCGTCGATCGACGCGGTGGTCACGTTGCAGTTTGAGTGCCGCTTGGCCACGACCCCTGCGACCATGTCGATCCATTCGACCAGCCGGCCGCCGAAAAGCCTGCCGGTGCCGTTGGTGTCGCCGCGGATGATGATCCGGCTGTGCTCCGTTTTGGATTCGGCGACCGTTTTCTCGCGTTGTTCCATCCAAAATCCTCCGCTTTTTGAAATCCGCCGCCGGAGCGCACTGCCCCGGCGGCGGTTAATGCCCGGCACAATAGTATGCCTCTTTTGGCTTTTTTATCGGCCGCTATTTCAGCTTGGCGAAGATCATCCTGCCGGCGGCCGTCTGCAAAACGGAGGTGACGATGACCTCCACCGTTTCGTTCATATAGCGCCTTCCGCCGTCCACCACGATCATCGTGCCGTCGTCCAGATAGGCGACGCCCTGGCCCGCTTCCTTGCCGTCCTTTAAAATGGTGACGACCATTTCCTCCCCGGGAAGGACGACGGGCTTGACCGCGTTGGCCAACTCGTTGATGTTCAGCACCAGCACGCCCTGGACCGCCGCAACCTTGTTGAGGTTGTAGTCGTTGGTGACCACGACGCCGTTCAGCTCCGCCGCCAGGCGAAGGAGCTTCGCGTCCACCTCGGCCATGTCTTCGTAATCCCTTTCGTCCACCTTGACGGGAACGTCCAGCTCTTTTTGGATCTTGTTCAGGATGTCCAGCCCCCGGCGGCCCCTGTTGCGCTTCAGCGAATCCGCCGAATCCGCCACGTGGCGCAGTTCCTGAAGCACAAAGCCGGGGATCACCAGGGTCCCCTCCACGATGCCGGTCTTGCAGATGTCGAAGATCCGGCCGTCGATGATGACGGAGGTGTCCAGCACCTTTGGCCTTGCGGAGCAGCCCTTTTCCCCTTTTTGGGCTTTGTCGCCCTTCTTTTCGCGCCGGGAGGACACGCCTTCGGGCAGCCTGAATTCCGAGCGCCGCTTTCTGCCGATCGTCCATCCCAGATACGCGAGGACCGGATAGGTGATCACCGAAAGGGCGACGCTCACCACCGGAATGGGTATCGCGGAAAACAAACTGGAAAGCAGCAGCGCGATCAAAAGGCCCAGTATCAGCCCGATGGTTCCGCCCAGCAGATCCATAAGGGGCATGTCGCTCAACGCGGTTTCGGCTGAACGGATGGCTTTGGAAAAAAGTCTTATGATAGCGGGTGAAAGAAAATAAAACAGGAATCCGAAAGCAACCGCGACAAAGCTGTAGATCGCCATCCTGGCGACGGGCACGAGCAATCCGAGATTGACGAGGCCGAGAAGCTTGAGCAAACCGTCAATCCCCATCAAGAGGCCAACGCCGGCCGCGCAGCCCACCAGGGCAATGAGCGCGCTCAAAACGATCCTGCCGACCTCCTGCCTCCTTTTGTTGTCTGGATTCAACAGACCACCTCCTTGAATGCTTATGATGTTTAAAAAAGAAGTCTATGTGCAGCGGCGCTTGCGGGAACGGCTCGCGATCGTCCCATCTGGCCGCGGATCTTTGGGTTTGGCGGGGTTGACCCGGCTTTTCTTGGCCGGGCAGCGCGGGGCTTGTTCCCGGCGGCAAAGAAGAAATGCGCCTGAAGGCAGGCTTTCGGCGCATGGGACCCGGTTCCCTTTGCCTGGCGCGGCCGTTTGCATCCGCCCTGAACGGGCGCGCCGTGTCCAAGTATTATACAGGATAATTGTGACAAAACCATGACCATGGAAAGGACAGGAAGGATTCTGTGCAAAAATTCAGGGGTTTAATCCCCGCAATCCTCCAAAATATCGCTCAGCAGGGCCCCCGTCTCCTCTTCGGAACGGCCGGTGGCGGCCGCGAGCTCGTCCATAAGGAAGTTGCGCGCGTTGTTCAGCATGTTTTTCTCCCCCGAGGAAAGGCCTTTTTCCAAAGAGCGGGCGGAAAGGGATTTGACCACCCGGGCGATGGATTTTACGTCGTTCGTCTTCAGCCGGTCAAGATTGTAGCGGTAGCGGCGGTTCCAGTTGGCAAAGGGCTCGTCCAGCTCGCAGTCGGCGATGAAGGAGATGACCTCCTCCGCCTCCTGCTCGGAAATGATATGCCTCAGCCCGGCCTCGGCCGCGCGGCCCACGGGCAGCAACACCTTAAGCCCGTCCGTACGGAAGCAGAGGACGTAATACGTATCCTCGACGCCGCGTACTTCGCGCTTTTCAATGGACTCCACCTTACCCACGCCATGCATGGGATAGGAGACTGTGTCGCCGACCTTGAACATGCTGTCTCAATACCCCCCGATCAGACCGGCCGCCGCAGAGCCGGCGGCCCGAAAGAAACGAAGCGCCGTTCCCTTTGGATTGCGTGGCCTCACCGGGATTTGCTTTTTCGCCGGGGAAACCGCGCAAGAACAGTGCTGATTATCAACCTACAATCTCATGATACAGCATAACCGGCCCGCGTGTCAAAAAAATTTGATATTATCACAGCGTATTTTGCTTGTCAAGCCTATAAAAACCATTTATTGCCCGTCAAAACAGCGCGGAAAACGCCTCCTCGACAGAACCGACCCCGATAAGCTCGATCGGCAGGGAAAGACCCCTTCTGTTCGCTTTTGGAAGGATGAGCCGGGAAAAGCCCATCCTCGCGCATTCCGCGGCCCTTTTTTCCGCCGCGGAAACGGCGCGCACCTCCCCCGTCAGCCCGATCTCCCCCAGCACGGCGCAGCCGGCCGGCAGCGGAAGATTGCGCAAAGAGGAGAAAAGGGCGCAGGCCGTGGCAAGGTCCGCGCCGCGCTCGTCCACCCTCAGCCCGCCCACGATGTTCACAAAAGCGTCCTGATCGCCAAAGGCCAGGCCCAGCTTTTTTTCCAGCACGGCGATCAAGAGGGCCAGGCGATTGTAATCCAGCCCGGCCGCCATCCTTCTCGGCATGCCGAACACCGTTTTTGTGACCAGGGCCTGAAGCTCCACCATGACCGGCCTGCTGCCCTCGATGACGCACATGGGCGCGCAGCCGGCAACGGCCTTTTCCCGGTCCGGCAAAAAGAGCGCGGAAGGGTCTTCGATCTGTGTCATCCCCCGTTCGCCCATGGAAAAGACGCCGATCTCGTTGGTGGAGCCGTAGCGGTTCTTGACGGCCCGGAGGATGCGGAAGCTGTCCGCCCGGTCGCCCTCGAAATAGAGCACCGTGTCCACCAGATGCTCTAAAAGCTTCGGCCCGGCGATGGCCCCTTCCTTTGTAACGTGGCCGACGATGATCACCGTCACCCCCGTTTCCTTGGCCAGCCGGGTCAAAGAAGCGGTGGCCTGGCGGATCTGGGAGACCGACCCTGCGGCGGTGGAAAGGGCGCCGGAATAAACCGTCTGCACGGAATCCACGACCACGGCGGAGCAGTCAAGCTCCTTTGCCCGGTCCAGAATGCCCTCCAGTTCGTTTTCCGCCAGGACGTACAAATTCTTGCCCAAAACGCCCAGCCTTTGGGCGCGCAGGCGGATCTGGGCCGCGCTTTCCTCCCCCGTGGCGTAAAGCACGGGGGTGTTTTTCGAAAGCTCGTCGCACACCTGGAGCAAAAGCGTGGATTTGCCGATGCCCGGGTCGCCGCCCAAAAGCACGGTCCCCCCGCGCACCAGCCCGCCGCCCAGCACCCGGTCCAGTTCGGCCATGCCGGTTTTCGTCCGCTTGGCGTTGTCCGCCCGGACGTTCTTCAAAAGCTCCGCCTCGACCGCGGTTTTTAGGGAAGCCGCGGCCTCTTTGGGGACCTTTTCCGCCTCCACAAGGGTGTTCCAGTTGCCGCAGGCGGGGCATTTGCCCATCCATTTTCCGGTTTCGTAGCCGCATTCCGAGCAGACGAAGCCGGCTGTTGTCTTTGCCATGATCCAGTCCTTTTCCTCATTAAAAAAATGCGATGTATAGATTGCGAAAAGCCGCCCGTATCGAGCGGCCGGAGATTCAGGAGATCGCCGCGTACTTCAAAACGTCCCTTGAGAGGATCCCGGTTTCGAACCAGATCACCTTGTCCGAGGAAACGTCCGCCAGCATCGCCGATTCAGAAGCCGGGGTGACGATCTGCTCGTATCCGTCTTCCAAAAAATATACATAGATCGAGTTGTTCCGGTTATAGGCGAGGAAACTGTCGGTGATGCCGTAAGTCAGCACGTTTTCCGCCACAAGGACCGGCTCGCCCCGGCCGATGGAAAGATAAAGCTTCGCGCCTTCGGCGTGGTCGCCGTCGATCCAGGCCCAGTCTTTGCCGTTTGTCACCGGGTCGTGGACGTACATGTTCGCCTGATACGTGCCGGTTCCCTCGTTGCGCTCCAGATCGACGTAGCGGATCACGCTTTTCGGCCCGCCGTCCTGGGCGGCGGAAGGGTCCGCCTCGGCCCAGACGAGCTGCCCGTTCCCCGCCGAAGGATCGGACTGGCCGTACCGGCTGTTTTCAAAGGTGGCGGCGGTCACGTATTCCAGGGTTTTGAGATCGCAGACGTAAAGCTTGTCCATATACGTTCCGGTGCGTTCGGTCCAGGCCAGCACGTCACCCCAAAGGGATAAAGAAGGCTGGCCCGCGTAATACTGCTTGACGGTCACGGTGGTTCTGCTCTCGCGGTTATACGCCTTGACAAAGCCGCCCCCCGCTCGGTCGCCGTCCGTAAAGACCAGCCACGTTTCGTTCATGTCCAAAGAAAAAAAATCCTGCTTCTCGGCGGTGATCGGCAATTGCTCCGGGTTTTCGGGATCGCCGAGGTCCACCGTGAAGATATTCTTCAAAAGGGGGTTGCCGTTTTCGTCCACCCCGCCGGAATAGGCGATCACCCCGCCAAAGGAACAGGTGTCCCCCACGTAGCGCACGCCGGGGCTGATCTCCTTTTGCAGCGCGCCCAGCTCCGTGGTCTGGACACTGTGGGCCGCCGGGCCTTCCTCCGGCTTTTCCGAGGACTGCATGGTGGGGGCCGGCTCATTTTCACCGATCCGCGAAAACATGGGGACGACCAGGAAGACGACCGCCAGCACCGCCGCGGCAAAAAGCGCCGTCCAGAACCCCAGCAGCACCCAGGGGCCGGAAGCCGTGGACATTAAGCTGCGCCCCCGCCGCCTTACCCGCTTAACCCTGTGGCCCAGGCGGCTTTTCCGGAATCTCTTTTTTGAATGAGCCATCGTCTCTCCTTCAAAAGCGTTTTTGCGGGATTATCCGCAAATCAGGGCCACCGCCCGGGCGGCCATGCCCAAGCCTTCGCCGATCTCGCCCAGGCCCTCCGTCGTGGTGGCTTTGACGCCCACCGCGCTTTTTTCGATCCCCAGCGCCGCCGCGATGTTTTCCCTCATCCGGTCGATGTGCGGCGCGAGCTTCGGCCGTTGGGCGATCACCGTCGCGTCGACGTTCGAAACCCCAAACCCCGCGTGTTCGATCAGGCCGGCGACTCTTTTCAAAAGGGCGATGCTGTCCGCCCCCCGGTAAGCCTCCTCCGTATCCGGAAAGTGGGTTCCGATGTCCCCCAGCGCGGCGGCGCCGAGCAGGGCGTCCATCACCGCGTGGGTGAGCACGTCCGCGTCCGAATGGCCGAGCAGGCCCTTTTCAAAGGGGATCTCCACCCCGCCCAGGATCAGCCTTCGCCCTTCTTCCAGCCTGTGGTAATCCTCGCCGTAGCCGATGCGCTCTTTCCGCCCTTTTCGCCCGGCGGCGATGGCGCGGGCCCGGCAAAGGTCCTCGGGCAGGGTCAGCTTGATGTTGTCCTCGCTGCCGGCAACCAGCCGCACCTCGTGCCCGGCGGCAGAAAAAAGGGCGGCGTCGTCCGTCACGTCCTCGCCGATATGGGCTTCATAGGCCGCAAGGATCTCCTTCAGCCGGAAGGTCTGGGGGGTCTGCATGCGGAAAAGGCCGGTCCGGTCGACGGTCTTTTCCACGATGCCCCCCGGCGCGAACTTGATCGTGTCCGTCACCGGGATCGCGGCCACGCCGGAGCCGTGCGCTGCTGCGGAACGGACGCTTTCCGTCAGGATTTCCTCGGTGACGAAGGGGCGCGCGCCGTCGTGGATCACGGCGATATCGCAGTCCGCGATGGCCTTGAGGCCAAAAAGCACCGAATCCTGCCTGCGCCCGCCGCCGAGAACCACCCCGGCGGGCTTGTCCGACCCCGCCGCGAGCGTTTCGCAGGCAAATAGCGTTTCTTCAGACGCGACCAGCACGAGGCAGTCGATGGCCGGGCAGGAAGAAAGCGCGTCAAAGGACCTTTCGAGCACGGTTCTGCCCAAAATGTCAAAGAGCATCTTGTTTTCGCCCATGCGCTCGCCGCGCCCGGCCGCAAGCAGGATCGCCCCGGTCCTCATGGGAGCAGGCGGAACATCCCCGCCGCGTCCGCCTTGAGCGCGTGTTCCGAAAGGGAAAGCACTTCGGCCTGAACGTCCTTCCCGCCCAGGCGAAGGCCGATCACGTCGCCCACTTTTACCTCCGCCGAGGGCTTGGCGGCTTTTCCGTTTATGGTGACGCGCCCCGTGTCGCAGGCCTCGTTGGCCACGGTGCGCCGTTTGATCAATCGGGAAACCTTCAGGTATTTGTCCAGCCGCATGTTCACCTCAAAAAAATCCGGGTCTTTTGATAAACGTCCCCGCTGCCCATGGTGACCACCATGTCGTTGGGCTTCAGGTTCCGCTTCAGCCAGTCTTTAATGTCCTCAAACGTGGGAAGATAGACCGCCATAACGCCGGACGCTTCGATCGCCCTGACGATGTCCCTCGCGTGGACGGTGCCGTCGTCCGTCTCCCTTCCGGGGTAAATATCCGGAACGATGGCGCAGTCCGCGTCCTTCATGCAGCTCATGTCGCCGGTAAAAAGGGTTTTTGCCCGGGTATAGGAATTGCACTGCAAAACCGCGTAAAGCTTGCCGTCGCACACCGAGCGCGCCCCCTGCAAACAGGCGGAAATCTCTGAAGGGTGGTGGGCAAAATCGTGGTAAACCTTCGCCCCGTCCATCTCGCCGTAATACTCGAAGCGGCGGCGGGTCAGCCTGTAATCCGAAAGGGAATCCGCGATGGCCTTTGGCGAAACACCCAGGGCTTCGCACACCGCGAAAGCGGCCAGGGCGTTCTTCACGTTGTGCTCCCCCGGCATGGAAAGGGCGACTTTTGCCAAAAATTCACCGTTTTTCACTACCGCGAAGCGGGTGACGCCGTCGTGGCCCGCGGCGATGTCTTCCGCCGTATAATCCCCGCCGGTCAGGCCGAAGGTGATCGTCCGCCTGCCGCTTTCGGCCGCGAGACGCCGGACCTTTTCATCGTCATACCCGGCGACGAGCAGGCCGTCGTTAGGCAGCAGGGACGCGTATGTTTCAAACGAACGGCAGATGTTCTCCTCCGTTTTGAAGTAATCCAGATGGTCGTTGTCGATGTTGCTGATGACCTCGATCGTGGGATGCAGGGTCAGATAACTGTCCACATATTCGCAGGCTTCCGTGATGAACAGCCCGCTCTGGCCAAGCGCCGTGCCGCCGCCGAGGAAATCCGCAAAGCCGCCCACATGCACCGTCGGGTCCAGCCCCGCGTCGATGGCGGCCTTCGCGATCATCGAGGTTATGGTCGTCTTCCCGTGGCAACCGGCAATGCCGACCACCGTTTCGTATTGCCCGCTGATCTGGCCCAAGAGCACGCTGCGCTCCATTTCGGGAATGTTCAGCCGCTTCGCCTCTTCCCTTTCGGGGTTTTCCGGCCTGATCGCCGCGGAATAAACGGCCAGGGCGGCGCCGCGAACGTTTTCCGCCCGCTGGCCGATCGCGACGGGGATCCCCATATCCCGCAAGGGCTGGGTAAAAAGGGATTCGCCCCGATCCGATCCGGTGACCTCATAGCCGAGGTTTTTGAGCATCATCGCCAGGGCGTTCATGCTCGTTCCGCCGATTCCGATGAGATGGATGCGCTTTCCCTTGTATTCGCTGATATTGACAGCCATTGAACTACCTTCTTTTATTCAGTATTCGCCAGTCTCATTATAGCCCCTAGCAGTATATTTGAGCAAGCCGCCCGGGGTGAAATTCCCGCAAAAGCCCTGCCTTCGGGTTTTTGCGCGCGAATTTTGCCGGTTTTTGCGGCCGGCAAATTTTTCCTGCCGTTTCCCTTGCCAAATACCAAAAAACGAACTATAATACTTCTCATATTGAGAACATTCGGAAAGGGGAGAACCTGTAAAAACAAGGTTCGGTTCACTGTCTTGAATAAGATCACCCGCAGCGAGCGCATCGCCATGATCCTTCTGATGCTCGCGCAAAAGCCAAACAAGCTCCACACCTTAACGGAATTCGCGGAGAAATTCGGCTGCGCCAAATCCACCCTGAGCGAGGATATGTCCGCCCTGAAAAAGGTGCTTTCCCAGAACGGGCTCGGCCGGATCGAAACCGTTCCCGGCGCCGCCGGCGGGGTCAAATACCTGATGGGCTCCACCCCTGCCCAGAACATCGAGTATATCCAGTCCGTCTGCGATCTGCTCCAGAATCCCTGCCGCATCCTTCCCGGCGGATTCCTTTACACCGTCGACCTTTTCTCAGACCCGACCTATATCCGCCGCCTGGGCGAGATCATCGCCGCCCAGTATTACGGCGCGGAGCCGGACATGGTCGTCACCGTCGAGAGCAAGGGCGTTCCCATCGGCCTGATGACCGCCCAGGCCCTGGGGAAGAACCTCGTCGTCGCCAGAAGGGACAGCAAGGTCACCGAAGGTTCGGTCGTCACTTTGAACTACCTTTCCACCTCCTCCAAGCGTCTGCAGACCATGTCTTTGGCCAGGCGGGCGGTGCGCGAAGGCCAAAAAGCCCTGATCGTGGACGATTTTGTCAAGGGCGGCGGGACCGTGGGCGCAATTTGCAACATGATGAAGGAATTCGCCGTCACCGTGGTCGGCGTCTGCTCGCTGGTGGCCTCCACCCAGGTCCCCCAGCGCAGGATAAGGGATTTCCGCACCCTGATGGTGCTGGACGGGATCGACGAAGACGGGGAAAAAATCGCCATCCGGCCCGCGGACTGGCTGGCCAACAGCAAGTGAACCGCTTCTGCGCCCCGTTTGGGGCGCGCGGCGCGCGGCAATCGGCCGATCGGGCCCATGCGCGCCGGCTTCCCTCGCCTTCGGCGCCCGGAACCTTGACAGCGCGCCAAAGCTGCCATACAATTGTATTGCCGAATGATGCCCGCTTCAATATCGCGGGCTTTTTCTTGCGTGGTATCGTTTTATATGTGTGAGTGGAGGGGCAAATGACTATTGTGCCTGTAATCCTTGCCGCGGGCGAGGGAAAGCGCATGGGCTCCGAAAGGGCGAAGGTGCTTCAGCCCGTTTTGGGCGTTCCGATGATCAAACGGGTGATGGACGCCGCGGCCATACCCGGGGCGGAAAAACCCGTCGTCGTCGTCGGCCACAAAAAGGAACAGGTCATGGCGGAGCTGGGCGGTGCGGCCAGATACGCCGTTCAGGAACGGCGCCTGGGCACCGGCCACGCCGTCATGACGGCCAAAGATTATCTCGTCGGCAAACAGGGCCTGGCCCTGATCCTCGCGGGGGACATGCCGCTTCTTAAAAAGGAAACCGTTCTCGCCCTGGCCAAAGCCGCCGAGGGAAAAGCCCTCGCCCTGCTTTTTGCGGAACTTGCGGACCCGGCGGGCTACGGCAGGATCCTGCGGGACGGCGAAGGGAACCTTCTCGGCATCGTCGAGCACAAGGACGCGAACGAAGAGCAGCGAAAAATCAAAGAGGTCAACGCCTCGGTCTACTGCTTTGACATTGCGGCCCTGCTTTCTTCCCTGAACAGCCTGAAGAACGATAACGCCCAGGGCGAGTATTATCTGACGGACTGCGTGGAAAAAATCGTAAAGTCCGGCCTAAAGGCGGCGGCCCTTCGCTGCGAAGACCCGTCGGAATGCATGGGCGCCAACGACCCGGCGCAGCTTTCGGAGTGCGAGCGGCTGCTGCAGCTCCGCGCCTGACTCCCTTTGCCTACCCATCAAATTTCTGGAGGAAATTGTTATGACGCCAAACGGCAGCTTTACCCTCGGCCAGCACATCAAGATCTTTGCCGGGAACGGTTCCCCCGGCCTGGCGGCGGAAATCGCCGGGCTCTTGGGGGCCGAAGTGTCCAAATCCCGCGTCAAGCGCTTTGCGGACGGCGAGATTTCCGTCGATCTTGACGAGACCGTCCGGGGGTGCGACGTTTTTGTGATCCAGTCCACCTGCCCGCCGGTGAACGACCATCTGATGGAGCTGCTGCTCATGATGGACGCCTTCAAGCGCGCCTCGGCCGGCCGCATCTTCGCCGTAATCCCCTATTACGGCTATGCCCGGCAGGACAGAAAAGCCCGCCCCAGGGAGCCCATCGCCGCGAAGCTGGTGGCGGATATGCTCACCGTTGCCGGCGCTTCCGGCGTTTTGACCATGGATCTGCACGCCAAGCAGATCCAGGGCTTTTTCGACATTCCCGTCGACCATATTTCCGGCGTTCCCGTCCTCGCCCAGCATTATCTGGAACGCCGGTTCGACGGGCCGGACCTGGTGGTCGTTTCGCCAGATCTCGGTTCCGTCGCCCGGGCGCGCAGCTTTGCCAAGCGCCTGAACGCGCCGCTGGCCATCATCGACAAGCGCCGCCCCGCCCCCAACATGAGCGAGGTGATGAACATCGTCGGCGATGTGAAGGACAAGCGCGCCATCATCATCGACGATCTGTTGGACACCGGCGGCACCTTCAACAACGCCGCCAAGGCCGTCGTGACCGTCGGCGGCGCGAAGGAGGTTTACGGCTGCTGCACCCACGGCCTGCTTTCCCAGAACGCCGTGGAAAGCCTGATGGATTCCCCGGTGAAGGAACTGGTGCTTTTAAACACCGTTCCCGTTCCGGAAGAAAAGCTCTGCAAGAAGATACGGCTGCTTTCCGTCGCCCCTGTCTTTGCCCAGGCAATCCAGTTCATCTGCGAAGACAGGCCCATCAGCAAGCTCGTCGAGGTGTGAGATTCAATCATGTTCGTGATCGTCGGCCTGGGGAACCCGGATGCAAAATACAGATACACCCGCCACAACTGCGGGTTTTTGGCGCTGGATTTTCTTGCGGAGCGCCTGGGCATCGCCATTAACAAGCGCCTGGGGAAATCCATGGTGGGCGAAGGCCGAGTTGGCGCCGAGCGCGTTGTGCTGGCCAAACCGCTGACCTACATGAACAACAGCGGCGAGGCCGTGGTGGAGCTGATCAACTGGTATAAGATCGACCCGGCGGAGGGCCTTGTGGTCCTCTGCGACGACGTGGACCTCCCTACGGGTGAGATCCGCGTCCGCTCAAACGGCGGCGCAGGCACCCACAACGGCATGCGCTCCATTCTGTATTTGACCGGGACGGAACATTTTCCCCGGATCCGGGTGGGGATCGGCAAGCCCGCGCCGGAATGGGACCTTGCGGCTTATGTGCTTTCGGTATTTTCCGACGAGGAAAAGGAAATCATCCGCCAAGGGCTGGAAAACGCCGCCGACGCCGCGGAAATCATCATCAAAGACGGAATTTTCGCAGCGCAGCAGAAATACAATATCAAAAAACGGAAGAAGGACGAACCGGCCGAAGACTGTCCAAAAACCACTCCCGGGGACGCGGGGGATTCGTAAATCCCCCGCGTCTAATCCGGTTTGACGACCGCCGAAATCACTGGTTTCGGCGCTTCATCAAGGCTTGACGCCGGCTCCGCCGACGACCCTGCGCGCGTCAAACCGGCAGAAAAAATGCCGCAATCTTGCGGCATTTTGACCTAACAGCAAATCCGTCGGGTAAAGTCCGCGGGGCTTTTCCGACGGCCTGACGACGAAATCGCCGAAGAATCCGTGGAAACATGACCGAATACTCGAATCTTCTCAATCTGCTCGGCCGCTCGGAAGAATTCCTGCGGCTGAAAAAAACTTCCGGGGGGGGCGAAGGGCCCTGCTCGGTTTTTGGCGTTTCGGAAGAGGCCGCGCCCTTTCTCATCGCCGCCCTGACCGAAGGCGGGAAAAGCGCGCTCATCGTCGCCGCCAACGAGCGGGAAGCCAAAAAGCTGTCCGACAGGCTTTCCCCCCTTTGCGGCGCTGCCGTCGTTGAGCTTCCTCCAAAGGAGATCCAGTTCCGCGCCTTCTTCGCGAGGAGCAGGGAGATCGCCGACGCGCGCATCGCCGCCATCGACCGGCTCGCCTCGGGGGAACCCTGCGTCCTCGTGGCCTGCGCGGAAGCCGCGATGCAGCGCATGGCCCCGCCCTCCGCCTTTTCTTCCACCGAGCTGGTCCTTCGCCCGGGCGACACAATGGATCTTGACAATCTGGCGGAAAAGCTGCGCCGCGCGGGATACGAGCGCGTCTTTAAAGTGGACGCCCCCGGCCAGTTCAGGATTTCCGGCAGCTTGTTCGACGTTTACCCCTCCGGCTCGGAAACCCCGTACCGCGTGGAGTTTTTCGGCGACGAGGTGGACGGCGTCCGCGCCTATGACCCGGCCACCCAGCGCTCTGTGGGCAACGCCGAATCCGTGCGGATCACCCCGGCCGTGGAAGCGCCCCTTTCTGCAAAAGCCGTGGCGCGCGCCCTGGACCTTCTTTCCCAAACTAAGCGCAAAAAAGCCCTCGCCCCCCTTTGCGAGCGATTCGCGGAATCGCTGATTGGCGGGGACGGGGACGTTTCCGACGCGCTTCTGCCCCTTTTGTTCGAACCAAACACCCTGATCGATTACCTGCCGAAGGACGCGCTGACCATCGTCGTCGAGCCCGCCATCGTGGACGAACACGCCCGGGAGCGGCACGCCCGCTTTGTTGAGGCGTTTTCCCAGGCGCTGACGGACGGGAACGCCCTTCCCGTCCAGTCGGAGCTCTACCTCGCGCCGGAACGGTTCTGGCAAAGCCTAAAAAACCCGCGAACCATCTGCCTTTTTGCCTTTTTGCGCAGTTTTCCGCACATCAGGGCGGAATCCCTTTTCCGCATCGAGGCCCATGCCCCGGCGCGGTATAATTCCGCCCTGCCCCAGCTCGCGGCGGACCTTCGCCAGCTGAAGCACAGCGGGGTCACCGCCCTGCTTTTCGCGGGCTCCCGGGCCCAAAAGCTCCGGGAGGATCTGCTCGCCCTGGGTTTTGAGGCCGCCTGCGTGCCGGGGCTTTCCCGCCTTCCCCTTCCCGGGGAAACGCTGATCATCTCCAAAGGGCTGCCCTGCGGATTCGAGCTGCCGGAGCAGAAGCTTTCCGTCTTTTCCGAGCCGGATATTTACGGCGCCCGCAAAGCCGCGGTAAAACCCGTCAAGCGCAGGGAAATCACGCGGTTCGATATTTTCGCGGATTTGAAGATCGGCGACGCGGTGGTCCACGAATCCTACGGCATCGGCGTCTTCAAAGGGATCTGCAAGCTGACGGCCAACGGCACCGCCAGGGACTTCATGCAGCTTCAATACGCCGGGACGGATAAGCTCTACGTCCCCACGGACCAGCTCGACCGGGTGCAGAAATACATCGGCGCCGGGGAGGACAAATCCCCCAAGCTTTCCAAGCTGGGCGGCGGGGACTGGAACCGCTCCGTCGCGAAGGTGCGCCAGAGCGTCAAGGAGCTGGCCTTCGACCTCGTCAAGCTCTACGCGGACAGAAAAGCGGCCGGGGGCTTCGCCTTTTCGCCGGATTCCCCCTGGCAGCATGAACTGGAGGAATCCTTCCCCTATGAGGACACGCCGGACCAGGAGACCTCCCTCGCCCAGATCAAGGCGGACATGGAAAGCGGCGCCATCATGGACCGGCTGCTCTGCGGGGACGTTGGCTACGGCAAGACCGAAGTCGCGGTCCGCGCCGCCTTCAAGGCTGTGCAGGACAGCAAACAGGCCGCTTTCCTCGTTCCCACCACCGTTCTCGCCTCCCAGCACTACCAGACCCTTTGCGCCCGGTTTTCCGGCTTCCCCGTCAAGGTGGAGCTTTTGTCCCGCTTCCGCACCCCCGCCCAGCAGGCGGCGGTCATCAAGGGGCTCAAGACCGGGGCTGTGGACGTCGTCGTCGGCACCCACGCCCTGCTGGGGAAACGGGTGGGATTTAGGGACCTGGGCCTGCTGATCATCGACGAGGAGCAGCGCTTCGGCGTGGGCCACAAAGAGGTCATCAAGAACATCAAGCGCAATGTGGACGTGCTGACCCTGACCGCCACCCCGATCCCGCGCACCCTGCACATGGCGCTTTCCGGCGTGCGGGACATGAGCGTCATCGAAACCCCGCCTGAGGAGCGCTACCCGGTCCAGACCTATGTGATGGAATACGCCGATTCGCTGGCAAAAGACGCCATCGAGCGGGAGCTTGCCCGGGGGGGCCAGGTGTTCTTCCTCTACAACAAGGTCGCCTCCATGGAGCGGTTTTTGGCCTATCTTCGGGAGCTTGTGCCGGACGCGCGCATCGCCATGGCCCACGGCCAGATGCCCGAAGGCCGCCTGGAGCGCACCATGCTTTCCTTTATGGAACGGGAGTACGACGTGCTCTTGTGCAGCACGATCATCGAATCCGGGCTGGATATTCCAAACGCCAACACCCTGATCGTCTACGATTCGGACCAGATGGGCCTTTCCCAGCTTTACCAGCTTCGTGGCCGGGTGGGCCGGTCCAACCGCATCGCCTACGCCTATTTCACCTTCCGGCGGGACAAGGTGCTGAGCGAAGTCGCGGAAAAGCGCCTGCGGGCCATCCGGGAATTCACCCAGTTCGGCTCCGGCTTCAAGATCGCCATGCGGGACCTGGAGATCCGTGGCGCGGGGAACATCGTCGGCGTGCAGCAGCACGGCCACATGGCCGCGGTGGGCTATGATTATTACTGCAAGCTGGTGGACGAGGCCGTCAACGAGGCAAAGGGCAGCCCGCGGCCCATCGAGATCGACACCCAGATGGACATCCCGCTGGACGCTTTCCTCCCCTCCTCCTATATCGCCGAGGAGGCGGACAGGCTGGAGGTTTACAAGCGCATCGCCTCCATCTCCGGCCGGGAGGATGTTCCGGACGTGACGGACGAGCTGATCGACCGCTTCGGCGAGCCGCCCGAGCCGGTTCTGAACCTGATCGAGATCGCGGCCGTCAAAGCCGCGGCAAAGACCGCCGGGCTCACCGTGCTGACGGTGCGGCCGGGCTTCGCCCTTTTAAAGCTGCACCCCAAATCCCAGATCACCGGGGAGGCGCTCCTATCCCTCCTTTCGGAATACAAGGGCCGGGCGACGCTGCTTTGCGGCGACCCGGCGGAGGTGCGGCTGACCGCAAAAAATGCGGAAACCCAGGAAATGGCCGCGATCGCGGAGGAATTTCTGCTTAAGCTCTGCTCTGCCAACTGAGGCTGTCAAATGTGTCGGCAGAGACCATTTGAGCCATAATTTATTCATTTGCATCCTCTTTTCCCTTTGTATATAATGAACAGGATGCACGCACCCCGTGGATTTCGACCAGTAATGAAGGGAGTTACGTCATTATGAAATTATGCAAGAGGATCGTTTCGGCCGCCGCAGCGCTGTTTTTTTTGGTTTCGCTGTGCGCCTGCGCCGCCGTGAACGGTCCCGAAGCGGTTGTCGCCACCGTGGACGGCGTTCCCGTTTACCGCTGGGAAGTGGATTACCTGTACGAGAAAAACTACGACTATATGATCTCGATGACCGATGTCGACCCCGAAAATCCCGATCATGTCAAGGTCGTGAAAGAGGGCTACCTGGAACAGCTCATCGCGGACACGGCCATGAACCTTTACGCCGAGGAACAGGGCTACGGCCTTACGGACGCGGAAAAGGCCCAGGTTGACGAGGAATACCGCCAGTTGAGGGAAAACTCCGTCGCCAATTACGCAAAACAGCACGGCGGCGACACCGCCCTTGGCGAAGAGGATTACCTCAACAACCTGAAGGAACAGCACCTGACCGAGGAAGCGCTTCTTCAGAACATGTACAACACCGCCATGCGGGAAAAGATGAGCGCGGACCTTTACGCCAGCATCTCCAGCTCGGAAGACGCAATCAACGCGTATTACGAAATGGAAATCGAGTCCGACAAGGAACTCTATACGGACAATTATTCCCAGTACGAGGCCGACAACGCCTACGATTCCTTCACCGTGATGTATCACCCCGCGGATTACGTGCGGTTCAAGCCGATTTATATCGCCATCCCCAAAGAGAGCCTCGACGCCATGGCCGCGCTGACAACCGAGATCGCCGGCGCCAAATCCGAGCTGGCCATCCTGACCATGCAGAAGGGCGAAAGCGATTATTCGGTGCTCCGCCTGAAAAAGGAGATCGAGGAAAAGGAAGCGGCGTTTGACACGCTGCGCGCGGAGGCTCTGCAGTCAATCAGGGGCCGGGCGGAAGAGGTCTTTGGCCGGGTCGGTTCCGGCGAGGATTTCGACGCGCTCATCGCCGAATACGGCGACGATTCCGGGATGGACGTTCCGCCTTACCGGGATTACGGATACCTTTGCTGCGAGGGAACCGCCAAATACTATGGCGAAATCAAATCCGCCGCGTTGGCCCTTCAAAACATCGGGGACACCAGCGGCCTGATCGAGACCGACGGCGGCTATTTCATCCTCAAGCTGGTGGACAAAATCGAAAAAGGCCCCCGGAAGATGACCGAAGAGCTGCATGATTTTATCGATAAATCCATTTCCCTGCCGAACAGGGAAGACATTTACAACCAAACCGCCCAAAAAGCCCTCGAAGGGCGGGAAATCCTGCGCTATGCCGACCGCCTGAAGTAAGCAAGCGGGAAAATACGAGAATTGAAGGAGAATCATCATGAAGAAAAGCTTCCGGGCCTTCGCCCTGCTGCTTTGCGCAGTGCTGGCGGCCGCTTTCTTTGCCGGGTGCACCCTGGTCGAGGTGGACGATTCAGAAGACCTGAACCAGACCGTCGCCACCGTCAACGGCGAAAAAATAACCCTGGGGGATTTCCAGTCCCTGCACGATTATTACGCCGAGCTTTACTATTATTACGGCTATGACATCACGGCCGACACGGAAAACTACAACGAGTTCAAGAAAAACCTGCTGACCAGCCTCGTCAACGAGCATGTGCTGCGCCAGAAGGCCGCTGAACTGGGCTTTACCAATCTTTCCGAAGCGGATCTGGCGGAAGTCAACGAAACCTTCCTTGCCGACTACGCGAACTACCTTGAAAACTTCCGGGAGCAGGCCGAATCGGACAAGCTGAACGACGCGTCGGTGGACGTGAACGTCCGGATGGACGAGCTTGCCCGGGCCCAGCTCGCCGAAAACGGCCAGGACTATGACGAAACCTATTACCAGTACGTCATCGACAAAGCGGTGGGCAACCTTCAGCAGTCGATTTATGACACCGTGACGGTCACGGACGACCAGGTGAAGGCCTATTACGACGAAGAGCTCGCCAGCCAGAAGGCGGCCGTCGCCGAAGACCCCACCATCTACGAAAGCTATGTGGAAGGCTATGAGGACGCCCCCGCCCTTTTCGCCCCCGAGGGTTACCGTTACGCGACCCACATCCTCGTCAAGTTCGAAGGGCTGGACGAAGCGGCTGACGCCCGCACAACGGAAATCGAAACCCGGCAGGACGAGATCGCCGACCGCGAGGAAGAGATCGATTCCGAGATCGCGGCTTTGGATACCGCCGCCTCCGATTACCAGACCAAGCTTTCCGCCCTCAATTCCGAGAAGGACGGCCTCATCGCCGAGGGCGATACCCTGACCGCGGAATACGACGGCCTTGTCGCCCAGCGCAAAGCCGCCTGCCTGGAAAAGGCTGCGGGCATCGTCGCCCAGCTCGATTCCGGCAAGGTTTGGGAGGAGCTTTCCAAGCAGTTCAACGAAGACGACGGAACCAAGGAGGGCGGCTCCAACTTCGAGACCGGTTACCTCGTCGGCCCGAAGACCACAACCTATTACCAGAACTTTACGGACGAGGCCATGACCCTGACCGAAATCGGCCAGTATTCCAAGGTTCCCGTCGAATCCGGCTACGGATACCATATCCTTATGCTCAAATCCATCGTCACCCCGGGCGAAGTGCCCTTTGAAACCGCGAAGGAAGAGCTCAACGCCGTGGTTCTTGCCGACAAGCAGCAGGACAAGTGGTACGAAACCCAGGAAGAATGGGTCGCCGCGGCGGACGTTGTCAAATACGAAGACCGGGCGGGCATCACCGCAGGCACAGCCACCCCCGCGCCCACAGCGGAAGAGTAACAGCGGCGCGCAAAAAACGCCGGCCACCTGGCCGGCGTTTTTTCTTTTGAATCCGATCGGTTCGGCGGCGTTCCCTTTTGCCGCCACACCCCGCAAAAGGCGCGCAATCCGCTCCCGTGGAGTGCCGGCGACAACCCGGATCAAAAGGGTCACACCCCGCAAAGGTACGCGGACTGCTCCGGCGTCAGGGCATCGACGGTCATCGAAAGGGAAGCCAGGGCCAGGCGGGCGACGCGTTCGTCCGTCTCTTTCGGGACTGTATAGACGCCCGGGGCGAGGGTTTTCCCCTCATTTGCCAGATAAAGGGCGGAAAGCGCCTGAAGGGCAAAGCTCATATCCATGATTTCCGCCGGGTGGCCGTCCCCCGAGGCCAAATTGACCAGCCGGCCTTTTGCGAGCAGGCAGATCGTTTTGCCGTTTTCCAGCGCAAAGCCCTCGATGTTCTCGCGGAGCTGGATGCGGCTCTTCGCGATGGCGCGCAGGCCGGCAACGTCCACCTCGACGTCGAAATGCCCGGCGTTGCAGAGGATCGCGCCCTCCTTCATCGCCAAAAAGTGGCGTTCGACGATCACGTCCTTGCAGCCCGTCACCGTGATGAAAATGTCACCCTCCTTTGCCGCTTCGTCCATGGGCATGACCGCATACCCCAGCATCGCCGCCTCCAGGGCTTTGATGGGGTCGACCTCAGTCACGACCACCCTTGCCCCGAAGGCCTTCGCCTTTTCCGCCACGCCCCGGCCGCAGTGGCCAAAGCCGGCGATGACGGCGGTCTTCCCCGCGACGAGCAGGTTGGTCGTTCTGGTGATGCCGTCCCAAACGGACTGGCCGGTGCCGAAGCGGTTGTCAAACAGGTGCTTCGTGTCCGCGTCGTTGACGGCGATCATTGGGAAACGTAGCCTTCCCGCTTTTGCCCTTGCGGTCATGCGCAGCACGCCGGTGGTGGTTTCCTCGCAGCCGCCGATCACGTTTTCGGCCAGGTGCGAAAGCGCCCCGTGCAAAAGGCCGAGAAGATCCCCGCCGTCGTCGATGATGATGTCCGGCCCGCAGGAAAGGGCGGCCTTCAGGTGGCTTTCGTACTCCTCCTCCGTCGCGCCGTACCAGGCGTATACGTTTACGCCCGATTCCGCCAGGGCCGCGCAGACGTCGTCCTTGGTGGAAAGGGGGTTCGAGCCGGTGGCGTGCACTTCTGCCCCGCCCGCGGCAAGCAGCTGGCAGAGCCGGGCCGTCTTGGCCTCCAGATGCACGCTCACGGTGATCTTCCTGCCCGAAAAGGGCTTCGTTTCCAGGAATTTCCCCTCAAGGACCGAAAGGAGCGGCATATGCGCCCGGACCCAGTCGATCTTTTGCCTTCCGGCCGGGGCGAGGGCCGCGTTTCTGATCATGCTCATCGTTTGGACCTCCGGTAAGTTGCTTTAAAGACCATTTTAGCAGAAGGCGGACCGGCACACAATCAAAACGGAACAGAGGGCTTTTTGGGGCGCGCAAAAAAGACCGCCGAAGCGCTCGACAGAAAAAAGCGCGGCTTTTCCGCCGCGCACTTCTGCTTGCCGCCCGTTTTCAGTGCAGGGTGCCCCTGGATCCCCAGTATTCCGTTTCGACGATATTGAAGTACACCGAAGCGGCGGGCAGCCCGAGCGTCTCCTCGAACAGCTTGTACAGCTTTTCCGTGTATTCGACCAGCGCTTCGTGGTCGGAGGATTTCTTCATTTGCGTTTCCATAAACGCGCAATCCGCCTTCTTCCCCGCGCGGAAGATCTCGCAGCCGTCGTCAATTCGCACCATCGTTTTTTCATAGGGCTTGCCGGGGATCAGCGAGATAAGTTTGGCGATCCCGTCGGCCAGCCTTGCTTTTTCGTCCGTTTCGAGTTTTCTGACGATCGAAAGGTGAATGAAGGGCATATTCCGCCTCCTTAAGGTAAGGGGTCGATCCCCGGGGCATCGCGCGGGAAACGCGCAGCCGCAGCATTGCAAACAGCGCTGCCGCGGCTGCTCCGCGCGCCAAAACCCAAGGGCAAAAAGGATGCCGGACCGGATAGACCTGACGGGATCAGCAGGCACACACATGGTTCCTGCTCCGACCGGCATCGGCGCGGCGGATTGCCGGCCCGGCATCCTTCGGGCGGGTTGGTGTTTATGAGCCGCGCTGAATCACCCGCTTCAGCAGCTTGGACTCAGCCCTTGAAGCCGTGCTTCTTGAGGAATTTGGTCCTGTTCTCCCAGGCGGGGAACAGCGCGTAGGGGATTTCCTTGTAGATTTCGTATACGTCGGCATAGATCCTGACGTTCTCCGGAATCGGTTCATACACCCGCTCCACCTTGCAGAAGGTGTCGAAGGTTTCCGTCAGGTCGGAGAATATGCCAGCCGCGAAGGCGGCGTTTGCGGCCACGCCCTTTGCCCCGAATTCCGTGCCGCCGGGCAGGCTGATCGGCGCGTTGCAGATGTCCGCGAAGATCTGGCACCACACCGGGGATTTTGTGCCGCCGCCGGAAAGGCGGATGTCGCTGACCGGATAGGTGTACGCGTCCAGGCAATGCTTGTTTGCAAAGGCCATTCCTTCGTACACGGCGCGGTGGAGCGTATGGCGGTCGGAATGCATGTTGAGCCCGAAGAAATTGCCGCGGGCATTGGTGTTGGTAAAGGGCGCGCGCTCGCCCGCCGCGTTCATATAGGGATGGTAGATCGTGCCGTTGCAGCCGGGATTGATCTTGGCGATCTCCTCGTCGTAAAGGGCGAAAACGCTGCGGCCTTCCTCTTTGGCCTGGGCCTTGTCCGCATGGGAAAAGTTGTTATTGAACCAGTCCGTGTTCGGCGTGCCCGTCAGCGGGGCGACCAGCTGCTGCCACATGCCCGGCATGTTCCCGATCGTCTGGCAGCCCAGCATCGGGGAGGTGGCGTACTTGGGCATGTTCAGCATGATGACGCCGGACGTGCCAAGGATGATATTCGCCTGGCCGGGGCGGATCGCGCCGACGCCGGCGGTGCAGCACACCACGTCCCATCCGATGGACGCCACCGGCGTGCCTTCCGCAAGGCCGGTCTGTTCGGCGGCTTTTGGGGTGATCCTGCCGCACAGCTCCCAGGGGTTCTGCATGGGGAGGAACTTGTCCTTAAGATCGCTGATGCCCTCGATCTCCATGACCTTGTCGTTATAGTTCCTGCTTTCGTCCACCTGGGAATAGAAGTCGGTGGCGTTCGCGCCGAATTCGCCGGTGAGATTGTAGCACATCCAGTTGGTGTTCAGGCAGAAATACTTCGTTTTTTCCAGGATTTCTGGCTCGTGCTCCTTCATCCAGGGAAGCAGGATGCCGACGTCGCCGGTCATCAGCCAGTTGCTGGTGCATTCGAAGATCTTTTCCATCTTGCCGGTTTCGATCCATTCCCGGGTCATGTCGGCGCAGCGCGCGTCGTTCCAAAGGATCGCCTTCCTGGCCGGCCGCATGTCCTTGTCCAAGAAGCAGACGCCGACGCCCTTGCCGCCCAGGCCAACAGCCCGGATCTCGTTCTTGTCCACGCCGCACTTTTCCATCAGGTCGCGAAGGACGTGGGAAACTTCCGACCAGTCGGTATCCATATCGAACTCGCTCCAGCCGAAATGGGGTTCTTCCACCGGGGTGGAACGGGCCGCGACGCAAACCTCTTTTCCCTGCATGTCGAAAAGGGCCGCTTTAACCATGGAGGTTCCGGAATCTATGCCGATGATATACCCTTTTTCCATTGTACTGTCTCCTCGAATTTTATATTTTGTTCGGGGTTTTTATGTCGGATCGATAGATCAGAGCTTGCCTGCGGCCTTCCATGCCATAAACGGCCGCTGCACCGCCCAGGTTCCGCCGTCGCTGGGCACATTGATGCCCGTTGTGTACTCGGAAAGGTCCGTGGCAAAGAACCAGCAGATCTTTGCGATCTGTTCGGGTTTGCCGAATTCACGCATAGGGATCTGATCCAGCTTCGCATCGGGGCGTTCCTCGATGATATGGTGAACCATTGGCGTATCCGTAACGGAAGGGGCATAGCCGTTCACCCGGATGCCGTACGGCGCGCATTCCGCTGCCAGCACCCGAGTCAGCGTGAATACGGCGGCCTTTGTCGCGCAGTAAACGCCCAGCCCGAAATCCGGGAACTGGCCGAGTATTGAGTGGGCGTTGATGATACTCCCATGGCCCTGGTCCTTCATCAGCTTGATCGCGGCCTTCGATGTGTTCAGCACGCCGCGGAGGTTCACGTCGATCAGCGCGTCGGTGATCTCGTCCGTCGCATCCTCAATGCGCTCTCTCCGGAAGATGCCCGCGTTGTTCACCTGCACGTCCAGCCTGCCGAAGTATTCGCCGATCTTCTCATAAGCGGCCTTTACGTCAGGCCTGTCGGTCACGTCGCAGTAGAGAGGAAGCGTGTCCGCGCCAAACGTTTTGCATTCCTCCGCCACCTCTTGGATCGTATCGTTGTTTTTGTCCAGCACGGCCACGTTGTAGCCGCGCTCCGCGAAATATAAGAGTATCGCTTTTCCGATGCCCTGCCCTCCCCCAGTCACGGCGATGACCGGTTTTTCTGATTTGACTGCCATCTTACACTCCTCCCTGAAACGATGTTTTTATGTTATGTTTTTTGGCCGCTCTCCCCCGCCAAAAAACAATGGGCTGCCTTATTCTTCCTTAAATCCTTCCAGGATCGCGATGCTGGCGGAAACGCCCAGCCTGTCCGCGCCTGCTTTCAGGATCGGAACCACATCCGGCCACTTGCGCATCCCGCCGGACGCCTTGACCTTCATGTTCGCCGGGATGGACGCCTTCATCAGCGCCACGTCCTGGGCGGTCGCCCCGCCCGTGCCGAAGCCGGTGGAGGTCTTGACAAAATCTGCGCCCGCGTTTGCCGCGGCTTTGCAAGCCTTTTCCTTTTCCTCGTCCGTCAGGTAACAGGTCTCGATGATCACCTTGACCAGCGTGCCCGCGGCCGCGTCCACAACGGCCTTGATGTCCTCTTCGACCAATTCCCAGTCGCCCGCCTTGGCGGCCCCGATGTTGATGACCATATCCACTTCCTCGGCGCCGTTTTCAATGGCGTCTTTGGTTTCGAAAGCCTTGACTTTCGGCGTGTTCGCGCCCAGGGGGAAGCCGATCACCGTGCAGACCTTGACGCCGCTGCCCAAAAGGAGCTTTGCCGTCAGGGGCACGTTGGTGGGATTGACGCAGACGGATGCCGTTTTGATGGCTTTCGCCTCCGCGCAGACCGCTTCGATCTGGTCCGGCGTTGCCGTGGCCTTCAGCAGCGTGTGATCCATCATTCCTGCCAGTTGTTTTTTATCCATAAATTTTTCCTCCCGTTGATTTGTGCCGGTTCTGTTGCGTCAAAGCGCTGACCGGGCGCTTCATCACAGCATTCTGAGTTCCTGGAGCATAACTTCGATGGTCTCCCTGTCTTTCTCGCTGCACTCCGCCAGCGGGCGCTTCATATAGCCCAGCGGGCGGCCCAGTTTGTTGCTGACGAACTTGTAAGCCGCCATAAAAGGCCCCGTTTTCAGCGCCTCGCGCACCTTGAGGACCTTGGCCTGAAGCGCGATCGCGCCATCCCAGTCCCCGCGCTCGCAGGCGGCCACCGTATCGATGATCAGCTGGGGAAACACCACGGTGATCAGTGAGATCACCCCCAGCCCGCCCAGCATCATGGTTGTGGCGATTTGGGCGTCGCTGCCGGAAAGCAGCTCGAAACGGCGGCCGGGATCGATCAAAGAAAGAAGCGTCTGCTGCTCGATGATGTTCTGGGTGCTGTCCTTGTATCCGTAAAAAGACGGATTGCTTTCAAACAGCTTCGCGATCAGCTTCGGCGGGAGCTTGTTCCCGGTTTCCGGCGCGTTGTAGATATAAACCGGAAGCGGGGTCGCCCTTGCGAGCACGTCGAAGAATTCAAAGAGGCCGTCGGAAGAATATTTGTACAGAATCGGGGGCGTTATGGTGATTGCGTCCACGCCCATGGATTCGTAGATCTTCGACATCTCCACCCCTTCGTTCAGGGAGTTGGCGATCACGTTGCCCATCACCGGAATCCGGCCCTTTGCGGCGTTCATCACGGTTTTTGCCGCCGCGATCCTGTCGGCCAGGGGCATCATCAGCGCTTCGCTGGCCAAACCGTTCATGAAAAGCCCGGTGATTCCCGATCCGACCATGAATTCGATTTCGCCGGCCAGGGCGGCGTGGTCCACCTCTCCTTCCCTTGTAAAAGGGGTTACGATTTCTGAAGCGGCGCCGAAAAAGAGCGCGTTCTCCTTTTTGGTCATGTTTGACATCTCCTGTTCTGTGCTGATTTTCCAAAAAAATTACATGTGTTCTTAATCTGCTTATGATGATTTATGTTTTCGCTGTTTTGTGATACAATCAACGCATACTGGCCTTGCTGGCAGCAAAGAGCGACCGCCCTTTCGAACATCTGTATAATTTTATGATATTTGAGCCATGTGTTCACGCCTCGATTATATCATCCCGCCCGGAAAAAGCAAGACCAAAAACGAATAAAGTTTTAAAATATTCAAATTTGAACTTCTGTTCGGGCTGCGGCAAATAATCGGGAGACATATAGGCAATAAGCAGCCAAGATGAACATATGTACATTTGTTCTTGCATTGCATGAATGGGTGAAATATAATAGATGCAGTTTCATCCGACTCTGTCGGATTTCATTCATAAAAAACGCTGTTTTCGCATTTTTGTCCGCATGGTTTGCCGCAAGCGCTTCGCCTGTTTGTCAGCGCGGCGCAAAAAAAGCCATGGCAAGGATCGCTCAACAAACCAAATCCGGCTCCGCCCGGATTCCGATTCAGAAAGGGTGCAGGAGTACACAATATGGCAAGCTCTGACAGAAAACTGCTTAGCGACATCGCAAAGCTTTATTACGAGGACGGCCGGACCCAGGCGGAAATCGCCCAGCGCCTCGGCCTTTCCAGGCCGATCGTATCCAGGAAGCTGGCTGAAGCCAGGGAAAAAGGCGTGGTCAAAATCTTCATTGATTCCTATGAGGACGAGATGTCCGAGCTTGAGCGCAGCCTTTTTTCCGCCTTTGGCTTAAAGGGCGTGCGGGTGGCCTCCGTGCCGGAGGACGACAGCGCCCTGGCCGTTCAGATCACCGCGCGCCTCGGCGCCCAATACCTCAGCGAGTTTCTGCGCGAGGGGGACCGCGTCGGGGTCGGCTGGGGGTGGACGCTTTTTGAGATGAGCAATCATTTTTTGCATATGGATTTTGCCGTCGATCTTGTGTGCCAGCTGACCGGCAGTGTGGACAACGCCATGACCCGCGGCTACGCGAACGAGATCGTGGGCAACCTTTCGAAAAAGCTGAACGCCAAAACAGCCTATACCCTGCCCTGCCCCGTAATGGTGGACAACGCGATCATCTCGGACACCCTGCGCCACGATCTGAAGGTGCGCAGCGTCTTGGAATGCGGCAGGCAGTGCAACAAGATTTTTGTCAACATCGCCCTGGCGGACAAGGGCTCCTGCCTGTATCAGGCCGGGTATCTGGACGACCGGAAGGTTTCGGAACTGAACGCGCGCAACGCCGTGGGCAGCATTTGCTGCCGTTTCTTTGACGAAAGCGGAAAAGTCTGCGATACGGAGATCGACAGCCGCACCATGGGCATTTCGATCGAAGAGATCCGCGGCGCCGAATGCGTTCTGGCCTGCATCACGGGACCGATGAAGGCAAAGGCGGTGTATGCCGCGCTCAGGGCGGGGCTGATCGACGTTCTGGTCATCGATTCGGTTACGGCGGCCGCCGTTTTGGCCCTGGCTTCGGCAAACTGATTCCGCCGCCCAGTTTGCGACTTTTTTTTGCACGGGATGATCCGCAAAGTCACAAAAAAGACCAAATGGCTGCTATTTGGTCTTTTTTTATGTGAGTATGCGCTCTTTTTGTCTGTTTTTTAACCAAAAATTTTTTTCCAAATTTTGATGTTATGACCGATCTGTGACCGCCCCATAATAAAATTCAATCATTCCAAAGCAGAAATACAAACCCCAAATCTTACAGAAGAATTTTAGGAGGAAACAAGATGTCCAAGAAGATCATAGCGGTCTCTGCGGCGATCATCCTCGCGGCGATCGCGATCGTCGGCGGGACCCTGGCGTGGTTCACGGCGAGCGACACCGCTACCAACGTACTGACTACTGGCAACATTTCCATCACCTTGACCGAAACTGATATATCCGGCGATGAGGCCCCCGTTACAGTAGAGGGTCTTACGATTGGCGACATCATGCCCGGCGATACCATCCACAAAGACCCGACCATCACCAACACCAGCGGCACCGAAGCCGCTTACATCCGCGCACAGTTCACCGTGACCCAAACCAGCCCGACAGGCACAGGCGCTCCCGAGCTCACCGACCTTGTAATCGCTCAGATAAAAGCTGAAATCGACGGTACCATCTGGCTCGAGGGAGATGACGGCTGGTACTACTTAAAAGCAGCGCTTCCGGCAACAGGTGCTAATTCCGTAAAGCTCTTTTCGGAAATCGAATTCCCCGGCGCAACCTTCAAAGACGAGTACCAGAACGCGGCCTTTAGTATCGTAATCGGAGCCCAGGCCACCCAGGTTGAGAATCAGACTGCCCCCACAAACCCCGCAACCTATAAGTCTCTTGGCTGGCCCTCCTAACCCCCCATCATCCTCCAACCAAAAGGACTCCCTAACAGGAGTCCTTTTTTCATGCCGGAAGCCCTTCGGTTCCTTTCCCCCCTTCCGCCCAGCGGGCCCCCCTCCCCTTGGCTCAAAGATTCTCGTTCTTCATCGCGTCCGCCGTGTTCTCGCCCTTCAGCTTGCGGGTGGAATAGACCATCGTGGAAAACACCACGGCGAACACGCTGCCCACGGCGATGGCCACGCTCTCCCAGGGGAGGAAGAAGCCCGTGGCGTAGCCTTCGGAAACGCTCCTGTAAATCAGCCAGGTAATTGCCGCGGCCGCGGGCAGGCCGAAGATCAGCCCCTTCATGCCGTACATCAGGCATTCGTAATGCATCATGCGGGAGAATTCCCGGTTCGTCATCCCCACAGAGCGCAGCATGGCAAATTCCCTGCGCCGAAGGCCGATATTCGTGGAGATCGTGTTGAACACGTTCGCCGCGGCGATCAGCGAAATCAGCACGATGAACCCGTAGGAAAACACGTTGATCACCGTGACCGTCGCCCGGTTTGTGTCCGAAAAATCGGCAAAGTCGATCAGCTGTTCCGTGGGAAGCGAAAGCGCCTTCAGCTCTTTTCGCATATCCTCCGCCGCGGCGGCGTGATCCGTAACCTTGAAGAAGAACATCGTGTCCGAACTGTCCTTCTCCCCCTCCAGCGCGGAATAGGGGTATACGATCATAAACGCCGCGTCCGCCCCCGTTCCGAAAGGGCCGCTTTCGGCTTCGGCAAAAATCGGGTATTCCGCCGTTTCGTCCGCCGAAACAAGGCTGCCGCCAACATCCTTCAGCACCGCGAAAACGTGGAACTTCTCCTCCGCCGGATCGTAGTACTTCATCGAATTGACCACCAGCCCGCCGCCGCTTTGCGGGTCTGTTCCGCTTTCCTTCGCAAGGCGGTCGTAGGAGGCCTGATCCGCGTAGATCACCCGGACCCCCACCTCGAAGGAATCGGTCGGCTCCCCGGGCTGCGCGTACTGCTCGGCGAACTGCCTGTACGCTTCCCCCAGTTTTTCGGCGGGCACCCGGACCGTCACGCCGTTCGCCGCCCAATAGCTTGCCTGCTCCACGCCCCCGACGGACGAAAGCCTGGCCAGCACCTCGTCCACGGGAACCGAAGCGTCGTTCGCCAGGGAATACCGAAGGTCAAAATCCCGCACGTCCACCAAGTCGTTCGCGCTGCCCTGCAGATAGGCGCAGAAGCTGGAAGCGGCAATAAACAGCACAACGCTCATGAAAAGGGAGAAAACCGTCGCCCTGTACCTGCGCCTGCTGCGCTTGAAGTTCTTTCTGGCGATCATTCCGGGAAAGCCGAAGAGCGCAAACACCAGTTTTGAGGTTTTGACGTCCCGCTTTCTGATGTTCACGTCCGCGGTCTGGCGAATCGCGTCGATCGCGGGCATTTTTGTGGCCCTTTTTGCCGGGATCCGGGCGGAGATCAGCACAGTGACCAGCCCCAGCCCGGCGGCGATGGCCAGCGCGGCAAAAGACGGCGCAAGGTGCAGCGTCGCGCCCATGCCGGCGCCCAGCATCGCCGCGAAGGAGGGCCAAAGAAGCCGCAGCGTCACGCCGATTCCCAAAAGCCCTGCCGCAAGGCCCAGGGGAATGCCGATCAGGGAGAGGGCCGCGGCTTCGAACATCACGCTGGCGCGGAGCTGCTTTCTTGTGGCCCCGATGGAGGAAAGCAGCCCGAACTGGCGGGTCCGTTCGCCGACGGAGATGGAAAACGCGTTGTAGATCAGCGAGATCGAAGCGACGAAGATGATCCCCGCGAGCACCGCCGCCAGGGAATTGAGCACGCGGTTGAAGCCGCCTTCACCGGAAGCGCCGTGCATCCGCAAAAGGTCGTAATTCGGGATGAAGCTCTCCTCAAAAAGCTCGGTTTCCCAGAAGCTCTCGGCATCCTCGATGTGATTGAGCTTGATGTAAACGTCATAGCTGTCGTCCGCGCCGCCGTCTGTTAGGGTGAGCGCGGTATACCCCGGGGCGGAGAATTCCTCAAACGCCGGCCGGGCATAGGTCCCAACAACGGTGAAGAACCGGCTTTCCCGCTTTGCCCATTCCTCCGCCGGGCCGGTTTCACCGTATTGAAAGCTGTTGTACTGGGTCAGCGTTTCGCCGAGCAGCGTTCTTTCCCCCAGATCAAGGGCCAGCTCGCTGCCCAGCTCATAGGTGATCCCCCCGTTTTCCGCCAGATGGTCCGGAAGGAGGATTTCTTTGCTGTTTGCCGGCATCCGGCCGGAGGTCAGCTTAACCGGCATGTTGTTTGCAAAGCCTTCGTCCATCCCCGCGACGAAGAGATAGGGCTTATCGTCGTTCGCCGTTTTTTCCAGCCGGGCATACCCAAGGTTTTGGAGCGACCAGGCGGATTGGACCCTTTCGTCCTTTTTCAGGGAATCGCCCTTTTCCCGGCTGAGGGAAATTCCGGCGACGTGCCAGTCCCCCGACGATTCCACCGCCATATCCACCATAAAGGTGTGCATGCTGGAAACCAGCGTCGTCACCGCGGTGAACATGGAGACGGAAAGGATGATCCCGACGATGGTGACGATGGTGCGCACCTTGTTTTTTTTCAGGCTGCGCAGGGTGTATTTGCACAGGATGTTCATGGGCGGATCACCTCGTCGCGCACGATCTTTCCGTCGTCCAGGGCGATGATCCTGTTCGCCTGGAGGGCGATGTTCTCGTCGTGGGTGATGATGATCAGCGTCTGGCCGTAGCGCTTGTTGGAAAGCTTCAAAAGCTCCACGATCTCCTGGCTGTTTTTGGAATCCAAATTGCCGGTGGGTTCGTCCGCCAGCACCACGGCGGGGGAATTCATCAGCGCCCGCCCGATGGAAACCCGCTGCTGCTGGCCGCCGGAAAGCTGGTTGGGCAGGTGGCGCTCCCGGCCCTTTAAGCCCAGGGTGCCGATCAATTCGCCCAGGCGCTGGTCGTTCACCTTCCTGCCGTCCATCAGCACGGGCATGGTGATGTTTTCCACCACGGTCATGACGGGGATCAGGTTGTAGAACTGGTAGATCAGCCCTACTTCCCGCCTTCTGAAGATCGCGAGCTGCTCGTCGTTCTGGGCGTAAACGTCCCGCCCTTCCACCAGCACGCGGCCGGAAGTCGGCTTATCCACACCGCCCAGCATGTGCAAAAGCGTGGATTTTCCCGAGCCGGACGGCCCGATGATCGCCAGGAATTCGCCTTTTTTGACCGAAAAGGACACGTCGTTCAGGGCGTAAACCGCGTTTTCCCCCGAGCCGTATACCTTTGAAAGATTCTCGGTCCTGAGTATTTCCATCGTGATGATACCTCCGTTGGTTTTGCGTTGCGCATCCATCATACCCCTTCGATCTTACCCCCAGGTGACCGGGGGATTACAAAATCGTCATATTTGCCCCAAAAAACAAAAAGCCGCAAAAGAAGCGGCAAAAAACAGGCGCAAAAAACACCGGCGGCCACCCCCGCTTTTAAACGCAGCTTTTGTAAAACCGTATGGTGAACCGCGCCCCGCCTTCCCGGCCGCTCTCCGCCTTGATCGTGCCGTTCTGGGCGGAAATGATGCTGCGGGAAAGGGCAAGGCCGATCCCCGCGCTGCCTTGCGCCGCGCCGCTGCCGCGGTAGAACCGCTCAAACAGCCTTGTCAGCTCTTCCTTCGGAATTCCGGGGCCGCCGTCCTTGACCGTGAATTCGGAAAAAACGGCGTTTTCCCGCCAGGAGACGGAAATGCTCCCGCCCTTTGGCGTGTGCTCCATGCAGTTCTTCAAAACGTTGGCCAGGGCCTCGGCGGTCCAGGCCGCGTCGCCGAAAAAGGCCGCTTCATCGTCCCCCAAAAAGCGCAGCGACTGCTCCTTCATCTCCATGGGCACGGCCACCGCCGCGGCCGCCTTCCGGGCCACCGCGAAAAGGGGCACCCTTTCTTTTTTGAACGCGACCCTGCCCGCGTCCAGCCGGGCGAGCTTGAGCAGCGCCTCCACCAGCCACTCCATCCTGTCCGCCTGGCGTTCGAGCTGGCGCAAATGCTCCCGCCTGCGCCCTTCTTCCAGATCCTCCGCCTTTAAAAGGGAGATCAGCAGATTGATGCTGGTCAGCGGCGTCCTGAGCTGGTGCGAAATATCCGCCAGCGAATCGGCGAGCGCGTCCTTTTCCGCGCCCATGCTTTGTGCCTGGCCCACCAGCCTTGCGGTCAGCTTGGCGATCTCGTCCGAAAGGGCGGAAAGCTCCCCCTCCTTATAGGACGAAAGGTCGATGCTCCGCGTCCCGTGCAGCAGGGAATCCAGATCCGCGCAAAGGCCGG
Organism: Christensenellales bacterium; assembly: GCA_040768925.1. Taxonomy (GTDB): domain Bacteria; phylum Bacillota; class Clostridia; order Christensenellales; family CALWSW01; genus CALNBC01. The sequence goes on from JAXGLZ010000001.1 coordinate 124,627, forward strand.
CGATCCGCCTGTACCGTTTCCATTCCGCCCAAAAATGCAGCGCCAGCGCCAGCAGCCAGACCGCCGCGGCAAAAATCCCGAAGGCTGCCCCCCGGGAAAACCCCGCGGCCGCCAGGGCGGCTCCGATGAGCGCGCCGACCGCCGCGTCCCGCCGGATTTCCGGATTGCGGAAAAAGCCCATGCTAACCCTCCGCCCGGTAACCGACGCCCCGCACGGTCACGATCAGCTTCGGCAGGGCCGGGTCGTCCTCGATCTTTTCGCGCAGGCGCTTGATATACACCGTCAGCGTGTTGTCGTTCACGAATTCGCCCCCGGCGTCCCAGATCTCCTCCATCAGGCGGGAGCGGGTCAGCACCAGGCCTTTGTTGTTCATAAAAGCCAGCAGCAGCCTGTATTCCAACGCGGAAAGGTAAAGCTCCCTCCCCGCCTTTTTGGCCATGCCCCGGACCGGGTCCAAGGTCACGTCCCCCAGGGAAAGCGGCTGGCCGCCGCCGCTCCTTCGAAGCACGCTCCTGATGCGGGACAACAGCTCCCGGGGCCGGAAGGGCTTGGCAACGTAATCGTCCGCCCCCATGTCCAGCCCGGCGACGACGCTGTATTCATCCCCCGAGGCGGTGACGAAGATCACCGGGATCCCCCGCTCCTTTGCCGGCGGGCAAAGGGAATAGCCGCTGCCGTCCGGCAGGGAAACGTCCAGCAAAGCAAGGTCGAACTCTTTGGCGGAGAGCTTTTCCAGGGCTTCTTTTTTCGTCCGGGCGGAGGAAACGGAAAAGCCCTCGGCCGAAAGATATTCCGTCAGCCCCGAGACGATCCCCTCGTCGTCCTCCACCAGCAGTATGCGATCCATGCAATCCCTCCGATTTCGTCGCGCCGGCGCCCGGCCGCCCTTTTGGCGGGCCGGGGTTCAGTCCCGGAATTCCTTCAACGAGACGCCGTAAACCCCGCAGAGCATCGCCGCGTAGCCTTCGATGCAAGAGAGCATCCCGTCCACGTTCACCCGCTCCTTCGGCTGGTGGGCCCAGCGCTCCTCCGCCGTGGAATAGCCGATGGTGGGAATGTTGCGGGCGCCCTTGGTAATGCTGCCGTCCGTCCCGAACTTCCAGTATTTTTCCTGGGGGTTCTGGCCGATCTCCCGCAGGGCTTTGAAGGAAGTTTCCACAAAGGGATTGTCCCGTTCGGTGATCCAGGCCGGGTGCTTGCGCTCCATATCCTTAGCGTAGCCGGTGTAGCAGGTGCGCTTCGTCGTCCTGGGGTAGACCTTGGCGGAAAACTCCGGGTCCCGGATTTTTTGCCTTTGGATGAAGGCTTCGATCTGCCCGACGCAGTCCGCCGTCGTCTTGGGCGGCAGATAGCGCCTGTCCACATAGATCCGGCAAAGGTCCGGGATCACCGAAAGCCCGCCGGGCCGGACCTCCATGTCCGTCACCGTCATCGAGCTTTCGCCCAGCAGGGGGTGGATGTCCGGCGGGTCGCCAAAAGCGTCAAACACGGCGTTCAGCACCGGGATGGCCTTTTCAACCGCTGAAATTCCCTGTTTGGGCTGGCTGGAATGGGCGGTGCGGCCAAAAACGTCCACCACCAGCTCCACCTTGCCCCGGTGCCCCAGGGCGAGATCGCCGGAGGTCGGCTCCGAAAGGTAAACGAGGTCGCACGTTAAGCCCAGCTCCTCCATGGTGACGTCAAACAGGTATTCCGTGCCCATGCTTTCCGCGGGCTCCTCCATGGTGACCAGGGCGAAGATCAGATCCCCCGAAAGCCTGGTCCCCCGCTTCGCCGCCCGGACGAACTGGCGGAAGGCGAAAAACTGCGCGCAAAGCCCGCCCTTCAGGTCCGCCAGGCCCCGGCCGATCAGCTCGCCGTCTGCGAGCTTCGCCTCAAAGGGGGAATAGGGCTCCCAGTTTTTCAGCTCGCCTTCGGGCACGATGTCCAGATGGCCGTTGAGCATCACGTTCGGCCCGCCGCCGCTGCCGCGTAGGACGGCGACGACGTTCCCCGCCCCGTCCCGAAAGGCCTCGGCGCCCATTTTTTCAAATTCCTTCAGAAAGAAATCCGCAAGGGGTTTTTCCTCCCCCGGGTAGGAGCGAAAGGAAGTGACCTTTTTTGCGAATTCGATGAACTCGTCTTGCATCGCGGCGTAAAAAGCGTCCATAGTGTCCCCTTTCAGTCAGATCAGGTCGTCAAAATACCCGAGGTTCTTTGCGCAGGGCGAAAGCTCTCCCCGCTCCAGCTTCCGGATGATCTGCGCGATCCGGTCGTTAAAGGGCGTTTTTACGCCGTGTTTTCTGCCGGTCCGGCAGATTGCGCCGTTGATCGCGTCCACCTCGCAGGGCTTGCCCTTTTCGATATCCTGCAGCATGCTGGGCCTGATCCCCCTGTGCTTTTTCATCGCGGCGGGGATGATCGCGAAGGAAAGCCTGCGCTTGAAGCCGCCTTTGAAATAAAACAGCCTGACGATATCCTTCCCCTGGACCGGCGCGAAGGTCACCCCGGCGGCGCGGCCCGCGTCGATGCATTCCTTTATCACATGCTGGGCGATCCTTCTGGCCTTTTTGTTGTCCACCACGTCGCCGAAGGTTCCGCCGATCACGGTGCCGACGCCGGAAAAGGCGGCGTTGGTCAGCAGCTTGCTCCAGCGCACGCCCAGAAAATTGTCAAAGACTTCTACGGGGCACATCTTTTCAAGGATTCCTTTGACCCTTTCGATTGTTTCCGGGGATGAACCGTCCATTCCGCCCATACCGAAAGTCAGGCTGTCCGCGTCGGAGGTCAGCTCCGAAACACCGGGGGCGGTCAAGGTCGCGCCCCAGGCGACCGTGCCGCCCACCACCCGGTCCTTCCCCAGAATATCCGCAAGCTCGGGCTCGGGAATGCCGTTTTGCAGCGTGCAGACCACCCCGCCTTCCGAAAGGAAGGGCTTGAGGAATTCGGCGGTTTGGGCGTTGTTGAGCTGCTTAGTCAGAAGAAAGACCACGTCGTATTTCCCGGTCATTTCATCCGGGAAAACCGCTTTGACCGGCACGTTCATGCTGATTTTGCCCACAACCGCCGCGCCCTGTTCCCGCAGGGCGGCGATATGGACCCTGTTCCGGTTGACCAGCTCGACGTCCAGCCCGGCACTGGTGAGATACGCCCCGAGGATGGTGCCCAGGGAGCCTGCGCCATAGATCGCGATTCTCAATGGGGTTACCTCCAAAATAGATATGCTTCATTCTAACAAATAAGGGTTTTCCTTTCAACGCGCCGCAACAATTCTTTGAAAAAGCGCCAAAAATAAAACCAGCCGGAAAGCCCCGCCGATTTTTTGCGGAACCTTCCGGCTGTTTCCCCTCGCGGCCGGCCGGGTTATTCCCCGGCGCCGTCCGGGGCGGGGGTCAGGGTGGGCGCCACCAGGCCGTCCGGCAGGGTAAAGCTCGGTTCCGGCTCGGCTGCGCCGGCGCAGCCGGCAAGCGCGGCAAGGGCCAGAACAGCCGCGAGCAGCAAAGCAGCGAATTTCATGATTTTTTTCATGGATTCCTCCCAAAAAAGGTTTTTTTCAGCAGTGCGTTCAGGCGGGGCGTTTCCCTTTTCCTGCCGCCGCGCGGCGCGAAAGCCCTTCTGAACAGGCCGTCACGGATTGACGGTGCTGTCATATTATACTACCCTGATCTGTTTTTGAAAAGCGACCGGGTTGCAAAACAGGCCGCTCTCATGATATGATGTTTTATAACAAAAACCACCATCGAAAGGCCGAAATAATGAAGAGGACGCCCCTTGCAGAAAGAACCTTGCCGGATTACACCCGCGGAGAAGAAATCTTCAATATGGTTTCCCACACCGTGGGCGGCGCTTTTGCCTTTTTTGTCATATTGGCCTGCGCCATCGTGGCCGCCGGGCGGGGAAACACCTGGGGCATTGTCACCGGGGTGGTCTACGGCTTTTCCATGCTGGCGCTTTACACCATGTCCAGCATTTATCACGGCCTGAACCCCCAAAGGACCGAAACCGCAAAAAAGGTCATGCAGATCATCGACCACTGCACGATCTATCTGCTGATCGCCGGGTCCTACACCCCGATCCTGCTGGTCAGCATCCGCAACAGCGACCCTTTCCTCGCCTGGCTGATGTTCGGCGTGATCTGGGCCATCGCGGCCCTGGGGATCGCCCTTACGGCCATAGACCTTCGAAAATTCCGCGTCTTTTCCATGGTGTGCTACATCGGCCTGGGCTGGCTGATCGTCGCGGCGCTGCCCAGGATCCTGCACATCCTGCCCGCGGGCGCGCTCTGGCTGCTGCTTGCGGGGGGGTTGTCTTATACCCTGGGCGCGGTTTTTTACGGCGTCGGCAGCAAAAAGAAATACATGCACTGCGCCTTTCACATTTTCGTCCTTTTGGGCAGCATTCTGCATTTTATCTGCATCATCAACTATGTGATGTAGCCGGCGGCCGTTTCTCGCCTGCCGGCCGCCGGACGCATCTTCGGCCCGGGGAAGCCTTTGCGCCTTCCTCGGGCTTTCGTTATTGACGGGCGATTCCGAAGCGGGATCCGCCGGTCCGGGTCCGCGTTGGCGCGCCATGCTTCAAAAATAGGGCTTTAGTACCGCCTATAACGATTGGACAACCCCCGAAGCGGTTTGGTATAATGTGGTATTCACACATAGGAAACCCCCGGCCCTTTCCCGGCCCGCGCCGCGGGGTGCGCGTACCCGCGGTTCCGGCCCGGGCAGCCCCGAAAAAGCAGGCGCTTCTTTGGGGTGTTTTTCCCGGCGGCGGCGCGCGCAAAACCCCGCCGCGCGCTCCCGCCGAAACGCGCGTCCCCGCCGCATTCACGGTTTCGGCAAAACTTGAATACGGTTTGAATCAGACTCTTCGGGTATTTTTTCGCCATCTTTTTTAAAGGAGGAACGAGCATGCCTTTTTGCACTTCCTGCGGCGCGCAAATGGACGAAGCCGCCCGCTTCTGCACTTCCTGCGGCGCCCTTGTTGACCGGCCCGGCCCTTCGCCCGAACCGGAGCCCGAACCCGTCCACTCTTCCCCGGATGAAAACAAGGGCTTTGAGCCCGCCGTTGCTCCGGAACCCCAGCCTTTTTCCGCTGCGGAACCGGTCCGTGCGTTCCGGGCGGAGCCGGAGCCCGCGGTCGCTCCCGCGCCTCCTTTGGTCGGCGGGAACAACGGCGCCAAGGGGTCCCGTTCGCGCCGGGAAGAGCGCCGCGATCCTGTTGCGGGGCGCGCCGCCCCGGCGGTCCCCCGCGGCGGCGGGTTCCCTTCCGTCCTTTCCATGGCCGGGGCTTTCTGGACCCTGTTTTTGTTCTGCATACCCGCCGTAGGCCTGATCGCCGCGATCATCTGGGCCCTCGGCGGCTCCCGCAATCAAAGCAGGCGCAATCTTTCCAAAGCGTTCCTTTTGCTGTCCCTCATCGCCCTTGTGATCGCCGCCATCGGCTATCTGCTTCTGAGGCTGTTCCCGAACGAGCTTCTGGGCTGGCTCCCGTATGACGTCAGCTACTTCATCCGGTCGCTGTTGAATCTCTGGTAACAGATTGCGGCATAATCCGTCTGCGCAATTCCAAAAACCCCCGTATTTTCGGTAAAATATGGGGGTTTTCTTTTTGCCGATCGCAATTCCGGTCACAAAAAACACTTAAAATGGCTCTTTTTTTAGCAAATCTTGACAGAACAGCCGGTTGGAATTATGATGGCGGTGGATAAGAAACTTATCCCCACGATAAAGGCAAACCCCGGGAAACCGGGCGGCGCAAAGCTAAAGGGCCTAAAGGCGCAAGCCAATGGCAGCCAGCTGCCGAATGTCATATTTGCATCATGTGCGTCAATTCCATTGCCGCATCATCTGATAGGACATCAGCAGCCGGGCGAATGAAAACTCTGGCTGTTTTCATTTGCTATCGTGGACGGAAGGCATCCCCCATCTCACCACGACGCTTTCTACAAGGAGGGAGCAATCATGAAAAAGAGAACCTTCGTCTGCATTCTGCTGAGCGTCATCATCCTGATGGCCGCGATCCCGTCCGTTGCCTCGGCAGCCGGACGCACCGAGTCCTTCTCCATCGGCAGTTCCGCCGCGGGCTGCGCAAAAACCGTCGTCTCCGCCGCCGGCCTGCTGAAAGAGCTCAAGCTCCGCGCCATGGTGCTCGCCGCAAACATCCAGATCTACGCCCTGGTCAAAATCGCCCAGGCCACCCCGTATGACGACGTCGCCTGGCTGCTGAACAAGGTGGACAGCATCACCAAGCCGGTGTTGGCCTATGCCGCGTCCATCGGTGCCACGGTGATCTGCGAATACGAGCAGCACTGGATCGACGGCAGGTGGGTGCTTGTTGACCCGCTGAAGGTCATCAACATATAAACAACTCGACCGAGTGCGAAAGGGAGGGAGCGCCCTTGACCAGCCCAGCCGAAGTGCTTTGCCCGCTCGTTGACGAGCTGGCCGCCGGGATCTCCCAGGTCCCCGGCGTCGCGAAGATCGTGCTTTTCGGCTCGTATGCCAAGGGCACCCAAACCCCCGAAAGCGACATAGACATCGCCGTGTTCTTCGATCTGGACAAGACCTGTTTCCTAAACGAGTACCGCGTACTTTCAAAGATTTGCTGCTCATTTTCCGAAGATGTGCAGGTTCAGGCATTTGGGCTGTATGAACTCGACGACCCAAGTGGTATAGTGGAAGAGATCGTAGCTTTCGGCGTCGAACTGCCCATAGACAAGTCACCTAGGAGAACGCGCGCATGGAAGGAGTATTCGTCAACAGTCCCGAAACGGGTAATCCCGAGGCTGGCCTAGATACCGTCCGGCTTCGCCTCCTCGCCAAGAGGGACGACATTGAAATCATGGCCCAGACCGTGCTTCCAAACGCGGTCTTCTGGGTAACCCCGGCCAAGGATATCGAGACACTGGAATTCTTCTTCGTGTTTGACGGCAGCGTCGAGCTTGCGATAGAAGGAGAACTCAAAAAACTCCTTCCCGGCGACTCGTTCTATGTCAACGGCCTCAAAGAGGACATCCTGCTCAAAACCGAGCAGGAAACCCACATCCTGTATGTGACCAACCGCCCCGTATTCGATTCCCTGTTCGGTTTCCACGACGACCTTACGCGCCTTTTGATGCGCATCAACGACAAGGACCACTACACGTTCAACCACAGCAGAAACGTCATGCGCTACTCGGTCCGGCTGTTCGAGCTTTTAAAGGATCAATGCTCCGGCGTGTCGGTTGACGACATGATCGTCGCGGCGCTGTTCCACGACGTTGGAAAGTGTTTCATCCCCGACGAGATCCTCAAAAAAAACGGCAGCCTGCTCCCCAGCGAGTACCGCTACATCATGCGGCATCCGCTTGACAGCGCGCGGCTGCTCAGAACCAATTTCGGCGAACGCATCGCCGAGATCGCCCAAAACCACCACGAGCGTCTGGACGGCAGCGGCTATCCCTTTGGGCTGACTTCCGAAGAGATCAGTTTTGAGGCAAAAATCGTTGCCGTCGCGGATGTTTTTGACGCCATGATCTCCAACCGCGGCTACAATGTTCCCAAATCCCCTTATGAAGCCGCCCTGGAGCTTTGCGACATGCCCCACCTTTTCGACGAAAGAGTTACGTCCGCTCTGTTTACCCTCGCAACGAGTGATGAGCTGGATTGTGTTGGAGGTGCTTAGGATTGAAAAAAATCGAAAAATACACCTACTGGCTCATGCTCTCCAATTACGATTTGGAGACCATCGACACGCTGATTGCGGGGAAGCGCTGGGTCTACGTCACCTATCTTTGCCAGCAGGCCATCGAGCGCCAGTTAAAGGGAATGTACGTTTATTATATGGACGCCGAGGCCCCGAAAACCCACAACGTGACCTTCCTTTTCAACAAGATCACGAAAAGCCCGGCTTTTTCCGACATCGAAACCTCTCCCGCGTTCAGAAAAAGAAGAGATGAGTGCGAAGATTTTCTGGTGGACGCCATGTTTTACTACATGTCCGACTACCCGTTCTCCTATAAAAACATAACGAGCCGTTTTGTGGATGAATCCGTCGCCCTCGACCTTTATAAAAAGGCGAAAGACTTCATTCACTGGCTCCGATCTTTCCAGCCCGATGTGGAAATCCCCTCGGAACTGCCCGCCGTCTGAGTATTCCGCTCCTTTAAAAAACAGACTGCTTTCTTCCCATACGTCAATAGCAACCCCCGGGAAACCGGGTTACGCAAAGCTAGAGGGCCTAAGGGCGCAACGCCTATGGCAGCCAGTTGCCGAATGAAGAATGCTTTCATCCCCGTGATCCACGCTGCCAAGGCTTTCCCTGCGCGCAGTTTGGTATTGGGATGCACGTATCGCGGTTCGGCAAAGTCCGAGCCGCTTTTTCTGTCCCGCCCTTTTCCCGCATCCCGGCAGCCGGCCGCACGCGCCCCCTGCCGGGGCCGGAATGTTCCGCCGTCCCCGGCCAATTGATGCCGGAATCCGAAACGAACCACACCGGGTGCGCGCCCGGCAAACGACAAAACATCCGGGGGTCAAAACAAGTGTTTGAGTTTTTCTCCAAAGGCACCGCCGGCCTGAAACAGGACGAAAAACAAAGGAGCGGGGCCGTCCGTTCCGGCGAAGGGGGCTCCGGCCCCGCCGGCGGCGCGGAAGAACGCCTTCCCCCGCCGCCGCGCGCGCAGCGGGATCCAACCGCCGCGATCGCGGAGGAACACCGCCCGGGGCTGCAAGCCGGCGGCTTCGTCCTGGGCTTTGATCAGCCCAAATCCAAAAACCCCCTGCAGCTAAACAGGGAATGGCTCGCGGGCCCGCCCTGCCGCCAGCATCGGAATCCCCCGTATTCCCCGGAAGAGCTGCCCGGCGAGGCGGGACTTCCAAGCGGCGGCGGCGCCCCCCCTTTTACCCGCGGCTCCCCGCCCGAAAACCGCAAGGGCGCTTCCCAGGGGTCCGCCCCCCCGGCCAGGTCCCCCGGTCGCCCCTATGCCCTCAGGCTGGCCAGGCCGGAGGATGCGGCGGCGCCAACCCGCGGCCCAAAAAGCCCACAAGAGGCCGAAACCGCCAGCCCCCTGCCGCTGTTTGCCCGGATCTCCGAGCTTGAACACGCGCTGAAAGCCGAAAAGCGGCTCCGCCTGGCCAGCGCGGAGCGCCTGGCCAAATGCGAGGAGCGGCTCAAACTCCAAACGGCAAAGCTGGAGGAATCCCTCGGGGCGCGCGAGGAATCCCGCGCCCGGCAGGAGGAGGCCAACACCACGATTTTAGGGTTGCAGGACGAGCTCTGCCGTCTGCGGGCGGCCTTCGAGGGTCTTCCGAAAACCGGGAACGACAAGCTCGGCCTTATGGCGCAGCTTGCGATATGCCGGGCCGGAGCGGATCACTGCCGGGCGCAGATGTCCAGACTGGCCACGGAAAACAAAGAGCTTTCCGCCCTGGTCAGCACCCAGAGAAAAGCCCTCGGCCTGCAGGAGCAGAAAGTGACGGAATGCCTGGGCGAAATCGCCGCCCTTTCCACCCGCATCGCCGAAATTCTGCAAAAAAGGCTGGATGAGGATAAAAAATTCGTCCTCGATTGGCAAAGAAGCGCCATATCGGCAGTCAACGAAGCAAAAACCCGCCTGGATTGCGACTGATCCTCCCTTTTACCGCGTTGACCGACTTATAGTCGTCAGCATACCCTCCTTCCTTCTTGATGTCTCCCTCTTAAAAGTCCTGGGCGAGCCAGACTCAGGCAATCACCCGGGCTGCCGCGAAGCGAAGAGTTGCGGCAGCCCGATTTTTATCGAAAAGGTCCTAACAGATAAGGCTTTTTCGCACCCTTTGCCGCCGCAAAGCGGGAAGGGACCGCCTGAGCGACGCAAAACAGCCCTGACTTCGACGGTCAGGGCTGCTGCTTTGGCGCACAATACAGGTCATAAGACCGTGTATGGAGGCGCGTCATTCCGTTTTCACGGTCCCGACGACGGAGAGCGAACGGCATGCCGGCGCGCCTTCTCATGCCTTGCGACATCGGAAAGCCCGCAGTCCAGCAACTCACACAAATCATCCAGCGTGTTTGTGGAGACAGACATATTCTTTTTCAGGCGCTGGACGGTGCTGCCGCTAATTTTCCATTTTTCTCTCAAAGTATATGTGGTAACGCCTTTCTTTCGCATCGTTTCCCATAATGGCGTGTAAACAATCATTTGGCTTTTCTCCCCATTCTTGCATACTTTCATTATGTTCGTTATAATGGGCATACAATATGCTCTAATATTGGGCATATTGGGAGAAGGGGAAGAATCATGCCGGATTATTCAAGGATGTATCGGAAATTATTTGGCGCCGTCACAAAGGCGATGAAAGGCTTGCAGCAAGCGCAGATCAAGACCGGGGAAATGTACATATCCGATGAAGCGCCGGCGCTTTCCATTTTAGAATCGGAAACGGACGGCGGAGGCACTGACAAATCAGACTGAAAAAGGAGCGTAAAAAACACGCTGCGCCCGTTTTTGGCGCCGGGTACAGCGTGTTTCGTTTGTTGCCCAATCCTGCCTGACAGATATCCATGACCGTGTTTTAGCGTCTTGCCGGTTTATGGGCGCCGCCTTAAGTTCCCGGGATTTTTGCGTTTGGGACGCGGGCAAGGCGCGGGGGCTTTGCGCGCTATGCTTACGCTTTTCGTATGAACAGGATTCCCAGGGTGTTCGGCCCGCAGTGGCTGGAAATCGTGCAGCCCGCCCGGGTTACGATGATCTCGTCAAACGCCATGTATTCCCCGACGGCCTCGCGCACGGACCGCACCACTTCCGGCTCGCAGCCGGAATGGGTGACGAAAATCCGTTCCGTGTCAATATCCGTCCTGCCCTCAAGGCGTTCCCTGACGTATTTTTTCAGCGATTTTTCAAACGAGCCCTTATATTTCTTGCCGACGTGCATCGCGCCGTCCTTGACCTCTATGCAGGGCTTCAGATTCAAAAGGTTCGCGCCAAGAGCGGCCAGGGAGGAACAGCGCCCGCCCTTTTTCAAATAATCCAGCTTGTCGATCACAAAGCTGGCCTCCACCCTGGCGGTCAGCTCTTCGAGCTTTTTGACGATCTCCTTCGCATCCATGCCGCTTCTCGCCATTTTTGCCGCCTCGATCACAACGTGGCCGCTGCCCGTAGAAAGGTTGCGCGAATCGACGGCATAGACGTTTTGGAATTCCCCCGCGGCCATGGTCGCGTTCTGAAAGCAGGCGGAAAACTCGGCGCTGATATCGATGTGGATTACGGCGTCAAACTTTGAGGAAAGCTCCGCGAATTTCCCGACATAGTCGGAAACATTGATGGCGGAGGTGGTGCAGATATCCCCCCCGCCGCCCACATGGGCAAAAATATCCGCCGGTGTGATCTCCACGCCGTCCCTGAACGATTCCCCGCCCTTGATGATATAAAGGGGGATGATATCGATATCATACGCCTCGATCAGTTCCGGGGAAAGATCGCAGGTGCTGTCCGCCGTAATCTTAATGTTCATCGTGCCAGTGCGCAACCTCCGTATTCTAATCGTTTTCCGGTTAGGGGAAATAATAACAAATAACCACCGCCGCGTCAAGGCATTGGGGGCTCATCCGTCGTTATGCGCGTATACCCTGGCAATTTCGGCAAACTGTTCGAGGGAAAGCTCCTCCCCCCGGGCGTTTGGAGGAAGGCCGGCGGATGCGATCCATTCCTCCGCCCGCGCCTTTTCGATCCCCAGCCCGGCGGAAAGATTGTTGGCCAGGGTTTTCCGCCGCATCGCGAAGGCGGCCCGGGTGATTCTGAAAAAATCCTCTTCCGACGGAACGGTGACCCTTGGGGGCCGCTTTTTTAGCCGGACGACCACGCTGTCCACCCCCGGCGGGGGCAAAAAGCAGCCCCTGGGTACGGCAAGCACGACGGAAACGTCCGTATGATACTGCACCGCGATGGACAAGGAGCCGTAGCTTTTGGTTTTTGGGGCGGCGGCCATCCGTTCCGCCACTTCCTTCTGGATCAGAAAGCTCATCGAAACGACGGGAAGATTGGATTCCAACAGCCGCAGGATGATCGCCGTGGTGATGTAATAGGGCAGATTGGCCGCCACGAAAAAAGGCCCGCCCCCCAGGGCTTTGTGCAGCTCATCAAGGTCGCACTTCAAAAAATCCGCGTGGATCACCGCGGCGTTTTCCATATCCGAAAGGGTGGTTTTCAGCACTTCCGCCAGGCCGGAATCGATCTCGACCGCCACGACCCTTTTCGCCCTGCCGCAAAGTTCCCTCGTCAGCGCGCCCAGGCCCGGGCCGATCTCCAGCACCGAGTCGGCTTTGGTCACCCCGGCCGCGTCCGCGATCTTTTTGATCACGTTCGCGTCGCAAAGAAAATTCTGGCCAAGCTGCTTGTTCGGCGAAAGTCCCCGTTCCTTCAGCAGCGCCCGCACAGCCGCGGGTGAGCTTATGTCCCTCATTTTGTCCTTCATCCGCGGCAACCGCCGCTTTATCCTTTAATTTTGCGCAACGGCCGCCGCGTCGTTCTCGTCCGTCTGCACTTCGTGGCGCAGAAGATACCGCGCGATTTGCAGCTTGACCTCGCTATAGCCTTCCGGCGTGTCCAGCGTGACCACCAGCACGGTATTCTTCGGCGCTTCGTTCCTGTAAACCGCCAGCCAGCCGATTTCCCTGTCCTTTTCGCTGCCGATTTCCGCGGTTCCCGTTTTGCCCGCCATTTTGTAGGGCGGCTTTAACGAGCTTGCGGTTCCCACCGTGGTCACGTCCGAAAGGGCCTGCTCGATGGCGCCGCGCACGCCGGAATGATAGTTCGCGTTCATCCAAAGCACGGGTTCGGCGCTTTGCTTCGCAACGTATTTGCTCCCCTCCCCATTGCAGCGTTTTTCGATCACATAGGGCGCATACATCGCGCCGTCCGCGTTCGAAAGGGAACAGTACAGCAGCGCGGCCTGAAGGGGCGTGATCAGCATTTCGCCCTGGCCGTAGCCGCTGTCCGCCAGGTATTTGATGTTGAACTCGGTCTTTTCCTTTTTGATCTGGGCCTTGGCGACCGGAAGCTCAAAGGGAACGCTTTCGCCCCAGCCCAGCCTGTTTTCAAAGAAGTCGAAGAACTTTTCCTGCCCCAGCTCCATCGCCGCCCAGGCAAAATAAATATTGTCCGAATAGATGATGGAGTTATACAGGTTGCAGGAATCGCCCCGGTTCCTGACGCGGGTGATCGCGGGATACACCCAGTCGGTCCGGTCCGGCCGCCATTTATTATCCGAAATCGAATAGGGGAATACGGAATTTTTGGTGATCGCCCCGCCTTCCATGGCGGCCAGGGCGGTAAAGGGCTTGACGATGGACCCCGGCGGGTACCGGCCGGTGATGCAGCGGTTGAACAGCGGCTGGTATGCCGTGTCCGAAAGCAGATAATTGTAATATTCCGTGGAAACCCCGGTGACGAAGGGGTTCGGGTCCGCCGAGGGATAGCTGACCATCACCTGAACCGCGCCGGTTTGGGGGTCGATCTGGATGATCGAGCCGCCCTGCTCGTCCATCAGATAGTTCGCCAGAAGATCGTACGCCGCCTGCTGGTCCCGGGCGTCGATCGTCAGCCAAAGGTCGTTCCCGTCCGCCGCTTTCACCGTGGGGATGATGTTGATTTTTCCATTTTCGCCGGAAACGTAAACCTCGTAGCCGTCCGTCCCCCGAAGCTCGTCCTCGCAGGAAAGCTCCAGCCCGGTTTTGCCGATGAAGGAATCGCCGTCGTAAAGCTTTTCCTTTTCCGTTCCGGAAAAAGCGTCCATCTCCTCCTTGGTGATCTTGCCGACGTAGCCGATCAGGTGGAAAAACGCTTCCCCCAAAGGATAGGTGCGAAACACCGTGAAGCTCGCATCATCCACCCCGGCACCGGCCAGGGAAAGCCAGCTCTGGCGGGTTTCCTCCGGCAGCTCTCCGCTCCGCCAGGCTTTGACGGCCACGATGCCCGCCGTCGTCGCGTCGAAGCATTTTTGGACTTCCTCCGCCGTCATGCCAAGGATTTGGGCCGCTGCGGCGCAAAAGGAATTTTCGTCCCCGATCTTTGCGCGGTCGGCATAGGCCGTGCTGCCCGGGATGTTCCCCGCAAGCAGCGTTCCGTCGCTTCCGAAGATCTCGCCCCGCTTGGCCTTGATCACCCTGGCGTAAACCGAATCCCCCCAGGTCATCTCCGGAAAGATCAAGGACGGCGTCCACTCGATCCGCCACGCGCCGCCCTCCGAATGGAGCGGCATGGAAAAATTCTTGGTAATGTCGCCATACGCGGCTGTGCGGTAAGTCGCGGTATAGGCGAAGGTGGCGTACATCGCGCTCTGGGTGAAGCTGTTTTCGCCGATGATGACTTCCCTCACGGTCAGCCCGGAGAAGATCCCCCCGTATTTTTGGACGAACTCCTCCTCGGAAATCGCTTCTTTGGCCGCGCCGGTCAAAAGGGCGTAGGCCGCCTCGTAATCCCCGCCGTTCAAAAGCTCGATAAAGCGCAGCGCGGCGTCGTCCGGCTCCATGCCGTCCTTTGCGCCGCAGCCAAAAAGCGCCAGCAGCGCGAAAGAAAGCGCAAGCGCCGCCGCCAGCGCAAAAGCCGCGCCTCTTTGGGTTCCCGTTTTTGCTGCCTTCATGAACGCTCCGAATCCGCGAAATCTGCGCGATCTTGTAGTATGTGGATAGTATACCAGTTTTTGCGCCCAAGAGAAAGAAGGGTCGAATTCCGGCGAATTTTGGCAAAAGTGGCGGAAGCAGGCAGCTTATCCGCATATATTACATCAAATTCCCATAAATAAATAGAATAATCAGGTATTATTACCAGAAATGTGGGGGATGATTTGACTCACATAATGGGGCGTGATACAATACCCTGACCCCGAAAGGAGTGTGTTTTTTATGAGAAAAACCCGACATATCGGGCGCACCGCGCGCTGGATATGGCCCTTGTTTTTCACGTTGACCGCACTGGCATGCCTTTCCGGCGTCGCCGGGGCCGCGGCTTATTACCCCGCCGAGCCCTTTGCGGCCATGGCGGCAGCAATATCCAATACCCCCGCCCTGGAGCAAAACGAGGAACCGGAAGAAGAAATGACCGTTTATATCGACTGCGCTTCCGGCTTTTACGAGCTTGCGATGACACAGGGCAACGTTTCGGACGCGCTTTCCTCCCTGAGCCTGGAATACGACGACGACGACCGCGTCACCCCGGAACTGCACGTGCTTTTGGAGGACGGCCTGCGCATCGAGGCCGTTTCCCGCGAGACGCGCACCCGCACAGAAACGAAGACCATCAAACACAAAACCGAAAAAAAGAAAGACAATTCCCTGGAAAAAGGCAAAACCAAAATCAAGCAAAAAGGCGAAAACGGCAGCGAGACCCTGACTTATGAAGAGATTTACGAAAACGGCGAGCTGATCGGCAGCACCCTGGTTTCCCGGGAGATCGCAAAGGAAGCCGTTACGGAGATCCTGCTGGAGGGAACAAAGGTCGTTGACCGCGCGGTTTCCGTCTCCGCGGAAATCTCCCTGAAGAACGACAACCGCAAAGACCGCGATCCGCCGAAAGAGAGCGAGGTTGAAAAGGTCGTCTATGTTCAGGCCACGGCCTATACCCACACGGGCAACTGCACAGCCACCGGCGTCATGCCCTACGTCGGCATGATCGCCGTCAACCCGGACCAGATCCCCTATGGGACCCGGCTTTATGTGGAAGGGTACGGCTACGGCGTCGCCGGCGACACCGGCGGCTTCCGCCACACCAGCCGCTTCCAGATCGACCTGTTTATGGACACCTATAAGGAATGCATGAACTGGGGCAGGAGAAACGACGTGAAGGTTTATATCCTCAAATGACCCTGTTTCTGAAAACCAGGTGGACCGCCCAGCAAACAAGCGCGCCGACCGTCACCGCGCCGGTAAAGAACAGCGAAACGGTCAGCCCCGCGCCGGACGACACGCCGTAAGCGGCCAAAAAGGCGATCACCGTTCCATCCCGCACGCCCAGGCCGCCCACGGTGGGAACCGCCGTGGTGGCGATCAGCGGCAGGGCGTATACAAAGACCCATTTCATAAAAGGAAGCTCGATCCCCAGCATACTGCCAAAGGCAAAATAGACCCCCGCGGTCAGCAGATCGCCCAACAGCCCCCAGCAGACTGAGGCCAGCGCCCGAAAAGGCCCGATATTCATCGAATCGACGGCGGCGGAAGCCTTTTCCAGCCCGCCGTTGATTTTTTTGCCTAAGGCGTTGCCGGCGTGCCTTGCGGAAAAGGCGAGGATGCGCCCCCTCGCTTTTTTATTCAAAAAGGCGAACACGCAGCAAGCCAGAAAAACGGCCAGCGAAGCCAGCAGAACATAAACGATCGCGGAATACCCCGCGTCCCCCGCCAGGGCCATCGCCGGCAGCCAGACGCAAATGATCGAAAGGGGCATCGTCAGCCTGTCCAGCAGGACGGAGGCCGCAGCGGCGTAGTCCTTGCCTTGCTTGTGCAGGGCGGCGATCCGGTACGCGTCCGAAAAGAGCCCGCCCGCGGGCAGCAAAAAAAGCGGCGAGCTGCCCAGCACGACGGCAAACAGCGTCCAATACCCAAAAACCGGGCAAAGGGCCTTCCACTTTGCCGTGTATACGAACTTCCCCGCAAAAAGAAAGCCAAAGGCCAGCAGGACGTTTTGCAGCCTGATCTGCCCCGCGGCGGCTGAAAAAGCGGCCCAGTCGACGTTCAGGGCCACGGCCGCGCAGACGGCAACGGTGATCAAGGACCAGATGATGATGCTGGCTTTGCGCTTTTTGTTCACTTTGCTTCCTTCTTCGGAGCGGCAGGACAAATCCGGCCTGCTTCCGCTCCGGGAATGAATTTTGGTTATTTCCTATAATAATAAACCCGCCCGGGCCCCTTGCGCAAGCGGGTTTTGTTTGATTCTTGATTGCCTTGCCGCGTTCGCCCCGCTAAACCAGCCTGAGCGGCGGGCCGTCCACATAGAGCGTCGCATCCGCAAGCAGCGCGGCCTCCTCCTTGTCGTGGGTCACCAGCAGGCATAGCTTCGGCCCCAGCCGGCGCAAATGCGCGGCCGCGTTTGCCTTCGATTCCGCGTCCAGCCCTTTGAAAGGCTCGTCCAGAATCATCGCGTCCCCCCCAAAGGCCAGGGCCCGGGCAAGGGCGACCCTGCGCTTCATCCCGCCGGAAAGCTGGCCGGGGCGCTTTTCGGCGGCGTCCTCCATGCCGAATGCCCGAAGAAGGCCCAGGGATTCTTCCCGGTTTGCCCCGGCGAGCATCACGTTTTCCGCAGCATTGCTCCAGGGGAGCAGGCGGTCCTCCTGAAAAACCCAGGCGACTTGCAGCCCCGCTTCCGTCATTCTGTCCGAAAGGGCGCGAAGCAGCGTCGTCTTTCCGCAGCCGGAAGGGCCGAAGACGCAAATCCTGCCCGCATCCGGCAGCTCGAGGGAAAAATCCCGGAGCACCCACTTGCCGCCGTATGCGGCGTTCAGCCCGTCAAAGCGCATCCTGAACCCCCCCGGCAAATCTTTTGTTCATCCGCCTAAGCCAGACGAGGATCAGCTTTTCAAAGGCGACGCTGAACAGGATCAGCACCGCGGTCCAGGCGAAAAGGTCCACGGTTTCGAGGTAGATCTTCGCGTCGTAGATCTCTTTCCCCATCGAAAGGGCGGTGCGGCCCAGCACTTCCGCCGCGATGCCGGCCTTCCAGGCTAACCCCGCGCCCGTGCCGCAGGCCGCGGTAAAATAAGGCAGCGCCGAAGGAAGGTAGATCTTTTTGAACACCGCGCCGGGCGAAAGCCGAAACGCCCGGGCCATCTCAAGGAGCTCCCCGTCCGCCGAAAGCAGCCCGGCGTGGGTGTTCAGCCAAACGATGGGCAGCACCATCAAAAAGGCGGTGAAGGTCGGGATGCTGCCGCTTTTCATCCACACCAGCGCCAGCACGATGAAGGAAGCCACCGGCGTCGCCTTGACCACCGAAAGGGCGGGGGAAAACAGCGCCCGCAGAAAGGGAACAAAGGCCGTAAACAGGGCGATGACCGCCCCAACAAGGGCGGAAAGCAAAAATCCCAGGCCGATCCGCAAAAGGGACATGGCGCAAATCGCCCAGAACTCCCCCGTCGCCGCGAGGCCTGCTGCCCTGCCAAGCGTGGCGAGCGGCGCGGGAAGGATCACTTCCTTGCCCACCATAATCGCCAGAATCTGCCAGACAGAAAGCCAAAACAGCGCGCAAAGGGCGGCCGCCGCCCATTTCGGCAGCCCGCCCTTCGGTTTTTTTTCGAATATCGTATATCCCTGCTGTTTATGCTTATTTGAAGTAGTAAAGGGCGTCATCCGGCAAGGCTCCTCCGATTGACTTGGGGTTGGCCGCAAAAAGCACCTGGTAAAGGGCCGAGGCGTGGGTCTTCATCGCTTCGCCGTCGATATAAACGATATTGCAGCGCGGGATCACGGCCGCGGCCAGCTCCGCGCTGTCCATAATTTTATATTTTACCACAAGATCGGCGGCTTCGGCAGGGTTTGCCGCAACGTATTGGGCGGATTCCGCGTAAGCTGCCAGGAACGCGTCCACGGCGGCCTTGCCCTCGGGATTTGTCAAAAGCTCGGAGCGAACGACGATGCAGCCCATGGAAAGCTCCGTCCCTTCGCTGGCCGCGTTCCATTCCTCCGTCAGCGAAAGGGCGACGCGCATTTCGGGGTTCTTGGCGACGACCCTGCTGACGAAAGGCTCGGGCAGGATGCAGAGGTCCACGTCCCCGGCGACCGCCTTGGCCGCAAGCTCGGAATGCTCGGTCAGGTATTCGACTTTAACGGAATCCGAAAGGCCGTTTTTCTCCAGCACGTAATCGACGATGTATTCCGGCATGGAAGCTTCCCCCGTAGCCAGCACGGTCTTGCCCGCAAGGTCCGCGATCGACTGCACGCTTTCGCCTTTTTCAAGGACGTACAGCACCCCCAGGGTGTTCAGCGCGGCCAGCTTGATGCCGCCTTCGGTCTTTTGGTAAAGCACCGCGGCCAGGTTGGTGGGCACGCAGGCGATGTCCAGCTCGCCGGTGATCAGCTTGCCGGTCAGCTCGTCCGGCGAGGAGGCCAGGGTGATCCCCGCCTGGAACGCGCTGTCGTATTTGCCGGCTTCCCCGTCCTCCATCAGCTTGACCATGCCGATGCCCGTCGGGCCGACCAGCGCGGCGACGTTCAGCGCATACGCTTCGGCGTCCTCCTCCTCGAATTCGGGAACGTCCGGGTTATCCTCCCCGTTTGGGGCGGTTTGCTCCGTTTGGCCGGGAGCGGCCGACGGGGTGGGTTCCGCTTCGTTCGGCGCCTGGGCGCAGGCCGCCAGCGCCAGAACCATGGCCAGGCACAGCGCGATGACCGCGAGAATTTTTTTGTTCATGCTTGCTCCTTCTTCACTTTGGGTACTATTTTGGGTACTATTTCTGGTTTGTTTGCACAAACCGAACAACCTGGGTTTGGCGGGTTTTGCGTCGCAGGGGTTCGACTCCTTTTACCTTACTCCAAAAGGACGATGCGCTTGCCCTCCCGGGATATCTTTCCCTGTTCCGCCAGAGCGTCCATCGCCCGGTAAAGCGACGCCCGGCCGATGTCCAAAGCCTGGGCGAGCTTTGAAGCGGTGATTGCGGGGGTGACCTTTTTGCCGCCCTCTTCCCTGGCCGCGCCGGTCACATAGGCCAGCAGCCGCTGCTCGGCGCTGCCGCCGGTAAAGGCCGCGATCCTTTTGTTCAAAAACCGTATTCGGCCGCAAAGATAGGCAATGTACCTTTCGCAAAGGGCGGGGTCCATCCTGAAAAGCTCCCGGACCAGTTCCTCTTCAAAAAACACCACCGTCGAGGCCGAAGCCGCCCGGACGCAGGTCACATATTCCCCCTCGTTTGTAAAAAGGGCGGCCGCGCCGAAAACTTCCCCCGCCTTGAGGGTGCTCATAACGACTTCCCGGCCTTCGGGCGCGGGCTTCGTCACCCTGCACCGCCCGGAAACGATGACGCCCAGGCTGCGCTCAAAGCTGTTTGCGCAATAGATCGTCTCCCCGCTGCGAAAGTCTTTTGCCTTGCAAAGGGGGTGCGCAAGGGCAAATTCCCTGATTTCCTTTGCGCAGGGAGCAAACAGGGGGCAGCCGTCAAAAACGGCAGAATCCCTGATCCGCGTCATCTTTTCACCCCCGCCTGCTTTTGAAACGCCTAATATTGTATCATATGAGACATTATCATGGCCTTATTGTAAAGCCTTGACGAATTATTGTCAATGAATTTTTAGAGATTTGACAAACATCTTTTGGACTGATAAACTATTGATGTATATGAAATTGAAAGAAGAATGCCGCCCGGGGGGGCGGCGAGGAGGAATGCAAACATGAACGAACGTTTTATCGACTTTAACGCCAAGCAGGGTTTCCTCTGCGATATGGACGGCGTGCTCTACCACGGGAACCGGCTGCTGCCCGGTGTTCCCGAATTCGTGGACTGGCTGCGCAAGGAAAAGAAGCAGTTTCTGTTTTTGACCAACGCCAGCGAGCGCACCCCGAAGGAACTTCAGCAAAAACTTGCCCGCCTTGGCCTGGAAGTCGGCGAATGCCATTTTTATACCAGCGCCCTGGCGACGGCCGCTTTTTTAAAGGCCCAGGCGCCGGGCTGCTCGATTTACGCCATCGGCGAAGCCGGCCTGTTGAACGCCCTTTATGACGCGGGGCTGACCATGAACGACGTCAACCCGGATTACGTGGTCATTGGCGAAGGCAAGGCCTATTCTTTGGATACGCTGACCCACGCCGTCAACCTTGTGCTGCGCGGGGCAAAGCTGGTGGGCGCAAACTACGACGTGACCGGTCCCATCGAAAACGGCATCCAGCCCGGCTGCCGGGCGCTGGTCTCCCCCATCGAAATGGCCACGGGCAAGGAGGCCTATTTCTGCGGAAAGCCCAACCCGCTGATGATGCGCACCGGGCTGAAGCTTTTGGGCTGCCATTCGGCGGACGCCGTGCTGATCGGCGACCGGATGGACACCGATATCATCTCCGGCATCGAATCCGGGATCGACACCGTGCTGGTGCTTTCCGGCGTTTCCACAAGGGAAACCGTCAAGACTTACGCCTATCGCCCCAGCCTTATCGCCAGCGGCGTGGGCGACATCGTCAAGCTCGCCAGGGGCGAGGCCATCCGGGCCGAGTAATCAAACCCCATACGGCAGCATGAAACCGGGCGCTGAAAAATCAGCGCCCGGTTCTTGTTCGATCCTTTTCCCGCGTCCGGCCAAAAGCTCCGTCGATCGGGCCGTTCGGCGGCCGCTTTTACGCAAAAAACCGTCAATCGTTGCTGTGCAGTTCCTTGGCGGCTTTCCAGAGCTTCTCCACCGGTACGCCGCCGAAAGCGTAGTGATAGAATTCGGATAAAGCTTCGGTGTATTCGGCTCTTTCCTCCCTGTGGGCCTCGTCTTCCATGCCGGGGTCGCAGAGGTCGTCCAGTTGGCCCATGGCGTCGTTGTGCAGCTTATAGAAGCGTTCCTTGTCCAGCAGCATGGCGCTACCTCCTGTTTTTGGGATTCGGGCGGCGGCCGGATCAGACATTGAAAACTCCGGGCCGCGGCGGCGTTTTGCGGGTGTTTTCCATGGCTGAATCATACCATCTTTCCCGCTTTGCCGCAATCAAACCGGCCGTCCTGTCGGGATTTTCTTCCATACGATACGTTTCGCCTCACTTGCGGCCGATGAACATCGCGTGTTCGGAAAAAGCGAGCAGTTCCGGCAGCTCAAGAAAGCGCTTCGCAACGCCGATCCGCAGCGCCTGCTCCTCTTTGGGGAAGGTCAGGATCTGCTTTTCGCTGGGCGCGAGGATGCCCTCCCGGCCGAAAAGACGCAGCTTCTCAACCCCGAATTGCGCCATAAACGGCCCGATCCGCCTTTGGTTGATGAAAAACACATTGGTAAACGCCGGCCCCGAATATCCGCCGCCGCTGATCACGGAATCGATGAGCCGGACCGCGTTTAGGTTGTTCAGGTCGATCGGGAAGACGCCGGGGCCGTTCTTCATATCGAAGAGGATGCCCGCAAAATCCAGTATGAAGGAACAGTAAAGGTTCCCGCCCTTTTTCACGCGCCAAAGGGCATTTTGCACCGCGGCGGCGCGGT
The DNA here is from genome assembly GCA_040768925.1 of Christensenellales bacterium. Lineage (GTDB taxonomy): Bacteria > Bacillota > Clostridia > Christensenellales > CALWSW01 > CALNBC01. The sequence continues at coordinate 146,697 of JAXGLZ010000001.1, forward strand.
CCGCTTCCCCGGTCAGGTGATAGAGCGGCCCCATCAAAAAAAAGTGGTCGAATTCGCCCAGGCCCAGTTCTTCCAGTTCCAGGCAGTTTTTTCCAGCGCCGTGATGGAAACGCCCAGTTCCTTCGCTTTTTCCCTTGCCAGGGCCACATTGGCGGAAGAAAGTTCCGCCAGCGTGACCTCGCACCCTTTTTGCGCATACTAAAGCGAATACCTGCCCGGCCCGCCGCCGATGTCCGGCACGCTGTCCCCCGGTTTGACGTATTGGTCCATCATATGGATCGTGAGCGCGAATTCAAAGGGGGGTTCGTCCAATCTGTTCCATTTCCCCTGGGGGTCGGCGTCGTAATATTCCCTTGCTTTTATCAGCGATTCGCCCATGACGTGCAAACGCGCGGCCCGTTTCGAACCGAGGTTGAACGGGCGCGCGCTTTCCTCCCCCGCCTTCGTATTTTCCGTATTCTAAGCGCCCGGCCCGCCCCCTGTCAAAGCGGGGACGGGTTCAGTCTGTCAAAGAGCCCCCAGGATTGTCAAGGGGCCGCGGCTCCTTGACTTCAACCCGGCTCCGGCGGCAGGTGCGCCGGAACGGACGAAAGCCGCAGGCTTTCTGGCCTTTCGCGATTTTCGGCCGGAATGCGAAGCGTTTCGGGCAAATCGCGCAGCCTCAAAGCGTGCGCACAGCACGCTTTGACACAATCGGCCCGCCCTTCTGCCAAAGCGGGACGGGCCCGCCGTTCATCCGTTGCCGTTCATCATTTCCCGAAAGGCCTTGGCCTTGGCCTCGGCTTCAAGGCGGAGCTGCTTCCTTTTGATCTTGCCGGAAACGGTCTTTGGCAGTTCCGCCGTGAATTCCACGATCCGGGGGTATTTGTAGGGCGCGGTGGTGCGCTTGACGTGGTTCTGGAGCTCCTTCTTCATTTCCTCGGAAGGCTCGTAGCCCCGGGCAAGCACCACCGTGGCCTTGACGATCTGGCCGCGCACCGGGTCCGGCGCGCCGCTGATCGCGCATTCCAGCACCGCCGGGTGGGTCATCAGGGCGGATTCCACCTCGAAAGGCCCGATCCGGTAGCCGCTGGACTTGATCACGTCGTCCGCCCGGCCCACGAACCAGTAATACCCGGCTTCGTCCTTCCAGGCCATGTCGCCGGTGTGGTACCAGCCGTTATAGCGCGATTCGGCGTTCTGCCGGGGGTTTCTGTAATACTCCTTGCAAAGGCCGACCGGGGTTCCGTTTTCCACGCCGATGCAGACTTCGCCTTCTTCGCCTTCCTCGCAAGTATTGCCTTCCTCGTTCAGGAGGGCGATTTGATACATCGGGCTGGGCCTGCCCAAGGAGCCGGGCATGGGCTCGTCAAAATGGAAGTTCGCGAAGATCGGCGCGGTTTCGCTCTGGCCGTAGGCTTCGTAGATTTTTACGCCGAACAGCTCGTAAAACCTTTTGTAAACCTCGGGGTTCAAGGGTTCGCCCGCGGTGGAGGCCCTGCGCAAGCAGGAAAGGTCGTACTGTTCAAGGTCCGTCTTGATCATAAAGCGGTAGATCGTGGGCGGGGCGCAAAAGCTGGTGATTTGGTATTTCGCAAGCATTTCCGAAAGCTTTTCCGGCACGAATTTTTCCATGTCGTAAACAAAGAGCGCGGCGCCGCAGATCCACTGGCCGTAAATCTTGCCCCAGGAGCACTTTGCCCAGCCCGTGTCCGCCACGGTCAGGTGCAGATCGTCGTCGTCCAGGCAATGCCAGAACTTCGCGCCCATGATGAAGCCCAAAGGATAGGTAAAATCGTGCACCACCATCTTGGGCAGGCCCGTGGTGCCGGAGGTGAAATACATCACGCTCAGATCCTCGTTGTGCGTGGCGCGCTCGCCCGTCGGTCTGGGGAATTCCGGCGAAAACTGATCCAGAAGAGCGGTGAAATCCTCCCACCCTTCGCGCCTGCCGTCCACGCCGAAAACGATTTTCAGCGTCGGGCAGTTGGGGCGGGCTTCGTCGATCGCTTCGGCGACGGCGTTTTCGTTGACGGAAACGATGGCCGCAACATCCGCCGCGTTCACGCGGTACTCCACGTCGTGGGCGGTCAGCAAATGGGTCGCGGGGATGATCACCGCCCCGAGCTTGCAAAGGGCGACGTTGATCACCCAGTACTGCCAGCGGCGCTTGAGGGTGCAGAGCACCATGTCCCCCTTTTGGATGCCGAAGGAGGAAAAAAGGTTCGCCGCGCGGTTGGAAAGGTCCGAGATCTCCTGAAACGTGAAAGACCGGTCGGACCCGTCCTCGGCGACCCAAACGAGGGCCGGCTTGTTCGGGGAGATCCGCGCGTATTCGTCCACGATGTCGAACCCGAAGTTGAACTGTTCCGGCACGCGGAGGCGGCAGTTTCTAAAAAAATCGCCGTAGTTTTCATAATCCGTGCCGATGTATCGATCAATAAGGCTCATTGGCGTTCCTCCTCAATCCTCTTTCTGCGGCGGTATCACGATGGCCAAAAAGGTGACCGGTCCGCCGATGGCCTTCATGCCGTGGGGCAGCGTCGAATCGAAATAGATCGAATCCCCGGCATACAGCAGCAGTTCCTTGTGCCCGATGATCAGGCGCATGATCCCGGAAAGGATGTAGTCGAATTCCTGGCCCGGGTGGGCGTTCAGATCGGTCTCAGCGTCCGGGTCGTCCGGCTGGATGGTCACCTGGAAGGGCTCGATGGCCTTGTCCTTAAAGTTATAGGCCAGGCTGTGGTAGCGGTAATCCCGGTTCATGCGCTTCACTTCCTCGCCATTGCCGCTGCGGCAAAGGAAATACCGCCTCAGCTTTGGGGTGGAGCCGGTCAGAAGCTCGTGGACTTCCACCCCGAAAACCTGGGCCGCCCGGGTCAAAAAACTGATGGGGATGTCCACCTCTCCCCGCTCGCAGGCCTCGTATTCGCCAAGGGGGATTCCCATGCGCTTTGCAACCTCTTCCGCGGTCATGTCTTCGATTTCGCGCAGCGCGCGTACCCTTGAGGCGATCTGTGCAACCTGTTCCGACATTTTGAATTCCTCCTTGAAGTAATCGTCTAAAAATAAACAAAAAAACCCTGCGTCAAAGGACGAACAGAGCCGTGGTACCACCTTCATTTGGACGGGCCGCAATACAGGAAAGAAAGGGCCGATCCCTCTTGCCTGTAACGGGGCTGATCCGGTTGCCGCTTGGGCGCGCCGCCTTCACGGAAACTGCTCGGGAGCGACCTTCGGCGCCTGCCCTGACCAAAAGCCCTTCCAGCCGACGGGGCTTTCTCTCTGACGAGCCTGTTTTGCATCCGGCCTGTGCGGGCCCGAAACGGCTCTTGGCGGACGGAGCGCTTACTCCTCTCCTTCAAAGCGTTTGTTTATGATGTTTCGCATGATAACGCATCAAAGGCGCGTTGTCAAGGGCGAATATCCGGGAGTTCGTAAAAAACTTTTGCGCAAAGAAACATGGAAGCAGCAGACTGTCGAAAAATTCTGTCCCCGGGGTTTCAGGGGGCCGAAGCCCCTGAGCTCCAATCAAAACTGGCGACATGAGCCGTAATCTGTGATTCCGGCACCTCATCAAGGATGGATGCCGGCTGCGCCGACGACTGGGGCGTCAGTTTTGCCGTGCTGGTTCGGCCGTTCCTGGCCGAAATCACCTTTGCCGGAATCACAGATTCCGGCACTTCATCAAGGATTGCTGTCGGCTGCGCCGACGACCTTGCGCTTCAGCGAAAAACCAACCGTCAAAGCGGCGCGCTGGCCGCTTTGACGCCCCGAAAAATATGAACGATCGCTGAAAACTGCGCCCAAGGGGGCCTCCTTGGTGTTGCTTTTTCGCTTTTGTGTTATAATAACCTGGATTATAATCTTTTGAAAGGTACATCCAATGAAAAGAAAGCCAAACGCGCGATATGTGCTTGTCAGCGGCGGCAAAGCGTTCAGCAGGCGGCCCCGGGTCGCCGAACCGGAAGCCGCCGCCGCTTTGCGCGCGCCCGATGAAGCCTTGCCTGAAACGCCCGCGCGGGGCGATCCCGCCGGTTTCGGGCGGAGCGGGGCCGACTTTTTGGATGACGGGCCATACGCGGCAAAAGAGCCTTCCCTTGACGGCTCCGGCCCTGCCGCAACGGCGAATGAGACTCCGGCCCCTTCCCCACAAGGGAAAACCACGCTGATCACCAGGATGCGCACGGCGATCGGCCGGCTTCGCCTGCCCAAAAAAGAGGACGACGCGGGAAAGACCAGAATCTTTGCGCCCATCAAGCCGGAAATCAGCCCGGAGCATCTTTATGAAGGCGGTGGAACAGAGAGCATCTTCACCCGGCGCACAAAACCCAGAAGCCTTGTGCTTTCGGTCTTTTTCAGCCTGCTGCGGATGCTGGTCGTGCTGATCGTCGCCATTGGTTTTGCCGGGCTGGGCGCGGTTACCGGGATCGCCCGGGCGTATATCGACACTTCCCCCGAGCTGGACATCGGCCTGATCGAAAACCAGGCCCAAACCTCGGTGATCTACGACGGTAACGGCAACGTGATCACCACCTTCGCCGGCCTTGAGAACCGGGAATGGGCCTCTTCCGACGAGATTCCGGACATGCTGAAGAACGCCTTCGTCGCCATTGAGGACGTGCGTTTTTACAAGCACAGCGGCGTGGACTTCAAGCGTCTTGTCAGCGCGGTGATCAACACCTTCCGCAACGAAAACACCCATGGCGGCAGCACGATCACCCAGCAGCTGATCAAAAACCGGGTGCTGACCAGCGAGCAGTCTTACAGAAGGAAGATCCAGGAGGCTTTTTTGGCCATCGAGCTGGAAGCCCAGTATTCCAAGGACGAGATCCTCGAAGCTTATATGAACGCCATTCCCCTTGGCGGCATCAATTACGGCGTCAAGGCCGCGGCGAAGGATTATTTCGGCAAGCCGCTTTCCGCCCTCACCATCCGGGAATGCGCGATGCTGGCCGGCATCACCCAAAACCCCACCAAATTCAACCCCAGGCTGAACTATTACGATTCAAACCGGGATAAAAAGACCACCGACGACCGGACGGACACCGTCCTTCTCGCGATGTATAACGCCGGCTTCATCACTAAGGAGCAGTACGGCGCCGCGCTGGAGGAAGACGTCGCCGTCATCCGGAAATCCTCGGCCAGCTCGATGTACGACATGCCGGCCTTTGTGGAATACGCCGTCAGCGAAGTCGTCACCTGCATGCTGAAGGACCGCGGCCTGGAGGATACCGGCGCAAACCGCGCCGCCATGGAAAAAATCCTGCGCACCGGCGGCTACCACATTTACACCACGGTGATCCCCGAGATCCAGAACGCCGTGCAGGACACCCTTTCCACCTGGGACGGCTACCCGAAAATCGCGGACCCCACCTATTCCGTCAAGATCAGCAAAAACGCCGACGGCACGGTGGACGAAATCGCCCAGCCCCAGGCGGCGGCGGTGGTGATCGACCAGTCCAGCGGAAAGATCGTCGCCATGGCGGGCGGCAGGGACACGCCCACGCGGAAAAAGCTTTTGAACCGGGCCGTGGCGAGCAACATGCCCGTCGGCTCCTCCCTCAAACCCCTTTCGGTTTACGCCCCGGCGCTGGAAGCGGGCATGTCCCCCGCGTCCATCATCATGAACTTCGCCCAGCCCATCGAAGGCTACGGCGGTTCAAGGGGCTACCCCACCGGCGGGCTGACCAGCCAGGGCCCCGTCACCATGCGAAAATCGGTCGTCTCGTCCTTGAACGTCGGCGCGGCCCGGGTCCTTTTTGAGAACGTGACCCCCGCTGCCTCCAAGAATTACCTCGTGAGCATGGGCATGGACCCGGACACGATCTTCGCGGACGGCCCCGGCCTCGCCCTTGGCACCTCCGGCATCTCCATGCTGGAACTTACCGCGGCTTTCGCGACCATCGCGGACGGCGGGGTCTATCAGTCGCCCATCTCCTTCACCGTGGTGAAGGACAGCCAGGGCAACGTGGTGCTGAATTCCGAAAACTTCCGCACCACCGCCCAGATCTTCAAAAAATCCACGGCCTGGCTGATGACGGATATGCTCAAGGACGCCGTCAAATCCGGCACGGGCCGAAACGCCCGGATCAGCGGGATGACTGTCGCCGGCAAAACAGGAACCAACGAAAGCTACCGCGGGGTGGTCTTTGCCGGATACACGGGGTATTACACCTCCTGCGTGTGGATCGGCCACGACGATTACGAGCACGCCCTGAAAAACGGCAGCACGGGCGGCGATTTTGCCGCGCCGCTCTGGCAGGCGTATATGTCCAAAATCCACGAGGGGCTGGCGGACAGGGAAATCATCGATTCCAATCCCGAGGATCTCGGCCTCGTCAAGGCCACGGTGTGCTCGGTTACCGGCCTCTTGGCCACGGACGCCTGCAAGGCGGACGACGCCCACAAGCCCGTGACCGACTGGTTCTATGCCGGCAGCGTCCCCACGACCCCCTGCAACGCCCACGTTCTTGCCACCGTCTGCACCGCATCCGGCAAGCTGGCCACCCCCTATTGCCCCCAGGATTTGCTGGCGCAGAAAAGCATCCTTGTCATTCCCGCCGATTCCCGGCTCGCGGCCATCGACCCGGCGCTGATGGCCAAGCACATGCCCGAGGCCATTCTGGGATTTTCCGGGTATTCGGAGCTTTTGTCCCTTCCTGTAACGGACGCGAGGTACGCGGACTATTACTGCAACATCCACAGCTCCTATTCCGCCAGCCTGCCCACCGCGGAAGAGCTGAACTATGCCAGGACGATACTCGATTTCGCGGACACGATGCTTGAAAGCGGCAGTTATTCCCTGCCTTCCTCCGTCCGGTCGGGGATCCTCAACCTCATCCGCCGGCTGGAGGCCGCGGTGGAAGAAGGCGTCAACGGCAGCCTGATCAGCTCTTTGAGCCTGGAGCTTTATCAAAAATGCTCGGACGCGCAAAGCAGCTATTACAACCCCGGCGCGACCCCCATCCCCGAGCCCGAGCCCGTTGAGGAAGACCAGCATCTTTACGATTATTCGGTGACGCCTTGACGAAAAAGCGGATGAACGGTTCAACCGGCCCGTTCGGGGCGTTTTCCCCGACCGAACACGGGCGGCTCAGTTTAGAGGGGATGTATGCCGAATGCCGCCTCTGGCTTGCGCGCCTTTATGCAAGCGAAGCGGCCCCCCCGGGCGAGCTGCTCAAGCCCGTTTTCGGCGCGGGCGACCCAAAGGCGGGCGTTATGCTGATCGGCGAAGCGCCGGGCAAAGCCGAAACCGAGCAGGGTGCGCCCTTTGTGGGCAAGGCGGGCAAAACCCTTTCCGCCTTCCTCGAAGGCGCGGGTTTTTCGCGGGATTCGCTTTTCATCACCAACGCGGTCAAATACCGGCCGTGCCGGCTGAACCCGTCGGGCGGCAAGGCCAACCGCACCCCCACCCGGGCGGAGCTTATTGCCCTTCGCGAACTGCTGCTTTTTGAGATCGCCGCCGTTTCGCCGAAAATCGTGGTCACATTGGGGAATTCACCGCTCTTTTCCCTCACGGGGCGGGCGGATATCGGCGCCCGCCACGGCGTTTTGGAAAAGCTTGAATCGGGCGTCGCGCTCTTTCCCCTTTACCACCCGGCCAGCCTGATCTACAATCCCGGCCTTGCCAAAGATTATGAAAAAGACATGGCCGGCCTGCGGGATTATGCGGCAAAGCATGGTTTTTGACGAACAACCCCTCCGGTGCTATAATGTTTTATCCACACTTCCTGAATCGAGGTGAAAGTATGACGAAAAAACCGGCGCGCAGGCTGCTGGCGCTTTTGCTGATGGCCGCGCTGGTCCTTCAGCCCGGCGGCTCCTTTGCGGCCGTGGAAACCGGGCAGATCATGGGGGACGAGGTCAACCTCCGTTCCCTGCCGGACACCTCGGGAACCCCTTTGGCCAAGCTCGGCCTTGGGGACGAGGTGACCATCCTCGAGGAAACCGGGGATTGGTACAAGGTCGAATTCAACGGCGTTACCGGATATGTCATGTCCAGTCTCGTCTTCGTCAAGTCCGTTACCGACCGCATCGCCTACACCTCTGTAGACGGCGTGAACCTTCGGGGCGGGGCTTCCGAAAGCTCCTACGTCATCACGACGATTTCCGCCGGCCATCCCGTCCGCATCCGCCAGCTGGTGGGCGAATGGTATTTTGTCAGCTATGAGGGCGAATCCGGCTTTGTCCGGCGGGATATGGTCAAGGTTTCCAACATGTCCGGCATCGGCGGCAGCGCAACGCTGCTGAAGTACGGCATGGAGGGTTCCGAGGTCAAAAAACTCCAGCAGGAGCTTTACAGAAGGAATTTTATTTCTCAGGCGTCCATCACGGGGTATTACGGCGCAAAAACCCGCGAAGCGGTCAAGGATTTCCAAAAAGCCGCGAAAATATCCGGAGCGGACGGCGTCGCGGGGCCGGAAACCCTGGCGATCCTCTATGACAGAACCAACAACATCAGAAAGACGATCTCCCAGATCATCTCCGCCCAGGATATTCAGGGCCTTGTCCGCATCATCGACTGGTGGAACGGCGGAAACACGCTGGTCAGCCGAAACGGCGGCGTCGCCACGGTGACGGACGTCAAAACCGGCAAATCCTTCAAAATCCAGCGCAGCGGCGGCACCAAGCATATGGACGTTCACCCCCTGACCGCGTCGGACACCGCGGTGATGCGCAGCATCGTGGGCAGCTGGACCTGGGCGCGCCGGGCGATCTGGCTGACCGTGAACGGCAGGGTTTATGCGGCGAGCATGAACTGCATGCCCCACTCCCCGGACCCGTCCAAGTCGGACAACTTCCCCGGCCACTTCTGCATCCATTTGAAGAATTCCCGCACCCACGGGGGAGACAGGGTCGACCCGGATCATCAGGCCTGCATCCAAAGGGCCTATAAAGTCGGCAACGGCGGATGACGCCGAACCAGCATGGAGGAACAGACCATGAAAAACGCCACTGCGGCCCGGGTGATCTGCGGCCTGCTGATACTCGCGTTCCTTGCGGCCATCGTCGTGAGCTTCGCAAGGTGAGGCAAGGGGAATCGGATTCCCTTTCCTTAAGTTGAACACCAGAAAAAACACGCAAAAAGCCGAAGGCAGCGCACGCTTGCCGCCTTCGGCTTTTTCATCGCCTTTGCCCGGTTTGGGCGGGCTGAGCGTCAATTCGCAGGCATTCGGACGCGGGGCCGGGCGCGGGCCGGGCGCGGTTTGGGCGGGCTGCGCGTCGGTTCGCGGGCGTTCGGGCGCGGGCCGGGCGCGGTTTGGGCGGCGGACGCGATTACCGAAGGCCCGCCCGGCTTTTGCGGGGTGCAAGGACACGTCAACCGCCTAAGGACCTCCGGGCGGCGGGGCCTTCGGCTTTTTCTTCCCCTTTGCCCGGTTTTGGCGGGCTGCGCGTCGGTTCGCGGGCGTTCGGGCGCGGGCCGGGCGCGGTTTTGATGGCGGACGCGATTACCGGAGGCCCGCCCGGACTTTGCGGGGTGCAAGGGCGCGTCAACCGCCTGAGGACCTCCGGGCGGCGGGGCCTTCGGCTTTTTCTTCGCCTTTGCCCGGTTTGGGCGGGCTGCGCATCCGGGCGGCGGGCGTTCGGGCGCGGGCCGGGCACGGTTTTGGCGGCGGACGCGATTACCGTAGGCCCGCCCGGCTTTTGCGGGGTGCAAGGACACGTCAACCGGCTGAGGACGTCCGGGCGGCGGGGCCTTCGGCTTTTTCTTCCCCTTTGCGCGGTTTTGGCGGGCTGAGCATCCGGGCGGCAGGCGTTCGGGCGCGGGCCGGGCGCGGTTTTGGCGGCGGACGCGATTACCGAAGGCCCGCCCGGCTTTTGCGGGGCGCAAGGGCGCGTCAACCCCTGAGGACGTCCGGGCGGCGGGCTGGCCGCGCCAGATTCCCTTGCTTCCTGTTTCCGTATCGCGCACAGCAAGGGGGCCGTTGCAGGCGGTTCAGGAAGCGGGGAAATACGCCCTTGCATCGTTTTCGGCGCCGCCCCGGCGTTGACCGCAGCGTTGACACGCTTTGCTTTGATGCCTTGCGCGGACACGCTTTTCCGGCAGTCATCCCCACTCTTTTCCTTATTTGTTTTATTTAAGGTATATTATTCCTTAATACCATTATTCTTCAGCTTCACCCTATCCTATGCGCATTGCGCGAAAACCCCGCGGGGTCTTTTCGCGATCAGACCGCTGCTTTTGCCGGTCGCCGCCAACGTATACCCCTGCTGTTCATAGATCCCTTCCGGACTTTGCGTGGGGGGAAAGGGGAACATTCCGAGCCCCCTTGCCCGGGCATAAGCAAACCGCCCCGGCCGGTAATCTCTCCGGCCGGGGCGGTTTGTTCAATTGTTTCGCAAGGTGGAAAAACGCCCTTCGCTCATGCGTTCTGTCCGGCCAGGATTCGTCTGTTTTGCAGGCCCCGCGGCGCGGATGAACCCCGAGCGGGCTTTGCCCGGCGGGATCAGGCTTCCTGTTCGGTCATCATTTCCTTGACCTTCATCAGGCGGTTGAGGTTCGCGCGCTCGTTTTCCTCCAGCTTCATGGTGATGAAGCGGATGGTCTCCGTCAGCTCCGGGATCATCACGTGCTCCAGGGCGTTGACCCTGCGCCGGGTTTTTTCGATCTCGTCCGCCAGCAAATTGCAGGTTTTTTCCACCTCCGCAAGCTCGATAAGCTCGGGCAGCACGGCGGCAAGGTCCAGCACCGCGCCGTCCAGCTCGCTGGAGGTGAACGCGAAGCCGTAAGGCAGCCCCGCGTCTTTCGTTTCGCCGACAAAGATGATGGTCGGCACGTTGACGGACATGATGTTTTTCGTGCCGGTTTTCACCGCGGCCTCCCGCGCGGGGACGAGCAGCGCCTCCGCGACGCCCAAAGGCCCCATCTGGGCGCTGGCGATGGCAAAGCGGCCCATCGCCGCGGTCAGCTTGCCTTCCACCTGCTCCCTCAGCTCTTTATCCCTGCGGATATAGATCATGAACCGGCGGACCATTTCGTCCCGTTTGTCCTTCAGGAGCTTGTGGCCCCTCGTCGCTGTTCTAAGGCGCTTTTTGAGGCGGGTAAGCTCCATGCGCGTGGGGTTGACACGCATCGCCATGGATTATTCCTCCTCTTTCGGGTAATATTTGTCCAAATATTCGTCGCGTATGCGCTTCAGCTCGGCCCTGGGCAGGATTTTCAGCAGTTTCCAGCCGATGTCCAGCGTTTCCTCGATCGACCGGTTGGTTTCGTAACCCTGGGAAACGTAATGGTTTTCAAACTCGTCCGCGAATTTGGCGTAGAGCTTGTCAACGTCCGAAAGGGCGGCTTCGCCCAGGATGACCGCAAGCTCCTTCGCATCTTTTCCGCGGGCATAGGCCGAGAACAGCTGGTTCATCGTGTCCGCGTGATCCTCCCGGGTTTTGCCCGCGCCGATGCCCTTGTCCTTCAACCGGGAAAGAGAGGGCAGCACGTCGATCGGCGGGGTGACGCCTTTTCGGTGCAGTTCCCGGGAAAGGATGATCTGGCCCTCTGTGATGTAGCCCGTCAGGTCCGGGATGGGGTGGGTCTTGTCGTCTTCCGGCATGGAGAGGATGGGGATCTGGGTGATGCTGCCTTTTCTGCCTTTTACGCGGCCCGCGCGCTCATAAAGCGTCGCAAGGTCGGTATACAGATAGCCGGGATAGCCGCGGCGGCCGGGGACTTCTTTTCGGGCGGCGGAAACTTCCCGCAGGGCTTCGGCGTAGTTCGTCAGGTCCGTCAGGATGACGAGCACGTGCATATCCAGCTCATAGGCCAGGTATTCCGCGCAGGTGATGGCCATGCGCGGCGTGGCGATGCGCTCGACCGCCGGGTCGTTCGCCAGGTTCATGAACAGCACCGCACGCTCGATGGCCCCGGTGCGCCGGAAATCCTGAATGAAGAAATCCGCTTCCTCAAAGGTGATCCCGATGGCGCCGAACACCACGGCGAACCCCTCGTTCGACCCCAGCACCCGCGACTGGCGGGCGATCTGGGCGGCGAGGTTCGCGTGCGGCAATCCGGAGCCGGAGAACACGGGCAGCTTCTGGCCGCGGACCAGGGTGTTCAGCCCGTCGATGGCCGAAACCCCCGTCTGGATGAATTCCGCGGGATAATCCCGCGCGGCGGGGTTCAGCGGCGCGCCGTTGATATCCTTCAAAGCTTCGGGGATGATGGCGGGTCCGTTGTCGATCGGTCTGCCCATGCCGTCAAAAACGCGGCCCAGCATGTCCGGCGAAACGGGAAGCTGGATCCCGTGGCCCAAAAAGCGCGCCCTGGAATCGGAGATCCGCAGGCCCTGGGAACCCTCAAAAAGCTGGACCATAGCCTTGTCGCCGTTGACCTCCAGCACCCGGCCGGAGCGCAGCTCGCCGTTTGCCTGCTCGATTTCCACCAGCTCGTCGTATTTGACGCCCTCGACGCCTTCGACAAGCATAAGGGGGCCGACGACTTCCCGAATGGTTTTGTATTCCTTACGCATCGGCCTGTTCTCCTTCCGTCAGCGCCAAGAATTCGGCGTCCATTTCCTTCTTGATGGCGGCGATATGCTCCGCGAACTGATCCTCGTGGACGTATTTCATCCTGCCAAGCTTCTCGATGATCGCCATCGACGTGATGCGGCTGAAGGGAACGTCTTCCTCCAAAGCCTGAAGGCCCTTGTCGTACCAGGCAAGGATGGCGGCAAGCATCGCGTGCTGCTTTTGGGGCGAGGCGTAAGTATCCACGGAATCGTAGGCGTTCTGGTGCAGAAAATCCTCGCGCAAAGAACGGGCGCACTCAAGGGCCAAGCGGTCCTTGTAGGACAGCGCGTCCACCCCCACCAGGCGAACGATCTCTTCCAGCTCCGCCTCCTCGGAAAGCAGCGCCATGGTGCGGCGCACCTGGCTGGACCAATCCGGGGCGACAGTGGCATCGAAATAGGCGTTGATCTTGTCGTTATACAGGGAATAGCTGGTCAGCCAGTCGATGGCCGGGAAATGCCGCTTATACGCCAAGGCGGAGGAAAGCCCCCAGAACACCTTGACGATGCGCAAAGTCGCCTGGGAGACGGGCTCCGACGTATCCCCGCCCGGGGGTGAAACCGCGCCGATGGCGGAAATCGCGCCGGTTCTTCCTTCGCTGCCGATGCAGACGACCTCGCCCGCGCGCTCGTAGAACTCGGCCATGCGGCTGGAAAGATACGCGGGGTAGCCTTCCTCGCCGGGCATTTCTTCCAAACGGCCGGACATCTCGCGCAAGGCTTCCGCCCAGCGGGAGGTGGAATCCGCCATGATGGCGACCTTATAGCCCATATCCCGGAAGTATTCGGCGATGGTGATGCCGGTGTAGATCGAGGCTTCCCGGGCGGCGACGGGCATGTCCGAGGTGTTGGCGATCAGCACCGTGCGCTTCATCAGCGGAAGGCCGGTGCGAGGGTCGCTCAACTCGGGGAATTCCATCAGAACGTCCGTCATTTCATTGCCGCGCTCGCCGCAGCCGACGTAAACGATGATGTCCGCGTCCGCCCATTTGGCAAGCTGGTGCTGAACGACCGTTTTGCCCGAACCGAAGGGGCCGGGAACGGCCGCCACGCCGCCCTTCGCGATGGGAAACAGCGTGTCGATGACCCGCTGGCCGGTGACCATGGGTTCCTTTGGGGCGGTTTTTTCCACATAGGGCCGGCCCCGGCGAACCGGCCAGCGCTGGAGCATGGGCAGCTCGACCGTGGAGCCGTCCCCCTGCTTCAGCCTTGCGATGGGCTCGACGATGGTGGCTTCGCCGTCAAAAATCCATTCGACGGCGCCGGAAACGTTCGGCGGCACCATGATCTTCTGGGTGACGGCGGGGGTTTCCTCCACCGTTCCCAGGGTATCGCCGCCCGTCACTTCGTCCCCGATCTTCACGGCGGGCAGGAAGCGCCACTTCTTCTCGCGGTTCAGCTTTGGAACGTCGATCCCGCGGGAGATGCGGTCCCCCTCCATTTTAAATATTCTATCCAAAGGGCGCTGAATGCCGTCGAATATTCCTTCGATCAGACCGGGGGCAAGCTCGACGGAAAGGGGCTCGCCGGTGGAATAGACGGGCTCGCCGGGCCCGAGGCCCGCGGTTTCCTCATAAACCTGGATGGAGGCCCTATCCTTGCGAAGCTCGATCACCTCGCCGATCAGCCGCTTATCGCTGACGCGCACGACGTCGTACATCTGCACGTCTGCCATGCCCGTCGCCACGATGAGCGGCCCCGCTACTTTTGCGATAACGCCCGTACTTTCCCTGCCTGCGGGCGCGTTCTTCGTTTCGTTCATCGTTGTGCTACCTTTCTTCGCCGAATAGGATGTCCGCGCCGACCGCCTTTTCCACGTTTGCGCGTATGGCGCGCATCCCAAGGCCGGTTGTGCCCACGCGGCTCGGTATGGGGATAATTGCGGGGAACGGCTCCGTTTTATAGCGCTCCAGTGCGTCTTTTGCGGCTTCGGCCGCCTGCTCGGTGATATAGATCACCTTGCAGCCCTCTTTGGCGAGGCGGTGGATGGTCCGCTCGGTTTCCCTCGGATCGTTCGAATAGAACGCTTCCACGCCCAGCGCTTGAAACAGCATGACCGAATCGCGGTCGCCAACGGCGGCGATCGAAATTTTCTTTTTCATTGTTCAGCCGCCTTTCAAGCGTAGAGTTCGGGCAGTTCGGAGGCGGACTTTGCGAGCTTTGCGGCAAAAATCACCCGGATCGCCCTGGCTTCGGCTTCCCGCCCGAGCAGGTATCCCACCAGCGGGCCCATGCCGAAAATGTCGCCCTTGCCGGCGCGGACCATGCCCATCAGCGCGCGGTCCATGCCGCGCTCCAGCCCGCTCGGGCTGCCCGAGTGGGCGTATTCCTCCAGCGCTTTTGCGATCGCGGGGCCGAAACGGCCGAGGTTGAGCCTGTCCGCAAGCTGGCCCGCCGCGGTTTCCAAACAGGCCATGACGGTTTCTTTGGGGATTTCCCCGCCCGAAACGAGCATGGGCGAAAGCCTGTCTTCCCCCCAGCCCAGGGCCCGGGCCCGGACCAGGGATTGAACGTTCGTAAAATCCGCCTGGGCGGAAAAATAGCGCTTCGCAAAGGCGTTGCCCTTCTTTTTGAGGGAAGCACCGATATGCTCGAACACCGCCCGGTCCACCGCGGCGGAAACAAGGCCCGGATCGCCGCTTTTTTGGGCGGCGGCCCCGGCTTCCTCGAGGGCTTTTGCAAAGGGCGCCGGCAGGGCCGAAACTTCCCCTTCGTTGACCGCTTTTTCCAGCAGCGCAACGGGGAAGGCCCCGCCTTCGGCCATCAGCTCGCCCGCCTGAATGTCCAGAAGCTTTGCCTTCAGCAGGGTTTTGAGGTTGTGCGCGTCCGTCTTTAAAAGGAAGAGCTTGATGACCTCCGGCTCGGGGGTAAGCTCCCAGACGAGGGCGCGGGAAGAATGAAGCTCCGCCGCGATGAGCTGCTCAACGTCGTTCGGATTCTTGGCGCCGGAGCCGTAGCCCGCGTCTCTCAAAAGCTTTACGGCGTCCGCCTCGCCGCTTTCGGTCAGGCGGTCCAAAAATCCGCCGCCAAGCATCTTCTGCCCGATGACGCTGAGCCTGCCGTTGGCGTAGGGGTAGCTCCTTTGGGGCATTTATCCCACCTCCGAACCGAAGAGGATTTCCGCGACTTCCCGCTCGGCGGTTTCGCGCTCAAAACGGATCAGCGCCTCAAAGGACGCGTTCACGTCCGCCTTTGCGCCGGCGATGATCGCGCCCCCTTCGATATCCGCGGGAACGGGCGAAAGCGACAGATTGCCCCTTTTGCCCGCTTCGGCTAGGCGTGCATTCAGCTTATCCATAAGGCCGTTTTGGAACCTCGCCCGATCCGCCTGGGAGACGCACAGGGTTTCCGTTCCCGTTTCCGCCGAACCGATCACCAATTTGGTGATCAGGGCTTCGTATCGTTCGTTCGAAAGGCCGCAAAGGCGCTTTAAGGCAAGGGCAAAGGCTTCGTCCAGCACTTCGCGCTTGCGCCTGAGGGTGTTTTTCCGCATTTCGAGGCCGGCCGAAAGCATCTTGCGGCGCTTGATCTCCTCCGCCTCTGCCATGGCGGCTTTTTCGATGGCGCGCCCCCGCTCTTTTGCGGCGTTCAGTATGGCTTCGGCAGATTTTTCCGCCTTTTCCTTCGCCGCCGCGATGGTTGCGGCGGCTTCGGCCTCGGCCTCCTGCCGGATCTTTTGAAGGATCTTTTCTGTGCTCAATGCCAAAACCTCGCTCTCGTGTCGTTTATTCGGCCCGGATTAAACCTGGATGCCAAACACGAGCAGAATGGAGACGAGGAGGGCAAGGATCGCGTACGTTTCAACCAGGGCGGCCATCGTGATGCCCTTGGCGGAGGTGCCGGGGTCCTTCGCGGTCATGAGGATCGCGGCGACGGCGGTCTGGGCCTGATAAATGGCGGAAAGGAAGCCGACGATGGCGATGGGCAGGCAGGCGCCGAAGAAGGACCAGCCCTGATCGACGGTAAGCTGCAAAGCGCCGCCGCCCAGCACGCCTATGCGGACCATGACGATGACGGCGACGAGGAAGCCGTAAATCCCCTGGGTTCCGGGAAGGGCTTCTATGACGAGAAGCTTTCCGAAGATATCCGGTTTTTCGGAGACGACGCCCGCGGCGGCCTGGCCGGTGAGCCGCACACCGTAGGCGCTGCCGATGCCGGCCAGAATCGCGGCAAAAGCCGCTCCGATGATTGCGATGATGGTTCCTGTTGACATACAGTGATTCCTCCTTTAATGTTGGTGCGTTGATTTTTTATGATAGCGTTTGCGCACTTTGCCGATGGCTGTTCACTTGAGGTCCACATGGGCGGCCCGCACGGACATCGGGGTAAAAGCGTGGCCGTTCCCATGATAGAATTTCCCAAAAAACTCGATGTATTGAAGCCTGCTGGCGTGAACATAGGCCGAGAGCAGGCCCATGGCCAGGTTAAAGGCGTGGCCGATCAGATAAATCAGGACCGACATGATAAACCCCAGGACCGAACCCTGCACCATGCCGGCCAGCAGGTTGAACACCATGGCGACGACGCCGCTCGAAAGGGCAAGGGCAAGGATCCGGGAATAGGACAAAATGTCGGAAAGCTGGCCCGTCACCCCGTAAAGGCTGAGGATGCCGCCGGTGATCTTTTTGATGCCCTTGTTGCTTCTTCCGGCGGTCAGAACGATGACCGCGGCCCCGCCTAGCGCCATGAACTTGCCGGCTTCTGCCAGCGGCTCAAGGAACAGAAAGCCCAGGCCGGTCAGCAGCACGATCCAGGACAGATTGTCGAAGATGGCGGCCTTCCAGTCCCCCGCGCGGAAGCAGTTGACCATCGAGAGGATGATCCCCGAGAAAATGTGCAGGGCGCCGATCACCATGCAAAGCAGCAGGGTGGGAACCGGAGCGTCCAGCGGGATGAACAGCACCGGCGGGAACCACGTGGCGCCGAAATACGACCCGAACATCACGCCCCAGAAAGCCGTGGTTATGCTCGAATAGAGCAGCACCTTCATCAGCTTGCCGAACTCGCCCCGGGGCTTTCCGATTTTGATAAACAGCCCGCTGGCAAGGGCCAGGACCAGGCCGTAGCCCGTATCCGCCATCATCATGCCGAAGATCAGCCAGTACCAGGGGGCGAGGACGGGGTTCGGGTCCACCTCCCTCGGGTCCGGGCGGGAAAACATGTCCGTTATCGTTTCAAAGGGGGTGACGAACCTGCTGTTTTTCGCGACCGTGGGAGGCTGCTCGTCCTCCGCCGGGTCCTCGAAGGAGATCACAAAAGCATCGGTCACGGACTCGACCGCCTTTCTGACCTTTTCTTCCTTTTTGGCCATCACCCAGCCTTTCAGGCAGAAGGTATAGTCCGTCGTCGTGGCCTGGGTGCTGCGCCTTTCACAATCCGTTGCCCGCTGGTCGCAAAGGATCTCCAGATTGTCCCGCTGATCGGCGAGCTGTTTCAGGGAATCCTTCAGCGCCCCGCGCTCTTTCTGGAGCGCTTCCCGCTTTTCGGCGATCGCGGCCGCGCGGTCCTTTGGCAGCCCCCGAAAGCGCGGGGGCGAAACCGGAACGTATCCCGCGGCCTTCGCGGCTTCGATCATTTCCTCCGCCCGGTCCTTGGGGCAGTAAAGCACAACGACCCGGCCCTCCGCCCCTTCCCCGAGGGGCTGGACGACGGAATCGAATTCCTCTTCTAAGGCGGTCAGCGAAGACAGGGAAAGCTCGGGGATGCCTCCGGTGAAAACGGCGACCTTTTTGGTGTTTTTAAGTTCCTCGACGGGAACGTCCAGCAAGACCCAGGGGGCGACGGCCGCGGCTTCCGCGGCGAGGGCGCTTTCCTTCGCGGAATTCTCGCTCAGGGCGCGCTCAAGCTCAAAGGCCCGGCTTTGCAGCTTTTCCAGCTCCGGGTCCACAAAAAGCAGCGCTTTTTGCTCGACCTCCGGCCGGGGGGAAAACATGCTGCGTTTTCCCACGCTCTTATCCACAAAACCAAGGGTGTCCCTCGTGCGCCGCAGCGCCTCGGAAGCTTCCGAAAAACCGTCCTGGGGAGCCGAATCCTCCGTGCTGACGACCATCAGTTCCCCGCAGCGCTGCAACGAAAGCAGAAGCTCGTCCTTTTCATGTTTGAGGGCGTAGAGCGTGACCTTCTTCATCGGGACGATCATTGCTTCTCAATCCTTTCGACGATGTGGGACGCGGCTTTTTCAAGGTTTGCCCTTGCTTTTTCCATGGCGCTTTCATCAGCCTTCGCCTGCTCAAAAAGCAGGCCGTCCGCCGCTTTTTGCGATTCCGCCCCGGCTTCCTCGACGGTCCGCCCGGCTTTCTCCTTTGCTTCGGCTATCAGCGTTTCCGCCTTCCTTTTGGCTTCCTCCTCCGCCGCCATAACGATTTCGCGCGCGTCGTTCTGCGCCTGCTTAAGCAGCTCGCCCGCTTCCCGCTCGGCAGCCGTTATGGCTTCCAGAATAGACATCCGATCACCACCTTTTTTCGGTTATTTCAAGAACTGGGTCAACCCCTGCAGTGCGTTTTTAAAAGCGGATCAAACAACTCTGTTTCCGTAAAAAATATGATAACAGTTCCTATTTGTAATAGATTCGGATAAAATCAAAAAGAGCTCGGCAAAGGTCGAACCTAACCGTTGTGCTCTTTTTCTCACTTTTGGTCGCGTCAATTCTAACACAGCCAATTGCGTTTGTAAAGTTTGGCGTCAATCATTGACCGGATTGCCCGCGCCGGTCCCGCCAAGGCAAGCGCGCGGCGCCGGTCCCGCCCAAAAATAAAGCGGGGAAGAGCCCGTTCCAAAGGTCCGCCGCTCTTCCCCGCAAAGATACCTGTTATTTTGTTCCGAAATACCTGTCCCCCGCGTCGCCCAGACCGGGAACGATGTATCCGTGGTCGTTGAGATGGTCGTCGATCACGGCGACGAAGATATCCACGTCCGGGTGGTTCTTCTGGATCAGGTCGATGCCCTGCTGGGCCGCGACAAGGCAGACCAGCTTGATGTGACCGCAGCCCTTTTGCTTGAGCAGCCTCAAAGCCGCGTCGATCGAATGGCCGGTGGCGAACATCGGGTCCACAAGGATGATGTCCCGCTCGGCGGAATCCTGGGGCAGCTTGCAGTAATACTCGACGGCCTCAAGGGTTTCGGGCTCGCGGTAAACGCCGATGTGGCCGACCTTTGCGGCGGGAATCAGCCGGAGCATCCCGTCGACCATGCCCAGCCCGGCCCGCAGGATGGGAACAATGGCCAGCTTCTTGCCCGCGATCACCTTGGTTTTTGCGATCGAAACGGGGGTTTTGACCTCGATTTCCTTCAAAGGCAGATCCCGGGTCACCTCGTAACCCATGAGCATGGCCAGTTCCCCGACCAGCTCGCGGAATTCCTTCGGGCCGGTCTGCTCGTCCCGCAGCAGCGAGATCTTGTGCTGAACAAGGGGGTGGTCGATTACGGTGAGTTTGCCCATTGTCGTGATTCTCCTTCAATATATGGGAAGGCGGAATTCCGCCTTCTTTCGTTGCGCACACAAGGGGGCATGCGGGGCGGCCCAAAGCCCGCCCGGTCCTCCGGGCGCGAAAAAGGCGCGCGGAGCCGGCTGGAAAAAGCGGATCAGCCAGCCCGTCAAAAAACTCCGTCTTGCGGGTTTTGGGGGCCGCGCCCCCGGGATTCGATCAAAACTGACGGCAGGAGCCGAACCCACGGATTCCGGCGCTTCATCAGGGATTGGCCCGGCTTTGCCGGCGGCCTTGCGCGCCGCCGAAAAACCCGCCGGCCGCTTTGGCGCGCCGCAAAAAATCAATCCGCCAGCCATTCGCTTTCCATGCGGTCCATGGCTTTTTGGATCAGCTGCCGGATCTCTTCGGCGGCTTCCTCGTAAACCTCGATCGGCTGCCGAAAGGGGTCCTCAATATCGTATTCCTCGCTGCCGGTATACCCGTTTTTGCCGCTGGCATAGCCCTTTAGGGTGCTCGCCTTTTCTTCGGCGTTGGGGGCAAGGGCGGCGATCTCCTCGAGATGCTGCTCCTGCATGGCCAGGATCAAATCGGCCTCGTCGGCCGCCTCCTGGGTAAAGGGGGCCGCCCTGTGGCGGAAGAACGGAAGCTTCACGCCCATGTTTTCCAGGGCGGTCTCCGCGTTTTTGGCCATTTCCGCCCCTTCACAGGCAAAGGTTCCTGCTGAAATCGCGCGCGCTCCCAGGGCGCGCAATCGAGGTCGGTCGTCCAGAGCATCGTTGAAGATGGCTTCGGCCATGGGACTGCGGCAGGTGTTGCCGGAGCATACGAACAAAACGGTCTTCAAGGCTGTTCCTCCAGAAATGAATGTGCTTCGTTTGGGGATGAGCAGACGCAAAATCCCGAAGCGCGCAGCGCCCGGTTCATATACGCAAGGCCAAGGGAATCCGCCGGAAGGGCTTCGAGCACGATCGCTTGACGGCCCGCCTCGTCCGCCCTGCGCAGGGCGGAAAACAAGCTTGCGCAAAAGGTTTCGGGCGCGGTTCTGTCGCCAATTATATCATATACACGCCCTGCATAAAAGCCGGAAGTTTGTTTTGAAGCCAGGATGATCGGATTCATCCCCTTTGCTTTGCAGCCGTCGTAAAGGGCGGCGGCGGTCTTTGCCAGTTCGCCCGGTTCCCCGTCCGCCAGGAACACCCTGGCCTTCGGGGCGTAATGGGTGTATTTCATCCCGGGGGAGGAAGCGGTCTCGCCCTCTTTGAGCGGCGAAAGAGCCGCCGGGGATAGTTTAACTTCCCCGATTACCGCGGAAAGCATGCCGGGGGTTACCGCGCCGGGCCGCAGCACGGTCGGCTCCCCCACGAGGGACAAAACCGTGGATTCCAGCCCCCATTTGCAGGGGCCGCCGTCCAGAATCAGGGGGATTTTGCCCGCCAGATCCTCCATCACATGGCTTGCCGCGGTGGGGCTGGGCCTGCCGGAGGCATTGGCGCTGGGCGCGGCGACGGGCAGTCCGGCGGCTTTGATCAGCGCCAGCGCGCCGGGGTTTTCCGGCATCCGGATGGCCACGGTGGGCAGGTTCGCCGTCGCGGCGTCCGGCACGACGGGCCGTTTTTTTAAAATGATCGTCAGCGGGCCGGGCCAGAACGCGTCCATCAGCAGCTTTGCCCGCCCCGTGACCACCGCGAGGGCGTCAACCTCGCAAACATCCGAAACGTGCAGGATGAGCGGATTGTCGTTCGGCCGCCCCTTGGCGGCGAAGATCTTTGCCACGGCCCGCTCGGAAAGCGCGTTCGCCCCGAGGCCGTAGACCGTTTCCGTCGGGAAGGCCACGACCTGCCCCGACCGGATCAGCCTTGCGCCCTCGGCGATCCCGCGGTCGAACTCTTTGCCAAGGTCGATGAGCTTTGTTTCCATGTATTACTCCATAGCCTCTAACTGGGCCGTGCGGGCCGCGACGGAAAGGGCTTCGATCATTTCGTCCAGATCGCCGTCCAAAAACGCGTCCAGCTTGTAAAGCGTCAGTCCGATCCGGTGGTCCGTCACCCGGCTTTGGGGGAAGTTATACGTCCTTATGCGCTCGCTCCTGTCCCCCGAGCCCACCATGGACCTTCTGGCCGCGGTCAGCTTTTCGTCCTGCCGGGAACGGTAAAAGTCATAGAGCCGGGTCTTGAGTGCGCGCATGGCCTTGTCCTTGTTTTTGAGCTGGCTGCGTTCGTCCATGCATTGGACGACGATGCCGGTGGGCAGATGGGTGATCCTTATGGCCGATTCGGTCTTGTTGACGTGCTGGCCCCCGGCGCCGCTGGCGCGGTAGGTGTCGATCTTCAGATCCGCCGGGTTGATCTCGACGTTCACGTCCTCCGCCTCCGGCAGCACCACCACCGTGGCGGCGGAGGTCTGGATCCTGCCCTGGGCTTCGGTTTCGGGCACGCGCTGCACCCGGTGGACGCCGCTCTCATATTTCAGCTTTGCGTAAACATCCGCCCCGGAAAGTGCAATGTCCGCCTCCTTGACGCCGCCCAGCTCGGTTTCGTTGAGGTTCATGATCTCGGCCTTGAGCCTGTGGCGCTCGGCGTAGCGCAGATACATGCGCATCAGGTCCGCGCCGAAAAGGGCGGCTTCCTCGCCGCCCGTGCCCGCGCGGATTTCGAGGATGACGTCCTTGTCGTCGTCCGGGTCTTTGGGAAGGAGCAGGATCTTCAATTCCTGCTCAAGCTGTTCGAGAAGCTCCTTTTTTTCTAAAAGCTCCTCCTGGGCCATTTCCTTCATTTCCGGGTCGGCCAGCATTTCCCTGGCTTCGGCGATGGCCCCTTCGCAGGCGAGGTATCGGTCAAACGCCTCGATCACCGGCTCCAAAGCGGCGCGTTCCTTGATTCGCTTGCGCCACTCGTCCTGATCCGCGATGACCGCCATGTCTGCGATCTGGGCGCTCAGCTCGTCAAACCGGGCCTTGAGCGCGTGAAGTTTCTCGATCATCTGTCCTCCGAAAGCATTCCCTCCACAACCCGTTCCACGCCGGAAAGGTCGCGGTGAATTTCTATGTTTTCAAAGCCCGCCGCGGCGAGCATCCGGCAAACCGCCGCAGACTGGCCGATTCCCGTCTCAAGCACAAGTTTTCCCCTTTTTGCGAGGAATCCCGGCGCTTCCTTTGCGATCGCCCTGTAAAAATCCAGGCCGTCCTCCCCGCCGCAAAGGGCGATTCTCGGCTCGTGGTCGCGAACCTCTCTGTCCAGCTCCGCGATGTCCTTTTCCGGGATGTACGGCGGGTTGGAGACGATCAGCCCGAATTTGCCGGAAAGCTTTTCGAACAGATCCGACTCGACGGTGCGGACCCGGTCCGAAACGCCGTTCAGCGCCGCGTTTTCTCTGGTCAACGCCAGCGCGGCGGGGGAACTATCCGAAGCGGTGACGGCGGCGCCGGTGTTTGCGGCGATTGCCACGGCGATGCACCCGCTGCCGCAGCAAAGGTCCAAAACGGCGTCCGTTTGGGTTTCGTTGATCCGGTCGATGGCTCGCTTTGCCGCAAGTTCGGTGTCGTACCTTGGGATCAGCACGCCTTCTTTGACCTTTAGGGGCAGACCAAAGAATTCCCATTCCCCCAGAATGTACTGCAACGGCCTGCCGGAGAGCCGTTCTTTGACCATTCCCCAAAAAGCTTCCGCTTTTTCTTCGGGGATTTCCTCGTTCCGGCGGAGCAGCAGCGCGGCGTCGGTCATCAAAAAGGCGCGCCCGGCCAGGATGCGCGCCTCGTGGGACGCGC
The DNA here is from genome assembly GCA_040768925.1 of Christensenellales bacterium. Classification (GTDB taxonomy): domain Bacteria; phylum Bacillota; class Clostridia; order Christensenellales; family CALWSW01; genus CALNBC01. Next base: position 170,372 of record JAXGLZ010000001.1, read on the forward strand.
CGATGGGGGCAAGCGCCTTTTTCGCGTCATGTAACAGGTCAGACAGCTGCTGCATCGGCTTTTTGGGGATCGCCCTCCAAAACCTCCGGCCGGCCGCCTTGTTCCGCAAAAGGGGCCTCCGGGTCTGGCGACGGATTGTCCGCTTCGCCGCCGCCTTCCTGCCCGTCCGCGGGGGCAACGCCTTCTTCCGCCCCTTCGGGCTTTTCGGTTCCGTCCTCCTCTGGGGGCAGCTCTTTGCCTTTTGCGTCGGTGATGACCAGCTCGGGGTGCTCGTTCAGGTATTCCTCCGGCCTGAGGGAAAGCTCAAAAGCCGTGATCGCGATTTCGATCATGGCGTCCTCGGGTTCCCGGGTGGTGATGTGCTGGAGCATCATGCCCGGCCAGCGCACGATGCGGGCGAGGGGATTGTCCGTCTTTGCGGCGGCCTTCAGCACCTCGTAGGACGCGCCGGCGACGAGGGGCAACAGCGCGATCTTCAGGAACGACTTCAGCGCCCAGTGGCCGGTAAAACCCACCAGCGAGTAAAACAGGATGCTGATGAAAGCCACAAGGAACAGGTAATTCGTTCCGCAGCGGGGGTGCAGCCTGCTCATGCGGCGGACATGCTCCACGGTAAGGGGCCCGCCGTCCTCATAGGCGGCGATGGTCTTGTGCTCAGCCCCGTGGTACATGAACACCCGGCGGATATCCTTGATGAGGTTCATCGAGGCCATATAGCCGATGAGGATCAGGATCCTGACGGCGCCCTCGATCAGGTTGAGCGCGAAGGGCGTCCTGCCTTCGCCCGCGATCAGCTTGCCGAGGAAGGACGGCAGCAGCACAAAAAGGCCGACCGCCAAAGCGATGCCCAACACGATCGCGGTGCCGAACACAATGGATTCCACGCTTTTTCCCAGTTTTTTGGACATCCATTTTTCGAATTTCGAGGGTTCCTCCTCGATCTCGCCCAGGGCGGTGGTGGCATAGGTCATGGATTCCATGCCGGATTTCATCGATTCATAAAACGAAATGCAGCCCCGGACGACCGGCCAGGCGTACCATTTTTTCTTTTTGATCAGGGGTGTGTATGCGCCCTCGGTGACCTGGATCTTGCCGTCCGGCCGGCGCACCGCCATGGCGACGCGGCTGGGCGACTTCATCATGATCCCTTCGAGCAGCGCCTGGCCGCCGATGGAGCAAAACTTTGTTTTGCCTTTTTGGGCGCAGGCCGGCTGAGAAGCAAGGGCGGTTTCGGTATTTTTGGACAAAGGCTCTCTCCTTTTTTGATTCGGCTCACATTTCGCGCCAAAAAACCGGCGTTTTTCCGATTCCTGCGCGATTCATTCTATTATAACACAGCGCGTCTTGGGTTGAAACCAAAAGCAGTCAACCGAGACTGACTTTTTACACAAAATTCACGACAAAAGCCGCGCCCAGAAAAGACGCGGCCAACATGCCGTTTCGTTCCCCCTCGCGGGATCAGATGCCGTAGCGCTTCTTGAAGCGGTCAACGCGGCCGCCGGTATCGACCAGCTTCTGCTTGCCGGTGAAGAAGGGGTGGCATTTGGAGCAGATTTCGACCCTGAGATCGCCCTTGACGGAGCCGGTCTTAAACGTTTCGCCGCAGGCGCAGCGAACGACGCTCTCGCCGTATGCGGGATGGATGTTTTCCTTCATGAGTGTTCCTTCCTTTCGATAGCGGCGGCGCCGCCATCTAAAAGTCCTTTGATCAGCGAAGGCTATTATATCAGAGAGGCCGCCGCCAGTCAAGCGTTCGCGCGGCCCTGTTCGCGCCTATTTTCTTCCCCGCTTTTGCGGCCTCCTTTGGCCGCTTGCTCTGGCAATCCCGCCGCCAAAATAGTATACTTGTTAAGCGCGGCGCGCCAATCCGAACCCGACGCTGCTTTGAGGTATCCATGTATTACTTTTTATCCGTGCTGGCCGGCGTGCTGATCGCCGGAATGGTCGTGCAGAACGGCCGGCTGGCAGATTTTTACGGCTTATACGCTTCCACGCTGTTCATCCACGCGGTGGGCCTTTTGTTTTCCCTAGGCTTCGTCGCCGCAAAAAGGGAAACCCTCAGGCCAAAGGTCCGCCCTTCCTTCAAATATTATATCGGCGGCGCCGTGGGGGCGGCCACCACCCTTTTCAACAACATGGCCTTCGGCCACATCAGCATTTCCGCCATACTGGCGCTGACCCTTCTGGGCCAGAGCGTCACGTCCTTCTGCATTGATTCCTTCGGCCTTTTCGAGATGGAAAAGCAGGCGTTTGACAGAAGAAAGCTGTTCGGCCTTTTTCTGATTTGTGCGGGCATCGCCCTGATGATCGCGCTTTAAGGGAGGGATGAGCATGGCCGTTGCAATCTTCGTTTCCCTGCTGGCGGGGTTCACCATCGTCGTTTCCCGCATGATCAATTCCAATCTTGCGGAGCGCACCAGTCTGCTTTATGGCACCGTGTGGAATTACATTTCCGGCATCATCGCTTCGGCGGTCCTGCTGCTGCTTTTTGGGCTGGGCGGCAAAGCGCCCTTTTCCGAGGGCCTGCCCCGCGAATTCTGGATCTGTTTGGGCGGCGGGCTGGGCGCGATCGTTGTTTTCCTTTCAAATCTGACCGTGACCAAGGTCTCCGCACTGAACCTGACTCTTTTGATGTTCGTGGGCCAGATCTTCACGAGCATCGTTCTGGACTGGCTGATTTCCGGCGCTTTTTCCCTGGGGAACACCCTGGGGGGGATTTTCGTCGCCGCGGGGATGGGCTACAACCTTTGGGTGGACTGGGACAATTCCCGCAAAAAGGCGGCGCAAAAAGCAAAAATCTTCCCGGCGGGGGATGAAAACTGAACGCATCCCCGCCGGGTCCTTTCCGGCGCGGTTTTTGGGGTTGACAGCGGGAACCGGGGTGCGAGGCGCGGCCTTCGCTTTGCCGTATGAAACGCCCGAACGCTTGCCGCCGCAGGTTTGCGCGGCGGCTTCGCCGGTCAGCCGGCCGGAAAGAAATCCCCCTGCAAGCAAAAACCCCGGCGCGGCCGTTGCCGCGCCGGGGTTTTTTGGGCGGTGCCCGGATTCAAAAATCCGGGCCCGGTCCTTTTCATCCGTCAGTCGTTGACGACCACGGCCAGCATGGAAAGATTGCCCATGCCGGTGTTTTTGATGCTGTGGCACGCGCCGTTGCCGGTGACGATGGAGTCGCCGGCGGTGACCCTGACGGGTTCGCCGTTGTCGATCACGGTCGCCTCGCCCTCGATGATGTAATAGAGCTCGGTCTCGCCGGAATGGACGTGTTCCCCGATGGATTCGCCGGGCTTAAAATCCACCAGCGCCATAAAGCGCCAGTTGCACGGCTTGCCCTCGGGGCAAAGATAGGTGATTTCCGGCGCGCCCTCGCCGCCCCGCCAGGCGCTGCGCGCTTCCTTCGGCATGTTTTCCTTCTTTATGACCATGTTCTTCCTCCTGCTTTGTTCGTAATACGATTCGTCAGCATCCGCCCGAATCGAAGGGCGAAAAACGCGGATGATCGGCAAGCAAAACTCCCGGGGTTTCAGGGGCCGCAGCTTCGAAAACCGCAATTCAAACCGGCGGCATGGGCGAAAATCACAGATTTCGATATTTCATCAAGGAATGATGTCGGCTGAACCGAAATCACAGATTTCGATATTTCATCAAGGAATGATGTCGGCTTCGCCGGCGACCTTGCCGGCGGCCTTAAAACCCACCGGTGAAGCGGCCCGCAGGCCGTTTTGACGCCAAAAATTATTCCTCGACGCGCATCACGCTGTCCACGCTGATGACGCAGGGCAGGCCCCGCAGCCGCGCCAGGGCGGACTGGACGGAAAGCTCCCGCGCCGTGTCCGTAATGAAGACCAGCTCGGCGGTGTTTTGGTTCGCGTTTTCGTTGAACTGCATGACGGAATGCACCGAAACCCCCGAATCCCCCAGCACGCCGGCGATCTTTGAAAGGGCGCCCAGCTCGTCCGCCGCGGTCATGCGGATGAAATAGCCGGAAAGCCAGTCCTTCTGGTGGACCAGCCACTGGGGCGCATCAAATTCGTTCACAAAGGTCATATACCTGTGCTCCGCGGCTTTGGCGGCGTAGATCACGTCGGACACGATGGCGCTGGCCGTGGGCAGCTTGCCCGCGCCCCGGCCGTAGAGCATGATGTCGTCCACGGCGTCCCCGGTCAGGAAGATGCCGTTGAACACGCCGGAAACATTGGCCAAAGGATGGGAGTTGTGCAGCATGGTGGGATGGACGCGCACCTCCAGGTGGTTGTTCATCTTCTTGCCGATGGCCAGCAGCTTGATGGTATACCCCAGCTTTTTGGCGACGGCGATATCCTCCGCGCTGACGCGGGAGATGCCCTCCCGGTAGATATCGTCGATGTTCACCCGGGCGTGGAACGCGATGGACGCGAGGATGGAAAGCTTGTAGACACTGTCCCACCCGTCCACATCGGCCGACGGGTTGGCCTCGGCGTAGCCCAGCCTTTGCGCTTCGGCCAGCACCTCGGCGTACTGCCTGCCCTCCTGTGTCATCTTGGAGAGGATGTAGTTTGTCGTTCCGTTGATGATGCCCATCAGCCGGGTGATGTTGTTGCCCTGCATGGCGTCCAGCAGGGTGCGGATGATCGGCACGCCGCCGCCCGCCGTGGCCTCGAAATAAAGCCCCGCGCCGGTGGCCTTCGCCTGGCGCTCGAAATCCGGCCAGTGCTTGGCCAGCACTTCCTTGTTGGAGGTTACGACCGTTTTTCCCGCGGCCAGGGCGCGCAGGATGAAATCCTTCGCGGGCACGGTGCCGCCCATGCACTCCACAACGGTGGAAATTTCCGGATCATTGACAATGTCCGCGTAATCGGTGGTAAAAACGTCGATGGGCGCCAGGCCGATGTTCGGCTCCGTCACCAGATCCCGAACGAGGATGCGGCGGACGTCGATATTCATCAGTTCCCGGTGTTGGATGGATTCCCGGCCTTCCGTGAGCACCTGGTAAACGCCGCTGCCCACGGTTCCGAAACCCAGTATGGCTATGTTGACCTGTTTCATCTGACTCTCCTTTTTTCTGCCGTTAGGGGGCGGCCGCCGAAAAGCCCCGGTTTTGCCGCCGCTCACAATTGGGCGGTGTTCAAACGGTAAATCATATACAGTCCCTCGAGGGTGAGGGTGCTGTTGATCGTAATGTCGTAATGCGAATATTCCGCGATGAACCGCGACATGCCGCCGGTGGCGATGACCCTTATGTCCGGCTCGGAAAGCTCCATCTGGATCTTGTTGATGATGTAATCCAGCTGGCCGACGCAGCCGTAAACCACGCCCGCCTGGATGCAGTTCGCCGTGTTTTTGCCGATGACGGATTTGGGCTTGATCAGCTCCACCCTGGGGAGCTTTGCGGTGCGCTCGGTCAGCGCGTCCATCGAAATGATGATCCCCGGGCAGATCGCGCCGCCAAGGAAATCCCCCTTCTCCGACACGACGCCGAAGGTGGTCGCGGTGCCGAAATCCACGGTGAGCACCGGCCCGCCGTAAAGCTTGTAGGCCGCCACGGCGTTGCAGATGCGGTCGGAGCCCAGCTCCTTCGGGTTTTCGTAGCGGATGTTCATCCCGGTTTTGATCCCCGGGCCGACAAACATAACCGCCGCCTTCCCGAAATAAAGGCTGCACATATGCTCGACGGTGAAGTTCATGGAGGGGATGACAGAGGAAACGATCACCCCTTCCACCTCGGAAGTCTTTCTGTTTATGTGTATGAAAAAGGACTCCATCATGATGCCCAGCTCGTCCGCCGTGCGGTGGCGGACCGAGGACATGCGCCAGGAATGGAGGAGCCTTCCGTCCTCAAAAAGGCCGGATTTGATGTTTGTGTTGCCGACGTCAAGGGTCAGAATCATTGCTGCCGCTCCTTTAGGGTAAGGGGAGTCGAACCCATGCGGTCCAAAGGACCCTAAAATAATTTGTTGCTTCTCTGCCGCCACTGTGGCCTTTGGACGCCCAAGACCCCAAAGCCGCCGGTTGGGATGCAGTTATCTGGAAGAGGAAGGAGCCGCGGCGGCGCCTGCGGCGACTGATGACGGAAAACTGCGCCCAAATCGCGCCTTTTGGGGCGCAGGGGTTCAGCTTTCCTTGCCCTGTGGTTGGGAATTGGTGTTTCTGCCGCGCCGGGCGACCGCGTCCATCGCCTTTCCCACCGCGGTGCAAAGGATCACCGCCGCAGCCGCTTCCAGCAGGCCGTTCAGGGAAACGATGCCCAGTATGGCCGCCATCAGCCCCTCCCCCGCGACGCCGAAGGCCTGGGCCGTCTGTTCGAAGGCCAGCAAATAAAGCCCGCCAAGGAAAAAGACGGTGTTGGTCATGGAGCCGATGAAGGCCGAAATGCCATAGGCCGCTATTTTTGACTTGTCGAACAGGCAGCACAGCTTAAAGGAAAGCGCCGCGAACAATCCGGTGAGCACCCTGGGCAAAAAAGTGACCAGGATGATCAGCGCCACATTCAAAACGCCGAACCCCGAATAAGTCCCCAGCACCACCGCCCCCACCGCGCTGGGGGTAATAAACATGCGGATCAGGCTGGTCAGCCCAAAAAAGAAACCGAGCAGCATCCCGCCCTTTGGACCGAACTGCTGGCCCCCGATGATCACGGGGATGTGCACCGTGGTGATGGCGGCGATCGGCAGGGTGATGTAGCCGACCGGCGTAAGTCCCAAAAGCAGGATGATCGCCGTAAAAAGGCCGTATTGGGCCAGCGTGCGAACGTTGAAACCGTTCTTTTGCGGGGCTTTGACCGTATTCATTTTTGCTCCTTCGTTCGAGTTCCGCGACAAGGCTAGGATACCCGACATCAGAATTTTGGATTCGGCTTTATGCCCGTCAGGCTCCCTGCAAGGATGCCCTCGGCGCTCGCCGTGTACTGGCTATTATAATCCATCCTTTTGCCCAAGGCAACGCCGCCGCAGGCAAAGTTCGGCGGTTTTTTTGCGCGGCGCCGCTGTCTTTTCCCGCCTTGCGGCAGCGTTTTTGATCGTTTTTCCTTGCTGAATCAAAAAAGCGCGCCATCATCCCGCCCGCTTTTCAAAACGGAGCGTTTTTTGCCGTTTCCGGATAAGTATGATTCTTCAGCCTGCCGAAAGACCCCCTCCCTCCCCCCCGGGGTTTCAGGAGCCGGAGCCCCCGAGCCTGAATCAAAACTGACGACATGAGCCGCAATCTATGATTCCGGCACCTCGTCAAGGAATGATGCCGGCTGAGCCGACGACTGGGCGCCGGCTTTGCCGTACTGTTTCGGCCACTTGCGGCCGTAATTTCCTTGGACGGAATCACAGATTCCGGTATTTCATCAAGGAATGATGCCGGCTGAGCCGACGACTGGGGCGCCGGCTTTGCCGTGCTGTTTCGGCCACCTGCGGCCGAAATTTCCTTGGCCGAAATCGCAGATTTCGGCACTTCACCAAGGAATGATGCCGGCTGAGCCGACGACTGGGGCGCCGGCTTTGCCGTGCTGTTTCGGCCACTTGCGGCCGTAATTTCCTTGGCCGGAATCGCAGATTTCGGCACTTCACCAAGGAATGATGCCGGCTGAGCCGACGACTGGGGCGCCGGCTTTGCCGTGCTGTTTCGGCCACTTGCGGCCGTAATTTCCTTGGCCGAAATCGCAGATTTCGGTATTTCACCAAGGAATGATGTCGGCTTCGCCGACGACCTTGCCGACGACCTTGCCGACGACCCTGCCGACGACCCTGCGCGAAGCGAAAAACCCACGGCGAAGCGGCCCGCGGGCCGCTTTGCCGCCCTGTATTTATGATTCTTACGGTTTTCTTAAATGTGACCGATACGCTCCCGCAGCCTTTGACTTTTATCTTCCGGGCATATTAGAATGATTTAGTACTCTTTTTTCGTTTTCCTTAAGGAATGCGCTTTTTTGGCGCGCAATTGTTTTTGTGAATACAATTGAAAACATTGGAGGGCAAAATGGATCTTTTCCAAAAAGCATATGATTTTAAGGACGCGGAGGCGGCGCGCCAATCCGGCCTGTACCCCTATTTTCACGCGCTTGAGACCTGCCAGGACACGGAAGTGGTGATGGACGGAAAACCGATCATCATGCTCGGCTCCAACAACTATATGGGCCTGACCAGCGACCCAAGGACGATTGCCGCCGCCCGCGAAGCGCTGGACCAATACGGAACGGGCTGCTCCGGCTCCCGCTTTTTGAACGGCACCCTGAAGCTCCACGAGCAGCTTGAGGCCGAGCTTGCCCAATTCTTCCACAAGGACGGGGCGGTCACCTTTTCCACCGGATTCCAGACCAACCTCGGCATCATTTCTTCCATCGTCGGCCGCCACGACTACATCATCAACGACAGTGAAAACCACGCCAGCATCATAGACGGCTGCAAGCTTTCCTATGCCAGGAGCACCGTCAAATACGCCCATTCGGATATGGAGGACCTTGAGCGCGTGCTTTCCCGCCTGTCCCTCGACGCCGGCAAGCTCATCATCACCGACGGCGTGTTCTCCATGAGCGGCGATCTTTGCAAGCTGCCGGAAATCGTCGCCCTAGCCAGGAAATACAACGCCCGGATCATGATTGACGACGCCCACGGCGTCGGCATGGTGGGCGACTGCGGCCGGGGAACGGCGAACCATTTCGGCCTGGAGGACGAGGTGGACATCATCATGACCACCTTCTCAAAATCCCTGGCCAGCCTGGGCGGCTGCGTGGCCGCGAACAGCCAGGTGATCGACTTTGTGCGCCACAAGTCCAGGCCCTTCATCTTCAGCGCCTCTATTCCCCCGGCGAACGCCGCGGCGGCCCTTTGCGCGCTGAACATCCTCAAGAGCGAACCCCAGCGTCAGAAAGCGCTGATCGGCATCGCGAATTACATGCGCCAGAAGCTTCGCGAGGCAGACATCCCGATCATCGACGGCACGACGGCCATCATCCCCATCTTCACCTACGACATGACCCGCACCTTCGTGATCACAAAGATGCTGTTCGAAAACGGCGTTTACGTCAACCCCGTCATCCCCCCCGCCGCGCCGGAAGGGCAGTGCATGCTGCGCACCAGCTACACCGCCACACACACCAAGGACCAGATGGACCGCGCCGTGGCCGCTTTCAAGAAGGTCTTTGCCGAATTCTGATCCTCATTTGCAGGAACCCTTCAAGCGCCCGCATCGCCTTCGGGCGCTTTTGCTGTTCCCTTTTGCAGGTTCCGGACCTTGATGAAGCAAACCGGCCGCCCTTCCCCCGTTCCGGTTAGTGTTGACAATCAGATGGCGATAACTATAATTAAAATGCGCCTTGGCATCCGCCAAAAAACCGCAAGCGGGGCAAAAAACAGATGACTCTTAATGAAATCCGTCCGGGGCAGCGCTGCGTCGTCACCGGCGTCACCCTGAAAAGCGCGCTGAGAAAGCGTGTCATCGATATGGGGATCACCACCGGGACCACCATATACGTCCGCAAGCTCGCGCCCTTGGGGGACCCGATGGAAATCACCGTCCGGGGTTATGAGCTTTCCCTCCGCAAGGAGGAGGCAATGGGAATAGAAGTCAGAAAGGCGGTATGAAATGCAGCAATCCGTTCCGGCAAACAAGGAAGGGGTAAAAAACCGCCCTGTGATCGCCCTGGCCGGCAACCCGAATTCCGGCAAGACCACCCTTTTCAACCAGCTTACGGGCTCCAACCAATACGTGGGGAACTGGGCGGGGGTCACGGTGGAAAAAAAGTCCGGCTTCGCCGCGATAGACGGCCAAAAAGTCGAGATCATCGACCTTCCGGGGATCTATTCCCTTTCGACCTACACCATGGAGGAAAACATCGCCCGGGATTACATCGAGGGCGACGGGCCTTCCGTGATCATCAATATCATCGACGCGTCCCACCTTGAGCGCAATTTGTTTCTGACCCTGCAGCTGATCGAGATGAACAAGCCCATGGTGGCCGCGCTGAACATGATGGACGTGCTGATTGGCCGGGGGGACGCGCTGGACCTTCCCACCCTTTCGGCCGAGCTCGGTATCCCCGTCATACCGATAACGGCCAGCCGGGGGATCGGGACGCAGGAACTGCTGCGCGCCGCCGTCGCCCAGGCGCAGCGGCCCCAGCCCCGCCGCTTTTACCGCACGAAGCTCCAGTCCGCCCTTGAGACGCTGGCCGGGCTGTTCGGCGATGTTCCCTGCCCCATGATGCACGCGGCGGGCTATTTTGAAGAAGGCCGCGCCTTCGTTCACAGCCACGATCTGCCCGAGGAAAACCTGGCAAAAATGGACGCCGTGATCGACGAATACATGGCGGACGAAACGATGGACAGGGACATGGTGCTTTCCGCCGGAAAGTACGACTACATTGAGGCCGCCATCCACCGGTCGGTCAAAAAAGCGCCGCTGCCCGGGATTTCCACAACGGAAAAGATCGACCGCGTTGTCACCAACCGTTTTTTGGCCATACCCTTCTTCCTCGTCGTGATGTTCGCGGTTTTTTTCGTTTCCTTCGGGCCTTTGGGCGAATGGCTGAAGGGGTGGTTTGAATATCTTATTAACGACGTCGTCATTTCCGGTGTCGAAGCCCTGCTGATCGGCGCAAACGCTTCGCCCTGGGCGGTCAGCCTGGTGGTGGACGGCGCGCTGGCCGGAGTGGGGGCCATCCTCTCCTTTTTGCCCCAGATCGCCCTCTTGTTCCTGATGCTCTCCATTTTGGAGGATTCGGGCTATATGGCCCGGGCGGCTTTCATCATGGACCGGCTTTTGGGCAGGTTCGGCCTTTCGGGCAAATCCTTCATCCCCATGCTCATGGGCTTTGGCTGCACCGTGCCCGCCCTGATGGCTTCCCGCACCCTGGAAAACGAGCGGGACAGAAGGCTGACCATGATGATCACGCCCTTTATGTCCTGCAGCGCCAGAATGACGGTTTACGCCATCATCGCCGGGGTGTTCTTCCCGAAGAACACCTACCTCGTGATTTTTTCCATCTATCTCCTGGGGATCGCCTTTTCGCTGCTTTCCGCCATATTGCTGAACCGGCGGGTCATGAAGGGCGAGCGGTCCGGCTTTTTGCTCGAACTGCCGGAATACCGCTTCCCCACCCCGCGGAACCTATGGATGCACACCTGGGACAAGGTGAAGGGCTTCGTCGTCAAGGCCGGAACGCTGCTGCTTGTTTCCTGCATCTTGATCTGGTTTTTGCAGACCTTTGATTTTTCGCTGAACATGGTGGAAAACAGCGCAAACAGCATCTTCGGCCACATCGGCCGCTTTCTCGCCCCGATTTTCGCGCCGCTGGGCTTTGGGGACTGGCGGGCGGCCATGGCGCTGTTGACCGGGATCATCGCAAAAGAGGCGGTGGTCGGCACTTTGGGCATACTCTTTGCCGCGGGGGACGCCAGCGTCGCCTCCCTTTCCGCGCCTTTGGCCACGGTGTTTACCCCCGCCGCGGCCTATGCCTTTATGGTTTTTGTGCTGCTTTACATCCCCTGCGCCGCGGCCCTGGCCACGATGTACCGCGAGATGCGCAGCCTGAAGTGGACGCTGTTCACCGTGGGATACGAACTGGCCTCCGCCTGGATTCTGTCCTTCCTCGTCTATCAAATCGGGAGCCTGATCTGAATGAAGCTGATTGACTTTTTGATCCTTGCCGCCGTCGCTCTGGCCGGAATCGGCGCCTTTTTGTACCTTCGAAAACGCAAAAAGAGCGGCGGCTGCGGCGCGGGATGCGCCGGCTGCCCCTATTGCGACCAGTGCGAATCAAAGAACAAAAAAGACGGAACCCAAACGCCCGGCGGCAGATGAGCCGGGCGTTTGGATAAAATTCCCACCCCAAATAGACCGGTTTTGTGTCAAAAACATCCCACCAGTCCAGACAATGACACATCTTATGCTGTATAATTACATAACGACTTTATAAGGGGTGGGATGATGAGGCTCACAAATCAAAAACTCAAGCTTCACTATCTCGAAAAGATACTCAGAGAGCATACCGACGAGCATCATTCGCTCAGCATAGCCGAGATCACCGAGCGGCTGGCGTCCTACGGCATTCTTGTCGAGCGCAAGACACTCTATTCGGACCTTGAGTGCCTTCAGCTCGCCGATATGGACATCCAGATCACCAAGGGCCGCGGCAATAGGTACGCGCTGATATCACGGGAATTTGAGGTGCCGGAACTAAAGCTGCTGGTGGACGCCGTGCAGTCCTGCCGGTTCATAACGGAAAAAAAGAGCCGTTTGCTGATCCACAAACTGGAGGGACTGACGAGCGTTCATGAAGCCCGGCGCATGGAGCGCCAGGTTTTCATTTACCGCAGGGTAAAAGCCTGCAACGAATCCGTTTATTACACGATCGACGCGCTCAACAGCGCCATCGCGGATTGCAGAAAGGTCCGTTTCCACTATTTCGAGTACGCGCCGGACAAGCGCCGCCGCCTGAAAAACAACGGCGAGTTTTATGTCGTCAGCCCCCACGCCCTTTGCTGGGACGACGAATACTATTACCTGATCTGCAGCTATCCCGGCCACGAGGGGCTGACCCATTTTCGGGTGGACAAGGTGCTGGACATTTTCCCGATGGAGGAGCCCTGCGAAAAACCGCCGGGGGATTTTGACCCGGCCCAGTATTCCCGCCAAACCTTCGGCATGTTCGGCGGAACCGAGTGCTGGGCGACCCTTCGGTTCGAAAACAGCCTGATCGGCGTCGCCATCGACCGTTTCGGCGGGGATATTCTCGTCCGGCCGGACGGGGACTGGTTCGTCACCTACGTCAACGTGACCAAAAGCCCCACATTTTACGGCTGGGTGTTCCAGCTGGGCGACAAGGCGGAGATCGTGGCTCCGGACGACCTTCGGCAGGGCATGCTGGAGCACGTCAAAGAGGTTTGCCGCCTGTACGGCTGCTGAGCTTCCGGCACGGTGATCTCAGAACGTCAAAGCGGCCCGCGGGCCGCTTTGACGATTGGTTTTCGAGGTCATCGGCAAGGTCGTCGGCAAGGTCGTCGGCGAAGCCGGCATCATTCCTTGGTGAAATACCGGAATCTGCGATTTCGGTTCAGCCGGCATCAATCCTTGATGAAGTGCCGGAATCTGTGATTCCGGCGCGCTCCGCGCAGAATAGTTTCGGTCAATAAATGACCGAAATGGTACGGCAAAACCGGCGCCCCAGTCGTCGGCAAGGTCGTCGGCGAAGCCGGCATCATTCCTTGACGAGGTGCCGGAATCCATGCTTTCGGCTCATGTCGTCAGTTTTGATTGAAGTTTAGGGGCTTCGGCCCCTGAAACCCCAGGGCAGGTTCTTCAACGGTAAAAAACCGCCGCGCAACCCCGAAAGCCGGAGCGCGCGGCGGTTTTGTTGTTTTAGGCCCGGCCGGGCGGCAACGGACCCGAAATTCTTTGAAACCGGAATTCCGGCGATCACCGCAAAAAGCATTGGGCCCGCAAGGCGGCCTTTCCGCCTCCTTAGCCGAAAAAGCCCCCGTCCACCCCGAGCACCTGGCCGGTGATGAAGGACGCGGCGTCGGAAGCGAGAAAATACGCGGCTTGGGCCGCTTCCTCCGGCCTGCCGGTCCGCCCGAGGGGCGTCGATTCGCAAAGGGCCGCAAGGTCTTTCGCGCAAAGATGGGCGTTCATCCGTGTTTCGATCACGCCCGGGGCGACGCAGTTCACCCGGATCCCCGAAGGGCCGAGCTCCTTTGCGAGCGCTTTGGCAAGGCCGATCAGCGAGGCCTTGCTGGCGGAGTAAGCCGCCTCGCAGGAACCGCCCAGCACCCCCCAAACGGAAGAAACCAGCACCACGGACCCGCGCTTCCTTTCCACCATTCCCGGCAGCGCCGCCTTCAGGCAGAAAAAAGCCCCTTTCGCGTTGACGCCGAACAGCTCGTCCCAATCCTCTTCCGCCGCGTCCGTCAAAAGCGCCTGGCCGTTGGAAACGCCCGCGCAGCAAACCAGGGACGAAATCTTCCCAAGGCAGATCTCCGCGGCCTCGACCATTTTTAAAACCTCGTTTTGGCTGCGCACGTCCGCCCGAAAAGCCAGGGCCCGGCCGCCGCCCGCGTTGATCTCGTTCACGAGTTTTTTTGCGTTTTCTTCGCTTTTATTGTAATTCACGGCCACCTGCCAGCCGTTTTGCGCAAAAACCCTTGCCGTTGCCGCCCCGATCCCCCGGGAAGCGCCGGTAATAAGCGCCGTTTCCATGTTTGCTGCCCCCGTTTTTTTAAGAAAAGTATAGCACAGGCCGATCAAACCGGGCAATCGCAGACAAAAGGACCCCGCCGACGAATCGGCGAGGCCCTCGAGGAGAAGGAAAGACGCTATCATTTTACCCGGTTCGCATCTTAATATACCTGGTTTAAAAATTTTCCCCAAAAACCAATCGCGCGAGAACCCCACTCTCGCGCGACGGCCGGCATAAGCCGCAGGAAAAGGAAAAATGAAGAAGAAGCTTCGGCCGTTTCACGACCTGATTTCAGCATATAGGTTGTTACCCGCTCTGTCAACTTGGGGGCGTGGCAAGGATTCGGCAATTTTGTAAACAAATTATTAACAATCAAATTTTTCGCAGCTCCGGGAACAAAATCGGCGGCGTCGCGTCCGTTTAGATCAAACATTTTGTCCGGTTTGTTCATTTTTCTGCTAAAACACGCGCATTTATTCCGGGCGGTTTACTTCAATTCAACGGGGGGAACCTCTTTGGTTTCAAGCTGCTGGGCCGCTGTGACCGCCGTGGCCGCCGGCAAAAAGCCCCGGATCACCGTTTGGGGCATCACCCTGCAAAAAGGCCCGATGTGCGCGCCGGGCAGGGTCACGCAATTCGCCCCCAGCCGGCAGTAATCCCCCAGCACGCAGCCGAAGAAATCCCGGCCGAGATCGATCACCTCGCCCAGGATTTTTACCCTGGCGTTTCCCTGGTCGAACCGCCTGTTGGCCAGGATGGTTCCAGAGCCGACCCGGGCGCCTTTGCCCAGGATCGAGTCCCCCGCGAAGGCGAGAGAAGCGATCTTCGCCCCGTTTTGCACCAGGCAGCACTTGACCTCGGAACCGTGCCCCACCCCGGCTTTTTTGCCGAGAACGGTATACGGCCGCAGGTACGCGTGGGCGGCGACGGAGCAGCCCTCGCCGACGTAAACCGGCCCTTCGATCACGGCGTTGGCCTTGATTTCCGCCCCGGCGCAGATCACCGCGGGGCCTTCGATCACCACGCCCGGCCATATTTTCGCCCCCCGCTGGATCTGAACGTCGCCGATGACCGTGACCCCCGCCGGGGCACTTTCCCCCTGCTTTTTGGCCCATTCGGCCAGCTCGCCGTCGCAAAAGGCCCGAAAGGCGGCAAAAAGCTCCGCCGGGCGCGCGCTTTCGCAAAAAATCCCGCTCAAGGGGAATTCGCCCGTATGCTTAAAATAATAGCCCGTTGTGGATTCTTTCATGATCGCTCCTGTTTTGATGTTTTCTGCTTGGATGGAATTATACACCGGGGCGAAAGTTTTAGGCAAGGGGCGCCGGTCCCCCCGCCTTCGCCCGCGCCGGCACTTTCAGACTATGCAAAAAATGCCGCGGCATTGCCATTTCGGCGCAAAAAGGCCCCCGGGCAAGAAAAGTCCGGGGGCGGGTCATCCAAAAATGGAGAGTTTGGCGGTGATCTTGTCAAAATCCGGGGAATTGGCAATGTATGCGTCCAAGAACTCCGTATTTCCGAAGCGCATCCCGCGAAAGCGGGACCGGGCGAAGCAGCCGAAGCCAAGAATATCCCCACCAAAAGCGCGGGCGCGCTCGAACCGGCATTCCCAGCCGGGAAAAGCGAACCGAAGGGGCAGGTATTCCTGCATCTTGGCGCTTTGCAGGACCGCTTTTGCGCCGTTTTGCAGTTCCTCGGCCTGTTCTTTTGACGGAATATTCCTTTTGGGGCAATTCAGGAACCGGTCCGGGTGCTTCCCGTAAAACTCGCCCAGCGGGGTATCCCGCGAAAGCGAAAAAGGCCGCAGGGTGATATGCTTCGCGCCAAGGGAAAGAATTTCGAAAAGGGCCGCTTTCAGGTCCCCCGCCGTCTGCCCCGGCAGGCCGAAGCAGAGTTCCGCCCCGGTGTTTTCGCAGCCCCCAAAACCAAAACGCCCGAACGCCCCGCGAAGCTGCGGAAGGCCCAGCAGCTTCCTCGCAAAGGGGTCCGTCGTCACGATCGGGCAATCGATCCGGTTGAATCCCGCGTCCAGCCAGCCGGCGGCGCTGTTTTCCGCGGGTTCCGGCTGCGCCTTCAGGGTGATTTCTGCATGGGGGGAAAGGGAAAAATTCGACCTGACGCAGCCGAGCACGTTTGAAAGTTCCTCAACAGAAGCCTGGCAGGGCTGCCCGCCGCCAAAGCGCACGGCGCAGACTTCCTGCCCCGCGGCCGCCTTGGACGAGGCCTCAAGCTCCTTGATCAGCGCGTCCAAATAGCGCCTTCTGGTGGGCGCGGGCGCGCTGTAAACGGGCTGCGGGCAAAAGGCGCATTTTCTTTTGCAGAAGGGATAGCTGACGAAAAGCGCGAGCGGCGCGTGTTCGGACATGGGTTTCACCTCGGCTCCTGTTCCTTGACTTTGTTTTAACTATAACATATTCCGGTCTTTGCAAAAAGCCGTCCCCCGGATATTTTTGCGATTTATTTCTTCACCCGGCGATTCCGGGTGCCCCGCGCCGGATTGACACGCGAACCCCCGGTGTGCTACCCTCAGTTCATAAGCATCGGAGGATCATCCGGCCCCGGCCCGGGCGGCCGGTCTTGGGCCGTTTGTGCGTTGCCGCCGGCCGGAACAGCCCCGCCGCACCCCCTTCCTTCGCCTTGAGCCGGGCCGGTTGGGGCCGAAGGGTTTTGGCCGGAAGCCGCGCGGTCACGCGCAAAAAACGCGCGGGAATACGGGAATAGCGGCGCTCTTTGAGGCGCGTTCAACAAAGCGGGCGCATGCGGATCCCGGCCAAAACCGGGCCCGGACCGGCGCGCCGCGCTTAATCTTTAAAGCAAAAGGGAGCGCGCAAAATGGGCCAATCCGCAACCATTTCGAACAAGGAGTTCGCCGCCGCGATCGACCTGGAGATCGCCGTTCCCGGCAGGGGCAGCTTCACTGTGGACACCAGCGACGTTTACCGCCCCGGAATGCAGTGCACCGGGTATTTCCGCCATTTTGTGAATACGCGCATCCAGCTTTTTGGCAACGCGGAGATGAACTATCTTGCCGAGCTGCCCGAAAGCACCGCCCGGGAGCGGATGGAGGCGTATTTTTCTTACGCGCTTCCGACGCTCTGCGTCGCCAGGGGGTACGGCCTGCTTCCCGTCATGGCCGAGCTGGCCGAAAAGACCGGCGTGCCGGTTTTCAGGAGCGCCCTGAGCACCACCCGCCTTTCTCACCGGATCGTCGGCTTTCTGGACGAGCGCACCTCCCCCTGCATCACCCGCCACGGCGGGCTGATCGACATCAACGGCGTGGGCATCATGCTCGTCGGGGAATCGGGCATCGGCAAGAGCGAAACCGCCCTTGAGCTGGTCAAGCGCGGCCACCGGCTGGTGGCGGACGACGTCATCGAAATCCGCAAAATGGGCGACGACGTGCTTTCCGGCTCCGCGCCGGAGCTCGTGCGCTATCTGATGGAACTGCGCGGCATCGGGATCATCGACGTGCGCTCCCTTTACGGCGTGGGCTCGGTCATGCACAGCAAAAAGATCGACCTCGTCGTCGAGATGGAGGACTGGGACGATCAAAAGGAGTACGACCGGCTGGGCGTTTCCTACAACACCGTCTCGATCCTCGGGGTTTCGCTGCCGTCGATCCTGCTGCCCGTGCGGCCGGGCCGGAACCTCGCGATCATCGTGGAGGTCGCGGCGATGAACTACCGGCTCAAACGAATGGGTTACGACGCCGCCGTGGAGTTCGACAGGCGGCTTCTCGAACAGCTGAACACCTGAGGGCTTCGCATCAAACAAAGCGGCGGCGAGGCCGGCGCCAATCCCCGATAAGGCGCCGAAATCCGTGATTACGGCTTATGTCGTCGGTTTTGATCGAAGATCAGGGGGCTGCGGCTCCTGAAATCCCGGGCCGGGGCTGCCGATCATGAAAAGCGCGAAGGGCGGGAAAACCCTTCGCGCTTTTTAATTCTATTCAGGTGAGAACACGGTTTTGACCCGTCAAACGGAATCCTTCTTTTTCAGCCTGTATCTCAAATAGCCTTCCAGATTGTCCGCGTCGCTGATCACGATTTCGCCCGCGCCCAGGGCGCCCATGCAGGTCAAAAGCAGTACGCCCCCAAGGATGATCAGGTCCCCCCGCTCGCCCAGCACGGGGATCGCGCAGCGCTGCGCCACGGTCATCTTCTTCAGCCGGTCCAGCACGGCCCGAACGTCCTCCCCGGTCACAATCCTGCCCTGAATGGCGGGTGCGCAGTATGCACCGGTGGCCCCGACGAACAGCGAAGCGATGGAGGTGGCCGTCCCGCTCACGGCGTAGGCCCTTCCCGCGGGCTTAAGGGAGGAAAGCGCCTCGCCCATCGAAAGGCGCCCGCCGGATACCCGCTCGGCAAGCAGCCATTCGGAAAGCGCGGAAAGCGCCTCCTCATCCGCATAGGCCCCGAACCGTTCAAGGGCGCGGACGCAGCCTACGGGGGCGGAAAACACGGCGTGCAGCCTTCCGCCCTCCCCCTGGGCGACCTCGATGCTGCCGCCGCCGATGTCGATCAGCGTCGCCCGCTCCAAAGCGCCCACGCCCAAGTACGCGAGCTCCGCCTCGGTCTCGCCGCTGATCACTTCGATGGGGATGCCCACGGCCATCGCCCGCCGCAGGAATTCAAGCCCGTTGTTCGCATCCCGGACGGCGCTGGTGGCAAAGGCCCAAAGGGGCGCGCCGAATTCCGCCGCCGCGTCGGCATAGCCGCAAAGGGCGTTCAGCGTGCGCGCCATGCCCGCTTCGGAAAGCGCGCCGGTTTCGGAAAGCTTTTCGCCGATCCGGGTGGTGATCAGCCGCTTTTCCACCGGGCAAAGGGTTTCGTCCGCCAGCATCAGCCTGACCGAATTGGTTCCGATATCCGCAACCGCGTATTTTGCCATGGATCCCTCCGGCAATGGTATGATTCCCCGTTCAAACAAACAACGCCCCCGGTCCAACGGGAGCGAAAGCCGGCAAGCGGCGCGGGCCCGGCGGGATTCCTTCCGGCCGCATTCCAGCGCAAGGGGCAAAACACCCGCCCTTCAGGGCGCGGCAGCCTGTCAAAAAACTCCGTCCCGGGGGTTTTAGGGGCCGCAGCCCCTGAGGTTCAATCAAAACTGACGGCATAAGCCGAAATCACAGATTCCGGCGCCTCGTCAAGGAATGATGCCGGCTGCGCCGGCGGCCTTGAAAACCCACCGGCGAAGCGGCCCGCAGACCGCTTTAATGTCCTGACCCGCCCTTCAGGGCGCGACAAACCGGGTTTCGCCCTTTTTGACCCAGCCGAGCAAATCCCTCGCCATCTGTTCGATGTAAGCGTCCGTCGAGGCGTAGTCGATCATGCGGTCCAGCCTGTCCCTCTCGGTGGAAAGATCCTCAAGGTCCCGGGTGAGCGCTTCTTCCTCTGTGGTCATATCGTTCATCCTGGCCTGCTGGTCGAGCACCGTAACCGCAAAAAACCCGAGCACAACAAGCAGCGCCGCAGGAACTACCAGCCTTCCCCATCTGAAACGCAGTCTGCGTTTTTTCACAGGCGCCGCCCCCTTTTTTGCACTCTTGCTCTTTGCTTGATTATAGTGTTTTTTTTCCAGCGTGTAAACAGCGGCGGGGGTTGTTTACAGAACTTTAGTGTTAAAAAAGCATTCTTTTGAAGGATTCCCCCCTTTCGCGGGTTTTTCCTCAGGATTTTTCAAATCCGAACCGAAAAGACGGCGCGGACAAGGCTTGTCCCCCCGGGCCGAAACCGCCGCTGCGGCCGTTTTTGGGCGCGCCTTTTCCCCGGTTTTTCGCGCTATTCCAGCAGCCGGGAAAAACGGGTGAAAAACGCCCGCGCCGCAGAGGAAACAAACCTGTGGATCCCCATCAAAAAGGGCGTGGCCGAAAACCGCCAAAGCAGAAACCCGAACAGGAAGCAGGCGAGCGTGAACGGCCGGACGACCAGCCCGTTCGCCAGAAAGAGCGTCGCCGCCGCAAGCAGGGCGCACCCCGCCCAGAAGACGATATCCTTGATCGCGTTCAGCCACATGCGCTCCGTGGGCGCGAGCATGTTGAGAAGATCCCGGAACAGGCCCATCACAAGGCCGGCATAGACGCAGGCCGCCATCTGCGCCGGCTGGGAAAGCGTGGTGCTCAACGGAACACCCGGGAGAAAATCCCGCCGCGCTTTTGCTCCGCGGCGTCGTATTCCACGGTGTCGATCACGCCGCCGAGCACGAGCTGGCCGTCGTCCAGATTGAGGCGGCTGATGTGGAGCATCGACCCGGTCACGATCAGCATTCCCTGTTCCGTAGAGAGCACGACCTCCGAGTCGTTAAAGCTTTCCACGTCGTTGACCCCGGTGACGCTGATCCTTTCCCGGTTGTCCATCACAACGCTGTGCGCCTTCAGGCGCGCGGGCTTTTGCTGCATGTCGCCGTTCATTGCGTGTTCCCCCCGTTTGTCGTGTGTTTTTCATTTTTCTGCGCATAGTACTTATATGCGATTCCAAAAGGCATCATGACTTTGTTGCGGACAGACTTTGTCGATTGGGGAAATTTTGACAAATTGTAAATTTTTGTGCCTTTTTATGACGCCGTGATTGACTTGAACGCCCGTCGGGTATAGTATTAACGTAGAGTTTTGGGAAACCGATTCTGCATTTCTGCTCTATAACGCAAGCCGATCGACCCTTTTTCGAACTCAAGGCAGTGAAAAACTGAATCCCCCATAGATCGCCCGCCGTTGGCGCGATGACGCGCGCGCGAATATGTGCGCGAATTTGCATGTTTTTTGACATTTTATATTTTTATTTTTCTGGAGGGAAAATGCTGGACAAATCCGTTTTAAACGAAAAAAGCCTGACCGAACTTCGCGAAATCGCGAAGCTGGCCGGCATGAAGTCCGTTACCAAATACAGAAAGGGCGAGCTCGTCGAGCTCCTGGCTTCGGACGGCCCGCCCGAGGAAGCGCGGCGCGGCAGGCCGCCGGCCCGAAAAGACGGGGATCAGCCCTACGGGTCCGAAAGCGATCCGGCCCCCGGATCGGGCGAAAACCCGGCCGGCGAAGAAGCCGGCGCGGTTGACGCCCGCCGTTTTGAGGATAAGCCCTCCGGCGGGGACGAGTCCGGCGGCGGCAGTTTGAGCGCCGAAGGCCAGGGCGCCCCCCGCAGGGGGCCGATCCCCGCGGATCAGGTGGCGGGCATGGTGGCCTCCCAGAACCCGGACGCCCGCCGGGGCGCTTACGCCCCCGCCCAGAACCGCCCCCAGTATTCGCGGCCCTATGCGCCCAGGGCGGACACGCCAAACCAGGATTCCTACCGCCAGGGGGATTCCGGCGATTTCCGCCGTCCCCCCTATTCGCCGGATAACCGCCCCCAGCAGGACCGGAGTTACCGGCCGCCCCACACCCGGGGCTACCGCCAGGGCGACGCCGCCGTTTATTCCAATTTCAGCGGGAATTACGGCACCGGGTATAACCGCAATTACCAGCCCCGGGAGAATTACCCCAACCGGGAAGGCTTCCCCCAGCAGCCCTATCAGCAGCGGGAAGGCTTCGCCAACCGGGAGAATTACCCCAACCGGGAAGGTTTCGCCCAGAGGGAGGGTTATTCGCCCCAGGCCTCCTACCAGGCCCAATCCTCTTACACACCAAGGGAGATGGGCCCTGAGGAACCCTATTACAACAAGGAATACGGCACCAGCAACCCCGCGGTGCCGGAGATGCTTGCCGCCGGGGACTGCGGGGACGCTTCCGGCGTGCTGGAGGTCCACCCGGACGGCTACGGCTTTTTGCGCAGCGAGAACTACCTGCCCGGCACGAAGGACGTTTATGTTTCCGCCGCCCAGATCCGCCGCTTCAACCTCAAAACCGGGGACATGGTCACCGGCAAAACCCGGCCGAACCGCGAAAACGACCGCTTCATCGCCCTTTTATACATCACGGCGATCAACGATATGGACGTCGAGGCGGCGGCGAAGCGCACGCCCTTTGAAAAGCTCGTCCCCATCTTCCCCAACGAGCGCATGCGGCTGGAGATCACCGGCCACAACACCGCGCCGGACCTGGCGATCCGGCTGATCGACCTGATCGCCCCCATCGGCAAGGGCCAGCGCGGGCTGATCGTCGCCCCGCCGAAAGCCGGGAAAACCACCCTTTTGAAAAAGATCGCCAATTCCATCACCGCCAACCACCCGGACTGCCACCTGATCGTGCTTTTGATCGACGAGCGGCCGGAAGAAGTGACGGACATGCAGCGCTCCATAGCCGGCGAGGTGCTCTTTTCCACCTTTGACGAGCTGCCCGAGCACCACACCCGGGTGGCCGAAATGGTGCTGGAGCGCGCCCAGCGCCTGGTGGAATGCGGGAAGGACGTCGTCGTCCTGCTCGATTCCATCACCCGCCTTTCCAGGGCGTATAACCTCACGGTTCCCCAGTCCGGCCGCACCCTTTCCGGCGGGCTGGACCCCGCCGCCCTGCACAAGCCCAAGCGCTTTTTCGGCGCGGCCAGGAACATCGAAAACGGCGGCTCTTTGACCATCGTCGCCACCGCTTTGATCGAGACGGGCAGCAGGATGGACGATATCATCTTCGAGGAATTCAAGGGCACCGGCAATATGGAGATCCACCTCGACCGCAAGCTTTCCGAAAAGCGCATCTTCCCCGCGGTGGACATCGCCAAATCCGGCACCCGGCGCGAGGATCTGCTGCTGACCCCAAAGGAACTCGAGGCCATCGGCAGCATCCGAAGGCTTCTGAGCCAGGTGGACGTGGCGGACGCCACCGAGCAGATGCTCACCCTGCTTTCCTCTTCCAAAACGAACGAGGAATTCCTGGCCAACCTTTCGGGCTGGACCCGCCTTTACGAAAAAGAGGGCTATACCCTGATCACAAAAAACAGCCGCGGCGACCGCTGAACCCGCCGCCGGCAAAGCGCCTGGCGCAAGCTTACGGCGTTCGCCGGCGTTTTTTGGCCTTTGCCCGCCGCTGCGACGGAGCCTCGCGCAAATGAAAAGAAAACTCCTCCCGGTCCTTTGGGCGCTCATCCTTTTAGCCGGCGTTTTCGGCTGTTCCGCGGCACGGAACCAGTCCCCCGAAGATCTGAATACCCCGGGAATCTCCGCGGATGCGGCGCCGGCCCCTTCGCCGGAAGCGGACGCCGGTTCCGCGCCGGAATCCGCCCTGACGCCCGGCGGCGGAGTGCCGGACGAGCACGGCTCTTACGACCAGAAGGACGACGTCGCCCTTTTTATCTGCACCTTCGGCCGACTGCCGGGCAATTACATCACCAAGGCCGAAGCCAGAAGCCTTGGGTGGGAGGGCGGCTCCTTAGAGCCTTACGCCCCCGGAAAATGCATCGGCGGGGACCGCTTCGGCAATTACGAAGGGCTGCTCCCCGAAGGCGGGGATTACAAAGAATGCGATATCGACACCCTCGGCAAAAGCAGCCGGGGCGCGAAGCGGATCGTTTTTTCCTCCGAAGGGGACGTCTATTACACCGACGACCATTACGAAAGCTTTACCCGGCTTTTTCCCGGTGACTGACATGATCGTGATCGACTGCCGGCATTTTTCCACCCGGGAAGCCGCCCACGCGTATATCGCGGATACCCTGGGCTTCCCCGAATATTACGGCTCGAACCTCGACGCCCTTTTCGACTGCCTGACGGAGCTGAAAAACGGCACGCGCGTCGCCCTGCTGAATTCCGGCCTTGCGAAAGAACAGCTGGGGGAATACGGCAAAAAGCTGCTTCGTGTTTTTGACGCCGCGGCAGGCGAAAACCCGGGGATTTCGCTTTTTTATTTTTAAGGCGCGCAGGGGGCGGCCGGGGTTGACTTCCTCGCGGCAGACCATTATGCTATACGTATCAGGCGCGAAGCGTGCGCCGGGCCTTTTTTTAAGCGCATTCAACAAAGCATGAGCAGTCGAATCCCGGCAAAAAACCGGGTGCATGATGCTCGGCGCTTATTCGGCAGCAGATTGCCGCGGCCGGCAGGGTTTTGGGGCGTTTTTTTGCTCCTTCGTTCCGGCTTTTCATCTGTGGGACTGCGCAAGCGATCGTTTCACGGGTGTTTTTTTATACCCTTCTGATCCGATCTGAACGGAAAGGATAACGATGGACCGGCCCCAAAAAGACGAACGAACCAACAGCAACCGGGCAACGGCGATCCGGGTTTCCGCCATCAGCGTCATCGTCAACGCGCTGCTGGCGGCGTTCAAGTTGCTTTTCGGGCTCCTCGCTCATTCGGAAGCCCTGGTTTCGGACGCCGCAAACTCCGCTTCGGACGTTTTTTTCACCCTGATCGTGATGGGCGGGGTGATCCTTTCCTCCCGGGCTTCAGACCACGACCACACCTACGGCCACGAGCGCATAGAAAGCGTCGCCTCCATCCTGCTGGCGGTCATCCTCTTTACCGTGGGCGTGGGGATCGGCTATCGGGGCGTTTCAAAGGTGATTTCCAGCGCCCGGGGCGCACAGAATGTTCCCGGGATGGCGGCCCTTTTCGCCGCGGCCGTTTCCGCCGCCGTAAAGCTGATCATGTTCCGCTATACCTACGCCGCCGCAAAAAAGACCAACTCCAGCGCCCTGCTGGCCGACGCCTATAACCACCGGTCGGACGTGCTCGCTTCCGCCGGCGGCTTTATCGGGATCCTCGGCGCGCGGCTCGGCGTACCCGTCATGGACCCTCTGGCCGCGGTGGTCATCTGTTTGTTCATCATCCGGGCCGCCTTCAGCGTTTTTAAAGACGCGATGAACAAGCTGGTGGACAAATCCTGCGATTCAAAAACCCTGCAAAAAATGGAGGAAGTCATCCTTTCGACCCCCGGCGTCATCGGGGTGGACGAGATCAAAACCCGGCTGTTCGGGCCGAGGATCTACGTGGACATCGAGATCGTCTGCGACGGCTCCCTTTCGCTCCACGCCTCCCACGAGATCGCGGAAGCCGTTCACCTCCGGATCGAAAAGGCGTTTGCGGACGTCAAGCACTGCATGGTCCACGTGAACCCGGACGCATGATCTTCCTGCAAAAACCGCATCCGGCCGTGAAAAACGCAAAAAGGCGGCGCAGGGGTTCAATTTCCTTTGCTTTAACGGATAAAAGGTTTGACGTTTCCTGCTCTTTTACCTATAATTATGTTGTAAATAACTTCATCCCGCTACACAATTCGGAGAGGAGTCATCTCAATGGGTAAATTTGTGGTTCGCAAGGTTCCAACAGGCGTCAAATTCGACCTAAAAGCCACCAACGGAGAGGTGATCGCCACCTCCGAGGTTTACACCAGCGACACCGCCTGTTCGACGGGGATCGAAAGCGTGCGCAAGAACGCGCCGAAGGCCGCACTGGAGGATCAAACCAAACGAAAATCGACCGAAAAGATCAAAAACCCGAAATTCGAGCTTTACAAGGATATCGCCGGCCAGTTCCGCTTCCGCCTTCGGGCGAAAAACGGCGAGACCATCGCCGTTTCGGAAGGATACAAGGCCAAGGCTTCCTGCAAAAACGGGATCGAAAGCGTGCGCAAGAACGCCCCGGCTTCCCCCATTATCCTGGCGGAATGACCGCCCTTGCCTTTTCCCCGCCGGTCTTTCGCGGCGGGTTTTTTTTGAGCTAGCGCAGCACCGCAAGGAGCAAAAACGGGGGCGCCCAACAATGAACGCCCCCTGGCTTTATAATTAAACCCCACAATGGATGATAGGAATTTATGTATGCTACACTCTGCGCAGGCATATCACAAAAATAGTTGACATATAACGCTTACATCTCTGTAAGCTGTCATGTCAAGTATATTAATTCTGCAGCTTAAAAACGAATACGGGGGTAGTTCAGAATGATAGGACCCTGCCGCTGAATTTGTAGAATAGGACCATGCATCGGAATATGGAAAGAACTCTCCAACAAGACCGGCACCCGGGTTCCGCCAAACTACTCTTCTGTTGGAAGCATAGTAATAGCCCTGCGGTGGAGTTGAGCCAAATACCGAATATATCGAAACCGTATTTGTACTGTAATTTGCACTATATGTCAATCCTGTAGTTATGTTAATATCATCATATAGAGTTGTAGAAATGGCAGTGCTCGCTAGAGTCTCATTTAGATAGTCGCTAATATCAATATTCGTCGTTATTGTACAAGTTATTTCTTCAAAATCTGCAGACAATGTGCCGAATCCTAATGCACCAGAGTTGATCGGTATGGAAATAGTTGTGTTGACATCTGTTTCTGGAAGTATCCATTCCCATACTTCACCAGTTTCCGGATCAGAAATAACAAGCGTCGAAATAATTTGAGCATCACTAGCTTGAACGTCATTTGGAAGCATTGTTTCTGCTGAAACCTGAGCATAGCTAAAAACCACCAGCATCACGAAACCAAGTAAAATACATAACCTCTTCTTCATTGGAATTAAGCCTCTCCTTCTTTATGTATTTTTTGCCTTGGCGCCAAGGCAAACAGCAAACCCAGCAGCGAAAAAATCCCCGACCAAACAGAGCAAAAGCTGATCGTGGGCAGCAGCGCCGTTCCCGCCGCTTTTAATCCCACCAGCACGGCGTATGCAAGCAAGGCAATGACCACAACATACCTCATTATTTTGCAAAAAACCGGCGGCAGCCCCAATTTGGCCATGTTCGCCAGATTCATGGTGACGCCCCCCGTCAAAAAGAAGTAAAATGAGGGAATCGCAATGTTTTCATACGCGAGCATGGGAAACGCGCTCAGGATTAAATGATAATTTTGCTCATAATAACGGATATATAGCAAGCTGAGTACCGATAAACCAAGGAAGATCGCATCGATCGGAACGCGTCTGGCTTCCATTGTCACCGCCTCCTTTTTATTACCTAATAAATAACATGTATTGTGTTTGCTGTCCATACTTGTCTTAAATGATTTGCTTTTATAACACGTTATGATCTTAATCGTATGATAAGCATCAAAAACATGGATCACGGAGCCCTGTAGGAAACTCCGATTCAGAAGAGTCCTCCGCCTAAGGGCCACCTGCTGCCCTTTCCTCCTTTCGCCCGGAGCGTGTAAAGCAAAAATCTCTCCTCCGAACACCGCCTTCGCGAAGACCGTCGGTATTTGTCGCCGCTCTGTAAATGTTCTTGTGTGTGTGATATACTGTCTCTATAAAACAATCTTTGCCAAAGGAGGGCGGAAGCCGTGGCCTACCGCTTGGATGATACAGCGCTTTTTCTTTTCGGGGAAGGCACAAACGCGTACGCTTACCGCGCACTTGGCTGCCATCTCGTCCGCCGGGGGGGAACGCCCGTCGCCCGGTTCGCCGTCTGGGCGCCCACCGCAAGGGCGGTCAGCGTGATCGGGGATTTCAACGGCTGGGACGCGGAGAAAAACCCCCTGACCCTGCACGAGGGCAACGGCGTCTGGGAATGCCATGTTCCCGGCATCACGGGCGGCGAACAGTACAAATACGCGATCACGGCAAGGGACGGTTCCGTTTTGTTCCGGGCGGACCCTTTTGCCTTTTATTCCGAGCTTCGGCCGGGGACCGCTTCCGTGGTTTGGGACCTTCGGGGCTACAAATGGAAGGATTCCGCCTGGATGAGGCGCCGCAAAGCGTATCGCCCTTATGGCGAGCCGGTCTCGATTTTCGAGGTTCACCTCGGCTCCTGGCGCAATCATTCCAATTACCGCGAAATGGCGGACGAACTGGCCGAATACGCCAAAGAAATGGGCTATACCCACGTGGAACTGATGCCCGTGGCCGAGCATCCCTTTGACGGCTCCTGGGGCTATCAGGTGACCGGGTATTATTCCGTCACCGCCCGCTACGGCACGCCCCAGGATTTCATGTATTTTGTGGACAGGCTGCACCAGGCCGGCATCGGGGTCATCCTGGACTGGGTTCCCGCCCATTTCCCCAGGGACGAGCAGGGCCTGAGGCTGTTTGACGGCTCCCCCTGCTTTGAATGCGAAAATCCCAAAGAAGCCGAGCAGCCCCAGTGGGGCACGATGCTCTTTAACTACAATCGGAGCGAGGTGCGCTCCTTCCTGCTCAGCAACGCCCTTTTCTGGCTGGACGTTTACCATTGCGACGGCCTGCGGGCGGACGCCGTGAGCTGCATGCTTTACCGGGATTACGGCAAAGAGGCCGGCGAATGGGTGCCGAACCGCTACGGCGGCCGGGAAAACCTGGAGGCCATCAGCTTTTTGCAAAAAACCGGCGAAATGATCTTCAAAGAGCATCCCGGCGCCCTGTTTTGCGCCGAGGAATCCACCAGCTTCCCCCTGGTCACCCACCCCAAAGAGGACGGCGGCCTGACCTTCAATTACAAGTGGAACATGGGCTGGATGAACGACATGCTGGAATACATGTCGCTAGACCCGCTTTACCGCAAATGGCACCACGACAAGCTGACGTTTTCCATGATGTACGCCTTTTCGGAAAACTTCATCCTCCCCCTTTCCCACGACGAGGTGGTCCACGGCAAGAAATCCCTGATCGGCCGCATGCCCGGCGATTACTGGCAGCAGTTCGCGAACCTGCGGGCGCTCTTTTCTTTCATGTTCGCCCACCCGGGCAAAAAGCTGATGTTCATGGGGGACGAGATCGGCCAGTTCATCGAATGGCGGTACTACGAGCCCATCGAATACAAGCTCCTCGCCTTTGACATGCACAAAAAGCTCCAGTCCTTTGTGAAGGCGCTGAACGGGCTTTATACCGCCACCCCCGCCCTTTATGAGATCGACGATTCCTGGGAAGGGTTTACCTGGCTCTCGGTGGACGACGCGGACCGCTCCCTGGCCGCCTTCGCCAGAATGGGCGAGCGCCCGGACGAGCTGATGGTCTGCGCCTTCAACTTCACCCCGAACCCGGTGGAAGAGTTCCGCCTGGGCGTTCCCCGGGCGGGGATCTACTTCGAGGCCCTGAATTCGGACGACGAGCGCTTTGGCGGCTCCGGCGTTGTGAACACCGTTCCCCGCCGCACCGAAAACCATGCGGAAAACGGCTTCTTCCAATCCGTCGTCCTGCGGCTGCCGCCTTTGGGCGGGGTTTTCCTCCGGTTTTCGCCGGAAGCCGGGGAAGGCAGGCTGAAAGCCGCCGAATTTGGCGAGCCGCCTTCCGACTCCTATGAAAACCGCGCCCAAAACGCCAGGCCGGAGGGGATTTCCGCCAGGGCGGACGGGTTTTTTGCGGAAGAGGAGGAAGAAAAGCAGGGCGGTTCCCTTCCAAAAAAAGAAAGAGCGGTGTAGCGCGCCCCTCGGGCGCCGGCAAAGGCCCGCGGGCCTTTGCCGACGGAGGATTCACGCTATCGCGCAAGGATATTTCGGACGTTGATGTCCGAAATGGCACGGCAAAACTGACGCCTCAGTCGTCGGCAAGGTTGGCGGCGAAGCCGGCATCCATCCTTGATGAGGTGCCGAAATCACAGATTACGGCACCTGTCGTCAGTTTTGATTGCAGCTTTCGGGGTTGCGGAGCCTGATCCCTTCGGGTTGGATTTCATCGATTATCCCAGCGCGGCCTGAAATCCGCGTTTTAGCCTTTGACATGCAATGAATTATCATTTTTTTAAAGGAGGATGCCCTATGAGACCGAAAAAGGTTGTGGCGATGCTGCTCGCGGGCGGGCAGGGGAGCCGCCTCGGCGTGCTGACCAGCGCAACGGCAAAGCCCGCCGTCCCCTATGGCGGAAAATTCCGCATCATCGATTTTCCGCTTTCCAATCTGATCAATTCGGATATCGACACCGTCGGGGTGCTCACCCAGTACCGGCCGCTGGAGCTGAACCGCTATATCGGCAACGGCGCGCCCTGGGACCTGAACCGCAACGAGGGCGGGGCTTTCGTCCTTCCCCCTTATTCCGTGGGCGAAACCGGCGAATGGTACCGCGGCACGGCGAACGCCATCTTCCAGAACATCGCCTTCATCGACCAGTACAGCCCCCAGTATGTGCTGGTGATTTCCGGCGACCATATCTATAAAATGGATTACGCCGCCATGCTGAAAAGCCATGTTTCCAGGAACGCGGACTCCACCATCGCCGTGCTGCCCGTCCCGATGGAGGAAGCCTCCCGCTTCGGCATCATGAACACCGATTCGGACGACCGCATCACCGAATTCGAGGAAAAGCCGAAAAACCCCAAATCCAACAAGGCCAGCATGGGGATCTACATCTTCACCTGGCCGGTGCTCAAGCGCTACCTGATCGCGGACGAGAAGGACGAAAAGAGCCACAACGATTTCGGGAAGGACATCATCCCCGCCATGCTCGCCGCCGGGCAGAAGCTTTACGCCTATTCCTTCTCGGGCTACTGGAAGGACGTGGGGACCATATCGAGCCTTTGGGAATCCAACATGAACCTGCTGGAGGAGCCCCCGGCCTTCGATCTTTTCAGCGCGGACTGGCGGATTTACAGCCGCACCCAGAGCAAGCCGGGGCATTACATCGGCGAGGGCGCCAGCGTCACCCGCTCCGTGGTCTGCGAAGGCTGCACCGTTATGGGCAACGTCACCCACAGCGTGCTGTTCACGGGATGCACCATCGAGCCCGGCTCGGTGGTGGTCGATTCCGTTATTATGCCGAACGCCGTGATCGGCAAAAACGCCCGGATCTTCAAGGCCATCGTGGGCGAGAACGTCACCGTGGGCGAAAACTGCTCCATCGGCGAGCTTGAGCCAAAGGGCAAGCCCGAAAACGACGGGATCGCCGTCGTGGGGGAAAACACCGTCGTGCCGCCCAGCACCCACATCCAAAAGGGCGTCATGCTGGACCATACCTTCGACTTTAACGCATAGGGGGAGGCAAGCCATGATCAACAACGCTTTCGGCCTGATTTACGCCGACGACAGCAATACCCACCTGAAGGAGCTCACAGCCGAGCGTTCCATCGCCGCGCTGCCCTTCGGCGGAAGATACAGGGCCATCGACTTTCCCCTTTCCAACCTGGTGAACACCGGGATCACCAACGTCGGCGTGATCACCCAAAGGAATTACAATTCCCTGATGGACCATGTCGGCGGCGGCGCCCCCTGGGACCTGCACAGGAAAAAGGACGGCCTTTTTCTGCTCACCCCGTTTTTTACCAGGGAAAACACGGGCAGTTACCGCGGGAATGTGGACGCTTTTCGCGGCTCGATGGACTACATTGAAAAAGTCCCCTATGAATACTGCATCTTCATGACCACCAAGACCCTGTACAATACCTCTTACGAAAAAGCCATGGTGGAGCACATGACCAACGGGGCGGACATCACCTTTTTTTACAACATCGAGCCGACGGACAGGCCGGCCGGCCCGGAAGTTCTTGACGAAGTGCGCTTTATCCTCAACGAACGGGGCAGAATAACGGATATGGAGGTCGATTCCCTGCGCCCGAAATCCCACAACTGCTTCATGGACTGCATGATCATCGAAAAGGCCCAGCTCCTGCACCTTTTGGATGAATCCGCGGGCAGGGGCAGCACGGATTTCATGCGGGACATCGTCTTTACGCACCTGGATTCGCTGAAGGTTTACGGCTTCCGCTACGACGACCACGTCGCCAGGGTCAATTCCCTGAGCGCCTATTTCAGGGAAAACATGGCCCTTTTGAAGGACGACGTGCGGGCGGACCTGTTTTCTTCCCAAACGCCGATCTACACCAAGGTCAAGGACGAGCCCCCCGCCCGCTACGCCGGCAGCGCCGAGGTGAAGAATTCCATGGTGGCGGACGGCTGCACCATCGAGGGCTACGTCGAAAACTGCATTTTGTTCCGCGGCGTCCGCGTCGACCGGGGGGCAAAGGTGCGCAACTGCATCCTGATGCAGGGCAGCGAGGTTTCCGAAAGCGCGGAGCTTGAAAACGTGGTGCTGGACAAGGGCGTTCTCGTCCGCCGGGACCGCCGGCTGCTGGGGACGGAGAACTTCCCCGTGGTCATCCGCAAAAACGCGGTGGTATAGTAGGATCAACAGGGCGTCAAAGCGGCCC
Source organism: Christensenellales bacterium (assembly GCA_040768925.1). Classification (GTDB taxonomy): domain Bacteria; phylum Bacillota; class Clostridia; order Christensenellales; family CALWSW01; genus CALNBC01. Next base: position 202,404 of record JAXGLZ010000001.1, read on the forward strand.
GCGGGCCGTTTCGCCGGTTGGTTTTCGCTTTGCGCAAAGTCGTCGGCAGGGATCGCCGGCGCAGCCGGCACCCATCCTTGATGAAGTGCCGGAACCTGTGATTACGGTTCTGCCGACATCAATCCTTGATGAAGCGCCGGAACCTGTGATTACGGCGAAGGTAATTCCAGCCATAAATGACCGGAATAGCACAGCAAAACTGACACCTCAGTCGGTTCAGCCGACAGCAATCCCCGATAAGGTGCCGAACGCTATGACTTCGGCTCGTGCCGTCCGTTTTGATCAAAGCTCCGGGGCTTTTGCCCCCAAAACCCCGGGATGGGGTTTTTCGACAGTCTCTTATTGACTAAGCGCGGCGGGTTTCCTAAGCAGCGCGGCCGGGCAGCCGCCCCGGCGAACACGCATTTTTATCAGCCTCAAGGAGTGGAGTTCCCATGAAATTGTTATTTGCCGCATCCGAATGCGCCCCCTTCGTCAAAACCGGGGGGCTGGCCGACGTCGTCGGCACCCTGCCCGCCGCCCTTTCAAAGGAAGGGGTGGACGCCCGCGTCATTTTGCCGAAATACAGGGATATTCCCGAATGCTTCAAATCCCGGATGAAGACGGAGCAGATTTTTTACGTCAGCCTGGGCTGGCGCAAGCAGTATTGCGGCGTCCAGTCCCTGGAGCTGCACGGCGTCACCTATTATTTCATCGACAACGAGTATTACTTCGGCCGGGAAGGGGTTTACAGCTCCGGCAACGACGAGGGCGAGCGCTATTCCTTCTTCTGCCGCGCGGTTTTGGAAACGATCGTCCGCCTCGGGCTTTCGGTGGACATCCTTCACCTCAACGACTGGCAGACCGGCATGATCGCGCCGCTGCTCGCCACCCAATACCAGGCGAATCCCCTGCTGAAGGACGTCAAGACCGTTTTCACCATCCACAACCTCCGGTATCAGGGCATCTTCCCCTGGCTTTTTGTCGACGATCTTTTAGGGCTGGGCGACGAATACTTCCGGTCCGATCTCCTGGAGTATTACGGCTGCGTCAATTTCCTGAAGGCCGGCATCGTCTTTTCGGACGTGGTCACCACCGTTTCCCCCTCCTACGCCCACGAGATCCAGACCCCCTATTTCGGCGAGCGGCTGGACGGGCTCCTTCGCGCCAGGAGTAGTTCCCTGACCGGCATCCTGAACGGCATCGATCCGGAGGAATATGACCCGGCGGCCGACCCGGTCATCCCCGCCCATTTCTCCGCGGACGATCTTTCGGGCAAGGCGGAATGCAAGGCCGCGCTCCAGCGGGACCTCGGCCTTGAGGAAGAGCCGGACGTTCCCCTCGTCGCCATGGTCTCCCGCCTGACGGACCAGAAGGGGATCGACCTCATCGACCGGGTGATCGACGACATCATGCGCACGGATCTTCAATTCGCGGTGCTGGGCACGGGAGAGCAGCGCTACCACGATCTTTTCGGCTGGGCTTCCTGGCGGTATTCCTGCCGGTTCGCAACAAGGATCGAACACAGCAACGCCCTGAGCCACCGGATTTTCGCCGGGGCGGACATGCTGCTCATGCCCTCGCAGTTCGAGCCCTGCGGCCTCACCCAGATGATCGCCATGCGCTACGGCACCATCCCCATCGTGCGGGAAACCGGCGGCCTGCGCGATTCCGTGCAGCCGTATAACCGCTATACCGACGAGGGCACCGGCTTTTCCTTCGCGAATTACAACGCCCACGAAATGCTCTTCACCATCGAGGCCGCCGCAAACTTTTACAGGGACAAAGCCCTCTGGACCCGGCTGATGCGCCGCGCGATGGCCATGGATTTCAGCTGGGGCGCTTCCGCGAAGAAATACCTGGAGCTTTACGACCGCCTGCTCTCCCCGCCCCCCGTCTTTCCGAAAGAACCGGAGGACGAAGCCTGCAAAATCCTTCCGGGATACGACAAGGCGGAACCGGAGGGAATCCCGACCGGAAAGGATGCGGAAAGCGGAGACGCGGAGCCGGAACAGGTCGAAGCAAGGCCCGCCGAAGAAAAAAAGGCGGCAAAGCCCAGAACCAGGCCCGCGGCAAAGAAATCCGCCGAAAAAACGGAGGAAAAGAAGCCGGGCGAAAAACCCGCCCCAAAGAGCCGCACCAAAAAGGCCGCCGAAGAAGCGGGCGCAGCAAAACCCGATCCGCCGTCACCGAAAAAACCCGGAAAGACCCCGGCAAAGAAACAGGGCGAATAAGCGGAAACCGGCGATCAACGCCTTGTCAAAGGGTTTTGCGGTTCGAAGGACGGCCCAAAACGCAATCCCGGATTTCGCATAACGCTTAAAAAGACATCCCCGGCGGAAGCGCTTCCGCCGGGGATGCTTTGTTGTTATCCAGCTTGGCTTATGATGCCGTCAAACCGGCAAACGGATCAAGGCGATCCGGCGGCCTGCCTTTTTGCAAAAGCCCGCAAAAGGCCCCGCCGTTTTGCTATCTTCCCCGGCCGGCTCCGCCGCCCCGGCCGCCGCCGCCGCCAAAGCCGCCCCCGCCGGAGCGCCCGCCGCCGCCAAAGCCGCCGCCGCCGGAACGCCCGCCGCCGCCGAAGCCGCCCGAGCGGCCGGACCCGCCGCCCCGGCCGCCCCCGCCGCCAAAGCCGCCGAAACCGCCGAAGCCGCCGGGACGCGGCCTTCCGCCGGGGGGAGGCGGCGGGGGCGGAGGACGGGGCCCCCTGGGCCTTCTCGGGAACCAGAACATCGGCCCCCAGAAGGAAACCCGCGGCCCGCCGACGGTATACCTTCCGCCGCCGCCCCCGCCGCCGCACGCGCCGCAAACGGCAAATACGGAGATAAGGATCACGATGATCACCACGACGCCGAAGATCGAGCCCAAAATGCCCCAGACGGACGCGCCCCGGTCATATTCATAGGCGCCGTCATATCCCGGGTCCGTTCTCGGCGGAACATAGGTCCCGCCCCCGGAATCCGAGCCGCCGGACGGCTCCGCCGGATAGATCGAATAAACCCGGGAAACCAGCTCGTCGAAGGTCTTTTTGACCCCCGCGTCGTAATCCTTGTTCGCGAAATCCGCTTCCAGATTGTCGTACAGGATATCGCCCAGATCTCCGGCCGAAAGATACCGCTCTATGCCGCTGCCCACCGTGATCCAATAGTCGTCGTTCCCGATCACCAGCAGCAGCACGATCCCGTTTTGCCGTTTTGCCGAGCCCACGCCCCACTCGTTGATGATGGTATAGGCGTAATCCTCGATATCCGCGGAGCCGATGAAATCCACGGTCACGATCACGATCTGGGCGCCGGTTTCCTCGTAAAGCTTTTGGTTTTTATCGACGATGTACGATTCCGTCTCCGCGTCGATCACGTTGCTGTAATCCGCGACGTAAATCAGTTCCGTCGGCTTGACGACCTCGATCGCCGCGGCGGAATAAGGCAGAAGCAAAGCGGCGGCGCAGGCAAGCAGCGCAAGCAGTCCGGTCAGTTTTTTCAAAGTCGGTCCCCTTCTGGCAAAAGCCGGCCAAACCATGCGTCAGCGGAAGAAATCAAGGGGCGCAACGCCGGTCAGCCCCGCGATGAGATTCGCCGGAAAGCCGGAGAGGATCTCGTTGAAATCCGCGGCTTTTACATTGTATCCATCGTGGGAGATCGTGTCGTTCGCGGAGAGGAAGGCCCTGTATTGCCTGGCGATCAGGGATTCGTCCGTCTCCGAAAGCGCATAGGACTCCATCGCTCGGTACAGGGTTTCCACCGCGTTGGTCAGATCCCTGTTCAGCGCGGCAAGGCTCGCCCTGGGGGCCTTTTTGTTCAATCCGGCGGCCAGCGCGTCATAAGCGGATTGGGCGGAAGCGAGCGCATTGCTCTCCTCGCCGCCGCTTCGCCTCGCGATGATCCCCATGTTGTAGGCGCAATCCAGCCGCGTGTTCAGATCGCCGTAGATCGAAAGCCCGTCCCCTTTGACGCCGCTGTAAAAAACGTTGTCCGCCTCGTTCCGAAGGGCGGAAAGCTTCGCCCCGCCCGAAGCGAAAAGGGTCACGATCATCACCAATGCGGCGATCGCGGCGGCAACGCCGCGGCGCTTCAGCTTTTCTGCCATTTCTCTTCCCTTGTCTCTGCCCGTTTTTGCGCGGCGCACGGTCAGCCGCGGATCTCAAGCAGCTTGTTTTTCAATTCGCCCTCGATCCTCGAAAGCTCGGCTTCGGCGGCCTTGCGCTTCTCCTTGCCTTCCTGCTGGATCCTGAGCACCTCGTCCAGGGTGCTGATGAGGGACTGGTTCGTGTATTGCAAAGTCTCGATGTCCACGATCCCGCGCTCGGATTCCTTGGCCGTTTCGATGGTGCCGAGCTTCAGAGCGTCCGCGTTCTTGCGCAGCAGCTCGTTGGTCGTGTCCGACACGGCGCGCTGGGCCTCCATCGCGGCCTGGGAATGGGCAAGGCCCAGGGCGATGACCATCTGGCTCTTCCACAAAGGGATGGTGTTCACGATGGTGGACTGGATCTTTTCGGCCATCAGGCTGTTATTGTTCTGGATCATGCGGATCTGGGGCGCCATCTGGATGGAGATGTTCCGCGTCAGCTCCAGATCGTAGAGCTTCTTTTCAAACCTGTTGCACATGTTCGCGAGGTCGTTCGCGGCCTGGGCGTCCTCCGGAAGGCCGGTCTTCTGCGCCTTTTCCCTCGAAGCGGCGAGGTCCGTGCTGCGGACTTCTTCCAGCCGGGTCTTTCCGGCGACGATGTACATCGTCAGCTCCTTGAAATAGGCAAGGTTCGAGTCGTACATCTTGTCCAGCACGGTGATGTCCTTCAAAAGGGTGACCTGGTGGTCCTCCAGCATGTTGGCGATGCCGTCCACATTGACGGAGGCCTTGTCGTAGCGCGCCTTCAGGGCGGAGATCTTCCTTCCGCCCTTTTTGAAAAGGCCCAGAAAGCCCCTTTCATCCGCTTCGGCGGAAAAACCCCTGAGCTGGACCATCAAATTGGCCATCACGTCGCCCACCGCACCGAGATCCTTGGTCCTGACCTTTTCCAGGGCGCTTTCGGAAAAGCTGGAAACCTTCTTCTGGGCCGCGGCGCCGTACTGCAGCACCATGTTGGCGTCGCGGACGTCGATCTGCCTGGCGAATTCCTCCGCCGCCTTGCGCTCCTCCGGGGAAAGGGCGTCCATCGCCGTTTCCACGGGCTTCTGGCCCGGCGTTTCGGCCAGCGCCGTCCCGGCGGGATCGGTCGTAAGCTCCGGAACGTCGGGGGTCAGGGTCAGGGTGGGGATATCGTTTGCCATTGTTCAGCCCTCCGTATCTATTTTGCGTTCGTGTCGATTCCGTTTATTTCAGGCCCTCGCCCTTGAGCATGGATTCCATGACCTCGATGTCCGTCGTGATGTCCATCGCGTCGTCCTCGTAAAGATTGTCCAGCTGTTTTTCGAAGGCGTCGGCGATCATCCCCATGCTTTCGCGGATGCGCACCCGGGTGGTTTCGACGTTCTGCCGGCCCGTCGAGACCGCGGTCAGCTTTTGATAGCTTTCCAGCAGTTTTAAGGAAGTGGGCAGGTAATAGTTCATGAACCGCCGCACCTGGCCGCCTCTTGAGGGTTTGTCCGCGATGGCCCTGAAGATCGAATCGCAGGCGATCTCCATCCTGTTGATCTGGGCGGTCAGCAGGGGGTCTTCGATATCTGCGTTCAGCTGGCGGAGCTTTTTCATGGCATGCTGCCCCTGGGCGATCACGCCGTCCGCAGTCTGGTCCCCGGTTTTGGCCGCTTCCGGCTCCACGGGAACCTCGATCTCCTTTTTGGGCGCCAGCTTATCCGAAAGCAGATAAGCCCCCGCCGCCGCGGCAAGGGCGGCGATCAGCGCCCACAGCCTGTAAACCGGCAGAATGACGCAAAAAAGCGCGAAGGCTCCGGCGGCGATATAGATCGGCAGGCAGGACTTGACATATTTCTTGCGTGTTTCGCTCAATGGTTCTTTCCTTTCCCGGCGCGCGGGCCATGGTCGGTATTCTTATTTTGTATTTTATCCCCTGAATTGCCTATCGTCAACAATACCTCTTTCAAGCGACGCGGACCGCGCTTAAAAACACGTGAATCCCTAACATATTGCCGCAATCGCGCCAAACGAACCTTGTCCGGCTTGCTTCGTTTCCCCTTTTGAAAGGGTTTTTCAGGCTTGGCGCCGGGTTTTTTCGCGGTTTTGCGGGGCGGGGTGCGGCCGCCGGAATCCCTGTGATCCCCGTTCTTTTTGCCGCCAAAAACCCGATGGACAGCCCCGCCGCCGCCGTGCTATCATGGAACCAGTTGACATGCCGGGGCTGAATCGGCGTTTTAATGCGTCCGCGGAAGCGGCGCGCGGCCGTTCCCCCCGCCCTCTCTGATTTGCAATACTGGTGCTGATGATGAAAAGAATCCTGGAAAACTGCTGTTTTGAATACGATACCCCCATCGGCCGCGTGCGGATCGAATCCACCGGCCGGCATATCGTCTCCCTCGACTTTGTGGACGATTCCACCGCCTTGCCGGCGGAGGGCACCGCCGTTGCGGAAACGCCGCTGATCTCGGAAGCGCACATGCAGCTTCTCGGCTACCTCGGGGGCCACCGGAAGGATTTCAGCCTGCCCCTGCTTTTGAACGGCACGCCCTTTCAAAAAAAGGTGTACGACGCGCTTCTTGCCATCCCCTATGGCGAAACGAAGAGCTACGGCGAAATCGCGAAAGAGATCGGCGCCCCGAAGGCCGCCAGGGCCGTCGGCGGGGCCTGCCACGTCAACCCCGTGGCGATTTTCGTCCCCTGCCACAGGGTGGTGGGCAGCGGCGGCGCCTTGACCGGCTATGGCGGCGGGATCGACAAAAAGGAGGCCCTGCTCGCCCTGGAAAAGGGCAACACCCGGCTCTTTCCCTTTGGGGAAAAGGAGCTTTCCCACCTTTCCCGATCGGACGATCGGATGGCCGCCCTGATCGCGAGGACGCCAAAGCCCCGCTACGAGCTGATGGGCGACCTTTTTGCCGCCCTTGTCAGTTCGATCGTCGGCCAGCAGATTTCCTCCAAGGCCCACAGGTCCATCTGGACCCGGCTGCTGGAAGGCTTTGACGGCATCGATCCCAAAAAGCTTTTTGAGGCGGATGAGAACGCTTTCCGCGCCTTCGGCATATCTGGAAGAAAGGCCCAATCCATCAAACAAGCGGCCGGATTCGCTCTTTCGGGCGGGTTTTCCGGCCTGGCGGAGCTTTCCGACGATCAATTCCGCGAAAAGCTCGTGTCCCTCAGGGGCGTCGGCCGATGGACGGCCGACATGCTGCTTTTGTTCTCTCTTGGCAGGGGCGACGTTTTCTCCTACGACGATTCGGGGCTCAGAAGCGGGCTTTGCAAGCTCTATGGCCTCAGCGAAATCTCCAAAGACCAGTTCGAGGAATACGGCAAAAAGTTCTCTCCATACGGGAGCGTCGCCTCGTTTTACATCTGGGCCGCAAACGCGGAAAGCTGAAGGGTCTCCTCCCGGCTTCCCCGCGGGAAGGCCGGCGTTCCCCGCTTTTGGATCGAAGAAAGCGCGCCCCCGGCAAAACCGCCGCGGGCGCTTTCTCTTTGCTCCCGGCCCGCCGCCGGGCTTTGCGGCGGGCGGCCTGAAGGTGCGCGGACGGCCTCGCCGGCCCCGGCGGGATGGTTCCCTTTCCCTGCCGGGCCTATGCGCCGGAGCGCGCGCAATCAAGCCGTCCGACGGATATCGGCTTCGCCGAAGGCCTTGCCAACGACCTTGGGCGAAGCGCGCCGGAATCACAGATTCCGGCACTTCATCAAGGATTGATGCCCGCTTCGCCGACGGCCTTAAAAACCCACCGGCGAAGCGCCCGCAGCCGGCCTTGACGCTCAAAGCCGCCGGAAATCCGGCGGCTTTTGAATGGTTCAAAAAAGCGGATGATCCCGGTTCTTTGCCGGGCCTGTCTTTATTGCGCCTAATGGCGGATGAAATAAAGCGCCCGCCGGGCCTTTTGGCGGGCCCGGCGCGGCAAAGTCATGCTTATTCTTCGTCGATCCACTTCAGGGAACGCTGCACGGCTTTCTTCCAGCCCTTGTAGTTCCTGGCGCGCACTTCTTCGGACATGTTGGGTGTGAACCTCCTGTCCAGCGCCCACTTGTCGAGCAGTTCGTCCATGCCGGACCAGTACCCCACCGCGAGGCCGGCCAGATAGGCGGTTCCCAGGGCGGTCAGCTCGGTGACCACCGGGCGCGCCACGGGCACGTTCAGCATATCCGACTGGAACTGCAGCAGGAAGTTGTTCCGGATGGCGCCGCCGTCGCACTTCATTTCCTTCAGGTCGATGCCGCAGTCCGCCACCATCGCGTCCAGGATCTCCTTGATCTGATAGCACATCGATTCCACGGTGGCGCGGACGATGTGCGCGCGGTTCGCGCCCCTGGTGATGCCGAGGATGGAGGCCCGGGCATAGGGATCCCAGTAAGGCGCGGCCAGGCCGACGAAAGCCGGCACCAGATAGACGCCGTTCGTATCCGGCACGCTCAGGCAGAGCGCTTCGGTTTCATCGGCGCTGTTGATGAGCTTCAGCTCGTCGCGCAGCCACTGCACGGCGGCGCCGGCGACGAAGGTGTTGCCTTCCAGGCAATAGATGACCTCGCCGTTGATGCCCCAGGCGATGGTGGTCAAAAGGCCGTTCTTGGATTCGACGATCTTGGTTCCCGTCGTCATCATCAAAAACGCGCCGGTGCCGTAAGTCGCCTTGGAGGAGCCTTCCTCGAAGCAGGTCTGGCCGAACAGGGCGGACTGCTGGTCGCCGATGCAGCCCGCGATCGGCACTTCCGCGCCGAAGACTTTCGGGTCGGTCATGCCGTAGATGCAGCTGGAGGGCTTTGCCTCGGGCAGCATGCACCGGGGGATATTCAGTTCTTCAAGCAGCTCGTCGTCCCAATCCAGGGTGTGGATATTGAAGATCATCGTCCTGGAGGCGTTGGAATAATCCGTGACGTGCAGCTTCCCGCCGGACAGCTTCCAGATCAGCCACGTGTCGATGGTGCCGAAAAGCAGATCGCCTTTTTCGGCCTTTTCGCGCGCGCCGGGAACGTTGTCAAGCATCCACTTGATCTTCGTTCCGGAAAAATAAGCGTCGCAGACAACGCCGGTCTTTTTGCGGATCTTTTCGCCCCAGCCCCTTGCCTTCAGATCGTCGCAGATGTTCGCGGTCCTTCTGCACTGCCAGACGATGGAATTCATGATCGGCTCACCGGTGTTCTTGTCCCAGATCGTCGTCGTTTCCCGCTGGTTGGTCACGCCGATGGCGGCGATGTCCGAAGGGTCGACATTCGCTCTTCTTAAAATCGTTTTCGCCGTTTCCATCTGGGTGTTCCAGATGTCCAGCGGCCTGTGCTCGACCCAGCCGGGCTTGGGATAAATCTGCTCGAATTCCTTGTTCATGGATTCGATCGGGGTTCCGTTCTTGTCAAAAATAATCGATCTTGAGCTTGTTGTTCCCTGGTCCATCGCCATTACGTACTTCGCCATTTGTTTTCCTCCCGTTTTGATGTTTTTTAAAGAACCTCGGTCAGGTACCAGAAAATAAAAATCCGACCGGCAGCCCACGCATTTCGAGTTTTTCAGGAATGAGCCGGTCGGAAACAATCTGTTCGTCAAATGGCCGTCCGCGCCGCAAAAAAGCACGCGCGCCGTTATGGAGCCTGGCGGTCGTTAAAATTCGGATTGAGAAGCTATGTATTTGAATAAGCTATGTCAATTGTATTTATATTTCAGTTTTCTGTCAATATGTTTTTTCTGGTCGTTATTTTATTCGCATAATCGCCCGCCGCATCGCAAGACGTCGACGAAATGCGGCCGTTATTCCAAAGGCCCGTGTGATTTTGAAAAATACAACCACCCAGGGGAACCGAAGCCGCTGCATTTTGGCCGGCATCAGGGGTTTTCCCCAAATCTGACACAAATATGACACAAATATGACACAAATTGTGAGGCCCGCATCCCTTTATTGACAACCAACGTTTTTTAAAATAGAATAAATTGACTAAAATACGATCGATAGAGGTGCCGAATGATGATCAAAATCAAGGTTCCCACCCGGGGCCGGACCGATATGGTCGAGATCACCGAACAGGTCAAGGCCGTCGTGAAAGAAAGCGGTGTGAAATCGGGCATCCTACTGCTGTATATCCCCCACACCACCGCGGGCGTCACCATTACGGAATACGCGGATCCGAACGTCATGAAGGATATTCTGGCGTCCGCGAACAAGCTCGTGCCCTTTGAGGACAATTACGCCCACGAGGAGGGCAATTCGGCCGCGCACATCAAGTCCAGCCTGTTCAATTTCTCGCTTGAGATGATCGTCGAGGACGGGGAGCTTGTGATCGGCGGCTTTCAGGGGATTTTCTTCTGCGAATTCGACGGCCCGCGGGAACGGCAGGTCTTTGCCAAGATTCTGGCGGGCTGAGCGGGCGGGGCGCACCATGATTTTATCGGGGGGATTGAACAAATGAAATTTGAATTCATGACGGCAAGCAGGATCATCTTTGAGCGCGGCGCCTTTCAAAAGATCGGCGGTCTGGCAAAGAGCCTGGGTAAAAAAGCGCTGCTTTGTTCCGGCGTGCCCGCGGCGCAGACGGAGGCGGCGGCCAACCATCTGAAAGCGGCGGGCGTGGATTCCGTCCTTTTGAGCGTGCGGGGCGAGCCGGCCATTCAGGGCCTGGAAGAAGCCCTTGCCCTCGCAAAGAAAGAAAACTGCGACCTGGCCATCGGCCTCGGCGGCGGCAGCGCCATAGACACGGCGAAATCCATCGCCATTTTGCTGACCAACCCCGGCCCCATTCTGGATTACCTTGAGGTGATCGGCACCGGGCGCAAGCTGGAGATCCCGCCCGTTCCCTTTATCGCCGTGCCGACGACTTCCGGCACCGGCGCGGAGGTGACCAAGAACGCCACCATCATCGCCCCCGAGCACAAGGTCAAGGTCAGCATGCGGTCGCCGATGATGCTGGCGAACACCGTCCTTCTGGACCCCGAGCTGACGGTCAGCGTGCCGCCCGCGGTCACCGCCAGCACGGGGCTGGACGCGCTGACCCAGGTTTTGGAGCCTTTTGTTTCCAACCTCGCCAACCCCATTACCGACGCTCTTTGCCGGGAAGGGCTCGCCCGGGCGGCAAGGTCCCTGAAAAGGGCCTATGACGACGGGACCGACATCGACGCCAGGGAGGATATGGCCATCACCAGCCTTTTTGGCGGGCTGGCCCTGGCAAACGCAAAGCTGGGCACGGTTCACGGCTTTGCCGGTGTGCTGGGCGGCCTTTACCCCATCCCCCACGGCGTGGCCTGCGCGACCATGCTGCCCCACACCATAGAGGCGAACGTCCGCGCGCTCAAGGAGCGGGACCCGAACAGCGAGGCCCTCGGCCGCTTTGACGAGATCGCCCGGATCCTGACCGGGGACCCGCGGGCAAAATCCGCAGACGGCGTGGCCTGGATCCAGGCGCTGTGCGCGCATCTTCAGGTGCCGGGGCTGGCCTCTTTCGGCATGACGGAGGGCGATTTCCCGGACGTTGTGGCCAAAACGAAGGCCGCCAGCAGCACCAAGGGCAACCCCGTCGTGCTGACGGACGAGGAGCTGACCGCCATTCTGGCCAAGTCGCAATAAACGGCCCCGCAGCAGCGCGCAAAAACCCCTTGCCGGCAGCATCGGCAGGGGGTTTTTGCCATCCCTGGGTTTTTTGAGGGGAGGGGAGCGGCGCAGCAGCACCGCTTTGCCCGGCGGCGGCGCAAAAAGCGGCGGTTCGGGCGGGCCCGGGCGATCCGCCGGAACGGCTGACCGGATGACAATGAAACGTCGATATGGTATAATTCAATAATAAAAAGCCTTTTTATGAATGAAAAGACCTTTTGCGCTCGAAAGGAGCCTTCGCCATGATAAATAAAGCGGAACGCAAGAAGCAGATCATCGACGGCATCAAGACCAATCTGCTGAACCAGTTCGGCAAGACCGTCAAGACCGCGAACAAGGCCCAGATCTATCTCGCCTGCGCCCTGGTCGCCCGGGAAGAAATCATGGCCCGCTGGGTCAAAACAAGGGATATCGAATCCGAGCACGAGGGGAAGAAGCTTTATTACCTTTCCGTTGAATTCCTGCCCGGCCGGGCGATGAGCAACAATCTGCTCGCCCTCGGCGAGTCTGAGCTTTACGCCGAATCCCTGCTGGAGCTCGGCGTTTCCATCAACGAGATCGAAGACACCGAGGCCGACCCCGGCCTGGGCAACGGCGGCCTGGGGCGGCTGGCGAGCTGCTTCCTCGATTCCCTCGCCACCCTCGGTTACCCCGCCATGGGCTGCGGCATACGATATGAATACGGCCTCTTCCGCCAGCGGATCATCAACGACGCCCAGGTGGAAATTCCGGATACCTGGCTGGACGATATGGGCGGCTACCCCTGGGAAACCTGCGTGGTGGAGGACGAGTTCCCCGTCCGCTTCGGCGGAACGATTTCGGAGGAATACGCCGACGGCATCCTCAAGGTCCACCACACCGGCTATTCCGTCGTGAACGCCGTGCCCTTCGACCTTCCCATCCTCGGCTACGGCACGGAGAACGTCGGCACCCTGCGGCTGTGGTCCGCCCGCTCCCCAAAGCGGATCGATATGGACATTTTCTCCCGGGGGGACTACATCCGCGCGGTGGAGGACCGGGAGCTCGCCGAGGTCATCAGCAAGGTGCTCTACCCCTGCGAAAACCACAAAGAAGGCAAGAGCCTGCGCTTGAAGCAGCATTATTTCTTCACCAGCGCCACGATCCAGTACATCGTCCGGGAGCACAAGCGGCGCTACGGCTCCCTTTATAACCTCGCGGACAAGGTCTGCATCCAGATCAACGACACCCACCCCGCCCTGGCGATCCCCGAGCTTTTGCGCATCATGATCGACGAGGAAGGCATGGACTGGGAGGCCTCCTGCAACATCTGCAAAAAGGTCTTCGGCTACACCAACCATACCGTGATGACCGAGGCTTTGGAAAAATGGCCGGAACAGCTTTTTAAGGAGCTGCTCCCCAGGATTTACGCCATCGTCCGCGGGATCAACGAGGATTACTGCAACAGGCTTTGGCACTTTTACCCCGGCCAGTGGGAAAAGATCGGCGCCATGGCCATAATAGGCTATAACGAGATCCGCATGGCGAACCTTTGCGTCGCCATGAGCGAACACGTCAACGGCGTTTCCCGGCTGCACGGCGAGATCCTCAAGCAGGACGTTTTTCGCAACTTCTTTATGGTGGAGCCCTGGAAGTTCACCAGCGTGACCAACGGCATCACCCCCCGCCGCTGGCTGATGGGCGCCAACCCCGCCCTTTGCGCCCTTTTGGACGACGCCATCGGCACGGATTACAAAAAAGACCTCACGGCCTTGAGCCGCCTGGAACCGCTGGCCGACGACCCCGCGTTTCAGGAGCGTTTCGCCAGGGTCAAGCAGGCGAATAAAAAACGCTTCGCCGAATGGCTCGGCAAAAAGCAGGGGACCGCGATCGACCCTTCGACGGTGTTTGACGTTCAGTCCAAGCGCGCCCACGAATACAAGCGCCAGCTGATGAACCTTCTGCACATCATCAGCCTGTACGACCGGCTGATGAACGATCCCGCCTTCGACATGACCCCCACAACCTTCATCTTCGCCGCGAAGGCCCCGGCGAATTACGCCATGGCCAAACAGATCATCAAGCTCGCGAACGTGCTGTCCCAAAAGATCGCCAAAGCGCCGGAGCGCGTGAAGGCGCGGCTGAACGTCGTGTTTGTGGAGAATTACAACGTCACCGCGGCGGAGCTGCTCATCCCTGCGGCGGACGTTTCCGAGCAGATCTCCACCGCCGGCAAGGAAGCGAGCGGCACCGGCAACATGAAGTTCATGCTCAACGGCGCGGTGACCATCGGCACGCTGGACGGCGCGAACGTCGAAATGAAGGAGCAATTGGGCGACGAAAACATCTTCATCTTCGGCCTGACCGCAAGAGAGGTCGAGCGCCTGCACCGCTACGGGAATTACAGCTCCGGCAAGGTTTACGAGAGCAACCCGGTCATCCGCCGCGCCATGGATTATTTGATCAACGGCGAATTGGACCTGACGGGCACCCGGGTCTTCAACGACCTTTACCACGTGCTGCTCTTCGGCGAAAACGGCACCCGGGCGGACCCTTACCTGGTTTTGAAGGATTTCCCCGCTTATGCCGACTGCCACGCAAGGCTGCTCACAGCCTTCGGCGACAAGGAGCGCTGGCGGCGCATGGCGGTGATGAACACGGCCCGCTCCGGGTATTTTTCCAGCGACCGCGCCATAGAAGAATACGGCGAAAAGATCTGGAAGCTGCAAAAACTGCCCCTTTGAGGGCAGCGTCAAAGCCCCGCGGGCTTCGCCGCCGGGCGTGCGCGCCGCCGCGCAAGGTCGTCGGCACAGCCGGCATCGATCCTTGATGAAGTGCCGGGATCTGTGATTCCGGCGAAGGAAATTTCGGACACCGGCATCCGAAACAGTACGGCAAAACGGACGCCCCGGTTGTTGGCGCAGCCGGCATCATTCCTTGATTGGGTGCCGAAATCATAGATTTCGGCTCATGCCGTCAGTTTTGGCTGAAGCTTTGGTGGCCGCGGCCCCCAAACCCCCGGGGCCGGGGTGTGCCGGTCATTTGTTTTGACTTGATCTTCCGAGAGGATTTTTGATGCCCCTTCATTTTTCCGCGGCGGACGCGTTCCACGATTCCAGAAGGACCGACTGCCGCCTGCCCTGCGGCGCAGTGACCGCGAACACCACAGTCAGGCTGAGGCTTTTCCTTTCCGAGCGGTTCGCCGAATCGGACTGTTTGCTGTGCACGAAGGACGCTTTGGGCGAGGGCGTCGTGCTGATGGGGCGGCTGCGCGAAGGCGGCCGGCCCGGCCGGGAGGCTTTCGTCCGGTTTGACGAACCAGGTCTCGCCCAGTACTGGTTCGTGGTGAACGACGGCAAGCGCCTGCTTTATTACGGCAAGGACGGCGCGCTGACCGCCGACGCCCCCGAGCCTTTCCAGATCACGGTTTACGATCCGGCCTTTCAAACCCCGGAATGGTTCAAAGGCCGCGTCGCCTACCATATTTTCGTCGACCGGTTCCATCGAAGCGGCGAACTGGGCGGCCTGGCCCGGGCCGGCCACCACGAAAGCCTGGGGCGCACCGTCGTCAAGCATTTTGACTGGTCGGAACCGGTGCTGTTTGGCCCCCTGCCCGGGCAAACGGAGTACGACCCCTGCGATTTTTACGGCGGGGACCTGAAAGGAATCGCCGAAAAGCTGCCCTATCTTGCGGAATTGGGGGTCGGGGTGATCTACCTTTCGCCGATCTTCGAATCCCCCAGCAACCACAAGTACAACACCGGCGATTATTCGACGGTGGACCCGATGTACGGCACAGAAGAAGATTTCCGTTCCCTGTGCGGGCAGGCGGAACGCTTCGGCATCCGCGTGATGCTGGACGGCGTTTTCAGCCACACCGGGGACGACAGTCTGTATTTCAACAAATACGGCCGCTATCCCGTCGTTGGCGCGGCGAATTCCGTGGATTCCCCGTATTACGGGTGGTACGATTTTTATCGTTACCCGGATTCTTACAAAAGCTGGTGGGGCTTCCCCTCTTTGCCGGAAGTGAACGAGCTTTGCCCCTCCTATTCCGCGTTCATCGCCACCGGGGAGGACGCGATCCTCAAAAAATGGGTGCGCGCCGGGGCGCGGGGCTGGCGGCTGGACGTTGCCGACGAGCTGCCGGACGAATTCATCGCCCTGCTTCGGTCAGAATTAAAAATAGAACAGCCGGAGGCCGTGCTCTTGGGCGAGGTCTGGGAAGACGCTTCCAACAAATTCTCCATGGGGAAAATCCGGGATTACGTGCTGGGCGGCGAGTTGGATTCCGTGATGAATTACCCCTTCCGAAAGGCCGTTCTGGATTTCTTCCGGGGCCGGATCCCCTCGGAAGCCCTGGTGGATGCCCTTGAAACCCTGCGGGAAAATTACCCGCCGCCTTTTTTCCATTCCTGCCTGAACCTGCTTTCCAGCCACGACGTTCCCAGGGCGCTGACCCTGCTTGGCGGCGGGCCGGACAAGGATTGCGGCCTGAGCCGGGAAAAACAGGCGGAATTTTCCCTTCCCCCCGAAGCCCGGCGCAAGGCTCTTCGCCTGATGGCCCTGGCGACGGCGGTCCAGCTGTGCCTGCCCGGTGTGCCCTGCGTTTATTACGGGGACGAGGCGGGGATGGAAGGCTGCATGGACCCCTTCAACCGCGCCCCTTTCCCCTGGGGAAAAGAGGACGCAACCCTGCAAAAAACCACGGGGGACTGGGCGCGGCTGCGGAACCGTCACAGCGCCCTTCGGACCGGGCGGATGGCGCTCGCCTCCCCCCACAGGGACGTTTTTTTTGCCCTGCGCTTTGTTTGCGGCAAAAAGGACGCCTTGGGCGAAGCGGCGGAGGACGGCGTTTTTGCCCTGCTGGTCAACAGGAGCGAAAAACCCGCGGGCGCTTTGGTCGAGGGTTCCGCCCTGCTGCTGGGCGGCGATTTTGAGCTCTTGGGCGGCGCGGAGGGCGAATACGCCCCGATCGCTTCCATCGGCGGGAGCTTTGCGCCGGTTGTGGTTTCCGGAAGCTCCGCCCGCTTCACCCTGCCGCCCCTTTCGGCGGTGCTTTACAAGAAGGTGAATCCCCATGGATAAAAAAACAGCCCTTTTGGCGGCCGGAATCCTGGCCGCGCTGGTTTTGGCCTGCGCCGTCGCGGTTTTCCTTCCCCAGGGGGAGGAGGACGTCACCTTTGAATACGAGGTCTTTTTGAAGGAGATCCAGTACGACGCGGACGGCCACGCCGTCGCCCTGACCTGCACGCTGTTTGCGGACCCGGGTTCCACCGTGGTCGTTTCGCTGGAGCGGGTCAAACGGGCGGTGACCCCTTCGGGGAAAACCTCTTTTAAAAAGCTGAAAACCGGCGATCTGCTCTTTGTTTCCGTCGATCCGGAAGGGGGCGTGCGCGAAGGCGATCCGCCAATCATCGTCGCGGATGTGATCATGGTCAAATCCCTCGGCGCGCCCGATCCCGATCAGGCGGCGCAGCCATGATCGTCCTTGCCGTTGCCGCGGTTTTTCTTGCCGCGCTGCTGATCGAGCCCTTTTGCGTGCGGCTCAGGCGGGACGTGATCAAGGGCCCCGCTTCCCTTGCCGGCCTGAAGATCGCCTTTGTTTCGGACCTTCACTGCCAGGGGGAGCTTTCCCTCTTTCGCCTGTCCGGGGCGCTTTCGCGGCTTGCCAAAGAGCGGCCGGACCTGCTGATCCTCGGCGGGGATTACGCGGATTCGCCGGAATTCGCGGCAAAGGCCCTGGCGCTCGCCTCCGCGTTTGACGCGCCTTTGGGCGTCTTTGCCGTTCGCGGCAACCACGATTATTACTACAACCTGAACAGGGTCCTTTCCGGCCTGCCCATCCGCCTTTTGGACAACGAGGGGGCCTTCGTGCAATACGGGGAGGGCCGGCTCCTTGTCGCCGGGCTGGTGGATTACCTGCGCGATTCGCCAAACGGCGAAGCGGCCCTGAAAAACAGCGGCGGGGCGGACATGACGATCCTCGTTTCCCACAACCCCAGGGCGGTCGAGCAGGCGGTTTCCGGCAAAGGGGCGGATTTTGCCCTTTGCGGCCACACCCACGGCGGCCAGGCGACGGTCTTTGGCCTGTACAGCCCCCTGGCGGACAGGCCCCTGCCCTTTTTCAACCCCCAGTGGCAGGCTGTTTGCGGCGTGCCCACCCTGTATTCCAACGGGCTGGGGACCACGTTTCTGCCCATCCGCTTCATGGCCCCGCCCCGGATCCACATCATCGAGATCGCGGGAAAAGAAAACGGCTAGGCGCTTTCCTTTCCGGGCGTCAAAAAAGGCCCGCGGGCCCTTTTCTCCGGTTGGCTTTCAAGGTCGTCGGCGCAGCCGGCATCCATCCTTGATGAGGCGCCGGAATTTGTGATTTCGGCGCGCTTTGCGCGGGGGTAATTTCGGCCGCTTGCGGCTGAAAGGGCGCCGCAAAACGGACGCCCCGGTCGTCGGCACAGCCGGCAGCATTCCTTGATGAGGCGCCGGAATCTGTGATTTCGGCGCGCTTTGCGCGGGGGTAATTTCGGCCGCTTGCGGCTGAAAGGGCGCCGCAAAACGGACGCCCCGGTCGTCGGCACAGCCGGCAACATTCCTTGATGAGGTGCCGGAATCTGTGATTTCGGCTCATGTCGTCGGTTATGATTGAATCTTCAAGGGCGCGGCCCCTGAAACCCCGAGTCAGGGTTTTTCGGCAGTCTAAAAGGAAAACGGCTGAGCGCTTTCCTTTTTTGTTTCCCCAGGATCGCGGCCGGCCGCAAACCGCGCCGGCCGTGATCTTGCTTTGCCGTCACAGGCGGATGCCGAATCCGCCGAATTTGAACATCCCCTGCCCCTGGGAAAGCCGCCCCTGCTTTTCGATGCTTTTGAATCCGTCGTACACCCTGCCGGCCAGCTCCGGAAGAACCGCCAAAGAATGATGGCCGGGAAAAAGCCTTTTTGCGCCCAGGCCCAGGATTTTTCCCACGGAAGCCATATAATCCGCCGGATTTGCCGAGGGAAAAAAGGCATACAGGCAGCCCATGTAAACCAGATCGCCGGTAAAAAGGTATCCCCGCTCCCGTTCAAAAAGGCAGATGTGCCCCGGCGAATGACCGGGGGTGTGGATGACCGAAAGCTTCCTTCCGCCCAAGCCGATTTCGTCTCCATCCTTTAACAGCCTGGACGGTTTCCCCTGAAAAACCCGGTAATCGTCGCTGTCAAAGCCCTTCGGGAAAGCGCAGGGCTCCTTCATCAGATTCGCCCGAACGACGGGAAGGGGCAGCGGAAAGCCGCCAAAAAGCCAGCTTTCCTCCGCTTCGTGCACCGCGGTCTCCCCAAAAAGCCCATGGCCGCCGATGTGGTCCCAGTGGGCATGCGTGGTGACGGCCAGCACGGGCAGCTCCGTCAGGCTTTTTACGATTTCCCTAATATTGGAAACCCCCAGCCCGGTGTCGATCAGCGCCGCCCTGTATGCCCCCAGCAAAAGATAACAGTGGGTCTGCTCCCAATGCCCGTATTCGCTGATTGCAAACGTTTGATTGTCGATTTTTTCCACGGTGAACCAATCGTTCATCTCCGCCGGCCTTTTTCTTTTTATGCATGTTTTGAGTTCGATACAGCATTAAGGTAGCACGCCCAAAGGAAAATGTAAACCGCGCGGGAAGGGCTTCTTTCCCTGTTCCTCCGGCCCGGTCTTTTGGCTCTTGCCGGGTGGGTTTTACTGGATCTTTCCGCCGCTTTCGCACGAATATTCATGCATTCATACTGTTCACGATCCGCCTTTTCATGTATACTTTAAATTTGTAGTATGGTAGTGGCGCGGCGTGCCTGCCGCGCTGGAAAGGAGTCCACATGTTCAACCAAAGGATGGAGACGCTCAAAAGGGACGAGCTTGCCTCGCTCCAGCTTTCCCGTCTTCAGAAAACCGTCGCCCACGCGTATGAAAACGTGGCGATGTACCGCAGAAAGCTGGACGAAGCCGGCGTTCGCCCCGGGGACATCAGGTCTTTGGAGGACATTCGGCTTCTGCCCTTTACCGTTAAGGACGATTTGCGGGACAATTATCCCTTTGGGATGTTCGCCGTCCCGATGAAAGACGTCGTCCGCGTCCATGCGTCCTCCGGCACCACGGGCAAGGCCACGGTTGTGGGATACACGAAAAACGACCTGGAGATGTGGGCCGAAGCGGTGGCCCGCCTGGCCGTTGCCGGCGGGGCGACAAGGGACGACATCGCCCAGATCTCCTTCGGTTACGGCCTGTTTACAGGAGCTTTGGGCCTGCATTACGGCCTGGAGCGCCTGGGCGCCACGGTCATTCCCGTTTCCGCGGGGAACACCGAGCGCCAGATCACGCTGATGCGCGATTTCGGCACCACGCTGCTCGTCGCCACGCCGAGTTACGCCATGTATCTCGCCGAAACGGCGGAAAACATGGGCGTTCTCGGCGACCTGAAACTGAAGATCGGCCTCTTGGGGGCGGAAGGCTCCACCGGGGAGCTTCGCGGCAAGATCGCGGAAAAGTTCGGCGCGGTCGTGACGGAAAACTACGGCCTTTCGGAAATCATCGGGCCCGGCGTCTCGGGGGAATGCGTCTTCCACACCGGAATGCACATCAACGAGGATCTGTTCTATGTGGAGATCCTCGACCCGAATACCGGCGAACCCGTGAACGAGGGCGAACCCGGCGAGGTGATCATCACCCCGCTGATGAAGGAAGCCCTGCCCATATTGCGCTACCGCACCCACGACCTTTCCCGCCTGCTGCCCGGCGAATGCCCCTGCGGCAGAACGACGCGGCGCATGGCCCAGCTGACCGGCCGGACGGACGACATGCTGATCATCCGGGGGGTGAACGTGTTCCCCAGCCAGATCGAGGGCGTGCTGCTCACCGTCAAGGGGATCGGCCCGCATTACCAGATCGTCGTCACCCGGGAACATTACCTGGACAAGCTGGAGGTCGTGGTCGAGCTGCTCGATTCTTCGCTGCTGGAAAAATGGAGCGAACTGGAGG
The DNA here is from genome assembly GCA_040768925.1 of Christensenellales bacterium. GTDB lineage: Bacteria > Bacillota > Clostridia > Christensenellales > CALWSW01 > CALNBC01. Next base: position 222,987 of record JAXGLZ010000001.1, read on the forward strand.
CCGTTCAGCAGAAGATCCAGCACGAGCTGCGCGTCATCCTCCAGATCGACGCGAAGGTTACGCTGGTTTCGCCGAACACCCTGCAACGATACGAGGGCAAGGCAAAAAGAGTCAAGGACCTGAGGTGAGGGAGACGTCGGAGGCTTTGCCCCCGAACCCCTGCCAAGGGACCGTTTGCCCCTTGGCGCCCCTTTCATTTTTATAAAGGGATTTTAAAGGTCGGATGTGTTCGGCCTTTATGGCGAACACATCCTTCCTTGCAAGATACCGGAATCCGTGATTCCGGCAAACGAATCCCTTTGGCGGGGGATTGGGGGGCCGCCCCCCAACGTTCCCCCATACACGGAGGTATAAGCGATGAAAGAACTGATGCTGGGCAACGAAGCGATTGCCCGGGGGGCTTACGAGGCGGGGGTGACCGTCGTGTCCTCCTATCCCGGCACCCCGAGCACCGAAATCACCGAATGCGCCGCCCAATACGATGAAATTTACGCCGAATGGGCGCCGAACGAAAAAGTCGCCCTGGAGGTGGGCCTGGGCGCGGCGGTCGCCGGCGCGCGGACGATGTGCTGCATGAAGCACGTCGGCCTGAACGTGGCGGCGGATCCGCTTTTTACCGCTTCCTACACCGGGGTCAACGCCGGGCTGGTGATCGTGGCGGCGGACGACCCGGGCATGCATTCCAGCCAGAACGAGCAGGACAGCCGGTATTACGCCAAGGCCGCCCACGTTCCCATGCTGGAAGCGGCGGACAGCGCCGAATGCAAGGCCATGGTCAAACGCGCGCTGGACCTTTCCGAGGAATACGACACCCCGGTCCTGCTTCGCGTCACCACCCGCATCGCCCACGCGAGGAGCCTTGCGGCCCTGGGCGAACGGGAAGACCGGCCGTTGAAGGGCCTTGAAAAGAACCCCAGAAAATACGTGATGATGCCCGGCTTCGCAAAAGCGCGGCACCTGGTCGTCGAGCAGCGGGAAAAGAAGCTTGCCGCGGACTGCAACGGTTTTCTTGACCTGAACAGGCTTGAGCTTTCCGGCAAAGAGCTGGGCGTGGTCTGTTCCGGCGCGGCGTATCAGTACGTCAAAGAAGCCCTGCCAAACGCTTCGGTGCTGAAGCTGGGCATGGTCTACCCCCTGCCCTTTGATCTGGTTCAAAAGCTTTCAAACCACGTGGAAAAGCTGGCGGTGATCGAGGACGGCGAGCCCTTTTTCGAAGAAGCGATCAAAGCCGCGGGCTTTGCGGCTTTTGGCAAGGAAAAAACCGGCGTTCAGGGCGAGCTTTTCGCCAGGAAGATCGCCCATCTTTTTGCCGGCGCGCCGGACCCCGGCCCCATGGAGACGCAAAACATCCCCGTCCGGCCGCCGGTGCTTTGCCCCGGCTGCCCCCACAGAGGGCTGTTCCACACCCTGCACAAGCTGGGCGTGCGCGTTTCGGCGGACATCGGGTGCTACACCCTCGGCGCGATGCCGCCCTTAAGCGCGGCGGATACCGTCGTCTGCATGGGCGCGTCCATCGGCATGGCCCACGGCGGCGAAAAGGCCCGGGGCCGGGAATTCGCCCAAAAGACCGTCGCCGTCATCGGCGATTCCACCTTCATGCATTCCGGCGTCACCGGGCTGATCAACGCGGTTTACAACGAGAGTACCGGCGTGGTGATCATCGCGGACAATTCCACCACCGGCATGACGGGGCATCAGGAAAACCCGGCAACCGGCAGAAACCTGAAGGGTGAAATCGCCCCCAGGGTCGATCTGGTCAAGCTCTGCCAGTCCCTGGGGATCAAGCGCGTAAGTGTGGCCGACCCCTTTGAGCTGAAGGAATTCACCGCCCTTCTCAGGGCCGAGCTGGCGGCGGAGGAACTCTCCGTCATCATCGCGAAGCGGCCCTGCGCCCTTTTGAAGTGCGTGAAGCCCGCTCCCCCGCTGTATATGACAAGCGCCTGCATCAACTGCAAGGCCTGCATGCGCTTGGGCTGCCCGGCGATCAGTGATCCCGGCACAGGGCCGCAGATCGACCCTTCCCTTTGCGTCGGCTGCAACCTTTGCAAAAAAGTCTGCCCCGTGGGGGCCATTCAATCCACTGCCAAAAGGGGGGAAGCGGAATGATCCAGATCGTCATCGTCGGCGTGGGCGGTCAGGGAACGCTGCTCGCCAGCAAAATCCTCGGCCACATCGCCGTTTCTTCCGGGCTGGACGCCAAGGTCAGCGAAGTCCACGGCATGAGCCAGCGCGGCGGTTCCGTCATCACCCATGTGCGCATCGCCAAAGCGGGCGAAACGGTGTACGCCCCCCTGGTTGAGCAGGGCGGGGCGGACGCCGTCCTCGCTTTCGAGCGGCTGGAAGCCCTGCGCGCCCTGCCCTACCTCAAAGCGGGCGGAACGATGATCCTGAACGACCAGAAGATCCTGCCCATGCCGGTCATCACCGGCGCGGCAAAATACCCGGAAGACGCCCTCGACACCATCCGATCCTCGGCCAAAACCATCGCGGTGGACGCCCTTTCCGTCGCCGTCGAATGCGGCGGCGCGAAGGCCGCCAACGTCGTCATGCTCGGGGTGCTGTCCAAGCTTTTGCCCTTTGCGCCGGGGCTTTACGAGGACGCGCTGCGGGCGCTGATCAAGCCGAAGTTCATCGATCTGAACCTTGACGCTTTCGCGGCCGGCCGCGCCCTGGCCGACTGACCCCGCCCCGGCCCGGGCGGGGCGGAACAACTTTAACCCGCTTCACGTTTTCGATTTCAACGCTTGCCCTAGCCAAAGCGGGGCAAAAAACGCCCCCGCCCGGCATCCAGACACGAAAAGAGGTATCAAAATGGCGACAAAGACCGTACACAATCCGGAGATGGAACTCATGCCCCGAGACCAGCTCCAGCTTTTGCAGCAGTACAGGCTCAGAAACACGGTCCAGTATCTTTACGACCATTCGCCTTTTTACAGGAAGCGGCTGGAAGAGGCCGGCGCCCGGCCCGAGCAGATCAGAACCCTGGACGACATCCGCCGCCTGCCCTTCACCGTCAAGTACGACCTGAGGGACAATTACCCGGACGGCATCTTTTCCGCCCCGACGGAGCAGATCGTCCGCTACCACGTTTCCTCCGGCACCACGGGCAAGCCCACGGTCGTGGGCTGCACCCGGCACGATCTGGACATGTGGACGGACTGCGTCGCCCGTTCCCTGGGCGCGGCGGGCTGCACCAGGCACGACATCGCCCAGGTCGCCTACGGCTACGGCCTGTTCACCGGCGGACTCGGCCTGCACGACGGCTGCCAGGCTTACGGCGTCACCGTCATCCCCGCGTCCTCGGGCAACACCGCCCGCCAGCTCATGCTGATGCAGGATTTGAAGCCCACCGTCCTTTGCTGCACGCCCAGCTACGCCCTTTACCTGGGCGAGGCGCTGCACAAGCAGGGGATTTCTCCCGGGGATCTTTCCCTTCGCGTGGGGATCTTCGGCGCGGAACCCTGGACCGAGGAGATGCGCGCGAGGATCGAGGAGCTGCTCGGCATCGACGCCATCGACATCTACGGCCTTTCCGAAACCTCCGGCCCGGGCGTGGCCGTCGAATGCGTCGAGGCGAAGCGCGGCCTGCACTTCTGGGAGGACAATTTCATCTTCGAGATCCTGGACCCCGAAACCCTGGAACCGAAGCCGGACGGCGAATACGGCGAGCTGGTGATCACCACCATCAACCGCACCGGCATGCCCACCTTGCGCTACAGAACGCGGGACATCACCCGCATCCTGCCGGAACCCTGCGTCTGCGGCCGCACCCACAGGCGGATCGACCGCTTAAAGGGCAGAAGCGACGACATGCTGATCATCCGGGGCGTGAACGTCTTCCCCAGCCAGATCGAATCCGTCCTTGCGGGCTTGCGGGGCATCATGCCCCATTACCGCATCATCGTGGACCGGAAGAACAACCTGGACACTTTGGACGTCGAAGTGGAGCTCGCGCCGGATATGCCGTTTGACGAGGTGAAGACCATCGAAAAACTGCGCTCCGAGATCGAAAAAGGCATCCACGCCACCCTCGGCCTTTCCGCCGGGGTGCACCTCGTGCAGCCGAACACCATCGAGCGCAGCGAGGGCAAGGCCAAGCGCGTGAGTGACCTTCGCAGGGTTTACGATTGACGAAAGGGCGATTGCGCGCCCGCCGCAAAGGCGCGATCCGTTTTTGCGGCGGGCGCGGCAGTCACACGGAAGATTGGAATACTTCACCCCGATCGTTGCGTATGGAACACATTCGTAGTAAAATAGAATCGAAAAGCCCTTCGCCGCCGGCGAGCAGTTCGCCGCGCTTCCTTTCAACCTTCCGGAGGTATGACATGTTTATCCGCCAGATTTCCGTCTTTATTGAAAACCGAAAGGGCCGTCTGGCCGAATTCTGCCGCCTTCTTGGCGAAAACGGGATCGATATGATCGCCATCACCATCGCCGACACCACCAGCTTCGGCATTTTGCGGGCGATCGTTGACGACACGGACCGGGCGGTTAAAGTGCTTCGCGACGCGAATTACGCCGTCACCGTCACCGAGGTGCTGGCCGTCGCCATAGACGACCGGCCCGGCGGCCTGGCCGTCGCCCTGGAAAAGCTGCGCGACGCGGGCATCAGCGTTGAATACCTGTATTCCTTTGTCCGCCATATCGAAAGCCAGTGCGTCATCCTGTTTAGGGTGGACGATCCCACCCTGGCCGTCAAGGTGTTCAACGACGGCGGCGTGCGCCTGCTCTCGTTTGAGGAGGTCGTCAAACACAAATAACAGGGCGTCCAAGCGGCCTGCGGGGCTTTGCCGCCATGAGGTTGAAGGCAAAGCTCCAAATTCTGGTTTTATCGATCATCTGAGCGGCTCTTCGGGGCCGTTTTTGTTTTTTCCAGCAAAAAACGGGAAAAAGTGTTCGTGTTCGCTTGAAATCCGCAATGATTCTGATAAAATGGGATAGCATTAGGGCCTGCCGGCATCCTCCGAAACGGGCGGATTTCTGCGGCAGGCAAGATGCTTTCCCGAGGGCGGGGGCTGCGCCGATGGGAAAGCATCGCGGTATGACACAAAAAGACGCCGGAAGATGCCTGTTGAGCGGTTGTGCCGGCAGGCCCTTACGGAGGATGAAATAAGAAAAATGAACGAATTCAAAATAGTTTCGGATTACCGGCCCGCGGGCGACCAGCCGGAGGCGATCGACGCTCTGGCCGAGGGGATCATCGGGGGGAAGGAAACCCAGGTGCTGCTCGGCGTCACCGGTTCGGGCAAGACCTTTACCATGGCCAACGTCATCGAACGGGTGCAGATGCCCACTTTGGTGCTGGCCCACAACAAAACGCTGGCCGCCCAGCTCTGCAACGAGTTCAAGGCGTTTTTCCCGGACTCGGCGGTGGAGTACTTTGTTTCGTATTACGATTATTACCAGCCGGAGGCATATATCCCCTCCTCGGACGCTTACATCGAAAAGGTCGCCACCGTCAACGACGAGATCGACAAGCTGCGCCACAGCGCCACCTGCGCGCTGAACGAGCGGAAGGACGTGATCATCGTCGCCTCCGTCAGCTGTATTTACGGCCTGGGCGACCCTTCGGAATACCTGAAGCTTTCCATTTCCCTGCGCCCGGGCATGCGGATCGACCGGGACGAGGTGATCCGCCGCCTGGTGGACATCCAGTACGAGCGGAACGATTTTGACCTCGTGCGCGGCACCTTCCGGGTCCGGGGGGACGTTTTGGAGATCCTGCCCTCCAATTCGGAAAAATCCGCCGTCCGGGTGGAATTTTTTGGCGACGAGATCGAAAAAATCAGCGAGGTTTCCTCGGTCACCGGGGCGGTGCTGGCGAATCTGAACCACGCCGCCATTTTCCCCGCCAGCCACTACGCCACCAGCCGGGAAAAGATGGAGCCTGCGCTGAAGCTGATCGAGCGCGACTTGGAGCTTCGGCTGGACGAACTGCTTTCCGAAAAAAAGCTGGTGGAGGAGCAGCGCCTGCGCCAGCGCACCACTTACGACATGGAAATGATGCGGGAGATCGGCTATTGCTCCGGGATCGAGAATTATTCCCGCTATTTTGACGGCAGAAAGCCCGGCGAGCCGCCGTATACGCTGATCGACTATTTTCCGGACAAATTCCTGCTGATCGTGGACGAATCCCACGTCACCCTGCCCCAGGTCCGGGGCATGTACGCCGGGGACCGGTCCAGGAAGCAGACCCTGGTGGACTACGGCTTCCGCCTGCCCGCCGCGTTCGACAACCGGCCTTTGAAGTTCGACGAATTCCGGTCAAGGATCGGCCAGCGGATCTTCGTTTCCGCCACGCCGGGGGATTACGAGCTGAACGAGACCGGCGGCGAGATCGTCGAGCAGATCATCCGCCCCACCGGCCTTGTGGACCCGGAGGTGGAGGTCCGCCCCGTTCATGGCCAGGTGGACGACCTGCTGGGCGAAATTCGAAAGACCGCGGCCAAGGGCTTCCGCACCCTGGTCACCACGCTGACGAAGCGGATGGCGGAAAACCTGACGGAATACTTCGAATCCATGGGCGTTAAGGTGCGCTATATGCACTCCGAGATCGCGACCATCGAGCGCATGGAGATCATCCGGGACCTGCGCCTGGGCGAGTTCGACGTGCTGGTTGGCATCAACCTCCTGCGGGAAGGGCTGGATTTGCCGGAAGTCGCCCTGGTCGCCATACTGGACGCGGACAAGGAGGGCTTTTTGCGCTCCGCCACATCCCTGATCCAGACCATCGGCCGCGCCGCCAGGAACGCGGACAGCCGGGTGGTCATGTACGCGGACCATATCACCGATTCCATGCGCACCGCCATGGATGAAACGGCGAGAAGGCGCGCGCTCCAGGAGCGGTTCAATTCGGAGCACGGCATCGTTCCCCAAACGGTCATCAAAGAAGTGCGGGACGTTCTGGAAGTCTCCAGCAAGCGGGACGTCAAGGACGAAATGCCCGAGGACGAGCGGCGGGAAAAGGCCGCCATCATCGAGGAGCAGATGCGCGCCGCCGCGGCGGAGCTGGATTTTGAAACCGCCGCAAAGCTGCGGGACGAGCTGTTTGCGCTGCGCGGCAGCGCCCCGGGCAAGCAGCCGGAGAAAAAGCCCGGCACCGCGGGGTACGCCCGCCCGGCAAGGGAGCGGGGCAGGAAATCCACAAAACGTTAACCATTGAAGCAAATTTTAACATACCAAAGAGGCAGCATGAGCGACAGCAATGTTTTGACCGTCAAGGGCGCCCGGGAAAACAACCTCAAATCCCTGGACCTGACCATCCCCAGGGACAAGCTGGTGGTGTTCACCGGGCTTTCGGGTTCGGGGAAGACCTCCCTCGCCTTTGACACCATATACGCCGAGGGTCAGCGGCGCTACGTCGAATCCCTTTCGAGCTACGCCCGCCAGTTCCTCGGCCAGATGAACAAGCCGGACGTGGACGCCATCGAAGGGCTTTCCCCGGCCATCTCCATCGACCAGAAGACCACCAGCCACAACCCCCGTTCCACCGTGGGCACCGTGACGGAGATCCACGATTACCTGCGCCTGCTCTATGCGAACGTCGGCCTGCCCCACTGCCCGAATTGCGGCAAGGCGATCACCCGCCAGTCCGTGGACCAGATGGTGGATTCCCTGCTGAAGCTGCCGGAAGGCACGCGGCTCACCCTGCTGGCGCCCATCGTGCGGGGCAGAAAGGGCGAGCACCAGAAGGTGCTGGACGGCGTGACCAAGCGCGGCTTCGTGCGCGTGCGGGTGGACGGCACGGTTTACGACGTTTCCGAAGTCCCCCCGCTGGACAAAAAATTCAAGCACAGCATCGAGGTGGTGGTGGACAGGCTGATCGTCAAGGACGGCATAAGAAGCCGCCTGGCCGGCTCCTTGGAAACCGCCATGGAGCTGGCCGACGGCCTGGTCACCGCCGACGCGGACGGAACAGAAACCACCTTTTCCCAGAATTACGCCTGCCCGGACTGCAACATCAGCATGGAAGAGCTGACGCCCCGCATGTTCTCCTTCAACAGCCCCTTCGGTGCCTGCCCCACCTGCACCGGCCTCGGCACGCTGATGAAGATCGACCCGGATCTGATCTTTCCGGACAAATCCCTTTCCCTGAACCAGGGGGCCATCAAGGTTTCCGGCTGGTACAGCGGGGAAAACGGGGGGTCCGTGTCTTCCATGTACCTTTCCGCCCTGGCGGAGAAATACAAGTTTTCGCTGGATGCCCCGGTGGAAAAGCTGCCCCAGGAGATCGTCGACATCCTGCTCTACGGCACAGGGGAGGAAAAGCTCAAGCTTTCCTTCGACCGCTCCTACGGCAGCGGAACGATGTACAACGCCTTCGAGGGCATCGCGAACAACCTCGAAAGAAGATACCGGGAAACCCAGTCGGACTATATGAAGGCCGAGATCGAGGGGTATATGTCCTACATCCCCTGCCCGGACTGCGGAGGGGACAGGCTGAAAAAAACCGTGCTGGCCGTCACCGTGGGGGACGCGTCCATCGCCGCCGTTTCCCGGCTTTCCGTGCTGCGCGCCCGGGAATTCTTCGCGAACCTGACCCTTTCCGCCACCCAACGCGCCATCGCGGACCGTATCCTGCGGGAAATCGACGCGAGGCTGGGCTTTTTGTGCGACGTTGGGCTGGATTATTTGACCCTTGCCCGGGGGGCGGCAACCCTTTCCGGCGGCGAAGCCCAAAGGATCCGGCTGGCGACCCAGATCGGCTCCGGTCTGATGGGCGTGCTCTATATTCTGGACGAGCCCTCCATCGGCCTGCACCAGCGGGATAATTCCCGCCTGCTGACCACATTGAAGCACCTTCGGGATCTGGGGAACACGCTGATCGTCGTCGAACATGACGAGGAAACCATCCGGGAGGCCGACCACGTGGTGGACATCGGCCCTTTAGCCGGCGCCCACGGCGGCGAGCTGGTGGCCCAGGGGACGGTAGCCGACCTGATCGCCTGCGAGCGGTCCATCACCGGCAAATACCTCAGCGGCGAGCTGAAGATCGAGGTGCCGCAAAGCAGAAGGCCCCTCACCGGGCGCGTGCTCACCGTCCGCGGGGCCCGGGCCAACAACCTGAAGGGCGTGACGGTTTCCTTCCCCCTGGGGGTGCTGGTGTGCATCACCGGGGTTTCCGGCTCGGGCAAGAGCAGCCTGGTGAACGAGATCGTGAAAAAGGCCCTGCTGCGGGACCTGAACCGCGCAAAAACCCGGCCGGGGGACTGCGATTCCATCGAGGGCGAGGAATTCCTGGACAAGGTGATCGACATCGACCAGTCCCCCATCGGCCGCACGCCCCGCTCCAACCCCGCCACCTATACCGGCGTGTTCGACCTGATCCGCGAGGTTTTTGCCATGACGCCGGACGCCAAGGCCAAAGGCTTCACCAACGGCAGGTTCAGCTTCAACGTCAAAGGCGGGCGGTGCGAGGCCTGCAAGGGCGACGGCATCAAGAAGATCGAGATGCACTTTTTGCCGGATGTTTACGTCCCCTGCGAAACCTGCGGCGGCAAGCGCTACAACCGCGAAACCCTGGAGGTGCGCTACAAGGGCAAAACCATTTCGGACGTTTTGGACATGCCCGTCGAGGAAGCCTTTGAATTCTTCGGCGCGCTGCCGCGGATCGCCCGCAAGCTTTCCACCCTGATGGACGTGGGCCTGGGCTACATCCGCCTGGGCCAGCCTTCCACCACCCTGTCCGGCGGCGAGGCCCAGCGCGTCAAGCTGGCGACGGAGCTTTCCAGAAAGCCCACGGGCCGGACGCTCTACATCCTGGACGAGCCCACCACCGGGCTGCACATGCACGACGTTTCCCGCCTGATCGACATTCTGCAAAGACTGGCGGACAACGGGAACACCGTCCTCGTCATCGAGCACAATCTGGACGTGATCAAGACCGCGGACTACGTGATCGACCTTGGGCCGGAAGGCGGCGATCTGGGCGGCGAGGTCGTGGCCACCGGCACGCCGGAGGAAGTGGCGAGGGCCGAAAAAAGCTATACCGGCCAGTATCTGAAGCCCGCCCTCGGGCTGGAATGACAAAAGGGTACGGTTGATGAAAAACCCCCGTTTCGGCCCGAAGCGGGGGTTTTTATACGATCCTCTGAATGATGTGTTCGGCGTTCCCGCCCGGACTCCTCTTTGCAAAGGCGGGCACACCCCAGCACCGGGACATTGTTTGCCCCTTCTCTTCGCATAGGCGGGCAAGAATCTCCCCCGGCCCTTTTCACCCGGGTGATCCGGCGAAAAACGCCGGAGGCTGCGCGTTTTTTCGGGCTTTACTCCTCCGCGGCGGCCGCCCTTGGCCGAAGATCCAGGGTGATCTCCTTAAAATCCGGCGAAAGCGCGGCGACGACCGCCTCCCTTTTTTCAAAGGCGTGTTCGAGCTGATCCGCGAGAAACTGAAGCTTCGCGCCGCCGCTTGGGGTCGCCCGCAGCCGGAATCCCCGAAAGCCCATGGCAAAAAGGGCGTCCTCCCCCCGCTCGATCCTTTCGAGGTCCTCCCTTTTGATCCGGTTTCCCGTCGGTACCCGCGTGGCCAGGCAGGCGTAGGCCGGCTTGTCCCAAACGGGCAGCCCGGCCTCGCGCAGGGCCTGCCGGATCCGCGCCTTGGTCAGGCCGCATTCCCGCAGGGGCGAGCGCACGCCCAGCTCTTGCAGGGCGCGCATGCCCGGCCTGTCCGCCGCGTCGTCCGAGGCGTTGGTGCCGTCGATCACCAAAGAGAAGCCGTCCGCCTTCGCCCGTTCCGTCAGCATGGAAAAAAGCGCCCGCTTGCAGTGATAGCACCTGTTTTCGTCGTTTTTGACCACGTCGGCCTCCGCCAGGGGGTCGTGCTCCAAAATGGTGATCTCAACGCCCAGCTCTTTTGCAAGGGCTTGGGCGTCCGCCCTTTCAAAGCCGGGAACAAAGGGTGTGACCGCCATATAGACCCCCAGGCGGGCGCAATGCTTTTTCGCCTCGTACAGCAGGTAGGACGAATCCACCCCGCCGGAAAAGGCCAGGGCGACGCTGGGGTTTTCCTTGAAAAAAAGTTCAAGATTCATCATCGGTCCCAAACACCCTCCCTAAAATCCATCAAAACCCGTTTTGCCGGCGGCCGCCCGAAGCATTCCAGAATGAAGGGCCGGGCGGGCGCCTTTCTTACTTTGATTCTAACGGCGAAAAAAGGGCCGGTCAAGCAAAAAGCCGAAAGGGGCGAAGGGTTTTAAAGCCCTTCGCCCCAGGCTGTCGGAAAAACCTATCCCCGAGGTTTAGGGGCCGCGGCCCCCGCGCTTCCATCAAAACCTGACGGCATGAGCCGAAGACCTTGCCGACGGCCTTGCGCAAAGCGAAAAACCTCCGGCGAAGCGGCACACAGGCCGCTTTGGCACCCTTAGGACGAAGGGCATCCGATCCCCCGCCGCTTTTCGCATCTTACTTTGACGTTTGCTATTTCAGCAATGTTCCGCTGTTCAAAAGCGGCACGCCGTAAAGGAACAGCACGTCCTGATCCGCAAAATCCACGTATTGCCCGACAAGCGCGGCAGACACATAGCGAAGGTCGATCAGCGTGATTTTCGCGTACGCCCCCAGCAGCAGGGGCGCAAGGCTGCTGGCCGAGGAATCCCGGAATAGAATCAGTTCCCTGTCCGTTTTCGCGTTTTTGCATTCGATTGTAAGGATCGTCGCCGCGCCGTCCAGAAAAACGTCGTACCCGTCCATGCCCTCGAACCTGTCCAGCGTGTAAACCGGCAGGGTTTGGCCGGGCTTTTCGGCGCTTGTGACAACCGCGTTCCTTGTGTATTCGCTTTCGAGGTAAACCAGCGTGTCCGGCTGTGCGTTCAGCGCGGACTGGCCCCAGTATCCGCCGTAAAACGGGCTGCGTTCACGGCTTTCGTACGCCGCTTCCCCAGGCAGGTTTTCGCCCGCGCCCATGGCCGTTGCCAGCTTTTTCGCCACGGGCAGGATGCGCTCCTGCCGCCAGTGGGCGTCCGTTCTGTAATAATCGCCGATCGAAAGCGTGTCGAAAAGGTCCACATAGGCCATCTTTTGCGGAACGCCTTCGCGCATCAGCGCCATCAGCCGTTCATAATCCAGGGCCATATGGCCGCTTTCCTTTGCGGCAAAATAGTTCTTGTCCGGCACCACCGACCAGTAAACTTTCATGCCCGAAAGGTATTTTTCGTAAACCTCGGCGATCTTCTTCGCCGCGTAGCTCACCTGGTCCTCCTTCAGGGGGTATTCCAGCTTCAAAACCGAATCCCCCACAAGGTAGACGCCGTTGTTGTCCATCTGCAAAAAGAGCCCGAAGCGCAGGGCGGCCTTGACGGCGCGCCAGCCGTCCCGAAAGGGAAACTGGTCGAGAAGGTACTCCTCCAGCCCGGTCATGAACTTGCCGTTCATCACCGATTCGGCGGTGAGCTTCGGGCTTTGGGCCAGCTTCCGCCGTTCCGCCCGGGAAAGGGCGGCGTCCGGCAGGATCGCGCCCAAAAACGCCAACCCGAACACAAACGCCAGAAAAACGGCGACCGTCGCGATGTTTTTTGCCTTTTCCATCTTCAATGCGCTGCCCTCCCAAAGGGTAAGAGGCGTTCCATTCCCCTTGCCTTGTGCCTGTGAATCCTAAAACCTGAAATATAAAAAGGGGTTAAAGGAGCCGTCCACCAAAGCCGCGGTGCAGGCGGCCATCAGCGCGGCGACGGCCAAAGGCTCCAGCCACAGGGCAAAGGGCCCGCCCTTCACCCGGCCCCACGCCTTCCTGAGCAGCGGCGTGGCGCCGATGGCGCCGGTTGCCAGCAGCACGGCGTAGCTTCTGATGTAATAGCCCGTTTCAAAGGTGTAGCCCGGCAGGCCCGAAAGCCCGAACAGGCCCGAAAGAACGGGGATCACGCCGCCCTGACCGTCGGCGGAAAAGATCGCGAAGCTGACCGCCACGAAAAACAGCACATAGGCGTGGCAGACCGCGGCGGGGGCGCGGTCCAGCATTTTTTTGAGCAGCAGCTTCTCAACGGCCAGCAGCACGCCGAAATAAAGCCCCCAGAGCACGAAGTTCCAGCTCGCGCCGTGCCAAAGCCCGGTCAGCATCCAGACGACGAGGAGGTTCCGCAGCCATTTCGCCTTGCTCGTGCGACTGCCGCCCAGAGGGATGTAGACGTAATCCCGGAACCAGCCGGAAAGGGTCATGTGCCAACGCCGCCAGAACTCGGTGATCGAGCGGGAGATATACGGGTAATCGAAGTTTTCCGGGAAGCTGAAGCCAAACAGCTTGCCCAGGCCGACGGCCATGTCCGAATAGCCGGAAAAATCGAAGTAGATCTGGAGCATGTATGAGCATACATAGACCCAGTAAAAAAGCGTGCTCTTTTCGCCGCTTTTCGAAAAGGCGGCGCAAAGCTCCCCCAGGGCGTTGGCCAGCAGCACCTTTTTGCCCAGGCCGAAGGCAAAGCGCGAAACGCCCGCCGCCGCTTCGGAAAGGGTTGTGCTTCTTTCCCTCAGTTCTTTTGCAACGTCGGTATACCGCACGATCGGCCCGGCGATCAGCTGGGGAAAAAGGCAAACAAAGGTCGCGAGGGTGAAGAGGCTGCGCTCCGCCTTCACCCTGCCGCGGTAAACGTCGATGGTATAGCTCATGGTCTGAAAGGTGTAAAAGCTGATGCCGATGGGCAGCGGGACGCCGGTCGGCGGGATTTTTGTTCCCACAAGGCCGTTCATCGTGCCGATCAGGAAATCCGAATACTTAAAAAACCCCAAAAGGGCAAGGTTGACGGCGATCGAGGAAACAAGGGCGAGCTTCGCCGCTTTTTGCCCCCGGTGCTTTTCGATGGAAAGGCTGTGCAGGTAATCGCTCAAAGAGGAGATCAAAAGCAGCAGGGTGTACGCCCGTTCGCCGAAAAAGTAAAACAGCAGGCTGAAAAACAGCAGCACGCCGTTTTTCCATTTCTTAGGGGACAGAAAATAGCAAAGCAGCACCGCGGGCAAAAAAAGATAGATGAACGAAGCGCTGGAAAACAGCATGGCTTACCTCATAAAACGCCCCCCGTACCGGATACGGCGCGGAGGGCGCGACCAGCCGGGGATTCCCGCCGGTTATTCGAACAGCTTATCGAAGTTGCCGGCGATGGTATCCGCCAGTTCTTCGTAGGACATGACCAGCAGGATCGTGTTCCCGTGCCGGCGGACGATCGTCTTTTCCGCGACGACGCAGATCCACTTGTTCGGGTTCGCGTTTTCTTCGATCTCGGCGGCCACCTCTTCGGCGTCGGCCCCTTCCGGCACGCGCACCAGCACGACGGAATGGGCCACGGGGGACATCAGCGCGTCGGACGCGCGGCCTTCCATTCCTTCCGCGGGGGTGATGAAGGCGTAAGTTTCCCACTTTTCGCCGGTCAGCTCAACGCTTTCCGATTCGGGCAGGTTCTCCACGCCGTCGAGAATGGCGTCCATGATCTCGGTAAGGGTCATGCCGTCGCCCTTTGCACCCCCGGCGCTGTTGCCGTTTGAACCGCAGGCGGAAAGCCCAAGCACAAGCCCGAAGGCCAGAATAACGGACAGAAGCTTTTTCATTGGAGTCTTTTCTTCCTTTTCTTTGTTTCTTCAGAACAGCGATCCGGCCGAACCGTTTGCCGCGAAACCGGCCGCCCGATCCGCCGCGCTGTCCTGACCCTGAAACGATCTGTTCCCAAAAACCGTTCCCGGTATTTTTTATGAAAAAGCACTGTTCCCGGTCAAGCAGGGATCACCCGCCTTAGCGTTGCGGGAATTGTGCAGTATTGTGTTTTCGCTCTATCATTTCATACGGAGTTTACCCCGATTTTGGCGGCATATCCGAACAATATATGAAATAACGCCCTTGTTGTATTGCAATTTCAAAAAATGCTTTGTATAATATTTCGTGCGCCGGGAAGTTTTTTCCCCCTTTGGCGCCCGGCGAAGGCGCCGGGATCGCTTCGGCTGCGGATTTCGCAATGGAGCGGCTTTTTCGTTTTCCAAAAAATTTTACATAAGGAAGGGAACAGCAAAATGAACTACGTCGATCGCATCCTTGCTGACACCGCGGCAAAAAACCCCGACCAGCCCGAATTCATTCAGGCCGTTACCGAAGTTCTCGATTCCCTGCGCCCCGTCGTCGACGCGGAACCGCAGTACGAAAAAAACAACCTCCTTGCCCGGATCGTCGAGCCCGAACGCTCGGTGCTCTTTCGCGTTCCCTGGGTGGACGACGGCGGAAACGTCCAGGTCAACAAGGGCTACCGCGTCCAGTTCAACAGCGCCATCGGCCCTTATAAGGGCGGGCTGCGCTTCCACCCTTCCGTCAACCTCAGCGTGATCAAATTCCTCGGTTTTGAGCAGATCTTCAAGAATTCCCTTACCGGGCTGCCCATCGGCGGCGGCAAGGGCGGCTCGGATTTTGACCCCAAGGGCAAATCCGACCGGGAGGTCATGGCCTTCTGCCAGAGCTTCGTCACCGAGCTTTACAAGTACATCGGAGCGGATACCGACGTTCCCGCCGGGGACATCGGCGTGGGCGCCAGGGAAATCGGCTATATGTACGGCCAGTTCAAGCGCATCACCGACCGGTACGAGGGCGTGCTGACCGGCAAGGGCCTGACCTACGGCGGTTCGCTGGTGCGCAAGCAGGCGACGGGCTACGGCCTTGTTTACCTTTGCCGCGAGATGATCGAGGCCAAGGGCCACTCCTTCAAGGGGGCGAGGGTCGCGGTTTCCGGCAGCGGCAACGTCGCGCTTTACGCCATCGAGAAGGCGGCCCAGCTGGGCGCCACCGTGGTCACCGCCTCGGATTCCAACGGCTGGATCTATGAAAAGGACGGCTTGGACCTTGCGTATCTCAAGGACCTCAAGGAAGCCCGGCGCGGCCGCCTTTCCAAATACGCCGAGGACCATCCCTCCTGCGTGTACGCCGAAAACGGCCACGTCTGGTCCGCAAAGTGCGACGTCGCCCTGCCCTGCGCCACCCAGAACGAGCTGAACGGAGAGGACGCGAAGGCCCTCATCGCCAACGGCTGCTACGCCGTCGCGGAAGGCGCGAACATGCCCTCCACCCCCGAAGCCGTGGCGCTTTTGCAGAAATCCGGCGTGCTCTTTGCCCCCGGCAAGGCGGCGAACGCCGGCGGCGTCGCGACTTCGGCCCTGGAGATGAGCCAGAACAGCCTGCGCCTGAGCTGGACCGCCGAGGAAGTGGACCAGCGGCTGCACACCATTATGGTCAACATCTACAAGAATATGGCCGAAGCCGCCGCGGCCTACGGCATGGCGGACAACTTTGTCGCCGGCGCAAACATCGCGGGCTTCAAAAAGGTGGCGGACGCCATGCTCGCCCAGGGCGTGGTGTGAGTTAAGCGGCGGCGAAGCGGCCCGCGGGCCGCTTCGCCGGTTGGTTCTTCGCTTCGCGCAAGGTTGTCGGCGAAGCCGACATCATTCCTTGATGAAGTGCCGGAATCTGTGATTCCGCCCAAGGAAATTTCGGGCATGAATGCCCGAAATGGCACGGCAAAACTGACGCCCCAGTCGTCGGCGCAGCCGACATCAATCCTTGATGAGGTGCCGAAATCTGTGGTTTCGGCTTATGTCGTCAGTTTTGATTGAGCTTCAGGGGCCGCGGCCCCTGAAACCCCGGATTGGGGTTTGCAAATTTTCCAAATAATGTAAAGCCGCGCTTTGAAGCACAAAGCGCGGCTTTTTGTTGTTTAACCTGCGGTGAACTCCCTGATTACCCCTCGTACACCACTTTGCCCTTATGCACCGTCGCAAGGACTTTGATGTCCTTGATGGTCCTCGGGTCGGCGGCCATCGGGTCTTCGGCCAGGATCACCAGATCCCCCTGCTTGCCCGGCGCCAGGCTGCCCTTTTGATCCTCCATAAAGCTGGTCTTCGCCGCGTCCAGGGTATACATCCGCACGGCCTCATACGGGGTGACGGCGTTTTCCGGATAGGGCTGGTTGACCGCCGCGTGGATCCCCAAAAGGGCGTCCATGGGCGTAACGTCCGAATCCGAGCCGCCGCCCAGGACGATGCCCGCGTCCAGCATCCTCCTGCTGGGATAGCCGCCGCGTTCCCTCTTTTCGCCCAACCTGGAACGGTATACCGTTCCCGGGCCGCCGCGAAGGAAGGTGAAGGACGGCTGGGTGCTGACACGGATCCCCATCTTCGCGCAGCGGTCGATGTCCGCCTGCGTCGGGAAGCCGAAATGCTCCAGCCGGAGCCTGTGGCTGCTTGCCTTTTCGGGATGGGCGGCAAGGGCCTTCTCCATGGCGTCCAGCGCCTGGGTGACGCCAAGCTCGCCGATGCAGTGGAAGGACAGGGCCAGATCCCGGCGCAGGGCTTCGTTGACCCAGGCTTCCACCTGGTCGTCCGGGTAGTTCAAATACCCCGCCGTATCCCCGTCGCAGTATTTTTTTGAAAAAGCGGCGGTGCGGGAGCCGATGGAGCCGTCCAGCAGAATGTCGCCCCCCCAAACGTCAAACCCCATGTCCACGGCCTTTTGCGCGTCCGGGGTGCACCAGAAGATCTTCATGTCCACCGGGAGTTCCGGCGCGACGGAACGGATGATCGGGATGTCGTCGTCCCCGCTGTCCAGCCCTTCCATGGCGTTGATGGTGGTGATGCCCTTAGATACGGCCTGATTCGCGGTGTAGCGCACGGCGTCCTGCCGCTGCTCTATGGACCAGGCGCCGAAAAAGCCCTCGCTGGCCAGCCTGTTCGCCGCGTCCTGCAATCGGCCGTTGGGTTTGCCGTCCTCCCCGAGGCGGATGCCCGCGGTGTTTGCGGGGAGGGCCAGGGCTTCAAAAGCCGCGGTGTTCACCTGAACGTAATGCTTGCCCCGGTCGGCGATGAACACGGGGCGGGCAATCGCGTCCAGCTCCTTCATCACCGGCGGGCGGCCTTCCGCGAGTCTGCTTTCATCCAGCCGCTTGCCGAAAACCCACTGCCCTTCGGGAAGGTTTTGTTCCGCTTCTTTGAGGGCGCCCAGCACCCCGGCGATGCTCTTGCAGTCAAAAAGATCCACCCCCAGCGCGTTTTCGCCGGTGGTCAGCGCGTGGACGTGGCAGTCGAAAAA
Source organism: Christensenellales bacterium (assembly GCA_040768925.1). Taxonomy (GTDB): domain Bacteria; phylum Bacillota; class Clostridia; order Christensenellales; family CALWSW01; genus CALNBC01. The sequence continues at coordinate 241,027 of JAXGLZ010000001.1, forward strand.
CGCCGGAAGGATGGTCGCGCCCTTTGCGTCCTTTTGGGCGATGCCCGCGGCCTTCGCCGCGGCGGCGATCTCGCCGTCCGCGCCGAGGGCGGTGATTTTTCCGTCTTGGATCAGCACGGCGCTGTGGCGCTCGCCGCGCTCCATGGGGATCACGTTTGCGTTTATGAAAGCAATGCTGCTCATGTGGCCTCCAAATCCTGTTTTTTCAGGGAATGTAAATACTGGATACAGTTTATCACCCCCGGCCGCGCGTTACAATGCCCGGGCAAAAATATGCGCGCAAATTTGCGCAAAACATCCCTTTTTAGCGCCGGGATAACGCCCAAAGATCCTTTGAAACAGGCGTTTGGCGTTTTGTCCCTTGCCCTTTGTGGATCTGTTTCAATCCGGCGGCGGTTTTTTTGCCGCAAGCGCCGCATCCTTCCCGGCCGCAAGCCCTTCCCGAAAAGCCGCCCGCGCCCGAAACCGCGGGCTTTTGCGCGCTCTTGCGCAACACACCCATAACGGCTATAATATCAGTAACACGGCGCGCTCAAAGCGCCTGTTTTGCACGCTTTGAGCGCGGCAGGCCGCTTTTTGCCATGCGCCGGGGCGATCAACGCCGCTTTTGGCCGGAATCGCCGGCAAAAAGCGAAGAAGGAGGTCCCATGACGGATATTTTCGCCACAAGCTGCGGCGCGCTCCGCCGTCTTACCGAATTTTCGGAAGGCTGCTGGGCGCATCTGACCGATCCCGAACCGGACGAAATCAAAGCCGTTTTGGACTTTTTTTGCGTTGACGAGGATTTCATCAAGGCCGCGCTGGACGAGGAGGAATCCCCCCACATCGAGCACGAGGACTGCGGGACCCTGATCATCGTGGACATCCCCATCGTTCAGCCCGAGGAAAAATCCTTTATTTACACGACCCTGCCCCTGGGCGTCGTGCTCTGCGAAAAGGGGATCGTCACGATCTGCCTCAAGGAGACGACGATCATCGAGGATTTTATGAACGGCCGTGTCCGGGCGTTTTCCGTCAACAAGAAATACCGCTTTCTTTTGCAGATCCTTTACCGCAACGCTTCGAAATTCCTGCAATATCTGAAGCAGATCGACAAGGCCAGCTCCGTCGTCGAGAGCGAGCTGCACAAATCCATGAAAAACCGCGAGCTGATCCAGATGCTTCGGCTGGAAAAGTCCCTGGTTTATTTTTCCACCTCCCTCAAGGGGAACGAACTGGTGCTGGAAAAGCTTCTGCGCACCAGCAGCCTGACCCGCTACCCGGACGACGAGGATCTGCTCGAAGACGTCATCATCGAAAACAAGCAGGCCATCGAGATGTGCACCATCTATCGGGATATTCTTTCCGGCACGATGGACGCTTACGCCTCGGTCATCTCCAACAACCTGAACATCGTCATGAAGCTTTTGGCCGCGGTGACGATCATCCTTTCCGTGCCGCAGATCATTTACAGCCTGTTCGGCATGAACACGGGCGTGCCGTTTGAGGGGTACCACGGCGGTTTTTGGATCGTTCTCGGCCTTTCTTTGGCGTTGACTTTGGCCGTGACGATCATCATGTGGCGCAAGAAGATGTTCTGATTGCGCATTGCCGCCAACAAGCCTGTTGACCGTTTATTTTTTGGGAGGTCCCTTTGCAGAAGTTGAAGATCCGCGGCGGCAAGCCGCTCTTTGGCACGGTTTCCGTGTCCGGCGCGAAGAATGCCGCCGTGGGAATACTGCCCGCCGCACTGATGGCCACGGGCGGATGTGCGATTGAAAACCTGCCGGATATTGAGGACGTTCGCCTTTTGGCGGACATTTTCAGGAAGATGGGGGCCGAAGTCGAATTTGACGGCGCCGCCATGAACATCAGCGGCGAGGGGATGCGCAACCCGAAGGCGGATTTCGACCTCGTGGGGCGGATGCGCGCGTCCTATTACCTGCTCGGCTCCATGCTGGGCCGCTTCGGCCGGGCGGAGGTCGCCCTGCCCGGCGGCTGCTTTATCGGCGTGCGGCCCATCGATCTGCACATCAAGGGCATGGAGGCCCTGGGCGCCACCACCCGGCTGGAGCGGGGCATCCTGAAAGCCGAGGCGAAAAACGGCCTGCGCGGGGCGGATATTTATTTGGACACCGTTTCCGTCGGCGCGACGATCAACATCATGCTCGCCGCCGTCTGGGCGCAAGGCCAGACCGTCATCGCCAACGCCGCGAAGGAGCCCCACGTGGTCGATGTTGCCAACTTCCTCAACTGCATCGGCGCTTCCGTCAAGGGCGCGGGGACGGACGTGATCCGCATCAACGGCGGCCGGTCCCTGCGCGGCTGCTCCTACGCGATCATTCCGGACCAGATCGAGGCCGGGACCTATATGATCGCCGCCGCCGCCGCCGGCGGGGACGTTACGGTGCGGAACGTCATCCCCACCCACTTGGAGGCCATCACCGCAAAACTGATGGAGATGGGCTATTCCGTCACCGAAGGGGACGACGGCAGGGAATTCTTCATGCAGGTCAGATCGGACGGCCAGCGCCCCCGGGGCGTCAACGTGCGCACCCTGCCCTACCCCGGCTTCCCCACGGACCTTCAGCAGCCCATCATGGCCCTTTTGACCCGGAACAGGGACGCCAGCCAGGTTTATGAGACCATCTTCGAGGACCGGTTCAAGCACGTGCCCTACCTTTGCCGCATGGGGGCGGAGATTTCCGTCAGCGGCAGGGTGGCGACGGTTTACGGCGTGGAGGGGCTTTCCGGCTGCCCCGTTACGGCCAGCGACCTGCGGGCGGGCGCCTCGCTGATCGTCGCCGGCCTGATGGCGGACGGCGTCACCACCATCGCGAACCTGGATTACATCGACCGCGGGTATGAGGACGTGGAAGACAAGCTGCGCGGCCTGGGCGCGGAAGTTGAACGGACGGACGAATGACGCTTGATGTCAAAGCGCGCGCACGCTTTGAGGCTGCGCGGTTTGCCTGAAACGCGGCATCGTTTCGGCCGGCAAATCGTGAAAAGACGGAAAGCCTGCGGCTTTTTGCGCCGAAACCACGGATTCCGGCATCTATCAAGGAAGAACGTGTTTGCCCAGCGGGCCGAACACGACCGGCCGTTCCGGCGCACACGCGCCCCAGGGGCATCTTCGCTGCCGCTTCGCGGCAATGCACCCAGCCCGCCGGCCGGATTGAAGTCAAGGGGCCGCGTCCCCCCGACAATCCCATGGGTTTCTTGACAGGTTAAACCGCCTGCCGAACATGTTTCGGCAGGCGGTTGTTTGGTTCCGGCCGGGTTTCGCGCGGTCAATCCCCGCGGTTCCCCCCCGCGCGCATGGCCGGGGGATCCGCGCGCGGAACGGGGATTCGGGGTCAGGATCGTTCTTCTTCCCCGCCTGTGCGCACCGGCAGCGGGCGAAAGGGCGAGATCCCTTCCGGCGTCACCTTGCATTCCACGGCAAACAGGCGCACGCCCGCCTGCTCCGCCCGCCTGAGGGCTTCGCCAAAGGCCGCGCCCGTTTCGTCGTTCGGGGCGACGAAGCGCGCCCCGGCAAACTGCACCACAAAGAGCACGGCGGCGAAATACCCCTCCTTCGCGCAGGCGGCCAGCTCGTCGAGGTGTTTGATCCCCCGCACGGTCGGCGCGTCCGGGAAAAAGGCCCCGCCCCTTTTGAAAAGGGTCACGCCCTTGACCTCGATAAACGCGCGGAGTCTGCCTTTTGGCCTGCCCTTTGCCAAAGCGCCTTGGGGGGCCTCTTCTTTTTGCCGGTTTTCGCCTTTGCGGTTCTTCTTCCCGGCCTCCGTTTCGATATCGCCCGCGTTTTCTCCGCCCTTCTTGTTCGGCGATATCCCTTCTTCCCAAAGCCCTTCCGCCTCAAGGTAAAAATCCAGCCTGGAATTCCCGCGGACCGCTTCGGGCTTCAGCCTTGTGATGTTTTTGAAAAGCTTGGGCAGGTATTCCGCCGCCACCTTGTTCGGCGCCAGGGAATCAATGTTGAAAAGCCTGCCGTCTTTCCAGGCCGCCACGAGGTCGAAGGCGGTCTTCCTGTTCGGGTTTTCCGCCGGGGCGAGGATCACCTTCGCCCCCGCCGTCAGCAGCTCGCCCAGCCTGCCGGTATTCTTGACGTGGACCGTTTCCACCCTGCCGTCTATCGCGGCCCGGGCGACAAACCGGTTTTGCCTTTCGATAAAGCTCCCCGGGAGCGTTTCGCCGTACCTCATCCGCGCACCATCCTTTGGGCGGATTGTATCACCTTCCTGGGGCTTTGCGCAAACGCGCCCGGCGTTGAACGCGGCCGGGCTTTGGAGCGAAAAGCGCCGCCCCCGTTTCGGGGGCGGCGCGGCGCGATGATCAGGGGATTACTTCTTGACCCAGTTGCCGGCGCGCTCGACGGCGCGGTTCCAGCCGTCCATCAATTCGCTGCGCTGTTCGGCGGTGAGCCTGGGCTCGAAGCGCTTCTCGCACTGCCAGTTGGCGGAAACTTCATCCACCGAGGCGAAGAAGCCGGTGGCCAGGCCGGCCGTGTAAGCGGCGCCCAGGCAGGTGGTCTCGGTGATGACCGGGCGCTCGACGGGCACGCCCAGGATATCGGCCTGGAACTGGAGCAGGAAATCGCTCTTGGCGCCGCCGCCGTCTGCGCGCAGCGCGGTGATCTTGGTGCCGGTCAGCTCCTCCATATCCTGGAAGGACTGGGCGATCTGATACGCCATGCACTCCAGGGCGGCGCGGCAGATGTGCGCCTTGGTGGTGCCGCGGGTGATGCCGATGATGGTGCCCCGGGCATAGGGGTCCATATAGGGGGAGCTGAGCCCGTTGAAGGCGGGAACGAGGTAAACGCCGCCGTTGTCCGGAACGGTGCTGGCCAGCTTCTCGCATTCGGAGGCTTCCGAGATGATGCCCAGGCCGTCGCGCAGCCACTGGATGGCGGCGCCGGATACGTTGGCATAGCTCTCATAGCCCCACTGCAGGGGCGCGCCCTCGCGCACGCACAGCGCGGTGCTGAAGCAGCCCTTGCCCACGTCGAGGTGCTTCTCGCCGCAGTTGAGGATCATGAAGGAACCGGTGCCATAGGTGTTCTTGATCATGCCGGGCTTTACGCAGGCCTGGCCGAAGGCGGCGGCGGTCTGGTCGCCGCAGATGCCGGAAATCGGAACCTTCGCGCCGAAGAACTCCTTGGGGTCCGTATAGGCGAAGATGCCGCAGGGATTGACCAGTTTGGGCAGAATGGAACGCGGGATGCCGTAATACTTCATCAGCTCCTCGTCGTAATCCATGGTATCGATGTTGACCATCAGCGTGCAGCAGGCGTTGGAGTAGTCGGACACGTGGGCCGCGCCGCCGGACAGCTTCCAGGTCATCCAGCTCTCGACGGTGCCGAACAGAACGCGGCCCTCGTCAACGGCCTTTTTGACGTCGGGCAGGTTCTCAAGGATCCACTTGATCTTCGGGCCGGCGCAGTTGGTGACGATAAAGCCGCCGCAGCGCTTCATGATGCCGGGGCCGTCCTTGGCGATCAGCTCGTCGCAGATCTCGGCGGTGCGGGTATCCTGCCACACGATGGAACGGCAGAGGGGCTCGCCGGTATGCTTGTCCCACAGGACGGTGGTTTCGCGCTGGTTGGTGATGCCGACGGCGTCGATGTCTTTCGGGTCGATCCCGCCTTTATCCAGGCATTCCTTGACGACGCGCATGGAAACGTCGTAAATCTCCTGGGCGTCATGCTCGACCCAGCCGGGATTGGGAAAGTATTGAGTAAATTCGCTGTAAGCCGAAGAAACGATATTTGCCTTGCGGTCGAACACGATCGCTTTTGTGCCGGTGGTACCCTGATCGATACCCAAAACATATTTGCCCATTTTACCCTCCATGATGTGAATTGTTTAACCATTGCGAAAGAAATGTTCAATATCCAATTAACAGTATATTACTTTCCGCTACCAACGTCAATCATTCACGAGAATATGCTTATTGATTTAGCGGTTGGCAAAAGTTTATCGTTAACGTGTTGACAACGGCGGCAAAGGTGATACACTGTATGCCGTTGACCGCATTTTTCTTATAAATGCCTTTTGACGCATGTTTATCCGCCTCTATCCGTTTTCTGTCATAAGCAAACTTTTCAGCGCTTCAACCGCGCGATTATTGCCGCAGATAAGGTAAAAGGAATCCATTCCTTTTGCCTTAAGCATAGCGCGCCAATTCGAACCCGGTCCGGCGTGCAACGCTTAAGATCAAACGATTTGGCAACCCCAAACACAAAGGAGGATACCATGAGAATCAAATCCCAACTTGCGCTTTTGTTGACAATCGCGATGCTGGCGCTCAGCTTTGCCGGCTGCGCGGAACCGGCGCCGACGCAGAGCTATACGGCCGGCAGCTACACCGCCTCCGCCCCCGGCATGAGCGGGCCGGTATCGCTGACCGTCACCGTTTCGGCCGACAAGATCGAGAAGATCGAAATCGGCGACAATTACGAAACGCCGGGCATCGGGTCCGTCGCGAAGGAGCAGGTCCCCGCGAGCATCCTCGCCCACCAGAGCCTGGCGGTGGACACCGTGGCCGGCGCCACGATGACCAGCCGCGCCATCCTTGCGGCTGCGGAAGACTGCCTTGCGCAGGCGGGCGGAAACATCGAGCAGCTTAAAGCCGATCTGGGCCTGCCGAAGGAACAGGACGCCACAAAGAGCGCCGACGTCATCATCGTCGGCGGCGGCGGCGCGGGCCTTTCCGCGGCTGTTGCGGCAACGGAAGCCGGCGCGTCGGTCATCCTGATCGAAAAGCAGGGCTTTTTGGGCGGCAACTCGATCGTTTCCGGCGGCATTTACAACGCGCCGGACGAAAAGCAAAAAGAGCTCCCGGCCCAGGACCTTGCGGGCGCGTACGCGCTGACGGAAAAAGAGGCGCGCAGCGAGCAGCACAAGCAGCTCATGGCCACGCTTCGCCAGCAGTTGGACCAGCATGTTGCAGACGGCAACAAGTACCTGTTTGATTCCGTCGAGCTGTTCGTCCTTCAAACGTATGACGGCGGCGATTACGTCGGCAATCTGGATCACATTCAACAGTTTTGCAGCAAGGCGTATTCCGGGCTTGAATGGCTCAAAGGCATGGGCCTGGAATTCACCGACGCCATCACCCAGGGAACCGGTTCGCTCTGGCCGCGCACGCATAAGACGGCCAAACCCAACGGCGTGGGGTATATCGAGGTGTTCACCAACCGGCTTGCGAACAGCGCGTGCGAAATCCTGATGAACACCAAGGCCGACAGCCTGATCACCGACGCCGCGGGCGCGGTCACCGGCGTCAACGCGATCGGCAAGGACGGCGAGAAGGTGACGCTCAACGGCAGGGTCATCATGTGCACGGGCGGCTTCGCGGGCAATGTGGAAATGCGCGTGGAGCACTGCCAGGGTGAAAAATGGCCGGATCTCGGCCCTTCGATGAAGACGACCAACGTCGCGGGCGTTTCGGGCGAGGGCCTGCTCATCGCGCAGGCCGCGGGCGCGGATCTGATCAACATGGAACAGATCCAGATCTTGCAGGTTTGCAATCCCTGGACGGGGATCGCTTCCGACTACACGGAGGCGGTGGGCGTCGAAGGTCAGATCTTCGTCAACAACAACGGCGAACGGTTTACCAATGAAGGCGGGCGCAGGGATGTTGTTTCCAAGGCGATCATGGCCCAGCCGGAAGGCAAAATGTGGGTGCTGATCAGCTCGGATGCCATTCCGGACCCCACCGCCATCACCAACAACTCCGGCGTTCCCATGAACGTGCTGTGCGAAAACAACATCTCCGGCTACGCGACGTTCGACACGCTGGAAGCGCTCGCCGAATACATCGGCTGCAAGGATGTCAACGTGCTCAAAGCCACGCTGGACGCGTTTGACGCCCATGTCGATTCGCAGGAAGCCGACGAATTCGGCCGCATTCTGTTCAAGAAAAAGATGAACGCCGGCCCGTGGTATGTGTATCCGCGTTCCCCGGCCGCGCACCACACGATGGGCGGCGTGAACATCGACCTGAACGCGCGCGCGCTCGGCAAGGACGGCAAGGTCATCAAAGGCCTGTATGCGGCCGGCGAGATCACCGGCGTGCTGCACGGCGGAAACCGCCTGGGCGGCAATGCGATCGTCGATTTCACCCTCTATGGGAAAATCGCGGGAACGGCGGCAGCCACCGATCCAAAGTAACGGCCCTTTAAGGGCAGACGCCGCAAACCGGCCGGGGGATCTTGCCCCCGGCCGGTTTGTGTTCTTGATCCTTTTAAAAACGCGGGGCCGGCCAGGCACGCTGCCCCTGGCGCAAACGTCGCTCGCGATCCGCCCTGTTTGCGGCGGCGGTTTCCAAAGTTCCGCTTTCGGTCAGCCGGAAGCGCCCGCAATCCGGCGCGTTACCCTCAGGCTTCCTCCCGCGTCCCGTTTCGCCTGACGGCGATCTCCCCCGAGCGGGAGACCTCCTTCGGCGCAAGCCTTTCGATCAGCCCGTCGATCTCGTCCTTTGGGCCGCAAAACCCGTAAACGCCCGTTGAAACTTCAAAGCAGCCCTCTTTCGCCGCCCTTTCCCCGTCGTCGCAGCAAAAAAGCGCAAGCTCAGCGATGGCGTGGGTTCCTTTTGTGCAGGACGTGATGGATCTGACGCAGTTCAGCCGCGCAAGCCGGTCCGTCACCGCCGCCGCGGAGCTTTGCGGGCAAAGCAGCGAAAGCGTGAGCCTGGCGGTCAGCCCGCCGGGCAGCTTCGCCACGGAAAGCCCGGGAATATTCCAGCCTTCCCTGCGGATCTGGGCGGTGATCCTGGTCAGCACGCCGAATTCGTTGTCTACCTCCAGCATCAGAAGGTGGGGCGTGAGGTTCATGGGAAGTCCCTCCTTTTTGGTGATTTTTGCGGGCGGTTTTCAATCAGTTTATACGGAAAAAGAAGCCCGGGCAAGGGCTTCTTTTTGAATTTGGGGAAGGATGCTCCACCCCCGGGATTTCAGGGGCCGCGGCCCCTGAGCTTTGATCGGAACTGACGACATGAACCGAAATCACAGATTCCGGCAATTCATCAAGGATTGATGTCGGCTTCGCCAACAACTGGGGCGTCAGTTCTGCCGTACCATTTCGGGCACTTGTGGCTAAAATTACTTTGCGCGCCAGCGCGCCGGAATCACAGATTCCGACACTTCATCAAGGATTGATGTCGGCTGCGCCGACGACCTTGCCGACGACCTGCCGACGACCTTGCCGACGACCTTGAAACCCTCCGGCGGAAAAGGCCCGCAGGCCTTTTTCGACGCCTGCGTCACACGTCCGACTTCGTGGTGTTGATCTTGAAAAGCTTGAACAGCTCGACGACGACGAGCGGCACGAAGCACAGGCCGACGACGATCACTTCCATGCCCGCGGGCAGGGCCACAAGCTTAAAGAGCTCGGCCAGGGGCTGGATGTGCAGCACCGCCAAAAGGATCACGGCTGAACCCGCCGAAGCGAGCACCAGCTTGCCGTTTCGCATGGGGTGGTCCACAAACAACGAGAGCCTGTGGTTTCTGACGTTGAACGCGTGCACCAGCTGGCTGCCGGCGAGCACCAGGAAGGCCATCGTGCGGCCGGTGGCCACGGCCTCCGGGGAAGCGTGGCTGCCGCCGGTGCCGATGATGAAGGCGATCAGCGAAAGCGCGCCCACCATGATGCCCTGATAGACGATGCGCCAAACCATTCCGCCGGTAAAGATGCCCTGGTTCTTCCTTGCGGGGCGGTCCATAATATCCGGCGAGGCGGGGTCGACGCCCAGCGCCATGGCGGGCAGGCCGTCTGTCACCAGGTTGACGAACAGCAGATGGATGGGCAGAAGCGGCTCGTCCCAGTTCAGCAGCGTCGCGATGAACAGGCAGAGGATCTCGCCCACGTTGCAGCTTAAAAGGTACGCGATGGACTTCAATATGTTGTCGAAGATGCGGCGGCCTTCCTCCACCGCGGAGACCACGGTGGCGAAATTGTCGTCCGTCAGGATGACGTCGGAGGCGTCCTTCGCCACGTCCGTCCCCACGATGCCCATCGAGCAGCCGATGTCCGCCATTTTGAGGGCGGGGGCGTCGTTCACGCCGTCCCCGGTCATGGCGACGACGTTGTCGTGCTTCTGCCAGGCGTCCACGATGCGCATCTTGTGTTCCGGGGAGACCCGGGCGTAAACCGAGATATCCTCGACCTCGTCGAAGAGCTGCTCGTCGCTCATGGCCTGCAGCTCCACGCCGGTGACGACGCGGCCGCCTTCGTGAAGAATATCCAGCTCCTTGGCGATGGCCGAGGCGGTCAGCGCGTGGTCGCCGGTGATCATGATGGGGGTGATCCCCGCCAGGTGGCACTTTGCCACCGCTTCCTTGGCCTCGGGGCGCGGCGGGTCGATCATGCCCACCATCGCGACGAAGGTGAGATCGCCCTCCAGCTCTTTTTTGTTCTTCGGAACCCCGTTGATCCGTTTTGTGGCAAAGGCCAGCACGCGCAGGGCCCGAACCGCCATGCCGGTGTTCAGGCTGCGAAGCTCCTCCTTGTCCGCCTCGGTCATCGGCCGGTCGCCCCGGCCTGTGCGGATCGCGGTGCAGATGTTCAGCACCTCGTCCAGGCCGCCCTTGGTGTAAACGGTGAGGGAGCCGTCGCCGTAATCGTTGACGGTGGTCATCAGCTTGCGCTCGGAATCGAAGGGAAGTTCATCCGCCCTGGGCGCTTTTTCGTTCAGGGCTTCCATTTTCAGGCCGTGGCGCTCGGAAAGCTCCACCAGGGCGACCTCCGTCGGATCGCCGATCAGGCCGCCGTCCGTGCGGCGGACGTCCGTGCAGAGGATGCAGGAATCGAGCAGGGCGTCGTTCTTCAGCTCGCGCTCCAGCTGGGAGGTTTCCATCCCCGGCAGGGCGTATTCCATGACCATCATGCGGTTCTGGGTCAGGGTGCCGGTTTTGTCCGAGCAGATGACCGTGGCGCTGCCCAGGGTTTCGACGGAGGGCAGCGTGCGCACGATGGCATTCCGCCGGACCATGCGCTGCACGCCCATGGCCAGCACAATGGTGGAGATCGCGGGCAGCCCTTCGGGGATCGCGGCCACAGCCAAAGAAACCGCGGTCATGAACATTTCCAAAAGGTCCTTGCCGTACAAAACGCCCACGGCGAACATCACGGCGCAGACCGACAAAGCGACGATGCCCAGGGTTTTCCCCAGCACGTTCAGCCTGCGCTGCATGGGGGTTTCGGTGTTGGGCGCGGCCTGGATCATCGCGGCGATCTTGCCGACCTCCGTGTCCATTCCCGTCTCCACAACGATCCCCCTGCCCCGGCCATAGGTCACCAGGCTGGACGAATACGCCATGTTGACCCGGTCGCCCAGAGCGCAGTTTTCCGGCAGCAGCCCTTCGGCCTTTTCCACAGGCACGGATTCGCCCGTGAGCGCGGATTCCTGGATCTTCAGCGAAGCGTACTCGATCAGGCGAAGATCCGCGGGAACGTAATCCCCGGTATCCAGCACCACGAGGTCCCCGGGCGCCAGCTCCCTTGCGGGGACGAGCGTCTGCCTGCCGCCCCGGATGACCTTCGCGTTCGGCGCGGAAAGCTTTTGCAGGGCTTCCAGGGACTGTTCGGCCTTGACCTCCTGCACGGTGCCCAGCACCGCGTTCAGCAGCACCAGCACCAGGATGATGGCGGCGTCCACCGTTTCGCCCAGAATGCCGGACACGATGGCGGCAACGATGAGGATCACCACCATAAAGTCCTTAAACTGGGAGAAAAACATGGACCAAACAGAGCGCTTCCCTTCATGGGTAAGCTCGTTCGGCCCGTATTTTTCCAGCCTTTCTTTTGCCTCTTCGGCCGAGAGGCCCCGGCTGGAAACCGCGAATTCGCGCTCTACTTCTTCTCTTGGCATCGCATGCCAGTTCTTCGGCATTTTTTGTGTTCTCCTCCAATAACGTGATTTCCTGGTCATTGTACCAATTCTACATCAAAATGGCAAAAGGAAAACGGGCGTTGTTACCGACATTTGGTGTAAAAAGCCGTTTCATGTCACCCTTTTTAGTTTATAATGGAGAAAATGAACAGGAGGAAAGAATCATGGTGACTTTGGGCCAAAGGATCTGCGAACTCAGGTCCGCAAAGGGCCTTTCCGCCGCGGCGGTCGCTTCCGCCCTCGGGTTCCCGAAGGGGGCTGTGGAAAAATTCGAAAGCGGCCGGCAAACCCCCACAAAAGACCAGCAGGAGCAGCTCGCCGGGTTTTTCGGCGTTTCGGCCGCGTATCTCAGGGGCGAATCGTCCGACCCTGTGCGAATGAGCAACTGGATGGAAGAGCCCCCCGCCGAGCAGGAGCAGCAAGCGCCGAAATTGCAGCAAACAAGCAAAAAACAAACAAAAGAACCCAAGCCCGAGGGCGCTCTTTTGGACGGCCTGCTGGCGACGGACCAGGTCAAAGACCTGCTGCGGCAGATCGTTTTGGACACTTTGCGTTCGCCGGAGGGCAAAGAGCTTATCAAAAAGATCGCAAAAAGCGAAAAATGACCCCAAATCCTTCGAAAAACGCCTGTTTGCGGCGCGGCCCCCGCCTTCGCGGGGCTTTGTCCGCCGGCCTGTCTGAACGTTTTCGTTTGAGCGGCGGGCCGGGCCTTTCCGGCACGGCGTCCCCGTCCGCCGGCGGAAACTTCTAAAAAATCCGTTCCCCGGGGATAAGCGGGCGGCGGTTTTTGCCCTTTGGCGAAGTTTTTCGCAGAATCGCGGCAGGATATTTAAGCGCCGCGCACTCTTCATTTTTTTACCGTTGTCCTTTATAATAAGATTTGAGCCCACGCGCCCGGCCGGACCCGGTCTTCGGCGCGAAACGCTTAACCATATATCTGTCCCTCCCGAAAGGAGAGTTGTCTGAATGAAATTTCGCATTGAGAAGGCGGACTTCCTCTCGGCGATCGCCACAGTTTCCCGGGCGCTGCCCGCCCGGGCCGCTTCCCCCGTTCTGGAGGGGATCCTGGTGGAGGCCAACGTCGAACTGTCCCGCCTGCGCCTTTTGGCGACCAACACCGCGCTCCAGATCGAATGCTTCGCCCCGGCGGACGTTTGCGCCTCCGGCGTCATCGTGCTGCCCGGCAAGCTGCTTTACGAGGTGATCCGCCGCCTGCCCGAGGGCGAGGTGGAGCTTTCCCTGCTGGAAAACAGGCCGTTCGCCGCGTCCATCAAAAGCGGCAAATCCAAAACCAGCATGCAGGGCTTCTGCGCGGACGAATTCCCCGAGCTTCCGCCCATTTTGCCCAAGGGCTCTTTCACCCTGCCCCAGAAGAGCCTTCGCTCCATGATCGGCCAGACCCTTTTTGCCGTTTCCTCGGACGAGAGCCGTCCGGTGCTCACCGGCGGGCTGATGGAGGTGGAATCCGGAATGATGAGCGTCGTCGGGCTGGACGGCTACCGCCTTGCGGTGCGCAAAGAGCCCGTGCTTTACGACGCGGACATGACGGCCATCATCCCCTCGGCTGCTCTGGCCGCGATCGAGCGCATCCTTTCGGACGAGGGCGACCTTACGGTCACCTTCTCCCCCGCCGCCGCCCTGTTTGACATGGCCCACACCCGGATCACCACCGTGCTGCTTTCCGGCGAATACATGAAGTATAAAAAGATCATCCCCGCCGAAAAGCTCACCACCGTCCGGGTGGACAGGACGGAGCTGATGGCGGCCATAGACCGGGCCTCCCTGATGGCCCGGGACTCGAAGAACAACCTGGTGCGCTTTTCCATCGCGCCGGAGGTACTGACGGTTTCCGCCAACAGCGAGATGGGCGACGTGGTGGACGAGGTTCCCATCGCCCTCACCGGCGGCGAGCTGGAAATCGCCTTCAACGCCAAATATATGACGGATGTTTTAAAGGTCCTGTCCGAGGACGAGATCGCCCTTGAGATGAACACCAACGTCTCCCCCTGCGTCATCAGGCCGCTTTCCGGGGACGGCTGGCTGTATCTTGTGCTGCCGGTCAGGATCTTCTCCTGAATCAACGAATAAGGATGGAAACGCCATGTCAAAAAACAACCGCGGCCGGAAGAAGCCGGCCTACGAGCGCGGCAGGTCAAAGGTCTACGACTGGGGCAGCCCCACGCTGCGCCTGCTGGGCGACCTTTGCCTTTTCGGGTCGGTGCTCATCATCGTCGCCGTCGCTTTAACCTACAAAACCCAGGGGCTTGCCATCCGCATATTCTCCGGCTGCTTCCTGTTTTTCGGCCTTTCTGAAATCCTGCGCGCGGTGGACAACCGCGCAAAGGGCGGACCGAAAAAAACCACCACGGTCTATTTCATCCTGGGGTTTGCCCTGATCGCCGCGGGCGCCGCCTTCTTCCTGTTTGTTGCGTCGAACCAGCCTCTGGCCGCGGCCGCATAAAACGCCACGCCATGCGCATCACCCGGCTGAAGCTCGCGAATTACCGCAATTACGAGGGCCTGGATCTTGAGCCGCATCCGGGCCTTACGCTGCTTTTTGGCGACAACGCCCAGGGCAAGACCAACGCCCTCGAGGCCGTCTATCTTTGCGCCGCGGGCAGAAGCCACAGGACGAACCACGATTCCGAGCTGGTGATGCGGGGAAAAGAAGCGGCGTACATCAGGGCGGACGTGCTGCGCGGCGGGATCGAGCGGCGGATCGAGGTCCGCCTGATGCGCAACGGCAGAAAGCAGATCCGGATCGACGGCGCGGCCATCGCCAGGATGGGCGATTTGATGGGCTGCCTGAACGCCGTGCTTTTTTCGCCGGAGGAGCTTGCCCTCGTCAAGGAAGGGCCGAACGCAAGGCGGCGTTTTTTGGACGTGCTTTTGTGCCAGACCAGCCGGGCGTACTTTTATTCCCTGGTTTCCTACCAGCGGGCGCTTTCCCAGCGGAATGCCCTTTTGAAGGAAGGCAAAGGCGAGGGGAAGTCCCTCTTTTGCCAGCTCGAGGTGTGGGAGGAACAGCTCGCCCTGCACGCCACGGCGCTGCATTCTTCAAGAAAGAGCGCCATGGAGCAGATCGCCCCGGCCGCCGCGGCCATGCACAATCGGATCGCCGGCAATTCGGAGGCGCTCTCCCTGCGCTACAGGGGCGACCTTTACGGCCGGGAGCTCAAAGAGGCCCTGGCCGCCTCAAGGGAAGACGACCTGCGCCGCAAACTGACCGGCCGCGGCCCCCACAGGGACGATTTTTCCGTTCTGGTGAACGGGGCGGACCTTCGGGCCTTCGGCTCCCAGGGCCAGCAGCGCACCGCCGCCCTTTCCATCAAGCTGGCCGAGGCCGCATGCATGGAGCAAATGTCCGGCGAGCAGCCCGTGCTGCTGCTGGACGACGTGCTCAGCGAGCTGGATGCCGGCAGGCAAAAGCGGCTGATGGACGCCGTTTCCGGCTGCCAGGTCCTCCTTACCTGCGCTTCGCCGCCAAGGGGCGTCGCGGCGGACAAGCGCCTGCGCGTTCTGCGCGGCAGCCTTTCCCCGGCATGACCGGCGGCGGGCGGCAATGCCGCCGCGAATCCGAATAAAAAAGAGCGGCGTTTCCGCCGCGCTTTCGGTTATTCCGCTATTTCGCCGGTTACGGAGAGGGCGACGGGCTCTTGTTCGCGCCGTTCTTTGTCTTGCCGCCCAGGGCGCTCACGTCTCCGCCCGCCTTGGTGACGCATTCGGTGACCGCCTCGATGATGGCGTTGCTGGTATACGTCGCTCCGCTGACGGTGTCCACGTTCAGGGTCTGGCCGCCCACGATGGCCTGGGGAATCTCGTCCACGGCTTTTTCATAGATTCCTTCGGTCTCCTTGTGGTTGGTCACCTGAACGGTGACGATCGCCGTGTCGGAAAACACCACCTCTACGGTCACGTCGCCGTTCATGCCCTTTGCCTTGGCGGTATAGGTCCCCGGGTCAAAGGATGTGGCCGCGTTGGGATTCCCCGGAACCAGGGTCGTCTGGGGATTGCCCGCGTTCCCGCCCGTGGGCGAGGGCGAGCCGGGCATCGGGGTAGGCGTCACGATCGGCTGTGTCGAAGGGTTGGGACCGGGTCCCGAAGGGGAAGGCGCGACGTTTCCGTCGCCGCATGCGGCCAGCGCAAGAACCAATGCGGCAATCGCTGCCGCAGCGAGAATACCTTTGCCGAACCTTTTGTATTTCATATCGTTCGCTCCTTTCAGATATGTCACGCTAATGAGCATTCCCTATCCCGGCGCGGCATATGCGAAAGGCGCGCATTCGGAGGTTACGAAAAAATGATCATGGGAAAATGGGTAAGCGGCACGGGCGAGGGTTTTGAAACCGTCCTTGCCATCAGGACGGAGGTTTTCTGCGGAGAGTTCGGCATAAACCCAAAAGACGAGCGCGACGCGTTTGACGAGATCTCCGCCCACGTTCTGATTTTTGACGAAGACGGCTTCCCCGTGGCCACGGGGCGGCTTTTCCCCGACGCGCAGGGCTGGCGCATCGGCCGCGTTTGCGTCAAAGTGCAAAGCCGGGGAAAAGGCTTTGGCGACATGGCTCTGCGGATGCTCTTGGACCGCGCCGCAAGGACCGTGCCGGACGCGGACATCGTGCTGAACGCCCGGGCTTCGGTCGCGCCCTGGTACGCCGCCTTCGGCTTTCAAAAGGAAGGCGCGGAATACGACGACGTGGGGCTGCGCCACGTCAAGATGCGCGTCAACGCGAAGAACATCGTCTGGCACAAGCCCTGCGGCGGCTGATTTTTCGCGTTTAAAATCCCAAAATTTTACGCAAATATCCCCGGAAGCGGCGGGCATCCTAATAGCGCAGAGAAACGGACATACCCGTCGCAAAGAAACGAGGCGCGCCTTTTTCTTCCGAGCGACGAAACAGGGGGACAACAGCCTTGGCATCCCTGATGTGCTGTGAGGCGATGCGGGTTTTCCTCACATGAAAGCACAACTCGCGAATCGTTTATAGAGTGTTGTACGATTCTCTGTTCCATAAAAAGCGCGGCGGACCGCAAATCCGTCGCGCTTTCAATGCAAAGGCGCCGCCGCCCGCTCCCCGGCCTCTTTTTGCTTTACAAAACAAAAAAAGCATTTTATAATAGGATGGATTGTCGGCCAAGGCGCCGTTTTTCCCGTTTTTTTCGGGGTTCGCGCCGCCGAAGGCAATTTTATTTTGAAACCGGTGATGGGGGCCCCGCCCTTTGTGTGCGCCCAAAGAGAGCCGCGGCATGGTGGAACGCGGCGGCGCATAAAGGGATCGGGCATCGCCCCGGAGCGCGTTTTCGAGGTTTTGAAAAACCCAGGGAACGCCGGAACTCTCCCCGTTACAGGAGAATGAGAAGGAGCGTTCCCGCTTTTTGGTTTTTGCGCTCCAAATCAGGTGGTACCGCGGACATGCTTCGCCCTGAACAGGGCGGGGCTTTTTTTTTAAGCGTCCCGCGGGCATTTTTCGCCGGTTGGTTTTCAAGGCCGTCGGCAAGGTCGTCGGCGAAGCCGACATCATTCCTTGATGAAATACCGGAATCTGCGATTTCGGTTCAGCCGGCGCCGATCCTTGATGAAGTGCCGGAATCTGTGATTCCAACGGCTTCGCGCAAGGAAATTCCGGCTGCCTGTGGCCGAAACAGGATGGCGAAACTGACGCCGCAGTCGTCGGCGAAGCGGGCGTCAATCCTTGATGAAGCGCCGGAATCGTGATTCCGGCCCATGCCGCCGGTTTTGATTGAAGCTCAGGGGCTGCGCCCCTGAAAACCCCCGGGGACGCGGTTCCCTGACACGTTATTTTTTAACACAAGCCGAATTTTACCATAAACGGAGGTTATGAAATGTCCCGCTATACAAAGGTCACAACGGACCTCAACTTCGTCCCGCGCGAGGAAAAGGTGCTGAAATTCTGGAAGGAAAACCAGGTTTTTGAGAAAACCGTGGAAAAAAACAAGGGCAAAGAGCCGTATACCTTTTACGACGGCCCCCCCACCGCCAACGGCAAGCCCCACATCGGCCACATCCTGACCCGGGTCATCAAGGACATCATCCCCCGCCACCGCGTGATGAAGGGGTACGACGTGCTGCGCATCGCCGGGTGGGACACCCACGGCCTGCCCGTGGAGCTGGAGGTGGAGCGCCAGCTCGGGCTGGACGGCAAAAAGCAGATCGAGGAATACGGCGTGGAGCCTTTCATCGCCAAATGCAAGGAATCCGTCTGGAAATACAAGGGCGAATGGGAGCGCATGAGCGACCGCGTGGGCTACTGGGCGGACATGGAGCATCCCTACGTCACCTATGAAAACAATTACATCGAATCCGAATGGTGGGCGATCAAAAAGATCGCGGACCAGGGCCTGCTTTATAAGGGGCACAAGATCGTCCCCTATTGCCCCCGCTGCGGCACCGCCCTTTCCTCCCACGAGGTGGCCCAGGGCTATAAGGACATTACCGAAAAATCCGCCACCGTCCGCTTTGCGCTAAAGGATCGGCCGGGGGTTTCCATCCTCGCCTGGACGACCACCCCCTGGACCCTGCCCAGCAATCTGGCCCTTTGCGTCAACGCGGAGGTGGAATACGCCGCCGTGACCAACGGCAAGGAAACGCTGATCCTGGCACGGGCCCTGCTTGAGGCGAACCTCGGGGCGGATTGGGAACAGAACTGGACCATCGACGAAACCTTCACGGGCAAAGACCTTGCGGGCCTGCGCTACCAGCCGCTTTTCGCCTTCCAGCCCGCTGCCGTGGGCAAGGGCGCGGAAAAAGCCTGGGTGGTGGTGGCGGACGATTACGTCACCACCGAGGACGGCACCGGCATCGTCCACATGGCGCCGGCCTTCGGCGAGGACGACGCCCGGGTCTGCCGGGAAAACGGCCTGCCTTTCGTCCAGCTTGTGGACCCGGCCGGCAAGATGACCGGCGGCACGGACTGGGACGGCGTGTTCGTCAAGGACGCGGACCCGCTGATCCTCGAAGCCCTGGGTAAGTCCGGCAAGCTCTTCGCCGCGAAGGATTTCGAACACAGCTATCCCTTCTGCTGGCGGTGCGACACCCATCTGATCTATTACGCCCGGGCGAGCTGGTTCATCAGGATGACCGCCGTCAAGGAAAAGCTGCTCGCCTTCAACCGCGCCGTCAATTGGCTGCCGGAACACATAAAAGAAGGCCGCATGGGCAACTTTTTGGAAAACGTGGTGGACTGGGGCCTTTCCCGGGAACGCTACTGGGGCACGCCCCTGCCCGTTTGGACGTGCAAGGACTGCGGGCATTTCCACGTGATCGGCTCCATCGCGGAGCTCAAGGAGCTCGGCCGGAACGTTCCGGAGGATATCGAGCTGCACAAGCCCTTTATCGACGGCGTCACCCTGACCTGCGAGCACTGCGGGGGCGAAATGCTCCGGG
This sequence comes from Christensenellales bacterium, assembly GCA_040768925.1. GTDB lineage: Bacteria > Bacillota > Clostridia > Christensenellales > CALWSW01 > CALNBC01. Next base: position 260,306 of record JAXGLZ010000001.1, read on the forward strand.
AGCCGGAGGTCATCGACTGCTGGTTCGATTCCGGCTCCATGCCCTTCGCCCAGTGGCACTATCCCTTTGAAAACAGCGAGATGTTCGCGCGCAACTACCCGGCGAACTTCATCTCCGAAGCCATAGACCAGACCCGGGGGTGGTTTTATACCCTGCTGGCCATCTCCACCCTGCTGTTTGACGAGCCTTCCTTTGAAAACTGCATCGTGCTGGGCCACGTGCAGGATCAGGACGGAAGAAAGATGAGCAAGCACCTGGGCAACGTCGTCGATCCCTGGAGCGTGCTGGACGTTCAGGGCGCGGACGCCGTGCGCTGGTATTTCTATTCCGGTTCCATGCCCTGGCTGCCCAGCCGCTTCGGGCCGGAAAACGTTTCCGAAGCCCAGCGCAAGTTCATGGGAACCTATTGGAACACCTACGCCTTTTATGTGCTGTACGCGGATATCGACGATTTCGATCCGAGCGAACACGCCCTCGTTCGGGAAAACCTGACGCGGATGGACCGCTGGGTCCTTTCCCGCTTGAACAGCGTGGCGCGCGCCGTCGATTCCCACCTTGAGAACCTGCGCATCACCGAAGCCGCCAGGGAACTGGCGGATTTTGTGGACGATCTTTCCAACTGGTACATCCGCCGGGACCGGGAGCGCTACTGGGGCAGCGAGATGACGGCGGACAAGGAAGCCGCCTATATGACCCTTTACACCGTGCTTTCCACCTTCGCAAAGCTCACCGCGCCCTTTGTGCCCTTTATGTCCGAGGCGGTGTACCAGAACATCGTGCGGCCCTTCTTCGCTCAGGCGCCGGTTTCCGTCCACCTTTGCGATTTCCCGGCGTGCGACGAATCCTTCATCGACGAGCAGATGGAGAAAGACATGCAGAAGGTGCTGGACGTGGTCGTCCTTGGCCGCGCTTCCCGGGCGGCGAGCAGCCTGAAGAACCGCCAGCCCCTTTTAGCCCTTTACGTCACCTGCGACGAGCTGCCAAAGGAGTACTGCCGCATCATCGCCGAGGAGCTGAACGTCAAGGACGTGCGCTTTACCGACGACGCTTCGGCCTATACCACCTATAACGTCAAGCCCCAGCTGCGCACCCTCGGTCCGAAATACGGCAAGCTGATCGGCAGGATCGGCGAATACCTGAAGAACTGCGACGGGAACGAGGTCGTCGGCCGCTTCAAAAAGAACGAGCCTTTCCGCTTTACGCTAAACGGCACCCAGATCGAGATCAACGAGTGCGACGCCCTGTATGAACTGACCGAAAAACCCGGCTTCGTCGCCCAGACGGACCGTGGCCTGACCACCGTGATGGACACCAACCTGACGCCGGAGCTGATCGACGAGGGCTTTGTGCGGGAACTTGTCTCCAAGGTGCAGACCATGCGCAAGGAGGCGGGCTTCAACGTGACGGACCACATCGCCGTCTTCCATTTTGGCAACGGCCGCATCGCCGCCCTGCTTGAAAAATACGGCGACGCGGTGCGCCAGGGCACCCTGGCCGACGGCATTTTTGAAGGCGCCGAAGGCTACGCCAAGGAATGGAACATCAACGGCGAAACCGTCACCCTCGGGGTAAAACGGGTGTAATGGGATGGATGGCGAAGTCCGAAAGGTAAACACACCCTGAATCCTTCGGCTTTCACCCGAACCCCAAAATGTTCCATTGCCCAAACAAAAGCCCCTTTGATCCCCCTGCACCAACCCCCCATACGAGCCGTTCCCCGGCAGCCGGTGGGGGGCGCCCCAAAACCCGTGCGCCCCCACCCCGGCGTATTTCCAGACGGCCTGGGTTCCCGAAGCGCCCATGGCTTGCCTGGCGGGGGGTCCGGGGTCCCCCCGGCGCTTTTTTGCTCCTTTTTCGAGGTCGTCGGCGAAGCCGACATCATTCCTTGATGAAATGCCGAAATCTGCGATTTAGGCGTCCGGTAAAAAAGCAGATGCGCTCCCCACCGGAAGCAGCCTTCTCCCCGCAAGGAAGCCTTGCCAGCTTTTGCGGCAAGAACTTTCTTCCGGAAGTAAGGCATCCCCCCTTTTGGCTTCCCCCGCGCCCAATCTTTGATCCCCCTGCACCAAACCCCCATAAGGGCCGTTCCCCGGCAGCCGGAGGGGGGCACCCCGAAGCCCCGTTGCCCCCCACCCCGGCGTGTTTCCAGACGGCTTGGGTTCCCGAAGCGCCCATGGCTTGCCTGGCGGGGGGTCCGGGGTCCCCCCGGCGCTTTTTTGCTCCTTTTTTCTCGCAGAAAAAAGGAGGCCCCCCCTCCCCGTTGGGAGATCCCTCCGGTTTTCGAAGAAAAGCGCCCCCCCACGGGCAAACATCCAAAAAACAGTCTACACAAGGAGATCCACCATGCAAAGCGTTACCGAGCGCTTTTTGCGCTATGTTTCGGTGAGCACCGCTTCCGACCCGGAATCGGACGCTTCCCCTTCCACCTCCCGGCAGCTCGACCTTTCCCGGATGCTGAGGGACGAGCTTTTTGCCCTCGGCGCTTCGGAAGTTGCGCTGGACGAGTTCGGCTATGTTTACGCCAAAATCCCCGCCACCCTCCCCGGCCTGCCCACCCTGGGCTTTTTGGCCCATGTGGACACCTCGCCGGACGCTTTGGGCGAAGGCGTCAAGCCCCGGATCGTCAAAAATTACGACGGCGGGGCCATCGTGCTGAACGAGGAGCGGGGCGTCGTGATGTCCCCCGCGGAATTCCCGGAACTGCTCGATTACGCCGGGCAGGACCTGATCGTCACCGACGGCACAACCCTGCTCGGCGCGGACGACAAGGCCGGCGTGGCCCAGATCATGGCCCTTTGCGAGCGCCTGCTCTCCCCAAACGCGCCGCCCCACTGCGGCATCGCCGTCGCCTTCACGCCGGACGAGGAGGTCGGCCGGGGCACCGCCCATTTTGACGTCCCCCGCTTCGGCGCGGATTTTGGCTATACCATCGACGGCGGCAAGCTGGGGGAGATCGAATACGAAAACTTCAACGCCGCTTCGGCAAAGATCACAATAAACGGCGTGAGCATCCACCCCGGCACTTCGAAAAACAAGATGAAAAACGCCGTGCTGATCGGCATGGAATTCAATTCCATGCTGCCTGCCGCGCAAACCCCGGCCCACACCGAAGGGTACGACGGCTTTTACCACCTCACCAACATTTCCGGCGATGTGGAATGCTGCAAAATCGGCTATATCCTGCGGGATCACGACAGGGCGCTGTTTGAGGCGAAAAAGGAGCGCGTTCTGGCCGTCGAACGTTACCTGAACGAAAAATACGGCGAAGGCACCGTTTCCGCGGCAATCAAGGATACGTACTTCAACATGAAGGAACAGATCCTGCCCCACATGCACCTGATCGAAAACGCCAAAGCCGCCATGAGCGAATCCGGGGTCGAGCCCATCATCCAGCCCATCCGGGGCGGGACGGACGGCGCGAACCTTTCCTTCATGGGCCTGCCCTGCCCGAACCTGTCCACAGGCGGGCACAATTTCCACGGCCGGTTCGAATACATTCCCGTCCAATCCCTGGAAAAAATGACGGACGTGATGGAAAAAATCGTGCAAAAATACAGCGCGGCCAAGTAAGCCGGGGATGAACGCGCTTTTTCGGTTTTTCGGCCTGCTGGGCTGCCACCAAAGGCCGGATCGGAGCTTTTTCGTGCGGGGCAGGCAGCTTCCCCTTTGCGCGCGGTGCACCGGGGTTTTCGCCGGATATTTGCTCGGCGGGGCGCTGTTTGCCCTGGGCGCGGTGCCGCCCCTTTGGATCTGCGCGACCGCGCTGCTTTTCCCGCTGCTGGACTGGGGCTGGCAACACCGCTCCGGCCGGGAATCCACCAACTTTCGGCGGTTCGCCACCGGAATCATCGGCGGCTGGGGCCTTATGACCCTGGCGATCGCCGGGATTTGCTGGTCCCTTTCCCTGATTTTGTGAGCGCGCTTTCGCCAAAGAGCACCGGGCCCCTGCGCGCAGGCCGCGCGTTGGTTTTTTCCGTTTTTTCCGGCATTTTTCATCGGCAAAAACTTGACAACTGCCGGGGCAAGGACTAATATATATCCTGTAAAGTCTGTTTCGGGGCGGAGTGCGATTCTCCACTGGCGGTGAAGGGGTTTTCCCTCAGTCCGCGAACCCGCGTTCTGCGGGCCGAACCGGTGCGATTCCGGTACCAACGGTCATAGTCCGGATGAAAGAAACGGCGCGTGGCACCACGTTTTTTGCCCATGCCATTTTGCCCCGCAGCGATTCTCGTTGCGGGGTTTTTATGTTGCCGGGCGCGGGTGTTGAGCCGTCCGATCGGGCAAATCATATTATCGGAGGTTGTCAAAAATGTCCGCAAGAAAATCGTTCGACGTTCAAAAGCTCTCCTTTATGTCCATGCTCGCCGCCATGTCCATCATGCTGGTGATGCTGGTCCACTTTTCCATCATCCCCGCCGCGCCCTTCCTCGAGTACGACCCGGCGGATATCCCCATCCTGATCGGCTCGTTCCTGTTCGGGCCCTGGTCCGGACTGATGCTCACCGTGGTCGTTTCGGTCATCCAGGGGCTGACGGTTTCCGCCGGCAGCGGGATCATCGGCATCCTGATGCATATTTTCGCAACGGGGATCATGTCCGTCACCGCCGGGCTGGTCTACAAGCGCAAAAAATCCATCAGAGGCGCGGTCGTCGCCCTTGTGGTCGGCGCTTTGGCGATGATCTGCTCCATGGTGGTCTGGAATATCATCCTGACCCCGGTTTTCATGGGCGTGGACCGCTCCGTGGTCATGGGCATGATCGTGCCCGCGATCCTTCCCTTCAACGCCATCAAGGCCGGGCTGAACTGCGTGGTCACCTTCCTGATTTACAAGCCCCTTTCCCGCATGTATAAATTCGAGCCCCACGAAGCGGTGTGAAGCCTTTGCACTGGAGCGACAAAGCGGCCCGCGGGCCGCTTTGTCGGTGGGTTTTCAGGGTCGCCGGCACAGCCGGCATCATTCCTTGATGAGGCGTCGGAATCTGTGATTCCGGCGCGCTGACGCGCAAGGGGATTTCGGTCACAAGCGACCGAAACAGTGCGGCAAAACTGACGCCTTAGTCGCCGGCGCAGCCGGAATCATTCCTTGATGAAGCGCCGGAATCATGGATTACGGCTCATGCCGTCAGTTTTGGTTGACCCTCAGGGGCGCGGCCACTGAAACCCTTAAGACGGATTTTTTTGACGGTCTCGGGCGATGCAAACCCTTCACGCTCCTTCCCCGAACTTCCGCATTTTGCCGGATTTTGCCCAAAGCGCAGCCTGCTTGACAACTGCGCCGCAGGGCGGATATAATACTCTTGCCGTGCTAGACGGGGAGTTAGCGGTGCCCTGAACCCGCAATCCGCTGCAGCGGGGTTGAATTCCTGTTAAGAGGTACGTTTCTGTGAGGCAGAACGGCGCGTTGCCGCGCTGATGGCCGGGTCCTGTGCAATCCGGTTCCGTGAACCATGTCAGGTCCTGACGGAAGCAGCATTAAGCGGGCCGCCGGGTGTGCCGCGGGGCTGCCCGGCCGGAGCGGAGCGCTTCGTCCCCGCTCGGAGAGGCGATTATCGAAAACAGGTGCACGGTTTCAAAAGCGCCTTCCGGTTGTCCGGAGGGCGCTTTTGCTTTGCTTCGCCCAAAAGCGGCTTGTTGACAAAGCCCGCTAAAGGGGCATGGGGGATTGCGGTCCCCCATATTCAACCAAATCTGGCGGCATGCATGTCAGATTCGAAGAAATGGCGCAATCAGCGCCATTTCAACCCACAGAAAACCTGTTAAAAAAAACGAGGGACTTTGTCAACAGCTCGAAAAACGGGCGGGCTTTCTATTTGTGCTGCGTTCGGCATCCTCCTTATCCGGACCGCGCCGCCGGTTTTGGCGTTTTTTTCATCTTTCTTCCTTTTTTGCCGCCGATAATTAATAGTTTGTTTCATTGACTACCAATCCATCCCTATTTATAGTAATAATTAGCCGAAATACCATTGCCTGGGCTTTTTGCAGAAAAAATCACCGGTCTTTTCCGCTTGCCCGGGCCAAGCGCGCCATTCCATCCCTGTGATAAAAAAAGGAGGCCCCCCTTATGAAGACAAAACGCCTGCTCGCGGTCTTTCTGGCCCTTGCCATGGTCTTTGCCGTCGCCGCGCCCGCCGCCCTCGCGGCGGACATCATCCCCATCACCTCCGACCAGAGCGTCATCATCTCGATGATAGACACCAGCGTCGCCACCATCCGGCCCGTCAATCCCGCCCTGGTCGGCTTCAGCAACATCACCTATTCGATCGACACGAGCGCCAGCTCCGGATACGGAATGGTGGTCAACGACAGGGCGACGGTGACTGTCGGCGGCATGACCTACGTGAATGTTCCCGTGGGCAAAGTCACCGGAGTGAAATCCGGCAGCCTGGTCGTCGTCGCCAAAATAGGCGATTCCGAAGTCGGCCGCACCACGATCACCGTGCGCAGCGTCCTCGGCGACGGCAGCGCCACCATCACCGCCGGCACCACCCTTTTGAGCTACGGCCAGACCACCCAGCTTTCCTCATCCAGCGGGTATTCCATCACGGCCTGCTCCACCACCGAGCCCGCCTATTTCCCCGTGACCAACACCGGTCTCGTCACCTGCATGATGCCGGCGGGCCTGGCGGGCTACGCGGACATCGTCGCTTATGACCTTTCCGGGAAAGTCGGCACACTCCGCATCTTCGGCGGCAGCTTCCCCACCAATACCGTCTCCGCGCCGAAGAGCAGCATTTCGATCAACGAATCCATGCAGCTTTTCCTGAACGGTTACCCCAACCACTGCGGCTCCAGCAACACCGCCGTGGCCACCGTTACGGACACCGGCCTTGTCAAGGGCGTATCCAACGGCACGGCGACGATCTATTGCATCAACGGGACCGCAGGCGCCGTCGGTCAGTTCACAATTACCGTCGGCATCGGCGGAGCCGGCGGGACCAACCAGGTTTCCCTTTTGAAGAATTCCATCGCCGCGGGTGAAACCACCATCATCAACGGCATGGGAACGACGATCACCACCGCCTTCAGCTCCAACGCCGCCGTGGCTTCCGTCAACGGGATCACCGTAACCGGCGTTTCCGCCGGCACCGCCACCATCACCTATATCACCAACACCGGGTCCACGGGCACGCTCCCCATCACGGTCACTACCGGCTCCGGCGGAACCACGGACCCGAACCTGCCCGCGCCCACCAAGTCCTATACCGTGTCCGCCGGCGGAACCAAGACCTTCAAGTACACCAATATGAGCGTCGCCGAAGCCTGGACGACCAATCCCTCCGTCGCCTCCGCAGCCCTCGTCACCGGGTCGGACGGCTATAAGCAGGCACGGTTCACCGGCCTTTCCGCCGGCACCACCACCGCTTATATGAAGACCGCCTCCGGAACCGTTTCCGCCTTCACCATCGTGGTCAGCGCCGGGGACGTTACGGGCAAAACCGGCAAAATCAACTCCGGGGACGAGGATCTGCGCGTCAGCGTGCGAAAGGGCGCGGGTTCCACCTACGACCGCCTGGCGACCCTGAGCAACGGCACAAAGATCACCATCGCGGGCGAATCCGGGGTTTATTACAAGATCACCTTCGTCAGCTCCGGCAAGACCTATACCGGCTATGTGAAAAAGGCCTACGTCACCTTTTAACTGACCGTTCGCCGGCAAAACAAAAGCGGGCCCCTTCTACCGCGCGGTAAAAGGGGCCCGCTTTTGTTTTGCCGCGATCCTTGAGGCTGTTTGGGCGGCCCGTTCGGATTCAGTGCCAGCCTTTTTGCCGGGGATTTTCAATCTTTCCTTCCGGGTTTTCAGCATCGCCATGGTGTGCTATAATGCGGTTACCACGCAGCCGGACCGCAGGTCCGAAACATGCACCGAACGATTTGCATTGAGGTACCTTCCATGAAACTGGCTTTTTCGACACTGGGCTGTCCCGAATGGTCTTTTTCGGACATTCTCTCCGCCGCCTGCGACCTTGGCTATAACGGCGTTGAAATCCGCGGCGTCAAAAGCGAGCTTTACGCGCCGAAAATAGCCGAATTTTTGCCGGAAAACATCGGCAGGACCAAGGCCTTCCTCGAAAGGCTCGGCCTTGAGATCCCCTGTTTGACCTCCGCCTGCGAGCTTCAGCAGCCGGGGGAGGATGTTTTTTTCGAATGCAAGGACTATATCGACTGCGCCGCCGCCCTTTCCATTCCCTTCATCCGCGTGATGGGCGATTCCGGCCCCGCGGCCGAAGGATTGGTGGACGCCGACCGCGTCAAAAAAACCGCCGCCCTGCTCGCGGCCTACGCCGAAAAAAAGGGGATCACCCTGCTGCTTGAAAGCAACGGCTATTTTGCGGACACCGCCCGGCTGGCCGGGGTGATCGAGGCCGTCGGCTCCCCCGCCCTGGCCGCCCTTTGGGACTTGAACCACCCCTTCCGCTTCTTTGGCGAAACCCCGAAGACCACGGTGGAAAACATCGGCCCATACGTCCGCCATGTTCACGTCAAGGATTCCATCGAGGAAAACGGCTCGGTGAAATACAAGATGATGGGCCAGGGGACCCTGCCGGTGGCGGAATGCGTGGACCGGCTGCACGCTTTGGGCTACGAGGGGTATTTCTCCCTCGAATGGGTGCGGCGCTGGCAGCCCTCGCTGGAGGAGCCGGGCATCGCCTTCGCCCTTTTTGTGGAGTATATGCGCTCCCTGCTCGTGTGACCGGCGGGCGCTCGCCCTTTTCGCGCCTGCGCGCCCCGCTTTGGCCGTTTGATCATTGAGTGGGCCTTTCGGCCCGCTCTTTCCTGTTGGAACGCTCTCATGCTTTTTTGTCGGAGGACGCCATGACCGAAACGCCAAACAAATTTCATAACGACCTGACTTCCGGCCGCGTTTCCGAACAGCTTTTGAAGTTCAGCCTGCCCTTTTTGGGGGCGATGCTGTTCCAGGCGCTGTACAACGTCGCGGACATGGTCATCGTCGGGTGGTACGAGGGTTCCATCGGGATCTCCGGCGTGGGGATCGGCGGCCAGATCGCCGTTTTGATCACCAATCTGATCGTCGGCCTGGCCACGGGCGGAACCATCCTCATCGCCCAGTATTCCGGGGCAAAGCTGTTCGACGAGCAGAAAAAGACCATCGGCACGCTCTTTGCCCTTTACGGCATCATCGCCGCCGTGCTGACCGCCGTGCTGCTTCCCCTTGTGCCCGCGATCCTCGGCCTTCTGCAAACGCCCCCGGAATCCTACGCCATCGCCCGGGACTATCTTTACATCTGCGTGGCGGGAACGATCTTCATCTTTGGTTATAACGCCGTTTCGGCCGTCCTTCGGGGGATGGGCAACTCGAAGGCGCCGATGGTGTTCGTCGGGATCGCCGCTTCCGCCAACGTGGTGCTGGACATTCTTTTTGTCGGCCCCGTCGGCATGGGCGCGGCGGGCGCGGCCCTGGCCACGGTTTTGTCCCAGGCGCTTTCGCTGGCGCTGAGCGTCGTCTACCTGGTCAAAAAGGGGTTCCTCTTCGACTTCAGGCTCGCAAGCTTCAAAATTTATAAAGACAAGGTTCGGCTGCTCGTCAAGCTCGGCCTGCCTTCCGGGCTTCAGAACCTTTGCGTCTCCTTTTCCTTTCTGATTCTGACTTCCCTGGCCAACTCCCTGAACGTTTATTCCTCCGCCGCCTTCAACATCGGCCTCAAGGTAAACAGCTTCGCCATCCTTCCCGGCATCGCCATGAGCCAGAGCATCGCCAGCATGTGCGGCCAGAACATCGGCGCCGGGCTTTACGACAGGGCGATGAATACCATGAAGGCCGGGCTGCGCATCAATCTGATGATCACCGCGGCCGTGGGGGCCCTGGTCGCCCTTTTCCCGAACGTCATCATGGGCATCTTCAACGCGGACGCCCGAACGGTGACGGAAGGCGCGGACTTTTTGCGCTGCCTCGCCGCGGACGCGCTGATCAGCTCCGTCGTGTTCTCCTTCAACGGCCTGTTCCTCGGCGGCGGCCACAGCGTCGCCACGCTGTTCAACGCCGCCCTGACCAGCATCATCCTGCGGGCGCCGCTGGCTTACTTCTTTGTCACCGTTCTCGGGCTGAAGCTCATCGGCATCGGCATCGCCGTCACCCTTGCGCCGATCGGCGGGATCGTCTTTGGCCTGCTCTTCATCAAGAGCGGCCGCTGGAAGATCAACAGGGCGGAAAAAACCCTTGCTTCCGCCGGTTTGAGAGCGGCAAAACCCGTGGAAGAGGCCTGATCCTTCGGCTGCTTCCCCATAAGCAAAGCAACCCGTCCCCCCCGTGACGGGGGGGCGGGTTTTCGGCCGGTTCAACTCCCCGCCAAAACGGGGGGTTTTATGCGTTTTTGCCTGGCGGACCGATCCGGGGGGCTCAGCCCTCGGCCTTCCACAGGCTGTGAAGGTTGCAGTATTCGTACACGGTGAAGGGGCCGTCCTCTACGGTGAACTTCGCGACGGGCTTGTGGCCGGGATGCAGCATCACGCGCTCCTCCCTGTCTCCCTGAACGAGCTGGATGAATTCGATGTAATGCTCGGGGATCATCGGGTGGTCGACAGAGCCGATGGTAACGGTAACGTCGTTGCCTTCGCGGACAATGGCGGGAACGTGCTTTTCGGTGGCGGCGTCCGTGGTGTTCGCCTTCAAAAGGGTCATGGGCTGCCCGCAGCAGGTCAGGGGGCCGCCGTCCTTGATCACGTCGATAATCCTGCCGCAAAGTTCACAGCGATAAAACTTCTTTTCCATATTCAACACTCCTTTTTTGTAAGATTCTGATTTTCATAATCAGCAGTCAGCCTAATCTAACTATGCTGGATCATTTTATCATATACGCTGAATGCATACAAGGGCTTTGGGGCCAAAAGCGCGCAAAACCGCCCCTGACGCCGGTTTGGGATCACGCTTCCTCCGCCCGCTTTTTTTTCAGGTATTCGTTGTAAAGCGCGGAGGGCGTGATCCCCTTTGCGAAGCGCTTTGCGGCTTCCTTTGCCCGCTCGCCGGCAAGGACCGCCGCTTCCACCTCGGCCAGCATCCGTTCCAGCTCCGGCGCTTCCTCCTTTGGCTCCGCCCCGGCCAGGACGATGACGCACTCGCCCTTGACGCCCGCTGAAAAATAATCGCAAAGCCCGGCCAGCGTGCCCCGGGCGCATTCCTCGTGCAGCTTGGTCAGCTCCCGGCAGACCGCGGCGCGCCGGTCTTCCCCCAGTTTTTCGGCCAGCTCGAGCAGCGTGCCGTGCAGGCGGAAGGGGCTTTCATAGAGCACGGCGGTGCGCTCCTCGGAAGCGAGGGCGGCGATCCGCTCTTCCCGCTGCTTTTTTTCCCGGGGGAGGAAGCCCTCAAAAACGAACCTGCCGCAGGGCAGGCCGCTGAGCACGGCGGAAGCCAGCACCGCGCTGGCCCCGGGAAGGACGGTAAAAGGCTCGCCGCCCTCGATCGCCGCCGCGACGACCGCGGCCCCGGGGTCCGAAATGCCGGGCATGCCCGCGTCGCTCACCACGACGATGCTTTCCCCCGCGGCGGAGCGCGCGGCGATCTCCTTCGCCTTTTGGCGCTCGTTGTGCTCGTGGCAGGAAAAAACCGGCTTCTTCACGCCCAGATGGTTCAAAAGAACCAGCGTCCGCCTGGTGTCCTCCGCATAGACGGCGTCGCATTCCGAAATGATCCGTATGGCCCTTTGGGTGATGTCCTCCAGGTTGCCTATCGGCGTTGCGCAAAGGTATATCATGGCCCTATTCTAGCATGTTTTGCCCGTTTGCTGCAAAGGTTTCGGCAAGCGGGCCGGTTCCGTCCCCGGCGGCGGGATGACCGGGCCCGGCGCGCCGGGCGGACCCTGCGCAAAAGGCCGGATTCCGGCGCTTTGCCGCGTCACCGCCGGCCGCCGCGGGCGCCGCGCCGCGGCTCCTTTCCCCTCCCATGCGGGCCATCCGGACTTCGGCCTTTCGGGTCTGCGGCTCCGGCGGGCCGTGCCGACGGCCCCCCGGGCAAAAAATGGTGGACTTTTACATAATGTGTGCTATAATTACTTGAAATCCCAGGAACCTTGCGGCTGTCCTCCATATCGGCTTTATTTTTTGCTTTGAGCCGCGCGATTTCCCCCACTTTTAAGCGCCCGGGCCTGCTCCGGCGCTTGAAGAAAGGCACAAACATGAGAGTCGACGTCTTTGCCGTTTACAACGAAATATTCGAAAGGGATACCCGGGACCGCACGGTCGTGGTGCTGGACGTTCTGCGCGCCACCTCCACGATGGTCACCGCGATCAGCAACGGCGCGATCAAGGTCATCCCCGTTGTTGAGGTTGACGATGCCGTCGCCATGATGCGCACCCTTGACCGCAAGGAGGCCCTGATCGCCGGCGAGCGCAACGCCCTTCCCCTTCCCGGGTTCGACCTGGGCAATTCCCCCCTGGAATTCACGAAGGAAAAGGTTCGCGGGAAGACCGTCGTCATCACCACCACCAACGGAACCTCCGCCCTGCAGGCCGTCAAGAATGCCAGCCGGGTTTTCATCGGCGCGCTGATCAACAAAACCGCGGTGGCCCGGGCCATCAGGAACGCCGGGGAGGATGTTTGCCTCGTCTGCGCCGGGACCGGCGGAAGGTTCTCGGCGGACGACGTTTACGGCGCGGGAGCCGTCATTTGCGCCCTTCGCGCTTTGGGCGTGGCCGTCGAATGCAACGACCTCGGCTACATCAGCGAGCTTTTGTACAACACGGACCGGGGCCGGCTGGCCCTGATCTCCAAGATGCACCACTTCGGGCTGCTGCTCGATCTCGGGATGAAGGACGACATCGATTACTGCTTCACCGAGGATGTGACGGACTGCGTTCCCGTTTATGGGGCCGGCCTGATCGAGAGCGGCGCGGCAAAAGAATATTGAGCTTTCAAAAGGGCGCCCCGGGGGCGCCCTTTTTTGTTGTGTAAAAAACGCGTGATTTTGTGGTAAAACATTTTTTCGGCTTAAAATTTATCCAAATATATGGTAAAATGAGCTATGCCCGTCCGCCGGGAAGGCGGCGCAGTCGATCCATTTCTGATTATCAAGGAAGGAAGGACGATCTTCAAATGAGAAAAACCAAACTGCTTTGCCTCGCGCTCTCTCTTTTCATGCTCGTTTCCCTGATTGCGGCGCCCGCGTATGCGGATTCCCCAGCCGACCCCATTCCCCCCCAGGTCGTCGGCCAGGTGGCTTATCCCGGTGTTGAGGACGATGTGCTTTACATCTTCCACACCAACGACACCCACGGAAGAATGACCGGCTCCCTCGAATCGGCGGACGCGGCCGCGTTCTCTTCCGCAAAGCTCGCGGGCTATGTTCAGGGCATGCGGAACATGGGCCACAACGTGCTGCTGCTGGACGGGGGCGACGCCGTTCACGGCAAGGTTTCCGCCAACGCCTTTAAGGGCTATTCCGTCATCAACATCATGAACCGCATGGGGTATGACGCGATGGCTGCGGGCAATCACGAATTCGACTACGGCTTAGACCGCGCCGTCCAGCTCGCGAAATACGCGAAGTTCCCCGTCCTCAGCGCCAATCTGACCGACGAGGAAGGCAACCCGATATTTAAAGACACGCTGATCAAAGAAATCGGCGGCCATAAGATCGGCATCTTCGGCCTCACCACCCCCGAAACCGCGACCAAGGCCAACCCCAAGTTCTTTGTGGGCTATGTCTTCCAGGACGCCGTTGAAACCGCCCAAAAATGCGTCGATGCCCTCAAGGCCGCGGGCTGCGATTACATCATCGCCCTGGGCCACATCGGGATGGACGAGGAATCCCCCGTCACCTCTTTTGACATTACCGACGCCGTGACCGGCATCGATTTGTTTATCGACGGCCACAGCCACACCCTGCTGAAGGAGGGCAAGGTCAACAACGGCACGCTGATCGTCTCCACGGGCGAATACCTCCAGCACGTCGGCGTGGTCAAGGTCATCTTCAGCTCCATCCAATCCCCCGCCGAAGAAGCCTGGCTCCTCCAGTCCTCCGACGCGAACTACGCCGTGCTGCCCGAGCACAAGGGCGCCAAGAAGCTCCTTACCTATTACACCGAATACGCCAAAGAGCTCTCCCAGCAGGTCGTCGGCCATACGGACGAAGTGCTGGACGGCGAGCGCGAGCTTGTCCGCAAGCAGCAGACCAACCTCGGCAGCCTGATCACCGACGCGATGCGCAAAAAGACCGATTCCGACATCGCCATCACCAACGGCGGCGGCATCCGCGCCACCATCAAGGCGGGCGACATCACCTATAACGACATTCTGACCGTTCTGCCCTTCGGCAACTGGGTCGTCGTCAAGAAGATGACCGGCGCCGAGGTGCTGACCGTCCTTGAGGAGAGCGTCGCCAATTACCCGAACCTCGCCGGCGGATACATGCACGTTTCCGGCGTGGCCTTCTCCTTTGACGCGAAGAAGGCCGGCGGCGCAAGAATCAGCGCGGCGGACGTCACCGTCGGCGGCGAGCCCCTCGATCTCGCGAAGACCTATACCGTCGCCACAAACAACTTCCTTGCGGATGGCGGGGACGGCTCCTCCCTCGGCAAGGGCTCGATCTACGGCGAATACGGTCCTTTGGACCAGGTGCTGCTGGAATACATGCAGGAATTCGGCTGCGCCTATGAAACCGGCGACCGCGTGACCGCCGTCGAATAAGCAAAAAACGCTTTCTGCGGGGCGGCCAAATCCGCCCCGCAGATGATCGGCAAATTCCGGCCCCGGGGTTCAGGGGTTGCGGCCCCTGAACCTCAATCAAAACTGACGACGTAAGCCGAAATCATGGATTTCGGCGCCTCGTCAAGGAATGATGCCGGCCGCGCCGACGGCTGGGGTGTCGGTTTTGCCGTATTATTCCGGTCACTTGTGACCGAAATAACCCGCACGAAGCGCGCCGGAATCACAGATTCCGGCGCTTCATCAAGGAATGATGCCGGCCGCGCCGACGGCCCTGAAAACCAACCGTTAAAGCGGCTTGCGGGCCGCTTTGACGCCCCGCGGCGGCTTCGGCCGCCCGTTTGTTTATCCGCCGTTTTTGTGCGATAATACGGTTGATTGTTTTTGCGGTCCGCCGGACCCGGACGGATTCGACCGGCTCATACCCGAAAGGAGCTTCCATTGCGGCTTTTTATCGCCCTTGACGTCAACAAACAGGCCCGCGCCGCCCTCTTTTCCCTTCAGCAGACCATGCAAAAGCTGGGGATCGAAGGGTCCTATGTTCCCGCGGGGAACTTCCACGTCACCCTGCGCTTCCTCGGGGAAACGGACCGGCTGGGAGAGATCGGCCTGGCTTTGGGGGAGCTTGTGCGGGGAATCCGGCCTTTTTCCCTGAAGCTCGTGGAATACGAAACCTTTGGCGGAGGGACTGCGGTCGTCCGCGCGGCCGGGGACGGCGGCGAGCTGAAGCGCCTTTACGAAAGCGCCCAGGCCGCCCTGTTTGACGCGGGCTTCCCCCTGGAAAAACGCCCCCTCGCGCCGCACATCACCCTGGCAAGGCGGACCGCGCCCCATGCGGAGCATATGGATGCCCTCAACGCCGCCCTTGCGCCTGCGGAATTCTTTGTGGACCATGTGACGCTTTATGAATCCGTGCGCAACAGGCAGGGCGCCATGGAATACCGGCCCCTGCAAAAGAGTGGGTTCTGAGGGGGAAGGGTGGATTTTTTTAGCTAAGCCGGAGGGATTTTGGCGCGCAAAGCTTGAACTCGGCCTCTTGAACCCCATTCAAGAGAATATCCTGCCGCGCCCCACGCGGAGCGTAGGTTGAAATGGCTCTAGCCAAGTACGGTGTCGGCGGCAGCTTGCCGCGCCCCGCGCGGGGGCGGGGATTGAAATAGCCCATCGATCAGCCTTGCGGCTTCTGTTGCCGGTCGCTTCCCACGCGGAGCGGGGATTGAAATGGCTCTAACGCCAAGTACGGTGCCGGCGGCAGCTTGCCGCTCCCCACGCGGGGGCGGGGATTGAAACCGCGCCCTCATCCCCGGGCTGCGCGACGCGCCAGCCGCGCCCCGCGGGCGGGGATTGGAAATATCTATGACCACTGCGCCTGTCAAAAGGGCAATGGCCGCCCCCCCCGCCCGGCAGCGCAGATCGAAACAAATCGGAGGAACCATGGACTACAACCCCCAACAGCTTTCGGCGATCGCCCACAAAGGCGGAACGCTGCTGCTTTCCGCCGGGGCGGGCAGCGGCAAAACCGCCGTGCTGGCGGCGCGCATCGCCAGCCTTGTGCTATCCGGCGTTTCCGTGGAAAGCATGCTGGTGGTGACCTTTACCAACGCCGCCGCGGCGGAGATGAAGCGCCGGGTCCGCCTGCGCCTTGCCGAAGCTGCGGAGGACGATTCGCTGGATCAAACCGCCCGGGCGAACGCCCGATCGGGGCTGGCCGCCCTTTCTTCCGCGTCCATCTGCACCCTGCACGCCTTCTGCACCGGTGTGCTCCGCCGCCATTTCGCCGCCTGCGGACTGGATCCCGCCTTCCGCGCGGCGGATGATTTCGAGGCCGGGGCGCTGGCCGCCGCTTCCGCAAAAGAGGCGATCTGTGCCTCCGTCGTCGAGGGGGAGCCGGGCTTCCTCGCCTTTTATGACGGTTTTGGCGGCAGGAACGGCCGGGCTTTGCCGGAAACGCTGCTTTCCGCCTGGAATTTTCTGACCACCAGGACGGATATCGACGCCTTTCTTGACGGCGCGCTGCAAAAGTTCGACGCCGCGCCTTTTGAGCTTTCCGCCTCCCCCGCGGCAAAAACCATTCTGAACCACCACGCCCGCCAATGCGCCCGGGCCGCTTCCATCCTTCGCGCCATTGCGGCGGAACTCCCGAGAACGGAGGAAGGCCTTGCCGTGGGCGAGCTGCTGCTGGCCGACGCGGACGCGATGGCCGCCTTTTCCGAAGCTTTGCGAAAAGGCACAGCCACCCTTTTCGACCTTTGTTCCTATAAATTCCCCCGCCTTGCTTTCAAGCGGGATACGGCGCTTCCCAAAGAGCGCGTCCAATCCGCCAGGAACCGCGCGAAGGCCCTGGTTTCCCCCAGAGCTTTGGAGGCGGACGCCGCCCTGTCGGACGGCGAAGCCCAATCCCGGCTGCTCGCGCTGCAAAAGCCCCAGGCGCAGGCCTTCGCCGCCCTGATCCGGCGGTTTCGCGGCATCTATTGCGCAAAAAAGGACGAGCGGGGCGTCATCGATTTTTCGGATATGGAGCAGCTCGCCTTAGAAGCCCTTTCGGACCCGGAAATCGCGAAGGAATACCAAAAGCGCTTCACCCATATTTTCATCGACGAATACCAGGACAGCTCCGAGATCCAGGAGGCGATCATCGGAAAATTTTCCGCCAAAAAGGATCTGTTTCTCGTGGGCGACGTCAAACAGAGCATCTATTCCTTCCGCGCCGCCAAGCCGGAGCTTTTCTTAGCGCGCGCAAGGCGGGCCAAGACCGGGGAGGGCAGGGTGCTGCCCCTGAACGTGAATTACCGCACCTGCCCCGCTCTTCTCCGCTGCGTGAACGACCTTTTTTCCCGGGCGATGACCGGCGCCGTCCCCTACGGGCAGGACGACGCCCTGAATCCCGGCAGGGCGGAATCCGGCTGCGAAACGAAACTGAACGTGCGCATCATCTATGGCGAAACGGGCAATGCCGCGCCCCGGGCGGATTCCGCCGATCCCATTGATCCCATCGATCCCATCGAAGCGGAAGCCCGCCTGGCCGCCGCGCTGATCAAGGCGCGCATGAAGCGCCCCATCGGCGAAGGGGACCGGGCAAGGATGCCTGTTTTTGAGGATTTTTGCGTGCTTTTACGCACGGTTTCCAAGTCCGCCGAAACCTTCTGCCGGGTTTTCGCGGCGGAGGGCATCCCCGCCTTTGCGGACCTTACCGGCGGGTATTTTGACGCCATCGAGGTTCAGGTGCTTTTGAATCTTTTGCGCCTGGTGGACGATTCCCGGCAGGATGTGGCGCTTTTATCCGTCCTGCGGGCGGGGATCGGCGGTTTTTCCGATTCCGATCTCGCGCGGATCCGCGTTTATGCCAAGCGCCGCTGGCGGGACCGGGAGCCGGGCGCGGCGGACGACGAGCCAATCTCCTATTACGAGGCGCTGACCCTTTGCGCGGCGGGGGATTTGGGCGCGCTTTCCGAAAAATGCGCGGATTTTCTGGCCTTTTTGAAAGAGGCCCGGGAAGAGGCCCGGATCCTGCCCCTTTCCCGCTTCTGCGAATGGATCGTCCGCAGAACGGCCTACGACGATTCCGTCGCCGTCCTTTCCGGCGGCGAAACCCGGCTGGCGAACCTGCGCCGCTTTCTCGACCAGGCCCGGTCCTATGAATCCGGCTCGCCCAGGGGGCTTTCGGGCTTTCTGGCCCATGTGGACGGGGCGCTTTCCGCGGGGAAGGACCTCGGCTCCTCCACCGTGGGCGGAGCGGGCTGCGTGCGGGTCATGTCCGTCCACCGCAGCAAGGGGCTGGAATTCCCCGTCGTGTTCCTCTGCTGCGCAAACAGGCAGTACAACGCCGCGGAATCCAAAAAATCCGTTCTTTGGAGCGCGCGGGGCGGCCTTTGCATGCGGGCGTACCACCCCGGCGAACGGGCGGTTTACGAAACCCTGTACCACCGCGCCGCCGTCCGCGAGCAGGAAGACGCCCTGCGGGAAGAGGAGCTTCGCGTGCTTTACGTGGCCCTGACCCGGGCGCGGGAGGAACTGACCGTCGTCGGCACCACGAAAGATCTTCAAAAGGACGCCCAAAATTGGGCGGACCCGGACGCGGGCCCGCCGAAAAGCCATCTTGGGGTCATCATGCGCGCGGCCGCGGAATTTCCGGAAGCCGGGGGAATCTTTGAAAAAGCCGGGGTCTTCGTTTCCCGGCCCGGCTTCCCCCACGAAGGCGCATGGGCTTTTCACCTGCACGAAGCGGGAACGCTCCATCGCCAAGAAGCCGCCGCGGAGGATCAGGAACGCTTTTGCGCCTGGGCCAGGGAGGCGGAAAGCCTGGACCCTTCCGCTTTTTCAGCCCGCCTTTGGCGGTTTGAGCCGGGCAGACCCGTTGCCGCAAAGATCGCCGCAACGGCCCTGCTTTCCCCCAAAAAAGCTTCGGATTATTCCAGAGCCCCCCGGTTCGCCGCCGGCGAAACGCTCACCGCGGCCCAAAAAGGAGAGGCCGTTCACGCGCTTTTGCGCCATGTGGACCTTGGGGCGGCGATTACGGAAACATCCCTCAAAAACCGGCTGGACGAGCTGGTCCAAAGGGAGATGCTCGCCCAAAACATGGCGGCAAGCGTGGATGTTTCCGCCGTCGCCCGCTTTTTCGGCAGCCCTTTGGGGAAGCGCATGCTGCGGGCGGGGGACGTGCTGCGGGAAAAACCCTTTTCCCTCTTTGAGGAGATCGACGGCCGCCGGGTGATCGTTCAGGGCATGATCGACGCGTGTTTTTTGGAAAACGGCGGCTGGATTCTTGTGGATTACAAGACCGACCGCCAAAAAGGAAGCGCGGAGGACGCGGCGAAGGCCCACGCCCCCCAGCTTGAAATCTATCAAAAAGCCCTTGAGGCCGCGACGGGGATCACGGTTGCGGAAAAATACGTCGCCTTTTTGAGCCTGGGGGCGAATGTTTTGCTCTGAGAGCGTCAAAGCGGCCTGCGGGCCGCTTCGCAGATGGGTTTTTCGCTGACGCGCAAAGAAATTTCGGAACAAGTGCCGAAATGGGACGGCAAAACTGACGCCCCAACCGCCGGCGAAGCCGACATCAATCCTTGATGAGGTGCCGAAATCACAGATTACGGCTCATGCCGTCAGTTTGATTGAACCGCAGGGACTGAGGCCCCTGAAAACCCCCTGGGCGGCCGCTTTGACGCTCAAAAAAAAGGCCGGGAGAACGAATTCCCCCGGCCTTTTTGCTTTGGTTGCTTGCCGCTACCGCCGCGCGTCGTCAGTTCTTTTTCACATAGCCCCGGGCGACATAGCCGGTGTAGCTCTTGCCGCCGATGGTGGCCCTGACCCTGTAATAGCTGCCCGAGCGGGCCAGGATGGTGACCGAGTTGCCACTCCGGAGATACGCAAGGGTGGTGCCGCTGCCCGGCCTGCTGCGCAGGCGGAGCTTGGAATTTCTGCTGATGGAAATCCTTCCGCCGCGGGCGTTGACGGTGATCTTGACGCGGCGGACGGCGTTGTCGCTCGTGATGAGCAGGACGGTGTCCGTTCCGGCGGCCAGCGCGGTCACTTTTCCGGAATTGTTGACGGTGATCGTGCCGTTGTCATCCTCCAGCGTTGCGGCCACGATCCGCTTTCCGCTGACCTTCAGCGTCAGGGACTGGTCCACAAGCAGGGTCTTTGCCGTGGCGGTGTTCGAGGAAGAGGAGCCCGTCACGGTGATGATCACGGTGCCGTGGGAGCCGGACCTGGTATAAACGTGGATCACTGCCGTGCCCGCGGAAACGCCGGTCACCTTGCCGCTGTTCGTCACGGTGGCGATCCTGGTGTTCTCCGAGTAGGCGGCCATGATGCTGTCGCCCGCCACGGTGAGCTGGGTGGTGCCGCCCACCTGGATGGTGCGGCTGTCCGTTCCGGTTGTGCCGCCGGTAACCGTCACGCTGTAGGTTCCGACCCGGCCGGAAACCGCGGTTACGGTCAGGGTCGCCGTGCCGCTCTTGACGCCGTAGTAGAATCCGCTGCCCATCACGTTGACCACCGAGGGGTTCGAGCTGGTCACGCTGGCGATGGATTCGCTGCCGGCGAGGGTGAGCTGGGCCGTCGCGCCCACCGCGATTTTGCCGGTTCCGTAAACCTTCAGGGTCTTCTGGGTGACGGTAAAGGTGATGGTTCCGCCCGCGCCGTTCGCCGCGGTGACGTATACCGTCGCGGTTCCGGGGGCCACGGCCGTCACGCGGCCGCTGTTCGTCACGGTGACTACTCTGGTATTGTTGGAGAAGGCGTAGCTGACCGCGGCGCCCGTTCCGAAGTAGATCTGGGTCGAATCGTCTTCTGCGAGCACCGTGGCGCTGGCGTAAACCGGGGCGTTTGCGCCCACCACCATGACCTGGATGGTGCCGTAGCCGTTTTCAGCCGTGGTGACGTGGATCGTCGCCGTTCCGGGCGCCATGCCGATCACCCGGCCGTCGCCCGTCGCAAAGGCCACGGAAAGGTTGCCGCTGGTGGCGTTGTTGATCCGCTCGCCCGCCACGGAAAGCTGGATGGATTCGCCTGTGGCGATGTACAGCTTGGGCGCGACGACGGAAATCGGGTGGGTCGGATTATAGTTCGAGGCGGAAACCTTCACGGTCTCGGTGATGGTGAAGGCTTTGCCCGTTCCCGCCGCCGCGCGCTCCGCGGCGTCCTTGAAGGTGAACGTGAAGTTGACGTTCGCGCCGCTCATGGTCTTGGTGGCGGTGATGTATTCCGGGCCGTTGGCCAGGTTGAACACGATATCGCCGTTGTTTGCCGAAACGTCGGTCAGCTCATAGCCCGCGTAGTTCGCGCTGCCGGAAGCCGGCATGTCGATGGTGAAGATCTTGGTGCGCTGGTTCGTGTAAACGCCGGCGCTTTGCGGCGCGGTGACCGGGCGCTTGATCTCGGTCTGCCTGGAGCCGAGGTCTACGGTTTTCGTGCTGCCGTCGGGCAGTTCGAACTTGAATTTGACGGTGATCCCGGTTTTTCCCATGGGCTGCAAAGCGGTCAGCTTGCCGCCCGCCGTCAGGGTGAGGTAGTCGGAAACCGTTACGGAACCGCTGATTTCGGCGGTCACGGGGAAATTCCCGGGGTTGGTGACCGTGAACGCGTCGTAGGCGCGTCCGGCCTTGAGGTTCGCCCAGTCGAGGCTCTTGGCCTCGACTTTGACGTCCGAGCCGTCGTAGGTTACGATGGCGTCGGCGGTTTCGACAAGGGAGCCGCCGCTCCCGCCGACGCGCGCCATGACGATATACGTCTTGTTTTTGACGGGGACGTTCGAGAAATCCACCCGGCTGTTGTCCGAGTCATAGTCCCCGCCGTAAACCTTGCTGGAATCGATGGCGGTGATGTTGTTTTCGCTGTCCCTGGTGATGCCGCCGGCGTCCACAAGGAACAGCTTGACGCCGGGGTAATCGGTGGACGCGCCGGTATTGCCCCCGTCGAAAGCGCTGTTCACCGGGACCTCGATATTTGCGGTGTTGGCGCTGGTGTCCACATAGTACTTCCCGTCCTTGAGGGTTGCGGTCTTGCCGCCGACCTTGGGCGCGCCGGAAACAAAGCCGGTGACGGGCGCGGGGTTGTTCCCCTCGCTGTCCGTGGTCAAAAAGGCGACCTTGCCGCTGCCGGTGGTGACGATATTGACCTTGCCCGCAACCTTTGCCGAAAGGTCGATCTTGAAGGTCACCCCGCTCCCGGCGGTCAGCGTCCTGTTCGTGGCATCCGAGGATTTCAGCGACACGCCTCTTTTCAGCGTCGCTTCGCCCGCGGGCAGCGAAACGTTGTTCGTCAGGCTGATCTCATCGCCGGAAACCGTGGAATCCAGGAGCGTTTTCAGTTCACTGCCATTTTCGGCGCTGCCTCCTGCCGCAAACGCCGTGACCGACATGGCCGCGGCCAGCAAAAACGCCGCCGCCATCAGAAACAATCTTCTTTTTTTCATCATTCTTCCTCCCTGCACGCTCGTGCGGACGATTCCATTATTGTCACATCCTGCTTTTAATACGATTGTATTTCCAAAAACGTTGAGGCGCAAGGAAACGATCTGTTAATTCCAGTTATAGAATTTGTTAACAAATTGCGAAATCTTATGGTTTTGGCCGTGTTTTCGGCCTTTGACCCAAACGGAACCTTCGCGTCCGTTCGCCGGTCCGGCTTCACCGCGTTGTAAAACCGCTTCCGCAATAGTATAATACCGTGAGGATGATCAAACTTGCCCTTCGGAGGTGCAAATGTCTGTATTTCTGGCCGCCCTGCTGGGGCTGGTGCAGGGTCTTTGCGAATTTTTGCCCGTTTCCAGCTCGGGGCATCTGGTGCTTTTGCAGAATATTTTCGGCATAACCGAGGGGGCGCTGTTTTTTGACACGATGCTTCACCTCGGAACGCTTTTTGCCGTCGCCTTCGCCTTTCGAAAAACCCTGGGCGAAATGTTCCGCCATCCCTTTCGCAAATACCCGATGTTCGTCGTGCTGGCCACCGTGCCCGCGGTGCTTCTCACCCTGCTGTTCCGCAATTTCATCGAGGGCAGCTATTCCGGCTCCTTGCTGGGCTGGGGCTTTTTGGTGACCGCGATCCTTCTTTTCGTGACGGACCGGATCTCCGCCAGCTTATCCGGCAAGCGCCGGATCGAAAAGATGCGCCCCGGCCATGCCCTTTTGATCGGCGCGGCCCAGGGGCTGGCGGTATTCCCCGGGGTTTCCCGCTCCGGCGCCACCATTTCCGGCGGGCTTTTCTGCTCTTTGGAGCGGAGCTTTGCGGCGGAATTCGCCTTTATGATGAGCATTCCCGCCATTTTGGGGGCGGCCGTGCTTCAGGGGGCGGACGTTATTAAGGCCGGGATCGGCAGCGTGGATTGGCTGCCCGTCATCGTCGGGATGATCGCGGCCTTCTTTTCCGGCCTGCTGGCCATCAACTGGATGCTGAAAATCGTGAAAAAAGGCAAGCTGGGCTGGTTCGCCCTTTACACGGGGATCCTGGGCGTTTTGGTGCTGATCGACCGGTACGCCACCCACCTTTTCTTCTGAACCGCCGCGAAGGCGCGGCTTGAACCATTGCGAAAACCCTTTCGCCACCAAGGAGGAAGACTATGAAACTCGGCGTGATCGGCCTGCCGAACGTGGGCAAAAGCACCCTTTTCAACGCGCTGACCAAAGCCGGCGCCCAGGCCGCCAATTACCCTTTTTGCACCATCGAGCCGAACGTGGGGATCGTTTCCGTGCCGGAGCCCCGGCTGGACGATCTGGCGAAGATGTACAACCCCGAGAAATACACCCCCGCCACCATCGAATTTGTGGATATCGCCGGCCTTGTGAAAGGCGCCAGCCGGGGCGAGGGCCTGGGCAACAAGTTCCTTTCCCACATCCGGGAGGTGGACGCCGTCGTCCATGTCGTCCGCTGCTTTGAGGACGGGAACGTCGTCCATGTGGACGGCTCGGTCAACCCGGAACGGGACGCGGAGACGATCAACCTGGAGCTGATCTTCGCCGATCTCGAAACCCTGGAAAAGCGCGCCGCCAAAGCCCAGAAGCTGGCGAAAACAGACAAAACAGCCAGGCGCGAGCTGGAGCTTTGCGAGGAGCTGAAAACCCACCTGGAAGCCGGCAGCCCCGCCCGGACCCTGGCGTTTTCGGAGGAGGACAAGACAATCGTCAAAGGCCTGTTCCTGCTGACGGACAAGCCCGTCATCTATTGCGCCAACGTGGGCGAAGAGCAGCTTGGCAATAAGGATGACGAATTCGTCTCCCGCATTGCCGCGGTGGCAAAGGCCGAGGGCGCGGGGCTGATCACCGTCTGCGCCCGGGTGGAAGAGGAGCTTTCGGACATGGACCCGGCGGAAAAGGCGGAATTTTTGGCCGAGCTGGGCATCGAAAAAAGCGGGCTTGACCAGCTCGTCGTCGCATGCTACGACCTTTTGGGGCTGATGAGCTTCCTCACCGCCGGGCCGAAAGAGGTCCGGGCCTGGACCATCGAAAAAGGCACGAAAGCGCCCCAGGCCGCGGGAAAGATCCATTCGGACTTCGAGCGCGGGTTCATCCGGGCGGAGGTGGTCCAGTTTGACGACCTGATGGCCTGCGGCGGCATGACCGGCGCCAAGGAAAAGGGGCTGGTCCGTTCCGAGGGCAAGGACTATGTGATGAAGGACGGGGACGTGGTGCTCTTTCGGTTCAACGTCTAGATGTGAGCGGCGGCAAAGGCCTGCGGGCCTTTGTTTCCGAAGGATTTTCGTTGCCGCGCAGGGTCGCCGCAAAGTCTGGTCGCGGGCAAGGTCTGATCGTCGGCCAGGCCGTTGTCGCAGCCGACATCAATCCTTGATGAAGCGCGGGATCTGTGATTTTGGCGAAGGAAATTTCGGGCAGGAATGCCCGAATGACGGCAAATTTGACGTCTGGATTGTTTGCGAAGCCGGTATCAACCCGAGGTGTGAAATCCACTATTCCGGCTCTTGCCGTCAGTTTTGATTGAAGTTTAGGGGGCTGCCGCCCCAAAAATTCCGGGGCTGGGGTTTCACTACAACGAAAAAGACCGGGGGATTCCCGGTCTTTTTACTTTATTGGTTTTTGCTTCGGCTTATATCCTGATCTTGCGGATATCGTCCTTGAGGCGCTCGATGTCGGTCAGCCAGCTCTCGATGTCCTCCTCGTGCTCCAGCTCGTCGTTGAGGATGGTGACGGCCATCTGATAGGTGGCGTAGTCCTTGCCCTCGGTGAAGGCGGCGATCTGCTGGTAACGGTCGATGGCGCAGCGCTCGCCGTCCAGATTCTGGTTGAGGATGACCTCGACATAGGGATCGTTGGGTTCTTCGTAGGCGCACTGGGCGTGCTTGGTCCAATCCTTTGGATTGAGGATCGGGGTGCCGCCCAGCTGGATGATGCGGTCCACCACCATAACGGCGTGGCCCAGTTCTTCCGTCGCGTGGACCAGCAGCTCGGGCTCCACCTCGCTGCGCATCGGGCCTTCCATGACGCGGGCGCCGATCCAATACTGGTAATAGGCCAGCCATTCCTCGGCCAGCGCGGCGTTCAGCATATCTATCAGCTTCTCCACGTCCAGATTGGCGATTTTTACAGATCTTTTACCCATTTTTTGTCCTCCTTATGTTGGATTTTCATTGATGATACCATTTGTTGCTCATCGCTTTCCGCAAGTAGTATACAACGGTTAACTTTTCTGCGCAACCCCCTTTGCCAAGAAATCCAAAGGATCGTGGAGCGCCGGGCGAAGCGGATTCCGTTCCCGCCGCGGCAAAGCGAAATCACGGCGGGCCGCATCGGAGGAAAAATCCCCCGGCGCCGTTCCGTTATTGCGATATATAATATCATAAACGGAACCATTCGTCTTGCCCGTGGCTGCGGCTTTGCATATTGTTTGGAATCATGTTTTGCAAAACCCGGGAAAAGGCCTGCGCGCGGGGCGCGCCCCCTTGGATACGGCCGGGCCTGCCGATACGACCGGCCGCAGGCGTTTTTGCCTTTTACGAAGAGGCTTTGGAAGGAGGTTGAATTTATGTGTTCTTTTATGTGTTGTAATGATACTCTTCATGTTCCCCGCGCCAACGCGGGCCCGGGCAGCATAAAAAGCGGCTCCGCCTTAAAAAAAAGCGGAGCTTTTTCGGCCCTTCCCTGCCGCAAACGCAAAAAAAGACGCCCCCGACGAACCGCAAAGCCAAATCCTTCATCGGGGGCGTGCTTACCGCCGGCTCCCCAGGTGCGGACTGCATCATAGAGACGATTATTCGATATAACGCGGCATAGCCCAAAACCAAAGCTTCCGGAAGCTCTATAGCCGGGCAAAAAAGCCCCGCGTTTTTGGGTGCATCTTAGGGATTTTGAATCCCGCAACAATTCGGCATAGCCCGGCAGGTTTGACCGGCTATGCCGATGTTTTTTGATCCGGCATGGGGCTATCGGCGTTCAGGCATACTGTTTCATGATTCTTTGCAGAAGGGCTTCCCGTTCAAGGCCGACGCCATCGAAATCCATCGCGCTGATATAGTATTGTTCAATCTTCTTATGGCTTTCCTTTGCCCGTTTGATGCGCTCATACGCCCGCTCCAGCAACTGCTCACTGAGCGCCGCATTTTGTGCGATGCTGGGCAAATATCCGGCAAGCGCGTCCCTGTTCAGCGCCTGATCCACATCCACGTCCACGGCTGCTTCCGCCGCAAAGGGATGCTGTTGATGCAAGCTGACAATACTTGTCCCGAGTTCGGGAAGGATCAAATGCTCGATTTGATCCGGGTACATGGGGCAATAACAGGCCTCTGCGTCATAGCCGCTCAGGATTGCCTCCTGGCACAGTTTGCCGAGTATCTGGCTGGATACCGCTGCTTCCCCTTTTAAGGCAATCACGCTGGTGCCTTTGATGAGCGTGTCGATGTAGCTGACGGCGCCCTCCGGGGTGATCGCCGACGCAAACAGTTTTCGCACGTTTCCGACACGCGCCTGTTCTGCCGGCAGCGTCCGGCGGATCACATGATTGGTCATCTCGCGGAGCGCTTTTCGGTCCAGGCAGTCTTCATACGCCATTCGGCTGTCAGAATCCATGATCTGCGCCGCTTTCAAACAGCGATACGCGCTCTTATAGCACCTGGCCTTTTCCTGGTTCGCTTTTTGGATTTCCTGTTTGTAGGGGATCAGGCGCTCCTGATCCAAATACCGCCCCAGGTTGATGATTTCATCAAACGCCCCGGGTATTTTCGGGTCGATCATATGCGGCGCCGTGCCGTCGATGATGGCCACCTGGATTTTGGGGATGCAGATTCCATCCAGACTATCCCCGTCTCCGGAGCAGTGCAAGTATTCAATCGCATGCCCTTTTTGCTTGAAAACCTTTGCGATGGCCTTTACAAACGAACTTTTTCCCACGCCCGGCCCGCCTTTTAAGATGACCAGCCGGCTGTCTTTTTTGCTGTTTAATACGTTGTCATAATAGCTGTAAAATCCATCCGGCGTATTGCCGCCGAAAAAGAGATGCCTGTCTGCCATGTTGCTGCCCTCCAACGTTTTCGCATTTTATAGGGTATGTAGTATTCTGCGATCCGGTTCCTGATCGTCAGCCGGGCCGATTCCCATGCGCTCGGCTTCCGTTGCCGTTGGGCCCATTGTTCTTGCGGCGAACCGCCCGTGTGGATGGAACAAGGGACTCGTTCGACCCGGTTCGCTCCCCGCAATATGGAAAGGATTCGATAACCCGGTTCCGCCCTCCTGCATATAGTGCGATATAGGAGGGCGCCCAGATGAAACAACCCTTATTCGCAATAGACCAGACAGACAACCGCAATGCTTTCCTGGCTGACGCTCTCGCCCAAGAAGGGTACGACGTTGTGCGTTGGCACTCGGATACAGACCGTTTTCCTCCGCAAGCTGACAGACCATACGCAATTGTGTTTTCTCCCGCCAAGTTGATTGCCGAAACCGTTGCTGCGCCCATACCGCCCAAATCATATGTCTTCGGAGGCAACGCGACCCCCGGCGCTCTGGAATGGATGGCGGAAAACGGGATCGTTTATGTCAATTTTCTCGACGACGAACTGTTTACCATGCTCAATGCCATTCCAACCGCGGAAGGCGCATTGATGCTGGCAATGGAACATACGCCCGCCACGGTCAGAGGGATGGAAGTGCTGCTGCTGGGGTACGGCAGGGTGGCGAAATGCGTCAATCAGGTGTTTGCCGCCCTGGGCGCAAACGTCACCGTGCTGGCCAGAAGCACCAAAGACAGAGCGGAAGCTTCCATATTCGCCCATGCCGCCCGCGATTTTGATGCATTAGAGGGCCGGATTGCGGCGGATGTCGTGATCAACACCGTTCCGCATTTGGTGTTGACCCGGGATGCGCTCCGCCATCTGAAGCAGGATGCATATGTCATCGACTTGGCCTCAAAGCCGGGAGGCGTCGATTTTGAAGCTGCAAAAGAGCTGGGAATCAAGACGGAGCATGCCCTCGGCCTGCCGGGCAAAGTCGCTCCCAAAACAGCCGGTGATTACATGAAACGCATCATTTTAAAAACCCTTGCCCACCGCGAAAGGAATGACCATTATGGATAATCTGACAATTGGATTTGCCCTCACCGGATCCTTTTGTACCCATGCGGACATGCTCCATCAAATACGGCGGCTCAAAGAGGACGGCGCGAACATTGTGCCGATCGTATCGACACATGCGGGTTCTATGGACACCAGGTTCGGAACCGCCGCGGATTTGAAGAAGCAGATTTTTGAGATTACCGGCGTGGAACCGTTGGATACAATCGTGCTGACCGAGCCTTTTGGCCCCAAAATCAAGCTGGACGCACTTGTTATTGCCCCATGCACAGGAAACACGCTGGCAAAGCTTGCCAACGCGATTACGGATACGCCGGTCACGATGGCAGCCAAGGCGCATCTGCGAAACGAACGGCCGCTGGTGCTTGCCATTGCCACCAACGACGGACTGTCCGGAAACGCCCAGAACATCGGCGCGCTTATAGCGAGAAAGAATGTCTATTTTGTCCCCTTTGGCCAGGATGATCCCGTTCACAAACCGAGTTCATTGGTGAGCCATCCCGAACTGATTTCTGAAACAGTTCAAGCCGCACTGCGCGGCAAGCAATTGCAGCCTGTCCTCAGACACTGGTAAGCTGGTTTTCCAGCTTACCTTTTTGCTTGTCAAAGGAAGAAGACCCGATGCGGTGCGGTCGTCGCTTCGGGCCTTCGCAAAAAAGAGTCGATCAGGAAGCAATTGCTTCCGAGTATCCCTTTGATGAACGCTCTTTAAGCGGGCCTTTTGCATTACCCCCACCTAATCAAGTAGCTTATGTTCACTTCTCTGATTTTGTAGTATACTCCATATAGTTTGAATGAGCTGGTAATGGTCCGGAGTGCTTTGCACCTGTCTGGGCCCTACCAGTCTCCGCTACATAAACAGGAGGAAAACATGAACCATCTGATCAGCGAAAACGCGCTCGACGAACTGCACCTTCCGCAAGGTCGGCAAACAGCACTACCCGATACACTGAGAAAAAGCCATAGAAGATATAACTAAATACGCTCAAAAAAGCCGATATCCCCACTTCGCTTCGCAAAGCGAGGCTTGCAAACGGGAAAATAAGTGCGACGATACAGCAGATCGCGCCATAGCGCCGGTTCTTGTCGTTGATGATACCCGCGGCAATCAGCCCGGCAGCGTAAAATATACGGTTGAATACGGGGTTTACGACCTCCGAAACATCAGCGACGGAAAAGTAACAGCCAAGTCCGTTTACAATCGAGCAGAGCAAGGGAATGGAGAGGGCCAGCGCGATAAGCTTCGCGTCGATTTTTACGGCGCTTGCCTTCCATTGATCCGAGTCGCAGTCAACCGGGTCAAGATACTTTACCAGAACTGCGGACATAGCTGCCAAACCGATAAAGACATATACCGCCGCGGCTGATTGCAGCAGCTTTCCGCCATACAGCAGGGACAAAAGCCACGAGCCAACGCTGCCTATCGCATAGGAATAGCCAAATACCCTGCCCCGGCATTGCTGGGGAAGATGCGAGGAAAGTCGCGTCAAATAAATGCCGGAAAGCGCCCCTATGCCGATGTTCATCAGAAGTCCAAAGAGCATGACGCAAAGGGCGTTTTCGATAACTAACGCAAGCGCCGTAAAGATTAATGTGAGCACAACCGCCGACAGCGCGCAGATACGACTTCCGGCAGCGCGTGGCCTCCATTTGAGCAGTACGGCAAATGCGGCTATGCCGACAGCCTGCATTACATAGTAGAGAACCTCGGTGAACAGAGTCACCTGCATCGGCTGGTAATAATCAAACAACCGGTAAAGTACAGATATAAACGCCGAGCCTGTCCACAGGAACACCTGGCCTACTAACAGTGTAAACAAAACTGATTTTTTAGTCATGGCATCACTCACCTTTGGGATACATCTATTTGTCGAAAAAGAGCACATTCAATAATTATTTATTGTAACATGCAATCTGCCGTAAATAAACCCCGTAATTTACCAAACGTCTGAAATACCCCGTTACGGGCAAGACTACCCCAAAACCACCCCTCGCTTTACTTATAACTACCCCTTGTTTGGACTGTTCTATGAAGCAATATAAAGTTATGCTGTAAATGTTAGAATCTCATTACACGGAGGTGATAGCAATGGACGCAAACGAAAAGATGTTCATGTGTGATAAGGCGACGGTGCTGAATGTTATTTACGATGCACTTGAAGCGGTATCGTTTGTGATCGATAAATCAAACAGCTTTCGCGGCACGCTGATCGTATCTTCAGTAGAGTTCCCACAGCTTGGCGGAAGGATTGCAGTTTCGCCTGATACAACGGAGAACAAAACGCATGTTGAGGTTTTCCCAAATTCCAATGATGAGCAGCAGAAAGAATGGATAGCGGCATTTTTCGATGAAATGCAATCGCTTATCGAAAGAGCCGGAATGGAGGCAAGCAAGTGAAAATAAAATCCTTTTTAGCAGTTGTATGTTTGGCGCTGTGTTTCATATTGGCAGGCTGCACCGTTTCACCGGCCGTACGGCCTGAAAAGGACGTGGTGCAGACGGGCGCACAGGGAAACGCTTATAAGGCACTCATCTGCGACGGACAGGATTTTTCCGTGCTGTATGGCAGTGATTTTATCGGCGTATCAAGCCAAAACGGCGCTACAATCTATACCGAGGACGAGGATGAACTCAACAGAGTAGATATCTCGGTCATTTATGATGGCGACACCACGGGCTTCGATGTGAGCGAGTACTTTTATTACCGCGCCGAGGATATGGGAAACGAGGATGACATAGAATACACGCTTTCCGAGGAGCAGACGCAAAGCTCTGCCGGAAACGCCGTTATGAGCGGAGCAGTATATTCTTTCACGACCGAGGACGGCACGGCCTATCGGCATGAGATGCTTGTGGATACCGGGACTCAGCTTATCAGCTATTCCTGTTACTTCTACGAGGACGAGGCCGAGGAGCCTATCATGGCGATGACCGATGCCATAAAGTCATATCAGCCGTCCGCCGACTATTACGACAGTCACCCGCTTGTTATCGGGGATAAAGATAACGCAGCATCCGAACCGGGGGACGGCACGCAGCCACAGCAGCCGACAAAACCCTCCGGTATGGGCAAATATCAGATAGACACCGCCACACCGATCATTTCCGGCACAACCCTGTACGATGGCGGCTACTTCTCGGTGAAACTGCCTGTTGGCTGGATGATACAGACGATGGGACAGTACAACACTTTCGGTTTCCGCGCGTGGAACCCCGATAACCCTGATTATGAAATATTCTATTATGGCACGCTTAATCCCTTTAACAAGAGCCGGGACGCGAAGTCGTGGAATCAAAGCAATGCCGGATACGGCTTCCCCTATAATGTTTACGGCGACGCACCTGTTGTGAGTCAAGATAATGCCGCCGACTTGTTTTATGTCTGGAACGATTTTGCCTCTGTGGTGGCAAAATACAGCGGCACAGCGTATCAAGACGGTTTCAGCTTCCCGCAGCTCAACGACTTTGCGGTAATCGAATCCTTGCCGATAAGCACCTATTTTTCCAATATCGCCACCGATGAAGCTTTGATAAGAGGCAGCTTCTGCTCATCGCGCGGTACAAACTGTTACGGAAAATTTTGTGCTTCAATTTATTCGGTGGGAACTTACTACATGGGCGGCGTTGATATGCTGCCGCTGTCCGCGCTGAGTGTTTCGGGCGTGTTGGCACCTCAGGACAGTTTCGTAGAGGTTGAGCAGGTTCTTTCCGACGCGATTTATTCTTTGAATTTTACAGATTCCTATGTGAATGAGGCACAGAATTATATCAAAGAAACAGCGGAAGGCTATATGGCTGCCAACGCCGCATTGCAGGCTACCTACGATTCCTATAACGCCGCATGGAGCGCCCGTCAGACCTCCTACGATATTATCTCGCAGAAGAACAGCGATGCGACATTGGGCTACGACAGGCTTTATGACCCCGACACGGGCGAAATATATCGCGCCGAGCTGGGATTCTACGATGACTACGATATCAACCGCGATCAATACAGCAACCCCAATCTGCAAATCATCGACGGCAACACAGAGAGCTATTATCTGGATGGTGTCGATTATTACATCAGCAAGTAAAGGAGGTTCTTATGAAACGCATTTTTGCATCAGTCACAGCCGCAATCATGATGCTATCGCTGCTTGCGGGCTGCTCTGCGGCAATCAATAAACCGGAAGGCACCGAAGCAACGGGCGGCGACAAGGTCGATGCGGCAACCTCCATTATGGATGTGCTGGGCGATGATATGCTTGCCATATATGAAAACCGCGATAGGGCTCTCCCCGCGGCAGTCATCTATGTCTATCAGGGCGACGGCGAGCGTGTGGAATCCCCGCTGTACGGAGATGACGACGTAAACGCCGTGCTCGACGCCATAGCCGAGATCACAGTAACCGACGAAACGGACATGACCGTTACGGATAACGATTCAGGCTATTACTTCATCAACGCAGACGGTACGGAAGCGGGCAGCATTTCCTTCAACGGCGAGTTCCTTGACTGCGGCGACAGAAAGTACGAAGTAGACGGAAAAAACGCTCTTGCCGCCATCGATTTCCCTGCGGAAACCGAGCGGGATGCGCTGACTCTTGACGGTCCCGACCCAAAGATGTATGAGTTTCTTGAGCGGTGCAAAACCGAAAAGCCCATAAGCGCAAAAGTCATTCGAGACGGTAGCGAGCATGAGAAAACGGACGCCGCCGTCATAGAGGAAGCGATAGACGCACTGTATGCCGTAGGCCTTGACATGTACGCGCTGCAAGGCACGGAACCTCCTTCAACCACGCTTACCGTGACATTTGTGATGAGCGACGGCGCAGAATACAGCCTAACCTTTTATGATGACAGCGTTTATGTATATGAATATCCAGAACCGCTGGGGGTATGGTCTTTCTACACGGACGGAGCGGAGCGTTTCATAGAGATACTCGAAGGAGCAAAATGAGGGCAGACGCTCTAAACAAGTTATAACGGAGGAGAAAAACATGAGGAACGTATCGACTAAAAAAGCTGTTTCGATGCTCTTGGCAATATTGTTGCTGATGAGCCTGACAGCTTGCGGAAATAACGCTGGCAATCCGGCATCATCTGATGTGCCTGCCCCGGTGGAAACAAGCACACCGATAAATGCAGGCAAGGATACGCCCTGCACAGAGAGCGAGATAGCCGAGGCAATCAACGTCGGCAATCTGCTTTTTAATGAAAAATGGTGCGAATATCTTGTCACACATCAGGATTATCTGCCGGGGGATGTTCTTGCCTGCCTGAATGAACATATCGGTGAGTACAAGATGGTAAAGCTCGGCGAAGATTCGGAAACCGAACTCACCGATGAGAATATAGGCACCATAGCGGCGGTATTGCAGCTGCACGGCTACACCCCGGAAATACTGGTCTCAATGAATTCCACGGCGATTTCGCCCGATGCGCTTGCCGCAAGGGTCGCGGATAATGAACAGTACATGATTGACGCAACGACTGCCTATCCGAAGCCGGAGGATGGCATGGACTTTCTGCCGTGCTTCAAAAACTTCGAGCCGGTGGTGCAGGACGAGGCGCTGGGAGTAACTCTGACCGCGCCGCGCGAGGTAACGGATACCACCACCTTCAACAGAGATATAGACTTTGGCACCGCCATTTCCCGCTGTGCGCTGTTTACCAACAATTCCGACAAACGGGTGCAGCTCATCGCCGCGAACGACCTGCCCGATTCTGAGTGGCAGAAAATGGAGGGCTACGACCCGTCGCTGGTGATGGATTGGTCGGGCTCCTACGACCCGACGGCCGGCGAGTCAAGCGCATATACGGATGTCAACCTCATCCCGCTCGGCGCGGCGTCTGTGCTCGAGCCGGGCGAATCCACAGTTGTGCGGTTCGCCTACCTTGGTCGGGAAGACGAGGATTTCGACTTCATCGCCCGCTTCTCCTACTATGTCACCGACGGCGAGAGCACCGAGCTGCTCAAGGGCTTCACGCTCAACCACATACGGCCCTCGCAGTTCCCCACGACCACCTGCACAGTGACCGGCACGGTGTACGATGAGGAAACGGGGCTGCCGATCCCCTTTATCGATGTGCAGACCTCACGCGGCGGCGCGTTCGGAACAACGGACATCGAGGGACGCTTTACATTTGAAACGCCCGCGTTTCAGTTTGATTCCACCGGAAACTGGGGGCGTTCAACCATATTCGTCAACGAACTCGGCGTTACGAACAGCAGCGATTCGACCGTTAATCCCGCCTACGCGGAGGAATCCATCATCGTTGAGCCGCACACGGGCGAGACCATGGAACTGACTCTCGTGCTCAAAAAGAAGCCGGCGCAGGTGAACTACACCCTCCAGACGCAGCACGACATGGGAATGCAGGCTTACTGCGTAGATATTTCCAACGATATTATCGCCACTGCCCCTTTCCATACAACTTTCAGCACCGAGTACAAGTACGAGAACGGCTATCTTCATGTGTTCGATAAGTACGGCAATTTGCTCTTTGAAAAATGGCTGCGCGGAGAAAGCGCGTTCTGCGATATTTCCACCGACGGAACGCTTGTAGCCTCTGTTGTTCACGGAGAAAAGGTCGGCGACCCGGATACCGCAGTCGTATGGGATATTGAGGGCAACGAGGTATTTTCCTATCAGGTGCCATATAAAGAGAATCCGGCGCTGTATGTGCAGCCGGAAGAAGGGCACGGCGAAGGCGTGTTCTCCAAGCTCGGCGACCTCGAGATATCAAATGACGGCAAGCTGCTCCTGATGGCGACCGACGAAGGCTATGTAAGCGTTGTGCGCCTGTCGGACAAGAAAATACTCTGCGACTTTTTCGGAAACGCCAAAATGTACAAGCTGTTCTGGTCCGCCGACGACAAGGTGGTCTATACGGGTACGGAAGCCGGTGATTTCCTCGCCACCGAGGTTGCAACAGGAAAAATGCTTTGGAAAAAATATATAGAGGGAACAATTTTCGGCTGGGCGATGAACGATACCTGCGTCGTCACCTCAACAAAGTCGACGGGCGTCGGCTATCTCATCTGCACCGAACTCGCCACAGGCAAAACGTTGTGGACGCTGGATGTGGGTATGCGCTGCTCCTCTATGACGCTCTCGCACGACGGCAAGACGCTGTTCTGGGGAACAGATACCGGCGGAACAAACAGCGGCCAGATGTTCATCGATATGGAAACCGGCACGCCGCTTTGGTCGACGGTCAGCGGCAAGCAGGCCGCGGCGTTCTCGGCGGACGACAGGTATGTCGCCATACGCAGCGGCGGCAACCTGACGCTGTGGACGATAACCGGCGAGCATCTGTACGGCGCGCTTATCGCGCTCGACGATAACTCGATGAGTTGGGGACTTTATATGAGCGGCGACTGCAAAAACATAGTGAGCTTCGCGGGAGGCAGCATGGATTCGCGGTTCTACGGAGTTATGTACGCCCTTACCCTTGACGAAGATACGCCGCTTGAATAGAAGGAGGATAATGACATGAAGAGATTACTTTGCTGTTTACTTGGAATAGCTCTGCTGCTTTCGCTGTTTACAGGCTGCGGCGGAGGGAAACCGGCTCCCATATCAGAAGGCGGCGCGGACGGGCTCTTATCTCATCTGATAGGCAGCAGCAATGAGGAATACCTGCTGACAGAGGATGCCGAGCTTGACCTGACGGATGCTCACATATCATGCGACAGAACCGTGCTATTGCAGGAAGGCGTGACGCTTAAACTTATCGGTACGTTCACGCCCGGCGAGGGCTGCATCGCCGTTCGCGCAGGATACGAAGGCGGCGATAAGCCCATACTCGATCTTTCGGGGCTTACATTTGAGCTTGCTGCCACGCAGGAAGCGACGCTTTTTGAGATTCGAAGTGATGTTGAACTTGTTGCGCCGCAGGCACAGGAACGGCTGTTTGTAGATACATCAGGCGATGAATGGACAAGCATCAAGTCGGTCATTCCGAAGAAAGATGAGCCTCAGGATAGTGAACCGCAGGATGACGGCCCGCAGGCAGATTACGGGGTTTCTACGCCGGAGGAGTTTTTACAGGTGTTCAGTGATTCGGGAATAGACAGAATTGAACTTAATAATGATATCACCGTCGCATTCGGCGGCGCGGCGCTCATGCACGACGTATTCGTTGTCTGCAACGGACATGTGCTGACGCTTACGGGCGAGCTGAATATGAAGGGTGGCATTTTGGACATCGGGGAAAATCCCGACATTGAGACG
This sequence comes from Christensenellales bacterium, assembly GCA_040768925.1. Classification (GTDB taxonomy): domain Bacteria; phylum Bacillota; class Clostridia; order Christensenellales; family CALWSW01; genus CALNBC01. The sequence continues at coordinate 297,196 of JAXGLZ010000001.1, forward strand.
TGCGGCACAGTCGACATATCGGGTTTGAAGGTGACGTACGATACCGGAGCATATTCAGCCGACAGCGGCGACATCATTTTTATAGGCATGAGCTTTAAGAATATCATCGGCGAGCCCACGCTCGCAGAAGGCCTGCTATATGAAATACCTGACAGCGGTGAACACGCTTCAATAAAGCCGAAAGAAGTGACGACGCCGGAACAGCATGAGGCAAAACTCGTTGAGGATATGACACAATATCTTTCAGGTACGGAAATTGAGGGCGGAGTAGGTATAAGTGCTGAATTCCTTGCGGACGGAGTGCTGGAGATCAACCTTGATAATCCTGTGATCGATCATGAGATAGGAGTCATGATTGACGGCGGCATGACGCTGATACTTACCGGCAGCGTGACCTTTGACGGCGGACTTTACGGCTTTGAACTGGCTCGTGACAGCAGCGGCACCGCAACGGTGGACATCACAGGGCTTGAAATCCACGGGACCGAGGCGCTGGACGATACAAAGTCGCCGGATATCTTTAAGATAACGGGCGACGGCGTCGATTTCATCTTTAATGAAGACGACCCACACATTGAGGTAAATATAAGCGATAATTTCTGGCTGCGGTATGTACAGTGATGATTGAGAAATAGAACTAAGCCCTGCTTATCAACAAATAAAGGGCGACGGTACACCTTCGTACCGCCGCCCTTACCTTTATCCGTATCAACTCACTGTCTACAATCTTTCTTGCCCGTTCTCGGATGCTGTTCATCCTGCCGACCCACTCCATCTGGTGTAAGGATTTCAGTTTCTCAGTCACGCCTTCATTCTCCGCCATCTCATATACTAACTGAGAAAACATCTCTTGCGCCTGTTGGTCAATCTCCGCAAGATGGTTGTTCAGCTTCCCGCTTGCAAGCAATTTTGCATATAGCCCTTTTCGGTGATTCTTTAGATATTGTTTGCGTCGCTGTCCCCATACGCCGATGGACTTTACTTCGCTATCATCATCTGGAAGGTCGCCCCACGACAGATAATAGTCGCCGACCAATGTATAGGGGATGCTTGTCCTTTTGTCAATGAACCTTGCTTTCATGTTCAGCCTCCAAAGATTGAATTTTGCCTGCAATCCAATCAATCCGGCTTTTTACAAAGGCCAAGGGAGGAACTTCGTTATGAAGTCCCTCCCTTAGGCGGGGCTTTTGCTTATCCTTCAACCGCCGGAATCACCTCATTAACCGTCACCATAAAGTCCCCCGCATTCAGCGCGTTTGTCAAGGGTTTTTTTAAATTGGACAAAAAAAGAAGCCACGGAAAATTCCATAGCTTCTTTATTAAATTTTAAACCGTGAAATTGCTACTGTCAGTTGGAAAGAGTTCTTCCAAAGTACTCGAAGTTCTCTAATGAGCGCTGAATATGTTCAACAGAATATTTTGAGCCTTTTATTTTTTGGACACCATTGATGACGCTCTCCCTCGACTTATTATCTAAATGGTCATAGGCATAGATAGCCGTTGTCAACAGCTCTAACTCCGATGGGGATTGCCCCTTAAAACGTCCAATGAGTTGATCTATTTGGCTTAGCTGTTCACCCGATAAGTTGTTAGATTCAACAGAAAAATTCTCTTCGTCAATACTCATTAAATGCGAATATCCTGAATAATCAAACTCAATTATACCGTCTGCACTTAAAAACGCAGTAGCTGCATCTAAAGCTCCACTATATGGGCCATAAAAATGCAAGCCATAATCATATCCTAAATCTATGCCTTTTTGCTCAATTAAAAAGACCATCTTTTGCAAGGTTTTCTTTCCAGGTCGTTCGCCCCATATGTCATAAATCCTTTTGATTATATAGGCAGCGTTGTTTGAAATCCCTGTCATCATTTATCATCTCCTTCTTGCAAAAGTTCACTGACAATTCTCCTCGCGTCTGTAGCATGTTTCTTCTCTACATACAATCGTCTAATATTAATTCGCTTAATAAGACTTTGCAGTAATATCGATTCCGAAGCAATGCTTGATGGCGCTTCCATATAGTTAACCAAAATAGGAATGCCTTTACCACTGCTTGCATCGTATTCCTCTAGGGTAGGAATTTTATGCGGCAGCTTACTGGCTGTGTCTTCAAATATATCAGACCCCAGCTTTTCTTTCAATTCTTTCTTGATAATGTTGCATAGGCGATAATCATTACCATGATTACTATGAGCCGTCGTCTCATATACACAGGACATCACCGTCCGGTTCAAGAAATTACTAGCTTCCGCAGTCTTAGTTTCTCTAATTTTATCTAAAACAATGAGATCATCCCATTTTAAGTATTCATTCACATCATCAGGAAATTTCGAATTAGGTAATATCTTTGAAATACAATCAACTAGAAGATTGTCTAAATATCTTCTAGTTTTATGGAAATACACTTGTATAAACATAAAATATCTAGCAATAACAAACTCTTCGAAAACATGAACACCGCCTCTTTCGACAGCTAACTGCATAATATTGTGTGTATTTCTAACATAAACAGTTAATGAAGATAATAGTCTGTTAAGATCATATCTCCCATAGTTGACACCACAGTAGTAAGAATCTCGCAGCAAGTAGTCCATTTTATCGCAGTCAAGTTCACTATCCATGAAGTTTTTGAGAAATTTAAAATCCGGCATTATATATTTGGTGTTTAACTCGGGATTTTTTTCTCCATAAATAAGCCATAGCAACTCCGGTGTTATTGAATAGCTTTCATCCACCCCGTATTGACGACAAAAATCCTTTCCAATATCCCGGATATATTGAGATATCTCCGTCTCGCATATGATCTTTTGAGTAAAATACTCATGCTCTGCGCCACCATCAAAAAGTGCCTCTGAACCATGCGAAAATGGCGCATGCCCAAGATCATGTGTTAATGCGATTAACCTTAATAACTGTTTATACCATTCTTTTTTCGTATTACAAAAAAGATCATGCTTATAAGCCGCTTTGTAATTATCTAAGGCTGAATCGAAAGCCTTCGTCACTAAATGCATTACGCCTAGCGAATGCCCAAAACGCGTATGTTCCGCTCCGGGGTATACTAAATAGGTAGTGGCTAGCTGTTTAATATTGCGCAATCTTTGAAATGGCGCGGAATCAATAATTCTTAATTCAAGGTCGCTTACCTCAATAAAGCCATGAATAGGATCTCGAAATTGATAGGCCAACCCAAATCACCTCATTTCTCTTTAATTTACAGTATTTATCTGCAGTATTCAAGCTAATAATATTTAATTTCTAATCGATTAAAAGTAATGGCAAATTGCAAGTGCAAGTTGGACACCCCCGTGGTCGCAGGAGTGTGAGGTTGCCGGCTCCGCTGGAGTAGGAGCCGTAGGCAAGTGCGGAAGCGGGTCCGGGCGGCGTCAGGCTGCGGTGTAGAGCTCATCGAGAAAGGCGTCAAAGAGTTCTTCGGGGGTATTGTAGCCCAGTATTTTGCGAGGACGACCATTGAGCTGGTCTGCCGAGCGCAGGATGTAGTCGGCGGAGTAGTTGCTCATGGAGGTTCCCTTGGGCACATACAAGCGGAATAGGCCATTGTGACGCTCATTTTGCGGACGCTCCCACGAGGTGTACGGATGGGCGAAAAACACCTTTGTGCCCCATTGCTCAACGGCTGCAAAATCAGAAAACTCAGAACCATTGTCCAGCGTAATCGTCTTGAACACCTCGGAAAACCGATTGCCATATTCCTCTTGCAATGCGGTCATTGCCGCCATAACTGCTTCGCTGGTCTTGCCCTCGATGAGCAGGGCGATGTAGTGCCGGGTTTTCTTTTCCACGAGAGACAAGATAGCAGCCTCTTTGCCTGCGCGATGCCCTACAACGGTATCGCCCTCCCAGTGGCCTATCTCGGTACGCCCGCTTGCAACAGCCGGGCGCTCATCGATGCTGGTGCCGTAAATCCGCTTATTCTCCCGGGGCTTGTTCTTGTGGCTTTTGCGCTTCAATACCTCGGGCATATCGGTCAGAGATAGTGGCAGTTCTCCGCTCCACAGCGCGTTATATAGTGTTTTGCTGCAAACCATCTCATCCGTCGCAAACAGTTTATGTCGCCTGGCATAGCCCGCGCAGGCATCAAAAGACCAGTCATGCTCCCGAAATTGCGCTACCACCCAGTCCAGAAAATCCTGGCAGCAGCCCAACTTTTTTCTTCTGCGGCTTCTCTGCCGATTGGCTTTGTATACCGCTTCCCCTCGTTTTGCCGAATAGCAGGGTGCACGGCCTTTGTTGGATTTGCGCGGCGCTGTGCCTCGTTTTAGCTCATTGCCTACCGTTGTCGGCGAGCAGTTCACCACTTTGGCAATCTTCCTTTGGGAGAACCCCTGTCGGTGTAGCACCCGTATGGCCCCACGTTCGGACAACCCTAAATGCTGCCCCCGTTTACGCTCTCTTTCCCCTGTGGTATACTCTTGGCAGTCCATAGTGATTGCCTCCTTTGTAGATATGGGTGTGTGAGAACTCCATTCTACCACGGGAAAATATCACTATGGATCTTTTCTGCAAGTGTCCAACTTCATTTTACAATCGGCCGATTAAAAGTAATGTCATACCCTGCATTAAAAATCATATTAGCCAGTGGCCGATTCGCTGCCGGGTGCCAGTATGAGGCATATTTATAAGCCGATTTGCAGAGCTTCTTGCCGATAATGTACTCAATCTTTGCAAAGGTAAGGAAGAGCGCGGTTTTATTCTGCTCCAAATACCAGCTGAATGCTGCAAGCAAAGTATTTTCTTCTACATATTTTTCCGTGCAGGCATTTGGGCGGTCAGAAGCTCCTCTTTGGCCTTGTCCTGTGGCAAATCCACCCCGCCGGCACCACCTCGACGTCAACCGCCCCCATAAAATCCCCCGGCTGGCAATGCAGGTATTCGCAGATGCGGCGGATGACTTCGGTCGAGACCTCGCCCCGGGTCCGGAGAGCCTTGACATCATCTTTATTTAAAATTTAAACGACAGCTGTCTCATCATATAAAACAAATCCTTGCATGCAACATCGAATTGTGTACATATATCTGGTATCTTTACTTTGTTAGTCTTATTGTTTCCCCCCTGTGGTTTATCTGGCTGCTCAAATGTAACGATCGTATAACCATAGACACAGCCTGCTGCTACGATCCATGGATCGGCAATATTGGTTTTTGACCAGCCTTTTAAAGCTCTGTCAGTATAGCAGGGCGCATCTTGAATATACGTTAGAATTTCTGAATAGGCTTTGATGATTTCAGGGGTTCTTCGGTCAACAATTAAATCGTTAGGTAAGGCAGCAATCCATTCACACAAACTATCTTCGCCATTTTGAAGTTCGCTTTTTACCATATCTAGAAGTACAATGGATCCTTGTTTAATGTGATATTCAAGCTGCTTCCAAAATGTACTTGCAAAGTCGAACGGATAGTACATTCTATATGGCGTAATTAAAGCATTTGAATCAACAATAAATCTCTCTGCTTTCATACTCATAATACGCCACCCCTAACTCTTTCGACCAAAGACACAAACGTCTTAAGATTCGTGTTTGTTAGCCTGAAAGCGTCAGTATATTGCGTTTTCCCTTCGTATACGCTGTTCGCCAGAGCATTTAAGAATCTCTTATCGATTCTTGTTGCCATTGTCCTGTAAAAATTTCCACCGCCACTATTAGATTCGCTTGTTTGAGCCTTAAGGTAGTTTTCTATAGCATTCTGTACAATAACATCATATTGGTTTTGTGTAATGAGTCTATTGATAAGCGCCTTGCGGGCAATAACAACTGTACCACATCTAAAATTCGTGGCCAGAGAGGGTATTTTGCTGTTAATATCTAAACTATCCTGAGGGTTATTCCATTCATCAATAAAAATAGACTGTGGTACTAACAATTCCGCAGCCACAGCATTACACAGAGTCTCTTTAGGGCTTACCTTAGAAGCGCTGCCATACCTATCATTGTAGAAGTCATCTATTCCAAGCCAAATATGCGCAATTTCGTGGAATAAAGAAAAAAGCTTGCCGTTTTTAGAATCATTTGTGTTTATGAATATCAGAGGAGCGTACTCATCGAGTAGCATAAAAGCTCTAAAACTCTCAATATCAAGCTTTCTATGCGTATTGTTTCCAACAATACCATTAAGCATGATAATAATTCCACAATTCTCCGCACAGGTCCGAATTCGCTTAAAAGAGTCCCAAGAATTCTCACTCTCCCTAAACCAATCCAATGGAATGCGTAGAGTATCACGTATCATTGCGGCTATTGTCTGAGCGTCCCAAATATCTTTTGCCGCACCAACAAAAGCCAACGGAGCGGCGTCTATCGCAATCTGGTAATCTCTCATCCAGTCTCGAATGTTCTCCATATCATGAATTGTGTCTAGGAGGTTTCGGCTAGGTCTTTCCACCTGTATGCTATCAACAGTCCTATATTCAAGAAAAGACAAATCTTCTTTAGGTGGTTTTTCTAGAAAAAAATAACCTAGTGGTATATTAATCGCCTTACTCATTTCTTGTATTTGATTAAATGTAGGTGTTTTTCTCCCAGATTGCCATTTGATTAAAATTTTTAGTTCTTCGGGATTTTCATGTTGAATAGAACCAATAACCCAATCAATTATTTCAGGAGAAACATTTACAGCCGTTTTCATAGCACGCCCTCCTTTCATCGGTCTTTTTTATATAGTATATGGAATAGCGCCACGTAAAGTAAAGAGAAAAATAAAAAAGCCCCGCTGGCCTTATGGCTGGCGGGGCTTTTACTCGTTAATGGCTATTCTTTTTTCTATTCCGTTTCTGTTCTCTTACTCATCACCGCATCATACCCGCCGTTCGCCGCCAGCGCGACCACCACGGCATTGACTACGCAGAGCCCCGCCGTGGGAATGTCCAGCGTGCCGGCGACGAAGTTCGCAGCCAGCAACACGACGAGTGCCACGACGTAGGCGAAAAGTCGGGTCGGGATTTTGTCGATGAAGCTCACGCCTTTAAAAGCTTGTGTGACCAGTCCGGTCGCCAGCACAGCGCCGGCGTAGGTCCCAAGGGTTGTCCAAGAAAAGAATTCGCTCATGATCTTTCCTCCTTATTTTTCTTGCAGGCGTTCCGTCGCCTGCCCGTTCAGAAATTTGTAGTAGGCGCTCTTTGCCTTTTCATAATCGTCGATTGCATCTTCCACCTCACCGTTCGCACTGCCCCGTTTAAGGGCCATTGCGCAGGCGTAGGACAGCTTAGCGTTTGACATCGTCAAATCTAGTGACAGCAGAGATTCTTCTTTCCGGGCTTTTGCCCGCTCTTCGTTTCGCGCGTCCCGTTTCTTCTGCGATCGCTGCAAATAATAAGCGATCGCGGTAGTGATGATGGCCGGCAGCAGATTTGCGATAAAGGTCAATGTCTCCATCGGCAATCACCAATCAAACAGGCCCATGGCCTTATTCGTCTCCTTCCCGAAGATTCCGTCGACCTTAATCCCGTGGGCCTTCTGCCAGGCTTTGAGCGCCGCCTTGGTCTTGCTGCCGAAGATACCATGGCGACACGGAAAACGAAAACCTCCTCCGCGGTCAGTTCCCGGATGGAAAGCTTGTTGATCAGCTGCAAGTCCCTTTCGGTGACCTCCGCGCCGCTGATCTGCGCCGATTTTCTGATTACGTCATTCAAGTGTTTTTTCACCTCTCTTTTGATAAGCCGCGCCGGCCAGCTCGATCGGAACCATGCTGCCGTTCACCAGCAGCGTGTCGCCCCCGGGCTTGCCCTCCTTGTCCAGGTATTCCCTGGCTTCATTCGGCGTGTAAATGGCCGCCATTATGCCTCAGCCTCTTTCACAGTGACGGTTATGCCTTTGGTGTGGTCGATGCCGGCGGCCGCCAGATCGGCCTTTTTAAGATACAGGGTAATCAGGCTGCCGTCTTCCCGGCGCCCGCTTTGAAAGCGGTGACAAGTGGTCGTGGACTTCAAATATTTAAGGTTAATTTTCAGCATCGTGAACCTCCTTGTTTTTGAGTTTTTCGTTTGATGTTACAGGTCTGCCCTCTTTCGCTTAATCTTGTGATTCTTATCTGAATCAGATATACTGCTCTGGAGGTGATAATTGTGGAATTCCAGCATGAGTCAGGTCATATTTATGCCAAAGATCCGTCCGGGGCCATCCTTGCAGAGGTCACATTCCCAGCTTCAAGCGGAGTCGCAGACATCAACCGTACTTTTGTGGACCCGTCCCTGCGCGGGCAGGGCATTGCGGATAAACTGCTCTCCGCCGCTGTCGAGCAAATCCGTTCCGACGGGCTAAAGGCCCGGTTAACATGCTCTTGCGCCGTCAAGTGGTTCGAAAAACACCCCCGGAAACTCCGATTTGCTCTAAGCTGCTCCCTAACGGGGGAGCTTTTGTTTGTGGATTAATGTCCGCCCTCCCGGGCATCCCGCTCTTCCTCGCCGCCATCCTTCTCCGGGGGCGCGAAGCAGATGTTGAGGTAATAAACCCCTTTTGCAACGAAACTGTTTATCAAGGGGCATTCCGTCAGTGATACTTCAACTATTTTCATCGGCTGCCGCCTCTCTTTTCGCCTGAAGGCTCTGGTTGATGGTTTCCTGCAGGTTCTGAATGTCGTTTTCCGTCTCAACGATATAGTCAAAGGCGATTTCGGCAAGGTTTTTAAAGCGGTTGAACTCAAGAGAAAGAGCCTTGATGTTCGTTTGGTCGTCCGAAGAGAAGCAGTAGTCCGACGTAATTACCTCAATTGCGAAGCGACCCTTCTCCGCCTTGGCCCTGATCTGGCCCAGGGCATCAGAAAAGTCATTCAGCAAGCCTTTTAGCGATGGATTCATGTCTTCCCTCTTTCCGCGCCGCACAAATTATGTTAGAATCTCTGTGACGACGCTTGTCGTTGTTGTTGAATGGGTTACCGTTTGCTTTGGTCGGTGGAACGGTAACCCTTTTTCTTTTTCCTCAGAAAGCTGCAGATCGCTGCGCCGAAGGCCGTCCCGCCCAGAAATGAGGGCACATAGCACGCGAACCATAATCCCCATGCGTTGGTCATTTTCATGTGCGTTTACTCCTTTTCACTCAGTCCTTGAAGCAGTAAACGGAACGTTTCCCGACCCTTGGGGGTAATCAGCGTCTGCGTTCCTCCCCATCCGGTTTTTTCGTTGACGCATTCCTTCAGCTCGAAAAGACCGTTGTTCTTATCGGCGTAGGGCTGGATCTTCCCTTTTTTATCCCGGTAAATGTACTTGTGGTCGATCAGGAAGCCAACGAACACCTTCTCTTTAACCTCAAGCTGTTTGGCCGTTTCTCTGAAGTTCGTTAACAGGTTGCGGTCCACCAGCTGGTCGAAATAGTCGGCCTTTGGGGCCATGATCTGGTTCTTGACAGACAGATCTGAATTGACTGCCTCCAGTTCGTACACGCGACCTTTCAGGCTGTTCAACTTCCCCTGCGTCATTTCCAGCGCGCGGGCCATCACGGCTTCCGGGCTGTTCCACTGGCGTTCCACCTCCAATAGGTACAGACGGACCTGCTTGCCCTTCTCGGTGCGCTGAAGCATACAGAGCTCTTTCGCCATGTCGAGGGTTATGAGGGCGTCCTGCGCCGGGCGGCCGCCGGTACTTTCGCGCAAAAATGAGCAAAAGTCTACGCCCTCCGTGAAGCCATATTCGCACATGCGGGGGAACCAATCCTTGAAGGCGGTATCCACCTCAAGAAATTCGTGCAACTCCCGCGCGGAGCAGGTGGGCTTGTCCGATTCGTAGTTGATAGCAAGGTTTGTCAATTGAAAACTCCTTTCGTGTTTGTCGGCTTGGATGATGCGGCTTATGGCTTGTTCGCCGATTCCGGCGACCTCTTCAGCTTTTGCGGGCTACTGATCTTCCCAGATGTCGTATTTGTCGGGGTGCGCAATTACATCGGCGACGAAGAGATCGAGGCCGACGCCCAGAAAACAGCGGAGCAGAATATCGGCTGTCAGCGGCTGCGCATTGGGATCGGTGATTACATTTGGCATTTTGTCCTTCCCTCGCATGGCTTGGTCAATTGATGAGGCCGTCTTCTTTGTTCTCCCTCGAAATTAATTGCGCTACGCAATTGTCTTTTGAAAAAAAATAGTTTTTAAATTCGTCTATATTTAGATCAAGGATAGCAGCTATTTGCTGGGCCTCATCTAAATATAAAGGTCTCTTCCCATTAATTTTAAGGGAAAGTGTCGACTGGCGTAGTCCCATTTTCTTAGCCATTGAATGCTGCGTTAAACCCAGCTCAACTATTCGTGCCTTTATGCGATTCGTGTTTATCATCCATCTATCACCACCCTTCTGTCTCAAATTTTTGCGTTACGCAATATTAGATTACCAACTCACTAGACGTTTGTCAATGGCGCAGCGCAATTTCTTTTTTAACTATATACGTTTTTTATTGCGCTATGCAATCTAATGCTGTATACTTTATTTATGCTATAGAAGGTGGGGTGTGAATAGGTGCCTCAAGCGGATAACATTGAAATAGGACGCAGAATGCGAAGCCGTCGAAAAGAGCTTAAAATGACGTTATACGAGGTCGCGACGCAAGCAGGTGTCGCCGCATCTACTGTTCAGCGTTACGAGACAGGAAAGTTTGATCGCATCAAAATACCTGTGATAGAAGCCATAGCCTCCGTGCTTAAAGTAAATCCGGAATGGCTTTCCTTACATACGGATGACCCGATAGATTATGACGACGGTGATCTAATCGCTGAAATACCATTGTCATATATTGAAGCTTGTGACGGTGATGTAGCACAGGCATATGCGATGCAACAGGCCGTGTATGAAGAGAATACATCTCGTATTGGGCGACCTTACAATCCCACCCACCGAATCCCTATCCTGGGGCGTATTTCCGCCGGGATGCCCTTATACGCCGAACAAAACATAGAAGGCTATATGCTCACAGAGCTAAACAGCGGAGCGGAGTATTTCGCTTTGCGCGTTACCGGCGATAGCATGACTGCTGCACGAATTTATGACGGAGACATTCTCGTTATCCGCCGACAGGAGCAGGTGGAAAACGGTCAGATAGCCGTTGTGCTGGTAAACGGCGAAGACGCCACAGTGAAGAAATACTATCGTACCGACACCATGGTAAGCCTAGCCCCGCAAAGCCTTAACCCCGAACATCAGATGCAGATTTATGAAATATCTAAAACCGAAATAAAGGTGCTGGGGCTAGTTGTGCAAAATGTTATAAGAATATAGTTATAGAAGCTTTCCTCTTTATATTTTTAATACTGAAATCTGTGATATATTGTTAGTAATATTTCGAAGGAGGTTCAAAATAATGTGGATTTTCATTATTGGTTTCTTAATGTTGATTATGTTCTTTGCCTTCGTTTCCGTTTACTCAAAATCAACAGCAGCAGCCCTTTCGCATGATGAGCCTATCTTTGTAAAAATTGTTGACCTGCAACGGAAAGCTCTTGAGACGCTAGTTGTCTTTGAGACAATGGACGGGAATAGGATTTCTCTCAAAATACCGCCCCAAAGCGCGTCCAAGCTGATTGTCGATGATGCTGGCCTGCTCACCTACCATAAAACAGTATTCAAGTCCTTTGTGCGGCAACTTGAAGAAACGCCTCCAGCAGTATCACAAAGTTGAATGCGCCCAATAAAACCAAAAACGCCCCGCCCCCTGCGGAACAGGGAACGGGAGCGGGATGCGACCATATAGCTGCGTAGATGAACATCATGCATAGCGAGGTGCCATAATATTGAATTCTGAAATCATCATGTACCAATCCGAGGACGGATTGACCAAAATAGATGTTACCATGGACAACGAAACGGTTTGGCTGTCTCTTGATCAGATGGCCGAATTGTTCCAGCGCGACAAATCCACCATATCACGCCATATCAGGAACATTTTCGAGGAAGGGGAATTGCTCCGTGAGGCAACTGTTGCAAAAATTGCAACAGTTCAAATCGAAGGAGACAGAGAAGTTGAGCGTCAGATTGATTACTATAATCTCAATGTCATCATCTCCGTCGGCTACCGAGTCAAATCCCTGCGCGGCACACAATTTCGCATTTGGGCGACGGAGCGCCTGCGGGAGTACATCGTCAAAGGCTTTACCATGAACGACGACCTGCTGAAAAAGGCGGGCGGCGGCGATTACTGGAAGGAACTCTTAGAGCGCATCCGCGACATCCGCTCCAGCGAGAAAATTTTTTACCGCCAGCTCTTAGACCTTTTTGCAACAAGCGTTGACTACGATCCAAAATCGGAAGAGTGCAGGCAGTTCTTTCAGATCGTGCAGAACAAATTGCACTACGCTGTAAACCGGCAGACCTCCGCCGAGATCATCTACACACGGGCCGACGCGGAAAAGCCCTTCATGGGAATGCAGACATTCCCCGGCGAGCAGCCTCGCAAAGACGACGCAACCATCGCAAAAAATTACCTGGACGAAAAAGAGCTGGCGATTCTTAACCGCATGGTTTCGGCCTTTTTCGATCTCGCCGAGCTTCATGCCCTGAATCACGAGCACATGTATATGAAGGATTGGCTTCCGCAGGTCGATGATTTCGCCGAGCGGTACGGAAAGGGCGTTTTGAAAAACGCCGGAACAGTCAGTCGCCAGACAGCGATCGAAAAAGCCACCGAGGAATACAAAAAATACCGCCTGCGGATAAAAGAAACGCCCTCCAAGGCTGAGCGCGATTATCTGGAAAGTTTAAAGAATACCCAGAAAAGGCTTGAAGGGAAATGATCCTTGCATATTTTGTGCAACGGTGATTGAAAACCAAAACGACAAATAAAGAGGTGCTCCAATTGAATACCGCAGCAGCGTTAAAAGCCGCGTCATATGCGCGTTACTCCACCCTTCTCCAAGACGAAAATTCCATCGCATATCAGCTTTCCCGAATAACTGAATACTGCCTGAAGAATAACATCGATCTTGTCGCCGGTTATGCAGACGAAGCGCAGTCAGGAACAAATACCGCCCCGAATTCCTTCGGATGATTTCCGATGCCGGGCGCGGTCTTTTTGACGCGGTGATCATATACGACATTACCCGCGGGAGCCGTGACGTTGCGGACTGGTTCGAGTTCCGCAAGACTATGCGGATGCTGGGCGTGCGCGTCATATCCGTCAACGACAACCTGGGCGACATCCTGGATCCGAACGCCTTTCTGACCGAGCTGATCGGCGTCGGGATCGGCCAGCACCAAGTGCTTACCTCGCGGGCCAAGTCCCGGGATGGCGTGGCCGTGAAGGCAAAACAGGGTGTGTTCCTGGGCGGCTATGCGCCCTTCGGTTATGAAATCATAAATCAGCAATATCGCATCGTGCCGTCCGAGGCAGCGGTGGTTCGAAAAATTTTTGAAATGTACGCGAACGGCGACGGGTACGGAACGATCATAAAGGCAATCGGATGTGTAATGGGCCGCCGTGGCCGCCCGATCGGCGAAAACACGCTCTATTATATCCTGCGGAACGTGAGGTATGTCGGAATCTACGTCTGGAACGAGCACATAAACCGGGTGATGCGGAGGTGGGCTGGGGGCAAGCCAAACCCAAGCGTCGTCCGCATTGAAAACTCCATACCTGCAATTATTGATAAAACGACTTGGGAAAGGGCGCAGAAAAGAATGAACGAAAAAGACAAAAACGCAAAAAACAAGGCGAAGCGTCAGTATCTGCTATCTGGAATTATGCGGTGTACATCTTGCGGCGCAGCATACGCCGGACAGGCCAGCATCAACAAAAAAGGTTATGAGACACGGTATTATATTTGCGGAAATAAAAAAAGAATCCATACCTGCACGGCCAAGAACATCAACGCGAATCAAATTGAAGAATTTGTGATGATGCAGTTGAATGCCTTTTTTGCCGAGGAGAATTTTTCTGAATACGCGCGGGTAATTGCGGACGCTATCAACAACGCTTCGCCCGATCTGGCGGCGGAAAAGCGCGAATTACTGCAAGTCAGCGAGAAAATCAAGAACGGCATGAACGCCGTTCTGAGCGGAATGGTATTCCCTGAGCTTCAGGACGAGATTGCTGTCTTGCGTTCCCGTAAGAGCGAGCTGGAAACCATCATCGCCCAACGGGAAGGAAACCAAGCAGAAAGCCAGCCCGGCAAAGATCGAAATGCTGCTGCGCAACGCTCAGGCGCAGTTCCGCAGCAATGATTTTCATACCATACGGCGGGGCATTGAAAGCTGCGTTGCAAAAATAGAAGCGGACCCGGATGGAAGCTATACAGTCCATCTCGGGATCCGCCTTACGGGGTTGGGACAGGTCGTCCCTTACATTGGCTCCCCAGGTAGGGTTTGAACCTACGACCCTCCGGTTAACAGCCGGATGCTCTACCGCTGAGCTACTGAGGAATATCCGTTTCAACGCGCAAGATGAATTATAAAGCAAAGCGCGCACAATTGCAAGCCCCGAAAGAACATTTTTTGCTTCCATTTAAAAATGGAGGCCGTTTTTTGTGGGTACAGCCAAAAGTGTCATGTGCATATACTGTAACGGGGGCAAATCAGACAACAGCCTGCCGCGAAATGCCGCCGCCGAACCGTTATGCTTGAAAAGGGGAGGGCCGTTCGCTCCGGTTCTTTCCGAATTTGGCAGGCGAGCGCTCCGCCCGCGGGCAAAACGGAGGCAAAATGGCATTTTTAGAAAGAAAGATCGGCGCCTGGAGCAATCCGGTCTCTTCCGAGGCCGACAGGCCCGCGCGCACAGCCGAAGAGATGAAGGCCGTCTTTGACAGCAATTCAAATCAGTTGAAAGACGCCGTAAACGGCCTGATCGACGATCTTCATTCCCCGGCCGCAGCCGGCCGGATCGGCAGCGCGGGCATCGAGAGGATCGGCGGCTCCACCGTTTTTGAGCAGCTTCTTTCGCTCAGGGACTACGCGCAAAGTATGGGGATCGACAACGGCACGCTTGTGTCCGTCAACGGCCATATTGGCAAGAACATCACCCTGACCGCCGCGGATCTCGGAGCGGCGAAAGCGCCCGTCTCTTTTGCGGTCGCACTCGCGGCCGAAGGCTGGGCCGGAAGCGGCCCGTTCACCCAAAGCGCCGAGGCGATCGGCGTCGCCGCCGATTCGGTCGTGGACGTCTCTCCCGCCGCGGAGAGCTTTCTGCAATACTGCGAATGCACCGTGCGCGCAATCGGCCAGGAAGCGGACGCGCTGCTCTTTGCGGCGGAAACGGTTCCCGAATCCGATCTTTTCGCAAACGTGCGCATAACGGACTGAACGGCGGCTGTTGGGCGTCTCCCCCGTATCTAAGGAGGTAAACCGCATGGTAAGAACATATTCGGCATCCCAAAAGGGGGAAAAACTCACCGAGCACTTTACCGTGGGCGATTTTTGGGCCTGCGAGAAGCACAAAACGATCAAACTGGACACGGTGCTGGCCCAGATCTTTGAAAAGTTCTACAAGCGCTTCGGCAAAAAACCCCACCTGCGCACCGACGAGCGGGGCAAGGTGGCGGACACCGCCGGATACCGCGATTCGGTGAACTGGACCGGCAGCAAAACCAGCCAGCACTGCTACGGAAAAGCGGCGGACGTCGCCATCGACGGCGTTCCCGCCTACGAACTTGCGAAATTCGCGGAAACCTTGCCGGAAATCGGCGGGATCGGGCTTTATCTGGCCAAGGCCGGCGAACTGGGCAAGGAAAAGCACATCCATATCGACACCCGCGTCAAGCGCGCCCTTTGGGGCTGGAACGGCCAGACCGCAAAGACCAACACCCCCGGCCACGGCGGGATCCCCTGCGTTTTTGCCCTGGGGAACCGCTCCGCCGCCATCGAGGACCTTCAGCGCAGGCTGAACGGCATCGGCTACGCCGCGGGCAGGCCGGACGGGGTCTACGGTCAGCTGACAAAGGCCGCCGTCACGGCGTTCCAAAAGGAGAACGGCCTGAAAGCGGACGGAAAATTCGGAAAGGCGACCAACAAAAAGCTGGCTCTTTTTGACTGGTCCTGAAAGGAGGGGTTCCGATGGGCGAATTCTTTACCTGGGGCGCGCTGGGCACTTACGCCGGCGCGCTGCTGGCGACCACGCTGATCACCCAGCTGTTTAAGGGCGTCACCGTGATCAGTAAAATCCCGACCAGGATCTTTTCGTATGCTGTCGCGTTCGTCGTGCTCGTCCTTTCCCGCCTTTTCACCGAGCAGATCGATCTTTCCGCCATCGCCCTGTGCCTGATCAACGCCGCGGTCGTCAGCCTGGCCAGCAACGGCGCTTACGACACGGCGTGCAGGCTGAACCTCATGGGCAGGCCGCGCCCCAAAGGCCCCGACGAGCCGAACCACACGGACGAGGGGCCGGGCTGACGCCGGCCAAAAACGACCTTTTTGGCCAAAACGGCCGGGCGGGCGGGAGCATGCTCCCGCCCGTTTTGCGCGCCGGACGCCCGTCACTTTTTGCCGAAGACCGCGCCCATTAAAACGCCGAAAAGCAGACCCAGGGAGATCCCCAGGGGAACGTTTCCAAAACCTGCGCCCAGGGCCGCCCCCAGGCCCATTCCGATGGCCAGGCCGTAAGCGGGGGCGTATTTGCGCTCGTCGTCCTCGCCGCGGCTATCGCCCGCGGGGGTCTTTGACTTTTGCTCCGGATCTTTTGCCGCATCGTGCAGCTCTTTGCCGCCATTTTGTTCTTTCATTCAAGTATCCCCCGGAAAAAACCGTTCCAAAAAAAGATGCGCCTTGCGTCTTTATGATTTTGGCATGAACCAATAGGAGTTGAAGCCGGACAGCTGCTGCATGCTCCCTTTCGGCATCTGACGCAGGGCGTTGAACACGTTCAGATAATCGCCGATCCCGCCCAGGATCGCCATGACGGAAAAGGAAAACAGCAGATTGCTGTGCGCCCCGCCATAGGGCAAAACCGCCCAGGCGAGCAGCGGCGCCCAGCCCAGCACAAGGTTCGGCAGCAGGCTCATGAAGATGAAGCGCCTTTTGCTGACCGGCTGGACGCAGACGACGAAAAGCATCCTGTTTTTCGGCGCGATATAAAGCTCCACCTCGTGATCTTTGCCAAAGCAGACCGCGTGCAGCAGCTCGTGGGGCAGCAGCGCGAAAAAGAACAGCCCGATCCCCAAAAACAGGTAAGGACTGAGGAGGTTCAGCTTCACGCCCCCGCTGAAAACGGCGGAAAGCAAAACGACCAGCCCAATGGATAAAACCGCGGGAACCGCGAAGCGCAGGGCGGTTTTGGTCAGCTCCTCCGGCGTTTCCGGCTCGATGAACTTGACCGCGCCCGCGGGCAGTTCCCCCTTGGGCAGCTGCTCCTCACCCGTGTAATTCCCCTTGTATACCAGCTTCAACCGCAAAAACCTCGCTCACGCCTCATTATAACGCAATAACGCACTCAGGCAAAAAACGCCCCATTGCCCACGCCCCTTTGAACCCCTTGCGCCAAGGCTCCATAAGGGAGGTGCGCCGGCAGCCGAAAGGGGACACGCCGAAGCCAAATGGCTTTTACCCAAGTGTGTTTCCAGACGGCCTGGGTTCCCGAAGCGCAGATGGCTTGCCGGGCAGGGGGTCCGGGGTCTCCCCGGCGCTTTTTGCTTCTTTTTCTCGCAGAAAAAGAAGGAGGGTCCTTCTTTCGCAAAGAAAGTCTTTTTTCAAAAGAGGAAAAAAACTCCTCGCGGGAAGAGGACTTATTTTTCATACGCCCTGCTTTTTTACCGGGCGCCGAAATCCCAGATTTCGGCATTTCATCAAGGAAGGATGTCGGCTTCGCCGACGACCTTAAAAAGCAGCCATACTTCCCGTCGCCGCAATCCCCGCTCCCTTGCCTTTTCCCCCCAAAGTCAGTACAATAAAAAAAACGCCGCGCCCCGTTCCGCCCCGTTCCGGGCTTGAACCGGCGCGCCATGCTTGGGCCAAAGGGAATCGCCCCTCCTTTTATTTTAAAGCAAAAACAGCAGGCCGATCCCCAGCCCCAGCGCCGCGGCGGAAGCCGCGCCAAGGGCAAAAAGCTTTTTTTTCGCCGCGGAGGCCATGGTCAGCGCCAGCCGCAGACCGCCGTGGCGCAGGGTATAGGCGCGGAGCAGCCCATAGCGCGTGCGCTCCATTTTCAGCAGCGCCGCCGCGCAAAGCTGATAGCTCGCCGCCATGGCAAAGACCATCGCCGGGAGCGAAAGGATCAGCAAAAGCGGCGCCCCGGCCGAGGCCGAGGAGCGCAAAAGGGCGGAAAGCAGCAAAACGTACGCCGCCGGCGGCAGAACGAGGGCGGGAAGATACAGCGCCGCGCGGATGAGCCAATTGACCGCCCTGTAAGCCAAAGGCTCTTTGTATTCCATAAGCGATCGAAGCTCGGAAAAGCTGTAATACTCCGAAGGGTCAAAGGCGTTAAGCCGCTCGCCCCTTCTGTACCGGATGGATTTGAGCTCAAGCAGGAGGGAGAAATAGCCGTCGTCGATATCGTATTCCCCTTGAAGGCTGACGGCAGTGATCCTTCTTCCGGACGAACGCACGGAATACAGCCCGCCCAAAATGAGCGAATCAAAGATTTTTTGGGGGCAGGAAAAGCGGCGCAGCTCGGGCACGTCGTTTTTGAGCGTGTCCAGCTCGGCAAAATAGGCCACGCGGGAGCCGGCCGCGCTTTCCACGCAAAAAAGCAGCAAATCTTCAAGGAAAAGGGACGGCAGCTTTCGCACCTCCTGACCTGGAATATTTTTGAAGTGTATGCTTTTATTATACACGATTTGCGCCCCGGGCCCAACCCTTTGCAAAGGAGTCCGTTTTGAACAAACCGTTAACATCCTGGGGAAAAACCGGCCCGGTGGCGGGGATGCTCGAAGCCTATGCCCAAGCGGGCCCGGCCCGCTTCCACATGCCCGGCCACAAGGGCTTTTTGCACCCGGGGGACGTGACCGAGCTCTCAAAGACGGACAACCTGATCGCCCCTTTTTGCGCGCTGAAAGAGGCCCAGGAAGAGCTTGCGGCAGCTTATGGCGCGAAGACCGCGCTTTTTTGCACCGGCGGCGCCACGGCCGGAGTGATCGCCATGCTGCTCGCCCTGCCGCAAAACAGCGCGGTGGCGATCGGCCGAAACGCCCACAGGAGCGCGGTTTCCGGCCTGGTTCTGGGGGGGCACAGGCCGGTCTGGCTGCTGCCCGATTATGCGGACGGCAAAAACGGCCAGATCTCCGCGGCTTGCGTTGAAAAAGCCCTGAGGGAAAACCCAGGAACCAAAGCGGTGCTGGTCACCTCGCCGGATTACCTGGGCCGCTGCGCGGACCTTGGGGCGATTTCCGGCGTTTGCAAAGCCCGCGGCGCGCTGCTGCTGGTGGACGGCGCCCACGGCGCCCACTTTGCCCTTTCCGCAGCCCTGCCCGAATCCCCCGGCGCCCGGGCGGACCTGTGGGTGGCCAGCGCCCACAAGACCCTCCCCTGCCCGAACCAGGGGGCGTACCTTTTCGGCAATGGCGCGAAGGAAGCGGACAGGCTGAAGGACGCCCTGTTTATGGTGCATACGACCAGCCCCTCCTTTTTGTTGCTATGCGCCCTGGATTCGGCCTGGCGCACCGCAAGGGAATGGGATTACGGCGGCCACATCGCCCGGCTGGATGCCGTCCGGGGCCGCATCGCCGCCCTGGGCGGGCTGGACCCGTACCCAAAAGACCGGCCCGCGGTTTTCGACACGGATAAGACCCGGCTGGTGATCTCCGTTTCGGGCAGGGGAATCACCGGCTACGAGGCGGACGTTCACCTGCAAGGCGCCGGCGTTTTCGCCGAGATGGCGGACGCGCAAAACCTTGTGGCTATCACCTCCCCCCTCGACCCGGACGACTGGTACGAAAGGCTGGTTCTCGCCCTTTCCTCCCTGCCGAAAAAGCCGCCTTTGGTCTTTTGCGAGCCCGTTCTCCCCCGCCTTCCCAAAGCGGTGCTGCCGCCGAGGGACGCCGCGTTTCTCAACCGGGAATCCGTTCCCCTTTCCCAAGCGGCGGGAAGGATCTGCGCGGAAAGCTTCGGCGTTTACCCGCCCGGCTGCGCCGCGGCAGCCCCGGGGGAACTGATCGACGAGGAATGCGCGGGCTTTGTTCTTTCGGCCTGCGCCAAAGGTGGCGCGCTTTTTGGCGTGACCGGCGGCCGCGTTCAGGTTATAATGGACGGGCCGGGGAACCTGCCCCAAATTCGACGCAACGGAGAGTAAGATGCGCTATACAAACGTTTTGATGGATTTTGACGGCACCATCGCCCGCACGGGGGACGGCATCATCAACGGCGTGAAGTACGCCTGCGAAAAGATGGGTTATACCGACGGCAGCCCCTGGGAAGACTGGAGGCGATACATCGGCCCCACGGTCTATAAATTCGCCACAGCCGTGCTGGGCATGAACGAGGAAGAAAGAGACGAGTTCATGCGCCTGTACGCCGAGTATTACAAGGCCCGGGGGATTTACGAAGGGCCGCTTTACCCCGGCATGGGCGAGCTGATCGCCGCTTTGCGCAAAAACGGCGCAAAGGTCTTCGTGTGCACCAGCAAGCCGGAGGAGCTGACCCTTTTGTGCATCGAATACCTGAAGCTTGCGTTTGACGGCGTCGTCGCCATGATCCCCGGCCGGGTGACCAAGGACGAGGTGGTGGAACACTGCCTTTTGACCTTCGGCCTCGACCCCAAGGAATCCGTGATGATCGGCGACCGGGACAGCGATGTTTATTCCGGCAAAAAATTTGGGACCGCTGCGATCGGAGTGACCTACGGCTACGGCTCGGCGGAGGAGATGACCGGCTGCGGAGCGGATTTCGTCGCGAATGACGTTGCGGAGCTGGGATCGATCCTGATGGGGGAATAAGGTCTTTCGGCGCGGCCGCAAAAGCCCGCGCGTCCTTGCCGCCGGAAGGTTTCCCGCTGCCGCGCAAGGGAATTCCGGTCCGAAGCGGCCGGAACAGGACGGTCATTTTGATTGGAGCTTTCGGGGCCGCGGCCCCTGAAACCCCAATTTGGGGGTTTGTTGATAATCCGGAATGTTTCGATTTATTTTTTGAGGTACTGATGAAAAACACACCCAAATATCCCGTTGTTTTATTTGATTTCGACGGCACCCTGGTCGACACCGGCCCGGGGATCGTCGCCAGCATGTCTTATGCCGCGAAAGAGGTCGGAGTCGAGGTTCCCCTTGAGGAAACCTGGCGGTTCATCGGCCCGCCGCTGACCGTCTTCGCCGCCTCTTTGGGCTATGACGCCGCGCTTTCCAAAGCCCTGATCGGTTCTTTCCGCGCCCATTACAATTCCGTCGGCTGGAAAAGCTCGAAACCCTATGACGGGATCCAAGAGCTGCTCGCCGACCTTATTTCCGCCGGGGCGAAGGGCTACGTCTGCACCAGCAAACCGGAAGTCATCGCCTCAATGATGATGGACTACTATTCCCTGCCCATCCTCGGGGTTTCCGGGGCGGACGAATCCGTCGGCAGGCACGACAAGGCGGAGATCATCCGCCGCGCGGCGGAGCGCTTCGGCTTCCCCCTGAACGAAACCGCGGTCATGGTGGGCGACGCGCCCAGGGACGTCACCGCCGGCAGGGAATGCGGCGTCTCCACCATCGCCCTGGGCTACGGCTACGGCCTGACGGAGGAACTGGCGGCCGTTCACGCGGACCACCGCGCAAAAAACGTTGCCCAGCTTCGGGGGATCTTGCTGTGAACAGGGAAGACGCGCTGCTAAAAGCCGTCGCTGAGGGCCGGCTGGTCCACGCGGTGATCGTCACCGGCGAAGGGGCGGAAAGCCTTTGCGAACGGGCGGCCCTTGTTTTGCTCTGCGAAGCCGGGCCGGAAGCAAAGCCCTGCCTGGCCTGCGGCGGCTGCCGGATGGCGGCGGCGGATTCCCACCCGGACCTTTTGCGCCTTATGCCGGAACCGGGCAAAAAGACCATCGGAGTGGAGGGGGTGCGCGCCCTTCTTGTTTCTCTTTCTTCCGCCCCGGCAAGGGGGAAAAACAGGGCGGTGCTGATCTTTGACGCCGAAAGGCTCACGGAAAAAGCCCAGAACGCCCTGCTGAAAACCCTGGAAGAGCCGCCAAAAAACACCGTGTTCCTCCTTGCCGGAAACGACAACGGCCTTTTGCCCACGGTGCGCTCCCGCTGCCTGACCCTGCGCCTGGGCGAACCCGAAATTCCCCAGGACGCCGAAGCGGACAAAAAGGCGCAAAGGCTGGTTTCCTCCGTGCTTGCCAAAAACGTGCTGGACCGCTCGCTGTTCCCCGCGGAACGGGCGGAGCTGGACGATTTGCTCGAACGGCTGGCGAACGAATGCGCCTCCCGGTTCCAAAAAACCCAAAAGGCGGAGCTTTCAAAGGCTGTGGACGTGTTCCTTGAAGCCAGAAGGCGGCTCCTTGGCAACGCCAACGCGAAAATGCTGATCGATTGGGTCCGCGTCAAGCTGGAAAGGATCTTTGCCTGACAAGGATCTCAGGGCGTCAAAAAAGGCCTGCGGGCCTTTTTCGCCGGAAGGTTTTCCGCTCCGCGCAAAGTGATTTCGGCCAATTATGACCGAAATAGTACGACAAAACTGACGCCCCAGTTGTTGGCGCAGCCAACATCATTCCTTGATTAGGTGCCGAAATCTATGATTTCGGCTCATGTCATCAGTTTTGATTGAAGCTCAGGGGCTGCGGCCCCTGAAACCCCGGGATAGGGGTTTTTCGACAGTCTGGGATCTTTGCCTGACAAGGATCTTCGCCCGACGCGGATTTTCCGCTTTTTGCCGCGCGTTGTGCGGCTTCGCTGTTGATGATATAATGGTTCGGTATTCCGGCCGGTTTTGGCCGTGCAAATAAATTCAGGAGACCGCACATGATTAAAGTGATAGGCGTCCGCTTCCGCCAGTCCGGCAAGGTGTATTACTTCGACCCCTTCGGCCAGGACGTCAAGCGGGGCGACGGCGTTATTGTTGAAACCGCCAAGGGCGTCGAGTTCGGCGAAGTCACCATGGAACCGACGGAGGTGGAGGATTCCGCCATCGTCGCGCCCCTTCGGCCGATCATCCGCGTGGCGAACGAAAACGACCGCACCAGCCTTGCCCAGAACATGGACAAGGAAAAGGACGCGGCAAGGGTCGCGGAGCAGAAGATCGCCGAGCACAAGCTGGACATGAAGCTGGTGGGCGTGGAATACGCCTTCAACGGCAGCAAGATCACCTTTTACTTCACGGCAGACGGCCGGGTGGACTTCCGCGAGCTGGTCAAGGACCTGGCCGGGGTGTTCAAAACCCGGATCGAGCTTCGGCAGATCGGCGTCCGGGACGAGGCGAAGCTTTTGGGCGGGATCGGCTCCTGCGGCCGGGTGGTCTGCTGCAAGGCCTTCCTTTCGGATTTTCACCCCGTTTCCATCAAGATGGCGAAGGAGCAGAACCTTTCCCTTTCCCCCACCAAGATTTCCGGCCTTTGCGGCCGGCTGATGTGCTGCCTCAAGTACGAGCAGGACTGCTATGAGGACGCCAGGAAGCGCATGCCCCGCGTCGGCCGCGAGGTGACCACGCCGGACGGCTCCGGCACCGTGATGGAAAACAACCTGCTCCGGGAGCGGGTCAAGGTCAAGGTGCTGCTGCCGGACGGAACTTTCGACCTGCGGGAATACCCCCTTGCCGACATCAGGCGCGAGGAACCCCGGCGGCAAGACCCCAAAAAGGCGGAGGGCGGGCCCTGCCCCGAAGGAACGCCCGGGTTGGAGGATGATCCCGCCGAAAACGGCGGTTCCCCGGAAGAGGACGCATTCCCCGATTTTGGCGAATAATCCATGCCCTTGAGCGGCTTTTGGGGCGGCCTTTTTTCCCTCGTTTTCCCAAACGGACCGGTTTTGCCCATAAAGGCGCATTTTGGCCCGCAAAAATGGCATGTTCTCTTGCATTTTGCGAAAGGAATGCTAAAATATATAAGTGTGTTTGCATACTCTATATTTTTAGGAGGTTTCCCATGGCCTATGTGATTCACGACGATTGCATCAAGTGCGGCGCCTGCGCTGCCGTTTGCCCCGTCGGCGCCATTGAAGAGGGTGACGACAAATACGTGATCGACCCCGAAGCCTGCATCGAATGCGGCGCCTGCGAGAGCGAGTGCCCGGTCGACGCCCCCAAGCCCGAATAAACGCAGCAGGTATTTGGCAAAAAGAGCCGCCCGTTCCATCGGGGCAGGCTCTTTTTCCGTTTTTGGCGCCTGCATGTTTTTATGGCGGCGGGGGTTGGATTCTTTTGTTCGAACGGCCCGTCCCTTTTGCCAAAGGAGGACAAGCCCCGGCCCTTCGTGTTATAATGCTTGCAAAAAAGGACGGCTTTGCGTCAAAAAGGCGCGGCGAATCGATCACAAAAAGGCGGGAATGGGAATGAACGGCATCAACGAACTGCTTTTCGGGCTGAACGGCGAGCAAAGGGCCGCCGTCACCGCGACGGAGGGCTGCGTCCGCGTCATCGCGGGGGCGGGCTCCGGCAAGACCCGCGCCCTGGCCCACAGGTTCGCCTACCTTGTGAACGAGATCGGCGTGCTGCCCCAAAGCATTCTTTGCGTCACCTTCACCAACAAATCCGCAAACGAGATGCGCGCGCGCATCCGCGCCCTTTCCGGCGACGCGGGGGCGGGATACATCAGCACTTTTCACGGTTTTTGCGTCACGGTTTTGCAGGAGGATGGGGCCGCCGTCGCTTACCCCAAAAGCTTTCTGGTGCTGGATAATTCGGATATCGACGCCATGCTGGGCATCCTCTACGACGAGCGGGGGCTCACCTTGCGGAACATGACCTTTTCCGCGGCAAGGGACATGATCGAGATCCGCAAAAACAAGATCGAGCCGAAGTATTACGAGGACATGATCGCCCTTTCGATCGACGAGCTGAAGCTGAAGTACGACACCGCAATAGAGCCGGAGGACGTGATCTTTTACGGCTATCTTTACCAGGAAAAGAAGTGCTTCGGCCTGGATTACAACGATCTGATCAATTTTACCCTGTATATTTTTGACCACGACGACGCCATCCGGGAAAAATGGCAGAATCGCCTGGAATACATCATGATCGACGAATTCCAGGACATCGACGAACCCCAGTACACGCTGATGAAGGCGCTTACCGGCAAGCACAGCAATTTGTTCATCGTCGGCGACCCGGACCAGACAATCTATACCTGGCGGGGCGCCAGCGTGAAATACCTTCTGGATTTTGACCGGGATTTCCCGAACGTCAAAACCATCGTGATGGATAAAAACTACCGCTCCGTCCCCCCCGTTCTCGCCGCCGTGAACGACCTGATCAAAAGGAACAGGCAGCGGATCGACAAAACCCTGAAGCCCGTGCGGGTGGGCGGCAAAAAACCCCTTTATTTCCACGCGAAAACCGCGAAGGACGAGGCGGCCTTCATCGCGGAGCAGGTCCGTTCCCTGAACGAATCCGGCGTTCCCCTTTCGGACTGCGCGGTGCTTTACCGCGCCCATTACGTCACCAGGACCCTGGAGGAAGTGTTCCAGAAGGAAAAGCTGCCCTACGTCATCTATTCCGGGGCCCAGTTTTTTGACCGGGCGGAGATCAAGGACGCCCTTTCCTACCTTCGGATGGCGGCGTTTCAGGACGATCTTTCCTTCCTTCGCGTCGTCAACCGGCCCAAGCGGAACATCGGCGAGCGCAGGGTCAAACACCTTTCCGATTACGCGAAGAACCACGGCTGCTCCCTTTACGACGCGCTGAAAGCCGCCTGCGAGGACGAGCTTTTCAAAAGCACCGGGGCCCGGCGGTTCATCGCCCTGATCGAGCATTTTTCCTCCCTGCCGCCGGAAACCCCGGTTTCGGAAATGCTTTCCGAACTGCTGGATCAAAGCGGCTACGAGCACGACCTTAGAACGGCGGGCAGCCAGGTGCGGCTGGACAATCTGGCCGAACTGAAGCAGTCGATCTACGAATTCGAGACCACCTGCGGCGAGGAAAGCACCCTTTTCGGCTATCTGAGCCACGTCGCCCTTTTCACCAACGCGGACGCCGCGGGCAGCAAAAACGCCCTCCGCCTGATGACCGTTCACGCGGCCAAGGGGCTGGAATTCCCCTATGTTTTTCTTTGCTCCATGGAAGAAGGGGTGTTCCCTTCCAAAAAAATCGCCACAATCAAAGGGATGGAGGAGGAACGGCGGCTGGCCTTCGTAGCCATGACGAGGGCGAAGGACGGTCTTTTCCTCTCCGACGCGGAAGGGCTGAACCACGACGGTTCCTTCCGCTTCCCTTCCCGCTTCGTGCTGGACCTTGACAAAAGCCTGGTGGACTACGCCGTGGAACTGCCGGAAAGCCTGGTTTCCGCCGCGGAGCGCAAATCCGCCCTTTGTGAAAAAACCATGCGGGAGCTTTCCGCCCCCGCATACGCGGCGGGGGACCGGGTCCTGCACCCCGTGATGGGAAAAGGCACGGTGATCGGCATCGATTCCGCCCTTTTGGCCTACGTCATCCGGTTTGACGGCATCCCGACCGAGCGGAAGATCAGCTTCCGCATCGAATTGAAGGGGATTTAGCCATGTGCGGGCGTTACTGGATCGAGTTCGAGATCGAGGACGAGCTTCGCGCGATCCTCGAAGCGGCCCTTCTTCTCAACCCGCGGATGAAAACGGCGGGGGAGATCTTTCCGGGGGATTTCGCCCCGGTGATCGCAAAAAACAGAAGGCTTGAACGCGCCGCCTTTCCGATGCTGTGGGATTTCCCGGTATTCAAAGGCAAAAGCGTGATCAACATCCGGGGCGAGACCGCGGGCGAAAAGCCCGCCTTCCAAAACAGCGCAAAACAGCGGCGCTGCGCGATCCCCGCTTCCTGGTATTTTGAATGGGCCGTGAGCGAAGGGGGAAAAAAGGTCAAATACCGCTTTTTTGACCAGGACGGCAAAACCCTTTACCTTGCCGGGCTGTATACGATCGCCCCAAACGGCGCGGGATTCGCCGTCCTCACCCGCCCGGCGGCGGGCATCGCCGCCGCGGTGCACCACAGGATGCCCGCCATGATGCCCAAAGACGCCGTAGAGGGCTGGATCTTTGGCGAAGTACAGCTCGAATGGCTGATTTACGGCAAGGCCCCGAAGCTGGAATTCGACCTTGCCGAACCCGAAACAAAAACCGACGACGGAGGAACGCGTTGAGAATCCTGATTGCAGACGACGACAGGGAGATCGTCGCCGCCCTTTCCGTTTACTTGAAAAACGAGGGGTACGAAGTCCTTTGCGCCTACGACGGCGAGGCCGCCCTTTCCCTGCTGAAGGAGGCGGAGGTCCATCTGATCCTTTTGGATGTGATGATGCCGAAAAAAGATGGGATCGAGGTGCTTTTTGAGTTGCGAAGGAGCCAGAACACCCCGGTCATCATGCTTTCCGCCAAGGGCGAAGACGAGGACAAAATCAAGGGCCTGGACATGGGGGCGGACGATTACCTGACCAAGCCCTTCAACCCGCTGGAGCTGATCGCC
This sequence comes from Christensenellales bacterium, assembly GCA_040768925.1. Taxonomy (GTDB): domain Bacteria; phylum Bacillota; class Clostridia; order Christensenellales; family CALWSW01; genus CALNBC01. Next base: position 324,597 of record JAXGLZ010000001.1, read on the forward strand.
AGGGTCAAAAGCCAGCTTCGAAGGTACACCACCCTGGGCGCGGTCAAGGCGGCGGAAGGGGTCTTCCGCTCCGGCGGGCTGACGCTGGACGAGGCCCGCCGGGAAGTGACGGTGGAGGGCGAGCCGGTGCGCCTGACCCCGGTGGAATTCGGCATTCTCGCCCTTTTGATCCGGGAGGCCGGGCGGGTTTTCTCCATCGGCCAGATTTACGAACGGGTGTGGAACGAGCCGGCGATCAACCCGGAAAACACCGTGGCCGTCCACATCCGAAGGATCCGGGAAAAGATCGAGATCGACCCGAAAGAACCAAAATACCTCAAGGTGGTATGGGGAATTGGATACAAAATCGAAAAATACGATCCCAAATAACGGCGCAAAACCCCCAAAGCCGGAGCCGGAAGGCGACTGGGCCGAATGGGACCGCGCCATGGAAGAGGACGCGCTGATCGAAACCGGCCGCATGTATTCCCATTGGACGCTCAAGGCCCTGGCTTTGATCGCCTGCGTCGTCGCGGTGTGCTACGTGCTACGGGGGACCGTGCTCTGGGGATTTTACGGCGATTCGGACGCCGAGGATTATTTCCAGTCCGAATCCCTTTCCGCCTCGATGACCAGCACGGTGCGCCAGGCCATCTCCCTGTTCTTTTATTATGTGGACGAAGCGGCCACCCAAAGCGGCGCTTCCCCCGCGGGCATTGCCCGGGAAGAACGCCTTGGCCGCCTTTCCGCCCAATACGAGAGCGAGCGCTCCGCCCTGGCGGAAAGCGTTACGGACCCCAACGAGCTTCAAAGCAGGCTTTCCGAGCTGTTTGAGGAATACGAGCGGCAGTACGCTTCGATCATGAACGCGGACAAAGAGGCCATCGCCGCCCTTGCGGCCTCTTTGGACCCTTCCGCCGGGGTTTTTGTGGCCGGCGTTTCCAAGGAGGGGAAAATCCAGGCGAACTTCACCCCCGAAGAAAACACGCCGGAAGGGGTTCGCGCCTTCTTCGAAGCCCTGCCCGCGGCGGCTTACGTCGGGGCGGAATACTTCGGCAATCTGCCGGAAAACTCGGTGGGTCTTGCCGACACCTCGATGACCAGGGATATTCCGGCGGACAGCGAGTTTTACGCCGGCTATTCCGCCGCGCGCTTTTCCCAGATGAAGGGCGAATACGACACGGCCCGGGCGACGGCGCAAAGCGGCCCTTCCTATCTTTTCTGGGGCGGGATGTTCGCTTTGGCCTCGCTGGTCTGGCTGGTGTTCACGGCGGGCAAATCCGCCAATTACGACGGCGTGCGCCCCGTTTTTGTCGACGGGGTCTACACGGACCTGCTCGCCCTTTTTACCGTCGCCGGGGTCACGGTCTGCATCCACGTTTTGGGGCTTTTTACCCGGCTGGGCTATTCGAAGATGACGGATTTCGCCCTGGGCGTGGTGGACGGCGGCACCCTGCTCACCGTTTATACCCCTGTTTCCGCCGCCACGCTGCTCTGCGTGATGTTCTTCATGTCCTGCGCGCGCAAGGTCAAGGCCCACAGGGTCTTCCGGCATTCCCTCGCCGGGATCGCCCTGCGCCGCGTGGCCTCCCTTTCCCGCTCCGCCCTCCGGGGCCTGCGGGCGGGCCCTTTGGCCAGAAGGACGACGCTCGCCACCCTCGCCTATGTTTCCATCGGCCTTCTTTGCGCGGGGGCCGGCCTTTTGATCACCGCCCAGCTGGAAACCCTGGGGGCCGTGGTGGGCATCGCGCTGTTCATTTGCTATTGCCTGTGGCTCAACCACCGGATGGTGGCCCGCAGCCGGGATCTGGAACGGATCGTGGACGACATCCGGCGCATCGGCGCGGGGGAGCTTTCCCACCGGGCCGCCGCCTCCCGGTCCAGCGAATTCCGGGGCCTGGTGGACGGGGTGAACGACATCGCGAAAGGGCTGGAGGTCAGCCTCTTTGAACGGGTCCGGGCGGAACGCATGAAAACCGAGCTGATCACCAACGTCTCCCACGACCTGCGCACCCCGCTGACCGGGCTGATCACCTATGTGGACCTTCTGAAAAACGAGGGGCTTTCCTCACCGAACGCTCCGGAATACCTGGCCGTGCTGGATAAAAAAAGCCAGCGCCTGAAAACGCTGACGGACGATCTTTTCGAAGCCGCCAAGGCCGCCAGCGGCACGTTACCGGTACAGGCGGAGCGCATCGATTTGTGCGCTTTGGTCAGCCAGGGCCTGGCGGAAATGGCGGACCGGATCGACGCTTCCGGGCTGACGGTCTGCACCGAGCTTCCGGCGGAGCACATTTTCGCCCTGGCGGACGGCAGGCGGCTCTGGCGCGCGGTCCAGAACCTTTTATCGAACGCTTTGAACTATTCCCTGCCTGGAACGAGGGTCTTTGTTTCCGCCGGGTACGACGCCAATAAGGACCTGGCCTTCCTTTCCGTAAAGAACGTTTCAAAGGAACCGATCGGCTCCGGCGAACGGCTTTCGGAGCGGTTCTACCGCGGGGATTCCGCCAGGCACAGCGAAGGCTCGGGGCTGGGGCTTTCCATCTCCCGCAGCCTGTGCGAACTGATGAAGGGCGAGCTGGTCCTTTCGGCGGACGGGGACCTCTTCAAGGCCACGGTGCTGCTGCCGCCCTATCTTGAGGAGGAAGGGGACGATCCGCAGACGGAATGACGGAATCTGGGATTTCGGCGCTCGCGGAACGCCCGCTTTGATTGGTCCGGTTTGCGGATGCATCAGGCAAAGGGAGCCAAACCATGCCCCTTTGATCCCCTTTGCACCAAAGCCCCATAAGGGATGTACGCCGGCAGCCGAAGGGGGACACCCCGAAGCCCTGCTGCACCCGCTCAGAATATTTCCAGACGGCCTGGGTTCCCGAAGCGCAAATGGCTTGCCGGGCAGGGGGGGCCGGGGGTGCTCCCCCGGCGCTTTTTGCTTCTTTTTCTCGCAGAAAAAGAAGGAGGGTCCTTCTTTCGCAAAGAAAGTCCTTCTTTCAAAAGAGGAAAAAAGCCTTCCCTGCGGGAAGAAGGTTTATTTTTCATAAGTCCTGCTTTCAGCAGGAGTACGACTGCTTCCTTTTCTAAAAGAAGGGGGGTCCTTCTTTCGCAAAGAAAGTCCTTTTTCAAAAGAGGAAAAAAGCTTCCCTGTGGGAAGAGAGCTCATTTTCATAAGTCCTGCTTTCAGCAGGGAGGACGACCGCTTCTTTTTCTCGTAGAAAAAGAGGGAGGGTCCTTCTTTCGCAAAGAAAGTCCTTTTTTCAAAAGAGGAAAAAAGCCTCCCTGCGGGAAGAAGGTTTATTTTTCATAAGTCCTGCTTTCAGCAGGGAGTACGACTGCTTCCTTTTCTAAAAGAAGGAGGGTCCTTCTTTCGCAAAGAAAGCTCTTTTTTCAAAAGAGGAAAAAAGCCTTCCCTGTGGGAAGAAGGTTTATTTTTCATAAGTCCTGCTTTCAGCAGGAAGATACGCCTGCTTTTTTTCCGGGCGCCGAAATCATAGATTTCGGCATTTCATCAAGGATTGATGTCGGCTTCGCCGACGACCTTAAAAAAGCAGCAAAAACCCGCCGGGGGAGCCCCCCCGGCCCCCCCGGCCCGGCAAGCCATTTGCGCTTCGGGAACCCAGACCGTCTGGAAACACACTTGAGTGAGAGCCATTTGGCTTCGGGGTGTCCCGTTCCGGCTGCCGGAGTATGGCCCTTATGGGGCTTTGGTGCAAAAGGGTTCAAAGGGGTTTGAAGTGAAATCCCTCCGCTCTCAAAGACAATATTTTTCCTCGCAAAGCTCCTCTGCGAGGAAAATCCTGCTTTCAGCAGGAAGATACGCCTGCTTTTTTACCGGGCGCCGAAATCATGGATTTCGGCATTTCATCAAGGAAGGATGTCGGCTTCGCCGACGACCTTAAAAAAGCAGCAAAAACCCGCCGGGGAGACCCCGGACCCCCGCCTGGCAAGCCATTGGCTCTTCGGCAACCCAGGCCGTCTGGAAACACACTTGAGTGAGGGCCCTTGGCTTCGGGGTGTCCCGTTCCGGCTGCCGGAGTATGGCCCTTATGGGGCTTTGGTGCAAAAGGGTTCAAAGAAGCGCTGAACGCAAAACCCGTTCGTTTCCGCCGGGATCGTCGTTCGAGGTCAAAAAACACAGGACAAAATGCCCTGTGTTTTTTCAACTTCCTCAGGCCGCGCGCTCCACGGCGCGGCCGTTGTATTTTTTGTAGAACCGCCACATGCAAAGCATCAGCACGGCTTCGCAGTATACGGCCACGGCCAGGGCGACATAGCCGAGGATGTGCAGCCCCAGGGCGTGGACGAGGATCTCCGCCGCGGTGGCGATGATGTCCACCACCATGTGGTGCAGGAAGTGGTGGGCCATTTCGTGGTCGTGCAGCAGGTTGGAAAGCCCGGCAAAGCTGGTGCACATGAAGTAAAGCACAAAGCAGTAAATGACAAGGGGGATCAGCTCGCCCACAATGCCAAAATGGACGAAATACCCCATCACCGTCATCACCAGCGCGCCAAAAGCCGCCCAATCCGCCAGGCCGAAGCCGACGTTTTTTTCGTGCAGCAGGAAAAGCCCCAAAGACATCAGCAAAAAGCCCGCGGCGTCCATGGCGATGCTGACCTCCTCCATCCAGGGGAAGGGAACGAGCATCAGGATGATTCCGGGAATCACAAAAAGGGTGCCGCGAAGGTCGAGCACCGTCGGCAGTTTTTGGCGTTTGAATCTGTTTGGCATCGCATGCTCCAAAAAAGCGTATTCTGGCGGAGGGCTGTCCGCGCATAAAGGGATTATAGCACGAAGAATGTCGGCTGTCAGCGGGATAACAGAAACAGCTTTCCCCGCCGGGTCCCGGGAACCCGCCGGGCGTTTCAGCATCCCGCCAAAATGGCGGCCCGGCGGCGCAGGGGTTCCATTCCCTTTGCCGGAAGCGTCGCGCGCCAAGCCGGCAGTCGGCACGTTTCATTGTCATCGCCGGCCGCCGCAGAATTCGCCGCCGCGGCATTCCTCTTTCTCGCATGCCATCCCGCATACGGCCTTTGAGGGTCTATGGGTCTGTCCGGGCCGAATGCGCGGCGGGGCAGGCGGGCAATTCCCCTTGCCTTAGGGAAGGCTGTTCAGGGCTTTACAAATACTGTATAATACTATTAGTAAATCCGGCGCGGGCAAACACGCCGCCCTTTTCCCGGGCGTTCGGGGCAAAAAACCTTTGCGCCCCCGCGTTTTTGCCATATGGCTAAAGGTTGCAAGGAGCTTTGATGGACGATCTTTTTACCCCCCTGGCACAGAAGGCCGCGCCTTTGGCCGACCGCATGCGTCCGGAATCCATGGCCGGTTTCATCGGCCAGGAGCACATCGTGGGCGAAGGCAGGCTGCTGCGCCGGGCGATCATGACGGACACGCTGCAAAGCTCGATTTTTTACGGCCCGCCGGGCTGCGGAAAGACGACACTGGCCCATATCATCGCCTCCACCACCGGTTCCGCCTTTGAAAAGCTGAACGCCGTGACGGACGGGGTCAAGGAGCTTCGGGACGTGGTCGCCCGGGCGGAATCCCGGCTGAAGGTGAACGGCAAGCCCACCTATCTTCTGCTGGACGAATGCCACCGCTGGAACAAGGCCCAGTCGGACGCGATCCTGCCCGCGCTGGAATCCGGGGTGCTGCGGTTCATCGGCTCCACCACGGAAAACCCCATGGTGGCCATGACCGGGGCCATCGTCTCCCGCTGCCGGGTGTTCGAGTTCCGTCCGCTGTCCACAGAAAACGTCAAAACCGCCCTTTTGCGCGCCCTTTCGGATGCCGAAAGGGGCCTGGGAAGCCTGAACGTGCTCGCGGGGGATGAAGCCCTCGTTCACATCGCCCGGGTGGCAAACGGGGACATCCGCGTCGCCCTGAACGCCCTGGAGCTCGCCGCCCTGACCACCCCCAGAGGCGGCGACGGCGCGATCCGCGTCACGCCGGAAATCGCCGCGGATTCCATCCAGTCCAAGATCACCCTTTGCGGGGAGGACGAGTATTACGACATGCTCTCCGCCTTCTGCAAATCCCTGCGGGGGTCCGATTCGGACGCGGCGATGTACTGGTTTTCCCGCCTCGTGCGCGCCGGGGTGGACCCGAAACTGATCGCCCGGCGGCTGATCGCCCACGCTTCGGAGGATGTGGGCCTCGCCAACCCCCAGGCGATGGTCCAGGCCGTCGCCGCCGCAAACGCCCTTCAGTTCGTGGGCATGCCGGAGGCAAAGCTCCCCCTCGCCCAGGCGATCCTCTACATCTGCGAATCCGCGAAGTCGAACAGCGTGGTCACGGCCATCGCAAGCTCGGCAAAAGACGCGGACGAATCCTTTGACGATCCGGTCCCCCCGCACTTGAAGGACGCCCACTATTCTGGGGCGGACAGGCTGGGCCGGGGCCTAGAATACAAATATCCCCACGATTACCCGGGGCATTACGTCGTTCAGCAGTATCTGCCGGACAACCTTTTGGGAAAAGTATATTACGACCCTTCCGACCAGGGCAGCGAAAAGGCCATCAAAGAGATCAAAGAAAAGCGCAGGGGGCGGACGGAATGACCCGTGCCCGGACCATCGCAATCCCAGGCGGGCGACGCGTTTTTCAAACCGTTTTTGCCCTGTTCTGAACATAGATCAATCATCGCTAAAACAGGAGGTTCAGCTTGATCAAACAATCATTGGCGCGCTCGGTGCTTTTTGCAGCAATGGAAACCGGCGCGGATTTTGCGGAGCTTTTCGCCGAGGACCGGGATTCCCTCATCATCCGGATGCAGAAGGGCAACGTCGAGAACATCAATTCCGCCCGGGTGCACGGCGCGGGCGTGCGGATCTTCCTCGGCAACCGCTCGGTTTACGTCTATTGCAACGACACGTCGGAGCAGTCCCTTGTGAACGCCGCAAAACAGGCCGCGGCCGCGTTGGCAGGCTCGCCGAACGTTTTGGAGATTGCCTTCCATTCGGCTTCCTACGCCGCCCATTCCCCCATCGCCGTCGATCCCCTCGCCGTCGGATACGAGCCGAAGCTCGCCCTTTTGCGCAAGGCCAACGCGGCGGCCAAGGGGTATTCCGAACGGATCAGCCAGGTCACCCTGAACATGGCGGAGGTGGACCAGCGCGTGCTGATCGCCAATTCCGAAGGGCTTTGGGGCGAATCCCGCCGGGTGCGCAGCAGGCTCTTCGCCTTCGCGACGGCCAGCAGCGGCGCGGAATTCCAGACCGGCTACGAATCCGCCGGCCATACCATGGGGTTTGAGATGTACGGCGAAACCGCGGACGTTGAAAAGATCGCGAAAGTGGCCGGCAAGAGGGCTGTGGACGCGCTCAGCGCGCCGGAATGCCCGGCGGGGTTCTTCCCCGTGGTGATCGAAAGCGGCGCGGGCGTCATCTTCCACGAAGCCTGCGGCCATTCGCTGGAGGCCACCAGCGTCGCGCCCGGCAACTCCGTTTTTTCCGGCAAGCTGGGGGAAAAAATCGCTTCCCCCTGCGTCTCGGCCGTGGACGACGGCACTTTGAAAAACGCCTGGGGAACCACGGATATGGACGACGAGGGCAGCCCCACCCGGCGGAACCTGCTCATCGAAAACGGCGTGCTGAAGGGCTATCTGATCGACAAGCTGGGCGGCAGGCGCATGGGCATGGCCCCCACGGGCAGCGGCAGAAGGGAAAGCTATGAATACGCCCCCACCTCCCGCATGAACAACACCTTTATCTGCGAGGGGACGGACGACAACGAGGCCATGATCCGCACCATGGGCGAAGGGCTTTTCGCAAAATCCATGGGCGGCGGCCAGGTGAACCCCTTGACCGGCGAATTCAACTTCGGCGTGGACGAGGGCTATTGGGTCAGGGACGGCAGGATCGTCTCCCCGGTCCGGGGCGGCGTGCTGATCGGCAAGGGCGCGGAAGTGCTGATGAACATCGACCGCGTCGGCACGAGCTTTGGCATGGGCGTGGGCATGTGCGGCTCCCTTTCCGGCTCCGTTCCCACGGGCATGGGCCAGCCGAGGATCCGCGTCACCGGCATGACGGTGGGGGGAAAAGGCGGCAGGATTTAACGCTTCGCGGCGTCGGCAAAGGCCTGCGGGCCTTGGCCGACGAGAGGTTCACGCTGCCGCGCAAGGTAATTTCGGTCATAAATGCCCGAAATGGCACGGCAAAACTGACGCGCATGTCGTCAGTTTTGATTGAAGTTTTCGGGCTGCGGCCCCCGATCCCCAGGGGGTTTTCGACAGGCTGCGACGCGTTGCCGCCCTTAACCCCAAGTAAATCCGCCGGACAAAGCCGCGGGCTTTTTCGGCGGCCTGAAGCAGATTACCGGAGGTTTGATTCTATGAATATTGAAAAATACCGCGAGGCCATGGCCCGCCTGCCAAAGGGCGTGCGTTCGGCGGAAATTTATTTTGGCGGCAGCCGCTCTTTTACCGCGGCGCTGCGCGCCGGCGAGCTGGAGCGCTACGCGGTCAGTGAAAAAGGCGCCCTTTCCCTGCGGGCGGACTGCGGCAAAATCGGCTATTCCTATACCGAAGACCCGGGGGACGACCCTTACCGCCTGCTCGAACAGGCGAAAAACAACGCCGCGATCATCGACGATCCGGACGAGCAGGTCATCTTCCCCGGCGCAAAGGAATACCCGGCCCCGCCGGATGTGGACCCTTCCCTTTCCGCGGCCACGGCAAAGGAAAAGCTGGACATCCTCTACGCCCTGGAAAAAGCCGCCCTGGAAGCGGACGGGCGCATCGACCGCCTGGGCTGGTGCCAGCTGGCCACCGGCGAGAGCGAGACGAAGATCGTCAACTCCCTGGGGCTGGACCTGAGCCAGCGCTCGGGCTACGCCCTGGCCTATGTTTCCCCCGTCGCCACCATAAACGGCGTGACCAAGGAGGGCGCGGGCTACCGCATCGTTCCCACGCTGGGGGAGATCGACGTTGCCGCCATCGCCCAAGAAGCGGCGGAGGACCTGTTTTCCCAGTTCGGGGCGATCACCCCGGCTTCCGGCGTTTACGGCGCGGTCTTTCGCAAAGAGGCGATCTCCGCCCTGCTTTCCGTGTTTGCGGACATGTTCAGCGCGGAGGAAGCCCAAAAAGGCCGCTCTTTGCTTGCGGGGAAAGAGGGCGAGGTCATCGCCTCGCCGGTGATCGACATCATCGACGACCCGATGATGGAATCCGCCCTGATCCGCCGATCTTTCGACGACGAGGGCGTTCCCGCACAGCGCACCGGCGTGGTAGAGCAGGGCGTGCTCAAAACCCTGCTGCACAACTTAAAGACCGCGAAGATCGCAGAATGCGAAACCACCGGCAACGCGGGCAAGGCTTCGGTGGCCGCGTCCGTCGGCGTTGCGCCCTGCAATTTTCACATCGTTCCCGGCGAAAATACGCTGGAGGAGCTCTTGAAAAAGCTGAGAAACGGCGTGCTGATCGTGGAGGTCACCGGCCTGCACGCGGGCTGCAACCCCGTTTCCGGCGCGTTTTCCGCCATGGCCCGGGGCTTTATGATCAAGGACGGCAAACGTGCCGAGCCCATCGAGCAGATCACCGTTTCGGGCAACTTCCTGGACCTTTTGAAGAACGTGACCGCCCTGGGGAACGACCTGAAGTTCGACCTTGGCTCCATGAACGTAGCCGCGCCTTCGGCGCTGGTTTCCGCCGTTACCGTCGCGGGAAAATAATCCGGGAGGGGTCAGATGGAAAGACAGTTTCGCATACTCGCCGTGAACCCCGGTTCCACCTCCACCAAGCTCGCCGTTTTTGACGGCGAAGCCCTGATCGCCGAGCGCTCCATCCACCACGACCGGGGCCGGATCAGCGACGCGGGCGGCGTGGCGAACCAGCAGCTCATCCACAAGGAAATCGTGATCGCGGCGCTGGCCGAAATGGGGGTGGGGCCTTCCACCCTTTCCGCCGTGGTGGGCCGGGGCGGGCTGATCCAGCCGATCGACAGCGGGACTTATGTGATCAACGACCGCATGCTGAACGATCTTAAAGAAACCGCGGAGCAGCACGCCTCCTCCTTAAGCGGCATCATCGCGGCGGACATCGCCCATGATCTTGGCATCCCCAGCTTTGTGGTGGACCCCGTGGTGGTGGACGAGCTGGACCAGTACGCCAAGCTGACGGGGTTCCCCGGCATCGAGCGCAGAAGCGTGTTCCACGCCCTGAACCAAAAGGCCGTGGCCCGAAAAGTGGCCAAAAAGCTGGGCATGCCCTATGAAAACGGGCGGTTCATCGTCGCCCACATGGGGGGCGGGGTCACCGTCGGGGCGCACCGGTACGGCCGGGTGATCGACGTGAACGACGCGATGTCCGGCGAGGGGCCCTTCACCCCGGAGCGGGCGGGGACCATTCCCACGGTGCCGCTGATCAAGCTTTGCTTTTCCGGCGCCTACACCGAAGAGGAATTGATCAAAAAAGTCCAGCGCGCCAGCGGAATGACCGGCTACCTCGGCACCAACGACCTGCAAAAGTGCGAGCGGCTGATCAAGGAGGGGGACGAATACGCCACCCTTGTCCTCGAATCCATGGCTTACCAGGTCAGCAAGGAGATCGGAGCCATGGCCGCGGTGCTGGAAGGCCGGGTGGACGCCATCATCCTGACCGGCGGGCTGGCCAAATCCGTCCGCTTCACCGGGTGCATCAAGCAGCGCGTCAGCCTGATCGCCCCCATCGAGGTCTTCCCCGGCGAGGAGGAAATGCTCGCCCTGGCCCAGGGCGCGCTGCGGGTGCTTCGGGGCGAGGAACCGGCCAAGGACTATTGAAAGGACAAACCGCCATGCCCGAACCGCCCGAACTCAAACCCAACGAACGGCTGGACGATCTTCAAAACGGCCTTTTCATCATCCAGGACCCTTCCGCCTTCTGCTTCGGGAGCGACGCGGTTCTGTTATCCTCCTTTTGCAGGGTGAAACGGGGCGGAACGGTCGCCGACCTTGGCGCGGGCAACGGGATCATCGCGCTGCTCGTCGCCGCGCATACGGACGCTTCCAAAATAGTCGGGATCGAGATCCAGGAGCGCGCGGCGGATATGGCCCGGCGCTCCGCGGCTTTTAACGGTCTTTCCGGCCGGGTGGAAATCCTGAATCTGGACCTGCGGGACGCGCCGGACGCCCTGGGCCGCAATTCCTTTGACACGGTGGTCTGCAACCCGCCCTACGGCAAGGCGGGGCGGTCTTTTTTCCACGAAGCGGACCCGCGCAGCATCGCAAGGCACGAGATCCTTTGCACCCTTTTTGACTGCGTGGCGGCCGCCGCCGCCTTGGCGAACAACGGCGGAAGGGTCGCCTTCGTCTGCCCGGGGCTCAGGATCGCGGAGCTTTTTTCCTTGTTTGAACGGCACCGGCTCAGCATCAAGCGCGCCCAAACCGTCCACCCGCATTACGGCGCGGCCCCTTCGGTCCTGCTTGTGGAGGGGGTTAAGGGCGGGAAACCGGGGCTTGTTTGGCTTCCTCCCCTGTTCCTGAAAGACGGCGCGGGCAACATGACCGAAGAATGCAAAAAAGCTTATCACATGGAGGATTGAGGCAAGCGCGGCAATTTGCCGCCGTTTGCCCAAACGACCGGACATGATTAAAACCATCGAATGGACGGGCGGTTCCGTCCGCCTGCTGGACCAGACGAAGCTGCCCAAAGCCCTGGAATACCTGAACATTTCCACCCCTTCGCGCATGGCAAGGGCGATTCGCGACATGGAGGTGCGGGGCGCGCCGCTAATCGGCGTTTCCGCGGCTTACGGCATGGCCCTTTCCGGCCAGCAAAACGGGGGCGACCTTGCCGCCATCGGAAGGGACGCGCAAACCCTGCGCGCCGCCCGGCCCACTGCCGTCAACCTTTCCTGGGCTGTGGACGCGCAATTGAAAATAGCGCAAAAAAGCGCGAAAAACGGGCAAAAGGCGGTGATTGCCGCGCTGATCGAAAACGCCCTTTTGATCCACAAAGAGGACGGTGCGATCAACAGCGCGATCGGCGAACACCTGCTTACCCTGCTGAAGCCGGGCATGGGCGTGCTGACCCACTGCAACGCCGGGGCGCTGGCCACCACGGCTTACGGCACGGCCACAGCCCCTTTTTACCTGGCAAAGGAACGGGGCATCCCCCTGAAAATCTTTGCGGACGAAACCCGCCCCAGGCTCCAGGGCGCGTCTTTGACCGCCTTTGAGCTTTGCGAGGCGGGGATGGACGTGACCCTGCTCTGCGACAATATGGCGGCGGTGCTGATGCGATCGGGCCAGATCGGCGCCGTGATCACCGGCTGCGACCGGGTGGCGAAAAACGGGGACGCGGCGAACAAGATCGGCACCTTTTCCGTTTCCGTCCTCGCGAAGCACTTCGGGATCCCCCTTTATATCGCCGCGCCGGGGCCGACCATCGATTTTTCCTGCCCCACGGGGGCGGAGATTCCCATCGAGGAGCGAAGCGGGGACGAGGTCCGCTTCATTTGCGGCGTGCAGGCCGCGCCGAAGGGCGTCAAGGTGTTCAACCCGAGCTTTGACGTCACCCCGGCAGAGAACATCACGGCGATCGTGACCGAACGCGGGATCGCGTATCCGCCGTTTGCAAAAAGCCTTGCCGCGCTTTACGAAAAGGAGAAACCATGATTGCTGAAAAAAAACCCGATATCCAGCTTGTGCACAGGGAAACCCATTTTTTGCCGGAGAAGGACACCGACGTTTTCGGCTTTTTGAAGCCCGCTTCCGCCGCGCTTTTGATGCAGGACCTCGCAGAGATCCACGCCTCCGAATACGGCAACTCAAGAAGCGATCTTTTAAAGACCGGCGCCGTCTGGGTGCTGGCCAGAACAAAGGCCCTGTTTTCCCGCCTGATTGGCCCCGGGGAACAGCTGGAGCTTTTGACCTGGCCGGGAAAGCTCATGCGCAACCTTTTTCCCCGGTATTATGCCTTCAACGCCGATGGCGTGACCGTCGGCTCCGCCGTCACCCTTTGGATGCTGGTGGACGCAAACAATCACGAATCCGCGAACCCCGAAAAGCACGGCGTCTTCATCACCGGGGAGCCGGTCCTTCCCCCGCCCTTTGAAAACCCGGTGCGCATCCGGGAGCGGGGCGAACCCCTGTATTCCGTGCTCCGCCGCTGCTCCTACAGCGACCTCGATTACAACCGCCACATGAACAACGCCCGCTATATCGAATGGCTGTGCGACGCGGTGCGGCCCACAGGCACCCCCGCGGGCTTCCAGGTCAACTATCTTTCCGAAATCCGGGAAAACGAGGAGATCCGCCTGAACGTTTATCCCGGCCCGGTGGTCGTGGGGATCAAGGAGGACGGCGCCCGCGCCTTTGAGGGCAAGCTGGACTTCTGATTCGGGCAAAGGGGCCGCAACGCCGCGTTTGGCGCAAAAAGCCGAACCGGCCCACCGGTTTTCGCTGCGGAAGGCAAAACTTCCGCCCGTTCCCGCTGCGGGTTTGCCCCTTGCTGGCGCCGGGCAAAAGCGAAAGGGATTCCACCGGGGTTTGCCAAGACTTCTGGTGAAAAGCAGGCCAAGCTATGGTATAATGGCTGCCAGGCAGCTATGATACGCTTATTTTATGCGCGTGCGATTTTTGGCCTGCGGCCAAACGCGTATGCGGGGATGACACCAAAAAACGAAAGGATTCTTTGCCCATTGGAAAAAAAGCGAATCCTCTACCTTGTGCTTTGCGTGGCCTTTGGTCTTGCCGCCGCCGCGGCGGGCCTTTTGCCCGTCGCGTTTCTGCCGGCGATCCTGATCCCGGTGCTCATGTTTGTTTCCGGGAGCATTTTGGGTTTTCCCGGCGCTTTTCTTTCCACCTTTTCCTGCTTTCTTCTTTCCGCCGGCCTTTTTGGCCAGGCCGCCATACCCGGCGTGGTCTTTGCCGGGGTCTGCGCCTTTGGCGGCGCGGTGGTCATGTCCTTTTCCCGCCGCTCCTTTGAGGTTCTGGTCGGCGCCTGCGGCGTGACCATGCTGGGGATCTGGAGCAACATCCTTGTTTCCGCCCAGATGCTCGGCCCCGAGGTCATCGAAAAGCTCTTCGTGGCGGACGAAACCGTGCTTTCGCTGATGCGCCAGTCCTATTCCCTTGTCGGCTATACCGAGCGGGAGATTTCCGCCCTGATCGGCGAATTTGTTTCGCTCTATGGCGAGATGGTCCCGGCCGTTTTGCTCGGCATCGCCATGATCGCCGGGCTTTTGGCTTTTTTGCTGGCTTCCGGGCTGACCAGAGGAAAAAGGCCGTATACCGTCCCCCCCTTCTCCCAGTGGTGTATGCCGAAAGGGAGCGTGCCGGGCGCGTTTTTGTTCCTTGCCGCGGGATTCATCGGCGATTCCCAGGGATGGCCGGGGTTTTCTTCCGTCCTTCTCGCTGCCCAGATTTTCATCATGATCGCCTATTCGCTCCAGGGCCTTGCGGTCGTGTGGTTCATCCTGGGCAGAACGAAGCTGCCCCTTGGCGCCAGGCTGCCCGTCGCCGTCCTTGGCTTGGTCTTCGTCGGCACCGGGCTGTTGTTCGTCGCCATCATCGATTCCCTGATGGGCTTTCGAAAGCGCGTCCCCCCGAACGACGCGGGGCCGCCCGGCCCCCCCGCGATCTAACCGCGGAGTAAAGGGGTGCCGCTTATGAAGAACTGGCTTTCACACCTGTTTGGCAGAACCAAAAAACCGGCGGAAAAGGGCGCGCCCCTTTCCGCTCAAAAGGACGGGCCGAACTGGGATTTGATGCTCCGCCTTTTGGAAAAGACCGACCTTCCCATGGCCCTGATCGGCAAAAAAGGCTCCCTCGCCTGGGCGAACGGCGCGTATCTTGCCCTGATGGGGGGCTATGATCTGACCGCCTTTACCCGCGCCTTTGACCTGCGGTTCCCCGCCAACGAGGAAAACCTTCGCATCCACGGCAGGATCCTCGACCTTTACGCCCTTCCCGCTTCTTTGGGCGGGGAGCAGGGGCAAACGGGCTGCTTTGTTTACCTTGTTGACCGCACCGCCGAGCGGGCGGAGCTTGAATGCGCCGGCAACGCGGAATCCGCCATCCTTCTCGCCCAGATCGATAATTACGAGGAGCTTTCCGAAAGCGATCTGGATTCCGCCCGGGCCGCCGAAGCGATCGTGGCCGAGAACATCACCGCCGCCGGCGGGGTTTGCCGCCGGTACGAGCGGGGGAAATACTTCATCGTCATGGAGCGCGAAAAGGTGCTGGAACTGCGGAAAAAGAAGTTCTCCATGCTGGACGCCGTGCGGGACATTAAAACCAGCTCCGCCATGCCGGTGACGATTTCCGTCGCCGTGGGGATCGGAACGGGCATCCAGGAAAGCGAGCGCTTTGCCCGCCAGGCCATGGACCTTGCCCAAGGCCGGGGCGGCGACCAGTGCGTCGTCAACGAAAACGGGGCATTTTCCTTCTTCGGCGGCAGGGTGCAGATCGGCGAGCGCCATTCGCGGGTCAAAACCCGGGTTTTTGCCGCGGCCCTGTCCAATCTGATCGCCGAAAGCGCCCAGGTGATGATCATGGGCCACCGCTCCCCGGATTTTGACTGCGCCGGGGCCGCCCTGGGGGTCGCCCGCTGCGCCCGGGCGCTGAAAAAACCGGTTTATATGGTGCTTGAGGGCAAAAACGCCGCCATCCTCCCTTTTTTGGAAGAGCTTGCCGTCCGGCCGGAATACGACGGCTTCATCATCCCGCCGGAGAAGGCCGAGCGCATGTCGACGCCGGACACGCTGGTTTTTTTGGTGGACACCCAGCGCCAGCACGCCGCCCCCGCGCCGGAGCTTCTCGACCGGGCGAACGCCGTCATCGTCATCGACCATCACAGAAAAGGGCTGGATTCCTTCGCCTGCGCCACTTTGCAGTACACGGAGCCCACGGCTTCCTCCACCTGCGAGCTGGTGGCCGAAACCATCCAGTATTTCAAGCCGGACGTGCGGCCCACCCCCTTCGAGGCCTCCATTCTCATGGCCGGGCTGATGGTGGACACCAAGAGCTTTTCCGTCAGCGCCGGGGCGCGGACTTTTGAGGCCGCGGGCTACCTTCGCCGCTGCGGGGCGGACGCCGCCTTTGTCCGCCAGATCCGGCAGGACGATATGCAGACCTTTAACGACCGGGCGGCGATCGTTAAAACCGCACGGATGCTGCTGCCCGGCGTTTTCGTTGCGGTTTGCCCGCCGGGGCTGAAAAACCCCGCGCTGCTCGCCGCCCAGGCCGCGGATACCCTGACCACCATCAAGGGGATCGAGGTGGCCTTCGTGGTGGCGGAAAACGGGGAAAACGCCTCGGTTTCCGCCCGTTCCATCGGCGATTTCAACGTGCAGCTCATCATGGAGGCCATCGGCGGCGGCGGCCAGCTGAACGTCGCCGGGGCGCTGCTGCCGGACTGCACGGCAAAAGAGGCGCAGGAACGGCTGGAAGCGGCCGTTCGGGAATATGTGGACGCCATGGAGGTC
This sequence comes from Christensenellales bacterium, assembly GCA_040768925.1. Taxonomy (GTDB): domain Bacteria; phylum Bacillota; class Clostridia; order Christensenellales; family CALWSW01; genus CALNBC01. The sequence goes on from JAXGLZ010000001.1 coordinate 340,977, forward strand.
AAAAAGGGCTGACGGGGGTTTTAGGTTTTTTTAGATGCCGGGATCGCGGAGAAAGGGAATTCCCTGTTTTTGAAAAAAGTTTTGGCTTTGGGATATCCCTGTTTCTTCTGAAAAAGTTTTTTTGAGGAACAAAGGGAATCCTCGTTTTTCCCGGAAAGGTCCGGTGAAAGGGAACGCATCGTTTTTTCGGACAAAGCGCTTTCCGGCGCAAAGGGAGTCTCCTTTTTTCCGAAAAAAGCGCTTTCCGGCGCAAAGGGAATCTCCTTTTTTCCGAAAAAAGCGCTTCCCGGCGCAAAGGGATCCTCCTTTTTTTCCGAAAAAAAGGAGCAAAAAACGCCGGGGTGGGCCCCGGGCCCCCTGGCCGGCAAGTTATGAGCGCTTCGGGAACCCAGGGCGTCTGGAAACACGCCTGAGCAAGTATACTCTGGCTTCGGAGTGTCCCCTTTCGGCTACCAGCGCACATCCCTTATGGGGGTTTGGTGCAAACGGATCAAAGGGGCGGGGCGCCTCTTTCGGGCGGACAAAGTCCGGGGATAATGTTTTTGGCAGGCAAACAGATTCTTTTTAAATCATACAACCACCACCTTGAAAAGGAGGACGCGATATGAAAGTGATATTGCTGAAAGATGTGAAAGGCACGGGCAAGGCCGGCGCCGTGGCCGAGGTGAGCGACGGCTACGCCCAGAACTTCCTCATTCCCAAAGGCCTTGCGAAGATTGCGACGGCCGGCACCATCAACGCGGCAAAGATGGCAGAGGCCGCGGAAAAACACAAAAAGCAGGTCGAAGCCGAAACGGCGAAGGAGCTTGCGAAAACCCTGAACGGCAGGGTCGTCACCGTCAAGGCGAAATGCGGGGAAAGCGGCCGCCTGTTCGGCGCGATCACCTCCAAGGAGATCGCCGAAGCCGCAGCGGCCCAGCTCGGCCACGCGTTTGACAAGAAAAAGGTCGAGCTTTCCGGCAACATCAAGGAACTCGGAACCTACGACGTTCCCGTCCGCCTGTACGCCGAAACGGTTACCACGCTGAAGGTCGTCATCGAAAAGGAGTAACACCATGGCAGAGCTTGCCCCGGCGCAGATCCCCCAGATCCCGCCTCACAGCGCGGAGGCGGAGCGCGCCGTTTTGGGCGCCGCGCTCAAGAGCCAGGCGGCCTTCGCCGCGGTTTCCGAGCGGCTGGCCGAGGGGGATTTTTACCTTCCCGCCCACGCTCTGATCTATTCCGCCATGGCGGAGCTGCATTCTTCCGGCGCGCCGGTGGATATTGTGACCACCGTCACCGCGCTGGAGACGAAAGGCCAGCTCGCCCAGGCGGGGGGGCTTGCCTATGTCACCGACCTGCCCCTTTTTGTGCCCACCGTCACCAACCTTCCCCATTACCTGGGCCTGGTCGAGGAGCAGTCGATCCGAAGGCGGCTCATCAGCGCCGCGAACGACATCGCGGCGGACAGCTTTTCCGGCGAGAGCGACCTTTCCTCCCTGCTTTCCGGCGCGGAAAAGCGGGTGTTCGACATTTCGATGAAGGACATGTCCCGGGGCTTGCGCCGGGTTTCGGAAGATATTCTGGACGTTTATCTCGGCCTGGGCGCCGTTTCCTCCAAAAACGGCGTCACCGGCCTTGCCACGGGGTTTCACGACCTTGATTCCAAGCTTTCCGGCCTGCAAAAGTCCGATCTCATCATCGTCGCCGGCCGCCCTTCCATGGGCAAGACCTCCTTCGCCATCAACATGGCCCAGTACGCCATGCTGCGCGGCGCCGCCGTGGCGGTTTTTTCCCTGGAAATGAGCCGCGAACAGCTGATGACCCGAATGATGTGCTCGGACGCCAAGGTGGACCTTCAGGCCCTTCGCACCGGGGCTTTGTCCCAGTCGGACTGGGACAGCCTTTCCGAAGCCATGGCCCGCCTGCAAAGCACCAGCTGCTATATCGACGACACCGGCGGCGTCACCGTTTCCGAAATGCGCACAAAGCTCCGAAGGCTCAAGCTGGAGCTGGGCCGGCTGGATCTGGTGGTAATCGACTACCTTCAACTGATGAGCTATACCGGAAAATCGGAGAACCGCGTCCAGATCGTGGCGGAGATCACCCGTTCCCTGAAGATGCTCGCCCGGGAACTGGACGTGCCCGTGGTGCTTTTGTCCCAGCTTTCCCGCGCGCCGGAGCAGCGCACCGACCACCGGCCGATGATGAGCGACCTTCGCGAATCCGGCTCCATCGAGCAGGACGCGGACGTGATCGTCATGCTTTACCGCCCGGCGGTTTACGACCCCACGGCGGGGAACGAGGCCGTAGCCATCGTCGCGAAGCACAGGAACGGCCCCACGGGGGATGTGGAGCTCATCTGGAACGGCAGCATCACCTCTTATCAAAACGTTTCGGACAGGCAATCATGATTATCATCAAAAAAGGAGCGCGCACCATGGCAGAACTCACGGACATCCAGTTCATCGTGATGGAGGATGACGACGGAAACGAAATGGAACTTCAGATCGCCGACGAATTCGACTTCAACGGCGAGCACATCCTCGCCCTTTGCCCCCCGCAAGACGCAAACGAGGACGAGGACGAGGTCAGCTTCTTCCTTTGCAGCGGCGATGGGGACGAGTTTGATCTGATGCCGATCGAGGACGAAAAAACCATCGATCTGCTCGCAAACATCCTGGAGGACAGGCTGCTCGCCCGGAGCTGACCCTTCGCCTTTTCCGTATTTTGGCGGTGAAGCGGACTTTTGGGGTATCATTGCCCCAAATTGGGGCAATTATAGGTTGACCGGCAGGATATTAGGGTGTACAATGCTTACGCTACTGGTACAATCAACCAATATAGATAAAAAGGAGAAAACCGATGTCCGATACTCTCAACAATAACGAGGAAATGTCTGTGGAAGTCGTTACCTTCCAGGACGACGACGGCAACGAGTTCGACATGGAGATCGTCGAGGAATTCGAGCACGCGGGCAGGAAGTTCGCCGTGCTGGCCGAAATCAACGAGGACGGCGACGAGTGCGGCGACGAGTGCGGCGACGAAGCCTGCGCCTGCTGCTGCGGCTGCGAAGACGAGGGCGACGAAGAAGAGGAAGAAGCCCTGTACATCTTCGAGGTCATTTCCGGCGAAAACGGCGAGGAATTCGTTCCCGTGGACGACGACAACCTGCTCGACGAGCTCTCCACAGTGGTGGAAAACCTGCTTTTTACCGAGGAATAAACAGAAACGGGGCGGGGCCGCTTCGCACCGCTTTTTTTCCGCGCAGTTTCCCGGCGTTGCGGGGCGGAGCGATCATTCTCCGCCCCGCTCATCATGTCCGAATGCCTGTTTTGAGGAGGGCGCATCATGGCTCAGATTCCCACCCCGCATATCGGCTGTGACGACCCGGCGCTCATCGCGCCCACCGTGCTGATGCCGGGGGATCCGCTCCGGGCGAAGTTCATCGCCGAAAACTACCTGAAGGACCCGGTCTGCTTCAACGAAACCCGCGGCATGCTGGGCTTTACCGGCACCTATGCGGGAAAGCGGGTTTCCGTCATGGGCAGCGGCATGGGAATGCCCTCGGCGATGATCTATTACAACGAGCTTTTTGATTTTTTCGGCGTTTCCTGCATCATCCGCGTGGGCACCGCCGGGGCGATCCGGGCGGACGTGAAGGTTCGGGACGTGGTCATCGCCATGGCGGCCTGCACCACCAGCGGCGTCAACCGCACGCGCTTTTTCGGCTATGATTACGCACCTGCGGCGGATTTTTCGCTGGTGCGCAAAGCCGCGCAGATCGCGGAGGAAACGGGCGTTTCCTTCCACGTCGGCAGCATCCTTTCGTCGGACGAGTTCTACGGCCACGACGAAGGCCTGACCCGGCGCTTCGCCGAATACGGCGTGCTGGCCGTCGAGATGGAAACCGCCGGGCTTTATACCCTGGCCGCAAAATACCATAAACGTGCCCTTGCCATCTGCACCATCAGCGACAGCCTGGTCACCGGCGAGGAAACCACGGCCGCCGAACGGCAGCAGTCCTTCCGCAGCATGATGGAGCTCGCGCTCAAAACGGCGCCGTAAGCGCGCGCCGCAGGGGTTTTAGGTCGCGAACAAGGCCGTCGGCGCAGCCGGCATCAATCCTCGATGAAATGCCGGCATCAATCCTTGATAAAGTCGAAATCTATGATTTCGACGCGCTGGCGCGCGGGGAAATTCCGTCCGCGCGCGTCCGAAACAGGGCGCCCTGTCGTCAGTTTTGATCAAGGCCCAGGGGCTCGGCCCCGAAAACCCCGGGTGGGGGGCGCCTGCCAATCGTCCGTGCGCCGCCATCCGGCCTGTTTCGCCGGCGTGATTTTGAAGGAGGAGCAATGCCTTTCAATCTCGATTTTGAAGAATCGGTCCTGGCAGTCGCGAAAAAGCTCAGGACCTTTGCAAAAAGCGAGAGCGACGACGCCTTGCGTGAATTCGCGAGGACAGCCATCCAGCTGGACCTTGAATTCATGGAACGCTCCGGCGTCTCCAACGGGGAACCCTACGACGAGGACGCCGCCTTTTCCCACATCAAATCCGGGCTGGAAAAGAAGAACCCGCGCCTGGCCTGGCTGGCCGAGGATTTTTCCGAAGCCTGGGAGGAATATTTGGACTGCGCGGGCTACATCGAATGGGAGTAACCAAGCCCGAAACCGAGCCCTCCGCACGGCGCCGCGCATGGCCCGTGTGTTTTTGTTTTTTGGGGAAAACGAAAAAAGCCCCTGTTTTAGGGGCGGAATCGGCAAACGGGAATTTACACAGTATCATTTGCTAAAATAGTACATTAGGTTCAGACAATCCGGCGCATCATTGTCAATGTATCCGGTGTCAGCAAAGCCTGCTTTCTGATAAATATGAAGTGCGGAACAATCTTTTTTGTTCACACACACTTCAATGCAATCATATTTTCTTTCGTCGCGCAATGCGGCAATGATAAGCCGGAGTGCTTCTGTGCCATAACCCTTATTCTGAAAACGCTGATCGATCATAAACTGCTGCAAATCATAGCATACAGGTTCTTCGTTGAGGTCCCGCACCAAAGCGACACCTACTATTTCGCTGTCGTTGGCAATAGCGAACACACGGGCATTACAATCGCGGTACACATAGCCTCTTGCAATGATACCAATCGGTCTGTCAAGAAAAGATTGCTGTTCCTCACTTACAGATAAACGTGCAACTTCAATCCAGTTTTCTTCGTGGATATCTTCAAGTCGAATCATATCAAAGTTCCTTTCAAACTCCCGTCCGTACTCAATATCCCGCACCACCTCTCTTTCCAAAGAATAACAAATCAAAAGGTGCGCCGCAATAACTCTCTGTCACTGCGCGCCTTTTCGGGGCTTTTTGCTTATGGCAAAGGCTCCCTTTGCCTTACTTCATCGTCTCCTGCTTGGTCTTTTTGTCCACCACGTGGCGGGAGGAAAGTTCGGCCATCACCCGCGAAACCGGGATGCCCATTTCCTCCATCAGCACCAGGGCGTGGTAGCAAAGGTCGGCCAGCTCGTAGATTGTTTCCTCCGGCGAATCCTTCATGGCGGCGACGATCACCTCCGCGCTTTCCTCGCCCACCTTTTTCAGGATTTTTTCCCGCCCTTTGTCAAAAAGGTAGTTGGTGTAGCTGCCTTCCTTCGGCTGCTCCCTGCGGTTTTTGATCAGGCCGGCCAGGGAAGAAAGGGTGAAGCGTTCCCCCTCCCCCGCCAGGCGGTCGAAAAAGCAGCTTTGCGCCCCCGTGTGGCAGGCGGGGCCTGCCGGCTCCACCTCGACCAGCAGGGCGTCGCCGTCGCAATCCGCGCGGATGCGCACCACCTTCTGCACGTTGCCGCTTTGCTCCCCCTTGCGCCACAGGCAGTTCCGCGAGCGGGAAAAAAAGCAGGTTCTCCCCTCGTTCAGGGTGATGTTGAGGCTTTCCTGGTTCATATAGGCCAGGGTGAGCACGCAGCCTGTGCTCGCATCCTGCACGATGGCGGGGATCAGCCCCTTGTCGTCGAATTTCAGTTTTTCAATCTTCATAGCCGCACGGGTATCCCTTCGCCTTTGAGGTATTCTTTCAGGTCTTTGATGGCCAGCTCTTTTCTGTGGAAGATGGACGCCGCAAGCCCCGCGTCCACCCCGGGAACGGCCTTGAACAGTTCGGAAAAATGCTCCTTCTTCCCCGCGCCGCCGCTGGCGATCACCGGGATGCGCACAACGGCGCAGATGGCTTCGAGCATCTCAAGGTCGAAGCCCTGCTTGACGCCGTCGGTGTCGATGCTGTTCAGCACCAGCTCGCCGGCGCCGTTTTGCTCGCCCAGCTTCGCCCATTTTATGGCGTCCAGCCCGGTATTGTCCCTTCCGCCCCGGGCAAAAACGGTGAATTTGCCGTCCACCCGCTTGACGTCCATCGAAAGCACCACGCACTGGTCGCCGTATTTTTTCGCCGCCCGCAGGATCAGGGACGGGTCTTTGATCGCCCCGGTGTTGACGCTCACCTTGTCCGCGCCGCATTTGAGCACGCGGTCGAAATCCGAAACGTCGCTGATGCTGCCCCCCACGGTCAGGGGGATGAAGATCTCCTTCGCGACGTTCATCAGCACGTCGGTAAAAAGCGACCGCCCTTCCGCGCTGGCGGTAATGTCGTAAAAAACCAGCTCGTCCGCGCCGCTTTCGTTGTAAAACGCGGCCAGGGCAACGGGATCGTCCACGTCCTTCAGGCCCTCAAAATTCGTGCCCTTGACGACCCGGCCGTTTTTGATGTCCAAACACGGAATAATGCGTTTCGTCAGCATGGATTCCTCCTTGTTTCGGGTTTTTTGCCCGCGGCGATGGCCAGAATTCGGGCCAGGTCCAGCCTGCCCTCATAAAGGGCTTTGCCGATGATCGCGCCGTGCACGCCGATTTCGCACAGGGCCTTCACGTCCTCCTCGGAGGAGATCCCGCCGCTGGCGATGACGTTCAGCCCCCCGATCTTGCTCAGCCGCTCGTAGGCGGGCAGGTTGGTTCCGCCCAGGCCGCCGTCCTTCTCGATATCCGTATAGATCACGGTGCGAACGCCCAGGTCCCGAAGCTGCTCGCAGAAGGCGAAAGCGTCCACCTCCGTATCCTCCAGCCAGCCGGAAAGGGCGGCTTTGCCCCGCCTTGCGTCCACGCCCACGGCGACTTTTTCGCCGAAGGCAGCAAGGGCTGCTTTGAGGAATTCCGGGTCCTTGACCGCCGCGGTGCCCAAGATGACGCGGTCGGCCCCGGCGGCAAGATACCGTTTCAGCCGTTCCATGCTGCGGATGCCGCCGCCGATCTGCACGAAAAGGCCGGTTTCCCCGGCGATGCGCTCCACCACTTCGGCGTTTTTCGAAACGCCGGCCTTCGCGCCGTCCAGGTCCACCACGTGCAGGTTCGCGGCCCCAAGAGCCGCAAAGCTTTTCGCCACCTGGGGCGGGTCGTCGTCATACACTTTTTTTTGGTCGTAATCCCCCTGAAAAAGGCGCACGACGCAGCCTTTTGAAAGGTCGATGGCGGGAAAAATCAGCATGGCAGTTCTCCAAACGCTTTTAGGATCGAAAGCCCGGCTGGGCCGCTTTTTTCCGGGTGGAACTGGGCGCCCCATGCCGCGCCTTTTCGCACCAGCGCGGGCACGGAAACCGCGTATTCCGCGTCCGCGAGCAGCGATTCTGCGCAGTCCTTCGCATAAAAGGAATGCACGAAATACATGTGGTCCCCCGGCTTCAGGTAGTTCAAAACCGGGTCGTCTTTCACGATCCGCAGGCTGTTCCAGCCCATGTGGGGGACCTTCAGTCCCTTTGGGATGTCCGCTTCCAGCGGGCAGACCGTTCCGGGGATCAGCCCCAGGCCTTCGTGCTCCCCGTATTCATAGCTTTTTTCAAACAGCAGCTGCATCCCCAGGCAGATGCCCAGCATGGGCTTGCCCGCGGCCGCCTGTTCCTGCAAAAAGGTGAACAATCCGGCGTCCTTCAGCTTTTGCGCGGCGTCCCCAAAAGCCCCGACGCCGGGCAGGATCAGCTTTTCGGCCTTTTTGAGCGCGGTTTCCTCCCCGGTGACCGCGCTTTCGATGCCGAGATGGTTCAAGGACGCGCGCAGGGAAAAAAGATTCCCCACGCCGTAATCCACGATCGCGATCATCAAAGCGCCCCCTTGGAGGACGGGATCTCCCCCGCGATGGCGGGATCAAGGGTCACGGCCTTTCGCAGCGCCCGGCCCAGGGCCTTGAAAACGCCCTCGATGATGTGGTGGGAATTGGTTCCCCGGTGCTGGACGATGTGCAGGTTCAGCCCCATGCCCCGGCAGAGGGCGGCCATGAATTCGTCCACCAGTTCCGTGTCGAAATCCCCGACCTTCTGGGTCGGGATCGCAAGGTTCCCATGGTAGCCCGCCCGGCCGGAAATATCCAGATACACGGATAGGAGCGCCTCGTCCATGGGCAGGGTCATCTCGCCGTAGCGGGTGATGCCCCGCTTGTCCCCCAAAGCCTGGGCAAAGGCCGTGCCCAGCACGATGCCCAAGTCCTCAACCAGGTGGTGGTAGTCCACCTCGATATCGCCCTTGGCGTTCACGGCGATGCCGAAGCGGCCGTGGTGGCAAAAGAGTGTTAGCATATGGTCCAAAAAGCCGCAGCCCGTTTCGATTCTAGTTTCCACGCCGCCGTCGATCGCCAGTTTTAAGGCGATCCGGGTTTCGGTGGTGGTTCTTTTGATTTCCGCCGTTCTCATGGCTGTGCCCTTTCCGCCGCCGCCGCGGCCGCAAAATAGTCTTCCATCTGTTCCGGCGTGCCGATGGTGATGCGCACGAACGCCCGGATCCTGTCCTTGTTGAACCAGCGCACCAGCACCCCGTTTTCCTTCAGGGCGAGGTAAAGGTCCTTGCCGGTCATCCTCGGGTGCCTGGCGAACACGAAGTTCGCGCAGGAGGGAAGCACGTCGTACCCCTGTTCCTTCAGGCGGTTTGCGAAATCCTCCCGGGTGTGGATGATGCTTTGGGTGCGGGCTTCGAAATAGCTTTTGTCCAGCACCGAGGCCGCGCCGGCCAGGATCGCCAGGCGGTCCACGTTGTATGGATTAAAGGAGAACTTCATCATGTTCAGCTCGGCGATGATTTCCGGCGTGGAGATCGCGTACCCCACCCGCAGCCCCGCCAAAGAGCGGGATTTGGAGAAGGTGCGCACCACCAGGATGTTGTCGTACTCGCCGATCAGGCTCAGGGCGCTTTCGCCGCCAAAGTCCACATAGGCTTCGTCCACCACCAGCAGATCGCCGGGGTTGTACGCCGCGATCCGTGCGATCTGCGCTTTGGAGAGCGCCATGCCCGTGGGCGCGTTGGGATTGGCGAGGAAGATCGTGCCCCCGGCCTTGTAATAGTCCGCAGGGCCTATGGAAAAATCCTCCCTAAGCGGGATCTCGCGGTACTCTGCGCCGAACAAACGGGCAAAAACGGGGTAAAACCCGTAGGAAATATCCGGAAAGACCGCTTGCTTGCCCATGCAATAGGCCATGAAAGCAAAGGCCAGCAGCTCGTCCGACCCGTTTCCCGTGATCACCTGATTATCCGCAACCCCGTGGGTCAGGGCGATCGCCTGGTTCAGCGCGGCGCAGTTGGGGTCACAATACAGGTTCAGCCTGCCCGCTTCGGCGGCGCTGATCGCCGCGATCACCCCGGGCGAGGGCGGATAGGGGTTTTCGTTGGTGTTCAGCTTGGTGTATTTTCGGTTCTGGGGCTGTTCCCCGGGAACATAGGGGTCCATCCCCGCATGGATTTTGGAAAGGAACCTCGTCATGCGTCCTCCTTGGCAAAGCGGCAGGTGATGCTCCTTGCGTGGGCCGAAAGCCCCTCCCGCTCGGCGAAATCCGCCACGCGATCGGCGGCGCCGCCCAAAGCTTCCTTTGTGTAGTAAATAAAGGAGGATTTCTTGACAAAATCGTCCACCGAAAGGGGGGAGCTGAACTTCGCCGTTCCCCCCGTGGGCAGAACGTGGTTCGGCCCGGCGAAATAATCGCCCAGGGCTTCCGGCGTGTTTTTGCCCAGGAAGATGCTGCCCGCGTTTTTGATCAGGCCCAGCAGGCCAAAGGGTTCGTCCACAAAAAGCTCCAGGTGCTCCGGCGCGATGCGGTTTGCGGTCTGGGCGGCCTCTGCAAGGCTTTTTGCGAGTATGATCCTGCCGTTGTTGTCGATCGACCGGCGGCAGATCTCTGCCCTGGGTAAAAGGGGGATCTGGCGCTCCAGCTCTTTCGAAACTTCCTCCGCCAGGGCTTTGCTGGTGGTGACCAGCACGGCGGAAGCGTCCGTATCGTGCTCGGCCTGGCTGAGCATGTCCGCCGCGACGTGGCGGGCGTTCGCCGTTTCGTCCGCGATGATCAGGATCTCGCTGGGTCCGGCGATCATGTCGATATCCACCAGGCCGAACACCCGGCGCTTTGCCGTGGCCACGTATTTGTTCCCCGGGCCGACGATTTTTTGCACCTTGGGAACGGTCTTTGTGCCATAGGCCAGCGCGGCGACGGCCTGGGCCCCGCCGATCTTGAACACCCGGTCCACCCCCGCGAGGCGCGCCGCGGCCAGGATGACGGCGGGAACCGTTCCGTCCGGCCCGGGCGGGGTGACCATCACGATTTCCTCCACCCCCGCGAGCTTTGCGGGAACGGCGTTCATCAGCACGCTGCTGGGGTAGGCCGCCGTTCCGCCGGGAACGTAGATCCCCACCTTCGCGATGGGGGTATACCTCTGGCCGAGGATCGCGCCTTCCTTTTCGGTCAGCACGAAATTTTCGTGCAGCTGGTGTTTGTGGAATTCCGCGATGTTTTCCTTCGCCTGGCGCAGGGTTTCCGCAAAATAGGGATCGATCTGCGCCTGGGCCTCGTCGAATTCCTGTTTTGTAACCTCAAGGGCGGAAAGGGTCACGCCGTCGAACCGCTTGGTGTATTCGGCCAGCGCGGCATCCCCCCTTTTGCGGACGTCCTCGATGATCGCCGCGACGGTTTCCTCGGCGGTGTCGTCGTACTCGAACCCGCGGGAGAGGATGTCCCCCTCCGCCAGTTCGTCAAGCCTGCTGATCCTGATCATTTCGCTTCGCCTCCCTTATTTCCCAGCTTGTTCACAAGCTTTCAGATGATCTTAAAACCCCGACCTCGGGGTTTCAGGGGCCGCGGCCCCTGAGCTTCAATCTAAACCGGCGGCGCGGATTTCATCAAGGAATGCTGCCGGCTGCGCCGACGGCCCCGGTGCCGGTTCTGCCGTACCCGTTCGGGCATGAATGCCCGGAGTTTCCTCGCCTTTAACCCCCGCCGGCAAAGCTTTGCGGGGCTTTTCCGGCGCCCTGAAGCTTGCCCACAAGCGTTGTGATCTCGTTTTGCTTAAAACGGTAACTCGTCCTGTTTGCGATCAATCGGGCGGATACTTCCTTAATTACCTTAATTATGGAAAGATGATTCTCTTTTAACGTGCCGCCGGTTTCAACAATGTCCACGATCACGTCGGACAATCCCAAAATGGGCGCAAGCTCGATGCTGCCGTGCAGCAGGATCAGCTCGATCTCGCGGTTCTGCTTTTTGTAGTAATCCCGGGCGATGTTCGGGTATTTCGTCGCCACGCGCAAAGGCGCGGAGGGTTCGTCCGAAAAGCCGTTCTTCGCGGCCACGGCGACGCGGCATCTGCCGATGCCAAGATCAAGGAGCTCGTAAACCGCGGGGTTTTGCTCGATCAGCACGTCGCTGCCGGCAACGCCGACATCCGCCGTCCCCCGCTCCACATAGGTCGCGACGTCCGACGGCTTGACGAGGAAATAGCGGATGCCCGCCTCCGCGTTTTCGTAAACCAGCCGCCGGTCCGTTTCGGGCATGCCTTCGGCGGAATACCCCGCCGCGGCGAAGAGCTGATAAACGTTTTTGCCCAATCTGCCTTTGGGAAGGGCGATGTTAAGCATTTTTGGCCGCCTTTCGCAGGTCGATCACCTTTCCGGCGGCGTCCGCCGGATCCGTCGCCGCGCGCACGGCCCGGCCCGCCGCCGCCTCCCGCTCCACTGCGGCGAACACCTTTGCGGGCGCCTCGCCCTCGTCGTACAAAACGGTGGTTTGGGGCGGCGCTTTGCGCGGTTCGCCGTAGCCCCGCTCGATCCCGTCCAAATAAAGGGCGAAGCCCACGGCGCGCTTGCCGCGCTTGCCCATTTTTTCCAGCAGCAGGTCGTACTGGCCGCCGAAAAGCACCGGTTCCGGAACCTTTGGCACATACCCCTGGAACACGACGCCATTGTAATACTGCATATCCGAAACGATGGAAAAATCCAGCCGCAGGCGGCTTTTTCCCAGCGGTTCGCAGATGGCGGCAAGCTCGGCAAGCGCCGCTTTTGACCGGGGGCCTTGGCCAAGGCTCTTCGCCTCCTCCATCGTCCGGTCGAAACCGCCGGAAACCGTGGCCAGCCGCGCAAGGGCGGAAACCTTCCCCTCGTTCATGCCGCCGGCCCTGGCGAGCCGGGTCATTTCGTGGGGGGCTTTCTTTTGCAGCAGGCCTAAAAGGCGCTTGCTCAGGGCGCCGTCCGCCCCCAGCTCCTCCATCACCGCGGAGACGAACCCAAGGTGGGAAACGTCCATCGCGTAGTTTTCATCCACCGCGGCCAGAGTGCGCTGGGCGAGAAAGAGCATTTCCGCCAGGTCGTACTCCGTCACCGCGCCGATGCATTCCAGGCCGGTCTGGGCGATCTCGCGGTATTCTTTGGCGTGGGGAGAGGCCCGGAACACGTTTTCGTGGTAATAGAGCTTTTCCAAAGCGCGGGAATCGCCGTTGATGCTCTTGGCGATGGAGAGGGTGATGTCCGGCTTGAGGGCCATCAGCCTGCCGTCCAGGTCGGAAAAGACGATGATCTCCCGGCTTTGCAAAAAATCCATGTTTTCAACATAAAGGGAATACTCCTCCAGCCGGTTCATGGAAAAAAGGCGGTAGCCCCGGCTTTCGTAAAGGCCGCGAAGGCCCAAGGTCAGCCGTTCGACGGCCGAAAGGGTGGAAAGGTCGATGTTCAAAGCGCGCTCCTTGCTGTTTGACGAAGATCCATGCGTTGATCCGTGCTGTTTTACAGTATAATCCGCCGGGACGATTTCGTCAACCGCCGCGCTATCGCGCTACCTTGATAAATTATGAAATCGTTCGGAAAATCCCGGGCCTGCGTTCTCCCCTGCACGGCTTTGGGCCGCCGGCGAATGCTCAAACCTGCCTGTAAACCGCCCGGTTTTGTGAAAACTCCAGCGCCGCCACGCCTTTTTCCGTCAAATACGTCAAATACGAAAGCACGGTGGTTTTGAGCAGCGTGTACTGGGTGACGTTCACCGAAATGCGGTAATGATCGAACACGCCCTTCAGAATATCCTCCAACGTTCGCCCTCCCTTGGAAAGGGACAGCACAAAATCCGCGATCTCCTCCGTCTTTTCGCGGTTCAGCCGGGCAAGGGGGCGGATATCCTCTGTTGCCGGGGCGTGGGAAGGAACGAACAGGTTTGCCGAAAGGGTTTCCAGCATCGAAAGGGTTTTCAGGTGGGCGGCGACGTCGTAAACAAGGGTCACATGGTATTTTTGCAGCACCTGCTCGCTGGTCAGGCTGTCCGCCAGAAAGCAGACGCCCCCCGGCGTAAAAACGCCGAACATATCCGGGCAATGGCCGGGCAAGGGCAAAAGCGTCATTCCTTCCGGCAGAACGGCTTTTGAAACATCCCCCACGGCGCTGGGTTCCGCCAGCATCATCCGGTTTTTCAGCTCTTTGGGCGGGAAGCCGCCGTAAAGCATGCCCAGGCCAAGCTCCGGGCTGCGGGCAAAGGCCGCGCAGATCCCCGCCGCATAGGCCGCGGCGCCGGTTTGGGCCAGCAAATACGCGTTGCCGCCGATGTGATCCGCGTGGCAATGGGTGTTCAGGATCATCTTCAGCGCCCAGCCGTTTTCCGTCAGGTGGCGCAGGGCTTTTTTCGCCGCGTCTTTGCCGTTGCCCGAATCGATCAGCACCGCGCCGCCGCCGCCGGTAAAAAGCCCCATCTTTGACGGGGATTCGATATAATAGGTATCTTTTGCCGCTTTGACCAGTTCATACATGGTGTTTTTTATCCTTTTTGCCGATTTTCCAAAATCAAAAACGGGCCGCAAGCACGCACGGCCCAAAATTGCCAAAAAAACCGCCGCGCGCCGGCGCGGCCGGGAAACGACCCGCGCTATTCCTTATAATAGTTCACAAAATACTTTTTGAAAAGCTCCGCGCATTCGGAAAGCCGGGAGCCTTTTTTTGTCAGCATATAGATGTGCTTTTCATCGAGCAGCGCCAGGGGGCGGACGACGATATCGTCCGGGCAGGTGAAGGCCTTGTTCAGCCCCAGGATGAAGGGGCTTACCCCGAGCCCGGACTGAAGGCACTGCATGGTGACGTTGATGTCCGTCGTGCACATGATCAGATTCACCTCGAACCCCGCGCTTTTGCAGTCGTTCATGATCGAGTAATAGTTGGTGGAGCCGCAGAGCAGCAGCTTCACATCCCGAAGGTCCTGAATGGTCACCATCTTTTTCTTTGCCAGGGGGTGGAATTTGGGAATGTAGATCACACTTTGCACGCTGAAAAAGGGCGTGGCGTCGAAATGCTCGTCGTCCGTCGCCACGGCGACGATGCCGATGTCCGCCTCCCCTTCGATCAGGCGGCGGTGGCAGATGCTGTCCCTGTGCTCGCCGAAGCGCAGGTCGATAAAGGGATAATCCTCCATAAACGTCAAAAAAGGCTGGGGCGTGAGGATGGACAGGCAGCCAAGCTCCAAAACGGCGTTGACGGTCCCCTTGACCTGCTGGCAGCTTCGCTTGATCGAGGACAGCACCTCGTCATATTCCCCGAGGATCGCTTCCGCGCGGGAAAGGAGCATTTTTGCCGTTTGGGTGAGCTCCACGCCCCGGTTGTTGCGCAGGAACAGCGTCACGCCCAGCTCTTCCTCCATGCGCTTTATGATTTTGCTCAGGCCCTGCTGCGTCATATACAGATTGTTCGCGGCGGTGCTCATGTTCTTATCCTTGCAGAGCCTGACAAACGCCTCAATGCTTTTGATATCCATGCGACTTTCCTTTCAGTGAGCCCGGCGGCCCGTCGGCGGGAGGATTGCAAACATTGGCGAAGGGACTGACCGCTTCGGTAAAACCATACAAAAAAAATTTAACTCTGCCGGCTCCGGCGAATCTGTTCCATTGAGAAATGCCTGATTTTGGGCGTTCCCCGCCCAAGCGCGCGCCAAAATGCGCGGGGTTGCAAGGATTATGAAGCTGCTGATACTCATAATATGTACTGCCGGCAGGCTTTGTCAAGTGCCGCGCCGGAAAAATGCTAGCAAACAACCATAGAATGATAAAAAACGAACATGGAGTGTTGTAACCAGCTATGCATTTTTGTTGTTTTACCACCATTTAGGCTTGTGGTAACATATCATTGCGAATTAGTAGCATTCCATTCATTCAACAGCCACATTTTTCTTTGTTTGACATCTCGGTAAAAAGCGCGATCCGCCGCGATATTTTTTTTAAATGAAACGGCCACGCTTTTAAAAAAACACCATCGACCAAAAGGAGAACGAAAATGCTTTACCTCCACGGAAAAGAGCTGACCGCCGCCCGTCTGGCAAAAATGATCGACGGCTCTTTGCTCAACCCTTTCACCACGCTGGACGAAATCAAGGATCTGGTTAAAATCTCGCTGGAGTACAATACCAACTCCGTCTGCGTCAACCCGAACTTCATCGAATTCGTCGCCAACGAGCTGAAGGGCACCGATGTCAAACCCTGCGTCGTCATCGACTACCCCTTCGGAACCAGCACCCTTGAATCCAAGGTTGCCGCGGCGAAGGACGCCATCGCCAAGGGCGTGGAAATCATTGACTACGTCATCGACTACGGCCACCTGAAGAGCGGAGACCGGGACCACCTTCTCCGCGAGGTCAAAGCCTGCGTCGAAGCCGCCGGCGGCCGCGAAACCCGCTTCATCATCGAGGTTTGCTACCTTACCCCCGAAGAGATCGTCACCGCGTGCGAATGCGTCATCGAGGGCGGCGGGGATTTCGTGAAGTCCTCCACCGGCCGTTTCGGCGGCCCCGACATGAGGATCGTCGACCTGCTGGTCAAGACCTGCGAAGGCAAGTGCAAAGTCAAGATCGCCGGCACCGGCGCTTTCTGGACCTCCGCCATCGCCCTTTTGTGCCTTGGCCGGGGCGTGGACATCATCGGCACCCGCGCAGCGAAGAAGATCATCGACGATCTGCCCGTGTTTGAAGGCATGCTCAAAGGCCTTGAGCTGAAGTAACGGGCGCACGCCTTCCAAACCCCAGTATTCGGAGCCGCCGGTTGCGCCAATTTGGCGGCTCCGCCCTTCAAAGAGACACCCCTTCCACCTCCCCGTACCTCTGCGCGCCCTCCCGGATTCACTTGTCCCAGTCAAGTCAAGGCAACTTTCAAAAAAGAGATTCGGAGAATAACTGAACAACGTCATTGACTGTGTATTGTCGAAAGGAGAATTACATGGGTAAATATGTCATTGGTATTGACGCCGGCACGATGGGCGTTCGCTGCGTGATCTTCGACCTCAAGGGAAACGAGATTTCCAGCGCGTATTTTGAGACCCCCACGATGTATCCGAAGCCCGGCTGGGTCGAGCAGCGCGCCGAGGACGTTGTCGATCTTGCCTACAAAGCGGTGTCCAAGGCCATCGCGAAGAAGAACGTGGACGCTTCCGAGATCATCTCCATCAGCTTCACCAACATGCGCACGACCTGGGCGCCGATCGACAAGGCCGGCAACTACCTGCACAACATCTTCATCTGGCAGGACCAGCGCGGCGCCGAGATCTTCCCCTGGGCCCGCGAGCAGCTGGCCAAGCACGGCATGACCGAAATGGACCTTTACAACCGCTGCGGCCATCCCATGGGCTCTGTGCAGTGCGGCTCCAAGGCCTTCTGGTACATGCTGAACGAACCCGAGCTCTACGATAAGACCTGGAAGATGGTCACTCCCCACGCCATGCTGGCCAAGGCCTTCGGCGCGGACAACTGGTACGACGAGGACAGCGACGCCAACTGGTGGCTGGTCACGAAGTGCGACACCTTCGAGGTTGACCCCGAGCTGTGCGCCATCTTCGGCATCGATCCCGAGAAGTACCCCCTCTTCATGCCGGCCGGCACGCCCATCGGCGCCGTGACCAAGGAAGTCGCCGAGAAGACCGGCCTCAAGGCCGGCACCCCCCTGTTTGTCGGCGCCGGCGACCAGCAGTGCGGCGCGGCGGGCGTCGGCAACTCCGGCACGCCCGGCCTCGGCTCCGTCTGCCTGGGCACCGCGGGATTGTGCATCGGCTATTCCGCCACCCCCGTCCGCGACCCGAACGGCAAGTGCCACGTGCTGGGCCACCCGGCGGGCGGCTACACGATGGAAGGCCACGCTTCGGCGGCCGCTTCCTCCTTCCGCTGGCTGAGGAACGCCATCTCCCAGTTTGAGATGACCGCGGCGGACCTTTCCGGCATCGACGTTTACGACATCATGTCCGCCATCGCCAAAAAGGCCCCCATCGGCTCCAAGGGCACCATCTTCCTGCCCTGGCTGGCCGGCGCGGCCTGCCCGCACTACAACGACCACGCCCGCGGCGCCCTCATCGGCATGACCCTGGGCACCACCAAGGCGGAGATCCTGCGCGCCGCGATGGAAGGCATCTGCTTCGAAATGCGCGAGATGCTCGACGCCCTGAAGGCCGCCGGCTTCTCGAACTTCAAGACCCTGCGCGTGACCGGCGGCGCGGCACGCTCCGACCTCTGGAACCAGATCCAGGCGAACATCTACAAGTCCGTCGTCGAGACCGCGGACGCTCCGGAAGCGACGGCCCTTGGCGCCGCAATGATCGGCGCGGTGGGCGCGGGGGTCTTCAAGGACCTGCGCGAAGCCGCCGACAACATGGTCCACGTGAAGGACGTCTTCGAGCCCGACGAAGCTTCCATGAAGCAGTATGACGAAGTCTACGCCATGTTCAGGGACTGCTACGACGGCCTTGCCCAGAGCGGCTTCGACACGATCTACAACTTCCAGAACAAACACGCCTGATTGCCATGACTGACCGCCGCGCGCCCGGAACCTTCTTTCGGGCGCGCGCGGCCCAATTGTTCGACGCGCCGGAGCCTGTTTCGCGTCTGCAGGCGCAAGCAGACGCAGAACGGGCTCTTAGCCAAAGCGGTATAACCCGAACCCGTTTTTGGGGCCGTAGGCCGCCCCGGCGGTGCGGTGTTGTCGGCCCAAAAAGGCGTGCGGCGCGGCCTTCCTGCGGGCCTTCAACTTGCGCCAAAACGGCCCACGGCCTCAAAAATCTTTGACCTTGCGGGAGCGGATTTTTGCGGCTGGCAAGGCCAGAAGACGATGGCGGGCTGGCCGCCCGCCCAGGAGAATAACACAGCTAGGCGCAAATAATGCGCCCCGCAAGGCGGGTTCGGATGATACCGCTTTGGTTAAGGCAAAGGGAATCGAATCCCTTTGCCGCGAAGCTGCCATTTTGGCGCGTTTCTTTGTCATCGTCAGTCGCCGTAGACACCGCTGCGGCTCCTTCTTCTTCCGCGAGCTGCATCCAAGCCGGCAGCTTTGCGGCCGGAGAGTTTCAAACATTAAAAAGTATGGCAGCGCAGGGCGGCGGCGCGCAGGCGCAGTGGTGCTGCGGCAAGCGCCGCCAACACGGCGATGGCGTGCTTTTTAGCGTTTGAAACCACAGGGGGTTCGACCCCCTTTACCTTAAGGAGGCAAAAATGGAATTCTCGTTTTATACCGCGAACAAAATCATCTTCAAAAAAGGCGCCATCGACGAACTTGTGACCCACCTGAAACCCCTGGGCAGCAATTTTATGTTTGTGGTCGACCCGTTTTTCATCAGCTCCCCCACCATGGAAGGGATCAAAAAGCAGCTTGACGACGCGAATCTGCGCTACGTCGCCTTCGGTGAAGTGAGGGGCGAGCCCACCGTGGAACTGGTGGACGAGATCACCGCCCTTGCCCTCAAGGAAGGCTGCGACGCCGTCGTTTCCATCGGCGGCGGAAGCTGCATCGACGCGGGCAAGGCCGCCGCCGCCCTGATCACCAACGGCGCCCCGGCCCTTGACTATATGGAAGTCGTGGGCAAGGGCAAGAAGGTCACGGTTCAGCCCGTTCCCTTCGTCTCCGTTCCCACCACCGCCGGCACCGGCAGCGAGGTGACGAAAAACGCCGTCCTCGGTTCCCACGTTCTCAACTTCAAGCGTTCCATGCGCTCGGATTCGATGATGGCCAACGCCACGATCATCGACCCGCTGCTCACCGTGGGCTGCCCCAAGCGCGTCACCGCCAATTCGGGGATCGACGCCGCCACCCACCTGATCGAGGCCTTCATCACCTGGCGCGCAACGCCCATCAGCCACGGCCTTACCATGAGCGGCATCGAGCTGATCGGCAAATACCTGCGCCGGGCTTACGACGACGGGAACGACATCGAGGCCCGGGAAGGCATGAGCGCGGCCGCGCTGCTTGGCGGCATGGCCTTCGCCAATTCCGGCCTGGGCGCCGCCCACGGCATCGGCATGGCCGTCGGCATTGCTTACAACGTACCCCACGGCGAGGCCTGCGGCATCATGCTGCCCCACGTCATGAAGCTGAACGCGCCCCACGCCCTGCCCAAGATGGCGAGGATCGGCGAACTGCTGACCGGCAAAAAATTCGCCGCAGAGCAGGAAGCGGCGGACGCCGCCGTGGATTTCATCTTCGAACTTTGCGCCCACATGGGCATCAAGCCGGATTTCAAGCACCTGAACATCCCGAAGGAAGAAATCCCCGCCCTGGCAAAGGCCAGCTTCGGCACCAGCATGTCCAGCAATCCCGTTCAGCTGACCCAGGAGCAGTGGGAGGAATACTTCACAACCATCATGTAAACCGTGAGGGTGTGAGGGACCTTTTCGATATTCGCCCCGGCGGCGGGAAGGACCGGTCGTCCCCCCGCCGCTTGGGGGGTTGCGCCCGGCGGGTCACCCGGGCTTGGATCAGCGCGCATTTGCCGGCTGCGGCCGCCGCCCCTTTGCGGCCGGCCGACATTTCAAAAGACCCGGAAAGCTTTTTCCGGGCCTTTTTTGCCGGGCGGACCGCCGCCTTTGCCCTGCGCAAAAAGCGCCCCCGCGCCTTCAAAAGTCCCGCCTTTGCCGTCACGCTCCCTTTCCCGCGCCCATATACTTATCGGGAAAGGTGTGATCGTTTTCATGCGGACCATCCCCTACAACCGGCCCGCGGCGGTGGCCTACGCCGAGCGCTGGGCGCTTTCCCGCAATCCGGCCTTTTACGACTTTGAGGAAATCGGCGGGGACTGCACGAATTTTGCGTCCCAGTGCGTTTACGCGGGCTGCGGCGTGATGAATTTTACCCCCGTTACGGGCTGGTATTACATCAGCGCGTCGAACCGCACCGCTTCCTGGACCGGGGTGGAGTATCTTTTCAGGTTCCTGACCGCAAACAGGGGCGCGGGCCCCTTTGCCAGCGTTGTGAGCCGGAACGAAGCCGAGCCCGGCGACATCATTCAGCTGGGCCGGGCCGACGGCTCGTTTTATCATTCCCCCGTGGTTCTCGGCGTGATCGGCGGCGAGATCTATGTGGCCGCCCATACCTACGACGCCCTGTGGCGCCCCCTGTCCAGCTATTCTTTTGCCCGCATGCGGTGCATCCACATCGAAGGGGCCAGAATATGAACCTTTGGGCCCGGGCATGCCTGAAAGGATGCGGCAAACTTGATCCAACCCCGGGGGCTGCGGCCCCGGAAATCCCCAAGACGGGGTCTTCCGACAAAAAGAGGAGCCGGTGAAGGCCCCTCTTTTTTAAGTGTTTGCCGTTTTGGGGATTATTCCGCGGCCGCGTTAGTACCCGCGATGCGGCCGAACACGATGGTGTCGGCCAGGGCGTTGCCGCCCAGGCGGTTGGCGCCGTGGATGCCCCCGGTGATCTCGCCGGCGGCGTACAGGCCGGGGATGGCGCTGCCGCTCTCGTCGAGCACATGGCAGTCCGCGTCGATCACCACGCCGCCCATGGTGTGGTGCACGGTGGGAACCCGGGCCGCGGCATAGAACGGGCCGTTGTCGATGGGGGTGGAGAACAGGCTGCGGCCGAAGCTGTCCACTTCGCCAACCTTGTCGCCGCCCTGGGCGTATTGGTTGAACTCGGCCACGCTGGCGATCAGGTTTTCGGCGGGCACGCCGATCTTCCCGGCAAGCTCTTCCAGGGTGTCCGCCTTGTAGGCCCGGCCGGCTTCGACCAGGGCGTTGGCGGTTTCGCCGAAGTTGTTGACTTCGTCGCCGGTGGGATACGTGTCGCTGTCCATGATGATGAACATCAGGTGATCGGGCTGGTCAAAAAGCCCCAGGGTCATGTCGTCCCGGCGGCCGCCTTCGTTGACGAAGCGGTTGCCTTCCTTGTTGACAAAGATGCGAGTTTCGACATCGTGCTCGATGTTGCCGGAAAGCGCGCCGGTGACCGGATCGCCCAAGGGCAGCAGCTGGATGTTGTACATCTGGGTCAGGGCGGCGCCCACGGCGGTCGCCATGAAGATGCCGTCGCCGTTGTCTGTGGAGCAGTTGGTGGAAAGGACGCTCGCGCCCAGGGAGGGCCACTTGTTGATCTCGGCGTTGTACTTTTCACGCAGTTCGACGTTGCGGGCAAAGCCGCCGGTGGCCAGCACCACGCAGCCGCCCTTCGCAACGATCTTGCTGCCGTCAGTCGCTTCGCAGTTCGCGCCGACGACCCTGCCGTTTTCCACGATCAGGTCCTTGGCGGTGGTGTTGTACACCATGGTGATGCCGTCGTGGCCGTCCAGATAGGCCTGATAGGTTTTGAAAAAGCCGGTGCCGACGGGCTCGACGGGCTTGTGGGCGCGGGGCCAGAGGCCGCCGGTCACGGTGAACTCACCGTCCAAAAAGCCCATGCCGAGGGTCTTCAGCCAGTCGACGCCGTCCCAAACGTTCTGGCACAGAGTTTTGACCAGCTCGAGGCTGCCCTCGAAGTCGCCGCCCCGCCAGGTTTGCAGGATGTGCCAGTTGACGCTGTCGAACAGCGCGGTGGAGCCGGTGGCCAGATACGCGTCGTATTCCGACTGCACGGCGGCGATCAGCGCGGCGTGGTCCTCGTTGACGGGCTCCTGCGTAAGAGCCTGCTTCAGGGAGTTGGCGTAGCTGTCCGTCATCTGGGTTTTGGGGACGTATTCGTCGTTGCTGGCGTTGAGCGCGCCGCCGGACATGATGGTGTTGCCGCCCATGGCGCCCGCCGCTTCGATGACGACGACGGTCTTGCCGGCCTGATTGGCGGTGACCGCCGCGGCCATTCCCGCGCCGCCCGCGCCCAGCACGACGATGTCGGCCTCGTAGGTCTTGTCCTCGGCTTCGGCCGATTCCACCGGGGCGTTCTTCAGCGCGGTGACCGCCGCGTCGCCGCCGGCCTGCTTCACGCAATCCTCAACAGCGGTCAGGATGGCGGTGGAAGAATAGGTGCAGCCGGAGACGGTGTCCACCGCCAAAGACTGGTTGGCGACGATGGCGCCGGGGATGGTGTCGAAAGCGCCGTCGCTGATTCCCGGCGTTTCGGACTGCTCGACGATCTCGATGGTCTCGATGGCGGCGGCCGAGAAGGTGACCTTTACGGTCACGGGGCCGTTGTTGCCCTGGGCCGAGGCGGTGTATGCGCCCGCGGTAAAGAGCGAGGCTTCGGCGGGGGGCGTAACCTCCGGCGTGGCTTCCGGAGCGGTCGCGGTGCAGCCCACTGCCATGAGCAGCAGCGAGAACACCAGCAGCACAGACAGAATTTTTTTCATTGTTTCCTCCTTTACGTTCGTAAAAGGTGACCGGATGCATTGCGGCCAAAATAAGGCATTAATCCGCATCCCTGCCGTAATTATAGTATATAAAGCTACTTTAGCTTCAAGCGCTTTTTTTAACAAAGAGCAAAAACCCGTTGTTTGGCGGGGGATGACGGTGAACCGGCAAGCCCGGGCCCCGGGGATTTTTTTGGGGCTGAATCCCCGAAGGATTCAATCAAATCCGACGGCACGAGCCAAAATCGCAGGTTCCGGCCCTCATCAAGGATTGCCGCCGGCCGCGCAAAAATCACAGGTTCCGGCATTTCATCAGGGAATGATGCCGGCCGCGCCGGCGGCCTTTCCGGCGGCCGGGCGTCAGCTTTGCCGTATCCTTTTCTTTATTTTTGCCCGAAAGGCCCCTGCGCGAAACGCGCCGAAATCACAGATTCCGGCACTTCATCAGGGATTGCCGCCGGCCGCGCCGGCTGCCATAAAAACCAATCGGCGGAGCGGCCCGCAGGCCGCTTTGACGCCCCGGATTTTCGTTATTTAATGGGGACCCATACCTCAACATAGGGCTTGATCTGCGCCACCGACGCCACCTCAACCAGCAGCACGGTACCCCAGGGCGTGCCGGCCGCCTCAAACCCCCGGGAACGCGCGTATTCAAGCGGCGCGGCGAACACCTGGGCGGGATTTTCGGCGAAATCACTGTTTGCGGCGACAATGGTATGCAGGCTGGAAACGGCGTCCATATGCCGGATCTGCAAGTCAAGGGGCAGCTTGAGCCATTCCGCGTTTTGGGGAGACACGCTGTAGCAGAACACCGGGCCGCCTTCGTCCAGCAGCACCGAAAGCCGGGTGGCGGGCATGGCGGCGATCCATTTTTCCGCCACATCCTGGGCTTTTCTGTCCTTCGAGATCCATCCGTCCTCCTCGTCGTACATAAGCAGCGCCTCCGGCGAACGCACAAACTCGTAATCGTCCAGCAGGCGGTCGATCTGGACGATGCCGTCGAGATGCTCGTCGATGGAGGCGGCCAGATTGCGGTAATGGGCTTCCTTGCGCAGCGCTTCGTCCCTTTGGCTGCGGACCCGGGCCTCGATGAGCTTGCGGTCGTTCTCCGACCCGCCGAACTGGCCGACCACGGTTTTAAAGCGAAACCCCATCGAGCGGTATTTAAAATAGGAAAGCAGGCGAAAAACATCCCCGATCGCGTAATAGCGGCGGCCGTTCTCCTCTTTGTTGGCGGGAATCAGCTTTTCCCTTTCAAAATAATGCAGGGCGCTTGGGGTCAGCCCAAGCACGCGGGCGATATCGCTGACACTGTATTTGACCATCACAGCCCCCTTTTTGCACAAAAGAACCTGTAGTTACTATAGGATTTTGCACCTTCTATTCAAATCATAGCAGGAACCAAACAAAAAAGGAAACCTTTTCACACGAATCCTTCCCCCCGTTTCAAATGCGGAGCGGAATGCAGCGCGATATTTCGCCGCGGATTCCGAATCCCCGCGCCGCCGGGTATCCCGCCATGGGCGCGGACCGCAGACGGATCCGGGCGCCCCGAGCCGATCGGCGCGCCGCCCGCCGCATGCGACCCCCCCCCCCCGAATTAAGGGCTATTCACACGGCCGCAAGGGCTATTCACACGGCCGCATCGACCCGGTTGAATCCGGCGATCCAGCCAAAACGATTTCCATCTGCGGCCGCCCGCCTTCGCCGCGCGCCCGCCGCGGGCCGGGCGGGGAGTGTTCATTGTGGATGAGCACGTCGTTGTTTCCGTTGCCAATACAGGCACAGATATTTCCGCCCAGACCTTTGACAAACCGGCGTTTGCACTCTCCGGCATGATCGGTGTTGCAGACCTCCAGCGTAACGGGCAGATCCGCCAGCTCCCTTGCTGCGGTCCCCTGCGTGTCAGAAGTGAGGACGTAGACACGGTAATATTCCGCCAACCGAATGATCCGTTGCTTCACAGCCTCCTTTATCACTCCGTCCACGGCAATGGTGCCGTTGAAGTCCATGACCACGTTTTCTATCGTCAAAGTCTTGTATCCGGGAATTTCATATCGCATTGTCATCCCTCGCTTCTCTCAATCTTTCCAATATCTGCTGAGCATGAAAGCCTTGCCCGGCTTTTCTTTCACATTGTCATCCCTCATCCCGTCTGGCCGAAAATCTTATGGTACAAATCTTCTCCGAAGGCCGTCTGCAAGGGTTCCCCCGGCACAACTTTAAAGGTGCGCTCACCATTCTCAAGCCGCTGCGCCCGCAAATATTGCGTGTCTTTGCCAAGGAGGTGAATGCCATCGGCACAAACATCAACCAGGTTGCGCACGCGGCCAACATCTCACGGCAGGCCCCTGAAAGCCGGATAGACTTTTTGCTGAAAAAGCTCGACGAGGTGATCGCGGTGCTCAATCGCATCCAAGAGGAATGAGTCATGGCGTATACCAAAATATTCGCCCGCAGCATGCGTCTGGATAAAATGCTGAGCTACGTCCGCAACGCAGAAAAGACATCCTTCGGCAATGCAATTGAGGGCATTGTGGATTATGCGGCGAATCCCGATAAAACCGCCGAGCAGATTTTTGTTTCCACAATGAACTGCACGCGGGCCGGTGCGACCGAGGAAATGATGGCGACAAAAAAGCGCTGGGGCAAGAAGGACGGCGTGCAATGCTACCACGTCATACAATCCTTCGCCCCCGGAGAAGTCACCCCCGACCTGGCCCACCGTATTGGCCGGGATCTGGCCGAGCGGTTGTGGGCGGATCATTACCAGGTGGTGATCGGCACCCATGTGGACAAAGGCCATATCCACAACCACATCGCAATTAATTCCGTCGCATTTACGGATGGTCGAAAATACCGGTCCACCCCGGCGACGTACTACTACGATGTGCGCGGCACATCGGACGAGCTGTGCAAAAAATACGGGCTATCGGTGATCGAACCGACAGGCCGCGGCCAGGAGTATGCCGAATGGAAAGCGGCGCATGAAGGCGAAAAGACCAAGCGGGACCGGGTGCGCAAGGACATCGACGCGTGCATCGCACGCTCGGCAACATTTTCCGAGTGGGTTAAGAATATGCGGGCGCTCCGCTACATCATTGACTTTGACCGCAAGCATATCGCAGGGCAATTAACCGTTTTGTGGGAGGGAGGAATGTATGTGTTCCCTGGGCCGAGGATGGTGAAATATAGTACCAGGCTGAAACGAGTCTTGGACCCATACGAGTCAATTTCAGACGTCTGGGAAGGTGAAATCGAAGATGAAAAAAGAAGTACCGCCCACAAAAAAATTAGTGCTTGCAAGCCTTTTTCTCGCCTTGGGACAAGTCCTTCCTTTTTTCACCTTTCAAATTCCTCAAATCGACTTAATGATGCTGCCGGTATATATTTCAGTGTTCCTTTGCGGTTATACTTGCGGCTGGTCAAACGGTCTGATTGTCGGTTTTATGACGCCTATTATGCGAAGTATACTGTTTGGCATTCCACCCATGGTTCCCTACGCTGTCGCAATGTCGTTTGAGCTTGCCGTTTATGGTTTTATGACGGCTGTTCTTCGCGGTCTGCTTTCCCTAAAACGGCTGTCCGTATTTATTACGGTCGCAGTGGCTATGTTTGCCGGAAGGATAATCTGGGGAATCGTTTTTATCCTCCTGATCGGGGCCTTTGATTTATCTGCCTGGATCATAGTTATGTCCGGTGCTTTTTTCTTTACAGTTATCAACGTCGTCGTTCAGATGGTTCTGATACCATTTGCCATTATCGCTTTAAAAAGAACAAGGATCATAACCTGATTGCAAAGGGGGCAATATTTTGAAAGATAACCCTGTGACAATTATCAAAAACGGAAAATGGATCAATATCGCAGAAGACGATTTATGCAAGGATGATACGGTGGTCTTCCAGGCCGGAGATATTGTTCCCGCCGATCTCAGGCTTATTGAAGCAACAGGCTTAGAGGTTGACGAATTTGATTTGACCGGCGAAATCATGCCTGTCATAAAAAATATTCAGGAAAGCGCAATGCTTTACAGGGGAAGCAAAATCATAAAAGGCTCCGGCAAAGGCATTGCAGTTGCAACCGGAAGCGAAACGGAATACGGAAAAATCTTAGAGCAGACATGGGAACAAGAAAATACCTATAGGTTCCAGTTTTTCAACAAAAACTCTCTTTTTCCGGTCGCGTTGCTCCTACCTCCCTTTGTCGTCCAGATGGCGTTATCACACCATCCCATTTTGTTGATTTTGCTTTATTTGTTTTTGTCTGCTGCTTTGATGCTAATGCAAAATGATGATTTCTTTCGATATTTGCTCATTTCAGATGAGGTAAAAAAATATGAGCGTTATCAAATTCAGATACGGGATATATCGGCTATAGAGGCGTTGAATCAGATTGATGTAATCTGTTTTGACAAAACAGGCGTATTAACAACACGGGAAATGGAAGTCAAAAACTTGTATTATGCCGATGGAATGCCTCATGCTGCCAATACAGCAAATAATAATACCCTGTCATATTTGGTTAAAACAGCATGCGCGCTGTGCAATGACGTACAGTTTTATGAAAAGCTGGAACAGGCAAACGCCATTGACAAGACTTTGATTTCCTTTGCAGGTAAAAACGGAATTGATATAAAGGAATTATTGCAAAGCGAGCGAATATATCACAGGCCTTTTGAATCGGAAAACAAGTATATGGCATGCGGGTACAAACTGAAAGATTTGGGCGTGTATTATTTTGCAAAGGGAGACCCGGACGTTGTTTTGGGAATGTGCAACAGATATCTTTCAGCGGCCGGCGGAAAAAAAGCAGATTCTGATTTTAGGCATTTCACTTACAACACAATTAGCTCAGTTAATCAAAGAGGAAACACCGCGATTGCTTTGGCATATGTCTCAGGCGTGTTCAATGAGCCCCCCAAACAATATACATTCTTGAGCATATTGGAGCTGGAAAATCCGTTGCAGCATGGAGCGCGCGAGACCATATCAAAGATTACTGAAAAAAGAATAAGAAGCATCATGTTGACCGGAGACAAAGCTGAAACTGCCATAAACATCAGCAAAGAATGCGGGATCACAAAAGGTTCGGGGTATCTGATCGGCAGGGTAATTGACAGGATGGCACTGGACGAAGTTGCAAGGCAATCCGATCATTGTTCCGTATTTGCGAGATTATTGCCTTCCCAAAAAGGGATTATTATCAGGCTTTTTCAACAAAGAGGTCATCATGTAGCCATGATCGGTGATGGCCCTAATGATGGGATAGCCTTAAGAGTTGCGGATATAGGAATATCTTTTCATAAAAACAGCTCTCCTATTGCGAGAAGGCTGGCAAAAATACTAATTAACGAATTACCCGATTTGCTTAGACTTATGGAGGGAGCTAAAAGAATAAAAAGGTCTGCTAAATATTCAAAACTGTCCAGGGCTTTGATATTAACAGCAGTATTGCTTGTTTTATATTTCAGGGCAGCAAGTATAATTGGGTTTAAAATATAGAAAAACGATATGCCTTGCCGTTCCTGACTGTTTTCCGAGCAGGTTTTATTTTATACTTTGATTGCCACGGTGGGTTTCTTGCTGATGAAGTCTCCGGCTCAAGTTAAGCCTAAGTGAGCCAACCCCAGCTGTGCCGAATTATCATTGCCTCTCTACCGATCTCTTCACCGACATGCCTGCTTTGCAACTTCGACACCACTGGTGTCGAAGTAATTCGCCCGATATCTCTGTTCTCTTTTTCATGCGGCTGTCCAATAAATCCTGTCCCAGTGGTGCAGAATTATTTCTAATCGGCCCGGCAAGTTCGTCGCTTAATGTCGCAACCCCGAAATTATTCTTAGCTTGAGAATAATTGTCTTTGACTGGCCTGCCTGCCTTTCATTTCATCGCATCCAACCGTACGCTATACATCACGGCCTTCTCAACCAATAGCAGTGCCACTCAACAAACTTAATTTCAAATAACTCGACAATCATGCAAAATGCACTTTTTTACAAGAAATTTGACAGCTTGTTACTATACATGTATCTTATAGATGTACCATGATAAGCACCTTGAAAACAGGATAATGCTGAAAGCAAACAGCATTACAAAACTCGGCGAAAGCGCTTAACGTCGTCGTGAGTCCGACATATCGAGTCAAAACAGCAAAGCAGTGAATCACCCACTAAACGGGATAGTGTACACGACTGATTGTGTAAATCGGAGCGCTCCGTCATATGATGACACTGATACTGTGAAGAAGGATACATATGATGGATATAGCGATACTCGAAAAAATTGAAACAGCATTGAGAAATGGCAATCCCGTTACTTTTGCAATGCTGACTGACCTGTGGAAAGCGTCCAAAGGAAGATTTTTATCTGCCAAAACTCTCCAGAATTATGTTTACGAGATCAATCGTCACATCTTGCCATATTTCGGAGAACGCGATGTCAGATTCATAAAACCATATCACATCGAATGGTTTGTTTCGCAGTTATTGGAACAGGACTACGCATTATCTTCCATAAGGTACTATGCAGGCAGGGTATCCCAGATATTAGAGTTTGGTTATATCAACGAGTTCATTGACCGCAATCCAGCATCAAAGATCAAATTGCCAAAAGCCGCAAAAGTCCAAAAAGAGATAATAGGCGACGAGGTAATTGATCAGATAAACAAGCAGGCCAACCCGTTGGTTATGCTGTACCTATATACGGGTCTGAGGCGCGGTGAAGGGCTTGCTCTTATGTGGGATGGCATCTGTTTCACATCCCGCGAAATTCAGGTGACGAAAACCGTTTCCTACGTGAAGAATCAAGCAACCATCAAACCTCCGAAAAGCGAGGCCGGGATACGCACTGTACCGTTAGTAGAACCTCTACACAACCTTCTTTATGATTTGTATTGCCAACGTATTTCGAAATACGCCTTTCCGAATCATGCGGGAGGGATGATGTCGCTTACGTCATTCCGGACGTTTTGGAAAAACTCGGTCAAGGACCTGGGTATTAAGATCAAGCCCCATCAATTACGGCACACCTACATCACAATGCTGTATGAAGCAGGTATTGATGTCAAGACGGCTCAAATGTGGGCAGGTCACTCAAGTGTCGGGATTACTCTGGAGATCTACACACATCTCCGCCAGTCGCTTCGTGCATCACAGGTTGGAAAACGCTCTCTACACTTAATATCCAAAAGATAAAAAACCCAAAGAAAAAACCCTGTTGTAACCCCATTACAACAGGGCCCTTTTTCTTGCATGACATGAGTACCGTCGTGCAAAAACAATGGAGCTGATGAGCAGATTCGAACTGCCTACCTCCTCATTACCAATGAGGTGCTCTACCGACTGAGCTACATCAGCATATGTGATTTTCGGGGCCAAGGAAGCTGCCCGCAGCGGGAGCGAGCTTGGATGCTATCAGGTATCCCCGCCTGTCGAACGCCTTTCTCAAAAGCCCTTTGGAACCGGGCTTTTCCGCACGCCTTGCCCTTCGTCGCGCCAGCCTGCCACAGCTCTGTTCGCCTTGGCAAAGAGACGCTCTGCCGGCTGGGCCGCACCAGCGCGGGGGGGTCAGGCCTGCCTGTTTGCGGCTGTTGCCGCCGCTTGGCTGCGCGGATCTTGCGTTCGCTTTCGACGCCCGGCCGTTTGCCTTGCCGAAGCGCAATTAGCATTATACCCAATTTGCCCCCGTTGCGCAAGCCCTATTTCGCCGTTTTTCACAAAAGGGATATATTGAAAAACACCGGCCCGCAAGGGACAAAGCGCTCCTGGCGGGCCGGCGGTCCGGATGCGGGATCGGCATCAGATGGCATAGAACTTTTTCGAGCCGGAGGTTTTGAGCCAGCGCCACAGCGCCGCGCAGGCGATCAGGACAAAGACCAGGACGGTGACGGAAAAGACCGTAAAATCCGCGCCGCTCAGCAAAAAGATCACAACGGGCACGGCGATCGCCACAAACCCGACGACCATGCAGAGCAAAACGCTGCCGCCGCGCTTGATGGGCACCATGGGGTTTTTCCAGTTCAGCATCGGCAGCATCAGGTTGGTCACCAGCCCCACCAGCCCGGAAAACAGCGCGTACGCCATGGGCAGAAGGATCGTGATGGCCGCGTTCAGCGGCCCGGCTCCGAGCGCGAAGGCCGCCGCCCCGCCCGCGATCACGCAGACCGGCCACATGATGAGCAATTGCAGCTTCAGCTTGGCCTTGAAAATGTCCGCGGCGGAAACGGGCAGGCTGCGCAGGATCCACAGCCTGTTCCCTTCGATGGAGATGCCCGAGGCCGTGGGCGGCGCGATCACCCCGCAATAGCACAGCATCGTCACAAAAAGGGGCAGGACCACGCTTTCGTTTATGCTCGGGTCCACGGCGGAGGCAAACAGGGCCTCGCCGCCAAAAACCAGCAGACCGGTGAAGATCAGCGCCATCAGCGCGCCGGCCGCGGTGTTCATCACGTAGCCGTAAAAGGCGAAATAGCCCTTGAGCTCCCGGGAAAACAGGGCGGAAGAAACGCTTTTTCCCCCGATTTTTTCCAGCCGTTTCGCCTTGAAATTGCTGCGCATGCGCCGCTCGCCCATGGAAAGGTTCGCCTTTCTGAATACCCTTGCCGAAAGCCCGGCAAAAAGCCCGAAGGGCACGCCGCAAATCAGCAGCAGCCAGAAAAGGTCGCCATAGGCCCCGAGCGCGGCGGACGCGAACAGCCCCGTGGGCAAAAAGGCCGAAAGCGCGGCGGAATAGCCGGAAAAGGTCTTGACCAGATCGCCGTCCGGCATGGAACTGATGGACATCGACCCCAGCATGATCAGCACGATCAGCGCCGTAGAAAGCAGCAGCATGAGCAGGTTGCTCGCCCTGGAGCGGGAGGCGATCCTGCTGATGAACAGGGAAAGCACCCCGGCAACGGCGCAGACCAGCAGCGGCGCGATCACAAGCCCCGCCAGCACCGCGATGTAAAACCCGAAGGAAGCGCCGTATTTGACGCCGTAAACAACGGCAAAGGGCAGGGAGATCCCCCCGATCCCCGTCATGCTGAAGGTGTACGCCAGCGCGAGCTTCGAAAGGAAAAGCTGGGTGTCGGTCACCGGAAGGGCGGCGAGCAGCTCAAAATCCCTGGCCGCGAACAGCACCCCGGGGATCTTCGTCACCCCGGTGACCAGGGACATCACAAGCCCGATGGCCAACCCGCCGGAAAGCAGCAGCTCGGGCGTGTTCGTAACGTCCAGCATCATGGAGAACATGTATCCGTACGCCCCCATGAACGCCATGACCAAAAGCCCGCCGAACAAGGCCGTAGCGCCGATGGCCCCCGCCCTCAGCCTGCGCCTTTTTTTCGTGCCGGAGCCGGACAGGGCGGAAAGCAGCCCCACCTTGACGAGAAGATAAACATTCCTCATGATTCTTCCCTCAGTTTTTGGCCGAATCGTCGGTCAGCTCAAGGAATGTGGATTCCAAAGACGCGTTGCCCCGCACCTCGTTGATGCCGCCCGCGGTCAAAAGCTTTCCTTCCCGGATGATCGCCACCTTGTTGCAGAGCTTTTCCGCCACCTCCAAAACGTGGGTGGAAAAAAAGATCGAGCAGCCGTGGGCGCACATGTCCTTCATGATCTCCTTCAGGGTGAAGGAGGCCTTGGGGTCCAGGCCCACGAAGGGTTCGTCCAGCACCAGGAGCTTCGGAGAATGCACCAGCGCGGCGATCAAAGCGAGCTTTTGCTTCATGCCGTGGGAATAGGCGGAAATCACATCCCCCAGATCCTGGGTGAGCTCGAAGGCCGCGGCGTATTTTTCGATCAGCCTGTCCCTGTCCGCCCGGTCCACCCGGTAAATGTCCGCGATGAAGGAAAGGAACTTCACCCCCGTCAGGCTGTCGTAAAGATCGGGGCTGTCCGGGATGTACGCGATCATCTTTTTGCAGGCGATGGGGTCTTCGCGGATGGATCTGCCGCCGATTACGATGTCCCCCGAATCGAAATCCATGATCCCGGTGATGCATTTGATCGTCGTCGTTTTTCCCGCGCCGTTGCGGCCGATAAAGCCGCAGATATCCCCTTCGGCAACGGAAAGGGACAGGTCGTCCACGGCCTTTTTGCCCCCTTTGTAGATCTTTGTCAGGCGGGAGATTTCAAGCATGGTCAAAGAGCCTCCATTCCCGGCGGCCGCCGCCTTGGCGCGGCGCCGGCGTTTGGCATCCATGATACACGAAGGGTTATGCCGTGTAAATATGAGGGGTAAGAAACCTGCGCGTGAGCCGCTCAAAACCGCATTTTACCAGGTCTTTTCCCTTTTGGCGGCGGGCGGCGCGCGATCCTGGGCGCGGCGGGTCTTTCGGGAGGGGGAAGCCGCGGCGGCAAACCCTGGCGGCTATTACAATAAGAAGCGATCCCCGCCCGGCCCGGCGCCCCACGGGAGTTTGCCCCAAATCGCGCCGGCTTTGCCAAAAAACGCAAAAGGCCCCGCCCCAAAGCTTGGGAGCGGGGTCTTCTGCGGCGGTTTTAACCGGCGGTCAGAGTTTTAGCGGTTTTCTTCCCTGCCGGTGCGCTTGAGGGCAAAGGCCAGGGCGGCGGCGCAAACCGCGGCCAGGGCGATGCACAGCGCGGCAGAAGCGGTGCTGTCGCCGGTGTGGGGAACTTCGTCCACCTCGGTGTCGTCCTCGATGGGAAGCTCGTCCTCTTCCTCGATGGGATCGTCGTCTTCGGTGCCTTCGTCGACGTCGGCCTCGTCGTCCTTCACGTTGTACTCGACGGCGAAGGTGGCTTTATAGGTGGTCGCCTGCTCGAAGTTCTTGTCCTGAAGCTTGTAGTTGTAGTTCAGGTTGAAGCCGAAGTCGGCGAGCATGGTGTCCATGGCGGCCTGCTCGGCGGGGGTGAAGGCGGCTCCGCCGTTGTCGGCGTAAACATAGCCGCTGCCCACGGTATTCCTGGCGATCAGGCGGCCCGCCTTGGCAAGGCCGAGGGAAACGCCGTAGCCTTCCGCGCTGGTGACTTCGGTGTCAAGGGTGACGATCTCGGTGGCGGCGCCGTCGGCGGCCACAAGGCTGACGCGGTAGCCCGCGGTGGCAAGGGACTGGGCAACGGTGGCGGGCCAGTTGGCGGTGCTGCTGGCTGCGGGCCAGGTTGCGGCGACCTTGTCGATCTTATAGGTGCGGCCGTTCTGGATCACGGTCAGGGTGTCGTTCTTGAATTTGAACTCGGTGGGGGCAACCTTCGCGGAAACGGAGCCGTTTTCGGCGGCGCGGTTCACGGCGGTGAAGCCGATCACATAGCTTGCTTCCCTGGCTGTGCTCGTTTCGTCGATGGCGAGGTTGAAGGCGTCGTAGCCGACGTTGACGTTGGACTTGGTGGGGGCGTCGTTCCAGACCTTCACGCGGAAGGTGAGGGTGTTGTTGTTCTTGTCATAGGCCAGGGCGTTTGAAGCGTTGGCCTTGACGACGCCGTTCTCGGTGGAAACCAGGTTGGTATAGGTGGAATCATGGGGATGGGTGAGGACGACGTCCGCCATCGTGTTCATCGAAAGGTCCACGGTGTCGGAAGACACGATGATCGTGTACTCGTTGCCCACCGCGCTGGTGTGGGCCAGGGTCTTGACGGGGTTGCTGATGTTGATGGTCAGCGCGAAATACATGAGTTCGTTGACGTTGTATTTCTTTTCGGAAGCGTCGACCAAATTGGTGTAAACGCGCACGCCCTGGGTGGTGACGGTCGCGTCGGTGCACTTGAAGCCCGTGACGGCAAACGCGTCGTTCAGGGTGGTGCTCCCGCCGCCCGGCGAGACCACAAAGGCCAAAGAGGCCATGGCGGCCAGGCAAAGCGCCGCTGCAAGCGCGAAGGAAATCAGCTTTTTCATTGTTTGCGCTCCTTTGTTTTCGAGTGTTTTTGGATCGGATTCTGCCGGCTGATGCAATGATAGCGCGAAAAAAGCGGACCGGTCAAGTTAAATATTGCGTTTTTATTGCGATATTTATCGAATTTATGTTTTATACACAGGATAGTCGAAATATATTCGTAATTCATTCAAATTTAGTTAATAATATATAACCATATTTTACCAGGCGCCCGTTTTTTGTCAGATCCGGCGTTTTTTCCGTATTCCTGCGGCTTGCGGCTCCTGCGCCGCCCTCCCGCCTCTTTCGGCATTCGAAGGCGTTATCCGTTTGTTGTTCCGCTGTCCGTTTTCGGGTCCTTTGCCCAGCAAAAAGCGGCGGCACCTTTGCGGTGCCGCCGCTTTTTGCTTTTTGTGTTTTTTATTCGTAGTCCCGGACCATCTGTAAATAAGGAAGCTCCTCAAAGCCCAGCCGGGCGTAAAGCGCCCGGGCTTTTTCGTTTTCCGCCTCCACCTCCAGCCGAATCCGCTTCACATCTTTCGGCAGGTTTTCAAACAGGTATTCAAAAAATTCGCTCCCCATGCCGCCGCCTTGGAACCGGGGGCGGACATACAGTTCCTCGATCCAAAGAACTTTTCCGCCGGCTTCCTGGGAAAAAGCCCGGTTGAAAAGCGCGTACCCCGCGGGCGCCCCCTCCTTGAAGAACAGAAGCCCGCGGGCGGTTCCATCCTCCCTCAAAAGCTCTTCAAAAGTCGCTTCGCGGTAGCTTTCGGGGATTTGGCGAAGAACTGCGGGCGAGGCGTAGAATTCACCCGTCAGGTCCATATATGTTTGCCGGTCATTCCCGGTAATTTCCCTGATCTGCATCTTGAATCATGAACTCCTTTTTATCCTCTGTTCTTCGCCGCCCGGACGACGTTCGCCGCAAGCAGCGCCGCCGTCACCGCCCCCACCCCGCCGGGAACGGGGGTGATCGCGGCCACGGTTTTTTCCGCGGCGGCAAAATCCGCGTCCCCCGTCAGCTTTCCGTTCACAAAGTTCATCCCAACGTCGATCACCACCTGTCCCGGCGCAAAGCATTCCCCGCCAAGCAGGTTCGCCCGGCCCGCGGCGGCGATGATGATCTCCGATTCCCGAAGGATTTTCGGAAGGTTTTTCGTCCTCGAATGGCAGATGGTCACCGTCGCGTCCCGCTCGCAAAGCAGCAGGGCGGCCGGCCGGCCGACCACCAGGCTCCGGCCCACCACCGCCGCCCGCCTGCCGCGAAAGGAGACGCCGTAATGCTCCAAAATGGCAATGCAGGCCGCCGCGGTGCAGGGGGCAAAGCCGCCCGCGCCGGTCAAAAGGCCCGCCAAAGAGCCGTCTGTGATGCCGTCCACGTCTTTTTCGGGGGAAAGGGCGCGCCGCGCCGCTTCGTCCAGTTCGCCGGGCAGGGGGCGGAAGATCAGCACGCCGTGGACCGCTTCGTTCCCGTTCAGGTCGCAGATCTTTTTGACCAGATCCTCCCGCGAAACGTTCCCCGGCAGCTCCAGCGCGTCAAAGGCGACGCCCATCGCGCCGCACCGCTTCGCAAGGGCGCGCTGATAGGCCATGTCCTCCTTCGCTTCGCCCACGCGGATGGCCGCCAGCGCCGGCCTGCGGCCCGCTTTCGCCAGTTCCTCGGCGGCGGGGGCGTAACGCTCCGTCAGCGCGGCGGCGACGGGCGCGCCAAAAAGCAATTCTGCCATGCTTGTACCCCTGTCCGGCGCAAAAACCATTGCGCCGGATTCCTTCAGTCTTTTTTCAGCTTTTTTTGCACGAAGCGGAAGGTCTCATCCGCCAAAAGCGCCGATTCCAGCAGGCCGTCCGCCCGCCTGACCAGTTCCTCCGCCCGGTCCCTTTGCTTCATTAACCCCGCGTTGACGTATACGTTCAGCGCGGCCGCGCGAAGGGCCCCGGCGCAGAGCGCCGCGCCCGCCCCCGCGTCGCTGATCATGATCGGCGAGCAGACGGGCGCAAGATCGCCCAGCAGCCCCGCCCCTTCGCAAAGGGCTTCCATCATCTTCAGCGGGGCCGCGCAGGCGGCGTTCAGCGCCGCTTCGATTGCCCCCTCCCGATTCGGGTTGGCCTTGTCCATCCCCCAGGCCGCGGAAAGGGGCAAAAAGCCCGCCTCGTCCTCATCAACAAGCCCGAGCAGCTCCAGCCTAAGCGTCTCCAGCCGGTTTGAAATCGCGGCGATTTCTTCCTTATGCTTTTCGCAGGACTTTTTGTTTTCCGAAAGGGCGGAAACCATGCGCCCCAAAGCGCAGGCCAGGCTGCCGCAAAGGGCCGCCGCGCAGCCGCCCCCGGGGGACGGCGCCAAAGAAGCCAGGGCGGCGGAAAAAGCCGCGCAGGTCAGATCGGTCTGTTTCATGGTTCCCTCCATTTTGCGTTATTTCGCTTAATTAAGGTAAGATTAGTCCGAATTCTTTGGACGATACCTCAGAACAGCCCGGAAATCACGCCGTTTTCGTCCACGTCGATGCGCTCGGCTGCCGGGGATTTCGGCAGCCCCGGCATGGTCATGATCTCCCCCGTCAGCACGACGGCAAAGCCCGCCCCGGCGCTCACCCTCGCGCCGCGCACCGTGACCTCAAACCCTTCCGGCGCGCCTAAAAGCCCCGGCTCGTCCGAAAAGCTGTACTGGGTCTTCGCCATGCAGACGGGCAGGCCGGAATACCCCAGCTTTTCCAGCCGCTCGAGCTGGGCCTTGGCCGCGGTGGTATACGAAACCCCCGCGCCGCCGTAAACCCGCGTCACCACGGCTTCGATCTTTTCAAAAAGGCTCATCCCAAGGTCGTAGGAGAAGGAGAATTTCCCGCCGCCGGCTTCGCACAGCTCGATCACGCGTTTGGCAAGCGCGATCCCGCCTTCGCCGCCCTTGGCCCAGACCTCCGAAAGGGCCACAGGCAGGCCGCGCTGCTCGCATTCGGCTTCGATCAGGGCAAGCTCCCCGGCGGAATCCGTCGGGAACCGGTTGATGGCCACGACGCAGGGCAGGCCGAAAACCCCTTTGATGTTTTGCGCGTGCCGAAAAAGATTCGGCAGCCCGGCTTTCAGGGCGTTCGTGTCCGGCGCGGCCAGATTTTCCTTCTTTGCGCCGCCGTGGTGCTTCAGCGCGCGCACCGTGGCCACCAGCACTACGGCGTCCGGCGCCAGATCCGCCATGCGGCATTTGATGTCGAAAAACTTCTCCGCCCCAAGGTCCGCGCCAAAACCCGCCTCCGTCACCGCGTAATCCCCCAGGGCGATGGCGGTTTTTGTGGCGATCACGGAATTGCAGCCGTGGGCGATGTTCGCAAACGGCCCGCCGTGCACCAAAGCCGGGGTGTGCTCCAGGGTCTGCACCAGATTGGGCTTGAGCGCTTCCTTCAAAAGGGCGGCCATCGCCCCCTGGGCCTTCAGGTCCCCGGCGGTGACCGGCTCGTCCTGATAGGTATACCCCACCACCATGCGGGCCAGGCGCGCCTTCAGGTCCGGGATGGATTCCGAAAGGCACAAGACGGCCATGACCTCCGAAGCGACGGTGATGTCGTACCCGTCCTCCCGGGGGACGCCGTTGGCCTTGCCGCCCAGCCCGTCGATCACAAAGCGGAGCTGGCGGTCGTTCATGTCCACGCAGCGGCGCCAGGTGATCCTTCGCGGGTCGATGTTCAGGCTGTTTCCCTGATGAATATGATTGTCCACCAGCGCGGCGAGCAGGTTGTTCGCCGCGCCGATGGCGTGAAAATCCCCGGTAAAATGAAGGTTGATGTCTTCCATGGGCACGACCTGGGCATACCCGCCGCCCGCCGCGCCCCCCTTGATGCCGAAAACCGGGCCCAGGGAAGGCTCCCTCAAGGCCACGATCGCGTTCTTGCCCAGCTTTTGCAAAGCGTCCGCCAGGCCGACGGTCGTGGTCGTTTTGCCCTCCCCCGCGGGGGTAGGGCTGATCGCGCTCACCAGCACCAGCTTCGCCCTGTTTTGCCTTTTTTGATCGAGAACGGATAAATCCAGCTTGGCTTTGTGCCTGCCGTACGGCTCGATCAGTTCTTTGCTGATCCCCGCTTTTTCGGCGATCCACTCGATGGGGAACATTGGGGTCTCCTGGGCGATCTGGATGTCTGG
This sequence comes from Christensenellales bacterium, assembly GCA_040768925.1. Classification (GTDB taxonomy): domain Bacteria; phylum Bacillota; class Clostridia; order Christensenellales; family CALWSW01; genus CALNBC01. The sequence continues at coordinate 379,724 of JAXGLZ010000001.1, forward strand.
TTTCATTGCTTTCCCTCCGTCAGGGCTGGCCGGAGGATCTGCTCCGGCGTCCCGCATTTTGATAATATACCACAAAAAGCCTTATAATAAAAGGATCAGCTCATCGTTCTTGGCACAATCTCCGAACGATTATCTTTGATTTTGCAAACAACGTTCGGTCGATACGATTTGCGGCGCTGTTCTGCTCGACAAACCACCCTGTGATGGTATAATGGTTTTAATGATAAAACCTGGGGGTGCGAAATGGATTACCGCAGGCGTTACGACGCGTGGATCAACGACAAAGCCCTGGACGATGCGACCAGAAAAGAGCTTTTGGAAATAACGGACGAAAAAGAACTGGCCGACCGCTTTTACCGGGATCTTGAATTCGGCACCGCGGGCCTGCGCGGGATCATGGGCGCGGGCAGCAACCGGATGAACGTTTACACCGTGGGCCGGGCGGCCCAGGGCCTTGCGAACCACCTGAAAAGCCTGCCCCAAGCGGCAAAAGCCGGCGTGGCCGTGGCTTTTGATTCGCGCAACCGCTCCGCCGAATTCGCCCTGCGCGCGGCGCTCATCCTGGCGGCGAACGGGATCAAAGCGCACCTTTTCCCGGGGCTTCGGGCTGTGCCCCAGCTTTCCTTCGCCGTGGGGCATCTTGACTGCGCCGCGGGGATCGTCATCACCGCCAGCCACAACCCAAAGGAATACAACGGCTTTAAGGTTTACGGCGAAAACGGCGCCCAGATCAACCCCGAAACCGCAAAAAGGATCACGGAGGAGATCGAATCCGTGCCAAACTTTTCCGCCATCCGCCTGACGGACGAAGAAGCCGCAAGGAAAGCAGGCCTCCTCGTCACCGTTCCCGCCGAGGTGGACGAGGCGTATTTTGATTATACCATGGGCCTTGCGCTGGATAAATCCGTTCTTTCCGCAGCGAAAGACCTTTCGATAGTATACACCCCGCTTTTCGGCGCGGGCGGCGAACCCGTTTCCCGGGTGCTTTCCGCCGCGGGGGTGAAGAAGCTTTTCGTCGTTCCGGACCAAAGCGTGCCGAACGGCGATTTCCCCGGCCTTCCCGCCCCGAACCCGGAAGTCCCCGAGGCCTTTTTCGAAGCGGAAAAACTCGCCCGGCAAACCGGGGCGGAGCTGATCCTCGCCACCGACCCGGACGCGGACAGGCTGGGCGTCTGCGTGCGCAAAGGGGATGGATTCGTCACCCTGACGGGCAACCAGATCGGCTGTTTGGTGCTTCATTACAGGCTGATGAAGCTCAAAGAGCAGGGCCGGCTCCCGAAGGACGGCTTTGTTGTCAAATCCATCGTTTCCACCAATTTCGCCAACGCCATCGCGGAAAGCTTCGGCGTCCGCATGGATGAAGTCCTGACCGGCTTCCGCTTCATCGGCGAAAAGATCGACGAGGCGCAAAAATTGGGCGGCGGCTCCTTTTTATTCGGGTTTGAGGAAAGCTACGGCTTTCTTGCCGGAACAAAAGTGCGGGACAAGGACGCCATCTGCGCCGCCTTGATGGCCGCCGAAACCGCCGCGTATTACTCCCTGCGCGGCATGACTTTGCTGGACGGGCTGGAGGAGCTTTACCAAAAATACGGCTGCTACCGCGAAAGCGTGAAGTCCTACACCCTCTACGGCGCCGAGGGCATGGCAAAAATCGCCGCCGCCATGGAATCTTTGCGCAAAAACCCGCCGAAGCGGGTGTTCGACCGGCAGGTTTCGGCGTTAAGGGATTATTCCGGAGGCTTCCGGCAGGAAGGCGGAAAGCGAGCCCCCCTGGGGCTGCCGGAATCCAACGTGCTTTATTACGAGCTGGGCGGCGGGGACTGGCTTTGCGTGCGCCCTTCCGGCACCGAGCCGAAGCTGAAGGTTTACGCCGGGGCCAGCGAGCCCTGCGAGCGGGACGCGCAAAGCCGGGTGGACGCTTACGTCGCCGCGGCGGGCGATTTGCTGGGAATGGATCAATAATATCATATAGAAAAGAGCGCTTCGCCGCCCATGGGCGGCGGGCTTTTTTTTGTGTATCCGCGCCTTTGAAAAAACTCGGTTCCCGGCGGGAAGCATCATAAAAGCCCCGCCTTCGCCGGCATTTGGAAGCGAGGACCGGAACACCCTTTATTTCCCCCGCCCCGCCGCCGCCAAAAAAGGCAAAAGCGCGTGGCGGCGGGCTTTTGTTTGTGGTAAAATCATGCGTAAGCATAGCGCGCCAATCCGAACCCGCCGCAAAGCCCGAATTCCGGCGGCCTGCTGTGTCGTCGTCAGTCGCGGCAGGCACCGCTACGGCTCCTTCCTCTTCCTTGCATGCCATCCGGAATTCGGGCTTTGCGGTCTACGAGTCTGTCGGAGCCGAATGCGCGGTGGGGCAAGGCGCCGCGGCGCATGCGCAGCGGTGCTGCGGAAAGACCGCGGGAACGCAGCACCGGCGTGCATTCGGCCCGCCAGACCGGATTCGGATTGGCGCGCTATGCTTAACGATTTTTTGAACACCGATTTCGGAGGGACTATGTACATCGCGGACGGCTGGAAGGATTACGAGCTGATCGACTGCGGCGAAGGCGAAAAATTCGAGCGCTGGGGGGATTTTACCCTTTTGCGGCCGGACCCTCAGGCCATCTGGCCGGTCGCCCCCTGCGCGCCCCACGCGATCTACCACCGCTCCGCCTCCGGCGGCGGGGCCTGGGAATACCTGCGCGCCCTGCCGGAAAGCTGGGAAATCCAATACAAAGACCTCGCCTTCGTCGTTCGGCCTACGGGCTTCAAGCACACCGGGCTTTTCCCGGAACAGGCCGTCAACTGGGACTGGATGGCGGGGCTGATCGAAAGGGCGGGGCGGCCCGTCTCGGTTTTGAACCTTTTTGCCTATACCGGCGGGGCCACCGTCGCCTGCCTCAAGGCGGGAGCACAAGTGCTGCACCTGGACGCCGCGAAGGGCATGATCGCCTGGGCGAAGGATAACGCGGCGGCCTCCGGCCTTGTTTCGGCCGCCGTGCGCTACATTGTGGACGATGCGATGAAGTTCGTCCTTCGGGAAGCGCGGCGGGGCAGGAAGTACGACGCCGTGATCATGGACCCGCCCAGCTACGGCCGGGGCCCCACGGGCGAAATGTGGAAGATCGAGGAGGGGCTCTTCCCCCTGGTTTCCGCCTGCGCGGACGTCCTTTCAAAGGACCCGCTGTTCTTCCTGATCAACAGCTACACCACCGGCCTTGCGCCCACGGTGCTGAAAAACGTGCTGGATATCGCCCTTCTTCCCCGCTTCGGGGGAAGATCCGAGGCCGCGGAAGTCGCCCTTCCCTGCACCAGGCGGAGCATCCTCCTTCCCTGCGGCGCTTCCGGCCGGTGGACGGCAAAAAAATAACGGCCCTTTCGCGGCACAGGGCGGCTAAGCGGCCCTCCTGGCTACGCCCAGCCGGGCCCCAGCATTTCCCTGGCGGTGATCAAAACGATCCGCACGTCCACCCAAAAGCTCATGTTCCGAACGTACCAAAGGTCCCGGGCCAGCCGCTCTTCCGGCTTGCCCTCCCGGTCCTCGGCCTGGGCGAAGCCCGTCAGCCCGGGGCGGACGTTCAGCCGTTCCAGGGCGATTCTCGTCATGCTGTTCATCTCCGAAAGGATCAGCGGCCGCGGCCCGACGAAGGACATTTCCCCCTTTAACACGTTGACAAGCTGGGGAAGCTCGTCCAGCGAAAGCCGCCGCAGCACCCGGCCGACCCGGGTGATGCGCGGGTCGTCCTCGCGGCTGGCAAAGATTTCCCCCGGCTCCTTCAAAAGGTGGGCCAAGGGCTCCGCGCCGGTGTGCATCGTGCGCAGCTTATAGACCCGGATCAGCCGGTGGTCCCTGCCCACCCGCCATTGGGAAAAAAGGGCGCCCCCCGGCGAATCCAGCCGGATCACCAGCGCCATAAAAGGAAAAAGCGGCAGCGTGACGGCAAGCATCAAAAGAGCGAGCAAAACGTCCAGCCCCCGCTTGATCCGGGGATAAACGCTTTTTTTTGACTGCATCGCAACGGCTCCTTCGCGGTCAACTTAGGGCGGCCAGGGTAATCCGAATCCGGTTTTCCGCCCGGCCTTACGGACGTCCGCTTTGCTGGCGGCGCTTGCCGCAACGCCATTGCGCCTGCAACCGCCCGCAATTCCGGGCGGAAAACGCCCTGACCCAAAACGGCTCAAGGCGCAAGAATACCCCGTAGTCAGCCGTTTTTGGCGGGCTCGGATTACCCTGGCCGCCCAATCCAAATTAGCTTTTTCCGAAAGGACACAAATATGCAGACTTTCGACGCCGGCCGTTTTGACGCCGTGGTCGTCGGCGCGGGCCACGCGGGCTGCGAGGCGGCCCTTGCCCTGGCGAGGACGGGGCACTCCACCCTTTGCCTGACCATGAATCTGGATTCCGTCGCGCTGATGGCGTGCAATCCGGCCATCGGCGGCTCCAGCAAGGGCCACCTCGTGCGCGAGATCGACGCTTTGGGCGGCGAGATGGGCAAAGCGGCGGACGAAACTTTCATCCAGCTCAAGCTGCTGAACACCGGCAAGGGCCCGGCGATCCACAGCCTGCGCGCCCAGATGGACAAACGGCGGTACCACGAGCGCATGAAGCGCACCCTGGAACGGACGGAGAACCTCTTTCTCCGCCAGGGCGAATGCGTGGAAATTTTGGTGGAGGACGGCAGGGTCACCGGCGTGCTCACCGCCACCGGGGCGGTCTATTTGGCCCGCGCCGTGATCCTCGCCACCGGGGTTTATCTCAAAAGCAGGATCATCATCGGCGAAGCTTCCTTCAACCAGGGGCCCAGCGGCCTTCAGAGCGCCAACCGGCTTTCAGAAAGCCTGGAAGCCTTGGGCTTTCCCCTTCGCCGGTTCAAAACCGGCACCCCCGCCAGGGTGAACCGCCGCTCCTTGGAGCTGGAAAAAACAATCCCCCAATACGGCGACCCGAAGGCCCCGCCTTTTTCCTTCATGACGGCGGAAAACACGAATCCCCAGTACCCCTGTTACCTGACCTACACCACCCCCGCCACCCACGAACTGGTCCGGGCGAACCTGCACCGGGCGCCGATGTACAGCGGGTCCATCAAGGGTACCGGGGCGCGGTACTGCCCCTCCATCGAGGACAAGGTCGTCCGCTTCGCCCAAAAGGAGCGTCACCAGCTCTTTTTGGAACCCGAAGGCCTCTCGACGGACGAGGTGTATATCCAGGGGCTTTCCACCTCCATGCCGGAGGACCTTCAGCAAAAAATCATCCACACCGTCCCCGGCCTTGAGCGGGCGGAGGTCATGCGTTCCGCCTACGCCATCGAATACGACTGCATCGACCCCACCCAGCTCAACCTTTCGCTTGGCGCGAAGCACATCGCCGGCCTTTATTTCGCCGGGCAGATCAACGGCACCAGCGGGTATGAAGAAGCCGCGGCCCAGGGCGTCGTCGCGGGGATCAACGCCTCCCTCTGGCTTTTGGGCAGGGAACCGGTGATCCTGCGGCGGGACGACGGCTACGCCGGCGTGCTGATCGACGATCTGGTGACCAAAGGGACCAACGAGCCCTATCGCATGATGACCAGCCGGGCGGAATACCGCCTGCTCCTTCGGCAGGACAACGCGGACCTGCGCCTGACGGAAGTCGGCTACGCGGCCGGCCTTGCGACCAAAGAGCGCTATGAAACCATGCTGAGCAAAAAGCGCAGCCTGGAAAAAGAGCTTGCCCGGATGAAAACCACAAACGCGTTAAGGCCGGCGCTTTTGCGCCTGCTGGAGGAGCGCGGCGAGCCCGCGCCCAAGAAGACCCCGACGCTTTTTGACCTTTTGAAGCGCGAAGGCTTCGAGCTGGAGGACGTTTTGCGCTGCGACCCGAACCCCGTGGAAATTTCCCCCGCCGTAGCCGAGCAGCTTTCCATCGAGGCGCGGTACGAAGGATACATCCAAAAGCAGCAGGACGAGGTGGACCGCTTCAAAAAGCTGGAAGACCGGGCGATCCCAGAAAGCATGGATTACCTGAACATGACCGGCCTGCGCCTGGAAGCCAGGCAAAAGCTGGACAAAAGAAGGCCCCAAAACATCGGCCAGGCTTCGCGCATTTCCGGCGTTTCGCCGGCGGACGTCGCGGTGCTTTTAATCGCCGTTGAAAAACACGAAAGACAGGGGGGCAAAAGCTGATGGACCAGAGCATCCTGCTTTCTGCGTTTTCCATGGTTTCCTTTTCGCCAAGCGCGGAACAGGCGGAAAAATTCGCCGCATATTACGCCCTGCTCGCCGAGTGGAACCAGCGGGTGAACCTGACCGCGGTGGCGGACGAAGGCGGCGTGGCGCAAAAGCACTTTGCCGATTCGCTGCTCGCCCTGCCGTTTGTGCGCGGCGGCGAACGGGTGCTGGACCTTGGCACCGGCGCGGGCTTCCCCGGCGTGCCCCTTTTGATCGCCCGGCCGGATATCCGGCTCACCCTGATGGATTCCGTGCAAAAAAAGCTGGATTTCCTCGCCGCGCTGCTGGACCGGCTGGGGCTTGAGGCCGAGCTTCTTCATTCCCGGGCGGAGGACGCGGCGAAAAAGGCAGAGTACAGGGACGGTTTTGACCTCGTGCTTTCCCGGGCGGTGGCGCCGATGAACGCGCTTATTGAGCTTGCCCTGCCCTTTGCGCGGCCGGGCGGAAGGGCAGTCTGCTTCAAGGGCCCGGCCCTGACCGGAGAGCTTGCCAACGCAAAGCGCGCCCTTTTCGAGCTTTTTGGCAGCGTGGAAGAAATCCGGGAATTCTCCCTTCCCTGGGGGGAACGCAGCCTGGCCGTGCTGAAAAAAACCGCGAAAACGCCGAAAAAATACCCCCGCCAGGCCGGAAAAGCGGCGAAAGAACCGCTGTGCTGAGCGTGCGTATCCTCTGCGTCGGCAAAATGAAGGAAAAATTCTATGCCGACGCCGTAAACGAATACAAAAAGCGGCTTTCTAACCGCGTCAAGCTGGAAATCCTGGAGTTCAGGGATTTCCCCGCGCCGGAGGGCCTTTCCCCCGCGGGGGAAAAAGCGGTGAAAGACGCCGAGGGCGCGCTCGTGCTCAAAGCCATTCAGCCGAACGACCACGTGATCGCCCTGGCCATCGGCGGGCGGAGCATCGATTCGCCTGCCTTCGCGGCGGAGCTTCAGGCGCTTATGAATGCCGGCAAAAGCCGGATCGCCTTCGTCATCGGCGGGTCTTTGGGCCTTTCCGATTCTGTGATGCTGCGGGCGGACGACAGCCTCAGCTTTTCCCGCTTCACCTTCTGCCACCAGCTGATGCGGGTCATCCTGCTGGAACAGCTTTACCGGGCCGTCAAGATCAACGCCGGGGAAAGCTATCACAAATAGCCCGTCCCGCCTTGATGCGGCCGCATTGGTTGGAGAAACGATCCCTTCCGGGCGGACGCTTTCGGGAGGGATTGTTAACGGATTCACACCTTTTTTGTTTTTCCATATGCTGGTTATAGCAGAGGAAATAATCCGCCTTTGTCACAAAGGGCGGGTTTTTGTTCAGGTAACCGGCGCAAAGCGCGTCCCGCCGCCGTTTGCCGGATCGCCGAAAGCGGATGGACGGGCTTTTTGGCAAAACCTCCGGTCCCGCCGCGGGGTTCCCCTTTTGCGGGCGTTTCTTCATCATTTTGTAAGTATTGACCCGTTTCATTCTCCGCTGCGATATGTTATATTGATAAAGTGCAGATTTGTTGGCAAAACCGATCCGGTCGTCGGCAAGGCCGTCAGCAAGGCCATCGGCAAGGTCGTCGGCAAAGCCGACATCAATCCTTGATGAAATGCCGGAATCTGTGATTCCGGTTCAGCCGACAGCATTCCTGATTCGGCGCCGAAATCCATGATTTCGGCTCATGTCGTCAGTTTGATCAAAGCGCAGGGGCCGCTGCCCAAAAAACCCCGGGGCAGGGTTTGCCGATGCTCTGAGATTTGCTGAAAACACCCGGATCTTGTATCTTGCCAACACGACCGAAGGGTATTATAATAATAGCCTATTGGTTTGTTAATATTTTGACGCTATCCGACGGAGGACGATCATGAGAGTGTACAATTTTGCTGCGGGCCCGGCGACCCTGCCCCTGCCCGTTTTGCTCCGCGCCCAGGCCGAGCTGGTCGAACACGGCAAAAACGGCATGTCCGTTATGGAGATGACCCACCGCTCGCCGATGTTCAAGTCTATCATTGACGGCGCGGAAGCTTCTCTCCGCCGCCTGATGGATATTCCCGAGGAGTACGCCGTTTTGTTCCTGCAGGGCGGAGCGACCACCCAGTTCGCCGCGGTGCCCATGAACCTGATGCACACAAACAAGGCGGATTACATCGTTTCCGGCAGCTTCGCCGGCAAGGCCGCCCAGGAAGGCGCGAAATACGGCGCCGCCCGGGTGGTCAAAAGTTCCAAAGACCGGAACTTTGCCTATGTTCCCAAAACCGTCCGGTCGGATTTCGACCCGGCCGCGGATTATTTGCACATCACCACCAACAACACGATCTACGGCACAAGCTTTCGAACAGACCTTCCGGATTGCGGGGATATCCCGCTTGTCGCCGATATGTCCAGCAACATCCTTTCCGAACCGTATGACGTGCGCCGCTTCGGCCTGATTTACGCGGGCGCCCAGAAGAACATCGGCCCCGCGGGGGTGACCCTCGTTATCGTCCGCAAGGACCTGGCCGAAAAAGGCCCCATCGCGGATTCTGTTCCCAGCATGCTGCGCTACGACATCCAGGTCAAGGACGGCTCGATGTACAACACGCCGCCCACCTATGCCATCTATCTCGCCGGATTGGTCTTTGAAGAGCTGGAAAAAACCGGCGGCGTGGCCGCGGCAAAAGAACGCAACGAGGCCAAGGCCCGGCTGATCTACGACGTTTTGGACGCTTCCTCCTTCTACCGCCCGGTGGCGGACCGGGAGGACCGTTCCATCATGAATATCACCTTCACCACCCCGGATCCGGATACGGACGCCCGCTTTGTGAAGGAAGCGGCGGCAAGGGGCCTTGTGAACCTCAAGGGCCACAGGGCCGCCGGCGGGATCCGCGCCAGCATTTACAACGCGATGACCCTCGAAGGCGTTTCTGCCCTTTGCGAATTCATGCGCGAGTTTGAAAAGAATGCGTGACAGGAGCTTGATTTGAAATGAACATTCGAACGCTGAACAAGATCGACCCGATCATCAACGAAATCCTGAAGGGCCACGACGTCTGTGCAGACTGCGAAAACCCGGACGGCATACTAATCCGCAGCGCCAAGATCCACGACATGGCGTTCCCCGAAAGCCTGCTGGCCATTTCCAGGGCGGGCGCGGGGGTCAACAACATCCCCATCGAGCGCTGCGCGGAAGAGGGCATCGTGGTCTTCAACACGCCCGGCGCAAACGCAAACGCCGTCAAAGAGCTGGTTTTCGCCTCCATCATGATGACCAACCGCAACCTCGTCGCGGCCATCGAATGGTGCAAAACCCTTTGTGGCAACCCGGACGCGGCGGCCCTTGTCGAAGCGGGCAAGAACCAGTTCGTCGGCCCGGAATTGAAGGGCAAGACCATGGGCGTCATCGGCCTGGGGGATATCGGCGTCATGGTGGCGAACGAAGCGTACGCCATCGGCATGAACGTCGTCGGGTTTGACCCGTTCATCTCGGTGGACCACGCCTGGAAGCTTTCCCGCGCCATCGAGCACGCTTCCTCTTTGGATTATCTGATCCGCAATTCCGATTTCATCACGCTCCACGTCCCGCTGACGGAAAACACCCGGGGCTTCTTCGGCGAAAAGCAGATCGCCGTCTGCAAGCCCACGGTCACGCTGCTCAACTTCTCCAGGGCGGATATCGTCGATTCCGCGGCCGTCGTCAAGGCTTTGGAAGAGGACCGGCTGGCGAAATACATCGTGGATTTCCCCACGGCGGAAGTCATCGGCAAAAAGAACGTCATCGCCATTCCCCACCTGGGCGCCTCCACCCCGGAAGCGGAGGAAAACTGCGCCCGCATGGCGGCGATCCAGCTTCGGGATTATTTGGAAAACGGGAACATCGTCAATTCCGTCAATCTGCCCAATTGCGACATGCCCCGCAGCGGCGCCATGCGCATCTGCCTGCTGCACAAAAACATCCCCAACATGGTGGGCCGCATCACCGCGGCCGTGGCCCAGCGCAACGCCAACATCACCAACATGGCCAACCGCAGCCGCAATAATTACGCCTATACCATATTGGATTTGGACGAGGACATCAACAACCACCTTTATGACGATCTTTGCTCCATCGAGGGCATGATCCGCGCCCGGATCCTCAAGTAATCCGCCGATCGTTTGGCGCCGTTTGATGTGTTTCACGCAGCGCGGCGCCTTTTTTGTTGTATCGAAAAGCTTTGGCCATTCGCCGCGAATTGTGTTAAGGTAAAGGGACAGGGCGTCAAAGCGGCCTGGCCGCTTCACCGGTTGGTTTTCGAGGCCGCCGGCGCTGCCGGCGTCATTCCTTGATGAAGCGCCGGAATCCGCGGTTTTGGCCAAGGCCTCCGGCGCTGCCGGCGTCGTTCCTTGATGAAGTGCCGGAATCCGCGGTTTTGGCCAAGGCCGCCGGCGCTGCCGGCGTCGTTCCTTGATGAAGCGCCGGAATCAGCAATTCCGGCCCCTGCCGTCCGTTTTCATTGAAGCTTGGGGGCTGCGGCCCCAAAAACCCCCGGGAGGGGGCCTTTCGGCAGTCCGCCCCTTGACCATAGGACAAAGGGGGCCGAACTCCGGCAACGTTTTTCCGCAGCGTATGGAGGATGATTCAAAACCATGATTCCCGCCCCCGTCGAACAGCTTGCCGCCGCCTTCCAAAAGCGCGGCCATTCGCTGTTTGCCGTGGGCGGAATGGTGCGAAACCCCATGCTCGGCTACCCCATCAGCGATATGGACGTCACCACGGACGCGCTGCCCGAAGAATCGCTGAAAATCGGGGAGGAGCTGGGGCTTACCGCCGTTCCCAAGGCCGTGAATTTCGGCACGGTCGAACTGATCGCGAAGGACAAAAGCTGGTCCGTCGAATGCACAACCTTCCGGGCGGACGTTTACGGCCCCGGCGGGTTCCACAGGCCGGCGGGGGTGCGCTTTTCGAAGGACTTGGAGTCCGACGCTTTCCGCCGGGATTTCACCGTCAACGCCATCTACCAAAACGCCCTGACCGGCGAATTCGCGGACCCGACCGGCGGCATGGCGGATCTTGAAAACCGGCTGCTCCGGGCGACTTCCAAAGACCCCCGGGTGATTATGGGGGACGACGGCCTCCGGGTTTTGCGGCTGGTGCGCTTCGCCTGCGAGCTGGGCTTCGCGGTGGAGGAAAGCACCCTTGCCGCGGCAAGGGAATTCGCCGCCGGTCTTTCGGATATTCCCGCGGAGCGCAAATACGCCGAGCTGAAAAAAATCCTGCTTTCCGACGCGCGCTATTTCGCCCCCCAACCCAAGGGCGAGCACGCCGTGCTGCGCGCGCTGAACCTGATGCTTTCGCTCGGCTCGCTGAACTACGTGATCCCCGAGCTTTTAGAGGGGGAAAACGTCGCCCAAAACCCCGAATACCACGCTTACGACGTGATGAACCATTCCTTCCGCGTCGCCGCAAGCGCGCCGCCCACCCTCGTCCTCCGGCTTGCCGCGCTGCTGCACGACGTCGGCAAGCCGGCCGTTTTCAAAGAAACCGGCCTCATGCACGGCCATGAGTCCGCGGGGGCGGAAATTGCCCGGGAAATACTCCAAAGGCTGAAGGCGGAAAAAGCGGTTGCCGAGCGGGTCTGTTCCCTCGTGCGCTGGCATATGTACGACCTTGACGGCCGCGCCAAGGAAAAAACCCTGAAAAAGCAGTTCGCCCAATGGGGAAGCGCGTTCGTCCTCGAACTCGCGAGCCTCAGGGAGGCGGACGTCGTCGGTTCCGGCCTTTCAAAAGGCCCGGTGGTCACGGCCCTGCGCTGGCGCCGGGTGCTTTCGCAAATGATCGGGAGCAGCACGCCCTTTTCGGAAAACGAACTGAACATCACCGGCCAGGAAATCGCCGATCTGGGTTTTTCGGGCAAGAAGATCGGCGAAGTTAAACGCGCCCTGTGGATGCATTGCGCCGTTTATCCGGCGGAAAACGAGAACAAGCGCCTCCTTCGCCTCGCCCGGGGCATAGAGGGCAAAAACGCCCGGTAACGAAGGCTGTACTGGTTCAGGGCGTCAAAGCGGCCTGCGGGCCGCTTTGACGGTGGATTTTCGCTGAAGCGCAGGATAATTTCGGTCACAAGTGACCGGAATAGTACGACAAGTTGATTGAAGCTCAGGGGCTTTGGCCCCTGAAACCCCGGGATAGGGTTTTCGATAGTCTGGATTTTTAATATACGACATGCAGATCAAATTTCTTCCTGTTTTTTCCGGCAGCTCCGGCAACTGCGCCCTTTTTGCAACCGGGGGCGCAAAATTGCTCATCGACGCGGGCAAGCCCGGTTCCGCCATTCTCCATCAGCTTAACAGGCTGAAACTCGACCCGTCCGGCCTGGACGGGATCCTCGTCACCCACGAGCATACCGACCACGCAAAGGGCGTGGGCGTGCTTTCGAGAAGGTACGACCTGCCGGTTTTTGCCACGGCCGCAACCTTTGCCGCCATGGAACAGTGCGTCGGTTCCCTTTCATCGAAAAACGAGCGCGTCATCAGCGCGGGCCGGGAATTCACGGTGGGCAATATCGGCGTTTCCCCCTATTCCATTCCCCACGACGCCGCGGACCCCGTGGGCTTCGTGCTTCGGTGCGCCGGCCGCGCGGTCGCCCAGTTTACAGACCTTGGCCATATGCCCAAAGGCATTCTGGACGCCGCTTCGGAGGCGGACGTCGTGGTGCTTGAGAGCAATCACGATGTTTCCATGCTGAAAAACGGCCCCTACCCCGCGATGCTCAAAAACCGCATCCTGGGCCGGCGGGGCCATCTTTCCAACGATTCGGCCGCGGAATCGGCGATCGCCCTCGCCCGTTTGGGGGTAAACACCATCGTTTTAGGCCATCTCAGCGCCCAGAACAACACCGAGACCGTCGCCTTTGACACGGTTTTCAACGCGCTTGTGAAAGAAGGCCTGCGCCTTGGGGAGGATCTTCGGCTGGAGGTGGCCTCCCGCGAGGGACCCACGGCGGTTTATGATCTGAGCGTTTAAACGGGGCTGCGGCGGCTGCAAAGGCCCGCAGGTCCTTTGCGCCCTTGCAGCCGGAAGGTTAACGCTGTCGCGCAAGGAAATTTCGGCCATCAATTGCCGAAATAATGCGGCAAAACCGACGCCCCAGTCGTCGGCGCAGCCGACATCATTCCTTGATGAAATACCGGGATCTGTGATTCCGGTTCAGCCGACGCCATTCCTTGATTGGGTGCCGGAATCTGTGATTTCGGCTCCTGTCGTCAGTTTTGATCGAAACGCGGGGGCTGCGGCCTCCGAACCCCCGGGGTTAGGACCTGCCGATCCATTGGTATTGAACGATGAAAATCATTTCCGAAAACCAAATTTCCGAACTCGTGTGCACGCTTTTTTTGCGCTGCGCCTATTGTGTGACGGAGGACGTAACAAAAGCCGTTCAGTCCGCCCTGGATTTTGAGGAATCCCCGGCGGGCAGCGCGGCCCTTTGCCAGATCCTCGAAAACCACAAAATCGCAAAAGAGCAGCGCCTGCCCATCTGCCAGGACACCGGGATGGCCGTGGTTTTTGCAAAGGTGGGCTGCCGGGCGGTGATAAACGGCGATTTCAACGCCGCCATCAACGCAGGCGTGCGCAGAGCTTACGCCGAAGGCTTCCTCAGAAAATCCGTGGTAACAGACCCCCTTTTTGACCGGCGCAACACCATGGACAACACCCCGGCGATCATCCACGCCGAGCTTGTTCCCGGCGACGGGATCGAGCTTTTGGTCACGGCCAAGGGTTTTGGCAGCGAGAACATGAGCGCGATCAGGATGCTCTCCCCCGGGGACGGGGAGAAGGGCGTGATCGATTTCGTCGTCGAAACGGTGGAAAAAGCCGGGCCGAACCCCTGCCCGCCGGTCATCGTCGGTGTCGGGATCGGCGGCACCATGGAACACGCCGCCCTGCTGGCCAAAAAGGCCGCGATCCGGGAACTCGGCAGCCACAATGACGACGCGCGCTACGCCGCCTTGGAGCAGGATCTGCTCAAAAGGATCAACCGCCTTGGCATCGGCCCGGCGGGAACCGGCGGGCGGGCGACGGCTTTGGGCGTGAACGTGCTTTTCGCGCCGACGCACATCGCCGGCCTGCCCGTGGCGGTGAACATCTGCTGCCACGCCGCAAGGCACGCAAAAGGCTCGATTTAGGCGGAGGAAAGGGTCCGCGGACCGTTCCTTCGAAAATTTTTTCGCTTCGCGCAAGAAAATTCCGGCCACAAATGGCCGAAATAATACGGCAAAACCGACGCCCCGGCCGTTCCCACAGCCGGCATCCATCCTCGATGAAATTCCGTAATCTATGATTTCATCTCAGCCGGCATCCATCCTTGATGAAGTGCCCGAACAAGAAAATTCCGACCACAAATGGCCGAAATAATACGGCAAAACCGAAGCCCCGGCCGTTCCCACAGCCGGCATCCAACCTCGATGGGGCGTTAAAATCTGTGATTCCGGCGCATGCCGTCCGTTTCGATTGAAGCGCGGGGGTTTCGGCTCCTGAAACCCTGGGGCAGCGTTTCCCTTCTTTTGTGATTTTGAAAGGCACGCCCATGAAACTGACCCTTCCATTGGATAAAGCCGCCGCCCGCTCCCTTCGCGCGGGGGAAAACCTGCTGCTTTGCGGAGCGATGTTCGTCGCCCGGGACGCGGCGCACAAGCGCCTGATCGCCCTGCTCGATGCGGGCAAACCCCTGCCTTTTCCCATCGAGGGGGAAACGATCTATTACGCCGGGCCTTCCCCGGCGCCAAAGGGGCGGATCATCGGCTCCGCCGGCCCCACGACCTCCGGCCGGATGGATCACTATACGCCCCGGCTTTTGGACCTCGGCCTTCGCTGCACCATCGGCAAGGGCAAACGCGGCAAAGAGGTTCTCGAGTCCATGAAGAAAAACGGCGCCGTTTACCTTGGGGTGACCGGCGGCGCAGCCGCTTTGATCGCCAATTGCGTGCAAAAAAGCGAAATCGTCTGCTATGAGGACCTGGGCCCGGAAGCCGTGCGCAGGATCTGGGTGGCGGATATGCCCGCCGTCGTGCTGGTCGATTCCCTTGGGAACGACCTTTACGAGCTGGGAAGAAAGCAGTACGAGCGGCCGTTTGAAGAATGAGCCGCGTTTTGCGCCGTTTTGCGATCGAAAACAGCAACCCGGCCCCAAAAAGCAAAACCGAAGGCACAGCTTCCCCGCAGCCTTCGGTTTTTGTTCAGCAATATTTTGAGATCACGGCGTTCAGCCTGCCTTTTTTACTCGTGCCAATCACGCCCGCATAAACGAACCGCCCGAATCCCCGAACGGAAACGATCTCGCCCTCTTTGAGCTGCCTGCCGCCGTTTTTGCACAGCGCCGCGTCCACAAAAACCCGTTCCTTCAGAAAGAACTCGGCGCTTTCCTCCCTGGAAAGGGCATAGGCCTTGGCGATCACCGCGTCCGCCCTTGGGGATGAAAGCTGGATCCGCTGTTCACAAAGGGCAAAAAACGGCCCTTTTGGCGCATCCGCCGTAACAGAACACTTGACGTCCTGCCTGCCCGCCTTAAAAAGGTTTTCGCCGATCCACGCCGCGATGGAAGAAAGGCAAAAGGCAAAAGCCCGCTCGCCCCGGATCGCGATATCCCCCAGAACGGCGCGGTCGATCCCCAGGCCAAGGATCGCGCCCAGAACGTCCCTGTGGGCAAGTTCCGCGCCAAAGCGGGCGGCGGCCGCCACGATTTCAACGCAGGAAATCGGGAAGGGCTCAACATAGCCGAATTCCTCTTCCGAGCCAAACCGGGCGATCCGCCTTTCGCAGTCCGCGGCGCCGCCAAACAGCGAAAAGGGCAGGGCCAGTTCCCGCTTCATTGAAAACAGGGCCGCCTGCTCGTCCGCGTTCAAAAAACCGGTAAAGGCAAATCTTTTTGTTATTGCGGCTCTTTCCGAAAGCTCCAAAAAGCGTTGTTTTGCCAGGGCTTTTTCTTTTTCCATGGCGGCATTATAGCAGATTTGCGATTCCTTTTCCAGTCCAGCAATTTTTTTCGGAATAATGTGCAATCAAAACACACATATCTTTAAAATTAAAGTAAATTTGATTGAAAATATGGTCCACAAATATGGACATCTTTCACTTTTCGGCTTATACTGTATGAGATGGGTCCGATCAACGGAATATTTGCACCATCGCTCGTTTTGTTTTCGGGTTTTTGGCCCCGCGCGACCGTTTACAAGGGGGAGAGATGGCCGATTTACTTGAAACACTGCGCCGCATTTCGGATTGCAGCTATATTTCAGACCTTCACGAAGCCTGTTTCGCCGCGGATGTGAAAAAGGGCGTCCTTGCCATTGATGACGGCGATTACAGCGCCGAGGAATGGAACAAAGCCGCGCATTATATTGCCGGCAGGAACACCGGGTTTGACACCGTCGCCGAGGCCAAGCTTTTTTTGTCCGAATACCTGGGCGAAACGGGGTCGTAAGAATCGCTTTCTTGCGCGCGTTGCGCCACGGCGCTTCGCTTTGCTGATTGCGGCGCGTCGAATCCGAGCGGATGGATTTTTTCATCCGCTTTTTTTGCCGCGAAAACGAACTTTCTTTTCAAAAAAATCCTGCCGTCGGAACCAGGGCGACGGCGGTTTTTTTATGCGCTTTTGCGCATCGGCATCCGCCGAATTCGCAAAAATCTGTAAACCTTGGCCGGCTACGTTTGTTTTTGACTTTTTTATCTGGTATATTTTCCATAGGACCCGGCAACCGAATCTTTAGGCAAAGGAAAAAACGCATGCCAAAACCGATCAAAAAGCGCGCGGGCGCCCTCCTTCTGGCGCTCGCCCTGCTGATTTTTGCTTCCTGTTCGAACGAGGCGCAAACGCCCCCCTCCCCTTCGCCCGCCCCGGCGGAGGAAATCGTCGGCGTTCCCGTTCCCCCGGCGGCCGTTACGCCCACGCCCTCGCCCGCCCCGTCGCCGGTGGCCGAACCGGATTACCCGGCGGGGCCGGCCGAAGAGGTTCTTCCGGCGGCGGGAACCGCCCGGTATTTGAAATCCGGCTCGCCCTTTTTCTGCCCCCACGCTGAGGAAGGGCTCTGCGAAGCATGCGTTTTTGCAGGCGCGATTCCCCTTCCCGATTCCAACAGGGTGCTCGCGATTCTTCGCTTTTTAACCGCAGAAAGCAGGCGCACAGGCTCAAAATACTGCGAAATCAGCGGCGAATTCATCCAAAACGCCCTGATTGAGTGCGGATATACGCCGTATCTCCAAACTGTGGGCACGGAAAACACCGGTTATGTGTTTTCCGGCGAAAGCGCCCTCGCCTTTGGCGAAACCGTTCTTTCCATGGATTATGTTTTCGGCGGCGCCCAGGGGGTACGCTCCGGCAGCGCGGTCTTTTGCGGCGAAAGCTATCCCCTGCCCGAAAGCGCGGAAGGCGCCGTGCTCCTGTCCAACGGGGCCAGCGCTTTGAGCGTTATCCACGCCCTCGGCCTTGGCACGCCCGCGGCGGTCGTTGTTGTCAACGCGGATGAAACCCAGGCCCAAAGCATTCCCGATCTTTGGCCGCAAGCCATCGTTTTAGCCACAAATGACGCTGATTTGTTTAATTTGGTAAAATCGGGGGATATTTTGACAGCCACCAGCATCGAAAACGGCCCCTTTGAAAGCGCGAACATCGTCGCGGAATTGAATCCGGACGCAAAGGAAACCATCCTCCTGTGCGCCCATTACGACAGCGTTTCCACCACCCCCGGCGCGTGCGACAACGCGGCCGGCGCCGCCGTGCTCCTTGAGCTTGCGAGAACCTTTTACGAGCTGGGCGCAAGGCAGCGGATCGTCTTTCTGTTTACCACCGGGGAGGAACAGGGCATGCTGGGCGCTTCGGTTTTTGCCCGGGCGCTTTCAAAAGAGGAACAAAAAAATATCCTGGCGGTGTACGCCCTGGACATGTTCGCGGACGCCAACCAGGAGAGCCCCCTTGTTTATACCTGCGATGGGGAATCGAACGCCGCGATCGCCCTGCTTTATGCGGCCTGCGAAAGCCATTCGCTGAGAAAACCCCTTCTCGGCAAGGAATTCCGTTCCGACCACGCCCCGTTTTACGGAATCGGCCTAAACGCGGCCCTTTGCGCCCAGGGCGAGTCCGACGAACTCTACCACACCCCGTATGACACGATGGACAAGCTTTCCGAAGCGTACATGGACCTTGTTTTCGCCTGGATGGCCGGAATCCTTCTGGGCTGAACCAGCAATCAATCAAAGAGGCGGCCGATGAACATTTTATATGAAGACAATCACCTGCTTTGCGCCGTAAAACCCCAAAACATGCCCGTGGCTGGGGACGAATCCGGGGATCTGGACCTTTTGACGGCGCTGAAGGGATACGTCAAGGAAAAATACGGCAAACCCGGAGCGGTTTTTCTTGGACTGGTCCACAGACTGGACAGGCCCGCGGGCGGCGTAATGGTTTTTGCCCGCACGTCCAAGGCGGCCGCCCGGCTTTCGGATTCCATGAAAGCCGGACGGTTTGAAAAAACCTATCTCGCCGTGCTTTGCGGCTTTGCACCGGACCAGGGCGAGCTGCTTGATTACGTCCTGAAAGACGAAAAAACCCGCTTCAGCCGCGTCGCGGGAAAAAATGAACCCGGCGCGAAGGAAGCCCGGCTTTCCTTTGAAACGGTTTTGCGATCCGGCGGCCTTTCTCTGGCGAAAATCCGGCTGCACACCGGCCGCCACCACCAGATCCGGGTGCAGTTTTCCCATTTGGGCCTGCCGCTTTACGGCGACGCGCGCTACAATCCCCGCGCAAAACCCGGGGAGCAGCTCGCCCTTTGGGCCGCTTCCCTTTCGTTCCCCCATCCGGTGACAAAGGAAACTGTCTTGATCGAAAAGGAGCCGCCAGGGATCTTTCCCTGGACGGTTTTTGAACAAAAGACCGTCGGCTTTTCGATCCCCGTGCTGTTTGAGGACGGCCGCCTGCTGGCCGTGGACAAGCCCGCGGGCATGGAAGTGGAAGGAAAACTCACCGAGCTTGTCAACGCGCGTTTTCCTTCCGCCCGGCCCTGCCACAGGCTGGACGCAAACACCACAGGGGTAACCCTTTTCGCCCTGACGGACAAAGCTTATGAAGAGATTACCCAGGGAATGGAGAAGCGCAGCATCGAGAAGATTTACCGCTGCGTCGTCAAAGGCGCGCCGGAGCCCGCAGAAAAAATCTGCCGCGCCTGGCTGAAAAAAGACCCCGAAGCGGCCATAGTGGCGATTTTTGACAAAGAGGTCAGCGGCGCGAAGGAAATCATCACCGAATACTGGGTGGAAGAACGATTCGCCGACACGTCCATCCTTTCCGTCAAACTGGTCACCGGCCGGACCCACCAGATCCGCGCCCATCTCGCCCACCTTGGCCACCCGATCCTGGGGGACGACAAGTACGGCGACCGGGAATTCAACAAAAGCAAGGGGCAAAAGATCCAGCTGCTGCGCGCCGTCCGGGCGGTCATACGCATCCCGGGTTACGGAATGACCATCGAAGCGCCCAAGACCTTTTGAAAAAAAGGCGCCAAATCAATGTTTTTGGGCACCTCCTGCGACAGCGGGGTATTTTTCCCATTCTTTCAAGGCAGAATAGTGCTATAATCATGATGCGATCAAGGCAAAGGGAACCTTAAGAATTGTGATTGTGAAACAAAAGGAGGATTCCTTGACATGGATGACATTATCGACAAAATCGTTGAAAGCGTTAAAAAGGGCGCGAGCAGCGTCAAAAAAGGCGCCAACGCCGTGGCGGACAAGGGCGAGCAGTTCGTGGAGCTCACCAAGATCCGCGCCGCCCGGGCAAGGCTGAACGAGGAGCTGGAAAAGAATTACACCGAGCTTGGCCGCGAGCTTTATGAAATGGTCGAGGAGGACAATATTTTTTCCGACACCCTTCGGTCCCGCTGCGCCATGATCGGCCACATCAAGGCCCAGATCGCGGACAATCTCGCCGAGGAAGACGAGCGCGCCGACGGCCAGAAAAAAAGGGAAGACTGATCCGAATGGAAAAAGAGCGGGTTTTCGATGGTGAAACCCCGCTTTTTTGATCGGACCGCGCCCCAAAATAACCGTGGAAACCATTGTGAAAAGCGTGGATAACCCGCGCTTTTTTCAACAGGGTTTCCACCTGTTATAAACACCTGAAAGACCAGTGTTTTGGCAAGGTTAAACAGGTTTTCCACCTGTTGACATCCCCTACTGCTACTACGGCGTATTCCTTTATTTTGAGGAGCCGCCATTCTTGCGAAGCAAAAAAACGAACAGAGCAAAAACGAAAAAGCCGCGCCCCAAACGGCGGGGCTGCCCCTTGTTTTATTCCTCGATCTTGCGTTTGATATCGTCCATCTCGGAGGCGAAAGCGGGGTCTTTGGCGATGTCTTCCGTGACTTTGTCCACAGCGTAGATCACGGTGGAATAATGCCTGCCACCAAAGCCCTCTCCGATTTTTTCCAACGAGACGTCCGTCATCGTGCGGCAGAGGTACATGGCGATCTGCCGCGGGGCGACGACCTCCTGATTCCTGCGCTTGGAGATGAGATCCCCGACGGAAAGCTTGTAATGCTTGGTGACGACGGCCTGGATGTATGGAATATCGATGGCGGGCTTTTCCGGGGTGGTCAGGCTGTCCTTCAGGGCCTCGGCGGCCAGCTCGACGGAAACGGGCACCCCCCGAAGCTCCGAATGGGCCATGACCCTGGTCAGGGAACCCTCAAGCTCCCGGATGTTGGTTTGGGTGCGCTCGGCGATGAAGCGCAGAACGTCCCCCGGGACCTGCATATGCTCGCAGATCGCCTTGTTTTCCAGGATCGCGATCCTGGTTTCGTAATCGGGCTTTTGAATGTCCGCCACCAGGCCCCAGCCAAAACGGCTGCACAGGCGCTCCTCAAGGGCGGGAATCTCCCTCGGGGGTTTGTCCGACGAGATGATGATCTGATTCTGATGCTCGTACAGGGCGTTGAAGGTGTGGAAGAATTCCTCCTGGGTTCCTTCTTTGTTGGAAAGGAACTGGATATCGTCCACCATCAGCACGTCCACGCTTCTGTATTTCTTCCGGAATTCCTCGTTTCTGTCGTTCCGGATGGCGAAGATCAACTCGTTTGTGAATTTTTCACTGGTAACATACATGATGCTGGCAGTGGGAGTGTTCTCGGCGATCGCGTTGCCCACCGCGTGCAGCAAATGGGTTTTGCCCAGGCCCACGTCCCCGTAAATAAACAGGGGGTTGTATCGTTTTCCCGGGTTTTGGGCCACGGCGACGGCAGCCGCGTGGGCGAATTTATTGGAGGAGCCGATGATAAACGTGTCAAAGGTATACTTCGGGTTGATGGAGGCGGAGGAATCGTTTTCCTGCCGGGCCGTTGGGGGCTCCATTTCGCCGGGCATGACCACCTTGATCCGAAATTCGCGGCCCCCCGCCCGATAAAGCGCGTCCTCGATCGTCTGCGTATAGCGGTCGATCAGTGTTTTTTGGACGAATTCCTCGTTTGTTTCGAGTATGAGCAACCGATCCTTCAGGTCTACGACCTTCAGGTCCTCGATATAGCTGAGATAGGTTGCGGTGGAAAGCTCGTCCTTCAAAATGGGAAGGGTTTTTCCCCACACGCTTTCGGCAAGGTTCATTTTATCCTCCATTCGATGTTGAAAAGCGGCGCGCGTATCCACAAGGCCATTTCGTTAAATCAATGAACTATGTGAATACGCTTCGTACATTATAGCAAAAGAGACGTCAATAGTGAAGCGAATATTGGATTTTGCGCATCCACAGAAATCACTCCACAGGGATGTGGAAAAAGTGGATAACTCGGCGGTTTTATGTGGATAATGTGCAAAATCTTTTCCACAGGGACGTTCAATTTGTGAAAAAAGGATATCATCCGCCAAGGGGCAAAAGGTGGCGTCCCCTTTTTGTCACAGCGGATTCGTTTGCAAATTGTTTTTTTGTGTTCGGGCCGGGGATGTTATAAAATATCCAAAACAGGGGGATTGGAAAGAATTGCTGTATCTTCCAGAAAACGCGAGATTGGGAACCGCCTTTGCGGACGTGTCCTTTTTTGCGGGGGAAAACGCCGAAGCCCTTTCAAAAAGCCTGGACAAGGCTTATTTTGAGGAGGCTTGGGCGGATAGCGGATTCGTCAACGCCAATCTGACGGACAAGGCCCTTCTTTCCCTTTATGGCGCGTTAAGCTTTGGAAAAATCCGCGTTTTTCCGGAGGAGTTGACGGAAGAGGAGCTGTTTTCCCCGGTTGTTTATGCGTACTTAACCCTTCTGCCCCGGGCAAACGCCGAAGGAATCACAGACTGCCCGGAATTATCGGGCGAAAGAAGAAGGCTCTTTCTTCGCCTGGCCGCGGCCGCAAGGGGTGGTTTTTCCCTTTCGGAAGAGCTTTTTCTTTGCGAAAAGGTCATGAACGAGGCGACATCCCCGTTTTTGACCGGCGGGGAGGACGAAGGCCTGAAGATGCTCTGTTTTGCGGCTTTGGCCCTGCTCGAAAAGCGAATCGACGGAGGTTTTTGATGAAAAGACTGCTTTCTTTTGCGCTGGCGCTGATGTTTGCCTTTTGTTTGGTTCCCGCGTTGCCGGAAAAAGCCGCCGCCGCAACGGCCGCGTCCAAAAGCTATGCCAAAAGCGGCGGCCGCGCGGTTTCCATTTCGGCCACGGAAGCGATCAGCCCGGGCGAGGTCGTCAGGCTTTCGGTTTCCGTTTCCGGGTACGAGGATCCGGTGATCACCTACATCGTCAAAAAACCGGGAAAAAGCAAGTATTCCTATCTCAAGAAGGAAACCGAAAAAACAGCCCTTTCCTACAGGATCAGGACCGAAGGGGAATACAGCTTCAAGGCCATCGTGACCGAACGGGACGGAACAAATAAAAAAACCACCGCCGCGGCGGTCTGCGTGGTGGAAGACGTGGTGGTGCTGCCGGCGAATTCCTCCGCGCTTTTGTGGGACCCCAGGAGCGAGGTTCCCGCCGCGCCCTCCGCTCTTTACTGCGCGAAGGACGGCCTGAACGCCATCAACAGAACGGTCCTCGTTTTTGGCGACACGATAAGCTTTCCGGCTTATAGCCTGACCCGCTTTTTCAAACAGATCGGCAACGCGGGCGAGCTGTTCGTCGCTTTTCTCAAGGGCGGCTCCATCAGCTACAGCGCCAGGTACGACAAAAAGACCGGGGACGGCACGATCACCCTGAATCTGGATTATGACAACGCCGGCCAGCTCGTGCGCAAATACTATTACGGCGCGAAGACCGACGGTTCGGATGCGACGGCGGCCCTGGAAAAATGGGTGAACGGCCGCCTGGCGGAGCTGATCGATTTCGGCATGACGGATGCGGAAAAGGTGAAGGCGATCCACGATGACATCGTCGCGCATTTTGAGTACGACGTATACACCAATCCCGCGAAAAAGGTTTCGGGCTATGCGGAGGAATCCTTTACGGCCTATGGCCTTGTCAAAAACGGCTATGGCGTGTGCGAAGCCTACGCGGAGCTGTTCTGCCTGATGAGCACTTATGCCGGCGTCCCCTGCTATCCCGTCACCGGGTATTACAACGGCGGCAAGCACATGTGGAACAAGGTGAAGATCGACGGCAAATGGCAAAACATCGACTGCACCACCGACGACCCGGTCCCCGATTCGCCGGGCAGGGTGCTGTATACGTCCTACCTCAAGAGCGACAGGGAATTCGCTTCTTACGGCTATCGCTGGGAAACGGGGCTCTGGCCGGAAGCCTAAGCCCTTTTCGGGGCGTCAAAGCGGCGTTCGGGGCGCTTTGACGTGTGGTTTCCAAGGCCGCCGGCAAGGTCGTCGGCGCAGCCGAAAGCATTCCTTGATGAAATACCGAAATCTGCGGTTTCGGTTCAGCCGGCATCAATCCAGGGTAATTCCGAAATCCGTGATGTTGGCCAATGCCGCCGGTTTTGATGAAACCCCGGGGAGCGGCGGCTTAAGAAAGCCCCAAGGTCGTGGCCTTGCGGATGATCCGGCGCCGAAAGGGCGCTTTTTTTTGCACCGGCCGCGCGGCGCGGGTGCAAATCCGCTGTTTTGCGGCGTGAATAATTATGCGGGGATTCAGCGCTCCTTTTTGCAGCCCTCCCCCGTGATGAAGGAAAGCCCGATGCAGCCCGGCCCGGTGAAAACCCCGACGACGGCCCCGACCGAAAGGATCATGGTGTGAAGTTCCGGGTAAAGGCCCTTTAGCTCCTGTTCAAGCTTTTCGGCGCGGCTTTGGGCCATCGCGTGGTAGATCACGGCGGTGGAATGATCTCCGGATTTCTTGCGGAAGGTTTCGATCAGCCATTGATTGACCTTTTTCCCGCTTTTGATCACATCCGTATCCCGGACGACGCCGTTCGAAAAAGTGAAAACCGGCTTGACGCCGAAAAGCGAGCCCAAAATGGGCTTCAGCCCGCCCACTCTGCCCGATCTGTGGATATAAACGAAGGAATTCAGCACGAAAAAGGTCGCGATTCTTGCGCGGAGCTTGGTCAGGGCGGCGATGATTTCCGAGGCGTTTCTTCCCCGCTTTGCCATTTCCGCGGCGTGCAGGGCCAAAAGCGTTGCCCCGCCCGAGCAATTCTGGGTGTCGAACGCCCGGATGACGGGCATGGCTCCCCCGCCGTTTTTCATGATTTCGTCCGCGTAAAGCTCGGCGGCCATGCTGGCGGAATTGAACATGCCCGCCATTTTCGAGGTCACCGTCAGGCAGATGATTTCGTCGTATTTGGAATTTTGCTTATAGGCGCGCAGGAATTCGTGGGGGGACGGCTGGGCCGCCCGGGGATGCTCCTGGGCGGTCACGAGCTTGGAATAGAATTGTTCCGTTGTAATGTCTTTGTTATGGGTATAGTCCCGGACGATTCCGTTTTCACAAAAAAGCACATGGAAAGGCACAAGGTCAATACCGGCTTTTTCGGCGCTCTCAATGGTAAGGTCGCAACCGGAATCGGCGATGATTTTGACAGACATGATCCGTCCCGCCTTTATGATTAATTTCAGTTATGAAAACGCATGAAAACGGTAAAAAGTTCCAAAAATTTCACCAGTCTTTTCGATTGTACACGATGTTTCAAATTTATTCAATCCAATGTATTTATAGTTAGTTTCCTGCGGCTGCCGCCGCGTTCTTATAAAATGTGACAGGGCCGCATCTATTTTTGTTGAAATGCGCCGTATTTGATGGTAAAATCAGTGCGGTGATTGCAAATGTCGACAAATTTGTCCTTTAGATCCAAAATCCTGTAATTGCGTTTATTCATCAACATATTGTATCTATGAATTTTGTATTGCACAATATGGCGAAAGGAACCGTTTTTTTTTGCAGCCGGGGTCAAACGGCAAAAAACGCTTTCGCCGGGTTTTTTTTCGGGCATAGTGAGAGTTGGGTGAATTTTGCATCTTTTTTGAAAATTATGAAAAATTCCCGCCCGGCCAAATTGTAAACTTTTTGTGAACAGATCTTCAAACGCTGAATCGATACGATCTGTGACCGGAGGGAGGTGAAAAGAAATGCGGCGCTTCGACAATGGCTTGTCTCACAGGGATCAAAAAAGCCTTTGGACGGAGTACTGCGGCTTTTTGGAATTTTCGATGCAAAAATTCATGGCGGTGCAGGAGCGCCTTTTGATGGAGCAGCTTACCCTTTTGGCCGGAACAGGGCTGGGCAAGCGCTTTTTTGGTGAAAAAACGCCGAACAGCATCGACGAATTCCGCGCGGCCGTGCCGCTGACCACCTATGCCGATTATTCCGGCATCCTGACCAACAAGCGGGAGGATCTGCTCCCCCAAAAACCCGCGGTCTGGATCCGCTCGGCCTGGGAAGGCGGCAGGCACCATGTGCGGTACGCGCCCTATACCCCGTCGATGCTGGAATCCTACAGAAAAAACCTCATCGCGTCGATGATCCTTTCCGCCAGCACGGAGCGGGGCAGGACCGCCCTTCGCCCCCACGACAGCGTTCTTTGCGGCATGCCGCCCCTGCCTTATGAAACCGGGCTTTTGCCCCATGTCGTCGGCGGGCATCTCGCGCTGCAGTTCCTTCCCCCGGTCAAGGCCCTCGATTCGATGAGCGTCGCCGAGGCCGCCGATCTTGGCATCCGCATGGGCATGAAGAACGGGATCGACCTGTTTTTCGGGATGGCCAGCTTTGCCTGCCGCCTGGGGGACCATTTTTCCCTCCTTGGCGAGAGCGGGCAAAAAAGCGGCGATTCGGCGGAAAAAGCCGCCGCGGGGGAGGGCATGTCCCCCCGGATGGTCGCGCGGATGATGCGGGCCTTTGCCCGTGCCAGGGCGCAAAAGCGAAAGGTCAAGCCGGCGGACGCGTTCAGCCTGAAGGGGCTGGTCATCACCGGGACGGACAGCGCGATTTATAAGGAAAAAATCCGCGACCAGTGGGGGATCAACCCCCACGAGGTTTCCGGCAGCGCGGAATCCACCATCGTCGGCACGGAAACCTGGGCTCACAACGGCCTGGTCTTCTTCCCGGACAGCAATTTTTACGAATTCATTCCCGAAGCGGATATGCTCAAAAATATGGAAAATCCCGCCTTCGTTCCAAGGACGGTGCTGATGAACGAACTCAAAGCCGGCGAGAATTACGAGCTGGTGCTGACCACCCTGCACGGCGGCGCCTTCGTGCGCTACCGGCTGGGCGACATGTATCAGTGCCTGCGGGAAAAGGACGAAAAAAACGGCGTCGACCTTCCCGTCATGCAATACCTGAGCCGGGTGCCGGACGTGATCGACATCGCCGGTTTCACCAGGATCACGTCGGAGACCATCGACGAGGCGCTGATGCTTTCCAGGCTGGAGATTTCCCGCTATTTCGCCGTCAAGGAATACGACGGCCAGAAGCGGCCCTTTATGCATATTTATGTCGAGGTGGACGAAAAAGCCGTTTTTGCCACCGCAGCCACCGAAAGCCTGATCAAAGAGCAGATGTCCATCTATTTCAGGTATTTGGAGAGCGAGTACGGCGATTTGAAGGGGTTCCTCGGCATGGACCCCCTCAAGGTGGACATTCTGCCCGCCGGCTGCATCGGCGCATACGAGGCCGCGACCGGCAGAAAGATCCGCAAGGTCAATCCCTCGCGGTACGACGTGATCGAGCTTTTGAGGAAGATCCGGCCCACCACTTTTATGAACTGATCCCTTTCCCCGGTTTTTCGATCGTCTGACACCAAAGAAGGAAGGAGGACGCCATGATTCTGCGCATAATTTATTGGAGCGCATCCATCATCGCCCTGGCGTCCTACGCCCTTTTGATGGTGATTTTCGCCATTTCCAAGAAGGACAGGAACATCAGATCCTTCATGCTCGTGCTGGCGTGCATGATCGGATGGACGGGCTGCTCTCTTCTGATGAAGATAGACGCTGTTCCCGGCTTTGCTTTCTGGAGCCTGATGCTTTCCTCGCTGATGATCGTGCTGCCGCCGGTCACCCGCCATTTTGTGGCCAGCCTGCTGGGCTGCCAGCAGGGAAAACTCAGGAAGTTTTTGTGGTTTTTCGGCACCGCGCTGATGGTCGGCCTGAATTTTGCCGGGGTTTTCGTCCGGGACCGGGTGCTGATCGATCCGGGCTACGGAATGATTTCCGTCGGGTATACGATCAACTGGCCGATCGTCTTCCCCGTCGCTTTCACGCTGGCCGCGGTGATCGCAACCTTTGCGATCCTGAAAAAATCCGTGGCTTCCGGCACGGCGAACTCCAAAACCCTCCGGCCGATGATCGTGGGCCTGATCCTGATGTTTTTGGGCTTTGCGACCAAGCTTACGCCGTTTTTCAGCCAGTACCCCATCGACGTCGTCACCAGTTTGATCAACGCCGCGCTGTTCATCCGGGTGATCTATTCGCGGCGGGTCTTCACCTTGAAATTCGTGATGACCAGGGGGCTGATCTTCGCGGTCATCGCCTTTGCCCTCACCATCGGTTTGGGCTTTGCCGGCGTTTATCTGGACGATGTGCTCGCCTCCATCATCCCGGACAACGGGTCCTTCGAAATCGTCCGGGGCGTGGCCTTTGCGCTGCTTTTCGGGGTCGCCCTGCAGATCGTCTACCTTTTGAGCAGAGCCGTGGTGGACAGGTTCTACGTCAATTCCGAATACACCAGAAGGCAGGCGCTTCGCAATTTCTCGGTCAATATCGCCAACAACCTGGATTTGGACAAGATCCTTTCCGAGCTGGCCTCCGCGGTCAAGGAAGGCGTGCAGGCCAACCGGGTCTACGTGCTGCTGCGCGATCTCGAAAAGGAATGCTATTATACCGCCCATTCGGGATACGTGCTGGAAAATCCGGATATCAGCATTTCCGTGAACAACCCCATCGTCTCCTGGCTGTTGGAAAACAACCGCTGCCTGCCAAACAGGCAGATCGCGGTGCTGCCCTATTTCCGCTCGATGTGGACCTCTGAAAGGGCCATTTTGAAGGAATATGACATCAACATTTTCGTCCCCCTCATCTGCAGGGATTCGCTGATCGGCATGCTGCTTTTAACCGCGCCGGAGCGCTTTTCCGAATACACGGTGGAGGATATGGACGTGCTCCAGTCCCTGGGCACCTCCACCGCCATCGCCATCGACAACGCCAGGATGTATGAAAGCGCAAAGCTCCAAGCCAGGACGGACGAGCTGACCGGCCTGCTGAACAGACGCTCCTTCTACGAGGATCTGGAAAAAGAGGTCGTCCGGGCCAGAAACGAGGGCCTGAGCCTTGGCCTGATCCTGATCGACGTGGACATGTTCAAGCTCTATAACGACATGCACGGCAGCTACGAGGGCGACCTTGCCCTGCGGCGCATCGGCAGGATGGTGCAGAACATCGTCGGGCCGGAGGGCACCTCTTACCGCTACAGCGGCCAGGAATTCACCGTGTTCCTGCCCGGGACCGACGGCCACAGGGCAAAGACCGTGGCAGAATGCATCCGGCGCTGCATCGAGGAAGACTTCATGTTCCACGAGGACCAGACCAAGCGCTTTTTGACGGTCAGCGGCGGCGTCAGCATCTTCCCCCACACCGCCCACAGCGCGGACGAGCTGGTCCGCAGGGCGGATTTCGCCAAGGTTGCGGCGAAGAACGCCGGCAAGAACCGGATCCACGTCTATACCCCCGGCGGAACCGAGGATTACGCAAAGCGCGACGAGGAAATGCCCTTCGCCACCACG
Source organism: Christensenellales bacterium (assembly GCA_040768925.1). Taxonomy (GTDB): domain Bacteria; phylum Bacillota; class Clostridia; order Christensenellales; family CALWSW01; genus CALNBC01. The sequence continues at coordinate 409,012 of JAXGLZ010000001.1, forward strand.
GTTTACGCCCTTGCCGCCGCGATCGACGCCAAGGACCACTTCACCTTCAGCCATTCCCAGAAGGTGGCGGATTACGTCGTCACCCTCGCCCTGGAAATGGGGATGGACAGCAACCAGATCCCCATGCTGCGGGAGGCCGCGCTGCTGCACGACATCGGGAAGATCGGCGTGCCGGAATCCATCCTGATCAAGCCCGGCAAGCTGGATGTGGACGAATACGGCACCATCAAGCAGCACGTGGTCATGTCCATAGAGATCATCAAGCACCTGCCTTCCTTGAATTACGTGATCCCCACGGTGCTGGGCCACCACGAGCGATGGGACGGCAAGGGTTACCCCAGGGGCATCTCCGGCGAAGAGATCCCCTTTGGCGCCAGGTGCCTTGCGGTGGCGGACACGTTTGACGCCATGGTTTCCGAGCGGCCATACAAGCCCGCCTGCACCGTCGAATACGCGCTGCAGGAGATCGAGCGCCAGGCAGGCCACCAGTTTGATCCGGAGATCGCGCTGACCTTCGTCCGGCTGATCCGGGAAGGAAAAATCGTGGTGCAGAAATAGCGAGGAAAAGCGCGAGACAACGGCCGGGGAAGCGCCCCGGCCGTTGTTGTTTTTTGCGGCAAATAATATTGCGGTTTTTATGGTATTATCAATGATTCCACGGGCCGACCCCCGTATGGATGGTTTTAGACCGCTCTGCTTTGCTCTGTTCTGGTCAGGTCGTCCATCAGCAGCTTATCCGCCACCAGGGCGATGAATTCGCCGTTCGTGGGCTTTTCCTGCTTGCCGTAGATCGTGTAGCCGAAAATTCCGTTGATGTTTTCGATCTTGCCCCTGGCCCAGGCGACCTCGATGGCGTGGCGGATCGCGCGCTCCACCTTGCTGGCCGTGGTGTCAAAGCTCCGGGCCACCCCCGGATAAAGCTCCTTTGTGATCGAGTTGATGATCGTCCTGTCCGAATAGACCTGCTTGACCGCCTCGCGCAGGAAGTGATAGCCCTTGATGTGCGCGGGAATGCCCACGGCAAGGAAGACGTTTGCGATGCGTTCATCCAGGGATTTGACGGGCGGAAGCCTTTCGGGCAGGCGCAGCGCGGGCTTTTCCACCGCGGGGGCCAGCGCCGGGGTTTCAACGATGCGGCTGATCAGCGAATCCATGTTGAAGGGCTTTACGAAGTAATAGTAAATGCCGAAGGTGCAGGCTTTTTGCACCACGTCGTCCTGGGAAAGGGCGGTCATCACGATGACCTTCGGCGGCCTGGGGAGCGAGCACGCCCGTTCAAGCACCGAGAAGCCGTCTGTCTGGGAAAGCACCAAATCGAGCAGCAGCACGTCAAAATCTCCGTTGTTAAGGTACTCGACGGCCTCGGCGCCGCCGCACACACATCGGCAGCTTTCCACTTCCTCCCTTCGGGAAAGAACCGAGTAGATTTCATTGCGGAGAGAGGCGTTTCCATCAGCGACTAGGATCTTCAGATTCTTCATGTGCTTCCTCCGTTCGGGCCGGCTGTTACGCACAGCCAATTTTCTTTGCCGATTTGTACAAGATATAGTGGTTGTATCACTATCTGTGTCTAAGTATAGCAAAAGAATGAAAAATTTCACAGAGCAGAAGTATGTCGAGGTTCTACTTATATAAACGAATGCCGTCGATATTTCCTTGGGGAAAGCGATCGCCCGTATTTTGGGGCGAAAGCCGGCGTTTCGTTGCATTCGAGAGGGCGAATCAAATCGACAAATAAAGTCATATAACCCATATATTTCTTAAATTTTCTTAATAGTTGACGAAGTGTACTCTAAAAATGCTATTTTGCCCGGCATGCCCCAAACTAGGCTTTGGGGATTTTTTTGTGCCGCTTTGGGGCATTTTTCATCGGCCGGAACCGCGATTTTTGAGTCCGTCAGCGGGCTGAAGGGAAAGTAATCCACATTTTTAACAGTTATCAACAGAGTTATCCACAAAAAAACCCTCCAATGCGGGCTGTTGTTAGTAAAAATGTGGATACTGTGGAAAATCAGGATGTTGAATGAGATGTATATACCACCGAAAGACTGTTTGTATAGTTTTTGGGGATTTGGACATACTTGGCTGTACATGGACCGCAACAAAAAAAACCAAAAGGGAGGCGGCGCAGGATGAGCGCGTTGGAACTGAACGCCATTAAGACCGCGATGGGGCTTAGGATAGGCGAAACGGTCGAACTGCATTGCTATTCGAGAAGGAAAGTATCAAGGCACATCGGCGTGCTGGAGGGCGCATACAACGCGGTGTTCACGGTGCTGGTGGTCACGGAGGACGGCCCAAGAAGGCTGAGTTATACGTATACCGACGTTCTGACCAAATCGATCCTGATCAAACCCGCCCAAAAAGTTTCTGTTGAACGGGAAGACCCCGCCCCGGCGGTCAGCCCCGCGGAGCAGGGTCTTCCCGTATAGAACCCGACGGGTCAAGACCGGCGGGCGCGCCGGGGTTTCCCCCCCCAAGGCGCGCCCTCGCAACGGAGAAAGAAGGAGACAACATGAAAAAAGCCGCGATTCCATTCGCGCTTGCGATTCTGCTGATTTTATCCGCCGTTCGGCCAATGAGGCTGCATGTAATTGCCAACAGCGACACAGAATATGACCAGACGGTGAAGCTTGCCGTTCGGGACGCGGTGCTGGGCGTGCTGAACGCTTCGGGCGGCCCGGATAATTTTGAAGACGCCGAAGCCCAAATCGCCCAAAGCGGCGAAGCCCTGCAAAACGCCGTGGACAGCACCCTGAAAGAATGCGGCGCCGCGTATTCCGGAACGCTCTATCTCGGGAACAGCGCGTTCCCCGAAAAGGTTTACGGCGGAAAGGTTTACCCCGCCGGGCAGTACGAGGCCCTCAGGGTCGTCCTTGGCGAGGGCGGGGGCAAAAACTGGTGGTGCGTGATCTATCCGCCCCTGTGCCTGGGCGCGTTCAACGGCGACGGCGAGGAAACCGTCGTGTTCCGGTCGCTTTTCGCCGAACTCTTGCACAAGTGGTTTGGGGTTTGACCGGCCGCCCGGGGGCAACCCGAAAAAAGCGAAGGGCCCGCCGGATGCGAAAAAACCGGTTTTTCCGCTCAAAAGAGCGAAGAAGGCAAGCGGCGTTCGCGCCGGCTGACGAAGGCATGCTCAGCCGCCGGCTGAATCCCCTCCCCGGCGGGTTCAGAGGGGCGGCTATGCTTAAACAAGGAGGTCAATCCAATGATAAAAAAGAGAAACCGCACGCTGCTGCTGATTTTTTTAGCTGTGGCCTTTGTGGTCATCGGCATTGCCGGGGCCACCGCGGACGCTGCGGATCTCGTCGGCGGCTCCACGGGAGCGCTGGTCAAAGAGGTGCAGAAAAGGCTGAAGGACTGGGGCTATTACAACGGCTCGGTAGACGGCAAATACGGCCAGATGACCATAAACGCGGTCAAGAGCTTTCAAAAGCGGCACGGCCTGAGCCAGACCGGCACGGTGAACGAAAAAACCGCCGAAAAGCTCGGCGTTTCGCTCAGCGGCTGGAAGCCGTCGTCCTCTTCCTCGTCTTCATCCCAAAGCACTGGCACGTCCGGCGATCTGTACCTGATGGCCCGGTGCATTTACGGCGAAGCCCGGGGCGAGCCGTATAAAGGAAAGGTGGCCATCGGCGCGGTGATCCTGAACCGGGTGGAAAGCAAGGATTTCCCCAACACCATCGCGGGGGTCATCTATCAGCCCAGGGCGTTTTCCGTGGTTGCGGACGGCCAGATCAACCTGGCGCCGGACCAGGAGTGCATCAACGCCGCGAAGGACGCGATGAATGGCGTTGATCCCACGGGCGGCTGTGTCTTTTATTACAACCCCTCAAAAACCGGCAACGCGTTCATGCATTCCCTGCCGACCGTCGTCACCATCGGCAGCCACAGATTTGCAAGGTAAGAAGCTTTATATAAAGGAAGAAGGCCTGTTTTTCAAGGCCGGGGCCCAAATCCCCCCGGCCGCGCAGTGAAACCGGATTCACGAACGGAGGCAACATGTCGAAGACCCTGAAAATAACGCTCAACGTGATCGCCGGGATTCTGGTTATCGCCGCGTTCATCGCGCTGATATTCACCCAGAACGCCCAGGCGGCGGAGGTGCAAAAAACCCGGGGAAGACTGAACGACACCTGCAGCAAATCCCTGGAAGACCTCGTGACCATAACGAACGAGCTGCGAAACGCCCTTTCAAAGGTGCAGGTGGTGAATTCCCAGAACCAGTACACGATGCTGCTTTCCCAGATCTGGCGCTCTTCCGGCGAAGCGGTAAACGCCCTGGGGAACCTGCCTTCGAGTTTTGCCCACGTCAGAGAGGCGAACGCCTTCCTGGTGCAGACCGGGGATTATGCCCACACCCTTCTTGAAAAGGCGGCGACGGGCGAGCTTCCCACCGAGGAGGACAAAGCCCAGATCACCGCCCTTTACCAGTCCTGCTCCGGCCTTTACGACAAGCTCAACACCGCGAGCCAGCAGGGCGTGGACTTTGCCGGGCTGATCGAGAACAGCGATTATTACGGCGAAAACGAAACCTCCTGGCTGCAGCTTGGCGGAGCCCCCGCCAATGCGGGCGAAGACTCGACGGACGCGGGGAACACCTCCGACGGCCAGGGCGGCACCCAGGGCGCCCAGGAAAAGAACGACACCATCCCCGAGAAGATGTATCCCACCCTGATTTATGACGGGCCCTTCTCGGACAGCACGGAAAAAGCCGAGCCAAAAGGCCTGGGGACGGGCGAGGTGGACGAAGCGGCGGCCATGCAGAAGGCAAAGGAGTTCCTGGGGGACCTTTTGAGCGGCGAGCTGAAATACGAGGGCCGTTCCGACGGCAGGATCCCGGTTCACAATTTCTCAGGCACGGCAAAAGACGGCCGGGTGATCGACATCGAGATCACGGCAACCGGCGGCAAATGCCTGCTGATGCGGATCAGCGCCACCAACGAACAGGAAGGGTCGATCCCCGTGGGCGAAGAACGCGCCGAGGCGGACACCCCGAAGCCGGACGAGGAAACAGGCAGAAGGCTGGCCCAGGTGGGCAAGGATTTTCTCAAATCCAGGGGCTTTGAATCCATGGAATCCACCTATGCCCAGTATTACGGCGGCATGGCGGTGATCAACTACGCCTTTGTTCAGGACGGAACGCTGGTGTACCCCGATCTGATGAAGGTTTGGATCGAGGTGGACACCGACGGGGCCGTGGGCTTTGAGGCGAAGAACTATTGGTTCTCCCACGTGGAACGGAGCATCGGAAAGCCCGCAATCAGCGAGGAGGACGCCCGCGCCAAGCTTTCCCCCGCGCTGATGGTGCAGTCCGTCAGGGTGGCGCTGATCCCCAAGGGCGTTTTGGAGGAAAAGCTCTGCTACGAGTTCAAATGCACCTTTATGGAGGAAAGCTATATCGTCTATATCAACGCGGCGACGGGAATCGAAGAGCAGGTTTATAAGATCATCGATTCGGAAAGCGGCCAGCTGGTGGTTTGATCCGGCGGTTTTGTGAAGCATGCCATGCAAAAAAGGCCCTGAAACATCAGGGCCTTTTGATGACTCGTAAAACACAACTCCGGGGTTTCAAGGGCCGCGGCCCCTGAGCTTCAATCAAAACTGACGACATGGCCTAAATCACAGATTTCGGCACCTGATCAAAGATTGATGTGGGCTGCGCGGGCGACGGGGGCGTCAGTTTTGCCGTACCATTTCGGCCGCTTGTGGCCGAAATTTCCTTTCGCGAAGCGCGCCTAAATCACAGATTCCGGCACTTCATCAAAGATTGATGCCGGCTGAACCGAAATCCAGATTTCGGTATTTCATCAAGGATGCTGCCGGCTTCGCCGACGACCTTGCCGACGACCTTGAAAACTCACCGGCGGCAAAGGATGCGCAGGCCTTTGCATCCGCCCAACTACACTCTCCGAAGGTTCAAAAGCACCGCTTCGGGCAGCGCTTTGTCCGCCCCGGGGTTCAGGCGGGCGAGCTCCGCCAGGGGAACGCCAAAGCGGCGGCCGATGTCCCAGGGGGTTTCGCCCCCGGTGGGAAAGTAGACCACCGGGCCGTAAAGCCCGCCCCGGCGCTTGCCTTCGCCGGCGTCGACCACCACGGATTTCGCGCAGGTTTCCCAGGCGACCACCGTGCAGTCCAGCACGCTCTGGATCACGACGGTCCCCTGCATGCCGCTGGAATGCACGCATTCCGCGTCCGCGTGAACGAAGATGCCCATCCCCTCTTTCAGCATCGGGGCGGAAAGGGCGGCCTCAAAGGGCAGGGTGCAGTCAAAGGAATGCAGATCGCCCCTGGAGCAAAGGTACAGCACGGTGACATACATCGTGCCGCAGGCCCTCATTTCGCCGTCTTTGGCCACGGCTTCGGTCACGACGGGGCGCAGCGCGGTGAAGACCACCCGCTCCGCGTTGGGGTAGCCCACGGGCAGCGGCGCTTCCAGGCGGACGTTCCCCCGGGTGACGGTGCAGAACATCCGGCAGGGCGTGATGGTTTTGCGCTCCAAAGAAAGCTCGTATTCCGAGGAATACGCGTCCGAAAGGGCCCGGGCCGTCTCCTTTTTCGCGCCCAGCAGGCGGACGGTCACCGAAGCGTCCACAGAGGCGGTGTCGTCGCCGATCAGCTCCGCGGCGATCCCGGTCAGCACAACGTCGCCGCTCAGCTCATCCGCCGGGCTTCCAAGGGGGATGGCCGCCTCAAAGGGCAGCGAGAAGGGCAGCCATTCGGGGGAACCGTCCATCCCGGCGGCAAGAAGATCGAGGTGCAATTGACCGTTTACGGCCGCGTTGCCCATCTGCTGGGAAACGCCGTTGACCCTGCAAAAGGCCGAGCAGCCCAAAATCTCCGAAGCCGCCCGGGGCAGGCGCAGGTCGTCCTTGAGCGTAAGCTCGTCGGTGGTCTGGGAAAAGGTCCTGCATTCGACGTCGGTGAATAAAAGCTCGGTGTCCGGCTTCAGGTCCGCCAGGGCGGAGACGCTCTCCATCACACTGCCCAGGCAGAGCAGCAGCACCGCGGCGCTGGCCGCCACCGCTCCGCCCTCAAGGCCGTAATTGATCTCCTCCACCGCGGCAAAAACCGTGCAAAGGCTGCCTTCCGCCACGTTTGCGGACTTGATATCCCGGGAAAACTCCGCCGTGGCGGTAAAGCCGTGGGTCCTTCCGCCTTCCTGATACAAAACCAGCAGCGTAACCTGCCCGGAAACGGAAAAAGCGCCGTGGGTTGCTTTTGCGTTCGCGGTGGCGGAGCCGGTAACGGAAAGGACGCGCTCGATGGCCGGCATTCCGGCCGGCGGGGAAAGCACCCCCTTTGCTTCCGCCCGGTCTGTGGCGACGACCGGCGCGGATTCGCTGTTGATCAATACCTTCTGGGTTTCCATGGTTGGCCCTCCCAAATATTACTTCCATTATGGATATGCAAAAAGAGGGCCGGATTATGTAAAATCACGCGCAAGACGAATATGAAACGGGCGGACCGTGCCGGGCGGCGGCAAAGGCCCGCGCATCCTTTGCCGCCGAAGGATTTCCGCCGCCGCGCAAGGCCGCCGGCGGATCGTCGGCGAAGCCGGCAGCATCCTTGATGAAATACCGAATCTGCGATTTCGGTTCAGCCGGCATCCATCCCTGATGCGGCGCCGGAATCTGTGATTTGGGCCAAGGAAATCCAGAACGTTAACGTCCTGAATGGCATGGCAAAACTGACGCCCCGGCCGCCGGCACAGCCGGCGTCAATCCTTGATAAAATGCCGGAATCTGTGATTTCGGCCCGTGCCGTCAGTTTTGATTGCGATTTTGGGGCCGCGGCCCCAAAAACCCCCGGGATGAGGTTTACCGGTAATCCAAACGGGCGGGGAACTTCCTCCCCGCCCGCGCCATGACCGTATTTTGCTATTCGTCTTTTACCGTTGCCAGGGCGCCCATGGGGTCCCAGGGGTCCAGGTGGATCGGTTCGGTCTTCAGCGCTTCAAGCTGCTCTTTTGTCAGGTATTTTTTGTGGATCAGGGCCTGGTAGAGGTATTCGTCGAACCAGGCGCCGTCCATCATATACCAGCCCTTCTGGCCCTTGTCGTCCCCCCAGCTGTTGGCGACCTTAAAGCGGTCGGCCCTGCCGGATTCGTCGAGGTTCACGCCGTAAAACACCATGGCGTGGGTCATGCGGCTCTCGCCGTAATCCAGCCGTTCGGCCTTACTCAGGGGAAAATCCGTGCCCAGCACGCCGGAAAAATCCAGCCCCGTGAGGTACATCGCCCCCTTGTCCCGCTCCAGCCACTGGCCCACGTCGCATCCGAACCAGACGGGCAGATTGTCCTTCAATTGGGCGACCACCGCGGCCTTCAGCTCGCCGATGGGAACGTTCAAATAGCGGATCTGCTGCCCTTCCGTCACATTTCCGAGGAAATCCACGGTATAGGTGTGATAAAACGGCTTGTCCGCCGTGGGGGCGTTGATCAGGCTGACGTAATCCGAAAGATCCCAGCCCACGGCCCGCTCAAAGAAGGCGACGGGGCTGAGCGGCCCGATGCGAAGAAAGTTTTTGTCCTTATCCCTGGCTTCCAGGGTGACGGCCGCCGGCGGCTTGCCCAAAAAGACGCAGAGCATGTGGTGGATTTCTTTGATCATGCGGTCTTTTCTGGCGCGAAGGGCCGATTCGTCCTTCGTGCCGGCCTCTCGCAGCTCCTTCGCGTACTGGCGGAGCTTCAGCGTCAAAAACTTGTTCATGGCCGCGGTGCTTGAGCTGTGGAAGGATTCGGGCATGTCGTTCTTCGGGACCACGCCGTACTTTTTGATTAGGGCAGCAAACATGTCCCACTGGCCGCCGTCGCCCAAGGGCTGGCTCAAAAGGTGCTGCACCAGCCTGCCGGAAAGGGGCTCGTCCAGGGTTTCTATGATGCTCTCCAGGAAGTAATTGGAACGCTCCAGTTTGTCAAAAAACAGGGGATACGCCTGGGAAAACTCCAGGTTTTCGAGGTTGAGCCTGCGCATCGCCTCCGTGCGCATGGCGTTTAAGGCGGCAAACATCCAGCAGCGGCCGCTCTGCTTCTGGTTGGTGATTTCCCCCGGCTCCGCGGCTTCGACGGAGCAGGCGGTGTTCACCCTTCGGTTCAGGTCGTATTGCGTGGCGGAGGCGGCGAGGCCGTTCTTCACCACGGCGTTCATAGAGAGCCTGGCGGCCCTGTCTTCGTCGAATCCGGCAAAAAGGGCGGAAAGCTTTTCTTTGGTTATGGTTTTTTCCATGTTTCTTTCACTTCTCTCTTGTTGATCTTGGGGGGGGTTCGGGCGCGGCCCAAAAAGCGGGGGCTTATTCCAGCCCCTCGAGGATCGCGATGCTGGCGGAAACGCCCAGCCTGTCCGCCCCGGCCTCAAGATTGGGCAAAACGTCGGCCAGGGTGCGCATCCCGCCGGAGGCCTTGACCTTCATCGTCGCCGGGATCGCGGCCTTCATCAGCGAAATATCGTGGGCGGTGGCGCCGCCCGTGCCAAAGCCGGTGCTGGTCTTGACGAAATTCGCCCCGGCCTTGGCCGCGCATTTGCAGGCCGCGGTCTTTTCCTCGTCCGTCAAATAGCAGGTTTCGATGATGACCTTGACCAAAGCGCCGCCCGCTGCGTCCACCACGGCTTTGATGTCTTTGGTGACGTACTCCGTGTCTTTGGCCTTGAGCATGCCGATGTTGATCACCATATCGATCTCCTCGGCGCCGCGGTCCACGGCGTTCGCCGTTTCAAAGGCCTTGACCGCCGTGGCGTTCGCGCCCAGCGGGAAGCCGACGACGGTGCAGGTCTTGACCCCGCTCCCCGCAAGGTTTTTTGCCGCCCGCTCCACATGGCAGGGATTGACGCAGACCGAAGCCGCGCCGATTCTTTTCGCCTCTTCGCAGACAAGGTCGATCTGCTCCGGCGTGGCGACGGCCTTGAGCAGGGTGTGATCCATCATTGCCGCAAGGGTTTTTTTATCCATAATTGTCCCTCCTGTTGCTGTCGGTTTAAAAAGCGCCTGGCAAAAAACCGGAACGCTTGCGCATTTTTCACTCATTCGTCCCCAAAGATTTCGACAAATATCGGCACATGGCCGGTGTGTTTCAAAAAAACGCCGAAGAAATCGGCGGCGGCGATCTCCACCGTGGCGGTATTGTCCAGGGGGTGCAAAAGCAGCGACCGCCTGTTTTTAAGATTTTCGTCGCAGACCAGGGTAACCCTTTTTTCCGCGTCAAAAATCAGCCCCAGGGGGCTCGCGGCGCCGGAAAGGGACCCGAGCAGGGCGAGCAGGTCCTCCTCTTTGGCGAAGGACACCCGGGGAATGCCCAGCGCGGCGCAAAAATCCCTGGTGGAAAACCGCTTGTCCCCGTCCGCCAGCACAAGGTAAAAAGCCGTGCGCTGCCTGTTCGAAAGGAAGATGTTCTTGCAGCGGGAGGTATCCTCCAAAATTCCGTTCAACCTGTCAAACTCGGCGCAGTCTTCCATGGTATGCGCGGGCGGGTGCTCGTAGTATTGATAGGGTATCGAGAGCGCCGTAAGGGCGTTTAAGGCCTTTTGTTTGCTGTCCATGGGAGCGTGTCTCCTCTTTGTTGGTTTTTTGCGCGTTTTTGTGCGCGTTGCATAAGAAGCGGCCCGCCCCAAACACCCCGGTCCCCCGGCGGGCCAAAGGCCGCCGCACTCTTTGGGAGTCACAACCAGTCAAATAAGTGCCATAATCTGGATGATGTTGATAACCCGGAGTTATCCATGTTATCCACAGCTTTCACCGTGGAAAATGTGGATAACGTGGAATTCCCGGGCGCAAAACCGTCATAAAAAACACATATGTCCGTCGAAATTTGTCGTGAACGCCTGTCAATGGTTGGCGGGCGGTCATTTTTGTCCTGTGGAAAAGTGGGCAAGCTCCGACGCCCATTCGCCCAGCCTGTCGATCCGCAAGCCCCGGTCAAACCCATAGGCCCCGGAATTGACGATCCGTTCTTTGGGGATTTTTGCCAATCGGGCTTCGCCCGCCGCCCGTTCCACCACCCCGACGTTTTGCGGAACGTGGGCGTCCGACGAAATGATGAAGAACGCGCCCTTGTCCAGCGCAATGGCAATGTCCTCCCCGCGCAGGGGGTGTTTGTTGTTCAGCTCGATGACCACGCCCAGCCTTGCCGCGGCTTCCGCAACGCGGCGCATATCCACGGGCACGTATTCCCCCGGGTGGGTCAAAACGTCGATCGGGTAGCGCGCTAACGCCTTGATCACCGCGGCGGTCATGGCTTCTTTGCATTTTTGCGGCGCGATTAGGGCGGGGGAAAGCAGCGCGCGGCCGGCTTTGCCCCGCATCCGCACGCCCTTGTGGTAGCCCATCAGGCAAACGTCCGGCTTCAGGGGCAAAAGGTCGATGTCCGTCCCGCCGTCAACATCCATCAGGTTCGCCTCGACGCCTAAAAGGGCGATCCGGTAGCCAAAGGCGCGGTTCACCGCGTCGATCTCCGCCTTTTGCCGGGCGTATTCCCTTGGCCGCAGGCCAAAAATCGAGTGCCCCGGGCCGTGGTCGGTGATCCCGAGGCCGATTTTTTTGCCCGCCGCGGTCTGGGCGTTCTCAAAGACCGTGCCCTTTGCGTGGTGGTGGATGGCGTTGCGGCTGTATCGCGTGTGGGTGTGCAGGTCGAAGAGTACGGTCATCAATCAAAAAGCTCCTGGGGATATATTCTTTTGGCGCGGCCCGGCCTTTTGGACTCAGGGCGCGCCGGCTGGGTTCAGGCCGAAAAGCCGTTTTGCGTTTTCCGTTGTTATTCTGGCTGTTTCTTCGAAACTCATGCCGCGCAGTTCGGCCAGTTTTTCGCAAACGTGTTTCACAAGCGAGGAATCGTTCCGCTTCCCCCTGAAAGGGACCGGCGCGAGATAGGGGCAGTCCGTTTCGATCAGCAGCCGGTCCAGGGGGACCGCGGCCGCGGCCTTGGCCCCTTTTTCGTTGTTTTTGAAGGTCAAAGAGCCGCCGAAGCCAAAATAAAAGTCCAGCGGCGCGTATTCGCGCACAAGCTCCGCCGAGCCGCTGTAGCAATGCAGCACGCCCTTAAGCCGGCCTTTTTTTGCCATCAGGGCGTCAAAAACATCCCTGTGGGCGTCCCGGTCGTGGACGATCACCGGCAGGCCGAGCTCGGCCGCAAGCCCAAGCTGCTCGTTGAACAGGCGCTTTTGCAGGGCTTTTTGCTCCCCGCTGTAATAGTAGTCCAGGCCGATCTCGCCGACGGCGACGCATTTTTTGTCCTTCTGAATCGCGTTCCGCAGCCGATCCAGATACCCCTCTTCGGCCGTTTCCGCCTCCAGCCCGTGGACGCCCAGGGCGCTGTAAACGTGGCCGAACCCGCCCGCAAGGGCGGAAACCGCAAACCACTCATCCTCTTTGCTCGCGCAGTCCACAACGGCAAGAACGCCGGATGCGGGCAGGGAGGAAAGCACGGCCTCCCTGTCCAAATCGAAGCGTTCGTCCGTATAATGGGTGTGGGTGTCGATCAGGCTCATGGGTCAGCGCACCGTCCAGCCGTGTTCCGCTTCCGCCAGGGTGGTGACGACGGTCAGTTTTTCATCCGCCGGGTCGCCGGCGCAGAGGATCATGCCGTGGGAAATAATTCCGCGCATCTTCCTGGGCTTGAGGTTGGCGACGACGACGACGGTCTTGCCGATCAGGTCCGCCGGTTCGTACCACTTGCGGATGCCCGAGCAGATCGTCCGCTCCTCCTCCCCCATCCTGACGGTGAGCTTCAAAAGCTTATCCGCCTTTTCGATAGTCTCGCAGGCGGTGACCAGGCCGAGCCGCAGGTCGATCCTGGCAAAATCCTCGATGGCGATCTCCTCCGCCGGGAACTTCTCTTCCTCCCCCTTTTCGGGCTCGGGCTGCTTTTGCTCCTGCTGGGCGGGTTCTTCCGGCGCTTTGGCTTCTTCGGCCGGGGCATGGGCGGCTTCCAAAGCCGCAAGCTCCTTTTCAACGTCGATCCGGGGGAAGAGCGCCTCGCCCTTTTGCACCTTGGTTCCCGGCTCCAGCACGCCGAAGACGGAAAGGGAATCCCAGCTTCTGTCGTACCCTTGCGGCACGCCCAGCTGGGCAAACATTTTTTCCGGGGTCTTGGTCAAAAACGGGGAAAGCAGCACGCCGGCGATGCGCAGGCTTTCCGCCAGATTGTAAAGCACCGTTCCCAGGCGGGGCAGGTCGGCTTCGTTTTTGGCCAGGGCCCAGGGCATGGTGATGTCGATATATTTGTTGCATTTGCCGATGAAGGCAAAGATCTCCGCCAGGGCGTTGGGCATTTTCAGGGCGTCCATCTTTTCCTCCACCGCGCGGTGCAGCGAAAGGGCGGTATTGATCAGGTCAAAATCGTCCTCCTTGGGCTCGTGGCAGCCGCATCCGCATCCGCAATCGTGCTTTTCGGGGGAAGGAACCGTTCCGCCGAAGTATTTTTCGATCATGGCCACCGTGCGGGAAAGCAGATTGCCAAGGTCGTTTGCCAGGTCCGAATTGATGCGGTTCAAAAGGGCCTCGTTGCTGAAGGTGCCGTCCTGGCCGAAGGGGACCTCCCTAAGTAAAAAGTAGCGGATGGCGTCCACCCCGTAGCGGGCGCAAAGCTCCACGGGGTCCACCACGTTGCCCTTCGATTTGCTCATCTTTCCGCCTGAAAGCACCAGCCAGCCGTGGCCGAACACCTGTTTCGGCAGGGGGATGCCCAAAGCCATCAGCATGATGGGCCAATAAATGGTGTGGAAGCGCACGATCTCCTTCCCCACCAGGTGGACGTTCGCGGGCCAGTATTTTTCAAACAGGGAGGGATCGTCCTGCAAATACCCCAGGGCTGTGATGTAGTTCGAAAGGGCGTCGATCCAGACGTAGATCACATGCCGTTCGTCAAAATCCACCGGGATTCCCCATTTAAAGCTGGTGCGGGAAACGCACAAATCCTCCAGCCCGGGCAGCAGGAAGTTGGCGAGCATCTCGTTCGCCCGCTCCGGCGGCTGGATGAATTCCGGGTGGTCCTTGATATACTGGATCAGCCGGGGCGCGTATTTGCTCATGCGGAAGAAGTACGCGTCCTCGGTCATTTCCTCCACCGGCCCGCCGCAGTCCGGGCAGCGGCCGTCCGCCAGCTGGGTTTCGGTCCAGAAGGATTCGCAGGGGGTGCAGTATTTGCCGGTATAGCTGCCTTTGTAAATATCGCCCTGGTCGTAGAGCTTTCTGAAGATCTTCTGGACGGTTTTTTCGTGGTAATCGTCCGTCGTCCTTATGAACTTGTCGTAGGTAATGTCCAAAAGCGCCCAAAGGTCCTTAAAAGTGGAAACGATATCGTCCACATACGCCTGGGGGCTGACGCCCTTTGCCAGGGCCTTGCGCTCGATCTTCTGGCCGTGCTCGTCCGACCCGGTGAGGTAAAAAACGTCGTACCCGGTCATTCGCTTGAAGCGGGCGATGGCGTCCCCCGCGACGGTGGTGTAAGCGTGGCCGATATGCAGCTTGTCGCTGGGGTAATAGATCGGCGTTGTGAGATAAAAGGTTTTGTTTTCCATCGTATATCTCCCTTGCGGTTTTGCAATAGCATTTGCTGTCGCGGCCGGGCGCGTCCGCCTCTTTTTGGCCTGTCATATCTTATTATTATATTAGATCCGGAAAAATATTGCAATCCGCCAGCTCTGCGGCGGCGCCCGGCCAAGAAGGTTCGCCCAGGCAGGCTCCCCTTGCCTTAATCGCTTCTTTTCATATATAATATTCCCAATGCTACTAAGCATAGCGCGCCAATCCGAACCCGCTCCAAAGTCCGGCTTCCGGCGCCCTGCTGCGTCATCGCCGGCTGCCGCTGCGCGGGTGTGGCAGCGCTGCATCAAGCCGCTAAACACATCCCTGCCGCGCATTCGGCCCGCCCGGACCGGGTTCGGATTGGCGCGCTATGCTTATACCCACATCAGGAGGGAGCCCATGGACTATGTCATCGAGATGCTCAACATAACCAAGGAATTCCCCGGTGTCATCGCGAACGACGACGTGACCGTCCGGCTCAAAAAGGGCGAGATCCACGCGCTTTTGGGCGAAAACGGCGCAGGGAAATCCACGCTGATGAGCGTGCTGTTCGGCCTTTACCAGCCGGAGAAGGGAACCATCAAAAAGGATGGCAAAACCGTCAAAATCCACAACCCGAACGACGCCAACGCCATAGGGATCGGCATGGTTCACCAGCATTTCAAGCTGGTGCATAATTTTACCGTGCTGCAGAACATCATCCTCGGCGTGGAGGAAACGAAAAACGGCTTTTTGCGCATGGACGCGGCCAGGAAAAAGGTGCTGGCGCTTTCCGACCGCTACGGCCTGAAGGTGGACCCGGACGCGCTGATTTCCGACATTACCGTGGGTATGCAGCAGCGGGTGGAGATCCTGAAAATGCTCTTTCGGGACAACGAGATCCTGATCTTTGACGAGCCCACGGCGGTCCTTACCCCGCAGGAGATCGAAGAGCTGATGAAGATCATGCGGGAGCTTTCCAAGGAAGGAAAATCCATTCTTTTCATCACCCACAAGCTGAACGAAATCAAAGAGGTGGCGGACCGCTGCACGGTGCTGCGCAAGGGCCGCTGCATCGGCACGGTGGACGTGGCGGACGTCACGAAAGAGCAGATGAGCGAGATGATGGTGGGCCGCAAGGTCAGCTTTTCTGTGGAAAAAGGCGAGCAGCATCCTGGGGAGCCGGCGCTTTGCGTCAAAAACCTTTTCGTCGCCGGCCGGGCAAAGCACAAGGATGCGGTCCGAAACGTCAGCTTTACCGTCAACCGGGGGGAGATCGTCTGCATCGCCGGGATCGACGGCAACGGCCAGTCCGAGCTGATTTACGCCCTGAGCGGCCTCGCCCCCGCAAAAAGCGGCGCGATCGAGCTGGACGGAAAGGACATCACCACCGCCGCCATCCGAAAAAGAAACGACCTGGGCATGAGCCATATTCCCGAGGACCGGCACAGGGACGGGCTGGTGCTCGACTATAACCTGGCGGAAAACCTCGTCTTAAAGCGCTACCACACAAGGGAATTCAAGCACGGGGGATTTTTGCGGTTTAAGAAGATCTATTCCTACGCGAAGGGCCTGATCGAAAAATACGACATCCGGAGCGGCCAGGGGGCGTATACCCCGGCGCGGTCGATGTCCGGCGGGAACCAGCAGAAGGCGATCGTCGCCAGGGAGATCGACCTCGACCCGGAAATCCTCCTCGCCGTTCAGCCCACCAGGGGCTTGGACGTCGGCGCGATCGAATACATCCACAGCCAGCTTGTCGCCCAGCGGGACGAGGGCAAGGCCGTTTTGCTCGTCTCTTTGGAGCTGGACGAGGTGATGGAGGTTTCGGACCGCATCCTCGTGATGTTCGAGGGGGAAATCGTCGCCGATCTTGACCCGAAACGCACCACCGTGCAGGAGCTGGGCCTTTATATGGCCGGCTCCAAGAGGGAGGCCGCCCAATGAGGACCTTCAGAAAACTCATGAACGCAAAAGGCCATGTTTCGGCCGCGTCGTCGATCATGGCGATCCTCGCGGGGCTTTTCGTGGGGTTTGTGATCCTGCTCGTTTCCAATGCCGGCGAGGCGGGCAGGGGGATCATCACCATCTTAGAGGGGGGCTTCGGCGGCGGGATGAAGGGCGTGGGCCAGGTGCTTTACTTCGCCACGCCGATCATCATGACCGGTCTTTCCGTCGGCTTCGCCTTCAAGACCGGGCTTTTTAACATCGGCACGCCGGGGCAGTTCATTGTGGGCGCTTTTGCCGCGGTTTACGTCGGGGTCAAGTGGACCTTTCTGCCCGCGCCTTTTCACTGGATCGTCGCCCTGCTGTGCGCGGCGCTGGCCGGCGGGCTTTGGGCGCTGATCCCCGGGCTTTTCAAGGCGTTTTTAAACGTGAACGAGGTCATCTCCACCATCATGATGAACTACATCGGCATGTACGGCGTGAATTACCTCGTCAAGCAGTTGATCTACGATCCGCTGACCTCCCTTTCCCAAAACGTGGCAAGGACCGCCGTTTTGCCAAAGGCCGGGCTGGACGGGATCTTCACCAATTATTCCGGGGTGAACAACACGCCGGACCCGTCCACGGTGAACAGCGGGATCCTCATCGCCATCGCCGCGGCCATCGTCATGTATATCGTGCTGAACAAGACGGCCTTCGGCTATGAACTGAAAGCCTGCGGATACAACCGGTTCGCCTCCCGCTACGCGGGCATCAACGAAAAACGCAGCATCGTTTCCTCCATGGTGATCGCCGGAATGCTCGCAGGGCTTGGCGGCGGCCTTTTGTACCTTTCCGGCGGCAACGGCCGGCGCATCAAGGTGGTGGACGTGCTGGCGGCCGAGGGCTTCAACGGCATTCCCGTGTCTCTTTTGGGCATGTCCAACCCCATCGGCGTGGTGTTTTCCGGGCTGTTTATCTCCTTCATCACCCAGGGGGGCAACTACCTTCAGCGCCTGGATTACATGCCCGAAATCATCGACATCATCATCGCTTCCATCATCTATTGCTCGGCGCTGGCGCTGATCTTCCGCCGGGTGGTGCTGAAGCTCTTCAAAGGGAGGGACGGGCTGCTTTCGAAGCTCTTCCCCAAATACGCCGCGGCCGGGATAGAGGATTCCGATTTGCCGACGATCGCGGCCGCGGTGACGGAACCGGACCTTTCCGCCGGCGAATCCGGCGCGGGGCTGCTGCCCTTTGAGGCCGCGCCGCTTAAAAGCGAAGAAAACGAGCCAAAAGCGGGGAGCGAACCCGCCCTGCCGAAGGAAAGCGCCGGAACCGGACCGGAAGAAAGCGCCGGGACCGGACCGGAAGAAAGCGCCGGGACCGGACCGGAAGAAAGCGCCGGGACCGGACCGGAAGAAAGCGCCGGAACCGGACCGGAAGAAAGCGCCGGGACCGGACCGGAAGAAAGCGCCGGGACCGGACCGGAAGAAAGCGCCGGGACCGGACCGGAAGAAAGCGCCGGGGCCGAGCCGGAAGAACACGCGGAGGACGAGCCGGAAGAAAGCGCGGAGGACGAGCCGGAGAAAGACCCGGCCAAAAACGCCGAAAAGGAGGACGAATAAATGGGAGATTTGTTTTCAACCGTCGCCTTTTTGTTCAGGCAGACGATGTTCTTCGCCATTCCCCTTTTGATCGTCGCCCTGGGCGGGCTGTTTTCCGAGCGCAGCGGCGTCGCGAACATCGCGCTGGACGGCATCATGATCATGGGCGCTTTTGCCAGCATCTTTTTCATCAACCAGATGCAGGGCGTGCTCAGCGGCCAGCTGCTTTTGATCCTTGCCATCCTTGTGGCGGCTGCGGCGGGCATGCTCTTTTCCCTGCTGCACGCTTACGCCGCCATCAATATGAAGTCCGACCAGATCATCAGCGGCACCGCGCTGAACATGTTTGCCCCGGCCTTCGCGATCTACGTCGCCCGCACGGTGCAGGCAAACGGCGTCCAGCAGATCGCCTTCAACAACACCTTCCGCATCCCCTCGATTCCCGTGCTGTCCGACATTCCGGTGATCGGCGACCTTTTTTTCAAGGACAGCTACATCACCACCTTCATCGGCTTCGGGATCCTGATCGCCGCGGCCGTGGTGCTGTACAGGACCCGTTTTGGCCTCAGGTTGCGCGCCTGCGGCGAGCATCCCCAGGCCGCGGATTCCGTGGGCATCAACGTCTATAAAATCCGCTACGCCGGGGTGCTGACCTCCGGCGCTCTGGCCGGCATCGGCGGGCTGGTTTTCGTGATCCCCACCTCCACCAACTTCAACGCCACGGTGGCGGGCTACGGCTTTTTGGCCCTGGCCGTGCTGATCTTCGGCCAGTGGAAGCCCCTGCGCGTGCTGTTCGCCGCGTTTTTCTTCGGGTTTTTCAAGGCGGTGGCCTCCACCTCCTCGGGGATCCCCTTTTTGGCCGGGCTGGGCATCCCCAGCGATATTTACAAGATGATCCCCTACATCGCGACCCTCATCGTGCTGGCGTTCACCTCAAGGAATTCCCAGGCGCCAAAAGCTACGGGAACGCCTTACGACAAGGGGAGCAGATAGCTCCCTTTTGGGCGTCAAAGCGGCCTGCGGGCCGCTTCGCCGGTTGGCTTCAAGATCGTCGGCAAGGCCGGCATCAATCCATGACGAGTCGCCGGACTCTGCGATTGCGGCGCGCTTCGCGCAGGGTAATTCCGGTCATTCAATGACCGAAACAGTACGATAAATCTGATTGAAATTCACGGGCTTCGGCCCCCGAAACCACGGGAGCGGGTTTTTCGACGACGGCCTTTGCCGCCTTTTTTGCGGCATCCGCCTCTTGGTTTTCTTTGGCAAATCGAATAAAAAATCGCGTGAATCGGGCGGCTTTTTCAGGAAAGCCGCCCGCTGTTTTGTAAAAAAGGGCATTCTAAGGGTACTCGGGCGCTTTTGCGAAAGCCCGCCGACTTTACGCAGAATTTACAAAAGGCTGCGGCCGGTTTATACATGCAACCGTTACGATGGTTTCGTAAAACAGGATAGTATGGAGGAGAACTCAATGAAAAAGATTATCGCAGCCTTGCTGATCACCGCGCTGGCGGCCTTTGCGCTTGCCGGCTGCGCCGGTGAGAAGGCGCCGGAAGCAACGCCCGACGGCAACAACGGCCAGGCCGTTGAAACCCCCGGTCAGGCCGTTGAAGAGACCCCCGGCCAGAACGTCTCCAACTTTGACACCAAAAAGGCCATCAACGTCATCTCCCGGGAGGACGGCTCCGGCACCCGGGGCGCGTTCATCGAGTTGTTCGGCATCCTGCAAAAGAACGAGGACGGCACCCAGAAGGATCTGACCACGAAGGAAGCCGTCATCGCGCGGCAGACCGACGTCATGATGACCAACGTGGCCGGCGACAAGTACGCCATCGGCTACATCTCCCTGGGTTCGCTGAACGACACGGTCAAGGCCCTGAACATCGAAGGCGTGGTCCCCACGACCGAAAACGTCAAAAACGGCACCTACCCTGTGTCCCGTCCCTTCAACATCGCAACAAAGGGCGAGCCGACCGGCCTTGCCAAGGACTTCATCGACTTCATTCTCTCCGCCGAAGGCCAGGCGGTCGTCTCCAAGAGCTACATCGCCGTTGACGACGCGCCCTTAGCCTACGCGGGCAGCAAGCCCTCCGGCAAGATCGTGGTCGCCGGTTCGTCCTCGGTGACGCCGGTCATGGAAAAGCTGAAGGAAGCGTATCTGGCCGTCAACCCGAACGCCCAGATCGAGATCCAGATGAGCGATTCCTCCGCCGGCATGAACGGCGCGATCGACGGCACCTGCGACATCGGCATGGCCAGCCGCGAGTTGAAGGACAGTGAAAAGGAAAAGCTCACGGACATTCAGATCGCCCTGGACGGCATCGCCGTGATCGTGAACAACGAAAACCCGGCCGCGGACCTCACAAAAGACCAGGTCAAGGCCATCTTCACGGGCGGGGTTGAAACCTGGAATGGAATCGAGTGATGAACAGCCCGAAAACAAACCTGAAGGAAAAAGTCATGAGCGCCGTGTTTTTCGCGTCGGCGCTCACCTCCATCCTCGCGGTGGCGCTGATTTGCGTGTTTTTGCTGGCAAACGGCATTCCCGCGATGGGGAAGATCGGCGTTTTTGATTTTCTGCTCGGAAAAGAATGGTCCCCGGTGGACACGCCTGCGGCCTTCGGCATTTTCCCGATGATCCTGGGCAGTATTTACGTCACAGCCGGGGCGATCCTGATCGGCGTGCCCATCGGGGTGCTGACCGCGGTTTTCCTCGCCCGGGCCTGCCCCAAAAAGCTGTATAAAGCCATCCGGCCGGGGGTTGAGCTTCTTTCGGGCATTCCCTCTGTCGTCTACGGGTTTTTCGGCATGGCCACGGTTGTTTCGCTGTTTGGGAACAGCATCCTTTCCGCCTGCATCCTGCTGGGGATCATGATCCTGCCCACGGTCATCGGCATCGCGGAAAGCGCCCTGCGCGCGGTGCCGGAAAGCTATTACGAAGGCGCGCTGGCCCTGGGCGCCGGGCATTACCGCAGCGTGTTCAAAGTCGTGCTGCCCGCGGCGAAATCCGGCGTTTTGGCCGCGGTGATCCTGGGCGTGGGGCGGGCGGTCGGCGAGACGATGGCCGTCATCATGGTGGCGGGCAACCAGGCGCGCATGCCGGTTTCGCTGTTCAAGGGCGTGCGGACGCTGACGGCCAACATCGTGCTGGAAATGGGCTACGCCGCAGACCTGCACAGGGAGGCGCTCATCGCCACCGGCGTCGTGCTGTTTGTCTTTATCATGATAATCAATCTGAGTTTTTCCGCCCTGAAAAGGAGGGAAAAGCAATGAAAAAACGTTCCGAAAAATTTATGGCCGCGATCACCTGGTCCTCGGCCTTTTTGACCATCGGCGTGCTGGTTTTTATCGTGGGCTTTATCCTCGTCAGGGGAATTCCCCACATCAAGCCGTCGCTTTTTGCCCTGGAATACAACAGCGAGAACGTGTCCCTCCTTCCCGCCATGATCTCCACCATCATCATGACGGTCTTCTCCCTCGTCATCGCCGTTCCGCTGGGCGTTTTTGCGGCGATCTACCTCGTGGAGTACGCCAAGCGGGGGAACAAGGCGGTGAGCCTCGTCCGCACGACCACCGAGACCCTTTCGGGCATTCCTTCCATCGTCTACGGGCTTTTCGGCCTGCTGTTCTTCGTGACCTTTTTGGGCTGGGGGTATTCCGTGCTGGCCGGCGCGTTTACGCTGGCGATCATGATCCTGCCCCTGATCATGCGCTCGGCGGAGGAGGCGCTCAAAGCCGTGCCGGATAATTACCGCGAAGGCTCCTTCGGCCTGGGCGCGGGCAAACTGCGCACCGTGGCCAAGATCGTGCTGCCCTCGGCCATGCCCGGCATCCTGGCGGGGGTGATCCTCACCGTGGGCCGCATCGTGGGGGAAACTGCGGCGCTGATCTATACCGCGGGAACGGTGGCCCAGATCCCAGTAAGCCCCATGCAGTCGGCAAGAACGCTTTCGGTGCACATGTTTGCCCTTTCCAGCGAAGGGCTGCACACGGACGAAGGCTATGCCACCGCGGTGGTGCTGCTGGTCGTGGTCATACTCATCAACGCGGCGTCCGCCAGGATCGCCCGGCGCATCGGAGGAAAGACATGAGCTGTTTCGACATCAAGGGGCTGGACCTTTATTACGGTGATTTTCAGGCCCTTAAAAAGATCAACATGGAGATCGAAGAAGGCAGGATCACGGCGTTTATCGGGCCTTCCGGCTGCGGGAAGTCCACGCTGATCAAAACCCTGAACCGCATGAACGATCTGATCGAAGGGTGCAGGATCACCGGCAGCGTCAAGCTGTTCGGCGAGGATATTTACGGAACGATGGACGTCAACGCCCTCAGGAAGCGGGTGGGCATGGTGTTCCAGAAGCCGAACCCCTTTCCCATGAGCGTTTACGACAACATCGCCTTCGGCCCGAGGACCCACGGCGTCCGCTCAAGGTTCGAGCTGGACAAAATCGTCGAGCAATCCTTAAAAAACGCGGCGATCTGGGACGAACTGAAGGACAGGCTGAACAAATCCGCCCTGGGCCTTTCCGGCGGCCAGCAGCAGCGGCTCTGCATCGCAAGGGCTTTGGCCGTTTCGCCGGAGGTGCTGCTTTTGGACGAGCCCACCAGCGCCCTGGACCCGATTTCCACGGGCAAGATCGAGGAACTGCTGCTGACGCTTCGGGAAAAGTACAGTATAATCATTGTGACGCACAACATGCAGCAGGCCACCAGGATCAGCGACAGCACGGCTTTCTTCCTGCTGGGGGAGGTCGTTGAATTCAGCAGGACGGACGACATGTTCGCCATGCCGAAGGACAGGCGGACCGAAGACTACATCACGGGGAGGTTTGGATGATGCGCAGCCGGTTTGACGAGTTGCTCACCCTTTTGAACAACAGCCTGATCGAAATGGGCGCGCTGATCGAGCGGGCGATTTCCCAGGCCACCCGGGCCCTTTTGGAGCAGGACGCCGAAAGCGCCAGAAGGGTGATGGACGGGGACGAGATCATCGACGAAAAAGAAAAGGAGATCGAAAGCCAGTGCCTGAAGCTCCTTTTGCACCAGCACCCTGTGGCGAGGGACCTCAGGCAGATTTCCACCGCGCTCAAAATGATCACGGACATGGAGCGCATCGGCGACCAGGCTGCGGATATTTCCGAGCTCTGCATCTATCTTTCCCGGCAGCCCTACATCAAAAAGATGGAGCACATTCCCCAGATGGCGAGAGCGACCATCAAAATGGTGACGGGCGCCATCGACGCCTTTGTGAAAAAGGACCTGCGCCTGGCCGAAGCGATCATCGACCAGGACGACGAGGTGGACGGGCTTTACCGCGCGGTAAAGAAGGATTTGATCGCCCTTGTGCACGACGATGTGGAAAACGGCGAGCAGGCCTTCGACTTTTTGCAGATCGCGAAGTATTACGAGCGCATCGGCGACCACGCGGTGAACATCGCCGAATGGGTGATCTTTTCGATCACCGGCACGCACAAGAACAAAAAGGTTTTTTAAAAGCGGGCGTCAAAACGGCCCGCGGGCCGCCTCGCCGGGAAGGTTTTTCGCTGACGCGCAGGGTGATTTCGGCAGCAAGTGCCGGACTGGGACGGAAAAACCGCTCCAGCTGCTGGCGCGACCGACGCCAGTTCTTGATGAAGCGCCGGAACCCGCGATTTTTTGCGGAGGCATTTTCGGTCAACATGACGGAAGTGGTGCGAGAAGTTTGATTGAACCTCCGGGGCTTCAGCTCCTGAACCTCCGGGTGGGTTTTTCGGCGGTCTGAGGTTTTTTGAAAAAAGCCGTAAGAAAGCAGGAAGGAGGGCTCCGTGCAGAAGATTTTCCTTGTCGAGGATGACGACAACATCCGGCAAATGGTTTCCTACGCCCTCACCATGGCGGGGTTCGAGGCCGAAGGTTTTGCCGAAGGCGGGGCGTTCTGGGAAGCGCTGAAAAGGGAATCGCCTTCCCTGGTGCTTTTGGACATCATGCTGCCGGGGGAGGACGGCGTCTCCATTTTAAAAAGGCTGAAGCAGTCCGAAAAAACCGCCAAGCTTCCGGTGATCCTGCTGACCGCCAAAAGCGCGGAATACGACCGCGTCAAAGGCCTGGACCTGGGCGCGGACGATTACATCACCAAGCCCTTTTCGGTGATGGAGGCGATCTCGCGCATCAGGGCGGTGCTGCGCCGCTGCGCTCAGGAACCGCAAAAAACGGCGAAGCTGCGGACCGGAGCCGTCACGCTGGATGAGGACAGGCGGACGGTGTTCGCAAACGACGCGGAAATCGGCCTGACGTTCAAGGAATTCGAGCTTTTGCGCTGTTTGATGGTCAACGAGGGGATCGCCCTTTCGCGGGATAAGCTTCTTGAGCAGGTCTGGGGCTTTGACTACAACGGCGAGAGCCGCACCGTGGACATGCACATCAAATCCCTGCGCCAAAAGCTTGGCGATTGCGGCGCGATCATCAAGACCGTGCGCAGCGTGGGCTACAAGATCGGGGGATGACGGTTGAAAAAGCGCATTTTCATCAGCATGGCGCTGCTGACGGTTTTCAGCCTGCTCGCCGTGTCCGCCGCGCTCTGCCTGGTTTTTTACGGCCAGTCCGCCGGCATCATCCGCGCGGAGCTGCGGGAAACCGCCGATGTTTTTCGGGACAATACCGCCCAAACGGCGGTGGAGGCTTTTTCCCAGCCCCAGGGCGGCAGCGCCCGCTTCACCGTCATCGCGCCGGACGGCACGGTGATCTTTGACAGCACCATCCCCGCGGAAAAGCTGCAAAACCACGCCGACCGCGAGGAAGTGGCCCAGGCCATTCAAACCGGCGAGGGCGAGATCAGCCGTTTTTCCGCCACGCTCAAGGAAGAAACCTATTATTACGCCGTTAAAATGGCGGACGGCTTCATCCTTCGGGTGGCAAAGACCACGAGCAGCATGCTGGGCATTTTCTCGGAATCGCTGCCCGTGGTGGCCGCTGTGGTGCTTTTTATCGTCGTCGCCGGGTATTTTCTCGCGGGCAGGCTGACCAGGCGCATCCTCGCGCCGATCAACAGCGCGGATCTTGATGCGGGCTTCGCCGCCCCCTATGACGAGCTGGCCCCCTTTGCGGCCATGATCGAGACGCAGCGCAAGGAGATCGCCCGCCAGGTGGACGATTTGCGCGGCCGGGCGGACACCATCGAGGCCATCCTTGGCAACATGAGCGAGGGCATCGTCCTGGTGGGCGGCGGCGGAGAGGTTTTGACCGTGAACAAGAGCGCCGCGGCTTTTTTTGACGTGCCCGCCCCCGCTACGGGCAAAAACATCCTCGAACTTTTCAGGAACGCGGACGTGATCGAGCATCTGCGGGCCGCGCTTTTTGGCCGCCGGGGGAAAATGAGCCTTTCGCGAAACGACAGAATCTACCGCGCGCATTTCAGCCCGGTGGCGGGCGGCGGCGCCATCATATTGTTTATGGACATCACGGAGCAAACGAGGGCCGAAACCCTGCGCAGGGAATTTTCCGCAAATGTTTCCCACGAGCTCAGAACCCCGCTGACCACCGTCTGCGGCCACGCCGAAATGCTGCTCAACAACATGGTCAAGGAGGAGGACAAACCCGTTTTTTACGGCCGCATCAAGGACGAGGCCGGCCGCCTGATCGCGCTGATCGAGGACATCCTGCTGATTTCCCGCCTGGACGAGGGCGCGGGCCGGGAGCTTTTTGAGGACGTGGAGCTTTCCTCCGTCATTACTCAAACCGTGGAATCCCTTTCCCCAAAGGCCGAGGAAAACGGCGTAACCATCCAAATTTCCTGCGAAACGGCGGTCCTGAAAGCCAACCGCTCCCAGATTTACGAGCTTCTTTACAACCTGATCGACAACGCGATCAAATACAACAAGCCGGGGGGAACCGTGGGCATCAACGTGACCGAAGGCGGCGGCGAACTGGCGCTTTCGGTTTCGGACACCGGCATCGGCATCCCTAAAGAAGCCCAAGGCCGGGTGTTTGAGCGCTTTTTTAGGGTGGACCGGTCCCGCTCCAAAAAAACCGGCGGAACCGGGCTGGGGCTGGCCATCGTCAAGCACATTGCCCTGGCGCATTCCGGCAGGATCGAGCTGAAAAGCGAAGCCGGAACCGGCACGACCATCACCGTCCGCTTCAAAAAGCGGGAAGGCCCGGAAAGTTAGCGGAAAACCGAATCACAACCCTTCCATCGCCCCGGCCGGTGTCCGATCTGCTCCCGGCCGGGGCGATTGCCGCGCCGCCGGCGCGGGCCGGACGCTTTTGTGGGGATCCTCTTCGTACCGCGTCAAAAAACGGCATTTTTTGCCGTGTTCGGTTGCGGCCTCAGGGGGCGATACGCTATCATGACGGTATGAATCAAAGGAATGATCGGAGGGCTGTGTTTTGAAAAAGAGCAAGATCGCGCTTTTGTGCCTGACCCTTTGCCTGGCCGCGCTTTTCGGCTGCGCGAAGGAGGCCGAAGAGAGCATTCCCAAAGGCTGGGTGGAATATGACCTGCCGGATGCCGGGATCAGAATCGCCCTGCCGCCGCATTACGTGGCCGCGGCGGAAGGGCTGACCCCTACGGACGCGGATTATGAGCGGGCGGGTTTTGATGAAGGAGAGAGAGAGTCAGTCGATAAAATGTTTAGCAGGGTTTTAGGAGAACCCTATGTTAGTTTTTGCATAATATCTGCAAAAACGCTTGGAGGAGGTATCATTGCCATGGGGGACGCTCCAGAGGATGTGCAGGCCCTTGGAGAAGATACAACAAATGCCGTAAATGTGAAGAGATACGCGGAGATTATTTATGAAGCATATAAAGATAAAAACTATGAAATGGATTATTATGGCTACGCTGGAAGTTTGATCGGAAATCAGATGTGTTTCGCAATCTTTGAAATTGATTATACGAAAAATGAAGAGGAATCTGGTTATACCAGGAAATATATCGCTCTTTTTGATGGGGAGAAAGTCGAATTGCAACTTGCGGTTTCAAAAGAATATGCGGATAACGATCAAACGAGCGAGTTTGATGATATCGCTAAGACTTTTCAAATCTACTAATTTTTTTACAAGGATACCGGCTCATGAGCCGGTATCCTTGTATGTTTTATCAGCAGGGCTAATCCTTAAGTCTGATGGTATCCAATACTCCTTTTTCGAAAAAAGAACCCACGCCCTCTCTCACAAGACCGCGCCAGAATGGATCGCGCGGCGCTAGGATCGCCGGCAGGGCGTCGGGAGCCAATAATGCGCCTAATCCTCGACCCGTAAGACGATAGATCGCGGCCAAACCGGCGTTGTTCAGCGCTCTGCCGCGGCTCGCGCCCGAAGCGAGCTCATCCTGATACGTTCCGCCAATTGACGAGGTTGCCCCGACAGCCGTGCCCAAAGCGGGATTGATGTACGAAAGCGCTGCCGTTGTTCCGATTGCGGTCAATTCGGAAATGAATTTTATCATTGTTTTGGCGTCTTCCGTATCCAGCCTGGAAATATAAGCCTCCGCATCCGCCTCAACCTGCCAAAGCTTCATGGGTTCCGTGTCTCCGGCAGCCAATCGGCCAAAGGCAACAACACCTTTTACAACCTTGGCGGCGCCGGCGGCTATCGCGGGGAGAACGACTTCGTATGCCTGCCCGCTCAGATTGGCGGATTGCTCCACCGCGCTCCTGAGAACCAGCGTATTGTACATCAGACCCCGGTATTCGTCCACCGCTTCCTGGCCTCCGGTGCTGTAAAGATGGGCGAGCATGGTTTTTTCGGAAGCGGTCCACGGTTCGTCTTCTTCCGCCGTGTTGATGTGGTTCGCGGCTTCGAGCGGAATCCGTGTGAGGAATTCGGGATCGATGCGCCGGGCATCGATGGCGCTTTGGGCCAGCAGGTCCCGCGCAGTGAATTCGTTGAGGGGCACGGCGTTTCCCTTGGAGCTATCCATAAGCGCCTTGATGATCTGTTCCTCCGGCACGCCGGAGGCAAGGAGCTGATTCACCTGGTCCATAAATTTCTTTGAGCGGATGGACCAGCGTATCTCGTCGTTTCCGCCGCTTAACTCCATTGCGTTTTGAAGATCTGTGAGCCACTTTGGATCGACTCCCGCGACGGGCGGGTAATTCGGGTCAAGAAGGGCGGCGTTGACCAGCTGCTCCCGGGCGGCCTGATCCCCCGGCTCACCGCCTGCGATCCAATTGATGACCCGCGCGATGAAGGAATCGGGTTGGACGGTTTCTTTTTTCTGAACCGGGGTGTTCTTTTTAGCCGGGGCGCTTTTCCCGCCCGCGGCGCGTTCCTTTTGCAGCTCAAGGGCCGCTTTGAGAAGATCGGGCATGCTGCTTCCTCCATTTTGGTTGATACCGGAAGCCTAGCATTCCTTGTGCGGCAAAAAGCGGCCTTCCCTCCTTCCTTTTTCCATTGCCGGATCCGTAAACATTCTGTGTATATCCTTGATCGCGGGTTTTTTTCAAGCTATAATCAGGAAAGCACCATGAAAGGGGCAATGCCAATGAAAAAACGCAATGCGCTCGGATTGCTCGCGCTGCTCGTCGCCGCGCTCATTCTGGCCGGCTGCGCCGCAAGCGGGAACGGCAGTCTGGACGGGGATTATATTGACGCGCCTGATCTTCCGGATAACGCAACGGCGGTTCCTGTTACCACGCCTTCCGCAACGGACGATCCCTTAGAGGGCGTCGCCGCGCCGGACGGCATCCCGGACGTCGACGACAAGGGCCAGACCGAAAAGCTGGATTACGAGCGGGATTATGAGTCCTATGCCAAAAACAACAAGGACGTGATCGGCTGGATCTCCGTTCCGAACACCCTCATCGAATACCCGGTGGTGGTCACCTCGGACAACGAGTATTACCTGCATTACAATTATAAAAAGGAAAAATCCAAATCCGGCGCGGTCTTTATGGATTACCGCAACGCGGATTTCGAAAACGCCCGCCACGTGATCATCTATGGTCACAACATGCGCAACGGCACGATGTTCCACGACCTGAACAGTTATAAGTACAAGGATTTCTTCAACCAGAATCCCGTGATCACCTTCTATTACAAGGGCGAAAAGTACGAGTACGAGGTCTTTGCGGCGGACGTTGTGCTGGCGGACATCAATTTTATCCGCACCAAGTTCAAGAGCGACGAGGATTTCGTCGATTACTTCACGGAATTCAAGTCCTACAGCAAGTTCGCGAACGACGTTACCGTCGGCGCGAAGGACCAGGTGCTCACCCTTTCGACCTGCACCTACGAGTACGACGATTCCCGCTTTATCGTCCAGGCCAGGCGGATCAAGAACTAAACCTGCGGGCAGCGCCCAAGAATCCCTAAAAATTCGGCGGAATCAAGCGAAGCTGCGCCCCCGGCAATCAAGCGCAAACAAAGAACCAAAAGCGCCTCCCAAACGGGACGGCGCTTTTTCATTCCTTGGGCAATTCTGTTTGCAGGCGCTGCAACGGCTTGTTTGTTAGCCGCTTCGCTGCTGATACCCCTCCAAAACCCGCCTTGTGAAAACGAGGCATAAAGAGAACGAGCGCGACAAAAAGCAGGCGGCCGCGCGTTTTTCGGACCGAAGACTTCTTCCCCAAAAAAACCGCGCCGCATTCCGGGCCGCAAGAGGAACGCCCCAAAGCCGTTTTGCCGCCGTAAGCAAAAAGAACGGGAAGCGATCGCTTCCCGTTCGGGGATAAACGGATGAACGGCCCGGCGCGGCGGTCAGGCCGTGACCGAAATGCCGGTGCATTCGTCTTTGACGAAAGTGCCGCTTTTGAGGAAGATATTCGCCTCCGCGCCGTCCTCCACCGTAAAGGCGAGGGGCTTTGCGCCGGCAAAGCTGTTGGTTATGGTGTTTTGCCGCCTGTGGGTGGTGACGGTCAGCGTTTCGCCGTTTTTCAAAGCGCCGACAACCAGCCCGTTCAGCAGGATCTGGGCCGGAACGGCCGCGCCAAGGGCGGATTTTTTGCGGGTGACCGCGATGTTCGCGGTGACTTCCGGCGCTTCGCCGGCGTCGATCCGCGCCTGCTCCGCCGCGGCTTCCTTCCGGGCGAGCGCCTGCTCCGCCGCGGCCTTTTCCTTCTGCTTTTTCGCCGAGGTGATCGACCAGACGTCCCAGATGATGAAAAGGCCGATCAGCACGGCGAACATCGCCGGGGAAAGCTCGATCCCCAAAAAGGTCATATAGCCGTTGCCGCTCGAATAGGTGGAAATGCCCCAAAGCGCGACGGCCACGGTAATAAGAATGGAAAGCATACCCGCTCCTCCTGTTTGTTTATACAAAACAGTATAATCCTTCGGTTCAAAAAATAGGTGGGCGGCCTGCACACATGGGTCGGTTTGCGTAAATCGGCCGTTTTTTGTGACCGGGCGCCGCCGCTCGTCTTCCAAAAGAAGAAAAAAGTTTCCAAGGTTCATTGCAAAGCCGCAAAACGGCCAAAATTGTAACAAGATTAAAAATTATGATTGCCCCAAACACGCAAGGCTGACACCAAAAGGCGTCTCGCGTGTTATAATGCAAAATGAAGAAGCTGTTTTTTGAACAAATGACCGTTTAGAACGGGGAGGGAGAATGAATTGAACGAGCTTTTTATCGTAACAGGCGCCTGCGGCCATCTGGGAAGCACGGTGACGGCGATGCTCGCAAGCCGAAAATACCCCGTCCGCGCCCTTGCGCTGAAGGAAGACTCCGCCCGCGCGCTGGACGGCGTCCCTTGCGAGATTTTTCGGGGGAATGTGCTGGAACCGGAGTCCCTTGAGCCGCTTTTCGCCGATGCGCAAGGCGGGAAAATTACCGTGATCCACTGCGCGGGGATCGTTTCCATCAAAACCCGGCGGAACCCCAAGGTCCGGGAGGTCAATGTGACCGGCACCGAAAACGTTGCGAAGGCCTGCAAAAAACACGGCGCAAGGATGGTGTACGTCAGCAGCGTTCACGCCATACCGGAGCTGAAAAAAGGCCAGACAATAGCGGAAACCCCGGAATTCGACCCCCAAAAGGTGGAAGGCGACTACGCGAAGACCAAGGCGGAAGCCACCGCGCTGGTGCTCGATATGTGCAAAGAAGGGCTGGACGCGGTGGTCGTTCATCCTTCGGGCATCATCGGCCCGAACGACCGGGCGGGGGGGCATATGTCCCAGATGGTGGTGGATTTTCTAGAAGGCAGGCTGACCGCCGGGGTGGACGGCGCCTATGATTTTGTGGACGTGCGGGACGTTGCCGAGGGCGTGTTTCTTGCCGCGCAAAAGGGCGCGGCCGGCGCGTGCTACATCCTTTCCAACAGGCAGTATACCGTGAAAGAACTGTTGAGCGCCGCGGCCGCCGCTTCCGGCAAAAAGCCCCCGCGGGTCATCATGCCCATGTGGGTGGCGGCGGCCGTCGCCCCGCTGGCCGAGCTTTACTATAGACTCCTGCGCCAGCCTCCGCTCTATACCGCCTATTCCATGTATACCCTTCAGTCCAATTCCGCCTTTTCCCACGAAAAGGCCACGAAGGAGCTGGGCTATTCCCCCCGCCCCCTTTCGGAAACGATGGAGGACACGGTCAAATGGCTGCGGGAGGCGGGGCTGACGGTCAAGGAAAGGCTGCCCGGGGAAACGCGGCTTCAGCGGTCGAAGCGCCTTCGCAAGCGCAGGCGCGCCCGGGCGCAGAGCTGACGGCGCAGGCCATCGCCCGGAGCGGCCGCTTGGAGCGGGCCCGGATTGGCGCGCTCAACAGCCCCCCGCCCTGCCGAAAATGCCGGAACGCATTTGCGGAAGCAAAGGATTGACGTTTTGCCGGCCATATGATATAGATTACTTCAATTCCATATTTTTTAATGCGTTGAAGAGAAAGAGTAAGTAACACCAGCTTTTGCAGAGAGCCCGGCTGCTGGGAACGGGCAAGGCGAAGGTTACTGAACATGGTCTTGGAGCAGCGTACCGAAAAGTTCTACTTTCAGGCTACGACGGGATCTCCCGTTACAGAGACAGAGTATCGGCCATCCATAATGACCCGTACTTGATGAGGTTCATTCCGCGAGGGATGAACAAACAAGGGTGGTAACACGAAGCGCGGCTCTCGTCCCTGGATCGTTCGGATTCGGGGGCGGGGGTTTTTTTATATAAAAAAATGCCTGCGGGAAAGATGCTTCGCCGGCAAAAAAGGAAATGAGGGAGGATCATGAAAAACATTGTCATCGGCGGCGCCTGGCCTTATGCCAACGGCTCGCTGCACATCGGACATCTCGCGGCTTTGCTGCCCGGGGATGTCCTTGCAAGGTATTATCGTTTAAAAGGCGATCGGGTTTTTTATGTTTCCGGCAGCGATTGCCACGGAACGCCGGTAACGATCCGGGCAAAACAGGAGGGCAGAACGCCGGGGGAGATCAGCGATTATTACCACAATGAATTCAGCTGGGTTTTTGAAAAACTGGGATTCAGCTATGATTTGTACGGCAAAACGTCAGATCGTTCGCATATCGATTTTGTGACCGATTTTCACAAAAAGCTTTACGAGAGCGATTATATCTACGAAAAGACCGCGCCCCAGGCTTTTTGCGCGCATTGCCAAAAGGCGCTGGCCGATCGTTTGGTCCAGGGTATTTGCCCCAATTGCGGGAGCTGGACAAGGGCCGATCAATGCGACGGCTGCGGTGCGATTTTGGAACCCGAAGCACTCGCTGCGCCCGTTTGTTCGGAATGCGGCGGCGCGGTGGTTTTTTCAGAAACGAAGCAGCTCTATCTTGCCGTATCCAGGCTTGAGCCGCAGCTGTCCGCGTATCTGTCATCCAAACCGCATTGGCGGAAAAACGCAATCGCTTTCACAAAAGATACCTCGACGAGGGGCTGAGGGACCGGGCAATCACCAGAAATCTCGACTGGGGCATCGACGTTCCCAAAGAGGGTTACGAGGACAAAAAAATCTATATCTGGGCTGAAAACGTGCTTGGCTATTTATCCGCGGCCGGCGCGGTCGCGCAAAGCCGGGGAATCGCGTTCAAAGAAGTATGGGGGAGCCATGCGCGGCAGTATTATGTGCACGGAAAGGATAATATTCCCTTTCATACCATCATACTGCCGGCCCTGCTGCTCGCCCACGGGGAAAACCTGCGTTTGCCGGACGAAATGATCTCAAGCGAATTCCTGACACTGGAAGGAAGGAAGATCTCGACAAGCCGGAACTGGGCGATATGGGCCAAGGACATTGTTGAGAAGTACAATCCGGATTCTTTGAGGTATTTCTTTTTGGCGAACGGACCGGAAAAAAGGGATACCGATTTTTCGTGGCGGGAATTTGCGGAAAGAAACAACGGCGAATTGCTGGGCGCATACGGGAATTTTGTGAACAGGACGCTGGCCTTTTTGGTCAGATACAACGATCATACGGTCCCGCCCGGCGTGCTGGAAAGCGGCATTCAGGAAAGGATGGACGATCTTTATTCGAAAGTTGGCCGGAGCATTGAAGACGGCCGGTTTAAGGACGCGCTGGAGAGCCTGTTTGATTTTGTGCGGTTCGGAAACCGGTACTACGATGCGGCAAAACCGTGGAAGACCAGAGTGGAAAGCAAGGATCAGTGCGGCGGCGTCCTTTATAATTGCGTGCAGATGATCGCCAACCTGGCCGTGCTGCTGGAGCCGTTTCTGCCGTTTTCCTCACAAAAAATAGCGGATTGGCTCAACCTGAATCATGCGTGGAAACCGCAGCGCGTTCAGGCGGGATTTCGGTTTCCGGATATCTCCATACTGTTTGAAAGACTTGATAAAAAAACGATCGACGAGGAAAGGAAAAAACTGGGGATGGCATAAT
The DNA here is from genome assembly GCA_040768925.1 of Christensenellales bacterium. Classification (GTDB taxonomy): domain Bacteria; phylum Bacillota; class Clostridia; order Christensenellales; family CALWSW01; genus CALNBC01. The sequence goes on from JAXGLZ010000001.1 coordinate 442,780, forward strand.
CGGGGTTTGAGGGGTTCGAAAGAGATCCGTTCCACCCCCCGGGCCGGGCGAAAGCCGGATCCGCTTTCGCCCTTGTTCCGCGTGGGGGCGCAAAAGGGTGGCGTGCGGTTTGAGCGGGTGATATAATGGTAAAAATGGGAATGCGGAGTAGGACCCGCCTCGGGTCATGCCCCAAACAACACAGTTTTTGCGCTGAATGAAGAGGACAAATGAAACGTTACCGCCGCCGCCGCGAATCCGGCGGGCTTTCCCTTGTGATCGGAATACTCGCCGTCGCCGCCGTGACCGCCGGGCTGTTTTTCGGTGTCCGGGCGGTTTTCGGCCTGTTTTCCGGCGGGGCCCCCGCCGTTTCCGAAACCCCCGCCCCCGCGCTTGAACCGTCCGCCCCCACCCCCACCCCGGCGGCCACCGTCGCCCTGCCCGACGAGGAGCGGGAGGCTTCGGAATACGACCTTTACCGGATGGAAATCCGGGTGGACACAAAAAACAACGATCTGACCTGTGTTCAGCAGGTGGAATGGACCAACCGCACAGGCGCGGAAGCCGGCGAAGCGGTTTTTCGGATGTATCCCAACGCCCTGACCCACGGGAGCGATTCCCCGGTGGCGAATTTGGACAAGGTGTTCCCCAACGGGGCGGACACCCTGGGGATCGAGATCAGCCGGGTGCTTGTCGGCGGCGCGGCCGTCACCTGGACCCTGGACGGCAAGCTGGGCACCACCCTTCGCGTGCCTTTTGAGGAACCCCTTCAAGACGGCGCTTCCGCCGAGATCACCATCAGCTGGAGTCTCAGGCTGCCCAAGGGCTTTTATCCCCTGAGCTACAGCGCAACGGGCATTCAGGCGGCGTGGTTCTATCCCGTTTCCGCCGTGTTCACAGAGGGCAAATGGGCGCTGACGGACGTTGCCCAAAGCGGCGCGTACCCCTGGTATTACCCCGCGGCGGATTACGAGGCGGTGATCCGCGTCGTTGGGGATGAGTATTCCCTCTGCTCCACGGGGAAGGCCGAAAACGTTTCCAAACAGGGGGAAGAAACGGTCTATTCCGTCTCCGCTTCGGCGGCGCGGGATTTCGCCTTTTGCGTCACGGGGCACGAAAAATCCGCAACCCAAACCACACAAAGCGGCGTGAGCATCCTTGCCCGGGCGCAGTACAACGACCGTTCCCGGGACCTCGCGAGCACAGCCGCCAAGCTCGTCGCGTTTTACGAGGGCTATCTCGGTCCCTTCCCGGGGGAGGAGCTTGAGCTGGTCCAGACCACGCTGATTGGGGGAACTTCCGTCCACGCGGGGCTGATCATGGTGGATACCGCCCTCTTTTCCGGCAAACAGGCGGAACTGGACGCGCAGATCGCCTTTGCCGTTGCCCGGCAGTGGCTGGGCTGCTCCGTCGGCGCGGGCTTTGCGGACGACCGGGATCTTCTGATCCCCATGGCCCAGTTCATGGCGTACCTTTACCTGGACCAGACCAACAGCGCCTCCGCGGACACCGCCCTTGCCCTTCCCGGCGCAAAAACCATGAAGGACCTTCGGACCTCGATCGGGACCTCGCGCTTCGATCCGGCGCTGCTTTCCCTCTGCACGGAACGCGCGGGCAAAAAATGCACGGCGGAGGACTTCGCCGCCCTGTGCGGGGACAGCGAGGCGGAAGTGCGAAGGGCCCTCGGAAGATAGGGCGATTCGGCCAATTTCCCTCTGCACGGAACGCGCGGGCAAAAAATGCGCGGCGGAGGACTTCGCCGCCCTGTGCGGGGACAGCGAGGCGGAAGTGCGAAGGGCCCTCGGAAGATAGGGCGATTCGGCCAAAAAACGGACCGGGTTCTTTTATGTTGGACCTGACCAGGACGGTGCACAGGCAGTTCAATGGACAATAAAACCCTTCAGGCCGCCCGAAGGGCGGAAGCGAACAGAATCGAAAAGGAAAAGGCGAAACGGCGGGGAAAGCGCCGCAAAAGGCTAGGGCTTTTTGCGGGGGCGCTGCTGTTTGTTTCCTGTTGCCTGATCGCGTTCACCCTGATCCAGAACGGGCTTTTCGCCGCCGCGAAGGAAACGGACGACGATCTCCCCGCCGAGCTCGCGGGCCAAACGACCCGCCAGGTGCTTTCGGTGGACCTTGTGAACGGCGAATACAGGACCGTCACTCTGAACGACGGTTCCGTCGCCACCTTGGAGGATTACGAATCCGAATACGTCCAGTTCGGCCTGGGGGACGCCGTGGCCCTTCCCGCCGGGGTGATCGACGAAGCCGGGAACGACGTTTCAGCCCTGCTGGATTCGCCGGAATACGACCCGCTGACGGACGTCCCCCCCACGCCCACCCCCCTTCCTTTGCCCGAGGACTACGCCGCGGAGTCCGCCGCCTTTTCCCCCGCCGCTTCGGGAGAAGGGGAATTCGCGGCCGTTTCGGTGGACGACGTGATCGTCTGCTTCCTTTCCTCCCGGGCGGATTACGAATGGGTGATGGAGCGGCTGCTCAACGGCTGCGGCAGCGCGGAAGGGGCGGCGGTCACCGGCAGGGGCACGGCACAGAACATCTGCGCCTATTTTCAGTTGGACGAGCCTGCGGACCTTTACACCAAAGAGGAAGCCTACCTGCTTTTGGCGGACAGCGTGACCCTGCGCTGGACGGAAACGGCCACGGCCGCCGAATCCGTGGAGCCGTCCACCCTTTATCAGGAGGATCCCACCCTGGAAAAGGGCAAAACGAAGGTCCAGTCCGCGGGCAAAGACGGCAAGGTGAAAAACACCTACGAGGTGACCTATGAGGGCGGCAGGATCGTGGACAAAAAACTGGTCGCCCAAAAGGTGGTGGCCGAAGCGGAGCCGAGGATCGTCCTGAAGGGGACCAAGGCGCCGCCGTCCTCCACCCCGTCCCAAACCGCCGCGACGACCACGGCCCCGGCCTCCGGCACCGGGGGATACTGGCCGGGAACCACCATCGGCAAGGGCGTGGATTACCCGAATATCGACACCACAAAGAGCCGCCCCGGCCCGGATCAGGGCATCATGGGGCCGAGCCCCGGCGGGCTTTCCTTTGCCTGGCCGACGGAACGCAAGCACGTGAGCTCCTATTTCGGCTGGCGTTACGGCCGCATGCATTACGGGGTGGATATTTTTGACGGCCGGGGGTCCCCGATCTACGCTTCGGAAAGCGGCGCCGTGACAGGCTATACCGGCACCCACAGCGGCTACGGCCTGATCGTCGAGATCTCCCACACAAACGGCTATACGACCCGCTACGCCCATTTGGAATCGATGCTCGTCTCCTCGGGGGACCGCGTGGTCAAGGGCCAGCTGATCGCCTATATGGGCGATTCGGGAACGGTTTCCGCCGAGCCCCACTGCCATTTCGAGATCCGGTGCGACGACGTGCCCTATAACCCGATGTTCTATCTGCCGTAAATTGAAAAATCCGGACGAAAAAAGCAGCCGCCAAGCTGCTTTTTTGTTTTTGAAGTCCATTCGGCGGGCCCCTTCTTTGAACCGCCCCGCTGCGCCCGCAAGGGCCTGCCGGCGTTTTGGGGCATATGATACGCCGGATGGGATCAACGCTTGATTTGGGGCGGATTTGCGGGATTCACGGAGCGTTTCCCCGCGGCGCGCCGGGAAAAGGCCCTCCGGCGCCAAAAATCATCGCCCTGCGGGTCACCGCAGCCGCTGCTTCCGCATGATCTGGCAGTCCCAGTAATCGTAATGGCCGTGATACGCCTCGACCACGGCGATCAGCCTGTCCGTCCAGCTGTCCAGGGAACGCTTGTCGATGGAGCCGATGTGCCGCACGCAGACCCCGTGGGGGTATTCGCCGTCCGGGTTGAAAAACGGGTCCCCCAGGGCAAAGCCGGCCTTCCTGGCGCTCTCCTGAAAGCCGATGCGGGCCATCTCGTCCGAAAAGGAGCAGTAGTGGTTGATGCGCCGGGGGGCGTGGATGTCGTCCCCGTAGCGGACCATCATCTCGATCTGCTCGCCGTTTTTGACGGTTTGCAGGTTCGCCGCGCTGGGGTACGCCTCCTTGCGGAAGACCTGCCATTTGGAATCCGCCCGGGTTTCATAATCCGTCACCAGGGAGCGCTTTTTTTCGCAAAGGGCGGAAAGCGCCAAAAGCGCGGGCTCGTCCGGCCCGTAGCAGAAGAATTCCATGGCGCTGCCCCAGTTGCGCACGGCCACGATCCGGGCGTTTACCCTTTGCGCGGCGCGGAGCAGCTTTTTATACACCCGCTCCATCATCCTGGCCTGAAAAGGGGTCAAAAGGTCCAGGGAATAATTCTTCCTGGGCTGGATGCGCAAAAGCATCAGAACCGGAAGAGCTGCGCGTTCTTTTTCGCTGATTTTCCGCATGTCCACCCGCATGACGGCGGTTTTGCCCTCAAAGGCGGTGTCGTATGCGAGCCAGGGCTTGGTGGGCTTTTCCATTTGTTGTCCTCGTTGCACAGTGATGGCACCATTATAGCACGCTTCTCGCCTTGTGTCAGGAAGGGATGACCGGGCGGGGTTTGCCCCTCTTTTCCGCCGGTAAAAAAGAGCGGAAGGCATTCAGTCCGCCCTTTCCCTTTCAAACGGATTTCTTTTGGAGGAAAGAAGGCTCTCTTGTTTTTTCGAAACAGCGCATACAGATGGTTAAAAACCCCCCATTCGGGGGTTCAGGGGCCGCGCCCCTGAACTGCAATCAAAACCGACGACATGTGCGCCAGTTTTGCCATACCCTTTCGGGCATTTGTGCCCGGAATTGCCTTGCGCGGCAGCGGTATTCCCCGGCTTTGAGACGAAGAAGGGCTTTTGTTTTTTTCGAAAATGGTGTATAATACTCATAAGAAGAAACTCCGCGATCACGCGGGTGTTTTTTGGGTGGGGGAGCCGCGTTTTTCGCGCCGGTTCAGCCCGCCCGGCATCGGGCGGTTTTGGCCGTTTTTTCCGGCATTCGGCCGCCCTATCAAGATTCCCGAAAGGACCCGCTCATGCACGAAATTTTTGAAAACGAGAACGACGTCAAAAAAACCGGATTCGCGGAAGAAGGAACGGCGCATATCGCCACCTCCCACGTGGCTCCCGATTCTTCGGTCACCGCTTCCTCCGATTCGCATTATGACGCGTCGGACATTCAGGTGCTCGAAGGGCTCCAGCCTGTCCGCGTGCGTCCGGGGATGTATATCGGCTCTACGGATTCGAGGGGATTGCACCACCTTGTCACCGAGATTGTGGACAATTCCATCGACGAGGCCCTGGCGGGTTTTTGCGACGATATCCGCGTTCGCATCCACGAAAACGGGGCCCTTTCCGTGCGGGACAACGGCCGCGGCATCCCGGTGGACCTTCACCCCGCCACTGGCAAATCCGCGCTGGAAATCGCGCTGACCGTGCTGCACGCGGGCGGCAAATTCGGCGGAGAGGGCTACAAGGTCTCCGGCGGGCTGCACGGCGTGGGCGTTTCCGTCGTCAACGCCCTTTCGAGCTTTTTAAAGGCCGAAGTCCGCAGGGACGGGAAGATCTATTGCATGGAATTTTCCCGGGGGGAGGTTACCGCCCCCCTGGCCGTGACCGGCGAAACCGAAAAGGACGATACCGGCACCACCATCACCTTTATCCCGGACCCGGAGATTTTTGAAACCCTGGATTTTTCGATGGACCTGATCTGCACCCGGATGCGGGAAATGGCCTTTTTGAACCGGGGGATTTCCATTTCGGTGGACGACGAGCGAACGGGCACCCACAACGCCTATTGCTATTCCGGCGGCATCGTGTCCTTTGTTCAATATCTCAACAAAAACAAGGAAGTGCTGAACGAGGAGCCGATCTATTTCTGCGCGGAGAAAGACGGCGCCGTGGTGGAAGTCGCCATGCAGTACAACGACGGCTACCAGGAAAACGTGCTTTCCTACGCCAACAACATCAACACCCACGAGGGCGGGACCCATCTTTCCGGCTTTAAGGACGCGCTGACGCGGGTCGTCAACAATTACGGCCTTAAATACAAAATTTTGAAGGAGGCGGACACCAAGCTTTCGGGGGAGGATGTCCGCGAGGGCCTGGCGGCCATCATTTCCGTCAAGCTCCAGAACCCCCAGTTCGAGGGGCAGACGAAAACCAAGCTCGGCAACTCGGAAACGCGCGCTTTCACGGCTTCGGTCGTCTCCTCCGGGCTGGAGGATTACCTGGAGGAAAACCCCTCCTGCGCAAAGGTCATCATCGACAAGTGCATGCAGGCGAACCGCGCCAGGGAAGCCGCGCGCAAAGCCCGGGAGCTTACGAGGAGAAAAAGCGTGCTGGAATCCGCCGCCCTGCCCGGAAAGCTGGCGGACTGTTCCGAAAAAGACGCCTCCCTTTGCGAGATTTATCTGGTGGAGGGCGATTCCGCCGGCGGCAGCGCCAAGATGGGCAGGGATAAGCGCTACCAGGCGATCCTCCCCTTGCGCGGCAAGATCCTGAACGTTGAAAAAACGCGGATCGACCGCATCCTCGCCAACAACGAGATCAAAAACATGATCACCGCCTTCGGCGCGGGGATCGGCGAGGAATTCAACCCCGAAAAACTCCGCTACCACAAGATCATCTGCATGACGGACGCGGACGTCGACGGTTCCCACATCCGCATCCTGCTTTTAACCTTCTTTTACCGCTACATGCGCCCGCTGATCGAGCAGGAGTATGTATACATCGCCCAGCCCCCGCTTTACAAGGTCAAGCGCGGGAACGAGGAAGTTTATGTCTATTCCGACGAGGAGCTGCAAAAGCAGCTGGACGTTTTCGGCAGAGACGGCAGGACCGAGATCCAGCGCTACAAAGGCCTGGGCGAGATGAACCCCGAACAGCTTTGGGAAACCACCATGGACCCGGAAAACAGGACGATGCTCAAAGTCGGCGTGGAGGACGCCATGGCCGCGGACGAGATCATGACCATCCTGATGGGCGACAAGGTCGAGCCCAGGCGTGATTTCATCGAAAAGAACGCGAAGCTGGTGGCGGATCTGGACGTTTGAGCCCAGGCGCTTTCAAGCATTTGCGGGAAAGGGCTGCCGGTGAAGCCAACGCCCTTTCGGCGCGAAGGCACGCCTTCTTTATGGGCGACAAGGCCGAGCCCAGGCGTGATTTCATCGAAAAGAACGCGAAGCTGGTGGCGGATCTGGACGTTTGAGCCCAGGCGCTTTCAAGCATTTGCGGGAAAGGGCTGCCGGTGAAGCCAACGCCCTTTCGGCGCGAAGCCACGCCTTCTTTATGGGCGACAAGGCCGAGCCCAGGCGTGATTTCATCGAAAAGAACGCGAAGCTGGTGGCGGATCTGGACGTTTGAGCCCAGGCGCTTTCAAGCATTTGCGGGAAAGGGCTGCCGGTGAAGCCAACGCCCTTTCGGCGCGAAGCCACGCCTTCTTTATGGGCGACAAGGCCGAGCCCAGGCGTGATTTCATCGAAAAGAACGCGAAGCTGGTGGCGGATCTGGACGTTTGAGCCCAGGCGCTTTCAAGCATTTGCGGGAAAGGGCTGCCGGTGAAGCCAACGCCCTTTCGGCGCGAAGACACGCCTTCTTTATGGGCGACAAGGTCGAGCCCAGGCGGGATTTCATCGAAAAGAACGCGAAGCTGGTGGCGGATCTGGACGTTTGAGCCCAGGCGCTTTCAAGCGTTTGCGGGAAAGGGCTGCCGGTGAAGCCAACGCCCTTTCGGCGCGAAGCCACGCCTTCTTTTTCCCGCGAACCGGCCGCGTTTGGCCGCGGACATATCACCCCTTGGAAGATGCCGGGATCTGCGATTCCGGTGCAAGAAGCAAAAAAGCGCCGGGGGAGGCCCCCGGCCGGCAAGTTGTGCGCTTTGGGGACCCTGGCCGTCTAAGAAACACGCCCGCGTGTGCAAAAAAAGGGCTTCGGGGCCGCCCCTTGCGGGCGATCAAACGACATCCCTTGCGGGGCTTCGGCGCGGCGCGGACAATGCGTTGGTTGTTTTGAGGTTGGCGCCCCGAATGCCCCCGCAGTGATTTTATGGAGGAACAAATGGCGGAAAATCCCGGAACGAGGCTGCTTCCCGTTGACCTCGAGTCTGAAATGAAAAAATCCTTCATCGCCTATTCCATGGCGGTGATCATCAACCGCGCCCTGCCGGACGTGCGGGACGGCTTAAAGCCCGTCCACAGGCGGATCCTTTACGATATGGCCGAGCTCGGCATGTGGCCGGATAAGCCCTTTCGCAAGTCCGCCCGCATCGTCGGCGACTGCCTGGGCAAATACCACCCCCACGGCGATTCCTCGGTCTATGACGCCATGGTCCGCCTGGCGCAGGATTTTTCCACCCGCTACATGCTGGTGGAAGGCCACGGCAACTTCGGCTCTGTGGACGGCGACGGCGCGGCCGCCATGCGTTATACCGAGGCGCGGCTTTCGAAGCTCGCTTCGGAAATGCTGCGGGACCTGGATAAGGACACCGTGGATTTTGGCCCGAACTTTGACGAATCCCTCACCCAGCCCCTGGTGCTGCCTTCCCGCTTCCCGAACCTTTTGGTGAACGGCAGCAACGGCATCGCCGTGGGTATGGCGACGAATATTCCCCCCCACAACCTTGGGGAGGTGATCGACGCCTGCATGGCCATGATCGACGACCCGGAAATTACCGCCGAAGAGCTGATCACCCTGATCCCCGGCCCGGATTTTCCCACCGGCGGCATCATCATGGGCAAGTCCGGCATCCGGGAAGCGTACCGCACCGGCCGGGGCCGGCTGGTCGTGCGCGCAAAGACCGAGATCGAGCAGATGGCGAACAACCGTTCCCGCATCATCGTGACGGAGATCCCCTATCAGGTCAACAAGGCCAACCTCGTCACCAAGATCGCCGAACTGGTCCACGACAAGCGCGTCGACGGCATTTCGGACCTGCGGGACGAATCCGGTAAGGACGGCATGCGCATCGTGATCGAGCTGAAGGCCGGGGTGAACGCTTCCGTCGTGCTCAACACGCTGTTCAAGCACACCCAGCTACAGGATACCTTCGGCGTGATCGCCATCGCCCTGGTGGACGGCGAGCCGAAAGTGCTCTCTTTGCACCAGATGCTGCGCCATTACCTGGACCACCAGAAGGACGTCGTCACCAGAAGGACCCGGTTCGAGCTGAACCGCGCGGAGGCCCGGGCGCATATTTTAGAGGGCCTGCTCATCGCGCTGGATAACATCGACGAGGTCGTTCACATCATCAGAAGCAGCGCCACCGCCCAGGAGGCCAGAAACCGCCTGACGGAGCGCTTCGGCCTTTCGGACAAACAGACCCAGGCGATCCTGGACATGCGGCTCCAGCGCCTTGTGGGCCTGGAACGCGAGCGCCTGGAGGCGGAATACAGGGAGATCGAAAAGACCATCGCCTACCTCCGCTCCCTGCTGGCGGACGAAGCCCTGATCTGGGGCGTGGTGAAAGACGAGATGACGGAGATCAGAAACCGCTTTGCGGACCCCAGGCGCACGGAGATTGCCCCGGTTTTCGACGAGATCGACTTTGAAGACCTCATCGAAGAAGAAAACATGGCCGTTACCCTCACCCATTTCGGCTATATCAAGCGCACCAGCGCGGATACTTACCGCATGCAGCACCGCGGCGGCAAGGGCGTTTCTGCCGCCACCATCCGGGAGGAGGACTTTATCGAACACCTGTTCGTAACAAGCACCCACTCCGAGCTGCTTTTCTTCACAAACAAGGGCCGCGTGTTCAGCATGAAGTGCTACCAGATCCCCGAAGCGGGCAGGACCGCGAAAGGAACGGCCATTGTGAACCTGCTCCAGCTGGGGAACGACGAAAAAGTCACCAACGCCTTCCCCGCAACGGAGGGCAAGTACCTCGTCATGTGCACCAGAGGCGGCGTCATCAAAAAAACGGAGCTGAAAAGCTTCGACAACATCCGCAAAGGCGGCCTGATCGCCGTCAATCTGCGGGAGGATGACGAGCTGATCTCCGTCATCGTTTCAGAGGGGAAGGATGAATTCATCATCGCCAGCAGAAACGGCAAGTCCATCCGCTTCTCGGAGGAGGACGTCCGCCCCATGGGCAGAACCGCCACCGGCGTCCGGGCGATCAATTTGGAAAAAGGCGACGAGGTCGTCTCTTTGGAAAAAGTGGTGAAGGGCCAGCAGGTGCTGGCGATTTCCGAGCTGGGGATCGGCAAGCGCACCAGCGAAGAGGAATACCGCCTTCAGGGCCGCGGCGGCAAGGGCATCGCCGCGATGAACATCACGGATAAAACCGGCCTGCTTTGCGCGCTGCACGTGGTCAACGGCGACGAAGACGTTATGCTCATCCGCAGCGACGGAACGATCATCCGCCTGCATATCGCCGAGATCCGGGAGATCTCGCGAAACACCCAGGGCGTCAAGCTCATGCACGTGGATTCTGACGTTAAGGTCGTCGCAGCCTGCATTGTTGAGCACGAGGAGGACGCGCTCGCCGAAACCGTGGATAACAGCGAAATCCTGGATAACGGCGCCGCTTTGGAAGCCGGCGATCCGGCGCCCGCAGCAATCACCCGGGCGGCGGAGGATGAGCCCAAACAGGAATAAGCGGTTGAAGGCAGATAGGCGCAAAAAAGGCGGGCCCTTTACACGGGCCCGCCTTTTGAACGCGATTATTCGCCTTTGCTTTTCAGGTAGTCGTTGATGGAATCCATCAGTTCCTGGGGATTGATGCCGTGCACCATCGCGGCTTCGCCGATGGATTCGCCGTGCGCCATCGCGCAGCCAAGGCAGTGCATTCCGGAATTCATGAGAATATCTGCGATCCCCTCATCAACCCGAAGGAGTTCGATGATTTTCATATCTGAGTTAACAACTGTCGCCATATCTTTTGTATACCTCCTGTTCAGTATTCGATTCTATTATTGCCCAATAATTCCGAGTTGTCAACTATGGATTATTTAGCAGTATTTGCTGGTAAAATGAGGATTGTTTCACGTGAAACATTCCGCTGCTGCAAAAATAAGGTATGTTTCACGTGAAACATCAAAAACAGTTGACTATTGTCCTAGCGAAGGGTAAAGTGAAGATAATACAGGCAAAAACGAACCAAAATCGGAGGAGAAATGGGCAAAATCGTAGCCGTCGCCAACCAGAAAGGCGGCGTAGGAAAGACAACAACGGCAATCAACCTGAGCGCCAGCCTGGCAATGGCAGGGGTCCCCGTGTTGCTCGTTGATCTTGATCCCCAGGCGAATGCGACGAGCGGCCTTGGCCTTTCCAAATCGGGCGAAACGTCGATCTACGACGTTTTGATCAACGAACGCCCGGCAAAAGAGGTGGCCATAAGCTCAAACATACCAAACCTGCAAGTGCTGCCGGGGAACATCGCCCTGGCCGGGGCGGAAGTCGAGATGGTCGGGCTTATGGCTAGGGAGAGGTTGTTGAAAAGCGCGCTGGATGAAGTGGTCAATGACTATAAGTTTATCATCATCGACTGCCCCCCTTCCCTTGGGCTGCTCACCCTGAACGCGCTGACGGCCGCAAACAGCATCGTCGTGCCCATCCAGTGTGAATATTTCGCCCTTGAAGGGCTCAGCCAGCTGATGAACACCGTCACCCAGGTAAAAAAGCACCTCAATCCCCAGCTGGAAATCGAAGGCGTCGTGCTGACGATGTACGACGTTCGCACAAAGCTTTCCAACCAAGTGGTAAACGAAGTGAAAAAGTTCTTCAAATCCAAGGTCTACCGGTCGATCGTGCCAAGGACCATTCGCCTGGGCGAGGCTCCGAGCTTTGGGATGCCCGTGGTCACCTATTCGCCGCTCAGTTCCGGCGCAAGGGCGTATAAATCCCTGGCGGAAGAGGTTTTGAAGGACAATAAGGGGGTCTAAAATGGCGAAACAGGATAAAAAAATCGGCCTTGGACGGGGACTGGACGCTCTTTGGGGGCAGAATGCGGAGCTTGCGTCCGAAGAAGAGCAGAATTCGGTCAAAAAGATAGACATCAATCAGATCGATCCGAACCGCGAGCAGGCGAGGAAGTATTTTGACGCGGAAGGTTTAGAGGATCTCGCCGCTTCGATATCCGCTTCCGGGATCATTCAGCCGCTGATATTGAAAAAAAAGGACGACAGATACACAATCGTAGCCGGCGAACGGCGCTGGCGGGCCGCAAGATTGGCCGGATTGGCGGAAATCCCCGCAATCATCCGCGATTATGACGAAAAAACCCTGGCCGAGGTGTCCTTGATCGAGAATCTTCAAAGGGAAGACCTGAATCCAATCGAAGAGGCCAACGGCATCAGGCAATTGATGGAGCAACACAGCATGACTCAGGAAGAAGTGGCGGAAAGAATCGGGAAAAGCCGCCCGGCTGTGGCAAACGCCCTGAGGCTGCTCACGCTTCCGGAAGAAATTCTGCTGATGATGCGGGACGGAACGCTTTCCGCCGGGCATGGAAGGTGTATTGCGGGGGTAAAATCCCCGCAAGAACAGATCAAAATCGCCCGGGAGGTGGAAGAAAAGGCACTTTCTGTCCGTCAGACGGAAGAATGCTGCAAAGCGGCAGGGGAAAATGCGGCGCAGGCGCTGAAAGCCATCCGTCAGCGGAACCTGGCGCCAGAGCTATACGATGTGCAAACCACCCTTCAAAACCACCTGGGAACAAAGGTCAATTTGCAGGGCTCGGAAAAGCGCGGCAGAATCGTGATTGAATATTATTCAAAAAACCAATTAGAAAATCTGTTTGAATTCCTGAGCAAATAGAAAACAGCAAACAAAAAAAGGCCGCAGGGCCCTTTTTTGCTTAAAAAACGTTAGTAATTCAAGCCTTGAAGCTTTTTAACAACCTCTGAAGCCGTGGGAAGATCAAGGACTTCCTGAACAATGCCCTTGCAGCGGGAATAATCGAGCTCTGTGATCATTTTTCGGGCAAAAAGGATCGACGAAGCGCTCATGGAGAATTCGTCAAGCCCCATACCAAGAAGCAGAGGGATGAGAAGGGGATCCCCCCCCGCCTCGCCGCACATTCCGCAAGGGATCCCGGCTGCGTGAGCGGCAGAAATCGTGGTGCTGATCAACCGGAGCACAGCCGGATGATACTGGGAATAAAGGCTGGCAACCTTCTCGTTACCCCGGTCAACGGCGACCGTATACTGGATCAGATCGTTGGTGCCGATGGAGAAGAAATCGCATTCTTGCGCAAGTTTGTCCGCAATCACGGCAGCCGCGGGAATCTCGATCATAATCCCGATTTTGATGTCCGGATTATAGGCTGCCCCCTCAATTTCAAGCTCCTGCATGCATTGATGAACAAAAGCCTTGGCGCTTCGGAGTTCGTCCAAAGATGAAATCATCGGAAACATGATTTTCAGCTTGCCAAAAACGCTCGCGCGCAGCAGGGCGCGCAGCTGAGTCCTGAAAAGCTCCTGCCGGTCTAAGGAAATGCGAATGGCCCGGTATCCTAAAAAGGGGTTATCTTCTTGGGGCAGGGGGAGGGCCGGCAGCTTTTTGTCGCCGCCAATGTCCAGGGTGCGAACGATGACAGCCCGGCCGTCCATAGCGCAGGCAGCCTCTTTATAGGCATAAAACTGTTCGTCCTCATCGGGGAGAGTATTTCTGTCCATATAAAGAAATTCAGAACGGAAAAGCCCGATGGCGTCCGCTCCAAGCTCCGCGGCGCGCCTGGCTTCGCCCGGAATGCCGATGTTTGCCGCGATCTCAACGGCGTGCCCGTCCCGGGTGATGGATTTTGTGGTCGCAAAGCGATTCAAGGCCGCTTTTTCTGCGGCAGCCTGCTCGATTCTAGCCTTGTATTGACTGATTTCTTCATTGGAAAGGTCAAAGGAAACAACGCCCGTCCCGCCGTCCATGGCAATCAGGCGGCCTTCCTCAATCAAATCCATAGCGTTCGCGCAGCCGACGATCGCCGGAATCTCCATGGCTCTGGCCATGATGGCTGTGTGGGAAGTTCTGCCACCCACTTCGGTAATGATGCCGGCGATGTGTTTTTTGTCGATCTTTGCCGTGTCGGAGGGGGTAAGGTCGCTCGCGACGATGATGGCCATTTCGGGAAGCGAAGAAAGATCACGGAATTCCACCCCAAGAAGGGCGCTGATCAGCCTGGTTTTCAGATCCCTCATATCTGCGGCGCGCTCGCGCATATAGGCGTCGTCCATGGATTCAAAGAATTCGATCAGCGAATCCATGTTGACAGAAACCGCGTGAACGGCGTTGTCTCCGGCCTCGATCGAGGCGAAAATGGGAGAAGAAAGCTCGGGGTCTTGAAGAATCATGACGTGGGCGTCGAAAATCGCGGCTTCGCTGGAGCCGATGTTCTTTTTGGCGTTTTCGGCAAGGGCCTCTGTTTCAAGTATAATTTTTTCCAAGGCTTCCGCATAGGCGGTTTTTTCAGCTTCGATTCCGCCGCCTGGCCCCTCGGGAATAATCAGTTCCTGCTTGTAATACTTGATCACGGGCGCAAGGCCAATGCCCGGCGAAACTCCAATACCCTTTAACATGCCGTCCTCCGTTTGGATAATTAAGGAAGTAATTACCTTAATTCATGAAAATAAGGCAATATTTGTACTATTGTGTAGGAATTTGTCAAAGCCACTAGTCTTGCGAATCATTCGCCAAGGCCGGATTCAACAAGAGCGGTCATGCCTTTCAGGGCTTCTTCCTCGTCTTCGCCGGTGCAGGCGATTTCGATCTCAGTTCCGGTTTTTGCGCAGGCCGCAAGAACGCCGAGAATGGACTTTGCGTTAAATTCCTTGCCATTGACGGTAATGCTGATTGCGGATTTATACTTCAGGGTTTCCTTGACGAAAACGCTTGCAGGGCGCGCGTGCAGCCCGGACTTGTTGTTGATCGTAACCGTACCTTTTACCATAATATCTTCCTCCGCATCGTTATGAATCTTTTGTATTTTTTTGTCCATGTTGCCATTTTATCCGAAAGGAGAGAATATTTCAACATCGGTAATAAATCCGTGAAAAACCAGGTTCGCCACGGTGCGCCTTCCCCCCAAACAGAACCAAAAATAAGTGAGAATAAGCCGTAAATAGCCAAAATAAGGCAATGATGGCCTATTTCCATTGCAGCAATGCGCTTTTCGCACATTAAACGCGCATTCCTTTGCGGTTTTTAGCAGCATCAATCGCAGGCAAGATACATCAGCGCCCGGGCCATGATCCGCGCGTTCAGCAGCAGTTCGTCAATTCTGGCGCGCTCATCCGCCTTGTGCATCCGGTCCTCCCCATCGGGAAACATGCACCCGAAGGAAACGCCGCCCTCAAAATCACGGGCATAGGTGCCGCCGCCGATGGACATGCAGTATCCCTCCTTCCCGGTCACGTCGGTATACGCGCGAAGCAGGTCTTTAACAAGGGGGCTGCCCGGGCTGACGTAATGTGGGGGATTGTCCGTCTTAAGGGAAACGGCGAGAAGCTTTGCGGCGCGCGCAAAATCGGCAAGGATCCCGGCGCTTTTCGCCCCGATCGGATAGCGGATATCCAGCGTGACCTCAAAGCCGTTGGCGTCATGCGAAAAAAGCCCGGGGTTGCAGGTCAGTTCGCCGGAAACCTCGTCCTTCCTTGCGATCCCCGCGGCTTTGCCCCGGGTGTCTCCATGGGGAAGCAGGCGGGCCAGCTCGTCCAGCCTGGCTTTGGCGTCGGGATCGCCCAGGGGAAGAAGGCTTAAAACCTCAAAAAGCGCGGTGTTTGCGCTGTTGCCCTCCTCCGGCGTGGCGGCGTGGGCGGCTTTTCCCGTCACGTCGATGCGGACCGCAGGCAGGCCTTCGCATTCAGGGCCCGCATATTCGGCGCATGCGAAGGCGGCGCCCAGCCGCTTTTCAACGTTTCTGCAAATGCCTTCGATCTCGGCGCATTCAATCCCCGCGATAATAGCAAAAGCCCTGGGCGCGACGATGTTTGCCCGGTCGCCCCCGGCGGCGCGCAGCACTTTCGGCAGTTTATCGCTTGGCAGGAATCCTCCCGCGAGGGCAAGGCGCAGGATCCCCTTTTCGCCGTTGACCAGAGGATATTCCGCATCCGGCGAAAAGCACATGGAAGGAAGCTCGCAGTTTTTGACGTAATACTTGATGTCCGACGAGCCGCTTTCCTCGTCGCAGCCCAAAATGAGCCGAACGCGCTTGTTCAGCCGCAGCCCGGCCTTTTTGACGGCGTTCATCGCAAAAAGGGCGGAAACCGCGGGGCCTTTATCGTCCTGGGTTCCGCGGCCATAAAGAAAGCCGTCCTTCACCTCCCCGCCGAAGGGATCGACGGTCCAGCCGTCTCCTTCGGGCACAACGTCCAAATGCGCGAGAATGGCGAGAAGTTCCTCCCCCTGGCCGAATTCCGCCCAGCCGAGGATGTTTTCCCTGTTTTCGACTGCAAAGCCAAGGGAAGCCGCGCGGTTCAGCGCCAGCGCCAGCGCATCCGCGCAATCCTTTCCAAAGGGGATTCCGGGAAGGGCCGGGGAGAGCTTGCTGGGAACGCGGATCAGTTCCGCAAGGGTGGAAACGAGCTGCTCCCGGTCGTTTTCAAGTATGGATTCGACAAGGTCGATCTGCTGTTTTGTGGGCATTTTTGCTTTTATATCCTCCGGTTCATGCATTCGTTATACCCATTATACCGTTTTGCGCGGACTAAATCACGCTCTTTCTACGGTATAGCCCATTTTTTCCAGCAGGGCGGGGATGCCGTCCGGCCCGACCATGTGGCCTGCGCCGACGACGAAGAACACCTTTTTGCCGGATTCAAGATAGCCGGCGGCCGTATCCGCCATGCCGGCGTTGCGGGATTTCAACGAGTATTCGGAATCGTCGTCCAGCTCGGCCGCGCCGAAATTTTCGAGCAGCTCGTCCAGCTTTTCGTCCCCTGTGCCGTCCTGATCGGCGGAACTGCCGAAAACCGCAAACTCAAGGGCGGGGATATCCCCCTTTGAATAGGCGGTAAAAAGGAATTGATAGCTGGCGGCATAGGCGTCGAAATGATCCGCGATCAAGGAAAGGGCGGCCCAGGCGTCTTCCTGGGCTTTGGCCGAGGTCAAAAGCGCGGTCTGGAATGCAAGGCTTTCCACTTCGAGAATTTCTTTTCCTTCTTTGTGGGCAAGCTCAAGAAAATGGGAATCCACGCCGCTTTCGGCGTTCAGATTCGCCTCGTCCATCGCCGCGGCTTCCAGCATAAGCTGCCAGAAAACGGGGCCGAACGCGTCGTAAAGCGGGGAGTAAGCCCCGGCGTCCTGAAGGATCGCCTGGATCTTCCCGTAAAGCTCCGGGCCGCACACTTCGGAAAAAGAGCGGCCGTCCTGAATCAGCATCGCGGAATAAAGCTCGGTCGCGGCTTCCGCGTTTTCGGCGGTCAGGGTGGAAACGTCAAATTCCACGGCAAGGGCGTCGCATTCGCCATACGCCTTCGTCACCCTTTCAGGCAGGGGATAAAGGGATGCGTCCGCCGCGTGAATGGAACCAAAAAGGTAAAGCACCCCGCCGTCTTCCGAGGTGACTTTCCACATCGCCGGGCCGGACAGGTCGGCCGCGCAGCCGCAAAGAAGAAGGATGATCGAAAGAACGAGCAGTGAAATCCGGGTGAAACGTCGCATAGCAGATCCTCCGCAGTTTGTGTTATGGGGATGGCGCATTCAAAAAAACGGCCCGCAAAAATCAAATTTCAGGGCAGCCGGCAGCGAAGCCCGCCGAATTGCGGATGCCGCTCTATAAAAGTTTAGGGGAAAACCGCAGACAAAGCAATACCCGGGCCAAAAAAAGCCGAAATCCTTTGGCCAGTCTGCCAAAAATGGTGTATTATGGGAAGACCGGCAAAATAAAAGAGGCGGATGCTTAGCCGCCCCTTCTTTTTAGTTTCAGTCGAGCACCGCGCGGATCCTGCGGACCCCTGCGGAGCTGGCCTGTTCCTTGGTAATTTTAAAATGCCTGAGCTCGCCGGTGTTCTGAACGTGGGGGCCGGAGCAGATTTCCCTGGAAACGCCGGGCACGCTGTAAACCCGGACGCGCTCGCCGTACTTGCTGGTGAAAAGGCCCAGAGCGCCCTCGGCTTGGGCCTCCTCGACGGTCATTTCACGGCAGTCGATGTCCAGCTTGGCGTCGATCGCCGCGTTCACGATGGCTTCGACCTGGGCGATCTCCTCCGGGGTCATTTTGCGCTCAAAATTGAAGTCAAAGCGCAGGCGCTCCGCCGTGATGTTGCTGCCCCGCTGCTCAACCTCTTCCCCCAGCACCTTGCGCAGGGCCGCGTGCAGAAGGTGGGTGGCGGTGTGCAAACGGGTGGTTTCCTCGCCGGTATCCGCAAGGCCGGATTTAAACTTTTGTTCGCTGCCCGCGCGGGAAAGCTCCTGATGGGCGGCAAAGGCGGCGTCAAAGCCCGCGGTGTCCACGGTCATGCCTTGCTCCGCGGCGACTTCGACGGTCATTTCCAGCGGGAAGCCAAAAGTGTCGTAAAGGCGGAAGGCGGTGGCGCCGTCGATCACCTTGCTGTCCAGCCGCTGGGCGATGTGCTCGAATTCCTTGAGGCCCTTTTTCAGCGTGGACTGGAAGCGTTCCTCTTCCTTGTTCAGCTGCTCGATGATGAAATCCTTGCGCTCAAAAAGCTCGGGGTAGTATTTTTGATAAGTTTCGATGACCGCTTCGGCAACCTGCCAAAGGGACCCTTCGGCGATGCCGAGCTTCAGGCTCCAGCGGATGGCGCGGCGGATCAGCCTGCGCAGAATATAGCCCTGATCCACGTTGCTGGGGCCGATGCCGTTATTGTCGCCCATGATGAAGGTGGAGCAGCGCATATGGTCCGCGATGATGCGGAAAGCCCGGGTGACCTCCTCGGAATCGCCGTAGTTCTTGCCGGAAAGCGCGGAGATTTTGGCGAGGATCCGCTCAAAAACGTCGGTATCGTAAACCGAGGGAACGCCCTGTAAAACGGCGATGGTGCGGTCAAGGCCCATGCCGGTATCCACGTTTTGCTTGGCGAGGGGAACGTATTCGCCTTCCGCGGTCTTGTTGTACTGCATGAAAACGTCGTTCCAGATCTCCAGGAACTTGCCGCAGGAGCAGGCGGGGGAGCAGTCCGGGCCGCAGGCCGGCTTGCCCGTGTCGATAAACATTTCGGTATCCGGGCCGCAGGGCCCGGTCTGGCCGGCGGGGCCCCACCAGTTGTATTTCCTGGGAAGATAGAAGATATGGCTGGGATCCACGCCCATGCGCACCCAGTGGTCGTGGGCCTCGGTGTCCTTCGGGATGCCCGGCTCCCCCTCAAAGCAGGTGAAATACAGGGATTCCTTGTCAAGCCCCAGCCAGTCCAAACTGGTCAGGAATTCCCAGGAAAACTCGATGGCTTCCTTCTTGAAGTAATCCCCCAAAGACCAGTTGCCCAGCATTTCGAAGAAGGTGCAGTGGGAAGCGTCGCCCACCTCGTCGATATCGCCGGTGCGGATGCACTTTTGAACGTCCGCCAGCCGGTTGCCCATCGGGTGGGGCTGGCCCATCAAATAGGGAACCAAAGGATGCATCCCGGCGGTGGTGAACAGCACCGTGGGGTCGTTGTTCGGGATCAGCGAGGCGGAAGGTATGATCGCGTGGCCCTTCGTGCGGAAGAATTCAAGGTAAAGCTCCCGCAGCTCGTAGGACTTGATGTTTTTCATTTGTTTTCGGCTCCTTTTTGCTCAAAAATAAAATAACCGTGCCCGTCCCATGGGACGGAAAGCACAGTTCCGCGGTACCACCCAATTTGGCCGCCAACTAAAAGCGGCCCCCTTGCGCGCCCGGATAACGGCGGGCTGCCGGCTGCGCTCACGCGGCGGCGGACCCTTTTTGCCAACGCCGGCTTTCAGCAAAATACCGGCTCTCTGAGGATGGCGAAAAAAAGGGAATGTTCGCGGTCGTTGCGCACAAATATGATCGTACTTTGTAATTATATGAGAAAGCAAAAGGGTTTGTCAATGGGCAAGAATCCCCCGAAGCGGGGCGGTTTTGCCCGGGATGCGCTTTAACCGGGCGGCAGGGAAGCGGGGGAAGGTTTTTTTCCGGTCAATGCTGTGAAACAGACGGCCTTTGCCGGCCGGCACGAATGAAAAA
The DNA here is from genome assembly GCA_040768925.1 of Christensenellales bacterium. GTDB lineage: Bacteria > Bacillota > Clostridia > Christensenellales > CALWSW01 > CALNBC01. The sequence goes on from JAXGLZ010000001.1 coordinate 462,772, forward strand.
CAGGCGGGGAGAACTAACTCCCGCGCCTGTTTCAAAAACCGGCTCAACGGATTTTTTCGCCCTTATCACTTGAATTCGTCGTCAAAAAGATCCTCGTCCCTTTGGGGTCTGCCCTGGGGCGGTTTGGGCCGTTCCGTTTCTTCGGGGGGCCGCTGAATCCTGCGCGCCGGCGGTTCGCCGACGGTCGTATCCTCCGCCCTTGGGCGGACTGGAACCCGGGGTTTTTCCGTCCTTCCGGTGATCTGGTCGATCATCGCGTCCTCGAGGTCCTGCTGCCGGACTTTTTTGGATCGGGCGGTCTCCTGCCGGTGGCGCTCCTGGCGGGCGGCCAGCATGCGGTCAAGCTCCTCGGCCTCGCGCTCCTGCTCCTTGCGCCTGCGGCTCTGGGCCAGCACGTAAACAAGGCTTGCCGCGGCGGCCAGCAGCAGGATGATGATCACCAGCAGCACCCACCTAAGCCAGCTTGCGCCGGTGTTGCCGTCGTTCCCCGGCTCCTCGCTGGGGGCGGGCGCGGCGATGGTGATCGCCACGGGCGTTGCGGCGGCGGAATAGGTGGTGCCGTTTTCATCCTTGAACACGGCGGAAAACGCCACTTCCCTGCTTTCGGAAACCACGACCTTGACGTTCACGGTCTGGGCGCCCTGCTCCACGGTGTCCAGGGTCAGCAGCCTGCCGTCCTGGGTTTCGGAAAGCTCGAAATCGTACAGGGTGACCGGGGAATCGTTGTCGATCCGGATCGCGAAGGTAACCTCCGCCGGCTCGTCGAACTGGCTTTTGATGGGCTTTGCCAGCAGGGTGACGACGACGTCCTCCGGCGAAAGGTACGGCGCGAGCTCCACCGGCAGCGCGGTGACGATCAGCGGCGTGCCGGAGCCTTCGCCATACGTCGCCGTGGCCGTAACGGTCAGAGTCCGGGCCTGTTCCACGGGAATGTCCACCGTAACGGTCTTGACGTCCGTCTTGGCCAGGGGAAAAGCGGTGGTAAGGGCTGTGCCGGATTCGTCGATCAGCGCCACGGATTTGAAATCCACATTGCCCTCGTTTTTGACGACGATGGTGACCGGCGTTCCCGTGGCCGCGGGACTGCCGGCGGTGACTTCGACGGACAGCTTGGCGTTGGTCAGGGTGATCTCGGCCGGGTCGATGGTGACGGAAAGGGGAACGCCCGCGCCGTCCGCCGTGATCACCGGGGAAGAGGTGATGTTTTCGGCCAGGGTGATGTCTTTCGGAACGCGCTTGACTTCCCCCACGGCGACGGTGCCCACGGTAATAGGCGAAGGCAGCGCCGGGTCGGTGATGGTGACGTTCGTCAGGTCCACGTCCCCGGTGTTTTGGATCGCGTAGGTGATGGTGATCGTGTCGCCCGTTGAACCGCTGTTGGAACTGAGCGTGCGCTCGGCCTTCATGGCCGGCGCGGCGGTTTTGAGGGCGATGGGAATATAGTGGACCAGGGATTGGGCAACGCCGTTTTCATACCAAACGAAGGTCAAGGCGAGGGAATTGCCGATCTCCTCCTGTTCCACCTTGAAGTTGGTGATGTTGAAAACCTTTTTGACGCCAGCCTCAAAATTGCCCAGGGTTTCGTTTAGGGGGCCGGCAATAAGGGTGACGTCCTCCAGCATATAAGCCGAAGTGTTGGTCAGTTGGATGTTGATGTTGACCTTGCCCGCTTCCTCCAGCGCTTCGGGCGTGACGGTCGAGGTCACCTCCAGGCTGCCCTCGGCGTGGGCGGCCAAAGGAAGCGCCACAGCGAAAACAAGCAGCAAAAGCATGGCGAAACGGGTAATTTTGCGCATAATTCAACCTCCGGGAAAAACGATAAGGGATCATTTGGGGCTTTGCAAAAACAGTCGGGAAAAGACTGTAAAAAAACCCTGGGATTGTCAAGGGGCCGCGGCTCCTTGACTCCAATCCGGCTCCGGCGGGCAAGGTGAATTGCCGCGAAGCCGCAAGGGAAGATGCCCTGGGGCGCCTGTGCGCCGGAACGGATGAAAGAAAGCCGCAGGCTTTCTGACCTTTCGGGATTTGCCGTCCGCAAATGCGCGGCATTTCAGGCAAGTCGCGCTTCCTCAAAGCGTGCGCACAGCGCGCTTTGACAAAGGCTGCCGCCCCTTCTTTATTTTACTTCAAAAGTCCAGCCGTATTGGTCGTCAAGACGGCCGTACTGGATGCCGGTCAGCGTGTCGTAGAGCTTCTGGGAAACTTCTCCGATCCCGCCGCCGCCGATCACCAGGCGCTCGCCGTTATAAAACAGCTCGCCCACGGGGGAGACGACCGCCGCGGTGCCGGAGCCGAAGGCTTCGAGCATCCTGCCGGACTTGATGCCGTCCGCCACCTCGTCGATGGATATGCGGCGCTCGACGGCGTTTATTCCCAGGTCCTTGGCAAGCTGCAAAACCGAGCGGCGGGTGATGCCGGAAAGGATGGAGCCCTGCAAAGCGGGGGTGACCAGTTCGTCCTTAAAAAGGAAGAACATGTTCATCGCGCCGACCTCTTCAACGTATTTGCGCTCCACGCCGTCCAGCCAGAGCACCTGGTCGTAGCCCATCTTGTGGGCTTCGGACCCGGCCAGCATGGAAACGGCGTAGTTCCCGCCCGCCTTGGTGTAGCCCATGCCGCCGCGGACCGCGCGGACGTATTCCGGCTCCACATAGATCTTCGTGGGGGCGAGGCCGCCGGCGTAATACGCGCCGGAAGGGGAGAGGATGATGTTGAAAACCACGTTGCTGGCCGAGTTGACGCCCAGCTTCGCGTCGTTGCCGAACATGTTGGGCCGGATGTAAAGGGAGGTTCCGGCCTGCTTCGGGATCCAGTCCTCCTCCAGCTTGACGAGCTCCACAAGGGAGGAAAGGGCGCGCTCAACGTCCAGCGCGGGCATGCAAAGGCGGGCGGCGGAAATGTTCATCCGCTCGAAATTATCCCGCGGGCGGAACAGCAGGGTGCGTCCGTCCACAGCTTTATAGGCCTTCATGCCCTCGAAAACCTCCTGCCCGTAATGCAGTACGGTGGAGGCGGGATCGATGGCCAGCGGGCCGTAGGGCAGGATCTCGCCCTCGTCCCAAACCCCGTTCACGGCATGCATCAGGAACATGTGGTCCGTGAAAAGGCGGCCAAAGCCCAGCTTGGATTCGTCCTCCGGCTTTTTTTTCGGGGTGGCCGTGCGTGTGATTTTCATGATGCCCTCCAGAGTTTTAAAAATTCAAAATGCAAAAGCATAATGTCCGTTGAGCAAGCCGCACCGGGATTGGGGCGCTCGGGCCGGAAATCCGGCAAAATTGCGGGCGTTTGCGGCTTCATACCGGGGCGCTTTTTTTGACTTTTCCCAGGAAAACCGGCGCGACTTTGCCGTCCGTCAGCTCCGCGCAATCTTTCAAAAAGGCCTGCTCGTCCGCCGGCGGAACCGCGGCCCTGGCGGTGACGTTTTCCGCGTAGTCCGGCTCTTCAAAAAGGAGACTCCCCGAGCGCAGCCACCCTTCGGCCTTCCCCCAAAGGGGATAGGGCACAACAAGGGAATAGAGGGAGCATTCCCGAACACAAAGCACGCCGGCGGCGGTCACGGCGTCCGCCGTGGATTTGGTATAAGCCCGTACCAGCCCGCCCGCCCCCAGCAGGATCCCGCCGAAATACCGGGTGACGACGACGAGGCAAAAGGTGATCCCCCGTTTTTTGAGAACCTCCATCATGGGCAGGCCCGCGGTGCCGCCCGGCTCGCCGTCGTCCGAAAAGCGGGCGGTTTCCCCCCGTTCGCCCACGGCGTAGGCATAGCAGTTGTGGGTCGCGTCATAATGGAGCTTTTTGACGCGCTCCAGGCGCGCCAGGGCTTCCTCCTCGGTTTGAACGGGGAAACACCGGGCGATGAAGCGCGAGCGGCTGACGATCAGCTCAACCTCCGCGCAGTTTTGCACCGTCAGGTAATCGGGCATTCGCAGTCTACCAGAAGGAGACGTTGGGGGCGCCGCCCCCAAGCCCCCGCTCAGGGGATTCATCCCCTGAGAACCCCTTCATTAAAAATTTTTAAGGGATTGCGGAAGGTTCTCTTTTATACATATGGACTTTAAGAATTCCGCAACGCCTTGATACATCCCTTTGCGAAGGGATTCCAAAGGTCGGTTGTGCTTGGCCTTTATGGCCGAACACATCCTTCCTTGTGAGATACTCGAATCTGTGATTCCGGTGGATATATCCCTTTGGCGGGGTTTGGGGCGGCTCCCCAACGGCTCCCCGTTCCCCTCACCCAAGAATAACCTTCTTGTAGGACTTTTTGCCTTTTTTGAGCAGCACGCCGGAAGAAAGCTGGTCTTTTGTCAGTTCGGCGCCGGGGTCTTCCACCTTTTCGTCGTCCGCGAAGATCCCGCCGCCCTCGATCAGCCTGCGGCCGTCGCCCTTGGATTTTGCAAGGCCCGAAAGGGCGAGGATGGCGGCCACGCGGCGGTCCGCGTCGAAATCCTCCCTCGAAATGGTGACGGTGGGGATCTCCGCATCCTCCGCAGAGCCGGAAAACAGGGCTTCCGCGGCCTTTTTGGCGGCTTCGGCCTTTTCCTCGCCGTGAACCTGCCGGGTGACCTCAAAAGCCAGGATCTTCTTGGCCTCGTTGATCTCGCTGCCGCGCAGGGCGCTAAGGCGGCGCACCTCGTCCATGGGCAAAAAGGTCAGCAGGGAGAGGCAATTCTCCACGTCCGCGTCCGCCACGTTGCGCCAGTATTGGTAAAATTCATAGGGCGTGGTCTTGTCCTCGTCCAGCCACAAAGCGCCCTTGACGGTCTTGCCCATCTTGACGCCCTCGCTGGTGGTCAAAAGGGCAAAGGTCATGGCGTAAGCTGGCCGCTGGAGCTTCCTGCGGATCAGGTCCGCCCCGGCGAGGATGTTGCTCCACTGGTCGTCGCCGCCCATCTGCATGGTTGCGCCGTATTTCTCGTTCAGCACCAGAAAGTCGTAGGACTGCATCAGCATGTAATTGAATTCCATAAAGGTCAGCCCGCGCTCCAGGCGCTGCTTGTAGCAGTCCGCCGTGAGCATGCGGTTGACGGAAAAATGCACCCCGACCTCCCGCAGAAAATCGACGTAATTGATGTCCAGCAGCCAGTCCGCGTTGTTGACCATGATGGCGTTCTCGCCGTCAAACTCGATAAATTTGCCCATCTGCTTCTTGAAGCACTCGGCGTTGTGGGCGATGGTTTCCTTGGTCATCATGGTGCGCATGTCGGACTTGCCGGAAGGGTCGCCGATCATGGTGGTCCCGCCGCCAAGTAAGGCGATTGGCCGGTGCCCGGCGCGCTGAAGGTGCGCCATGGCCATCAGCTGAACGAAATGGCCGACGTGGAGGGAATCCGCCGTCGGGTCAAAGCCGATGTAGAAGGTGACGCGCCCGCTGCCCAGGGCGTTCCGGATTTCCTGCTCGTTGGAGGTCTGTTTGACAAAGCCCCTTTCGCTCAGTATATCAAATACGTTTTGCATCCATATGTCCTCACTGTGAATATTTTTAAGAACGAACTATCTTTTTGGCTGCCCAAAAATCCTATCCCGGGGTTTCAGGGGCCGCAGCCCCTGAGCTTCAATCAAAACTGACGACATGAGCCGAAATCGTAGATTTCGGCACCTCATCAAGGAATGATGTCGGCTACGCCGACGACTGGGGCGTCAGTTTTGCCGTACTATTTCGGTTATAATTAACCGAAATCACCTTGCGCGAAGCGAAAAACCAACCGGCGAAGCGGCCCGCAGGCCGCTTTGACGCCCTGCTATCTTTTTGGCGGTCAGAAAAGCCGGCCCAGCCGCTGCATGCCTTCTTCGATTCCGTCCGGCGAACACATGGAAAAGTTCAGCCGGAAGGTATTTTTGCCGGACAGATCGGGGAAGAAGTGCTCGCCGGGCACAAAGGCCACGCCGGCCTCCACCGCTTTTTGGAAAAGCGCAAGGGCTTTTTCGCCCTCGTCCAGGCTGGCCCAGATGAAGATCCCGCCGTCCGGCACGGTATATCGCACCCTCTTTGGCAGGTGCGTTTTGATGGCGTTCACCATGGCGTCCCGCTGGCGGGCGTAAAACGCGCAGCACTCGGCAATGTGGGGCCAAAGCTTGCCCGAGCGGATGTAGCGGTCCACAATCGCCTGGGAGAGGTTGCTGGTGTGCACGTCCGCCCCCTGCTTGGCGATGGTCAGCTTGCGCAAAATGCGGGAATCCCCGATGGCGAAGCCCACCCGCAGGCCGGGGGAGATGATCTTCGAAAAACTGCCCAGGTAGACCACCGTTTCGCCGGAATCGTCCAGCGTGCGGATGGGGGCGACGGCGGATCCGGAATAGCGCAGATCGCCGTAGGGGTCGTCTTCCAGAATGACCGCGCCGTAACGCTTCGCAAGCTCGAGCATCTTTTCGCGGCGCGCCAAAGGAAGGGTGCGGCCCGTGGGGTTCTGGAAGGTGGGGATGGTATAGATCACCTTTGCCCGGGTAGTTTTCAGCTTTTCCTCCAAATCCTCCATCACCATGCCGGATTCGTCCACGGCAACGCCCACGGGCTCGGCCAGATAGGTGCGGAAGGTCTGCAAAGCGCCGAGGAAGGTGGGGGCCTCGGTCAGGATCACGTCCCCCTCGTTCAGAAAGATCTTGGCGATCAGGTCGATCCCCTGGGAGGAGCCGGTCAGGATGACCACATCGTCCGCGGTGGCGGAAATGCCCTTCCTTCCAACCAGCTCACAAACGGATTCGCAAAGGGAGCGCAGGCCGGGGGTGCCGCCGTATTGCAGCACGCTGCCGCCCGCGGATTCCATCAGCTCCGCCGTGATCGTCGCGACGTCTTTGCTCGGGAAGGTTTCGGGGTTTGGGTTCCCGCCGGCAAAGGAGATCATGCCCGGCCGGGCAAGAAGGGCAAAGATCTCGCGTATGGCTGAACCGGTCACCTTGTCCATGCGGTCTGAGAAGGGTATCATGGCTTCCTCCTTGGAAAAAAAGGGACGCAGCCCTCATAATATCTTCACAACATTATAATGTAACGGGCGAAAGATAACAACCCGCAAATGCGCCAGGGCGGCGAAGGGCCGTTCGAAGGGCGGCGGCCTTTCCCGTATTTTTCAATTCCCGGGCGGCAAACATGCAAAACCCCCCGGGGATTTTACCCGGGAACAGCCTGTTAAAAAACCCATCCCGAAGGGTTTAGGGGCCGCAGCCCCTGATCTTCGTTCAAAACGGACGGCATGAGCCGAAATCACAGATTCCGGCGCCCAATCAAGGAATGATGCCGGCCGCGCCGACAGCCGGGGCGTCAGTTTTGCCGTACTGTTTCGGGCATTCATGCCCAGAAGTTCCCTGGCAGGAATCACAGATTCCGGCGCTTCATCAAGGATTGATGCCGGCCGCGCCGACAGCCGGGGCGTCAGTTCTGCCGTACTGTTTCGGGCATTCATGCCCAGAAGTTCCCTGGCAGGAATCACAGATTCCGGCGCTTCATCAAGGGTTGATGCCGGCTGCGACGACGGCCTTGCGCGAAGCGAAAAACCCACCGGCCAAGCGGCCCGCGGGCCGCCTAAAAAGCCCCCGGCAAAAATGCCGGGGGCTTCCCGCGGAAGGAGTAATCCGCGTTCGTATGGGCACGCCGCATCGGCGGGACGCCCGAAAGCGAATCGGTCGGGCGGCGGGCGTTCTGCCGCCGCCGGGTCAAAGGGAATCAAACCCGTGCGGTTCTTGGGATTAAGCCTTGTAGAACCTGCCGTTGAGGGCTTCGTAAGCTTCGGTCCAGCGGTCAAAGGCTGCGGCGTAAGCGGCGGCTTTGCTCGGATCGGGGAGGAACTCGCTGGAGATCTTCACGGCCTGGGCGACGGCGTCCTGGGGGTCCTTGTACACGCCGGAGCCTATTCCAGCGTAAAGCGCGGCGCCGAGGCAGCCGGTTTCAGAGGTCTGGAGCAGCTGAACGGGCTTCTGCATGATGTCGGAGAGCATCTGGCACCAGAAGGGGGACTTCGACGCGCCGCCGGTCAGGCGGACGGCCTTGACGGCGATATCCGCGGCTTCTTCGGCGCGAACGATGTCATACATTTCGAAGCAGATGCCTTCGAGCACGGAACGGGCCATGTCGGACTTGGTGGTGCCCAGGCTCATGCCGAGGAAGGTGCCCTTCGCGTTGGCGTTGCCGCGGGCGCCCGCCGCGCCCTGGAGGAAGGGCAGGAAGGTTACGCCGTTGCTGCCGGCAACGGAGTTCTTGTCCATATCGTCGGTCATGATGGAATAGGGGTCTTTGCCGTTCTGTGCGCCCAGCTGCTTCTCGTAATCGCCGAACACGTCGCGGTACCAGCGGAAGGAGGAAGCGGCCGTGTTGGAGAACGCCTCGATGGTCCAGTTGCCCACGCCGTGGTTGCCCTTGACGATCAGCTTCTTCGCGGGGTCGCGGATGGGGGTGTCGGAAACGACGAAGCAGGAGCCGAAGGTGCCGATGACCATGACGGCCTCGCCGTCGTTGATCGCGCCGCCGCCGAAGGAGCAGCAGTTCTGGTCATGGGCGCCGACGCAGATGTTGCAGCCCACGGGCAGGCCGGACAGGGCGGAGATTTCCGGTCCGATATGGCCGACGACGCGGCCGCAGTCGGTGGTCAGCTCGGCGCGCTGCTCCATGCGCATCTCGAACACGTCCTCGATCATCCGCTTGGACCAGCAGTGATTGTTGACGTCGCAGCAGCAGTTGCGGGAAGCGGTGGAAAGGTCGGTGAAATAGCCTTCGGCGCCGAACTGCTTGAGGAAATACTCCTGCATGTCGATGACATAGGCGGCCTTCTTCCAGTTTTCCGGCTCGTTGTTCTTGAGCCAGATCGTGCGGGCGGCGGTAAGGGTGAAGCCCAGGGGATCGCCGGTGATGGCGTAATACTCGTCGTGGGGGATCTTGGAAAGGATCTCGTCGCATTCCTTCTTCTGGGCGCGGATGTCCTGCCAGCCGATCCAGTCGCGGATCATGTCGCCGTTTTCATCCAGGATGCCCAGCGGCCCGGCCTGAGAAGACAGGCCAAGAGCGACGATCTCCTTCGGGTCGATGCCGGAGCCTTCGATGGCGGCCTTGCAGGAAGCGAAGAGCGCGGGGGTGATGTCTTCGGACTTCTGCTCAACCATTCCGGGGCCGGGATAGTAGCACGGATATTCGCGGTAGTCCGTGCCGACGATCTGGCCGTCGAAAGTAAAGATACAGGTTTTGCAGCCTGTGGTTCCCTCGTCGATGCCTACTAAGTACTTGCCCATTTGTTTCCCTCCTGTTTGATCTTTCGTTGTGTGCGTGTGGATGCCGTTTCTCATCGTCCGCAAAGGGCGCCGGCTGGCCCTGCCTCCGCGGACGAAACAAAAATCAACTGGAAGCGCCGGTTTGAGATGGAAGGCGAAAGGCGATTCATGCTATCCATCATAAAGCAAAACCCTTCCGCCGTCACCTGTAATTTTTCGGGCTCAGCCCACAAAGGGCGGAACCAGGCCGATGGCGCGCATGTCGTCGATGGCGTCGATGATTTCCGGCGCGGCGCGGGTGCCGATCAGGTCCGCTCCGGCAAGCAGGAAAGCATAGGCGTTCTGGGGCCTGGGGAACTTGACGCCGGAAACCTTAAGCCCCAGCTTCGTGCCTTCGGCGGCCTTTTTCATCACTATGAACTGCTTCATGCTCGGCCCTTCGAACTGGCCGGAGGAGGTTTTGACGTAATCCAGCCCCGCTTCGATGATCAGCTCGGTGGCCCGGGCGATCTCGTCGTCCGTCAGGAAACAGGCCTCGATGATGCCCTTGGTCAAATTGCCCCCGGCGGCCTGCTTGAAGGCGCGAAGCTCTTCCTTGATGACGTCCCACTTGCCGTCCTTCATGGCGCCGACGTTCATGCACATGTCCACGCTGGTGCAGCCCAGGCGCACCGCTTCTTCGGTTTCAAAGGCCTTGACGGCCGCGGTGCCGCTGCCCCAGGCGAAGTTGATGCCGCAGGCGACGTGAATGTCCGTTCCGGCCAGTTCTTCCTTCACAACGGGGGTCCAAAAAGGCGAGGAAACATAAAAAGCGGCGCAGTTGTACTTCTTTGCTTCGGCGCAGCCCTCGCGGACGGTCTTCTCAGTTGAATTCTTGGGCAATATCGCGTAATCAAAAAGCTTGCCCAGGTTTTCACGGGTCATTTTGGAAAGGTCTACCATATGAATTTGCCTCCTTGAATGGGTATGTATGATCCGGTGCCGGTTTACAAAATCGCGGCGCAGAACGCGGCCGCAAAAGATTAAGAGATAAAAAGTGAGAATTTGCTCGACTCAATTGTCCAATTTCAAGTATACTATACCTAGGACGGAAGTCTGTGTCAAGTGCAAAAAAAAGGCGCAAAACAGCGCGCCGAAACGCGCAGCGGGCGGCCCGGCCGCGCTGGCGGCCGGAATTTTAAAACATGGACAGCCCCGAAAGATTTGTATATGATGATTGGGAATAGAAGGGGAGGCTCCTGGCTAAATGGCAAAGTTCGACAACGCGCTGGTTTACCGCGTGGCAAGGCATTATTATATTGAGGATCTTTCCCAGAACGAGATCGCGCAGAAGGAAAATATTTCCCGTTCAAAGGTTTCGCGCATTCTCGAGCGGGCGCGCGCGTCCGGGATCGTGAATATCGAAATCAAAGTTCCGACGAACCTGATGGTCGAAGAGCTGGAGGAACGGCTTCTTGCCGTCCTTCCCGTCCAGCGGGTGATCGTCGTTCCCGCCTCGGTTTCCGAATCGACGGACGAAACCGAGGAACAGCTGATCATCGACGTCGCCAGCGTCGCCGCGGCCCATCTGCCGGAAATGCTGGCCGGCTGCAAGACCATCGGCGTGGGCTGGGGGCGCACGGTTTATCACATCACGCCGTACCTTCCCTTTGTTCCGCCGGACCCGGAACGGCTTTTCGTCCCCCTTGTGGGGAACATGACCTTTCGGAACCGCTTTTTGCAGACCGGCGTCAATGTCAGCCGCTTTGGCGAGCGCTTCGTCGGGCAGACCTATTATTTGAACATTTCCAGCGGCCTGAGCCCGAACGGCCAAAGGTCCGAAGCGGAGGCGTACAATATCCGCCAGATCGGCGAATACTGGAAACAGCTGGACGCCGCGATCTTCTCCCTTGGCGCGCCGCCGCTGGAAAACGACATCTATCTGAAGGACGAAATGTCGATGGACATGTTCTCCGTCAGCGATGTGGACCCCGAAAGCCGGGGAGAAATGCTTTCCCAGGTGTTTTTTTCGGACGGGCGGCCCAGCTGCCCCGTCGGCCGGGAGGAGGCCAGGGTGATCGCCCTGCCGCTGGAAAAGCTGCGCGCGGTGCCTTTTACCATGCTGATCGCCGCCGGGAATTACAAGGCAAAGCCGGTCTATTACGCCTGCAAAAACGGCTACGCGAAGACCCTGGTCGTCGACCATCTGCTGGCGGAGGAAATACTGAAGATCGCAATGAAAGAAGAAAAGAAAAGCGAAGGGCAGAAAAAGCGGCAGCCCCGCGGGTGAATCCTTCCTGCTTTTCAGAAAGGGACCGTTCACCCGCGGCAGCCGCCCTTTTCGCGGCGGCAGGGCGGGCAAAAAGCGCTATTTGGCGGGCGCGCCCAAATACTTTTTTCCCTTCCGCCGCCGGCCGGGCGCCCACTCGCCGTCCAGATCGAACCCGTAATCGGCGGAAAGCTCAAAGAGCAAAAAAAACATATCGTAGATCTGATGCCGGATTTTGTCCGGCTCATTTGCGCTTACCGCGCCCTTTAGCAGCCGGAACTCCTCATCCAGCCAGGCGATTTTCGGTTCCGGGCCTTCGCCCGGCGCGCCGATCGCGCCCATAAAATCCCGCGCTTCATCCCTGTAAGAGTTCAAGGTCATCCGTTCTCCCCCCTGACGCGAAACGATTCGGATTGAAAAGGCCGCTTCCAAACAACGGCATTCCTGCTCTTATTTTACCATGGGCCGGCCCGGAATCCGCTGCGGTTTTTTCCGCTTGAGGCAAGGGCTTCGACGAACCGTTTGCGGCGGCAAAAGGCCGGATATCCCGCCCCGCTTTTTTGCGGCCAGACCGCGGCGCGAAGAGCGCAAGCCCGGGCGGACCGCTGAAAAAACGCATTGAAAAGGCCGCTTCCAAACAACGGCATTCCTGCTCTTATTTTACCATGGGCCGGCCCGGAATCCGCTGCGGTTTTTCCCGCTTGAGGCAAGGGCTTTTATGAACCGTTTGCGGCGGCAAAAGGCCGGATATCCCGCCCCGCTTTTTTGCGGCCAGACCGCACGAAGAGCACAAGCCCGGGCGGACCGCTGAAAAAAACCCGCTTCACTGAACGTGGATCAGACCGCCCCAAGAATCTGTCCCCGGGGTGGCGGGGCCCGCAGCCCCCCGGGCTGAATCAAACCTGACGGCATGGGCCGAAACCATAGATTTCGGCATTTCATCAAGGCTTGATGCCGGCTGCGCCGGCGGCCTTGCGCGAAGCGAAAAACCAACCGGCGAAGCGGCCCGCGGGCCGCTCTGACGCCAAAATCCCCGCTTCTATTGAAGCGGGGATTTGCTATGGCCGGTTTTGCAAGGGCCGCCCTTTGCTGAGTCGTCCTTTTCCACGGGATCGATGACGACCCTTCTGTTTGGCTCCTCGCCCGTCGAATGGGTGGTGACATAGGGGTTGCTCTGGAGCGTTGCGTGCAGCACGCGGCGCTCGTAGGGATTCATCGGCTCAAGGGTGACGGGCCTGCCGGTGCTGCGCACCTGGCCGGCGAGCTTCCTCGCCAGGCGGACGAGGGTGTCCTCCCGCTTGTTCCGGTAATTCTCGGTGTCCAGCACCACGCGGCGGTAATCCTCGCGCCCCCGGTTGACGATCAGCCCCGTAAGGTATTGCAGGGAATCCAGGGTTTCGCCCCTGTGGCCGATCAGGATGCCCATCGTGTCGCTCTCGATGTGGAATTTCAGGGATTCGGGGGTGTCGGCAAAGCCGATTCCGCATTCGACGCCCATGCGCTTCAGCACGCCGAGCAGGAACTCCGCCCCCGGGCAGTCGGTTTCGCCGGGGATATAGGGGGTATAAACCGTTTCGTCCTTCGGGATAAAATGCTCGCCATCCTGCCTGCGGGGCTTGTGGCGGTCCCTTCTTTGCCGCTGCTGGGCGGGTGCGTCCTCGGGATCGTCCACCAGGGAGGAACGGCCCCTGTGCGGTTCCGGGCCGCTCTTTTGCGCGGGGCTTTCCGCGCTTTCTTCAAAGGCGGGGGAAGCGGGCGCCGGGCGTTCCTGCCGGGGCCGCCTTTCGCGCCGGGGGCCGGGCTTTTTGTCCTGTTCCCCGGAAAGGTCCGCTTCCTTGGTGGTCAGGCGGATGATATACGGCTTTGAGCCGATGCCGAGCAGACCCTTGCTGCCTTCCTGAATGGTCTCGATCTCCACCTCGTCGATGGAGACGCCCATCTCCATCAGCCCGCGGAAGATCGCCTCGTCGATGGATTTGCCTTTTGATTCGATGGTGCGTGGTATGAATCCGGTCATTGCAGCTCCGCCTCCCCTTCAAACACATAGGATTTGGCGGGATAGATCTTCTTGAGGATCAGCGTCAGCACGATGGCGCAAAGGTTGCTGGTCATCCAGTAAATCGCGAACATGGCGTTGTAATTCAGGCAGATATAGCCCGAGAACAGCGCGATAAAGATGTTCATGCCCATGCCGCCGGTCTTGGGCATGCCCTCCACAGGTGCCGGCCGGTCCTTCTTCCCGCCCTGGGTGATATAGGACTGAAGCATAACGAAGGCCGCCGAAAGCACCGGCAGGATGAACCAGCCGTTCTTATAGCCCTCGTACTGGGCGGCCACGGGCTGCATGACGGTGGTGTACTTCGCGCCGCCGTTTTCCGCCGCCGCGTTGAGGCTGGCAATCTGCTCCTCGGTGAAGTATTGGGCGATGTTGCCGAACGGGATTTTCGAGAACTTTTCGCCGTCCAGTATCACGTCCGAAAGGCCGGAGTCCGGGGACCAGATGTTGTTGATCCACAGCCAGGAATTGTCCGAAATGTCGTAATTCCCCGCTTCCGCCTGAAGATAGATGTTGCTGTTCGAAACGTTGCCCCAGGTGGTCATGCCGTCGAGGAAGATGATGAACAGCGGAAAGGTCAAAAGCAGCGGAAGGCAGCCCTTCAGCATGCTGATGCCGTGCTTGCGGTTGAATTCGCCGACTTTTTTCTGCATGATCTGGGGGTTGCCGGCGTATTTCTTCTGGATCCGCGCCAGATAAGGCTGCGCGGCGGTCTGCTTCTGCATGGCTTTTCTGGAAACAATGTCCAGCGGGGACATGATGATCCTCAGGATCACGGTGAAAACGACCACCGTCAGCACGGGGTATTGGAGCCAGTTGTTAAAGGTCATCATCAGCTCATAGACCAGTTTGCCTAAAGCATTGAACAAGGCGTTATCCTCCGTATCGTCGAATGCGCCGCGTTAGCCTTCGCGGGCGCCAAATTGGCTCTTTGGCTAAGGCGCGGTCAATCCGGCCGCGCGGGGTCTTTTTTTCGCGGGGGTTTTCCGTTTTCCCTTCACGCCGATCGGCGAAAACATCAAAAATCTGATTTCCGGCGTCCATTTTCCCACGGGGGGAACGGGGTCATACCCGCCCTTAAAAAGGGGGTTGCAGCGAAGGACGCGCCAGAGTGAAAGCAAAAGTCCCTTGAAGGCGCCGTGGCGCTTCAGGGCTTTTAGCGCATAGCCGGAGCAGGATGGCGAAAAGCGGCAGGAAGGCCGGGTGAAGGGAGAAATGCGCCGCCTGTAGAAACGAATCGGCGCCGAGAGCAGCTCTTTTGCGGGTTTCATTCTTTTTCGGCCGCGGAGGTTTGGGCGGTCTCGCAAAAAAGGCCCGCTTTTTTCAGAAGGTAGGCGATGGTGCGCAAAAGGGAGGCGAAGGTTTCATCCCTTGCCTCGCTCCTTGCGATGAAGATCAGGTCATAACCCGGTTTGACATTGGGCAGATGGCGGGCAAAGGCCTCGCGAAAGCGGCGCTTGACCTTGTTCCGGACAACGGCGTTGCCCACCTTCTTGCCAACTGCAAAGCCCACCCGCACACAAGTGTGGCGGGCCCTGCAATACACAAGGGCAACGCCGCGCGCGCCGGCGGATTTCCCCCTGCGGTACACGCGGTTGAATTCCTTGTTTTTCTTCAGCGAGTAGGAGCGGTCCAAGGGAAGCCTGATTCTTCTTCGTCGGTCAGACGGTCAGGGATTTGCGGCCCTTGGCGCGGCGGCGGCGGAGGACGTTGCGGCCGTCGCTGGTCTTCATCCTCTGGCGGAAGCCGTGGACTTTCTTTCTCTGTCTCTTCTTGGGCTGATAGGTCTGGAGCATGGATGATACCTCACAAAAAATAGTATGGAGCCGGTCATCCCGGCGGGAACGCCCGTTTTTTGAGCGCGGGGCGCGTTTTTTGCGCCCGGGCCCGAAGGCTCATGAAAAAAATACGCGCTAAAATATTATAGATGGAGCGTGGGAGGATGTCAAGCAAAGGGGAAGCGGGGCAAATCATAACGGTTGTTCGGCCGGGGGGCTTCGTGGTATCATGAGCGGGACGCACACAAACAGAACGCGCGCGAAAAGGAATGCACCCATCATGAATGCTGGCCGAATCGGACCGTTTTTTGCCCGTGGAAAGATCAACTGGTCCCTCTTGACCACCGGCGTCCGAAAAGACGGGTATCACCTGTTGGACACGGTGATGCAGCGGATCACCCTCGCGGATGAGATCACGCTTTTCCCCGCTTCGGAATGGGGGATCGAATGCCCCGGTTCCCAAGCGCCGGAACATTGCAAAAACACCGCAATGATCGCCGCAAAGGCCTATTGCGAGGCTGCGGGGATCGCCGACGCCTATACGATATCCATTTTGAAGAAAATACCTGTCGGCGCCGGGCTTGGCGGGGGCAGCGCGGACGCCGCGGCCGTCCTTTCCGCCCTGAACGGGAAATACGGCGCACTTTCTGAGGAAGAACTGCTGAAGCTCGCCCTCTCCGTCGGGGCTGACGCGCCCTTTTGCCTCGCCGGCGGCTGCGCCCGCTGCACCGGCGTGGGCGAGGTGATGGAGCGGGTGGAAAACGCGGGCGAATACCACCTTGTCGTCGCGGGCTGCGGCACGAACCTTTCGACGGCCAGAGTCTTTCAGCATTATGACGGTCTGCTGGCCGCGGAAGCGGGAAGAAGGGACACGGATATCCCCCTTTTCGGCTGGCTGGACGAAGCGCTGATGAAAACCCTTCCCTTCCCCTGGGAAGAGGACTGGCTGTGCGGCGCGCCAAAAGGCGAAGAAGCGGCGGAGGGCGCCCTTTTTGCGGCCCCCGAACCGGACTGGCCGAAGCCGGAGGATTTTGTTCCCCGCACCGGTGAGGAGCTGACCCAAGACCTGGCCGCCGCCCTTTCTTCCGGCTCCGCCGAGGGCGTTGCCGCCGCGCTGGCCGCCTTTTCCCGCCGGCTGAGGGAAAACGACCCTGCAAGAGCGGCGGCGGTCTGCGGCGTCCCCTGCGATATGCGCTACGCGGCCGAGGCGGATTGCACCCTCTGCGTCGCCGGGGCAAAAAGCGTGCTCTGCGGCGCGAACGATCTGACCTACGCCGCCTGCGACCTTGCGCCCGGCGTTGCAAAAACGCTTCTTCGGCTGCGCCTTGCCGGGGCGATGGCCGCTTCGATGAGCGGCTCCGGCTCGGCCTGTTTCGGCCTTTTTAAAGACAGGGCTGCGGCGGAGGAAGCGGCAAAAAAGCTTTCCGACCTTCCGCTGTGCGTCGTTTGCGGCACCGAAAAAACAAGGTGAACGGCGCAAAACGCCGGACCATGCGGCAAAGGGAAGGCAAACGCCTTTTGCCGCTTCGCGCTTGAAACAGCAGGCATAAAAAATTCCCCGGGCAGTCGAGCCCGGGGAATTTTGAAATGATCGGCAGACCCCAATCCGGGGGTTGCAGGGGCCGCGGCCCCTGAGCCCCAATCAAAACCGGCGTACCGGTTCGGGCAGTACTGCCCGAACTTTCCTTGGCCGGAATCACGGATTTCTGCACTTCATCAAGGATTGATGCCGGCTGAACCGGAATCCGTGATTCCGGCACTTCATCAAAGAAGAATGCCGGCAGCGCCGGCGGCCTTGCGCGAAAGCGTGAATCTTTCGGCGCAAAGGCCCCGCGGGCCTTTACCGCCGCCCGGGCAGTCTGCCCGGGGCGCTTATCTCGTCACGAATTTTGCGCTGATAAAGCCGGTGACGCCGTCCGCAACGACCTTGAGCCACCCGCCCTGATCCTCGACGATCTCGACGATGCGCTTGGCCGAAAGGGTCTCGATCACCTCGTAGGAGGTGCCGGGGCCGGCGCGGAAGTTGACGCTGGCGTTGACCACGCCCACGGAGGAGCTCGGAAGAAGCTTGATATAGCTCTTTGCGACGAAGCCCGCGCCGCCGTTGTACTTCACCTGGTAATTGCCGCCGCTTTCGCCGACGATCTCGACCAAAGTGTCCTTGGCGATCCGGTCCAGCTCGGAGCCGGAGGCGGAGCGCACCTTCAGGGAAGACGCGGTGACCTTGCCTTTTTGCGTGCTGTTGGTCACCGGCGCGCCGCCGGAAGAACCGGAAATCGAAACGATGTTCCCCACGCAGCTTTTGAGCACATAGCCCACGATTCCCGAATAGGCGATCCTGTAATAATCGCCGGATTTTGAGATGATCTCCACAGACGCGCCCTTTTGCAGGGTGCCGAGCAGCTCATAAGAGGTCCCCGCGCCCTTTCGGAAGTTGACGTCCGATTTGGAGATCACCCCCGTCGCCACGGCGGTATAGCCTGTGCCGGAAGAGCCGGTGTTCGTGCTGCCGCTGCCGGAGGAGGCAGCGCCGCCCCGGTCGACATAGGTTTTGAGCACGTAGCCCGTGATCCCGTTATGCTCGATTTTGTACCAGCTGGAACTCTGGGCAAGAAGCTTTACCACCGCGCCCTTTTGCAAAGAGCCCAGCACTTGGGCCGAAGTGCTTTTCGAGGCGCGGATGTTCACGCTTGACGCGGTGACCACTCCGGTTATGGCGGAATCGTTTTCCGATTCGGAGCCGCCGGAGGACGGGCCCGAGCTGGACGAGCCGGAATTGGAGGAGCCGGAATTGGAGGAGCCGGAATCCTGGGGCAAAGAGGAGCTGTTCCGGGTGATATAAGTTTTGAGCACATAGCCGTAACCGTCGCCGTATTCGATCTTATACCAGTCGCCGCTTTGGGCGGCCAGGGTGACCACGGCGCCTTTTTCCAGCTTGCCCAGGCTGGCGGCGGTGGTGCTGGCCTTCTCGCGCACGTTCAGGCTGGAAGCGGCGACCGTTCCGGTCTGGACCGCCGCGCCCCTGGTGATGTAGGTTTTGAGCACATAGCCCGTGACGCCGTTGTACTCGATCTTGTACCAGTCGCCGCTCTGGGCGAGCAGGGTGACCACGGCGCCTTTTTCCAGCTTGCCCAGGCTGGCCGTGCCGATGCTGGGCCCGGACCGGATGTTCAGGCTGGAAGCGTTGGCCGTTCCCGTGACCTTTGAGGAGGAGCCCAGGTTTGCGTTGGTTCCGGAACTGCCGGTGTTCCCGGTGTTCCCGGTGTTTCCAGTGCTGCCCGTGTCGGCGTTGGCGGAGGAGGACAGATAAGTGGAATTCACAAAGCCGACCAGCCCGCAGGCGGCCTGAACCTTGCTCCAGCTTGCGTATGTGTCCAGCACCACCACCTTCTCGCCCTTTGCCAGGGTGCCGAGAACGGCGGAGGAGGCGGAGCTGGAAGCGCGCAGGTTCAAAGATTCGGTGTTCGCGACGTATCGGGCCGTTCCCTGCCAGAGGGAGACGGAAAGCTCCTCTAAAAGCTGCCGGGGGTTCGGGTGCGCGGCCCCGGTGGAAAGCAGCTTGGTCTGGGCCTGGTAAACCACGCCCTTTTGGCCGTTGTAGACCACGTTGTATCCCGTGCGGTCCTTGGTCTGGGTCAAAACCTCAAAAACGTAGCCCTCCGGGATGGTGGTCAGCACGGTTTTGGAGGAACCCGACTTCAAAAGCGGCGCCGCGCTGGTGGCGTAACCGTAGCGGGAATCGGCGCTGGTGGCGAATTCGATCCCGCCGACGACCAGCGCCAAAGCGGATTTGGGCGCAAAGCCGGTGGTTTCGCCGGTGTCCACGAAGTAATAGCCGCCGTTCGTGGCGATGAGCTGCACGCAGTCGCCCTTTTTGACCGCGCCGAGGGAAGCGGCGGAAGAGGAAGCGTCCGCCTTCAGGTTAAAGGCCTCGCTTGCCATGGCGATCACCGCGTCGTCAAAGTTCAGATGGACGGCGTCCTGGGGCAGGTACCCGCATTTGCCGGAAGCGGTCAAAACCAGCAGCCAGCCGCCGTGGTGGCCGACGATGTGCACCGAAGCGTTGGCCTTGAGGGTCACGACCGTGGAGGCGGAGGAGGAAGGCTGGGATTTTACCGCGGTCTGGGCCGCCAGCTTCCCGGAAACCGCCGAAGGCTCGGGCAGGGTGGCGATGAAATCCACGGGGTCCGCGGGGCCGGTCACCGCGTCCGTGGTCGCGGAAACGGTGGAAATCTGGGAGATCGAAATGCTCGAATAATAGAAGTTGATGATGTCCAGATAGGACATGCCCTCGTTTGCCATCTGCTGGGCGCCGCGCTGGCTCATGCCCACGCCGTGGCCGTAGCGGCTGTTCACAAGTTCAAAGCCGGTGGCCGTTTCGGCCACGCCGAACATGCGCAGGCTGGAATTCGCGTAAAGCCCCGCCGCGGCAAGGTCGGAAAAAGCGATGTCCAGCTCCACGGGAACGGTTCCGCCCGCCCCGCCCGAGGAGGAAACCGAAGCGTAATAAGCCGCTTCGATCTGGGCCCTTTCGGCAAGGGTGACGAGGCGGTTCTCGTTCACGTAAAGCACATAATCAGGGATGCCCTCAAGGGTGAGGAACTGGGGCGGCGCGACGGAGGTTCCCGAAGCGGAAACGCCGACCGTAAGGTACAGCTTGACCCGGGTGTAGCTGCGGCTGGGCTCGGGGTATTTCGGGGAATAAGCCACGGCCGCCGAGCAGCCCAGGATGGAGAAGGTATCCGTAAAGCCCGAGTAGCCCAGGGCGGAAAGCCGGGGGGAAAGCTGGTTTTTCAGGAAGCCGGCCAGGGAAGCGTCCAGCGGGGAAGCTTCGGAAACGATCTTCGGAAGGGTCAGCTTTGCCGTGGGGGACATGGTGTTCCGCAGGTCATAGGGGTCGTCCTTCATCTGGTAATAGGGAAGGGGGGAGCCCCAGGCGTTGGCCGTCGATTCGGTCTGGCCGCCGTTGCTGGCGGAATAATAGGCCTGGACCAGCGCGCCGGACGAATTGGCGAGCACCTGGCCCTTTGTGGCGTTGACCGCGGCGATGACGTTCGTCAGCGTGGAATCATACCCTTTATAGACCTGGTCGCTGGCGGTATCGACGATATCATAGAAAGCGGAGGGAGAGATCTTGCTGGCGGCGTAGCTCCTGGCGGCGACGGCCTGGGCCTTTAAGGCTTCCAGCGGGAAGGTGTTGCTCATTTCGTAAGCCACGACGCCGATCAGGTAATCCTCCATCCCGACGGTGTTGGTCACCGCGAGCTTATAGCCCCCCAGCCCGTCGGAAACGGCCTTGTAATTCATGTCGCCAAGGTAGTGGCGCCAGCCGTGCTGGCGACTGTATTGCCGCAGCAGGCCGGATTGGCGCACAAGGGTGAATTCCGTGCCCGAATACAGCACGGAATTGCCGCAGGTGGCCACAAGCTGGCTGCCGGAAAGGGAAATGTTGATGTCCGAGGAGACGACGGCCCCGGTTTCCTTTAATAAATAGGTACCTTTGACGCCCAGGTTGATATCGTCATAGCTGGCGGAAAGCCGGACCCGGATCGTCGAGTAATCCTTTGCGGCCAAAACGGGCAGAGCGATAAAAGGCGTCATGAAGGCGGCCGCCGAAAGGGCCAGAGTCAACAACAAGGCGGCAAGTTTTTTCATTTGGGACCTCCGTGAATGCTCTTAATGGGTAAAATTTGTGATTGGCGCGCTATGCTTAAGGCATTATATCAAAGGATGGCAAAGAAAAACGCATTTATCGCTTGTTTTTGCGAAAAGTTCATTTTTTTCACCCTTTCGGGGGAAAATAGGGGGCGTAATCCGGTCATAATGGCCGCGTTTTATGGGAAAGGAGCGCGTTTTTGAAACGCAGGGCGGCGAAAAAGGCCCGTGGGCCTTTTTCGCCGAAGGTTTTCCGCTTCGCGCAGGGAAATTTCGGTCATAACTGACCGAAATAGTACGGCAAAACTGACGCACATGTCGTCAGTTTTGATTGAAGCTCAGGGGCTGCGGCCCCTGAAACCCCGGAGATGGGGTTTGTCGACAGTCTGGCGTTTTTCAAACGGGTTTTCCCGCCGGATTTGACGTTTTGAAGAAAGGGAACTTGCGCGCCGACCGGGTTTTGCCAGTACGGGCGCAGGGCGGGAAAGCGCCTCGGTTTTTAGGATGCATCGGTGAAACGGGGGCGAACCGCGCTTTTTGACCGTGCTTTTCGCGGCTTGTACAAGCGCCGGGGGAAAAGCCTCCGATTGATGAAAAATGAAAGTTACCCTTGATTGACTCTGCATTTTAGTGTATCATGCTAGATGACGAACTTTGGCGCGCAGGAGAGTTTTAGCGAGATTTCGCCAAGCATTCATCCCCTTTGATCCTGCGCGTCCTGCATTGAAGGTCTGCACTCATTCTCGGCCGCACTTTCAAAGGGAAGGCGCAATCCCCGCCGGGTGCAGACTTTAATTATATTTTATGGCAACAAATTACAGGAGGACAACATCATGGTAGCTGCCCTGGAAAAGCTGGGTATCATCAACCCCAAAGCCGTGTATTGCAATCTTTCCCCCGCCCTTCTTGTGGAAAAGGCCCTGAGCCGCGGCGAAGGCCGTCTTTCCGCCACGGGGGCGCTGGTGGTCACCACCGGGAAATATACTGGCCGGTCCCCTAACGACAAGTTCACCGTCGACACGCCGGACATTCACGGCGAGATCGATTGGGGCAAGGTCAACGTCGCCCTTTCGGACGAGAAATTCCAGGCCATCAAGAACCGCGTTTTCGCCTATCTTCAGGGCAGGGAGATCTTCGTGTTCGACGGCTTTGCCGGCGCGGAACCGAAGTCGAGCAAGCGCTTCCGCGTCATCAACGAGCTGGCCTGCCAGAACCTTTTCATCCACCAGCTGCTGATCCGCCCGGCAAAAGACCAGCTTGCCGGCTTCGAGCCGGATTTCACCGTTGTCGCGGCTCCGGGCTTCAACTGCATTCCCGCGCTGGACGGCACCCGCTCCGAAGCGGCGATCATCGTCAACTTTGCCGAAAAGCTGGTGCTGATCTGCGGCAGCCAGTATAACGGCGAGATCAAGAAGTCCGTGTTCTCCGTGATGAACTACCTCCTGCCCAAGGAAGGCGTGTTCCCGATGCACTGCTCGGCCAACGTCGGCCAGGCGGGCGACGTCGCCATTTTCTTCGGCCTTTCCGGCACCGGCAAGACCACGATTTCCGCAGACCCGGACAGAAGGCTCATCGGCGACGACGAGCACGGCTGGAGCGGCGACGGCGTCTTCAACATGGAAGGCGGCTGCTTCGCGAAGTGCATCAACCTCACCCATGAAAACGAACCCCAGATCTACGATGCGATCCGCTTCGGCTCTTTGGTCGAAAACGTCGTGATGGACGACGAGACCCGGGAATTCGATTTCTTTGACGGCTCCATCACCGAAAACACCCGGGTGGGCTACCCGGTCGAATTCATCCCCAACTGCCTGATCCCCGGCTACGCGGGGCACCCCAAGACCGTCATCTTCCTGACCGCGGACGCTTTCGGCGTGCTGCCCCCCATCGCCAAGCTGACCCGGGAGCAGGCGAAGTACCACTTTGTTTCCGGCTATACCAGCAAGCTCGCCGGAACGGAGCGCGGCATCAAAGAGCCCCAGACCACCTTCTCCACCTGCTTCGGCGCGCCCTTTTTGCCCCTGCATCCCTCCGTTTACGCGGACATGCTGGGCAAGAAGATCGACGAGCACGACACCAACGTTTACCTCGTGAACACCGGCTGGTCCGGCGGCCCTTACGGCGTGGGCCAGCGCATGGCCATCAAGCACACCCGGGCGATGGTTTCCGCCGCGCTGAACGGCGAACTCGAAAAGGTCGATTTCGTCCCCCATCCCCTGTTCAAGGTGCTGATGCCCACCGCCTGCCCCGGCGTTCCCGCCGAGGTGCTTGACCCGAGGCAGACCTGGGCGGACAAGGACGCCTACGACGCCGCGGCGAAGGACCTTGCGGCCCGCTTTGCCAAGAACTTCGCCAAGTATGAAAACATGCCGAAGGAGATCGTCGAAGCCGGCCCCAGCGCCGACTGACGCGCAAAATACCCGCAGAAAAACCCGGCAGGCGCCCCGCGGGGCGCTTGCCGGCCAATCAGAAAGGTGAACACAGCCGAATGAAACCAGTCATTATGGTGTGCGTCACCCGGCAGAAAACCTGCGCCCGGCTGATCGAGCTGGGCGCTCGCCTTGCAGAGAATAACGAAGCCGGGCTGCTGGTGGTGCACGCGCTGCGAAACGAAGAATCCGTCCTCGGCGACGCAAACGAAGCCGAAGCGATGGAGCGGCTTTTTGCCCAAACGACGGAGAGCGGCGGCGAGCTGATGGTCGTTCGGGCGGACGACGTTGCCGGCGCGCTGGTCGAAACCGCGGAAAAACACGCCGCGAAGGTCATCGTCCTGGGCGCGACCCCGGTGACCGAACCCGTGAGCTTTGCGGCAAGGCTCAGGGCGATGCTGCCGGAGCGGGAAATCATCTGCGTGGACAGCGAAACAAACGCCGGCGAATTCAGGGTCAGCATGAACGCCTGATCCCCGGCTTGCATGGCATACTGAAAGCACGCCCCGCCGGGCTTTTCGATAAAACGCGCAGATCAGGCATAAGACCGGGCTTTGCATCCAAAGCCCGGTCTTTTTTGCGCGTTGTAAACCGGAAGGTCACAAAAGGGCGCGGCATGTTAAAAAAATGCCCATCATCGCTTATAATTATTACAAATATTTTATAATACCGCAAACCGGGGAGGAACAGGCATGAATTGCGTCAACTGCGGCAAGGAAATCCAGGATGGCGCCGGGTTTTGCGCCTATTGCGGGGCCGGGTAAAACGCGGAAAATCCCCAAGGCGCGGCCGGCCCTGTTCCCCGGGGCCCCGAGCTTTACGGCCAGCCCGGGCCGCCGATGAAATGGTATAAGTTCATCATCTATTTCCAGCTGTTCGCCTTTGCGGTGCTGACGGTGGTGGACGGCGTACGGTACATGAACGGCATGATCTACGAGGGATACGCCCGGCAGGTCTATCTGATGTACCCGGGAATGCAAACGATGGATGTCATCTTCGGCATATTCTGCTTCCTGATGGCCGGGTACGCCATCTATGTGCGCCAGGGCCTTGCGAATTTCAAGGCCGCTTCCGTCAAGCAGTATTATGCGTTTCTGATCGTCGGCATTGCGTACAGCCTCCTTTATATGGCCGTTGTATCCGGTGTCACCGGTGTTCCGATCGGCAGCGTCCTAAGGATGAATGCCGGAATAACCGCCAATATCGGAATCAGGGTGGGAATCATTTTTGCCAACATAACCTATTTCAAAAAGCGCGGGCACCTGTTCGTCAACTGACGGTTCAAAGAATCAAACGCCCGGCGGTTTTTTGGGGCGCGGCAGCCGAAAAGCGAAGGAAACCGCCCGCGCACTTGCATATTCCGGCAATAGCGGTTACAATTGTAACCGCTACTTTTTCATATTATCATGCTGATCCGGTTTGATTTTCTGCATCCAAGGAGGCCATCATGAAGCGAGCGATCGTGACCGTTCTCGGCGAGGACAAGGTCGGAATCATTGCAGGCGTATCCGCGCGGCTGGCGCAGTTTTCCGTGAACATTCTGGATATTACCCAGACCATCATGAAGGGCGATGTCTTTGTGATGATCGCGCTGGTGGATATCGACGGGGCGACGGCCCCCTTCCACGAAATCAAGGCGGATCTCGCGGCCCTTGGCGCTTCGATGGAGCTTTCCATCAAGATCCAGCTGGAAGAGATCTTCAACGCCATGCACAAGGTTTAAGGTGGATCGCCATGGCAATGTTTAACCAGCACGAAGTTCTGGACACCATAAGGATGATCGACCAGCAGAAGCTGGACGTTCGAACCATCACCCTGGGCATTTCCCTGCGGGGCTGCGCTTCGGATTCCCTGGGCAAACTGTGCGACAGGGTCTACGACCACATTTGCAGGACCGCGAGGGATCTTTGCCGCGTGGGCAGGGATATCGAAGAGGAATTCGGCATTCCCATCGTCAACAAGCGCATTTCGGTCACCCCCGTCGCCATCGTCGCGGAAAGCACCGGCGCTTCGGATTATACCCCCGTCGCCCGGGCGCTGGACCGCGCCGCGAAGGAAGTGGGGGTCAATTTCATCGGCGGCTATTCCGCCCTGGTCCACAAGGGGATGACGCAGGGCGACCGGGCGCTGATCCGCTCCATCCCCCAGGCGCTGGCCTCCACCGAGCTGGTCTGCGCCTCCGTCAACGTGGGGACCACCCGGGCGGGCATCAATATGGACGCGGTCTACGACATGGGCAAGGCCATCAAAGGCGCGGCCGAACTGACGGCGGATAAGGACGGCATCGGCGCGGCGAAGCTCGTGGCCTTTTGCAACGCGGTGGAGGACAATCCCTTCATGGCCGGCGCGTTCCACGGCGTGGGCGAGCCGGATTGTGTGATCAACGTGGGCGTTTCCGGCCCCGGCGTGGTCAAATCCGCGCTGGAAACCTGCAAGGGCCAGCCCTTTGACGTGGTGGCCGAAACCATCAAGCGCACAGCCTTCCGGGTGACCCGGGTGGGCCAGCTTGTGGCCCGGGAAGCGAGTTCCCGGCTGAACGTTCCCTTCGGGATCGTGGATCTTTCCCTGGCCCCCACCCCGGCGGTGGGCGATTCCGTCGCCCGGATCCTGACAGAAATGGGCCTGGAGCACGCCGGCGCGCCGGGAACGACGGCGGCGCTGGCGCTGCTGAACGACGCCGTCAAAAAGGGCGGCGTGATGGCTTCCAGCCACGTCGGCGGGCTTTCCGGCGCGTTCATCCCCGTTTCCGAGGACGAAGGCATGATCGAAGCCGCGGCCGTCGGCGCGCTCACCTTGGAAAAGCTGGAAGCGATGACCTGCGTCTGCTCCGTGGGGCTGGATATGATCGCCCTGCCGGGCGACACTTCGGCCGAGACCCTGGCCGCCATCTTGGCGGACGAAGCGGCCATCGGCATGATCAACAACAAGACCACGGCGGTGCGGCTGATTCCCGCGCCGGGCAAAAAGGTGGGCGATTTTGTGGAATTCGGCGGCCTGCTGGGCCGGGCGCCGGTCATGGCCGTCAATCCCTTCGGCTGCGCGGAATTCGTGAAAAGGGGCGGAAGGATCCCGGCCCCCATCCACAGCCTGCGGAACTAGAGTGGAACGCTGAGGGCCTTGCCCTTTTTTGAAAACCCTTATAGCTTAAACAGTTGCGAAAACGCCCCATAAGAGCTGTATTCCGGCATCCCGAACGGGGCGCCCGGAAGCGCGTTTGCGACCGCCCCGGGCATGTTCGGCCCGCTCCGGGTTCCCGAAGCGCAAATAACTTGCCGGCTGAGGGGGCCCGGGGTCTCACCGGCGCTTTTTGCTCCTTTTTTCACCGGGGAAAAAAGGAGGCTCCCCTTCCCGCGGGAAGCCCCCGGGATGACCGCCGCCCGCAAAAACAGTCTGAATACGGCCCGAATGCCCAAAGCGCAAATAGCTTGCCGGCCAGGGGGGCGCGGGGGTTCCCCGGCGCTTGGCCGCTCCTTTTTTTCGCGGAAAAAGAAAGTCCTTCTTCCGGCAGGAAGCCTTTTTCCCGCAAAAATCCGATCTTCCCGATCGGCCCCCCGTTAAACCTATTAAATAAGGAAAGAAGAGATCACGATGACGGCAAAAACCGAAAAAGAAGGCCTGTTCCCAGCGATAAAGCGTCTGCTTCGCCGCTATTTTATAGATGCGATGGGCGCGATGGCGCTGGGGCTTTTCGCCTCGCTGATCATCGGGCTGATCATCAGCCAGCTTGCGAAAATCCCGTTCCTGTCTTTTTTGCAGTTCATTGCGGACATGCTCTCCGCATCCTCCCCCGTGGTCGGCGCGGCGATCGGCGTGGCCGTGGCCTATGGCCTGAAGGCAAAGCCCCTGGCCATGTTTTCCTGCGCCGCCGTCGGCGCGCTGGGCTACGCGGCGGGCGGGCCGGTGGGCTGCTATGTGGCCGCGGTGGTCGGGGCGGAGGTTGGGACCTTTGTGGGCGGCAAAACCCCGGTGGACATCGTGCTGATCCCTTTGGCGGCCCTGATTGCGGGCGGCCTGGCGGCGAACTTCGTCGGCCCGGCCGTCGGCGCTTTTATGGACTGGCTGGGCGGCATCGTCAACAGCGCGACGTATCTTGCGCCGGTGCCGATGGGAATCGTGGTTTCCGTCATCATGGGCCTGGCCCTCACGGCCCCGATTTCTTCCGCGGCGATCGCGATTTCCCTCGGGCTTTCGGGCATCGCCGCCGGCGCTTCCGCGGTGGGCTGCTGCTGCCAGATGGTGGGGTTCGCCGTCGCCTCCTTTGGCGACAACGGCTGGGGCGGGCTGATTTCCCAGGGATTGGGAACTTCGATGCTGCAATTCCCAAATATTGTAAAACGACCGCAGATCTGGCTGGCCCCCACATTCGCCTCCGCCGTGCTGGGCCCCGTTTCTTCCGCCGTTTTCGGAATGACGAACACGGCCACCGGCGCGGGCATGGGCACCAGCGGCCTTGTGGGCCAGTTCGGCGCCTGGGCCGCGATGGGCGAAACCATGGCCCCCGCCGCCGCAATCGGGCTGATCCTGCTGATGCATTTTCTGCTCCCCGCGGCCCTGACCCTCGGGTTCGATAAAGCATTCAGAAAAATCGGCCTGATCAAGCCGGGCGACATGAAGCTTTGTGCGGACTGATCCTGTCCAGCGCGCATAAAAAAGGGATAAAGCGCGGATAACAAATATCAATATTCGGCCTTTGCCGATGGTTGAACAAAGCTTTTTCGGACTATGTTCGAAGAAAAAATAAACGCAAAATTGTAGTTGACACGGCATGACCGAAGTGCTATTATGTACAAGCTGACCCGCGGGACGGGCCGCAACGGACCTTGAAAACTGTATAGAGGACGAAACGGATAGAAGATTTGTTTTGGTGTTGAGGGCGTCTGAAAAGGCGGTTGAAAACAGCGGAACGGATCGAAAAAAAGCCAGACAATTCCTTGAGTAAGGACGCAAAAGGCGCAGCGAAAAGCTTTGGGTAAAACCAAGGCAAAACAAAGCGCGGGGAGCGTCCGACTCGAAAAAGAATAAGAGCAATGAAGCTTTAGCAGGCTTCATGCAGGATATGAACTTAAGAGTTTGATCCTGGCTCAGGACGAACGCTGGCGGCGTGCCTAACACATGCAAGTCGAACGGGGATGATCGGAACACTTCGGTGGGAAGATCATTCCAGTGGCGGACGGGTGAGTAACGCGTGAGGAACCTGCCTCGAACTGGGGGATAACAGCGAGAAATCGTTGCTAATACCGCATAAGACCACAGAACCGCATGGTTCAGGGGTCAAAGATTATATCGGTTTGAGATGGACTCGCGTCTGATTAGCTAGTTGGTGGGGTAACGGCCTACCAAGGCAGCGATCAGTAGCCGAGCTGAGAGGCTGATCGGCCACACTGGGACTGAGACACGGCCCAGACTCCTACGGGAGGCAGCAGTGGGGAATATTGGGCAATGGGGGAAACCCTGACCCAGCAACGCCGCGTGAAGGAAGAAGGTTTTCGGATTGTAAACTTCTGTCCTTGGGGACGAAACAAATGACGGTACCCAAGGAGGAAGCCCCGGCTAACTACGTGCCAGCAGCCGCGGTAATACGTAGGGGGCAAGCGTTGTCCGGAATTACTGGGCGTAAAGGGAGCGCAGGCGGTCTTTTAAGTAGGATGTGAAATACCCGGGCTTAACCTGGGGGGTGCATCCTAAACTGGGGGACTTGAGTGTGGGAGAGGAAAGTGGAATTCCTAGTGTAGCGGTGAAATGCGTAGATATTAGGAGGAACACCAGTGGCGAAGGCGGCTTTCTGGACCATAACTGACGCTGAGGCTCGAAAGCGTGGGGAGCAAACAGGATTAGATACCCTGGTAGTCCACGCTGTAAACGATGAATACTAGGTGTAGGGGGTATCAACTCCCTCTGTGCCGCAGCAAACGCAATAAGTATTCCGCCTGGGGAGTACGGTCGCAAGACTGAAACTCAAAGGAATTGACGGGGGCCCGCACAAGCAGCGGAGCATGTGGTTTAATTCGAAGCAACGCGAAGAACCTTACCAAGGCTTGACATCCACTTAAACTCATTGAAAGATGAGGTCTCTTCGGAGGAAGTGAGACAGGTGGTGCATGGTTGTCGTCAGCTCGTGTCGTGAGATGTTGGGTTAAGTCCCGCAACGAGCGCAACCCCTATTGCCAGTTACCAGCACGTTGTGGTGGGGACTCTGGTGAGACCGCCGGGGACAACTCGGAGGAAGGTGGGGACGACGTCAAATCATCATGCCCCTTATGTCTTGGGCTACACACGTGCTACAATGGCAGTTACAGAGAGAGGCAAGACCGCAAGGTGGAGCAAACCTCACAAAAGCTGTCCCAGTTCGGATCGTGGGCTGCAACCCGCCCACGTGAAGTCGGAGTTGCTAGTAATCGCGGATCAGCATGCCGCGGTGAATACGTTCCCGGGCCTTGTACACACCGCCCGTCACACCATGGGAGTTGGGAGCGCCCGAAGTCAGTATCCTAACCGCAAGGAGGGAGCTGCCGAAGGCGAGATCAATGACTGGGGTGAAGTCGTAACAAGGTAGCCGTATCGGAAGGTGCGGCTGGATCACCTCCTTTCTAGGGTGTAACCTAAAAAAGAGGGAAGTCTGGCCGAAAAGACTATCCATCCACGTTCTCTATATAGTTTTCAGTGTCCGTAAGATACTGAGTTGAATAACAGCTTGTAATGGGCTCATAGCTCAGCTGGTTAGAGCGCGCGCCTGATAAGCGCGAGGTCGGTGGTTCGAGTCCACTTGAGCCCACCATCTTGCGCAAAAGAGCAGAGTGCAGCGAAAAAGCACAGAGCGCACGCCTGATAAGCGTGGGACCGAAGCCGAGCGCCGCCAGTGGCGGAAAAAGCGAGGCGAAAGGCCAGTGAGGCCCTCGGCGGGAGACGCCGTCGGGCACTAGGCCTGCGGGCCGTCGCAAGGGAGTGCCGCAAGCGAAAGCGAAGCGGGACGGCTATTGCGAACTGTGGGGCGCCAAACTGTCTGCACACGGAAGGCCTAAACAACCTGGGGGTGTAGCTCAGTTGGTAGAGCACCTGCCTTGCAAGCAGGGGGTCGCCGGTTCGAATCCGACCACCTCCACCACCCCGTAAGGGGAAAGCAAACAGATACCAACGGCGAAAGCCGGGTATATAAAGCGAAGAAAAGGAAGGGATTCCTTTTTTACGCTGAGCACCTTGAAAACCGCATAAAGTTAACTGCGAAAACGAGAAAAATGAAGCGGTAACGTGTAAGAACGAAACTGCTACAATTTCAAGCATAGCAAGCAAGGGAAAAACCGAACGTCGGGAAGGACGCTCGAAGGGCGCTCGCAAGAGCAATCGGAGGGCAATCTTTTCAGACAATTGTAAAATGATCATGCTGATCAAGCTACAAAGGGCGTATGGTGGATGCCTTGGCACCAAGAGCCGAAGAAGGACGTGGTAAGCTGCGAAAAGCTACGGGGAGCCGCAAGCAGGCTTTGATCCGTAGATGTCCGAATGGGGAAACCCGGCGGTCGTTATGGGCCGTCACCCGTGTCTGAACAAAATAGGACACGCGGAGGGAACCCGGTGAACTGAAACATCTAAGTAGCCGGAGGAAGAGAAAGAAACATCGATTTCCAAAGTAGCGGCGAGCGAAATGGAAAGAGCCTAAACCGAGGGTCTTCGGACCTTCGGGGTTATGGACCCGCAAAAAGTGAATCTCCTTAGCCAAAGATTTCTGGAAAGTCGCGCCACAGAGGGTAACAGCCCCGTAGGCGAAAGGGAGAGGTAACGGGCGGGTATCCAAAGTACCACAGGACACGAGAAATCCGGTGGGAAGTCGGGGGGACCACCCCCCAAGGCTAAATACTACTTGGTGACCGATAGCGCATAGTACCGTGAGGGAAAGGTGAAAAGCACCCCGGGAGGGGAGTGAAAGAGTACCTGAAACCATACGCTTACAAGCAGAGGGAGCGCAAGTGACCTCGTACTTTTTGTAGAACGGGCCGGCGAGTTGCGATGTGTTGCGAGGTTAAGGCATTTTGTGCCGGAGCCGAAGGGAAACCGAGTCTTAACAGGGCGCAGAGTAGCATGTCGCAGACCCGAAACCGGGTGACCTATCCATGAGCAGGTTGAAGTGGAGGTAAAACTCCATGGAGGACCGAACCCACGTCTGTTGAAAAAGCCGGGGATGACTTGTGGATAGCGGAGAAATTCCAATCGAACTCGGAGATAGCTGGTTCTCCCCGAAATAGCTTTAGGGCTAGCCTCGTTTAAGAGTCGCGCAGGTAGAGCACTGAATGAGCTAGGGGGCCACAAAGCTTACCGAACTCTATCAAACTTCGAATGGCGCAGACTTGTATGAACGGGAGTCAGACAGCGACAGATAAGTGCCGTTGTCAAAAGGGAAACAGCCCAGACCATCGGCTAAGGTCCCGAAATTCCAGTTAAGTGGGAAATGATGTGCAATTGCGCAGACAACCAGGATGTTGGCTTAGAAGCAGCCACTCATTCAAAGAGTGCGTAATAGCTCACTGGTCGAGTGATTGTGCGCAGAAAATTTACCGGGGCTAAAACTGGATACCGAAGCCATGGCACTGTACTTTAAGTACGGTGGGTAGGGGAGCAACGTGTGCGGGCTGAAGGCAGGCCGGAAGGCTTGTTGGACTGCACAGGAGAGAGAATGCCGGCATGAGTAGCGCGAGCAAAGTGAGAATCTTTGCCGTCGAAAGCCTAAGGTTTCCTGGGGAAGGTTCGTCCTCCCAGGGTTAGTCAGGGCCTAAGCCGAGGACAATGGTCGTAGGCGATGGACAACAGGTTGACATTCCTGTACTACCTTAAGCGTTAATACCGAAGCGGTGACACAGTAGGATAGGCGAAGCGGGGTAATGGTAAACTCCGTCCAAGCGCAGAGGCAGGACTTGTAGTGAAGCACGCAAGTCCAATGCTGGTGCGTGATGGGGACCGAACATCAGTAGGGAAGTCGTTGAATTCACACTGGCGAGAAAAGCCGCTAGGGAGCGAAAAGGTACCTGTACCGCAAACCGACACAGGTAGGCGAGGAGAGAATCCTAAGACGAACGGGAGAACCCTTGTTAAGGAACTCGGCAAAAAGACCCCGTAACTTCGGGAGAAGGGGTGCCACAGCAATGTGGCCGCAGAGAATAGGCCCAAGCGACTGTTTAGCAAAAACACAGGTCTGTGCGAACACGAGAGTGGACGTATACGGGCTGACGCCTGCCCAGTGCTGGAAGGTTAAGGGGAAATGTCAGGAGCAATCCGAAGCATGGAACTTAAGCCCCAGTGAACGGCGGCCGTAACTATAACGGTCCTAAGGTAGCGAAATTCCTTGTCGGGTAAGTTCCGACCCGCACGAATGGCGTAACGACTTGGGCACTGTCTCAACAAGGGACCCGGCGAAATTGTAGTATGTGTGAAGATGCACATTACCCGCGACTGGACGGAAAGACCCCGTAGAGCTTTACTGTAGCTTGGCATTGGATTTCGGTAACAGATGTACAGGATAGGTGGGAGACTATGAAGCAGGAACGCCAGTTTCTGTGGAGTCAACGTTGGGATACCACTCTTCTGTTGCTGAAGTTCTAACGAATCGCGCTGACCGCGGATTCGGACAGTGTCAGGTGGGCAGTTTGACTGGGGCGGTCGCCTCCTAAAATGTAACGGAGGCGTTCAAAGGTTCCCTCAGAATGGTTGGAAACCATTCGCAGAGTGCAAAGGCAGAAGGGAGCCTGACTGCGACACTGACAAGTGGAGCAGAGAGGAAACTCGGACTTAGTGATCCGGCGGTAATGAGAGTGGAATTGCCGTCGCTCAACGGATAAAAGCTACCTCGGGGATAACAGGCTTATCTCCCCCAAGAGTCCACATCGACGGGGAGGTTTGGCACCTCGATGTCGGCTCGTCGCATCCTGGGGCTGAAGCAGGTCCCAAGGGTTTGGCTGTTCGCCAATTAAAGCGGCACGCGAGCTGGGTTCAGAACGTCGTGAGACAGTTCGGTCCCTATCCATCGTGGGCGCAGGAGATTTGAGAGGAGCTGTCCCTAGTACGAGAGGACCGGGATGGACGCACCAAGGGTGAATCAGTTGTCGCGCCAGCGGCACGGCTGGGTAGCCAAGTGCGGATGAGATAAACGCTGAAGGCATCTAAGCGTGAAGCCAACCTCAAGATAAGATCTCCCACCGTAACTGGGTAAGGCCCCATGTAGACCACATGGTTGATAGGCCGGAGGTGGAAGTGTGGCAACACACGAAGCTGACCGGTACTAATAGGCCGAGGGCTTGATCAAAAGCACATGAACAAAAACCCTAGCGAACTATGCTAGAGCTCGTTTCGCAGCGAACTGAATGCGGTTTTCAAGATGCTCGAAGGAGCACAGGGGTTCAGAAGGCAAAAGCCAAAGGCGCGCAAGCACGCGGAAGTGTGTGCAAAAGGCGCGGCGGAAGCAAAAGCCCGGGGCGCACGCAAAAGCAAAGCGGCGGCAGAAGCGCAAGCGGACGTTGTGCGCAAGCGGGTGCGAACACCCCTGAACACCAAGCCCCCAAAGACATCTCGCCATTCCGGTGGCGACAGCTGAGAGGATCCACCCGTTCTCATCCCGAACACGGAAGTTAAGCTCTCAAACGCCGATGGTACTTGGCTGGAGACGGCCCGGGAGAGTAGGTAGCTGCCGGATACCAAACAGAACCCCCACATTTGTGGGGGTTCTGTTTGGTATCTAGCCGTTTCCCATACTCCCTGGTCTATAAGTCTTCAGCCAAGCTGGAGATGGGGCGGAGGCGAGCGCGCCCAGTGGGCGATCAAGCGAGCCGAAAGCCCAGTGAGCAAGGGAGCAGTGCAAGCGGCAGCGCCGCAAGGCGACCATTGCGAACTGTGGACCAGCACGGCCAAACTCCCAGACGAAAAGAACCGGGCGGGAGCCAACCAACCACCCACAGCAGGTAGCTGCCGGATACCAAAGCAAAAAGCACCCAACAGGGTGCTTTTTGCTTTGGTATTGGGTTACTCCCATACTTCCGGGGCTATCCTTCAAACAAGGGCTGCTCAGTCGTCGGGAGAAGGGAAGCTTTGATTCCCTTCTCCCGGCATCCTTCCTTGATTAAGTGCCGGAATCTGTGATTCCGGCTAGACGGGGCCGACTCCGACCGCCGCCTGTGGGTGAGGAGCGGTGCCGAAGGCAGACAAACAGGCCAGTGGCCTGTTTGGAAGCGACGAACGGGCGGACTGCCCCAGTCCGCACCGGGCGAAGGAGGGAGGAGGAGGTCCAGTGAAAAAAGGAGCGGCGCGAGCGCAGGCGAGCAGCGCGGCAATGCGACCATTGCGAACTGTGGACTTGCACGACTAACTCCCAGACAAAAAGAACCGGGCGGGGACAAACCAGACACGCCAACAGGCAGATGCCGGATACCAAAAGAAACAACCCAGCAAAACAACAAAGTAGGCAGCTGCCGGATATCAAAAAAGGGCGGCCCCAAGAGGGGCTGCTCTTTTTTGATGTGCGTCGATTAGCTTTTCTCCCAGGTCTCAGTTCCATTCAAGGGCTGCTCAGTCGTCGGGAGAAGGGGGTCTTTGGCTCACTTCTCCCGGCATCCTTCCTTGATTAAGTGCCGGAATCTGTGATTCCGGCTAGACGGGGCCGACTCCGACCGCCGCCTGTGGGCGAGGGGCGGTGCCGAAGGCAGACAAACAGGCCAGTGGCCTGTTTGGAAGCGGCGAACGGGCGGACTGCCCCAGTCCGCACCGGGCGAAGGAGGGAGGAGGAGGTCCAGTGAAAAAAGGAGCGGCGCGAGCGCAGGCGAGCAGCGCGGCAATGCGACCATTGCGAACTGTGGACTTGCACGGCGAACCTCCCAGACGAAAGAAACGGGCGAGAGCCAACCAAGCGCCCATAGTAGGCGGCTAACGGATACCAAAGGAAACAACCCAGTAAAACAACAAAGTAGGTAGCTGCCGGATACCAAAAAAGGGCGGCCCCAAGAGGGGCCGCTCTTTTTTGATGTGCGTCAATCAGCTTTTCTCCCGGGTCTCAGTTCCATCCAAGGGCTGCTCCGTTGTCGGGGCACAACAAGCGATGCGAGCGGCAGCGAAGCGCGCCGCTTGCGATTGTGGACCGGCCCAGCGAATTTTGAGTAAAGATGGCCCGGGTGCAGATAAACCAACGGCCCCAAGCAGGCAGCTGCCGGATACCGACAAAACAAAATCCCGGTTGTTCATATCTCAAGGGCAATACCCTCTGCTTCGGTAAAAACAGGGGGTGTTATCGATGCTCTGAAGCGCCCGATTGGGCGCCGTTTGCTTTGCCTTTTGTGGCCTTTCCACGCGCCCCGGCCGGCATAAGCCGGCATTGTCGATAGATCTCCCGAGTTATGCGGGTTGTAAATTGTTGGCCGATTGTAAAATGAAGTTGGACACTTGCAGAAAAGATCCATAGTGATATTTTCCCGTGGTAGAATGGAGTTCTCACACACCCATATCTACAAAGGAGGCAATCACTATGGACTGCCAAGAGTATACCACAGGGGAAAGAGAGCGTAAACGGGGGCAGCATTTAGGGTTGTCCGAACGTGGGGCCATACGGGTGCTACACCGACAGGGGTTCTCCCAAAGGAAGATTGCCAAAGTGGTGAACTGCTCGCCGACAACGGTAGGCAATGAGCTAAAACGAGGCACAGCGCCGCGCAAATCCAACAAAGGCCGTGCACCCTGCTATTCGGCAAAACGAGGGGAAGCGGTATACAAAGCCAATCGGCAGAGAAGCCGCAGAAGAAAAAAGTTGGGCTGCTGCCAGGATTTTCTGGACTG
This sequence comes from Christensenellales bacterium, assembly GCA_040768925.1. Lineage (GTDB taxonomy): Bacteria > Bacillota > Clostridia > Christensenellales > CALWSW01 > CALNBC01. The sequence continues at coordinate 498,928 of JAXGLZ010000001.1, forward strand.
GGTGGTAGCGCAATTTCGGGAGCATGACTGGTCTTTTGATGCCTGCGCGGGCTATGCCAGGCGACATAAACTGTTTGCGACGGATGAGATGGTTTGCAGCAAAACACTATATAACGCGCTGTGGAGCGGAGAACTGCCACTATCTCTGACCGATATGCCCGAGGTATTGAAGCGCAAAAGCCACAAGAACAAGCCCCGGGAGAATAAGCGGATTTACGGCACCAGCATCGATGAGCGCCCGGCTGTTGCAAGCGGGCGTACCGAGATAGGCCACTGGGAGGGCGATACCGTTGTAGGGCATCGCGCAGGCAAAGAGGCTGCTATCTTGTCTCTCGTGGAAAAGAAAACCCGGCACTACATCGCCCTGCTCATCGAGGGCAAGACCAGCGAAGCAGTTATGGCGGCAATGACCGCATTGCAAGAGGAATATGGCAATCGGTTTTCCGAGGTGTTCAAGACGATTACGCTGGACAATGGTTCTGAGTTTTCTGATTTTGCAGCCGTTGAGCAATGGGGCACAAAGGTGTTTTTCGCCCATCCGTACACCTCGTGGGAGCGTCCGCAAAATGAGCGTCACAATGGCCTATTCCGCTTGTATGTGCCCAAGGGAACCTCCATGAGCAACTACTCCGCCGACTACATCCTGCGCTCGGCAGACCAGCTCAATGGTCGTCCTCGCAAAATACTGGGCTACAATACCCCCGAAGAACTCTTTGACGCCTTTCTCGATGAGCTCTACACCGCAGCCTGACGCCGCCCGGACCCGCTTCCGCACTTGCCTACGGCTCCTACTCCAGCGGAGCCGGCAACCTCACACTCCTGCGACCACGGGGGTGTCCAACTTGCACTTGCAATTTGCCGTTGTAAATTGTTAGCCTATTTCTGCGCTCTTTGTTAATCTGGCGGCCCGGAACAGTCAATCCGATGTGAGATTCTTTTCGTTTTTGTTTATTTATTACCAAATACATACTATTTATTTGCTGATGTTAGGAATTGCCTTCACAAATTAAGTTGACAATGCACTAGGCCCATGTTAAGCTATAAAAAATGAATTTGGCCGCTGTGAATTTGAGAGCCAATAATGCATAAGCCTTCTATTATGCGTTTTTGGCTCTCATTTTCTATATATGACACTCTAATAGACTTGAGAAATTGAGATGAGTCAAAAGGAGGCACATGAGACGGAAATATGCGGACACGCTCGCGGTTGAGAAGCTCTTGCGGGAAAAACCCGTAATAGCCGCGGCACAGACCGAGAACGATTTGGATATTGCGATCCGGTCCGATGCCGGCGCAATCATCCTGATGCGGGGCGACATTTTTGCGCTCGAGCCCAAGATCAAAGAAGCGAAGGATTTCGGCAAACAGGTCTTCGTGCATTTGGATCTGGTGAAGGGCATCGGGAAAGACGAAGTGGGTATGCGATATTACAAGAACCACATAAAAGTGGACGGGCTGATATCCACCAATCCCAACATGATCAAGATGGCCCAAAACGAGGGGCTGCTCACAATTCTTAGAATATTTATCGTGGATTCGCATGCTTTTTTGAACAGTATTTCAACGATCAACGCCATTCTTCCCAGCTTTGTGGAGGTGATGCCGGCATTGATCCCGGGGGCCATTGTCGAGCTGAAACGCGTGATCAAACGGCCCATCATCGCCGGCGGAATGGTGCGGAACCAGGCGGATATCGAATGCGCCATGCAGGCGGGCGCCATAGGCGTGTCCACCAGCCGAATAGAATTATGGGGGCGGGGGAACTCTGAATAAGCGAGGCAGGCTGCGGAAGAGATCGCGTTTTCCGCCGAGCGTGGACGGCGCCGTATCCCCCGGCCAACGATGGCGGGATGGCCGGCGTCTTTGAAAGCCTGTTTTCTTTATGAACAAATCAAAACCGGGCGGGGCAAACAATGCGCCGCGCTTCCGATGGCGCTGCCCCGGCAACGCGTTTGTGATAAAACTGCATTTGTCATGGCGCTGCGGCCTGCAATCTACCCGTTCATTACAACAAAAGTTCCCGGCAAGCACATTCTTTTGACCGCCCGACCCGGTTTTATCCGCCGGACCGGTCGCGTGAATGCAATTCTCGTATTTCAATAGTTTTAAGCGTTCAATCCCATATTATTTTCCCAAATAAGGAAGGAGACAAAAAATGGGCAACAAGTATCTTTTGGGCGTAGACAGCGGCACGACGGGTGTCAAGGCAAAGATTTACGATCTCGACGGCAAGGTGATGGCGCAGGGCTATCGCGAATACCCCTGCATATACCCCAAGCCGGGCTGGGTGGAGCAGGACGTGCACATGCTGACCGACGCGCTGTTCAACGCGTTGGCAGACGTGGTGGCCAAGGGCAAGGCGGCGGGCGTGGATCCGGAGGAGATCGCTTCCGTCGGCCTGTCTACGCAGCGCTGCACCCACATGTACCTGGACAAGGACAACAACGTCCTCAGAAACGGCATGGCCATTTCGTGGCAGGACTGCCGCACCGAGGAAGAGCAGGCGTGGCTGCGCACCTACGGCAACAAGTATACACAGATCACCGGCTTGCCCATCGGGCCGGCGTGGGCGTCCTCCCACGTGAAATACGTGAAGGATAAAGAGCCCGAGGTGTTCGAAAAGACGCGCAAGATCATTTCCTCTCAGGAGTATTTCCTGCACCAGCTGGGCGCGGACGACGACTGGTATCAGGATTGGTCCAACGCCTCTCAGTTCGGCATGATGGACATCAATGCCTTTGAAATCAGCGAAGAACTGTGCGCCATGATGGGCATTTCCAGAAGCCTGTTCGCCAAACTGGTGGGTTCCGGCTGGCAGGTCGGCGCGATCAGCAAGAAAGTCGCCGAGCGCACCGGTTTGAAGGAAGGCATGCCCGTCTGCACGGGCGGCGGCGATCAGCAGTGCGCCGGCGTAGGCGCAGGCGTGCTCACCGAAGGCCAGTGCGAAGTGACGTTCGGAACCGCGGGCGTCTCCCTTGCGGCCATCAATTCCCCCAAGCGCGACCCCAAGGCGCAGGTCTGCCTGTCGGCCCACGCCATGCCCGAAAAGACCTGGGAATCCGAGGGCCTTCAGAACGCCGCGGCATCCTGCTACCGCTGGTTCCGCGACAACATGGCCGGCATGGTGAAAATGGTGGAGCCCATGATGTGCGTGGACCCCTACGAGGTGCTGAACCATCACGCGGGCACCGCGCCCGCAGGCTCCAAGGGCGTGCTGTTCATGCCTTATTTGGCCGGCTCGGCCTGCCCGAATTACAACGGACTCGCCCGCGGCGCGTTCCTGGGCATGTCCTTCAATACCGACTTTGGCTGCCTGGCGCGGTCCATCATGGAAGGCGTGGCGTTTGAGGCGCGCACGGTTTTGGATGCGTTCAACGGCTTTGTGGACATCAAAGAGATCCGCATGTCCGGCGGCGCCACCAAATCCCCGCTGTGGAGCCAGATCCAGGCGGATATCTACGGCCGCAACACAACGTCGCTGGAAGAAGGCGAATGCACCGTTCTGGGCGCCGCGATCCTCGGCGGTTTCGGGGCGGGCGTGTTCTCCAGCATGGAAGAGGCCACCGATCACCTCGTCAACAAGGTGGCGACTTTCGAGCCCAACGCGAAAAACGTGGAGATCTACAACGAGCTGTTCGACGCGTTTAAATCCGCTTACAAAGCGCTGGACGAGGGCGGTTTCTACAGGCAGCTTGCCGCCTTTACAAACCGTCACGCGTAAGATAGACTGAAAAGGTGAGACGACGCGGGGGCCCCGCCCACGGCGAAAAAAGGCGCTTTGCGCCTGCCGGCGAAGGCGGGCAAAACGGCCTGGGCGGGTCCCCGCCGCTTTCTCCTGAGGAGAAAAAACATGGAAGACAGACTGACAAAAATCAAAAAAATAATGCTGGACGCCGTTCCCGCGGTCTGTTCCGAGCGGGCGCGGATCGTTACCCGCGTGTATCGGGAAAAGGAGTGTCTGCCGATCATCGAAAAGCGGGCCGAATCCCTGGCGGCGGTGCTGCGGGAAATGAGCCTGTATATCGAGGATGGGCAGCTTTTTGTGGGGAACCAGGCCAGCACGCCCCGGGCGGCGCCCGTTTACCCCGAATACGCTTTTGACTTTATCCTGAAAGAGATGGATGCGTTCGACAAGCGGGAAAGCGACCGCTTTGTCGTTACGGAGGAAAACAAGCGGATCCTTCGGGAGATCCTGCCCTGGTGGCAGGGCAGAACCCTCAAGGACCGCGCCATGGCCATCCAGCCCAAAGAAGTGCTGGACGACGCGAAGACGGGCGTGCTCGGCTGGTCGGGCAACATCACTTCGGGCGAGGGGCATTATATTCCGGATTATGAAACCGTCGTCCGCACGGGCATCCCCGGTATGCTGGACCGGATCAACGGGCTTTATGAAAAGCTCGATCTCGCGGTTCCGGAGGATCTGCGCAAAGCGTCTTTTTACCGCGCTGGCAGGATCGTTCTCGCGGGCGTGATCGACTATATCCGCCGCTTTGAGCGCCTCGCCGCCGAAGAGGCGGAAAAATGCCGGGACCCCGGCCGAAAGGCCGAACTTCTGGCCATAAGCGGGCGCTGCCGCGCCCTTTCGGAACGCGCGCCGAAGACCTTTGCGGAAGCGCTGCAATGCGTGTGGTTTATTCAGGTGATCCTGCACATCGAAACCAACGGCCATTCCATTTCCATGGGCCGGCTGGATCAGTATATTTTGCCCTTTTACACAAGGGATATCGAAAGCGGCGCCCTCACCCAAGAGGAGGCGGTGGAGCTCACCGGCTGCTTCTTCCTGAAGGTGTACGGCAACAATAAGCTGCGTTCCTGGAGCGGCTCCAGGACCCAGCTGGGAATGCCGACATACCAGAACATCTGCCTCGGCGGCCAGACTCCAAACGGCGAGGACGCCAGCAATCCCTTTTCCTATGTGTGCCTGGAAGCCCTCGGCCGCAACCGCCTTCCGGAGCCCAACGTCTATGTTCGCCTTTATGAGAACACGCCGGAGGAATTCCTCAGGGCGGCGGTGAAGGTGGTCATGCTGGGGTTTGGCATTCCGGCGTTTGTGAACGATCAGGTGATCATTCCGTCGCTGCTGCGGGTGGGCGTGTCGAAGGAGGACGCGTTCAACTATTCCACCATGGGCTGCACGGAGGTCCAGGTCCCCGGAAAATGGGGCTATCGCGCCAACGGCAAGAGCAAGGTGAACCTTTTGCGCATCCTTGAGCTGGTGATGGACGGCGGCGCGGACAAAAAAACCGGCCGCACGGTCATTGCGGGCATCCGGCCGATTGAACAGTGCGAAAGCTTTGAGGAAGTCTACGGCGCGTATCAAAAAGCGCTGCGGTATTACATGCATCTGCACGTCATGGCGGACAATATCAACGAGCATGCGATGTGCGAGCTGGTGCCGGACGCGCTCTGCTCGCTGCTGATGCAGGACTGCCTGGAGCGCGGCCTGCACATCAAAGAGGGCGGCACGGTATACGACTATATCAGCGGGGTGATGGTGGGCATCCCCAATGTGGGAAACGGCCTGTATGCCCTTCAGGATATCGTGTTTGACAAGAAGCTCGTCACCCCCGCCGAGCTCCGGAGCGCGCTGGACGCCAACTTTGAGGGCAAAGAGGGCGAATACGTGCAGAGCCTGCTGCTGAACGCGGCGGATAAATACGGCAACGACATGGACGGCGTGGATTTTTTGACCCGCGATTCGTCGGACATTTATACAAAAGAGATCAACAATTACCGGACGATGCGCAAGGGCCTGGGCCCGATCGGCTGTTGTTACACCAGTTCCACGGTCACGATCACGGCGAACATCAGCTGCGGCGCGGCCGTCGGAGCCACGCCGGACGGCAGAAAGGCCGGCGAACCCGCGGCCGACGGGGTGTCCCCTTCCCGGAACACGCTGAAAAACGGCCCGACCGCCCTTTTGAAGTCGGTGAGCAAGCTCTCGAACGAGCTGTTCGCCGGCGGACAGCTTTTAAACATCCGCATCAATCCGAAAAACGTGGCCAACGAATCCGGCGAAAAGCGCTTTGTCCAGTATCTCAGGGGTTTCAGCGAGCTGAAGTGCTGGCATTCCCAGTACAATCTGATCTCCACGGAAACCCTCCGCGACGCCCAGCGGCATCCGGAAAATTATGACGATCTGGTCGTGCGCGTGGCGGGCTACAGCGCGCGGTTCACCTCCCTGAACAACGAGTTGCAGGAGGATATCATCCGCAGAACGGAGTTTGAACTGTAATGCCGGAAGCCATCGTATTCGATATCCAGCGGTATTCCCTGCACGACGGCCCGGGCATCCGCACGCTGGTGTTTTTTAAGGGCTGCCCGCTGCGCTGCGGCTGGTGCTGCAATCCAGAATCCCAGGTTTCGGCTCCGGAATACGCGCATGATCCGGAGAAGTGCCGGCAATGCCTGATTTGCCAAAAGGTTTGCCCGTTTGGGGCGGTTTTTGTGGCGGACGGCTGCCCCAAACCGGATATGGACCTGTGCGCCGGCTGCAAAAAGCATCTTTGCGAAAACGTCTGCCCGGAAAAGTGTTTTTATGTTTACGGTCAAAAATGGACGCCGGAGGCGCTCCTGCAGGAAGTTAAAAAGGATGAGGTGTTCTTTTACGCCTCGGGGGGAGGGGTAACGGCAACCGGCGGCGAAGCTTTGTTGCAGCCGGATTTTCTGCGGGCGTTTTTCGCGCTGTGCAGGGCGGAAGGCTATTCCACCGCCGTTGAAACCTGCCTGCATGTCGGATGGGAGGCGGTCGAAAAGGTCCTTCCGGAAACGGATCTTTTTCTGTGCGACTTCAAACACGCCGATCCGGCGCGCTTCCGCGAGGCAACCGGCGGCGATCTGGGCCTGGTGATGGCGAATCAGCGGCGCCTGGCGGCTTCCGGCGCGGATATTCTGCCCCGCATTCCGTTGATCCCGGGGTTCAACGCCGATGAAAAGACGGTGGATGACGTGTGCGGGTTCATCCGAACGCTCGGGCTCAAAACCGTCTGCCTGCTGCCGTACCACAGCCTTGGCTCCGCGAAATACGCCCGGCTTGGGCGCGGCTATCCAATGGAAGGGACAAGCCCCCTGACGCAGGGCGAAATCGAAAAGCTGGCCAAAACCGCGCAGAAAGCCGGTTTGACCGTGCAGATCGGCGGATAAGGACCGCCGCTTGCGATTGTGGATCTGCCCGGCGAATTTTGAGTAAAGATGGCCCGGGCGCAGGCGGAATTCCGAACGCAAAAAAGCCCGGCGCCCGGGCGCGCCGGTTCTGACTGCGAATGCGGGCTACGGCTGCGGCAGGCGGAATTCCGAACGCAAAACGGCCCGGCGTCCGGGCGCGCCGGTTCTGAAAATGGGACATGGACCTGTTCCGCAAATGGAGAGGCGTGCAGCCGCCGAATGCTGCGCGTCGCGCCCCCGGGCTTTGATCGCCGGTTGATTCGTTTTCGCGCATCCCGAACAGGGGTCAAAATTGCTCCCCAAAAGGCGCGAAACGCCGGGTGAAAGCGAAATGCCGGCGCAGCCAGGGCTTTGGCGGGTTTGGACCCCGCCGCCAAGGCAGGCGCCGGCTGAAAAAGAAAGGGTCCGCGCAGGCGGGGATTTTTGTCCGCGCCGGGTTAACGGCAGGCCGGAAAGCGTCTTCGGGCAAAGGAGAACAAGCCCTTGCCCCGGCTGCTGAACCGAAGGAGGAACGGGGCCTTGCGGCCCTGAAATAAGGATACTGACGGGTCGGGGGAGTTTTAAGGTCGTTTGAAAGCGCGCGGCAACGCGCGCTTTCTTATTGCTGCGTGCCAAAGGGGCCCGCGCATGGACAAAACCGGGGGAAAACGGCGTGCGGCGGGCAGGCGCAAAGCGATCCGTGCCGGGAGAACAAACCGGCTTTTTGCCCGCGGCAGCTAACGGCCGGGCCGCGCGGGGGCGTCTTCCGCCGGGAGCAAGACTTTTTGGCTGATCTCGCCGGCCAGCAGCTTTGCCGACAGTGAATTGAAGTGGACGCCGTCCACCGTCAGCGAAAGCCGGCGCGCCCGGGAGAGCGCGTCCTTCCTGCCCGGGAAAAGCGCCATGACGGCGATGTCCAGCACCCGCTTGCCCCAGCAAATGCCCCAGGAATACGCCTCCCCGGGGTTCTTCAGCGCGCCCTGCTGGAGCGAAAAGGCATCGGCATACGGCAGGCCGCGTTTTTTTGCAAGCCCTTCGATGATGGCGTTGCGCGCCAGGATTTTTTCAGTCGGGAACCCCTTGACCTGGATGAACGGCAGCCCGACAAGAACGGTTTTTTTCCCGTGCTCTGCCAAGAGGTCCAGCATGTTTTCATACTCGGCGGCAAAAACGGAATCCTCCGTTATGCAGCGCTTGCAGGCGCACCTCGGCTTCATGACCAGCTTCCAAAAGGGCGACAATGTGGAGAGAAACGGGCCCAGAATGTCGTTGATGCCGATAAAAACGACATAGGTTGAAATCCCGAAATACCGCGGATCGCGAAGATACCGCTCAAGGCGCTTGGCTGCGCCCCGGGTGGAATCGCCGTTTTTGCCCTTGTTCACGGCGCTGATCCGGGGGTCAAGAAACCGGATGTAGGAGTATCCGGCGCTTCCGAAGGTAAGGCTGTCGCCCAGGCAGAGTAGTTTCATGCGGAGTCCTTTTCGTGTGCGTAAAAGTAAAAATATCACTAACTAATAATAATACCACAAATCCGGCCCCAAAACCGCAAAAAGAAAGCCCCTCCGCCTCCAAAAAGGGAAAACGCGCGGAATGCGGCCCCTTCCCCCGCAAATATAGACCCGACCGCGCGGATCGTGATATAATACAAAAGATTGAAAAACCGGGGAACAACCCCTGATCATAAAGGAGCAAAAATGCCCAAAGGCCCTTTCATACTCAGCGCGAAGGACGCGGTCAAATTCGGCTCGACCCCGGTCGAGAATCTTTTCATGACCGAATTTCTGCCCTCCGCGCCGGCGGAGTATGTCAAAATTTATCTGAGCGCGCTCTTTCAAAGCAGCTATCCCGAAGCGGCGGAGCCGACGCTCGCACAGTTCGCCTCGGCCCTAGGGATGGAGGCGAAAACCGTGCTGGCCGCGATGCGGTATTGGGAGATGCTGGGCATCGCCCGGCCGGTGGACGGCGAGAAGGATAAGTATGAACTGATCAACGTGCGCACGGCGATGTTCACTTCCGACACGGCGATCACCACGCGGCTGATGTACCGCTACGCGGATTTCAACGCCAAGCTGGCCACGGTGACCCGCAGCAGGCAGATCACCCGCGCGGAATACGGCGTGATCTACAACTGGATCGAGGAGCAGGGCTTTTCACAGGAGGCGGTCCTCGCCGTCGCGGAACACGCGATGAAGGACGGCGGCAAGCGCAGCCTGGTCGCCCGGATGACGCCGCACATCCAGGCGCTGAAGAACAAGGGGGCCTTTTCGGGCGAGGAAGCCCGGGCGCAATTGGAACAGTACCAGCTTTTGACCAGCCCGGCAAGGGCGGTCGCCCGGCGGCTGGGCATGCTGCGCCTGCCCACGATGGACGAGCACAACGATTACCTCAAATGGCGGGACGAATGGGGTTTTTCGCCGGACGCGATCATCGCCGCCTGCGCGGAGCTGACCAGGATCCGGGAGCCGAATTTCATGTATCTTGACCGTGTGCTGGCCAGCAAATACGCCGAAGGCAAAATAAGCGCCGAGGCCATCGGCACGGACGCCGCCCGGGACGAGGCGGATAAACTCACCCTGCGCCCCTTTGCCCGGGCGCTGGGGGCAAAGAGCGTCAAGCGGGAATTCGTCGAATACCTGCGCCGCTGGAAAGACGCGGGGCTCAACGACGAAACGCTGCTCCTTCTTTGCGCCGCGGCGGCAAACCGCGGCATGCACACCTTTGCGGAGGCGGACGCTTTCATCGGCCGGTTTATCGACCGGGGGGTGACGGAACAGGAAAAGGTGGCGGCGGATCTCGCCCTGGAGGCGGACGCGCGGGAGCTCCTCTTTGCCGCGGGGCTTTCTAAGCGCGGCGTGACCGAGCGGGACAAGGAGCTGGTGGCAAAATATGGCTCCGCCCTGCCGCTGGAGGTCATGCTCGAAGGCGCGTCCATGGCGCGGGACAAGGCTTCGCCCCTTGCGTATTTGAACGCGCTGCTGGCGCGCTGGGCGGGCGAAGGGGTGAAAACCGTGGCCGACGCCCGAAAGAGCGCCGGCTCGATGACGGAGCGGACCAAGGGCCAGGGCGCCCAGCAGTTCGCAAACCCGTCCTTTGACGAAGGAACGATGGACGGCCTCGTCAACAAGCTCTGACCGCTGGGGCGGGCAAAAATAACCAAAAAAGGGATCGGCAAAGGGAATCCATGCAAAAGAGCGTATCCGAGATTTTTCAGGCCCGGCGGGATCAAAACCTGAAAGACTTCAGCAAAAAACTGCAAGAGGTCTATTCGGCGATTCCCGGATTTTCGGCAATCGAGGGGGAAATGAACCGCGCCCGGATCAACAGGGACGGCACGATGCTTGCCGCCCTTGCAAAGAAACGGGAAGAAGCCCTGATTTTGGCCGGATTCCCGAAGGATTATCTGGAAAAAAAGTTTTTTTGCGAAGATTGCGGGGATACCGGGACGCTGGAAGACGGTTCGGAGTGCGTCTGCATGAAGCGGGCCCGGTTTCAGGCCGCGGCCAAGCTTTCGAACATGGAACGGCTCTCTTGCGAAACCTTTGAATCCTGGGATTTTTCCATCATGCCGGAAGGCGACCAGCGGGAGGGTTCCAAAAAGCTTTTTTCCATCTGCGAGAATTACGCAAATCGCATCCCCTGCGGCAAGATCAAAAACCTTGTGATCCTGGGCGGAACGGGGCTGGGCAAGAGCTTCGCCCTCCACGCCGTGGGCAACCGGGCGCTGGAGCGGGGCGTTCCCGTCCGGCTGGTCACGGCGCCCCGGTTTTTCGCGGCGGAGATGGCGCGCATCCGCGGCGAGCAGGACGAGAATGCCGCCCTTTTTGGCGCGGAACTGCTGCTGATCGACGATTTGGGCGCGGAACCGGCGAATTCCGCGGTGAGTGCGGACAGCCTGTTTGCCCTTTTTGACCACCGCTGTGCGGAAGGGCGGTTCACCTGCGCGGCCAGCAATCTGACTCCTGCGGAGATCGCCCAAAGGTACGGTCCCAGGATCACCTCCCGTTTGATGGACGCGGGCTGCTCAAAGGTGCTGAGCCTTTCGGGAAGGGACCTTCGGCTGACCGCCCGGCGTTGACAAAGCTGGGATTTTGCGTCAAAATAGTAAGACAACACCGCACAAGTCGTGCGCACCGTCCGTCGCGGATCTTTTGCGCGGAAGCGGCGTTCAAAATGCGCGGAATAGCGCCGCTATTTCTGTGCTTTTGTCCTTGTTCCGCGCAAAAGCCCCCCGCGATTCCGGCGGCACTCCTTTTGTGCGGTATTGCCGTAGTTCAGGACGATTACAGGAGGCAGCAATGGCGGACTTGACCACAAACGAAGGCGAACGCCTGAATTTCATCGAGGAGATCGTGGACGAATTCGTGAAAAACGGCGGCGGTCCGGTGGTGACGCGGTTCCCCCCGGAGCCGAACGGTTATCTGCACATCGGCCACGCCAAGGCGCTCTGCATCGACTTCGGGATCGCGGAAAAGTTCGGCGGCAAGTGCAATCTGCGCTATGACGACACCAACCCCGCCAAAGAGGACGAGGAATTCGTCGACGCCATCGAGTACGACATCAAATGGCTGGGTTTTGAATACGCGGCGAAGCTCTTCGGCTCGGATTATTTCGACACCTGCTATGAACTCGCCGAAAAGCTGATCAAAAAGGGCGTCGCCTTCGTCTGCGACCTTTCAAAGGAAGAGATCCGCGAATACCGCGGCACGCTGACGGAACCGGGCAGGAATTCGCCCTACCGGGACCGTTCCGTGGAAGAAAACCTGGACCTTTTCCGCCGCATGCGCGCCGGGGAATTCCCGGACGGTTCAAGGACCCTCCGGGCCAAGATCGACATGGCCTCCCCGAACACCAACATGCGGGATCCCGCCCTTTACCGCATTTTGCACATGCCCCATCACCAAACGGGGGATAAATGGTGCATCTACCCCATGTATGACTTCGCCCACCCGATCCAGGACGCCTTAGAGGGGGTCACCCATTCCCTTTGCTCTTTGGAATACGAGATCCACCGGCCGCTTTACGACTGGGTGGTGGAGCAGTGCGCGTTCGAACCCAGGCCCCGCCAGATCGAGTTCGCCAGGCTGAATCTGGCGCGCACGGTGATGTCCAAGCGCTACCTTCGCTCGCTGGTGGAAAGCGGGACGGTTTCCGGATGGGACGACCCCCGGATGCCCACTCTTTGCGGGCTGCGCAGAAGGGGCTACACCGCCGCCGCGATCAAGGATTTTTTGAACCGCGCGGGCGTCGCCAAGGCGGATTCCGTTTCCGACCCAGCCATGCTGGAGCATTGCCTGAGGGAGGATCTGAACCCCACGGCCCCCCGGATGAGCGCGGTCATCGACCCCATAAAAGTCACGCTGACCAACTGGCCGGAAGGCAAGGTGGAAAAGCTGGTGTTTGAGAACCTGCCCGGCGACGAATCCCGGGGCAGCCGGGAAGTGCTTTTTGGCAGGACCCTTTTCATCGAGCGGGAGGATTTTATGGAAGACCCGCCGAAAAAATTCTTCCGCCTGAAGCCGGGCGGCGAGGTGCGCCTCAAGAATGCCTATATCGTCAAGTGCGAATCGGCGGTTAAGGACGAAGCGGGCAATATTATCGAGTTGCTTTGCACCTACGATCCGGAGACGAAAAGCGGCGAAAACCAGCGCAAAGTCAAGGGCACGCTGCACTATGTTTGCGAAGCGGAAGCGGCAAGCGCGGAATTTCGGCTGTATGACTATCTGCTGCTGCCGGACGACGACCCCGAAACCAAAGACCTGGATTTTGCCCAAAGGGCGAACCCGGATTCGATCGTCATCAAGCGCGGCTTTGTCGAGCGGGCGCTGAAGGAGGCCAAAATCGGCGAATCCTTCCAGTTCCTGCGCACCGGCTATTTCTGCAAAGATGCGGATTCGACCCCCGAACTGCCCGTTTTTAACCGCACCGTCGGCCTGAAGGACAGCTATAAGGGCTGATCGTAAAACGGCGGGCGACCCCCCGCCAAAAAACGAGGGGGAGCAGAGTATTTTCTTTAAAAAGCGTTTTTTCGCCCGGGGAAGGCAGGCGCCGCAAACCGGGCGTTTGGCGCGCCGGGTGTGTCAAAGCGGGTCACGCTTTGAGGAAGCGCGGTTTGCCTGAAATGCCGCGCATTTGCGGCCGGCAAATCGTGAAAGGCCAAAAAGCCTTCGGCTTTCTTTCATCCGTTTCGGCGCACAGGGCATCTTCTCTTGCCGCTTCGCGGCAATTCGCCTTGCTTGCCGAAACCGGATGAAAGTCAAAGGGCGCGGCCCCTTGACAACCCCGGGGTTTTTGGCAGTCTGCACCCGGATTGCATCCTGCAATTCGAATCAATACTTAAGGAGTCAACAATGGTCCGCACACGCTTCGCGCCTTCCCCCACGGGATACATGCACATCGGCAACCTGCGCTCGGCGCTTTACGCCTGGCTTTTTGCCCGCAACCAGGGGGGCCGGTTCCTCCTTCGGATCGAGGACACGGACCAGGCCAGGGAAGTCGCCGGCGCGGTGGACGTTATTTTTGAAACCCTGCGGGAAGTGGGCATGAACTGGGACGAAGGGCCGGATATCGGCGGCCCCGTCGGCCCGTACGTCCAATCCCAGCGCAAGGATATTTACGAAGAGTACGCAAAGCGGCTCGTGGAATCCGGCCATGCCTATTATTGCTTCTGCACCAAGGAAGAGCTGGACGAACGGCGGGAACAGGCACGGGAGCGGGGCGAAAGCTTCAAGTACGACAAGCACTGCCGAAACAGCGCGAAGGACGAGATCCAAAAAAAGCTGGACGCCAACGTCCCCCATGTCATCCGCCAGAACATCCCGCAAACGGGCGAAACCTCCTTTACGGACGAGATCTTCGGCACCATCACCGTGGAAAACAGCACCCTGGACGACAACGTACTGATCAAGGCGGACGGCTTCCCCACCTACAATTTCGCCAACGTGGTGGACGACCATCTGATGGGCATTACCCACGTCATGCGGGGGATGGAATACCTTTCCTCCACCCCGAAATACAATCTTTTGTATGAAGCCTTCGGCTGGGAGATCCCGAAATACGTTCACCTGACCCCGATCATGCGGGACGCGACCCACAAGCTCTCGAAAAGGGACGGGGACGCCTCCTATGCCGATTTTCGGGAAAAGGGCTATCTGATGGAAGCCATCGTGAACTACATCGCCCTCCTCGGCTGGAACCCCGGAACAGAGCAGGAAAAATTCAGCATGCCGGAACTCATCGAAGCCTTTTCGCTGAAGGGGCTGAGCAAATCCCCGGCGATCTTCGATCCCTTAAAGCTCAAGTGGCTGAACGGGGAATACATCCGCGCCCTTTCCGCAGAGGAATTCGGCAAGCACGCGGCGCCCTGGTACGAGCGCGCCGGCGTTTCTGCAATGGACCGGTCCATACTCGACCGCCTGCTCCAGCCCAGGGTGGAGGCTTTTTCGGAAATTTCGGAAAAGGTCGCGTTCCTCGCGGAGCGCCCGCCTTTGACGGCGGAGCTTTTCTCCAACAAAAAAAACAAGGTCACGCCGGAGCTTTCGCTGGAGCTCCTCTCCCTTGCGAAAACCGCTTTTGACGGCCTGCGGGAATGGAACGAGGAATCGATCCAGCTTGCCATGGCCGGCCTTGTGGAAAGCACAAACAAAAAGACCGGCGCCGTCTACTGGCCTGTGCGCGTCGCCCTTTCCGGCCTGCCGGTGACCCCCGGCGGCCCGGTGGAGATCGCCGCCCTTCTCGGCAGGGAAGAAAGCGCAAGCAGGCTGGATTCCGCCGCCGAATTCCTGAAAAACCTTTGATCCGGGCGGCTCAGCAAACGCGCCGCGCCGGTCATCCCGTTTTCGCGCAAAACCCCGCCGTTTTTCCCCCCAAAACCCCCGGCATGCTTTGCAAAGGCGCGGGCCGGGCGCAAATCCCCACAAATTTCGGCTCATGTGAACGAACCACGGCAGCATCCGTCCAAATCAATAGTACCGGAGGTCGCAATGAAAGAACAAAAAGCCCGCGTCATCGCCCTTAGTCTGTTTGTGGCCGATCTTGCGATCAACATCGCGGGATTCGCCCTTCTTCCGGCTGAACTGACGATTTCCCTGTTCGGGAACACCCCGCTTCCCAAGATCCTGCCGCTGGCGGTGGGTCTGGCGGTCGTGCTGCTCGTCTCCTTCAGGCTGGCGACGGAGCGGAACGAGCCTGTCCGCGTTCAGATGGCCGTGATCCTTGCCGTGCTGGTGGTGGTGAACGCGGTGCTGGTCGCCATGGGCGCCGGATTGTTCTGAGGGCGCAGAAAGACATGCTGATCGATACCCATATGCACATTTACCCCGATTCCCTGGCGGGAAAAGCCCTGGCAAGGATCGGGCAGATTTCCGCCGCCCCCACCGTGGCGGACGGAACGATGGACGGCACGATAAAAATGATGGACGCCCAGGGCGTCTCCGCCGGGCTGCTGCTGCACATCGCCAGCGACCCGAAAAAGCAGCACAACGTCAACAATTTCGCGGCGGAAGTCATGCAGCGTTCAAAGGGCCGCTTCGTTTGCTTCGGCTCCGTCCACCCGGACGCGGAGGATGCGGAGGACGAGCTGCACCGGATCAAAGAGCTGGGGCTTCTTGGCGTCAAGCTCCACCCGTATTACCAGGATTTCGATATAGAGGGCAAAAACGCGCTGAAGGTTTACGAAACCTGCTGCGCCCTGGGGCTGCCCATCGCTTTCCACATGGGGTTTGACCCCGTACAGCCCGGGGTGATGCGCGCGCCGCCCAGGGTTTTAGCCCAGCTTTTGTATGCCCTGCCCGACCTTGCGGTCATCGCCGCCCACATGGGCGGCATCGGCTGCGCGGAAGAGGTGGGCATGCACCTTTGCGGAAAAGCGGTCTATATCGACACGGCGATCAGCGCCCACCCGAATTACCGAAACCCCCAGGCCCACAAGGCGCTGCTTTTAGCCCACGATCCCGCGCTGATCCTTTTCGGGAGCGACACGCCCTGGAGTGCCCCTGCAGCGGAATGGGAATACATAAAATCGCTGGGGCTGCCCAAGGACTGGCTGCCCGGCATCGCATACAAAAACGCCGCCAGGCTGCTGGGAATCAAGCCGGTTCAAACGGCGACCGCCTGAATCAAAAAAAGAAAGAGGTTTGAGATGAAGTTTTCGGAAATCAAGTACGAACGGCCGAACATTGACGCCCTGGTCGCGGCGTATGACGCCCTGATCGAAAGAGTCAAAAATGCGGACGGCGCAAAAGAGCAGCTCGACTGCGTCTATGCCCACGAAAAGCTGCTCTCCAAAACGGCGACGATGGCCTCCTATGTCTATATCCGCCATTCCGTGGATACGAGGGACGAATACTACGAAAAAGAGCAGGAATTCCTGGACGAGAACTTCCCCCTGTTCGAAGAAAAGCTCCAGGGGCTGTACGCCGCGCTGCTGGCCTCGGCCTTCCGGCCGGAGCTGGAAGCCGCCCTGGGCAAGCTGTTCTTCCTGAATACGGAGATCGCGAATAAAACCTTCACGCCCAAAAACATCCCTCTGATGCAGGAAGAGGCGAAGCTGGCCACCGAGTATTCCAAGCTGCTCGCTTCCGCCAGCATGGAGTTTGACGGCGAAACCGTCAATCTGACCCAGCTCCGCAAATACGAGGAATCGAAGGACAGGGACGTCCGCCGCCGGGCCTACGCCGCCGAGGCCGCCTTCTTTAAGGCCAACGAGGAGGAGCTCGACCGGATCTTCGACCAGCTTGTGCGCCTTCGAAACCAGATGGCGGAAAACATGGGCTATCAAAACTTCATCGAGCTGGGCTATTACCGCATGAACCGCAACTGCTACGACGCAGGAAAGGTCGCCGTTTACCGCGACCAGGTCGTGTGTGATATTCTGCCCACCGTGATCAAGCTGAAGGAAAAACAGGCGAAGCGCAACGGTCTGACCGGGCTGATGTTCTACGACAACGCCTGCATGTATCCCGAGGGCAACCCGAAACCCCAGGCGGGTTTTGACGAAATGCTCGAGCTCGGCCGCAGAATGTACCACGAAATGTCCGCCGAAACCGGCGAGTTCATCGATTACATGATCGACAACGAGCTTTTTGACCCCATCGCCAAGGCGGGCAAGCAGCCGGGCGGGTATTGCACCTATCTTCCGGAATACAAGCTGCCCTTCATCTTCGCCAACTTTAACGGCACCAGCGCTGATGTGGACGTGCTGACCCACGAAGCCGGCCACGCCTATCAGGCCTACCGCGCCAGGGATATGGAGATCCAGGAGCTTTCCCAGGCCACCTTTGAGGCCTGCGAGGTGCACTCCATGTCCATGGAGTTCTTCTGCTATCCCTTCTTGCACCTTTTCTATGGCGACGACACGGACCGCGCCCGGGAAGCCCACTTGACGGACGCCGTGAGCTTTTTGCCCTACGGCTGCATGGTGGACGAATTCCAGCACATCATTTACGAAAACCCCCAATTGACCCCCGACGGGCGCAAGGCCGCCTGGGCGGGGCTGGAGGAAAAATACCGCCCGTTTTTGCGGTTTGAGGGGGATTTCTTCGGCGAGGGCATGTGGTTCATGCGCCAGGGCCATATCTATAAAAACCCCTTCTATTACATCGATTACTGCCTTGCGCAGACCGCGGCGCTCCAGTTCTGGGCCTGGGCCCAGAAGGACCGAAAGGCCGCCTTCGCGGCATACAACGCCCTGGTGGAAAAAGCCGGAACGGAAACCTTCCTGGAGCTGGTCACCGCCGCCGGGCTGAAAAACCCCTTTACCCCCGGCTGCCTGAAGGAAGTGGCCAAAGAAGTCGAAAAGCAGCTGCTTTGATCGCCCGCGGATCCGGGGACGGAATAAGCGGATGCGCTTCGGGCGGGCGCGCCAAAAGGGGCGCTCTTTAGCCTGTCAAAAACTCCGTCCCGGGGTTTTTGGGGGCCGCAGTTCCTGCGGTTCAGGGTTCGACCAGATTGACGACAAAAGCCGAAATCATGGAAGGATGCCGGCTGCGCCGACAACCTTTCCGGTGGCCTTGCGCGTCAGCGCGCTGGAATCACAGATTCCGGAATTTCATCAAGGAATGATATCGGCTGCGCCGACGAGCTTGAAAACTAACCGGCGAAGCAGCCCGCGGGCCGCTTTGACGCTCCGGTTTGCGGCAAAAGGGCCAAAAATCCCTTGCAAACGGGGCTTCTTGGTGATATACTTCAAAAGCTAACGTCCTTGCTCCGCGCCAGACGCGGGGCCACCAGACCATGAGGAGGTGACTTTTCACATGAACAAATATGAAGCGCTTTACATCATCCGTACCGATATCGAAGAATCGGCCATAAAGGAAACGGTGGACAAGTTCTCCGCCATCGTGACCGACAACGGCGGAACGATCGACAAGTGCGACGAATGGGGCAAGCGCCGCTTGGCCTATTCCATCGATTACAAGAACGAGGGCTATTACGTCCTGCTTCACTTCTCGGGCGATTCCAAGCTGCCGGCCGAGCTTGAGCGCAATTTTAAGATCAGCGACAACATTCTCCGCTATCTCGTGACCCGGCTGCCCGAGTGAGCGGACCGAGGTGCTTTGAATGAATAAAATCTGTCTCGTGGGCAATCTGACCATGGACCCTGAGCTCCGCTCCACCGGCGCGGGGATCAGCGTCTGCACTTTCAACGTTGCGGTCAACCGCCGCTTTGCCAACCAGCAGGGCGAACGGGAGGCCGATTTCATCCCCGTCGTGACCTGGAGAAGCCTGGCGGACAATTGCGCCCGCTATCTTGCCAAGGGCCGCAAGGTAGCCGTTACCGGCTCTTTGCAGACCCGCCGCTATGAGGACAAACAGGGCAACAAGCGCACCGCTTTTGAGGTCGTGGCGGACGACGTTGAGTTCCTCACCCCCAGGGGCGAGGGCGGGGCGGCAGACCGCGGGCCTTCCGCCGCGCAGGCCGGCGGCGGGAATTACCAGCCTTCCGGATCGGCCTTTGACGACATTACCGGCTTCACCGAGATGGACGACTCGAACCTGCCCTTCTGACTCGTTCGGAAAAATCAAAAAACCAACAGGCCGCAACTTTTGGCCGCTATTCGATAAGGAGGAACCAACATGGAAGAACGCAAGCAGCGTCCCCGTCCTATGGGCCGCCGCCGCCGCAAGGTGTGCCAGTTCTGCGTGGACAAGATGAACGCCATCGACTATAAGGACACCGTGCGCCTCAGGAAGTACATCACCGAGCGCGGCAAGATCATGCCCCGCAGGATGAGCGGCGTTTGCGCCCGCCACCAGCGCGACCTTTCCATCGCCATCAAGCGCGCGCGGATCGTCGCCCTGCTGCCTTACGTGGCAGACTAAACGCCGCACCCCCCAATTTTATGAGACGTTGGCAATAACCGCCCCGCGCGTCTGCCCGGGGCGGTTTTCTTGCACAAAAAAGCGCGCGGGAAATTCCGCGCGCTCTTTTTTGCAATCCGCCGAATTATTCCGCCATCTTCCCGTATTTGGGGATCGCCACGGTAACCGAATACTCGGTTTCGCTTTCGACCACCCGGCAGACCGCGTCCATCCCGGCGGCGCGAAGCTCGGCGCAGGCCCTTTTTAAGGTGTTCACATAAAGCCGGTAATCCCGCACAAGGCGCACCACCCGGCCCTTTTTGGCCTCCTGGCGCTCCTCCTCGAATTCCCGCAGGCGCTTTTCCACCATGCGCTCCACCAGGCGTTCGGTGTCTTTGACGGAAAGCAGCCCTTCCCGCACCGTCGCCACGGCGGAGAGCATGTCCTCCTCGTTCGTCAGCCGAAGAAGGGCCCGGGCGTGGCGCTCCGTCAGCCTGGATTGCTGCACCGCCTCCTTGACGGAGAACGGCAGCCTCAGCACCCGCAGCTTGTTCGCCACGGTGGACTGGTTGCGGCCCAGCCTGTTCGCAAGCTCGTCCTGGGTCAGGCCGAACTGCTTCATCAGCGAAACGTAGCTTTCCGCTTCCTCAAAAAAATGCAGGTTTTCGCGCTGAAGATTCTCAACGAGGGCCATGCAGGCGGTGGTGGCGTCGTCCGCTTCGGTCACGATGGCGTCGATGTGGGTCATGCCCGCCATGCGGCAGGCCCGCCAGCGCCGCTCGCCGGCGATCAGTTCGTAGCCCCGCCGGGTGAACCGGACGAGCACCGGCTGCATCAGCCCGTATTGGCTGATGGAGCGGGAAAGCTCGCACAGCGACGTCTCGTCGAAGGTGCGGCGCGGCTGGTCCGGGTTTGGCAGAACGGAATCAATGGGCAGCGAGACCATCCTGTTGTCGTCGTGGTCCTTCTGCCGGGACTGCTTGAAGGAAAACATGCTCCGACCTCCGATTCTTTTGTATTGGGTTGGCTGTTGGGACAAGTTTTCGGCGGAAAAGCGCCCCTTCCTGCCCGGGCGGCAAAAGGAGCCGCGGTTCGACAAAACCAGTATATTTTTTTGCCCAAAAGATCGGCAGGAACGCTTTTTTGGCTTTGTTTCCCGGGGGAAACCACGGGGGAAAAACCGCAGGAAATAAATCAGAAGGTCGGAAGAACTGCAAAAAGGAAAGACGCGCCCTGCTTTCGGGCGCGCCTTCTTTGGGGATTCATCCGGCCGGCGGATCGACGCCAGCGTTTTGCCGCCTATTCGGTTTCATACGGCTCCAGCTCTTTCAGAAATTCCGCAAAATTCTTTTCGCCCATTTCAAAAGTAAGCTCGTCTTTCGTGTACGCCCGGCCGACGGGTTCGAAGAAGGCCCCCTCCCAATCGAGGCCCAGGGCCCTGATGGTTTCGGCCGCGAATTCGCGGAAGGCGAATCCGATGGCCGTGATGATGTTTTTGTCCTTCACCAGCGGCTGGTGAAGGTTGCCTTCTTTGGGGATAAAATCGAAATGCCGGTTGATTTCTTCCCATACGCCCGATGTGTACGCAACGCCATTCAGCAATCCCGCCTTCGCAAGCAGCATGGGCGAAGACGATATGCTCGCGATGAGGATGTTCTGATCCTTCAGGCCGCGCAGAAAGCCGATGATCTTTTCATCAAAGAGGGCGGGCAGGGGATCGATGGTTCCCGGCAGGATCAGGCATTCGTACTCGCCGGTCACGAACTCATCCAGGGTTTTGCCTGCAAGGACCGAAAAACCGTCCTCGGTTTTGACCGGCTCCCGGGATGACGCAAACACCACGATTTCCCGGTCAAAGCAAAGGGCGAGGGTATCCGTCAGGCAGCTGATTTCCCACATGCTAAACGCCGGGTAAATCAGCACGGCGATCTTCTTGTTCATGAGCAATCCCCCTTTTTGTGTGCTATGGGATGGGTTCGCCCTTTTTTCCCCGGTTCCTGCTCCCGATTTGGTTGACGAAAAGAAGCCGGATCCCCGGCAAGGCGCGCCCGTCATCTGAACGGATGCGTCACCTTGGCCAGTTCGATTTCGAAAAGCGCGCCCGAAAGCGGCTTGACCGCCCCGGTTTTGGCAAAACCGTGCCCCAAATAAAAACGCAAGGCCCGTTCGTTGTTGCTCAGAACCCACAGCGTCGGCCGGGCTTCGCATTGGGCGAGCGCAAAGAGCAGCAATTGCGTGCCGTATCCTTTTCGATAATCCGAAGGCAGAACGTACAGATTTTCGATCAGGCTTCCCCACACGGTGACGATGCCGACGCTCCGGCCGCCATCCGCAAGCATAAAGCCTTTTTTGCCCCGGGCCAGCTCTGTTTTCAGGTATTGCTCCTGGCTGACGGGCGTGTGCGAGGCAACGAAGGCGGGGGTTCAAAACGTCCTGTGGGACTCCCGCCAGGAGAGGGAATGGACCAGCGCGGCGTCCTTCAGGTTTTTTGGGGTGATGGGAACGATCATCCTGCCTCCACAAAAGCCGAAAACGGGGGGCTCCGGCCGCCCGTTCCCCCCGTTTTTGTGCGTTGCGTCACCTGTCGATCGGCACGTAAATGTCCATATAGGTCACGCCGTCTTTTTCGTACACTTCCTCAAAGCAGATCCGGCCGTCATAATTCCGCGCCTCCAGGCCCTTTTGCCTGATGCATTCAAAAATCCTGCGGTAGCCTGCGGGGATCCTTTCAAAGGGCGCCTCAAAGGGATCGGTCACGGTGATGGCCGCGTAATCGTCCGCAGCCTGATACGCCAGTTCCGCCCCCGGGCAGGCGGGCTCGAAATCCTCGGGGATCACATAAGCGCAAACATAGCCCCGAAGGCCGAATTTTTCCTGCTGCTGTTTGGAAACAAAGGGAAAATCCCAGCCGATCCTTTTGGGAACGTAATCCGGGCGCTGCAAAAGGCCGCTGTTTTCGGCCCATTTTTCCATATGCGCGATCACGTCGTCCTCCGGGTTGGGGCTGATGATCACATAGCGCGCCATTTTGAAGCGTTCCACCCTTTTTTGAACGACTTCGCTGTAAACCTGTTCCATCCCGTTCTCCTCCCGATCCATAGTCCGAGTGGAATTTTGCTTTTGCGGCCGTCAGAGCGAAAGATCCAGCCGCTCCCAGGGAAGGTCCAGGTCCGGCCTGCCGAAATGGCCGTAGGACGCGGTCTGGGCATAAAGGGGTGCGCGCAGGCCCAGCCGCTCGATGATGGCTTCCGGACGAAGGTCGACCTTTTCCGTGACGAGCCCGGCGATCTTGTCGTCCGGCAGGACGCCGGTTGTGAAAGTGTCCACCATGATGGAAACCGGCCGGGCGACGCCGATGGCGTAGGCGAGCTGAATCTCGCAGGATTCCGCCAGGCCGCTGGCCACGACGTTTTTCGCGATGTGGCGGGCGGCATAGGCCGCGGAGCGGTCCACCTTCGTCGGGTCCTTGCCGGAAAAAGCGCCGCCGCCGTGGCGGGCGTAGCCGCCGTAGGTATCGCAGATGATCTTTCTGCCAGTGAGGCCGGAATCGCCGTGGGGCCCGCCGACGACGAAGCGCCCCGTGGGGTTGACCAGGAATTTGGTGCGCTCGTCCACCAGTTTTTTGGGCAGGGAGGGAAGGATGACACGCTCGATCATGTCCTTCTCGATCTGGCTGTGCTCTACCTTCGGCGAATGCTGGGTGGAAAGGACGACGGTATCCACCCGGACGGGCCTGCCGCCCTCGTATTCCAGGGTGACCTGGGCCTTGCCGTCCGGCCGAAGATAGGGGATCGCCCCGGTTTTCCTGGCCGCGGCCAGGGCCCGGGTCAGGTTGTGGGCATAGGAGATCGGCGCGGGCATCAGCTCCTCGGTTTCCCGGCAGGCGAAGCCGAACATCATGCCCTGGTCGCCGGCGCCGGTTTTGAAGCGGTCCTCGCCGCCCTGCCTGGCCTCCAGGGAATTGTCCACCCCCTGGGCGATATCCGGAGACTGGCCGTGCAGCGAGACCAGCACCGCGCAGGAATTGCCGTCAAAACCGAAGGAAGCGTCGTCAAATCCGGCGTTTAAGATCACGTCCCTGGCGATCTGGGCGATGTCCACATAGCAGTTGGTGGTGACTTCGCCCATGACGAGGCAAAGCCCGGTGGTGACGGCCACCTCGCAGGCGACGCGGCTCATCGGGTCGCAGGCGAGCATCGCGTCCAGCACGCCGTCGCTGATCTGGTCGCAGAGTTTGTCCGGGTGACCCTCGGTCACCGATTCGGAAGTAAAGAATTTGCGTGGCATTTTCGGATGGATCCTCCGTTGGTTGTGTATTTCCGAAAAGAATCGCCCCGTCGAAAGACAGGGCGTTCAAAAAGTGCGAAACACCCTCATCTTTGCGGGTTTCCCCGCGGGAATTGGCACCACGCCCGGCAAATCGGCGCAAATTTTCACGCGCTTGCCATGCAGGTTGCCGCGGCTTCACAGGGCCCTTCCCTCCGCCGCTCTGGATAAGGCGATCTATTCGGTTGGTTACAGGGTATCAGTCTTCGCCCGTTTCGTCAAGAGTTCCGGGCGTTTTGGCGCCTTTTGTTCCCGGCCAGAGGTTGTACTGCTGTGTGTTGGCGATGGCGGAAACGATCCTTTCGGCCGCGTCGTCCCCGACCGCGCCGGAAAGGGTGGTCAAAAGCTCTTTCATGCTCTGGCGGTTGGTGTGGCCGTCCGCCGGGCAAAGGTTTTTGACGACGGGCAAACCGAGTTTTTGCGCCGTTCCTATTATGTGCTTTTCCGGAACAAAAACCATCGGCCGGATCACGGTAATATCCACCCTGTTCAAATAGGTCACCGGCGCGAAAAGGTTCAGCCGCCCCTCAAAAAGCAGGCTCATCAGGAAGGTTTCGGCCACGTCCTCCCTGTGGTGGCCCAGGGCGAGCTTGTTGCACCCATGGGCCTTCGCAAGGTTGTTCAGCGCGCCCCTTCTGAGCTTTGCGCAAAGGGCGCAGGGGTTTTCCTCCTTGCGCATGTCAAAAACCACCTCTTTGATGTCCGTCTCGACAAAGGTGAAGGGAACGCCCAGCTTTTCGCAGAATGCGGCAACGCCGGAAAAATCCATCCCCGGCCAGCCCATGCCAAGGGAAAGGGCCTCAAGCGTAAAGGGAAAGCGGCAGAATCTGCGGTAAAGGGCCAGGGCGTTCAAAAGCAGCAGGCTGTCCTTCCCGCCGGAAACGCCCACGGCGACCCGGTCCCCCGCCTGAATCATGCCGAAGCGCTCATCCGCCCGGCGTATGCATCCCAGCGTTCTTCGCATGGGTAACCTCCGTAAAAAACAATGCTTAAAGTCGTAAAATGATTTCCTGCCTCAACGGCAGGCTTTATTATAATGAAAAACCATCTATTTCGCAATCAAAAAGGGGCGAAAAACCATTTCAGCCTGTCGAAGAATTCTGATCCCGGGGGTTTTGGGGCCGCAGCCCCTGCGCTTTCATCAAAACTGACGGCATGAGCCGAAATCATGGATTTTGGCCATCATCAAGGATGGATGCCGGCTGCGCCGACGACTGGGGCGTCAGTTTTGCCGTGCCATTTCGGTCATTTAATGACCGAAATTACCCTGCGCGAAGCGCGCCGAAATCATGGATTTTGGCCCTTATCAAGGATGGATGCCGGCTGCGCCGACGACCATGAAAACCGACCGCTAAAGCGGCTCGCGGGCCGCTTCGGCGCCTTGACAATTTTTTCCGGTTTTTGCGGCAACGGGCGCGCCATACTAATTCCATGAGCACAAGAAAAAAATGCGCGTGGCTGCTTGTTGCCACGGGCGCGATCGTCGCGCTGATCATCGCCGGGGGAAAGCTGTATTCGGCCACGAGGGACCCCCTGTCCGCCTTTGAGCGGGAAAAAGCCGGGGAAACAGGCCGCTACCTTGCGGATAAAACCGGTTCCACAGCAAAAGCGGGCGCGGGCGGGGATTCGTCGCCGCTTCTCGGCGCGCAAAACGGCGCCGGGCAAAAAAACGCGCCCCTGCAGCAAAGCGGCACGCAGGCGCAGGCCCCGCTGGAAAACAAGGGCGCCGCCGCCGCGCCCTCGCCCGACCCGACGGCGGACCCGGTGATCGAGCTTGGGGGGAACAGGGTCGCCGTCACCCTGCTGGGGATCGACAGCAACGAGGAACGCGAGGAAAAGGACATGGGCAGCCGCAGCGACGTGATGGTCGTCTGCGTGGTGGACCTGGCGGCCCCTTCCTGCACGATCCTGACGATCCCCAGGGATACCCGGACAAAAATACACAAGCTGAACAGCGCGGGCGAGGTCAAATCCACCAGGACGGACAAGATCAACGCCGCCTATGCCTACGGCGGGGGCAATCCTGAAAAAAGCAGCGAAAACGCGCTTTTCGCCCTGAACACCCTGTTGGGAACCGAGCTTTATTATTACGCGGCCATGGATATGGACGCCATCGGCCCGCTGACCGAGGCCGTGGGCGGCGTGACGGTCACCCTTCCCGCGGATATCGACGGCGTGGGCAAAGAGGGGCAAACGGTGACCCTGAACGGGGAAACCGCCTATACCTACGTCCGCAAGCGAAAAGGGGTGCAGGGCGGCAGCGACCTTTCGCGCACGGCAAGGCAGCAGGTTTTCATCAAAGCCCTGGCAAAGCGGGTCAAAGAGCTTGGGGTTTCCTCCATTCCGGCCCTTTGGAACGCCATGGGCGGACGGATCACGACCAACCTCTCCCTTTCGCAGATGGCGGCTTTGGGCAGCGTTCTTGCGAATATCGACACGGACGCGATCGAGACTTTCACCCTGCCCGGCAAATCGAAAACCATCGACGGAACAAGCTTTTACATCGCGGACAGCGGCGAAACCAGGGCGCTGGTGAAGGCGCTGTTCGGTCAATAAGCTATAAATACGGAGTTTCCCGCATATATTTACCAAAACGGTATGCGGGAGGACAAATCCATGGCTCAGTATATCATAGCGCTGCGACCGGTAGTGGGGCGCGCTTCCGGGCTTGTGCGGGTCGGGCCGGAAGGGGCCCGGTTTTCCCTTCGGGGCGTAAGCTTCGGCAGGGCGCACCTGATCATGCAGAACGGAAGAACGCTTTCCGCCGATATCCAGCCCACCCCGGGGGGCGGAACGGCGTTCATAAGGCTCCGGGGAAGGGAATGCGTTTTGGGCGCCGCCGTGACGACCCGGGGGATCGTCGTGCTGATCGGCACGACCGGTTCGCGGGCCTCGGATATTCTCGAAAAGGCCCGGCTGCTCGCCGCGGACCCGGAGCAAAGGAAGGCGGAGGAAGCCGCGGCTCTGGCGAACGCCCGGGAGCCGGAGGCAGAGGGGGGAGCGGAAGCCGCCAAGACCCCGGAAAAAGCGCCGGAGCAGCCCCCGGCCCCCCAAAGCGCGGAACCGGAAAAGCCCGAGGCCCTCGCCGCCCTCGCTGCGAAGGAGGAGCCCTTCCTCATGCCCCAGCCGCCGATGGCCGATGTGGAACGGAAGGCGGAAGCCCCAAAGGAGCCGGAAGCCGCCCAGGCGCCGTGGGGAACGGTTCAGGAGCCCGAGGAAGAGGCAAGAGCGCCGGTGGGCGCGCAGTACAACCGTCGGACCCTGCCGGAAGAAGCGGCCAAAGAGCCGGAAACCGGCATTCCCCCGAAGGCTGTTGAGATTCCCTCCGCCGTCCAGGATCAGGCAAAAAGCCCGGTTTCGGCGCCAATCCGGGAAAAAACGGGCCCCGCCAAGGGCGAAACGGAATGCGCCGCGTGCTCCGAAGCGGAACGGGGCGGGATGATCGCCTCCTTCATGCTGGAGAACCAGTCCAAAGAACGCGCGGCCCCGGCGGAAAGCGTCGCCCCGGCGGAAAGCGCGCCGCCGCCCGAAAGCCCGGCAGCCGGGCCCGCGGCCGGTGAAAAAGCGCAGGAAAGCGCAAGCGCCGAAACAGACGCAAAAACAGCGGAGGCAGAAAGCCCGGAATTCATGGAAGCTCGTTCGCCCCACGCGTTTTACCAGCCGGCCTTTGACGAGGACCCGGCCGGGGAAGCCCCCTGGGGGAGCGGCGCGGCCGACGCCTTTTCGGAGGAAACGAAAGAAAGGCCCATGGTGGGCAGGCGGCTGGGGGTTTTTGCCAACGCCTTCCCCGGCGACTGGCCCAGGGTCAACTGGCAGGTGTTTTCCCATCCGGGCGGAACCCATCTGCTCAGGGCCCGGGTGGAAAACAAGGAGCTTTACGCCATTCCCGCCCGGCCGTCCGCAACGCCTCCGGCGGGCATCCCGGCCCATGCGAGGTATTCCGTCAGCCGGACGGGCCAGGGCTACTGGGTGTTTTAAAAAAGAACCGGAACCGAACAAAAAACGGCTTTCCTTGGATAGAAGGAGAGCCGTTTTTGATTTCAGCAGGGGGCAATCAATACCCCAGCTCTTTGTTGACGAGGATGACGACCGCTTTTTCCATCCCCAAAGGCCTGAATTCGGAAATGAGGATGGAACGGCAGATCCTGTCCGGCGATCTGCAGTCCCGGCAGACAAGATCCACGGCGCAGGGGGTTTTTTTGCCCAGGCGGCGGCAGTTTTGGCCCGCGGCATAGCCCTTGACGCGGTTCAGGGCGGCGGCAGTGTCCGGCACGATCTTGTTGACCCCCGCGATGACGATCACCTTTTTCGGCCCGAAGGTCAAAGCGGCGATCCTGTTCCCCCGGCCGTCGATGTTCACCAGGCAGCCCTCCTCGGTGATCGCGTTGGCGCTGGCCATAAACACGCCGCAGTGCTGGGCGTCTTGATAAACGCTTGGGTTTTCGTCCGGCGGGGTGATGGCGTGGGAATGCACGGCGCAGCCGGCCGCGGCCAGCGCCTCCGCCATGCCGATCTGCCGCATCGTCTCCGATCCGCCGATGCCTACGGCGGCGCCGTCAACCTCTTTCAGCGCCGCTTCTACGGCTTCCTCCGGCGTTTCGAAATAAAGGGCCGTAAAACCCCGGCTTTCGAGGTTCTTCATCGTTTTTTTGACGTCTGCCATAGAGGTTTCCTCCTATTCGGGTTTGCGCGGTTTTGCCGGTTACTCCAATATGATACAACAAAAGCGGGCATTTTGCACGGGCATTGTGCGGGTCCGGCCCCGTTTTTGCCGGTCGGTCCGGGCGCAAGACGCCGCAGTTCCATTGCCGGCAACGAAGAAAAAGCGCGCCGCCAAGCATGCGGCGGAAAGCGTCAAAAAAATCTGCGGCGCCCGTTTCGCGCCGCAGGGGAAAGCCCGCTTCTGTTAAAGCTGTTCCAGCGCGGGGAAGGCGGCCCGCAGCATGCGCTCGCAGGTCACCGTAAAGCCCAGATCGGAGCTTTCGGCGTCCGTTCCGTTCATGCAGAGCACCACGCCGCTTTGCGTCTCGTCGTCGAAGAAAAAGGCGTTGAACGCGCCGTAAGCCCTGCCGAAATGGCCGATGATAAAGCGGTCCGGCACGATTCTGCGGTCAAACAGCATCAGGTTCAGGCCACAGGCGTGGATTCCGTCGTCAAACTGCAGCCGCTTCATTTCGGCGATCGCCTCCTCCGAAAGAACGCGCACGCCCCGGGAAACGCCGCCCCCCAAAAAGAGCGTCATAATGCGCGCCATCTCGACCGGCCGGGCGTGCAGGTTGCCCTGGGCCATCCGGTACGCCTCGCCGACGGGCAGGGCAAAGAGCTTTGCCTTGTTTTTCAGTGAATTGGCGAGCCATTCCTCGCCGCGGCCGTCCTTTTCGTCCGGCGCGACCTCATAGGGCGCGGCCACCGCGGCGCCTTTGGGAAGATCCGCCGGGTCGTACCGGCAGGTCAGGCCAAGGGGATCAAACAGCGCCTTCGTTGCGTAATCGCAAAAGCGCATTCCGGTGAGCTTTTCGATGATGGTGCCCATGATGCCCGAGCCGAAGCTGGAATAGCTGTACGCACTGCCCGGCGGGGCGTTCAGATAGTTCTCCGCAGAATAGCCCGGTCCGCCTTCTTTTAACACCTCGCTCAAAAGGCAGGGCGGCATTTCCCCCGCGCAGATGCGGTTATAGCTCCCCGTTTCGATCAGGGTGGAGGTGTGGGTCATCAGCTGCCGCAGGGTGATGGGCGCGTCCGGGTAATGGGGATTGCGCACGCGGTAGCCGAGGTAATCGCCGATATCCGCGTCAAGGGAGGCTTTCTTCGCGTCCACCAGGGTCATCACCGCAAGGCAGGACACCACTTTCGAAACCGACGCCATGCGGTAATAGGTGTCCTCGGTGGCCGGTTCGTTCTGCTCCCTGTCGCGCAGGCCGAAGCAGTGCCGCCAGCCGGTCCGCTGCCCGTGAACGGTGCAAAGGGACAGGCTTACGGTGCCGGTTTGTTCGGCGATTTTCGTCAGTTCTTCATTCAAACGCGCTCTTGCCGTCATCAAAACACCCTCCGGTTCAGTATACGGGAATGATAGATTGATCATAACCCGCGCCGCGCGGGAATTCAAGGCGAAAACGAATCCCACCCGTCGCTCCAGGGCACGATCTTCCCTGTTTTAAGGGACTTTGGAACGTCGATGATCCGCTGATTGCCGCTTCCTTTAAAGCGCAGGGCAAGGGAGCGCTGTTCCAGAAGAAAGCGCCCGTCCACCAGCACGTCGCAGGCTAAAAGCAGCTCTTTTTTCGCCTCGTTTTCCAGCAGTTCCTCAAAAGTCCAGCCGGAATACGCCCAAACGTCTTTCCCCAGTTCGCGGGCGGCTTTCGCGATGATCAGCATGGCCTCAATCTGGCAGAAGGGCTCGCCCCCGGTCAGGGTAACGCCCGCGCAAAGGGGATTGCTCGCAAGCTCGGCGATGATCTCCGCCGTGTCTTTTTCGGTTCCGCCGGAAAAATCGTGGGTCTTCGGGTTGTGGCAGCCGGGGCAGGCGTGGGGGCAGCCCTGGGCAAACACGGCCAGGCGCAGGCCCGGCCCGTCAACGATCGAATCGCGGAGCATTCCCGCCATGCGAAAAAGCATATCTGCACATCCTTTCCAAGCCTGGAATTTGGTTTTATCGCCCAAGGCAAGGGCGCAACAGCAACAAAAAGCGGGGCCGGGCAAAGCGCCGGGCCCCGCAGATGATCGACAAACCCAATCCCCGGGGTTTCAGGGGCCGCAGCCCCTGAACTTCAATCAAAACCGACAGCAGAAGCCGAAATCACAGATTTCGGAACCTCATCAAGGATTGATGCCGGCTGAACCGAAATCGCAGATTTCGGTATTTCATCAAGGATTGATGTCGGCTTCGCCGACGACCGGGGCGCCAGTTTGCCGTACCCTTTCGGGCGGCATGCCCGAAATTTCATTGCGCGGCAGCGTCAACCTACGGCGGGCAAGGGTGCGCGGGCCTTTGCCGCCGCATCGGTCACTCCGCGCGGCAGTGCTTCACCCTTTCGCGCTCCTCGGTGCGCTTGGCGTCGTTAAAGCGCTCAAGGGTCCCCACCAGATAGCCGGTGATCCTGCGGATGCGCTGGAAAGCCGGGCCGTCCCCTTCGGCTCTGCCGCATTTGGGGCAGGCGTCGTCGATCACGCCGTTGTAGCCGCAGACCGGGTCCCGGTCCACCGGGTGGTTGACGGAGCCGTAGCCCACGCCCGCTTCCTTCATGCAGCGGATGATGCTCTCGAAAGCGTCCAGATTCTTCAGCGGGTCGCCGTCCATCTCGACATAGGTGATGTGCCCCGCGTTGGTCAATTCGTGGTACGGCGCTTCCAGCCGGATTTTTTCCGCGGCGGAAACGGGGAAATAAACCGGGATGTGGAAGCTGTTGGTGTAATACTCCCGATCCGTCACGCCGGGGATCACGCCGAAGCGCTTTTTGTCCAGCCGTACGAAGCGCCCCGAAAGCCCCTCCGCCGGGGTGGCCAGCAGGGTGAAGTTCAGCTTGTGTTTTTTGGAAAGCTCGTCGCACCTCGCGCGCATGTGGGAGATGATCTCAAGGCCGAGGTTCTGGGCGGCGGCGTCCTCCCCGTGGTGTTTGCCGATCAGGGCGATTAGCGTTTCCGCCAGGCCGATGAAGCCGATGGAAAGGGTGCCGTGGCGCAGGACTTGGCGCACCTCGTCGTTCCAGCCCAGTTTCTCGCTGTCCAGCCAGACGCCCTCGCCCATCAAAAAGGGGAAATTGCTGACCTTTTTTCTGCACTGGATCTCGAAACGCTCCAGGATCTGCTCGGCAACGAGGTCGATCTTCCTGTCCAGCTCCTCGAAGAACCAGTCCAAAGAATGGTTCGCCCGGATGGCGATGCGCGGCAGGTTGATGCTGGTGAAGCTCAGATTGCCGCGGCGGGCGCTGATCTCCTTGGTGGGGTCGTTGACGTTCCCGATCACCCGGGTGCGGCAGCCCATATAGGAAATCTGGGTTTCCGGCCGGGCAGGGTCGTAATACTTGAGGTTATACGGCGCGTCCTGGAAGGAGAAGTTGGGGAACAGCCGCTTGGCGGAGCAGCGGATCGCCAGCTTGAAAAGGTCGTAGTTCACATCGCCGGGGTTGTAGTTGATCCCTTCCTTGACGCGGAAGATCTGGATCGGGAAGATCGGCGTTTCGCCGTTGCCCAGGCCGGCCTCGGTGGCCAGCAGCAGGTTTTTCATCACCATCCGGGCTTCGGGGGAAGTGTCCAGCCCATAATTGATGGAGGAAAAGGGCGTCTGGGCGCCGGCCCTGGAGTGCATGGTGTTCAGGTTGTGGACCAAAGCCTCCATCGCCTGGAAGGTGGCGCGGTCCGTCTCCTCATGGGCCCGGTGGCCGGCGAATGCCTGGGCCCGTTTGACGAGGGCTTCCTCCGCCCCTTCTTCGAGGAAGGCGGCAAGCTCCTCCGCCATATAATGGTTGTCGTCCGCCAGTTTCGGGGCGAGCCCGCGGCCGTCCAAAGCGGCGCAGACCCGGCCGTAAGCCTCGCCGTCGCCCAAGAGCTCAAAGGCCTCGCCCATCAGCCTTCTGTAGCGGCGGGCATAGGTGGTGGCGACGCCGGGGGCCATGTCACGGTCGAAATTGTTGACGGACTGGCCGCCGTGCTGGTCGTTCTGGTTGGACTGGATGGCGATGCAGGCCAGGGCGGCATAGGTGGAAATGTCCTTCGGCGCGCGCAGCACCCCGTGGCCCGTGCAGAACCCGCCGGAAAAAAGCCCGGAAAGGTCGATCTGGCAGCAGGTGGTGGTCAGGGTATAAAAATCCAGGTCGTGGATGTGGATGTCCCCCTCGATGTGGGCCTTGCTGTGCTCCGGGTTCAGCACAAACATTTCGTTGAACTGCTTTGCGCCCTCGGAGCCGTATTTGAGCATGGAGCCCATGGCGGTGTCGCCGTCCACATTGGCGTTTTCGCGCTTGATGTCCGAATCCGCGGCGTCCTTATAGGTGATATCCTCGTAAACCTTCATCAGGCGGGTGTTGCTTTCGCGGATGCGGCTGCGCTCGGCGCGGTAAAGGATGTAGGCCTTGGCGGTGCGCACGTGGTTGCGCTCCATCAGCACCTGTTCCACAATATCCTGAATATGCTCCACCGTCGGGGCGGGGTTTCCCTCCTCGTCCAGAAGATCGATGACGCGGCCGCTCATGGACGGGATGTCCGAAACCCGGGGGTTCCCTGTGGCCGCGAAGGCCTTTTCCATCGCCCGCTCGATTTTCGCAATATCAAAGGGAACGACTCTGCCATCCCTTTTCGTGATTTTGTATTCCGCTCTTGCCAATGCGCTCATTTTCGTTGCCTCCCTGGTGTGATCTTATCTGTAAACGGTATTCTGAAAATCAAAAAAACCCTGCGCCCCGCTCCCGGCGCGGGACCGCCCCGCCGGGGCCGACGGCAAACCGCAGGGCTTTCCTCCTCCGCGGGGCTCCCCCGAACCGCCCCAAACGGGCAAAAAGGGAACCGCGCAAGCAGAGAAAAAGGGCGGTTCAACGCGGCTGAAACACAACATATTGTGTTTGAATTCGGGCGTGCATACAAATGGTACCCAACCCGGCGATAAATGTCAAGTTCTTATAAGGCGGAAGCATCAACGCCTTCCAACCATTGCCATATGTGGGTTTGAAGGCAACAGGCCAAAATAGAATCCGAACGATACCCAAAACATACCGTCCAATATTCACTTTATGGCGGTTAATGTTCAAGCCGGACTTGTGCGAAGCGTTCCGTTTTGTGTATGATGATTGTGCTTTGTTCCGGGCCGGGCAGGGGCGGCGGCGCCGCTGCCCGGCAAAAGGCTTTTTGACCATACTATTCTAGAAAAGACACCCAGAAGGAGGTTGCTTTTTGGA
Source organism: Christensenellales bacterium (assembly GCA_040768925.1). Lineage (GTDB taxonomy): Bacteria > Bacillota > Clostridia > Christensenellales > CALWSW01 > CALNBC01. Next base: position 532,584 of record JAXGLZ010000001.1, read on the forward strand.
AAAGATAGCAGTGATCGATTTTGGCGGGCAATACAGCCAGCTGATCGCAAGAAAGGTGCGCGAATGCGGCGTTTACGCCGAGGTTCTGCCCTGCACCGCTCCAAAGGAAAGGGTTGGGGGTGCAGGATTGAAGGGGATCGTTCTGACCGGCGGGCCGAACAGCGTTTGCGCCGCGGATTCCCCCGGGATTCCCGAGTGGCTTTTGAGCCTCGGCGTACCCATACTGGGGATCTGCTGCGGCGTGCAGGCCCGGGTCCATCATCAGGACGGCCGCGGCCCGGGCGAAGCCGGGGAATTCGGCCACAGCGGCATTGCCTATTCCGGCCACCCGCTGTTTGCCGGCATGACCGGCGAGCCCGTCTGGATGAACCGGCAGGACCGGGTGACCGAGCCGCCCGCGGGCTTTGTTTCCATCGCGTCCGCCGCGCAGTGCCCCGTCGCCGCCATGGCGAACGACGAAGAAAGGATTTACGCCGTTCAGTTCCACCCGGAAGTGCACCACACCCCGGAGGGAAAGACGCTGTTTGCCAACTTCCTGTTCGGCATCTGCCATTGCGCGGGCGGCTGGTCCCCCGGCAACCTTGCGGAAGAGCTGATCGCCGCCGTGCGCGAGCAGGTGGGGGACGCGCCGGTGATCTCCGCCCTGTCCGGCGGGGTGGATTCCTCTGTCGCCTCCGTCCTCGTCCACAAGGCCGTGGGAGACAGGCTGAAGTGCGTCTTTGTGGACCACGGCCTGCTCCGCCACAACGAGGCGAAGGAAGTGCTGGATTTTTACCGGGACCACCTGAAGATGGACGTCCGCTTCGTCGACGCTTCCGAACGGTTCCTGACGAAGCTTTCCGGCGTCACAGACCCGGAAAAGAAACGGAAGATCATCGGCGAAGAGTTCATCCGCGTGTTCGAGGAGGAAGCGAAAAAGCTGGGCGGCGCGGATTACCTGGTCCAAGGCACGATCTATCCGGACATCATCGAATCCGGCCCCGGCAACGCCGCGGTGATCAAATCCCACCACAACGTGGGCGGCCTTCCCAAGAACGTGGATTTCAAGGGCCTGGTCGAGCCCCTCAAATATCTTTTTAAGGACGAAGTACGGGAACTGGGGCTTTCCCTGGGGATCCCGGAGCACCTCGTCTGGCGCCAGCCCTTCCCCGGCCCCGGCCTTGCCGTGCGCGTCGTGGGCGAGATCACGAAGGAAAAGCTGGAAATCGTGCGAAAGAGCGATTACATCTTCCGGAGCGAAGTCGCCGCCGCAGGGCTTTCCCGCGCCATCTGGCAGTATTTCACGGTTCACACCGGCGTGCGCTCCGTGGGCGTTACGAGCGACGCCAGGACCTACGATTCCGTGGTCGCCCTGCGCGCGGTGCATAGCACCGACGCCATGACCGTCGAGGTAGCGGAGCTTCCTTACCCTCTGCTGCGCAAAATCTCCAACAGGATCATCAACGAAGTCCCCGGCTGCAACCGGGTGGTGTACGACATCACCACAAAACCCCCGGGCACGATTGAGTGGGAGTAAAAAATACGATCCCGAAACTCGCTATTCATGCGGGTTTTCGGGATTTCTTTTTGCCTTTTGATAACAGTTTGATAACAGGAGCGTTTTGAGGGTTTATACCATACCACCAGTGGTTTTTTGGGTATCTACCCATCATCAAATGTATTATCCTTCGAAAACGGCCTCGCCGATTTTCCCCGGTCTCCGGTTTTCAGCCTGCTCCGACCAAGCAGGGAACATCCTGGGCTTTTCATCGCGGGTTCAGCCCTTGGACCGATCTAGTTTCAGATAAGCCTTACAATCAAACTATTGCACTGATTGCTAAATTATTGTTTAATAATACTAAATATGGATTTTGCATGTTCAATTCGCGAGTGGAGTGTGCCGTCATGAAAAAACGCATTGTATCCCTCGTTCTTGCGCTGACCTTTGTTTTTGCGCTTTTTCCGCAGGCTGCGCTGGCGGCAGACTATGTTGAAGCCGTGCCATGCAAATACAGCACCGTGCTTCTTTTTTACGATGGCGTTACAACCGTTTGGGCCAACGGAGCAATCGGTTACATCAACGAGGCGGGCAAAAGGATCGCGCCGCCCGGCAAATGATTTTGTATACGGTTTTTACGACGGTGTGGCGAAAGCGACGCGCGGCGGCAAATCGTTCCTGCTCAACCGCGATAAACCGGGGACGGAGGCCGAGATTTCCGGCGCGTATGATTATAAGGATTTCAGCGAGGGCAGGGCGCCGTTTATCCAAGGCAGGACCTATAAAAGCCTGGTGGGCTATATCGACGAAACCGGCAAAGTCGCCATCCGGCTGCAATACCAGCAATATAACCTCTCATACAATGATGACGCAGGGTCTTTGCAGCGGGCGTACGGGGCGTTTTCCGGCGGACTGGCGATCGTTTTGGATACAAAAGGCCAATATTTTATCATCGACAAAACGGGCAAAAAACTCGTCAAGATTGCATAGGACCTGATTCCTTTTTTCGATGCGGACTACGATTTCCCCGCCCCTCCGCCGTCGTTTCATGACGGCTTGGCGATGGTGCGGAAAAAGGTGAAGCGCAGCTTCAAATTCGGCTTGATCGACACAACGGGCAAGAACGTCGTGCCCTGCAAGTATGACAAAATCGGCTATGCCGGCGGCGGAATGTTTGCCGTTACCCTGGGCAACAAACAGCTGCTGATCGACAAAACCGGCAAAGAGAGCCTGCCGCTGCCCAAGTACGACACGCTCCATTATATGGGCGAGGGGATCTTTTGCCTGAATGACGGCAACGGCGTCTATACCTTGATTGACAGCAGCGCCAAAGTGCTTGTGCCCGCGGGCAAATACAGTTTATTAGACGATTTCAGCGAGGGGTTGGCGTTGGTTTCCGTGATCGTGAGCGAAGAGGCGGACAGCGAAGGATACGTCTACACCCGCAGGAAATACGGCTTTATCGACACCGCCGGGAAAGAGGTCATCCCCCTGGAATACGACGCAGCGCTGCCCTTCAGCGGGGGGGTGGCATGCGTGGAGAAAGGCCCGGATCTTTCCTGGAAATACGGCTATATTGATAAAAACAACCAGTTTGTGCTCCCCATGCAGTACAATTACGCAAGCTCCTTCGCCGATGGCTGGGCGATGGTGGGAACGGGCGGTTACGGGTGGCAGCTGCGGCAATCCAGATTCCTCTCGGACGACGTGTCCTACACCCGCCGTCCGCAGTTCGGCGGTTCTTACCGGATGATCAATCGTTCGGGGCGGGTGATCGATCTGCCCGGTTACACCATTTACGCGAATGCCCGGAACGAACCCACGACGTCCGGGGGACTGGTGGCCGTCTATAAAAATGGCAAAGTCGGCTATCTTGCGGCCGGCGGGGCTTTCCGTCGGGGAATAAAACCCCCGCAAATGCGCCCGTGAAGGGCAAGAGGGTCAATCCGGCAGCACCTGCCGCGCTGTTTTCCAAAGAACGAGCCGATTTTGCCTGCCGGCTCGCTCTTTTTGCGTCGGGGCGAAGGATTCCGGCGCTTGGGGCAGCCGATTTATCATAAAGGCATGATAAAATAAAATGGGCGTACGTTGACAATACATAACTTATTTTATAAGATAAAATAAATCAATTCTGAAAGCGTTCGATTCTGTTCAATCAGCAATTTCGGCAAAAGCGCAAGCCAATTTTTCGCAGAACAACGCCAAAAACAAAGAAAAGACGCATTGCATCATCGAAAAGGTTGAACGAAAAGATGAAAGGCCCCTATGGCGAGCTTAAGCCGGGCAGCCTATGCCCGAAGCGCATACCATCGAAAGAAGGAGACACCCAATGAAACACCGAAAAAGCGTCTGCATGCATCAAAGGACCGTCCCCGTTGCCCTGGCGATCGTTTTTCTGCTGGGTTTTGCCCTGCCCGCCCTTGCGCAAACCCCGGAAGTGCTGTACAAAGGCAAGGATTTTTCCATCACCCTCCGGGACCTGCCGGATTACGACGCGGAGCAGGGCGAGTACTATGAACCCCGGTTCTATGAATTCAACGACGGCCTGCTGCCGGTTTGCAAATGGGTATCGTCGATCCAGGGGATACGGGCCGGTTATATCGACAAAACCGGAAAACTTGTGATCCCGCTGCAATACGCCGATGCGTGGGATTTTTCAGAGGGGCTTGCCCCCGTTGAAAACGCCGCGGGCAAATACGGCTATATTGACGCCAAGAACAACGTCGTGATCCCGCATCAATACGAAGACGCCAGGCCTTTCAGCGAAGGGCTGGCCCGGGTCGTGACGGGCGGGAGCGTCAAATACATCAACAAAAAAGGCAAGACCGTTTTTACATGCAAATACACCACCGCTTGGGACGGCGATTTCCACGACGGCTTGGCAATCGTGGAAAAATGGAGCAAAAATACCGCAAAATACGGGTTCATCAACACCAAGGGAAAGCTGGCGATTTCCATCAAATATCAGGATGCCCGGGAATTCAGCGACGGACTGGCCGCGGTGCAGGTGAACGGCAAGTGGGGTTACATCAACGCCGAGGGAAAAACCGTGCTGAAGCCCCAGTTCAAGTATGCCGGCCAATTCAAAGACGGCCTCGCACCCGTAAGCAAGGACGGAAAGAAGTGGGGATACATCAACAAAAAAGGGAAATTCGTCATTCCCGCAAAATACGGCCGGGCATACGAATTCTGCGACGGGCTGGCCTTTGTTAAAAAAGCGGGGGACAATGAAGGCGCTTCCTTGGGCATCATCGACACAACGGGCACGCTGCTCGTGCCGTATATCCTCGGGCCGGCCGAAAGCTTCAGCGGCGGTCTGGCGGTCGCGCGCAATTATATATCTTATGCGGATCTGCAGGACGGGCAGAGCCACACGTACCTCCTGCTGGAAAAGGTAAAGAACTAAAGCGCAGGCGGGCGCGGCCGAAAGCATTATCCCCCGAGAACCCCTGTAAAAAAGGGATTTTCGGGGGATTTTCATGCCTGAATCGCACAGATGGGTCGAAATCCCGCGCACCTTGGGAACGCGGCGAACGAATGCCCTGTCAACGGGAAGAAACGCCGCGCATCCGCGGCGGAGAAACAGCGCCCCCACATGACCCGGCTAAAACGCGCCAAAAAGGGTGCGGTTCGGTTCGCCGCGTCCGCCCCAAGGGCGCGGGTTTGGCAGAGGCTTCTGCAATCAGGACACGGCCTGTGCGCAAGGCCGGCTGCCAGTGTTTGCCGGATCGTGATTCTGCCCGTTCATGAACGCCAGCAGCAGATTTTCCGCTTCTTCAAAATCCAGAGCGTTCACGGCGTCTTGCACTTCCGTCAGCGCGGCATAATCCGTTTGACGGCCGGCACAGGAGAGCATCCGGTTGAGCATGGCTTCGGCGTCCGCGCGGCGGAAGGAGCGGATGCTATTTAGGAGCGCCTGGACTGTGGGCGGGTCTGCTTCCGCGCGTTCGTCCTCCGGCGGCAGCAGGGCGTTCGCCCGCAGGAGGGCGGCGTTCAGGCCGTCGACCGCCCGGCCCCATTGCAGGGATAAAAGCGGCATCGCGCAGCGGATGTATTCCCCGTCCCCCGTCATGCACCGCTTTTCCAGGCGGGCCGCCGTATCGTGCAGCGCAAGAGCGCCCAAGGCCTTGGCCTTGCTTTTGAGGGAATGGACCGGGTGGAGAAGGGCGTTCCAGTTTTCCTGGCGAAAAAGCCCGGCGGTTTCCGCCCGGGAGTCCTGATAGTTTTCCGCAAAGAATCCGGCCAGCTTCAGGTACTGCCGCAAATCGCCGCAAAGATACTTCAGCCCGTCGCGCAGCGAGATGTCGTGTTTTGCGAGTTCTTTTTCCAGCTCATCCTGGGCCTGGGGGTAAACGGCCGCGCCGGCCGGAACAGTCCTGCTGACCAGTTCGGCGGGCAGGCAGGCGAGCAGCGCGTCCTCCAGCGCTTTCCACATGACGGGCTTGGACAGGTACGCGGTGAACCCCTCCCGATAAAACATTTCCTCCGCTCCGGCGACGGCGTTTGCCGTGAGCGCGATCACCGGGGTGGAAAAACCGGCAAACGCGCCGCGGATGCTGCGAAAGACCTCGATCCCGTCCATATCCGGCATCATATAATCGAGCAGCACGGCGTGGTACTGCTTTTCCCCAAGCAGCTGCAGGCATTCCCGCCCGCTGCTTGCGGTATCCACCTGAAGGAGCGTGCGCCGAAGAAGCTCCCGGATCACCTGCAGGTTTTCCGCGTTGTCGTCCACGGCCAGGATGCGCCCCTTTGGAGCGACGAAGCTCTCCTCCGCCTGGGCGGGTATGGATTCGGTGCCGGGAACCGGGGATTTTCCCAGCGGCATGGCGTTTCGCACCGTTTGGGGGATCTCGGCGGAAAACGCGCTGCCCTCGCCCCAGACGCTTCTCATGCGGATCTTGCCGTCCATCAGCTGGGTGAGCTGCCTGGCGATAGCCAGGCCGAGGCCGGTCCCCTCGATGTTGCGGTGGGCGGGCAGGTCCACCCGGGTAAACGCGTCAAAAAGCCCTGCCTGCTCCTCTTCCCGGATGCCGATTCCCGTATCCGTCACCGTGACGCAAAGAAGGATCTCTTCCGGCAGCCTGCCGGGCTTTTTGCGGAACGAAAGGGTCACGGAACCGGATTCGGTGTATTTGACGGCGTTGCTCAAAAAGTTGACCACCACCTGCTTGACATGGATGAAATCCCCGCAAAGCTCCGTCGGCAGGGTTTCGTCGATCTCCAGCAAAAAGTCCAGGCCCTTTTTCGCGGCCCGCTCGCTGCCGATCACCGAAAGATCGCGGATCAGATCGGCAAGGGGGTAGACTTCCTCCAGCACCTCCATCTTGCCGGATTCGATCTTCGAAACGTCCAGGATGTTGTTGATCAGCGTCAGCAGGGTTTTTCCCGCGTTTTGAATATTGCGGGCAAAGCCGGCGGTCTGCTCGGAATCGCTTTCCCGAAGCACCATTTCGTTCATGCCCAGGATGACGTTGATGGGAGTGCGGATCTCGTGGCTCATATTCGCCAGGAAGGCGCTCTTGACCTCGCTCAGGCGCAGGGCTTCCCTGCGCGCGCTTTCAAGCTCGCGCTGCTGGCGGTTATACATGCCGAAATGCAGGAACATGGTGATCCCCAGCGAGATGCTCACGCACAAAAAGCCGATCATGATGTCGATCAGGAGATCCTCTTCCGAAGTAAACGCCTTGACGAATTCCGGGCGGTAATAGGCGATCAGGCAGCAGGCGATATAGAGGACGAGCTCGACCGCGCTGATCGCAAAGGCTTTTTTGCCGTCCAGCATGAAAATGGTGAACAGCACGGCGAACACGAAAAAGCAGGGCATGCCGCTGTGGTAGCCCCCCGCCGAAAAGAACAGCACGGGAAAAAGCACGATGAAGATCGCCACGATCGTGATCAAATAGCAGATCTGGTAGTTGCCGCTCTGATAGGAGTAGTGCAAAAGTCCATAGGAGAGCACCATGGACGCCAGGCTGGCCACGATATTGACGCAGCCCGCCCCCGTGAAGATTCCGGCCGCGGCGGTGATCAGGCTGATGAGCGTCCCCGCCATGGCCAGCACGTTGAACAGCCTGACCCGAAAGTCAAGCTGTTTGCTCAAAAAAGTGCGCCGGATCAGATTCAGTAAGCTTTTCATCTTCGCCTCACAAATTCAGGCCGCACCCGGATGGTTGATCTATTCTTCATTAAATAGGCCCGGCTCTTATCCGTCAAGAGCTTTATGCGGCATGCGCAAAAAGAGCTGTCCGCACGGAATGCAGAATAAAGAAGGCGGCGCAGAGGCCGATGCGGGTTTTCTAACCCTGGGGGGTATCCCGTTCTTCCAACGCGTGCATCCTTGCCCGGGCCCGGGCGAGGCGCTCGTTTAGGTCCTCCTCCGGTTCCTCCGGAGCGGGAGCCTGCGCCGCCTGACTGTTCTTTTTGCCCTTCAGGCGGAGCGCGCCCTCCACCAGCCCGGCGCCGGCAACGCCCGCGGCCACGCCGACGGCCGCGGCAATCCCCGCGCCGCCGGTCCCGGCCGGTTCCGCCGCGCTCTGCGTCGCGTTTCCCGCCGATGCGGAAATGATCCCCCCGGAATCGGCCGCGGCCGCTGCGGTCTCCGGCGCCGCGTAATCATTCAGCGTCGTGGAATTGTCCGTATAGTTGACGGTGGTTCCGGCGGCAGCCCCCGCCGCGCCGCCCGCCGCTCCTGCGGCCGCGCCGCCCGCCGAGGCGACCACCACCGGGTTCTTGTAAAAATCCCGGTTGTGGGCCTTTAGGGAATCGACTTTTTTCACCTGCCGGGTTTCGCTGCCGGAATAGCCTTCCACCGCTTTTTCCAGCAGGCTGCCCGCCGTGTTCAGCACCGTGCGGGATTCGCCCAGCTGGGCCGCCAGCCTGGCGAGGTTGCCGCGCACCGATTCCAGCAGGGAATCGCCGCCCAAGCGGGCCTTGATGGCGTTCACGCGCTCCGCGTACCCGTCCACAAGTTTGGCGAGCTTAACGAGCTCCGCCCCCTGCTGGGTGAGCACGCCGTAAGAAACTTTGTATGCCGTCATGTCCGCCTCCCGTCAGCGCATGGTGTTTGGCGGAAGCTTGGGCAGCTTCGCCGCCTCCTGCTGGATGGCCTTTTCGCTGCTTTCATAGGAATCCGCCGAATCGTAAAGCACGTTTGCCATCTTCCCCACGGTTTCCAGGCTTTCGGCGCATTTGTCCAGCAGGGTTTGGAAGCTCTTGCGGAAGGTGTCCGACGCGGCCCCCGTCCACACGCCGTTCAGCGTGTCGATCTGGGCTTTGGAGGAATACAGGCTGTTCCGGAGCGACGTGTGGCATTTGCCGATCTCTTCGCTGAACCTGCGCATCGCGGCGGGGTCGATCCGAATTTCGTTGGCCATGGCTGTTCTCCTTTCTGTAAGGCAAGGGGAATTGATCCACTGCGGTTTTCAGGGCCGGAAAGCACACGATCCCGGTGTTCCGATGCCCGGCGCTGACCTGACGCGCTTTTTCGCCCTGAAAACGCTCCGACCGCCAAGGGGCCGGTTTGGATGCAGTTCGCGAAAGAGGAAGGAGGCATAGTGGTGCTATGCCGGCTGACGATGACAAGGAAATGCGCCAAACGGGCCCCTTGGCGGCGCAGCGGTTCAACGCTCCTCGCCTTAAGCATAGCGCACCAATCCGAACCCGGCCTGGCGGTCCGAATGCGCGGCATGGCTGCGTTCCCGCGGCTTGATGTAGCGCTGCTACACCTGCGCAGCGGCGTCTTGCCCTGCCACGCATTCGGCTCCGCCAGACTCGAAGACCGCAAAGGCTGGATTCCAGATGGCATGCAAGGAAGAGGAAGGAGCCGTAGTGTGGTGCCTACGGCGACCGACGATGACGCAGCAGGCCGCCGGAATCCGGCCTTTGCGGCGGGTTCGGATTGGCGCGCTATGCTTAACCCTTGGCCATTTTGGCCTTGATGGCGTCCGCCGCGGCCTGGTCGGCCTTGTTGTATGTGGCGGTGATGGATGAAAGCGTCTGCGCGCAGCTGTTGATCGATTCGGCCAGCTGAAGGAAGTTCTGCGTGTTCGCGAGATACGCCTTCTGGTAGCTTTGGGCGGCTTCGCCCGTCCACACCCTTTGCAGATTGCCCGTGTGTTCGTCCAGCTTTTTGAGCTGGCCCATCATGCCGGCATAGATTTTATCCAGCTCTGTTGCCGCGATTCTCATTTTTTGCAGGTTTACGGTGCTTTGCGCCATGTCGGTTCACCTTCCCTTATTCAGATCTTGCTCGCGGCCTGCTTGGCCGCCTCTTCCGCCGCGCGGATCTTTTTTGCCGCCGAACGCAGGAATTCGGCGACTTCGCGCAGGTATTTCGCCTTGTTCTGCATGTCGGTTTCCACGCCGCGAATGTGCTTGAGGTACGCCTTGGCCGATTCGCCCGACCAGGCGGCTTCCACGTTTTCGCCCACGCCGGACAGGGCTTTCACGCACTGGCTCTGCATGTCGTTCGCCAGTTCGTCCAGCAGTTTTGCCTGCTCTATGGTCTGGTTGTAATTGAAAGTGACGGCCATGTTCCCTCCTTCAGCGGAACGCCCTGTCAAAATTCAGGGATTTTCCGGTTTCCTGCACGTTCTGCTCGGTCTTTTCGTAAATTCCCGCGATCTCCAGCAGCGCCGCCCGGTACCCCGCCAGCGCGCGCACCAGCTCGACGGCGCTTTTTTGCACCTGTTCGGCGGTGTTTTTGACGTTGTCCGACGTGTCCCCCTGCCAGACGCCGCGCAGGGTGCCCATGGTTTTGTTCCATTCCTGGCAATAGCCGTCCATCTGCTTTGCGACGCCCCCCAGCGTGTCCGCCGTGGCGGCAAACAGCCTGGTGTCGATCCTTGTGTCGCTTCCTGTCGCCATGCTGCTCCTCCTTTAAGGTAAAGGGAATTGAATCCCTGCGGTTTTCAGGGCAAAAAGCACGCCCGCGCTGTGTTATCGGCACCACTGCGCCTGCGCGCTGCTGCCTTGCGCCGCCGCGCTTTTTGGCCTTGAAAACTCTTCGGCCGCAAAACTGCCAGTTTGGATGCAGTTTGCGGAAGAGGAAGAGTCGTAGCGGCGCCTGCGGCGACTGACGATGACAAAGAAATGCGCCAAACCGGCGGTTTTGCGGCGCAGGGGTTCAACTCCCTTTGCCTTATCCGAGGGCGCGGACGGAGGCGAAGATGTCGCCCTCCGTCTTTTCCACGTCGTTCGCCGTTTCCAAAAGCTGGGCGCTGATTTCTCTGTACTGGTTCAGCATTTCCTGCATGGCTTCCCAGTCCTTTTGGTAGCGGCTCATAAAGTCCGCCTTCACGTCCGAAACCCAGCCTTTGTCCAGCGCTTCGACCGCGTCTGCGAATTTGTCCACGCAGCCGGAAACGGATTGGATGATCCCGTCCAGCTTGCTCACGGTTGAACGTATTTTTTCCGGGTCCACATTGCTCAACGAAGCCATGGCCGTCCTCCTTTTTATAAAGCTTTGATTATAGAAGAATGATTGTGTCCCCGCTTTTCACGCCCACTTCGGCCAGGGTTTCGCCATCCTCGAGCAGCCCTTCGAGCTGACGGGAACAAAACAGAACCTGGGAAGGGTCGGCAAAAAGCGCGTGGTTTTCGAGTTCGGAAATCTGGCGGATGAACGCGCGCTTGACCGCGCCCACGGTCATGCCGCTTTCCGCCCGGAATTCATACGTCTTTGCGTTGCCGGGGGACTGCACTTCCAAGTAAAGTTTACTCATGGCCGCAAACCTCCTTCACGAAGGGTGTGATCACCCGAACGGTTTCGCCCAAAACGCTGGCGTAGGCCACGCCGGGCGGGAGCTGGCGCACCGCGTCCGCCGCCGAAAGGGGGAAGTGCAGAATGCTCTGCTGGTCGAACAGGCCTCCGAGGTGCACGCCCCGGCCGTGTTCGGCGAAGGTGCGCATGGCGGCGTAGCGCGCCGTGTCGGCGTAATCGTCCGGCGTGATGGCGGCGAAGAAGTGGATTTTGTGCTGCCTGCCCTTTTGCAGAGCGATTTCCAGAAAGTCGCTCATCTGCAAATGGGGGCTGTACGCCGCTTGCATGAACGCCTTGGCGTCGTTGATGAGAAACAGGATGCGGGAATGGCCCGCCAAGGCGGCGGCCACGTCGCCCCCCGCGTCCCGGGTGTCGGCCACCAGGGCGTTCCGGCCGCTGAATTCGGGCACGATCACGTCTTCCATCAGCTGGAACAGTTCTCCGTCGCTGTGGGCGGCCCGTTCGAAGAACTGGGGGGGCAGCGCGCTTTCCAGTGCGCCCCCCGGCGCGTCAAACAGGAACAGCCGCGCCCCTTTTTGCCGGGCGGAACGAGCGATGGCGGCCAGCAGGTTGGTTTTGCCCGTCCCGCCCCCGCCGCTGACGGCGAAGCAGAATTCGTCGTCCAAATCGATCGTCACCAGCCCGCCGGTTTCGGCGTTCACCCCAAGGGCAATCGCGTTTTCCGGCAGGGCGGCGATGCGTTCGGCCAGTTCTTCGTAATGCAGGGTTTCGAAGGCCGCGCCGATCTTCCGCGCGCCGCCTGCTGTGCCCTGCACCGCCGCGAAGCGTTTGCGCAGGGTTTGGGCCTGGGAAAGGCCGGGTTCCTCCCGCACGCAGAATGCGGTTTGGAATTCGAGCGGCAAAGGGGCCTTGATCAGCCCGCGCCCCGGGGTGCGCCCCTCGGGCAGCAGTTCCGGGCGCGCGCCGACCGCGGCTTCGTACTCGAACCGGTCGGGCATTTGCAGGCCGATGCCGGCGGCGAAATTCTGGCGGATGCGGCTGCGCAGTTCGCCCGCGTTGTTCATGGTCAGCACGAGGTATATGCCGTAGCTGGCGGCTTCGCGGGAAAGGGCGGTCAGATCGTCCTCATACTGGCCGTAGCTTTCCATGAACGCGACGTAGTTGTCGATCAGGAACAGGATGGCCGGGCAGTCGTCCCGCCGGGCCGCGTATTCCCTAAAGGACGCGAACCCTTCCGCCGAAAATTCACTCTTTCTGCGGGAAAGCGTGCCTTTAAGCAGGGCGAAGGTTTCGGCGATTTTTTCGTCCTCCCCTTCGAACAGCACGCCGCCGACGTGGGGCAGATTGGCGAACACCGCCATGGTGCGGCTGGAGAAATCGGCGATGTAGAGGTTGACTTCTTTGGGGGTATAGCGGGTCACCGCGCCGAAAATCAGGGTTTGCAGCAGGGTGGTTTTGCCCGCGCCGCCCGCGCCGCCCGCGCCGCAGATGAGCAGGTGACCGTCCGTCAAAAAGTCCACCGCGCAGGGGAACTGGCGCTGTTCTTCCGGCGCGTCCGCCAAGCCAACGGGCAGCAGCAGGGAAAGGCCTTCCGGCTTTTTCAGACTGAGCTCGTCAAGGTACACGGCGTTGGGCAGCGGCGGCAGCCAGATCTGCTTGACGCCTGGGATGCCGTTTTCCGAAGCGATCTTCGCCGCGTGCCTGACCACCGCGTCCAGCTGGGTGACTTTTGCGATGTTGTCGCTCTTTTTTTTCTTTTTCTTCTGGGGGGCGGCGCTTTTGCCCGCCAGGGTGATCATTTCCGCGCTGGCATGTTTGTCCCCGGTGAAGGGGGTTTCCGGCTCGTATTCCGCGCCGGACCAGCCGGACTGGAATTCTTCGAAAATTTCGTCGCTCCCCACCTGGAAATACCCCCGGCCTGTGCCGGTGATGAACGCCGCGTCCGGCCGTTTCAGCATTTCGCTGGAATCCTGTTTGTCCGCCACGCGCAAGCAGAGGCGGAAGCGGGTGTTGGACCAGATTTCGTCGTCCACCACGCCGCTGGGCTTTTGGGTGGCAAGGATCAAATTCACCCCCAGCGAACGGCCCACCCGGGCGGCGGACACCAGCGCCCGCACGAATTCCGGCTGTTCCTTTTTCAGCTCGGCGAACTCGTCCGCAATGATGATCAAATGCGGCATGGGTTCGGTGGCCGCGCCGGAACGATACAGTTCGATGTACGCGTCGATGTGCTTGACCTTATATTCGTTGAAGATGCGCTGGCGGGATTTGATCTCCGCGTTGATGGACAAAAGCGCGCGGTTGGTGGCGTTGCCGCCCAGATTGGTGATCACCCCGGAAAGGTGGGGCAGGCCGACGAAGCTTTGGGCCATGCCGCCGCCCTTGTAGTCGATCAGGATGAAGGCGACTTCGTGGGGATGGTAGTTCACGGCCAGGGAGAGAATGTAGCTTTGCAGCGTTTCGGATTTGCCCGAGCCGGTGGTGCCCGCCACCAGACCGTGGGGGCCGTGGAACTTTTCGTGAATGTCAAGGTACAGCGGCTGGTTGCCGGATTTGTGGCCCACGAGGCTCTTCATGCTCTCATACGTTCTGTTTTCCAGCCAGCGGTGGAGCATATCCAATTCCTCCACCCGGGCGGTTTTGTACATGTCGAGGAAGGTGAGCATGTCCGGGATCGCGGCGGAGGTTCCCGTTTCCCGCACGCGGTAATTGGAAAGGGCCCGGGCAAAAGCGTCCATCTGCGCCGGCTGGACCGGGTCAAAGGCGACGTTTTCCCGCTGTTCAAAGCCGCCCGCGGTGCTGTAAAAGCCCCGCATCCGGGCGTCGTCCCGCACGATCGCGGTGCAGGCGGAGGGCAGTTTGTCCACAGCGTCCGCAAGGCAGACCACCGTCAGGCCCAGGACGGGCTCGGGGTTCATCAGGTATTTCGCGATGGGTTCCCCCTCGACCAAAGACCAGTCCGCGATCACGGCCACATAGTGGGGAAGCTCCTTTTGCTCCCGGTCCGAGCCGGCTGCGGCGGAGGCTTCCATGCGGCCGCGCAGCACGCCGGAAAGATGGTACATCACGTCGCCCACGGTGTTTTTGTCGTTGGCGATCATGCGGAGCTTGCCGTCCGGCGTCCACACATGGGGCAGGAAACGGGCGTATGACCAGTCGTCCAGCTCCCGCAGGGGGTAGACGAAGCACATGCGCACGTCGGTATACGGGTGCAGCCCGGCGATCTGGGCGCACAGCCGATTGGCGATGCGGATCGCCTTGGCGCGGTCGTCGCTGACGATGCCCGCCATGCGGTTTTTGTAAAGGGAAATGCCCACGGGCACGTCGTGCAGGGTGGCCATTTCGGCGCGCAGGCGGTCGGCCAGGCCGTTGAGCGGGTCGTGGGCGGAAAGGATCTGCTCCTTTGCGGCGTCCACCGTGTTGGGGGAGGGCATATCCCCCCGGCCAAGGCGGGTGAACAGGAAATCCTCATGGGCCGCGCTCTTTTCCCACAGCCGGGGGCTGCCGGTGAGCGCGAAGTCGATCGCCTCGCCGGCCGAGGGCATCATGCGCTCCAGCACGCCCTTGTGATACGCCTGCTTTTCCTGAAGCCGGGCTGCGATGCCGTTGATGTAGGCGGTATAATCGCCGATCCGTTTTTGCTCGGTTTTCGCGTCCTCGTTTTTCTGGTAGCGGATGTTGACCATGGCCCACATGCCGGCCATCAGCGCGGAGCCGCCCGTCATGATCAGGCCGCTCGCGACAGAGCCGCCCCCGCTGAGCATCATCGCGCCGATGGCCATGGGGATGATCATGGTGAAGGAGGGACCGATGGTTAAAAGCAGCGGCTGCCGTTTCTGCTCGTTTTTCGCCGGGCATCGCTCGATGGAAAAAGCTTCGCTGTCCATCCGTTCCAGCTTTCTGGGGGCGCGCAGGAAATATGCCTCTTCGTCGGAATCCCGTTTTGGCGTTTCCTCCGGCTCCGGCGCGGGGGAGATGCGGATGGGCCTCAGCCGTTTTTCATCCGCCGTGCGGTGGTCGCCGGGGTTGTTGACGGCCAGCACATCCCCCAGATACACCAGCTTCAATCCCACGATATAGATGATATCGCCGTAGCGCAGCGCGTGCCGGCCGGTCAGCCTGCGGCCGTTGACAAACGTGCCGTTGACGCTGTTGCAGTCCTCCACGCTCGCCGCGCCGCCCTCCAGCACAAGCTGGGCGTGTTTGGGGGAGCAGAACTGGTTGCCGTAGACCAGATCGTTGTCCGCGCCGCTGCCGATGGCAACGCGGGGGGCGGTCCTGGCGCTGAGGAAGAACTTGTCGAACCGGGTGCTGCCCTCGTTGACTTCCGCCACCGTCAGGGAGAAGATTTCCCCGCTGCCGGTCAGCTCGGCGTTCAGCAGCAAGCCGGGGGCAAGGGTTGCCCGATCGATTTTCCCTTCGTTCTGGGTCAGCCCAAACTGGCGGCTGCCGCAAATGCTCCACACGCCGTCCCACACCTCAAGGGGGAGGGTGATGTCCTCCTTGAGGCCGCTGATGTGGGGGCGGATGGCCACGGGCACGGTTTTGTTGTCTATGTTGGGCAGGTACATTTCCTGAAAGCCGTTTTCGAACACGGCGGTGACGAGATAGCTCATGGGCGTCTCTCCTTGTCCTTGGGGTTATCCCAAATCCGGGAAGGTGATCAGGCTGGTGTCCATGATGCCGTTGAACAGCTTCCGCCCCGCCTGTTCATTCTCCGGGTTGTAAATGTTGAATCTGCCCTGGATGAAATCCCCCCGAACCGCCAGTTCGGCAAAGCAGCGGGTGGGGACGCCGTCGGGGTCCACATGGAAGACGGCCTTGATCAGCTCGCCGTAATTGCTGTCGGTTTGGTACGTCATGTCGCGGTACAGAAGCTTTTGTCCGAACACTGCTTCCGCGGCTTCGATGCATTCGGCCACAAAGACGGCGTAGCACTGCTGCAAGTCGCCATTGGTGGAATCGTAAATCTCATTGAACCGCGCGGTCCAGTTGCCGGTGATCAGCAGGCCGTGGTCGGCGCTGTAAATCACCACCTGGGAATCATAGGGGCCGGAGGCCACGTCGCATCGTTCCGGAATGGTCAAAAACTGGCCGGTGATGGGGTTGTAATAGGCGTAGTACCCTTCTTCCACTTCGGGGAAGCCCAGCTCGGTCAGGTCTGCGGGCACAAGCTCGCCCTCGGTTCCGGAAAGGCGCAGGCTTTCGATCAGCCCGGCGTACAGGCCGTCCAGCTCGGCGTTCTTTTCCTCCGTGCCGCCGCCTTTGCCAAATAGGGTGAGCATCACCCTGCCGCCCGTCTGGGTCACTTCCATGGCGCAGGTGTACACCCTGCCGCCGTCCTCAAACAGGAAGCTTGCGCTGCCGGCCACTTCGCCGCCCGCGCTGGCCGCCGCCGACTGGTAGTTTTGCAGCTCCGCGTCCCCGACAAACAGGGTGGCGTGCCGCTTCATCAATGCCTCGGCGGAGGAGATCAGATCCCCGTGCCCGGCGAGGAACAGCTGCATTTCTTTGGTGATGTCCGCGATGACCGCGCCGCAGTCCGCCGCGCCGGAGGCGGGCGCGATGGTAATCATCCTGCCCGATTCCTGCACGCTCCACCCGGCGGGGTATTCGAATGCGATGCCGTTTGCCCGGCTGCCGTACTCCCGCACGGCCAGGGCGGGCGCGGGGGTGGAAACGGCCGCTTCTTTTTCGCCGCCGCAGGCGGAAAGCAGCAGGGCGAGCGCAAGCCCCAAAGGCAGCAGCACGCGTTTTTTGAAAGACATGGTTTCCTCCTTATCCCATGGTGACGCCCGCCGAGGACGCCAGCACGTTGAAATCCTCCAGTTCGGAGTCGACGAGATCGAGCCCCGTGGCGATGACGCAGGTGTTGTCCCGCTCGTTTACCCGCAGCGCGGCGGTCATCCAGCCCGCTTCCGTCTCGAAGCCGAAATCCAGGCGCAGCGTGCCGCTTTCCTCTTCATAGACGCTGCCCATGGTCACATCGCCGTGGCCCACGTCTATGTCCGTCGTGGCGATGCTGTTGATCAGCGCATAGGCGACGGATTCGATCGTGCCGCCGTATTCCAGCACGACGTCCCGATAGGCCTGCGAGTAATCGTGAAGGGTCATCCACCCCCCCACCGTCACGCAGGGGGCGTAGCCCGGCCCGAAGTCGCTGGACTCGCACCACGCGGCAAGATCCGCGGGGATGTAGGCGTACAGGCCGGTCGCGCTGTCGTGCATGTAGGTGAAGCGGCCGTCCGATTCCCAATAGGCCCCGCCGGTTGTGGGCTCCGTCCAGCCGTCCTCCGCGTTTCCATAGGAGGGGGCGCTCACGGTCAGCGTGCCCAGGATCGCTTCGCACTCTTGGGCCTGGCGGTCCGCGTCCTTGTTATCGGCGACCGCGTAGATGGTGAGCGCGCAGCCTCCGCTTCCGCTGGCGACGATCTTTGCGAAGCCCTTCATGGGAGTGCTGCCGTTCGTGTAGCGGAAGGACGCTTCCCCCTGGATCGTATTCCCCGATTTTTGCAGTTGGGGAACCATGTCGGTGATGGCGCCGCCCGAGGCGAGAATCCCCGCGGCTTCATACAGCAGATCCTCGACGGCGGTGATGGCGTCGATGCCGTTGTCCGTGGCGTAGTCAAAGATATCCGTTATGTTGAAGGCGATGATCATGGAAAGCCCGTCCTCGCTGATGAGGAAGACGCCCTCCGAAGCCTCGAAGTTGGCGTTCGACCAGTCTGTGGGATAGTTGATCGTCAGGCCGTCTGTCGAGCTGACGGACCTGGTGAAATCCTTGGTGTTGAAGGCGCTTCCGCCGCCGGAGCCCAGCACGGCGACGAGGATGACCACAACGATCACCGCCGCGGCGGCGCCGCCGATGAGCAGCAGCCTGTTCGGCTTTGCGCCGCCCTGCTTTGCGGTGTCCTTCGCCGCAGGGGCCTTTGCCGCGGGAGCCTTTTCCTTGGGGGCGGGCCCGTTTTCGGGGGGTGGGCCTTCCCGGGCGGCGACCCGGGCCCGGGCGGATTCCTCCTCCGCCTGCTTCGCGTCCAGCTCGGCCTGCTCCCTGCGCCGGGCGGATTCTTCCTCCACCCGGAGCGCTTCTTCCTGGGCCCGGCGCTTGCGCTCGGCAACCTCCTGCTCCAGCCGGCGGACCTCCGCCTCGGCAGCGAGGCGTTCTTCCTCCCGCTCCTTGGCTAAGCGCTCTGCCTCCTGCTGTTCCAGCTGCTTTTTGCGCGCCGACACGAACAGCGCCTGGGTCGTATCCGTGGACGGCGCGCCCGTGTTGCTGCTGTTTTTCTGATCCATGAGCGAAACTCCTTTCTGGCTTTGAAAACGGCTGTGCCGTTCCGCTGGTCCCGGGAACGGCAGCCATGACGACGGGGCATGATGACGGCGGTCAAAACCGCCTACCGCTGCGTGACGGAAACAGCCCTGGCGATGACCAGGTATTCCTCGTCCCGGCCGGCATAGTGCGCATAAAAGCGATACCCGCGGCTTTCCATCTCGTCCAGCACCAAATCGCTGCTGCAGCCGCATTCCCTCATCAGGCGCAGGACGCCGCGGTGATGGCGGGCAAGCTTGAGCTCCGCCGCATCCGCCCGCTGCGCCAGCGTGATGGAAACACCCGCGCAATCCTCGTTCAACTGGGTGTAGAACACATCGCGGTAAACGGCGTCCATATATTCGCGTTCGTCGTAGACGGCGCGGAGCAAAAGCGTGCCCTTCGCCACGTCAAGCTTCACCCTGCGGACGCGCACGTTCCCAAACAGCATATCGCCAACACCAAATTCCCGCCCGTTCCACATGCCCAGCCTCCCTGAAAAACGGAGATCCCTGCCGGCCGCGGCAGTCTTATTGCCGATTCCGGCATACTTCTATACAAGAACATGGTATAAAACTTCCTGTTATCCAAACAGTATCCGGCGGTTACCTCTTTGCGTGCAGGGGGCAGATAGGCGGGAAAAAGCAAATTGGGTATGGGCCGCCGCCGCGATTTCTGGTAGGATGGTTGCAGGAACAACCGCGCAGGGTGCCGGCATTTTTAGGAACGGCGACAGGTGGAGGAGAATGGAGCACAAAAAATCCATACTCGTTGTGGACGACGATATCGCGCTGCTCAAAATGGCCGAAGAGCTGTTGAAGGACCGGTATGCGGTCAGCCTTGCCAAATCGGGGGATCAGGCCGTGCAGTTCCTCGGCAGGGGGTTTGTGCCGGACCTGATCCTGCTGGATATTGACATGCCCGGCATGGACGGGTATGAAACCATCGAACGGCTTCTGCGGCTGCCGACGGCCGAGGACGTGCCGGTGATCTTCCTGAGTGGCCTGACCCGGGCGGAAGCAGAGCTTCGGGGGCTGAAGGCGGGCGCGTCGGACTACATGACCAAGCCCTTTGACAGGGAAGTCCTGCTGGCGCGGCTGGATTTGCACCTGAAAAACGGGGAGCAGCGCAAAAGGATGCGCACCCTCCAGCAAACGCGAAAGAGCGCCGGGATCGACGAGGAGCGGTTCGCGGGGCTGACCGCGGAGCTTACGCCCACAGAGCAAAGAATCGCGCGGCTGATCATTCTGGGGTACTCCAACCAGGAAATCTGCGAAGAGCTGCATTATTCCTACGCCTATGTCAAAAAGGTCGTCTGCGTGGTGTTCGACAAGCTGGACGTGAGCAGGCGCGGCGAATTGAGAAAGCTGTTTTTCTAGCGTGTTACACAAAGCGGCAAAGCGTACCGCGCCTTTCGCGCGCCAAATACCGCCGGTTTAAAGAAATCGTGCGGGTACCGCGCCGGGAGTTTTGGCCCCGCACCCAAAAGAACCGGCAAGGTTTTGGCCGCCGGCCGGTTCTTTTTTGCGTGAATTGCGCGGGCGGGGGAATAGCCCGCCCGTAAAGCCGGCGCAAAAACAGAAAACCCATCGGGTGAAAACCGATGGGTTTTTATTTATTTTTTTCCGGGGAACGGCGCCAGGCAAACCATCTGGATCGGAACCACAGCCGCAAATAACCTACTGTTATCATAGGTTTATCTGTGTCTGGACCTATATTTCATACAAATTGCGCAAAAAACAACAAATGAATGGAACTATTTTCCTGAAAAACTGATCTTGACAAACGTCATTGCAGGGAATATATTTTTTTCGCTGTCATCGCAAATGATGCCGCGCCCGTGGTTGTGGAACGCGCCGTGATGGTTTTCGGCATGGATACGCCGGATAGCCGCCTGGCCCGGCCTGGCACTTATGCCGGGATTTACTGCGGGTGAAGACCGCCGATTTGTTGAAAAATAATAACGCGGATTTCGCCCGAACCCAATGCCAAACGCGGCGCCGGATCGTTGCAAAACGGCGGCGGATCTCCTCACGTATGCCCTTACTTTCGCCCGGCCCGCCTGTTTTGACGCTGGCAGCCAAACGCGGCAAGAGCTGCGGATCCGGCAATACCGAAGCCGTCGGCTTCGATATTCTTGGGAACGCCAATAAAACAAAACTGGAGCATGTTTTCATGAAAAAATTCTTATCCCTTTTGTTGATCATTGCTTTTTCGGCGGCCCTGCTGGCCGGCTGCGGCAATAACAACAACGCCGAATCCACCCCCACCCCCGGGCCCGAAGCCACCCCCGCGGGCACGCCCGAGACCGCCCCACCCACCGCCCCGGTGAGTGGGAAGGTCAAAACCGGCCTTGCCGTCGTCACTTCGATCGCCAAATCCACAGACGCGGGCGAAAAAGAGGGCCTGGCCCAGGCGGATTCCATCATCGTAGGCGTGATGGTGGGCGCGGATGGCAAGATCATCGATTGCGTCATCGACTCCGCCCAGACAAAAGTGACCTTCGGCGCCGACGGGAAGATCCTCACCCCCCTCGACACCAAATTCGAAACCAAGGGTGAGCTCGGGGCGGAATACGGCCTGGCCGACGCCTCGGATATCGGCAAGGAATGGTACGAGCAGGCCGCGGCCCTGGCCGCCTATGTGATCGGCAAAACCGCGGACGAAGTCCAGGGCATTGCCATGAATGAGCAGGAGCATCCCGCGGACGCGGATCTCAAAGCGTCGGTCACCATCTCCATCGGCGGCTACATCAGAACGATCATCGAGGCCATGGAAAACGCGGAAGAGCTGGGCGCTTCCGAGTCCGACAGGATCAGCCTCGGCGTGGTGACGAACATCGCCCGTTCCAAGAACGCCACCGAAACCGAAGCCGGCCTGATCCAGATGTATTCCACCTATACGGCCCTGACCACGGATTCCGGCGGCATGATCACCAGCTGCATCCTCGACGCCAGCCAAAGCAACGTCAACTTTGACGCGTCGGGCAAGATCATCACGGATCTGACGGCGGCGCCCCAGACCAAGAACGAGCTTAAGGACGATTACGGCATGAAGGCCGCTTCCTCCGTCGGCAAGGAATGGTACGAGCAGGCCGCGGCGTTTGCCCAGTACGTCACCGGCAAAACCGCTTCTGAGGTTTCCGGCATCGCGGTGGACGAAACCGGCCATGCAGCCGATTCCGACCTCACGGCTTCCGTGACGATCGGCATCGGCGACTTCCTGGCCGCAATTGAGAAAGCCGCAAAATGATCCGAGGCGGATAGTCTGATGAAAACAATCGGAGAGGCAGTTTTGCTTGCCTCTCCGATTTGGCGATCAACCCAAAATACAGGTGGTTCCATGAAAAAAACGATCGCGGCCTGCCTGGGCCTTATGCTGCTGCTGGCATCCGGCTGCGCCCGGCCGAAAACGCTGCGCTATCAGGCGGAGTTCCTCACCCTTTTCAACACGGTCACAAGGATCGTGGGTTACGCAAACAGCGAGGAGGAATTCAGCGCGCTTGCCGAACAGATCCGGGACAAATTGGAAGAGTATCATCAGCTTTACGACATTTACAACGATTACGACGGCGTCAGCAACCTCAAAACCATCAACGACAACGCCGGCACAGCGCCCGTTTTGGTGGACGGGCGGATCATCGATATGCTGGAGTTCGCAAAGCGGCAATGCGCGGAATCCGGCGGCAGGGTGAACGTCGCCCTGGGCGCCGTGCTCAGGATCTGGCACGATTACCGGGAAGCGGGCCTCAGCGATCCCCAAAACGCCGAACTGCCCCCCGCCGCCCTTTTGGAGGAAGCCGCCCGCCACACAAACATCGAAGACGTGGTGATCGACAGGGAAGCCTCCACCGTCTATTTGAAAGACCCGGAGATGAGCCTGGACTGCGGCGCCGTCGCCAAAGGATACGCCACGGAGCAGGCAGCCCTTTATGCCGAGAGCCTGGGGGTTAAATCCCTGCTGCTCAGCGTGGGGGGAAACATCCGGGCGATCGGCGAAAAGGCGGAGGCGGACGGCAAAGGCGAAAAACGCTGGACCATCGGCATCCAGAACCCGGATAAGGCAAGCGAAAAAAAGGAGCTGCTGTCCGTGCTGATCGCCGATTTTTCCGTGGTTTCCAGCGGGGTTTACGAGCGATATTACACGGTAAACGGCCAAAAGTACCACCATGTCATCGATCCCGAAACGCTGATGCCTTCGGCCTATTACGATCAGGTGACTATCCTCTGCCGCGATTCGGGGCTGGGGGACGCGCTTTCCACCGCGGTGTTCAACATGCCCCTTAATGAAGGGCGGAAGTACATCGAAAACCTGGACGGCGTCGAGGCGCTCTGGGTCATGAAAGACGGCGGATTGGAATATTCCAGCGGCTTTTTAAGCCGTGTGAGGGCCGGTTGATCCGGCGCGGGAACACGGCCGAAGATTGAAAGCAAAGCCCCCGAAACCCATAAAAAACAGGGTTTCGGGGGCTTTTTACGCCGCAGAGCGGCGAATCCGGCGGGCTGAAAGACGAAGTGTTATTGGGGCCAGAGCACAAAGCGCATATCCTCCACGCTGAAGGCGCCCTCCGCGTTCCAGGAAAGGGTGGTGACCAGATAGCCCAGCCCGTCCACGTGCACGCCTGTAACGCCGACGACGTATTGGGAGAGTTTGACCAGCGTCTTTCCGTTTTCCTGAACAAGGGCGATGTCGCAGATCGGGTCGGCGGCGTTTTCCGCGTGGTATTCCCGGCCCTTCACCCGGTCCCATTCGGATTCGCTGTGGTCCGCCGCGTAGTGCGCGCGCAGCATTTCGTCGTCCGCCACGGTTTCGGAATACGCCCCGCTGGTGACGGCCGCTTTGCCGTCTTTATAGTCCAGGGCGAGGGAAAAGCCGTGGCGCGGCGCGTCCATCAGCGCCCAGCCGTTCTCGGTCCGGGTGAAGGGATACAGCCCGTAGCTGCCCCGGCCGCCCTGGCCGCCCAGGTCGATCATCAGCAGGATTTCGCTCTGCCCGTCCCCCGTCAGGTCGCCGGATTCGATCAGGAAGCCGCTCCCGCCCCAATACCCCATGCTTTCCAGCTCGATGGAATCGGCGACGATCCTTTCGCCGTTCCCCAGCTCGACGCGCACCTGGTTCCGATACCCATGCGGGGGATTCTGATCGTTCATATACGCCCGGTCCGCTTGGCCGTCGCCGTCCCAGTCGCCGGAATATTCCCAGCCGCGCAAGTCTTCGCCCCGGGGGTATTCGGCGAATTCCAAAAGGTGCGCCGCCAGCCGCTCGGCCTGCTTTTTATTCAGCCTTTCATGGGTTTTGTCCTCCGCGGGGGTCGGCTCGATGCCCTGCATATATTCCGCAAGGGACTGGTAAAGCTCGTCGCTGATCCGGCTGTAAAAGCCATTCGCGCCCCCCTGCAAAACCGCGCCGTTGGCCTCACCTCCGGTGACGATATAGGCGTAATAATCGTGGGTCTCGCCGGGGAAGGACTGGCGGATCACGTAATAGTCCGAAAGGGTGGGAATGACGATCCCTCCCGGCCAGGCGACGGTGAAGGACTGGCTGATGACATATCCTGAAGGGACGGAAGCATCCCCTTCCGGCAAGCCGGCGGCGGAGAAGTCCCCTTCCGGAAGCGCGGTGGTGGAGGGCTGGCTGGTGATGCTGAAGTCCGCAAAGTCGGAAAAGTCGATCCCCGGCCAGGCGGCGGATTTGAGCATATAGTCCATGATGATGTCCTTTGCAAGCTCCGCGCCGCAGCTGCCCGGCAGGGGGACGACGGCCCGCATCTCCCCGTTTTCGCCGACGTGTATAATGGCGTAGGTCGGGTCCGCCGCCGGCTGTTCCGGGCGGACGAACTGCAAATCCGCGGTCAGGGTCAGCTCGATCCGCGCGCCGTCCTCAAAGACATCCGAAAACGCGCCTTCGGCGAAGGGGACGCCGTTCTGATCCAGCGCTTTGAGCGTGTAATCCATGGGGCCGCTGAAATCCAGCGTGACAAGGTCCCCCTTGACAAAGGGCGAGTTGTCCGCGTTCATCGTGCCGCCGCTTGCGCCGCCCGCGTCCCAGGCGATTTCGTAAACCGGCTGGTCGCACGCGACGGAAAGGACCAGCGTTCCCCCGGCCTGGGGGCTGATCGCCGGTTCCGGCCCGGCAAAGGCGCACCCCGCGAACAGGCCGGCCAGCAAAGCCGCGGCGATCGCGGCGGAAAGAAAGCGCTTCGGACGTTTGACGATCATGGTAATCCTTTCCTTTATTCCGCGCTTGCCAGCGCTCATGGTGGTCGCGGCGCACAAAAGGCCGGACGGGGCGCCCTTGACGGCGATCATGCTCACCAGGGTTCTGCCGTAATCCAGGCGGCTGTCCTCGCCCAAATAGCGGATGGCCGCCTCGTCGCAGGCGAGCTCGGAATCCGTGCGGGAAAGCGCGGCGGCGGCCCAGACCAGCGGGTTCCACCACCAAAGGGCCACGCAAAGCCCCCGCAGAAGGGACCAGATGTGATCGCCCTGGCGGCGATGGCAAAGCTCGTGGGCGATGACGTGCTTTTGGCTTTCCGGGGTTTCCGCCGCCTTCGGGGTCAGGTAGATCGCCGGGCGAAAAACGCCGAACAGGCAGGGGGAAGCGGCGGCGGCCGTCAGGTAAACCGGAAGGGCAGAGGCCGAAACGGGAAGATCCCTGCGCGTTCGTTTCAGCCGGAAGGCAAACAGCAGATTGGTTCCCAGAAGCCAGATTCCGGCCAGAACAGCGCCCCCGGCCCAGAGGGCGCCAAGGATCGCTTTCGCGTCCGGGGGGTTGGAAGGCTGTGATCCGGCGGATTCGCCCTTTGCGGGGGCGGCGGGGTCAGGGGCGGAAGCATCCGAATCCCCGGCGTTTTGCCCAACCGGGAAGGATGCTTCCTCGCCCGGCTTCTGAACGAGTGGCTGACGGTTTGCCGGATTTTCCACCGCGGGAGGAGGGACGGAAAACGCGCTCATGACGCTTACGGGGCTTTGGAAAAGCGAAAAAGGCAGCAGCAGCCGCAAAAGCACCACCGCCCAGATGGCGTACTGAAGCTTTCGGCCGATCCTTTTCCTGAAAACCGCCCGAAGCAGCATGACCGCCGCGATGAGCGCAGAGGAAGTTACAGCCCATTCCATCATGGTTTGCCCTCGCTTTCCGCTTCGCGAAGAATTGCGTAAAGCTCGCCGATCTCCTGGCTGCTCAGGGCCTTTTGCCCGGCCATGGAGGCCACAAGCAGGCTGAGACTGCCGCCGTAAACCCGGGAAAGGAAGCTTTCCGTCTCCTGATGGGCGGCGGCTTCCTTTTTTACCGTGGGGTAAAACAGCTTGGACCGCCCGCCTTCCTCAAAGCGCACCGCGCCCTTTTCCCCCAGGCGGGAAAGCATCATAAAAACCGTGCCCTTGGTCCAGCCCGTATCCTCCTTCAGGGCGGAAACGAGCTGGGCGATGGTCCTTGGCGCGTTTTCCCACAGCAGATTCATGATCTTCCATTCGCCTTCGGACAGCCGGATGCTCCTGTTCAAAGCGGTTCCCTCCTTCGGTTGACAGTTGTTGACCTGATGATACACCCATGGTTGACAAATGTCAACCACTAAAAAACAGCGGCGGCTCCGCCCGGAACCGCCGTGTCGCGCAAGAACGCAGGCAATTTGATAAGCGCCGCCCTTACTCGTCAGGGAAGCCCCCTAATTCCGGGTTTTTGAGAAAATCGCCCTTTGCGTCCCGCAAAAAGGGCAGCGCCATGGTTACGGCGCTCGTGTTCAGCGGGCCGTAAACATGGGGGTATTTTCGGCCGGTCCCGTCCGGGTCCTCCCACTTTACAGGGGAGGAAAGTTTTTCGGTATCTAGACAGACGAGCACCAGGTCTTCCGCTTCGTCCTTAAAAAGCGGGGCCACCCGCCAAAAATACCCGACGGGCGAGCAGTGGACGAAGCGCTCTTTTTTCACGGATTCCTGCCCCCAGGAATCGCCGTTTCGCGCGAGCGCCCAATCGGCTTTTTTCATGCAGTGAAGAATGATCATTTTTTCGCCCTCCATCAAAAACTGGACGCGCGGCACCCCGGCGCGCCGTTTGGCCCATCATAGCACAACGGGCCGTCCTCCGAAACAAAAAAGGCAGCGCCATGGCATGACGTGAACAGGCTGTTAAGCGTTGCAAAGGCGCCATGCTTGTGGTTGCGCTTTTTGCAAATACATTATAAAATCAAGGATAATATGCATCGACGATACCCAAACCGATTCGCCAAGGAGGAATCATGCCGCCCAAGGACCTTTCGCATCGCAAAAAACGCCGCCTTTCGGTACGGGGCTTGGCGGTGCTGCTCATGCTGTTTGCGGTGCTGGCGGCGGCGGTGATCTTCGGGCTTTCGCGCATCAAGGGCAGCCCGGCGGACAGGCTGACCGAGCTTCCCTTCGCTTCCGGCGCGGAATATGGTTTTACCGACAAGGGTATCATGACCATCGGGGGGGACCGCCTGATTTACTGCACCCTTTCCGGCGAAGTCGAGTGGGAGCTTCCGCTCACGATTTCCGGCTGCAAGCTGGCCGCCGGCGGCAATTACGCGGTGCTTTATACCCAGACCGTGGTTCAGGCGATCAGCGAAAGCGGCGCGGCATTGTTCCCCAGCCTGGAGTTTTCCGGAAAGGTGATTTCCGTCCGGTGCGGGGCGAAAGTCATCGCCGTTTTGAAGGAGGAGGACGATTCCTCCCGCTTCATCTATCTTTACGACCTTGCGGGAACCAGGCTGGACCGGCTGGAACTCAAGACCAACACCCTTTTGAATTACGGTTTTGACGATACCCGGGGCTTCCTTTGGACCCTGATGGTCAATACCGAGGCTTCGCTCCCGGTCTGCACCGTCAGCACCTATAACGTCGCCACCCATTCCGATACCGGCGCGATGACCAAGGAAGGCCAGCTCATCGAACGGGTGTATTTCTCCGATTCAAAGACCTACGCCTGCGGCACAAACCACCTGATCGTTTACGGTTCCACAGGGAAGGAGGAATCCTCCACCCTGATCTACGGCTGGAAGGCGCTGGATTTTCTGCCCGGCAAGCCGCCCATGGCGCTTTTAGCCCTGCGGCAGGAAAGCGGCGCGGTTTCCGTCGCTGCGAAGGTGCTTTCCCTCGATTCGGGAACGGAATACAAGTTCCGCCTGCCGGCGAACACCCTGGGCGCGTATTTTTATTCCGGCAAGGTGCTGGTGGTCCTGCCCGCGAAGCTGGTCTATTACAGCCAAAAGGGCGAATACCTGAATGAAACCCCCCTTTCGGAAACCGCGGACGGCGTGACCCTTCAAAAAGGGCGCATCGTCGTCAAAAGCGGCGAAAAGCTGTTCCTGCTGCCCTGAGCGGCCTGTTTTAGAACGCTTGTGCTGTATCATATGAAAGGAAGCTCATGAACCTTCTTGATCTGGGCATCGTTGCCGTATTCGCGCTTTTTGCGCTGATCGGCTGGCATAACGGATTTTTCCTCTCCATGCTGAACACGGCGGGGTTCTTCGTTTCGTGGCTTTTAGGGCTGCTGTTTTCCCCCCTGGCCGCCAACGCGATCCTTTCGAACGTGGGGCTATCAAACGCGATGCTCTATTACACCGAAGGGGCCGAGCTCGTGGCCAACGTTGAGCTGCGGCGGCTGGCCGTCAGCCAGCTTTCCGGCGAAAACCTCAATTCGATCCTCGCTTCCGCGAATCTGCCCGTTCCGCTGGACACGCTGATCGCCAAAAATATGGCGGGCGAGGTGTTTGCCGAAAAAGGGATCACCACCGTCGGCGATTATTTCAACCAGACCATCGTCAACTTTACCGTCAACGTCATCGCCTTCCTCATCGTGTTTCTGATTGTGCGGGTGATCCTCTCGTTCGTGCTGCACGGGGTGGATTACACCGTGCGCCTGCCCGTCCTCAAGCATTTTGACGGGCCGCTGGGCGCGGGGTTCGGCGTCGTCCGGGGGTTTTTCGCCCTGTTTGTGATCTTCATGGTCGTGCCCACCATTCTCGTGGCTCTGCCTTTCCCGGCCGTAAGGGAATACATCGATTCCTCCTTCCTGGGGCCGTTCTTTACGGGGTCGAATTTCCTTCTTTCTTTCATCAGGGGGGTAATCTGATCCTATGCGGGTATTCAAAACGGCGGTATTCATTGTTTTTGTTCTCGGCGCGCTGTTTGCGCTGTTCGTCTGCGGGTGCAACACGATCGTGATGGGCGGCTCGGAGGAATACATCCTGACCAAAGAGCAGGCGCGTGACCTGAACGCGGACTGCGTGCTGGTGCTGGGCGCAAGGGTGTATGAAGACGGCAGCTTAAGCCCCGTCCTGGGGGACCGGGTGAATACCGGCGTAAGCCTTTACTTTGCCGGCGCGGGGAAAAAGCTGCTGCTTTCCGGCGACCACGGCCAGGTGGAATACGACGAGGTGAACGCCATGAAGGCGACGGCCCTTTCCCTCGGCGTGCCGGAGGACGACGTTTTTCTGGACCACGCGGGCTTTTCCACCTATGAGAGCATGGTCCGGCTGAAAGAGGTTTTCGGCGGCAGGCGCGTCGTCATCGTGACCCAGTCCTATCACCTGTACCGGGCGGTGTTCGTCGCGCGCTGCCTGGGGATGGAGGCTTACGGCGTGGCGTCGGACCTTCGCCCCTACCTCAAGCAAAGCTATTACGAGCTTCGGGAACTGGGCGCAAGAACGAAGGATGTGATCTACACCCTGTTCTGGCCCGCCCCAAGGTACCTTGGCGACCCCATCGACCTTTCCGGCTCTGGAAAGGCGACCTGGGATTAAAAAAGCCCCTTTGTTTTAAGGGCCCGCGCATAAAAAAGATTGCGAATTTTTTAGAAGTTTGCAATCTTTTTTTATTTTATTTTTTTGGCCGGGGCGGGAAAGGGAGAAAATTGCTCTTTTTGCCTTTTAAATGGCAAGGATTGTCTTATTTAGTGGCACAAATTACCTTTGTAAATTTTTTTTGAGACCGAATTGTGACCGAATAATGGATAATGGAACCATCACATAATATTACAGGGTTGCCTCATTCTCTCAATCGACTACGAATTACGTAAAAGAAAGGTTGGACTAAAAATGAAGACCAAACGCTTACTCGCCTTTTTGCTCATCGCGGTGCTCGTCATCGGCGTGATGCCGCTGACGGTTGCAGCCTCCTACAACCCGCCGAAGTACTCCTATAAGATCTATGTAAAGTATGTCAACACCGACAATAATCAACAGGTCGGTCAAACCAAACTATATGACTCTGGTGATCTTTATAAGCAGGGGCATAAATGGCCGACCAAAGATGTGACGGTAAACGGCGCGGATCCGGAGTTTCTGCCCTTCGGATATGAAATCGTAGGCTCAACAACACAAACGGCTACAGTAAGCAAACCAAGTAATAAGGATACATTCGAAGAAACCAAGACCTTCAAGGTTAAGAAAGCCAAGTACGACTACTCTGTCTCGGTCAGGTATCTCAATGGCACGGAAGTGGTCGGAGGTCCTACCGTGGTGAAATCCGGCACGAAGAATATCCTTGACAGCGCATTCGACGTTTGGGTAACCCCCACTGCTCCGGCAGGCTATGACCTTGTCAGCAGCGCCAATAAGAAAGTGACCGTGAGCTATCAAAACGCGAACATCACCGTAGACTTCCAGGTGACCGAGCAAGCGCCTGAAACCTACAACTATTCGGTCAGTGTCAAATATGTTCTGCAGGGCACGGATACCGTTGTCGGAGGAGGCCCCACCCTTGTGGAGTCCGGCCCCCTGAACGTAGGGGATACGAAGGAAGTTACCGTAGTGCCCACTGCTCCGGCTGGCTATGACCTTGTTCCCGATACCGAATCGGAGACTGTGACAATTACTGAGGAGGATGCCCACCAAACAGTGACTTTCTTCGTTACTGAGGAAGAGGGAGAACCCACCCCGAACCCCGAATCCCCCACCCCCCTCTACATCCCCCCGCAGGTAATCGTCCCCACGACCCCCACCCCCGAGCCCGAGATAGAGCTGCCGGAGGAGGAGATCCCCGCGGAAGTTCCCGAGATCGAGGAAGAGGAGCAGTTCGAGGATGAGGAAATCCCGACCGACGTTCCCACCACCGGCGACGCCAGCCCGGTCTTCCCCGCGATCGCCCTTCTCGCCCTGGCCGGCGCGGCCTTTGCCCTGACCTTCAAAAAGAGCAGAAACAACGGCTGATAAGATTCCCGAGCATTAAGGGAAAGCCGATCAACAAAACCAGTCAAACAAAAAGCGCGAAGCAAGCCTTCGCGCTTTTTGCTTTTTGCGCGGGCGGCGCTTTTTCCTTTGCGGATCCGCGCGGGCAGATCCTTCGAAAACCCGCCTTGGGTTTTTTTGTACCCCGGCGATGCAAAAGGGCGCGGGCGGCGCTTTAGCGCGAAGCAAGCCTTCGCGCTTTTTGCTTTTTGCGCGCGGGCGGCGCTTTTTTCAGCCGAAAAAAAAGAAAACCGGCGGATCGGCGGCTTTGGGCAAAACGGCGCCGAGGCGAAGGTTTTTCTGAAAGGAACAGGGGCGTATCCGCGCCAAAGGAACGCCCCGCGCGCCGCAAAAAGCCAGAGAATACGCGTGTTTCCCTCCCTTTCGATCGGGTTTGAAACAATACATTTAACTTGAAATAAATAGTAAGTTGTATTATGATAAAAAGAGCGTAAATGGCGCTGCCATTGCCCGCAGGGAGAGTGCGGGCCGGTCGTTTTTCAACACCAGATCAATATCGAAAGGGAGAGTGTGCAACCATGAAGAAACTCATCAACAATCCCGAACATGTCGTCGATGAAATGCTCAACGGCATCGTCAAGGCTCACCCGGAATACGTGAAGCGCCTTCCCGGGCTGGAAGTGCTGGTCCGCGCGAAAAAGGGCGACAAGGTGGCCCTGGTTTCCGGCGGCGGCTCCGGCCACGAACCCAGCCACGGCGGGCTGGTCGGCACCGGCATGCTGGACGGCGCGGTCGCGGGCGCGGTGTTTACCTCCCCGACCCCCGACCAGGTCTTTGAAGCGATCAAGGCTGTGGACGCCGGCAAGGGCGTGCTGCTCGTCATCAAGAACTACACGGGCGACGTTATGAACTTCGAGATGGCCGCGGAAATGGCCGAAATGGAAGGCATCACGGTGGACAAGGTCGTCGTGAACGACGACGTCGCCGTCAAGGACTCTTTGTGGACCGTCGGCCGCCGCGGCGTCGCGGGCACTGTGCTGGTGCACAAGATCGCCGGCGCCTATGCCGAAGCGGGCGCGGATCTGGCCGAAGTCAAGCGCATCGCCGAAAAAGTCATCGCCAACGTGCGCACCATGGGCATGGCCATCGCGCCCTGCACCGTTCCCGCGGCGGGCAAGCCCGGCTTTGAGCTGAAGGAAGACGAGATGGAAATGGGCATCGGCATCCATGGCGAGCCGGGCACCTATCGCGCTCCCCTCAAGGCAGCGAACGAGATCGCGGACGAAATGCTCGAAAAGATCCTGGCCGACCGCGCATTCAAGGAAGTCGCCGTGCTGGTCAACGGCTTTGGCGGCACCCCCCCCATGGAGCTTTACGTCGTCAACAACCATGTGAACGACGTGCTGACGGCAAGGGGCGTCAAGGTTTACAAGACCATCGTCGGCAACTTGATGACCTCCATCGAGATGCAGGGCTGCTCCATCACCCTGCTCGAGCTGGACGACGACCTGAAGAAGGGCCTGGACGCCAAGGCGGATACCATCGCCTTCCGTTGCTGATCGCACATTTGGGGAACCATGCCGGGGGCGGGGGAATTGCCCGCCCCCTCAATCCATTTTGAACAGGAAGTATCCGCATGATTACGAAATCAACCGTAATAGCCGTTATTAAGGACATTGCCGCAAAGATCGACCGGGACTGGCAGTATCTTACCGATCTGGACCAGGCCATCGGCGACGGGGACCACGGCATCAATTTGCACCGGGGGTTCACCGCCGTGATGCAGAAGCTACCCGAGGATAAGGATATCGGCACCATCCTCAAAACCGTCGGAATGACGCTGGTCTCCACCGTGGGCGGCGCTTCCGGCCCGATTTACGGCACCGCCTTCATGAAAATGGGCATGAAGCTGGCCGGCAAGGAGGAGATCACCCGGGAAGAACTGCTGGACGCTTTTGACGAAGCGGTCGCCGGGATCAAGCAGCGGGGCCACGCCGTGCGCGGCGAAAAGACCATCCTGGACGCTTTGGAGCCCGCTCTGGACGCTCTGAAGGCGGGCGGAAGCTGGGACGACGCGGTCAAAGCCGCCCAAGACGGCATCGAATACACCAAGACCATCATCGCCACCAAGGGCCGCGCCAGCTATCTCGGCGAGCGGTCTTTGGGCCATCAGGACCCCGGCGCCACCAGCGTCACCCTGATGCTGAAAGCCTGCGCGGAAGCCGTTCAATAAGTTTTTTAGAACGGCCGGCAATGGGAACCGGACCCAAAGCGGGCGCGCACAGCGCCCGCTTGTCTTTCTTCTTTCTTTATGAAAATGCGGGCCGCTGAAAAAACAGCCCGAACAGCCCGATGAATCCCGCGCGCGCCGCGTAACTTTTCCCAATTGACCGGCAAACCGGCCGCTTTTAATCCCGTCCGGCTGCAAACACAGAAAAAGGCGAAAGCAAGCAAAAGGTTTCGCCCGGAGCGAAATTGACACCCTATGGATTAGGATTTTACAATTCTGTGAACAGTATGATAAATAAGCTTTGCGTATAGAAAAAGAAGGACGGGAATGGTATAATGCAAAAGTCAAATAAAAAGCGGAGGCCCATAAGTGAGAAATAAATCCGTGCTGCTTCTGCTGGCGGTTCTGCTGACCGGCGCGATCGTCTTCTATCTGATATTCGGCGGCAATTCCGCAGGCGGGGGAAACAGCGAAACAGGAACGGAAGGTTACGATTCCTCCTACGCCGGAAGCATTCTGATCAACGAGGCCATGGCCAGCAACCCGGGCGTCGTTCCCGCCAAAGACGGCGGTTTTTACGACTGGGTCGAGCTTTATAATCCCACGGAGGCGGACGTCAATATTTCCGGCTGGGGCTTGTCGGACGATCCAAACGTCGCGGCGAAATGGGCCTTTGGCGAAGGGACCGTGGTCCCGGCAAAGGGATACCGTCTCGTCTTCTGCTCCGATCTGAACCAGACGGAGCCTTCCGGTGAACTGCACGCGGCCTTCAAGCTCAAGGCCGGGTCGGACACGGTGGTGCTTTCGGATTCGACGGGCAAAGCGGTGGACAAGCTCCCCCTGCCCCAGGTGACCGAGGGCCACTCCATCGGCAGGAACGCGGCGGACGTTTCCGACTGGCTGGATTTTTCCGAACCCACCCCCGGCTTCCCCAACGACGAAGGGGGCCGCGCCGCGTATGTCGCCTCGATGGACGCGAGCGGCATCGGCCTTTTGATCGCCGAATTCCAGCCTTCCAACAAGACGACGACCAAAACCCAGGCAGGGGAGTATTCCGACTGGGTCGAAATTTATAACCCCACGGATACGGAGGTGGACCTTTCCGGCTTCGGCTTGTCGGACGACAGGTCAAAACCCCTGAAGTGGACCTTCTCAAGCGGAACCAAGATCCCCGCAAAGGGAAGGATCCTCGTCTGGTGCGACGGCTTTGTGGATGTTTCCGGCCTGTATCCGGACGAGCTGCACGCCACCTTCGGCTTGTCGAGCTTCGAAGAAAGCGTGGTTTTGTCCGATTCTTCGGGAAGGATCATAGACGCCGTCGATTATTCGGGAATAGGGACGGACGCTTCCTATGCCCGGCAGGCGGACGGCTCCTGGCAGGCGACGGCAAGACCGACTCCCGGGTATGAAAATACGGATGAAGGCTACGCGGCCTTCGCCCAGCAGGAGGCCGCCGCCACGAATGGCGGCGGTCTTCTGCTTTCGGAGGTCATGGCCGCCAAGGACGAAACCTTCCTGGAGGGCGAAGTCTATTACGACTGGATCGAGCTTTACAACGGAACCGGCGAAACCGTGGACCTTTTTGGCTGGGGCTTGTCGGACAACACGAAAAACCCCCTGAAATGGACCTTCCCCGAAGGGGCGGCCATCGCCCCCGGGGAATACAAGCTGGTCATGGCCTCGGGGCTGGACGTCAAGGACCCCGCGGCGGCAAACAAGAAATATCTCCACACGTCCTTCAAGCTGGACGCCGTGACCGGCGAGGTGATTTCCCTTTCCCGGCCGGACGGAACGATCGTGGACAAGCTGAACGCCGGCGCCCTTCGCGGCGGGATCACCTGCGGCAAGGACACGAGCGGCAGGATGTTTTATTACGACACCCCCACCCCCGGCACGCAAAACGGCGGGGGCAAAACCGCCTATGCCCCGCAGCCGGAATTCGAGCTTGCGGCCGGATTCTATTACGGCAGGCAGACGGTGGGCATCAAGGTTCCCGAGGGAACGACGGTGTATTACACCACGGACGGCACGATCCCAAACGAATCGGATTCCCGCTACAGCGGGCCCTTCGCGATCGAAAAAACCACCTCCGTCCGGGCGGTGGCGTATCGGGACGGTTATCTCGCCAGTGTGCCGGCAACGGTAAGCTATTTGATCGACAGCCCCCACAGCGACGCGCTTTCCGTCGTTTTCGTCACCATGGACCCCAAGGACCTTTACGACGAGAACAAGGGCATTTACGTCCTCGGCCCGAATCCAGGCAGTTCGCCGCATTACAGGACCGCGAACTTCCAAAAAGAGTGGGAGCGGGAATGCAACGTCGAAATATTCGACGGTTCGGGCAACGCCCAGGTGAACCAGCAGGTCGCCATCCGCATCTTCGGCGCGTTTTCGAGGCTGCGGGAGCAAAAGGGCTTCGCCCTGATGTGCAGGGACCGCTACGGCGCGGAAAGCTTCGATTACCCGATCTTTGAAAACAGGGAGATGGAGCGTTTTTCCTCCCTTGTGCTGCGCGCGGGGGGGCAGGATTCCACGGTCACCAAGATCAAGGACATCGTCTCCACCGGTTTGGTGGACGGAACCACCGGTCTTGAGGTGCAGGCCTACCGTCAGGCCGTGCTGTATGTCAACGGCGAATACTTCGGGGTTTACAACATCCGCGAAAAGGTGAACAAGGATTTCATCGCCGCCCATTACCCGGAGGTGGATTCCGAAAACATCGACCTTCTCGTGGGCAACGGCACCGCCCTTGAGGGGGACAACAAGGCCTATAAAGAGCTGATCAGCTGGTGCGCAGAGACCAACTTCGCCAGCGACGAGAATTACGCGAAGCTGGCCGAAAAGGTCGATGTGGACAATTACATCGAATACCTGATCTGCGAGATGTACGTCGCCAACACCGATTCCGGGAACATCAAATTCTTCAGGGAGCGG
This sequence comes from Christensenellales bacterium, assembly GCA_040768925.1. Lineage (GTDB taxonomy): Bacteria > Bacillota > Clostridia > Christensenellales > CALWSW01 > CALNBC01. The sequence goes on from JAXGLZ010000001.1 coordinate 568,400, forward strand.
AGCGACGACCCCGTCAAGGGCAAATGGCGCTGGCTCTATTACGATTTCTGCTGGACCTTTTTGGGGCCGGACAAGGATTTTGTGGCCCGGTTCACGGACCCCGCCGGCCACGGCGTGGGCAAGGGCTTTTCCACCCAGCTCACCCGCTCGCTGATGCAGAACAAGCAGTTTAAGGAAAAATTCATCAGCCGCGCGGCAGAGCTTTTAAACAGCGTCTACACGCCGGAAAACGTCCTTGCCAAGATCGAGGAATGCTCCTCGGTCATCTACGACGAGATCGGCAGGCCGGGGGGCGACGGCGAGCGCTGGCCGGAAGGCGGCGGCTTTGGCAACTGGAAGGCCTGCGTGAAGAGCATGCGCAACTTTGCCCGCCAGCGCCGGAATTACATGATCGACAGCATCAAGAATTATTTCGGCCTGTCGGACGCAAAAACCAGGGAGATCTTCGGCGAAAAAGACGCCGTAGAGCTGGAATGACCCCCAAATTCCCGGGGCAGCAAAGGAGTCCTACCATGCCAGAACGCAACGACCGGCCTTACCGGCACGAGCTGAAGTATTTTATCAACCGGGGAACGGCGGCCGAGATGAAAACGCGGCTGCTGCAAACCATGGATATGGATGAGCACGCCAGGGTGCGCGGCGGCAGCTACCAAATCCGCAGCCTGTATTTTGACGACGCGATCGACTCCGCGGTCCGGGAAAAGATGGAAGGCGTGGAGGAACGCAAAAAGTACCGGATCCGGATCTACAATTATTCGGACAGCGAGATTTTTCTGGAATGCAAGCAGAAGAGCGGGCCGTACATCAAAAAATACGCGGCCCAGATCGACAGGGAGCTTTGCGACGAGATCTGCGCGGGCAAATGGAAAAACCTGCTCTATCACGACGCGCCCATCGCCCGGGAGCTGTATTATCAGATGTCCTGCCGGCTGCTGCGGCCGTCGGTGATCGTCGATTATGTGCGCACGCCGTTTGTGGCCCAATACCAGGATGTGCGCGTCACTTTTGACGACGATCTGCGGACGGGCGTCTTTACCAAGGATCTGTTTGACCCGTACATCCCCACCGTTCCCGCGCTGGATTCCTACGACCTTATCCTGGAGGTCAAGTTCAACGAATACCTGCCGGAATATTACCACCGGCTGGTCCAGACGGATTACACGATGCGCTCCGCCGCCTCGAAATACGTGATCTGCCGCAAATTCGAATCGACATGAAGCTTGTAAACAACAAGATTCAAGATAAAAAAGCAATCATCTGATTATCAGGAGGCAACCAATGAACGACGGCACAACTTCGATAAGGGACGTGCTTTCCTCGATGACGGACATGTCCGGCGGCACACTTTCGCCGCTCAACGTCATCATCACCCTGCTGCTGGCCTGCGCGCTGGGGTTGTTCATCTTCTTTATTTACAGGAAGACCTTTTCCGGCGTGATGTATTCCCGCAATTTCGGGCTTTCACTGGTGATGGTCACGATGATCACCGCGCTGATCATCCTGCCGATCACCAGCAATTTGACGCTCTCTCTGGGCATGGTGGGCGCGCTGTCCATCGTCCGCTTCCGCACCGCCGTGAAGGACGCGATGGACACGATGTTCATGTTCTGGGGCATTGCCGTGGGCATCTGCATGGGTGCGAAGTTTTGGGCCGTGGGCCTTGTTGGCTCACTGGCCATCGGCCTTCTGATGGTGCTGCTCTCCGTGATCAAATTCCGCACTTCGCTGCCCTATCTGCTGGTCATGCACTTTGACCTGGGAGCCGCCGCGAACGTCAAGGCGATGCTTGGCAAACTGCCGGCCCACAAGCTCAAGAGCCGCACCGTGCGCGGCAATTCCGTGGAAATGACGGTGGAGCTGCGCCTGCGCAACGAGGAAGCAAGCTTTGTGGACAAGTTCACCCAGCTGGAGGGCATGTATGACGCTTCCCTGATCAGCTACCAGGGCGATATCATCTCCTGATAAAGGCGAACAGGCGCGATCGCGTTCAGGCGATCGGGAAACCGGGAAGAGCGGCCGCCCCCGGCGGGTGCGCGTCTTCCCTTTGTTTTTGGAAGCGGAGGCGGCCGGCCCTTTGCCCCGCCCCCTTTTGCGCTGGGCGGGGCGGCGCCACCCATGGGAGCGCCTTGTCAGGCGCGGTCAAAACCGGGCCCGGCTGGTTAAGCATAGCGCGCCAATCCGAACTCGGTCCGGCGGGCCGCATACGGCTCCGCCCTGCCGCGCATACGGCTCCGCCCTGCCGCGCATACGGCTCCGCCAGACTCGAAGACCTCAAAGGAAGAATTCCGGATAGCATGCAAGGAAGAGGAAGGAGCCGTAGCGGTGCCTACGGCGGCTGACGATGACGCAGCAGGGCACCGGAATTCTTCCTTTGAGGCGAGTCCGGATTGGTACGCTATGCTTAGGTTTACAGATTATTCAACTTTTTTTTGCACTATGGTTATAGCTTTGCACCCAGTATTTGCTATAATACAATCGACACATGGGAACGTGCGAAATAATAGACATGGAGGAAGAAACCCAAATGAAAAAAACCCTCTCACTGCTGCTGGCGCTGATTATGGCGTTTAGTCTTGTGGCGGTGCTGCCGATGAGCGCGGCCGCCGCGACCTATAAAGGCACCGTTAAGCTGAACAGCGGCACGATGAACGTGCGCAAAACGGCCAGCACAACCGCTTCTATCGTTGAAAAGCTGAAAAACGGCGATTCCGTCACCGTTACCGCCCAGACCACCCAGTCCGGCGTGAAGTGGTACAAGATCACCACCGCTTCCAACAAGGTCGGCTATGTGATGGCGCAATACATCACCCTTGGCTCCGGCTCCTCTTCCGGCAGCACGTCCACAACGGGCACCGCGTATTCCGTCCGCACCGCCACGATGAAGATCTACCAGTCCAGGAGCGGGTCCTCCAAGGTGATGGCTACGGCCAAAAAGGGCGATTCGATCACCCTTTTGACCAAGTATTCCTCCGGCTGGGCCCAGGTCAAGTACGGTTCCGTTACCGGATACTGCAATTTCAACAGCCTGACCGCGACCTCCGGCTCCGGCAGCACGGGAACCTCCGCAGACCTCAGCCCGAAGTTCTACGCCGCCGGCAAGCCCAGCTACACCACCTACACCACCAAGGCCCAGGTGACCGAGCTTTTGGATTACCATCTGACCAACTTCAGCGGTTCCTTCAGCTTCAAGGTGAACACCACCAGCGCGTCCGCCATCAACAATCTTCTGCCCAGCGCAAAGAAGGATTCGATCTACGGTTATCTGCTCTCCGAATCGGAGCTTAAGACCGCGAAGCTCGGTTCTTCCGTCACCTATTCCCTGGATTCCTCCTCAAAGACCGTTTACGCCACCATCCACTACAATTCGGCGGGTCTTGTGATCAAGCATTACAAGGACGGCACCCCCATCACGGACAGCAAGGCCAAAGAGCTTTACGACAAGGTGAACAGCATCCTGTCCTCCGTGATCAAGAGCGGCATGAGCGATTATGACAAGGCCCTCGCCCTCCACGATTACCTCTGCAAAAACGTGGTCTACAGCAACGACGACGTCGGCGCAACCGCCTATGGCGCCATCGTCAAGGGCAAGGCCGCCTGCCAGGGCTATGCCGAGGCGACCGGCCTGCTCTACACCCTTGCGGGGCTGGAGAACGTGATCGTCCGCGCCACCAACGATTCAACCAGGGCCACCCACGGCTATGTCAAGGTCAAGGTGGACGGCAACTGGTACTGCGTCGACACCACCGCGGACGACCCGGTGGGCAACTCGAACCCCGCCCCCCGCCACGATTTCTTCATGGTGTCCGACGAGATCGTCGAGCAGCGCTACACCCCCTGGACCATCGTTCACAAGCTGCCCGCCTGCAACACCATGACCCTGAACTACTATGTGAAGAACAACCTGGTCGTTTCCAGCATGGCCGAGGCCAAGAGCATCATCCAGGCCGCCGTCAAGGCGAAGAAGACCTCCGTCGAATTCTGGGTGGACAATTATTCCTCCAGCAATTACAGCGCAAGCACGCTGAAGAGCTACGCGACCGCCGCCGGCGCAAAGACCGTCGAGATCAAGAGCCTTGCGCTCAAGCGTTGCGCCATCTATTTCAAGATCGGCTATTGATCGAAGAATAGCGAAAACTGCATAACGACCCAACAAAAGCAGCCCGCCCGGAGAACTCTCCGGGCGGGCTTTCTGCATTGGGACGGAAAGTGGCTGGGCGGCGAACAAGAGGCGCGTTTCGCAGAGAAAAGAAGAACCCTCCGGGGTGTTCACAACGTGGCCGGCAGCAAAAAGCAGGGGTACACGCACCTTGAAGGGTTCTTCCGCCATCAAAATATGAGAAACTGCCGCGCCGATCAAGCGGCATTGTCTCCCCTAATCGCAGCGGCCGGCATAAAAAGAAGCCGTTTCATCAAAAAGAAGAACCCACGGAGGCGTTCACAACGTGGCTGGCCGCAAAAAGCGGGGGCGCACACCCCAGGGAGCCCTTTCTTGCCGCTTTGCGGCAATCACCTTGCGCCAAAGATTCCATCTCAATATATGGAGAAAGCGCCGCGCCGGTCAAGCGGCATCGTCCGGCGAAAGCCGATGGTCCCGAAGGCGTCCGAGTAAAATCCCCAAGAAACAGCGTTCCCGGGGATTTTTGCAAGCTCTCATGCGGTTTATTTGATGGCTTTGTTCCCCGCCATATACGGCCAAAGGGCTTCGGGGATCAGCACGCTGCCGTCTTTTTGCTGGTAGTTTTCCAAAATGGCGGCGACGGTGCGGCCCACGGCGACGCCGGATCCGTTCAGGGTGTGGCAAAGTTCCGGCTTGGACGCTTTATCCCTGCGGAAGCGGATGTTGGCTCTTCTTGCCTGGTAATCCTCAAAATTCGAGCAGGAGCTGATCTCAAGGTAGCGGTCGTAGCTGGGCATCCAGACCTCGATGTCATACGTCATGGCGGAGCTAAAGCCCAAATCCCCGCCGCAAAGGCGGACGACGCGATACGGCAGCCCCAGCTTCTGAAGCACCAGCTCCGCGTTGATGGTCAGGGATTCCAGCTCGGCATAGGAATCCTCCGGCTTGGTGAACTTGACCAGCTCGACCTTGTTGAACTGGTGCTGGCGGATGATGCCCCTGGTGTCCCTGCCCGCGCTGCCCGCCTCGCCCCGAAAGCACGCGGAATAGGCGCAGTGCTTGATGGGGAGCTCGGCCGCGTCCAGGATCTGTTCGCGGTACATGTTGGTGACCGGAACTTCGGCCGTGGGGATCAGGTAATAATCCGTTCCCTCAACGTGGTACATATCCTCTGCGAATTTCGGAAGCTGGCCTGTGCCGCGCATGGAGGCGGTGTTGGCCAAAAAGGGCGGGAACACCTCGGTATAGCCCGATTCGAGGGTGTGAACGTCCAAAAAGAAGTTGAACACGGCGCGTTCCAGCCTGGCCCCCAGGCCGCGATAAAAGGTGAACCGCGCGCCGGTGACTTTCGCGGCGGTGTCAAAATCCAGCACGTTCAGCTCGGTGCCGATATCCCAGTGGGGCTTCGGCTCAAAATCGAAGGTGCGCGGCTCGCCCCAGCGGCGAAGCTCCTCGTTGGCGGAATCGTCCTTGCCGGGGGCGACGTCCTTATACGGGATGTTCGGGATGGACATGAGGAAGTCGTTCAGCTCCGCCTCTTTTTCGGAAACCTGCGAATCAAGCGCGGTGATCTCGTCCGAAAGCCGCTTCATTTCGGCCAGCAGGGCGGAAGCGTCCTCCCCGGCTTTTTTGAGCTTCGGCACCTGGGCGGAATCGGCGTTGCGCTTTGCTTTTTTGGCTTCGACCTCCGCCATCAGGGCGCGGCGGGATTCGTCGAGGGCTATCAGGGCGTCCACGTCGATATCGGTCTTGTTGCGAAGAGCCAGCGCGGCCTTCAGCTCGTCGGGGTTGGTGCGAATACGCTTGATGTCCAGCATGATAAGCCTCCGTAAAATCTATGGTACTGTAAGTCTGCTCTGATTTGGTCTTTGGGCTACATTTTTTCCGGCGCGGCGATGCCAAGGAGCGTCAGCCCCGTGGCGATCACCCGGCGGGCGCAGGCGGTCAGGGCCAGGCGGGCGTTTTGCACGTTCCGCGGTTCGCCGAGGATCCTGTGGGCGAGATAGAACCGGTTGAACGCCTGGGCCAGATCCACCACAAAACGGGTGATGATGAAAGGCTCGTACTTCTCGCAGGCGGCTTTGACGGCGGCGGGGAATGCGTGAAGCAGCCGGGCGACCTCCACGGATTCCGGATCGGTGATCAGGGAATAGTCGACTTCCGCCGCCGGGTCGTATTCCGCCCGGGCCAAAAGCGAGCAGCAGCGCGCGTGGGTATACTGGCAATACGGCCCCGTTTCGCCCTCGAAGTTCAGCGCCCGGTCCCAGTCGAAGACGATGTCCTTGATGCGGGCGGCGGAAAGGGTGGAAAACACCAGCGCGCCGACGCCCACTTCTTTCGCGATCCTGTCCATCCCCGCAAGGTCCGGGGATTTTTCCATCATGATTGCCCGGGTCTTTTCGATGGATTCTTTTAAAACATCCTCAAGAAAGACGACCTTGCCCTTTCTGGTGGAAAGGGTGCCGTCCGCCGTGGAGACCATGCCGAAAGCGACGTGGACGAGGTCCTTCGCCCAGGGGCGGCCCATCAGCTCGATCACCCTGAACACCTGCCGAAAATGCAGGTTCTGCTGGTAGGCCACGACATAAAGGCTCTTGGCGAAGTCATAGGCAGCCTTCCTGTAAAAGGCGGCGGCAATGTCCCTGGTGGCGTAAAGGGTGGCTCCGTCGCTCCTGAGGATCAGGCAGGGGGGCATGTTGTCCTCCTCGGGGAAGCGCACGACGGATGCGCCGTCGTCCAGCTCCAGCAGGCCTTTTTCTAAAAGCTCGTCCACCACGGGCTGCATTTTGTCGTTATAAAAGCTTTCGCCGGCGTAAGAGTCGAACGTGACGCCCAGCAGGTCGTAAACCCGCTGGACTTCCTTCAGGGTCAGGGCCCTGAACCAGTCAAAAAGGGCCAACGCGTCCGGATCGCCGTCCTCGATGGCCTTGAAGGCGGCGCGGGCCTCGTCGTTTAAGGAATCGTCCTGCTCCGCCTCGTCGTGAAAGCGGGCGTAAATTTCCAGCATGGCGCGGACGCCGCCGTTCTCGATTTCCTCTTTGCTGCCCCAGCGGCGGAAGGCGACGATCAGCTTGCCGAACTGGGTTCCCCAGTCGCCCAGGTGGTTGATGCCCACGGCCTTGTAGCCCAGAAAATTGAATATGTTATAGAGCGCGTGGCCGATTACGGTGGAGCTCAAATGCCCGATGTGGAACGGCTTTGCGATGTTGATCGAGGAATAATCGATGCAGACCGCGCGGCCGTTTCCCTCGTTTGACGAGCCGAAGGAAGCGCCCAGGGCCAGCACCGGCAAAAGGGCTTCCCGGACGAATACGGCCCGGTCGATAAAAAAGTTCAAATAACCGCCGGCGGCCTCCGCCCTGGAGACGAATCCGGGGAAAACCGATTCGCTTTTAAGCTGCGCGGCAATGGCCGACGGGGCTTTTTTCATCGATTTTGCCAGCTTGAAGCAGGGCAGGGCGTAATCCCCCATTTCGGGGTTCGGCGGGGTTTCCAGCATCGCGCAAAGCTCGGCTGCCGGGGTTTTTGCCGAAGCGGAGAGCGCAGCGGCGATTTCGGTCCGAAAATCCATCAAAAACACCTCGAAGAATAACCAAAATTCATTTCAATAAAATAGTATACCATTTTCCGCGGGTACTGAAAAGCCCGCAAGCCCCGCATTTTGGGGGCTTAGGGCGTCAAAGCGGCCCGCGGGCCGCTTCGCCGGTTGGGTTTCAAGGCCGTCGGCGAAGCCGGCATCATCCTTGATGAAGCGCCGAAATCTGTGATTCCGGCGCGCTTCGCGCAAGGTGATTTCGGGCACGAACGCCCGAAAGGGTACGGAAGCTTTTGTTAGAAGCGCAGGGGCTTCGGTTCCTGAACCCCCGGTACAATTTTCAACAGCGGGAGGCCCCGTATTTTGGGGCCTTGCGGGTATTCTGCCCGGATTGCGTTGATTTTACGGCGCGCGATGCTTAAGCCCCGGCGCATATGCGCAGCGCCGCGGGAAGGACCGCCATCGAGACCCGGCGCCGGCCTTCAAACAGCGTTCCGTCCAGGTTCAGGGTCAGGGGCGAATCGCTCTCGATGATCAGGGAGCGGGCGCGCAGGGTGTGGATCTCGCTTCTGTTTGTCTTTTTATAAGTTCCCCGGATGATTTTCGGCAAAAGGGAGAAATAATCCCTGGGGATCCGGACGGAATCGATGACGCAGATGTCCAGCAGGCCATCCGCCGGGTCGGAATCGGGCAGCACGCGCATGCCGCCGCCGTAATGGGTGCCGTTGCCCGCGGCGACGAGGAAGCGCGGGCCCAAAAAGGCCGGTTCGCCGTCTATGGTCACGCGGATCTCCGGCGGGGAATAGCGGGGCACGGTATAAAGCACGGAAAGCAGGTAGCTCAGCCCGCCAAACCGGGCGTAGCGCTCCGCATTGCGGACGACTTCGCTGTCAAACCCCACGGTGGAGATGTTCAGCCCCACGAATTCGTCCACCTGCATGCAGTCCACAGTGCGAACGTTTTCAAGAAGCAGGGTTTTTGCCGCCTTCGCCGGGTCTTTGGGAATGTTCAGGCAGCGGCGGTAATCGTTGCCCGTTCCGCCGGGAATGATGCCCATGACCGCCTGCGAATGGATCAGCCCCTGGGCGACTTCGCAGACCGTGCCGTCTCCGCCGACGGAAACGACAAGCTCAAAGCCCCCCTGCGCCGCGTTTTTCGCAAGCTCCACGGCGTGGCCGGGGCCAAGGCTTTCCCAAACCTCGTAAGGTTTGCCCGCGGCGTCAAAGACCGCCCGGGCCGCCGAAAGCGCCGGCTTGGACCGCCCGGATCCCGCGACCGGGTTCAAGATAAAACAGGTTTTCATTGAATGCTCCAAAACAAAAAAGGATGCGGACGATCGCGGCGGCAAAGGGCAAAACCCCCGGTGTTCCGCCGTTCTCGTCCGGCAAGATCAAATGCAAGCCGCCTTGTTCACCGTTTCAGCTTTGCCCGGATCCCTTCCGGGTCAACGGCGTACTCCGCAGCGGTTTCGGCGGTGATCCGCCCGGCCTTAAAGAGGGAAACAAGGCTTGCATCCATGGTGACCATGCCGTTCTCCGCGCCCGTTGCGATGGCGTTGTTGATCTGGTGGACTTTGTTTTCCCTTATCATCGAACGGATGGCGGGGGTCGCCACCAGGATTTCAAAGGCGGGGATCAGCCCGCCGCCGACGGCTGGAACAAGCTGCTGGCTGATGACCGCCTGCAGCGCCATGGCGAGCTGGACCCGGATCTGCTGCTGGCGGCTGTCCAAAAAGACGTCCACGATCCGGTCGATGGTCTTTGCGGCGCCGATGGTGTGCAGGGTGGAAAAAATAAGCTGCCCGGTTTCCGCCGCGGTCATGGCGATGGAGATGGTCTCAAGGTCCCGCATTTCGCCGACCAGAATGACGTTCGGCGATTGGCGAAGGGCGTATCTGAGGGCTTTGTCAAAGCTTTCGGTGTCGTGGGAAACCTCCCGCTGGCTGATCACGCAGCGGTCGTTCCGGTACAAAAACTCGATGGGGTCCTCGATGGTGATGATGTGGTAGGGATAGCTGTGGTTCATCCGGTCGATCAGGCAGGAAAGGGTGGTGGATTTGCCGCTGCCCGCCGGGCCGGTAACCAGCACCAGGCCCTTCTGCAAACAGGCGAAGTCCATCACCGCTTCGGGAATGTTCAAAAAAGCCGGGTCCGGAAGGTCAAAGGCGACGGCGCGGATCACGGTGGCAAAGGAATTGCGCTGCATATACGCCGAAACCCGAAAGCGCCCCACGCCGGGCAGGGAAAAGGAAAAATCATCGTCCCCGCTGGCCCTGTATTTTTCCGCGGAGCGCGCGCCGGAAAGCTCGTAAAGGCCGAAGACCAAAGCCTCGGTCTCCTCGGGAATCAGGCGTTTTTCGCTTTGGGGAAGGATCGCGCCGGCAAGCTTGAAGGCCACGGGAAAGCCCGCGATCAGGAAAATATCCGAAACGCCAAGGTCCACCGCTTTTTTCAGCAGCCCGATCAGCATCCTTTTGCTTTCCGCCGCGGTCATGGGCGCATCCTTTCCCGGCTGTCATTCGCCGTTCCAAACGTTGATGGAATCGTCGAAGAAGGTCTGTTCCGCAGAAAAAACCTTTTTCCAGGAAAGTATATCATAACTTCCGTCAAGATACACCCTAACAGAGCAGCAAAGCGCCGAATTTTCGCCGCAGGGCACGCTGTAATCCGCCAAAAACGCGGGGGTTCTGCCGTTTTTTGGATTTTCCGCCTGCTCCGGCTCGGTCAGGGTCACGCCCTCGGGGGCGATGGCGGCGCCCGTTTGCCTGAAGTTATCCAGGGTTTCGGCGAGCAGGACCGAAGCCGCCGCGTCCGCGCGGTAATATTGCGCGGTTTCCGAAACCGTGCGCTCGGCAAGGGTGAGTTCGTTCCTGGCGGCGATCAGGGAAAGCACGCTCAGCACCGTCAGGCAAAGGCACACCAGCACGACCAGCACCGAAGGCGCGCCGACCGTCGCCGGGAAGGCAGGGCAGCGCCTTTTTTGCCGAACGCCGGGGCGCGGCGCGGATAGTTCGTTCATCCCGCGTCACCCCCGTCCACCCAGGCGGCGACAAGGGAAACAAGCCCGTTTCCGTTTCCGTCCCTCAAGGTGATGGAATAGGAGGAAAGCGAGCCGTCAACGGCCTTTTCAACGGTGAGGACAAAGCCCCTTTCCGCTTTTTCGCCCTTGCAAAGGGTGCCGTTTGCGGCGAATCCGTTCTTTGTCCTTTCGGCGTCGAAGGCCGCGCAAAAGCCCCGCTCGTCCCCCGCGCGAAGGTAATCCGCAGCCGTGGAGGCCGTCAGCACCGCAGAGGAGAGGGCCGCGGCGTCGTCGCTCCTTTTTCTTGCGGCCGCGGAAAGGGTGAGTATGACGGAAGCCGCCAGGGCAAAGACCAGAATGGCGACGGAAAGCTCCAGCAAAAAAGGCCCGGCGGCAAAGCGCCTTCCTTTCCCGCAGCTCATTTTACGCACCCGGCGCCGGAACGAAGCAGCGTGCGGCAAGAGCGGGTCTCCCCGGTGGGGGCCGTGGCGGTCATGCTGAGGGCGCCGCCGCCAACGTCAAAGGAGAAGCGTTCCACTTCCACCAAAGGGGTGCCCGCGGCCGGATCGAAGCCGAAGTCCTCGTCCACAAAAAGCTCGCAAAGCTTTCCTTCATAAATGTATATGTAGGTGTTGTAGTCAAAACCCTCGATATTTTCAGACAGGACGAGCACATCCACGCCGCCGATTTGTTCGGCGGAAAGGAACCCTTCGGAATCCAGGGCGCGGACCTTGCCAGAAACATAGGCCATGCTGGCGCGAAGGGCGTAGTTTGCGTCGGAATCGCCGCTGATGGAGCGGTACATGTTCACGCCGAAAACGGCGGTCAAAAACGCGGAAACGGCGAAAAGCAAAAGCAAAAAGAGCGTCAGCACCCGGGATAGCCCCCGGCCGCGTTCAGCCGTCAACTTCCACACCTCCCCGCACAAAAACGAAAACATCCGGCAAGAGATTCTGGGCAAAAGCGTCGTAAGAGACGAGGTAGCGCGCCTCGTCGTAACAGAGCCCGTAATTCTCCTTCAGGTAATCGAGGCTTTCGGGGTATGCGCCCTCGATCGAATAGCAGTTGACCGCGGCGCGCATCACCGCCTGTCGGATCGCCTCAAGGCCGCTTTCCTCCGCGCTTTTTGAAACCCCCGCGGCCCCGTAAAGCAGCGCGAATACCAGCGCCGCGGCGATTAGCACTACCCCCGCAGCCAAAGAAGCCTTTTTCTTCATGGCGTGATTCTCCTTTCCTTAAGCGCCGAAGTATCATCCAATCCGCCTCAAAGGCCGGGTTCCCGCGCCCTGTTGCGTCATCGTCAGGCGCCGCAAGGCTCCGCTGCGGCCCTCTTTGCCTTAAAAGGCCGAAAGGATTTGCAGCAGCGGCAGCATCACGGAAAGCAGCACGATCCCGATGACCGTGGAGAGCACCGCGACGATGGCGGGTTCCACAGCGCCAAGAACGCCGGCCATGCCCTCTTCGATCTCGGCGTCGTACATGGCGGAAAGCCGGGCCATGACCTCGTCCAGCGTGCCGGATTGCGACCCGAGCCCCACAAGCCGGGCATACATGCCGGAAAAAAGCCCGCTTTCCTTTGCGGCGGCGGAAAAGCTCTCGCCCCGCTCCATGGAAGAGGAAATCAGGCCGATTTTTTTGATCGCCGCGGGCTGGGTCAGCAGTTTGGGCAGCAGGCGGACGGCCTCGTCGATGTCGTACCCGCTGGAAAGCAGCAGCGAAAGGGCGTAAGCCACCCTTCCGGAAGAGATTTTGTCCGAAACGCGGCGGGCAAAGGGCAAAAGCACCAGCAAAGCCGCCAGGCGCTCATACCTCGCGGGGCTCCTGGCGCAAAAATAGGCAAAGATGCCGGTCAGAACAAGGATTGCCGTCAGCCCAAGGCAGATGATCCCGGCGGTCCGCCCGAAGGACAAAACCCCGGCGGAAAGCCCGAAAGCGCCGCCAAGCTGGGCGTAAACATCCGAAAAGACCGGAAGCACCTTCAGCATAAGCACCGCGACGACGCAGAGCATCACCAAAGCGAGAAGCAGCGGGTGAAAAAGCGTGTTCTTCAATTGGCGGCGGATGGCCTGTTCCCGCTGATAATAGTCGGAAAGGGAATCCATGACCTGCTCCAGGCGGCCGGTTTTTTCGCCGATGCCCGCAAGGGAAACCATATACGAAGGGTAGGCGCCGGATTCTTCGAGGGCGCTTTCCAAAGTGGAGCCGTCAAACAGCTTTTCGGCAACCAAAAGCAGGCCCTTGTCCCCGTTTTCTTGCGCCGTGGCAAAAAGGCCTTCCGAAAGCAGCATTCCGGAGCGCAGCACAAGGGCGCACTGGGCGCAGAAAAGGGCGAGCTCTTCTGCGGATTTTTGGTTGCGTCTGGTCATCTTACCTCCCATCGCGGCGGCGTTTGGGGCGCAAAAGCCTTTCTAAAAAAGGCCGCGCGCCGTTGCGCGGCCCGATCGGCTCCGGCGGATCCGGCGCAAAACTTGGGCTAATAGAAGTATTTGGTGGCGTAATTGCTGCCGTTGCCGATGAATTTATTGATCTTTGCGCTGTTCGCCGCGGCGGACGCAAAGGTCGGGTCCATCAGTTTCCATTCCTCGCCGGCAAAGTGAACCTGTTTGACGACCCAGCCTTCGCCCTCGATATAAACCTCGTTCCAGGCGTGGTAGACGTTGTCCGGCGCAACATAGCCCATGACCAGCTTCGCCGGGATGCCCACGGACCGGAGCATCGCCGCCAGCAGCGAGGCGTAGTCGTAGCAGATGCCCTTTTTGGTTTCGAAGATCTGGTCAAGGTTGGGAAGATAGCCCACCAGTCTGCCGGAAACCGCGTCCTTGGCCTTGTCGTAATCGTATTTGTAATTGTCGATCACATAGGCGTAAATGGCGTCGATCATCTCAACGTCCGTTTCGAGATTCTTGCAGAGCTTTTTCGCGACCTTCACCACCTCTGTGGAGGAAGTGTAATTCACCCGCTGGTTTGCGCGAAGGAAGGGGGCCTTTTCGCTGGAAAGCTTCACGTCCACCGATTCGGAATACAAAAGCGAATAGGAATTGCCCGAAATCTGCTGGTAAACCCCTATTTTATAGGCCCCGTCGCCAAGCTGAAGGGGGAAGGCTTCGGCCTTGCCGGAGCTGTCGAGGTCATAATTATATGCGCTGTTGCCGTAATTGATGCGCACTTTGAGCTTTTTGGGCGATTTGCCCACGTGGTTGATCAGCACGATCCCGTCCCCCGATTCCGAGGAATCGACGGACACCCTGCCGTTGCCTGCGGCAAGGGAGGCGGCGGGCAAAACGGCAAGCAGAGCGATCGCCGCAAGAAGAATGCAAATCAGGCGGTAAAATGCTGTGGTTTTCATAACTGCCCTCATGGATGCGTGGTCCGGTTTTGTTGCCTGACGGAACGCCATACATCAAAAGGGTTCCGATCAGGACGCTGTTGCTCGTATAAATTATAGCATCGCGATTAGAGTATGCAACGATTTTGGATGTAAAAATAGGGCTTTGTGACCAAAAATTCATGATTGTGATTTAATTTGAAAAGAAATGGAGGATGAATGAAGAAACAGGCCCAAAAAAGAAAAAAGCCCCAATAAAAAGGGGCTACGGCACGCGCCAGCGAAAAACCCACCGTCAAAGCGGCCGCGGGCCGCTTTGACGCTTTAAAGCCCCCCAATATTGGGGGGCTTTAAAACAGACGCGGTTTATTCTGCCGCGTCTGTGTCCCAGACGACGGCCTCGGTGCCCAGAGCGTCCTCCAAAAGGTGGATGAGTTCCAGCATGCTGCGGAAATGCTGGGTCTTGCCGCCCTCGACCCAGCTGACGGTCCCCTGCCAGGTGGCATTCTGGCGGAACATGACCCGCACGACAAAGGTGCCCTTTTCGCCGCGCTTGAGCTGCTTTTCGTCGATTATCTGAAGATTTTTCATGACTTCTTCTCGCTTTATTTTGAGTTTTTCCGATGAGGAGCGGAAGTACCGCTTCCCAAAAGAGGATTGTGGAAAAGAATTAAGGTCGAATATCAGTTCACTCAGGTGGACGATGTCCTCAAAACAGGAAAAGGGATGCTCACACTGAAGATACGCGGAAAACAGCCGGCCTTTGGCGAATATGCTCTCAATCTCGTCGACACATATGACGAGCCGAGCGAGGTTCGCATTATTCTTATATCTATCGCCGCTAAGGTATTGCACTGCTGCGCACCCCGTATCATCTGATTTCGCTTGAATTATCCCATGTTTCAGTAACAAAACGGTCACACAGGCAAAGAATACCAGCATATATGTGAAACCCCGCGGGAAAACATGCCGAAATCCGTCGAAAAGGGAAATAAGTGCAATAACAAAAAAAGCGCCGGGAAAAACCGGCGCGGCCATCTGTTAAAAACCATCGGGATCGTCAAGGGCAGCAGCCTCGAAAGCTTCAATCAAAGCTGACGGCACGAGCCTGAATCACAGATTCCGGCACCTCATCAAGGATTGATGTCGGCTTCGCCGACGACTGGGGCGTCAGTTTTGCCGTACCATTTCGGGCATTCATGCCCGAAATTTCCTTGCGCGGCAGCGTGAACCCTCGGCGGCAAGGATGCGCAGGCCATTGGCGACACCTTTAAGTGTTGAACTATATAACCGGCTTGACTGGCAGCAGGTTATAGTGAAGGGCGATGCCAAAGGCGGTGGAGCGCTTTTTGAAGCGTTCGAAGATCCGGCTGATGACCATCTGACCGTTCTCATAGGTCAGCGCGCCCAGCAGCATGACGTACTGGGTGGGGGAGAACCGGGAAACGATGTCGCTCTTCCTCAAAGAAGAGGTGAGGGCGTTTTTCAGTTCCTCCATCGCCTCGGTAACGACCGCGGTGACCGGCGGGTTGCCGTCCTTGTCCGAAACGGAGATCAGGGCCACCATGAAGCTCTGGCCGGAACGGAGCATAAACCGGGACTGAATGCGGTAAATGTTCTTGAAGATCTCGTAGGGGCAGTAGTAAGCCCCGGGCGTCGCCTCGACTTCGTGAAGCTGCTCCTCGATCATTTCAAGGTCGGACTCGATGCTGTTGATCGACTTGGTGATTTCGTTGTACAGGTTTGTGATCTGGTTGGAAACCTTGATCCCCATTTCGCTGTAAAACAGGTCCACAACGTAATAATAGTGCTTCAGCGCCGAAGCGTGGTCCCCGGCGGCCATATAGGCCCGGATGAGCAGCTCGTGCATTTTTTCGGTGAACTTTTCCAGGGCGACGGCCTTTTCGCACATCTGAATTGCTTCGGTGGCGCGGTCGTGGTCAAGAAGCAGGTCAAAAGCCCGGGTAACGCAGTCGATGTAAATCGACGAATAATAGGTGCGCAGGGAAATCGTCCATTCTTCCATCAGCGATTTGGGAAGAAAATCGCCCTGATAAATATCGACCGCGGCAAGGTAACCGTCCAGCTTGTCCAATTCGGACAAGGAGGCGTTGGCGGCGCGCCAGGCGCTCTCCAAAATTTCGATATCCACCTCGCAGGGAAGAGATTCGTTCCAGGCATAGGAATTCCTGCGGAAAAGGATAAAAGGCTCCTTTTCGTTCGGAAGGGATTTGCAAAGCAGGGTCCTTGCGCGATAAGCCAGATTTTTGAGGGCGTTCGCCGGGTTGTCGCTGGATTCGTCCGGCCAGAGCATGTCGATCAGGCGGCTCTGGGGAACACCCTTGTGGCGGTACACGATCAGATACTCGATCAGGTTCCAGACCTGCTGCATCCTGCCCGCGGTATCAGAAAGCATGTCTTCCCCGCAATTGATGGAGAAGCCACCCAACATCTGAACCCGATATTTTTTTGCGTCTGAAGCCACGGAAAAAACCTCCTCAACTCAAGGGGGGCACCTGCGGTCACAACAGGACTATGCAGAATGATTATACAACATGCAATACCGTTTTGGACAGACCTTTTTATAAATATAGCAGTGAAATTTATGAACGGCTACCCCTATTTTCCCAATTTCGATAAAAAAAAGAAGATTTTCAGTATTATTTTCAGCATTCGGCGCGAAAATCGAACAGATTCCGGTCGAAGGCACAGCCAAAGCCGCGGCTTTTTGCCGCCGCCGGTCAAGAAAAAGGCGCGCCGCGCGCGCCGGGCCGGAGCCCGAAAGAGCGAAAAGGACGCAAGGAATCCCCCCCCGCCCTTGATCGGATTCGCCCAAGGGTCACAGGGCGGGGCCGGCCAAAGCCCCCGCTGTTTACTGCCAGGAGCGGTTTTCCAGCTCTTCCAGGAACTGGCGGGTGTAAAGCCCGTGATAAACCCCGCCCTGTTCCATCAGCTCGTCGTGGGTCCCGCGCTCGACGATCTTCCCGTCGTCCACCACCAGGATCACGTCCGCGTGGCGGATGGTGGAAAGCCTGTGGGCGACCACGAAGGAGGTCCGCCCTTCCAGCAGCGTTGTGATCGCCTGCTGGATGAGCTGCTCGGTTTCCGTGTCGATGGAGCTGGTGGCTTCGTCCAGCACGAAAATGGGGGGAGAGGACAGCACCGCCCGGGCAAAGGAAACGAGCTGTTTTTCGCCGGTCGAGAGCCGGTCGCCCCCTTCGCCGACGTCCGAATCATAGCCCTTGTCCAGCTTGGCGACGGCCTTGTCCGCCGCCACGAGCTTTGCGGCGGCTTCCACCTGTTCGTCCGTCGCGCTCGGGTTGCCGTAACGGATATTGTCCCGCACGGTGCCGGAAAAAAGATGGGGATTCTGCAAAACATAGCCCAGGTTGCTGTGCAGCCAGAGCATGCTGCGCTCCTTGTAATCCCGGCCGTCGATCAGGATCCTGCCCGAAGTCGGCTCAAAGAACCGGCAGGCCAGGTTGACGATGGTCGATTTCCCCGCGCCGGTCTCGCCCACGATGGCGACGGTGGTCCCCGCGGGGACCTTCAGGCAAAAATCCTCCAGCACGTTTTCGGTGCCGTCCGGGTAGCGGAAGGTCACATGGTCGAATTCGATGTCGCCCTTGATGGGCTCCCAGTTTTCCTTTTTGGGGTGGAAGGAGTCGCCGTATTTTTCGGCGACTTCCGGCGAATCCTTGATGTCCGGCTCCTTTTCCAGCAGATCGGTCACCCGCTCAATGCTGGCCTGAAGGGAGATGAAGTCCGCCGCGATGCGCGCAAGCTGCTGGATCGGCTCGAAGATCGAAACCGCATAGGTGATGAACAGCGAAAAGGTGGCGAAGTCCATCAGCCCGGAAAGGGTCAGATTCCCGCCGTAATAAAGCACCAGCGCCACGGCCATGCTGCTGCAGAACACGACCACGGGAACAAAAACGGCGTTCAGGATCGCGGCCTTAATGGAATACCCGTACATCTTGCCGGTGATCTTCTCAAAGGAGTCGCTGTTTTTATCCTCCACCCCCAGGGTTTTCGCGGTTCTCGCGCCGGAAATGCCCTCGTTGTACGCCCCGGTCATCCGGGAATTCTGGCGGCGCACCTCGCGGTTGGCGTTCAGGATGCGCTTTTGGAAGTAGACTGTCGCCACGGCGATGACCGGCACCAGCACCATAAGGAGCAGACCCAGGGTGAGGTCCACCGCCAGCATGGTGATGAACACGCCGGCAACGTAGAAAAACGACCAGAAAATGTCCACAATGCCCCAGGACATCTGGGAGGCGATCTTGTTGACGTCGTTCATCGTCCGGGCGAGGATGTATCCCACGGGGGTGACGTTGTAATAGGAGAAGGAAAGCTCCTGCAAGCGCCGGAAAACCGAGCTGCGGATGTCCCTGCCGATCAGCATTTCCGAGGACATGGCCAGCCGGGCGAAAATGATGACGTTCAGCGCCTGGAACAGGATGATGCCAAGGTAAATAAAGGCGTAGGGAATCAGGCCTTCGGCGGTCTTAGGCAGGATGAAGCGGGAAATCGCCTCCTTCTGATAGACCGGCATCAGGATATCGATCAGGGCCGTCGCGCCCATCATCAGGCAGATGAGCGCCAGCTTCCACCTGTATTTTTTGAGAAAGGGCACAAGCTTTGCCCATATTTTAAGGTCAAACGGCTTGTCGTAGGTTTGCTCGTCATAGCCGGACAACGTCGATCGCCTCCCTTTTGGTCCTCATTTTGCGGACGAAGCGCGTTCCGCCCCGCCCTGAAGGTCATAAACCCGTTTATAGAGCCCGTTCTTTTCAAGGAGCTCCCCGTGGCTGCCGATTTCCGCAAGTTCGCCGTTTTTCAGCACGAGGATGCAGTCCGCGTGCATCAGGGTGGTGATCCTGTGGGAAATGATGATGGTGGTGGCCGAGCCTTCCCGGGCGGAAAGGGCCGCGCGGATCTTCTGATCCGTCAGCGCGTCCACAGCGGAAAGGGAATCGTCAAACACCATGATCGGGGTTTTTTGCATCAGCATCCGGGCGATGGCCACGCGCTGGCGCTGGCCGCCGGAAAGGGTGACCCCCCGCTCGCCGATGACCGTGTCGTACCCCTTTTCAAAGCCGAGGACGGTTTCGTCCAAAGCGGCGACGCGGGCGGCCTCGCGGATCTCGCCCATCGGCGGGTTTGGGTCCAGGGAGGCGATGTTTTCCGCGATCGTTCTGGAAAAGAGGAAAGGCTCCTGCAGCACCAGGCCGACGTTTTTGCGCACGTGGGAAAGGCGCATCTCCTTCACGTCCACCCCGCCCACGGTGATCCTTCCGCAGCCGGGGGCCAGGTCGTAAAGCCGGGTCAGCAGATAGGTCAGCGTGGATTTGCCGCTGCCCGTGCTGCCCAGCACGCCGAAGGTGCAGCCCCCGGGAATCTTGAAGGAAAGGTGGGACAGCACGTCCCCCCCGCCCTCGTAGGCAAAGCTGACGTCTTCAAAGGCGATATCGCCGGACATATCCGGGGTTTTGCCGTTCGGGTCGTCGATCTCTTCCGGTTCGTCCAGGATCTCGCCCAAACGCTCCAGAGAAACGCCCATCTTGGACATATCGCCTAAAATGCGGCCAAAAGCGCGGACCGGCCAGGCGATCATCGCGGCGTAATACAAAAACACCAGGTATTCCCCCAGCAGCAGCCGGCCGGAAACCGCGAAGTAAGAGCCCACGGCAACGACGACAAGCTCCATGATGCCGGTGGTGATGCCGCCGGTGCTCCAATAAAGGCTCATCACCCTGCCGAGCTTGATCCAAAGCTCGGCAAAAAGGCTGTTTTTCTTTTCAAAGCGTTCGATTTCGGCGGCTTCCTGGCCGAACGCGCGCACCACCCGGACGCCCGTCAGGTTTTCCTGCACGCAGGAGGAAAGGTCCCCCTCGGCCTCGTCCGCGATCTTGAAGCGCTTGGCGATGGCGCCGAAGAAAACCGCCGTGGTGATCACGGTAAAGGGGATGAAGGCCGCGGTTACGGAAGCGAGGACCGCGTCCATGGAAAACATGAAGGAAAGCGCGAAGGCGACGAGGACGACGGTGCGGAAAAGCTCGGTCAGCTGGGAAGCGAGGAAGTTCCGCACAACGTCCACATCCGAGGTGCAGCGCTGGATGATGTCCCCCGTCTGGGTGGAAACATGCCATTGATACGGCAGATGCTGAATGTGGCGGTAAAGGGCGTTGCGCATGGATTTGATCACGCCTTCGCTGCCCTTGGCGACAAACAGGCGGTAAAGGTAGGTGCAGACGCAGGACAGCACCGCAAAAACAACCGCCATGGCCGCGCTGACCCAGATGTTCTGGCGAAGGAATTCCCGGCCGCCGATATTTTCCAGCAAGCGGACGACGAAATCGGGAAGGTCAAAAGGGGCGTCCCCGATGACCGAGTCCACGGTGACGCGAACGACCTGGGGCATCAAAAAATTCAGCAGTATGGAAAGGGCGGAGATCAAGGTCGCTGCGGCAAAAAAACGCAGATGCCCGCGCAAAAAGCGCGTGAGCACCCCGAATTTTCTCTTTTTCCTGGGGGCGATATCTTCAGCAGACATGTTTTGTCCTGTCTCCTTTCGCGGCGGCCCCGCCTTGGGGGCGAATCAAAAAGCGCCGGCTCGCAGAAAAGCATTATAGCATATAAACAGCAAGCTGTCATGGGTACCATCGGTTGATGAAGACCTAAAGCGAAACCCGGTTTTCCACGATCTGAAAAAGTGCTATACTATAAAGGCGCACCTGCGCGCCAAAACACAGGAATAAGGGTGAGTTTTATGGAATTATCAAGGGAGGTTGTCTCGACCCTGCTCAAAATGCAGAGGAACGAAATCACCGAATACCACGTATACACCCGCATCGCACAGCGGACGAAAAACCAGGAAAACAAAAAGGTGCTCTTGACCATCGCGGCAGAGGAAAAAGCCCACGCGGACGTCTGGAAGAAATACACAAAGACCGAACACAAGCCGAGCATGCTCCGCGTGCGCTGGTATTCCTTTGTGGCGCGGGTTTTCGGGATCACCTTCGCGCTGAAAAAGATGGAAAGCGGGGAAGACGCGGCGAACAAGGCGTATGAAAAGCTGATTTTTGAAGTCCCCGAGGCCAAGCGCATCGCCGAGGAGGAGGACCGCCACGAGCAGGAGCTTTTGGCCATGCTGGACGAGGAGCGGCTCCGCTACGTCGGTTCCATGGTCCTCGGCCTGAACGACGCGCTGGTGGAGCTGACCGGCACCCTGGCGGGGCTGACTTTCGCCCTGGGAAGCACCAGGCTCGTCGCCCTTTCCGGGCTGATCACGGGGATTTCGGCCACGTTATCCATGGCGTCGTCCGAATACCTTTCCGCCCGCTCGGAAGGCCGGCCGGACGCGCTGAAATCCTGCGTTTATACGGGCATCGCCTATCTTCTGACCGTCGCGCTGCTTGTTTTGCCCTATCTCGTTTTTGACGACGGGCACCATATGGCCGCCCTGGTTTCCATGCTGGCCATCGTGGTGCTCATCATCATGGCCTTCAACTACTACATCGCCGTGGCCCAGGACCTGAATTTTAAAAAGCGCTTTTTTGAGATGGCGGCCATCAGCCTTTCCGTCGCCGCCGTTTCCTTTGTGATCGGCCTGCTTGTCAAGCAGTTTTTGGGGATAGAGGTCTGATCCGGCCGGCGGATTCATTCCGCAAAAGGAGGAAAACCGTTTGATCAGGACTTTTTTTGCCGGTTTTATCATGGCCATCGCCAATGTGATCCCCGGCGTTTCCGGCGGAACGATCGCCGTGGTCATGGGGATTTACGACCGCCTGGTGGGCCTTTTTGCGCTGGACATCAAGGCGATCAAATCCGACTGGAAATACCTGCTGAACATCGGGGCGGGGCTTGCCGCCGGGCTGCTGCTCTTTTCGAGGATCATCACCTGGCTGCTGGAGAACCATCCGATGCCCACCTGTTTTTTCTTCATCGGCCTGATTTTCGGCTCTTTGCCCATGCTGCTGAAAAAGGTTCGCACAGGCGAGGGAAAATGGCCCGGCCTGGGGGGGTTCGCCCTTTTTGCCGCGGCGCTTGCCCTCATGTATCTGCTTTCCACCCTGGGGGAGGGCGCGGGCATGACGGCGGAAAAAACCCTGACCGCGGCCCTTGCGGCAAAGGTGTTTTTCAGCGGCGTCGTGGCGGCGGCGGCAATGATCGTGCCGGGGGTTTCGGGTTCGTCCATGCTGTTGATTTTCGGGACCTACGCCACGTTTTATACCGCCGTGGGGGATTTGAACATTCCGCTGCTCGTCCCCATCGGGCTGGGCGTGCTGATCGGCCTTGTGCTGGGTTCCAGGGCGATCCGGGCGCTGATGAACAAATGGCCGGTGAATACTTATTGCGCGATCATCGGACTGGTGCTCGGCTCGGTGTTCGTGGTGTGGCCGGGGTTCGCCTTTAACATTTGGGGCCTTGTGTCCGTATTGACCATGGCGGCGGGAATCGCCGCGGCATATTATCTTGGGAGGTAACCGCAAATGACCAGAGAGGAAGCGTTGACCCTGCTCCAACAATACAATGAGGAGCCTTTCCACATCAAACACGCGCTGACGGTGGAAGCCGTGATGCGCTGGTTCGCCCGGGACCTGGGCTACGGAGACGAGGAGGATTTCTGGGGGATCGTCGGCCTGCTGCACGATCTGGATTTTGAGCGGTTCCCGGACCGGCACTGCGTAAAAGGCCAGGAACTGATGCGCCGGCACGGGGTGGACGAGCGGACGATCCGGGCCTGCGCCAGCCACGGCTGGGGCATCGCCACAGACCTCGAGCCGCTCCACCCGATGGAAAAGGCCCTTTACGCCGTGGACGAGCTGACCGGCCTGATCGGTGCGGCGGCGGCCATGCGTCCGTCAAAAAGCACCATGGACCTTGAGGTCAAATCCCTGAAAAAGAAGTTCAAAACCCCGTCTTTCGCGGCCGGATGCTCCAGAGAGGTCATCCAAAAAGGCGCGGAAATGATGGGCCTGAGCCTGGACGAGCTGATGGAAAAAACGATCCTGGCCATGCGCGCCTTCGAAAGCGGGCAGAACGGGGAGCAGAACGCCTGACCCGTTTCAACGCGCGGCGGGCAAAGGCAGGAAGCGCTTTTTTGCGGGCCGGCCATGCAAAGCGGAACAGCCCTCAAAAAGGCAGCAGACGGAACACCCAGATCACCGCCGGCAGCGTCGCCGCGGCGCAGACCGTGGTGACGAGGGTGACGGCGGAGGCATAGGCGTCGTCCGACCCGCTGGCCCTCGCGACCACGGCCATCGTGCCCATTGCCGGCAGCCCGGAAATCACGGCGAGGGTCGCGGCCGTCGTTTCGCCGAAAAGCCCGGTGAGCTTTAGGACGCAGTAAACGACGACGGGGCAGAGAAGCATCTTGAAGAACACGATGGAAAAAGGGCAAAGGGTGCGGGCGCTTTTTTCCTTCGCGGAAAAGACCAGCGTGCCGCCGACGAAGATCAGCGCGATGAACTTTGTGGTCGCCCCCAGCCCTTCGATGGTCCCGGCGACCACAGCGGGAAAATGGACGCCCAGCAAAGCAAAAGAAATGCCCAAAACGGCCGAGATCAACACGGGATTCAAAAGCTTTTTCCACTCAAAGCCCGCCGCGCTGCCTTTGGGGTAGCCAAGGCGGATGCCCACCGTCCAAAGCAGCGCTTGGTCGCAAAGCAAAAAGACGGCCAGGGGCAGCGCGCCGCCGGCGCCGTAAAGGGCGGTGATCAGCGGGATGCCGATCATTCCCATGTTGCCGAAGGCGCTCTGGCCGAGGTGGATCCGCCTTCTGTTGCCGGAAAGCTTGCAAAGCTTTGCGGAAAAAAGGCCAAAACAAAACATCAGCCCGCTGATGCAAAGCGAAGCGATGATCAGGGGCCAGGAAAAAAGAAGCTGTTCTTTTGTTGCGGAGCCTGCCAGGGTGGAAAAAACCAGGCAGGGGATGGAGAAGTTCAGCGCGAAGGAAGATAGGGCAAACAGCGAATCCGGGGCCAGAACGTTCAGCAAAGCCCCGCCAGCGCCCGCGCCGATCAGCAGCAGGAAAACGCCCATCTGTTCCAAAACGACTGTGAATTCCGCACTCATTCCGTCACCCCGCCGCAATTTTTGCCGCCCGGTTTCTATCATACATGATTTCATCCTGCTTTTCACCAAAAAAAGAGCGGCTGATTTGCAACCTGCGGGAGGATTCGGGCAAGACCCGCGGGGACCGGCCGAAAAAAGGAGCGCGCATGAACATCGTCGATCTGTCCCACACCCTGGGAAACGGCATGCCCGTTTTCCCCGGGGACCCGGCGCCGAGGTTTTTGGTGCAGGGCGACCTGCGTTCGGGGGACGCCTTCACCCTGACCCGGTTCGAGATGACCACCCACACCGGCACCCACGTGGACTGCAATACCCACGTTTTGTCGGAGGGTTTTCGGACGGACGGCGGGGATCTTTCCCGCTTTATGGGCCGCGGCGCCGCGATCGATTGCAGGATGTTCGGCGAAGGGGAAAAAATACCGATCGGCGTGTTCCAAAACCAGGATCTTTCTCAAAAGGCGTTCGTCCTCCTTTGCTGCGGATGGGACAGATACTGGGGAACGGAACGGTTCTTCGGCGATTACCCCGTCTTGAGCGAGGAAGCGGCGAAATACCTTTCGAAGCTGGACGATCTCCGGGGAATCGGGGTGGAGTACGCTTCCGTCGACCCGCTGTTTGACGAAGCCCTCACGCTGCACCGCATCCTCCTTGGCGGGAAGGGCAAGTGCGTGATCGAGAATCTCTGCAATCTGGACCAGCTTTTGGGCAGGGACTTCCTGTTTTCCGCCCTGCCGCTGAAATTCAAAAACGGCGAAGGCTCCCCGGTGCGGGCGGTTGCCATTCTGAATTGGGAATAAGCGTTTGATCTTGCGACAAAAAGACCGGGAACAGATGCCCCGGCCTTTTGTTATTCCCCGTTCTGTTCCTCCCGGCCGTTCGGCGCGCCATCGGACCCGTGGAAGCTTTCAAAAACCAGCCGGGCGGTCCGTTTGTCCACCCCCGGGGCCGCGGAAAGCTGTTCGATCGTGGCGTTTTTGATGTCCTCCGGCGAGGGGAAGGCCGAAAGCAGCGCCCTGCGACGAACGGGGCCGACCCCTTTGATCTCCTCCAGCGCGGAAGCGAGGGAGGCCTTGTTCCGCAGGCTCCTGTGATAGGTGATGGCAAAGCGGTGGGCTTCGTCCCGCACGCGCTGGAGCATGTGCAGCTCCGGCGAACCGGTTTTCAGGATGACCGGATCGCTTTTTCCCGGCAGCCAAAGCTCCTCCAGCCTTTCCGAAAGCCCTGCCGCGGGGAAGGAGAGCCCGACGTTTTTAAGTTCTTCCAGGGCGACGCCAAGCTGCCCCTTGCCGCCGTCGATCAGCAAAAGGCCGGGTTGGGCGGCGAAACCGGCGGTCTCGCCCTTTGCCCGGTCCGCTTTGAATCGTTCGAACCGGCGGGAAAGCACCTCGCCCATGGCGGCGTAATCGTCGTTTCCGGAATGTTTGATCTTGAAGCGGCGGTACTGGGAAGGGTCCGGCTTCCCGCCGGTGAACACCACCATGGAGGCCACGGGCTCGACGCCCATGGTGTGGGAAATATCAAAACACTCGATCCGCTCCGGAACGGGGATGCCGATGGCGGCGGCAAGGGCGATCAGTGCGCCCTTGGTGCGTTCCCAGGCCCGGCGGCGCTTTTGCTCGTCCTTTTCCAGTTCCGCAAGGCCGTTGCGCTCCGCCATTTCGCAGAGCTTTTTTTTGTCCCCCTTTTGAGGGAAGGTGAGCACGGCTTTTTTGCCCCGCCGCTCGGAAAGCCAGCCGGCCATCGCCGCGCTGTTTTGGATTTTTTTGTTCAGCACGATTTCCTGCGGGACCGGGGCGGAGGAATAAAACTGGGTCAAAAAGGCGGCCAGGGCTTCCGTATCGTCCTCGTCCTCGCACAAAAGGTCGTACCGCTCGGCGCCGATCACCTTTCCGCCCCGGACGAACAGAGCGTAAACCAGCGCCGCGTCCCCCGACTTGCAAAGGGCCAGGATATCCCGCTCGTCTTCGTTGGCCAAGGCGGCCTTCTGCCTTTCGCTGATGACGCGCACGGATTCCAGCCGGTCCCGGATCGCCGCCGCCCGCTCGAAGGCAAGCTCCGCCGCGGCCTCGTTCATCTGGCCGGTCAGGGAGGCGATGACCTCCTCCGTGTGGCCGGAAAGAAAATTCGCCACCTGATCGACGATTCGTTTGTAACCCTCTTTGGAAACATAGTTCGCGCAAGGGGCCGAGCACTTGCCGATGTGGTAATTCAGGCAGGGCCGCTCGCCCCGGGCGATGGAACGCTCGATGTCCTTTTTGCAGGTTCGCAGGGCAAAATTGTCCGAAACGGCGGCTAAAGCCTCCCGCACCGCGCTTCTGGAAAGATACGGCCCGAAATACCGCGCGCCGTCGTTTTTGACGTTGTTGACGATCTCCGCCCTGGGATAAGGGGCGTTCATGTCGATCCGAACATAGGGAAAAGACTTGTCATCCTTGAGCAGCACGTTGTAATATGGGCGGTAGCGCTTGATGAAATTGCACTCTAAAGTCAGCGCCTCGGTTTCGCTGTCCACCATCACATAGGAAAAATCGGCGATCCGCGAAACTAGCGCCCGCACCTTCGGGGAATGGTTTTTCGGCGACTGGAAATACTGCCGCACCCGGTTTTTCAGCGAAACGGCCTTGCCGACGTAGATGATGCTGCCCGATTCGTCCTTGTGAAGGTAGACGCCTGGGGCGTCCGGCAGTTCCTTCAATTTTTGGGAAAGGGCCTCCCTGTATTTTTCGGGCGTAAGCTCGAGCATTTTTCCTCCTTGACCGGCGCGGACCTTTATGTGCGGCCGCTCCTCGGGTTCATTATACCATTCAAAAAAGCGAAAGAAAACTCGGGGGACAAAGGGCTCCCGGAAGTTTTTTTCCATATATTACCAGCAACATAACCAGTTTCCTCGTCGTGTTAACCTTAGGATGAGAACCATCCATATCACGAGGAAAGAGGGAATGAACAATGACCCAAAGCAAGCCGCTAAGGCGCGTGCTTACCGCTGCCCTGACGGCGCTGACGCTGGCTGCCGCCGTTTTGACAGCGCTGCCCGCTCAGGCCCAGACCACCGAAGTCGCGGTGGACAACCCGGCAAAGACTTCCGCCTGCACGCTGTATGTCAACGGCAGCAAGAAAACCTCCAAACCCTATTACCAGGGCCGCACGCTCATGCTCCCGCTGCGCGCCATCGTCGAGCTGTCTGCCAACTGGAAGTACGCCTACGGCAGCAGCACCAGCGTCTTCGGCCCCTTCACGGGCACGGAATTTTCCGTAACTACCGGGAAAAACGCCTATAAATACGGCGGCAAGACCCACACCCTCGACTATGCCCCCGCCTTTGTGGACAACCGCGTCTACGTGCCGTGGCAGTACTTCGAGTTCGCCCTTGGCTTTAAGGTCACGATCTCGAACGACGGCAGGATCGACGTCAGCACAAAGACTTCGAGCAACGCCGGCGTCCTCAGGCTCACGGTGAACGGCAAATCCGTCAGCGGCACGCCCTATGTGGACGGCACGGTCTACATGATGCCCCTGCGCTCCATCGTCACCGCCCTGGGTTACACCTACGGCTACAGCAACGAGGGCAAGTTCTCCGTGTTCTCCGCCAAGGGGATCGACACCCACATTTTCTGGGGCGTGAACTCCTATCCCGTGGACAACAAGTACGTCCAGCTTTCCGTGGCGCCCGTCGTCAAGGACGGCACGCTCTATGTTCCCCTCAGCTATATCACCGAAGCGCTCAAGTGCAAGGTGACCCAGTCGGGAAACACCGTCAAGGTTTCCCGCTGAATCCTGTGATTTTAGCGGAAAAGCCCCGAAAACCCGCTGTTTTCGGGGCTTTTCCGCTGTTTTCGCGGCTTTTGCCGCCGCGTTTGCCGCCTGGGCGGGTGCGACTCGCAAAAGCAATCCCCGTATTGACTTTTTCCCCGGGGGATGATATTATAATTTGCGTTCGGAATGGTGCTTTGGCTCAGTTGGTAGAGCACATCGTTCACATCGATGGGGTCACTGGTTCGAGTCCAGTAAGCACCACCACAAATGCCCGCAAACACCGCGTTTGCGGGCGCTTTTTTTATGTTACTGGCAACTTTCTGGCAACTTTTATTTTTTCGCTTTAATAATGCTGCATTCGTTATGCATAGGGCGTTCATCCTCTCTACGCTGGTCTTCTCACGCTGCTTTTTCAGTTGAGCGTAAATCCGCAACGCTGCGGCGGGGGCGCTGTGTCCAAGCCGGCGTTGGGCGGACAGGACGCCTGCGCCGGCACCGTAAAGCAACGACGCAAAATTATGCCGGGAATCAGTGTGCTGTCAGTACGGAGATCATGCTGTTGGGGTCTGCTCCGTCCGGGCTCTGCTCAATCGTGCCGCCGATCTCGATCAGTTCACGCGCGATACGTTTGAAAATTTTGCGGTGTCCCGATGTCGACAAGTGGGTGGCTCCGCCGTTTGCCGATATAACATATCCGTCAATCTGCCGACGTTTATTCAAAAAAACTTTAAGAGGATCGAATATTGGGATGTCTCGTATGGGATCCCCCGTTTTGACGTCGCGGGTTTTGCCCGTCTTAAAATCCACATTCCGGCGGACCGGTATTTCGTTTTTAGATAAATCGACTTTTGCCCGGGTTCATCCCGGAACCTCGCCAATCCGCATGCCGGTATAACAGAGCAGATATGACTTCAGAGATTTCGGCGCAACGGCGGTATTCGTACCGATGCCGCTGGTTTGTTGAATGGGTTAGGCGCACACCCTGTTTGGCAAGCGCGGCCTCGGCTTCGGGGCGCAGAACACAATCGATGAAACCACATATACTGTAATAACCGATATTCATCGGCAAAATACTGCGAAAGGTGGGTTGAATATGTGCTCCTGCGACAATGACCGCGATGGCCGCGATGGCCGCGATGTCCGCGATGTCCGCGGTGATCGCGAAGGCCGCGATGATAGGTGCTTCCACAGATGCTTCGACAGATGCTTCGACAGATGCCTCGACAGATGCAACAGATGCAGCAGATGCAGCAATGCGGAATGCCGCGAATGCTGCAGGCGTTTTTGCAGATGCTGCTGCAGAGACTGCTGCAACCGTTGCTGCTCATAAATACGCCTCACGGGCCAGCTGAACATGCAAAGATCTGCCTTTCGGGTCGGGGCAGGTCTTTGTTTTAGTTGCAGGGCTGCAACGAAAGAGGGCAGGCCTTACTCTGAAATCAGACAAAAGCTCACCCATTCATACCGCCGCCCCCGGCTTGCCGAGATTGCCGGAGTCCACGCCGATGCGGAAAAGCAGACAAAAAAAAGGGGCTGCCAGATGGCAGCCCCCGGGTGTTTTGGGTTTGTTTCGGATTAGGACTCGGGCACGAAGTCGGGCGCCTCGCCCGTCGTGGCCACCGTCCCGGCGATCATGCCGTGGACGCATGCGTCTGGAATCGCATTGGAGCCCAAACGGTTTGTGCCATGGACGCCGCCGGTCACTTCGCCCGCGCCGTACAGGTTCGGGATGATGTTGCCGTCCGCATCCAACACCTGGGTCATTCTGTTGATCATCAGACCGCCCATCGTGTGGTGCACGGAAGGCCACTGGGGCACGGCATAATACGGGCCTTCTTCCATCGTCAGCATGACGCCCTTGTCGATGACCTTGCCGAAGTCGGGATCGTTTTCGTTTTGCACATAGGTGTTGTGGGTCTCGATCGTCGCCTTCAGGGTCGCGCCGTCAATGTTGACTTTCTGGCCCTTGAAATCGATTTCGTTCAACAGCGCCGCAAGCTCTTCCAGCGTGTCCGCCTTGATGATGCGGTTCGCGGCCATGCCGTCGGCAAGCTGGCTGTCCGCGATAAACCCGGCGTTATCCTTGATATTCTGGTTAAAGATGCAGAATGTCGGGAATCCGCCCGAATTCATCGCGCCGTTGGCGCAAACGTCCCGGCGCTCGCCTTCGTTCACATAGCGCTTGCCCTGGGAATCGACGTAGACCACGCCGGAGCTGGGGCCGCTGAAGGGGATGACCGCCGTCGCGTCCAGTACGCCGTTGATCGGGTTTGCAAAGGGATACAACTGGATGTAATCCATCTGGGTTACGGCCGCGCCCACCGCCTGGGCGATCTTGATGCCTTCGCCGGTCGCGCCGGGATGGTTCGTCGTGGGGACGGAGGGCCCCAAGTCGGCCCACTGGGTGTTGTTCGCCATGCGCATTTCAACGTCGGCGCTGAATCCGCCGGACGCCATGATCACGCCCTTGGTGGCGGCGATGTTTGTAAAGCTGCCGTCCTTGTTTTGCACGCGCACGCCGACGACCTTCTTGTCGCCTTCCGCTTCGCGGTACAGCTGCACAAGCTTGGTGTCCACGCGCAGTTCCGCGCCGGAATTCTGAAGCATTTTCTTTTGCACGGCCACGATGTCGCCGCCCACGCCGTTGATCGTCGTGTAGGTGCGGTATCCGTAGTGGCCGCCCGGGCGGGTCAGGGTTTCGCGGACTTCCAGACCGTTGTCAAACAACAGGTTCAGATAAACCGGCGAACCATAAACCAGGTTTTCGACCAGAGAAAGGGTGCTCTTCTGGTCGCCGCCCGCCATCGTGTCTTCGATGTGCTTTTCCGCCGTATCGGGCACGAGGTTGAACTTCTCCTGCAAAGCGGCGGCTTTGGAGCTGGTGTAGGCCGCGTATACGCCGCCGTTGACCTTGGAGTTGCCGCCGGTGATGGGCATCTTTTCCACCAGCAGCGTCTTTGCGCCGTTCTCTGCGGCGGTGTGGGCGGCGGCAAGGCCGGCAAAGCCCGAACCGACGACGACGATGTCATAGGTTTCGTCAAACACAGCGGGGAGCGGCTCGTTCGTCATGTCTTCCAGCTGGACGCGCTCGGGCAGCTTCGCGGTAAAGTCCGCTTCTTTGCCGCCCGATTCGGCCACGGCCTTGGCCACGGCGCTCATGATTGCCCGGGACGTGATCGTCGCGCCCGCGATCGTGTCCACATAGATGCTGTTCCATTCGACGATCTTCTGCGGGATCTCCTCCAGCGCGCGATAAGCCACTTCGGGGGATTCCTTCTGCTCGGTGATCGCCACATGTTCGATCTTGTCTTCGCCCATGGTCACTTCAACAACGATATCCGCGTTGTTGCCAGAGGCTGAAGCGGTATACGTGCCCGGAACAACGCCCGTTCCCTCGGGCGCATTCGGCTCGACGGGGGCGGGGGTGGAAGGGGCTTCGGGTGTGGGGGTTCCCGGTGCTTCGGATGGCGTACACGCGGCGAGCGCGAATACCATCAAAGCAGCGAGTAGAAATGCGAGGGTTTTTTTCATTGGGAGCCTCCTTAGTTAGGATAATATCGATTTTACCACATGAGATTGATAATTGCTAGCCAATATATGCGCCACAAATATTCTGGCTCTGCGCGTTCTAAGCGGCGCGGCAGACCCCCGCGGCGGGTGCGCAGAAAGCAAATCTTATACTTGATTCATAAGCGGGCAGATTTTCGGGATCCGTTTTTTTCTTCCGCGCCGGGCGGCAACGCCGCCGGCTTGCGCCGCTTTGGCCGGCCGCTGCGAAAAACGCTGCGCGGCTCTATTAAAGCCCGAAAAAAGCGAACCAATCCCCTGGCTTCCCACAACGAAAACGACCCGCGTCTGCGGGTCGTTTGCCAAGGGCGCCGCGGGGGCTCCCGGCGTCAGGTTCTCAGCATATCCCAACTGCCCTGGCAGCAGACCGGTTCCCATTTAATCGTCTGGTAAGGGATGGTAAAGACAACAATACCCGTGGCGTAGGGCGCGATTTCGTATTGCTGATAATAGATCGCCAGGCCTGTGGGCGTCAGATAAAAGCTGTTTTCGTTGAAATGTTTGGCGATCAGCGCCCGGTAATCGTCGAAATAGATGCCCGGATTCTGCTGCATCTGCTGATCCGCAAGGCAGAGGATCTGCTTCAGCAAAAACGCGCGGTAATCCGTTCCGACCGGGAAAAGGGAAGCGAGGGAAAGCCTGCAGCCGCTTTCCAGGTTCCAGGTGTCGGAAGCTCTGACGGTGTTCCCGTGGGCGCCGCCCGTATAGGTGTATTGGTCGCGATACAGGCTCAGATGGCACTGCTGGTTGTAGGTGATCTCGTAACGCATTACGGCGTCGTACGCGTTGAAGGGAAATCCGTTTGCGCAGGCTTCCCGGCAGCCGGCAATGGCCTGGCAGCGCAGGTCGTTGGCGCAATAGCAGTAAAAACTGTTGACCTGCGCCATGATCTCGCGGTTGATGCAGCCCTGAACGGCGCGGTTGCAGGGCAGAGCCGCTTCCGGATAGGTGATGGAAAGCGTAAGCACGGTGGTGTTGTTGCATAAAAAAGTCCGGTTAACGTTGCGCATGGTAATGGCCGCGCTAAAGTTTGATGCGCTCATTTTAATCCCTCCCGCTTTTGCTGTATTAGTCTATTAAGCGAAGATGGGATTTGCCACAGCAGGCGCAATAACCGGCTGCGCGAGGATGGGATTTGCCACAGCAGGCGCAATAACCGGCTGCGCGAAGATGGGATTTGCCACAGCAGGCGCAATAACCGGCTGCGTCCGTGTGAGCCGCGGCCGGGGGACGGAAGGCGGCCGCCCGGCCGCAAAAGGAGCCGGCGTCTTCAGCAGAGAGGCCCGGGGGGCTTCGCAGCCGCTTCAAGCGCGCGCGCAGGCATTTTTCCCGCGTTTCGAATACGCGCGGCAACCGCGCTTTTTTGAACGCCGTTCATTTGCACGCGCATCCGGGCAAAATCCGCCGCGTTCTTTTGCCGAATCCATTCGATTGGAAAGCAGAAAACCCTTTCGAATACGGATGCGGTATCCTCGGTTCGCGCGGCAGAATCGCCCCCGACAAGCCCGCGCGGTCCCCGGCCAAAGCCTCGGCGGCGCGGCATCTTACGGGGAAAGCCCGTTCAGGCGGCCGCCGCGGGATAAAACGCCCGGCCGCATGGATTCGCGGGCATCTGCGGCGGCGCGCAAATTTTTCGGCTTCAGATTTTCGCGGGGATGCCGCAATGGCACAGACGGCTTTTGCTCACGCATAGCTGTGCAGCCCCGGCAGGATCTGGTTCACCCCGATGAAGGTGAACAGGATGCAAACAAGGGCAATGATCGTATAATACGCCATGCGTTTGCCCTGCCACTTTTTGCGCAGGCGCTGATGCAGGTAGATCGCGTAGATGATCCAGGTGATGAGCGCCCAGGTTTCTTTGGGGTCCCACGTCCAGAACGAGGACCAGGCCTGTTCCGCCCAGATGCAGCCGGAAAGGATCACGATCGTCAGCATCAGAAAGCCGAAGGCGATCAGCCTGTACGACAAATAGTCAAGCTGGGGCAGATGCGCGTCCTCCGGGTTCTTTTTATGGGCGGCAAGGTATTTGATCCCGATGCCGCCGGCGATCGCGAAACTCGCATAGGAAAAAACCGCCGCGCCGATATGCAGGCTGAACCACGCGCTTCTTAGCGCGGGCATCAGCTCCCGGATATCCCTGGGAAGCAGGGCCGCGTAGGAAACGGCGAGAAATACCGCCGGCAGCGCGACGGAAGCGATCCAGTCCTGCTTGAGGCGAACTTTGAGAACAATGTGCATCAGCCCGATCCCCCAGCCGAACGCCGTGGCGAACTCAAACTGGTTGGAGAAGGGAATATGCCCGGCTTCAATGCCCCGCGCAACGAGATACCCCGTCAGAATCACAAATCCGGCGATGCTTGCGATCCACGAAACGCTTTTCAAACGGGCCTTTTTGAACATCGCGCCCGCAAACTGCATCACAGTCGCGATAAAATAGACCACGATGGCGGAAAAGAACAGTGTGTTCAGCAAAGTTGTCATCTCGAATTTGCCTCCGATTCATTCGCATCTTCGGGGATCAATGAAATCTCATGGGAAATATCGTTGGATTTTTTCGGGCTGTACAGCGCATATCCCCCGCCGGTTATGCGCACATAAACGGGTATCATGAAGAAGCACAGATACAGCCCCGCGATCAGCAGGGCAAAACAGGCGTACAGCGCGCCAAGCACGGCGGCGGGCAGCGTTTTCACGCGGACGCCCGAATAGCTGATTGGGGCGTTGAAGCGATAGGTCACGCCGTCCACTTCCATGGTTTCCCCCGGAACGACGACGCCCGTCGTGCTGGTCCCGTCCTTTACCAGATCGATCAGATAGACCGGGTTCACATAATCCGAATTCTCAATCAGGCTGACCTGCCCGTTTTCGTCGATCGCATGGTCGGGATAAAGCCCGTAAAACGCGATGCCGTTCCGCCCGTCCAGCGAAAGGAACATTTCTTCGTCGAGCGCGACGTCATTGGAGAGGCCGTTGTTCGTAACGGTCATGGAACCCACGGTGCCATAGCTTTGCTGGAAGTATTTGTGGCCGCCGAAATTCAGGGGATGATTCACGCGGATCTCCTGTTCGCCGCTTTCGCCGCCCGTTTGATCGACGACGCGGATCGTGCTGATATAATCCGTGCGGCCCTCGTCATCCGTATGCCGGAATGCGTCAAGGGTGATTTTTGTGCCGTCCTCAAGCTGTACGGACTCCCCCGGAAAAAGCGTATAATCCTCGGCCGACGCAAGCCACATGGCGCACCCCGCGAAGACGAGCACAAGCAGAAGCCCCAGATGGGTGACGAACGAACCGTAAAAACCGAGGCTGTTTTTGAAATAGACCCTGCCGTTTTTGGTCTGCCTTTCCTTCATGCGGCGGTTTTTCAAAAGCGTTTCGATGCGTTCGAGCTTTTTGCCGCCGGTGCGGACGACATCCGCTTTTTCCGCCTGTTCGGCCGCGCCTTTCGCCTGGGCTATGGTGCTTTTCAGCCGCAGGATGGAGCACAGCAGCAGATTCAGGCACAAAAGCGCCATCAGCGAGATAAAGTACCAGCTTGCGAACACATCGTCAAGCTGCAGCGCCAGTATCGCGCCGCCAATGCCCGGGAACGCGGCCAAATAGTAGGCGGCGTCGTTTCCCTGCAGGATGAGCGAGCCGGCCAGCGAGCAGACAATGATCAGCACGAGCAGCGCCATGCCGAACTTCATCGATCTGAGAAATCCCCAAACCTTTTTCATTCCGTTCCTTTCCGACAAGCCCGGCTTTGTTCCCGGATTCAAACGCCGGCGCGCCCTTTTGGAGCTGCCCGCCGCATGCCTGCCGGCTGTGCCTTTCTTCCGATTATATCAGAAAGAGGCGATAAACGCCCCTTACTGCAAATAGCAAGAGATTTTAAAGAGTCTATCCCGCAACGTCGAACAGGACGTTTGCGGCGAGCGGGGACACATTGCCCGAAGCGGTCTTTGCGCGCACGCTCAGCTTATAGCTGCCCGGCGCCTCCGGCGTAAAGGCAAAGTTCCAGTATACCCAGCGGTCTTTGGTCGCGCCCCGCGTTTCGTATGCGGTCCACGTTTCGCCGCCGTCCAGGGAGAATTCCACCGCCACGATGGCGTCCGCGCAATCGTCGGCATACCCTTCGAAGGCGATTTCGCCGCCCAGCGGGAACGAAAGCCCGTCCGCGTAATTCATGATCGCCACTTCGGCGCGGTAGGCGTCTTCCCGCTCGTCCACAGCCGGGACCTCGTCCGAACAGGAAAGCTCGATGTCCACAACGTCCCGGGTGAAGTATTTCGCAACGGTTTCCGGTATGAAGAACTGGGTGCCGGAAGGCAGATCCCGGCCGTTCACCTGATAAACGATCATGGCCTCTTTTTCCAGCACGTAGGAAAGGGGCAGCGCGAGGCCGTATCCGTCCGAGCCGCGGACAGTCACGGTATTGACGCCTTCGTCCAGCTCCGCAAGGGAAATGAGATCCGCGATTTTCACGCCCGTCATTTCCGCGTTTGCGGTCGCCGGCCCCGTCGCGCAGGCGCACAGCAGGATGCGCCGCTGGGGTGTTTGCTCCATGAGGTTCACGCTATAATCCTTGGTGAGCTGCCCTTTGAGGTTGACGTAATAATCGGGAGCCGCGTTGGCCGTTTCGAAGGCCGGTTTCGCGCACATGCCCGTCAAAACCGTGCCGAACAGGTTGAACACGTCGTCCGCGGGGGTGCGCACGTCCTGGTTGAAAGAGAAGCTGCCCTGAATGTTCTTTACGCTCTGATAAGTTTCGCTGTTTTCAGCTTCTTCAACGCGCACGCCGTATTCGTTTTGAACGGAGGCCTCTTCCTGAACCGGAACCGCCCCGTCCGCCGGCAAAGAATCCTGGACAGAAGCGCTCTGCTGTGCGCATCCGGACAGCAGAACGGAAGCCCCCGCAACGCCGGATAACAATCGCTTCATTTTATTTTGCATAACAGTTTCCTCCCAAACAATAGCTTTTCCGTTATTTCGCGTTGACCATAATTTCGCCCGGGGTGTTGCTGACAAGACCCGCGTCGGTCACGGCGCGAACCTTCAGCACATAGGCGCCGGGTTCTTCGGGCGTGAACGTAAAGTGCCAGTTGACCCATATGTCGGGATTCAGACCGCTGATGTCGTAGGAGGTCCAGGTTGCGCCGCGGTCCATGGAGAATTCGATCTTTGCCACCTTTTGGTCGAAGGCGTCCGCGTATCCCGAGAATGTGAACGGCTGGCCGGCCGGGATGATCTGGCCTTCCTGCACGTCGAAAATGCCCACGTTCGGCTTGTTGGTGTATCCGCCTTCTTCGAGCTCCCACCCGAGATACATATAATAATTCTCCTGGGGTTCGTTCAGGACTTCGAACACGGAGATCTGTTTGACAAATTCCGCCGCGCTGCCGCTGCCCACCCAAAGCTGGGCGGGGTAGCCGTGGGCGTGGGAAAGCCTTTGCCCGTCGATTTCATAGACGACGTAGGCCTCGTGCTCGTCCAGGTGGTCCATCATGATCGGGATGGCGAAGCCGTCCGTCGCGACCGGCAGCAATACCGTGGCCCCCGGCTTCACGCCCGCGCGCTCCAGCAGCGTCTTCAGCGGAATGCCCTTGATTTCGCAGTTGCCGATCAGCGGGCCGCCGGAGGGGTTGATCGTGCAGTGCATGGTCAGGGTGGTGGTGACGGAAAGGCCCTCGTCGATCAGGTCGGTCAGCTTGGCCGTGAAGGGATTTTCCACATGACCCTGCACCGTGAGCTCCCAATTGTCAAAAACTTCGGGATCGAGGGGGGCGTCGGCGTATTCCGCGGCATAACGGGGATAATCGTTCTCGTAATACATCCAGTTGAAGAAGAACAGATCTTCCGCTTTGGTGACCTTGTTCTGATCGGCGGAAAATTCGCCGGCAACGTTTTCAACGTCCACGATGCCGCGCAGCAAATCGTGCTTCGTCAGATCCCAAAGCTGCATTTCCTCGCCGTTGCCGGTCGCGCTGTGGCAGCTCCAGCAATCGCCGTTCATGTTTTTAAACGCCTGGTTTGTCTTGTCGTGCAGGCCGTGAATCAGCGTGCCGAAACCGTAAGCTTCCGTCACATAGCCCGGCGAATAGCTGTGGCAGTCAAGGCATTGGCCAACGGTGGTCTGGATGCCGAAGCTGTTCGAAAGGTCAACGTGCAGGTATTCCATGTTGTTCAGCGTCGCGTTCATGTCCGCGTGGCAGGCCGCGCAGCCGCGGTTGTCCGCGTCGAGATAAAACGTGTTATAGGATATGGTCGCGCCGGGATTGTGGTAAATGCCCGCGTAGTACTCCGTCGGCGTGCGCTGAATCTGCACGCCGTTTTCAAGGGTCGTTACCTTGGGTGCGTATTCTTCCGCGCGTTCTTCCATATCCCCGTACATATCGCGGATGATATTCTGGCCGGGATAGTCCTCGGGCCCGTAGGTGGGCTCCGGCTCCTCCGCCTCCTGCCCGCCGTCAGGGGTTGCGGCGGGCGGGTTTTCCGCGTCGCTCCCGGGGGCGGTCTGCCCGGGGGAAGGGGAAGCCGGCGCGGGAGTGCCGGCGCACGCGCCCAGCAGGACGCATACCAAAAGCAATACAATCGCCATCTTCAAACGCATCATAATAGTTGCCTCCTCATGCTGTGATCAAAAAAGAGCGCTTTTTCTCTGCAATGGTGAGATATGGGAAAATCCGGGTTCAATTCGGCTGCTGCAAAGACATCGATCGGTAAGGATGTATCGAGCGTAAACCCTGCCCCTGGGGCAGAGTCAAGCCTTATTGACGGGAAAATAACAGGCTGATAAGATGGATGCAAAGCGATTCGAGCGCAAATATCACCACAAAGGTAATCGGCTATGAAAATTCTAAGCATCGGCCAGATGGCAAAATTGAATTCCGTAAGCGAAAAAGCGCTGCGGATCTATCATAAGGAGGGATTGCTGATCCCCCGGTATGTGGACGAACAGACGGGATACCGTTACTATACCATTCAGCAGTCCGCCACGCTTGACATGATCCTGCAGATGAAGGAGATCGGCCTTTCGCTCAACACCATCAAAGAAATCATCGGGACCCGGGATATCGACTTTCTGAAAAGCGTTATGGAACAGCACATCACCGGGCTGGAGAAAAAAATACACACCCTGCTGAGAGCCAATAAAACGTCGGAACAGATCCTCGAACAGTGCCATCTCTGCAAAAACAAGCCGGAAATCATGAAAATCACGGTGGAAGAATTCCCCGAGCGCCAAAAACTGTGCTTCCGCATCCACAGTTTCAGCGTCGCGCAGGAAGTCGACCCGGCCATTACGGCGCTGGAGGCATGGGAAAACAACCTTCGCAAGGTGAAACAGCAGTTTCTTGCGAGGGGGCTGCCGCTTACGCTTTTCCGCAATATCGGCTGCATCGTCTCAAAGCAGGACCTGCTGGAGCGCAGGGTGTGTTTTGGGGAGGCGTTTGTTTTTCTGGACGACAATATGGGTGTTGAGCCGGACGCCGCGCTGCCCGCGGGCAGGTTCGTCTGCATGTACTGCGACGGCATGACCGCGCCGGACGGCAGCTATGTCGAGGAGGCCGCCATTTTGGAAATGCTCGATTATATCGAGGAACACAATCTCACCGTCAACGGCGATTACCATGGCGAGGTTTTGGCGGAAACGCCCGCTTTTCATTATACGGACAGAGAAATGTTCGTGAAGCTGCAGATCCCCGTGGTGTGAATCGCGCGGCATGGCTGGTCATGACGGCTTTGCGTGGAATAGCTGGAACAGGTATTCCTGCTCGATCCACGCGCAGGTTTCCGAATAAATGCGATAACTGTTCTTAATAAAGACATTGGCGGGGGAAGCCGCGCCCTTTTCCGCCAGCGGGCGGTTTTTTTTGAGTTCTTCCAGGGCGTATAAATGGTTGCGCCAGCCGCGGTCGATGCAGTGCAGCAGAAGCATGCTCCGGGCCTGTTCCCATTCGCCGCCGAACAGTTTTGCGCGTTCCTCATACGCAAAAAGCGCCAAATCCCCGTATATCCCGCCAAGCTCCTTTGCCGTATCAAACCGCGGCCCGGCCGCGTACCGCACCCCGAACAGCCCGGCGCATTCCCGCTCCAATTCCCGGATTTCCTGTTCGCTCGGCGCGGCGCCGGGCAGATATTCTTTTTGCAGCCGGAGGATCTGCCTTTTGATCAGGTCCTTTGCAAGGCCGTCAAGATCCTGCCGCGTCAGCGCGCGTTCCCGGAATTCCAGAATCTGTTTGCGCTGCCGCTGGATGACCGTATCCTCCTCCAGCGCGCGCTTGCGCTGGGCCGCCGCGCTCGCTTCCGCGGAATCTTGGGCGCGGCGGAAGGCGCGGGGCGAAAATTTCGCGGCGCCGCCCCCGTGCAGCCGGTAAACCTCGTCGTCCGGCGCGATGAAAAAGATGCTTTCCCCCGGGTCGCCCTGGCGGCCCGCCCTGCCCGAAAGCTGTTCGTCCACCCTTCCGGAATGGTGCCGTTCCGCACCCAGCACAAGCAGCCCGCCAAGGGCGCGTATCCGCCCGCTTTCCCCCGCGCCGCCCGCGCCGAGGAGGATGTCCGTGCCGCGCCCCGCCATGTTCGTCGCGACGGTTACCGCGCCGCTTTTGCCGGCCTGTTTGATGATCGCCGCTTCCTCGGCGTGCAGTTTCGCGTTCAGAACGGAGTGGGGAACGCGTTCCCGGTGAAGCAGCGCGCTGACTTCCTCGCTCATTTCCACACTGGGCGTGCCGATCAGAACGGGCCTGCCGCTCTTGTATTCGTTTTGGGCCTTTTTTGTCAGTTTTTCCAGCTTGTCCTGCCGGCAGGAACACAAAACATCTTCCCGGTCTATGCGGATGCAGGGCCTGTTCGGCGGAATGCGGCGCACGGCCGCGCCAAAGGTGCCCTCCAATTCGCGCCTGGCGGTCCAGGCGGTGCCGGTCATGCCGGAAACGCCGCGATACCCCTTGAAAAAACCCTGGTAGGTTATCGTGGCCAGGGCGTCGCTTTCGGGGTGGATTTCTGCGCGCTCCTTCGCCTCGATCGCCTGGTGCAGCCCTTCCGAGAACCTGCGCCCTTCCATGACCCGGCCCGTGTGCCTGTCGACGATGCGCACCCGCCCGTCCAAAACGATATAGTCGATGTCTTGCCGCATCAGGCCGTACGCCCGCATGGCCTGGATGACCCGGTGATAGGTTTCGGCGTTTTCCGGCGAAAACAGGTTAAAAATGCGGTAATAAGCCTGGGCTTTGCGCACGCCTTCCGGGCAGATGAAAACCGCTTTCTTTTTTTCGTCCACAATATAATCGGCGGTTTCGCCGTCTATTTCGGCGTCCTCGTCAAACGAAGCGTAATGCCGGGGCTTGAGGTAGCGGACCAGCGTGTCCGCCTGGGCGCAGTTCAATACGCCCGTTTCGCCGGAGGAGGATAAAATCATCGGGGTCGTGGCTTCGTCCAGAAGGATGCTGTCCGCCTCGTCCACGATCGCCCGGTACAGCCCCCGCTGCACCCGCTGGGAAATATCCGTCACGATGCCGTCCCGAAGATAGTCGAAACCCAGTTCCGTGGCGGTCGCATAAAGCACGTCGCACCGATAGGCCCGCTGCTTTTTTTCGCATTCATGGCCGGCCAGCGTCAGGCCCGCCGTAACGCCCAGCGCCTCATAGGCCGGCAGCATCCAGTTGTAATCGCGCTCCGCCAGGTATTCGTTCGCCGTGGCGATATGCACAAAATCCCCTTTGACCGCGTGAAAATAAGCGGGCATGACGGCTGTCAGCGTCTTGCCTTCGCCTGTGTTCATTTCGATGATATTCCCGTTGCACAAAGCGGCCGCCGCCAGCAGCTGCACGTTAAAGACGCGGTAGCCCAGGGTGAGCTCCGCGGCCGCCGCGGCCGCGCCGCACGCCTTTTGCGCAAGATCCCCGGCTTTGGGGTTTGATTTCAGTTCCCTGGTGACGGCGCCGAGGCGATGTATTCCGATATTGAGATAGGCGTCGCGCCAATAAGCGGCCTCGCGGGCCGTTTTTCTCAATTGCCGCAATGTCATGGTGCGTTTTGTCTTTCTTGGCTTTCACTTTTGCCGCAGGCATGCCGGCGGCAGCGCCCGAATTTCCGGCCGGGCCGGTTTGCGGCGCCTCGCAAAATAGAATTTGGGGGGTATCCGCCCGGCGCTTTGACCGGTCCTGTCCGCTTAAACCGCAACGGGCCGCCGGCCCGGCGTTCGGGGAATTGCCCCCGAATGCCGGGCGTGGCAGCCCATTGTCGCCTATGCCGGATGCCGCAGCGCGGCACCCGTTTGCCCGGCGGCGTTTTTGAACCGCGTTGCCTGACGCGGCGCCGCCCGGTTCCGGCTTTTACTCCACCGTGAACACCACGCTGGAAGCCATCGGGGAAACCTTGTCGTCCGCGGTGCGCGCGCGGACGTCCAGCTTAAACGTGCCGGGCATTTCGGTCACATAGCTGAAATACCAGTAAACCCATTTGTCTGTTTCGGCGTTTTCCACCTCGCAGCTCGTCCAGGTATCGCCGCCGTCCATAGAAAACTCGATCGCGGCGACGGAAACGTCGTAGTCGTCGGCATATCCTTCGAACACGATCTGGTCACCCACGGCAAACACCCTGTCCTCAAAACGGTTGACCACGCTCACCTTCGCGCGCTGGTCGTCGATGGCCCTCAGCACCTCGGGCACGTTTTCTTCGACCGTGAACTCCACCTCCGTGACGTTGCGCGTA
The DNA here is from genome assembly GCA_040768925.1 of Christensenellales bacterium. Taxonomy (GTDB): domain Bacteria; phylum Bacillota; class Clostridia; order Christensenellales; family CALWSW01; genus CALNBC01. Next base: position 610,487 of record JAXGLZ010000001.1, read on the forward strand.
AAGTACCTCGCCACGGATTTCGGCACCCAGACCTGCAAGCCGGAAGGAACGTCCGCGTCGCCGATCTTGTAGACGAATATCGCGTCCTTTTCGAGGGCGTAGGTGAGGGGCATCGCGATGCCGTAGCCGTCGTCGCTCTTAAAGGTGATCGTGTTGGCGGCTTCTTCCGCGTCGACGATCTGCATGATGTTTTTGAGCGGCACACCCACAACCTGGGCGTTTGCGATGGCCGCACCGGTCGCGCAGGAGCATTTCAGCGTGCGCTCCTCGGTTCCCTGGTCCTGAAGCGCCGTCAAAGAAACGGTCTGCGTCTTTTTGATCGCGCCGCTGAAGTTCAGATAGTATTCCTCTACCTTCACATTGTCAAACGCAAAGCCGGGCTTGGCGCACATGGCCGTCGCCGCGGTGCCGAAGAGGCTGAACACCTCGTCCGGCGGGGTGATCACGTTCTGGTCGAACGCGAACGCGCCTTTGACGTTGGCGACGCTTTCGTATTCCGTTTCCTCCCGCGCGGATACGGTGATCCCGTTTGCCTTCGCCACGCTGTTTTCCGGCGCGACGCGTTCTTCCGCGACCGCGGGCGCTGTGGCGGCTTGCGTATACGTGGCCGCGGCGCCCACAACCAGCGTGGCCGCTCCCACAACAGAGCCGACGCCCTTTATGATTTTTTTATTCATCGATTTTACCCCCTGCTATTCCACGTTAATGAGGAAGTCCGTATTGATGTTGGCGACGCGTTCCTGGCCGTCGAGCGTCATGCTGGTCGCGCGCATACGCAGCAGATACGAACCGGCTTCTTCCGGCTTGAACTTCAGCGTCCAGTAGGTCCAGCGGCCGCTGTCGTTATTCGGGGTTTCCACCCTGATCCAGGTGTTGCCGTGGTCGAAGGAGAATTCCATCAAAAGGATGGCTTCGTCCCACGCGTCCGCATAGCCTTCGAGCACGATTTCTTCGCCCAGCTTGAAGATCTGGCCGTTGGCGGCGGTCAGAACGCCCATGTTGGGCTTCGAGAACACCTCGCCGGTGGAAGGATCGATGAAATCGCCGACCAGCGCCCAGTGCGCGGGGTTTTCCTGCTTGGTGACCACCAGCTCGGTCACCTGCTTGACGTTGTTGCCGGAAGACGCGTTGTAAACCCAGGTCGCGCAGGGGTAGCCCTGGCTGGCGGGCAGCGGCTGGCCGTTGACCTCGATGACGAGCAGCGCCTTGTTCTTGATCACGAAATCGTAGTTCATCGGATAGGAGTTTTTCCCGCTGCCATAGGTGTCGAAGGCGATGGCGTCGAAAGAGGTGACGTCGTCGTGCACCTGGGCGTATTCGAAGATGCGCTCGAGCGGCACGCCCGTCACTTCCGACTGGAAGATCATCGAATCGCCCACGCCGTTGATGCAGCACTGCGAGCTCATGACCTGGGTGACGGTGCCGAATTTTTCAACAAGATCCGTGAGCTTCATGGTGAAGGGGTTGTCCATATCGCCGCGGACGGTGATTTCCCACTGCTCCATGATCTCGGGAACGATCTGGCTGTCGTCCGTCAGCCAATCGGCGGGCTCGTTCTTCAGCCACTTGTAATACATGTTTTCAACGGGGGTAATCACATCCTGGGAATACGTGATTGTTGCGTTGGCATTCTCCGCCGCAAGGTCTTTTATGCCCCTAAGGTGGTCGTATTTCACATAATCCCAGCGCAGATAGTTGCCGTCCCCGTCGATGTAGTGGCAGGACTGGCAGCTGCCGTTCATTGCCTGGAAGTTCGCGCTGCCCATATGCGTCGCGTGGATGGTGTCCCTGAGGGGCGTTTTATAGAACGAGTGGCAGGCCACGCAGGTGCCGAGGGTCAGCTTGGTGGCGTACTTCATATACATAACGCCGTGGAAGGTTTCCATCTGGGTGATGACATCCTCAAGCTCGTGGCAGGCGTTGCAGCCGCGGTTGTCCGCGTCCATATAAACGTTGTTCCAGCCGATTTCGTCGGACGGGACCGCCTGCACGCGCACGCCGTTTTCAAGGGTTTTTACGCGCGGGGCGTTCTCGACCCCGGAGGCGGCGTTTCGCTCCGTTTTCGAGTATTCGAAGGGAAGAGCGGCCTCCTTGGACGGGTATTCGCTTTCGCCCGTTTCGCCGGCGCTGCCGGACAGGGCGGCCTTAACCGCGGCCATAATGCCTTCGGAAGTGGCGGTCGCCCCGGAAACGGCGTCCACCTCCGCGCTGTTCTTCGCCACGATCTCCTTCGGCACCTGCTCGATGGCGGGATCGCTGATTCCGGCGGTTTCGCTGTGGGACACCACCTTTACGTCCGTAATCGCGCCGTCCGTCAGTGTGACCTCAACGCTGATTTCGCCGTTGTGTCCCGCGGCGCTGCCTAAAAGCGTTTCCACAGACGGCTGGGGCGGCGTCGCTTCCCCGCCCGGTTCCGGGGTTGCCTGCGGGGCGCAGGCCGCCAGCAAAAGGCAGCCCGTCAGGCCTGCAAGCACTCGGATGATTCGTTTCATGTCTCAAATCCCTCCTTAATTATTGCTGCTGAGCGCAAGCGCCCGCATACAAGGCTGATCCAAAGAATTGCGCTTGCCGGCCGCCCGCCGGGCGAACGCAATGGGGCGCGGGGCCGCATCGCGGCGCGCTTGCCTGAACCGGGCGTCCGCTGCGCCCGGGCTGCGGAATCTTTCGTCTGGATAAGGCATGTCTATGTATTAACAGTGTAAAGTCTGCCCCTGGGGCAAGGTCAAGAGCTCATCCTGCGAAAAGACCGCGCGGAACAAATTTTTAGCCCGAATGACGCGCTTTGCGGGAACACGGATGATGAAGGGCGAAGCGAGAGACTTTTTTCCACAAAACCCGCGACAAAACCCGCGCGGAAAATCGTTGTATTCGCGGAGTTTTTTGATATAATGTTCCACGGCATAAAAAGGAGGTCGGGTCGGCTGCCGGCGCGGACTGCGCAACTCATGTAGGAGCCCAAAGGCGGGCTCGGAATTTTATAGCGCAGGGGTTTCCCCTGTGGGTCAGTGGGGGAAAAGCCCCATCCGTACTTGTATAAAACAACATGAGCGTATTAAAAGTAGACCGTTCCTGCGCAAGCGGACAGATTACTATATAAAACGCAGGTAAACGACCGGAAATTGGGATAAATAAAATGCGGGGGCTTCCCCAATCTAATAAATAAGACAATCAAGGCGGGTTTGTTATCGCGGCGCGCGTCGCCGCCTTATACAGGTACAATTCAATTTTTTTGGGAAGGAAAGCACCATGAAAAAATTAATTGTATTGTTTTTGACTCTTTGCCTTGCCCTGTCCGGCTGCGCGGCGGCCGCGACACAGGCGCCCGACGCCGCGGACGGCGGGCGTTCCCGCGGCAATTATTCGGACGAGATGAAGATCCCCTACGCCGCGGATCTGGACGAAGAATACGGCGCGGACAGCGTGGAGCGCGAAGGCGACCACGAGGACAGCCCGTATTTCAGTACGCTGGATTGTTACAACATGGAATCCACGGATACGCTCACCATCCTCACCCACTTCAAAACCCAGCAGCAGACCAGCGAGTGGAGCTGCGGGGTGTCCGGCGTTCTGATGGTCCTCAACTGGTACGGCGCCCTGGGCGAGCACAACGAGGAAACCCTCGCCGCGTTCCGCAGCAACGGCGCCGAGCCGGGGGCGACCAGCCTGAGGCAGGCCGTGGAAATCTTCGAGGGCGTCGGCGGGTTCGAGCTTTACACCACCTTCGATTGCGCCGATAGCGTCCAGGATGTGTTTACCCTGGAGTACATCCAAAAGACGCTGAAAGAAGGCCATCCCATCATGGTCGGCTGGAACGACTGGGGCGGCCACTGGCAGGTCATCATCGGCTACGACACCATGGGCACAGAGACGGCTCAGGACGATGTTCTGATCGTGGCCGATCCCTATGACACCACGGACCACAACCAGGACGGCTACGGCGTATACGGCGCCGAGCGCTTCATTTATAACTTCACGTTCTACAACTTCTTCGATGAGGCCGAATTGAACGATATGTGCTTCATCGTCGCAGTGCCGAAGCAGTAATACGGCCCTCCGACCCGGCCGCATTTGCCGCGCGAAAGGGACGGGCCCCCGCCGGGGGCCCGTTTTTAAAATTCCCGCAGGCCTTCCGCCGCCTTAGGCGGTTTCGGCGCCCGGCGGCAGGAGCCGCAAAAAGGGTTTGCAAAAACCCCGGACAGGGCTGTGAACGTCTGCCTCGCATAAAAGCCGCCGGCGCTCATCCCCAAAAAGCCCCGCTGCCCCGGGGGGCTTTTTTTGTTCCCGTTTTGTTTTTGTTGTTTGCTTCGGGCCGCTGTGATATGTTTTATGCGGAATACGCTGCCGCAAAGGGCAAAGAAAAGCATGCCGCCCTGTGCAGCCGGGAGCAAAAACTTTCCGGTTGGTCCCCGTCAAACCCCGCGGTGGAACGATGAAACGCTTTGAAAAGTCATCCGGCAAAAATCCGCCCGCGCTTTTCATTCCGAAAAGCAGCAGGCTGCTGAACTGCGCCCTTTGCGGTTCCCCCGGGATGGGCGGGCGCGGCCTTTGCCCGGATTGCGAACAAAAAATGCCCCAAAAGCCCGAAACAAGAAGGATTCCCGGAATCGGCCGGGCGGAGGCGGCGTTTGTTTACGAAGAGCCCGCCGCCGCCCTGGTTCACCGGTTCAAGTATCAAAACGGCCGCTATCTTGCGGAGCTTTTCGCCCTTTTTATGGCGGGGCTGGACGATTTTCCCAAGGAAGCGGTGCTCGTTCCCGTTCCGCTGCACCCAAAGCGGCAAAAACTCCGCGGCTTTTCCCAAACCGTGGAGCTTTGCAAAGAGCTTTCCAAACTGACGGACCGGCGGGCGGAATGCGCCCTGCTGACAAGGAACCGGGATACGCCCCCCCAGACCGGCCTGCCTTTTGCGCAGCGCCGGACGAACCTTGCCGGGGCGTTCACGTCCGGCGGCGCAACGGGTCTTTCCGTGATTCTGGTGGACGACGTGATCACCAGCGGCGCAACGCTTCAGGAATGCGCAAAAACCCTGAAAAGCGCGGGGGCCGCGGCGGTTTTTGCCCTTTGCGCCTGCTCCGCCGAAAAGGGCGCGCAGTAACGCCTGAAATCAAACGCCCGGGCGGCCGATGCGTCATGCCCGGGCGTTAGGCCGGCTGGTTTTTCGCTTCGCGCAGGGTCGTCGTCGGCGAAGCCGACATCATTCCTTGATGAAATACCGTAATCTGCGATTTCGGTTCAGCCGGCAGGAATCCTTGTAAAAGTGCCGGAATCTGCGATTTCAGCGAAAGAAATTTCGGCCACAAGTGACCGAAATAATGCGTCAAAAGTTGATTGAAGCTTAGGGGCTGGGGTCCCTGAATCGTGGGATAGGGTTTTTTTACAGTCTGGCCCGGGCGGCCGATGCGGCATGCCCGGGCGTTTGATTTTAGGAGGGCGCTTCCCATTCGCCTTCGAAGACCGCCTCCAGGGCCCAGATCTCCATGGTCAGCAGGCAGACGAACCAGGGGTCCGAATGGTCAAAAACGACGGAATCCAATTCGTTCCGGCCGTTGTGGTGGAAAAAGGGGGTCACTTCCAGCTCTTTTCCCGAAGCGAGCACAATGACCGCCCGCTTCAGGCTGACGCGGCAGGGGTATTCCGCAGGGTCGAAGCGCAGCGCGGCGACCTGCTCGCCGATGGGGAAATGCGCCTTAAAATACCCCTTCAACGCCGCGCAGGAGGAGGTGCGCTCCTCCGAAAAGGCGGAAAGCAGCTCCGCGCTTTTGGAAAGCTGGGCGCTGGCCGCAAAATAAAGCTTCATCCGGTCCGGCAGCTCGCAAAAAACGTCGTGCTGGGCGGCGAGGGCGTAAAGGGCGGTTTCGGTGAACCCGGATTTGCGCAGGGCCTGGCGGCTTTCCGGTTCGCCCAGCAGGGAATAGATCCCCCGAATGCCCCAGGCCTGGGCCGCGCGGCAAAGCGAAAGGGCGGATCGGTACGCCACGAATTTGCGAAAGGGCTCGTTCCCCGTCTCGCCGAAGACCGCAAGGCAGTCCGGCTCGGAAAGGGCGGCGTAGTTTTCCAGCACCAGGGGAAGCTCGTGCTCGATGAGCGTCATGGTCGAGGGGGTCCTTCCGCTGGCGTTGCCCCGCTTGCCGACGATGCGGAACCGGGTCAGCCGTTCCGGCAGCACGGCGATTTCCTCCCCGGCGGAAAGCAGCCGGGTCCAAAGCTCGTAATCCGGCAGCTTGCAAAGCCGGGTATCCAGCCGGAAGCGGAAATTCTTCCTTTTTGCCAGCAGGGTCGGGTGGCAAAGGCAGTTGCCTTCAAAAAAAAGCTTTTTCAGCCAGCTTGTCCGGGATCGGTTCTTTTGGTCGAAAAGGGGACCGGGGTACCCCCCGTGGCGGAGTTTTTCACCGGATTCCCCCACGATCTCCGCCCAGGTGAAGGAAGCGGCGAGGTTCGGCCGCGCCTCCATAAAGGCGAGCTGGCGTTCCAGCTTTGCCGGAAGGAATTCGTCGTCCGAATTGATCACGGCGACGTATTCGCCGGAAGCGACGTTCCAAAGGTCGTTCATCACAGCCGAAGCCCCCCGGTGAATCCCCGCGTCGATCACCTTGACGGGGATCGGCGCCCTGCCCGCGCGCTCGTGGATGATGTTCCGCGTTCCGTCCGCCGAAAGGTCGTCCCCCACGATCAGCTCGATGTTGTTAAGCGTCTGGCAAAAGACGCTGTCTATGGCGGAGCCGACGAAGGCGGCGTGCTCGTATGCGGGCATGATGACGGAAACCTTCGGCCTGCTCACGGTTTTTTCCCGAGCACGATCCGGGCGATTTTTTGGGCGTCCTCCGGCGGCAGCGCGCCGAAAAACGGCAGGGCAAGGCATTCCTTTGCCGCGGCCCGGGCGCCGGGGAAATCGCCGAAAAAGCGGCCGAGATAAGCCGGGTGGGCGGGCAGCGCCGGCCAGAAATACCGCCTGGACTGCACCTTGTGGGCCATCAGCGCGGAATAGACGCCGTCCCTTCTCAGCGGGCTGGTCAGCCGGACGACGAAATACTGGCAGTTCGGGGGGGCGATGATCTCCACCCCCCGCTCCCCGCCAAGGATCGAGATATACGCCGCGGCGACGGAGCGCCGTTTGCGCCTTTCTTCCTCGACCCGAGACAGCGTCCAAAGGCCGAGTGCGGCGTGCAGCTCGGAAAGCTTGGCGTTCATGCCGGATTCGACCACCACCTCGCCGGACATCCCAAAGGAGCGCAGCCTTCTGGCGCTGACCAGGGCCTCGGCGCTGGCCGGAAAGGCGGCGGCCCCGCCCTCCGCCGTGTGGAAGAGCTTGGTGGCGTGGAAGCTGTAGGTCGTGGCGTCGCCGAAAATCGGAAGGTCAAAGGCGTGGGCCCCGTCGTAGATCAGCTTCAGCCCTTTTTCCGCCGCCAGTTTGGCAAAGCCCTCGCTGTCGCAAAGCCTGCCGAAAACGTGAACGGGCAGGATCGCCCCGGTCTGGGAAGAAAGCTTCCGCGCCACAGTCTGGGGGGTGATCAGCATGCTGTCCGGGTCCACGTCCGCCAGCACCGGGGTCAGCCCGGCCAGCTCGATGGCCTGGAGGGTGGCGGGGAAGGTAAAAGCGCTGGTGATCACCTCTCCCCGCACCTTCAGCGCCTTTAAGGCCAGCGTGATGGCGATGGTGCCGTTACCGCACATCGCCAGCGGCGCCAGCCTTTCGCTGAGCTGTTCCTCAAGCATTTCGCACAGCGGGCCGTGGTTGGTCAGCACGCCGGTGTTGAACGCCCTGGCGGCGATTTCCGCGTATTCCATGGGCGTCGGGGTCAGCGGAAGGGAAAGGGGAATGGGCTTTTCAAAAGCTGTCATGTTATAATCACCTCGTTCTGCCAGCTTGTTAGGCCGTATACTTTTGCCTCTGGGCGGCGGAGTACCGTGAACTGCGCCGCGTGCAGCACGTGGTCGCAGAATTCAGCCGCGCCCTGCTCCATGTCCAAAGGGACCGAGCAGGCGGCGACGACGTTGTGGCTGCCCTCGCCCAGCCGGGCGGAAAATTTGAAGCGCGCCTCGCGGGTTTCGCCGGCTTTCCAGTTTTTTGGGTTTTTGCCCTCGATGGCGGTGTCGCAATAAACCGCGTCCGCCCCGGAGCCGGTCTGAATGTGATAGCCGAGGACGACCTCATTAAGGTCGGAAAAAACCCGAATCCGCATCACCAGGGTATACAAAGCGGAAAATTCCAGGGTATCCACCCGTTTTCCGCCCTCGTTTTCGATAAAAACCGCGGTAAAGCGCGCCCGCCCGTCGCCCAGGCGGCCCGCGTCTGCGCGGTGCGCAAAATCTTTGTCCGTTTCCGGTTTTGCCGCTGCCGCGGGCTGTTCGGCGGAGATTTTAAGGGAAAAATACCGCGAGGCGATCTCTTCGGTTTCGCCGATGGCCTCCATTTTTCCGCCGTTGAGCAGCATGCAGCGTGCGCAGACGCTCTTGATGGCCGCCATATCGTGGCTGACGAATAAAAGCGCCGTGTTTTTTTTCAGCATCTCCTTCATGCGGGTGATGCACTTCGCCTGGAAGAACAAATCCCCCACGGAAAGGGCCTCGTCGATGAGCAAAAGGTCCGGCCTGCGCGCCGTGGCGACGGAAAAAGCCAGCCGCACGAACATCCCGCTGGAATAGGTCCTCACGGGGCGCTCGAAGAATTCGCCGATCCCGGCGAAGGCTTGGATCTCGGGCAGGGCGTCCTTTGCCTGCTGCGCGGTCATCCCCGCCATCCGAAGGGCCAAACGGGCGTTTTCCCTGCCCGTATATTCGGGGAAAAAGCCCGCGCCCAGCTCCAAAAGGGCGCCGATGGAGCCGTTGACCCTTACGCTGCCCGAGGTCGGCCCGCTCACCCCGGCGACGAGCTTCAACAGCGTGGATTTGCCCGCGCCGTTGACGCCCAGCACCCCCAGCGTCTCCCCCGGCATCAGGGAAAAGGAAACCCCCGAAAGGGCGGTGAAGCGCGGGGCCTTCATCTGCGGAAAAAGCGCCGGAAGCAGTTTTCCCCCGGCGGGATAGCTTTTTGTCAGGTTTTCTGCTGTCAAAACGGGTTCGGGCATTTCCTTCTCCGTTCATGGATTGTGGCGCGCTAAGGCGGCTAAGGTAATCTGAATCCGGTTTTCCGTCCGGAATTACAGGTGTCTGCTTTGTTGGCGGCGCTTGCCGTAACGCCATCATGCCTGCGTGCCGCCGCTGGCAGCGGCCCGCAATTCCGGACGGAAAACTCTTTGATCTGAAACGGTTCAATACGAGGGCAGGTCCAGGAAGAGGAGGGAGGCATAGCCGCAGCTATTCCGATCGGCGATGACGCGGAAACGCCCCGCAGTCGGCCGTTTCAGGCGGGTTCGGATTGCCTTGGCCGCCCTAAGGGGGCGGGCAAGGGCCGAAGCTTCGCCCCAAAGCGCGGTCTGATAACCAAAGGGTATCTCCAAACTCGTCTTTGAGGCCGTGTGCCGCCCCGGTGCGGTGTTGCCGGCCCGAAAAAAGGCGTCCGGCCTTCCCGCGGACCTCCGCCTTGCACCAAAATGGCCCACGGCCTCAAAAATCTTCGACTTTGCGGGCGCGGATTTTTGTGGCTGGCAAGGCCAGACGACGACGGCGGGTGGCCGCCCGCCTAGGAGGATAACACTGCCAGGCGCAAACAATACGCCCTGCAAGGCGGATTTGGATGATGCCGCTTTGGTTACATTGAGTGTTCCCGCAGATTGGCAAAGGTATACAAAAACAGCCGCGCTTTGATCAAAGGCGGCCGGATGGCAGGGGGTTGCCCTGTGGCGGGATGTATAGGTAAAACGGCTTGGCGGGGGCCCGGCTCCAATTATTCACATATTGCTCACAATTGAGGTTTGAAAATATCGCGGCGATAGAGTAATATAAAGTGTAATACCCTAGGGATTGTCCTCACAACCGCCTATGGGCGTCTTTTGCCGTCTTTTCTGTTCCCGCCGCATTGCTTTTGATGGAAATACTGACCGGTATTCCTGCGCAAAAGGCCGCACGGGAACGGAAGTTCGGCAAAATCCGCTCCATTCAAAGGATGAAGGCAACCCTGACGGAAAGGCAAGTGTTTATGGGTTTTTTTGATTTTCTGCAGATGAGCGACGTCGGCATCGACCTGGGGACGTCCACTGTTTTGGTATATGTGAAGGGCAAGGGCATCGTGCTGCGGGAGCCTTCGGTTGTCGCCGTTGAAAAAATCACCGGCCGCATCCTGGCCATCGGCGAGGACGCCAGATTGATGCTCGGCCGCACCCCCGGCAACATCATGGCGATCCGCCCGCTGAAGGACGGCGTGATCTCGAATTTTGACATCACCGAGCGCATGCTGCGCCACTTTTTGAAAAAAGTGGTGGGCCGCAGGCTGTTTTTTAAGCCCCGGGTGGTGGTTTGCGTGCCCAGCGGCGTGACCGAGGTGGAAAAGCGCTCGGTGATCGACGCGACGGAAGAAGCCGGCGCCCGCCACACCTTTTTGATCGAAGAACCCATCGCCGCGGCCATCGGCGCCTCTTTGGACATTTCCGAGCCCCGGGGCCACATGCTGGTGGACATCGGCGGCGGAACGACGGATGTCGCCGTTATTTCCCTGGGCGGGGCGGTGCTTTCCGATTCGATCAAGATCGCGGGGGACAAGTTCGACGAATCCATCATCCGCTACATGCGCAAGAAGCACAATTTGCTCATCGGCGAGCGCACGGCGGAGGATATGAAGATCAGCATCGGTTCCGCGTACCCCAGAAGGGAGCCGATCTTTGTGGAGGTGAAGGGGCGGAACCTGATTTCCGGCCTGCCCCAGTCGCTGACCGTCGGCTCGAACGAGATGATCGAGGCCCTGGAAGAACCGCTCCAGTCGATCCTCGAATCCATCCGCGCCATCTTTGAAAAAACCCCGCCGGAACTGACCAGCGACATCGCGGACAACGGCATCTGCCTGACCGGCGGCGGCTCGCTGCTTTACGGGATGGACAAGTTCATCTCCGAGCACACGAAGGTTCCCTGCTACATCGCGGAGGACGCGGTGAGCTGCGTCGCCATCGGCACGGGCAAGGCGCTGGAGAATATCGACCTTTATTCCAGGGGCGCGGTCTACGATTACAAGCGCGGCGATTATTTCGAAACCGCCACGCTGTAATAACCGAAGAATCAAAACGCGGAGCCGGGTGACGGTTCCGCGTTAGAGCGCCAAAAAAGGCCTGGGGCCTTTTTCGGCGGTTGGTTTTTTGCTTCGCGCAGGAATATTTCGGTCACAAGTGACCGAAATGGTACGGCAAAAGTTTTGATTGAATCTCAGGGGCTGCCGCCCCTGAAATCCCATGGACGGAGTTTTTTTGACAGGCTGATGCGGAACCGGAAAACGGTTCCGTGTTTTTGCTTTTGGGCTGCCTGGGCTTTGCTGCGCCGAAAGACCTTGCCCGTTCCTTGTGCGAAGGGCCGGTTTTAATATAATTATAAAATAGTATTAAGGGAAAACGCAAAGAGAGCTTCGGTTTTTCAGTGAGCAGGCGGGGCGCAAGGCATGATAAAATACAAACAATGGCTTTGCGATCACTTCTTCACAAATAAATTTAGAGGGGGGGAAAATCGAATCACGAAGAAGGTTCTAATCTGCCTGCTGAGCGTTCTGCCCGCCGCCGGAATGCTGCTTGCAGGCTGCACGCCCCAGGGAGGCGAAAACGCCGGAACGCGAACAGACGCCCGCGCCCGCTGCTTCGGGCATGTATATCCCCGGCACCTACAGTGCCAAGGCAAAGGGCTTTGGCGGGGACGTCACGGTCACCGTGACCGTAGACGCGGAAAAAATATTTGACTGCGCCTCGGAAGGCGCCAGCGAAACCGCGGGGATCGGCAGCCATAGAGGAGCTTCCCGCGAAGATCGTCGGGGTGAACAGCGCGGAAGTGGACACAATCAGCGGCTGCACGGTTACCAGCACCGCCGTGATCCGGGCGGCCGGGGACGCTTTGGCCTAGGCCAGGGGCGAGGAGCAGGAATCCCGCCATCAGCATGATCCCCCGGGACCTATACCGCGTCGGAATATGGCAACAACGGCTATATCGACGTTGCGGTCACCGTGGACGAGAGCAAAATACGCGCGGTTGAGGTCACCGGCCACTCGAAAACCCGCTTTTTGGGCGACGAGGCCATCCGTCGGATTACCGCGGACGTGGTGCAATACCAGACCCTGAATGTGGACAGCGTTTCCGGAGCGACGGTCACCAGCGGCGCGCTCAAGACCGCCGTGACCAAGTGCATAAAGGCTGCGGGCGGCGATCCTTCCGCCCTGCAAAGCCCCAAACTCAGGGCATATCCTGGGTGGCGACCACATTCGCACCGGTGCCGCAAACGTTTTCAATGAGCACCTCTCCCAGGTGGATGGGCGCTTTCGGCCTGGCCGCGTAAATCTCGTTTACGCAGCAAAAGATCAGGTTCTTGGGGACGGGCGCGGTGGTTTTGACGCTCAGCGGCTGCTCGCGGTTCGCGGCCCGCATCAGGGCGGTCACCATGCGCGTGGGGTTCGTGGCTTCCTGCCTGGCATAGGCGATTCCCCGGCCGCAGGAATTGCCCTCCATCTTTTGGACCGCGCCTTCTTCAAGGGTGACGGTCAGATGGCAGCCCATGGGGCAGCAGATGCAGATAAAGTTCTTTGTTTCCATGGTTCATTCCTCTATGCGGACGGTGATCGTGTCCCCCGCCCCCGCAAGCAGCTTTCGGTCGATTTGCACGCGGCACAGTTCGCCCGGGGCGAGGAAAAATGCTTTTTTCCGAAAGATGCAGGCATCGCCCGCATACACGCAGGCCGAATGGTTTTTGTAAACGTTTCTGGGCCGGAACATCAGGTTGATTTTTTCCTCCTGGCCTTTTTTGCGGATGAACTGGGGAACAACGCCGTTCACGCCGTCCCCGTCCAGCACTTGAACGCAGTCTGCTCGGCTTGGGGAATGCAGCATGCCCAGGGTGAAAAGGGCCGCATTTTTGCCCGCTTGAGCGCCTTCTTGGCTGACGTTGTCCACCAGATCGTTGACGTGCAGCGCGTTCCCGCAGGAGAATATGCCGGGGACGGAGGTGTGGAAAGCGTCGTCCACCGCGGCGCCCCTGGTGGCGGGGGAAAGGGCCACCCCCGCGCCTTTTGCCAGCTCGTTTTCCGGGATCAGCCCGGCGGAGATCAGCAGCGTGTCGCAGGCGATTTCCCGCTCCGTGCCAGGGATTGCTTTTCTGCGCTCGTCCACTTTTGCGACAATGACGCTCTCCACCCGGCTTCTGCCCTTGATTTCTACCACGGTGCTGGAGAAGCGGACGGGAATGCCGAAATCGTTCAGGCATTGGGCGATGTTGCGGGAAAGCCCGCTGGAATAGGGCAGGATCTCCACGACTTCCTCGACCTTGATCCCCTCCAGCGTGAACTGCCGGGCTATGATCAGCCCGATGTCCCCGGAGCCGAGAATGACCGCCCGCTTCCCGGGCAGAAATCCTTCGAGGTTCAGGTATTTCTGGGCCGTTCCGGCGGTGAAAACGCCCGCGGGCCGCGTTCCGGGAATGAGCAGCGCCCCCCGGGGCCGTTCCCGGCAGCCCATGGCCAGGACGACGGCCTTGGCCGAGAAAGTCTCCAGCCCGTCTTTTTGGCTGACCGCGGTAACGGTGCGGTCCGGCCGGATTTCCAGCACGAAGGTATCCGTTTTGTAGGGAATGTTCAGCACATCCACCATTCCTGCGTCGCGCTGGGCATATTCGACGCCGGTCAGCTCCTCGCCGAACCGGTGCAGGCCGAAGCCGTTGTGAATGCACTGCCGCAGGATCCCGCCAAGGCAGGGCGCGCGCTCAAGGATCAGGAGGCTGTCGATTCCCTGCTCTTGGGATCGGACGCAAAGAGAAGCGAGAAAGTCCGAAGCCACGAAAGCGTGGCCAATTTAGGAGGCAAAGCAGATGAACATCAGTCAATTCATCGTATACCTGATGGTCGTATTCATGGCCATCGCAGCCCTGGACAGGATCTTCGGCAACAAGTTCGGGCTGGGCCAGCAGTTTGAAGAAGGCTTCAACGCCATGGGCCCCCTGGCCCTGGGCATGATCGGAATCAACTGCCTGGCGCCGCTGTTGGGGGATATTCTGACCCCGTCCATCGGCCCGTTCTTTAAGCTCTTTGGCGCTGATCCCGCCATGGCCGGCACCATCATTCTCTCGATCGACACCGGTGGCTACGCCCTCGCCCACAGCATGACCAGCAACGCGGACATTGCCAACCTTTCGGCGATCATCCTGGGTTCCATGATGGGGCCTACGCTGGCCTTCGGCATCCCCGTTCCCCTGGGCATCATTCCCAAAGACGACACGAGGTTCCTCGCCCTGGGCACGTTGGCTGGCATTATCATGATTCCCTTCGCCTGCTTCCTCGGCGGAATACTGGCGGGGTTCGACGTGCTGATGGTGTTCAAGAACCTCATTCCCATCTTCATCGTCGCGATGCTCATCGCGCTGGGTCTGGCGCTCATACCCAAGGGGATGATTAAGGGCTTCTCGATCTTTGCGAAGATCATGATCGCCATCATCACCTTCTCCCTGGCCCACGCGATCATCTCCGAGCTGACTGGACTCACCCTCATCCAGGGCATGGCGCCCCTTTCCGAGTCCTACGTTATCATCGGCGCCATCGCGATCATGCTGGCGGGCGCTTATCCCCTGGTCGCGGTGATCACCCGGGTGTTCAAGAAGCCGCTGATGAAGGTCGGCAAGCTGATGGGCATCAACGACGTTTCCGTCGCCGGCCTGATCGCCACCACGGCCAACAGCATCCCGATGTACAATATGGTCAAGGATATGGACAACAAGGGCAAGGTCATCAACTTTGCGTTTGTCTGCTGCGCGGCCTTTGCGCTGGGCGACCATTTGGGCTTCTGCGCCGGCGTCGCGCCGCACATGGTCATGCCGATGGTCGTGTCCAAACTAGTGGGCGGCGTCGCGTCGATCTTCGTCGCGCTGTTTGTCTGGAAGCTCAAGGCAAAGACGATTGTGGACACGTCTGCCCCGATCGCCCCGACAGAGGCGGAAGTGCCCGCCTGATCCCCGTTTGAACGTCTCCTGCCGTGCCGAAGCGATTCCGCCTCGGCACGGCTTCTCTGACTGCCCCTCGCCCGGCCGCAATGAGATCCGGGCGAACTGGAAGGAATCATCCATGAACTGGAAAGCCAACAAAAAATCGATCGTCATCCTGCTTGTGGTATTCGTGCTTGCTTTTGCGGCCGCCGCTTTCGACAAGGGGAGTTTTTTCGGCCTGTTCAACAGAACGGGCAGGGAGCTGGCGCCAAAAGACAGCGAGGAAACCCTTTTTTACACCAAGCTCAACGCCTGCACCTCTGAAAACGTGATCGAGCGAAGCGGGTTTGCGTTTAAAAACCAAAACGGGAACATCTCCGCCGTGGAGCTGGCATCCGGCGTGCGGGTTGACATCATCTCCCCCGAAGGGGAAAACAGTGAATATACGAAATTCAGCGAATACGTCAGCTATATTTATCTTTACGATGGGGAAGACCTCTACCGCTGCGGGATCAACGGCGATCACAAGGTCAAGCTTGCCGAAGGCGTGCTGGATTATGAGCTGATGGGGGATTATATCTATTTCCTTCAGGAGGACAACGGCGAAAACCGCCTGTTTCGCAGCATTCTGACAGGGTCGAACAAGAAGGCGCTTTTTGATTTTCCCGTAGAGGCCTTCCTCGCCTATGACGGCTGGCTGCTGATGAAAAAAGGCGAGGAGGGATCTTCCCAAGTCTGGCGGGAGTACAATGTGCTAACCCAGAAGAGCTTTGACCACAGATTTGACAAAGGCGCCCATTCCTTCGCGCTGGACGGCGGAGCGATCTATTACCTGACTGATGAAGCGGGCGGCGGAAGCGCCCTGTGGCGCAGGGATTTTACCACGGCCGAAGATGTGAAAGTGGCGGAGGGAAACATCGTCAAATACCGCGTCGGTTCCTCTGGGATCGCCCTTTTGGTGGGCAGCGGGGAGGGCGCGGCCGTCAAATACATCGACAAGGCAACGATGCGGGGTAAAAAGCTGGAAAAGCGAAGCTTCTCCGCCGAGGACGGGCTGGACCTTTCCGCCGAAAACATCTATGTTTCGGACGCCGGGGGCACAACCCATTATTCCTCCGTGGAAACGGAAGAATGGAAAACGCTTCCCTGAAAGCGGGAAAAACCGGAGCCAAGCAAGGCTCCGGTTTTTTGATGCCTTGAAGCATGGGAAAATCCGCCGGGCAAAGACCGCAGAGCTTTTTTGCGGCCTGGATTATTGCGCCCGTTTTCCGATCCCGTGCCCGGCCATCATAACTTTGATTCCGCGCTGGCGCAGGCGTTCGATAAAGGCCGGGTCGGTCGCGTAGTCGGTTATGAGGCAGTCGATTTCGCTCAGGCGCAGGAAGGGTGAAATGGCGGTCTTGTTCATCTTGGAATAATCGCAGAGCACGATCACCTGAGAGGAGCACTGGGCCATGCTGCGCTCGACGTTGCCCACAAGGATGTTCGCGCTGCAAACCCCCCGCTCAATATCCACGGCGTCCGTCCCCAAAAAGGCCTTGTCGACCCGTATGCCGTCAAAAAAAGAGCCTGCGCTCGGCCCGACGATGCACCCGGTTCTGCCCCGCACGATGCCGCTGCAGACCCGCACTTCGATATTTTTGTTGTTCATCAGGGTGTTTGCGGCCACGACGGAGTTGGTCAGAACGATCGAATCCCTGAGGTCTTTGAGAAGGTGGCAAAGTTCCGCTACGGTGGAACCGCTGGCCAGGGCGATCGTATCCCCGTTTTTGATCAGGGTTCGGGCGTATTCCGAAATCTCCTTTTTTTGTGTGATGTTCAGCACGGTTTTTCGCGCGATGGGTTCGTCCCGATTGGCGTCCAGGCTGGCCGCGCCGCCGTGGGTGCGGAGCAGCAGGCCCTTTTTCTCCATATCCGTCAGGTTTTTCCGGATGGTAGAAGGCGCCATATGGAAGATTGCACAAAGCTCCGCAATGGAAACCCGCTCCCGGGTCTCCAGAAGATGAATGATGTAATCCTCCTTTTCCTTCAGAAAAGAATCGTTCTCCATACAATCTCTCCAATCAGTGTTGGCGCTGCGCCGCGGCAGGCAGCAATTTTCTGGAATCGCATTCAGGTGCTTGACGTCTATAAAATATATTATACAGGATTTGATACGATTCACAATGGATTGTGAAAACCATATCTAAGTATGGGAGATCCCTGTTCAAAACTGTGGGTAAATTTGCAAAAAAGTTGATCAAAACGCCAAAAATTAGCCTTAGATTAGCGAAAAGGGATTAATATCGGACAATTAAATCGTTAATTATGAACGGATTATTTGACGCGTGCAAAAGCGGGATTATATAATTTGTATGCGAAACCATTCGCACGGGTGGGGATCCGCCTGAATCGAACCAGAAGGCCCTCCGGGCAGGCCGGAACATGAGGAGCACACGGGCCGGCCCCAAAGGATCCCAAGGAGAACTGTGACCGCCTCACAGGATTCGGACAGCCGCATTGTTTGGAACAGAAACCGTGTGGAAGACGAATTTTGGCTGGTGGCAAATGCCGCCATGCAAGGAGGACGCTCATGAAAAAAAGACCCGAACTGGTAGTTATGCTTACTTATAACGACGTGACCGTCAAAGACGCCTACGATGTTTTCGAATCCTGCAAGGACCTGCCGGTCCAGCATTGGGGGTTCAAGAACGTCGGGCTGCCCAAAGACGAGATGAAGCGCGTTGTTCAGGCGATGAAAGACGTCGGAAAAACCACCTATCTGGAAGTTGTCACCTATGACGAGGATTCCTGCCTCGACGCTGCTAAAACCGCCGTTGACTGCGGATTTGACTGCATCATGGGTACGGTCTATTTCGATTCCATACACGAATTCCTAAAGCAGAACAATATTAAGTACAGCCCGTTTGTCGGCAAGGTTTCCGGCAGCCCCAGCATCCTGGAAGGCACAAACGAGGAAATCATCCAAAACGCCAGGGATCTGATGGCAAAGGGTATCGACGCCTTCGACATCCTCGCCTACAGGCACATCATAGACGGTCAGAAGCTCGCCTATGCGTTCTGCGCCGCGATCGATGCGAAGGTTTGCATCGCGGGAAGCATTTCGAACTTTGCACGCGTAGACATCATGTTCGACATCGGGCCCTGGGGCTTCACGATGGGCAGCGCGCTGTTCGACGGCAAATTTGTTCCGGATGGCGGCTTCAGGGCAAACCTGAAGGCGGTTTCCGACTATATGATCAACCACGACTAAACTGTCGGAAACGAGGGGAAGGACAAATGAGCAAACAGTTGTTAGTTGGCATCGATATGGGCACCAGCGCCCTGAAGGTCGCGGTATTCGACACCGCCGGAAAGCTTCAGGCGAGCGCCACCCGGGAATACTCCCTGCTTACCCCCGCGAACAACATCGTTGAAACCCCTCCGCACATCTATATGGACGCGATCAAGGCCTGCTTCCGGGCAGTCGCGGAAAAAGGCGTGGACACCATGGCCATCGCCGCCATCGGCTTTTCCGCCCAGAGCGAAACGCTGTTCTTTGTGGACGCGGAAGGCAGGGCCCTTAGGAACGCCATCAGCTGGATGGACAATCGGGCGGTCACCCAGGCCAAGCGCATGACCGAGAAATTCACCGACGAGTATTGCTACAAAAAGACCGGCCAGGTCGGCTTCGCCCCGAACTGGCCCGCGACGAAGGTGCTCTGGGTCAAGGAAAACGAGCCGGAAGTCTTCGCAAAAACCGCGAAGATCCTGCTGATCGAGGATTTCATCATCTTCCACCTGACCGGAAAGTACGTCGCCAGCGGCGCGATGCTGACCAGCACCGAATACTGGGACATTACGACGAAGCAGTATTGGGGCGAAATGCTCGATTACCTTGGGATCACGGAGGATATGCTGCCCCAAATCAGGGAATCCGGCGAGGCCGTGGGCACCATCCTGCCGGAAATGGCAAACGAACTGGGCGTGGGCGAAAGTGTGATGATCTGCACCGGCGCGATGGACAACGCCATGGGCGCGGTGGGGGTTGGCGCCGTGGACCCCGGGGTGTTCTCCGAAAGCATTGGCTCGTGCCTGGCGGTCTGCGTTCCGACCAACGGCATTCATTACGACCCCAACATGCTCATGCCCGTGCACTATTACCCCATCAAGGATACGTACATGATGCACACCTTCACCACCGGGGGCATGTGCCTGCGCTGGTTCAGGGATCATTTTTGCCAGATGGAGCGCGCCGTGGCCGAAATACAGGGCACGGACAGCTACGACATGCTGACGATGGAGGCCGCCACGGTTCCTCCTGGCTGTGACGGCCTCTCCTTCCTGCCGCATATGACCGGCGCCCTTGCGCCGGACCTGAACCCCAACGCGACCGGCGTGTTCTTCGGGCTGAACCTAAACCACAAAAAGGCCCACTTTATCCGGGCGATCATGGAATCTTTGGGCTTCCTCGTCAAGCGCAATCTGGATGCACTTTCGGACATGGGGATCGAGGTGGAGGAGGTGCGCGCCTTCGGCGGCGGTTCCAAGAGCAGGGAATGGTGCCAGATCAAGGCGGATATTCTGCAGAAGCCCATCTGCACCACCAACGTGCAGGAAGAGGCCGCCTGCCTTGGCGCGGCGATCCTTGCGGGCTATGCGGTGGGGATTTTTGACGACGTCAAGGCAGCCTGTGACAGCATGATCAAAATCGTCGGCCGCTATGAACCCAATCCCGAACATGCCGCCATTTACCAAAAGGGGTATGAGAAATACAAAAAGCTTCAGGACGACCTGAAGGAAATGTTCGAGCTCAACGCCGGGAACTAAACGGCAAAGCGCCTGCGCGCCAAAACAAAACGGCGCGCAGGCGTGTTTTCACAGGCGGCGGATCCTCCGACGGCAGGTCAACGGCGCAAAAAACAATAGCGGCCCGGTCGCGGGCTCCTCTTTTTACGTTTTGGGGTTTCCCTGCGCCGAGGGATATACTATGATTAATATGGAAGAAAGATTTCAAAAAAGGAGACGCGAGATGAAAACCCTGTATGTCTCGGATCTGGACGGCACTTTGCTGAACGCCAAAAAGAACATCACGCCTTATACCGCCCGGGTGCTGAACGCCTGCATCGAAAAGGGCATGCTTTTTACGGTGGCGACGGCGCGCATGGCCTATGCCTGCGATTACCGGCTGGAGGGGATCAGGCTGAGCACTCCCGGGATCCTGACCAACGGGGTGTTCCTTTATGATTTTGGCAAGCGGGAATACGTTTCGGTGGAGGAAATGGACCCCCCGCTCGTGCCGGCGGTGACCGACGCCTTTCGAAAAAACGGCTGCCCGTGCTTTTTGTATACCCTGAAGGACGGTAGGATCAGCATCTATTACAATGATGTGCGCCTGCGGGAGCAGACCCAGTATTACAGTGAAAAAGCCCTGAAAAGCTGCGAAGAGGTGGCGCTGGTTTCGGATCCTATGGAAAAAATAAAAGACGCCCGGGTGGTTTACTCCGCGCTGACGGGAACAGCGGAACAACTCGCGCCCGTTCGGCGGGATCTTGAAAAAATCCCCGGCGTTTCCTGCGCGTATTACCTGAATATTTACAATGGGATGTACTGCATCGAGGCGTTCAGCGGCTCCGCCAGCAAGAAAAGCGCCCTGAAAAAGCTTCAAAAGCTGGTGGGGTGCGACGAGCTTGTGGTTTTTGGGGATAATCTGAACGATCTTTCGATGATCGAAATCGCAGACAGGAGCTATGCCCCGGCAAACGCTCTGCCCGAGGTCAAAGAGCGGGTGACCGCCGTGCTGGAGGACTGCGACAGCGACGGCGTCGCCAAATTCCTGGCCGCGGAATGGGGGATCGGCTGAGGCAGACAAAACGGCAGAACAGGCCGCCGGTTTGCCCGGCGCCTTCCGGAATAAAAGGAGGTTTCAATATATGCAGGGAAAAGAACTTCTTGCCGCCATGGATACCCTGACCCACGGGGTTTACGTCATCGGCGCGCACACGGAAAAAGGGGATAATCTGATGACAGCGGCCTGGCTTTGCCAGGTTTCCGCACGGCCGCCGACGGTGATGGTCGCCGTGTCAAAAGGGCATTACACCGCAGAGCTGCTGCAAGGGGGCGGGCGGTTTTCCGTCAGCGTGCTCACGCCGGAACAGAAGGACGTCGCCCTTTTTTGCGGAAGGGTCAGCGGAAGGGAGAAAAACAAGCTCGAAGGCGTGAAGGTGGAATTCCTGGAAGGCGGCCTGCCTTTTGTAAAAAACGCCGCCGCGTACCTGGCTTGCGAGCTGCGGGATTCCTTTGAGGTTACGGATCACGTGCTTTTTGTGGGCGAGGTCGTTTTTGGCCGGGCTTTTTCCCAAGAAACGCTGCGCTATGGCAGGAAAGCGTTTTCCTGAGTTCAAACGAAGGCCCTTGCTCCCCGAAAAACAGGGTGAACCGCCGGGCGCTTCGCGCCGCAAAAGCAGATGATCAAGCAGTCAAAAGCCGCGCCTTTTTGAAATCCGGAGCAAAGGCGCGGCTTTTTGGTTTGCGTGCGGCAGGACTCCGCCATTTAGAAAAAGCCCGCCCGGCCGTCACAAACGACGCGCATAAAAGGATTGCCTTTTTTGCATCCGTATGCGTTAATGATTGCACCGAAAGAAAATGGGGCCAAAAGGCAGTGGCCCGGGGCAAAACAATGCTCTATAATGGTGCTAGCCTGCGCTTCGCCGCATGCAAGAAACGCGAACCGAGGTCAAATGAATGGAAAACCCGCTGAAGACTGCAATTTGCGAAGACCGGCCGGAAGACGCCGCGCTGCTGGTGGACTATATTTCCCGAAGCGGTATCGCCGCGGCGTGCGAGGTCTTTCCGTCCGGAGAGGAGCTGCTGAACGGCTTCTTTGCGGGGCGGTACGATCTGATCTTTCTGGATATTTACATGCAGGGCATGCGGGGGATCGACGCCGCGGAAAAAATCCGGGAAAAGGACGAAAGCGTCGTCCTCGCGTTTACCACCACGAGCAGGGACCACGCCCTGGAAAGCTATCGCCTGGGGGCGCTCAAATACCTAGAAAAGCCGGTGAAGGCGGCCGAAGTCAAGCAGGCCCTTTCTCTTGCGCGGGCGAACCGCTCGTCCGCGGCCTATATTTCCGTCATGGCCGGGGGAAAAAAGACGGACATTCCCATCAACAGCATCCTCTACTGCGAGCAGCAGAACCACGCCGTGACCCTCAACACCGAAGGCGGGCCGCTGCGCGCCAGCCAGTCCGTCAAGCTGTCCGCCATCGAGCCGCTGCTGCCCAGCCCGCCGTTTTTGCGCTGCCACCAGAGCTATGTGGTGAATTTGCGCTACGTCGAAAAACTGGACCGGGAAATGCGCACCTTTACCATGAAAAACGGGGGAACGGTGTACATCCGGCGGCAGGACATCAAAAAAACCGCAGAAGCCTACGAGGATTACCTCTTTTGCACGGCAAGGAACGCGCGGGATGATTAGCCGGATCGCCCGGGGCGCGGCGGCGCTGGGCTGCGCGTTTTTAGCCGCCGCGCTGGTTTACCTGATTTTGACGCCGATGCAGTACAAATTAAGCGCGCTGGCCGCGCCCCGGCCCGCACGCGGCATCGCCGACGTGTTTTACGAAACCGGGACCGGCGAAGGGGGCGCGCTACGCCTCCCCGCAAAGCTGAACGGGCTTGCGCCGCGCACCGCGGTCACATAGTTTGCCGAAGTCGCGGCGGAACCGGGCGAAAGCCTGCTCATCAAATCGGTGTTCGCGCCGATGCGGGTGTTTTTGGACGATGCGCTCGTTTATTCCTGCGGGCAGGAAGGGAGCTATCCCGCCTATATGAACGACCCGCCCACCATCCTTTCGGAAATTCCGCTGCCGCAGGAAGGCGGCGTTTTTCGCCTGCGGGTGGAATACCGCTCCCCCACCCAGCGGAGCGAGCTTTCCGTTCCCGTGATCCTGGCGGGCAGCAAGGACGCCCTGCTGACCAGGCAGTTCCAAAACGAGGGGTTCCCCTTTCTTTTTTCCCTTTTTCTGATCTTTCTGGGCGTCATGATGGCCCTGATTTCCTTCGGCCTGATCTGGCGCGCCCAGGCGGGGACGGTCTTTTTGTGGCTGGGGCTTTTTTCCCTGGCTTCGGGCGTCTGGGGGCTGGGGGAATGCGATTTTTCCGCGCTTTTGATGCCCTGGCCCTCGCTGCTTTACGCGATGTCCTATTTGGGCCTGTTCACCGTCATCATTCCCTTTCTGCGCTTCGGGCTGATCGTGCTCAACCCGAAAAACAGGCTGCCCATGCAGGTCATGCTCTGGGTGAACGGCTTGTCCGTGGGCGCCGCCGTGCTGCTTCAGCTCACCGGGCTGGTGGATTTCACAAGGAGCCTGTTTTGGTTCCACATCGTCGCGCCTTTTGGCTTTTTCGTGTTTGCCGTCTGCTTGGTCTATGAGGGCGTCCGAAGGAAAAACGCCGCGGCAAAGCGGTTTGCCCCGTCCATCCTCATGCTGGTCGCCTCCGTCCTCTTGGAGCTGCTGAATTACCGGCTGCGCCTGGTGGGGCAGTTCACGCTGTTTTTCCAGCTGGGGGTGCTGGCTTTTGTGCTGTCCCTCGGGGTGGCCAGCGGGTATTATGTTCGGAGTTCCCTGCAAACCGCGGCCGAGCGGGACCGCCTGGAATTCGAAATGGCCGCCATGGGCCGCCAGCTGACGCTGCAAAGGCTGCAATACCGCAAGCTGGCGGAAAACGACGCCGCCGTCAAGGCCCAGCGCCACGATCTGCGGCACCAGCTGGCGGTGCTGCGCAAGCTGAACGAAAGCGGGGAGCGGGACAAGCTGGGCGGCTATATCGACACGCTGATCGGCAAAATCCCCGGCGAACAGGGGGCCGTCCTGTGCGAGAATTACGCGGTGAACGCCGTTGCCGCCCATTATTGCGCGATGGCCGAAAAAACCGGCGCGGAGGTTTCCGTCCGCCTGGTTGTGCCCAAAGAGATCGGCCGCGTTTTGGAAAGCGACCTGTGCGTCATCGCGGGCAACCTTCTGGAAAACGCCGTGGAAGCCTGCCGCCGGATGGAGGGGGGCAGGCGGTTCATCCGCATGGAAAGCCGCCTGCAATACGGCACGCTGACGATCGTGATGGACAACAGCGATCCCGGCGGCACAGAGCGGCAAAACGGCGTATTCCTTTCCAGCAAGCGGGAGGGGGCGGGCGCCGGCCTTTCTTCCGTGGCGGCCGTCGCCCGGCGGTACGGCGGCGCGGCCAGGTTCGAATCAAAGGACGGGGTCTTTCTTTCTTCGGTGTATATCCGGCTGGACGAAGGGGACGAAGCGCGGAGCGAAACGGGCGAGGAGCAGCATGCCGGCCCAAACAGATGAAAGGGAACGCGTCCCCAAACCCGGCGGTCAGGCTGTTCAGATTGCGCCCCGGTGAAGGCCGCGCATGGATTCCGTTCCTGCGGGGCGCGTCATTCCCGGTCAAGGAATTCATCGAAGGCGGCTTCTTCGCGAAAAACGGGATCGAATCCCTTGTCTGATCCTTCATCGCGCGGGCAAACGTTCTTCCCGACGCAAAAACGCAAACAAACGCCCCTGGTTGCAGAGCATCAGGGGCGTTTTGCATTTGGCGGGCCGGGCGAACAGAAACGCCGCCGTCAAGGGGCGGCTGCGCGCCGCGCCATGTAACCGCGGCCGAGCGCGTCGGCGGCGATGATCGCGTCCACGAGCATTTGGGGCGTTACGGCGAAGGGCATGCGGCGCATGGATACCAGATTGCAGGCGGTTTCGGCAACTTTCATGATTTCCTCCCGGCTGATCCGCGCGATGCCCAACCCGGCCAGGGTGACCGGCAGCCCGACGTCCAGGCAGAAGTTCATCACCTCGTCCAGCTCGGCCCCGGGGGCGTTTTCCAGCACGAGCTGGGCCAGCGTGCCGAAGGCGACCTTTTCGCCGTGATAAAACCCGTGGGTTTCGGGTATCTGCGTGAAGCCGTTGTGGATGGCGTGGGCCGCGGCCGTGCCGCAGTTTTCGGCGCCCACGCCGGAAAGATAGGTGTTGGCTTCCACGATATGCTCCACCGCCTTGGTGCAGACTTTGGCGTTCACGGCGGCCAGCGCCTGAACGCCTTCCGCGATCAGCGTGTCATAGCAGGTTTTTGCCAGCGCCGTCGCGGCGAGGGTGCACTTCCCGCCGAAGGTATGGGCGCTGTCCGACCGCCGGCAGGCGCGGGCTTCGAAATAGGTCGCCAGCGCGTCCCCCATGCCGGCGACCAGCAGGCGCGCCGGGGCCTTGCTGATGACTTCGGTGTCGACCAATACCATGTTGGGGTTGTGGGGAAAGTAAATATGGGATTCGAACACGCCTTCGTCGCTATAGACGAGGGACCCTGAAGTGCAGGGCGCGTCTGTGCTGGCGGCGGTGGGAACGACGGCCACGGGCGCGTTTGCGTAAAACGCCGCGGCCTTCGCGGTGTCCTGCGCTTTGCCGCCGCCGATGCCCACGACCACGTCGCAGCCGGAGTCCCGATACGCCGCCAGCACGCGGTCGATCTCGCTGCGCGAGCATTCCCCGCGGAAGATTTCGTAGACCGGCGCCGTTCCAAATTCCCGCGCGCTTTCCGCGATTTTGCCTTCCACCCGGGCCTTGCCGGAAGCGCTGACCAGAATAAACGGGGCTGTTCCCATGCTTTGAAGGTGTTTGCACAGCTCGCCGAGCACGCCGTAGCCCTGAATATAGCGTTCCGGGCAGCCAATGATAGTCGCCATGGTCTTTCCTCCTGATGCGCATCGTTTTCGGAGCGGCCGATCCTGATGGCTGCGGTTTTTTTGCCGCGCGCCGCCGGGGAAAGCACGTCCCCCTTTTCTATTGTACCGGACACGCGGAAAAATTTCACGCGTTTCTCATGAAAAGCGCCGTATGAACCGCGATAAAAGCGCGCAGGCTCCCGTTTTGGCGCCCAAAACCGCGCTTGCGCGGGGCCGGTGCGTGCGCGGATGTTTTTCGCGCGGGGAAACCGGAGCAAACGATTTTGCTTTGACGCGCCGGTTCAAAAGACGCCGCTTTGGCCAAACGCAAATCATACGCCCCGCAAGGCGGGTTCGGATCATACCGTTTTGGCTGAGGCGGGCAAGAAAATACCGCGAACCACGGTTGGCGGTTCGCGGCAGCTTGCCCGGCGTCACGCCGGCATGATCGTTCGGTTTTTATACCACGATGCGGCATTCGCGGATCTTGGTGTTGCCCTTGGTGTTGACGTAAACCCGATAGGCGCCGACCGTATAGGTATCCGCGGCGTTGTTTTGGATCGTAAAAGTATCCGTGTATACCTTTGCCGTGCCGTCGGAATACAGCTCGGTTACAGCAATGGTCAGTTCGTTTGTGCTGCCGGGAATTTTGTTGACCGAAGCGGATGCCTGCGCGCCCGTTTTCACGGCGGCGGGGATCGGCGGTTCGGCCCAGATGACGACGGCGGGGTCCTCGCCCACATTCTGGGTGGTCTCAAAGACCTTTTTCTGGTAGGTCGCCTCAAAGGGATAGCCGGTGGGCAGCATTTCCATCGTGCTGCCGGTTTTGCCGCTGCCAAAGGTTTTCCAGCCGCCGGCATAGAACTTTGCCGCGGCCTCAAGGGGCGTTCCGTGGCCGTCCAGCAGGTTGAAGGATACCAAAACGGTTTCAAATCGCACTGCTCCGTCTGCGGCAACGTCCTGGGTTTTTTGCACCCGCGCGCCGAGGTAGTTCACCTCAAAGGGGTAGGAACCGGGCAGCAGTTCCGCCGGGGTTCCGGTTTTGCCGAGGCTCCTCCAGCCGCCCGCATAGTATGCGGCGTTGGCGGTGAGCGGTTCATTCGTCGAGCTTGTGAGCGTTACCGTCACGGGAACGGTTTGGAACACGACGACGGGGTCAAGGGAGATATCCTGGGATTTTTGGATCGAGGCGCCCTTGTAACCGACGCCGAAGGAATAGGTGCCGGGCATCAGCTCCAGCGCGGCGGGGGTTCTGCCGGGAATGGTTTTCCAGCCGCCGGCGTAATACTGGGCCGCGCCATCAAGCGGCTCGCCCGTGGAGCTCAGCAGCTGCACCACTACGCCCACGCTGTTGAAGGTGATGAAGGAACTCTCGGAAAGATCCTGGGTCTGTTTTGCGGTCGTACCGCCCAAGGTCATGCTGAAGGACAGGGATTTCGCCTTGTTGCCTGCAAGCATGCCGAAGCAGGTGCCGTCCGCCCCCGTCATGCCAAGGTCGCGCCACGCGCCGTCGTAATATTGGGCTTTGCCGCCTTCAACCGGCTGGCCGCCGCTGCCCAAAAGCCTGGCGTAGGCGATGGTGTATTCCAGGGATTGCCCGGCAACAGGGGTGATGGGCTGGGTCTTTTTGGGGAAGCCGCCGCCTTCGAAATAAAACTTGATTTCAACGGGCAAAAGCTCCACGGGTTCGGTATAGGTGAACCATTTTGTGGTGTAGAAGGTGAGTTTTCCGCTTGCGAAGCGGATCGTGACGCGGCCGGTTTGGAACAGCACCTCGGAAGCGTCCGCCACGTTGATTTTGCGCTGCTGGCGCGCGCCGTTGTGGATGACTTCGAAGGTGTGTTCCACGGGCAGAAGCTCCATGGCGGCGTTGGTTTCGCCCTCGCCGTTATCGCCGAAGGGCTGCCATTTGCCGGCGTAGAAGTTGGCCGTGCCGCTTAAGGGCGCGCCTGCGGAATCGAGCAGCTTGAAGGTGAAGGCCCTTGTGGTGAAGGTGACTTCCGTTGCGCCGGACACCGTGACCTTTTGGTTCTGGAGGGCGCCCTTGTAATTCATCTGGAAGGTATACGCCTGTTCGAGCATTTCCATAGAGGTGTTTGCCGCGCCTTCGCCGTTATCGCCGAAGCGCAGCCAGCCGCCCGTGGCCGTGCCGTAGTGGCTGACGGCGCCCGAAAGGGCATTGCCCGTGGAGCTGATGAGCTTCACGCTGACGGGCACGGTTGTAAAGCTGAAAACCGGATTTTCGGACATGCGCTGATTGAGCTGCACCCGGCCGCCTTTATAGTCGAGGGCCACGGCGGTGGCGCTTTTGCCCCCGGGCAGCGCCAGCACAGCCGTGCCGGTTTCGTCGGTGACGGCGGCGCTGCTCACCCATCCGCCGGCGTAATAGGAAACAACGCCCCCCGCAAGGCCTTTGCCTGTGCTGCTCTTCAGCGTTACGAGGGCGAAATTGAGGCTGATCGGGTCTTGACCGATTGTGAGGATGCGGGTGAACTGCGGCTTCACCGAGCCGCCGAAGAAGAATTTGTATTCGCCCGGGAACATTTCGCCCGGCTGCTTGCCGTCTGAAAGCCTGTAGTAGCTATGGTCGCTCCCGAGGTAATCGATGACTCCGGAGTGATTGAACTGCACCCGCGTTGTTTTAAAGACGTGGTCGATGCCATCCCGCGTGATCTCCACGGGGATATAGCCCGAGCGCGTTCCCTTGTAACCGGCCTGTATGCCGTAGGTTCCGGCAAACAGCTCCCGGGCGGCGATGCCGTTTTCGTCGGTTTTGCCGAAGGTGGGGTAGGAGGAAGACGCGTGGTAGGAAAGGCTGACGTTTGCAAGGGGTTCGCCAAAAGAGTTTTGCACTTTGACGCGCGCCTCAGTGGTGGCGAAGTCCACCTGAAGGCCTTCCGCGCCAAGCACAATTCCCGTTTGGACCGCCTTTGTATGCTGGTAACCGGCGGTCACGTTGTATGTGCCGGGTGTTAGGCTGAGCGCCAGCGTGCCGCCGCTGTCGCTCGTTCCCACGGATATCACGCTGCCGCCATACTAGCCGCCGCTCATGGAAAAGCTGACTCCCGCGAGCGGGTTGCCCTTGCTGTCTTTGACGGTAATCGTCATCGGCGCGGTATCGGCGGTTGATGCAAGGGCGGAGGGGTCAGCCGGCTGTTCCCCCGCGTCCGGCAGTGCGATGTCCCCAGCCGGCGCGGGCTCGCTTTGCTCTGGTTCGGGCGCCGCCGTGTTCTCCTCCGCCAGCGCGTAAGAAGGCAGCAAGAGGAGCATGACGCACAGTGTGAGTACGAGTGAATACAGCCATGATCGTTTTTTCATGAATACGTCCTCCCGATTGATCATTTGGTTATTCCTATGAGTTCCTGCCGAATGGTTGGCCGCATGCAGCATGCCGCGCGCCAACCATGCTCCAATAAAAAAACCCGGGCCAAAAAGGCCAAGGCCGGTTGCACAATAAGCTCCGCATTTCCCATAAGTGCCCAACGAAGGGAAATATCTCGTTGCTTCCTTGTAATATATATAAGTTTATATCCTTTTAAGAAAAAGTCAACCGAAACGCCAGCATTCGGCAAATAAACCGTTCGACAAAAAAACGCAAAAAGATTTATATGGGCAAATGCGGCAATACCGCGGTTGGCGGCCGAAGGGAATGAGCATGCGGGAAAACGCGCTTGCGCAAGTTGTTTCAGGGTCCAGAAGTCTAATTTAAGGATTTCTCCACGCGCGCAATCAAGGGTTTTTGATTTGGTTCAGGGCTGCCCTGGTTTTGCCAAACGCTCAAAAACCGTTGGGGCCGGCCTTTCCGATAATCCGTAAGGCAGGCATGCAGGGCGGTCCGATTTCCCTCGTTCCCGGCGGGATTTCCCTTAGGGCCGGGGCAGTCCGTTTCATTTGCCGCCGGCGGCGCGGCCTGCCCTTCGAATCCCCTGAGCGCAGGCCAAAACAAAAGACCCCCGCCGCGCGGAGGCTTTCTGTTTTGGCGTTCCCGGCGGGATTCGAACCCACGGCCTTCCGCTTAGGAGGCGGACGCTCTATCCTGCTGAGCTACGGAAACATCTTTCTTTTTGCGGCGTTTTTCAAGCGCCAAGACAGCATGTGCATTGTACATCAATTCGCGCCCATCGTCAAGAAAAGAAAGGCCGGAAAAGCCGCCGCGCGGTTATCGCAAACGCCTGCCGCGCACAATAAAATACAGCGTCGCTTTTTGGCGATTAAACGGATTTTGCAAAAAATGATCCGCTTTTTAGCCGCGCAAAACGGCGGTTAACCCCGAAGCGGACGGAACATAATAGTGGGGGAAAGGAGGTACGAGCATGAAAAAAATCAGAATAGCCGCCGTGTGCATAGCGGCGGTTCTTGTTTGCCTCGCCGCGTGCAAAAGCGGCGAAACGCCGGAAAAAGGAAGCCCGAAAAGCCCCGGGCCCACCGTAGAATCCGCCCAAAGCGCGCCGCAAAAAACCGAAACCGTGCCCGAGCCGGAAAAAACTCCGGAAACTGCGCCCGCTCCTTTGCAGGAGCAGGAACAGCCGCCCCAAACGCCCGAACCCGCCGTCAATCCGGCCACTTCTTTCACCCGCATGAGCTACAAAGAGCTGGTGGCGGACGACGGCAGCAGGGAGGAGTTAAAAGAGCTTCCAAAGGACGACGGCTATACGGTCGAGGTCGATTTGACGAACTGCATCGTCACGGTTTTTGCAAAAGACGGCAGCACGGCCCTTCAGGCGCTCTGCACCGTGGGGAAGAAAGAAACCCCCACGCCCGCGGGGGAATTCAAAATGGGCAGTCAAAGGGAAAGGTTCGGCTATTTTAAAAAATACGACTGCTACGCCCAGTACTGGTCCCAGATCGACGGAGAGATCTTTTTTCATTCGGTGCTGTATCACGAGCCGGACGAAGACACGCTGATCAAGACGACGTACCGAAATCTCGGGAGGGCGACCTCCCACGGCTGCGTCAGGCTGACCGTTCCGGACGCGAAATGGATTTATGAGAACGTCGGCGTGGGCAGCAAGGTCATCATTCGCGAAAAAGAAAAAGACAAAGCCCTGAAGGACAGCCTGAAGCTTCCCAAAGCGGGATGATCGGGCCGGCCGCGCGCCGGCGTCAAAAACGCAGGCTCTCCGGCCGGGCAAAGGCAGCCGAAAAAGCCCTGACTCAAGGCTCGCAGCCGCCCACCACCCGGGCGGCGATCACGGTCATATCATCCTTGCATTCCCGCTTTGCGGCGGCTTCCGCAAGGCAGATCGCGGCGCCCGTGGGATCGCCGCAGGCGCAGGTGGAGGCCAGAGCCGGCAGCTCTGCGCCCAGCGCTTCGTAGATCCCGTCGCTCACGAAGATCAGCCAGTCGCCCTCCTTTAGGGTGAAGGAGTGGCGTTGTGGCGGGGCTTCGTCCAATATGCCCAGGGGAAGGGAATCCCCCGAAAGCAGGGTGACCCCGCCGGAGCTGATCCAGACCGTGGGCGCGGCGGATTGTTTGGCGCATTCGCATCTTCCGGTAACAAGGTCCACCAGGCAGCAGTCCAGGGTGGTGAACATATCCCCCTCGGACCGAAGGGCCAAAAGCCGGTTGACCGCGGAAAGCGTGGACAGAAGATCCACCCCGGCGCGCAGCAGCTTTTCCAGCAGGGCGATGGCGTCTTCGCTTTCCCGGGCCGCCTTTTTGCCGGTGCCCATCCCGTCCGAAAGGGCGGCGAGATACCTTCCGTCCGGAAGACCCGTTGCGATGGCCGTATCGCCGGAGACTTCCCCGGCGGATTTTTTTGCGATCCCCGCGTGGATCTCCAGCGTGCGGGCCTCCTCGTAAACCGCCACGCAGCCGTCTTTGCACCGCCTGCCGGAAATCCGCATCTTCTGGCCGCAGGCCTCGGAAACCGCCCGCTGCATGCGGCTGTCGCACTGGTTTGTGCAGCGGGTGCAGGAAACGGTCACCGTCAGCCTGCCCCCCGCGCGCTGGGCGACCACGTCCTCCGCGGGGGTGAGCGCGGCGGAAAGCCGGGCGAGCACGCCGCTTTCCAGCCTGTCGTCAAAGCGCACCTCGGAAACGATCCGCTTTGCCAGCGTGTCCACAACAGAACCGACGCCCACAAGCTGCTTGCCGGAAAGCAGGGCGCTGCGCTCCGCCCGTTCCTCCGCCGACTGCTCCCGCTTTTTGGATTCGTCCAGCGCGCGCAGGGCGGAACACAGCCCCTCCAGCCTGGGGCAGCGGCTCAGCCGGAAGGGGGGGTCGCCGTTCATGGCGGAATAAAGCTCTAAATAGAGCCGGGCCTCGTCGCCCCAGCAGCGCCGCTGCGCCGCGCAGTCCCGGCAGATGGGCTGCAGGGGCCGTATGTCCGCCGCGCTCGCCTCGGGCTTCTTTTTTTGCAGGGGTTTGGCAAAAAGCTCGCCCATTTCCGCAAAGGCGGAAGAAAACTCCGTCAGCCTGGTTTTCAAAAGCTCCCGAAGGCGGAACAGGTATTCCTGCCTGCTGCGCTCCCGGCGCAGGGAGGCGTTGACGAACCGCCCCACCTCGGAAATCACCCGGTTCGGCATCGCGAGAAAAAGCGCGGCGGAAAGCACCGAAGCGGCAAAGGCGGCGGCGTCCGCCCGGGAATAGACCGTGATGGCCGCGCCGGAAAGCAGGCAGCCCGCCGCGGTGCCCGGCCTGCCCAGTTTTTTCATGCCGCCGGCGATCACGCCCATCGTCCCGAGGGAAACGAGCACGTCGCTCGTGCCGCCCAGGGCGAGCATAACGCCCAGGGCGATCCCGCAGGCCGCGCCGGCGCCGGCCCCGCCGGTATAGGCCAAAAGCAGCGTCACGCAGCCCCCGAGCACGGCGGAAAGAGAGATCCCCAGGGGCGCGACGTCCGCAAGGCCCAAAAGGGCGGTGCCGCAGAGGATGCAAAGGGAGACGACTTCCTCTTCGGAAAGGATTTTTCGTATTTTGAGGGTAAGAACCGTGCGCATTGCGGAAAGATAGACCGAAAAGAGCAAAACCGCGGCCAGGGCGGAAAGCCCGCCCATCATCGCCGAATAGGGCGAGGAGATCCGCATGGTAACAAGGGCGGCCAGCTCCCCCAGGCCGATGGCGAGGGTCACCTGCCGCTTGACGGTCCTGCCCGAATACCGCTTCAGAGCCCAGGCCGCGGCCAGGGTGATTGAAAGGGAAATTGCGCCGTCTGCCGAGACGACGGTGGCAAGGCCGGCAAAACAGCCCAAAAGGGCGGAAACCGGCAGCCCCGCGCACCAGGCGGCCGCGGCGGCCGCCGTGGCGAAGGGCGCAAGGGAATCGGGCAGCTTTGCCCTCGCGATCAGCAAAAACGCGGCGAAAAGCCCCGCGTTTAAGGCAACCTCCCGCACTGCAGGCATTTTCAGCCCGCGCAGCAGACGCTCGACAGCTTTTTGCATTTGTTCACGCCCTTTTTTGCCCGGATGGACAGGTATTCACCTGCCATTGTATAGCGGTTGTGACGCGAATACCGTCGAGACAGCGGGGGTAATTCGTGTTATAATGTGATGAATCATGAATCGAGAAAAGAAAGGAGCCCTCGGCCCGGTTCGCGGAATGCGCGCGAAACACGGGCGGTTTTTGCCGTGTTTTTTGCGTTTTGGACGGCGCCGGCCGCGATGCGGGCGGACTGGCGGTCCGATTGCGGTTTTTTCGGGTAGCGCGGCAAAACGGATCGGACGCGCGGCCCGTGCCGCGTATCCTGCCGCCGGGATGATGAACGAATGTACATCAAGCGTATGGTACAGGGGGCGCTGATCGCGGCGATCTACGCGGCGCTCACCCTTTTGCTGGCGCCCATCGGCTACGGCCTAATGCAGATCAGGGTTTCCGAAGCGCTGTGCGTGCTGCCGCTTTTTACCCCCGCGGCGGTGCCGGGGCTGTTTGTCGGGTGTTTGCTGGCGAATTTGATCGCCGGGCTGGGGATTTACGACGTGGTCATCGGCAGCCTTGCCACCCTTGCGGCGGCCGTGATCACCCTGCTTTTGAAAAAACGCTCCCCCTGGATCGCGCCGCTGCCCGCGGTGATCGTCAACGCCCTGGCCGTGGGGGCGATGCTGGCCTACCTCGTCGGCGTGGGGGAGAGCTTTGCCGTTTGTGCGGCGTATGTCGGCGCGGGGGAGCTGATCGCCTGCTACGCGCTGGGGATGCCCCTTTATTTCGCGCTGAAACGGGTGAATCCCGAGGTGTTCGAATAAACAAAAAACCGGCCCGTGCTTAAGGCCGTTCAGGGCGTCAAAAAAGGCCCGCGGGCCTTTTTCGTCGGAAGGTTTTCCGCTTCGCGCAAGGTCGTCGGCAAAGCCGACATCATTCCTTGATGAAGTGCCGGAATCTATGATTCCGGCCAGGGAAATTTTGGTCACAAGTGACCGAAATGGCGCCGCAAAACTGACGCCCCAGTTGTTGGCGCAGCCAACAACTGGGGCGTCAGTTTTGATTGAAGCTCAGGGGCTGCGGCCCCTGAAACCCCTGGATAGGGGTTTTTCGACAGTCTGAAAACCGGCCCGTGGTAAAGGCCGGTTTTTAACGCAGGCTCTTTGCGGGCGCGCCGGCGACGGTGGCGCCCTTTTCGATGTTCCTGGTCACCACCGAGCCCGCGCCCACCGTTGCGCCGTCCCCCACGCGGATACCGGGCAGAACGGCGGAATTCGCCCCGATGGTGGAAAAATCCCCGGCGGCGGCCCGGCCAAGAAGAACCGCGCCCGGGCAAATGTGGGAAAAAACGCCCGCGCGGCAGTGATGCTCCACGATCGATGCGGTGTTGACGATGCAGCCCCTGCCGATTCCCGCCAGGGGGCCGACGTATGCCCCTGCGAGAACAAAGCACCCGCTGCCCAAAGCGGCAAAAGGGGAAACCACTGCGGCGGGGTGGATCACGGGCAGGGCAAAAAGGCCCAGACCGAGGGCTTGTTCCAGCAGCGCCCTGCGGAAGGCCCCGTCCCCGCTGGCGGCGCAGACAAAGGAAAATTCGCCCGCAAGCTGCGGCAGCAGCGAAAGGGGTCCGAGGACGGGGAAGCCCAAGACGCGGCTGTTTGTTGGGGCCGTATCGTCCAAAAAAGCGGCGGATCTGCCCGAGGCGGCGATCGCCCCCGCCGCGGCTGCCCCCATCCCGCCCGCGCAAAGGATCAGGACGGGGGAGCCCGCCCTCAAAGCAGCTCCTTCAGGCCATCCTCGAAGCCGATTCCCGGCTCAAAGCCCAGTTCGTTCCGGATGCGGGAGCAATCGAGGGCATATCGTTGGTCGTGGCCTTTCCGGTCCGCCACGAAACGCACCGGGTCCCCGGAAAATTGGGTCATTTCGGCGAGCTTTCGCACCAGCGCGAGGTTCGAAAGCTCCACCCCGCTGCCGATGTTATAAACCCTGCCGGCTTTGCCCCGCTCCGCGACCAGCATCAGCGCCTTGCAGTGATCGTCCGTGTGGATCCATTCCCGGGTGTTTGTGCCGTCGCCGTAAACGGGAACGGGTTCGTTCGCCTTCAGGCAGCGGAGGATGGTGGGCAGCAGCTTTTCGCCGTGCTGGCTGGGGCCGTAGTTGTTGCAGCAGCGGGTGATTGAAACGTTCAGGCCGTGGGTTTTACAAAAGGCCAGGGCAAAGTGGTCCCCCGCTGCCTTGCTGGCGGAATAGGGGCTGTTCGGCATCAGGGGCCGGTCTTCGTCCCAGGACGGGTCGGTTTTGCCAAGGGAGCCGTAGACCTCGTCCGTCGAAACCTGCACAAAGCGCGAGACGCGCTCGTTGACCGCGGTTTGAAGAAGAACCGCGGTGCCCAGCACGTTCGACCGGGCAAAGGCGCAGCCGTTTTCGATGGAACGGTCCACGTGGCTTTCCGCCGCAAGATGGAAGACCAGATCGAACCCGTATTCCCGGAATAAAGAGGAAACCAGCGGCCCGTCGCAGATGTCCCCCTCGATGAACTCGTGGCGGGGGTGGTTCTGGAATCCGCCCAGGCGCGAAAGATCCGCGGCATAGGTCAGCGCATCCAGATTGACGACGAAATCCCCCGCATCGATCAGCATGCGCGCCAGCCGCGCGCCGATGAACCCCGCCCCGCCGGTTACCAGCACGGTTTTCATAGTCATCACCTCAAAAAAACATATGCCCTTTGGACAGGCAAAAAGACCGGGCGAAGGATGCGCCCGGTCACGGTTTGAGTTGGTTTGGATTGGGGGCGATGCGCCCGGAGGGTCGTTTGATCCCCTTGCATGAACCCTCATAAGGGCTGTGCGCCGGCAGTCGGATGGGGACACCCCGAATCGTTCCTATCCTCACTCTGGCGTGTTTCCAGACGGACTGGGGTCCCGGAGCGCAACGGCTTGCCTGCTGGACAGGAGGCCCGAAAGGCTCCTTAGAGTTCCATTATTAAGAAGTTCGCCGCATCCTAAAAGGACACCCATTTCCCGAATAAAACCCCTTTGATTCCTCTGCACAAAAGCCCCATAAGGGCTGTTCGCAGGCAGACGGATGGGGACACCCCGAAAATACTCTTTGCCTGCTCCGGTGTGTTTCCGGACGGTCTGGGGTCCCGGAGCCGGGCGGCAGGGGGCCCGAAAGGCTCCTTAGAGTCCCATTATTAAGAAGTTCGCCGCATCCTAAAAGAAAACCCATTTCCCGAAATAAAATCCCTTTGATCCTCCCGCACAAAACCCCCATAAGGGCCGTTCGCAGGCAACCGGATGGAGACACCCCGAAAACACCCTTTGCCTGCTCCGGTGTGTTTCCAGACGGTCTGGGGTCCCGGAGCGCCAATGGCTTGCCGGGAAAACGGGGGTCCGGGGGTGTCCCTCGGCGTTTTTTGCTTCTTTTTTTCGCAAAAAAAGAAGGTTCGCATTCCCGCAGGAATGACGCTTCCTTTCAGGAAGGAAATTCTTTTTTTTGCCCCAAAATGCCGCTTCCGGGGGGAGATCACCTACTTTTTTGGCAAAAAAAGAAGGTGCACATTTCCGCAGGAATGACGCTTCCTTTTAGGAAGGAAATTCTTTTTTTTGCCCCAAAATGGCATTTTCGGAGGAAAGAGAACCTACTTTTTTTGTACGAAAAAAGTAGCAAAAAAGTGCCGGGGAGCCCCCCGGACCCCCTGCCCGGCAAGCCATTGGCGCTTCAGGAACCCAGACCGTCTGGAAACACACCGGAGCAGGCAAAGGGTGTTTTCGGGGTGTCCCCATCCGGCTGCCTGCGCACAGCCCTTATGAGGGTTTTGTGCAGAGGGATCAACGGGGTTTTATTTCGGGAAATGGGTGTCCTTTTTGAAGACGTGACGAGCTTTTGCAAATGACTGGGCGGAAGGAAATTTTCTTTTTTTGCCTCAAAATGGCACTTCGGAGGAAAGAGAATCTACTTTTTTTGCACAAAAAAAGTAGCAAAAAAGTGCCGGGGAGCCCCCCGGGCCCCCTGCCCGGCAAGCCATTGGCGCTTCGGGACCCCAGACCGTCCGGAAACACACCGGAGCAGGCAAAGGGTGTTTTCGGGGTGTCCCCCTCCGGCTGCCTGCGAACGGCCCTTATGAGGGTTTTGTGCGGGAGGATCAAAGGGATTTTATTTCGGGAAATGGGTTTTCTTTTTTAAAGACGTGACGAGCTTTTGCAAATGACTGGGCGGAAGGAGATTCTCTTTTTTTGCCTCAAAATGGCACTTCGGAGGAAAGAGAACCTACTTTTTTGCACGAAAAAAGTAGCAAAAAAGTGCCGGGGAGCCCCCCGGACCCCCTGCCCGGCAAGCCATTGGCGCTTCGGGAACCCAGACCGTCTGGAAACACACCGGAGCAGGCAAAGGGTGTTTTCGGGGTGTCCCCCTCCGGCTGCCTGCGAACGGCCCTTATGGGGCCTTTGTGCAGAGGGATCAACGGGGTTTTGTTTTGGGAAATGGGCGTTCTTTTTTGAAGGCGACGAACTTTTGCAAATTGCCCGGCGGTGGGGCTTCAAAGGAAAAAGCGGGAAACAAAAAAAACGCCGGGGGAAAATCCCCGGCGTTCCTCTTTAGCTGCGCTTATTTGCCCAGCACCTTAAGGCCGGTTTCCACCGCGTTTTCAACGGTGAAGCCGAATTCCTTGAACAGCGTGGCGGCCGGGGCGGAAGCGCCGAAGTGGTCCAGACCAATGACGGCGCCGTCCAGTCCAACGTATTTGTACCAGGGCATGGTCGCGCCGGCTTCGATGGCGACGCGGGCGCGCACGGCGGCGGGCAGGACGCTTTCCTTGTAGTCCGCGGACTGGGCGTCGAAGACCTCCGCGCAGGGCATGCTGACCACACGGACCTTGATTCCCCGCTCGGTCAGGGCTTCGCAGGCGCCGACGGCCTGCTCAACCTCGGAGCCGGAGGCGATATAGATCAGATCGGGGGTGCCTTCGCAGTCCTTCAGAACGTATCCGCCCTTTAAGGCCGCCTTGCCGTCCTGGTCATAGGTGGGCAGGTTCTGGCGGGTGCAGACGATGCAGGTCGGGCCGTTAAAGGTCAGCGCGCTCAGATACGCGGCGGCGGTTTCCTTGCCGTCCGCCGGGCGGAAGACGTTCACGCCCGGGGTGGCCCGCAGGGCGGCCAGATGCTCCACAGGCTCGTGGGTGGGTCCGTCCTCGCCGACGCCGATGGAATCGTGGGTCAGGATGTAGATCACCCGGGTCTTCATCAGCGCGGAAAGCCGCAGAGCGCCCTTCAGGTAATCGGAGAACACAAAGAAGGTGGCGCAATAGGGGCGCAGCCCGCCGTGCAGCGCGATGCCGTTCGCCGCACAGGCCATGGCGAATTCGCGCACGCCGAAGTGGATGTTCCCGCCGTCCCGGTCCGTTGGGCCGAACCAGCCGGTATTGGCCATGTCGGACTTGTTGGAGGGCGCGAGGTCCGCGGAGCCGCCGAACAGGGTGGGAACTTGCTTCGCGATGTAATTTAGGCACTTTCCGCTGGTGGCGCGGGTCGCGGCCTTGCCTGAGAAGTTCCAAAATTCCGGATCGTTCTCGAAATCGGGCAGATTGCCGGCAAAATAAGCGTCCAGCGCCTTCGCCTTTTCGGGATTGGCGTTCTGGTACGCGGCATAAAGCGCTTCCCATTCGGCGCGCGCTTTGCCCAGGCGCTCCTTGTGGGCGGCGTAGGCGGCGGTTACTTCTTCCGGCACTTCAAAAGCGCCTTCACAGGGCCAGCCGAGGCTCTTTTTCATCTCGGCGATGTTCGCGTCGCCCAGGGGTTCGCCGTGGGCCTTGTGGGAACCGGCCAAGGGGGAGCCTTCGGCGATGCGGGTCTTGACGATCACCAGGGAGGGGGCCTCCTTGTTCGCCTTGGCTTCGTTGAGGGCCCTGGTGATGGCGGCCATGTCCGTTCCGTCCTCAACCTTGATGACCTGCCAGCCGTAAGCCGCATAGCGGGCGCCCACGTCCTCGGTGAAGGCGACGTCCGTATTGCCCTCGATGGAAATATCGTTGTCGTCATAGATCACGATGAGCTTGGAAAGCTTCAGCGTGCCCGCCAAAGAGGCGGATTCGCCGGAAACGCCTTCCATCAGGCAGCCGTCGCCGCTGAGGGCGTAAGTGTAGTGGTCGATCACCGGGAATTCAGGGGTGTTGAAGCGCGCGGCAAGATGCTCCTCGGCCATCGCCATGCCGACGGCCATCGCAACGCCCTGGCCCAGGGGCCCGCTGGTGGCGTCCACGCCGGCGGTATGGCCGAATTCGGGGTGGCCGGGGGTTTTGCTGCCCCACTGGCGGAAGGCTTTCAGATCGTCAATGGTAAGGCCGTAGCCGAAAAGGTGAAGAAGCGAATAAAGCAGCATGGAGCCGTGGCCCGCGGAAAGCACGAAGCGGTCGCGGTTGATCCATTCGGGGCAGGCGGGATCGTGGCGCATCACGTTTGCCCAAAGGGCGTAAGCCGCCGGCGCGGCGCCAAGGGGAAGGCCCGGATGACCGGAATTCGCCTTCTGAATGGCTTCTGCCGAAAGCACGCGCAGAGCGTTCATGGCGAGGGTATCTTTGCTCATTTTTTTCCTCCTGAATGTTGTGCGGCAATAAAATGTCAGCATGATTATACAGGTTAAGCTCAGTTTTCGCAATAGGGCAAACGCCGGAAGCGCTCCCCAAAGCCCAAACCCACAGGCTTTTGCGGCGCAAAAGAAAGCGGTGCGTCCCCGGAAAAAGCTGCGCCAAAAAGCGCCGCAAAAAAGGAAAAGACCGGTGGCGCATTCCGTTTTCGTCCTTTGCCTTAAGCATGCGTTTGAAAAATCCCGGGCGTTTTACAGCGCGGACGGAAATCTTTCGCGCTTCCGATTCAATAAGGCTGATCCCGGGCATTCGTATTCAAAAACAGGCTGCGAAGCCATTTGGCATTCGCGCGCATCGCGCAGCCGGTTTGATGAAAAGCAGAAATCACCTCTAAGGCCCGCGATGTTGCAAATTCCTGTGTTGCGTGTAATGAACCGACAAGAACGCGAAAACTAAAACAAGAAAGGAACATGGATACAAAAATAGCGATATCAATACTTGACAATCCTGGTCTTACATATATAATCGAGTTATACCATCAAGTGGTAAGACTTGTATAAACAAGCTGTACCTTCGTTTACCTCTTCATTCAGGGCATTCCAAGCCATAAAACCCCCGAAAGCTCCCTTCGAACATTTTTTCTGTGCAGGCTGGCCAGCATCACAGATTGATCCGTCACCGAAAATGAAACGATGAACCAACAGGAGGACTTGTAATGGGCAGATACCTTATCGGCATTGACGAAGGCACCACCGGCTGCAAAACCTGTATATTTGAATTCGACGGCACCCTTGTGGGCAGCGATTACCGCGAATACGGCTGCTATTACCCGAAGCCCGGCTGGGTGGAACAATACGGAGACGAAATCACCTCCGGTTTGTTCGCGTCCTGCAGCGCTGCCATTGCCAAATCCAAAGTCGACCCCAAAGAAATCGAAGCCGTGGCAATCTCCACCCAGGGCTCGGTCTGGGGCCCGCTGGATCAAGACGGCACGCTGATCCGCCCCTTCATGGGCTGGCAGGACACCCGGGGTGCTTCCTATGTCGACCGCATGATGCAGGGCGAATACATCGACCCCGCGGAGCTTTATCAGATCGCGGGATACGGCCCGGCAACGGTCCCCGCCCTCACCAAATACCTGTGGTTCAAGGACAATGAGCCAGAACTCTTTGCACAGACCGCGTATTTTTCCTCCCACCAGGAGTATTTCCTCAAGCGTTTCGGCGCAAAGGACTGGTTCGTGACCGATACTGCGACCGCGAGCCGCACCGGCGTTTTTGATATCGACAATAATTGCTGGAGCAAAAAAATCATTGTGGACGCCCTGGGCCTGGACATCAGCAGGTTCCCGAGAATCGTTAAGGCCGGAACGGTGGTCGGCACCATCAACAAGTTCGTGGCCGAACAGACCGGCCTGGCCGAAGGCACCAAGCTTTGCGTGGGCGCGATGGACCAGAACTGCTCCACCATGGGCGGCGGCCTGGTCAAGGGCGGCTCGGCCGTGGCGGTCATCGGGACCTACGGCTCCACCTATGTCGCCATGGACGAATCCGTCCGCGACCCGAACCGCACCCTGATCTTCAAGCACAACTCCGGCCCGGAAAACTACACTTTTGAAGCCGCCTCCATCGCCTCCGCCAGCAGCTACCGCTGGTACCGCGACGTGTTCTGCGATCTCGAGGTCGCCGCGGGCAGAGTGGTGGGCGAGGACCCCTACGAGCTGATCAACCGCCAGATCGAATCCGTCGGCCCGGGCGCGAACGGCATCACCTTCCTTCCGTATCTCCAGGGCGCGGGCAGCGGCCCCAGGGCGGACAACTACGCCCGCGGCTGCATCCTGAACGCCAGCCTTGGCACCACAAAGGCGGAAATCGCCCGGGCCGTCATGGAAGGCATCACCTATGAAATGCGGGACAACATCGATTCCATCCGGCGCATCGGCATCGAGCTGAAGGATCTGCGCATCACCGGCGGCGGAACGAAGGCGCCCCTTTGGTGCCAGATGCAGGCCGACATCTACAAGCAGCCGGTTTCCGTGCTGCAGACCAGCGAAACGGGCTGCCTGGGCGCGGCGATCTATGCCGGCGTGGGCGCGGGCGTGTTCGCAAGCTATGAGGAAGCGGCGGAAAAGGCCGTTCACATCAAGGAAGTTTACACCCCGAACCCGGACAATTTCGCAGCCTACGACAAGGGCTACAAGCGGTTCACAACGGCTTACGAAGCCCTGGCAAACGGCGGATTCTTCGCCATGAACAAGGAAGACTGAGGAAGAATCAATC
Source organism: Christensenellales bacterium (assembly GCA_040768925.1). Classification (GTDB taxonomy): domain Bacteria; phylum Bacillota; class Clostridia; order Christensenellales; family CALWSW01; genus CALNBC01. The sequence continues at coordinate 652,432 of JAXGLZ010000001.1, forward strand.
ATTGAAGCCGGCCCCCGGGGAAGCGGCGCTTTGCCGGGGGCTGGAAATACTATTGGAGGCAGAACAATGCAGCTGAAGGACAGGGTATGCGTCGTGACCGGCGCGGCAAGCGGAATAGGCCGCCAGATCGCGGTTGCCTACGCCAAAGAAGGCGCAAAGGTGGCGGTTGTGGACATTCAGCAGGAAAAAGCGGAAGAAACGGCAAAGGAAACCAACGGCAGGGCGTATGTTTGCAATCTGCGCGCCGTTTCCGAGATCGAATCCACCATGGCCGCGATCAAAAAGGATTTCGGTCGGGTGGACGTTCTGGTAAACGTGGCGGGCCTTGCGAACCGCACCCCGATTGAAGATATCACCGAAGCGGAATGGGATCTTTTGAACGACGTCAACCTCAAGGCCACCTTCTTCATGGCCAAGGAAGCGTATAAAATCATGGTGAAGCAGGGCGGCGGAAAGATCATCAACCTCGCTTCCCACCGGGCCCGCACGTCGGACGGCCGCCACACGATCTACGACGCGACCAAGGCCGGCGTCGAGGCCATCACCAGGAGCTTCGCCGTCGCCGGCGGGCCCAACGGCGTCGTCACCAACACCATCGTGCCCGCCTACGTCATCACCCCCATGACCGCCCACAACTTGGAAAACCAGGGGTGGCTGGACCACATGAAGGAGCGCATCCCCCTGGGCCGCCTTTTTGAGATGCAGGAGGTGGCGAACATCGCGCTGTTCCTCGCTTCGGATAATTCCTCAGGCATCAACGGCCAGCCCATCGTGCTGGACGGCGGCTGGACGATCCACGAATGATCCAAGGCGGCGGAAAAGGCCCGCGCATCCTTGCCGCCGGTGGTCAACGCTGCCGCGCAAGGTAATCTCGGGCATTCGCGCCCGAAACAGCACGGCAAAACTGACGGCGTGAGCGTCGGTTTTGATTGCGCCTTGATTGTACCTCAAGGGCTGCGGGCCCTGAAACCCCATTGTTGGGGCTTGTCGATACCATCAATCTTCGTCGGGCGAAGATAAAATAATGATTGTGCTGGAGGCTAAAGATGATTGATTTTACAAAGCTGACAAAATGGGATGCGGGCAAATGCTTTGACTACGCCATATTGCCAAAAGACACCACCGAAGCCGTGATCCGGAAAGAATGCAAGATCGCCATCAAGTACAACTGCAAGGCGTTCTGCTTCTCGTCCTCCTATTGGACGCCTGTGGTCAAGGAAGAGCTGGCGGGCACCGACCTTCAGATCGGCGCGGCCATCGCCTTCCCCTTCGGCCAGCAGTCCAACGCCGTCAAGTGCTTCGAGACCGAGGAAGCGGTGCGCATGGGCGCCACGGTGCTGGACAACTGCATGAACGTCGGGGATTTGAAGGACAAAAAGTACGATAAAGTGCTGCAGGATTTCAAGGATTACGTCACCGCTGCTCAGGGCGTCGAGACCAAGATGATCCTGGACACCGCCTTTCTGACCGACGAGGAGATCGCCACCTCCTGCAAGCTGATCGCCGAAGCGGGCATCGACTGGGCGAAATCCGCCTCCGGCCAGTATGAAGGCCCGTCTTTGGAGCAGGTGCTGATCATGGTGGATTCCGTGAAGGGTACCAAGTGCCGCGTCAAGGTTTCCGGCGTAAAATTCCCCCGGCCCCAGAACGCCTATGTGTTCCTGCTGGCGGGCGCCGAGCTGATCGGCAGCCGTTCCGCGCCTGAGATCATCGATTCCCTGGATACCATGCGCAAGATCGGCATGGTTCCGGAATACAAGGGCTGAGTTCCCGGCTAAAACAATCAAACCGTCCGGCGATTTTTCTTCGCCGGGCGGTTTTTCATACATTTTCAGCATGAAAAAAGCCGGGCGTTTTCATGGCCTGCCCGGCGGAATGAACGATGATTATGGCGATTGGGCGCTAACCGTTTGAGCCGAAGGAGAGCCGAAGCTGGTTTGCCGGGAATACAAACCGGTTAAAAAGGTACGGCTGGTCGTCCGGGCCGAAGGAAAGCTCGTCCGTTATCAGCACCGGGGAGCAGGGCGGAAGCAGCAGGGCCTGGGACTCCACCGAATTCGCGCCTCCGGCTTCCAGCCATTCCTCCAGACGGGAAGGGGAAAGGCCGTGTTTTTCAAGCAGCTGATAGGTCAGCCTTCCGGTGGCCAGATCGTCGAGATCGATGCTCTGGCCGTATTCCGCGGGCATATAGTTGTATTGATAGATGCTGGGCACGGTCGAGGAGCGCTTCCGAAACCGCAGGCGCTCAAGGGTAAACAGAACGGTTCCGGGCTTTACCCCGAAAAGGGAGGAAATAAACTCCGGCGCCCGCTCGAATTTCGCTTTTGTGACCACCGCGTACATCGTGGGCAGGATGAGGTCCAGCTTGTCGCGGATGCCCAGGGTATGGAAGGCCATGGCGGTGCGCGGCGGCGAAACAAAAGTGCCCTTGCCCTGAACCCTGTAAAGCAACCCTTCGCCGATCAGCTGAAGGATCACCGAGCGGATCGTGCTCCGGCTGACGTTGAACATCGCGCAGCAATCGCGCTCCGAGGGAATGCGCTGGTTTTCCTTCCATTCGCCGCTCAGGATCTTCTTTCTGAAGATATCGTCGATCTGGCTGTGCAGCGTGATGCCGTCGGAGGAGTAAACAGAATACGGATTGTCGCCCGATTGCCTGCCGTTCATCATAATGAGCCCTGTCCTTTAACCGCTGTGATGTGAAACGCGCCCGTTCCAAGTACAGTAAAATAATAACATGCCCAACTGCAAAATGATACCGATTTTTGCTTCGACCGCCTTAAAGACAGAGAATGGGGCGGTTTCCCTTTGCCAGAAGCCCGGTGGAAGCATAAAAGATTCGGAAAACTGGATCCATAATAGGAAAAATACTAACTTAAAATAATTAAATAAGGACGTTATCGTCCAAATACAGATGACATTCCGCGAACAAGCCAATTTAAACCCAAATTAAAAGCTGAACGCGCGGCCAAACTGCCAACAGTGCGATATTTATAACGCGAATTGCGTTATTATTCCAAAATAAGGTAAACAGAGGGCAAATTCCAACTTATAAGGAATGCGGCAGCACTACCGCCCCGGGCTCAGCCAAACCGGAACGCCAGAGCGGTGTCGTCAAAGCGCTCGGGCGTGCCGTTCCTGTTCAGTATGATCAGCGCGCCGTCGTCGTCCACCCCCATCACCCGGGCGGTGCGCTCTTCGCCAGCAACGATATAGGTAATTTCCTTCTCGAGCGCGGTAGACCGGTCGCGGTAAAATTCCATGTACGCCCTGTTGCCGGGGTCGTTCACAAGGCCAAGCAGTTCCCGGGCGATTTCCCCCGCGAGCCTTCCGGGGGAAAGGTACGGCGCCTCCAGGGAGCCGAACGCGCAAAAAGGCTCGTTTTGCGGTTCGCCGCCGCAGATGTTGACCGTGATGCCCACGATGATCCCGCAATGCCCCTGCGCAACGGCGGTATTGACCAGGATGGCCGCGATCTGCTTTCCCCCAATACAGATTTCTCCCGGCCAATTGATCACCGGCCGTTGGGGTGTAAGCCTTTCAATCGCCATAACGCAGGCAGCCGCGGCCATTGACGTTATGGAGAGGGGACTCACGCGCTCGCCCCCGGGCCCAAGAAGCAGGGAAAAATGCGCCGAAATCCCCTCATGGGAAGAAAAAGAATCCCCCGCCGCCCGATCGCCGGTCTGCTCCAGGGCGGAGAAGATCACAGGGCCCGTTTCGCCCGCCGAAAGCGCCCGCAGGGCTTGCGCGTCCGTCGAATCGGCAGCGGAGAAGGCCCGCACCGGAATTCCGGGGCAGGCGGCTTCGATATCGCTCTGCAGTTTTTGTTCGGCATTCACCATCTTTTCTTTTTTCCAAAGGCGGTTTTCAGGTGATCGTCCAGCTTGCCGGAATCGACAAAGGGCAAAAGCGGCATGATGGCCGCAATGCCTTTTTCGCGCATGATCTCCATCGCGATGCGGCTGACGGCCTCCCCGCGCAGGAAGGGTGCGATGGCGGCGAGGTCCGAGGCGTCTCGGCCTTCTTCAATCAGGCCCTCGGCGATCTTCCCGAGGACATCTCTGTCCAAAAAAGGCGCGATTGCCGCGAGGTCCGAGGCGTCTCCGCCTTCCTCGATCAGGCCCACGGCGATCTTCCCGAGAACGTCTTCGCCCAGAAAAGGCGCGATGGCGGCAAGCTCGCCAATGCCGCACCCTGAACCGATCAGGGAAAGGGCGATTTCCTCCAGCGCTTCCTGGCTGACGAAGGGCGCCAGCGCCGCAAGCTCGCCGATGGAAAGCCGGGCGTTTTTTGCGGCTTTGTCCGCCTGATCCGGGCGGAGCAGGGGTGCCACTTCTTTGATCTCGTCTCCGGTCAGTTTCGGGGCTTCTTCGCTTTTTTCCAGCTTTTCCAGCAGGTTCGCCGTCTGCCTGTCGCCCAGGATTTCGTCCACGGTTACCCCCAGGGCTTCAGAGAGTTCGGGCAGCCTTGAAATATCCGGCATCGTCTGGCCGCGCTCCCAGTTGGAGACTGCCTGGAAGCTGACCCCCATACGGTCCGCAAGTTCCATTTGAGTAAGGTTCGCAGCCTTTCTCATGCGCGAGATATTCCCGCCAATTTTCTTCATGTCGAACATGATACACGCGTCCTTTCTTTTTGTTGCGGCGAAAGAATGAAAACATCGTTTTTGAAACCTCCTGGTTCCTCGATGCAAACACTCTATCCCGCAGCGGCGAAAAAGCACAGCAAACGGTGCTTGAAAGGCCGGCTGTTCACGACTCAAGCCCTGCTTGAGCCGTTTTGTTTTTCATTATACCACAATGGATGCGGCCTGATCGAAGAATTGCGGGGCACAAAGGCTCCAAATCCGGACGGCACGGAGCCGCAAGCAAAAACCTTTTGACACGTTTTGCAGTTCACAGCGCTTAAAATCCTGGCCGCAGGCAAAAGAATTTTGGAAAAAATGGCTTGCAAAATTGAAATTTAAAAAAATTGCGGCCGTAATGCCGAATCCGGCCGGGGAGAAATGATCATATGTCAGGATATTTATGAAAATAAAAAACAAACGCATGTCAACGCAGCCCAAAAATGGTTGATCGCAAGAACATAAGCCCAAAAACTGGGTTCGTACTGTGACCAAACTGTGACCATTCAATGGCTTAATAGAGCCATCAATAAGGATACACTGCGCGATAAAGCCACGAACCGGGAGGATACACCAGTGAAACTAAGGAGAATATTCAGCCTGTTAATCGCAGCGGCATTCATAGTCTCGATGCTGCCGCTTGGAGCGATCGCCACGGATCATGAGGAGCTGATCTCCGAAGCGGTGGCCGCTCCCTTGGGCGAAGGCGGGGAAAATTCGGCGGGCGCGCCCCAGCCGGACCAAGTGATTGAGATTCCAGAAGGCGAACCTGACGACGGGGATGGCCTTCCTTCTGATGTGATCGGCGATCCCGGGGACAAGCAGGGCGAGACCCCTGAGGACCCCGGCACGGGCGAGACCCCCGAGGACCCCGGCGAGGGTGACCCGACCGAAGGCAAAGACCCTGAGCAGCCCAAAGAGGATGAGGACCCCGAAGCCGGTGAAGAAGGCGAAGAAGACGAAGAAGGCGAAGAACCCGCGGAAGAGCCGGTGGATGTGACCACCCTGTTCGGCAAGGAGCTTGCGCGTTATATTGAAGAGCTTGAAGCGAAAGAGGATATCGATGGCTTTTGGGCTCTGTTGAGCGTGCTGACGGAAGAGCAGTTCCAAAGCCTGTTCGGCGTGGAAACCACAAGCATAGCAATTGCAGAACTATTGAGAAGCCGCAGCAATAACGTTGATGAAGAAGAAATCATCGAATACTATCCCGCCTCCATGGTCCCGGCCGGCCCCATCCTTCAGGGGGCAGGCTCCCTGTTGCGGGGCGTGGGGATGCAGGCCGCGGGCGGAATGATTGCCGGCGCAGCGGGCTTTGGCGCGGGGCTGCTTTCGGAGCCCGCTTCGGTCAGTTCCGTACCTGTTCCGCCCGGAATGACGGTGGACAAGAGCGCGAACGTTAAAGGACAATATGGACCTGGCGAAAATGACCGCCAGTATTTCCAGCTTGACCTCACCGTTCATGTGGAAAGTGATATCCAGCAGACCAAAAAACCGGCGGATATCGTGCTGGTGCTGGACGTTTCCGGAAGCATGAGCAGCAACATGACCAAGCGCACCTATACCGCAACAAATAATCCCAAAAAAGGGGATCCATATTACATTGATCTTGACCCCTCCCCCGATAAAACGAACTGGCAGCTGGTAGAGTATCATAGTGGCACTCTAAACGGAAACCATTGGTGCTATGGCACTCACTTTTGGGTGTTAGGCTGGCTGTGCACCCAGGTAAACCCTTCCCCCGGCGGTACCGGCACAAACGGCAACTACCAGTTTTATATCAGAACAGATACGACGATCTCGAAGATCCAGGCCCTGAAGGACGCGGTGAACAGCTTCCTTGCGGAAGTAAAAGACAATTCGCCGGAGAGCACGGTCGCCATCGTCACATACGCGGCTAACGCAAACGTGCTGACCGGAACCAAGGATAACACCGCGGGCGCGATGATTCCGATCAAGGTCGGCAGCGATGTCAACCCCGAGCTGACCACGGCTGTCAACGGCCTTGGCACGGGCGGCGGCACGTATTCGGACAAAGGATTCGAAAGAGCCACCAAGATTATGCAGAGCAAGGTCGGCCAGAGCGGATACGACGATGAAGGCAGAAACCGCGTCGTGATCCATTTTACGGACGGCGAGCCGGGAAGCGGCAGCTCGGTCGATCATGAGGTCGCGGCGGACGTCATCCGCTGGGCCAAGGTGCTGAAAAACGGCGTCGGCCAGACGACCACCGTGACCGGCGTCAGATTCCCCGCGTCCGGGAACCCCTTCAGCAACGGAAATGACACCATTAATCCGGCGACGGGCTGCGGGGCGACGGTGTATACGATCGGCGTTTTCACCTCCACTATGAGCGATCAGAACAAAACCAACGAGTATATGTGGCGCTCCTCCAGCAACACGGATGATGGGTCCTCCCATACCGACTATTCTCCGAATACTGTCGGACCGGGGAAAAAGGGAGCCTATTACCTGACGGCGGACAGCGCGGACAGCCTTACCAATATCTTCGAACAAATCGGTCAGGAGATGAACGACCCCGTCGAAGGGAGCGTGCGCGACTACATCAGCCCGGAATTTGAGCTCTGCGACGCAAACGGCGTCGCGATCGACATAACCTCCCTGCCCAAAACCGTTGATCCGGGCCCAGGATTGCCGTCGTACACCATTAAAAAAGACGCGCAAGACAGAATCTACGTCGAGTGGGCCAACCTGACCATCGAACCGGGCGAGTCCTTCGCGGGAACGGTTTATATCAAGCCGAAGGAGACCTTCGTCGGCGGGAACAACCTTTTGACAAACATCGGGGGTATCTCCGCTGTTTACAGCGGGAATAACATCCTCGCCTCCTTCCCGGAGCCCAAGGTCAACGTGCCCTTCAAGCTGGGAACCGGCGCATATGCGGACGATATCTATCTTGGGAGCATCATAGATGCCGGAATGGTCACGGCAGCCCGAAATGACATGCTGAATGACATCTTCAAGGGCTATAACTATTCGGCCCTTGGCACCGTGACCCCAAGCTGGACAACCAATCCCACTAACTTGCGACCCACGAACGCCGTCAATACTTATAACTTTTCCGTGACGGTGAACCCCACCGCCGCCGCGGCTGGAACCAAAGGCAGGCCGGCAAAGCAGGCCACCGCAACCGGAGTCTATACGGTGAACGTTCACGGGGCGACGCTTACGGCCCAGGGATGGACCATCCTGAAGGGGCAGACCGCCGTTGTTCTGAGCGGCGTGCAAAAGACGCTCACCTGGGATGTGATATCGGGCAAACCAGTGCCGACGGATGTGAGTTACGAAATCCTCTTCGGCGGGGCCGCTGTTACCAGCAATCCCCAGCTGACGGAAAGCCGCACCTTCACCATGGTCGCCAAACGAAACGGAGTGGAGGTGGCGGAGCGGGCCAACTTCACCGTAACAGTCGTAGCGCCCACCTTCACCGACAAGAACTACAACATCCTTCTTGGCGAAAGCGTGGGCAGCAGGTATACCGTGGGCGGCAACCTCGGCGTCGGCATTGACTATTCCGGCACCGGCGGGTTGACATACAACCCGGGCGAACTGACCTATGTGCCGAATTACAGCGGATACGATTCCCCGTTTGCCACCCATGTTCCTTCCGTTATTGGAACCTATACCGTTCCCGTAACCGTCAAGTATGGGAGCACAACAGGTGTTGTGATCGGCAGTGCGAACGTGACCGTCAACGTTTCGGTTCCCACCTTCACCGGCAAGACCTTCGAGCTGCTGAACGGCGAACAGGCGAAGGCGGACGGGTACAACGCCCATAGCGACGGGGTAAACACCCCCGATTACGCCGCCGGCGGTGTGCCTGACGGGCTGACCTATCCCAGCTCCAGCCTTACGTACACCCTGGCCGACGGAAGCACATATCCGGACACCCGTCTGAGCGCGGACGCGGTCAACAAGATCAACGTTTTCTATAATGGAAAGCAGATCGCCCAGAACGTTGCGGTCACCTTCAATGTGCATACCCCGACCTTCGCGGGAAACATCTTCGACCTCTTCTACGGCGAAAAGGTAACGGATGCCTATTCCGGCATCACCGCCTTGGCGGACGCGATAACGATCAACAAACCCGAAGGCTGGCCGACAGACACTGCCAGAACCGCCCGCTGGACCGATTACGAGGCAATGATCCAAGGCACAGCTAAGACGGGATTCGAACAGGCTTTGGACACGGTCTACCCCCCCGGCAATCCGAATCCGATTGCCCAGTTCCCGGTGACCATGAAATATGTGTATGGAACGGGGCCGAGCGAGTTCGTCACGCTGGCCGCCGGTGATAACGCGCCGACGATCACCATCAACGTCACCGCGGGCAGCATCACGATCACCAAGAGCGTGAGCGCGAATGGGAAGGGTACCGTCGATCCCGATCAGACCTTCCTGTTCAAGATCACAAGGACGGATGGCGATACCACCGAAGTATTTTACGAATACATCAACACCACCAACAGCGCAACCAAGACCATCACCGGCCTCAAAAAGGGCGTCTATGAGGTAACGGAGGTTAAGGATTGGTCCTGGCGGTATAACTGCACAAGCGCTGTTACGCAGAGCGTAACCCTTGGCCGCACCGGAACGGGCGACAACCCCTTCACGGCGTCGGGCAGCACCAGCTTCACGAATAATAAGCGGCACGACTCCTGGCTGAGCGACGAAGCGACCCCGAAGGCGAATAACTGCGGAACGGTTCCCATCCCCGGCACGCAATCCGCCAAAACAGAGGCTGCGATTCTTCCCGGCAAGCAGAACGGCCTGCCCGAGGATGGATCGGTTGAGCAAGCCTGAGGTTTTGACTGAATGAACAAAAAGGCAAAACGGATCTGGAACATCGTCTCTGGAATCCTGGTTGGGATTGTGGTGTTGCTGGCGGTTGTGATCGCCGGGCCGAGGCTGATCGGCTACCAGCCCTACGCGGTGCTTTCCGGCAGCATGGAACCGGCCTATCACGTGGGCTCCCTGATCTACGTCAAGCCCTGCGGGGCTTCGGAAGTGGCGGTCGGCGACCCGATCACCTTCGTCTTCAACGAGGATCTGGTCGTCGCCACCCACCGGGTGGTCAGGATCGACGAGGCCAACCAGCAATTTTACACCAAGGGAGACGCAAACAACGCCGAGGACGGCTCGCCCGTCCACTTCAATAACCTGATCGGCAAACCCGCTTTCTCCCTGGCGAATTTGGGATATGTCTCCACCTTTCTGGAGACGACCAAGGGCAAGATCATCGCAATAACGGTCGTCGTCGCGCTGCTGCTGCTCGCGTTTTTGCCGGACATCATGTCCATCGGCAAAAAGAAGGACGAGGGCGCAAACGGCGGCAAGCCGAAGGAGCGCAAGTATAACAGAATCGACAAATACGGAAGAGCCGGAAGGAATACCGATCCGGACGTCCAATACCCCGCAAACGAGGAGGCGCAGAAATGAACAAAAAGACTCTTTTAACCCTCGGCGTCGTGGCGCTCATCGCCGTTCTGGCCGTTGCGGGGGCGTCCGCCGCCTGGCTGACCTCGTCCGCCAAGGCGGATAACAGCCTGAACCCGGCGACGGTGGAGATCCAGATCGTTGAAAAGAACTTCAATCCGCCGACAGATGTAGTGGCCGGAACAGTCGTCGACAAGGACGTTTCCGTCACAAATCTTTTGAAGGGAACGGACCATACCGGAACCGAGGACCGCCCCGGGACCTACGCCTATATCCGCGTGGCCATCGTGCCCGTCTGGCGCAATACGGATGCGAATAAAACAGGAACAGGCCTTCCGACCAACAATGTTCGGCTGAACACCACGATTGCCGACGCGAACTCCAAATGGTTCCTGCATACCGACGGTTACTATTACTACAAGGACCCGGTGGCTCCGGGCGGTGAGACGGCGAAGCTTCTGGATTCTTACGAGGTGACCAGCCTGACAGATGAATACGCCGGCAAGAAGCTGGAAATCACCATTCTCGCCTCGGCGATCCAGGCGATCAGCACCGCGAAGAGCGAGTGGCCGACCGCAGCCGTCACACAGCTGACTCCGATGCCATGAGCGATGATTGAGCCTTTAAAGATTCGGAAAAGGTCAATTGCAGTATAAAATGGGAGGCTACCATTCATGAAAAAGAAAATCATCGCCATATCAGCGGCAATCGCCATTCTCGCCATAGCGGTGGTCGGTGGTTCGCTTGCCTGGTTCACCTCGTCCGCCGAAGTGACCAACACCTTCACGGTGGGCAACGTTTCGATCAGCCTTGACGAAGCCAATGTGAATAAAGACGGCAAAAAAATCCCCGACGGGCAGCCAGGCGTGGGGCGGGGCGATGCGAACAGCTACCACATCGTCCCCGGCGCGGTGTTGGACAAGGACCCCACCGTCTGGATCAACGCAGGCAGTGAGTCCTGCCTTGTGTATGTCTATATCGACAACCAGCTTGGCGGCCACGCTACCCCGGATATTGATACCGTAAACTGGCTCGCGGTGAGCGGCTACAACGGGCTTTATAAGTACAAAGACACCGTTCCCGCCGTTCCTGCCGCGGCCGAAAAAACACCCCTTCCCGCGGTGTTCAAAACGGTGACCATCGCTGGCGAGCCGCTGGACAACGTCACGCTGGGAACCCTTACGAACAAGCAGATCGTCGTCAAAGCTTACGCGATCCAGTCCGCCAACATCGGCGAACTGAATACGGCGCAAATGGCCTGGGCCGCGATGACCACCCCGTAACCGGAAATGGTCACAGAGTTGACAGCCTCCTTTTGAGAATATAAGCTTATAGTAACCATACGGCATTGTAAAAATCAGGGAAACACAAAATAAACCACCGACTACCGGACGAGTAACCCGCCGCCGGGAGGAAAGAGGACGCAATGAACAAAAAGAAGACGCTGCGCATCGCCCTTATCGCACTGATCAGCTTTTCGTGCGTACTGTGCGGCCTGTCGACGGCCTTCGCCGCTTCGGACGTCACGGTGACGATCGACTCCAACAGGGCGGTCATCACTTTCCCGAACGACGAAAAAGACCTGTTCGGGGAATTCAAAAACCTGATGCCCGGCGACACGCGCGAACAGGAGATCCGGATCATCAACAACACCGGCGGCCCGATGGAGGTTTTCCTCAACGCTGAGCCGACCAGGCAGGAGGACAAAGCCTTCCTTGACCAGCTCACGATGAAAGTTTTCCTCGTTGGCAGCCCGCTGGATTCGCTGATCGCCAGCTACGGCCCCGGGCCAGGAACCGACGGCAGCATTGTCGATCTCGGCACGCTTGCCAACAAGATTTCCCTTGGCGGAGCGATTCCCGCAAACACCACGGTGATCTTGCGGGTGGAGCTGAGTGTTCCCACCACCCTGGGCAACGAGTTCGCAAACGGCACTTACTATGTGCCGTGGACCTTCACCGTAGAGGACAGGTACGTTCCGGATAATCCGCCTCAGGTTTCGCCTACGCCTGTGCCCACGCCCGTTCCGACCCCGGTTCCCACCGAAACCTTTGAGCCGGATGATATCCCCACAGAAATCATCGAGGATGATACCCCGGCAGGCCCGCCGCAGACCGGTGATTTTGCCGGTTCCCCTGCGATGACGATCGCGTTGGTCCTTGCGGGCCTGGCTGCCGCGGCGGTTGCGCTGAAGAAGATCAGAAAGGCCTGACCCGGCGGCTGAACGGATCATAAAGAAAAAGACCAAGGTTGGACTTGGTCTTTTTCTTTTGGAACGGGCTTGGAGCAGATCAAAGAACAGGGGCTTTCCTTTTATCTTACACCATACACGCAAAAAGCCGGTGTTTCCCGTTGCGCGGCAATACGCGGGAGCAGCGGATACGAAGCCGTAACCGGCCGCAAAGCGGCTCAGCCGCCGGAAAGGGCAAAAACGGCGATCAACAGCGCGCTCTGCAAAAGGGCAAAAAGGGGCAAAAGCCAGGGGAAAGGGTGTTTTCGGGTTTTGTGGCGGAAAATCTCCATCCCAAGGTAGGCGCCGATTCCGCCAAACGCCGCGGCAAGCAGGATCAACGTGCGTTCGCTGATCCTGCTTTTGCCCGCCCTGGCTTTTCGCTTATCCACCCCCATCAAAAGGAAAGCAAGGGCGGAAAAGACGAAAACCGCGGCCAGAATGGGGATTTTTATCGCCGCCATGAGCCTAGGAACAGTCATGATTGATCTTGACAAGGCCGCGCCTGCCCAGCTCCGCCCAGACGCGGTCAGAAATCGCATCCGGCAAAAGCTGGCGCGCATCCTCCATGCAGGGGATGACCGCAAAATTGCCCTGGCGCCGCGCAATGGAAAGATACCGCTCCCGCGCGCGGAGCAAAAGCCCGGACTGGGCTTCGTAAACGTCTCGCGTTCCGGCGGAAATATAATCCCGCAGCCCTTTTTTATCCACGTTTCGCTGGGCAAGGGAAGGGTCGACATCCAGCAAAACGTAGCAATCGGGCTCGGGAAGGCCAAGGGTCCCCTGTTCCAGCGCGTGCACCCAATCCCAATTGTCCGCCATGCCCTCGTCGATCCTGCGAACGCTCTGGTAAACGGCGTTGCTGGGGGTAAAGCGGTTCAAAAGAAGATAATCCGCCGCGCCGTCAACATAATCCTGAAAGGACTGCCAGCGGTCCAGGGCGTACCAAAGGCACATGGATTTGGAATCGATCTGATCCGCGCGCAGAGCCTCCCCTTTCAGCAAAGCGCCGATCTGCCTGCCGAAAAAGCTCCCGTATTCGGGAAAGGACTTGACGGAAACGGAATACCCGCAGCCGGCAAGCTTTTTTTGTAGAAGCTCGAGCTGAAGGGTCTTCCCGCTGCCGTCAATTCCCTCTATCGCGATGATTGTGGTTTTGTTCAACCGTAACACTCCTTTTATCGCGGCGCTAACGCCTTTGCATACCGCCGGAAAACAATCGCAGAACCGATGTTGGAACGGCTGAAAGCCCGGTTTTGGAGGCTCCTGCGGGGGATCCTCCACCTTTCTGATCGGAATTGCCCTTCCCTAAGGATGAACGCGCCCCGGATCGCAAAAGGACGGAAAGCCGTCTGCGTTTTGCCGGCGGTATCGTGCTTTATTCGCGGCCCAGCTTCCAGTCCGGGCCAAGGTTGCCTTCCTTCCAGTGCCTGCGGCAAAGGCCGACGTAACGGTCGTTGGCGCCGAGGACGATCTGCTCGCCCTCTTTGGTCACCTTGCCGTTTTCATCAAACCGGGCGTTGTAAGTCGCTTTTCTGCCGCACCAGCAAATCGTTTTGATCTCCTCGATGGTATCCGCCCAGGCCAGCAGCCATTGGCTCCCCGCGAAAAGCTCTCCCCGAAAATCCGCCCGAAGGCCGTAAGCGATGACGGGAATGTTTTCCTCGTCCACGATTTCCACCAGGCGCTCCACCTGTTCTTTGGTCAAAAACTGGGCTTCGTCCACAATCACGCAGTCGTATTGCTTTACGTCGCGGTCATAAAGGGCGTCGAAATATTCGCAGGGCGCAAAAAGACCGCAGCGCGAGGTGACGATGCGGCCGCCGTCCCGGCTATCCAGCGCGGGTTTGACGAGCAGCACCTTCTGGTTGCGCTCCTCGTAATTATAGCGCACCATCAGCGCGTTCGCGCTCTTGCTGGAGCCCATCGCGCCGTATCTGAAGTATAGTTTCGCCATGTTTACAGCACCTTGTTGATCTGTTTTCCCGCCAGATAGGAGGAGACGTTTTCAAAGGCGATTTTTGCCCGTTCCTCCATGGATTCATCGGTGGCGTAGGCGATGTGCGGCGTGACCAGCACGTGGGGAACGTTGAAAAGCGGGTGCGCGGGGTAAATCGGCGGCTCTTTTTCAAAAACGTCCACAGCGGCGCCGGCGATCCGGCCGTCCCTCAGCGCGAGGGAAAGGGCGGTAACGTCCACAACAGGGCCCCGGGCCGTGTTGACGAGGATCGCGTTCCGCTTCATCAGCTTGATGCGCCTGGCGTCGATCAGATTGCGGGTGGAATCGTTCAAAGGCACGTGCAGGGTGATGATGTCCGAAACGGCCATCAGCTCGTCCAGCGGAAGATAGGCCGCCCCGAGGTCTTTCGCCCGCTGCTTTTCGCTGCTTGAGCTGGCGACCAGCTTGCACCCGAAGGGCTGGAGCAGTTCCGCAACCCGCAGGCCGATGGCCCCGGTGCCCACGATGCCCACGGTTTTGCCCCTCAGGGTCGTTCCCACCAGATTGTCCTTCGTGCCGCCCTCGCGGCAGCGCTGGTCGCAGGCGTGAACATTGCGCAGGCAGGAGATCATCATGCAGACGGCAAGCTCGGCCACCGAATCCGTCGCGTAGCCCGCGGCGTTGCTGACGGCGATTCCCCGCTCCCCGCACGCCTCAAGGCCGACGTGATCCACGCCGGTAAAGGCGACGGAAATGAATTTGAGACGCGGCAGCGCGCGTATGACGTCGTTGCCCAGCCGCTTGTTGGCGAGCAGCACAACGTCCGCGTCTTTGGCCTGTTCGACGGTTTCCGCGTCGATATGGGTCAGGGGGCAGGCAAAAAAGGAATGCCCCGCGGCGGTCAAAGGGGCGGAAAGGGAAGCGAGGGCTTCTTCCGGGATTCCCAGGGGTTCAAGCAGAACGATATTCATGGCGGTCCTCCAAAACGATCCGGTACTACAGCTAAAATCATACCACAAAACTGCCGAAGGCGAAAGAAAAGCCGGCCGGTGAAAAAGCATGATTTGCGGGCTCTGCGCGCGCTCTCCAGCCAAAAAAGAAGAACCCCGCCGGGCGATTCCCCGCGGGGTTTTCTTTCGTTCGGCTCAATCCGTGCGGATCGCGGCCAGGGGGCTGAGCCGCATCGCCTTGATGGAGGGATACAGGCCCGAAACCATAGAAACCACAACAGAGAAGGCAAGGGCGCCGATGCTCAGCCAAGGCGGGATGACGGAGCGCAGGCCCATATCGGTAAGGAACTGGCCGTTCAGAACGGCGCCCAGTCCATAGCTCAGCCCGACGCCGATCACGCCGCCGAAAAAGCCGATATACGCCGATTCGGAAAGGAACATCTGCAAAATGTCCCCCATACGGCAGCCCAGAACCTTGATGACGCCGATTTCCTTCGTGCGCTCGTAGATCGCCATCATCATCGTGTTCATGATGCCGATGGCCGCGACCAGCAGCGCGACGCCGCCGATGGCGCCAAGAAGCGCCCGAAGGCTTGCGGAGGAATCCTGCACCTGTTTGAGGATGTCTCCCAAACTGGAGGTGCCATAACCCATCTCCTGAATCTGCTGGGCGATTTCTGAAACGCTGTCAACATCCTGTGCCATGA
Source organism: Christensenellales bacterium (assembly GCA_040768925.1). GTDB lineage: Bacteria > Bacillota > Clostridia > Christensenellales > CALWSW01 > CALNBC01. The sequence continues at coordinate 668,339 of JAXGLZ010000001.1, forward strand.
CCCAGGCATAATCATAGGTGGAGTTCTCGCTGTTTCTGTAAATAAAGTTCTTGTTGGCGCGCATCAGCTTGCGCAGGGTTTCGACGTCGGTATAGGCGCTGTAATTCAGCTCCCAGTCCGTGCCTTCGCTGATGAGGCCCGTAACCCTGAGGGTATAAATCTTGCCGGGCTTGGCGCCTTCGCCGCCGCCCCACCAGGGATAAACGTTCGCGCCGTCAAAAGTGAGCCGGATGCGCGAGGTCATCGGGTTGATCCTGGGGTTGCCGTTTCGGTCGAGGGCGGAAGCGTAGGTTTCCGGGTTCATGAAGTTGAAGGCAAACTGCGAGCCCACAACGACTTCCACCACAGAGCCGGCGCCGGTGGCGGAAAACATTTCACCCTCGGAAAGCTTGATGCCAAACACCTCGGCATATTCGGGGTCGAGCCCGAACAGCTGGGAGTTGTTTAAGAACTTGCCGGATTTGAAATACGCCGAATAGGTGGAAAGCACCGGGGTGACCGCGGTCACGCCCGCGATGCCCTTGAAGGTTTCGATGGCCTTGTCGTTGATGTCCACCGTTTCCGGGCCGTTGTTGCCGCGGGGGGAGACCATGACCGGCCCCCCCGAAGAGGAGTTGGCCTCCATCTGTTTGTAATAAGCGTCCCAGTTTTGGGGACTGACCGTTATTTTGGTCAGGCTGCCCGCTTCGGACAGGCTTTCCTGGTAACTGACGTTTATGCCGATGCCCAAAGACACCATGATGACGATCGAAGCTGTTCCGATGACCATGCCCAGCACGGTCATAAACGCCCTCAGCTTCCGCCGCCAAAGGTTCATAAACGCCATACTAAGCGTATCGCGGAAGGTCATGCGGATTCAAGCTCCTTTTCGCGTTTTGCCTTGGCGCGCTTCTTGAGAACGACGACAAGCGCAGCGATGCCGGCGACGCCCGCGCCGCCGATCACATACCAGGCCCATTCGGGGAATCCGGAGGAACCGCCGCCCATATCCCCGCCGGGGTAAGGCTCGTAAACGCCCATATCGCCGCCGTCGACCATTCCGGCGCCGCTGGAATCCATGGGTTCCTGAATGTAGACGGTGAACTCCTTTTCGAGTTCATAAACGGTGCCTTCCTCATCCTCGTAGGAGATGACAAAGGTTCCAAAGAGGTCGCCGGACTGAAGGGGGATGATGCTGACTTCCGCGGAAGACGAGCTGCCGGAAGCCATGTTTCCGCCGTAATAACCTTCTTCCAGGCGCATGGTGTCGTTCTCGCTCTTGAGCTTGAGCGTCACGTTGTAAAGCTGGGATTTGCCCTTGTTGTAGAAGGTGACGTTGGCGTAAAACGGCATGTTCACGGATGCGCCCTCGACGTAGACCACGGGTTCATCCACGGTGACGCGCATCTGCTGCTTGATGGGTATGGTCAGCGCTTCGCTGGAGGTAAAGGAGTTTACCCCCGCGTTGTTGTATTCCATGGTGACGGTCAGGATATGGGCCTTGCTGGCCGCGTCCGCCGCGGCTTGGAGGGTGATGGCCTGGCTGGATTCCTCACCGGGCTTTAGCGTGCCGATGAACAGGGTGTTGCTGCCCCCGCGGGAAGGAAGGATCGCGCCTTCGTCGTTCTTGAAGGTCAGCTTAAGGTTCTTGACGGTGTCGGTATCGCTGGCGTTCTTGATGGTGAAGGACAGCTCGAATTCGCCGCCCGCATACAGGGGGTTCGGCATGTCGTAGGAGGTGATGAGCAGCTTGGGCTGCACGACGAGCTGGTCCGGGTCGGTGATGACGCTGCTGTCCACGTATCCTTTGCGGATGTTGACATAGCTGGTCAGCTCGATCTGGCGGGAGGCGCCGTCCGCGTCGCGGTAGATCACGGAATACTTGACGGCCTTGACGCCGCTGGTGGCTTTTCCCGCGATCTTGAAGGAATATTTCACGTCCGCCGTCGCGCCGGCCTTCAGGGAAGAAACCGTCCTGTCGTAGCTGACGGAGCCGATCTCAAAGGGGAAGGAATTCACATCCGCCGAAAGCTGGGGATAAATCTCGATGTTGGTGATGGTTTTGTCCGACCGGTTCTTGATGGGCAGCAGCACGGTAATGGTGTCGCCGACATCCCCCGTGGGGGTGTTCACGGCCTTGCCCGCGCTGTCCTTCCCCGCGAGAACGAGGGGGGTGGTGGGGTCCTCCGGTTCCCCGGCGGTATCTTTTGCGCCGTGGACGGTCAGGTAAACGGTCACCGGATATTCGTAATACTTGCCGTTTTCCGTGTAGCCCGCGATGAAGGTGACGATCTTCGTGCCGTTCGTGGCCTTCTCGGAGACCGTGAAGTCAAAGGAGACAGAGGTCTTCCCGCCGGAGGACATAGAGCCGATGTAGCGGGTCATGTTGTTGGTGGTGATTTCAAAGGGGTATTCCTCAACGCTGGTGCTGACCTTGGGCCAGATCTGGGCATTGGCCAGCATCAGGGCGCTGCGGTTATAAAGGTTGAGGGTCAGGCGCACGCGTTCGCCGGGCTTGCCCTTGACCACGGGGCTTTCCACCGTGGGGTTCAGGATGATGGCGGAAAGGTCGTTGCTGGAGGTATCGTCGTCGGACTCTCCGGGATTATAGGTTTCGGCGGGGGTGGTTTTGGTCACCGGCAGACCAATGCGAAGAACCGTTCCGTTATAATACAGATTAAGCGCCATATTTGCGTAGGTGCCCGCGCTGAGATAGGGGCTCATCGAAATCTCTGCCGTGAATTTCTGCTGCTCGCCGATCTCAATCTCAGTCGGAAGGGTATGGCTGGTGATATTAAACCCGTTCAACATGGAGACAAGGCTCACATTGGTCAATTTTTCATCGGTGCTGATTGCTAATTCCACGCTGACAGTGTTGCCGTGAACTTGTGTTGTGGTGGTTACCTCGGGTTCGGCTGCCGCCAGCGCCGAAACCGGCGCAAAGCATGCAAAAAGAAGCAGGGCGGAGAGCGCAAGACTGATTTTCCTTCTCATGGCAAAAGGCTCCTCTGATATTTGATATGTTACAATGATTCGTTAACGGACTGAAGCTCGGGCGGATCGCCGTGCTGGTTATAGGTCGTGCCGACGACGCGGCCGTCCAGCATGTTGATCACCTTATCCGCGTAAGCGGCCATCGCCGGGTCATGGGTGACCATGATAAAGGTCTGATTGCGCTTTTTCATCAGGCCGGTGATCAGCTCCATCATTTCTTCGGAGGTCTTAGAGTCCAAATTGCCCGTGGGCTCGTCGGCAAAGATGATCTTCGGATCCAGCACCAGCGCCCGGGCGAGGCCGGCGCGCTGCTGCTGGCCGCCGGACATCTGGGAAGGCTTGTGTTTTGCATGGGTGCCAAGCCCTACGGCGTTGAGGATCTGCATCGCCTTTTTTTCCCGGGCGCGCTTGCCAAGGCCGCGGAAGGTCAGGGGCAGCGCGGTGTTTTCCAGCGCGGTCATGCTGGTAATCAGATTGAAGGATTGAAAAACGAATCCGATGTTTTTTTGCCGAAAAAGGATAAGCTCGGATTCGGTCATTTTTTCTACATGTTTGCCGGCGATGACGATCTGGCCGGAGGTAACCGGTTCCAGCCCGGCCATAAGGTTCAAAAGGGTGGACTTGCCCGAGCCCGAGCGCCCGACAATGCAGCAGAACTCGCCTTCGTCGATGGTAAAGCTCACTCCGTTCAGCGCGTGCAAAGCGTTCGCGCCGATCCTGTAAACCTTTTTAACATCCTTGATTTCGATCATGGGCGTTGAAATGACGATCACCTTCCAAATCAAAAAAGATACCGGCCGCAAAGCCCGGGAGCGGGAAAAAACTGCCCGAAAGCAGCGCTTTTTTGGGTTTTTCACCCGTTGAAAAAAACAAACCCCGATAACTGATTCATATACGATTCAATCGGCGTAAATGTTGCCCGGACCGCCAACGGACGGTCACAAAAATATTGTGTCACGGGCGGAAGATAATGGCAATAGAACGGGGTGACGAAAAAGTCATCTTCAAGTAAATAAACTGTAAAAGAACTATGAACAAGCCTGCGAGCAATTTGAGTAATCGAGGGTCCTGGTACCATTATGTGGGGCTTTATGACGAAAGGATTGGCAAAACGGAAACCAAGGTAACAATATATTAACATTTTATACATGAAAGTGGCGGTTTTGCGCCCCCCGACCGCCTTGATCGACAGAAAAAACTGGTGTACAATTGGAAAAGGTCGGGGAGCGTGAAGGCCGATTGCTCCGCACCCGCCGAACACTATTTGGAGGTATTACCATGTCCAAGCTGTTTAAGAGGTCTTTGGCGCTTCTGGCGGTGCTGACGCTGTTGTTTGCCCTTGCAGTGCCCACGGTCCTTGCCGAAGGCACCGATGACGAAGAGCTTCCCGAAGAGGGAGAAGTCGACGAAGAGCTTCCCGATGAAGGTGAAGACGTGATCGACGACGAGGACGAAGTCCCCGGAACCGGCGATTTTACCCAGGTCGGCATCGCCGCCGCTGCGGCCGTTGTGATTGCCGCCGGCGCCCTGGTCTTCACCATGAAGAAGGCTCGCGACTGATCGGATGAGATCGGAAAAAGCCGCCCCAAAAATCAGGGCGGTCTTTTTTTTGCTCTCAGGCGCTTGCCAGCATCTCTCTGACCGCTTTCAGGATCAGCGGAAGATCCCCAAAAGAAATATGCCGCTGGGTCACGAAGCGGACGGAAAAAGGCCCGGTGACGGAAGCGAGAACGCCAAAGCCCTTCAGCTTGCCCGCGAATTCATCCGCGGACATGCCGGTTTTTGAAACGTCAAAAATGACGATATTGGTCTGAACAAAGCGCGGGTCAATGCCGATCCCCTTCATCCCCGCCAGGCCCACGGCAAGGGCGTGGGCGTTTTCGTTGTCCTCAAAGAGCCGTTCGGTCATTTCGGTCAGGGCGATGATCCCGGCCGCCGCCAGCACCCCGGCCTGGCGCATCCCGCCGCCCAGCAGCTTGCGGTAATGCCGCGCCCTTTCGATAAACCCCCGCGAACCGGCCAGCACAGAGCCCACCGGGGCGCAAAGCCCTTTCGAAAGGCAGAAATTCACGCTGTCCGCATGCTTGGTGATTTCGGCGACGGGCTTATTCAGCGCCGCGGCGGCGTTGAAAACCCGGGCGCCGTCCAGGTGGACGGGCAGGTGATGCTCGTTTGCCAGGGCGCGGATGGCGGCCATATTTTCCAGCGGAACGACGGCGCCGCCGGCAAAATTGTGGGTGTTTTCCACGCAGATCAAGGCGGTGGAGGGGTGGTGAATATCCGGGACCCGGATCGCCGCGCGCACATCTTCAGGGTCAAGCGCGCCGCGAAGGCCCTTGACGGGGCAGCACATCAGCCCGCCCAGGGCGGCCATCCCGCCCGCTTCGTTCAGCCGGACGTGGGAGCTTTCCTCACAGATCACCTCGCCGCAGCGGGCCGAATGGGTGTGGGAGAGGATGGCGACAAGGTTGCCCATCGTTCCGCTGGGAACAAAAAGGGCGGCTTCCTTGCCCGCTTTTTCCGCCGCAAGCTCCTGCAGGCGGTTGACCGTAGGGTCCTCGGAAAAAACGTCGTCCCCGACTTCGGCCTTTGCCATGGCCGCGCGCATGGAATCCGTGGGCTGGGTGATCGTGTCGCTGCGAAGGTCAAACATGGCGTTCCTCCTAGGATACTTACTTGAAAGAATTATACCCCCGCGGAGAAAAAGCTTCAACAGATAGTTGCACAAATCGGTGTTCCATGAATGATATGTATATGGGAACAAATCGGCGTTCTATGAATTATATGTAAAAACCTCTTCGCGTTTGTTGACGCGGCAGTGCGAGAAGGATAATATATTGGAAAAAGAAGTCTTTTCGCGGAGATACGATATGCATAAAAAAGCGAATACCCGCATGCTTTGCCTTTTCCTGGCTGTTTTGACGGCATGTTTGCCCTTGTTTTCCACCGCTCTGGCCGCCGAACGGTACCAGGTCATGCGGGAAGGCGACGAGGATGAATATGTGCTCGCCCTGCAAAAAAAGCTGTGCGAACTTGGGTATCTGACGGTCAAGCCCACCGGCTATTACGGGAGCGCGACCGTCGAAGCGGTGGGGAAATTTCAGCAGAAAAAGGGCCTGACGGCGGACGGCATCGCCGGCATCGCCACCCAAAAAGCCCTTTACGGCAGCGGTTATTCCGCGATCCCCAGCACCAGGAAGGTTCCGGACGATGCGAAAAACACGGTTCAAACCTCGGCTTCCGCTTCCTCAAACAAGCGTTACCAGGTTTTGATGTTCGGGGACGAGGACCAGTACGTCAAAAAGCTCCAGCAGGCGCTCTATGACGGTGGGTATTTAAAAACCAGGCCCACGGGCTATTTCGGCGAGGCCACGCTGGCCGCCGTCATCGCCTTCCAGAAAAAGAAGGGCCTGACGGCGGACGGCATCGCCGGCGTCGCCACCCAGAAAGCCCTTTACGGCAAGGACTATTCCGCGATCCCCGGCACCCGCAAGATCCACAATTCCGCGACTTCCGAAGACGCGGACGGCGAATTCGAATCCCTGCGCAAGGGCGACGCGGGGGCGATCGTCCAGTCCGTCCAGCAGCGGCTGAAAAAATACGGCTATTTTGACGGCGAGGTCACCTCTTATTTCGGTTCCGCAACGGAAACGGCGGTCAAGGCCTTTCAGAAGAACAACGGCCTCAAGGTGGACGGCGTGGTGGGCAGCGAGACCTATTCGCTGCTGTTTTCCGGCAATCCAAAGAGCGCGCCCTCGGGCTCATCCTCCAATTCCGGCGGCTCTTTCTCGGGAAATTCGGGCGAAACAAGCGCAGTCGACGACGTTGTGGACCTCGGTTCCGAAAGCGACATCGCTATCATTGAGGAAGCGATCACCTACGCCGCCAGCCTGCTGGGAACGCCCTATAAAACCGGCGGCAAGGGGCCGAAGAATTTTGATTGTTCGGGCTATACGGCGTATGTGCTCAAGCATGTCGGGGTGAACGCCTCGACCGGCTCAAAGGCCCAGGGCAACAATGAAAAATGGCCCAAAGTCTCGTATAAAAACCTGAAGCGGGGGGACCTTTTGATCTTTACGAACACCAGGCTTTCGGCGATCGGCCACGTGGGCATCTATCTGGGCGACGGGCGGTTCATCCACTGCTCCTCCGGAAGCGCCATGAGCGTGACGATCAGCCACCTTGAGGGAACGTATATGAACCGCTTCCTTTGGGGCCGGCGGTGGGTGGCCGAAGCGGACCCCTCCGTCCTTGAGCAGCTCGGAGCGACGGAAACCGACGACGATACCCCCCCGGAAGAGGTGGAGGAGATCTTGGAGGACGTTTCCCAGGAGGATAGCGGCGAAGAGCCGGATCTTGACGGCGACGAGGCCATCACGATCGATTGAGCAAGGCCAATCAAAAACTGCGGGGGCCATGCGCCTCCGCAGTTTGTTTTTTGGCTTCCAGATTGGCCTGCCACATCTTATATGGAGAATACGGTTTCAAAACCCTCGTTTTAATGCCGGCCGACTGCGCAGGCGACCATATCAAGGCTCGTAACGGATTCCGGTATCGTATTTTTCGTTGTTGATGGATTCCTTCAGGCGGATGGTCTTTTCAAGGTCGATATCATAGCAATTTGCGAGGACGACGGCGTAATAGATCACGTCCCAGATTTCCTCGTCGATGGTATTTTTGATGGAGTTTTCCGCTGTGGGGTGAAGGTCTTTGCGGATGGCTTTTCCCAGTTCGCCCACTTCTTCCGCAAGCTTTAAAAAATAATCCTTGGCCAAATCGGGGTGATGGTCTTTTTGCCGGATATAGGCTTGCAGATACCGCATCATCGCCATTTTGATGTTCCTCTCATAAAGATCAGTTTGCTTCGCTTTCGGGTCACTGCGCGCCTTTTTGCGCCAGATCGTTCAGCAGCGCTTTTAGCTGCGCATAGCTTTCACATTCGTTGATGCCGTTCCTGGCCGCCGCCGCGCCGGGAATGCCCTTGATGTACCACGAGGCGTGCCGCCGCATCTCGACGATGGCGCGCCCGCCCTTTTGGGCTACTAGGCTTCTCGCGTGGCGCAGGGCGATTTCTACGCGCTCCTTTGGCGAAGGGGGCGAAAACGGCGTTCCCAGCTTTGCCGCGCGAATGGCCGCGAAGATCCAGGGGTTGCCCATGGCCCCCCGGGCGATCATCACGCCGTCGCACCCGGTCTGTTTCTTCATATGAAAATAATCTTCGGCGGAAAAAACGTCCCCGTTGCCGATGACGGGGATGGAAACCGCCCGCTTGACGCGTTGGATGATTTCCCAGTCCGCCCTGCCGGAATACTGCTGTTCCCGGGTCCTGCCGTGGACGGTGACCGCGTCCGCCCCGGCCTGTTGGGCCATTGCCGCGAATTCCACGGCGTTGACCGAGGAATCGTCCCACCCTTTGCGGAACTTGACCGTGACCGGAAGGTCCACCGCCCGGGCAACCGCCGAAATCACGGCGTGCGCCCTGTCCAAATCCCGCATCAGGGCGCTGCCCTCGCCGTTTGTTACGATCTTCTTTGCCGGGCAGCCCATGTTGATGTCGATCAGGGCCAAAGCGCCGCCCAGCCGGGCCGAAAGGGCCGCGGCCTGCTCGGCCAAAATGGCCGGATCGCCGCCGAAAAGCTGGATCGCCGCCGGGGCCTCCAAAGGATCGATGGAGATCAGCGCTTCGGTGCGCTTTTCGGCGCCGCCGTAATGCAAGCCCTTGGCGCTGACCATTTCGGTATAGGTAAGACCGCAGCCCATCTCCTTGCAGAGGATGCGGAAGCTGCGGTCGGTAACGCCGGCCATGGGCGCCAGGAAGGCGTCGTTTTTCGCCAGCAGTTCAAGGATGCTGTTCGAACGGTTCAAAGCTCTCTCAACCCTCCGGCGGAGCGGGGACGGGGTCCGGCGTGGCGGCCGGAACACCGGCGGGCAGACCCGGCTCCTCCGGCAGATCCGGCGATTCGGAAGGCGCAATAGAGGGCGTGGGCTTCGGGATTTCCTCCAGAACTTCCATGGCGGAAACATACCACCTGCCCCGGCTGTTCTTTTTGAGGGTGATCCGATAGCGCCTGTCCGTCCAGGCGGGGGCGGCAAGGGGCTTGCCCTCCGCGTCGACGGAGCCGTCCGTCGCGGTGCCGACAAGGGCGGTCACCCGCTCCGTGGCGACGACCGTGCCCGTGTCCGCCCAGCCCCAGGCCGACATATTCTCGATCCTGAAGCTATAATTATAGGAAGTAACGCGGAAGTGCGCGTAGGGCGAATCGTTCAAAAGGGCGTCCGCGGCGAGCCAGTCCTCGGTAAAATAGCCAAAAAGCTCGCCCTTGTCCGCCGCGCCTAAGATCACGTCCGCCCGAAGCTCCGCGCCTTCGGTGGCGATGACGTATATCGAGCCCAGGTTCTGAGCAGTATTGAAGGCAAAGTAAAACACGCCCGCGCAAAGGGCGAGGGCAACGAGCACCCGCAAAAGATAGACGGCGATCCTGCCGCCATAGATGGCTCCCTTGTTCAAACGGGGCATCCTTTCCGCTGTTTTGTAGTTGATTGTACCACATCCCCTTTTGTTTGTAAAATCGCCCGCCGCCCTTTGCTTGACAGCTTTCCCTCATTTATTTATAATGAGGAATGCCCCAAAACCTAGGGTTAGCGGGCATTTGGAGGTTACGATGGAAAAAAAAGAGTACATGCAGCTTTCCCGCACCGCGTTTAACGAGTTCCAGGCTAAGCTGGAGCATTTGAAAAATACCCGCAGGCTGGAAGTCGCCCAGCATATCAAAGAGGCGCGGGCCTTCGGCGATATCAGCGAAAACGCCGAATACGACGCCGCCATGGACGAGCAATCCGCCCTGGAAGCGGAAATCGCCCAGCTTGAGGACCTGCTCTCCCACGTTGAGGTGCTGGATGAAAGCGCGATCGACCTCTCAAGCGTCAGCGTGGGGACCCGGATCACCGTCCACCTGGTGGAACACGATTTTACCGAGACTTACGACATCGTCTCCACCACCGAATCCGAGCCCTTCCGCAAGCGCTTCAAGGTGCGCTGCGACGGAAGCGAACGGAACCGGGCGCTGGGCTATAAGGAAGGGGACGAGATCACCCACGAATGCCCGCCGAAGCTCTCGAACGATTCCCCCGTCGGGCACGAGCTGCTCGGCCACAAGGCCGGCCAGACCGTCGAGGTTGCCGCTCCCTCGGGATTTCTTCACTATCAGATCGTATCCATCGAGCGCACTCCCGATTCACCCAGCGGCACCTATTCCAACGAAGAATTGATAGGCTGAGCCAAAAGCAGCGTCCGCCCGCCAACGCCAGGCTTGGCGGGCTTTGCATACAAAACAAAAAACCAAAGGTTCGGATTGCCGACAAACACAAATCCGGGGGATTCAGGGGCCGCAGCCCCGAAGGCTGCAATCAAAACTGACGACATGAGCCGTAATCTGTGATTCCGGCACCTCATCAAGGATTGATGTCGGCCGCGCCGACGGCCTTGCGCGATAGCGTTGACCCATCCGGCGGCAAAGGATGTGCAGGCCTTTGCCGACGTATTGAAACACACAGGAGGAAAGCCCATGGACGACCAGAACATCACTGCGCCAGAGCAGATCGCCGAACGTTCAGGCGAGGAGTATAACGAGATCGTTCGCATCCGCCGCGAAAAGCTTGCGGCGCTGCGCGATTCGGGCAGCGACCCGTTTTTGATGACGAAATTCGAAAAAAACAAATCCTCGGCGGACGTTATAAAGGAATATGACGCGCTGGAAGGCCGGAGCGTGCGCGTTGCGGGCAGGCTCATGAGCAAGCGCATCATGGGCAAGGCCGGCTTTGCCCATATTCTTGACGGCGAGGGCCGGCTCCAGCTTTATTTGAAGCGGGATGCTCTGGGCGCTGATTCCTATCAGGGCTTCAAGGCGATGGATATCGGGGATATCGTCGGCGCCGCCGGCAGGGTGTTTAAAACCAAAACGGGGGAGATTTCCGTCGAAGTGACGGAGCTGACCCTGCTTTCAAAATCCCTGCTGCCCCTGCCGGAAAAATTCCACGGCTTAAAGGACCCGGATTTGCGCTACCGCCAGCGCGAGGTGGACATGATCGTCAACACCGAGGTGCGGGAAACCTTCAAAAAGCGCAGCGCCATCATCCGCCAGATCCGCAGGGTGATGGACGACCGCGGCTATTTCGAGGTGGAAACCCCGGTGCTGAACACGATTCCCGGCGGCGCGAACGCCCGGCCCTTCGTCACCCATCACAACACGTTGGATATCGATATGTACCTTCGCATCGCGACGGAACTGTATCTCAAGCGCTGCGTGGTGGGCGGCCTGGAACGGGTTTACGAGATCGGCAGGATCTTCCGCAACGAGGGGATGGACGTCAAGCACAACCCCGAGTTCACCACCATCGAGCTGTACGAGGCCTATGCCGATTACAATGTCATGATGGAGATTTTCGAGGAAGTCGTGTCCTCCTGCGCGAAGGAAGTCACCGGCGGAACGGTCGTGACCTATCAGGGCGAGGAATACGACCTGACCCCCCCTTATCCCCGCATCACCATGAACGACGCGGTGAAAAAAATTACCGGCGCGGACTTTGCCGCCTGCAAAACGGACGACGAGGCCCGGACTTTGGCAAAATCCCTGGGCATGACCGAAGTTGAAAAGTACACGATGGGCAAGCTTTTGAGCCTCGCTTTTGACGCTTTTGCCGAAGAAACCCTCAAAGGCCCCGTTTTTATCACCGAACAGCCGGTGGAAATTTCTCCCCTTGCGAAGAAGAAGCCCACGGATCCCCGTTTCACCGAGCGGTTCGAGGCGTTCATCGGCGGCTGCGAATACTGCAACGCGTTCTCCGAGCTGAACGATCCCGTAGACCAGCGCGCCCGCTTTAAGGCCCAGGCCGAGCTGCGCGCAGGCGGGGACGACGAGGCCATGTTCTTTGACGAGGAATTCTGCACGGCGTTGGAATACGGCCTGCCCCCCACGGGCGGAATGGGCATCGGGATCGACAGGTTGGTCATGCTGCTCACCGATTCCTATTCCATAAGAGACGTGCTGCTCTTCCCCACGATGAAGCCAAAACTCGGCTGAAGCATCGGCGTATTCGCCAGTTTTTGGGAGCAATGCAGCCGAAGCGCATTTAAAACGCAGATTCGTTCGGCAATATTCGAACCATCCGCCGCAGCCCCGGATTATCATTCGAAAAATCCGGGATTTGCGGCGGTTTTTCGTTCCTAAAGGCAAAATTCAATAGAAAAACAGAAGAATACGGATCTGAAGCGAGATATAGCGAGCTAAATTGAATAAAAAGTGTTTTAAGCTAAAACAAGACGATATCCGCCAAAATAAGACCATTGTCTAAAGCGGGGTGCGTAGCTATAATGGTACACGTGCCTTTGAGAAAGGGCAGCGCATCGGACCTTGAAAACTGTATAGAGGACGAAACGGATAGAAGATTTGTTTTGGTGTTGAGGGCGTCTGAAAAGGCGGTTGAAAACAGCGGAACGGATCGAAAAAAGCCAGACAATTCCTTGAGTAAGGACGCAAAAGGCGCAGCGGGAAGCTTTGGGTAAAACCAAGCAAAACAAAGCGCGGGAAGCGTCCGACTCGAAAAAGAATAAGAGCAATGAAGCTTTAGCAGGCTTCATGCAGGATATGAACTTAAGAGTTTGATCCTGGCTCAGGACGAACGCTGGCGGCGTGCCTAACACATGCAAGTCGAACGGGGATGTGCGGAAGCCTTCGGGCTAAAGCGCATTCCAGTGGCGGACGGGTGAGTAACGCGTGAGGAACCTGCCTCGAACTGGGGGATAACAGCGAGAAATCGTTGCTAATACCGCATAAGACCACATGGCCGCATGGCCAAGGGGTCAAAGATTATATCGGTTTGAGATGGACTCGCGTCTGATTAGCTAGTTGGTGGGGTAACGGCCTACCAAGGCAGCGATCAGTAGCCGAGCTGAGAGGCTGATCGGCCACACTGGGACTGAGACACGGCCCAGACTCCTACGGGAGGCAGCAGTGGGGAATATTGGGCAATGGGGGAAACCCTGACCCAGCAACGCCGCGTGAAGGAAGAAGGTTTTCGGATTGTAAACTTCTGTCCTTGGGGACGAAACAAATGACGGTACCCAAGGAGGAAGCCCCGGCTAACTACGTGCCAGCAGCCGCGGTAATACGTAGGGGGCAAGCGTTGTCCGGAATTACTGGGCGTAAAGGGAGCGCAGGCGGTCTTTTAAGTAGGATGTGAAATACCCGGGCTTAACCTGGGGGGTGCATCCTAAACTGGGGGACTTGAGTGTGGGAGAGGAAAGTGGAATTCCTAGTGTAGCGGTGAAATGCGTAGATATTAGGAGGAACACCAGTGGCGAAGGCGGCTTTCTGGACCATAACTGACGCTGAGGCTCGAAAGCGTGGGGAGCAAACAGGATTAGATACCCTGGTAGTCCACGCTGTAAACGATGAATACTAGGTGTAGGGGGTATCAACTCCCTCTGTGCCGCAGCAAACGCAATAAGTATTCCGCCTGGGGAGTACGGTCGCAAGACTGAAACTCAAAGGAATTGACGGGGGCCCGCACAAGCAGCGGAGCATGTGGTTTAATTCGAAGCAACGCGAAGAACCTTACCAAGGCTTGACATCCACTTAAACTCATTGAAAGATGAGGTCTCTTCGGAGGAAGTGAGACAGGTGGTGCATGGTTGTCGTCAGCTCGTGTCGTGAGATGTTGGGTTAAGTCCCGCAACGAGCGCAACCCCTATTGCCAGTTACCAGCACGTTGTGGTGGGGACTCTGGTGAGACCGCCGGGGACAACTCGGAGGAAGGTGGGGACGACGTCAAATCATCATGCCCCTTATGTCTTGGGCTACACACGTGCTACAATGGCAGTTACAGAGAGAGGCAAGACCGCAAGGTGGAGCAAACCTCACAAAAGCTGTCCCAGTTCGGATCGTGGGCTGCAACCCGCCCACGTGAAGTCGGAGTTGCTAGTAATCGCGGATCAGCATGCCGCGGTGAATACGTTCCCGGGCCTTGTACACACCGCCCGTCACACCATGGGAGTTGGGAGCGCCCGAAGTCAGTATCCTAACCGCAAGGAGGGAGCTGCCGAAGGCGAGATCAATGACTGGGGTGAAGTCGTAACAAGGTAGCCGTATCGGAAGGTGCGGCTGGATCACCTCCTTTCTAGGGTGTAACCTAAAAAAGAGGGAAGTCTGGCCGAAAAGACTATCCATCCACGTTCTCTATATAGTTTTCAGTGTCCGTAAGATACTGAGTTGAATAACAGCTTGTAATGGGCTCATAGCTCAGCTGGTTAGAGCGCGCGCCTGATAAGCGCGAGGTCGGTGGTTCGAGTCCACTTGAGCCCACCATCTTGCGCAAAAGAGCAGAGTGCAGCGAAAAAGCACAGAGCGCACGCCTGATAAGCGTGGGACCGAAGCCGAGCGCCGCCAGTGGCGGAAAAAGCGAGGCGAAAGGCCAGTGAGGCCCTCGGCGGGAGACGCCGTCGGGCACTAGGCCTGCGGGCCGTCGCAAGGGAGTGCCGCAAGCGAAAGCGAAGCGGGACGGCTATTGCGAACTGTGGGGCGCCAAACTGTCTGCACACGGAAGGCCTAAACAACCTGGGGGTGTAGCTCAGTTGGTAGAGCACCTGCCTTGCAAGCAGGGGGTCGCCGGTTCGAATCCGACCACCTCCACCACCCCGTAAGGGGAAAGCAAACAGATACCAACGGCGAAAGCCGGGTATATAAAGCGAAGAAAAGGAAGGGATTCCTTTTTTACGCTGAGCACCTTGAAAACCGCATAAAGTTAACTGCGAAAACGAGAAAAATGAAGCGGTAACGTGTAAGAACGAAACTGCTACAATTTCAAGCATAGCAAGCAAGGGAAAAACCGAACGTCGGGAAGGACGCTCGAAGGGCGCTCGCAAGAGCAATCGGAGGGCAATCTTTTCAGACAATTGTAAAATGATCATGCTGATCAAGCTACAAAGGGCGTATGGTGGATGCCTTGGCACCAAGAGCCGAAGAAGGACGTGGTAAGCTGCGAAAAGCTACGGGGAGCCGCAAGCAGGCTTTGATCCGTAGATGTCCGAATGGGGAAACCCGGCGGTCGTTATGGGCCGTCACCCGTGTCTGAACAAAATAGGACACGCGGAGGGAACCCGGTGAACTGAAACATCTAAGTAGCCGGAGGAAGAGAAAGAAACATCGATTTCCAAAGTAGCGGCGAGCGAAATGGAAAGAGCCTAAACCGAGGGTCTTCGGACCTTCGGGGTTATGGACCCGCAAAAAGTGAATCTCCTTAGCCAAAGATTTCTGGAAAGTCGCGCCACAGAGGGTAACAGCCCCGTAGGCGAAAGGGAGAGGTAACGGGCGGGTATCCAAAGTACCACAGGACACGAGAAATCCGGTGGGAAGTCGGGGGGACCACCCCCCAAGGCTAAATACTACTTGGTGACCGATAGCGCATAGTACCGTGAGGGAAAGGTGAAAAGCACCCCGGGAGGGGAGTGAAAGAGTACCTGAAACCATACGCTTACAAGCAGAGGGAGCGCAAGTGACCTCGTACTTTTTGTAGAACGGGCCGGCGAGTTGCGATGTGTTGCGAGGTTAAGGCATTTTGTGCCGGAGCCGAAGGGAAACCGAGTCTTAACAGGGCGCAGAGTAGCATGTCGCAGACCCGAAACCGGGTGACCTATCCATGAGCAGGTTGAAGTGGAGGTAAAACTCCATGGAGGACCGAACCCACGTCTGTTGAAAAAGCCGGGGATGACTTGTGGATAGCGGAGAAATTCCAATCGAACTCGGAGATAGCTGGTTCTCCCCGAAATAGCTTTAGGGCTAGCCTCGTTTAAGAGTCGCGCAGGTAGAGCACTGAATGAGCTAGGGGGCCACAAAGCTTACCGAACTCTATCAAACTTCGAATGGCGCAGACTTGTATGAACGGGAGTCAGACAGCGACAGATAAGTGCCGTTGTCAAAAGGGAAACAGCCCAGACCATCGGCTAAGGTCCCGAAATTCCAGTTAAGTGGGAAATGATGTGCAATTGCGCAGACAACCAGGATGTTGGCTTAGAAGCAGCCACTCATTCAAAGAGTGCGTAATAGCTCACTGGTCGAGTGATTGTGCGCAGAAAATTTACCGGGGCTAAAACTGGATACCGAAGCCATGGCACTGTACTTTAAGTACGGTGGGTAGGGGAGCAACGTGTGCGGGCTGAAGGCAGGCCGGAAGGCTTGTTGGACTGCACAGGAGAGAGAATGCCGGCATGAGTAGCGCGAGCAAAGTGAGAATCTTTGCCGTCGAAAGCCTAAGGTTTCCTGGGGAAGGTTCGTCCTCCCAGGGTTAGTCAGGGCCTAAGCCGAGGACAATGGTCGTAGGCGATGGACAACAGGTTGACATTCCTGTACTACCTTAAGCGTTAATACCGAAGCGGTGACACAGTAGGATAGGCGAAGCGGGGTAATGGTAAACTCCGTCCAAGCGCAGAGGCAGGACTTGTAGTGAAGCACGCAAGTCCAATGCTGGTGCGTGATGGGGACCGAACATCAGTAGGGAAGTCGTTGAATTCACACTGGCGAGAAAAGCCGCTAGGGAGCGAAAAGGTACCTGTACCGCAAACCGACACAGGTAGGCGAGGAGAGAATCCTAAGACGAACGGGAGAACCCTTGTTAAGGAACTCGGCAAAAAGACCCCGTAACTTCGGGAGAAGGGGTGCCACAGCAATGTGGCCGCAGAGAATAGGCCCAAGCGACTGTTTAGCAAAAACACAGGTCTGTGCGAACACGAGAGTGGACGTATACGGGCTGACGCCTGCCCAGTGCTGGAAGGTTAAGGGGAAATGTCAGGAGCAATCCGAAGCATGGAACTTAAGCCCCAGTGAACGGCGGCCGTAACTATAACGGTCCTAAGGTAGCGAAATTCCTTGTCGGGTAAGTTCCGACCCGCACGAATGGCGTAACGACTTGGGCACTGTCTCAACAAGGGACCCGGCGAAATTGTAGTATGTGTGAAGATGCACATTACCCGCGACTGGACGGAAAGACCCCGTAGAGCTTTACTGTAGCTTGGCATTGGATTTCGGTAACAGATGTACAGGATAGGTGGGAGACTATGAAGCAGGAACGCCAGTTTCTGTGGAGTCAACGTTGGGATACCACTCTTCTGTTGCTGAAGTTCTAACGAATCGCGCTGACCGCGGATTCGGACAGTGTCAGGTGGGCAGTTTGACTGGGGCGGTCGCCTCCTAAAATGTAACGGAGGCGTTCAAAGGTTCCCTCAGAATGGTTGGAAACCATTCGCAGAGTGCAAAGGCAGAAGGGAGCCTGACTGCGACACTGACAAGTGGAGCAGAGAGGAAACTCGGACTTAGTGATCCGGCGGTAATGAGAGTGGAATTGCCGTCGCTCAACGGATAAAAGCTACCTCGGGGATAACAGGCTTATCTCCCCCAAGAGTCCACATCGACGGGGAGGTTTGGCACCTCGATGTCGGCTCGTCGCATCCTGGGGCTGAAGCAGGTCCCAAGGGTTTGGCTGTTCGCCAATTAAAGCGGCACGCGAGCTGGGTTCAGAACGTCGTGAGACAGTTCGGTCCCTATCCATCGTGGGCGCAGGAGATTTGAGAGGAGCTGTCCCTAGTACGAGAGGACCGGGATGGACGCACCAAGGGTGAATCAGTTGTCGCGCCAGCGGCACGGCTGGGTAGCCAAGTGCGGATGAGATAAACGCTGAAGGCATCTAAGCGTGAAGCCAACCTCAAGATAAGATCTCCCACCGTAACTGGGTAAGGCCCCATGTAGACCACATGGTTGATAGGCCGGAGGTGGAAGTGTGGCAACACACGAAGCTGACCGGTACTAATAGGCCGAGGGCTTGATCAAAAGCACATGAACAAAAACCCTAGCGAACTATGCTAGAGCTCGTTTCGCAGCGAACTGAATGCGGTTTTCAAGATGCTCGAAGGAGCACAGGGGTTCAGAAGGCAAAAGCCAAAGGCGCGCAAGCACGCGGAAGTGTGTGCAAAAGGCGCGGCGGAAGCAAAAGCCCGGGGCGCACGCAAAAGCAAAGCGGCGGCAGAAGCGCAAGCGGACGTTGTGCGCAAGCGGGTGCGAACACCCCTGAACACCAAGCCCCCAAAGACATCTCGCCATTCCGGTGGCGACAGCTGAGAGGATCCACCCGTTCTCATCCCGAACACGGAAGTTAAGCTCTCAAACGCCGATGGTACTTGGCTGGAGACGGCCCGGGAGAGTAGGTAGCTGCCGGATACCAAACAGAACCCCCACATTTGTGGGGGTTCTGTTTGGTATCTAGCCGTTTCCCATACTCCCTGGTCTATAAGTCTTCAGCCAAGCTGGAGATGGGGCGGAGGCGAGCGCGCCCAGTGGGCGATCAAGCGAGCCGAAAGCCCAGTGAGCAAGGGAGCAGTGCAAGCGGCAGCGCCGCAAGGCGACCATTGCGAACTGTGGACCAGCACGGCCAAACTCCCAGACGAAAAGAACCGGGCGGGAGCCAACCAACCACCCACAGCAGGTAGCTGCCGGATACCAAAGCAAAAGGCACCCTGTTGGGTGCCTTTTGCTTTGGTATTGGGTTACTCCCATACTTCCGGGGCAGGCGCCAACTCATACAAACTAAAAAGTATAAAAATGCAGTATTTCTAATTCTGCGTCAGCTGGCATACAAAACGCGGTACCGTCAATAGTTTTGCGCAAATTCGGATTACCGAATGGCGGCCGGCAGTCAGCCAGCGATGGAATCCGACTCGATAGAATCGGCAACCTCAAAGTGTGTCATGCTCATATAGCGCTTGGTACCCCAGCTTGTACCGGAGACATGGCGCAGGCGGGCGCAGACCAGCATTAGCGCTGAGTTGCCGTCGGGGAAGGTGCCGACTACCCGTGTGCGGCGGCGGATCTCCCTGTTGAGGCGTTCGATCACGTTATTGGTGCGGATCTTCAGCCAGTGCGCATAAGGAAAATCCATGTAGGTCAGCGTTTCTTCAATGCTGTCTTCCGCCTTCTTGGCGGCTTCTTTGAGCTTCATATCCCGCAGCTTCTGCACCACGGCGCGCGCTTTTTCCCGGGCCGCCGCCTTGTTTTCCTGGGCGTGGATGGCCTTGAGCATATGCTCGCTGCGCAAAAATGGGCATAAAAATGCAAAGACATATGGCAGGGATTTCAATCCGGAGTTCCGGTATCTGCATTGGGAGATAATACGGCTACACAGGTCGGGCAAAAAGCGGCAACTTCTCCCAGCGGCAGGAACAAGCGGAGAAAAACAACCGCCCAATGCATCAGATACAAAATCCTGAATTGTTTTTGCCTGAAACGGGAAAGAATCTTTGCCTTTGACTTCACTCGGCAGAAGTCATAGAACTTCGGGACTTGCGAATAATTCCATGGGCTTTGCAGACAATATTTCCGAAAGCAAGTCAAAAAAAGGAGCTGCTAACATGAAAGCAACTGGAATCGTAAGAAGAATAGATGAGCTTGGACGGGTGGTCATTCCAAAAGAGATTCGCCGCACGCTCCGAATCCGCGAAGGAGATCCGCTGGAAATTTTCACAGACAGGGAAGGCGAGGTAATCCTGAAGAAGTATTCCCCGATCGGGGAGCTTTCCGATTTTGCGAAGGAATATGTTGAATCCTTGAATCAATCGCTGGGCTGCATTGCCGCGATCTCCGACAAGGATACGATCGTCGCGGTCTCGGGGGCGGGGAAAAAGGAGCTTCTGGATAAACCCATCAGCGAGGATCTGGAAAACATTATGAAGCGCAGGGAAAAGATCGTTTCCAACAAGGTCGAGGACACGCGTTTCTATGCCGTTTCCACTGAGGACGAGCCCTTCACCGCCCAGGTGATCGTGCCGATCTACGCCGAGGGCGATACCGTGGGGGCCGTTGTGCTGCTTTCCAAGGACGAAAAGGCAAAAATGGGCGTTACCGAGCTGAAGGTTGCGGAAACCGCGGCCGGTTTTGTTGGAAAACAAATGGAACAATGAGGGGCAGGGCGAGCGGAAAGGCTGTGGAAAAGCCGTCCTGCCCGGACTGAACGTGAATCAAAATGGCGCGCAAAGGCCGGCATCGACCGTTTCAGGTCGCCGAAAGAGCCGTATCAATAAGCTTTTCATAAGAGGATGGCGTGAAAACCATCCTCGTTTTCCATTACGCAGATGACAAATTCCCGCATTTTGGTATAATTAAATATCATAGGCTCTGGAGGCGGAAGCATGAAGGATACACAGCTGTTATACCGTCCCGCGACCGCCATGGCGGGCTTCTTCCTCGCCGCCGTGCTGGGAGCGCTGCTGCAACCGCTGCTTTGTGGCGCACTTGGGACCCTGGGAATGGCGTATTATTCTCTGGCGATGCCCGCCTGTCATTTTTTGACCATCGCCGGGGCTTTGGTGTTTCCTGTGATCATCGGAAGGATGCTCGCCCCGCTCAGCGCAAACGGGGAAACAGGCGAGGCCCGGGCCCTGTTTGCGGACTGCCTGCTCGCCCTGGTTCTGCCGGGAGCCGTGCTGGGCGTGATCGCCGCGCTGCTGGCTTCGCCCGTCGCCGCTGTTTGCGGGCTTTCGGGCGGGGCCCCCGCGCTGGTGGGGATCGCCCCTTTGTACCTTCTTTCCATGGCCGCGGCGGCGCTGCGGGGGTACTTTGTCGGAATGGGGTATTATGGCTATTACGCGCTTTCCCTGCTCGTTCAGCAGGTCGCGAAGGTGCTGTTTGCCTCTTTGCTCGCCGGTCTCGGCAAGGGAAACCCGGCCGGCATGGCCCAGTGGGCGTGCTTTGGGATCTGCATTGCGGAAGGGCTTTCGCTGCTTGTTTTGACGGTTTTTTTCGGGATTTCCGCCCGCCGCGGGGCAAGGCGGGAAGGCCAGCCTTACCGGGCTGCCATCGGCAGCCTGGCAAAAAGGCTGTGGGCCGCGGGGGGCCTTGCGTCCCTGCTGGCGTCGCTTTTCACGCTGTTTTCGATGGTGGACGCGCTGGTGATCCCGGGCAGGTTTGACGCCGCCCTGTTCAACCCCTCCGCCGCGGCGGGCGGGTACGCGCTGCTCGCTTCCTTCGCTCTGCCGGTCGTGCTGTTTCCCGGGGCAATGTGCGCTTTTATCGCGCTTTTGGGGCTGGGCGGCGTCTTCACCGCCAAGGCGGAGAACAACCGGGCCGAGCTTTCCGCAAGGGTCGCGCTTTCCACAAAAGCCGCGCTCTTGCTCTCCATTCCCGCGGCGATGACGGTGGGAATCCTCGCAAAGCCGCTGCTGGCGCTGCTGTTTTCCTCCGCGCTGACCGGCGCCCAGCTCAATTCGGCGGCGGAGCTCATCCAGCTGCTCTCCGCCGGCCTTGTGTTTGCCGCCGTGGGCACCGCCAGCGCGATGCAGCTTTGCGCAGCCGGGCATACGGCCGTCGGGGTGGTCAACGCCGCGGCGGCCCTGCTGATCAAGCTGGTTTTGACGCTGCTGCTCGCCACCGCAAAAAGGACGGTCTTCGGCGGGGCCTTCGCCACCGTTGCCGCGCTTTTCGCGTTTTGCGTCTTCAACACGGTGCAGGTCATGCGAAGGACCCGCTCGGAATTTGACGCGGCGAATTCCCTGGTCAAGCCCGCGATCTGCGCGGTTTGCATGGGCGCGGCGATGTATTTTCTGTATTTCGCGCTGCTGGAAAAGCTGATGGGCGCCGGGGGAAGCATAGTGGCGGCCCTTGGCGGGTATCTGATCTATATCGCCCTGGCGGTGGCTTTGCGCGTCCTCACGGCGAACGATCTTTCAAGGCTGCCCTTTGGGCCGCGGCTTTATGATATTTTGAACAAAACCGGGATGGTAAAATGAGCGATTTGACGATAACGGGGCTGGGCGTTTTTTTGAACCAGCTCGCGCCGGAGGCGAAGGCAAGCATCGACTGCGCGGCTTTTGTTGTGTTCCAGACCAGGCGCCACCCCCTTTTTGAGGACGGCCGGGGATGGACAAGCTGCGATGATCTTTACGATTCCTGCCAGGATTTCGACGAACTGAACAAAGCCGTGGCAAAACGCCTGGCGGACCTTTGCGGGCGGGGAAGAACGGCCTTCTGCATGCCGGGAACCCCCCTGGGCAAGGCGATGACCCTGGAAATAACCAAAGTATGCAGGGTGCGCGGGATCCCTTATGCGATCCTGCCCGGCACAGGCTATGCGGACGCCGCGCTGGCTTCCTGTGGCCTTTGCTTTGAAGTTCCCGCGGTTTCGATGGACGCCATCGCCGCGGAAGGGGTAAACATCGACCCCGAAAAGCCCCTGGTCGTGTGCGAGATCGACAGCCCCCTGCTCGCGGGGGCCGTCAAACTGGCCCTTTTGGAGTATTACCCGGACGAATGGCAGATCACCCTTGCCGTGCCTGGGGAAAAGGCGTTCAACTGCACCCGCATTCCGCTTTTTGAGCTGGACCGCCAGAAGCGGGCGCGCTTTTCCGCCGGAACCTGCGTGATTCTGCCTCCTTTGGACTTTTTGGATATGGAACGGCGGGGCGTTTCCCAGGTTCAGGAGCTGGTCAGGCTCCTTCGCGCGCCGAACGGATGCCCCTGGGACGCGGAGCAGACGATCCGGTCCTTAAGGCCGGCTGTGATCGAGGAGGCCTACGAGGTGGTAGAGGCCATCGACGACGAGGACGACGCTGGTCTCTGCGAGGAATTGGGGGATCTTTTGCTTCAGGTGGTGTTCCTTTGCACGCTGGCGGAGGAGCAGGGGCGGTTCACCCTGCGGGACGCGGCGACGGACCTTTGCGCAAAGATGATCTTCCGCCATCCCCATGTTTTTGGCGACGCCGTGGCAAAGGATTCCGCGGCGGTGCTTTTTGCCTGGGAAAATCTCAAAAAGACCGAAAAAGGCCAAAAAACCCAGGGGGACGTGCTGAAAGCGGTGCCCAAAACCCTTCCCGCGCTGATCCGCAGCGCCAAGGTGCAAAAAAAGGCGGCAAAAGTGGGATTCGACTGGGATTCCCCGCTGGACGCTTTGAAGAAGGTCTATGAAGAGGCCGGGGAATTCGCGGCGGAGCTTGCGCGCGGGGAAGAGGACCGCGCCTTTGAGGAAATGGGCGACCTGCTCTTCGCCGCGGTGAACGCCGCAAGGCTCGCAGGGATCGACGCGGAACTGGCGCTGATCCGGGCGACGGAGAAATTCACCCGCCGTTTTTGCCTCATGGAGGAAGAAGTGAATAAAAGCGGCAGAAAAATGGAAGAACTGTCACTTAGGGAGCTGGATTCGGTGTGGGACCGGGTAAAAACGAAAACGCCCTCAATTTGAGCGCCGGGGCTCAAAAATGCTGGAAAAGTCTTGTGGAATCTGAGAAATACTGCTAGAATGATAGGGCCGAGAAGCCTGTCCGCACCTGAGCCTGGCCCTCGGCAAATTACTGGATCGGGCAGCACGAAGCCGCGGTTCACCGCTTGCGGCCGTTGCAATTTTTTCTGCAAGCAATACACACATTTTCAGGAGGATCAACCATGAACAAGAACGAACTCATTGCCGCTGTTGCCGAGAAGAGCGCACTTTCCAAAAAGGACGCAGAAAAGGCTGTTTCCGCCTTCGTTTCCACCGTTACCGACGCTCTCGCCCAGGGAGACAAGGTTCAGCTCGTCGGCTTCGGCACATTTGAGGTTAAAGAGCGCGGCGCCCGCAAAGGCCACAATCCCCTCACCGGCGCCGAGATCGACATTCCCGCTTCCAAGGCCCCCGCTTTCAAGGCAGGCAAGGCACTTAAAGACGCCCTTAACTGAGTTTGTTTCCATGGCTTAAAGGGACCTCCCAGCATCGTCGGGCGGTCCTTTTTTTTCCATTTTTTTGTCGATCCTTTCTTTGGGCGTTTCGTCAATAATCAGACGATCCGGCTGCGCGAAAATCCCCGGAATACGGGCCGTTTTTTGCCGATCCGGCACGCGTTTGCCTTCTTGACAACCCGGTTGTGCGGAGATATACTTGACAAAACACTACTATTTATTTGACCGAAGCGGTAGTAAACTTACCGTGCCGGCGGCGGCCGCTTCTCAACCTGTCTTTAAACATAGCGCGCCAAGCCCTCAATTTGGCGCATTCCATTGTCATCGTCAGTCACCATAGCGCCGTTATGACCCCGCCCCCTTCCGCGAACTGCATCCTAACCGGCGGCTTGGCGGCCGCAGGGTTTCCCGGGGTTCAACTCCCTTTGCCTTAACCAAAGCGGTATAATCCGAACCCGTTTTTAAGGCCGTGGGCCGCTCCGGTGCGGTGTTGTCGGCCCTTGCAAGGCGTCCGCCAGCCCGTCTAGGAGGATAACACAGCCAGGTGCAAACAATACGCCCCGCAAGGCGGGTTCGGATTGGCGCGCGATGCTTACTTGGAGAATTCCATGATCTATATCATTTCCGACGACCTGACCGGCGCGTGCGATACGGCGGTCCAATTTAAAAAGGCGGGTATTTTGACCTGGGTGAGCCTCCGGGGCGAAACCGCGCCGAAGGGGTTCGGGGCGCTGGCTTTTTCGACGGATTCCCGGGCGCTTTCGCCCAAAGAGGCCCGCGAAAAGGTTAAAAAAGCGGTGGACCCCCTGCCTTTGGGGTTGTTTTATAAAAAGATCGATTCCCTTTGCCGGGGCAACCCCGCGGCGGAGCTGGACGAGGTCCTGAACCGCAGCGGGGCGGACTGCGCTGTTGTCACCCCGGCTTTCCCGGCTGCGGGAAGGACCCTCGCGGGCGGAAAGCTCGGCCTCGGCGGGAAGGAGATCGACGTTTTTGCCTTGTTTTCCGCCATCCCCGGAAGAAAAGCCGCGCCGGTGGGGCTGGGTGAACTGCGCTCAGGCTCCGCGAAGGACAGGATCGCCCGGCTGAAAAAAGAGGGCGTTTCGATCTTTGTGTTCGACGCTGAAACCGAAGCGGACCTGGACGCGGTGCTGGATTGCGCCGGGCAAGACGGTGGGAAAACCGTCTTCTGCGGCTCGGCCGGGCTTGCGGGCAGGCTGGCGCTCCGGCTGGGCGGGGGAGGGGCTCCCGCGCCGCCCAAACCGGCGGGGCGCTGCCTTGTGCTCCTGGGAACGCGGAACCAAACCACCCGCGCCCAGGCGGAACAGCTGGCAAAAGAGCGCGCAATCGGCATCGTCCGCCTGAACAACCGCGCCGTGCTTGCGGGCGAGGCGGGGGCGGTGGAAACGGCGGCGCAAGCGGTTTCTTCCCTGTTTTCGGCCGGGCGGCCCATGGCCGTCCTTGCGGTGGACGCGCTGTTTTCGGGTTTTGTTCCGACCTTGAACGAAGAAGCGGGCGCCGCGGCCGCCGAAAGGATCGCGGCGGCCCTTGGCGGCTGCGCCTTGAAAATAGTTGACAAAACGCCCTTCGATTGCCTGATCTGCTCCGGCGGGGATACGGCGCTGGCCGTTTTTGCCGCCCTGGGCGCTGCCGCGCTGATCCCCGGGGGCGAGTTGCTGCCTGGAATGCCCTATTCAACCGTTGTGGGCGGAAGGGCGGAGGGCATTCAGGTTTTCACAAAATCCGGCGGCTTCGGCGGGCCGAACGCCTTAGTGGAAGCGGCGGATGCGCTTTTTGGCAAGCAGGACGACCGGCCGATCCTGGGCATCACCATGGGGGACCCCTGCGGCATCGGGCCGGAGGTGATCGCCCGCGCCCTTGAACGGAAGGAATGCCGCGAAATCTGCCGTCCGCTGGTGATCGGCAGCGCGGCGGCGATGCAAAAAGCCGTGGAAATCACCGGCGCAAAGCTTGTTGTCCACCCGGTTTCGAACGTATCGGAAGCGAAGTTCCTGCCCGGGATCATGGACGTTCTTGATCAGCGCAGCGTGGACGTTTCGCGGCTTGAATACGGCGCCGTGAGCAAAACGGGCGGCGAAGCGGCTTTTCTGGCCGTAGAAGAGGCGATCCGCCTTGCCCTGGCGGGCGAGATTCACGGCACCGTCACCGCGCCGCTGAACAAGGAAGCCCTCAATCTCGCGGGGCATCCTTACAGCGGGCATACGGAGATTTACGCCGATTTGACCAACACCAGGGATTACGCCATGGTACTGGTCCACGAACACTTTCGGGTGATCCACGTCACCACCCATGTTTCGCTGCGCAAAGCCTGCGATCTTTGCAAAAAAGAACGGGTGCTGAAAACCATCCGCCTGGCCCGAGCCGCGTGCGTGGAGCTGGGCATCGAATCGCCGCGCATCGCCGTGGCCGGATTGAACCCCCACGCGGGGGAGAACGGGCTTTTCGGCGACGAGGAGATCAGCGAGATCCGCCCGGCCGTGGAAGCCGCCCAAAAAGAAGGCATCAACGCCGAAGGCCCCCTGCCGCCGGACACGGTGTTTTCCAAGGCCGCGGGCGGAATGTATGACATTGCCGTGGCCATGTACCACGATCAGGGGCACATCCCCATGAAGCTGGCCGGCTTCAAATACGATGAAAAGACCGGCCGATGGAGCAGCGTTTCGGGGGTCAACCTGACGGTGGGCCTGCCGGTGGTGCGCAGCTCTGTGGACCACGGAACGGCCTTTGACCAGGCCGGCAAGGGCACCGCCAGCGCGGAAAGCATGTTCAACGCCATCGAATACGGCGCGCTGCTTTCCCGCGGGAGGATGAAGAATAATACCGTCGTTTCGCGCTGATTCAAAAGGGGGAAGAAGCATGCTTTCGTTCAGGGATTCGCTGATACCAAAGGTCTACCGCGTGCGCCAAAAGAAGGAGATTCCCTTTCTTTTGGACCCGGAGCCCGTGATCGCCGAGCAGATGGCGCCGTATCTTTCCCGCATCAAACCGGGGAGCGAGATCGGCGTTGCCGCGGGCAGCCGCGGGATCTACAACTACGACCGCATGGTCAAAGCCGTGGCGGACAACATCAAAAAAGCCGGCGCAAACCCCGTGATCATCCCCGCCATGGGCAGCCACGGCGGCGCGACCGCCGAGGGCCAGCTTGAAGTGCTTTCGGGCTACGGCATCACCGAGGAAACCATGGGCTGCCCCATCCGCTCCTGCATGGACGTGGAGGTGATCGGCCACACACAAGACGGCGTTCCCGTGCATTACAACACCGTCGCCGCACCGCTTTTCGGCGTGATCCTGGTCAACCGCATCAAAGCGCATACGGACTTTCACGGAAAGCTCGAATCCGGCCTAATGAAGCAGATGGTCATCGGCCTGGGCAAGCAGGCGGGGGCTTCCGCCATCCACCGCCGGGGCGTGGCCGGCCTGGAGCGCGACATGCCCGCCTCCGCCCGGGTGATCATGGAAAAGGCCAACGTGCTAATGGGCGTGGCGATCATCGAAAACGAGGAGGACAGAACGGCGCTGATCGAGGTCATCCCTGTGGAAAGGATCGAGGAGCGGGAGCTTGAACTGCTGCCCTATTCCAAATCCCTGATGCCCAAGCTGCCCTGCACGGACATCGACCTGCTGGTGATCTCCGAAATGGGCAAGAACATCAGCGGCACCGGCATCGACCCGAACATCGTGGGCCGCATGCTGATCCGGAACACACCGGACGAAGCCTACCCCCGCATTTACCGCATCGGCGTGCTGGACCTGACCGAGGAAAGCCACGGCAACGCCATCGGCGTCGGCATCGCGGATCTGATCCCGCGCCGCATGTACGAAAAGATCGACCTTCGGCCGACGTATATCAACACCATCACCTCCGGCTTTTTGGAACGGGGCTTTCTGCCCGTCGTGGTGGATAGCGACAAGGAGGTCGTCGAGGTCGGCCTGAACTGCGCGAACCGCTTCGTCACCAAAGAAAACGCGCGGCTGGTATTTTGCAAGAACACGCTCTCGCTCAAGGAGCTTGTGGTTTCCGAGGCCATTCTGCCCGAGCTTGCACAACGGGGGGATATCGAGATCCTGGGCGAGGAAACGCTGGAGTTCGACGGGGACGGTTCCTTCAGATCCCCATTGTTCGACTGATCGTGATTTGTGCGTTTTGCGCATGCAAACACAGATATAAGCCCGACAAAATTCAAGAGAAGGAGAATCAAAAATGGCAAACTATCATGACGACTCCTGGCTGAAGACAAACGTATGGGGCAAATGGGGAAAAGACGACGAAGTCGGCGCCCTAAACGACCTGACGCCCGAACTCGTGCTCAAGGCGGTCTCCCTGATCAAAAAGGGCAAGGTGTACGACCTTGAGACCGAACGATTCAAGGGCATGCCCGTGTGGCCGGGCCACTGCGGGTTCGACATCCTGTCCTATTCCAACCCCCAGGGCCGCCGCAACCTGATGGGCACCGAATGCCCCATCGCCTTCAACTGGCACGAGGAAGGCGGCATGCTCGGCGCGGACAAAAACGCCTACAACCTGGGCCTGAACACCGAAATGGTGGTGGCGCCGCTGCATTTGGGCACCCATATCGACGCGCTGTGCCACTGGACCGCCGGCGACGACGACCACTGGTACAACGGCTTCACGGCGGACAAATACTGCACCGTGTTCGGCCCCACCAAGACGGACATCGCCAAGATCCCCCCCATGGTCATGCGCGGCGTGCTGCTGGACATCGCCGGCTACAAGGGCGTGGATTCCCTGCCCAACAACTACATCATCACCGCCGAAGACTGCGAAGGCTGCATCAAGTGGCAGGGCGTGACCATGAAGAAGGGCGACGCCGTGCTCGTCCGCACGGGCGAAGTCTGGCCCACCAGCAACTGCGGTTCCGCGGGCCTGGGCATCAGCGCGGCCAGGTATCTGGTGGAAGAATGCGGCGCGTTCCTCGTGGGGGACGATATGGCCGCCATTGACGGCTTCAACGCCGACGGTTCCTCCTCCGTGCCCAACCATCCCCAGCCGGTGCACCACTATCTGCTGATCCAGCAGGGCGTGCACATTATGGAACTGCTCCAGCTGCACGAGCTGGCGAAGGATAAGGCGTATGAATTCTGCTTCATCAACACCCCCAGCAAGTTCCGCAACGCCACGGGCATGTTTGTGCGCCCGATCGCCATCCTCTGATCCCAATACCGCAGCCAACCCTTGCCCCGGGGGGAAAGAACCGCGGAGCAAGGCCCAAGGACCGCCGGATTCCCCTTCAAAAACGCGGGGGAATCCGGCTTTTTTTGCCCAGGGGGAATTCAAAAAGCTGTTTGCGGGGCTGGTACAGTCACACAAGGGGGTAAAAAAGAAAAGATTCTTAAAAATCGTGACTATTTTCGGTAAAATGATAAAGAGGAATCAAATTTGGCCGATAGTATAATTAAGAATTTAGGATTCGGGCAGACGACTCAATGGGATCGCTGCTTTGCCGGCCACAGCCGCCGCAGACAACATTGGACGGGGGGTTAACCATGAGAGTTTCGGGCATCACAGAGAATTGTTCCCAAAATGCCGGCGGGATTCACAGCCTGGATGCAGCGGGCCGGGACGGCATGGCCACGGCCATTCAAAAGCAGATGACGAATGTGCAGAATCAGATGCGCGGCATTGCGGCAAACGAAGAGCTGAGCCGCGAAGAAAAGGAATTGGCAAAAAAAGAGCTGAAGCAGCACCTGCAAGATCTCAATGACCAGCTGGCCCGGAAAAAAGCGGAGCTCCATATGGATAAAGGCGAAAAAGCCGCCGTGTATCCCCCAAAATCCGCCGCGGCTGACGCGGGCGGCGATGCTGTGGATATGCTCTTTGAAGAGGAATTCCTGCAAGGGGTTTTGAATACCGACAGCTCGATCAAGCAGGTGGGCGCGGCGCGCATCGCCATGATGAAAATGAGGGCCAGGGCCAAAACCCTTGAAACCGAAATCCAGCTGGACAACGCGCGCGGCGTATCCACCGCCAAAAAGGAGGAGCTGCTTTCCAGCTTAAAAAGCAGATTGCAGGACATTTCGGCCAAGCTGAGCAACCACGCCCGCGAGCCGGATTCCCCCGGCCGGGAGATCGCCCTGGGGGGGTCCTCAAAAGGCGGGGGAAATAAGGCCGAAAAAGCCAGGGATCAGGTGATCATTCAGATCGAAACCAGAATCCCGCTGCGGTTCAGAAAGGTTTGGGATTACGGAAAGGGCCGGGTCGTCAACATCAAGCTGTAAAGCGGGGAACAGCGGTCGGACCCGAAGGCGGCGGGCGGTTTCGCCCCTGCCGGGGTCTCCCTTTACCCATCGGAACAACGCCATCGTCAAAGAAAGAAGCGGCCGCCCCAAAAAAACGGGCGGCCGCCCGCGATTTGTGCCGGGATGAACGGTTTCGGCGGTTACTTGCCGCGGCGTTCCCGCCCGCGATGCGGCCGGAAACCAAAATCCCGGTCACGGCGTTCGCGCCGAGGCGGTTGCCCGCGAGGAATCCGCCCAAAACCGCGCCCGCGCGTATAATAGGCCAAGGGCGCCGCCGCTGCCATCCGGCACGCGGCGGTCCGCTTTGCCGGGGAGGGCAATCTGCCGGACCAAATCCTCCCAAACGGAAACGATACGTCCCAGGCGGGGGGATTTCGGCCAAAAGCCTCCCGCCGGGCCTGTGGAACAGGGCCTGTCCGCGTGCCGCTTCAGGGCGGGCATCATCCGCCGGTTTGGAACGATCCGGGCGGTGAGCTTCCGCTCTTTTTTTCGATGCATACGGGCACGCGATCGGATTGCCGCTGTTCATCAGCTCCAAGGCCTCCCCCGAAGAAAAACCCATAGCCTGGTAAAAACGGGCGGCTCGATCACCGCGATCCGCTTCTGTCACAATACCGGCAGCCGTTGCGCTCCCCCCGCCGGGAACGGATCACGCCCGTTTTTCCAAAAAGCGCACGCCGCCCTTGTTCTTGCCGAAAAAACCGGCAGCTCCGGCGATCCTGCATTTCATGGCTGCCGATTCAGAATGTGGGCGTAAATCACATGGGCCACGCCGCCTTCGTCGTTGCCGAGGGTGACGAGATCGGCGGCGGCTTTGACGGCTTCCCCCGCGTTGGCCATTGCGACGCCCAGCCCCGCGGACCGGATCATGCCGATATCCACAATATCGTCCCCGATGGCCACGGTTTCGGAAAGGCCGACCCCCCAAAGAGAGGCAAGGTGGGTCAGGGCCTCTTCTTTTGTGACTTCGTGGGAAGGATAAAATTCCAGAATGTTGATCCAGGTTTTGGAGACGCCGTATTCCGGGAACGCCCGCTTCATCCGCTCCATGCATTCCGAAACGAGTTCCGGTTCCGGCTGGGTAAAGAGCATCACCTTGCAGCAGTCGCCGCAATCGTCTTTTTCAAAATCGACGAGAAAGCCGTCCATATTGAAAGCTTCGCCGTAAAAAACCGTGGAAGCGTTGAATTCCCGGGCGTAATAATTCCCGTCTTCCCTGACCGCCAGGCAATCGTAATCGTGCCGTTGGGCAAAACCCACGCAATCTCTGACCTGTTTCGGGGTCATCAGGTAACCGAAGAGCTTTGAATGGTCCGCCGCCCGCCAGACGGAGGCGCCGGATCCCGCGATGACATACGGATCGGCAAGCGAAAGCTCGGCGAGCACTCCGGCGACCGCAGGGTACGGCCGGGCGGAAGCGAGGACGATCCTGACCCCCGCGTCCTCCGCCGCGCGGACGGCGGCTTTGTCGGTTTCCGTTATCCTGCCGGAGCTGGAAACCAGCGTCCCGTCCAGGTCAAGGACCAGCATTTTATACATGTTTTCCTCCGGGTTGTTCAGGCAAAGGTGTCCACAGCGATTTTAACAAGAAGGAGCGCCATCACCCCCAGCATCACCGGTCGAATGATTTGAACCCCCCGTTTGATGGCAAGCCGGGAGCCGACCAGCCCGCCCGCGATGCCGAACAGGGCGGCGGGGACGGCCAGGGCGTAATCGATCTTGCCGCTCAGCGCAAAGGTCGCGAGGGCGCCGATGTTCGAAGCGAGGTTGGCGAGCTTCGCGGTGCCGTTGGATTGAACGGCGTCCAGCCCGATCGCCGAGGTCAGCGCGATGATCCAGAAGGTTCCGGTCCCCGGGCCGAAAAAACCGTCGTAAGCCCCGAGCAAAAGGCCCAGCCCGGCGCAGACGGCATACAGGGGAAAGCCGAAAAGGCGCTGTTTCCCCGCGGCCCCGAAATCTTTTTTGAACAGGGTAAAGGCCGCGATCAGCGGGGTGAGCGCGATCATCAGCATGCCGATTCCCTTCCCGCTGACGAGCAGGGAAAGCCGGGCCCCAAGGGCTGAGCCGGCGACAGCAAAAACGCCGGAAACAAGGGCGATGCGGAGATTCACGCAGCCGTTTTTAACGTATTGGATCGAGGCGGCCAGGGTGGATAGGGAAGAGGAGAATTTGTTGCTTCCAAGGGCCGTGTGGGCGGCGACGCCGGAAGCGTAATAGGAGGGAAGGGAAATCAGCCCGCCGCCGCCGGCGATGGCGTCCACCAGCCCGGCCAGGAAGATCATCGGAAAAAGAAGCGGTCCGCCCATGTTGAAACACGTCCTGTTCGTATCGGCGCCGGAGGCTGCTTCGGCGCCCGGCTTTGCCCCGAAAAAACCGGAAGCGGCCGTTTCCCGGCCGGCCCGCCGGGCGGCGGCAAAACCAGTGTATTGTTTAGATTAATATAACAGCGCCGGGGGCAAATTGCAAACGCGATCATCGGCAGCCGGGAGGATCAGGGCAA
Organism: Christensenellales bacterium; assembly: GCA_040768925.1. Taxonomy (GTDB): domain Bacteria; phylum Bacillota; class Clostridia; order Christensenellales; family CALWSW01; genus CALNBC01. Next base: position 700,832 of record JAXGLZ010000001.1, read on the forward strand.
CCCCGCGATAAAACCCGAATTCAAAAGCGGCCCAAAACGGGCCGCGAAAAAACGCGGCCCGTCAGACTGCCGAAAAACCCTATCCCGGGGTTTTGGGAGCCGAAGGCCCTGGGATCTCATCAAAAACTGACGACATGGGCCGAAATCGCAGATTCCGGCACCTTATCAAGGAAGGATGCCGGCTGCGCCGATGACCTTGAAAGCCAACCGGCGAAACAGCCCACAGGCCGCTTTGACACCCAGGGAATTTCCTATCTGTCCAGTATTCTTGCGAGGAATTCCCTGGTGCGCTGGTGCCTGGGCGAACCGAAGATCACCTCGGGGCCATCCTGCTCCAGGATGACGCCGCCGTCCATAAAGCAGACGCAGTGGGAAACATCCTTCGCGAAGGCCATCTCGTGGGTGACGACGAGCATGGTCAGCCCGGTCGTCGCGAGATCGCGCATGACCTTGAGCACTTCGCCCACCATTTCCGGGTCCAGGGCGCTGGTGGGCTCGTCAAACAGCAGGACCTCCGGGTCCATGGAAAGGGCCCTGGCGATGGCGACGCGCTGCTTCTGGCCGCCGGAAAGCTGGCGGGGGCGGGCGTTGACGAATTGGGCCATGCCCACCTTTTCCAGGTAGGAACGGGCGGTTTTTTCCGCGTCCGCCCTGCTGCGGCCCAGCACCTTGACCTGGCCTGCGACGCAGTTTTCCAAAGCGGTCATGTTGTTGAACAGGTTGAACTGCTGGAACACCATTCCCACTTTTGCCCGGTATTTCGAAAGGGAAAAGCCGGGAGACTGCACGTTTTCGCCGTGGAAGAGAATTTCGCCCCCGGTCGGCGTTTCGAGCAGATTGATGCAGCGCAGCAGGGTGGATTTTCCCGAGCCGGAAGCGCCGATGATGCAGACGACCTCGCCCTCTCCCGCGGAAAAGTCGATGTCCTTGAGCACCTGGTGGTCGCCGAAGGTTTTTTCAAGGTGGCGGACTTCGATCACGTTGCTCATTTGCCCGTCTCCTCCTTGACTTTGATGTGGCCGCGCGGCACGGTCTGGGAGCCGTGGATCGTGTAGTTCTTCGGGCCGTCCATCCGTTTTTCCAGGAAGAGCAGCAGACGGGTGATGGTAAAGGTCATCACAAAATAGATCGCGCAGGCGATCACAAAGGCCTCAAAGAAGCGCATATAGGTTCCCGCCGCGCTTTTTGCCGTAAAGAACACCTCCGCGACGGAGATCACGGAAAGCACCGAGCTGTCCTTGATGTTGACCACGAACTCGTTGCCGATGCTGGGCATGATGTTTCTTATCGCCTGGGGAAGCACGACGGAGGTCATGGCCTGCCAGTGGGTCATGCCGATGGAAAGGGCGCCTTCGGTCTGCCCCCTGTCCACCGAAATCACCCCGCCGCGCACGATTTCGGCCATATACGCGCCGGTGTTGATGGAGATGATGAACATGCCCACATAAAGCGCGTATTCGGCGGAAACGGCGGGGAACACGCCGTAGTAAATGACCATCGCCTGGACCATCATGGGCGTGCTGCGGAAAAGCTCGATATAGGCGATAAAAATACCGCGAAGGAGCTTTAGCCCGGCGCGCTTGAAGATGGAATCGGTGCGCCGGATGGGAATGGTGCGCACGATGGCGACGAGCAGCCCGATCAAAAAGCCCGCCAGGGTGCCGACGACGGCCAGCAAAAGGGTGCTGGCCGCGCCGCTTAAAAACAGCCCGCCGTATTTTTGGGCGATGAAGACGACTCCGCCCCAGAAGGATTGTGGCATTGCTTACCTCGTTTTAGGGCAACCCCGCACAAATCGTGCGCGCCGGTCCCGCGGATCCTTTTGCACGGAAACGGCATCCAAATCGCTCGGAACCGCGCCGCTATTCCTGCGCTTTTTTCCTTGCTCCGCACAAAAATCTCCCGCGATTCCGCAAGCGCTCCTGCTGCGCGGCATTGCCTTGGAATTATTCTTCGTTGACCGGCTGGTTGTCCACCGCGGAATTCATCATGGTTTCGCGCGTTTCCTGGCTGATCTTCGCCAGGGCTTCGTTGATGCTGTTCACGAGATCCTCGCTGCCCTTTTTGACGGCTACGGAAATCGCCACGTCCTCCTTGGAGGTTTCAAAGCCTTTTCCCTCGGCAAACTCGGCAAAGGACAGGCCGGAGTTTGCCGCCATGGCGGAAACCGCGCCGGGGCGTTCGGAGATATAACCGTCGATCTTGCCGCTGGTCAGGGCGACGATCATCGCGGGGAAGGTCTCCATGGCGGTCTGCTTTTGAACGCCGGGGATCTGGTCGATGACGGTGTAATGGAAGGTGCTGAGCTGGGCCGTGATCTTCGCGCCGGAAAAATCGGCGAGGCTTTCGGCGGAGGCGTAAGGCCCGTCGCTTTTTACAACGATCACCAGTTCGGATTCGTAGTAGGGATCGGAGAAATCCACGCTTTCCGCGCGCTTGGCCGTGGGGGACATGCCGGCGATCACAACGTCGATCTTGCCGCTGTTCAGGGCGGGGATCAGGCCTTCCCACTCGGTTTTGACGATGACGAGCTCCCGGTCGAGGGCGTCGGCAAGAAGCTTGGCGATCTCAACGTCGTACCCGCCGGCGTAGCCGCCGCTGCTGATCGGCACCGCGTTGTTGGAATCGTCCATCTGGGTCCAGTTGAAGGGCGCGTAGTTGCACTCCATCCCCACCCGAAGCGGCTGCTTTTCGCCGGAACCGGCTGAACCGCAGGCGCCAAAAGTCAGAGCCAGGGCGAAAACGAGGGCGATTGCCAAAGTCTTTTTCATGTTCGGCCTCCTTAAAGATCGTGAAATGCATAAATATACTGTATGTTCGGTATTTTCTCACCTGAACGGCGTTTCGTCAATATGAAAGTATTCGCATTTGCAGAAGGACACGGGTTTTCTCATCATTTGCCTGGGCTTGAATTCAATATAATAGCAAATTACCGCTTTACTGAATTAGCTAAATGAATTATACTGTATTTTGTAGGATACGTCGACCTGTTTTGTGGATTTCATATTGAAAATTTACGGAGGATGTTGATCATGAAACGCACTCTCGCTCTTATGCTGACGGCAATTTTCGCCCTGGCCCTGTTTGCGGGCTGTTCAAACCCTTCCTCAAGCAGCCAGGAGGATACCTCTTTGGACGATATCATGGAAAAGGGCTATTTTATCGTCGGGCTGGACGACGCGTTCCCTCCCATGGGTTACCGGGACGCGGACGGAACCATCGTGGGATTTGACATTGATCTCGCAAAGGCCGTGGCCGAGCAGATGGGAATCGAAGTAAAATTCCAGCCCGTCGTCTGGGAAAACATCGCCTTTGAAGTGGCGAACGGCAATGTGGACGTGATCTGGAACGGCTGCACCATAACGGAAAAGCGCAAGGAATCCTTTGATTTCTCCGATCCGTATATGGAAAACGCCCAGGTTGTCATCGTGCTGTCCGGGTCCTCCTATCAGACCCTTAACGACCTTGCCGGCAAGCAGATCGGCGTGCAGGACGGTTCCTCCGCCGAGCTCGCGATCGAGGGCAATGCCGAATTCGCCGCCTCCATCGCGGGAACCACCGGCTACCCCACCAACGACAAGGCGCTTTTGGACCTTGTGGCCGGCCGCGTGGACGCCGTCGTGGCGGACGTGACCGTTTACGGCTACTATTACGGCATAGACCCGACCACCTACCGCAAGCTGGATGAAGAGCTCGGGGCCGAGGAATTCGGGATCGCCTTCTCAAAGAGCGCGGATTCCTTCCAGGCGGCGCTGCAAAAGGCGCTGGACGAAGTCGTCGCCAACGGCACGGCCAAGGGGATTTCCGAAAAGTGGTTCGGATACGACGTCACCGCGAAATAACCGCCAAAACGATCTGAATGAAGAATAAGCAGGGGGCGCGGATGCCGCGTTCCCTGCAAACGCTGTATTATGGCAATACCGCACAAGTTGCGCGCACCGTCCGCCGCGGATCTTTTCGCGCGGAAACGGCGTCCAAAATGCGCGGTTGGGGCGCCGCTGTTCCTGTGCTTTTATCCTTGTTCCGCACAAGAATCTCTCGCGATTTTGGCGACACTCCTTTTGTACGGCATTGCCTTAAGGAAAGTAGCAACCAATGATGGATTACATGATCAAGCTTTTGCCCGCGCTTTTGAAGGGCACGGGAATGACCCTGGCGATCTTTTCCGTAACCCTGATCCTTTCGCTCCCGCTGGGGCTTTTTGTCAGCCTGCTGCGGGTTTCGAAAAACAGGGTGGTGGCGAAAATCGTCGAGATTTATTGCTGGATAATGCGCGGCACCCCGCTTTTGCTGCAGCTGATGTTCGTTTATTACGGGCTGCCCGTCATCAGCCCCAGTTTGACCATGCCTGCGTTCCCCTGCGCCATCATCGCCTTTTCGCTGAACTACACCGCGTATTTTGTGGAGATCTTCCGCGGCGGGATCCAGTCCATCGAGCACGGCCAGCTCGAAGCGGCGGACGTGCTCGGCCTGAGCCGTTACCAGACCATGCGCCGCATCGTCATGCCCCAGGCGATCAAACGGGTGCTCCCTTCCCTGGGGAACGAGGTGATTACCCTGATCAAGGATACGGCCCTGGTTTATACCATCGCGATCCACGAGTTGCTGCGCGTCACCCAGATCGCGGCGACCAGGGATTTTCGGAGCGACGCCTTCATCGCCGCCGCGATCATCTATCTTTTGCTGACCTTTGTGTGCACAAGGCTGCAAAAGCGCGTGGAAAACAAATTCGCCTATTACCGCTGAGGAGGGAAAAACATTGATACTCAGGGCGGAAAACATAGAAAAATCCTTCGGAGAACTGGGCGTCCTCAAGGGCATCAGCCTCTCGGTCAAAAAGGGAGACGTTGTGGCGATCATCGGGCCGTCCGGCTCGGGGAAATCCACTTTTTTACGCTGCGTCAACTATCTTGAAGAGATCCAAAGCGGCAGCATCTTCATAGACGGCGAGCCGATGGTGACCACGAAGCCCGGCAAGCGGCCGGTTTACGCGCCGGAGCGGGAGCTCAAAACCCTGCGCCGCAGGCTGGGGATGGTCTTTCAGAGCTTCAACCTCTTTCCCCACAAAAACGTGATCCAAAACCTGATCGAAGCCCCGACCCAAGTGAACAAGATCCCCAAAGCCGAGGCGGAAAAGAAGGCGGAGGAGCTGCTCGCCAAGGTCGAGCTTTCGGACAAGGCCTGCGCCTATCCCTGCGAGCTTTCCGGCGGCCAGCAGCAGCGGGTGGCCATCGCCCGGGCCCTGGCCATGGACCCGGAGGTGCTCTGCTTCGACGAGCCGACCAGCGCGCTGGATCCGCAGCTCACGGGCGAAGTCCTTCGCGTGATGCAAAAACTCGCGGCGGACGGCATGACCATGCTGGTGGTCACCCACGAGATGGGCTTTGCCAGAGACGTGGCCAACCACGTGGTGTTCATGAACGACGGGGTGATCGTCGAGGAAGGCGCGCCGCAGGAGGTGTTCGTCAACTCCAACAACCCGAGGCTGCGCTCTTTTTTGGGAATGGCCCGGGAACAGCAGTAAGCCGCCGGGCACGGGCCACAGGGCGAAAAGGCCGGGATCCCCCGGCCTTTTTTGTATTGAATCCGCCAAAAACATACCTAAATTGCTAAAACTATGAAGGAAACGACGAAATGATGAAGAAATAGAAAAGGAACAGCCGCATTGCCCGCCAAAGGACCGACCGGATGGAACACAAGCGAAGGCGCAGGGCGAGCGCGGCAAAAGACGATGCCGAAAGGATTGCGAACATGGCGCGTTTTGAGGCGGAACGGCCTTTTTTTGCGAAGGCGGGAAAAGCAGCCGAGCCTTTTTTGGAACTTGAGCCGGACAATCCGCTTTACGATATGACCGGAAGGGAAGCCGCGAAGCTGAATCTTTCTTCGGACGGAACGGCGGAGCTTACCGCTTCCCAGGAATACCTGGCTTCGATCCTTTCCGCCTACGACGAAAAATCAAAAAAGCAGCGGGGCGTTCCGCTGCTTTACGCGGGGGCGGTCATGCTTCGGTTTGCGGAAGACGGGCTGCGGATCAACGCCCCGGCGCTGCTGATCCCCGCCCGGATCGAGCGCCAAAGCGGCCAAGATCCCGCGATCGCCCGGCTCCGCTTTGACGACGCGGAGCCCAACGGCCCGCTTTTCGACAGGCTCAGCCGCCGTTTCGGCTTCGAGCCCGAATGGCCACATGACCTTCGGGAGGGCATTGGCGGCGTTCGGGCCGCGTTCCTCGCGCTTGGCAAAGCCGTCCGGCCCGGCTGGGGCGTGTATGACGAGGCTGCGCTCTCGCTGTTTGACCTTTCGAAGTGGCATGTTTATGCGGATTCCGCCGCCAGGGCGGATCAGATCGCCCTGCACCCTTTGGCCGGGGTCCTGTCCGCAAAAACACCGTACTTTGCTCCGGTTTCTCTCCCCGATGAAAAAGAAGAGGAGGAGCCCCTTGCGCTGCCGCTCTTTGCGGATTCCGCCCAGCGGAACGCCGTCCGGGCCGTGGCGGCGGGCAACAACCTGCTGTTATCCGGCAAAAAGGGGAGCGGAAAGACCACAGCGGGGGCAAACGCCGCCCTGAACGCGCTGTTTTTTGGCAAGACGGTGCTGTTTACCGCGCAGAGCGGCGAAAGAAGAAAGGCGTTTATCGAGCTTGTTGAAGCCTGCGGGGCAAAGGGCTTTTGCCTTGAGCTTGGCGGCGACGGGATGGAAGGCACAAAAGCGGGGGAAAATTCCGCCCCCGGGAGCTTCGTCACCTCCGCCAGGAAGCTTTGCCGGCTGAGAAAGCGCTGCGACGCGCTCTCCGGCCCGGCAACGGCCGTAAGAAGCTGCGGGCTGCGGTTTTACGAGCTGGCGGAGGCCTGCGCGGCCTTCGAGGGCGCGCCGGACGGGGTGGTTTTTTCGGACGAAGTCGCCGCAAGCATCCGACGGGACACTTTTGTGCATATGAGGGACCTTTGCGGCCAGCTCGTGCATTCGGGCAGGGCCGCCGGCCATCCGTCGGGCAATCCCCTGGCCGAAATCCGCCAGAAGCTCTATTCAAAACAAGTGGGGGAAGAGGTTCCGCCCCTGCTCAAAGACGCCGGCAGGCAGGCAAGGGAGGCCGCCGCCGCCGCCGGGCTGCTCTGCGCCCAGTGGAATCTGCCAAAGCCGGTCAAGCGGGCGGAATTCGAGCAGCTCTGCGCCATGGCCGGTGCGGCCGCCCAGTGGGAAAAGCTGCCCCACCAGTGGCTGGGGGCGGAGGACATGACCGCCTTTTTGGCAAAGGTCAAAGAGCTGGTCACAAGGGGGAAGCGCGTTTCGGAAACCCGCGCCAGATTGCTGTGCACCTTTGCGGAGCCCGCCCTGGCCGCGGACGCGGAGGCCCTTGCCGCCCAGTGGACGGAAGCGGAAAAGAGCCTGGTTACCCGGGCCACGGCCCAGGGGAAGCTGTTTAAAGAGATCACGGCGATGCTCCGCCACGGCGTCAGGGTGGAAAGAAAGCAGGTGCCGGGGCTTTTGGCCGCGATTTCCGCTTACCAGAAGGAGCTTTTGGGCCTTCAGCGGTTGCTGCCCGAGCTTTCCGGTCTGCTCGGCACTTTTTGGAAAGACGTCTATACGGACTGGATCAAGGTCGAGGGCTATTGCCGGATCGCCCAGAGCGTCAACGACGCGCTGACCCAGGCCCTGGGCAGCCCCGAGGCTTGCGCCGCCCTTTACCGCCGCGCCGCCGAATCGGGGGACCTTTCCGCCGCAAAGCAATACGATTCCGCCTGGAGGCGGCTGGAACAAACGCGGGACGAGCTCTTTGAACTGCTGGACGTTGAGGATGGTTTTGATTCGGGGGAAACGTCCTACGCCCTTGTCCTTGAAGCGGCCTTTACGCGCTGGAACGCTTGCGGGGATAAGCTGAAAGACTGGATGAACTGGCGGCTGGACAGGGAAAAAGCCGTGGATGCCGGGCTGGCGGCGGTTGTGGAAGCCTACGAAAAAGGCCTTCCCCACGACGATCTGATCCCGGCCTTTGAGCGGGGGCTTTATCTTGCCCTGGCGAAGCACAGTTTCGATGCGGACCCGACGCTTGCCGATTTTTCCGCGGAAGCCGCGAACGCGATGCTCGACGGCCTTTGCAGTCTGGACGAGAAAGTCCGCAAAGAGGCGAAAGAGGCGGTCGCAGCCGCCCTTTTTGACCGGATGCCGAAGCCGGCGCCGGAAGCCGCGCCCTATTCCGAGCAGGGGATGTTCCAAAAAGCGATGGCGGAGCGGGACCCCGGCCTCATCCGCATGTTCGAGCGCATGCCCGCGCTGATGCCAAAGCGGTTCCCGGTGGTCGTCGCTTTCGTTTCGGAGGCCGCCCGCCTGCCAAAAAGCGCCCAGTTCGGCCTCGTGATCGCGGACGAAGCGGATGCCCTTGACGCAAAAGAGGCGGAAGGCCTGCTTTCGAGGGGGAAGACCTGCCTGGCCATAGACCGCGGCGCCGGGGAGGAAGGCTCCCTGGCCGAAAAGCTTCGCTCCATCGGCATGCTGGAAACCGCGCTGGATTTTGATTATTCCCGGGCAAAGGAGGCGGACGGCTGGTCGGAGGCCGTGCGCCTCAGCGTCAAGCACACGGAAAGCGCCGTTTTTGCCGCCATGGCCGGCGCTTTGGCGGATGCCGGCTGGCAATGCCGGTTTTCCGCCGGGCAGCCGCAAATGCTGGTGATGAACCAAAACCGCCCCCTTTCTCCCCTTGTCGGCGTTGTGGCGGACGGCCCGGAGCTGAAGGAGCTCTCCCTTTCGGACAGGGAGCTGAACCGCGCCCAGCCCTTGAGGCGAAAAGGCCGCGGGATCTTCCGTTTCTGGTACGCCCAGTGGTGGAAGGACAGGGCGGGCGTCATCCGTTCGCTGATCGAACTGGCCGAGAAAGCGCAAGAGGAAGCGGATCGGGAAGCGGCGAAAAGAAAAGCGGCAAGCGCCGCCGAAAAGCTGAAAGAGGAAGCGCCTTCCGCAAAAATCGCGTTTTCGGGGGAAGCGGCCGTCCGTTTTGCCGAAGAAGGCGGGGCGGAAGAAGGGCAAAAAACCGGGATCGGGGACCCTTTCGCAAAGACCGCGGCCCTAGGGGCGGCAAAGTTCCGGCCACGGCCGTATGTTCAGGCGGAGCTTTCCCTCGAATCCCTCTTTGGCCAGGATATTTTCGATCCCGGCCGGGCACTTTTGCTCAAGGCAAAGCTGGCCGGCGCCATCGAGCAGGAAGCGCCGATCGCCAAAACCCTGCTGGTCAAACGGGTGCTTTCCGCCTGCGGAATCAAGCGGGCGGGTTCCAGGATGGCGAAAGCGGTGGGAGACCTGGCCGAGGAGCTGGATTTCCCCAAAACAAAGGATAAAGATACGGGGGAAACCTTTTTCTGGAGCCACGCGGAGCCGCCGGAAAGCTATTTTGCTTACCGCACGGTTCCCGCGGGGGAACACAGAAGGGACGCCCGGGAAATCCCCCGGCAGGAGGCGGCGAACGCCGTCTGCGCCGCCCTTTTCGGCTGCGGCGCGGTGCCGGATATCCAGCTCGCCCGGGAAGCGGCGTATCTGATGGGCTTTTTGCGGCTGGGCGTTGCGCTGGAGGAAGCGATGCTCCGCGGCGTTTCGGAAGCCCGCGCAAGGGGATGCGTCGCCACCGGCGACGGCGCGCGCTGCCGCCTGGCGGATCAGCAGGCATAGCCGCCGGAAGGAAACGGAATGCAGAAGGCCTTTTAAATCCACGCTTCGCACCATCGGGGCGGCGCGGGCCGCCCGGATCACCGAAAAAACCGCCGCAGCCGCGCGGACCGCCATCGCGAAGGCGCGCGGCTGCGCAGGAAAGAGCATCTTTTTCCGGTGCTTTTTTTGATCGCCCAGCAGGCGCTCAATGCGCAAAGACGGTCTGTTCGGTGTGCTTTTTCCATTTTTTCCGGTGTTTTCATGGCGGACCCCCTTCATATTGTTTAAAATTGACAGCTTTGCGGGAATGATACGCCCGCTTTGCCTGATCCCTCATATATTGCTTGTGCTTGCGGGATAATTGGAATATAATCATGGTTGCGCTTTTTTGCGCTTTTTTGGGAAATCAACCGTTTAGGAGCATATATAAAATGAAAGCCAGAAACGATGTAAGAAACATCGCAATCATCGCCCACGTAGACCACGGCAAAACGACGCTGGTGGACCAGCTTTTGAAGCAGAGCGGGGTCTTTCGGGCGAACGAAGCCGTTCCGGACTGCGTGATGGATTCGGGCGATCTGGAGCGCGAGCGCGGCATCACCATCATCGCGAAGAACACCGCGGTCATTTATAAGGATACGAAGATCAACATCATCGACACCCCCGGCCACGCGGATTTCGGCGGAGAGGTGGAGCGCATCCTCCTGATGGTGGACGGCGTGCTGCTGCTGGTGGACGCCTTCGAAGGCTGCATGCCCCAGACCCGCTTCGTGCTGAAAAAGGCCCTGGGGCTCAAGAAAAAGGCCGTGGTCGTCGTAAACAAGCTGGACCGCGCGGAAGCGAGGCCGAAAGAGGTCGTGGATGAGATCATCGACCTTTTCATCGAGCTGGGAGCGGACGACGACCAGCTCGAGTTCCCCGTGGTTTTCGCCTCGGGCCGGGACGGCTACGCCACGTTGGACCCGGACGTTTACAGCGATTCGATGCAGCCGCTGTTCCAGGCGATCCTGAGGGAGATCCCCGCCCCGAACGTGGACGAGGACGGCCCGACCCAGGTGCTGATCTCCTCCTTGGATTACGACGATTACGTCGGCAGGATCGGCATCGGCCGGGTGGAGCGGGGCGCTTTGACCACCGGCCAGCAGGTCGTTTTGTGCCGCACGGACGGCAGGCGGGAAAACGTCAAGGTTTCCCGGCTTTACCAGTTTCAGGGATTGAAGCGGATCGAGGAAAAATCCGCCCGGGCGGGGGATATCGTCGCCCTTTCGGGCATCAGCGAAATCAACATCGGCGAAACCCTCTGCGACCCGAACTGCGTCGAGCCGCTGCCCTTTATCAAGATCGACGAGCCGACGGTGGCCATGACCTTTCTGGTCAACGACAGCCCCTTTGCCGGCCGGGAAGGCACCTACGTCACCAGCCGGAACCTGCGGGACAGGCTCTTCAAGGAGATCCAGACCAACGTTTCCATGCGGGTGGAGGAAACCGATTCCACGGACGCTTTCAAGGTCAGCGGCCGGGGCGAGCTGCACCTTTCCGTCCTGATCGAGCAGATGCGCCGCCAGGGCTATGAATTCGCGGTTTCCCGGCCGAAGGTCATTTATAAGGAGATCGACGGAAGGCTCTGCGAGCCCATGGAGCGGCTGACCGTGGACGTGCCGGAGGAATTCGTCGGCCCGGTGATGCAAAAGCTCGGCATGCGCAAGGGCGAAATGACGGATATGACCTCCGCGGTGAACGGCTCTGTGCGGCTGGAGTTCCGCATCCCTTCCCGGGGGCTGATGGGCTATAGAAACGAGTTTTTGACGGACACCAAGGGCAACGGCATCATGAACTGGGTGTTCGACGGCTACGAGCCCTACAAAGGCGATATGGACACCCGAACCAACGGCTCCCTGATCGCCCACGAAACCGGGGAGTCCACGGGCTACGGCATCTTCAACGCCCAGGAGCGGGGGAACATGTTCATCGCGCCCGGCCAGCCGGTTTACGAGGGGATGATCGTCGGCGAATGCGCCAAGGACGAGGACGTGGTGGTCAACGTCTGCAAAAAGAAGCATGTGACCAACATGCGCGCCGCCGGATCGGACGACGCCTTAAGGCTGACCACGCCGATAACCCTCAGCCTGGAGCAGTCTTTGGAGTTCATCGGGGACGACGAGCTGGTGGAGGTCACCCCAAAGACCATCCGCCTCAGGAAGCGCACCCTGGGCAAGGAGCAAAGGCTCAAGCAGCGCAGCCGCGCCGCGGAATGACGGAAACCGCTTTTTTTTCTAAAGACGGATCATAGAGCAAAAAATCCCGGGAACGGGGTTGCCGTGCAGACCGAAAAACCCCCGGCTTAGCCGGGGGTTTTGCCTGTTGCAGGGCCTTTTTAGGGGTTGGGGCCGGGTTAATACCCCAGCGGTTCTCCCACCAGCAGCACCCGGATCCGCCCTTTGGCGGCCGGTCTCTCCGTGACCATCAAATGGCCGCAGGCGCTCTCTGCGGCGGCCGCCAGGCTGTCAAAATCCGCGAAATCCGGTTTGAACTGCAGCAGAATCATCTGCGCCGCCCTGGTCTTCACGCGGCGGATCGCCGACTCCAGCGTGGGTTCCACCTTGTTCATCCCTGCGACGATCACCACGTTCCCCGGCCCGAAGGCCAGCGCGGCCAGCCGGTTGCCGATGCCGTCGGCGTTGACCAGCTCGCCCGTCTGCGCGATGGCGTTGCAGCCCATAAAGTAATACGAAGCGTTCAGCGCCTTGCGCGCGATCTCCTCTTTTTCCTTCCCGGTTGGGGGGGCGAAAGGGTCCAGAAAACGGTAGCCCCCCGCGCGCAGCGCGTGGATCAGCCCGATCTCGTGCAGCGTCGCGGAACCGCCGCAGGAAACGAGCGCTTCTTTGTCCAACAGGCCCAGCGCCGCTTGCAGCGCCTCTTCCTTGGTCTCGCAGTATAGGCCGTCCATGTTGCGGCGCCGGAACGCTTCGCAGAGTTTTTGCGCGAGCAGCCTGTCGTAAAGCTGTTGGGGTGTTTTTTCAGCCATTTGATGTCCTCCCACCGGCAAGATGGCAAAAGCATACCCCCGCGGCCGGAGAAAAAACAGACTGCCCTGCAAAAAAGGCTTGTGATATAATAAAAGTAAGGAATCCAGACTGCGGCGGGACGGCGCGCACCGTTTTGCCGTTTTTGCGTCAGAGCGGAATTTCCGCCTTGTCGTGGAACCCCGCGGGGAAGATGACGTTTTCCTCCTTCGGGTCCATGCGGCAAAAATCCCCGCCCAGCACGCTCGCCCGCATCACCGCGCCGTTTCCGTACCGCCGGCGGAGGGTATAGATCGCCCGGTCCAGGCTTTCTTCCGCCGCGCGGCGGGAATCTTCCTCAAAACAGCTTATTTGCAGCGCGCCGTCCGCCGCGCCCAGCCGGCCCGCCCAGACTCCGACGCTTCTGATCGGCTTTGCCCAGGCGTAATTGGCGGAAAAAAGCCGCATCGCGGATCGGGCGATCTCGCCGGAAAGGGCGGTGGGCTTTTGCAGCGCCGACTGGCGGGAAAACGTGCAAAGCTCGCAATCCCGCACGCTGATGCCCACCAGGGAGCAGACTAGCCCCTGATCCCGCAGCCGGGCGGAAACCGATTCGGAGAGGATGAAAAACATCTGCTTGACGTCCTCGTCGTCCTTAAGGTCCCGAAAAGGGGTGAAGCTGTTTCCGACGGATTTGACCGGCGGGGCATCCCCCAAAAAGGCCACTTCCGACCGGTCTTCCCCCCGGGCGAAAAGGCCGATGGTTTCTCCCCCTTTGCCCAGCATGGCGCGCAGCACCGCCGGCGAAAGCCGCGCGAGGTCGCCGATGGTAAAAACGCCGATGTTGTTCAGCTTTCGCCTGGTCGCCCGGCCGACGAACAAAAGCTCTTCTACGGGCAGGGGCCAGACGGTTTCCTTATAATCCTGCCGGCTGATGACCATCGTCGCGTCCGGCTTTCTCATATCGCTGCCCAGCTTGGCAAAAATTTTGTTAAAGCTCGCCCCTACGGAAACGGTCAGTTCTGTCTCGGCTTTGACCGCGAGTCTTATCGTGTCCGCCGCATCTTGGGCGTTCCTGCCCGTTCCGGTCATATCCAGCCAGGCTTCGTCCAGGCCAAAAGGCTCCACCTTTGGGGTAAAGCGGTAATAAACCTCGCGCACCTTGCGGGAATAATACATGTAAAGCCCGAAGCGGGGGGGAAGGCAGAGAAGATTCGGGCATTTGGCCCTGGCCTGCCAGATCGCCTCGCCGGTTTTGACGCCGGCGGCTTTGGCAAGCTGGTTTTTTGCCAGGATGATGCCGTGCCGCTGGTCCGGGTCCCCGGTTACGGCCATGGGAACGTTTTTGTATTTCGGTTCCTTCATGCACTCGACGGAAGCATAAAAATTGTTAAGGTCGGCGTGGAGTATGATCCTTTCCATGACGGGCCTCCAAATGCGAGTTCGTGTTTGGGTATAGTATACGATTACCAGTTCGCGAATACAAGCGAACACGCAAATATTTGTTTGGCTATTGTTGGGAACAGCCCGGGCAACAAACGGTTCCAGACCGTCAAAAGAACCCATTCCCGGGGTTCAGGGGCCGAAGCGCCCACGCTTCAATCAAAACCGCGGCATGTGCCAGCTTTGCCGTACCCTTTCTGGCATCCATGCCCGGATTACCTTGGGCGTCGGCAAAAAACCAGCCGACGAAGCGGCGCGCAGACGCCCTGAGCTCACAATGCCCGGGAAGAAAGGATGGAAAAATGAAAAAGAGACACATCGCCTTCTTTATCATAACGATCCTTGCGGGCGCCGCTGCGCATTTTGTTTACGGCTGGACCGGGGGAAGCGTGATCGCGGCCCTGTTTTGCCCTGTCAATGAAAGCGTTTGGGAGCACCTTAAGCTTTTGGCGGCTCCGTTTTTGCTGCTTTCCGCCGTGGAATACGCTGTATCTAAAAAGAAAAGCCCGAATTTTTTCGCCGCGAAGGCCCTTGCCCTTTGGGCGGGGATGGCCGTGATCGTTTTTGGGTTTTACACGTATACGGGCGTCCTGGGGCAGGACTGGCTGCCGGCGGACATCGCCCTTTTTGTCGCCGGGGCCGCCGCCGCCTGGCTGTGCAGCCACAGGCTGCTTTCGAGGGGCTCCTTTTCCTCCGGGACGGCAAAGGCCCTGGGGCTGGCCGCCATCGGCCTTGCCGCCGCCTGCTTTTTTGCGTTCACCTTCGCGCCGCCAAAGATTCCGCTGTTTCGCGATCCCCCAACGGGAACCTTCGGCATTCCGCAAAGCTGAAAAGGGCGGAATGGAGCGCCCCCCCCCTCCGGCGCCGAGCCGGGGCATAACGGGGGGCCAAAGGCCCGGGGCCGTTGCCCAACGCGCCCGCGTGTGGTAAAATGATACACGCAATCCGCGGCCGGGCGCGAGCACCGCGCATTTAGCCGGGCGCAAAGCGGATCAAAGCGGCGCGCGGATTTTTCGGATCCGACGATCCTTTTTTCGGATTTTTGGCCATACCCGCGCAAAGGACAGGGGGCAACGGATGAAGCTGATCTCTTGGAACGTCAACGGCCTGCGGGCCGTGCTGGGAAAGGGCTTTTACGATACGTTTTTTGCGCTGGACGCGGACGTTTTCTGCGTTCAGGAAACAAAAATGCAGCCCGGGCAGGCCGAGGTCAGCCTGCCGGGCTATTCCCAATTTTGGAACGGGGCGGAAAAGAAGGGTTATTCCGGTACCGCGGTTTTTTCCCGGCTGCCCGTTGTTTCCGTATCCTATGGCATCGGCCTGCCCGAGCACGACAAGGAAGGCAGGGTGATCACCGCGGAATACGAGGCGTTCTTCCTCGTCAACGCATACACCCCGAATTCCCAAAGGGGGCTGGCCCGGCTGGATTACCGCATGGAATGGGAAACCGCCTTCCTCGAATACCTGCTGGCGCTGGATGAAAAAAAGCCGGTGATCCTTTGCGGGGACTTGAACGTCGCCCACAACGAGATCGACCTCAAGAATCCCAAGACCAACGTCAACAACGCCGGGTTCACCGTTCAGGAGCGCGAACGCATGACGAGGCTGCTGTCCTCCGGCTTTTTGGATACCTTCCGGGTGCTGTACCCCGAAAAAACCGGGGCTTACACCTGGTGGTCCTACATGTTCAACGCCAGGGAAAACAACGCCGGGTGGCGCATCGATTATTTCATCGTTTCCGAACGGCTGATGAAAAACGTGGCGGACAGCGTGATTTACCCGGATGTTTTTGGCAGCGACCACTGCCCCGTGGGCCTTTTGCTGGAATTTTAGGCGGCGCTGCCCGGGCGCGGATCAACCCCCGCGATGGATCGGAGAAACGCCCTGCACCGGCGGCGGAAAAAGCAAAAGATTTGCTTCTTGCCGTCAATCCCGGAAAAAGGGAACATAAGGTAAAGGGAGTTCAATTCCATTGACCCAAATAATAATCGATGGGCGGCTGGCGCCAAACGAACAAATCGGAGACTGATTTGGCAAAGAGCAATCCGGCCTTGGGGGCGCACGCGCTGCGTTCCGCGATGGCCATAACGGTGATCATCATAGCGAGCAAGGTGGCGGGCTTCGTCCGGGAGATGGTGTTTGCCGCTTATTTCGGCACAGGCGTGGCGAGCGACGCGTATACCAACGCCGCCACTGTGGTCAACATCTTCATCCTGCTGTTTTCCGCCTGCATCTCCTCGACCTTTATTCCCATCTTCACAAAAACGCTCAAAGAAAAGGGCAAACGCTACGCCAACGCCTATTCGAACAGCATACTGACCCTGTTTTTTCTGATCGGGATGCTGATCAGCGTGCTGGGCTATTTTTTTGCCGCCCAGATGTGCGAGCTTTTTATGCCCCAGCTCATCCCCTCCGCGGCGGCGGGGACGGAGCTTTACGCCCAGCAGCTGGAAAAGCTGAACCTGACGGCGGACATGGCCAGGATCATGTTCCCGGCCATGGGCTTTGCGGCCTGCACCGGCGTTTTTTCCTCTTTGCTGAACGCGAACGAGCGCTTTGTTCCGGAGCAGCTCACGGGCTTTGTTCTGAGCGGCTGCGTCATCGCCGCCTGCGTCTTTTTTTCAGCGCAGGGGATCTACGCCGTCGCCGCCGCCACAGCCATAACCTTTATTCTTCAGCTTTTCGTCGTCATCCCGTTTCTCAGGGGGATCTACCGCTTCCGGCCGTCCCTTGCGCCCTGCGGCGGCCGGGTGAAGCAGACTTTTTTGCTCGCTCTGCCCGCCATCATGTCCATGGCGCTGGACGAGATCAACCACCTTGTGGACAAAAACGTCGGCCTTTGGCTGGGGGACGGGCCGAACACGGCGCTGACCTATGCCTACCGCCTGATCACGCTGATCCTCGGGGTGCTGGTGGTGCCTATCACCACGGTCATGTTCTCAAAGCTCAGCCAGTATGCGGCGGAAGGCAAAAAAAAGCGCATTCTGGACACCACAAAGCAGTGCCTTGAGGTGCTGGCGCTGGTGGTTCTGCCGGTCATCGTGCTTTCCGCCGTGCAGTCCACAGACGTGATCCGCCTGCTTTTCTTCCGGGGCCGGTTCGACGAATACTCCCTTTCGCTGACGAGCGACGCCTATATGTTCTATGTCCTCGGGGTATTTGCCTTTGCGTGGCGGAATTTCCTCGTTCGGGTATTTTATTCGCTGCAGGACACCAAATCCCCGATGCTGATCGGCGCGGTCAGCGTGGCTGTGAACATCGTTTTGGACGTGCTGATGGCCCGGATCATGGGCGTGGGCGGGCTGACGCTGGCGACCAGCATCGCTGGGCTGGTCGGCGCGGTGCTGATGCTTTTAAGCCTTCGGAAGAAGCTGGGCAGGTTCGGCTTTTCCACCACTTTGGTCCAGGTCTGCAAGATGCTTGTTTCCGCCTGCGTTGCAGGCGCCGTGACCATCCTGGTGAACGGATCGGTCCAGCTGCTGACCGGGTCTTTGGCTCTGCGGCTCGTTTTCGCCACCGTTGCCGGGCTGATCGTTTATATCGCGCTGGTGCTGCTGCTCAAGGTTGACGAAGTCGACACCCTGAAGGGTATGATAGCGGCCAGGTTTAAAAGAAGTTAAGGAGGAAAGGAAATGAAGATCAACAGCCGCTGCATCCTGTGCCAGATCAGCAGCCTCACAAAGGTGCTCAACGGCATGGACCTTGCGGAGGAGCAAAGGCTTCCGATCGTGCGGGACATGCTGAACCACTTTGCAAACTGCAGCCCCGACATGTCCTCGCCGGAGGCGTACCTCGTTCCCTGGGAGCGGATCGTCGCGGAAAACGGCGGGATCGACCCGCTGATTGAGGCCAAGCGGAAAGACGACGAGCTGGGCCTTTCGCTGCTGCCCATGATCCGGCAGGAGATCGACGCCGCGCAGGACAAGTTCGACACGGCGATGCGCTACGCCATCGCGGCGAACATCATGGACCCCATGCCCCAGCATCACGGGATGACCATGGACCAGGTGCTGAAGGCCTCCGCAAAGACCCCGCTTTATGCGGACGACTCCAAGGAGCTGCAAAAAAGGCTGAAAAAGGCGAAAAAAATCCTCTATATGACGGACAACGCCGGCGAGATCGCGGTGGACAGGCTGTTCATCGAAACGATGTACGAGCTGGGGATCACGACGCCGGACAAGGTGACCGTCGCCGTCCGGGGGTTCCTTGCGAACAACGACGCGACGATGGAAGACGCCGAGCGCGTGGGGATGACCAAGATCGCCAGAGTTATTTCCAACGGGGACAATGCCATGGGCGTGCTGCTTGACCGGTGCAGCGCGGAATTCAGGGAAGCCTTCTATTCGGCGGACGTGATCGTCAGCAAGGGCATGGGCAATTTTGAATGCCTGCACGACTGGCGGGAAAAGCCGATCTTCTATCTCTTTATCACCAAGTGCGAAACCGTGGCGGAAGTTTCCGATTCGCCGCTGGGCTCGTTCTTGTGCATGCTGCGCGAATGACGAACGCCCCCTTGCCCGGTGACGTCTAAAAGGAAGGCCGCGCGCCGCCAAAAACCCAAAAGCACCCTTTTTTATGAGGGCGCTCGGACTCTCGAAAAACCCTACCCCGGGATTTTGTGGGCCGCGGCCCCTGAAGCTTCAATCAAAACTGACGGCATGAGCCAAAATCATGGATTTCGGCGCCTCATCATAGATTGATGTCGGCTGCGCCGAGGACTGGGGCGTCAGTTTTGCGGCGCTATTGCGGACATTAATGTTCATATTTTCCTTGCGCGAAGCGAAAAAACCAACTGCCAAAGCGGTCCGCAGGCCGTTTTGACGCCCAAAAGCGCCCTTCATAAGGGCGCTTTTGATTGTTTCGTCAAAGGCTTATTTGGCAAGGGCCTGCTTTCGCATGGTGCCGAAAGCGTCCGCGGCGATCATCGCGTTGTAAAGATCTTTTCCCGAAACCGGGAAATTGTGGTTGTTTGTGAAGCTGCCGGGCTGGGTGTTGGCTTCGCACCAGGCCAGCAGGCGCTCCTTGGAAACGGCGTTCAGCGAAAGGTCCGCAAAGGTGACGGGAAGGCCGATCCCGACCATGAAATCGACGATTTCGTAGGCTTCGTCCATATCCTGGTCCACGTCCAGCATCAGCTGGGTGACGATGCCGAAGGCCACCTTCTCGCCGTGCATGTGGTGGTGCGCTTCCGGGAAGGAGGAAAGGTTGTTCCCCAAAACATGCGCGGTGCAAAGCCCGCCGCTTTCCCAGCCGATCCCCGAAAGCAGGGAGCAGGCCTCGACCAGCCTGTCGTAAGCGGGGGTGACGACCCCGGCGCGGACGGAGCAAAGGCCGAGCTCGGCCGTTTCGAACAAAATGTCAAAGCAGAGCCTGGACAGCGCCATCACCGTCAAAGTCGGCGCGCCGCCCGCGCAGGTGACCGCGTGGGAATGGTTTGAAGCGCGCGCTTCCAGATAAGTCGCCAGAGCGTCGGCGATGCCCGCTTTGAGCATGTGCTCGGGCGCGGTGATCATCACGCCGGTGTCGCAGATGACCACGTCCGGGTTGAAGGGCCAAAGGTCAAAGCCGGTGCAGACGCCCGCCGCGTCGTACCAGACCGTGCAGGCGGAGGTGGGCGCGTCGCAGGAGCATACCGTCGGCGCGCAAACCATGCGAAGTCCAAGATGGGCGGCGGCGCCCTTGGCCACGTCCAGGCATTTTCCGCCGCCAAGGCCGACGACGATGTCGCAGCCGTTCGCCGCGATCTCGCTTTCGATGGCCGCGGCTTCCTCGCGGGTGCATTCCCCGCAGAAAGGGTGTTCGAAATATCCGACGCCCGCCGCGTCGAGAGAAGCCAGCACCAGCGGCGACGAGGCCGCGCGCGCCCTGGGCCCCCAGACGAGCATGGGCTTCTTTGCGCCGAGGTTGCTGATGAGACTGCCGATTTCTCCAAGGACGCCTTCGCCCTGGATGTACTTTCCGGGGAAAATAGCAGATTTTTTCATGATGAACCTCCGGTTTTAAAAATGTGGGCGGCAAAGAAACGAAAGGTCGATTAAGAGAGATGTGCAACCATAATCAGTATATTGCCTCAACATTTGAAAAACAAGAGGAAAATGAGAAAATTCCCGCAAATAGTTGCAGGAATTATGAAAACGGATGTTCTTTGACGGATCGGCGGCCAATCAGCCGGCCGGGCCGGGCGAATCGGCCTCGCCGGGGCTTATGGGTGAGAGATGGACGGCGAAGTCGTTTTCAAACCGGGAAGCTGCGTATTGGGCGGCCCGCCGGAGCCTGCGCTTGGCGGAAGCATCCATGCCGACCACCGGTTCCGAATCGGCGCACAGCACCTCGTAGCTGTATTTTGCCTTGCCGGAGCGCCTGTACACAAAAGTCGGCAGCCAGCCGATGGAATCAAGGGCGGTTTCCCCGCCCGGCTGCATGGTCAGCACAACCTCGATGATCACGCCGGCATAAGTGGGGTCTTTCTGCTGGTTGGAAATGAAGTTCCCCATGGAGTGGACGACGACGACCTCCCGCCCGTCCGCGGCGGTGATCTTTTGCATGGGCTCCAGCACGTGGGGGTGGGAGCCGAGGATCAGGTCCACCCCAGCGTCCGCCAGCTTTTTTGCCCAGCGCGCCGTGGAAGCATGGACGCCCTGATGGTATTCCGCGCCCCAGTGGGGGAAGGCGATGATGAAATCCGCCCCCGCTACTTTGGCCGCTGCAACGTCCGCCCTGATGTTGCTTTCGGTCAGGTAACGGACCTGGTTTTTCGCGTCCTTGATGCCGTTGGTGCCATAGGTGTAGCCCAAAAGGGCGAGTTTGACGCCGTTCACCTCCGCGATCAGCACTTCGTAGTCCTTTTCGGTTTTGGAAGCGCCGAAGAAAAGCAGTTCCCGTTCCGAAAGACGGTCGATCGTGTCTTCAAGGCCTGTGGAGCCCTTGTCCAAAATATGGTTGTTGGCGATGGTAAAAGCGTCGAACCCGGCGGATTGGAGCTCGTTTAGCAGTTCGGCGGGCGCGTTGAAGCGGGGGTAGCCCGAAGGCGGCCTGTTCGCCACCGGGGCTTCCAGATTGCCGACGGTCAGATCCGCGCAGGAAAGCTCGGCGGAAATCCTTGCGAAATACTCCGAAAAATCGTAGCCCGCAGCCGTTTTTGCGGAAACCTGCTGGGCTTCGTGGAGCATGACGTCCCCCACGACGCGCAGGGTTATCGTAACAGGTTCGGGTTCCGGCTCGGGTTCCGGCTCGGGTTCCGGCTCGGGCTCCGGCTCCGGGGTGGGTTCCGGCGTTGGGGAGGGAAGCCCGTCCTGCTCCGGCGCGCCGACGATCTCCGCCTTGGGGGTGGGGATCACCTGGGGCGGAAGGCCGGCGGCGACGGCCTGGGAACAGCCGAAAAAGAAAAGGGCAGAAAGCGCGAAAAGAAATGCCGCGGCAAGCTTTTTCATTTTACTTTCACTCTCCGGAAATCGTAATGACAGACGGGAAACAAGCGGGAATGGACGCCGGAGGGCGCGAAACGATGCCCCCGCAAATTTCTCAGATTATACCATATCCGGACATTTTTCGCCACAACGCCAAAAAAAGCGAAACGCGCCTTGCCGCTGGCGCGTTTCACAAAGGAATGGAGGGGTAGGTTCGCTTGTGAAGACCTGTGCTCTGGTAATGCCCGAGGCATTTTCCCTTGGGTGACTCTGTTCCCTTGGGATGCTTCTAATATAGACCCGGAAAATGGCACCGCAATGGCATCGGAATAGATTTATATTGTAAATTCTGTTGCACAATTGTGAATCGCCGGCAATCGCGTTCGGCTGGCCGAAGCCGCAAAGTAAAAATGCGGGCCTTCAGCACCCCGAACCGCGCTCCGCCCCGCCGATGAGCAGCTCGACCACGGCTTTTGCCCTGTCGTCAATCAGGCTGTAACAGATTTCGTTGCCGTTGCGCTCGCCGGATATGATCCCCGCGGCCTTGAGCCGGGCAATGTGCTGGCTGACCCCGGACTGGGAAAGGGGAACGCACAGGTCCATCCCGCCCACGGTCTGGCAGCGCCCCTCCATCAGCAGCCTTACGATGCAAAGGCGCGCCGGGTGCGCCAAAGCTTTTAACAGATCCGCGCTGCGCTGCAAAAGCGCGCGGTCGCATTCTTCCACTTTTTTCGCCCCTTTCGAAAAGTTTTCCTTGACAAACCGCAATATTAGCATATGCTAATATTATGATGGATCCGGGCAAATTGCAAGACGCAATTTAACCCGCGCTGAAATTGCTCAGACTAATTGCGAATAGACTCAAGGAGGATCCCCCAAATGTTGAAGCATCTTACCACCGCGGATTTTGACCAGACCGTCGGCAGCGGCGCCGTTCTCGTCGATTTTTTTGCCGACTGGTGCGGCCCCTGCCGCATGCTTGCCCCCGTGCTCGACAAGCTTTCGGACGAAAACGGCGACGTGACCATCTGCAAAGTCAATGTTGACGAGGAGCCCGAGCTTGCCAGGCGCTTTGGCGTCATGTCCATCCCCACCATGCTGTTTTTCAAGAACGGCCAGCTGATCGACAAGGCGGTGGGCGCCCTGGGCAAGCCCGCGATCCAGAGCAAGCTCGACGAGCTGCGCTGAACGCCGCGCCAGGGAAAGCCAAAAGGAGGTTCGCCATGTATGACATAGCCGTGCTGGGCGGAGGACCCGCGGGCCTTTCGGCCGCGCTTACCGCGCGCGCCAGAGGCAAGTCCGTGGCGGTGATTTCGAATAATCCGGCCCAAAGCCCCCTCTGGCGGGCGGATAAGGTGGACAATTACCCGGGTGTTCCCAACGTTTCGGGAAAAGACCTGGTGGAACTGATGACGGATCAGGCCGAAAAGGCCGGGGCGGAGATGATCCGGGCCAGGGTGACGGGAATGATGGATACCGGGGACGGCTTTATGCTGAACGCCGGGACGGAGGTTTTTGAGGCCAAGGCCATTATCCTCGCCACCGGCGTGGTCGCTGCGGCGAAGCTCCCCGGCGAGCCGGAATACCTGGGCAGGGGGGTCAGCTATTGCGCCACCTGCGACGGAATGTTTTACAGGAACAAAAAAGCGGCGGTGGTGGGCCGCAGCGCCGACGCGCCGGAGGAGGCCAACGCCCTGAAGGAAATGGGCGTGGACGTGTTCTATACCGGGATCTCCAAACAGCGGCCCAAAGGGCTTTTGGAAAGCATTCCGTATCTTCCGGCAAAGAAGATCCAGATCGCGGGCGATGCCGCGGTGACGGCCATCATGCTGGACGGAGAGAGCCACGAAGCAAGCGGCGTCTTCATCCTGCGGGAAACCATGGCGCCCACGGCGATCTTCCCCGAGCTTGAGATGGAAAACGGCTATATCAAAACCGACCGGGGAATGAGGACTTCCGCGGGCGGCGTCTTTGCCGCCGGAGACTGCACGGGCAGGCCCCTTCAGATCGCGAAGGCCGTGGGCGAAGGGCTGGTCGCCGCCTTGTCCGCCGTGGAATACCTGAGCGGAACATAAGCGCCAAAAAAGCGTGAAACGGACGGGTTCAACCCGTCCGTTTCTGCCTGGCAGCAATGGGAACCCATCAGGAATTCTTCAGGATCACGCCTTCCATCAGGTCCGTGGCGCGCTCGCATTTGTCGAAGCACATTTCCAACCCCTCAAAGAGGTTCATCCAGACGATGATATCCAGCTCGCTGTTCTTCTCGCAAAAGAGCTTTCGGGTGTATTTGCTGTGCAGCGTGTCGCCCTCGCCTTCGAGGTTATTGACCTCGACGAGCTTGCTCGCAAGGGTTTTGGAACGCTTGAAATTGCGGAATTCCTGGGCCGCTTCGGCCAGCGCGTTGCAGCAGCGAATGATCAAATCGGTGAATTCCAGGGTTTCCGGGCGGATGGACCGGACGTTGTACATATAGATGCGCTGCATGATCTCGTCCAAAGCGTCGACGACATCGTCCAGTTCGTGGGAGAGGGAGACGATGTCTTCCCGCTCGATGGGGGGCAGGAATTCCCTGGCCAGGGCCATCATCATCTGGTGCTTCAGCGTGTCCGCCGAATTCTCGATGGCGTGCATTTTTTCCATCTGGTCGGGGAACTTTTCAATGTTGAAATCAGACAAACACTCATGCAGAAAATTTGCGGCCCGCTGCGCGCATTCCGCGCATTTATGAAAGTAATCGAAGTAATCGAAGCCTTTTTTCCCCTGTCTGCTCATTTGATCCTCCTGTAGTAACCTAGAATATCAGCATAAAAAGCTTTGTCGTCAAATACCCCAAAAGGCCGCAGCCCGGGAAGGTGAGTATCCATGCCAGGGACATTTCCTTGACGATTCCCCAGTTCACGGCGGACAGCCTCTTGGATGCGCCGACGCCCATGATCGCCGTGGTCTTTGTGTGGGTGGTGCTGACGGGTATGCCCGAAAGCGAAGAAAGAAGCAGGCAGAAGGCCGCGCCCGTGTCCGCCGCGAAGCCCTGATAGG
The DNA here is from genome assembly GCA_040768925.1 of Christensenellales bacterium. Lineage (GTDB taxonomy): Bacteria > Bacillota > Clostridia > Christensenellales > CALWSW01 > CALNBC01. The sequence goes on from JAXGLZ010000001.1 coordinate 725,352, forward strand.
TGGAGAGGTGGACCATGTCCATCCCGACGGATTTGATGATGCGGTATCCGCCGATGGAAGTGCCCAGAGCCATGACGACAGAGCAAAGGATCATCAGCCAGATCGGGATCTGAAAGGTGGTGACGTCGCCCCGGCCGCTGGAAAGGAAAACGCCGAGCAGGAATACGCTCATGAACTTCTGGCCGTCCTGGGCGCCGTGCATAAACGCCATGGACGCGCCGCCGAAGCGCTGCAAATTCCTGAAGAGCCTGTTGGTCCTCCTGCGGTCCATATTCCTGCAAACGCGTTCGATGGTCTTGGCGGAGCCGAAGCCCATGACGAAACCGAGAACGGTGGAAAGCACAAGGCCGACCAGCACCTTTGACCATTCCGCGGGGTTGATGCCCGCGAATCCGCCGTGGAGGGCGATGGCGGCGCCGGAAAGCCCGGCGATCAGCGCGTGGCTTTCGCTGGTGGGAATGCCGAATTTCCAGGCTGCGGTGGCCCAGGTGACGATGGCGAACAGCGCCGCGCAAAGGGCGATGGTGGCCTCCCCGGTGTTGCCCCCGAAGTCGACCATGTGGAAAATCGTCTGGGCGACCTCCGAGGTGATCAGCGTCATCACGAGAACACCCAAAAAATTAAACACCGCTGCCATGACTATCGCCGAGCGTGCAGTCATGGAGCGGGTCGAAACACATGTTGCTATGGCGTTGGGGGCGTCGGTCCAGCCATTGACGAGGATAACGCCCAGGGTAAGAATCGCGGTGGTTGCCAACAGCGGGTTTGCGCCCAACTGGCCGAGAAATTCGACAAATGAGATATTCATCAGCAGGAATCCTTTCCCAAACGGGCAACGCACCCGCGGGACCCGGTCGGTACAGTTTCATTCATGGACCCGATTATTATACCATCTTCCTCCCCTATGTAAAAGACGTGTAAGGGAATTTTATAGACGCGATAAAGCCAAAAGAGGGGAAACCCGCCCGGGATCCCCCGTCCTTTGGGGCATAACGGTCTTCAGCAAAGTTTTTCCAACAGCTTTTCGAGGGTCAAAGTGGAGATCCCCGCCGCTTTTATCGCGTAGTCGCCAACCGTGGGGGCAAGGCGTTTCATTCCGCTGAAAAAGGCTTCGAGGTATTCCGGCTCCGCGGTGAAGACGGATTTCATGATTGCCTGCTGGCGTTCGTCCATCCCGGCGGATTTGGCGGTGAAATCCCCAAGGAAGAAGGGTGCCAGCGCCTCGTTCGTCTTCAGATAATCCTCCATGATAAACGCAAAGTCCGCCCCGGCCAAAGAGAGGATCAGCGCGGCAAAAACCCCGGTGCGGTCCTTCCCGTGCTGGCAATGGAACAGCGCGGCCCCTTCGGATTCGGCAATGGAGGCAAGCGCCCGGCCGAAGGAAGGCGCGTATTGGCCGGCCATCAGGAAGTAGCCCTCGGTCATGTCCGCCTTGGGCGGGCCGGCTGCGCCGCTTTTGATGCGGGAAACCGCCGTATGGCCCGGCGTGCCCCCGTTCAGAAGCAGGGGAATGCGCAAAAGCGCCGCGCCGTTTGGCAGCCTGTCCGGCCTGGAGGCTGCCTCCCGGTCGATTCTAAGGTCGATCACGGTTTTGATCCCAAGGCCGAAAAGGCGGTCGAGCTCCGCGTCCGACGCTTCCGAAAGATTGCCGGAACGGTACAGCACGCCGGCCCGTATCGGTCCGCGCCCGCCCAGATCCCGGAAATTCCGGATGTTTTCGAACTTAGGCATGGCGGCGCAACCCGGGAAGGAGCCGGTTTTCCCCGATAGAGGCAGAGAACGCGCAGACGATCCGGGTGACGGGCGCCCGGGTTTCCTTGGGGTTCCGGGGCCGGACGTGGGACTGGGCCTGTTCCGCCCGGATGCGGCCCGGAAGGGGGACCGCCCCTTGTTTAAAGGCCAGACCGGCGGATCCAAAAACGGCCGCGGTGAAAAGCGCAGTCAGGGAAGCGAAGAAAAGAGCGTTCAGCATGTTGCCCTCCAAAGGGAATTGATGTCGGAAACAAGGGCGCGTCGTTTTTCGTTCCGCTGCCGGCAAAGCTCTTTTGCCGGATGGCGGCGAAAACGGGCGCATGGAAGAAGCAAAGGCAAAGCCCGGCGGCCATCAGGCCGAAGAAGCACAAAGCTCCATGGCAGCCGCAAAACGGTCTTGATCCGGATGCCGGGGTAACAGGCGGGGGGCCAAAGGCATGCGCAATCCCGCCGGCAGCGCCGGAAAACACCGGCAAGCAAAGATGCCGCCCAGGGGAAGGGCAAGGCCGGGGTGCTGCGCCTTATCTTCCGCCCCCGAAGCAAAAAGGCGCCCAAAAGGGGGCAGACGATGACGAGCATTGGAAGCCTCCTGCCAAATTTTATGATTCGGCGGCAGCCCGTAAAAAACCGTTCGCTCCCCACATTAAACCTTCCCCCAAGGGCAGAGTCAAGTTTTTCCGGCTTTTTAATGCGGTTCAGGATGGCGGCCTGTGCGGGGGGAAGCCGCAAAAAATCAACCCCGGGATTGGGGGAAGAAGGGCCGAGACGCCAGGACCAAAATGCGCGCGGCGCAGGAGTTCCAGGCGCTTTTCACAACGTTGGCCGCATGGCAGCGGGACCAGGGGTTCAAAGGCCGCGGACCCGGCGGGTTGCGCGCCTTTCATCTTCGCGGGCGGCAAATTCAACGGGGGCGAAACGGGATTCATGCCGAAAGGACGGGCCTGCCCCATTTGCATCGGAATGGAGGGGGGGAGCGGGGTGCGCCGCGGGGGGAGGGCCCGCCCCGCGCCTGCCGGGCGGGACCGAAGCCTGGGGGCCGTTCCATTGCCGGGAAGGATTGCGGAGGGGCGGCGGGAGAAAGCCCCCCGCCCTCCCGTATGGGGGCGGGTGTGACCGCGAGGCTTCGGATACCCGTCATGATACCGGATCGGGCAAAGAAGGACCGGCCTTCAGGCAGGGGGCCGGGCTCTTTTGGCTGAAGCGTCGGCGTTTCGCTTTTCGCTCCGCTGTGGTACAATACCAAGCGGCAGTTTTGCAAAAAAAACAGGAACCGGAGCGAATCGATGGTACTTTTGACCGCGGCGGAAATCAAAAAAAGCTATATCACGCGCACGCTGTTTTCCAACGTGTCCTTTCAGGTGTCCGAAGGGGACCGCGTGGGGCTCGTCGGCGTCAACGGCTGCGGAAAGACCACGCTCTTTCACCTGATCACCCGGGCCGAGCCCTTCGACGGCGGGGAGCTTCACCTGTCCAAAAACGCGGTGCTGGGATACGTCCGCCAGCACGCGGACAGCTTCATAGCGCGCTCGGCCTATGAAGAAGTGCTTTCCGTTTTTGCGCCGCTGATGGAAACCGAGCGGGAGCTTGCCGAAATCACCGCCAAAATCAGCCAAGAAGAAGACGGGGAGCGCCTGGATTCCCTGGTCAGAAAGCAGCACGCCCTTTCGGAATCCTTCGAAAGGGACGGGGGATACACCTTCCGCGGCCGGGTGCGCTCCACGCTGATCGGCCTGGGGGTGGACGAGGAGATGCAAAAAAGGGACGTCCGCTCCCTTTCCGGCGGGGAAAAGGCAAAGGTGCTGCTCGCCAGCATGCTGCTCTGCGGCGCGAACCTGCTGCTTTTGGACGAGCCGACGAACCACCTGGATATTTTGGCTGTGGAATGGCTGGAGGAATACCTGCTTTCCTACCGCGGGGCGTATATCGTCATCTCCCACGACCGGTATTTTCTGGACCGGGTGACGAACCGGACCTTTGAAATCGAGAACGGCCGGCTGTTGGGCTATGCCGGCAGCTATTCCGCCTTCATGGAAAAAAAAGCCCACGAGCGGGACCTTTCCGAACGGCATTACAGAAACACCGTGAAGGAGATCAAGCGCATCGAGGGCATCGTCGCCCAGCAGCGCCAGTGGAACCGGGAGCGCAACATCAAAACCGCCGAAAGCAAGCTGAAAGAGATCGACCGGCTGAAGGAAACCCTCGTCAAACCGGAGGAGGAACCGGATGCCCTGCGCTTCCGCTTCTTTGCGCCTCCGGCGGTGACGAACGACGTGGCCGCCTGCGACGATCTCTCCAAATCCTTTGAGGGAAAAACGCTTTTTTCCGGCGTCGAGCTGCTGATCAAAAACGGCGAGCGGGCCTTTTTGCTGGGCGCGAACGGCAGCGGAAAGACCACGCTGTTCAAAATCCTGCTGGGCAGGCTTTCGCCCGATTCCGGCAGGCGGATGCTGGGCGCCGGGGTGAACACGGGGTATTACGACCAGAACCTGTCCACCCTTTCGCTGGAAAAACAGGTGATTGACGAGCTGTGGGATGCGTACCCCGCGATGACCCAGACCGCGGTGCGCACGGCCCTGGGGCGGTTTTTGTTCAAAGGGGACGACGTGTTCAAGCGCGTTAACGATCTTTCCGGCGGCGAGCGGGCGCGGCTGTGCCTGTTGAAGCTGATGCTTTCCGGCGCGAACCTGCTCTTTTTGGACGAGCCGACGAACCATCTGGACATCGCCTCCAGAGAAGCGCTGGAAGGAGCCCTTATGGAGTTTGACGGCACGCTGTTTGTCATCTCCCACGACCGCTATTTCATCAACAAGCTGGCCACGCGGGTCTTCCTTCTGGAACAAAACGGCCTGAAGAGCTACGACGGGGATTATGACGCGTTCCTGCAAGAGCGGGAAAAGGAACAGGCCCGGCAGGAAAAGGAAGAAAAGCCGGAAGAAAAAAAGGCGGCCGCCGAAGAATACCAGGCGGCGAAGGAAAGCCGGGCGAACATGCGCAGGCTGCGGGCGCGGCTGGGGGCGGTGGAGCGGGAGAACAGCGAGCTTCACGAAGAACTGGACGCCCTTTTCAGCGCGCTTTCGGACCCCGAAACCGCGGCGGATTACTTAAAAGTTACACAGATCACCGAAAGAATCGAGGAGATCAAGGCCAGAATAGAGGAACTGGAAGGGGAATGGCTCGGCCTTGCGGAACTGCTGGAGGAATAAGGAGAAAGCCCCGGGGATCCGGCCGTTAAAAATCTTCGCCGTCACAAAACCGGTCCTATGCGTGTTCGGGCCCGATCGGGGACGGGGCGGGGAATAGAGCCGAATCTGCATTCAAAAAAACGTCAGGCTCCTCGGCATTGAAGAACCTGACGTTTGCGTTCGATTGGAGAACGATCGAACGCCGGGAGCCCGGCGCGATTTATCCCTCAAAAAAATCGCCGTATCCGATATCCAAAACGTCTTTGATCGCGGTTAGCTCCCCTGCGGAAACATGCCGGATCCCGGCTTCGATTTTTGCCAGCGTTCCGCGCGAAAGATCGCAGCCCCGCACCTGAAGCTGCGCGCAAAGCTGCTCCTGGGTCAAACCCTTTGCGGTTCTGTGTTTGCGAATGTTTTTGCCGATGATTGGATCGGCTTTGATGCCCTGGCGCACGAGGCCGCCCCTTTCTTTTGTTCCGAATCGGGAGCAAATCTCCTTGATTATAGGAGGTATCTGCGCCACAATTGCTCTAATATCGGAGCAAGGGGGGGCGACATCGAATGCCCGACTACAAGAAGATGTATTTCGCGCTTTTCAACGCGGTCACAACCGCCGTCACGCAACTGCAAACGGCTCAAAGTGCGGGAGAGGAAGCATACGCCGAGGATGAAAATCCGCCGGAGGCTCCTTCATTTGAGAGGCCGTGCGAAAAGCCGGAGCCCGGGGAATAAACCGGCTCCGGCTTGATGCATTGGCCCGTAAAGACCGGGCGCCGCGTTTAAGGCGGCGCGCCGTCGCCCCTTGCGGCCGCGTTTCTTTTTTGCGCTTCCCGCTTTCTCTCGGCCGGGCTCAGATAGGCGTAAACCACGCCCATGATCGCGCTGGTTCCGGCCATAACGTCGCCCTCGTAAAGCTCCACCCGCTCGACGTTTTCCCGGTCTTCCAGCAGGACCGTGGTCAGCACCGGGCGGTTTCTGGACCGAAGCATATCGAGATCCGCCACCAGCACCTTTTTTCCCACGGTGACGCGGTCGCCGGGCAGAACGACCTTGGTGTAGCCCCGGCCGTCCGGTTCGACGCCGCTTTCGCCGACGGTGACGCGCACGGTAAAGCCGTCGTCCGTCTTGACGGCAAAGGCGTTGTTGGTGGGAGAGGTATAAATCAGGCTGCCGGTGACGGGGGCGACGATATTGCCGGAGCTCGGCTCAATGGCCACCGCGCTTTGCAGCCTGTCGGGAGGGGTGTCCGGCATCAGCGGCGCGCAAAGGCCCGTAACGGGCGAAAAGATTTCAAAGCTGCGCTTCTTTTCGGCGCTTTCCATCATGAAGGGTCCTCCTTGACTGCGCGCTGTTTCAAACAGTGCAATCGCTGTGCAATAGCTTTCCCAAACCGGATGAAAAATACGCCAAAGCCCTTTTGGCCCCGGCGCAGCCTGTCAAAAAAAACTTGGGATTGTCAAGAGGCAGCGGCCCCTTGACTTCGATCTGCTCCGGCGGGCAAGGTGAATTGCCGCAAAGCGGCAAGAGAAGATGCCCTGGGGTATGTGTACGCCGGAACAGCGAAAAACCGCAGGCTTTCTAACCTTTCGCGATTTGCCGTCCGCAAATGCGCGGCATTTCAGGCAAATCGCGCGCACAGCACGCTTTTTAACACCGCACGCCAAAGCCCTTTTCGCCCCGGCGTATCTTCCTCACCGATTCAAAATCATAGGACCATGCTGATGGGCATGATGCACACCCCGGCAAAGAGCGACCAAAGGGCGAGCCTGTCGTTCCCGTACTGGCGGGAGCTGGGCAAAAGCTCCTCAAAGGCGATATAAAGCATGATGCCCGAAACGAGGGAAAACAACGCGCCCATCATCGCGGAGCTGATATAGGGCGCCAGCACCAGCCAGGCGATGACCGCGCCGATCGGCTCGGCAATGCCGGAAAGAAAGGTATAAAAGAAGGCGCGGCCCTTGCTGTTTGTTGCGTAATAGATCGGAAGCGCGACGGAGATGCCCTCCGGGATGTTGTGCATGGCAATGGCGAACGCCAGGGTAACGCCCAGGGAAGGGTCGGCATAACCGGCCATAAATGTCGCGATTCCCTCGGGGAAGTTGTGGATCAGGATCGCGATGGCCGAAACCATCCCCACCCGAAGCAGGTCTTTGTGCTGCCTGGTGCCGTCTTCACTTTTGGGTTTGTCGTGGGGAACCAGACTGTCCAGCAGGCGGGCGATGATTACGCCTCCGATAAGGCAGGCCACCGCAAGCAGGGTTCCCCTCAGCTCGGACATCGATTGGGCAAACGCCTCCTGGGCGCTGGGGAAAAGCTCGATCAGGGAAACGGCGATCATCATCCCGCCGGAAAAGCCCAATGCAGCGGTCAGCAGCTTTTCGCTCTTCGCTTTCACAAAGACGATGATCAGGGCGCCCAGCAGGGTGGCCATGCCGGCTCCGGTGGCAAGAATGAGCGCAAAAAATGCGTTGTGGGACGACAACATGAATGATTCCTCCATAAAGGCCCCGGTTCGGGCGGGCAATGAGTTAGCTCAATTAAACTTAATTATAGATTCTTCGTGTTTGCGGTGTCAAGGTATAAGCAATAATATGTTTGCACAACTTAGACAATGCGGTTGACAAGGGACAGGAATTAAAGTAAACTAAGGTAAACTTATTCGGGAGGGTTTGATCATGCAGAAGCTGCTGATGTTTTATATGGCGAGCTGCCCCCATTGCAAACGCGCCTTTGCCTATGAGGAGGAGCTCAAAAAGCGCCGGCCGGAACTTTTTGACGTGGAGATCGAAAGGGTGGACGAGCGCATGGACCCGGACCGGGCGGACCAATACGACTACTGGTATGTGCCCACCTATTATCTTGGGGAGGAAAGGCTTTTTTCCGGCTCCCCCAGCCCCGCGGATATCGAGCGTGTCTTTGAGCGGGCGCACAACGCATAAAAAGGTCCGGCCGGGCAAAATAAGCGGGCTGCTTTCGCGGCCTGCTTTTTGCTTGCCGAAAAACCCTGCCCCGGGGCTTCAAGGAGCAAGGCCCCTGCGTTTCAAATAAAAGCTTCCGTGCTATTTCGGTTGCTATTGACCGAAAATACCCTCGGCGGAATCACAGGTTCCGGCGCTTTATCAAGGTGATCCGGCTTTGCCGATGACCCTGCGCGAAGCGAAAGCCAATCGGCGAAAGAAGTCCACAGGCCCTTTTTTTGAGGCCTCGTGAGCAAGATGCTTTCGCGGCCTGCTGATCGCTTTTTGGGCCGGGGGCGCGGCATGCGCCCGGAAATGCATTTTCCCTTGTCATAAGCTGCATTTATGTGTATAATCCAAATGAATTTACCCATTCACCAGAGTGGTACGCTGAATCATCAATTCATACTTGGGGTAAAGGGAATTAGCCTCCCCCGCGGCTTCAAATGCTAAAAAGCACGCCATCGCCGTGCTGCCGGCGCTTGCCGCAGCGCTGCCGCGCCTGCGCACCGACGCCTTGCGCTGCCATGCTTTTTAGCACTTGAAACGCCCCGGCCGCAAAGCTGCCGGTTTGGATGCGGTTCGCGCAAGAGAAAGGCGCCGTGGCGTGGCGGGCTATGGCGGCCGGCGATCACAACGGAATGCGCCAAAATGGCAGCTTGCCGGCGCGGGGGCTCAACTCTCTTTACCTAAAAAATCACTGAAAGAGGGAACAAAATGGATGGATCGAGAGTGCAAATCCTGATCGCGATGGCGGTTTACATGTCCGTCGTGATCGGCATTGGGCTGTATTTCGCCAAACGCGCGAACCAGTCTTCCGAAAACTTTTTCCTTGGCGGCCGGTCCCTTGGCCCCTGGGTGACCGCCATGAGCGCGGAAGCTTCGGACATGTCCGGCTGGCTGCTGATGGGATTGCCCGGCGTGGCCTACTGGTGCGGGATCAGCGACGCTTTTTGGACCGCGATCGGCCTTGCGCTCGGGACCTATCTCAACTGGCTGATCACCGCAAAGCGGCTGCGGCTCTATTCCCAGGAAGCGGGGGCGATCACCGTTCCGGATTTCTTTTCCGCCCGCTTCAAGGAAAACAAAAAGATCATCATGACCATCGCTTCGCTGCTGATCCTGGTTTTCTTCTCGGTGTATGCAGGAAGCTGCTTTGTAACCTGCGGAAAACTGTTTTCCGTTTTGTTTGGCCAGCCCTATCAGCTGATGATGATCGTCGGCGCGGTGTTCGTGATCGTCTACACCTTCATCGGCGGCTTCCTTGCGGAAAGCGCGTCGGACTTCATGCAGGCGATCGTGATGATCGTCGCCCTTTCCGCGGTGCTGATCACCGCCACCGTGGCCGCGGGCGGAGTCGGCGCGGTGTTCGAAAACGTCAAGGGCATTCCCGGATTTTTGGATTTCTTCGGGATCGCCAGCCCGGCGACGGTGGACGGGGTCCAGCAGCTTTCCGCGGCGGGCGCCCCGCTTTTTGACGCGGCGGGCGGCTATGGGTTTTTGACCGTGATCTCCACCATGAGCTGGGGGCTCGGCTATTTCGGGATGCCCCAGGTCCTGCTGCGCTTCATGGCGATCCGCGACCCCAGGGAGCTCAAGCGTTCCCGCCGGATCGGAACGACCTGGTGCGTCATCGCGCTGTTCGCCGCGGTGCTGATCGGCGTCATCGGCCGGGCGATGTATCCTTCCGCGCTGCTGACCAGCGTAGACTCCGAAAGCGTCTTCATCCTGCTCGCCACCAATCTGATGCCCGCTCTGGTTGCCGGCATCGTCATGGCCGGAATCCTGGCCGCGACGATCAGCTCTTCCGACTCGTACCTGCTGATCGCCGCTTCCGCGTTTTCCAAAAACATTTATCAGGGCGTGGTGAAAAAACAGGCGACGGATAAGCAGGTCATGACCATGTCCAGGATCGCGCTGCTGGCGATATCCCTGATCGGCATAGTCATCGCGCTGGATGAAAAAAGCGTAATTTTCACCATCGTCTCTTTTGCCTGGGCGGGCTTCGGCGCGACCTTCGGGCCGCTGATGATCCTTTCGCTCTTCTGGAAGCGGATCAACCGCCAGGGCGCCATCGCGGGAATGCTCGGCGGCGCGGCCACCGTGTTCATTTGGAAGCTGCTGATCAGGCCCATGGGCGGAATTTTGGGAATCTACGAGCTTCTTCCCGCCTTCCTCGTTTCGCTCATCGCGATCGTCGTCGTATCCCTGCTGACGCCCGAGCCGGAAACGGGGATCAAGGAAGAGTTCGAGCGGGTCAAAGCCGCGTTCAAATCCGCCTGATCTCGTGCTGAACCCCGCAATTCCCGGGTGATGTATGCTATACTGAAACCGGATCACGCGGGAGGAGGTCATTTTTTGATGAAAGTATTGCTGATCAACGGCAGCCCCAACAAAGCGGGCTGCACAAACGCCGCCCTTTGCGAAATCGCGAAGACCCTGGCCGAATGCGGGGTGGATTCGGAAATCGTCCACATCGGGGCCGGCCCTTTTCACGGCTGCACCGACTGCAAAGGCTGCGCAAAGACGCACCGCTGTGTTTTCGGCGGGGACTGCGTGAATTTCCTGATCGAAAAGATGGAGGGGTCGGACGGTCTGATCGTCGGCAGCCCCGTGCACTTTGCCTCCGCCGCCGGCCCCGTCGTGTGCGTGCTGGACCGGATGTTCCGCGCGGGGGGCGACTGCTATGCCCACAAGCCCGCGGCGGCGGTGGCCAGCGCCCGCCGGGCGGGCACCATTCCCACCGTAGACGAGCTGAACAAATACTTTTCCATTCGGCAGATGCCGCTGGTTTCCTCCTCGTACTGGAACGTCGTTTACGGCGCGAAGGCGGAGGAGACGGCGAGGGATCTCGAGGGAATGCAGACCATGCGCAACCTTGCGCGCAACATGGCCTGGATGCTGAAGTGCTTTGCAGCGGGCAGGGAGCGCGGCGTCGAGCCGCCCAAAAACGAGTCCGGCGCGAGAACCAACTTTATTTCCTGAAAAGGGAAGGGTGCATAAAGCCCGGTCGTCGCGGCGATCGGTTTTCGGCCCGGGCATAAGCGCCGCCGTTTAAGAACCGCAAAAAAGCCGACAGGCGATCATCAAAACCCCCGGAGCGCTGCGCTCCGGGGGTTTTCATCCCGCGTTTTGCAAACTCCCGTCACAAAACCACCGTCTTTGTGGAGATGTTCGCGCAAAAGGCCCTGTCGTGCTCGACGAAAAGCATGGTGGGGGCAAAGCGAAGGAGCAGTTCCTCGATCTGGATCCTGGACTCAAGATCGATGTAGTTCAGCGGTTCGTCCCAGATGTAAAGATGGGCGGATTCGCAAAGGCTGGCGGCGATGAGCGTCTTCTTCTTCTGGCCGCCGCTGTAATCCTCCAGGTTTTTTTCAAACTGCTCCCTGGGAAACCCCAGCTTCCGCAGAATCGCGCAAAACAGGCTCAGGTCGATCCCTCGGGTTTTGACGAACGCCTCCGGCGGCCCTTTTAAAAAAGACGCGTCCTGGGGAACCAGGGAGCAAATAAGCCCGGGCCCGATTTCCACGGTTCCGGAAAAATCAGGCGGCTCTTTTGAAAAAAGCCGGATCAGGCTGGTTTTTCCCGAGCCGTTCGGCCCGGCAAGGGCGACGCGGTCGCCGCGGTTCAGCGCGAAGGAAACGCCGGAAACAACAGCCCGGCCGCCGTAGGAAACGGCGGCGTCCCGGAATTCGGCAATGCGCTCACAACGGTATTGCAAGGGGCGGAGCTTGAGCTGCTCTGTTTGCTCAACATCCTTCAAAAGGGCGGATTTTTCGCCGATCGCGCGCTGCTGCCTGCGCTCGAGGTTTTTCCTGCGCTGCTGCATGCGCCGGGATTGTTCGCCGATGTATTCCCGCGCCTCGGTGTTGCCGGCCGCGGCCTTCTTTTTGCCCAGCTTGACGGATTCGGCCCGGTCCGCCCAGCGGCTGCTCTGTTCCGCCGCGGATTGCAGCCTTTTGATGTCCTTTTTCAGCCTTTCGTTTTCCGAAAGCTCAAAGCTGTCCTTCTTCTGCTTTTCCTGCCGCCAAAGGGAAAAATTCCCGCCGATGACCTCGATGCTCGCCCTGTTGATGGAAAGCGTGTGGTCCGTGCAGCTGTCAAGCAGCGTCCGGTCATGGGAAACGAGGATGAACCCCCGCTTTTTCCCCAGGTATTTCCCCAGGGCTTCCCGGCCCCGGGCGTCCAGGTGGTTGGTGGGCTCGTCGATCAGGGGGAAGGCGTTTTCCCCCAGGAACAGGGCGCAAAGCAGCAGCTTTGTGCGCTCGCCGGGGCTGAGGGTTTCAAAAGGGCGGCACAGGGTTTCTTCCGAAAGCCCGAGCAGGTTCAGCTCCCGGATCAGCGCCCAGTCGGGCAGATCGGGGAAAACGCCCTTCACGGCGCCGACGGCCGAAGCGGAACCGTCCCCGACCTCGTAGGGGAAATAGCGGAAGCTGACCGCGGGGGCCTGGATCGTCCCCGAATAGTCGTACTCGCCGGAAAGCAGCTTCAAAAAGGTCGTTTTTCCCCGGCCGTTCCGGCCGACGAACCCGAGCTTCCAGTCCGTGTCTATGGAAAAGCTCACGTTTTCAAAAACATTGTCATAACTGCCCTCGTAGGCGAAGGTCAGGTTGGATACGGTGATTTGCGGCATAGGATGGCCCTCCATGCAAAAAAAAGATCCCGGAAGATCGGCTTCCGGGATCTTTGCACAAAAAACGCGGCCAAAACGGCGCAAAGGGCAAAAAAGCACGGATCGCGGACCTTCCAAGTCAACGGCAAGCAAAGAACGCGGCAAAAGCCGCGGCGATCGCCAGAACCGCTTGATCGGGAGGTCTTAGATCATGCTTTTTGCTCCTGTCTTTTTTTAAAAGTATAATCGGATGGTTTCGGGGCGTCAACAGGATCGGCGCGGATTCAACCCACAGTTGACCACCCGAGCTGCCAAAAATTCAGGCAAAGGGGGGAAGAAGGCGCAAAGCGGACGAACGCCGCCCGGACAAAAGGCGGCGCTGGTTAATCCCGCGGCCGCGCCGCTTAAGAGGGATTGAGCCGCACCCGTCCCCCGTCGGAAAGCAGGGTTTCGCCCGCCAGCATGTCCGAAAGCTCGCAGCACAGGAAAAGGATGGTGCGGGCCATATCCTCCGGCTGGAAAACGCGGCCGATGGGGATCTGGGGCAGGTAGTGGGCGGCGAAGTCCTCCTCGCTTCTGTAGGCGCGCATGATCTCCGTCAGCACCGGGCCGGGGGCGACGGCGTTGACGTAGACGCCGTCTGCCGCGAACCGGCGGGCCATGTAGCGGGTCAGGCTGTCCACCGCGCCCTTAAAGGCGTTGTAAACCGGCCCCGCGCCGCCACCGGAAAAGGTGCCGGAGGTGGTAACGTTCACGATCTTGCCCCGTTTGCGGAGGGCCATATCCTCCATAACGGCGTTTGAGAGGTTCCAGCAGGCCATCAGAATGACGTTGAAGCCGGTCTCCCAGGTTTTGTGGGCGCAGGCGTTGTTGACGAGGATGTCCACCCGGCCGAAGCGTTCGACGGTATTTTTGACCAGTTCCCTGCACTGGCTTTCGTCGCCGATGTCAAAGCCGAAATACGCGGGGCGCTTGCCGATCTTTGCGATCTCGTCGAGGGCGGCCGCTGCGTGTTCTTCCGGAAGAAGGTCGTCGATGACCACCTGGGCCCCCGCCTGGGCCAAAAGCTTCGCGGTGGCAAGGCCGATGCCCTGGGCCGCCCCGGTCACGATCGCCACCTGGCCGGAAAGATCGATCGAATAGGCCATCTGTTTTTCCTTTCCAAATTAAAAAAGCAAGAAGAACTGAAAAAAAGAATCCACGGCGAATATAGCACACGTCGGGGTTATGGGTCAACAGCACCGCCGCCGGTCAAAGGCCGAAACGGGTTTGGATAAAGGGGATTTTTGCTTTCGAAAGAGATCAAGCCGGTTCACGCACAAAAAAAGGCCCATCCGGTGACTCCGCCCGTGCGGGGTCAAAAGTCCCCCATGCTAGGCTTTCCCCCGCAAAAAAAGCCCGCCCGGCGCTCCCGCGGTCAAAACGGGGAAAGCCGGGCGGCTCAAACCACTGATTATGGATCAGATCCGGTGCATCGCCGGCTGCATGCCCTGATACGTCGCGTAATACCTAATCCCCGCGGCTTTGGCAAGGGCGGCCGCGTCGTCAAACCGGTAGGCTATGTGGGGGATGACGTGGGCGTCGCTCCCGAAGGTGACGTATTCCCCGCCGAGCTCGCGGTAGCGGGTCAGCCAGTCGAGGCCGGGGATTTCCTTCCCCAGCTTGCGGTACATCGAGGTGTTGATCTCGATGCACTTTCCGTTTTCGATCACGTACCGAAAAAGGTCGTCCAAAGCGTCCGGGCAGTGGGAATAGCGCATGACGGCGGCCTTGTCCGGGTTGAATTTGCAGCCGTAATCGACGTGCCCCACGGCGCTGAAAAATTCCGGGGGCAAACGGCGGAGGTATTCGGCCAGCGCTTCGACATACAGCGCGTTGACCTGGGCATTTGTCCGCCCAACGTAAAACTCGGGGTAATACGGGTCCTCGCCGTCCACGATGTGGGCGGACGCGATGATGAAATCGAACCCGGCGGCGCGGACGCGTTCCACATGATCCCGGGACAGTTCCTCGTCGCAGGGGATGCCGAATTCCGCGCCCCAGCGCACGCGAACCCCAAGGTCCGGCAGCTCGGAAAAAGCTTTTTTGTAAGCGGGTATATCCAGGCTGAAAAACATGCTGTGTTCCGGCGTATTGTGCTCCGAATGATCGGTAAAGCAGATCTCCTCAAGCCCCAGTTTGGCGGCCCGCTTCAGCTGATCGAGGATCGGGGTGTTGCTATCCATGGAAAAATTGGTGTGAACGTGATAATCGCAGCGCATGATCTCTCCTGTTGTGACTGAGCATAGCGCGCCGATCCGAACCCGGTCTGACGGGCCGGATGCGCGCAATGCGGTGTTTCCTGGCTTGATTGTTCCGCTGCACCTGCGCAGCGGCGCCTTGCCCTGCCGTGCATTTTGCTCCGAAGATCCCAAAGGCGATGGATGCAAGGAAGATGAAGGCGCCGCAGCGGCGATGTCTACGGCGATTGACGACGACATAACAGGCCGCCGGAGTGCGGTCTTTGAGAGGCGGCGGATGGGCGCGCGATGCTTAAAGCGCCCACCCCCCGTTTTCGAAAACCGGAACGCGCGCGCCCTCTTTGGTGATTCCGGTGATGTTCATATCGCCGGTGCCCACCATAAAGTCCACGTGGACCAGGGAATCGTTGACCCCCGCGGCGAGCTTTTCCTCGTCCGTCATGTCCGCCCCGCCCATGACGCAATCCTGAAAGCCCTTGCCGAGGGCGAAGTGGCAGGAGGCGTTTTCGTCGTACAACGTGTTGTAAAACAGAATCCCCATCTTCGAAATGGGCGAGCTGTGCGGAACCAGGGCAACCTCGCCCAGCCTTCTTGCGCCCTCGTCCATATCCAGCAGGCGGCGGAGGGTTTCCTCCCCTTCGCTGGCGGAGGCGGAGACGACCCCGCCGTCTTGAAAAGTCAGCGCGATGTCCTTGATCAGCACGCCGTTATAGGAAAGGGGAAGGGAGCTTTTGAGCACGCCGTTGGCGTTTTCCCGGTCCGGCGTGGTAAAAACCTCTTCCGTGGGCATGTTCGCGTTAAAGGCGACCCCGCATTTTGAAACCGAGGACCCGGCCGACCAAACGTGGGTATCCCGCAGGCCGACGATCAGGTCCGTCCCCAGGCCGTTTTGGTAATGAAGGGCGGCAAAGCGCCTTTCGTTCAGCGCGTCAACATAGTGCGTCAGCGCGGCGGTGTGCGCCTTCCAGTTGGCGACGGCGCTGCCTTCGTCCAGCCGGACGGCTTTGAAGATCGCTTCCCAGAGTTTTTCCTCGCCCTCGGGATCGTTGGGGAAAACCGCGTTGGCCCAGGCGGCGGTGGGAACGGAGACCACCGTCCACTGCAAATCGTCGATGGTGGTGTCGAAATAGTTCTTGAAGGCTTTTTCGCTGGCGGCGGTATAGGCCTGCATGACGTCCGGGTCCACGTCCTTGTAGATCATCGGGTCGCCCGCGGAAACGGAAATCAGCGCCACGCCCTTTTTGACCGCGTCGTCCCGCTGGTCGATCAGGTATTGAGGGATCTTGGTCAGCACCTCCGCGGGAACGTTTTTGTAGCGCAGGCGGTTGAGCTTCTGGAAGCTCCAGAAAACCTCAACGTCCGAAGCGCCGGCTGAAAAGGCCGCCTCCGAAAGCAGCTCGACAAAAAAGGCGCATTCCACCGGGGCGCTGATCGTCAGCTTTTGGCCCTTTTGAACGTTGGCGCCGGTGCGCACGGAAAGCTCCGCGTATTCCTTTAATTTGTTTATGTCCGGCATATTCGCTCTCCTTTAGGTTCGGTTGATCACAGTTTGTTGATATAAAACAGCGTGGCGACGACCACCAGCATAAAAAGCACAAAGAAGCCCAGGGCAACGGGGAAAAAGGCCGCCGCGGAAACCTGGCCGAAGGCGATCATCAGCAAAGATGTGGCGAGAAGCAGCGCGACTGCCGCCTTGCCGACCAGGGCCATAGCCTTATCCTTCGCGTATTTGTAGCGGTCATCCTTTTTATCGATGCCCTTTTTAACGATCGCGTCCCCCGCCGCGCCCTTGGCGTACACCCCGCAGGCGGCGCAGATGACCGCCACCCCGACGGCGACGAGGATGCCCGCGGCGGTCATGCCTCCCCAGGGCACAAGCCACATGGTAACCCCGAGAATCAGGCAAACAGCCGCAAGGGCGATGGCAACGAGAACAGCGAGCTTGATGGTGTCCTTCCTGGTGTTGTTCATTTTTCTCCTCCGTCGCCATTTTGGCGTTCTTCGCGATCTTCGGGCGGAATTTCGCCTTCCGTGCCGCTGGAATTTTGGTTTTTTGCGCTTTTGCGCTCCTGCTCCTCGTAATAAGCGCTGTCCAGCCTTTTTTTCGCGTAAAGGGAATACAGAAAAACGGCGATCAGCACGCCAAAGCCCGAAAGCACCAGGGGTTCGTTGCCGTTCAGCGTGCCGATGATCAGCACCGCCACGGAAACGACAAAGCAGAAAAGCATAAAGATGGCGAGCAGCCGTTCCTTTTTAGTCATCGAACTCTCCAACAAGGTATTTTACCGCCGCGGAGCAGAGCAAAAGCCCGGCCACAGGCGGAACAAAAGCGCAGCTTGCGGGCGCCGGGCGGCCGGAAGGACGCGCTTCCCCGGGGAATTTTGATTCCCTTGGGGTTTCGTCCGACCAGACGACACAAAGCCGGCCGATCCCGCGTTTTTTCAGCTCATGGCGCATGACCCGGCAAAGGGGGCAGACGCTGGTGGAAGAAATGTCCCCCAGCTTGAGCTTTTCGGGGTCCAGCTTGTTCCCGGTCCCCATGGAGGAAAAGAGCATGACGCCCTTTTTTGCGCATTCCTGGGCCAGGGCGAGCTTGGCGGAAACCGTATCCATCGCGTCGATCACGGCGTCGCAGCCGTCGATCAGTCCTTCGCAGCCGGGCAGGTAAAAGAGCTTTTTTGCCTCCACCGCGCAATCCGGGTTGATTTGTGCGATCCGTTCTTTCGCCGCCAGCACCTTCGGCATGCCGATCGTGGAGCGCAGGGCGAAAAGCTGGCGGTTGAGATTGCTTTCCTCAATGTCGTCCCCGTCCACCAGGACGAGGGCGCCGACCCCGCTCCGGGCGAGGGCCTCCGCCGCGTAGGAGCCCACGCCGCCAAGGCCGAAGACCGCGACTTTTGCGTTCAGCAGCCGGGCGACGGCGTCTTTGCCCATAAGCCTTGCGGTGCGGTCCAAAAAAGCGGGTATTTCCATGGTTGCTCCTTCGTTTTGCCCAAGGCGAGCGCGGATCGATGCAAAATGCCGCCTGAACGGCCGATCCGGCATCCCCCGTGCAACAGGCTTATCCCGGTAAGCATTATATCATCACTTGTCAAACAAGTCTTGTATTTTATGAATCGACGGTGTTAGAATGATATCGTTTAGCATTTTACAAACCGGAGGATGAACGATGAGCAGTTCCTGTGAACCAGAAAAGTGCGGTACGATGCCGGAATGCGCGGGCTGCGCCTCGAACAAAAGCGGCAATCCCACGGCGGAGAAACTCGTTTCCGAGCAGCCGGTGAAGAAGGTGTTCGCCGTGGTGAGCGGAAAAGGCGGAGTGGGCAAATCCTCCGTAACGGCGCTCCTTGCCAGCGCCGCAAGGCGGCGGGGCCTTTCCGTCGGCATTTTGGACGCGGACATCACCGGCCCGTCCATGCCCAGGATGTTTGGCGCCACGGATCCCATCAAGGGCGACGGCGAAAAGATGCTCCCGGCAAAGACCATGACGGGGATCGAACTGGTGAGCGTGAACCTGCTCCTCGAATCCGAGGATACGCCGGTGATCTGGCGCGGGCCGATCCTGGCCGGGGTGATCCAGCAGTTCTGGAACGACGTGCGCTGGAGCCCGCTCGACGTGATGTTCATCGACATGCCCCCGGGAACGGGGGACGTTCCGCTGACGGTGTTCCAGTCCCTGCCTGTGGACGGCATCATCGTGGTCACCACGCCCCAGGACCTGGTGGGCATGATCGTCAAAAAGGCCGTGCGCATGGCCGAGATGATGGACGTTCCCGTCCTTGGCCTGGTGGAGAACATGTCCTTTCTGGCCTGCCCGGATTGCGGCAGGCGGCTGTATCCCTTTGGGAAGGGCAAAACGGAGGAAACGGCGGAAGCGCTCGGGGTGCCCCTGATCGCTAGGCTGTCCATCGACCCCCAGACCGCCGATTTCTGCGATACCGGTCGGATCGAACTGGCCGACGTCCCCGAGATCGAGCCCGCCCTGGACGCCGTTTTGAAAGACGCTTAGCCAAAAGCGGTATACACCGGACCCGTTTTTGAAGATGTGGGCCGCCCCGGCGCTGTGTTGTCGGCACTTGAAGGGCGCCCGGCCTTCCCGCGTGCCTCCGTCTTGCTCCGGAACGGCCCGCAGCCTCAAAAATCTTCGGCCTTGCGGGAGCGGATTTTTGTGGCTGGCAAGGCCAGACGACGACTGCGGGCTTGCCGCCCGCCTGGAAGGATAACGCAGCCAGACGCAAATCATGCGCCCCGCAAGGCGGTTTCGGATGATACCGCTCTGGCTGGCGATCGGCGCAAAAAACCCGGTTCGCGGATTCCGCGGGCCGGGTTTTGCTTTGCCCCGTAAAATTCAATCCAAAAGAACGCCGTCGTAGCCGAACAAATAGACTGTTCCGTCAAGCTCAAGCATTCCGACAGCCCGGATTCCGCTCTCATGCAAATAATACGTCTTGCCGTTTTGGGTGAACCAGCCAGTTTGCAGCTCGCCGTTTTTGTAGTAACAGTAGGTGGACAAGAGATAGGCGTCGGTTTTTTTCAGCCAGCCGGTGTAGCGGCCGAGGAAGTGACCCTCCGAATTGAACTTGCAGCGGATGCCGCCGATGGTGGTGTTCTTCGTCAGGGCCCCGCCGTCTGCCCGGAAGTAATACGTTTTGCCGCCGATTTCCGTCCAGCCCTTGGGGCTGCTTCCGTCCGCGTTTTTGTAACAAAGCGCGCCGTTGACCCGGTAAAAGCCGGATGTGGGCGGCGGGTCGAAAAGCGGGTAAGCCTCGGCGTCGCAAAGCTCAAAATACCGCTTGTTCGGGTCGGCGCCTTTTTCGTTCACCTCGAGCGTGAAGTATTTGCCGTCCTGCTCCCAGGAGTGGTAAGCCATCCCGTATTCGTACTTCGAGCGATATTCGCCGAAAAAATAAGAGTAAACGTCCCGCCCTTTGACTTTTTCATGGCTTCCGAAGCGACTGCCGTTTTCCGTGTTGAATTTTGCATAACTCAGATCGCCTTTGTATGCCGACGGACCATAAAAGTAATCAAGGTGATAAAGAACGCCGTCACAGTTGAAGGTGACGCGGAAAGAGATCGGCCTTATCATAATGCTGCTGATCTGGTCGATCTTGTCCGCAAATCCCTCGGGAAGATACAAGGTGTTGAGATTGAGCATGAACGCAAGCTCGTCTTTTTCCCGCTCGTCGGTCCAAACGGAAACGGATGGATCGGCGGCAAGAAACGACAAATACCGCCGGAGCTTTTCCACGGAAGGGAAGACGACGCCAATGCTGGAATTGATCGTGTAGCAGCTTTTCGGATCGGCAGCCAATTCGGCTGCGGGCGGAAAGGAGGCGGAGGCGATCGCGGTTTCGCCGCCTATGGTCACGATGGTTGGCAAAGAACCGCCTGCGGCTCCCCTGCCTTTTTGGTGCGAAAGCAGCCAGATTTCCTCGTCGAGCTGGTTTTGCGGGGCCGAGCGCGCCGAAAGAACGGCGGCGCCCGCATCGGTAACGCTGTAATAAGGGAAGGGGTTCTTTGAAACGATGATCCTCGCCGGGTGTTCTGCGGTGGTTTTAAGGCTGTTCAGCCCGCCGAGCAGGTCGGCGTCCTGCAAAACATCATACCCGCCGCCTTCGTAGACCGTATCCGAGGCTATCAGCAGACCGACGAGCTTTTCGCCGTCCAGAATGGGGAAATAGGCCTGGTCGGAACGGACGGAGCCGTCGAGGTTGTACGCGTAAAAGCCCGGCGCGAGCTTCAGCCTGCGGGCCTGTTCTTCCGGATAGCCCCAAAGCTCGTAATCCACCAGACTAGAGTAGGAGAATTTCCGAAAGGCAACATCGGTTATTCTTTGGGGAACGGGTTCGGATTGGATATGGAGCGGACCAAAAGCGCCCCCGGCGGCTTTGACCTGCGCGGAGGCGAAGGCGGGCAGCGCCCCCAAAATAAAAACGGCTGCCAGGAACAAAACAAGCAAATTTTTCCTGCGTTTGGCGCGGTTCAGGCTCATCGTCAAACTCCCTTCTGCTTTTGCAAGCGGCCAAGCGGACAAAGCGGCAACATCGGGAGAAAATCCCGCCAAAAGCATAAGCCCGCGGGTTCCGCCAATGGATCCGCCGCCAAAACGAAAAGGCTGGGTGCATGCGGCGGCCCTGAGAAAGGCGGCAAAACAAATGTTTTCATCAATAGGATAGCATGATTATGAAATCTGAAATGTTAAAAAATAGTAAATCCCGCTATTCCCTGGATGAAAGAAACGCGTAAAATCCGTCCAGCTCCTTCTGGTTTTTGAGGACGGTGGTCTTGTTCCAATAGGTTTCCACAATACCGGCGTAATACTTTCGTTTTTCCTTCGTCCGGCCTTCAAAAAGGATCCACCGGATGAACGCAAAATCCAGCTTTTCGGGGCAGCCCTCCGCCACGCTTTTTCGGGTTTTGCCCCGGTATTTGAAATAACGGGAAACCGCCCGAAAAAGGCAGGAAAACCGGTTGAAATCCAAAAAAATAATGCACTCGGCAAGTTCCAGCCGCTCTTTTAAAAAGAGCCTGTTGAAATTCCCGTCAATGATCCAGGAATCCCCGGTCATGAATGCGCTAACCAGGCTTTTTGCCTCCCCGGGGTCCCTTTCCTTCCAGCCCGGGGAAAAATACACCCGGTCCAAATGCAGGACGCCAATGCCGTACGCCTGGCCGAGCCTTTCCGCAAGGGTCGATTTTCCACCCGCGGAATAGCCGATCACCGCGATTTTCATCCGCTGTTCACCCCCGATTGTTTGGTTTGCGCATGGGAAAAAAGCATACCACAACAAATGCCGCCCGGGCAATCTTTTTTCGGCTTTTTCGGAGGATTTTCCGGGCGGTTTTTCCGCGCCCAAAGAGGGAGGAAAAAGCTTGAGATTTCCACTGTTGACAGGGAATCAAAAACGCTGTAAAACAATCGTGTGCGAGCGAATCGCCGACGCATATACTTTGTTTGTATCCAAATACATTTCGAAAGTGATGTGAGCGAAATGGAAGAGAGGAACGAGGACGTTCCCCTGCCGCCCCGCCCCAAAGTGGTGGGCATCATTTACAACCTGAAAAAGGGCGCAAAACACTGCGCGCCGGACGCGGAAGCCGAGCTGGACAGCATTGAAACCGTGAAGGCCATCCGGGAAGCTTTGAAAAAGGCCGGATTGGCCGTCGAACTTTTCGAAGCGGACGAAACGCTGCCCTGCCGGCTTTTATCGACCCCGATCGACATCGCCTTCAACATCGCGGAGGGCAAAAACGGCCGCGGCAGGGAAGCGCAGATTCCCGCCCTTTTGAACCTGCTGGGCATCCCCTTCACAGGCTCGGACGAAACCACCCTTTGCCTGGCGCTGGACAAGGCGCTCGCGAAGCGGATCCTTCAAAGCTACCGCATCCGCACCCCGAAATACGCCCTTTTATCCGACGGCTGCGGCAAATCCGCGGCAAAACTCAGATACCCCGTCATCGTCAAGCCGAACGCCGAAGGTTCCAGCAAGGGGATTTCCGACGTGAGCGTCGTCCATTCCGCGGCGGAGCTGAAAGCCCTGGCCGGGCGCAACCTTGAACTTTACGGCGGGAGCATGCTGGCCGAGGAATACATCCCCGGCAGGGAATTCACCGTCGGCGTGCTGGGAAACGGCGAAAACGCCCGGGTCTTTTTGCCCATGGAGATCGTGTTCAAACGGAATACCCAGGGGGATTACCGGGTTTACAGTTTTGGCGTCAAGCAGGATTTTCAAAACTACGTGACTTACGAATGCCCGGCGAACATCCCCGCCGAAGTCGAGCGGGAGCTGATGGGCACGGCAAAGAAGGTCTACGACATCCTGGGCTGCCGGGATTTTGCCCGGGCGGATTTCCGGCTGGGCAGTGACGGCCGGGTCTACTTCATCGAGATCAACCCCCTGCCCGGCCTTGCCCCGAACTACAGCGATTACCCCATGCTGGCTTCGGCCTGCGGCGTGCCTTACGACGCGCTGGTCCAAAGCGTGCTTTTTGCCGGGGCGCAGCGCTGCGGCGTCGCGCTTTGAGAGGGGGCGGGCAAAGTTGAACCTGGCCAAAGATCCGCAAACCCGTTACCCCCGCTGGAACGACTGGAAATGGCAGTTCGCAAACAGGATCACGAACGCCGAAGGGCTTTCCAAGGTGCTGCCCCTTTCCGAAGAAGAAAAGGCGGATATCGGCGAATGCCTCAAGAGCTTCCGCATGGCGATCACGCCCTATTACGCCTCGCTGATCGATCTGGCGGACAAACACGACCCCATCCGGCGCCAGTGCGTGCCGTCGATTGAGGAAACCCGCCCCTGCGAAAACGACCTTTTGGATCCCCTGGGCGAGCTGAAGGACAGCCCCGTGCCCCACATCGTGCACCGCTACCCGGACAGGGCGCTCTTTCTGGTCACGCTGCGCTGCTCGATGTATTGCCGCCACTGCACAAGAAGGCGGGTGGTGGGGGAGGAGGATAGATCGATCACCGAAAAGGCGCTGAACACCGCCCTTTCTTACATCCGGGAACACGAGGAAATCCGGGACGTGCTGGTCTCCGGCGGCGACCCTTTGGTGATGAGCACGGAAAAGCTGGAGCACATCATCGCATCCATCCGGCAGATCCCCCATGTGGACATTTTGCGCATCGGGACCCGGGTCCCGGTGGTGATGCCCATGCGCATCACGGACGAACTGCTCGAGATGCTGAAAAAATACCAGCCGGTTTGGATCAACACCCATTTCAACCACCCGAGGGAGCTGACGAAGGACGCACAGGAGGCCTGCGCGAAAATCGTGGACGCGGGCATCCCGCTGGGCAACCAGAGCGTGCTTCTGAAGGGCGTGAACGACGACGCGGAGACGATGAAGCGCCTGCTCCTCGGCCTTGTGCATATGCGCGTGCGGCCCTATTACCTTTACCAGTGCGATTTGAGCACGGGGATCGGCCATTTCAGAACGACGGTGGAGAAAGGCATCGGGATCATGCATGCCCTCACCGGCAACATCTCGGGCTACGCGGTGCCGAAATACGTGATCGACGCCCCGGGCGGCGGCGGGAAGATCCCGATCAACTACGAATATGTGATCAGCAGGGACGACAAAGAGGTCGTTATGGAAAACTACCGGGGGGAAGCGTACAAATACCCCCAGCCCAAATAAAAAACAGCCCGCCTTCCGCATTTGAAGGCGGGCTAAGGGCGTCAAAAAAGGCCTGCGGGCCTTTTTCGCCGGAAAGCTTTTCGCTTCGCGCAAGGAAATTTCGGCCACACATGGCCGGAATAACACGGCAAAACTGACGCGCATGTCGCCAGTTTTGATTGAAGCTCAGGGGCGTCGGCCCCTGAAACCCCGGGGATGCGTTCGCTGACAGTATGAACCCGCCTTTCATGTGAAAGGCGGGTTGCTGCATCGTACGGCTGCGCCGGGGCTTATTTTTTGTCGTACACCACGGTGACGACGACGCTGTTCGGCAGGCAGATGATCTGGTTCATCAGCACGCGGGTATCCACGTTTTGCGGCGTGATATGGCCCTGTTCGACGCAGTCCTGATTGTCGCAGGTGGCATAGCTGACGTGAACGTCGCCGCCTTCTTCGATGGTGATGGTGTTTTCGGCGCCGTTGGCCTGGTGGACGGTATAGCTGGTGGGCTCGTCCAGGGGCAGCCGCACCCATTCCCGGCTGTTGACGGTGACGGACACATAGCCCGTGACGGCCTTCTCGCTGTCGATGATGAAATATTTTACGCCGAAGAACAAAGCGGCGGCCGCGACCAGAATTCCGGCAATAAGGATGACGTCCTTCTTCTTCATGTGTTGATCTCCTCAATCTTAGACATACTCATCCATTTTATATGATAAACACAAAAAACACAAACCCTTTCGCCGCCCTGTTGCGGATAAAATGTGGCAGAAAACGGTCTTTTCCGGCTCAAAGCCGCTTTTATCGCGTTCGCCGTCAAATCGGGCGGGTTGCGTCCTTCAGCCATTGCCGCTCTTCGTCGCTCATCAGGGGGGAAAGCGTGGAATAAACCAGGGCGTGGTAATCGTTCAGCCCGTGCCGTTCCGGCCTGCTCATCAGGGCGGGGTCGATGCCGTCAAGGTCGATGGGCGCAAAGGTCAGCGGCTCGAAGCGCAGGAATTCGCCGTATTCGTTCTCCCCGTCCGAAACGCAGAGAAGCTCGTTTTCCGTGCGGATGCCGTGGCTGCCCTCGATGTACACCCCGGGCTCGTCCGTCGTGACCATACCGGGCAGGAGTATTGCGGAATCGTTCCGCTCGGGCACGATGCGCCAGCGGATGCCGTTCGGCGCTTCGTGCACGCCCAGCACAAAGCCGACGCCGTGGCCCGTCCCGCACCGATAGTCTATGCCCAGATCCCAAAGGGGACCGCGGGCAAGAATATCCAGATTCACGCCCCGGCAGCCCTTCAAAAACCGCGCATTTTGCAGGTTCAGCATCCCCCGCGCGACGGCGGTAAAATGCACGCGCTGCTCTTTTGTGATCGGCCCCAGCACAAAGGTGCGGGTGACGTCCGTCGTTCCGTCAAGGTATTGGGCGCCGGAATCGACCAGCAGAAAGCCCTCCGGCAGGATTTCGGAAAAATCCCGCTCCGTGGCGGAATAATGCATCATCGCGGCGTTTTTGCCGTAGGCGCAGATGGTTGAAAAGCTGGGCTCGATGTAGTTTTCCCCCGCTTCCCGCAGTTTTAGCAGGTGTTTGGCGGCGGAAAGCTCGTTCAGCTTTTCGCCGGCCGCGATGGCCTCTTTCAGCCATTTCATGAACCGGGTCACAGCCAGGCCGTCCCGGATGTGGGAAGCCTTCAGCGCTTCGATCTCCGCCCCGTTTTTGACGGCTTTCATCAGCGTTGTCGGGTTGGGCGCGTCGATCAGGGAAACCCCCTTCGGGCAGGCGTCCGCCGCGGCGCACTGGACCCGTTTTTTATCCAGCAGCAGGCGGGTGTTTTCGGGAAGCGCGCCCAGGGCTGTGTAAATCTCCCCATAGGGAAGAACGGTCACGCCGTCTTTTGCAAGTTCTTTCCCAAGCGTCGTGGATGCCGCTTCGCTCTGGATGAAGAGCTTCGCCTCCTTTGGGGTGATCAGAGCATAGGCGAGGACCACGGGGGTACATTCGACGTCGTTTCCCCGGATGTTGAACAGCCAGGCGATGTCGTCCAGCGTGGTGATCAGATGGGCCGCGGCCCCGAGTTTTTCCATTTCCGCCCGCAGACCGCCGATTTTTTCCGCCCGGTCTTTGCCGCAGAAGCGAAGGGGAAGGGAAAAGGCATCGGAGCAGGGAAGGGCGGGGCGGTCCCGCCAGATTTCGCCCGCAAGGTCGTATCGGGTGACGACGGAGCCGCCGCACTTTTCGGCGGCCGCGGCGAATTTTTCCCGGTCCGCCTCAGAAACCAGTCTGCCGTCAAAGGCTAAAACGCCGCTATTTGGCAGGTTTTGCTCCGCGAATTCATAGACGTCCGGCACAGTGGGCTCTCCCATGCGCATCAGCGCGGCGCCGGAGTCGAAAAGCTCTTTTTCCGCCTGGATAAAATAGCGGCCGTCCGTCCAAAGAAAGGCGGAATCCTTCGTCACAGCCAGGGTCCCGGCGGAGCCGGTAAAGCCGGAAAGCCAGCGCCGGGCGGAAAAATGGGGGTTTACGTATTCCGAATCGTGAAAATCCGAGGTCGGCACGAGGTAAAGGTC
This sequence comes from Christensenellales bacterium, assembly GCA_040768925.1. Lineage (GTDB taxonomy): Bacteria > Bacillota > Clostridia > Christensenellales > CALWSW01 > CALNBC01. The sequence continues at coordinate 751,771 of JAXGLZ010000001.1, forward strand.
GATCCCCCGCTCGGCCATCTTTGATTGCAGGGCAAGTATTTCGGGTTTCATCATTCTCTCCTTAAGGCCGCGGGGCTTACCCCGCGCCGGTTTTAGCGGGCGTATTCCATCCCGCGGTTTATAAAATCCATGCAAATCGCGGCGTTCTCCTGCCGGCTTTTCGGCCGGGGCTGCGGTTCGCTCCGCCAAAATCGCCCGGGGCGCGGGCGGGTTTGGCCGGATCTTTGCCGATCTGCCGAAAAGCCAAAAAAGATCCGCCGCCGGCCGGCATTCCCGCAGCCGGGATTTCAGGCGTTTTATGAATTATACCACCATTGGGCATATTTTGGGTATTGCAAAAAAAGAGGCTCCGTGATACACTAAGTTTCGTAAGTTGTATATACCCGTTAGGGCATGTTTACTACAACTGCTGATTGCGACAGAAACGGATCAACGTTTCAATAAAACTTCTTCAAACTCCCCCTTGGAATCGGCAGGGGACTCTCCCTCCCCGCCGCAGGAAGGCAGGCGCTCTGGACCAACGCCCGCCTTTTTTGCTTTTTGGGGAAGCCGCCGCAAAAGATGGTGAACGGGGAGAAAGCAGGGCAGATTGATTGCAAACAGCTTGAAAGGATCCGCGGGATGGTGGCAGGGATCCCCGGTCATAATGCCGCCGGCGCCCGCTCTTCCCGCGTGGCTGCGAATAATTTTTTTGACGCGCCACGGCGGCGGGCAGATGCAGTCCGTGTTATACGCTACGCTAGACATGCCCAACTTTTTGGCGCGCCACGGCGGCGGGCAGGATAAAAACGACATTGCGCATCAGGCGCGCGCGGCTTTCGGCTGTATGAAAATACGCTGACGCGCGTGCGCGCCGCGCCAGACGATGGGGTTCAACCGAATTTTCGTCAAAAAACTAGGGATTTCCACAAAGGCGCAGGTGCGTTCGTGGGTAGTTCAAGAATGGAGCTCCTTTGGAATGACCGCGGCGGCAGAATTTGGGGAATGAAGCTGCCGGATGGGCATTGCGCATCTTCTTGCGGAAAAAAGGCGCTGAAACGCGAAAAAAAGAACGCCTTCCGAAAAGACGGCGGGCGTTCATGATTTTTCGGGCATTTTTTAGGCGAGTTTCTTGAACTCATCCAAAAAGAGCTGCAGGAACATGCAGGAAGAGGCGGTGCCGGGATCGATATGGCCGATGGCGCGCTCGCCAAGGCGCATGGCTCTTCCCTTTTTGGCCACGCAGTTGATGACGGAATCGCGGCCGGCTTCCGCGGCTTTGACGGCGCCTTCCAGCACCTCGACCGGCGGAAGGCCCTGTTCCATTCCGGAATAAAGGGCGTCCACCGCGGGGGAAAGGGCGTCCACCATGGTTTTGTCGCCGATCTGGGCTTTGCCCAGGCGCTTGATCTCATCCACGCCGGCTTTGATCATCGCGCAGAATTCGGTGAAGGTGACTTCGTTCTTGCCGGGAATGGGACCGGACATCTTGCGGAAAAAGGAACCGTAAAGCGGGCCGGAAGCGCCGCCGACCTTCGCGAGCAGGCTCATGCCGGACTTGTTGAGCAGCGTGGCGACGTCTACGTCCTTCTCAACCAGATCGGGGAGCTTGCTCAAAACATCCCGAAAGCCGATGGAAAGGTTGACGCCGTGGTCCGAATCTCCGATCGCGGAATCCAGCCCGGTCAGGTAATCCTTCTGCTCTTCGATCATAGCGCCGAGGGCCTTTAAAAGATCGATAAAATAGCTTTTTGGTATAATGACGGAATCGTACATCACAAAACCTCGAATCGTTGCGTTGCGGGGGCGGGGTTGGCCCCCGTCTCCAAGTTGCCGGCAGAATCCCGATGAACGGGATTCTGCCGGATTTCATTGGTGATCAATTATAAACGGCCGCCTTTTGGGTCCCGAACGGTCAAAACAGACGGTTTATGACCCGGCCGAACGCCGCCTTTGCGCCCGCGCTTATTTCTGGACGAAATAGGGAGCGTCGGTGGGGTAATCCATCAGGGTCTTGAGCTCGTCGTCCAGCTTCAAAAGGGTGAAGGAGAAGCCGGGCATGTTCATGGTGGAGGCATAGGTGCCGGCCAGGGTCTTGTAGATCTTGACGCCCTTTTCGTCGAGGATTTCAGCCATGCGGCGGAAACCGACCATCAGGTCCATCAGCGGGATGGCGCCCAGGCTGTTGCAAAGGACGTAAACCTCGTCGCCCTTCTTGAGCTTGAGCTCGGGGATGAGAACGTCGGCGATTTCGTCCACGACTTCGTCCATCGAGCGGGCCTTTTCGCGCTTCACGCCGGGTTCGCCGTGGATGCCCATGCCGATTTCCATGTCTCCGTCTTCCATGTCGAACATGGCGTGGCCGGTGTTCGGATGGTCGGCGGCGCCCATGGCAACGCCCATGGTGGCGCAGTTGTCGTTTGCTTTCTTGGCGGCCGCGACGACCTCGTCGAGATCTCCGCCCAGCTCGGCCTTGCCGGCCGCCGCCTTGAAGACGAAGAAGTCGCCCGCGATGCCGCGGCGGTCTTCGACGTTTTCGGCGGAGATGACGTCGTCGGTGACCAGGACGGTCTCGACGCGGATGCCGTCGTCCGCCGCCATTTCGGCGCCCATATCGAAGTTCAGCACGTCGCCCGCGTAGTTGCCGTAAAGATAAATGCAGCCTTTGCCCGCGTCCACGGCCTTGACGGCCTCATAGCAGGGTTCGGGAGAGGGGGAGGTGTTGATGTTGCCGATGACCGCGGCGTCCGCAAAACCGTCGCCGACATAGCCCAAGAACAGGGGTTCGTGACCCGAACCGCCGCCGATGATCACGCCGACTTTATCCTTCTTGGGGGCATTCTTGCTGACGACCACGCGTCCCATCTCACCGATGAGCTTTACCTTGTTCTCAAAAGCACGGGTATAGCCGGCGAGCATTTCCTCTACGATTTGATACGGATCGTTGATAAGCCTTCTCATTAGTCTGGGCCTCCTTGTGATTTGGTATTTTTATACGCATGCTCCGAACCATAAGCGGGGAAATCGGGTGCGGAGCAGGACCGCCAAAAGGGAAAACAAAGGAAAAAGGGAAAAGGCGTTCCAAAGGGGCATTGCGGTGATTGATTGGGCAATAAGCGCGGCAAATAGATGGACCGACAGCCTATGTAAAGAATTTTACCATATAATGTTCGTAGCTGCAAGCACAAGACATCATAAGATCGCATTTAGCAATTCTATAACAAATATGTGATATAAACCGGGCCACACAGGTAATAAGCGGTATATATAACATCTTAATACGACTTGTACCGGGCGGTGCCCCCAGAGGGGAAGCAATCTTCAGCCGCGGTCCTTCCAGGCCCAAAGGGAGATGTTAAAAGCGGGGGCGGCATTCGGAGCATCCGCCGCCCGCGGGGAAAAGCCCCCCGGGTTTTTCCTGTGACCTCAAGGGGCTTTTACTACCCGGCGACGCGCATCCCGCAGCGCCTGATTCGCGTTTTTGCGTTTTCAAACAGCCGAAGCCCTGCGAAGAAGGTCCACCGCGTTTTCCAGTTCGGCGATGCGGCGCAGGGCGTCTTCCAGCTCGCCCGAAAGCCGCATGATCACCGCAAGGCTCTTCATGCCGTCCGCGTCTTCGCGCTGCTTTCTGGCCCTTCTTTTCGCCAGGCCCTTTTCGTAAGGGTCCACCGAGGGCATGTCGTTTTCCCGCATGTAGCGCACCACTTCGGAAACCAGCACGGGATTGTTCTTGACCAGCGCCCGGTATTTGTTCTGGTAGCGCAGCATGGCCCGGGTGTCCCCCCGGCCCATGTCCAAGGTGCAGGCCCGGACGGACTGGCCCCTGGCCTGGGCGGAAAGCACGGTTACCAAAAGGTCCCAGATCTCGTCCTGGGTAAAGGGGACGAAGGCGGGGCTGTGCTCGTGTTCCGGGTCTTCCCGGACTTTTGCGTAATAGAAGTTGCGTATCGAATTGGGCTTTCTGCCCGTCTTTGACGCAACGGAATCGAAGACGCTCTTCAGAGGCCTGCCCTCCGAGCGCGCCGTCTTGACCTCGCTCCAAAGCAGGTTTTCTTCGTCGCTTCTCCAGCCCGTGCGCGCGATGGATGCGGAAGGCTCCCTCATGAGTGCTATGCTCGCGCCCTTTGACATATCGATGACCTCCTGAATTGGGGATTTGTTTTGGGGTATTCGCCCCGTGTTCGAAGTCAGTATTCCCCAGCCGTTGGGTTTTATAACTGTGTATTTTGAAAATCCGCAAAGCGGGATCTTTTCGGTTGCAGAAAAACATGGGGTAAATAAAAGACCAAAGCGGCGCTTTCGCTTTGGTCAGTGTACAAAACAGCGGCGGGGCCGCTGCTTTGCTGTGATGGGTGCGCGGGTTGCTTTGGGAACGCTCCGGATTTTTAGACGTCCTCCCGGGAGCGGCCCGCGCCCCGCGCGGAAGGCTTTTTCATCCTCAAAGGATCGTGGCGATCATCGGGCCGTCCGGCGGCGGTCTTTTTGAGCGGCCGTTGATGCCCTTAACAGGCGGCGCCCCCAAACGGATCGTTTTTCACCCTGCGCTCCTATGTGATTTATATTGCGCCTTTGGTGTAATTAGAACTCGGCGGAACCGGCGGTGCGCGGATAGGGCAAAACGTCCCGGATGTTCGCCATGCCGGTGACGTACATGAGCATCCGCTCAAACCCCAGGCCAAAGCCCGCGTGCTTGCAGCCGCCGAATCTGCGCAGTTCGAGGTACCACCAATAATCCTCTTCGTTCATACCCAGCTCTTTCAGGCGCTGTGTCAGCAGGTCCAGCCGCTCCTCGCGCTGGCTGCCGCCGACGATCTCGCCCACCCCGGGAACGAGAAGGTCCATGGCGGCGACGGTTTTGCCGTCGTCGTTCTGGCGCATATAAAAGGCCTTGATATCTTTCGGATAGTCGGTGACGAACACGGGCTTGGCGAAAATCTGCTCGGTCAGGTAGCGCTCGTGCTCGGTCTGCAGATCGCAGCCCCAGAAGGGCGTGTATTCGAAATCCCTGCCGGATTTGAGCAAAAGCTCCATAGCTTCCGTATACGTGACCCGGGCGAAATCGCTTCCGGCGACGTTTTTCAGCCGTTCGATCAGCCCCTTGTCGATAAAACTGTTGAAGAAGTCCAGCTCGTCCGGCGCTTTTTCAAACAGATCGTCGATGATGTATTTGACCAGGGCCTCGGCGAGCTCCATGTCTTCTTTCAGGCCCGCGAAGGCCATTTCCGGCTCGATCATCCAGAATTCCGCGGCGTGGCGGGCGGTATAGGACTGCTCCGCCCGAAAAGTCGGGCCAAAGGTGTAAATATTCCGAAAAGCCATGGCATAGGATTCCCCGTAGAGCTGGCCGGAAACGGTGAGGTTTGCGGCTTTTCCGAAGAAATCCTGGGAATCGTCCACGCCGCCGCCCTCGGTCCTGGGGGGATCGCCGATGTTCAGCGTGGTGGCGCGGAACATTTCGCCCGCCCCCTCGCAGTCGCTGGCGGTGAGGATCGGCGTGTGAACGTAGAGGAACCCGTGTTCCGCGAAGAAGCGGTGGATGGCCTGGGCCACCAGCGAGCGCACCCTAAAAACGGCGAAGAAGGTGTTCGTCCTCGGCCGAAGGTGCAGTTGGGTGCGCAGGTATTCAAAGGAGTGGCGCTTTTTCTGAAGGGGGTATTCCGGCGGGCACGCGCCCTCGACGGTGATTTCGGTGGCGTGGATCTCAAAGGGCTGCTTCAGTTCCGGCGTCGGCACGACGATTCCGGTAACGGTGAGCGCCGCCCCGGTGGAAACATGGAGCGATCCGCCGTCCTTCAGCTTGTCCCGCTCGAAAACGATCTGGACGGATTTCATCTTCGTTCCGTCGTTGAGTTCGATAAAGCCAAGGGCCTTGCTTTCGCGGACCGTGCGGACCCAGCCGCTTACCGTCACGCTTTTTTCGGAAAAAGAGCTTACATTGCCGTAAAGCTCGCTCGCTGTGGTCATCATGGGCTTGTCCTCCGGTGTGAGATTCGGCTTTCCGCACAACCGCCCGTTCGCGGCGGCGCGGCTTTTCTGCGGGAAGCGCGTTGGCGTTCTTCGCATATTTTAGCATTTTTGGCTCCGCCGGGCAACTGTGACGCAATCTGGCGCATACAGATAAGAGTAACGCCCCGCCCGGACCGGGCCGGGGCGGCATGCCGGGGAAGTTCGGCGCGGCATTCCGGCCCCGGTCAAACAAGGAGGTGAAAGCCGTGTTGCCCGTGCTGGTGGTGTACCCGGACGAGCCGTCCTTTATGCTTGCGGACGGCATGGCCCAGATCGAGGCGAACAGGGACCGGCCGCTGGTCCTGCCCGCCGCGATGGGGAGCGCGCATTACATCACGGCGCTGCCCCTGGTTCCCGGCTGCGTGCCGGTGACGAAACGGGTCGAGATCAGCCCCACGGGCGAAACCAGCGGCGCGATCTATTGGCGGGACTGCGCGGTGCTTCGCCTTGCGGTGCCAAAGCTGCCCCAGGCTTTCGAGCCGGCGGCGTCCATCGCGTCGGCCGAGGGCTGCGGCCTGACCGCCTGCCTTTTTCGGCAGGGGGGGATCCACCTCGCCCTGGAACGGGAGGGGCTTTCCGTATGGTCGAAAACCGTGGCCGCGCGCGGCTGGGGTGAAATCTCCTTTTTGGACGAAAGCCTGGTCTGTGTGACGGACGAGGGCTGCGTCTGCGTGAACGCGGCGGAGCTTGCGCCGTATCTTGAGCTTTTTGGCAAATGCGAGCTGAAGGACGGGGAAATTTCCTGCGCAAAAAGCCTGAACACCCGGCTGGAACACGAGGAAAGAACGGTCCACGACGCAAAAACGGGAGAGCTGAGGGACAGAAGGGTGATCCCGGGAAGAAGGGCGGAAAGTGCGGAGGACGCGATCCTCGGCCTGTTGGACGCCGTGCGCTACGGCCTTTCGAACGATGTGGCGGAGCTGCTTTGCGGCGAACTTTCGGGATTGGGCATAGAGGAGCTTTACGGCTTCTTCGGCGAATACGAAACCGCCGAGCTCCATCCGTTTTCCATCGGGATCGCGGGGGTGAGGCGGTTTTCCGAAAGCAGGATGCGGGAATTCAGGTTCGAAACCGAAGAGCACCTGGGAATCTTCCGGGTGGCGAACGCCGAAGAGCTCTAAGGCGGAAAGGAGGAAGCGGAAGAAGCAAAAAAGGGCCGCAGCCCTTGAGGTTTGGTCAGATCTTCCATGCCGTATGGGCATTTATGCCCGAAGTTTCCTTGTTCTAAGGCGCTTTTTGAGGCGGGTAAGCTCCATTGCGCGCGGGGTTGACACGCATCGTCGCGCGCAGTGCTGAACGATCGTCGGCAAAGGCCCGCGGGGGCCTGCGCCGACGCATTGAAAAAGGGGCGAACAGCCCCTTTTTGATTGATCCGCAGTGATTTGATTATTTGAGGAAACGGTTGATGTCCGCCAGTTTGTCGAACACCATGTGGGGTTTCGACGGGTATTCGGCCAGCATTTCCTCGGTGGTTTCGCCGCTCATGACAAGGATGGAGAGCATGCCGCTCCGAAGGCCCGTCTCGATGTCGGTATACAGCCGGTCGCCCACCATGGCGCATTCGGCCGTGGAAAGCCCGGTGCGCTCCAGCACCGCGTCCACGATGCCGGTGTACGGCTTGCCGACGATCAGCTCCGGCCGCCTGCCCGTCGAAGCGTCGATGAAGGCCATGATCGCGCCGATGTCCGGCATGAAGCCGGTGGCGGTGGGGCAGTTGAAGTCCGGGTGGGTGGCGATATAGGGAAGCCCCTCCCGCACGAGGTTGCAGACCGCGTGCATCTTGGCGTAATCCAGGGTCGTGTCGAATCCGATGACGACGATGTCCGGATTCTCGTTGTCCACTTTGATCCCCTTCGCCTCAAGGTCCGCCACCAGGAACTCGTTCCCAAGGACAAAGGCCTTCTTGCCGGGGTAAAGCTCGTTCAGCTTCGTCGCCGTGGCGTCCCCCGCGGTAAGGACTTTTGCGCGCTCCACGGAAAGGCCCAAACGCGCGAGCTTTTGGACATAAAAATCGCCGTTTCTGGAAGTGTTGTTGGTCAAAAACAGAAAATCGCGCCCGGTTTCCACAACGGTGTCGATAAAGCTCAGGGCGCCGTCGATCAGTTCGTCGTCCAGGTAAAAGGTGCCGTCCATATCCAGCAGAAAGCATTTGACTTTCGCGAAATCGGCGGGGGAGACGTCGTTCATTCTCTTCATCAGGTCACCTCCGTCAAACAGGGAAGAATTCGTCGGCAAAATCATAAAGCTCGCCGATGTCCCAGAGCATGGAGCTCATCAGATAGCGATCGCGCATATCCCGGGAGCAGATGAACGCGTCCCGCACATCCTGGGCGGAAAGGTCCAGCTCCTCCACCGTCATGGGCATGCCGACGAGCTTCATCGCGTCGTAGAGCTTCCTGTAATCCGGCAGCTCCTCCGTCATGGTTTTGTGGATCTCGTCCCAGCGGTTGATGATGTTGTTCATGCGGCGCTCATGGTTTTTGGGATCGTTCTTGCCCGCCTTTTTCTCGATGGCGAAGATTTCCGGCGCGGTGTCCCCAAACACCCGGCGCACGTTGGCCTCCCAATCCGCCGGATTGAATTCCCTGAGGAATTTTTCCGCCTTTGCGCGGTCCGGCTTGAAGGAAAGGAGCTTGTCGTAAATCTCGCAGACGAGCAGGGTGGCAACCCCCACCTGGATGCCGTGCAGATCGTAGGGCTTGCCGCGCTCCAGGGCCATCATCTCCCACATGTGGGAGAAGTGGTGCTCAAGGCCGGACGCGGGGCGGGACATTTCCGCGAAGGACATCGCCATGCCCGCGGCCACCAGGCCTTCGGAGATCGCCTGGATCGCCTCCGGGTCCCGCTTGGGGATGCCCGGGGCAAAGTCGATGACCCGCCGGGCGGTAGAACGCATGATGTCCGAAACATTGTCGCAGAAGTATTCGCCGGTGACGATGTGGGAAATTTTCCATTCGCAGATGGAGAGAAACTTGGCCATAATATCGCCAAAGCCCGCCCAGAGCATGCGCATGGGGGCGTTCTTCAGAATATCGGTATCCAGTATGATCGCGGAAGGGAGCTGGGTATAGATCGTGGTCTTGACATTGTTGACCTCCATCGAGGAGGAGTTGGAGGCGTAACCGTCCATAGACGGGGCGGTGCCCACGATCATGCTGGGCTTTTTGGCCATATAGCCGAAAATCTTGCAGATGTCGTTGATGACGCCGCTGCCGACGCCCAGCAAAAGGTCGCAGGCCGGGTCGAAATGCATGGCCACGCTGCCAAGCTCGATCTCTTCCGGCCTTGTGCGCTCCTTTCTGGTGGGCAGTATATAAAGCTTGTGCTTTATGTTCGCTTTTTTGAGGATCTCGACCACCTGTTTGCCCGCGGCCTCAAACGTGTGCTCGTCGCAGACGATGAACGGATAGGAGCAGCCCAGGGTTTCGATGGCTTCCGGCGCCGCTTGAATCACGCCGCCGCCGACGCGAAGGAATCTGAGATCGATCCTGTGGGTCCTCCCGCATTCGCAGGCAAACCCCTTCGGATCGATCAGCTGATGTATTGACATCTCGCCGAACTTCATGGTATGACCTCCTAAGACAACCTGATTTCAACAAGGCGGAAATCATGATTTTTATACATAGAAGTATATAGAACAATCCACAACAACGCAAGATGAATGTGCACCCGATTTTTTCAACTTGTATATATAAGGAGTCTAGTCGTCCCGTTAATAAATCCACAAAGCAACATGAGTTTGTGATTTTCATGATAACAAACCAATATCTATTGACCGCATTTATGTTTTCTGCTAAACTTAAATTATAAGCTGATTGCATATTAATAACTAGAAAAAGAATAATTATCCGATTTCCGCGCATCGCCGCGCCGCTCTTTGATTTAAAATTCAATTTGCGCCCTTTTTGGCGCAGGTATCACAGGGGATCAGACCAAAAACGACAAAATCAGGGAGGATCACATGGAAAAGAAGTATCTACTTGGATACGACATCGGCACATCCGGAAGCAAGGGCGTCATCATCGACCTGGCGGGGAGCGTCATCGCTTCCGCCTCGCTCGAACACGACGTGGAAATCCCCCGCCCCGCATGGGCGGAGCAGAACGCGGACATCCTTTATTGGGGTGAATTCCAGACCATCGTCAACACCATCGTCAAGAAGGCGAAGATCGATCCCTTAGAAATCGCCGGCATCGGCGTCTCCGGCCTGACGCCGGACGCCATCCCGGTCGACAAGTCCGGCAAGGCCCTCAGAAACTGCATAATATACATGGACCGCAGGGCCACCGCCGAATGCGAATGGGTGGAGAACGAAGTCGGCAAGGACGGCATCTTCTCCGTGGCCGGCAACATCGCCGACCCCTATTACGCCGGTTACAAGTGCATGTGGGTCAAGAACAACGAGCCGGAAATCTACCAGAACACCTGGAAGTTCCTGAACTCCCACGCATACGTCGTGCTCAAGCTCACCGGTCAGGCCGTTGTGGACAAGGGCGTCGCCGGACTGTTCGCCCCCTTCTACAACAACTACGAGCTGAGGTGGGACGAGGAGATGATCCGGCGCTGCGGCATGGATCCCGACAAGTTCCCCAAGGATTACAACGCTGCCGAAGTGGTCGGCTACGTCACCACCGAAGCGGCCGAAAAGTGCGGACTGGCCCCCGGCATCCCGGTTATCGCGGGCGGCGGCGTGGACGCTTCGGCTTCCGGCCTCAGCACCGGCATGATCAACCCCGGCGAATCCACCTGCATGTGCGGCACCACCCACTGCTGGATGATCGTGCTGGATAAGCCCGTGTTCGACCCCGGCTTCATCAACTTCCCCCACCAGGTCCCCGGCACCTGGCTGGCGCTCGCCGGCCTCGGCAGCTCCGGCGGCGTGGTCAAGTGGTTCCGCGACAACTACGGTTCCGTCGAGCTTGATTATCAGAGCAAGCGCGGCGTCTCCGCCTATGAACTGCTGAACCTTGAGGCCGAAAGGGTCCCGAAGGGCTCCGACGGCGTGGTCGTCCTGCCGTACTTCATGGGCGAGCGCTCCCCCATCTGGGATCCCAAGGCCCGCGGCGTGTTCTTCGGCCTGTCCCTGTTCCACACCCGCGCCCATATGTTCCGCGCCATCATCGAAGGCATCGCCTATGCCCTTGAGCATCACGCGGTGCTGCTGCGCGCCACCGGCATGATGCCCCACCGCGTCACCGTTACCGACGGCGGCGCCGCCTCCAACATCGAGCGCCAGGCCTTTGCGGACGTTCTCAGGGTGCCGATCGACTACGCTTCCAAGGTTGCGGGCGCGCCCGTGGCGGACGCGTTCCTGGCCGGCGTCGGCGTGGGCATTTACAAGGATTACGACGAGATCAAGAAGTGGGTGAACCTCGACATCACCAACGATCCCGATCCTTCCTCTTTCGACCTTTACGCGAAGCTGTATGACGTTTACGTCAAGCTTTACCTCAACACCAAGCAAGAGATGCACGCTCTGGCGGATCTGTAAGCCGGATACTGCATACGCTAAATAACGCCGACGCGGCGGGCCGGCTTTTGCCGGCCCGCCGCAAGGCGCGAAATTCATCGCCAAGGAGAAAACAAAAATGAAAGCATTGCGTCTTTATGGGCCGGACGACCTGCGCCTGGACGAGGTCGAAAAGCCAACCGCCCCTAGGGGAGGAATGGTTCTTAAGGTTGACGCCTGCGCCATCTGCGGGAGCGACCTCAGGAACGTCAAGGCCGGCGGCTCCGCCCATAAAATGAAGATGCCCGCGATACTCGGCCACGAGTTCTCCGGCACCATCGTCGAACTGGGGGAAGGCGTTACGGATTACGAAATCGGCCAGAAGGTCGTCAGCTCCGCGATCATCCCCTGCGGCAACTGCCGCTATTGCCTGAGGGGGCTTCAGAACCTCTGCGTGGACAAGAACGCCATCAGCTACATCGTTCCCGGCGCCTTCGCCGAATACGTGATGCTGCCCGCGCTCCATGTCGCCAACGGCGGCGTCCACCGCGTTCCGGACGGATTCACCACCCAGGATGTCTGCATTACCGAGCCCTGCTCCTGCGCGCTGAACGGCCAGGAAATTTCCAAGGTCGGCCTTGGCGATGTCGTCTGCGTCATCGGCGCCGGTCCTTTGGGCATCATCCACTGCCTGATCGCGAAGTGCCTGGGCGCGAGCAAGGTCATTTCGGTGGACATTATGCAAAACCGCGTGGACCAGGCCGCGTCCTTCCCGGAAATTGACGTTGCAATCAACAGCAGAACAGAGGATCTCAAGGCGGTCGTCGACCGCGAGACCGACGGTTACGGCTGCGACGTCGTCATCGTTGCCAGCCCTTCCGGCAAAGCCCAGGAGCAGGCGATCGACATCGCCGGCCGCCGCGGCCGCGTCAACTTCTTTGGCGGCCTGCCCAAGGGTTCCCCGCCCGTTTCGGTGGACAGCAACGTTGTGCATTATAAAGAAATCTACATTCAGGGCACCAGCGATTCCAGCAACCACCATATGGACATGGTGCTCAGCATGTTCAAATGCGGCCAGTTGGACCCCCGCCGCATCATCACCCACCGCTACCCGCTCTCTCAGTTCAAGGAAGCCTTTGAAATGGCCCAGAGCGGCGACGCCCTGAAGGTTATTATTTATCCCGATTGATCGCTGTCGGCGAACTGACGCGAACCCGCCGGCCCGGCCAGCCCGCTTAAAAAATGGGTGGGCCGGGCCGTCGTGCATACCGGGCAATACGGCCGGCCGCTTTGCCCGTATGCAAGCCCGAGCCGCGCATCTGTGTGCGGCGAAAGACGCGATAATGATTCGATCCCCAAAGGACAGGAGAGGCAATATGGCGGCAAGCAGGATCGAATCTGAGAAAAAAACAGTCGGCAGGATGATCTCAATCTATTGCAAAGGGCATAAGCATGGCGGCACTTTGTGCGGCGAATGCCGCGAACTCATGGAATACGCGCACAAAAGGCTGGATTCGTGCAAATTCGGGGAGGATAAAGCCTTCTGCTCGAAATGCGCCGTGCATTGCTATCAGCCCGGGATGCGGGAGCGCATTAAAAAAGTGATGAAATATGCCGGGCCGAGAATGCTGCTCTATCATCCTGTGATGGCGATCAAGCACTTTCTGGAAAAGTAGGAGGAGAAAAATGGATCTTGAATTGAAAGGCAAAGTGGCGGTGGTTGTCGGGGGCTCTTCGAACATCGGCAGGGCCTGCGCCGTAAAGCTGGTTGAAGAGGGGGCGAAGGTCGTCGTCAATTATTCCAGCAACGACGCAAAGGCGAACATAACCCTGGAGAAAATGCGCGCGGCAGGGGACCCGGAGCATTCCTGCATATTCAAATGCGATATCGCGAGCGAGAGCGGCGTGGACGCGCTGTTTCGCTTTACGGTGGAAAAATACGGCACTGTGGATATTCTGATCTTTTCCGCGATGCATTACCCCACGAATATGATCGTGGACATTCCCTACGACGAATGGCGAAGGACCATGGCCGTGAATATCGACGGCATGTTCCTGACCAACAAATGGCTGGCGCGGTTCTGGCTGGAACACAAAAAGCCGGGCCGGATCGTCAACTTCGCTTCCCAGGCCGCCTATAACGGCTCCACCACCCACCACGCCCATTACGCCGCGTCTAAGGGCGCGGTGGTCGCCTTCAGCAAATCCATGGCCAGGGAGCTTGGCAAATACGGCATCATCACCAACTGCGTCGCCCCTGGGATGACCGCGGTCGTCGGCGAAGGGCTGATCGACGAAACGGGCGCCGAGTATTACAAAAGCCGCATTCCCATGGGCCGCATCGGCACGCCGGAGGAAATGGCGGATATCGTCGCTTTTTTGGCGTCGCCCAAGAACAGCTATATGCTGGGCGCCTGCGTGGACGTCAACGGCGGCATGCTGATGAGATAAGGGCAGAAAGGCCGCGCGGGGCGTCAAAGCGGCCCGCGCGCCGCTTCGCCGGTTGGTTTTTAAGGCCGTCTGCGCAGCCGGCGTCAAACCTTGATGAAATGCCGGGATCTGTGATTCCGGCGAGGGTAATTCGGTCAAAAGCGGCCGAATTAGTATGGAAGCTTACATGTAAAGCTCGGGGGCTTCGGCCCTTGAAGCCCCGGTGCAGGGTTTTTCGGCAGTCTGAACGGCTGAAAGGCCGCCGTTTAAGACCCCGGCCCGAAAATCAGCGCGCCGAATCCAAAAGCCCGGCAGCGGTTCCGCCGGGCTTTTCCCGATTCTTCTGCCGATGCGATGCGTTCGGGATGAACGTCTCGACGATGCGGGCGGCGCCGTTGCCGGCGTTCAAAAGTGCGGCAAATCCGCCGCGGCTTCGGGGACGCTGTTCCCGTTGCCTCATGAAGACGCCCAGACCCGCCATTTTGATCATGCCCGAAGTCCGGCTGTCCCCCCGTGGACAATCTCCTCCGAAAGAGGGATCGTGAACAGTTTTGCGATCCGCGCCATTGCGTTTTCGGCGGCGCGGATCGCGGCCGGGGTTTTGTCCGCAATCCTTTGTCCGCTGCCGGCAAGGGTTCCGTCAGCGCATGGTGCGGTCATTTTGCACATTTATACCTCCCGAATTCAACACTATGCATGCCAAGCAACAAGCCAAAATCAAACGGCGCCCTTTGCGCATTGGTTTAAAAGGGCGCGGACCCGTTGTATGCTCCGGCGCCGCCGCAGGGCAATTTATGAATAAATATTCATCATGATCCAAATATATCCATAAGTTGGCAAAAAGAGTGCGTTCCGCCCGCTGAACGCCCCACAAACCATGCGATCATGCGCGGGCGCAAGCATCGCCCCCATAAGTCGAAACTTCGCTAAAAATATCGCAAAACAGGGCAATCCGCGGCACGGGCCGCGGCCGAGACATCTGATGAGGTCATATCCCCTTCACAAAGTCCGGATTCAGTGCGCGGAAGGTATTTTTGTATTATGACGTATTGACACATGGCGGAAGCGACGCTATACTATGTTTGCGAACAATAGCTATTTGGTTATTTTATCTTCCGATTATTACATTTTTTTGTGCAAAACACACATGTTTGCCATAAAGGACTGTGCATAAAACACATATGATTTTATAAAAATACAGGATGCGTCCGTTTGCCGCGGGCGCGGAAAAGAGGAGAAGATGGATCTCGGTCTCAAAGGGAAAGTGGCCGTTGTGGTCGGCGGCTCCAGCAATATCGGGCGCGCGTGCAGCCTGAGGCTGGTGGAAGAGGGCGCGAACGTCGTCATCGCCTATTCCAGCAACGACGAAAAAGCCAGGGCCAGCCTGGCGGATATGACCGCCGCGGGCGGCGAGGGCTGCGCTTATTCTTTCAGGTGCGACGCCAGCAGGGAAGACGAAGTCGATTCCCTTTTCAAATTCGCCATCGAAAAATTCGGCGCCGTCGATATCCTGATTTATTCCGCGATGCTCTGGCCCACCAACAAGGTGATCGATATCCCCCTGGACGAATGGAACCGCACAATGGAGATCAACCTTACCGGCGTTTTCCTGACCAACCGCTGGCTCTGCAATTACTGGATCGACAACAACAAGCCCGGCAGGATCATGAACTTCTCTTCCCAGGCCGCGTTCAAGGGCTCCACCACCTTCCACGCCCATTATGCCGCGGCAAAGGCCGGCGTGGTCGCCTTCACCGTTTCCCTGGCAAAAGAGGTGGCCAAACACAATATTCTCGTCAATTCCGCCGCTCCCGGCATGACCGTTTCCCCCGGCTTCCTCACAGAAGAACAAACCGAATATTACAAGACCCGCATTCCGATCGGCCGCTGCGGAACCTCAGCCGAGATGGCGGATATCATCACCTTCCTCGTTTCGCCCAGGAACTCGTATATGCTGGGCGCCTGCGTGGATGTCAGCGGCGGCATGCTCTGCCGTTAAAGAGCGGGCAAAATCCCTGTGCGTTGCGCCGTTATTCAGCGCCTGGCCTGTTCCGGCGCCGAAACGGGCGATAAAATCATTCAATGACGAAAGGCGACAGCAAATCATGAAGACACTCATTATTGGCGACGGCTATATCAACAGCAAGGATATGCGCAAGGGCTTCGAATCCTGGGAAGCGCGCGGCGTTGAAATTGTGGATTACCAGTGGGACTGGAACGGCTACGATATGTCCCACATCAATCTGATCATCGAGCAGAACGGACCCGAGGGCGTGGATCTCTGCGACGAGCTGGTCGATCTTTGCCGGGACGCGGACGTGATCATCACCCAGTTCTGCCCCATCAACAGCAAGGTTGTGGACGCGGCGAAAAAGTGCGTCGCCGTCGGCACCCTTCGCGCGGGGGTTGAGAACATCGCCGTGGATTACATGACCGAAAAGGGCATCATGGTGTTCAACAACGCGGGCCGCAACGCGGAAGCGGTCGCCGATTTCACCATCGGCATGATGATCGCCGAATACAGGAACATCGGCAGGAGCCACGCCGCCGTCAAGGCCGGCTGGTGGCGCAAGGATTATGTCAACATATCCTATTTGCCGGACTTTGCCGGCCTGACCACCGGTATCGTCGGCTTTGGCATGGTGGGCCAGCTCGTCGCGAAGAAGCTTTCCGGCTTTGACCAGCGCCTGCTCGCCTACGACGCGTACCCGGACAAGGAAGCCGCGGCCAAGCTGAACGTCGAGTTCGTGGACCTGGACACCCTGATGAAGGAGTGCGACGTCGTCTCCGTCAACTGCCGCCTGGTCCCCGAAACCTATCACATGATCGGCGCGAAGGCGCTTTCCCTCATGAAGCCCACGGCGATCATCGTCAACACCGCGCGCTCCGGCCTGATCGACGAAGCGGCCCTTTATGAAGTGCTCAAGGCAAAGAAGATCGGCGGCGCCGCGCTGGACGTGTTCGACGAAGAACCCACCACCATCGACTACCGCATGATCGCGCTGGACAACTGCACCGTCACCAGCCACCTGGCGGGAACCACCATCCACGCCAAGAGCCGTTCCGCCCTGCGCCTGGCCAACCACATGGCCAATTTGTTTGACGGCGTGGCCCCCAAGACCTGGATGAACCGCGGCAAGGTGGAGCTTAAAAAGCTCGTTCCCTAAACCGCGCAAAGAAACGAAATCCTTTTTGACCCAGGATGCGGGCAAAGCCTCCGGGAGACGGCAGCCGGTCTTCGGCGGCCGGGGGGCATTCCCGCGCCCGGGCCTTATAACCGCGTATACCAAAGCTACCAGAATGGACTCCCCAAAAGAGAAAAGAGATTCTAAGGAGGAACTCAAATGGCAAAGTACTTAATGGGTCTGGACTGCGGCGGCACCTCTATCAAGGCTGTTGTTTTTGACGAACGCGGCACCACCGTCGGCTCGGTAACCGAAACCTTTAAGCGCGTTTCCACGGAAGGCCCTCAGTATCAGGAATTCAACCTCACCCTGGCTTGGGAAGCCACCAAGACCGTTCTTAAGAAGGTCCTCGACAAGGTCGGCATCGATCCCAAGGATCTGCTCGGCATCGGCTGCACCTCCTTCGGCAACGGCTGCACCTTCCTCGGCAAAGGCGGCGAAGTCATCGCCAACGGATGCTATTCCACCGACTATCGCGCCAACGACGCCGTTCAGGCCATCAAGGCCGAAGGCAACTACGAGAAGCTGTGCGACATCGTCAAGTGCGGAATGTATTCCGGCGAGCCCGGCGCCATCCTCCGCTGGTACAAGATGCACCGCCCCGACATCTATGCCAAGATCGAGCATGTTTTCAGCTTCAAGGATTTCATCGCCTACAGGCTCACCGGCGTCGCCGCGGCAGACATGAACTGCATCGGCGGTTCCGCTCTGGTCGACCTTGAGAAGCTCCAGTTCTCCAAGGAACTGATGGAGCTGTACGGCATCCCCGAGATGTATGACAAGCTGCCCTATCTGGCCGCCGACTCCTCCGAGACCGTCGGCTATGTGACCAAGGAAGCCGCCGCGGTTACCGGTCTGGCCGAGGGCACCGCGATCGTCGCCGGCATGATGGACATCCTGGCCTGCCTGGTCGGCGCGGGCGCCACCGAAAAGGGCGTGTTCACCGCCATCGCCGGCACCTGGTCCATCAACGAGACCTTCAACCCCGAAATCATCTACTTGCCCGGTTCCAACATTTTCAACATGCCTTACCTCGACAGGTCCGGCTATCTGCTCTCCGCCAACACCGGCGCTTCCGCCTCCAACTACGAGTGGTTCATGAATACCCTCGGAAGCGTTGCCCGCAAGGCCGCCGATCAGATCGGCCTCCAGTACGCCGTCGACACCCCCGACATCGTCATCGTCAACCAGGTCATCAAGTCCGTGCCCGTCGGCGGCACCACCGTGCTCTATCATCCCTTCGTGGGCCAGCCCTCTGTCCACGGCGCCGCCATGGCCAACTTCTTCAACATCAACGACACCACCACCTTTGCCGAGCTGGCCTACGCTCTGGCTGAAGGCGTGGCCTTCATCCACCGCTTCCATTACGATCAGCTCGGCGCCGGCGGCCTCGAGGCCAAGGTCACCCGCCTGACCGGCGGTATCGCCCGCTCCGACGAATGGGCGCAGCTCTTCGCCGACGCGCTGAACACCCCCGTGGAATGTGTCGCCTGCGACGAAGTCGGCGCTCTGGGCCTTGCGATGTGCGCGGGCATCGGCGCCGGGCTGTATAAGGACTATGCCGACGCCATCGAAAAGTGCGTGCGCCTGCGTCCCCGCATCAACCCCATCCCCGGGCATGTTGAGAAGCTCAACAAGCGCTACGAAGAATGGCTGCTGCTGATCGAGACCATGAAGCCTTACTGGGATTGGAAGGCAGCCAACAAGTAAGCCAACGCGATTAACCGGCTATGCGCCAACCCTTTGATGACCGGGGCCGATCCGGATCGGCCCCGGCATCGCAACGAAAAAAGGCGGCGTTCCCGCGCAGGCGTCGATCCCCTGCCGGGAAGGCCCCGCAACAATAAGGAGCCTGTCTGCAAATGTCAAAAATAAAGATACTGTGCATGGCCGACGGCGGAATCACCGCAGCATTCTACGAGCCCATGCGCGAACTTGAGAAGTACGGCGCGGAAGTCACCATAAAGGTGGACGAGTCCATCAAGGAATACACGGCGACGATGGACCGCATGCACGCCTGCGAATACGAGGGAATCAAGGCCGCGACGACCTATGACGGCCTGCTGAACATCGTGCAGGATTACGACGTCCTTTGCGTGCATATGACTTCCGTCAACCGCGAGATCATAGAAAAGGGCAAGAACCTCAAAGTTGTCGCCTGCCTGCGCGGCGGATACGAGAACGTCGATGTTCCCGCCTGCACGGAACGCGGGATCAAAGTGATCAATTCCCCCTGGCGCTCCGCCCCGGCGGTGGCGGACTTTACGGTGGGCATGATGATCGCGGAGAACAAGAATATCGCCAGGGCCCACAAGGCCATCCAGGAAGGCGGCTGGCGCAAGCAGTTCAAAAACCAGTCCCACATCCGGAACATGGACCGCTCAACGGTCGGGATCATCGGCTTTGGCTATATCGGCCGCCGCGTGATCGACCGCCTGAAGGGTTTCGGCTGCAAGATCGTGGTTCACGATCCCTTCCTCGACCCGAAGGTCATTACCGACGCCGGCGAAAAGGCCGTCACGCTGGACGAGCTTCTGGCCGTTTCCGATTTCGTCTCGCTGCACATCCGCTATTCCGAAAAGACGCACCGCTACTTCGGCGAAGAGCAGTTTGGCAAGATGAAGCCGGAAGCGTATTTCATCAACACCGCCCGTTCGGGGATCGTGGATACCGACGCGCTGATCAAAGCGCTTCAGGAAGGGCGCATCGGCGGCGCCGCTCTGGACGTTTTTGACGAAGAGCCCCTTCCCGCGGATTCCCCCTTCCGCACGCTGGACAACGTCACCGTCGTTTCCCATATGGGCGGCACCTCCTCCGACACCATGGCCTGCTCGGTCGAGATCGGCTACGAAGACCTTGAGCGCTGGCTCAAGGGCGGGGAACTGCTGAACGTGCGCAACCCCTGAACCCTGGTTCCCGCGCGCTTTCGCCCCGGCCGTTAAAAAAGCGGCGGGCGCTTGGCGCGTTCATCAATCTGTTTTGTGGAGGAAATTAAAATGCTTGTTACCGCAAAGGACATTCTCGTCGTCGCAAAAGCACACAAGTTCGGCGTCGTCGCGCCCAACGTCTGCAACGAAACAACCGTCCGCGCCGCCATCCAGGCCGCGGAGGATATCAAGGCCCCCATCATCCTGGACATATGCGACTGGCATACCCAGGACATGGTGCTGCTCGGCCGCATCGCCGAGTATATGGCTGTCCGCGCTTCCGTGCCCGTAGCCATTCAGCTTGACCACGGCTCCAAGTTCTCCGACGCCGTGCTGGCCATCCGTTCCGGCTTCACCTCCATCATGGTCGACCGTTCCAGCATGCCCTTCGAGCAGAACGTGACCGAGGTCGCAGACCTTGTCCGCATCGCGCACTCCGTGGGCGTTTCCGTCGAGGCGGAGCTGGGCCACGTGGGCCAGGGCGCGTCCTATGACGAAGACCGCGACGCCGGCCTGACCAAGGTGGACGAAGCCTCCGAATACGTCGAGCGCTCCGGCTGCGACGCTTTGGCCGTTGCCGTCGGCACCGCCCACGGCGTTTACACCGGCACCCCCAAGCTGGACTTCCAGCGCCTGGCCGAGCTCAACGCGGCCGTGAGCGTCCCCCTCGTGCTGCACGGCGGCTCCGGCTCCGGCGACGAGAACCTCGTCAAGGCCATCGCCGGCGGCATCACCAAGATCAACATCGCAGCCGACCTGTTCATCGCCGGTCAGAAGAACGTCGCGGAAGACCCCCGTACCCCTTACTTCGTATTCGACAAGATCAGCGACGGATACAAGGCAAAGCTCAAGTACTACATGGAGCTGTTCGGTGAAACCAACGCTGCCCTCAAGTTCTAAGCGATCGTCAACTTCAAAAAACAAAGGCCCTTCGGCTTTCCGAAGGGCTTTTGTTTTGTGGAGCTCATCCCGCAAAAGGGGAAGCGGGAACAGCCGTTTTTGCGGCAGCGGCCTGAACCGGGAATTTGCCCGGTCAGCCCGCCACGATGTTTACGATGTTCCGCACGACGATGACCTTTTTGACGGTTTTGCCCTCGATCGCGCGCTGGACGGATTCGTCCGCAAGGGCGGCGGATTCCACCTCTTTCGCGTTTAGCTCCGCGGGAAGGGTGACGCGGGCGCGGACCTTGCCGTTGACCTGAACGCCGTATTCCACTTCCTGCCGGTTCAGCGCTTTTTCGTCGTATTCCGGCCACCGTTGGTTGAAGACGGAGAAGGGAAGGCCGAGCTGTTTCCAGAGCTCCTCGGCAAAATGCGGGGCAAAGGGCGCCAGAAGGAGCATCAGATCCCGCACGATCCCGAAAAGGTATTCGCCGCTGACGCTGCCGCCGTCGACATATTTGTAGACCGCGTTGACGTATTCCATCATGCGGGCGATGCAGGTGTTGAACTGGAAGCGTTCAAGGTCCGCCCCGACGGCCTTGATGGCGTTCGCGCGGACGAAATCCAGCTCCCGCTCGGCAAAGCCCCGTTCGGCCTTTTGATTCCTGACGGCGACGGTGCGCTCCGCCAGCCGCTCCACCCGGTCCAGGAAGCGGGCGACGGACTTGATGCCGTCGTCCGACCATTTTCCGCCTTCGATATAGGAAAAACCGAATTGAAGATACATGCGGAAGACGTCGGAACCATATTTTTGGATGTAGGCGTCCGGCGAGATGACGTTCCCCCTGGATTTGGACATCTTGTTCCCGTCCGGCCCCAGGATGGTCCCCTGGTGGACAAGGCGCAGAAACGGCTCGTCAAAATCCAGGTAGCCCATGTCCCGAAAGGCCTTGGTAAAAAACCGGGCGTAAATCAGGTGCATGCAGGCGTGCTCGGCGCCGCCCACATAGGCGTCCACCGGGCAAAGCCCGTCGACCTTTTCGCGGTTCCAGGCTTCCTGGTCGTTGTGCGCGTCGCAGTAGCGGAACTGGTACCAGGAGGAGCACATAAAGGTGTCCATCGTGTCCGCGTCCCTTTTTGCGGGCTTGCCGCAGACCGGGCAGACGGTGTTCATGAACGCCTCGCTCTTCAATAGGGGGCTGGTGCCGTCCGGCGTAAAATCCACGTCATAGGGGAGCTCCACGGGCAGCTCGCTCTCGGGAACGGGAACGACGCCGCAGTCCTCGCAGTGCACCATCGGGATGGGGCAGCCCCAGTAGCGCTGGCGGGAGATGATCCAGTCCCGCAGGCGGTAATTGACCTTCGCACAGCCAAGATTGCGCTCCTTCAGCTCCGCCAGAACGGCATCTTTGCCTTCTTCGGAGGTCATTCCGTCAAACCTGCCGGAATTGACCATCACGCCGTAATCGGCAAAGGGCAGCTCGCGCTTTGAACCGTCTTCCGGGTTGATGACCCGCCGGACGGGCAGCTTGAACTTGACGGCGAACTCGTAATCCCGCTCGTCGTGGCCGGGAACGGCCATGATGATCCCCGTGCCGTAAGTGGCGAGCACGTAATCCGCGATGTAGATCGGAATGCGCTCGCCGTTGATCGGGTTGATCGCGTAGCTCCCGGTAAAAGCGCCGGTCTTTTCCCGGGTGGAGGACATGCGGTCGATCTCGCTGGCCTTGGCGGCAAAGGCCTTATAAGCCTCGATCTCGTCTTTCTGCCCGGGGGTGGTCAGTTCGTCCACCAGCTCGTGCTCCGGCGAAAAGACCATATAGGTGACGCCGAAAAGCGTGTCCGGCCGGGTGGTGAACACCGTGAAGGGCTTGCCGGATTCGGTGGAGAATACGACCTCTCCGCCGATGGATTTGCCGATCCAGTTTTTCTGCATCAGCTTGGTTTTTTCCGGCCAGTCCAGCTGGTCAAGGCCACTCAGCAGCTCTTCGGCGTATTCGGTGATGCGGAAGCACCACTGGGTCAGGTTCCGGCGGGTGACGGAAGCGCCGCAGCGCTCGCAGCAACCGTCCGAAAGCACCTGCTCGTTGGCCAGGGTGGTGTTGCAGGAAGGACACCAGTTGACGGGCATCTCCTTCCTGTACGCCAGTCCGTTTTTGTAAAGTTGGAGGAAGCACCACTGGGTCCAGCGGTAATAATCCGGCATGCAGGTTTTGACCTCGGCGGACCAGTCGAAGGTCGCGCCCATGCGCCGGAGCTGGCGCTCCATGGTCTCGATGTTCGAAATGGTGGAATCCATGGGGTGGATGCCGGTTTTGATGGCGTAATTCTCGGCGGGAAGGCCGAAAGCGTCAAACCCCATGGGGTGGAACACGTTGAAGCCCTGCATTCTTTTGAAGCGGGCAAAGGAATCCGCAAGGCCGTAATTATACCAGTGCCCCACGTGAAGGTTCGCCCCCGAAGGATAGGAAAACATCTCCATCATGTAGAATTTTTCCTTCTTCGCGTCGGGAACGTATTTGTAAAGCTCCGACTCCTCCCAGCGGCGCTGCCATTTTTCCTCGATCCGGTTGAATTCCATGACGATCTCCTTTATGTGATGTTGAAGTAAGCATAGCGCGCCAATCCGAACCCGGTCTGGCGGGCCGAGTGCGCGGCAAGGCTGTGTTTCCGCAGTTTGATGTACACTTGCGCAGCGGCGCCTTGCCCTGCCGTGCATTGGGCCCGCCAGACTCCAAAGACCTTAAAGGCCGAAGTCCGGATGGCCTGCAAGGAAGATAAAGGAGCCGTAGCGATGCCTACGGCGACTGACGATGACGCAGCAGGGCGCCGGAATCCGGCCTTTGAGGCGGATTTGGATTGGCGCGCTATGCTTAGATCAAAAAAGCCCCCCGCCCCACAAAGAGGCGAAAGGCATGCTTCCGCGGTACCACTCTTTTGAGCGCGCTGCCGCGCCCGCTTGGAACCCCTTTATCGGTGGGCTTCCGCCGAAGATGGATGCTCCGCGGTGAGTTCGGCGGTTTCGCGGTCCGCCTTTCACCGGTTGCGGCGGCTCTCTTGACCTGCAAAAATCCCCTAATATTCCGCTTCAACGCAAAATATGAACAAAATCGAGTGTAAACCATTCAGCCGGAATTGTCAAGGGCATCGACCAAGGGCATCGGCGGTTGAAAAGATTTGCAGCAGGCAAAGGCAATCAAATCCTTCACCTTCAATTTAATTGACCCGAATGCGGGGTGAGTGTATAATCGTAATGTTCGAGCCGTGTTGAGACTTGTTGCCGCGGCCGAGCCGCGGCATCCGGCAAAAAACGCCAAAAAGAACGGGGTTTTTTACCGCCTGGCCGCCTGAACGTTGTTTGTCCGGCCGGGACCGGTTTTGCCGAAGAATGCGGGCCGCACGCTTGGCACGGCGGTTGCCCGGGCGCCGCTTTAGCGCGAAAACCGGCGCTTTTTTGCAAGCCGCCGGCCTGAACCTATTTTTTTGACTCAGAATGGAGCCTTTTATGAAGGAGATGACCTGGAGGGAGCTGGGCGTCGAACTGCCCCGGATCATGCTGCCAGAGACCGGCGCGGATATGGCGAAGTGGGCGGTCGTCGCCTGCGACCAGTATACCTCCGAGCCGGAATACTGGCAAAGGGTGGAGGAGTTCGCGGGCGGAGCCCCGTCCGCCCTGCGGCTGATCCTGCCCGAAGCCCTGCTTTCGGAGGATCCGGCGGAAAACGCGGATCGGGAAGCGAAGATCATCGGCGCGATGGAAGCCTATTTGCAAGGCGGCGTTTTCAAAACCCTGCAAAAAGGGGCGATGCTCGTCCGCCGTTATCTCCCCTGCGGGGTGAGGACCGGGCTGGTGCTCGCCTTCGATCTGGAGCGGTACGATTATAAGCGGGGAAGCGCGTCCCTGATCCGCGCCACGGAAGGCACGGTCGAGGAGCGGGTAAAAGCGAGATTATCGTTAAGAAGGCGGGCACTCATCGAGCTTCCGCACATATTAATGTTGATAGACGATCCGAAAAAAACCGTGATCGAACCGCTTGTCGGCCTGAGCAAGTCCCAGGCGTATGATTTTGAGCTGATGGAGCGCGGCGGAAGGATCACCGGCGATTTTCTTGCCGAAAAAGACCTAAAAGGGGCGAGGGCCGCCCTTTCCGCTCTGGCGGGCGAGCAGACCGGCCGCTTTGGGAAGCCCCTGCTGCTCTACGCCATGGGGGACGGGAACCATTCCCTGGCCGCCGCCAAGGCGGTGTGGGAGGAGATCAAGCCGACGCTGACGGAAGAAGAAAGGGAAGACCACCCCTGCCGCTTCGCCCTAGCGGAGCTTGTGAACGTCCATGACGACGGGATCCTCTTCGAGCCGATCCACCGCCTGCTGACCGGGGTCAGGCCCGGCGCGGCGGGCGAGATCGCCTATAGCCTTGCCGAGCAGAACGGGGACGTTTCCATCGGCCCCGCCGGCAAAGACCACCCGGAATTCGCCCACGTGCTGCCCTTTGTTTCGAAGGAGGGCGAGGGCGTGATCACCGTTCCCGCCCCGGCCAACCGCCTTGCCGTCGCCACCCTGCAAAACGCGCTGGAGGATTACGCCAAAAGGACGGGTGCAAAGCTCGATTATATCCACGGTGACGAAACGCTGAAAAACCTGGCCATGCGGGAGGGGTCTTTGGGATTTTTGCTCCCCGCGATGGAAAAGGCGGACCTGTTTGCCACGGTGATTCTCGAGGGCGCGCTGCCGAAAAAGACCTTCTCGATGGGAGAAGCCCAGGAAAAGCGATACTATCTTGAGGCGCGCGCGCTTCGATAAAATTTTCGGAGGATTCTATGTCTGTAAAAGTCGTCAAGTTCGGCGGCAGTTCGCTGGCCGACGCCCAACAGTTCGAAAAGGTCAGGGAGATCATTCTGGCCGACCCCGACCGCCGCTTCGTGGTGCCGTCCGCGCCCGGAAAGCGCTTCGAAGGGGACGATAAGGTGACCGACATGCTTTACGCCTGCCAGGGCCTTGCCCAAAGCGGCGAGCCCTTTGACGGCCTTTTTGACCGCATTGCCGCGCGCTTTGTTGGGATCGAATCCGGGCTTGGCCTTTCGACCGATATCGCCGCCCATCTCGAATGGATCAGGAAGGAAATCGCCAACGGCGCGACCGCGGATTACGCGGCGAGCCGGGGCGAATACCTGAACGGCATCCTGCTCGCGGCGTATCTCGGTTTTGAGTTTGTGGACGCTATAGACCTGGTCCGGTTTGACGAAACCGGCGTTTTCCTCGCGGAATACACCAACGAGGTCGCGGGCGAAGCCTTAAAAGGCAAAAAAAACGCCGTGGTGCCCGGCTTTTACGGCTCCTACCCCAACGGTTCGGTCAAGACCTTCTCCCGCGGGGGGTCGGACATTTCCGGCGCGATCGTCGCGCGCAGCGTGTATGCGGACGTTTACGAGAACTGGACGGACGTTTCCGGTTTTCTGATGGCGGACCCCAGGATCGTCAAGGACCCGGAACCCATCCGCGTGGTGACGTACGGCGAATTGCGGGAGCTTGCCTATATGGGCGCCACCGTGCTGCACGAGGAGAGCATCTTCCCCGTGCGCCAGGCCTGCATCCCGATCAACGTGCGCAACACCAACGCGCCGGACGAAACGGGCACGATGATCGTGCCCGAGGCCGAGGATTACAGCGAATGCGCCATCACCGGCATCGCCGGCAGAAAGGGCTTCGCCGTCATCAACATCGAGAAGGACAAGATGAACACCGAGGTGGGCTTTGCCTACCGCGTGCTTTCCGCCCTGGTGGCCCACGGGATCTCCATCGAGCATATGCCAACGGGGATCGACACGCTTTCCGTCATCATTTGCCAGAAGGACCTTGCGGGCAGGCGCAGAGAGGTGATCGACGACATCATCGCCGCCTGCGACCCCGATTCCGTCGAGGTGCACGAGGACATGGCGCTGATCGCCGTCGTCGGCCGGGGGATGATCAACCGGGTGGGCACTTCCGCAAAGGTGTTCACCGCTCTGGCCGAGCACGGCGTAAACGTCCGCATGATCGACCAGGGCTCCAGCGAGATCAACATCATCATCGGGATCGAGGGCGGCGAGTTCGAAGCCGCGGTCAACGCCATCTATTCCGCGTTCCATTGCGAATAGCCAAATGGTATAATAGAGTTTGGGAGCATCGTCTTCCCAAAAAAGGCGAAAAGACCGCGATAACCGAACCAAAACAACAGGGGAGGGCAGCCTTGAGCATCAAGAACGACAGCGCGCTGGCGTACCGCATCGCAAGGTATTATTATCTGGACAACCTTTCCCAGAGCGAGATCGCCCAGATGGAGCAGATTTCCCGCTCCACGGTTTCCAGGATGCTGGACAAGGCCAGGGCCGGCGGAATGGTCACCATTGACATCAAAATGCCCGTTTCGCCCCTGATCGACAAGCTGGAGGCCGACCTGAAGGCCGCTTTGGGCCTTTCCCGGGTGATCGTCGTTCCCGCTTCCGTGAGCGAATCCAACGAAAGCACGGATGAAACCGTGGTGCAGGATCTTGCCAGCATCGCCGCGACCCACATGACCGAGCTGCTGAAGGGCTGCAAGGTGATCGGCCTTGGCTGGGGCAGAACGCTCTATTCCACGGTGGGCTACATGCCCTTTGTCGAACCGGACGACAGCAGGCTTTTCATCCCGCTGGTTTCCAATTATTCCGTCCGGAACCGCTTTTTGCAGACCTCGACCATCGTCAGCCGCTACGGCGAGCGCTTTGGCGCCCAGACCTATTATCTGAATATTTCCGGCGTAAAGCGGCCGGACGAGCAGCGCACCGAATCGGAAATCCTGAACATCAAGCAGCTCGAATCCTATTGGGAGAAGATGGACGCCGCGGTCATGAGCCTGGGCACGCCGCTCAAGGGGAAGAACCCTTACCACAGCGAGGTGGCCCGTTTCGCTTCGGATGAGGAGCGCGAGCGCGGCGAGATGCTTTCCCAGCTGTATTATGCCAACGGGACAAGCTGCTGGATGGGCCGGGATGTGGAGGTCGTCGCCTTCCCGCTGGACAAGCTCAAGGACGTGAAGAACGTCATCTGCATTGCAGGCGGGCTGGACAAGGCCGAACCCGTCATTTACGCCGCGAGGAACGGGTATTTCAAAACGCTGATCACAGATCACCTCACCGCGATTTCCGCGCTGGAAGCCCTGGCGAAAATGGACTGACGCCGCAATCGTGCCAAAACGGGCTTTCGAATGATGAAAGCCCGTTTTGCACTGCCCGTTTGAATTGGAATGATCAACGCTCTATAGTTCTTCAAAGCTTTTCCGGATATATTTTTTTGGCTGACGGGTAAAACCGAGCAGCGCGCACCGCATCGTTGAAGTACATCAAAGATAGCGCACATTTCTTCTATTGCAAGACAGAAATAAAAGAAGACGGCTCATCACGCAGGGCGGATGCGATAAACGCCCCCGCCTTCACGCCCGAAGCTGCCGCGCAGATAGAACCATCCGATGGAAAACGTACCATAAAATAAAGTTTCCGTCAATATCAGTATACGCGGAAATGGCGACGAAGCTTCAGGAAGGCGATTCCTTACGGTTTCATCGTCAACAATCCGGCTGCCGCCCTCCTTTTTATGATATCGCAGGCGCACGAAGAAAAACATCGCCTTCCCTTGGGGGGGGAACGCGATGCCTTTTCTGCTCAAGGCAAAGGGAGCCGATTCCCTATCTTAAAGCGATTCCGCCTCGTCCAGCCAGAGCTTCGCGCACGCGTCGCTGGGCATGCGCCAATCCCCCCGGGGGGAAAGGGAAACGGAGCCGACCTTCGGCCCGTCCGGCAGACAGGAGCGCTTGAACTGCTGGGAAAAAAAGCGGCGGTAAAAAACGACCAGCCATTTTTTGACCGTTTCCGGCTGATACGCGCCGCGAAAAGCCAAGAGGGCGAGGCGGAAGACCCTTTTCGGCGGGAAGCCCCAGCGGATCGCGTAATAGAGGAAAAAGTCGTGCAGCTCATAAGGGCCGACGAGTTCTTCCGTCCGCTGGGAGATCTGTTCGCCCGCGGGGGGCAAAAGCTCCGGGCTGACGGGGGTGGCCAGAACGTCCCTCAGCACGGCGGAAAGGGGTTTTGGCGAAACGGAGGCCTCGTATTCCACCAGGTGCCGCACAAGGGTCTTCGGAACGGAGGCGTTCACGCCGTACATGGACATATGGTCGCCGTTATAGGTGGCCCAGCCCAGGGCAAGCTCCGAAAGGTCCCCGGTGCCGATGACGATCGCGCCGGTTTTGTTGGCAACGTCCATCAGCACCTGGGTGCGCTCCCGGGCCTGGGCGTTCTCATAGGTTACCGAGGTATCGCCGGGATCGTGGCCGATGTCTTTAAAATGGGAAAGCACCGTGTTTTGGATGGGAATTTCCCGGAAGGATACGCCGTAGGCCTTTGCAAGGGCAGCGGCGTTGTTTTTCGTTCTGCCGGTGGTGCCGAAACCGGGCATGGTAACGGCCTCGATGCCCTTGCGGTCCAGCCCCAGGCGGTCAAACGCGCGGACGGCGACGATCAAAGCAAGGGTGGAATCCAGCCCGCCGGAAAGGCCGAGGACCACCCGGCCGCCTTTGACGTGCCGCAGCCTTTGGCAAAGCCCTTCGGATTGGATGGCGAGGATATCCGCGCAGCGTTCGTCCCGCTCCGGCCCCGCTTCGGGAACGAAGGGCAGGGGGGAAATCCGCCTTTTCAGCTCAAGCGGCCGGAGGGGAAGCGCAAAGGGAATCGTTTCCATCCCGTCCAAAAGTCGGAACGTGTTCATGCGCAGCCGTTCCTGGGAAAGCTTTAAAAGGTCGATGTCCGCGAGAATCAGTCCCGTGGTGAAGCGCTCGGATTCGCGAAGCAGCGTTCCGTTTTCGGCGATCAGGTCGTGGCCGGAAAAAACGAGGTCCGTGGTGGATTCGCCCTCCCCGGCGTTAGCATAAAGATACGCGGCGCAGAGCCGGGCGGACTGGCCGGTGACGAGGGCGCGCCGATAATCCGGCTTGCCCACGGCCTCGCCGGAGGCGGAAAGGTTGGCGATGACCGTCGCCCCGGCGGAGGCCAGCCTGCCGGAAGGCGGTTCGGCGACCCAAAGATCCTCGCAGATCTCGATTCCCAGGGCGAATCCGGGGATGCTGGAACAGGAAAACAGAAGCTCCGGCGAGAGCAGGGTTTTTTGGCCGCAAAGGGAAAGCTCGAAGCGGCCGTTCGCCGGGGTGAAATGGCGAAGCTCGTAAAATTCCGAATAATTCGGGATGAAGGTCTTTGGAACAAGGCCGAGGATCTTCCCGCGAAAAAGCACCGCCGCGGCGTTATACAGCTTTCCCCCCGCAACGACGGGCAGGCCGATGGCGAGCACACAGTCCAGATCGGCCGTTTCCGAAAGAACGCGGCAAAGCGCGTCCTCGGCGCCCTTTTGCAGCGTTTGCTGAAGAAAAAGGTCCCCGCAGGTGTAGCCCGTCAGGCAAAGCTCCGGGAACACGATCAGCGAAGCTTCCGCTTCGGCCCCCCGCGCCGCCAGTTCGCAAATGCTTTTTGCGTTGAATTCGCAATCGGCCACGCGTATTTCCGGCGTGGCGCAGGCAATTCGCAAAAAACCGTCCTTCATTTGGCCTCCAACTGTTTTTTGTCATCGATCATTCGTTATTATAGCCTTTTTACCGCCCTTGGCACAACCCGAAACGCCGTCAGGCAAGGCATTTGAAAGCCGACCACCGGCGCGGGGCGTCGATTGGGGCAAAGCCCGCTTCTTCATAAAGACGGATGGCCTCTTTTGATTCGGCTTCCAGAAAAAGCGGGGTGTTCGGCCAGTTTTTCCGGAATTCGGCGATGGCCGCGCAAAGCAGGCCAAAACCCAGGCCGCGCCTTCTGTATTCGGGCAGGGTGACGACGCCCTGGATCACCGCGCAGCCATAGCCCCGAAGGATATAGAGGAAGGAGGCGAGGGTCCCGTCCTCCGCCCGGGCGGCAAAGGCCGCGCATTCCGGGTGGCGAAGCAGGTATTCCGCCATGCCCAGGGACCATTCACCCCCTTCGGCCAAAAGAAGCGCGGCGACCTCGGAAGTCAGCTCCTTCGGCCGCTCGAAAGCAAAGCCGAAAGGCGGCGGGGGGCATCGGCCCGTTTGAAGGAAGATCTTCGCTTCCGCATATTCAACCGACCAGCCGTGTGATTTCAGAAAGGGCAGCAGCCTTTCCTCCTCCCCCGAAACGAATCCGGTGTGGATCCTCGGGGCGATCAGCCTGCGGGCATAATGGCGCTCAATTTCCTCCAGCGCTTCGGGAAGATCGCAGGAGTCGTCCAGGATGACGGCGTGGTTGGCGTCGTGGCAGGACGGGTTGAACGGGTTCCGAAAAAGCAGACCCCACCTGCGCCAGGCAACGGAGGAAAACCGGCCGGGCAAAGAAAGGCAAAGCTGAACATAGGCCGAAAGGGGAAATGCGCTCATTCCCTGACAGCAGAGCAGGCGGCCAGAGCGTAAACCTGGGCGGCGCCGGCGGCCTTCAGGGTCAGCGCGCATTCCCGCAGCGTCGCCCCGGTGGAAACCACATCGTCCACCAGGATGATGTGCAGCCCCTTGACGCCGTGGGCAAAGAACGCGTCCTCCAGATTGTGCAGCCGTTCGTGGGAGGTCAGCCGCGTTTGCGGCGGGGTGTAGCGGTTGCGCTCCAGGGCCGTTTGGATCCACTGGCGGCCGGTGAGCTTAGAAAGCTCGGCGCAGAGCTCATCCGTCTGGCAGAAACCGCGCTCCTTCAGGCGCTGCTCGTGCAGCGGCACGCCGACGAGCACGCAGTCCATGGGAAAATCGTCCAGCCTGGCCATCGCCCTCGCAAGGAAGCGCGCGGCGCTCCTGTGCTTGTCGTCCTTGAAGGCGTGGATCAGGGTGCGCAGGGGTTCCCTGTATTCAAAAGCGGCGACGAGCCTGTCGATGCCCTCTATGGTTCTGGTATTGTCCGGCGTTTTGGGCAGCCGGTCAAGGCAGGAAACGCAGATCCCGCTCGAGCCGATGGCGGCGCTCCTGCAAAAAACGCATTTTCTCATTTTTCTGTTGCGATAGCCGGAGAGTATGGACATGATGATGAACCTCCGTCGATTATTTGGACCGGTTGAAAAACAGGATGCTCTTTGATGATAGTTTAATGCTTCCCGGTGAACAAAGCAAGCAAAGGGGCGGGAATGTTGCCCCTGAAAGGCCGCTGTTTGTTTGCAAGGCGGCGGAGGAGCTAAAAAGGCGGCGGGGGATGCCCGCCGCATCAAATTACCGAATAATCATGGATTTCGGCGCCTCATCAAGGATTGATGCCGGCTGCGCCGACGGCTGGGGCGTCAGTTTTGCCATGCTATCGCGGACCGCAGTATCCGCAATTTCCTTGCGTGATGGCGTTGGCCCTTCGGCGGCAAAGGCGCGCGGGCTTTTGTCGACGCCCAGAGGGAGTTTTTTCGCGATTTAATTTTGCTTTTCCGCCAGCAGGGAAAGCACCTTGGACGCGCGCCTGAAGAAGCCCTTGGACTGCTCCTCGTTCATACGGCCGGAGCCGATGAGGGCAAGATCGTACACATAGGCGGCGATCAGATCTGCTTTTTCCGCGTCCCCCTCTTTCGCAAGGGCCTTGATCACCGGGCTTGCGCCGTTCAGCACCAGCTTTGCGGAAGGCGGGATCGCTGGCATTCCGTTGCCGTACTGCGTCGCCATATCGTAAAAACGGCGGCTTTGCTCGTCCATCACCAGCATGGAAAGCAGTTCCCCGCTTTTGAGCGGCTCCACGGCCACGGCCAGCTTTTCGTCCCCCGCGGCCTTCTTCATCAGCGCTTCGAGGGGGGCGAGCTCGGGCATGTCCTCGTACTGGCCTTTGACGGATTGGGCGACGTCCGCGTCGATGCGCGCAAAGCTCAACCCCTTCTGGCCGTATTCGAGGAAGTTGATGAACACCTCGTCCACGGGGCCGCCCATCATGACCGCGCTTTGCCCCTGTTCTTTAAACAGGTCGATATAGAAGGACTGGCTGCGCCTGTCCGTCACGTAATAGACGCGGCCGCCGTCGTTCTTGGCCTGTTCCTTGAGCTGTTCAAGGGTGCAGAAACCGCCGTCCAGCTTCTCAAACAGCAGGGAATTCTGCACCAGTTCGAAGAACTTCTCGTCCCGCACCGCGCCGTAGCGCACAAAGGGGGCGATGTCCTTCCAGTCTTTTTCGTAGGTCTCCCGGTTCTCCTCAAAGAGCTGGTTCAGCCGTTCCGCGGTCTTTTTGGTGATGTGCGCCTGGACTTTTTTGACCGTGCCGTCGTTTTGCAGCATGGAGCGGGAAACGTTGAGCGGCAGGTCCGGGCAGTCGATCACGCCGCGCAGCAGCATCAAAAATTCCGGGATGACTTCTTTGATGTTGTCCGCCACGAAAACCTGGTTGTTGTAAAGCTTGATCTGCCCCTCCAGTCCAAGGTCGGCGCGCAGCCGGGGGAAGAACAGGATGCCCTTGAGGTTGAAGGGGTAATCCACGTTCAGATGCAGCCAAAAAAGCGGCTCGTCGAAGGAATGGAACACCGAGCGGTAAAACGCAAGGTATTCCGCGTCCGTGCAGTCCTTCGGGTTTTTCAGCCAGAGGGGGGAGGTGTTGTTCAGCTGGCGGCCCAGGTCTTCACCATCGTGGCCGCATGGGCGCTCGCCGCCTTCATGATCGTGTCCGCAGGCGCATTTTTCGCCTTCATGGTCGTGTCCGCAGGCGCATTTTTCGCCTTCATGGTCGTGCCCGCAGGCGCATTTTTCGCCTTCATGGTCGTGTCCGCAGGCGCATTCTTCGCCTTCATGGTCGTGTCCGCAGGCGCATTCCCCGTCGCCGTGGTCGTGCCCGCAGGCGCAGGGCTCGCCGGATTCTTCTTTTTCCGCCGCAGGGTCGAGAAGATAGATAGGAACGGGCAAAAAGGAGCAGTATTTTTTGATGATCTCCGCCAACTTTTCGCCAAAAAGGAATTCTTCGTCTTCTCCGTCCAAAAAAAGGATGACGTCCGTTCCGCGCTGTTCGCGGCCGCCTGCGGAAACGGTGAATTCCGAAACGCCGTCGCTCTCCCAGCGGACCGGGGCCGCGTCCGGCAAAAAGGACCGGCTTTCCACAGCCACGCGCTTTGCCACCATGAAAGCAGAGTAAAAGCCGAGGCCGAAGTGGCCGATGATCGCGTCGTCGCCTTTTTGTTCGTATTTTTTCGCGAATTCGGCGGCGCCGGAGAACGCCACCTCGCCGATGTAGCGCTCCGCCTCGTCCGCGGTCATGCCCAGGCCGTTGTCCGAAAAGCGCAGGGCCTTATTCTCAAGGTCGATGGCGACCTGGATGAAATAGGGTTTTGGATCGTATTCCGCCTCTCCGGCCGCGGCCAGCCTTTTGTGCTTGGTGATGGCGTCGACGCCGTTTGCGATCAGCTCGCGGACGAAGATATCCTTATCGCTGTACAGCCATTTTTTGATGATGGGCATCATATTCTGGGCGTTGATCGAGATCTCGCGGGTTTTGATATCGGACATGGATGAAAAGACCTCCTTGTTGAGCTTTTGAGCCTATTTTACAATTTTGGCCCCGGATTTTCAAGGGCATTTTAGCACTCAACGATTACGAGTGCTGATAACCGGCCCCGCATGAAACAAAACGGGTCGGGGAAATAATAATGGTCGGAGGTGCGGACGTTTGCGCGATCTTTTGATTCCCATGGCGGCTTCGGATTTTAAATCGAGATACGCGGGCACGGCGCTCGGCGCGCTGTGGGCCTTTTTGCAGCCGCTGGTCACGCTGCTGGTCTATGTTTTTGTGTTTTCCGTGGGCTTTAAGAGCGCGCCGGTCTCGGGGGTGCCGTATGTTTTGTGGCTCTTTTGCGGGATGGTGCCCTGGCTCTTTTTTTCGGAGGTGTGGAGCGGGGCGACTTCGGCGCTTTTTTCCTATGCCCCGCTGGTCAAAAAAACCCGCTTTCCGGTGGAGCTGCTGCCGCCGGTGCGGGCGGTGAGCGCGCTGTTTGTGCACGTTATTTTTTTTGCTCTGCTGATCGCCACCGTGCTCTTTTGCGGCGAGCCCCTTTCGGTTTATGCTTTGCAATCCCTTTATTATTCCTTTTGCGCCTTTGCCCTTTCCCTGGGGCTGGGGGTGCTTTGCGCGGCGGTTTCGCCCTTTTTTAAGGACATCGTCAACACCGTCGCGATCATCCTTCAGGTGGGCTTTTGGGTGACCCCGGTGGCCTGGTCCCCGGCGATTTTCGGGGAGGGGATCGTCGGCATTTTGAAATTCAACCCGGTTTTTTACCTGGTTCAGGGATACAGGGACAGCTTTTTGGGCGGCGTCTGGTTCTGGCAAAGGCCGGCGTGGGGGCTTTATTTCTGGCTTTTTTCCGCCGCCGTATGGGCCGTGGCCGCGTTTCTTTTCAAAAGGCTGCGGCCCCAGTTCGCGGACGCGCTGTAATCGGAGGATTCAATGGAGCTTAGGGACATCAAAAAAGCCTGGCGCAGCCTGCAAAGCGACGGTTTTGCCGCAACGGCGAAAAAGGCCGCGCGAAAGCTGAAATATGGCGGGGGCGGCGGGCAGTACGCGGCCTTCATCCAAAAATACGAGCCTGCGGAGGCGGAGCTTGCCCTGCAGCGTAAGAGCCGGCTGGAAAAGATGCCGAAAATCAGCTTCCTTTGCCCGGCGTACAATACCAAGCCGGAGTTCGCAAAAGCGATGGTGAAAAGCGTTATCGCCCAGACGTACCCAAACTGGGAGCTGGTGACCGCGGACGCGGGGCAGGAAAAAGCCTGCTCGGACGTACTCAGAGAGCTTTCGAGAACCGATCGCCGCATCCAATACCTCCGGCTGGAGGGGAATTTGGGGATCGCGCTGAACACCGCGGCGGCGGCGGCGATCGCAACCGGAGAAATCCTCGCTTTTTTGGACCACGACGACACCCTGGCGCCCTTTGCGGCCTTCGAACTGGCGAAGGCGGCGAACGAGCATGAGGACGCGGACTTTTTTTACTCGGACGAGGACAAGGTGGACAACCTCGGCCGATTCGACCCGCATTTCAAGCCCGAATGGAGCCCGGACACGCTGAAGAGCTATAATTACATCACCCATCTTATGGCGATGACCAGGCCGCTCTATGAGCGCTGCGGCGGCATGCGGCCGGGTTTTGACGGCAGCCAGGACCACGATTTGGCCCTTCGGGCGACGGAACTGTCCAAAGGAATCGTCCACATCCCGAAGGTGCTGTACCATTGGCGGGCGCACAAGGGCTCCGTCGCCGGGAACGGGGCGGCGAAGGCCTATGCCAACGACGCGGGGCTGAAGGCCGTGGCATGCGCGGCAAAAAGGGAGAACGAATCGGCCTTTGCCGAGCAGGGCCTGTTTAAAAACAGCTACCGGGCGCGTTACCCCTTTGCGAAGAAGCCGAAAGTGTCGGTGATCATCCCAAACAAGGACAAGCTGGACCTGCTGCGCCCCTGCGTGCGCACGGTTTCGGCCACGAAGGAGGAGTTCGGTCTTGAATTCATCATCGTGGAGAACGGGTCCGAAAAGCCGGAAACCTTTGAATATTACCAAAAGCTGGAGGAATCGGGGGACGGAAGGGTCGTCCGTTTTGAGGGCGATTTCAACTATTCCGCGGCGAACAACCTCGGCGCAAGGAGCGCTTCCGGCGGCCTGCTGCTTTTTTTAAACAACGACGTTCAGGCTACGGAGCCCGGCTGGCTGACGGCGATGGCCGAACACGCAAAAAGGCCCACAATCGGGGCCGTGGGGGCAAAGCTTTTGTTCGGGGACGGCGGCATCCAGCACGCCGGCGTGGCCGTTGGCCTAAAGGGCTGGGCGGATCACGTGTGCGCGGGCCTGCCGGTGGACGGCGGCGGGCGTTTTGCGTGCAGCCATTTGGTGAACACGGTGCGAAACGTTTCCGCGGTCACCGGGGCCTGCATGATGGTGGAAAAAAGCAAATTCGACGTTGCCGGGGAATTCGACGAGCGCTTCATCCTTTGCGGGTCGGACGTAGAATTCTGCCTGCGCCTGCTTTCGCTGGGTTTTTTAAACGTCTATACGCCCTTTGCCTGCCTGAAACACCTGGAAAGCGTGACGAGGAAGGATTCGCCCATTCCGCAAAGCGATTTTGCGCGCAGCAAAAAGGCCTACGGGCCGTATCTGGCCGAAGGCGACCCCTATTACAGCGCGAACTACGATTACCAGAGCAAAATTCCGAGGATCAAAAGATGAAAGAACTGATCAAAAAACTGCTGAAAGACCCCTCGGCGGAACGGGCAAAGCGGGAAATCGCCCTTTTGAACTGGTGCGACGTGGACGAGGAGGATCTGGTCTTTTCCAGAAAGCTGATCTTTGCCGAAGGGGGAGGAAACCGGATCCGCTGGCTGCTTTGCCGGTTCAACCACCCCTTCGGCGGGGTGTTCACGGTTTTGCGCATGGCCTGCATGCTGAAAAAATACGGCTTTGACTCAAAAATCGTGGTCTACGACGATCCGAGCTTTGATATTTCGCCCATGTGGGAACAGATCAAGAAGTATTTTCCCGGCCTTTCAAAGGAGGATTTTCTGCCCTTCTCCGGCGACTGGGGCGCGCTTCCCGGGGCGGATATCGGCGTCGGGACGTTCTGGCCCTCGGCCTATCACCTTCTTCGGATGCGGGACATCACGAAAAAGGTGCTGCTCGTTCAGGACTTCGAGCCCGCGTTTTACCCCGCGGGGACGGAATACGCCCTGGCGGA
Source organism: Christensenellales bacterium (assembly GCA_040768925.1). GTDB lineage: Bacteria > Bacillota > Clostridia > Christensenellales > CALWSW01 > CALNBC01. The sequence continues at coordinate 789,337 of JAXGLZ010000001.1, forward strand.
AAACGTCCTGCGGATGCCGTTTTCCAGGCTGTTCAACACGCCGGGGCTGCTGGCCTTTGTCGAAAGGAATTACCCGGTTCCCGGAAAGTCGGCGTACTTCACCCCGTCCTGCGACGCGCGCTACGCCTTTTGCCCAAAACCCCTGAAAACGCCTTACCGCGTGCTGTTTTACGCCCGGCCGGACGCGCCCAGGAACGCCTTTGCCCTTTGCGTCGCCTTTGCGCGGGCGCTGAAGGAAAAATACGGCGGGGAAATCGAGCTCGTCTGCGCGGGCGCCGCGCTTTCCGATGGGGAGCGAGCGCTTTTTGCGGGCTGCTGCACCTTTGCCGGAGTCGTACCCTACGAAGAGCTGCCGGAATTTTACGGCTCGTTCCATTTCGTCGTCAGCTTCATGCTGACGAAACATCCGTCCTATCTGCCCTTTGAGGCGATGGCCTGCGGGTGCGTGCCGGTCGTCAACCTGAACGAGGCGAATCTGTGGCTGCTGAAGGACGGGGAAAACTGCCTGATGGCGGATGCGGCCCTCACGCCGCTGATGGCCGCTTTTGAGCGGGGGCTGGACCCGGAAAACTACCGCCGCATCGTTGCACAAGGGCTGCGCACCGTGCGCGCGGCCAGTTGGGAAGGGGAGATGGAAACGATCGCGGCCTTCTTCAAAAATCTTTGAACTCCGGCCCCAAGGCATCCTTGATCAGCTTTTCGACGGAAAGGGCGGCACGCAGCCGTTTTTGCCTTGCGGCTTTCGCTTCCTCGGTTTTGCATTTTGAAAGGGAGCCTGCAAAACGTTCCGCGATGGTGACCTTTTTATCCTCTTTGAACCGCTTGTCCGCGTAATAAAGGACCGCCGCTTCATCCAGCTTTTCCGGTTCCGGAAGATCGTGGTGGGCGGCGATGATTTTTGCCAGGCCCGAATAGCCTTTGGAAACGAGAAAATCCCCCGCCGCCCTTGCGTGGCCGGATTCCGCCTTTTTGCAGTCGTGGAGCAGGGCGGCGGCGAATACCGCGTTTTCGTCGATCATAACGCCGGCGCTTTTGAGCCGGTCGGCGATGGACCGCGCATATTCGGCCACGGCGCGGCAATGGCGGACGACCCCCTCCGGCGTTTCGCATTCCCGGAGCATCCTGTCGCATTCCTGCTTGTCGGGGAGTTTCATGTGCGGCCCCTTTCTGCTTTTTTCTGATTATACCACCAAAAACGCCTTTTGCGCGGCAAAAACCCTTCGGATTGACGCTTGCCCCCCAAAGGAACTATAATGAAAAAAACACTCCGGCAACGTTTCCGAACCGGCGCCGCCCCTTTCCCGGAACGATCCTATTCAACGCAGCTCTTTTTAAAAAGAGGCTCATCATGCAGGGAAAAGCGGATATTCGGCGTGCGGCGGCTCATTGCGGCGCGGCGATCAGCACATGGGAGGCAAGCGCACCGCTTTTTTCCATGCTCAGGTCAAAAAACAACGCGCGGCATCTGTCCTTTTGGCAAAGCTCCGCCGGGAGGGACGGTAAAAAAGATCTGAAAAAACAACGGGCGCTCTTTTTGCGCGCGCAAGAATTTTTTTGAAAGGGAAGCCGTTTCACGCCAAAGGGAACGGCAAAAAGGGTCAAATGCGGCGAAGCAGCGGAATCCTCATGCCTATTTCCTCCCTGCCGTCCCCCTGGGGAATCGGCACTTTTGGCCGCGCGGCCTATGAGTTTGCGGATTTTTTGGCCGCCGCCGGCCAGAAATACTGGCAAATCCTGCCCCTGGGGCCGACGGGCTACGGCGATTCGCCTTACCAGTGCTTTTCCTCCTTTGCGGGGAATCCGTATTTTATCGATCTTGGGAAGCTCGCCGAGCAGGAGCTTTTGACCCCGGCCGAGATCGACTCGGCGGATTGGGGGGCCGACGCGCAAAACGTCGATTACGGGAAGCTCTATTTCGGCCGGTTCCCGCTGCTCGAAAAGGCGTTCGCAAGATTCGAAAGAAGCGATGCGCTGGACGAGTTTTCAAAGAACCGGGAATGGCTTTTGGACTACGCGCTTTTTATGGCGCTGAAGGACCATTTCGGCGGAAAGGCCTGGACCGAATGGCCGGACGAACAGATCCGCCTGAGAAAACCGAAGGCCGTGGAAACGTACGCAAAAAAGCTCTCTCAAAGGGTGCGCTTCCACTGCTTTTTGCAGTTTTTGTTTTTTGAACAATGGAACGAACTGCGCGAATACGTCAAGGGCCTGGGAATCGGCATTATCGGCGATCTTCCGATTTATGTTCCGCTGGATTCGGCGGACGTTTGGGCACGCCCCGAGGCTTTTTTGCTGGACGGAGACCGAAACCCGCTCGGGGTTGCCGGCGTGCCCCCGGATTATTTCAACGCGGACGGCCAGCTCTGGGGCAACCCGCTCTATGACTGGGCGTACCTTCAAAAAACCGGCTATTCCTGGTGGATGGCGCGCGTTTCAGCCGCGGCTTCCTGCTTTGACGTGATCCGGCTGGACCACTTCCGGGGGTTTTGCGATTACTGGGCCGTGCCCTATGGCGCAAAAACCGCCAGGGAGGGCGAATGGAAAAAAGGCCCGGGCAGGGGTTTTATCGACGCGCTGAAGGCCGCCTTCCCGAATCTTCCCGTCATTGCCGAAGACCTGGGCTTTCTGACCAAAGAAGTCCACGCGCTGCGGGATTATTCCGGCTTCATGGGGATGAAGGTGCTGCAGTTCGCCTTCGATTCCCGGGAGCCTTCGGATTACCTGCCCCACACTTACCCGAAAAACTGCGCCTGCTATACCGGCACCCACGACAACACGACGGCCGCCGCCTGGTTTGCCGAGTGCGGCGGGGAAGATCGGGCTTACGCCGCCCGCTACCTTGGCCTTTCGGAAGCGGAGGGCTTCAACTGGGGCCTGATCCGGGGGGGAATGGGCTCCGTGGCGGATCTTTTCGTCGCCCAGATCCAGGATTATTTGGGTTTGGGGGAGGAAGCGCGCATGAACACGCCGGGGAAAGCCCAAGGCAACTGGCAGTTCCGGGTGGAGCCGGGCGTATGCGCGCCGGAGCTGGCGGAGAAAATCGCAGGCATGACCAGAATGTTTGGAAGGTGAAGGGAGGAACCATGAAAAAAGTCGTGGTCCTGCTGCTCATCATCCTGCTGCTGGCTGGGTGCGGAACACAGGAAAGGGCTTTTTTGCCCGTGGAGCTGCCGGAGGTTTACGCGATCCCCGAATACATTCCCTGGAATGATTTGGGCGTTCGCGGGGAAACCGGGCGGTTCGTCACCCAAGAGCAGGCGCTGGCGGATTTTGATTATATGTGGGCCATGCTGGAGCAGAACGCGCCCTTTTTGCAGCTGGTGGACGGCCACGCGGAATTTTTGGGGTTTGACTACGCCGACGTGGTGCGCGGGGCGCTGGCGGTGCGGGGCAAGCTGGAAGAATCGGAGTCTTTCGAGTTGGCAGAATATCTTTTGCTGTTGCAGGAGAGCTTCGGCCCCTTGGCGGGGCGCGGGCATTTGAATATGGTCGATCCTAATTTTCGTTCTGTTTTTTTGAACACGGCGGAGTGGGTGATGGCGGTTGAAGCCCCGGAGTATGGCGAAATGCGAACCCTGTGGGGCAATTTGCAAAAGGTGCTGACCACCCGGAAAGTACGGGAAGCGTATGCGTATCTGGACAGCGTGTCAAAGGAGAACGAAGCGCAGTCCGGCGGGGAAGATTCGGGCGGCGCCCCAACGGGCATCCGGATGACGTATGCCAGGGCGGGGCGCAAATCGATTCCGGTGATCGTCATCCCATCGGTTATGTTCAGTACTGCGGAACAAATAAACCAAGCGGCCGCGCTTTTGCAGAGCTATATGCAGGATTGCCTGGAAATGGAGCATTTGATCATCGACATCCGGGGCAACGGCGGGGGAAACGAAGCCGTGCTGATCGACGGCGTGCTGAAATACCTGGTGCGGGAGCGGGTGGAACTTTCCGATTTGCTGATCTCATGCGGCGGCGCGTTCAGTTGCTTTTTGCGGGGCTGGGAACCGGGATATTTTGACCAGGACGTTTCTTTGGAAGACGCGGACCGGGCGGAATGGATCGAACCGATGAAGGCGCTGCGAGAGCAATTCCCCGTGGTGTATGCAGACGGCGGTGTGATGGAGCCGCTGAAAAACGGGTTCAAAGGCAAGGCGTGGCTGTTGATCGACGGCGGCGTGGGCTCTGCCGCCGCAAGTTTTACGAAACATTGCAAAAGCGCCGCGCTTGCCACGCTGGTGGGCAGCCGGGCGGGTTCGGGCGGCAGCGGGCAGCCGATTTTGCTTCCGCTGCCAAACAGCGGCCTGCTGGTGTTTTTTGAGGATGTGGTGGGTATCAACGGCGACGGAACCTGCGCCGCGTTCGTGGGCACCGCGCCGGACATTGACGCGGCCGGTGCCGGCGCGCTGGAAGTATGCGTGCAGCAGATCATCATGGAAAACCAGAAAGAATGATCGCATACAAAAAAGGCAGGGAAAATCCCCTGCCTTTTATTTTGTCTTTTCATGAAGGGTTTCCAAAGGGACAAGTCCCTTGCACCGGAAGCATGGATTCCGGTATTTCATCAAGGATTGATGCCGGCTGCGCCGGCGGCCTTGGCGGGCGTTTGAGGGCGGCGCCCTCAACGTTCCCCTGCGCCCCGCCTAGAATTCGCACTTTTCCTGAATGTAGGCCGCGAGCTGGTCGATGGGCATGCGCACCTGGGCCATGGAATCGCGGTCCCTGAGGGTGACGGTATTGTCTTCCAGCGTGTCGAAGTCCACGGTGACGCAGAAAGGCGTGCCGATCTCGTCCTGCCTGCGGTAGCGCTTGCCGATGGACTGGGTCTCGTCGTATTCCACCATAAAGTACTTGGAAAGCATGGCGTGGACTTCCCTGGCCTTTTCGCCAAGCTTGTTCTTCTGCAAGGGGAGAACGGCGGCCTTGTACGGCGCCAGGGCGGGGTGCAGCCGCAGCACGATGCGGGTGTCTCCGCCTTCCAGCGTTTCCTCGTCATACGCTTCGCACAAAAAGGCCAACGCGACGCGGTCCGCGCCCAAAGAAGGCTCCACGCAATAGGGGACGTACTTCTCGCCGGTTGTTGGATCGGTGTATTCAAAGCTTTCGCCGGAGAACTTGGCGTGCTGGGAAAGATCGTAATCCGTCCGGTCGGCGATGCCCCAAAGCTCGCCCCAGCCGAAGGGGAAGGTGAACTCGATGTCCGTCGTGCCGCGGGAATAGTGGGAAAGCTCTTCCTTTGAATGTTCGCGCAGGCGGATGTGCTCGTCGTTCATGCCCAGAGCGAGCAGGAACTTGTGGCAGTAATCCTTCCAGTATTCGTACCATTCAAGGTCGGTTCCGGGGGCGCAGAAGAACTCCAGCTCCATCTGCTCGAATTCCCGGGTGCGGAAGGTGAAGTTGCCGGGGGTGATCTCGTTTCGGAAGGATTTGCCCACCTGGGCGATGCCGAAGGGGATCTTGCGCCGGGTGGTGCGCTGAACGTTCTTGAAGTTCACGAAGATGCCCTGGGCGGTTTCCGGCCGAAGGTAAATCTGGGCGGAGGAATCCTCGGTCACGCCCTGGAAAGTCTTGAACATCAAATTGAACTTGCGGATGGCGGTGAAGTTGTGCGCGCCGCAATCCGGGCAGGGGACTTTGCGCTCGGCGATAAAGGCTTCCATCGCCTCGTTGGTCATGCCGTCGGTCTTGACGCCGATGCTGTTTTCCTTGGCGAAATCCTCGATCAGCTTGTCGGCCCGAAAGCGCGCCTTGCACTCCTTGCAGTCCATCAGCGGGTCGGAAAAGCCGCCCACATGGCCGGAGGCGACCCAGGTCTGGGGGTTCATCAGAATGGCGGAATCCATGCCGACGTTATACGGCGATTCCTGCACGAATTTGCGCCACCAGGCCCGCTTTACGTTGTTCTTGAACTCGACGCCAAGGGGGCCGTAATCCCAGGTGTTGGCCAGCCCGCCATAAATCTCCGAGCCGGGATAAATGTATCCCCTGCCTTTGCAGAGGGCGACGATCTTTTCCATACTGGTCGCAGCCATTGCTCAATCCTCCTGAATATGCTTGGTAATGCCGAAATTGGAAATAAAAAAACCCCCGCCCCGGCAAAGGGACGAAAGGTCAACTTCCGCGGTTCCACCCTTTTTGGCGCGAAGAGAAAACGCGCCCGCTTTGGAACGACGCCGCTATCGGGCCGCCGATTTCGCGCCGCCCGCCGCCGGCTCCCACCCTACCCGGCTCGCTTCAGCGGACAATTGCGCGATATTTTCCCGAATCCTCGCGGCTATTCGATTTATTCACTATTCTAGTTGGAGTTTCGGCGGATGTCAAGGGTTTCAGGGACGGAGTATAAGGGAAAGAAAGACGAATTCACCCCGCCCGGACGAGGGCGGGGTGAGCCGTTTTGACCGCGAACGCGGGGAAATAACCGAATCAGCGGACGAACGCCGCGGCGTTCTTGCCCGCGATGCGGCCCCAGGTCACCGCGTTGGACAGGGTGAAGCCCATGTACGCGCTGTTGCCCGAGACCTCGCCCGCGCAGTACAGCCCGGCGACGGCCGTGCCGTCGGCCCGGAGCGCTTCGGCGTTTTCGGAGCGAAGGATTCCGCCGTAGGTGATGAACAGCGTGGGGTTGACGGAAACGGCGTAGTACGGCGGGGTATCCAGCTTGATCAGGCCAGCGGTGCGGCCGAAGTCCGCGTCCGCGCCGGCGCCGCACTGTTCGTTCCAGCGGGCGACGGCGGCAAAAAGCCCGGCGGCGTCCACGCCCATCAGGCCCGCGAGCTCCTCGATCGTGTCGGCGTGGAGGTATTCAAGGTCCAGGCCGCGTTTCGCCTGTTTTTCATCGACGCCCTTTTGGTCGTTGACGATCCAGACATAGGGCAGTTCGTCCTTCTGCATCTGGTCGAGCACCGGCTGGTTCAGGTCCTGATTCATGAAGCCGCCGGCGCGCTCGTCGGTGAAGCGATTGCCGTCCGCGCCGACGAAGATGGCTCCGCCGCCGCCCATGAAGGGGTTGACGCCGCTTTGGGCGCTGTTGCCGTTCATGTTTGCCAGCACTTCATAATCCTTGAGCACCGCCATCAGCATGATGGAGTTGGTGGTCGCCGCGCCGAAGTTGCTGGCCATGACGACGCCGTCTCCCGTGCAGCCGGGGTGGCCCAGCGTCAGCGTGTTTTTATAGGTGGGATCCAGGCGCGCGGCCAGCTCCGCGTTGCAGGCGTAGCCGCCGGTGGCGATGACCACGGCCTTTGCGCCGATCCTGTAATCCGCGCCGCCCTTTTTGCAGAGCACGCCGGCCAGTTCGCCGTCTGCCCCGCGCAAAAGGGCGGTGCCGGGGGTTTCGGTGTAAACGGTGATCCCCCGTTCGGCCAGCGCCGTCTCAAAGGGAGCGCGCATGCCGTTGCCGCCGCCGTCGATGATATGCATCATCTGGTATGGGCCGTAGCCCACCACGGCTTCGGGCGAAAAGGGCACGTTCAGGGTGTTTTGCAGCCAGTTGACGCTGTCCTTCGAGTTGTCGACGGTGATCCGGGCCAGCGCGGGGTCCAGTTTGTACTTGGCGTTCATCATCAGAAGGTCGTACATATCGTCCGGGCTGACGGTCACGCCCGTGGCCTTTTGAATGTCCGTGTCGTAGCCGGAGATCATGCCCTGGGAAACCATGCTGGTGCCGCCGATGGCGCCGAGCTTTTCCAGCACCAGGATGCGCTTTGCGCCGTTGTCCGCCGCTTCCACAGCCGCGGAGAGGCCGGCCGCGCCCGCTCCGACGACCACAATGTCGTATTCCTCGTCAAACGGCGGGGACGGGGGCGTTTCGGCCGGAGTCCCTTGGGCGGGGACGGGGTCCGGGGTGAGCGCGGCTTCCGGGCCGGGGGCCGTCGCCGCCGGGGCGCATGCGGCCAGGGCCACAGCCAGGCAAAGCAAGAGCGCGATCAGCGGCAAACTTTTCTTTTTCATCAATCTGTTCCTCCATTCTTTTTTCGCGGTGCGCGAAGATGTGCGGGCAGATGATTGCCCTTGGCCACATTGTAAAGCCTTACACGGCGTGAGAGTCAACGTTTTAACGATAAGTTTGTAACAAAATCGAGCCGCAAAATGAAAAAAGCCGCGTTCAGGCGGCAAACAGGAGCGGGGGAGTATGCGGTCATTCCGCGGGGAAGTACATCCGCGCATAGCGGGTAAACCCGGCGGTGTCATGCCAGGCGTGAACGGTGTTCCCGGTGATGTCGCCCGCAAGGGAAAGTCCCCGGGAGCGGAGGTAGTCCACGCCTTTATCCAGGACCCGGGTCATCACCGCAAGATCGGACTGGCTGGCGGAATTTTCGTAAGCATATTCCATCTTCATCACCGTGTAGGCGCACAGGCGCTCGGGCAGTTCCTGGCAGTTTTCCAGAATAAAAGGGTCCGGGTCCGGCAGATCGGAAGATTGAAAATGCAGCCCGATGCTGAACTGCACCCGGCCTTTTTTGTATTCTTCGCCGTCAATCAGGAAGTGGCTGAGCACCGGAGGAGAACGGTCCAGCAGCGCGGCGGCGACTTCGCGGATGACGGGATCGTCCATGATATGCTCCTGAAAGCGGTAGTTGGTCACATAGGTCCGGGGCCGCAGGGCCATGCGGAAGGTTCCGGCCTCGCGTTCGCAGTCCTGAAGCAATTCCCAGTGGAGCCGGGTGCAGCGCCGGATTTCGGTCAGCCGCGCGATCTCCTCGTCCAGCTCGTCCAGGCGCTTGCCGAACAGCCCGTTGGCAAAGGTCAGGTCATGTTTGAACAGATCGATGGATTCGCGCACCGAAAATCCGTAATTGCGATACAGACGCATCTGCATCAGCAGAGAAAGGTGGGTGGATTCATACATGCGGTATCCGCTATCCGCATCCCTTGTGGAATGGATCAGACCCTGTTCCTCATACCGGCGCAGGGTTTGGGGGTTCAGGCCCAACAGCCTGGTCAGTTCACCGATCCTGTATTTCAAGCGCGTCTCCTTTCTTGGCGCGAAGCCCTTTTTGATCATTATAGCCCGGCCGGGCAAGAGCGGCAACCTGCCCGGCGCGTAAATCCGCTTGACAATCCCCGGGAAAAAGCATACTATGCTCGCATATCCCCTTATTTGATAAGGGAGGCGGCGCTGAATAGAACCGGCGCGCCGAAACACACTACTCAGATGAGACGAGAAAGGAATAGAGCCATGTCTAAAGAGAAGATCAACCGCTTTGTTTTGACCGAAAACGAAATGCCCACCGCCTGGTACAACGTACGGGCGGATATGCCCGAACAGCCTGAGCCGCTGCTGGACCCCGCCACAGGGAAGCCCGCGACGGTCGATCAGATTTCGGGCATTTTTGCGCGCGAACTGGCCAAGCAGGAAGTCACGACCAAGCGTTATATCGACATTCCCGGCCCCGTGCTGGATTATTACAAAAAATACAGGCCGTCCCCCGTCATCCGCGCCTACGACCTTGAGCGCGCCCTGGACACGCCGGCCAAGATCTATTTCAAGTACGAGGGGAACAACACCTCCGGCAGCCACAAGCTGAATTCCGCTGTGGCCCAGGCCTATTACAACAAGGTCGAGGGCATCAACCACATCACCACGGAAACCGGCGCCGGCCAGTGGGGAACGGCTCTTTCGATGGCCTGCGCGTATTACGGGCTGGATCTGACCGTCTTTATGGTCAAGATCAGCGCGATGCAGAAGCCCTACCGCAAAGCCGTGATGGAAACCTACGGCGCGAAGGTTCACCCCAGCCCCAGCGAACTCACCGCCGCGGGCCGCGCGGTGCTCGCCAAATACCCGGACGATACCGGTTCCCTTGGCACGGCGATCTCCGAAGCCGTCGAGCTGGCCGTAACCTCGGAAAACTGCCGCTATTGCCTTGGCTCCGTTTTGAACCAGGTGCTGCTGCACCAGTCGATCATCGGCGAGGAAGCGCACCTTCAGATGCAAAAAACCGGGGATTATCCGGATTACGTCATCGGCTGCGCGGGCGGCGGATCGAACCTTGGCGGTCTTGTTTCCTCCTTTATGAGGGATAAGCTTACCGGCAAGGCAGACCCGACCTGCATCGCCATCGAGCCCGCAGCCTGCCCCTCCATGACCCGGGGCCGCTACGCTTATGACTTCTGCGACGTTGGTCACGTCACCCCCCTTGCCAAGATGTATACCCTGGGCAGCTCCTTCCGGCCCGCTTCCATCCACGCGGGCGGACTGCGCTACCACGGCATGAGCCCGATCATCAGCAAGCTGTATCACGACGGGTTCCTGGAGGCCCGCGCGGTGTTCCAGAAGGAAGTGTTCGACGCGGCCGTGCTCTTCGCCCAAACTGAGGCCATACTCCCCGCGCCGGAATCCGCCCACGCCATCCGCGCCGCCATTGACGTCGCCCTGGAGTGCAAGGAGCGCGGTGAGGCCAAGACCATCCTCTTTGGCCTGACGGGCAACGGCAGCTTCGACCTTGCGGCTTATATGAGCTATATGGAAGGCGAAATGGTTAACTTCGCCCCGTCGGACGCGGACATTGAAGAAAGCCTGGCCCAGATGCCGGATATGTCGGTTTACGAAAAATAAGCGGAATCGTCAAAAATCATAAAAAACGGCGCGCCCGGGTTCCGGCCAACGCGCCGTTTTGCTTGTCGAAAAACCCTGCCCTGGGGTTTCAGGGGCCGGAGCCCCTGATCAAAACTGACGGTATGAGCCGAAATCATGGATTGCGGCGCCTCATCAAGGATTGATGCCGGCTTTGCCGACGACCGGGACGTCAGCTTTGCCGTACCGTTTCGACCCTTAGGCCGATATCACTTTGCGCCTCGGCGAAAAACCGCCCGGTGAAGCAGGCCGTTTTTTTACTGTTTGCGGTTCAATCCGGCCGGTTCAGCACATAATAGCGCAGTTTGCCGTCCGCGTGGGTGAACACAAAGCCGGTTTTTTCCAGCACGCGCTGGCTGCGGGTGTTGCGGTGCACGCAGTCGGCATAAACGGTGCGCAGCCCAAGGGCGGAAAACGCGTAATCGGTGATCAGGCGCTCGGCCTCGCTGCCCCAGCCCCGGTTTTTGTGCGCGTCGTTGGCAAGGTGAATGCTCATCGTGGCGCAGCCCTTGCCAAGATCGATGCGCTTGAGCTGGATTTCCCCCACGGTTTCGCCCAAATGGCAGATGGCGAACATCCGACGGTCCGGCTCCGCCGTGCGGCTTTGGTAATACCGGTCCACCCAGCCGGGGTTGTAGCTGAACACGACGTCCCACATGTCCGGGTCGGGCACGTATTGCCGCCAGAATTCGTGGCAGCGTTTTTGCGTGTAGGGCATGAGCGAGATCAGCCTGCCGTGCAGCATGGGTGCACCTCCTGGCGTTTCGATGGTTTCACCCAACAGTTTAGCGCGGCCGGGCGCGAATGAAAAGGGCTTTTGCGGCTGCTTTGGGGGTGTTTTTTAGATAAGACCCCCAAATTCTTGCCGTGTTCCGCACGTTCCGCCCGATCGCTTTGACAATAGGGCGGGGAAAGTGTAGAATACTACGGCGGATTTTTTGAGCCGCCAGTACGACCGAAGGATGAAGTCATGGAAAAGAAATACGACGTAATCGTGATCGGCGCGGGCCCCGCGGGCATTTTTACCTGCCTGGAGCTTGTCGCGCTCGCGCCGGAGGCCAAGCTGCTGCTGGTGGATTCCGGCCGGGCGATCGACAGCAGAACCTGCCCCGCCCGCACCACGGGAAAATGCGTTCACTGCAAGCCCTGCGCGATCATGTGCGGCTGGGCGGGAGCCGGCGCTTTTTCGGACGGGAAGCTCTCCCTTTCCTCGGAGGTCGGCGGCAACATCACCAAATATATGACCGGCGAAAAGGCCCAGTCCCTGATCGATTACGCAGACTCGGTCTACACCCGCTTCGGCGCGCCGGACGTGGTCCACGGCAAGAACGATCCCCATGTGGGGGAGATTGCCTACGCGTGCAGCAAGCACAACATCAGGCTGGTGCGCTGCCCGGTCCGCCATATGGGAACCGAATATTCCTTTGAGGTGCTCAAGGGAATGTACGACTTTTTGATGGCCCAGCCGAATTTTGACTTTTATGAGCGCACCACGGCGAAAACGATATTGACCGAAGACGGAAAAGCCGTCGGCGCGGTGATCGAAAACCGGGAAGGCGAGCACACGGTGACGGCGCCGTTTGTCGTCGCCGCTCCGGGCCGGGGCGGCGCGGAATGGCTGGCCGGCGAGGCGAGAAGGCTGGGGATCACCTTAGAGAACAACGAGGTGGATATCGGCGTGCGCGTCGAATGCCCCAATTCCGTGATGGACCATCTGACCAAATACCTTTACGAGGCCAAGCTGGTCTATTATTCCGACACGTTCGAAAGCAAAGTCCGCACCTTCTGCATGAATCCCGGCGGCATCGTTTCCGAGGAGCATTACGAGGGCGGCATCGCCGTGGTCAACGGCCACAGCTATCACGACGAGGACAAAAGGACGGAAAACACCAACTTCGCGCTGCTGGTTTCCACTCATTTCACCCAGCCCTTCGAGGAGCCGATCCGCTATGGCAACTACATCGCCCAGCTTGGCAATATGCTGACGGGCGGGCCGATCATGGTGCAAAGGCTGGGGGACCTTCTTCGCGGAAGGCGGACGGATTTTTCCCGCCTGGCAAAATCCACCACCCGGCCCACTCTGAGCACCGCCGTGCCGGGGGATCTTTCCTTCGTTTTGCCCCACAGGCACCTGACGAGCATCATCGAGGCCCTGCGCGCCTTCGACAAGGTGGCCCCCGGCCTGTATTCCAAAAACACCCTGCTTTACGGGGTGGAGGTCAAATTCTATTCCTCCAAGGTGGCGGTGAGCGGGAATTTCGAAACCGCCGTCGGCAACCTTTATACCATCGGCGACGGCGCGGGCATCACCCGGGGCCTGATGCAGGCTTCCGTCACCGGCGTGGTGGTGGCGAGGGATATTGCAAAAAGAAGGAAAAGCGAAGCGTAGCCGCTCCGCTTGAAAGCATGGCGAAACGGAAGGCGTCTCCTTCGCGGCCTAAAAGAACCGGAAGCATAAAAAAGCCTTCAGGCGTTTGCCTGAAGGCTTTGCGATTGGACGCGGTTTGGCCGGATGCTATGCGGACCTTCTCTTGCCGAGGATGATCAGCACGAGCCCGAGGATGACGGCAACGGCGCCGACGATGATCCAAATGGTGCCCGGATCGACCGATCCGCTTGAAAGGAGACTCGTGAACTGCGCTTCCAGGCTGTTGTTCTGCATAAGTCCGAAAACAAGGGAGCCGACGCCGAGAAGCGTCAATATGATGCCAAGAATGAACATAATGAATAATCCTCCTGCTATGGAATAGAAAAATTAGGCCGATTGTAAAATGAAGTTGGACACTTGCAGAAAAGATCCATAGTGATATTTTCCCGTGGTAGAATGGAGTTCTCACACACCCATATCTACAAAGGAGGCAATCACTATGGACTGCCAAGAGTATACCACAGGGGAAAGAGAGCGTAAACGGGGGCAGCATTTAGGGTTGTCCGAACGTGGGGCCATACGGGTGCTACACCGACAGGGGTTCTCCCAAAGGAAGATTGCCAAAGTGGTGAACTGCTCGCCGACAACGGTAGGCAATGAGCTAAAACGAGGCACAGCGCCGCGCAAATCCAACAAAGGCCGTGCACCCTGCTATTCGGCAAAACGAGGGGAAGCGGTATACAAAGCCAATCGGCAGAGAAGCCGCAGAAGAAAAAAGTTGGGCTGCTGCCAGGATTTTCTGGACTGGGTGGTAGCGCAATTTCGGGAGCATGACTGGTCTTTTGATGCCTGCGCGGGCTATGCCAGGCGACATAAACTGTTTGCGACGGATGAGATGGTTTGCAGCAAAACACTATATAACGCGCTGTGGAGCGGAGAACTGCCACTATCTCTGACCGATATGCCCGAGGTATTGAAGCGCAAAAGCCACAAGAACAAGCCCCGGGAGAATAAGCGGATTTACGGCACCAGCATCGATGAGCGCCCGGCTGTTGCAAGCGGGCGTACCGAGATAGGCCACTGGGAGGGCGATACCGTTGTAGGGCATCGCGCAGGCAAAGAGGCTGCTATCTTGTCTCTCGTGGAAAAGAAAACCCGGCACTACATCGCCCTGCTCATCGAGGGCAAGACCAGCGAAGCAGTTATGGCGGCAATGACCGCATTGCAAGAGGAATATGGCAATCGGTTTTCCGAGGTGTTCAAGACGATTACGCTGGACAATGGTTCTGAGTTTTCTGATTTTGCAGCCGTTGAGCAATGGGGCACAAAGGTGTTTTTCGCCCATCCGTACACCTCGTGGGAGCGTCCGCAAAATGAGCGTCACAATGGCCTATTCCGCTTGTATGTGCCCAAGGGAACCTCCATGAGCAACTACTCCGCCGACTACATCCTGCGCTCGGCAGACCAGCTCAATGGTCGTCCTCGCAAAATACTGGGCTACAATACCCCCGAAGAACTCTTTGACGCCTTTCTCGATGAGCTCTACACCGCAGCCTGACGCCGCCCGGACCCGCTTCCGCACTTGCCTACGGCTCCTACTCCAGCGGAGCCGGCAACCTCACACTCCTGCGACCACGGGGGTGTCCAACTTGCACTTGCAATTTGCCAATAGAAAAATTATACATATTTTACGTTATTTTGTCAATAATGAAACAGTAGATATCGCCATCGGCCGGCAGCGGGTCCGCAAGGATTTTGCAAAAGCCTGCCCAAAGGCCCTGACGCCGCCGGAAGCTGACGATTGCGTCATTCTTTTGTGGATGCATTCATCGTGCTCATTTGGTATAATACTGTATAAAAGTCAAAAAAGGCGCTGAACGAAAGGGGTTTTTTATAAATGTCCGTCGATCGCGACATAACCATAGGGCTGTACACGGATTCTTATATCCCCGTGGTGGACGGAGTCGCCACCTGCGTGAGGAACTATGCCAAATGGCTGAACGCCGAGCATTGCACCGCCTATGTTGCGGCTCCGGAAGTGCCCGATTATATGGACGACGACCCGTTCACGGTGATTCGGTTTTTTTCCGTTCCGATCAAGCCCCACCCGCCGCACAGGTTTGGGATGCCCGCCCTGGATTCGGCCTTCCGGCCGATGGAGATCGGGCACAAGCCCTGCCTGGTGCACACCCACTCGCCCTTTTCCGCAGGAGGCGCGGCCCTGCGCCTTGCCAAAAAGCTGGATATCCCCCTCGTCGCCACCTTCCATTCGAAGGTGTATGACGATTTTTTGCAGGCCACGGGCAGCGAATTCCTGGCCGCAAGGGTGGTGGATTACGTCGTCAGCTTTTACGGCAAGGCGGATTTCGTCTGGACGGTGAACAAAAGCACCGCCGTCACCCTGGCCGAATACGGCTACAAGGGCGAGGTTGAGATCGTGGAAAACGGCACGGATTACGACGGCAACATCGACCGCCCGGCCGCCTGCCGCGAAGTGAACGCAAAATACGGCATCGGGCCAGACCAGAAAGTCATGCTTTACGTCGGCCAGATCGTCTTTCAAAAAAACCTGGTGCGGGTGATCCATTCCGCCCGGGAATACGCAAACCGGGGGAACGATTTCCGGCTGCTCCTGGTGGGCGAAGGCTACGCGAAGGAGGAACTGATCAAGCTGGCGGAAGAAAAGGGCCTGGCGGACAAGGTGATTTTTACCGGCCCCGTTTATGACCGGGACGCGCTGAAAAAAATCTACGCCCGGGCGGACCTTTTTGTGTTCCCCTCGCTGTATGATACCGCGGGCCTTGTGACCAGAGAGGCCGCGGCCCTTTCGGTCCCGTCCGTCATCGTGGCCGGCAGCAACGCGGCGGAAGGGCTGACCGACGGGGTGAACGCGTACTTGTGCATGGATACGGACCAGAGCGTGGCGGACGCCATGGCGCGCGCGCTGAAGGACGACGAAAAGCGCGCCCTCGTCGGCAAGGGCGCCCGGGTCGCCCTCGCGCGGTCCTGGGAATCGATCGTGGAGGACGTTTACGATAAATACGTCAGGATCATCGGCGGCTATCAGAAAAGAAAGCGCAGGAGCTTCTATTACGGCAAGGCGCCGGGCAGGGCGATCAACGGGGAAGAAGACCGATGAGCAGGAAAAAACGCAGGGGCGCAAGGCCGAATTCCCGCTTCTTCATGCTGCTGGGGGCGGTTTTGCTGCTTGGTTCCGTGGTGGGGTGGCTGATTTTCCGCACTGTGGGCGGAACGGTGGAGGCCGCTTCCGTCACCATGGAGGCCCAGATCAAAGCCGTGGTCATCCGGGACGAAACCGTGGTCACGGCGGAAACCTACGGCAACATCTCCTATTATGTAGCCGAGGGTGAGCGGATCACCAGCGGAACCAAGATCTGCGAGGTTTATAAGTGGGGCACCTATGACAGCGTGCTGGCCGATCTTTTGACCATGCAGCAGGAAATCCGAAGTTATCAGGTCGGAACGCTGCTGCAAGACATCGTCAACACCGAGCTGACGGCGATGGACGGCTCCATCGCCGCAAAGCT
The DNA here is from genome assembly GCA_040768925.1 of Christensenellales bacterium. GTDB lineage: Bacteria > Bacillota > Clostridia > Christensenellales > CALWSW01 > CALNBC01. Next base: position 805,820 of record JAXGLZ010000001.1, read on the forward strand.
GGATGAAATCGCGGCCGTGGCCGGCGGCGAGAGCGGCGCGGATATGCTGAAGCTCAATCAGGAGCTGAAAACCCTGATGAGCGGCAGGCGGGATTACCTCAAGAGCAAGATCCAGCCGGACGACAAGCTGATGTCCCTTTACGAGCGGGAGCAGACCCTGCTCGAACGGCTGGAATCCTGGAAGCAGGACGTTTATTCCCAGAATTCGGGGATGGTCAGCTTTTATTTCGACGGGTACGAAAGCGTGCTCAACCGAAACACCATGGCCCAGGTGCTGCCGTCAGACATCACCGCGGTGATCAACGGCAAGGCCGCCCCGGCTGTGACGACGGCCGAGAAACCCCTTTACCGGGTGATGAACACCTCGGCCTGGTATCTGGCCGTCGTGGCCGGCTCGAATTCCCCCGCCCGCTTTGTCGAGGGCGAGAGCTACGACGTTTTGCTGGACGGCAATTACGACAAGCCCTATACCGCCGTGGCCGAATCCATTTCCGTGACAGACGGCAATACGCTGACCATCCTTCGGGTGAACGACGACGTCGCCCCGGTTTCCGGCGCGAGGGTCGTCTCCGCCACCGTGCGCGCAACCTTCACGGGAACGGCGGTGGCGTCCCGGGCGATCGTGACCGTGGACGGCCAGACCGGGATCTATATCACCGAGAACGGCGAAAGAAGCTTCGTTCCCGTGACCGTGCTGTACAGCGACGGCAAAAACGCCGCGGTGCGCCCGAAAGACGGATATTCCCTGAACGTTGGGGAGAGCTATTCGGCAAACTGAGGCAAAACATGACCATTGAAGACAATCTCAAAATCCTGAGGGAAAACATGGCCGAAGCGGCTTTGCGCGCGGGCAGAAACGCGGAGGAAGTCAAGCTCATCGCCGTGACCAAAACCGTGGACGGGCAAAGGATCCAAGAAGCGATCGCTCTGGGGGTAAACAGGATCGGCGAAAACCGGGTGCAGGAACTGCTCGAAAAGTACGAATCCTACGCAAACGCGGAAAAACACCTCATCGGCCGGCTCCAGACCAACAAGGTGAAAAAGATCGTGGGCAGGGTGAACCTCATCCATTCGGTGGACAGGCTGGCCCTCGCAAAAGAAATCGGCCGCTGCGCCGCGAATGCCGGTATAATCTGCCCCGTTTTGATCGAAGTTAATCTGGGGCAGGAGGAGCAAAAGGGCGGCGTTTCGCCGGACGGGCTGATTGATCTGACCGGCGCGATGCTTGAAATGGGCGGGCTGAACCCCCTGGGGCTGATGACCGTTCCCCCCGTCTGCCCAAAGGACGAAGCGCGAAGGTATTTCGCAAGATTACGGCGGCTGCTTGACGATTGCAACGGTGAATTGGGCGTTGATATGGCCGAGCTTTCCATGGGGATGTCCTCCGATTATTGCGAGGGGATCTTGGAGGGAGCGACCTTCATCAGGGTCGGAACGGCGATATTCGGGAAAAGAATGTAAATAAAGTATGAATAATGTCTTTTTCCTTGACGGAGAACCCGGACTGCATTATGATAAACGAAGATAATTATACACATTTATCTTTGTTTATGCGGGAGGTTTTCAATGGGCATTTTCGGAAAGATGAAAGACTATTTCTTCGAGGATCCGGAAGATTCCGAATTTAATGACGATATCACCGAGGATGCGGCTCCGGCTCAGGAAGTAAAACTCCCGGAGTTCGAAAAGGCGCACGAACAGCAGCCTCGCCAGAGAGCAAAGGTGGTTCCGATGAACAACTCCAATCCTGCGCCCTCCGCCATACCCGCGGGCGTAAACATGAAGATGATCGTGTATCAGCCCATGTCTTACGAGGATGCGCAGAACATTGTGGATAATCTCAGGGCAAGGAAGCCGGTCATCGTCAACATGGTCGATCTTGAGCGCGAATGCGCCCAGCGGGTGGTGGATTTTATCGCCGGAGCGGTCTACGCGCTCAACGGCACGATCCGCAAGGTTTCCTTCGGGATCTTTGTGATCGTTCCCAGCAACGTTTCCCTTGTCGGCAACGGCGAGGACGAGCAGCCCGAAACCAATATCCGCCCCCAGTGATCAAAGCCGAACAAGGGCGGGGGAGCACCCTGTCCTTTCAGGGCGGCGAAGCGGCCTGCGGGCCGCTTCGCCGATTGGTTTTTCGCTTCGCGCAGGGTAATTTTGGTCAAAAATCACCGAAATAGTACGGCAAAACCAACGCCCCAGTCGTCGGCGCAGCCGACATCAATCCATGATCTCGGCTCATGCCGTCAGTTTTGGTTCAAGCTCAGGGGCTCCGGCCCCTGAAACCCCGGGATAGGATTTTCGAAAGCCTGCAAGGGCAGGGGAGCACCCTGCCTTTTTCTGTCATATCGTCGGATTTTAATCAGTAAACGTTTTGCCGGAGGGGAACATGCCCATCACCAGAAGGGATATCGTTTCAAAGGTGTTCACATCCGTCGGCGGGGGGTACGACGCGGACGAGGTGGACACTTTTTTGGATCTTGTGGCGGACACGCTGGAGCTTCGGGACGACGCGCTGCGCACCGAGCGGCAGCGCTCCGCTCTTTTGGCTGCGGAAATCCGGCGGCTGGACGCCCAGGCCGCGGATCTTCGCAAGGCTTCCGCCCGGGCGGAAAACGCGGATGCCGAGGCGAGGGAGCTTCTTGAGCAGGCCAAGCTCCAGGCACGCATGGTGATTTCCGCGGCCAGGGAAGAAGCGGGGAAAATCGTCAAGGAGGCCACGGACCAGGCCGAGCTGATCGTCAGAAAATCTACGGGAAGCGCCGCCGGCAGGTTCTCCCTTTCCGAAAGGATCGCGGGTTACGCCCTGCGCCCCGTCGGGCTGGAACCGGCGGGAATGGCCGGAAAATCCGCGGATTTGGAAGAACCCGCCGCGCACTCCGCAGCAAAAGCGGCCGTTTTTGAAGAAAACGCCGGGATTGCCGGCACGACGCCCCCGCAAGCTGCCGGATCGGGGTCCGGCCCCGACGCCATCGCTGAAACACCGCCCCTTGATAAAGGGGATTTGGGGGCTGCGCCGGCGGCCGCTCAGGAAGGGTCCGCCCCCGGCGGGCCCGACGCTGAAACCCTGCCGCCTGCGGACGATCCAGCCTTCGGGGTTCGTGGGAACGGCGGAGTCTTCCCGGGGAACGAAGCGGAAACTTTGGCGGATGAGCCCGGCGGTGAACGCAAAGCCGGGGAACCCTTCCCGGGGAACGGTCAAGCCGGGGACGAAGCCTCCGCCGCTCCGGTTTTGCCCGCGGGTGAACAGGGGATGGACGAAGCCCCGCCCTTCGCCGCGGAAGAAACCGCCGGGCCGCCGATGCCTTCGGAATTCCCGAAGGCCGAAAGGCCCGCCGAATCCAGGCCCAGGCTGGAGATTCAAAAGCCCCCGCGGCCGGAGGACGTCTATGACGAGGCGGAGGGGTTTTATCCACCGACGGACTGGCTGAAGGACCCGGACAGCCGCTACGAAACGTAAGCCTGTCGCGCCAATCCGAACCCCGGATTCCGGCGCCCGAATATCCGGCTGGAACCGGGCCCGCCAGGCGCCCGGAACGCGCAGGCGCCCGAGCCGTAAGGCCGCGGCGTTTGCGCTTGTTTTTTTTACCGCGTCCCCGGTTTTTTAGGAGCGGCTCTTCGCCCGTTCCCACAATTTGGCCCAATTGGGCGTAATCTCCGCCGCTTTCCCCCACGGCCATAACAAATCCTTAACATTCTGTCTGCGCACAGGTCATGCTTTGATGGTATCATTGATGAAACAATGCAACCTAAAAGAGGCTGATAAACGATGAGATCAAAGATGCTTGCCCTGCTGACCGCGCTGATGGCGGTCGCCCTTAGCGCCTGCGGCGCAAATTATACGGTGCTGGACACGATCACGCCCGCCCCGGCGGAGGAAGACGCCTTCATCCCCGAGGAGGAAGAGGGATACGAGGTTGACGAGAGCGATCTGGCCGCGGAGGACGCCGAGGAAGAAGATTTTACCGAGATGCCCACCTACGTTCCCGGAACCTATCGGGGCGAAGGGGAAGGCTACGGCGGAACCATCGAGGTCGACGTCACGGTGGACGAATACGGCATAACCCGGGTCAAGGTCGTCTCAGACAACGAGGACCCGAAAGTGGCGGGCGAAGCCATCGAAGCCCTTCCAAAGGCGATCATGGAAGCCCAAAGCGCCGACGTGGACGCCGTTTCCGGCGCGACGATGACCTCCGACGCCATCGTCTCAGCGGTCATGAACGCCCTGGGCCTTGCCATGGTCCAGTAAACGGCCGGCAATGGCATGAAACCAAAGCGGCAGCCCCGGCGAAGACAGGCGAAAGGTCTTCCGCGACAAGGGCCGCCGCTTTTTGCGTTGCATCGCACCCTGCGAAAAGCGGCTTTGAGGATGTGTGATGCTTAAGCCGCAACGCGGGATTGACAATCCGGGAATGACGGGCTTATAGTTGATGTAACAAATGCCCGGCAGGGTTCAAAAGTTACAATCCACAAGGAAACAGCAATCCTCTGAAGGGACTTCCGAATCAAAAACGATAAAAGGTGAAAACATGGAAAGCAAACGTTTGACGGGGGACGTGGCCGTCGTGACCGGCGCGGCCAGCGGCATCGGGAAGCAGACCGCCCTGACCCTTGCCAAAGAAGGCGCGATGGTAGCCTGTATGGACATCAATGAGGCGGGCGTTTCAGACACCGTTGCAAAAATAGCGGCAAAGGGCGGAAAGGCCATCGCGGTCGCGGTGGACCAGTCCGATTCCGCCCAGGTCGCGGCGGCGGTGAAAAAAACCTGGGAGGCCTTCGGCAAAATCACCGTTCTCATCAACTGCGCGGCTGCGATCGACTACAAGCCCATCCAGGATACGTCCGACGAGGACTGGCACAGGATCATGAACATCAACGCCGCGGGCTACTTCTACTTCCTCAGGGAGGTTTATCCCTATATGAAGCGCAGCGGCGGCGGCAGGATCGTGCAGTTTTCCTCCTCCACCGCGTTCAGCGGCAGCGGGTTTGCGAATATCGCCTACACCGCTTCCAAAGCGGCGGCGTTCGGCATGACCAAGCACGCGGCGGGGCTTTGGGCGAAGGACAACATCCGGGTGAACACCATCTGCCCCGGGCTGACGGAAACCCCCATCACCAACGCCGGCGACGGAAAAGTCAAGGATAGGGAAGCCCACGAAAAGGCGATCCCCCTGGGCCGGATCGCCCAGCCGGAGGACATGGCGGACGTGGTTCTGTTCCTCGTTTCGGAGGAATCCCGCTATGTGACCGGCGCGACGATCCACGTCAACGGCGGAAAATATATTTACGGCTCCTGACGCGTTGGGAAAAAGATCGGCCCGGGGCGTTGCCCGGGGTTAGCCCCTACCCCAAAACGCGGGAGGAAACGCGGTTTTCCATATCCGCTATAAAACGGCAGTGTGCGCATGATTGCGCGGCCTGCCGTTTTTCTGTACCATTCTTCCTAGGGGTCCTAAAAATTTTTTTGCGCGGGAACCAAAAGCCCGGCCGGACGGTCTAACCTATGACCGGTCAAAGAAGAGCAAAGGATGTGCGGTGTGACAAGAAACGAATTTTCAGAGCGTATCGTTGGGATGATGCAGACGCTGTACCGCGTCAGCTATTCGCAGCTTTCCCAAAGCTGCGACCGGGAAGACGCGGTGCAGGAATGCCTCTGCAAAGCCTGGCAAAAGCGGCTTCAGCTGAGGGACGAACGCTTCATGCAGACCTGGGTGATTCGCATTTTGATCAACGAATGCCGCAATATCCAAAAAAAGAGAGGCCGCGAACTTCCGCTCCACGAATTGCCCGAGCGCGCCGCGTCGCAAGACGCGGATCATGAGCTGCACGACGCGCTGCTTGCGCTGGACGAAACCCTTCGCCTGCCCATCCTTCTGCATTATATCGAGGGTTTTTCGGTCAAAGAGATCGCGCGGATTCTGCGCTTGCCCCAGGGCACGGTCAAGTCGCGGATGCTGCGCGGGCGGCGGGAACTGCAAAAACAATTGAACGGGGAGGCAAAAGAGCCATGCGGGATAGGAACGGCCTGAAAAATGCGTTTGGCGCGGCCGACGACGGGTTCAGGGACAGCGTGTACCGTATCCTGGCCGGTCTGAAAACCAGTGAGGAGAGAAAACCTGTGAAAAAAACGAGATTGAAACTGGCTGTGGCCGTTGCGGTGGCCGTTATGATGATTACCGCAACCGCCTTTGCGCTTACAAACCCCTGGGGGATCCTTGATTTTCTGACGAACCGGCGGTCAAACGTCGAGGTTTTGCCCGACGCCGGGGAGATCGTGCAAAAAGATGTGCCGCAAGAGGGCGGGCAGTCGGAATGGGCCGCCTTTGTGGTGCGGGAAGCCGTGTATGACGGAAAAGACGTGTTCATCGCCGTGGAAGTCCGCCCCGCCGGAGAACAATACCTGCTGCTGGGGACGGACGCGTACCCGAATGACCCGGTTGGCAACATGGGCCCGCTGTTTGCGGGCAAAACCGGCACGATCGCCGATTACGCCCGGGAAAACAACAAGGAGCCGGTGCATACCTTTGCGGGAATCGACGGGCTGAACTGCTCCATCGATTTTGTGCTGGAAGCGGACGGCGCCCTCGTCTATCTGATCAACGGCAGCTATGAAGCCGAAGGCAAAGCGGAGCTGACGGTGAGCTGCGGCGTTGCGCCCTTTGTCAGCAAAGACGGGAAAACCATCGTCGATCACGACAACATCCAGCGCACGCCGATTTCCGTCACGCTGGAAAACACGGGCACAAAGGGAACCGTGACCAGCACCGCGCCCGCCGATTTCACCGATTGCGGCGTCCGGGTGGACCGGGTCACGCTGACCGGCTCGGCCATGGGAATTTACGCAAAAATCGAGTATACGGTGACGGATGCGGAGAAATACGCCCGGGCCGGCGATGGATTGTGCTTTGAATTCCTGGATGAAAACGGCGAACGCCTGCCCTTCGGCGCTGGCACCGTGGGAACCGGCATCGTTCCCGCGGACGACAGCGGCATCCGCTTCGTGCAGGAGCTGACCATCCGGGCCGCCGAAACGCTGCCGGGCGAGATCACCCTTCGCGCATACGACTGCTGGGAGAAAAACCGGTACGAGGCCCATGTGTTTGAGATGAAATAACCGGCCGGCAGGAATCAACGACAGGGGAAGCCAAAAAGCGGCTTCCCCCTTTGCTTTGGCGGCCCCGGCCCAGTTTTGCCCGGCGGGGCGAAACTTTCGGGGCCGTATGAAAAACCGCCCGTTTCCCGGGGGATTCTTGCAGGAACCCGGGGCCGGGCGGCTTTTTGCGCGGGGGAATCCATGGTATAATGCAGCTTAAGAGATCAATCATAACGGCTCCGGCTGCGGGAAAGGGCGTTCATGAAAGAAGAGCTTATCCGGGTTGCCCATTACTATTACGTGTTGAAGCTGAACCAGCAGGAAATTGCGGAAAAAATGGCCATGTCCCGCCAGCGGGTGGGCCGGCTTTTAAAGCGGGCCGAGGAGGAGGGCGTGGTCGAGATCCGCGTCCACGGGTATTCCGATTCCTGCGCCCGGATCGAGGACAGCCTTCGGGAAAAGCTGGGCATCGAGGCCGCGCGCGTCGTCCATTCCGAGGAAGACCCGACCATCAGCGAAGCGGCCCTGGACTACATCGAAAACCGCATCGAGCCGGGCCGCAGCGTCGGCGTGGCCTTTGGAAGGACGATGGCGCAGCTTTGCAAGGTCCAAAGGAAAAGCGCCCCCGGCGGAATCAAGGTGGTCCAGCTCCTCGGCGGGCTGAACGCCTTTCAGAACGCGGATTACAAGCCGGACGAGGTCGCCAGCCGCTTAGCCGAAATTCTCGGGGGAATCCCGTACAGTCTGTTCATCCCCGCGTTGCTGAACAGCGTTGAATTAAAGCGGCTGATCTATGCGGAAGAGCAGTTTTTGCCCATGCTGAAAATGATCGAGGATGTGGACGTCGCCGTCATCACCGCCGGTTCCCTCAGGAACCGGGGAGACAATATCCTGATCCGGGACGGCTACCTCAAGCAGGACGAACTCGAGCGGCTGAAGGATATGGGAGCGGTGGGGGACGTCTGCCTGCACTTTATCGACATCGACGGCAGAATTGTGGACGAAGCCTTTGACCAAAGGGTGGTGGGGATCACAGCAGCGGGGCTGAAAAGGATTCCGGTGCGCATCCTGGTTTCCTACGGCCCGCACAAGGTGCTGCCCATCATCGCCGCGGCCCGGGGCAAGTTCATGAACACCCTCATCACAAACAGATCCACGGCGGAAGAGATCCTTTCAAGCGGCCTGGTGTGAGGCTGCGCCGGGCAAAGAGCAGGGAAATCCCCAAAAAACGCCGTTGGCCGGGCTTTGCGGGGGCAAAAGCAGTTCTTTTCGGGCGAACCGCAGGCCTTCGTTGTAAACCAAGGGAAGATTCTGCTATAATAAGATCAAACAGTCACGCGGAAGGAACTCGAATGCAGATACAGTGGTATCCGGGGCACATGACCCGGGCCCGCCGCATGATGGCGGAGAACTTAAAGCTGATCGACGTCGTTGTGGAACTGGTGGATGCCCGGGCGCCGATGGCCACCCGGAACCCGGATTTTGACGATTTGTTCGAAGGCAAGGCCCGGGCGCTGATCCTGAACAAATGCGATCTTGCGGACCCGGTCGTTACCGCCGAATGGATCGCGTGGTATCAGGAACGGGGCATCAACGCCCTGACCGTCACGGCGACGGAATCGGGCGGAAGGAAAAAGGCGATCTCCCTCATCGAGCGCGCCGCAAAGCCGACGGTGGACAGATACCGCCAAAAAGGCATCAACAAGATCGTCCGCGTCATGGTCACGGGGATCCCGAACGTGGGCAAATCCACGCTGATCAACAAGCTTTCGGGCAGCGCGACGGCCCAGACCGGGGACAGGCCGGGGGTGACCCGGGGCAAGCAGTGGGTCAAGATCAACCCCTACCTCGAACTGATGGATACGCCCGGCATGCTCTGGCCCAAGTTTGACGACAACGAAACCGCCCTTCGCCTTGCGTATATCGGCTCCATCCGGGACGAGATCATCGACCGCGAAAAGCTCGCGGCCAGCCTGATCGGGGAATTAAGGGGACTCTGTCCGGAGGCGCTCGCCCTTCGCTACAAAAAGCTGGACAGCACGGCGGAAGGGGAAGCGCTGCTCCTTGGGATCTGCAAAAGCCGGGGCTTCATCCTGCCCGGGGGAAAATACGACACCGAGCGGGGCGCCAACGCCGTTTTGGACGATTTCCGCGCAGGCAAGATCGCAAAGGTGACCCTTGAGCGCCCCAAGCGGGAAACAACAGATGACTGAGCGGGAAGCGGCGCGCCTTTTTGAGCTGACGAAGCACGAGGGCGCTTTTTGGCGGTCCGGCAAAGTCGTCGGCGGGATGGACGAGGTCGGCCGCGGCCCATTGGCGGGCCCCGTGGTCGCCGCCTGCGTGATTCTGCCCAAGGAACCGCTGATCGAAGGCGTCAACGACTCCAAAAAGCTCTCCGAAAAAAAGCGGGAAAAGCTCTATGCTCAAATCACCGCTTTGGGGGCCTTTGGCGTCGGGGCGATCGGCTGGGCGGTCATAGACGAAATCAACATCCTTCAGGCCACGAAGCTGGCCTTCAAAGCCGCCTACGAGAACATGGCGAACAAGCCCGGAGCGCTGATCATAGACGCCGTGAGGGGCCTGAACATCCCGGCGGAGCAGTTCCCCCTTGTGCACGGGGACGCGGTGAGCTATCTTGTGGCCGCGGCCTCGATCGTCGCCAAAGTGACCCGGGACCGAATGATGGAGGAGTTCGATGGGAAGTATCCTGAATACGGCTTCGCGCGGAACAAGGGCTACGGTACGGCCGAGCACATCGCGGCGATCCGGCGCTGCGGCCCCTGCCCGATCCACCGGCTGAGCTTCATCAGCAAATGGCTATGAACGAAGGCAAAAAGGCCCTGGGCGACCTTGGGGAGGCGCTGGCCGCCGGTTTTTTGGAAAAAAGCGGGATGGAGATCCTCGCGAAGAATTACAGAAAAAGCGGCGGCGAGATCGACATCATCGCCAAGGACGGGCAATTCGTGGCCTTTATCGAAGTCAAAACCAGGCAAAGCGAGGATTTTGCCCCGCCGATAGAATCCGTGGGCAAAACAAAGCGCGCCCGGCTGCGCGCCGCGGCCGAAAAGTGGCTGGCGGAAACGGGCTACGCCGGGTTTTGCAGGTTTGACGTGATCGAGGTGGTCACGGCGGGGGAACCCCCGCTCATCAGGCATTGGAGGGACGCTTTTTGAACCTTTCACACAGCGCGAAAAGAAAAGCCGGGGCGATTTGCCTGGCGGCGCTGTTCGCGTTCGCGGTTTTTTCCTTCGGCTTTGCGTCCGCGCAAGAAATCCCCCAGGAATTCATCGGAACCGAGGGGATTTACGGCGACTGGAAACCCGGTTCAACGGCGCAGACCGAGGAATTCCAGGAGGACGATCTGCCTTTGGCCCAACCCGCCGCCGCGGAGGCGGAAGAGTCGGAAGCCGGGGGGCAAAACCCCCTGAACGCGCTGAATTCCGTTTTGCTTGCCGCCCTTGCCGCCGGGGTTTTCGGCCTTTTGTACTGGATGGGGGGCAGGGCGCAAAAAGAGCCGGCGAAAAACTTTGTTCCCCTTGTATTGGTTGCCGCCGTGGCCGTCAGGCTGCTGATCGCGGCCCTTTCCCCGGGATACACGTCGGACATGGGGTGCTTCACCGGGTGGGCCAAAGCCCTGGCGGACAACGGCTGTTCCGCTTTTTACACCAGCGGAATGTTCGCGGATTACCCGCCGGGGTACCTTTACGTTTTGCTGGCCATGGGGAAGCTCGCCTCGCTGTTCGGGATCAACCTGCTTTCCTTCTTTGGCGGCGTGTTCATCCGCCTGCCCGCCATCTTGCTGGACGCCGGGCTGGCCTATGTGCTTTACCGCGCCGCGAAGGACGCTTTGGGCAAGCGCGGCGCGGCCGTTATACTGCTGCTCGTGGCCTTCAACCCCGTGGCGATGCTGGATTCCGCGGCCTGGGGCCAGGTGGATTCCGCCCTGGCCATTCTGCTTGTGCTCACCTTCCTCCAGCTAAAAAAGGAAAGGAAGCTGGCCGCCGCGGCCCTTTTCGGCCTTTCGGTGCTGGTAAAGCCCCAGGCGCTGATCACGGGGCCGGTTTTTGCCCTGGGATACCTCTTCCCGCTTTTTGACAAGGGGAAGGGATGGCGGCTGCGCAATCTGGCCGACATTGCGCTGGGCGCCGCGATCGCCTTTGCGGTGATCTTCGTCGGTTCCCTGCCGTTTAAGGGAAGCCAGGACACCTTCTTTGTGTTCAGGCGCATGTTTGAAACGGCGACGTCCTATCCCTACGGCTCGGCCAACGCCTTTAACCTGATCGCCCTGCTGGGCGGCAACTGGGTGAAGGACACGACAGTCTTTCTCGGCCTTTCGATCAGGCAGTGGGGTTCTGTCGGCATCCTTTCCTCCCTGGCGGCAACGGTGTTTGCCGCCCTTCGCGCAAGGAAGCGGGGCACCCTTTCGCTGCCCCTTTTGGCGGCGCTGTTTTTGACCCTTGTCTTCACCCTGGGCCACAATATGCACGAGCGCTACCTCTTCCCGGCGCTGTTTTTGCTGCTGCTGGCGCTGCCCGAGCTTAAGGACAAACGGCTGCTCCACGCGTACCACGCCCTTTCGGCCACGCTGTTTTTGAACGCCGCGGCTGTGCTGCTCTGCGTTTTTTACGGGGAATACAACCTCATCGGCGAGATGGAAGGAGCGGTCCGGCTGTTTTCGCTGCTCGGTCTGTGCTCCGCAGGGTATTTCGCCTGGGTGTGCTTTAGGATCCTGGTCTTCGGCGAAAAGCGGGAGGATGCCTTTGCCGAAACGGCCCCCGACATTGAAGGGGCCGAAAAGGAAAGCGCCCTGCCGGAGGGCGGCGGAGAAGTAACAATTCAAGAGGGGATCCTTGCCGCCGACGATGCGGGCGAAGGCGCCGGACCGGACGACGCGCGGCCGGAACAGGGCCCCGAAGCAGGGGAAATCCCCCCAAAGAATGACGGGGAGGCGGAAATCCCCCCTGTTGGCGGCGATCAAACCGCTGAGGAAGAAAGCGGAGAAGAATCGTCCCCCGAAGACGAAGAAGAATCCCCACTCGAAGACGAAGAAGAATCCCCACTCGAGGACGAAGAAGAATCGTCCCGCGAAGGGGAGGAGGACGGCCTCTCAGAAACCTTCGGCAAGCCTTTTGCGGAGCTCAGGCCCCGCCACCCCGGCTGGACAAAGCGGGAAAAGCTGCTCCTTTGGGCGCTGACGGCGGTCTACGCCATCGTTTCGTTCTTCAACCTTGGGGATCTGAGCGCGCCCCAAACGTATTTTGATTGCCCAAACGGCCAGCAGGCCGTCGTAACCCTGCCGGCGGGGTCCAATCCTGCCGAAGTGTGGTCTTACGCGAACATCTCCCAGGGCAAGCTGGGGGTTTACGTCCCCACGGGGGGAACGGGCAGGCTGGTCGCCACCGTGGACCTCGGCTATGACCACATGTTCCGCTGGACGATCACAAAGCTCGATCTTTCCGGCGATTCGGCGGTGAAATTCTTCGTCAAGGCCTCGGGGGATTGCAGGGTCAACGAGCTGGTGTTTGTGGACGCCGAAGGCAACGCGATCGTGCCCGAACGCGTCTCGTTTTACGACGGCACGGAATACATCGACAACGCGGAGGCCATGAAGGCCTTCGACGAGCAGCAAAAAAAGCCCCTGCGCCCCAGCGAGCAAAACGGCATGTATTTCGACGAGCTTTACCACGCCCGCACGGCTTACGAGCATCTGCACGGCTTAAAGCCCTATGAAAACTCCCACCCGCCGCTGGGGAAGGTGCTGATTATGTCCGGCATCGCCGTTTTCGGCATGACGCCCTTTGGCTGGCGCTTTGCCGGCGCGCTGTTCGGCGTTTTGATGCTGCCGGCGCTGTACTTTCTCGTGCGCAGGGTCACAAAAAGCCCGAAGTGGTCCTTCTTTGCGACGGCGCTTTTAGCCGCGGACTTCATGCACTTCACCCAGACCAGGATCGCGACGATCGACGTTTTCGTCACCTTCTTCATCATCCTGATGTACTACTTTATGTACCGGTATTACGAGCTGGACTGGAACGAGGTGGGCCTGAAAAAGACGCTTGTTCCCCTCGGTCTGGCCGGGGTGTTCTTCGGCCTGGGGGCCGCTTCGAAATGGACGGGGATCTACGCCGGGATCGGCCTCGCGGCGCTTTTGTGCATCACGCTTTACAAGCGCGTAAAAGACAGAAAGCACGCGCAAAAATCCGGGGATGCATTCGATATCTCCCGTACCGACAAAACGGCGAAAAATGTTTTGCTGACGCTGCTGTTCTGCGTCGGGGCGTTCGTCGCCGTGCCGGTGGGGATCTACCTTTTGAGCTATCTGCCCTATTTTCTCTGCGCGGAAAACCCCTATTCCCTGAAGGGCGTGTGGGAGGTGCAAGAGTTCATGTTCGGCTACCACAGCAAGCTGACGGCCACCCACCCCTATTCCTCAAAATGGTATACCTGGCCGCTTTCGATCCGGCCGATCTGGTATTATCAGGGGAAATACCTGGCGGACAACATGATCGAAAGCATCGTCGCCTTCGGCAACCCCGCGGTCTGGTGGGCCGGGGCCCTCGGCCTGATCGCCCTTGTCATTCAGCGGATCCGCCGCTTTGCGGCGGACAATCCCGCGGCGACCTTTGCCCTCGTCGGCTTTGCCGCGCAGTTTTTGCCCTGGGTGTTCATCTCAAGGGCGACGTTCATTTACCACTATTTTCCCTCGGTGCCCTTTGTGGTCCTCGCCCTCGCCCTTGCGCTGATGGCGTGGGAAAAATCGTCGGAGCTGGGGGCGGACGCGGCACGGTTCATCCGGATCGCGCTGCCTGTTGCCGCGCTTTTGCTGTTCGTTCTGTTTTACCCCGTTTTGTCCGGCCTGGAGGTCGCGAGGTGGTACGCCTCGAACCTTCGGTGGTTCCCTTCCTGGACATTCTTCATCTGAAAAGGAGCGCGCCGTGAAGGACGAACTGGTCAAATTCATCAAGTTCAACGCCGTGGGGCTGATCAACACGGCGGTGGATTTTCTTGTTTTTACGCTGCTTGTCGCCCTGAAGCTGCACTACATCCCGGCCCAGATCATCTCCTACGCCTGCGGGACGCTGAACAGCTATATCATAAACTCCCGCTGGACCTTTGGGGACAGGCGGGATTCCGCGGCGAGGGTTGTTGCCTTTGTTCTGGTGAACCTTGCGGCGCTGGGGGTTTCCATCGGCATTCAGGCGGTTTTGAACGGTCAATTCGGCTTTGGCGAGATCGTTTCCAAGCTGATCGCGCTGCCGTTTTCCATTGCGGTCAATTTTATCGGGAACAGGCTTTTCGTTTTCAAGAAGGAAAGATGACATGAATGCAAGGGTGCTAAGCTGCGGCCTTTCGGGGATTTCAGGAAGGCTGATTACGGTCGAGGTGGACCTTGCCGGCGGGATCCCCTCCCACGAAACGGTGGGGCTGCCGGGCAAGGCCGTTTCCGAATCCCGGGAGCGGGTGCGCGCGGCCATCAAAAACTGCGGTTTTTCCTTTCCGCCCGCCCGGGTGGTGGTGAACCTCGCTCCGGCGGATCTGAAAAAGGAAGGAACGGTATACGACCTGCCCGTAGCGCTGGGGATGCTCTGCGCCGCGGGCTTTTTGAAAAACGAGGCGCTCTCGGGGAAGATGTTCGTGGGCGAATTGTCCCTTTCCGGCGAGATCCGGCCGGTCCGCGGGGCGCTGGCCATGGCCCTTTGCGCACAGGAAGAAGGGATCGGCGAAATCGTCCTCCCCGAAGAAAACGCCGAGGAAGCGGCCTGCGTTTCGGGCGTCCGGGTGCTTCCGGCAAAGAGCCTTTCCGAGCTTTGCGACTGCCTGCTGGGCGGCAGGGAATTCGAGCCCTTTGCCCCAAGGGCCTGGCAGCCGCTTTGCGACCATGGCGACGCGGACATGGCCCTGATCCGCGGGCAGTATACCGCGAAGCGCGCGGCCGAGGTGGCGGCCGCCGGGGGTCATAATATGCTGCTCGCGGGTCCTCCGGGCGGGGGGAAAACCATGCTCGCCCGGGCGTTGCCCACGATCCTGCCAGACCTGACCTTTGAAGAGGCCATGGAGATCACCCGCATCCATTCCGCCGCCGGAAAGCTGAAGGAAGGCGTGGTGAAAAAACGGCCCTTTGTGGCGCCCCATCACTCCGCTTCCGCCGTTTCGGTGGTGGGCGGCGGGGCCGGGGCCATGCCCGGGGAAATCAGCATGGCCCACCTGGGGGTGCTGTTTTTGGACGAGCTGCCCGAATTCCCGAGAATGGTGCTCGAATCCCTGCGCCAGCCGATGGAGGACGGCGTGATCACCGTTTCCAGGGCGAACGCTGCTTCGACTTACCCGGCGCGGTTCATGCTCGTGGGGGCGATGAACCTTTGCCCCTGCGGCAACAGCGGCGCAAAAGGCCGGGAATGCGCCTGCACCCCTGCGGCGATTGCCCGCTACCGCCGCAGGCTGAGCGGTCCCCTGCTGGACAGGATGGACATTTTTGTCCGTATGGCGGAAGTGCGTTACGACGATCTGTTTGACGCCTCCGCCTCTGCGGAAAGCTCGGCCGCCGTCCAAAGAAGGGTGAACGATTGCCGAAGGATCCAGATGGAGCGATTCAAGGGCGCCGGCCGCTACGCAAACGCCCACATGACGCAAAAGGAGATCGTGCGCTACTGCCGGCTGGACGAAGGGGCGGACAAATTATACCGTTTTGAATTCGCCCGGCGCGGGATGAGCGGTCGGGGTAACGCGAGAACGCTCCGGCTGGCAAGGACCGTCGCGGACCTGGAAAAATCCCCCCTCATCCGGGAGGAACACCTGGCGGAAGCGCTCCAGTACCTTGCCGCGGACGGTTTTGTGAGGGAATGGTCATGAACGGAGGGGAAAGCCTGTACAGGGCCTGGCTGAAAAGCGTGCGCGGAATGACCAATTTGCGGATGGACGTCCTGCTCGAAAAGAACGGCTGTGCAAAAGCGGTTTACGAGCGCGCGAAAACCGGGGATCTGATCCGCTCAAAAGCGCTGCCGGAGGCGCTGTATCCCGAACTGGCCAAATCCGCAGCCGACGGCGGGGCGGAAGCTTTGCGGGAACGGCTGGAAAAGCTGAAAATCAGGGTCTATTGCCCGGAGGACGAAGCGTATCCCCCGCTTTTGAAGGAGATTTACGATCCGCCCAGGGTGCTCTTTGCCCGGGGGAACGGGGAACTTGCCAAACTTTCCCGATCCATCGCCATCGTCGGCAGCAGGAACTGCTCGGATTACGCCAAAAGCATGAGCAGAAGGATCGCGAAAAGCCTTGCGGAGTCCGGGGTCACCGTGGTTTCCGGCATGGCCTTCGGGGTGGACGCCGCGGCCCACGAAGGGGCGATCGCCTCACAGGAGCCGATGGCCACGATCGCCGTGCTGGCCAGCGGGGCGGACAAGCCCTCCCCCGCGGAGCACACGGGGCTTTACGGGCGTATTCTGGAATGCGGCCTTGTGCTGTCCGAGCAGCCGATCGGCCATCCGGCTCTGGCCTGCGATTTTCCGCCCAGGAACCGCATCATCGCCGGGCTTTGCCGGGGCGTTTTTGTGGCCGAAGCGCGGAAAAAAAGCGGCACCTGGCACACGATCAACTTCGCGCTGGACGGCGGACGGGAGGTTTTCGTGCTGCCCGGCAGGGCGGAAGACCCCTGCTGCGAGGGCAGCAACGAAATGCTGAGGGAAGGCGCGGCCCTGGCCACAAAGGCGGAGGACATTCTCGAACGCTTCGAGGGCTGGCATAAAAAGCCTCAGAAGCTCAAGGAAACCAGATCTTTTACCGATGAAGAAAAAAGGGTCGTTTCCTGCCTCAAGCAGGCGGACATGACGGCCGACGACTTGTTCGAACACACGCAACTGCCCATGAACCGATTGCTTTCGCTATTGACAAATATGGCGTTGCAGGGAATAATAGAGCGGAAATCTTGTATGGAATATCACTATATTATGGAAGGTTGACCCAAAAAAGCTTGGGCCAAGAGGAGAAATGCATGGCGGCAACCCGTAAAACAACTGCAACGGAAGAAAACAGGAACCAGGAAAAAAAGGCGGCGGTGAAAAAGGCGCCTTCAAAAAAGGGAACGACGGCGAAGAAGGCCACCGCGGCTTCGAAGAAACCCGCGGCGGCCAAAAGGGCCGCAAAGGGCGAAAAGCTTGTGGTTGTTGAATCCCCGGCAAAGGCAAAGACGATCACCAAATTCCTTGGAAAGGGGTTCCGGGTTGTGGCCAGCAACGGCCATGTGCGCGATCTTCCGAAAAGCCAGCTCGGCGTGGACGTTGAGAACGGTTTTACCCCGAAATACATCACCCTGCGCGGCAGGGGCGAGGTCTTGGAGCGCATCCGCAAGGAGGCCAGGGGCGCGGAGCGCGTCTACCTCGCCACGGACCCGGATCGAGAGGGCGAGGCGATTTCCTGGCATCTTTCCCAGGTGCTGGGCATAGACGGCGGGGAAGACTGCCGCATCGTGTTCAACGAGATCACCCCCAACGCGGTGAAAAACGCGATCAAATCCCCCAGGCCGCTGGATATGGACCTGGTGGACGCCCAGCAGGCCAGAAGGCTGCTGGACCGCCTGGTGGGCTATAAGCTCAGCCCGCTCCTTTGGGCAAAGGTTCGAAAGGGCCTTTCCGCAGGAAGGGTGCAGTCCGTAGCCACCCGCATCCTCTGCGACCGGGAGGAGGAGATCCGCGCCTTCGTTCCCGAGGAATACTGGGTGATCACCGCCCTGCTCGCGCCGGGCAAGGCGAAAAAAACCTTCGAGGCGAAGCTCGCCGCAAAAAACGGGAAGAAATACGAAGCCAGGTGCGAGGCGGACGCGATGGCCGTCAAAGAGGCGCTTGCCGGCGCGTCCTACCGCGCGGCGGAGGTCAAAAAGGCCGAAAAGCTCAGGAACGCGCCGCCGCCCTTCACCACCAGCAATTTGCAGCAGGAAGCGGCAAGGAAGCTGGGCTTCACCACCAAGCGCACGATGCTCATCGCCCAGCAGCTTTACGAGGGCGTTGAGGTCAAGGGCGTGGGCACCGGCCTTGTCACCTATATCCGAACGGATTCCGTCCGCGTTTCGGCGGACGCCCAGCAGGCCACTATGGCGCTGCTGCGGGAGAGGTTCGGCGAACAATACGTTCCCGAAAAGCCCAACGTGTTCAAGGGCAGGAAGAACGCCCAGGACGCCCACGAGGCCATCCGCCCCTCGTACCCGGAAATGACCCCGGACGCCATCAAGCAATACCTGACGCCGGAGCAGTATAAGCTCTACCGGCTGATTTACAATCGCTTCCTGGCCAGCCAGATGACGCCCGCCAGGATCGAAACGGTTTCCGTCCTGCTCAACGCGCAAAAGAAGGGCAATAAGGACGCTTTTGATTTCAGGGCCACGGGCAGCCGCGTGCTGTTTGACGGCTACACCGCGGTTTATACCGAAGGCCACGACAACGGCGAGGAAGAAAAGGAATCCCGCCTGCCGGCCATCGCCGAGGGGGACGAATTCGCCTGTTTGGACCTGAAGGCGGACCAGCACTTCACCCAGCCGCCGATGCGCTATACCGAAGCTTCCCTCGTGCGGGAGCTGGAGGAGCTGGGCATCGGCCGGCCCAGCACCTTCGCGCCGACGATCACGACCATCATCGAGCGCGGCTACGTCAAGCGTGAAAAGCGCGTGCTGTACCCCACCGAGCTGGGCGAGATCGTCACCAGGCTGATGAAAGAGAATTTTCCGGATATTGTGGACGTCAAGTTCACGGCGGACATGGAAGAAAAGCTAGACGACGTAGAGGAGGGCAAGCTCAAAGGCACCGCGCTCCTCGGGGAGTTTTACGGCCCCTTTGAAAAAACCCTGGAAAAAGCGGAGGCGACCATCGAAAAGGTGGAGATCGCGGACGAGGTTTCGGACGTCGCGTGCGACAAATGCGGCGCGATGATGGTCTATAAAACCGGCCGGTTCGGCCGGTTCCTGGCCTGCCCGAACTTCCCCGAGTGCCGCAACACCAAGCCGATCACCGAGCCGGTGGACGTTCCCTGCCCCAAATGCGGGGCAAAGCTTTTGAAGCGCTATGCGAAAAAAGGCGGCAAACCGTTCTATGGCTGCGAGCGGTACCCGGAATGCGATTTTGTTTGCTGGGACCCGCCCGCGAAGGAAAAATGCCCCAATTGCGGCGGCTTTATGGTGCAAAAAAACGGCCGTTCCGGGCCGGAGCTGAAGTGCACGGCCTGCGGGAACACCGTCAAGACCGCGAAAAACGCCGATGAGTGACGCAACCGTCGTGGGCGCGGGCCTTGCGGGCTGCGAGGCCGCCTGGCAGCTGGCAAAGCGGGGGATTTCTGTAACCCTTTTTGAGATGAAGCCCAAAAAGTTTTCCCCCGCCCATAAAAGCCCCGATTTTGCGGAGCTGGTTTGCAGCAATTCCTTCAGGGGGGACAGGCTGCAAAACGCCGTGGGCCTTTTGAAGGAGGAGCTCCGGCGGCTGGATTCCCTGATCCTTGCCTGCGCGGAGGAGACCCGCGTCCCCGCCGGGGGCGCGCTGGCGGTGGACAGGGCGGGTTTTTCCCGCGCCGTCACCGAACGGATCAAAAGTCATCCGCTGATCGCCGTCGTGCCGGAAGAAGTGGAAGAAATCCCCAACGGCCCTGCGATCATCGCCACCGGACCGCTGACCAGCGAGCCGATGGCAAAAAGCATTTCCGAACTCTTTGGCGAGGGGCTGTATTTCTTTGACGCGGCCGCGCCCATTGTGACCTTCGAATCGCTGGATCTGGAAAAGGTCTTCCGCCAGTCCCGCTATGACAAAGGCGGCGGAGATTACCTGAACTGCCCGATGACGAAGGAGGAGTATTTCGCCTTTCTCAACGAGCTGAAGCGGGCCGAAACCGCGGAATTGAAGGATTTTGAGGACGACCGGGTCTTTGAGGGCTGCATGCCCGTCGAGGTGATGGCAAAGCGGGGGGATATGACCCTTGCCTTCGGCCCGCTGAAACCCAAAGGGCTGACGGACCCGCGAACGGGCAAACGCCCCTTTGCGGTGGTTCAGCTTCGGCAGGACGACGAGCGGGGCGCCCTGTTCAACATCGTGGGGTTCCAGACCCATCTGAAATTCCCGGAGCAGCGCCGGGTTTTTTCCATGATCCCGGGACTCGGGCACGCCGAATTCGCGCGTTACGGCGTGATGCACAGGAACACCTTCATCCATTCGCCCGGCAATCTGAACGCGAATTATGCCGTGATCAAGCGGCCCGGGCTTTATTTCGCCGGCCAGATGACGGGGGTGGAGGGGTACGTCGAATCGACGGCCAGCGGGCTGGCGGCCGGCGTTTCCCTGGCAAAGGAGCTCAAGGGCGAAAAGCGGCCGGATTTTACCGCAAAAACGGCGGTCGGCGCGCTGGGGAACTATATTTCCTCTTATTCCGGGGCGGATTTTCAGCCGATGAACATCACCTTTGGGATCATCGAGCCTATTCCGGCCCACATCCGCCAGAAAACCGAGCGCTATACCGCCGTCGCCCAAAGGGCGCTTGACACCCTGGGCGAAGTGATCCGGGAATACGCGCTTTAAGCGCGGCGGGAAACGGCGGGGCAAAACGCAAAAGACCATCAACCCGATTGGTGTTGATGGTCTTTGCTTTGGCGTGAAAGCGCCGCTTCGCGCGCGCCTGGGGCGACGGATCAGAGGCCGATGCGCCCGCTGTCCCAAATGGGCATCATGCCCTTAACCATGGCGATCCAGCTGTCATAGCGCTGCAGATACTTTTCGGTGTTTTCCGGGATGGGATAATAGATCTTTTTGATTTCGATCGCCGACTTGATCGCTTCGTCATAATTCTTGAACACGCCCGCGCCCACCGCCGCGGAAAGGGATACGCCCAAAGCGCCCAGTTCGGAGGCCATGATGACCTCGATCGGAACGTTCAGAATGTCCGCGAACATCTGGCTCCAATAGGGGTTTTTCGCGCCGCCGCCCGCGAGCCTGATCGCCGATACCGGCGCTCCGGCATTCTTCAGATAATCAAAATTTCTCTTGTGCTCAAAGGTGATGCCCTCGAACAACGCGTGAATGATATCGTTCAGCGTATGGCCCGCCGCGATATTCGAGAAGGACGCGCGCCCCACGGGGTGTACGTTCGGCGTGCTGATATACGGCAGGAAGAGAACGCTCGTGCCGCCCGGCTCGATGGCCGCGGCTTTTTCGGTCGCAAGATCATAGCGGGATATGCCGCGCTCCTTGGCTTCAACGTCGAGGGCCGCCCCGAACTGGTTCATAAACCATTCCAGGTTGCCGGCGGAGGTCGCGCCGCCCGAGAGCGTCAGGATTTCGCCGGTGTCAAAGCATTGGGTGGAGGTCATATTGCTGAACTTCTGATTGCAAACGAGCTCGTTGATGCCCCAGGTGCCCACGATGCAAACGGCGTAGCGCTCGTCCACAACGCCTGTTCCGATGCAGCACGCGGCGATATCCATCATGCCCGCGCCCACCGGCGTGCCTTCCGCAAGACCGGTTTCCGCGGCGGCATCCTTGCTGACATAGCCGATGGTGCTTCTCGAATGCTCAGCAAGCGGGGCGACGCGGTCGAACATCTCCGGCACGCCGATCAATTCAAAAAGCGTGCGGGAGTATTCCTTGGTGTTGAAATCGAGATACGCGGCGCCGGATACGTCGTTGCGCTCCGCGCTCTTGACACCGGTCAGCTTGAAGTTGAGATAGTCCTTGCACTGGCAGAACCATGCTGTTTTCGCAAAAGCTTCGGGTTCGTTTTCCTTGAGCCAGCGCGCGATGACGGCGGGCTGGAACGAAAATACGGGGGTGTTGTTGATGGCGTAGATCTTGTCGGCGACATCCGACCGGGAAAGCCGCTGCGCGATTTCAAGAGCGCGGTTGTCATTGGAGCCGATGGCCGGATAAGTGGATCTTCCTTCCGCGTCGATGCAATACACGCCGTTTCCAAATCCTGTCGCGCCGATCGCCCCGATTTCCTTGGGGTCGATTTTGGATTTTTCCAGCACTTCTTTGATGCACTCGACGGTGCTGCTCCATTGGGTTTCGGGGCTTGCTTCCACCCAGTCGGGCTTCGGATGGCTGACCGCGAAGGACCTTGCCGCGACAGCGAGTTCTTTTCCCTTCAAATCGAACAGAACACATTTGGAGTTCGTGAGACCATTGTCAATTCCCAGCAAGTATAGCCATATTCCTTCTCCTACTCTCATATGGTGTCGTTTTGTGCTATGCCGTCATCTCCCGCATGCTTTGCGGGTTTTCAACTCATGCGCGCCCCCGTTACGAGCAGCACGTCGCCGCACACATAACTGGACAGATCGGACGCGAGGAAAAGCACGGCTTTTCCCACTTCGTCGGGTTCGCCCATTCTTTTCATCGGGATGTTGGACAGCTTCTTTTTCACTGTTTCCTCATCCAGCGTCGAATAGGTGCTTTTGATCATTTCGGTGGCGATGGTGCCGGGAGCCACCGCGTTGACGCGGACTCCATACGGCGCCAGCGCCTTTGCGGCGAACTTCGTCAGCCCGATGACGCCCGCCTTTGAAGCGCCGTAATCCGGCCCGGTGCTGCCGCCGGTTATCCCCGCGATGGAGGACATGTTGATGATCGACCCGAAGCCCTGTTCCTTCATGACCTCTCCGCAGTATTTCATGGTCAGAAATGTCGAGCGGAGATTGACCCTGATCACGCGGTCCCACTGCTCTTCGGTCGTCGTAAAAAGATCGGTGATGTATGCGATTCCCGCGTTGTTCACCAGAATGTCCAGACTCCCCCATCGATCAAGCGTCGCCTGGATGGCCTGCTTGATCGTCTCACCCGAAGCCGCGTCGCCGACCACGAATTCCACTTCGGTGCCCAGACCTTCGATTTCTTTACCGTCTCGTCGCAGGTTGCATCGCGCCGGATATCGATGATGGTGATTCCTTTGCACTGCGCTTGAGCCAGGCACAGCGCGATGGCCTTTCCGATGCCCTGGCCCGCGCCTGTGATGATCGCGGTCTTGTTTTGAAGTGATACTACATACAAGGTATTTGCCCCCAGTCGATAGATTGTTTTTTTCGGCCCGCCTTTTGCAGATTTTTGGCAGATCGGAGTAAGAAGAAGAGAGCCCCCGGCAGGTGGGAGATCGAAACACCGCCGGGGGCAGATACGCGACAAATCAGTTGGTCAGTTCAAAAATGGATCTGTTGGGATTGAAGACGCCCCAGATTTTCAGTGAGGCGGCAAGGGCGGGGTGGGTCTCGGCATACTTTTCAAGGGGGATATCGAGCTTCCAGGCTTCGGCTGCCTCGGAGAGCGCGAGGACGCCCGCGGCAAGACCGTCGGGATGCGCGTGCATCGCGGCGCCGGCGCCGAGCATGACGTCTTCGCCGATGTCGTTCATCACCTGGGGCACCAGGCCGGGATAGAGGCCGGCGGCCGGGCTGGGATAGGTGTTCTTCATGCCGTTGAATTCAGAGAGCATGCTCTGAGCGGAGCGGACGTACCTGTCGGGCAGGGCGGGGACTTTGCCGTAAGCGCAGGGATAAACGACGATATCCGCGCCTTCAAGACGCATGAATTTGCCGAACACCAGCGAAGAAGACAGCCCGCCCATGGGATTCATGTAGTTGGAACCGGCGTAGCAGGGGTGCGACAGCAGCGGAACATGGATCGATTTATCCGCCGCAATGGCGCCAAGCACGCCGTATCCGCTGGCGTGGGCGTTCAGCATCAGGGCCTGGGCGCCCATTTCGATGGACTTTTTGGCCTTGTCAAAAATCTTGTCCTGACGATCGGTGATGTTCGGGATATAGATCGCGCGGTGGCCCGTTTCCTTGAAGACCTTGTCGCTGGCCCTGAGGCAGGCTTCGAGGCGCTCAAAATACGGGGCGTGGGCGGGGTCGGCGATCAGCTCGTCGTCCTTGATATAGTCGATGCCGGCCCTTGCGAGCTTTTCGAACTGGCGCTCGATCACATCGACCGGGATTCCGTTGCAGGGCTTGATCATCGCGAGGATGGGCGGGCGGTCGAAGGCTCCGCAAAGCTTGCGGACGCCGGCAACGCCAAACTGGGGCCCCGCAAAAGCGTCCGTGAACTTCTTGGGGAACTCAAGATCCAACAGCTTCAGGTTGTCGCACATGGAGATGTTGCCAAACACCGTGGAGAGCAGCTCGGGAAGCTGCGTGCCGAAGTTCTTCCAGGGAAACGCCACCTGGATGATGCAGGTGCGCTCGGCATCGGGGCAGGAAGCCTCGTAACCGGGCACATTGTAAACAGAGATCACGCGGCCGACGTGGTTCATCCTGACCTCGTCGGTCTCGTCGGGGACGCGCATCCAGGTGCCGGTGGTCTGCTCGATGGCCATGGCGCCCGCGCGCATCAGCACGTCGCGGGTTTCGGCCTTAAACAGATACGTGGCCACGATGAAGTCTTCCATGTTCAGCGATTCGCGCTGGCAGAAAATAATGGGATCATAGCTTGACTTTTTCAATGGGTTACCTCCGCTTGCATGGTTTGATAGGGTCGGTAGGGGCGTCGGTACAATTCAGTATTCTGAATAGTGAACGTTATTGCCGTGTCCATTGCCGATGGTGATTTTGCAGATTGCTTTTTGCGGGGATTAATCAATATTCAGAATTTTGAACTGTATGCTCTTAATAAAACGCGCATGTGATTACGCTTGAAATGAATATAACATGATATCGGGGAGCCGTCAATAGCTGCGCAAAATTATTTCGCCGGGTTTCTGAAGCATCCGCATTCCGGCCGCTCCTCGCCGATGACGCGAAACGGAACGATCGGGTAAAGCGGCCGCCGGATCAATAGGACGGCGTGCGCTTCCTGTCGATGACCTCTTGCTGAATGGCGGCGGTGTGGGCAGGCTTGACCAGCTCCTGAATGAGGATATTGTTGCTGATGTTCTCCTCCAGGGCGATCAGCGTCGCGTTTTCCGAGTCGAGGGCCGTTCGGTAAAGCGCGGTGTTGCCTTCCTCGATGGGCTGCCAGTGGAATCCAGGGTACTTTTCGTCGATCTCATCCTTGCTCCAAATGGTGGCGTCGATCTCCTTCGCCGAGAGCTTGGCAAAAATTTCGGTGTAATTCAGGGGAACAAAGGTGACGTCTTTGTTCGCGCAGGCGGCGTAGTTGAGCGCCGGATGGTCATAGGAGCTCATGTCAATGCCGATGCGCATCCCATCCTCGATCCGCTTATAGCCGGGATGCGCAAAGACGACCCGGCTGTCGCTTACGAAGGAACCGGGGCCAAAATCGACGAGTATCCGGACGTTTTTGTTCTCCTTCATGGCCTCGTTCGCCGTGAGTTTGGAGCAGATTGAAAAATCCGTCTTCCCGGACAGCAGGCGCTTCACCCGGACGCGGCCGCCCCTGGAATACGCGATGCTGAACTGGATCTCGTGCTCCTCAAACACCGAATAGAGCGCCGTGGCAAGCCCCTGGAACCGGAGCGTGTACGGCAGGGGCATGCTACCGCAAATCATGGGCTGTCTCCCGAATTTCCACAGAAGGACCCTGTCGATCGCGGTGATATAAGTTCCCTGATGCCCGTGGGAGCTCAGTTCAATGATGCCCGCGTCGGTCAGGGTGCGCAGCGCGGACTGAACGGTGCCCACGCCTGCCTTGAGCTTCGCGCACAATTCGCTTACGCTCATGAGCTTATATCCTTCGGGGAGCTCCATCAAAATATCCGTGAGTGCCATAATTACTTCGCCCTGTTTGGTGATAAATTCCCGTTTGATCTGTTCAGTCAAAGTATTCACAGCCTTATCTCTTAAATTCGTACAACTATATAGTATATCGTTCGCGCGCGCGGCCGTCAACCAACGGCTTTGATCGTCCGGCGCGGGGCGGGCCAGCGGCGGCGCTTCCTCGCCGCGGGGAATCGGAACGCCGTGTTTCGAAGTCGCCGCCGGGCCCGCAAAGTCAGAGGAAGCAGCATGCCTGTTAAAATTACTATATCATAATATGGGATCGTTTGGAAACCAAAATCGAAGGGGGCAATCCGTTCAGTGAATCAGAAAAAGGGTGCGGCGCAGCACCCCTTGCTTTGCGATTTTTTGGAATTCGCCGCCGCCCGCCCCCAAAGCGCCCCGGATCAGCGGTTCGCCCCGCCCGAAGGCCTTGCGCTTGAAGGGCGGACGCCGGTTTTTTTAGAGATTGATGATCTCCTTGACCGTGATATTGAGGGAGGAACGGTCGTTGGTGAGGTCGATGATCTTGTTGGTGGGCTTGTTGTCTTCGATGAGCTTGACCATCGGCCGCAGGCTGGTATCCTCATAGTTTTTGATGACGATCCCGATATCGTCCGTGCTGAGCCTGACGCAGGTTCCGACCGGGTACGGCGCGACTTTCTTCGTGATCGCCTTTACGATTTGCGGGTCGAACATGGTGGCGTAGCCGCCCATGATGTATTCGATCGCGTCCGAGGGCAGCATGGCCTTTCGGTAGGGCCTGTCCGAGGTCAGGGCGTCATAAACGTCCGCAACGGAAATGATGCGGCAGAAAAGGGGAATGGCATCGCCCAAGAGCCCCTGTGGGTATCCGTTTCCGTTGAACTGCTCGTGATGGTACAGCGTGGCGATCTTTGAGCTTTGGGAGATATCCGGATTGTCGAGCACATATTCATAGCCGAGCTCGCTGTGTTTTTTCATGTGCTCGAATTCGTCGGCGGAGAGCCTGCCGGGTTTGTTGAGGATGTCCTTGTCCACGCACATCTTGCCGATATCGTGGATCAGCGCGCCGATGGCAAGCTCCTGGATCGTGTCGCGGCTGAGCCCCAAGGCCATGCCCAGTATGATTGAAAGCACCGCGACGTTCAGGCTGTGGCTGTAGGTGTAATCGTCGTACGTGCGCAGGTCGATCAGGTTGACCATGGTGTTGCGGTTGCGCAGAACCTCTTCGACGATGCTCTTCGAAAGGTCTTTCAGCAAGCTGAAATGCTTTTTGACGTTGCCGGTGGTGTTGGTGCTTACGTTCAGAAATAAAAGCTGCAGTTCGTTCTTGGTTTTGCGCCTCAGATCGCTGCTGATAACATCGGTGATCTCAAGCCCTTCGGAAAGCTCGTCGTCAACATACAGCCCCTGGTATCCGAGTAAGCCGATCTTTTTGATCAATGAGGGCGTGAGCTCCTTACCTTGGCGCAGGAGCATCGTCCTGTTTGATACGACCAGGTTTCGCGCCAGCTTGTGGCCCGGCCGCAGGTTATCAGTCGTAATATATCTCATTTTATGCTGTCCGTTATCAGCTGATCAGACCGTTGATGTTGAGTATCAGGCTTATGCTCCCGTCCCCGAGTATGGTGCAGCCCGACATGCTACTAACCGCGCTGCTGAAGTGTTTGGTGATGTAAGCGGGCATGGATTTGACGACGGTTTGCTGTTCCCCGATCAAATTGTCCACAAACAGGCAATAGGATTTTGCCTGGGCTTCGATCAGCACGAGTATGCCGTCGCAGATGTCGGTCACGCTTGTTTCGATATCGAACCGGCTGTGAAGGCGCACGATGGGGTAACAGGCGCCGCGCAGCCAGATCATTTCGTTGCCGGCAGGGTCTTTGATCAGGTCCTTCCTGTCGGGCTTGAAGGAATCCTTGATGGAAAGCAGCGGGATGATGTAGGTGTACCTTCCGACCGAGACGAGCATACCGTCTATGATCGCCAAAGTCAACGGTATTCGTATCGTGGCGCTCATTCCGGCGCCGGGGGCGCTGTCCACATAGACCGCACCGCCGATATCCCGGATATTTTTGGTAACGACGTCCATCCCCACTCCGCGCCCGGAAAACTCCGTAACCTGGTCCTTGGTGGAAAAGCCGGGGGCGAAGATCAGGGAATAGGCTTCGCTGTCGGTTATGTCGGCCCTGTTCTTGCTGATCAGGCCTTTTTCGACGCCCTTGTCGATCAGTTTTTCGCGGTCGAGCCCGCGGCCGTCGTCCGAAACGGTGATCAGCACGTCGCTCCCGGAATTGCGGGCCTCAAGCCGGATCTCGCCGGTGGGGTTCTTGCCCGCCGCTTCGCGTTCTTCCGCGGATTCCAGGCCGTGGTCCATGGAATTGCGGACGATGTGCATCAGCGGGTCGGAAAGGTGATCGAGCACGTTTTTATCGAGTTCGGTGCTTTCGCCGACGATGGCGAGCTTTGCTTTTTTGCCCATCTTGACAGACATATCCCGCACGATGCGCTCCATTTTGCGGAAGGTGGAGGAAACGGGGATCATGCGGATGGACATCACCACGTCCTGCAGCTCGTCCGTCAGCTTGCGAAGCTGCCGCGCGGCCTTCTCAAAGCTTTCGAGGTTGAGCTTCAACACTTCCGGGTTTTTGACGACTGTGGATTCGGTGATCACCAGCTCGCCGACGAGGTCCATGAGCATGTCCAGCTTGCTGATGCTGACGCTCATGAAGCTTTGCCTGACCGCGGACGCGGCTTCGGTGTTCTGGGAAGCCGAAGAGCCGTTTTTTCCCTCCTCCGCCGGAATTGCGAAGACTTTTTCGGCTTCGTCGGCGTCCAGCTCCCAGAGCTCCAGGCTTTGAATAAAGAAGGTCTCCCGGATCTTTTTTTCCAGGGCGACCAGGTCCTCCTGGGAAACCATGCGAAGGGTGCAGCCGTCCGACGCGATGATGTAGCCGCTGTTCTCCGCGAAAAGATCCTTTGGAACCGTGGTGACGCTGGAGCAGATCCCTTCCAGGGATTTGACGATACCGAAGGCGCGCACGTTTTCCATCCTTGCTTCGGGCTGAAAAAAGACTTTCGCCTCGTAATAGCGGTCGCTGCCCGCCGCCGCTTCCGGCTGGGGGGCGTCTTGAGGGGATTCGCTGTCTTTCCGGTTGGTCAGCATGGAAAGATAATCCCTGATCCGCCGCGTGATCGGGGCGACGTCCGCGTCCGGCAGGGCGCCGCTTTGGATTTTCGCGAGTTCGGCCTTGATGATATCAAGGGTTTCAAAAGCGAGGGCGCTGATGCTTTCGTAATCGGTCTTGCGCGTTTCGTTTGGGCGCATAAAGTCAAACAGGTCCTCAAGCGCGTGGGAAAGGCTTGCAACGCCGTCGAAATCCATCATTGCGGACGAGCCCTTGATGGTGTGCAGAATCCTGAACAGCTCCGCGATCTGCTCCGGTGAAAAAGAAGCGGTGCTCTCGCAGTTCAAAAGCAGAGACTCAAGGCTGTCCAGCAGCTGCGTGTTTTCGTATAGGTATGTATCCAGCATCGAGTCGCCAGTGGGCATACCCGCACCTCCTTACTGTTTGTGGATTTGCCGCCCGGGGGGGCGGCGGGTACGCAACCGGCGCGCCCAAAGCTGCTGATCTGGAACTTTTTTGCCCCGCGGCCGCGGCAGCGCGCGCTTTGGGCCGGTCAGCCCCGCGGGTTCGGCCCGTCACTGAAGGTTGTTCAGTGCGGAGACGATGATATCCTCCTTAAAGGGCTTGACGATGAAGCCCTTCGCCCCGGAAAGCACCGCTTCGCGCACCATGCTTTCCTGGCCCATCGCGGAAATCATGACGACGTTTGCGGAAGGGTTGATGGCGAGGATTTTTTTAAGGCTGGCCAAACCGTCCATCTCGGGCATCGTGATGTCCATGGTGATGATGTCCGGGGCGAGTTCCTGAAATTTCTGAATGGCCACTTTGCCGTTCTCCGCCTCGCCGATGACCTCATATCCGTGTTTGGTGAGCATATTTTTGATGGAGACCCGCATAAACGCCGCGTCGTCGACAATCAGTACTCTTTTCATGAATTCCTCGACTCCTCCTGTATTTTCAATGAAAAATGCCTGCTAAAGCAGCTTGATGTTTTTGGGCGAAACCGTCCGCACCTGCAAAAGGCCGGTTTCGCAGCAGAATTCGATCGATCTTCCGCTGCTGCCGCCCGTGTCTTCCGCGATGATGGGTATGGAATGCTGAAAGAGCATTCTTTTGCAATGCTCGACGTTCCGGTCGCCCACGTTCATGAAATCGATGTTTTTGGCGGTGTTGAACATATGCGCCCCGCCGGCGAGCTTGGCGATCAGCCTTCTTGGCTGCGCGCCCGCGGCGGCCAGCCGGCGCACAAGGTCCGGCACCGCGGTATCCGCGTATTTCGCCCTGTTCAGGTCCTGGACGTTCTGCGGGGCGGTGGGCAGCATGATGTGCACCATGCCGCCCACTTTGCTCAAAGGATCGTATAAAACCAGCCCGACGCAGGAACCGAGCCCAAGGGTGGACAGCTTGTCCGGCGCCCTGACGACCTGTTGCTCGGCGATGCCTATGTTATGCGTCTTTCCCGGGACCGCGGCGGGTATGACGGCCAGCCTGGGGCTTCTTTCCGCCGTTATCGTCGTCTGCACATTCATGTTAAACCGCAAACTTTTCTGTCAGGGTTTTACAGGACTGAATGTCGGGGATCAGAAAAAAATGCCCCAAAAGGCTGCTTTCCCTGTCGGAAAA
This sequence comes from Christensenellales bacterium, assembly GCA_040768925.1. GTDB lineage: Bacteria > Bacillota > Clostridia > Christensenellales > CALWSW01 > CALNBC01. Next base: position 836,304 of record JAXGLZ010000001.1, read on the forward strand.
CTCCGTTTCCATAAAGAGCACCCGATCGCCGAAATCGCCGTAAGCAACGGCCAGCAGATTCATGACCGCACCCGCCATATCGAATACGAGCTCGGGCACGGAAGCTTCGATCTTGAGCCCGGTCATCTCGGATATCGCGGTGATGTAGGACCCGATCAGGATGTTTGCAACCTCTTTGAGGGCGGAGGTTCCGAATTCCTCAAGCTCGGATTCGGTCATCTCGCAGGCGAGATCGCCGATCACCGAATGGGAGAGGGTTTTTGCGTCCTCCTCGCCCAGAACCAGGAGGATGAATCCGCGTATATCCTCAGAAATTCCCACAAGCAGGCCGGCGACCACGCTTTCCGGCCCGTTGAGTATTTCGCAGATCTCGCTGTAGCCGCAAAGCTGGGCCTTCGGGACCCGGATCGTAACCGGCCGGGAAAGCATGATCGAAAGCGCCGTGGCTGCGTGCGCGGCGCCGATATTTTCCAATTCGCGGAAAAAGTCAAGCCCTGTTCCGCCCATTTGCTGAATGTTAAACATATCCGCCCGTCCCGAAAAATTACTTTGGCTATTTTATATATCGGCACTTTGGGGCGCTCTATTAGCCAAAATTTCATCCGATAAAACATATATGCGGTTTTTGATCCGGCAAAAGCCAAAAAGGGCGTTGGGCGGGCCAGAATTGCCGCGAAGGGCGGGTGGTGAAGGATTTGGGAATCGAACTGAACGGCGTTTTGCAGGCGGAGCAGATCGGCGCGGTCGAGCGGACCGCGCACGCGGGAAAAGGCGGTTACGGACCTTCGGGGATCGCGTCCCTTCAGGACGGGGCGTTTGTGACCGCCACCGTCGAGCGGGGGGAAGGGGACGAGGTGACCCTGCGCCTTGAGGGCGGCGGGGTGCTGCGGGCCGTGGCAAAAGGAGAAATCGGCCTTTTTGAGGGGGACATCATCGAAGCGGTTGTGGACAAAAGCGCCGGCGCGCTGCTTCTTCGGATTTTGAACCACCTGACCGGTCCGTCGGCCAAAAACGCCCCCGCGGCCCCCCAGCAGGCCCTTTCGGACATGATGTCCGCCCTGAGCCGCAATCCTGAAATCAACGTTGCGGCGGCCCGCTTTCTTGCGGAAAACGCCCTCCCGATCACGGCGGAAAACGTGCAGACCCTTTCGCAGATGACCAAAGGCCCGGGTCTTGGCGCGCTTTTGGGGCGGGTGCTCGACGTCCTCAGCCAGGCGGCGGAAGGGGGAACAGCCGGGGTGCCAAACCCGGAAAGGATCCCGCCGGCGCAGAATGCGGGGGAACTGCAAACCGGCAGAGATCTGCAAAAAGCGGCGGGGGAAGCCGCCGTATCCGCCCGGGGCGAACCGGAGCAAGCCGCAAAAGCGCCCGACGAGGGGCCAAACGGGGCGGCGGCAGCGGAACAGCCGGCTTTGCAGGCCGGTCAGACCGAAGCGGAAAGCGCGGCCGCCCAACAGGCGGAAGAATCGGGGCAAAAGGAGCAGATCGGGGCGCTGACCGGGGAAATCCCTGCGGGCGAGCCAAAAATCCCGCAAGAAAACGCCGAAAATCAGGAGTTTCTGGCCGAGATGGATCAAGCCGGGCAAGGGGACGATTACATTTTGGAAGCCCCGGCCGAAAAAACGCCCCGACCTTTCAGCGGGGCGGGCGAAGCGCGGGTCGCCGCCGAAAAGCAGCCGGAAGAGGCCGCCAAACCGGGCGGAACCGAACTGCCGGAAGCTCCCAAAGATGGCATCCCGGGCAGGGGCGCAGCCGAATTCGGCGGCGGGCATACGTCAGCCGCCCGCCCGGAACAGGGGGAACAGTTGGAGAAAATCATCGGCAAGCTGTTTGTCCGGCCGGGGGAACAGTCCGGCGAGGAGATCAAAAAAACCGTGGACGAGACGCCCCAAACGCTCAAAGCGCTAAAGTCCGCCCTGGATCAATCCGATATCAAGAGTAAGGAATTTTGTTTAAAAACGGTCGGCCAGGCGATGAAGCAGGTCGAGCTTGGGGAAAAACCCGTGCGGTTTGATTACATCCAGCTGCCCGTGGCGGAAAAATGCGAAGGCAAAACCGCCGAGCTTTTCGTCTTCAAAAGGCGCAAGGGCAAGCGCGGCGAAGGGGAAGAGGGCACGACCATACTGCTCGCCCTGGATACCGGGCACATCGGCCGGGTGGAAACGCTGGTGGCCGAATCAAAGGGGGCCGTCACCCTCGAATTCCGGCTGGAACAGACGGAGCTGACGGAAGAATTCAAAAGGAACAGTCCGGCGCTCTCAAACGCGGTGGAAGCCGCGGGGTACAGTCTGGCGGGCATCCGGTTTTCCGGACTGGAAAAAAGAACGACGCTGCTCAATGCCGGGGAACTCATCGGCCCCGGCGAAAAAGAAACGAGCCGCGGGATCGATATCAGGATATGAAGCACTTTAAGGCCTATCAGGGAAACGACACCAAAGAAGCCGCCGCGCTGAAGTATGACGACGGCAGGGATTTCGCGCCGCGCGTCACCGCGCTGGGCCGCGGATATCTCGCAAAACGCATGGTCAAAGAGGCGGAAAGCCAAAGGGTGCAGGTCGTCAGGGACGAGGGGCTTTCCCCTATGCTGCATCGGCTCAGCGTCGGGGACGCGATCCCCGAGGAGCTTTACCGCGTGGTGGCGGAGATCCTGACGTTTGTCTATTGGATGGACGGCAGGGCAATACCCGGGCAAACGGGGCCCGGCGGGGAATAAACAGACAAGCAGCAAATCAGGAAGGGGTGATTGCATGGCGCTTGACGGGGTCAATGCGGCCTATAGGACCGTTGCCGCGAACTATTTGAACGCGGCTTGTGAAAATACCGGCGCTTCGCTTTCGGAAGCGGGATTCGGCGGCCTGCTGGCGGACGCCCTTTCGGAACAGGGAAGCGTGGGTTTTGACGGGGCGTCCTATGGCAGCCCGTATCAATACATCGGCAAGCTCGTGCAAAACACCGATTCGCCGGGGGCCGTCATGGCCGCGCTGATCGGCGCGGGATCGGCGGATTTTTCCCAAATTGCGCTGCTGGGCGTCTTTGGCGCCCTGCTGGGCGGAGACGCCGAATCCGCCGGCTCCGGCGCGCTTTCCCTTGGGAATAACCGGCAAAGCGTGCCCGGCGCGTTGACCGCGCCGCCCTCGATCCCGGTTTCGCCGGGGATCACCAGCGACAGTTCCACGAGAACGCCGGAGCGCTATGCTTGTGTCGTCAATCAGTTCGGCGTGGAGACGAATCCCCGCTACGCCGTCAATCAAAAGGGCCGGGGGGATACCTATTGCAACATTTTTGTGTGGGACGTGACCAGCGCGATGAACGCCGAGATCCCCCATTATTACAACGCGAAAACCGGCGAGCCGATGAAGCGGGGCGACGAAAACGCCAGTGAAATGAACGCCAACGCGATGTTTGACTGGCTGAAGGAGCACGGCGGGGAATACGGCTGGCGGGAAGTGACGGCCGAGGAAGCCCAGAACCTTGCCAATGCGGGCCGCCCGGCGGTGGCCGCCCTGAAGCGGCCCGGCGCCCACGGCCATGTGCAGGTGGTCTGCCCGTCCAAAGACGGCGCGTTCAACAGCGAAAAGGGCGTGACCGTGGCCCAGGCGGGCAGCAATCTTACAAGTTATTCCTATATTTCCGACCTTTTGGGCAGTTCCAGCCTGTCAAAGGTCGCCTACTTCGCTCACATCTGATCGACGACGAGATAAAAGGAGGTGCGGCCATGTCGCTGACCATCAACAACAGCACGAGGATATCCGGGCTTGCCTCGGGGCTTGAAACAGACACCATCGTCGAGGGCCTGCTTGCGCAGTACCAGCAAAAGCTGGACAAGCAGTCCCAAACAACCACCAAGCTCGAGTGGACCGCGGAAGCCTACCGCGGGGTCAACACCCTGATCAAGAACTTCCGCGAACAATACCTGAGCGCGCTTTCCTCCACAAACATGATGACCGGCGCGGCCTACAGCGATTTTAAGGTGAACATGCTCACCGCAAACGGCGCCGTGTCGATCGCCGCGTCGCCTTACGCAATCGCCGGGGAGTATACGATCGAAAGCATCGAGCAGCTCGCGGCGGCGGCGAACATCGAAAGCAAGGAAGTTTTCGCCGGCGCGAAATACAACGGCGAAACAACCCTCGCCGGCCTTGAGCTTGCAAACAAGTTCGAATTCGACGAAAACGGCGAGCTTTCCTTTTCGATCAACGAAAAGACCTTCACCTTCGGCAAGGACACCACCATTGCCGAAATGATGCGGCAGGTCAACAATGCGGGAGTCGGCGTGACCATGCGCTTCAGCAGCCTGAAAAAGGGCTTTTCGCTGACCGCGGACAAGACCGGCAGCCAGAGCGGGATCAAAATCGTCAATCTGAAGGGCAACGCCTTTTCGACGGACGACAGCGCCCTCGGGATTGCCGAAGGGGTGTATAAGGGACAGGACGCGATCTGCACGATCGAGGGGATGACGGTGACCCAGTCCGCAAACTCCTTCTCGTTTGACGGCATCACCTATAGCCTCGCCGCGGAATCGGACACGCCCATCAAGTTCTCCGTTGAGCAGGATTACGAAAAAACCGCGGACAGCATCATCAAGTTCATCGACGCGTACAACGAGCTGATCGGCGCGCTCCAGGGCAAGGTTTCAGAAAAGGTTTACAGCAAATACACCCCCCTGACCGACGCCCAAAGAAAAGAAATGAAGGAGGACGAGATCGTCACCTGGGAGAAATACGCCAAAAGCGGCACACTCCACAACGATTCTTACGTCACCTCCCTGCTTTCCGAGCTCAGAGGCGCTTTTTACGCCAGGACCGGGGGGCTTTCAAAAAACCTATACGACATCGGCCTGACCACGGGAACCTGGCAGGACGGCGCGAAGATCAAGGTGGACAGGGATAAACTCGTCGCGTCCCTGAAGGAAGACCCGCAAACCGTCAAGCAGATCTTCGTACAAACCGCGGGGGAGGGCGGGTATTCCGAAAAAGGGCTGATGATCCGCGTCTCCGATTTCCTGCTGACGTACACAAAGAACAGCACCGATATCGCGCTGGACAGCCTGGAGGACCGCATTACCCAGTCGAAAGACACGGTCAAGTCTCTCACCGAGAAAATGGAGGACAAGGAAAAAAACCTTTGGAAGAAGTTTTCTACGATGGAGTCCGCGTTGTCAAGGCTTAACAGCCTTTCCAGCTGGCTTTCCAGCCTGTTTGCCGGCTGACCGGCCGCGCGGGGCATCGGCGGGCCCCGAAGGCGGAACAGAGCCGCCCGGCCGGGCGGCGGGCCGCGGAGCCCCGCAAAAGGAAGCGGAACCTGCGTTGAACAACGGATGGCCCCCGGCGGGCGAATAAAAGAGTTGAGGAGATTTGGATCGTGAACACGGCAATAGCGTATCAGAGGTATAAGGAACAGGAAGTCAGCACAGCCAATCCCGTGGGCTTGGTGGTCATGCTTTACAACGCCTGCATCAAGCGCCTGAAGCTGGCGCAGATGTCGCTGGACAAGAAGGATTTTTCCGAAACGAACACACACCTCAAAAGAGCGCAGGACATCATTTCCGAATTGGTGGCCAGCCTGGACTTAAGATACCAGATCGCGAAGGATTTGATGTCGCTTTACGATTTCATGCTCCGCGAGATCGCCAAAATCAACATAACAAAAAACGGAGAGGATATCGAGCCGCTGGTGGAGATGCTTTCCGGCCTCAGGGATACCTGGGTCCAGGTGGGCAAGACCTGCGGGAACGCCTACGAGGAAGAAGGGGCCGAACCATGAGCCCGCAGATCGAGGGGGATCTTGCGCGGCTGCTGGAACTCAAAAAGGAACTGCTGGCCAATTTGCTGTGTTCCTTAAGGCGGTCGGAGGAATTTCTGAAAAGCGGCGATGTGGATTCGTTCAACAGCGAAATGGACAGCGCAGGCGGAATCCCCGCCGCCGTGGACGAGCTTTCCGCGGCGGAGGCGGGGCTGAGAAGCGGCCTGCCCCCGGCCTTGCGCAACGGGGAGATCGCGGGGCTGGAAAAAAACATCGCGTTGATCCTCGGGCAGATCCAACTTGCCCAAAAAGCCTGCAAAGACGCGGCCCAGACCCAGCTTTTGCACTTCGGGCGGCAGATCAAATCCGTTCGCAGCACCCAAAGAGGCATAGAAGGCTATGCCGGGCAGCGTTATAAAAGAGGAGCGGCTTTTATCGACGAAAAAAAATGACCGGCCTAAAAGGCCCGGGTCTTCGGAGCGGAATCCATGAAGGTTGCAGATGTCGGAAAAGTCCCGCAGGGGATGCAGAATGTTTCGACCGTCGGCGGCGCCCAAACGAGCGCTGGCCAGGGATTTCTGTTCTCCCGGCATATGATGGATTTCAGCCAGGCCCAGCATCAAAAATACATAGAGGACCTGAAGGACCGGATCTTCCGCCAGGGCGAAACCATCAAACGCAAAGCGGATCTCGGCGAATTCGCCCAGTACCGCAAGCTGATCGCGGAGCTGCTTGAAGTCGTCGCGGGGAACGCCTACGCCTGCGCAAAAACCAGCGCCCTGGACGCGAAGGGCAGGCGGAACGTGTTTGTTCTGATCAGGAAGATCAACGTCCGGCTGGACGAAATGGCCCAGCAGATCCTGCAAGACCAGAAGGAAAATCTTCGTCTGCTTGAGATGGTGGACGACATCCGCGGTTTGCTGCTGGATATATTGCTATGATGATATCCTATTGAACATACGAGAGGAGAGTATTCAATGGAGGTCAAGGAGGAGCTCCTGGAACAGCAGGAGGACACCCAGCACGGCAGGTATCTCACGTTCAATCTCGGGGAAGAAGTCTTCGGGTTGGAGATACGATACGTTACCGAGATCATCGGCCTTCAGCCGATCACAAAAATCCCCGAAGTCGCTTCGTACATCAAGGGCGTCATCAACCTGAGGGGCAAAATCATTCCCGTGATCGACATGAGGCTCAAATTCGGCAAGGAACCCGAGGAATACACGGACAGGACCTGCATCGTCGTGATCGACACCGAGGAGGTTGTGGTCGGCCTGATCGTGGACAAGGTTTCCGAAGTCATGTCGATCGACGACGAGGACGTCGTTCCCCCGCCCGATCAGCGGACCGGCATCCGCAACCGCTATATCAAGGGCATCGGCAAGGTGGACGGCAACGTCAAGCTGCTGCTGGATTGCCAAACGCTGCTGGACACCGACGAGACCCAGGAAATCAGCACGATGATGTAGATGCAAGCGCAAAGCGGTCCGGCGGCGGCCGCAACCCAAAAATCGATTGCCGATAAAAGGGGATCAGGGGCAGTTTTCGCCCCTCAGGCTATCGAAAAACCCTATCCTGGGGGTTTCAGGGGCCGCAGCCCCTGAGCTTTAATCAAAACTGACGACATGTGCGTCAGTTTTGCCGTACTATTTCGGCCACTTATGGCCGAAATTTCCCCGCGCGAAGCGAAAACCCTCCGGCGAAAAAGGCCCGCAGGCCTTTTTTGACGCCTGAAGGGCCATTTTCGCCCCTGATTCTTGGCGAAAAGGGCGAAATGCGCCGGCAGCCGACGCCGATAACCCGTGTTCCACACGGGAAGGGAAGCGTTTCAGGCGGGCGGCCGCCTTGAAGATAGATCAAAAGGTTGTGTGAACATATGGGTACAAGAAAGATTCGCGTGCTGGTTGTGGACGATTCCCTGTTCGTGCGGGAGTTCATTGCCGCCGGCTTATCCGAGGATGCCGGGATCGAGGTGGCGGGCAAGGCCGTCAGCGCCTTTGACGCCCGGGACAAGATCTCCGGCCTTCGCCCGGATGTCATGACGCTGGATATCAACATGCCCCAGATGGACGGGATCGAGTTCCTTCGGCAGCTGATGCCCCGGCATCCTCTGCCCGTGGTGGTTGTCAGCTCGGTCAGCGGGCGCGTTTTCGACGCCCTCAACGCCGGGGCCGTGGATTTCATCACAAAATCCGCCCTCAGGGACGAACAGGAGAAAAGGCGCTTTATCGTCGAGCTGGCCACAAAAATCAAGATCGCCTCCATCGCGAAAGTCAGCCGGAACAAAAACGCCGCGGCAATAGGCGCGCACTCCGCCGAAAGCACGGCGAGCCCGGCCGGAAACGGGATCATCGCCATCGGCGCCTCAACGGGCGGAACCGAGGCGACCCAAACCATATTGAAGGATCTGGGCAGGGATTTGCCGGGGATCGTCGTCGTTCAGCACATGCCCCCGGTATTCACAAGGCTGTATGCCGAGCGGCTGAACAATATCTGCGCCATCGAGGTCAAAGAAGCGGAAGACGGCGACGCCGTCCTTCCCGGCCGGGCGCTGATCGCCAAAGGCGGGCTGCACATGACCGTCGTGCGCAAGAGCGGCGGATTTTTTGTCGAATGCCGCGAGGGCGAAAAGATCAACGGCCATTGCCCGTCCGTGGACGCGCTGTTTTCCTCGATCGCGAAGCTCAAAGGCCAAAAAAGCCTGGGAATCCTCCTCACCGGCATGGGCAGCGACGGCGCAAAGGGCCTGCTGGAGATGAAAAACGCCGGGGCGAGAACCTTTGGCCAGGACCAGCAGACTTGCGTGGTTTACGGCATGCCCGCGGTGGCGCAAAAAATCGGCGCCGTGAATGTGCAGCTCCCGATCCAGGAAATGGCCGCAAAAATATACGAGTGGCACGGAAGGCTTTGATTCGCCAATGCCTGAGAGCGTCAACGCGGCCGCTTCGCCGGCTGGCTTTTCGCTGAAGCGCAAGGCTGTCGGGCGCAGCCGGCATCCTTTTTCGATGAAGTGCGGAATCTGTGATTCCGGCGAGGGAAATTTCGGGCATAACCGCCCGAAATAGTGCGGCAAAACGGATTGAAGCCCGGGGGCTTCGGCCCCCCTGAAACCCCGGGATAGGGTTTTTTGCCGCCTGAGGGCTTTGGTTCAGCCAAAGCCTTTTTCGGATGTTTTTTGCGAATCGGCTAAAGTCCCCGCGGTTTTGGCCGATAGAAGTAATATGTTTAGTGTCGAGAGCATCTATCAGTCCAAGCTGGAAAAATTCCAGAGCGCCGCGCAAACCGGCGCCGCAAAGCTCGGGTCTTCCCCCGGGGTTTTTGCCGATTTGCTGAGCGCGATCGGCGAAAGGCTCGCACCGCAGCGGGCGGAGGAGGCTTCCGGCTGCCTGACGGGCGCTCTTTCCAACAGGTCGCTCAGCGGGGCGGACTGGTCTTTTGCGGGAACGGCGCAGGGCATAGAAGCCGCCGTCGGCAGCTCGGCCAAAAGTACCGGGCTGGACGAAGACCTCATCCGCGCGGTGATCCGGGCGGAATCCTCCTTCAGGACGGACGCGGTTTCCAGCTGCGGGGCGATGGGGCTGATGCAGCTGATGCCGAAAACCGCCGAAGAAATGGGGGTCAGCGACCCCTTCGACGCCCGGCAGAACGTGCTGGGCGGCGCCGGGTATCTCAAAAAACTCGTGAACAGATTCGGCGACGTCCGCCTTGCCCTCGCGGCTTACAACACCGGCCAGGGAAGGATTTCCGCCTTGGGGATCACCGACGCGGACGACCCCGAACAGTACGCAAGGATTTCCCCCGGGGTTCGGGGTTATGTGGACAAGGTGCTGGGTTATTGGGAAGACTTCGAAAATTCTCAGGGCTGAAACGAGGTAAATCATGCTCAACGATGCGTTCAAAGGCATAGACCTGCTGCAAAAAGGGCTGGACGCGGCCTGGACCAGAAACAGCGTGATCACGAACAACATCGCGAATGTGGACACCCCCGGCTTCAAAAGTTCCTCCGTCGAGTTTGAAGCCGCGATGAAGCGCGCCATGGAAGCGGAATCGGGGGGATTCGCCGCCAAGACCACCAGCGCCAAACATTTTGATTTTTCTTCGGACTCAACAGAGAAGGTAAAACCTGCCGTCGTGGCGAATACTAGTACAAGCTATCGTTCCGACGGAAATAATGTCGATATCGACTACGAGAGCATCGAGCTTGCCAAGAACACGTTCTGGTATTATTCGATGATCGAGCAGGTTTCCAGCGAATTCGCAAAACTCAGAGCAGTGATCAGCGGATAACGGAAGGGAGCGATCATGGGTTTTTTATCTTCGATTGACATCAGCGGTTCCGCCCTGACGGCCCAGCGCCTGCGGATGGACGTGATCAGCGGCAACATCGCCAACGCCGAAACCGCCGAAACCGAAACCGGCGACCCGTACCGCCGGCGGGTCTGCGTTCTGAACGAGCGCAAATCTTTTTCCGCGGAGCTCGGCCAGGCGATGAGCGCGGGGGTAAAGGTGAGCCGGATCATTGAGGACGCTTCGGATTTTGAGCTGGAATACGACCCGGACAGCCCCCTGGCGGACGCGAACGGTTATGTCCGCATGCCCAATGTGGACGAGGTCGAGGAACTGATCGACCTGATTTCCGCCACCCGTTCCTATGAGGCGAACATCACCGCCCTGAACGCCACCAAAAGCATGGCGCTCAAAGCACTGGAAATCAGGGGCTGACCCCCATAAAGAAAGGACGTAACCCATGAGCATTGAGTCGATCAGCGGCGTTCTGGCGAGCGCCCAGGGGTTTGCGCGGCCGGATGGCGCCCAGCAAAAAAGCCAGGGCGGCTTTTCAAACGTCCTCAGCGACGCGATCAATTCCATCAAAGAGAGCGAGGCCCGGGCCGACCAGGCCCAGGCGGCGATACTGACGGGCGATTCCGCGGATCTGCACACCGCGCTGATTTCCGCCCTGAAAGCCGAAACCGCCATAAGCTATACCGTGGAAATCCGGAACAGGATTCTTGAGGCATACAACAACATCATGAATATGCAGGTATAATTGGGCAACATTTACTGCTGTTCCCATATTACGACAAAATAATACAATTTGACGTTTCAAAAAAATTGAATTCGTTATATACTCTAATGTAGGCCAGGAAAGAGAAATCATGGAAAGATTTTGGACTACATTTTTTTATATTGTCGTCATGGCGGCTGTTCTCGTGGCTGCTTATTTGACCACGAGGTTTTTGGCCCAAAAGAGCAGGAGGATGAGCAGCCGGCATATCCGCATGCACGACAGCATGATGATCGGAAGGGACAAGCACATCGCCGTCATCGAAGTGGCGGGCAAAACCCTGCTGATCGGCATCACAAACCAGTCGATCAACGTGCTGGCCGATATTGACGCGAACGCGCTTAAAAACGCCCCGGAAGAAACGGGCGCGCCGAAGCCGAAGGGCTTTGCCGCCCGGACTGCCGGATTTTTTGCCGGAATGAAGGACGCGCCCAAAAACCTGAGCGCGGCGCGGACGCGGATGAAAAAAACCCGCCGGGAAAAGCCCGCCGAGGACGGAGATTTTTTGCGCCAGATGGACGAAGCGATCAAAAAAAGAAAAAGCCTCGCGGACGAACCGGGCGGGGAGGAAGAATGAAAAAAGCCCTCCTTGTCTTCATGGCCGTGGCGCTGATCGCGCTGCTCGCGGGCTGCTCGTCCCTCGCGCCGGAGGCGAGCGCCGCCCCCGGCGAAGAAACGGGCGCCGCTTCGGAAGAAAGCTCCGGGCTGCTGGACGAGCTGGGCGGAGACCGGTCGGAAACGGTGCAGATCCTGCTGCTGATCACCGTACTTGGGGTGCTGCCGTCCATATTGATCATGCTGACCTGCTTCCCCAGGATCATCATCGTGCTTTCCCTGATCCGAAACGGCCTGGGCCTTCAGAGCATGCCGCCCAACCAGGTGCTGATCGCGCTGGCGCTTTTTCTGACTTTGTTCGTCATGAATCCGGTGATCAGCGAGATCAACGAGGTGGCCTACAAGCCCTATATCGAGGAGAGGATCGACGAAGACCAGGCCCTTGAGCTTGCGATGCAGCCCGTCCGCGCGTATATGTTCAAGCAGACCTATGAGGACGATCTGGGCTATTTCGTTTCCGCCGCGAACCTGACGGACGAGATCCAAAGCGTGGATGATATCCCGAACGCGGTGCTGATCCCCGCCTATATGACCAGCGAGATCAAGCGCGGCTTTTCGATCGGGTTCTTCCTGTATATTCCTTTTGTCGTGATCGATATGATCGTGGCCAGCGTATTGATGTCGATGGGAATGATGATGCTTCCGCCGACGGTCATCTCGCTGCCCTTTAAACTGCTGCTGTTCGTTTTGGTGGACGGCTGGATGCTTACGGTTCAAACCCTGATCGGCAGCTTTGGGTAGCTGCCGGTTTAGCGGCGATCAGGGAGCAAAGGAGGGGGAAGCATGGAGCAATCGGAAATCATCATCGTGCTGCAGGACGCCATCACCACAATCCTGACCGTGGCCGGGCCGATGCTCATCGTGGCCATGGTCGTCGGGCTCATTATCTCGATCTTTCAGGCCACCACCCAGATCAACGAGCAAACCCTGGCCTTTGTGCCAAAGCTCGTTGCCGTGCTGCTGGTTCTGCTGATTACCGCCGGCTTCATTTTTACCACCATGTCCGAGTTTACGACGAGGATGTTTGCCTACGTCGGAACCCTGATCAAGTAACATGAAGGCGATACTCGACAGCGTCAGCCTGAGGCTGGATCTTTTCATGCTCATGTTTGTTCGCGTGTCGGCGTTGATCGTGTCTTCGCCGATTTTTGGTAGAAAAACCCTGCCGAACATCCTGAAGATCTGCTTTTGCCTTGTGGTCACCCATGTGCTGTTCGCCGGGAATTTGGGGGCGCAGCCGCCGGAGTATTCCGGCCTTTTCGAATTCGGCGGCCTCGTCGTCATGGAGCTGCTGTTCGGGCTGGTGCTGGGGTTTGTGACGACAATGTTCTTTTCCCTTGTGCAGATGTCCGGGCATTATATCGACATGCAGATGGGTTTCGGCATGGTGAACGTGCTGGACGTGCAGAACAACGTCAGCGTCCCCATCACGGGGAACCTGCTGAACATCGTGCTGCTGATCGCTTTTTTCGGCGTGAACGGGCATTTGCGGCTGATCCACATCATCGGCAACACTTTTTCGGTGATCCCCGCGGGCGCCGTAACCCTCGACCCCAGGATCGGGATGATCGCCCTGGATGTTTTCATCCTTTCGTTCCTGCTTTCGGTGCATGTGGCGCTGCCGCTGGTTGTTTCCGGCCTGCTGGTGGAGGTCGTGATGGGCTTTATCGTCCGCGCCGTGCCCCAGATCAACATTTTTGTGGTGGGTATTCCGCTGAAAATCCTGATCGGCATCGTGATCCTTTTGATCGTGATGCCCGTATACGTCAATTTTACGGACGTGATCTTCGACAGGATGTTTGAATCCATCAACCGGATGATTCTTGGGCTGACGCCATGAGCCCCAAACCCTCCGGCGAAAAAACAGAAAAGGCAACGCCAAAACGAAAGCGCGAAGCCAAGGAAAGAGGCCAGGTGCTAAAAAGCGCCGAGGTAGTCTCCGCTTTTTCGATGCTGGCGATGTTCGTGGCGCTGCTTGTTTTCGGGAACGCCCTGGCGGACGGCACCATGGGCATGATGAAGTCCTTCTTCACCGCCGAATTGCCGGACGTGGCGGACAAAGCCGTTATGACGAAAACCCTGGGGAACGCAGTGCTGTCCTTTTTGCGGATCGTCGCCCCGATGCTTGTCGTCGCGCTTGTGTGCGCGATCCTTTTCAACGTCGCCCAGTCGGGCTGGAACTTTACCGCAAAGCCGCTTGCGCCCAAGTTCGAAAAGATCAGCCCCATGGCGGGGTTCAAGCGGATTTTTTCCAAGCGGACGGTGGCCGAGCTGATCAAATCGATCGCCAAGATCGCCGTGCTGGCCTGGGTGGCTTACGGGGAATACACCAGCCGCATGGATTCCTTCCCCCTTCTGATGGGGCAGGACCTTGGCTATTCCATACCCGCGGCAATGGATATGCTGCTTTCGGTGGGGCTGAAACTGGGCCTCGCCTATGCGATTTTTGCGCCGTTCGACTATTTTTATCAATGGTGGAAGCACAACAAAGACCTGATGATGACCAAGGAGGAGCTGAAGGAGGAATTCAAGCTCACCGAGGGCAATCCCCAGACAAAGAGCAGGATCTCGCAAAAACAGCGGCAGATGAGCCGCATGCGCATGGTCCAGGCCGTGAAGGACGCGGACGTTGTCATCACCAACCCGACCCATTACGCCGTCGCCCTTTCTTATAAGGAAAAGGAGAACAGCGCTCCCGTCGTCGTGGCAAAGGGCAAGGATTACCTCGCCAAATCGATCCGGGAAAAGGCCAAGGAATTCAACGTCGAGATCGTTGAGAACCGTTCCGTGGCGCAGTCCTTGTATTTCTTTTGCGAAGTGGGGGACGAAGTGCCCGAGGACCTTTACAAGGCCGTGGCGGAAATATTGGCCTACGTTTACAAACTCAAGAATAAGCAGGGAGTGGGACTTTGAAGATTTCAGATGTGTCTGTTGCGGCAGTCGTGCTCGGCATCGTGCTTTTGATCATTATGCCGCTGCCCGTATTACTCATGGACTTTTTTCTGATCCTGAACCTTTCCCTGTCCATACTGATCGTCCTGATCACCCTTTACACCAAAAAGACGCTGGATTTTTCCACCTATCCCACGGTGCTTTTGATCATCACGCTGTTCCGCGTGGCGCTGAACATCGCCTCGACCCGCCTAATCCTCGGCAACAACGGCAACGCCGGCCAGGTGATCAAGGCCTTCGGCAGCTTCGTGGTGGGGGACAACCTTGTCGTCGGGCTGGTCATCTTCTTCATCATCGTCATCATGCAGTTCGTCGTCATCACCAAGGGCGCGGAACGCGTGGCAGAGGTCGCGGCGCGCTTCACGCTGGACGCCATGCCCGGCAAGCAGATGGCCATAGACGCGGATTTGAGTTCCGGCCTGATCAACGAAAGCCAGGCCAGGGAGCGCCGGCTGGAAGTCCAGCAGGAAGCGGATTTTTACGGCTCGATGGACGGCGCCTCAAAATTCGTCAAGGGCGACGCCATTATCGGCATCATCATAACCTTTATCAATATCATCGGCGGAATCCTGATCGGCCTTTTGGGCGCGGGCGGCAAGGTGATGACCTTTGACGAGGTGATCAGCGTATACGTTCTTGCGACCGTGGGCAACGGCCTTTGCAGCCAGATTTCCGCGCTGCTGATTTCCACGGCCACGGGCATCACCGTTACCCGGGCGGCCACGAAAGAAAGCTTCGGGCAGGACGTTGCCCGCCAGCTGTTCAACCAGACGATGGTGTTCTACATCCTGGCCGGAATGCTGGCCCTTTTGAGCCTGGTACCCGGCCTGCCCACGTTTGTGATATTGGTCATTGCTGCGGGCGTCGCGTTTTTCGGCTATTATAGATCAAAGAACGAAAAGAAAAAGCAGCAGGAAGAAGTGCAGGACACCGCGGAGATCTCCGCGGCCGAAAAGCGCAAGCCGGAAAGCGTCACCACCCTTTTAAACGTCGAGCTCATCGAGATGGAATTCGGCTACGGCCTGCTTTCGCTGGTGGACGCTTCCCAGGGGGGGGACCTGCTCGACCGCATCATCATGGTCCGGCGGCAGTGCGCCCTGGATCTGGGGATCATCGTGCCCATCGTCCGGCTGAGGGACAATGTCCAGCTCGGGATCAAGCAGTACGTCATCAAGATCAAGGGGCTGGAGGTCGCGCGGGGCGAAGTCATGCCGGACCATTTCCTCGCCCTAAAGCCGGAGGACGTGGACGAACCCGTGGACGGGATCGAAACGGTGGAGCCCGCCTTCGGCCTGCCCGCTTTGTGGATTTCCGCCGCGAACCGCGAAAAGGCGGAGCTTTTGGGCTATACGACCATCGACGTGCCCTCGGTGATCTCCACCCATTTGATGGAGATCATCAAGCGCCACGCGGACGAGCTCTTGGGCAGGCAGCAGGTGCAGACCATCATCAGCAACCTCAAAAACCAGCAGCCCGCATTGGTTGACGAGGTCGTTCCCAAGATGTTCTCCATCGGCGAGGTGCAAAAAGTGCTGGCCAATTTGTTGAGGGAGGGCATCTCCATCCGAGACATCGGCTCGATCCTTGAGATCATGGCCGATTACGGTACCATCACCAAGGACGCGGATATCCTGACGGAACAGGTGCGCCAGAAGCTCAGGCGGGCCATCACCAAAAACTTCATCCCCACCGGGGAAGCCCGGGTCATCACCATCAGCCCGGATACCGAAAAGGCGATTATGGCAAGCCTGCGGCAGACGGATCAGGGCGTTCACGCCGCGCTGGAGCCGACCCAGGTCCACAAACTGCTCGGCGGGATCAAAAAAGCGGCGGAGAGCGCGATGAACCTCGGAATAACCCCGATCATGATAACCTCCCCCCAGATACGGAGGCAGATCAAGAGCCTTTCGATGCAGGTGGCCCCGGATCTGGTCGTGCTTTCCTACAACGAGCTGGAGCAGGATGTCAAGATTATCTCTGATTGGGTGGTGAGCGTATAGAATGATTGTGAAACGGTTTCTCGCCGGAGACATGCAGGAGGCGCTCCGCAAGATCAGCGAAGAAATGGGCCCTGAGGCCGTGATCCTGGAGCAGAAGTTTGTGCGCAGCAAGGGCATCGCCGGCTTTTTTAAGAAAAAGATGGTCCAGGTTATCGCCGCCTGCGACCCCAGCCGTCCGAAAGAGACGAAAGGGGAAAAGGCCGGGACGAAGCCAAAGGAGCCGGCGCCGCCCCAGGACGGCGGCGTCGCCTTCGGCACCGAGCAGGTCCGGCAGCTTTTAGAGATCAAGGAACTCGTTCGGGAGCTTTCGGAAAAGACCCGCGCGGCGGAAGCCGAGCCAAAGCCCCCGTTTTCCCCCGAGGCGCAGGGGATTTACGAGACTCTTGTCGGGCGGGACGTCAACGAGGAGCTTTCCAAAGAGATCGCGAACAAAGCCCAGTCGATCATGGAACAAAAGGGGATGGAGGCGCAGGCGGTCGCCCGGCAGCTGATCCTCGACCGCCTGGGCGATCCGTACCCCCTTAAGCTCAAGAAGTTCGAACAGAACGTGCTGCTTTTTGCCGGGCCGACGGGCGCGGGCAAAACGACGACGGTGGCGAAGCTGGCCGGCATGCTCAAATTCAGGGAGAACCTGAAGGTGGGGCTGATCAATACGGATACCTATCGGATCGGCGCGATGGAGCACATCCGCATCTTCGCGGGGATCATGGATATTCCGCTGGTCATGGCCTACGGCGAGGATGACGTGGCGAAAGCTCTCAAAGCCATGGCGGATCGCGACGTCGTGCTGATCGATACGGCGGGGAAAAGCGCAAGGGACGGGGAATACCAGAAAGAACTGGGCGGGCTCATCGAAAAGACCGGGGCGGACGAGGTTTTTCTGGTGCTGAGCGTGTCCACCGGCAGCAAAGCGTGCAGGGAACTGATCAGGAATTATTCGTTTATCCAGGATTACAAGCTCATCGTCACCAAGCTGGACGAGGTGGAGTTCCCGGGAAACGTGCTGAATATCGCCGAGTTCTCCAAAAAAAGGCTGGCTTTTGTCACCGTGGGGCAAAACGTCCCGGAAGACATCCGCAAAGCCGATACGGAACAGCTGGCCGGCAGCATCGCGGGGGAGCTTTTCCCCAGTTGACCGCGAAGGCGTTCCGCGCAAAAAGGCGGCGCGCCCAATGCGCGCAAGCGCGGCCGAAAAAACGCGCAACCGGCGGTCTTTTGCCGTTGGGGCGGTCCTTTTTGAAAGGCGATGAAATAAAATAATTTTTCTTTAGGATTTGGGGTAATTGCTGTGAGTTTCATTGAAAATTTTGTGCTGGGCGAAATATTCGACATTCGGGTCGGGAACACGATGGTCCGAACCAAGCTTCAGGAGATCGTTTCGGACACGGAGTTCGTCGTGCTCCAGCCCACGATCAACGGAATCCCCGTCCGATCGGAGGACAACGAGTTCACCTTTCTGTTCCGCCGCCCGAACGGCTGCATCAGCTTTAGGGCAAGGATCCTGTATTCCTATAAGGACGGCGATCTCGCCCTGAGCCGGGTGCTGCGCGTATCCGAAATGGAACGGGCCCAAAGAAGGCAGTTTTACCGCCTGCCGATCGTCCTCGACATCGTGATCGATATGGGCGAGAAAAAAGGCGGCAGGGAAAATGACGCCGAAGGGCAAGACGAAGACTCCAGGTTCTGCAAGGGAAAAACCGTCAACCTTTCGGAAAGCAGCGTGGAGTTGACCTGCTACAGGCATTTCGAAAAGGACGCCAAGCTGGTGGCGGTCATCAAGCTCACCGAATCGGACGCCGTTCTTGTCAACGCAAAGGTGCTGCGCTGCACAAGAGAGAGCAGAACCGAACCCTATAGCGTCGTGCTGGTTTTTGTGGATCAAAGCGAAAGGGAGAGAAGGCTTTTAAGGCGGTTTATTTTCAAGCAGCAGGCACTGATGCTCAGCAGAAGATGATAGCGTCCCGCCCGAATCCGGGAAACGGAGGTTGACCCTATGGTGAAAGACGCCGAAGTTAAGAAGCTTTGGGAAAAATACGATAAAGAAAGAACGCCGGAACTGAAAAACGAGCTGGTCATGCTTTATATAGATCAGGTCAAAAGCATCGTGCTCAGGATGATGCCGACCTATAAGGGCTACAGCTCCTATGACGATATGCTTTCCTGCGGCATCTTGGGCCTTATGGACGCCATAGAGAAATACGACGTCTCTAAAAAAGTTAAATTCGAGTATTACGCGGCCATGCGCATCCGGGGCGAGATCATAGACAATATCCGCCGGCAGGACTGGGCGCCTTCCAGTCTGAGGCGCAAGATCAAAACGATCAGCAACGCCTATTCGGAGCTGGAAGGCAGATTGAGCCGCGCCCCGACGGACGTTGAAATCGCCGAATCCCTTGGGATGAAAGAGGAAGAAGTCCAAAAAGCGCTGGAAAAATCCCATATGTTCAACGTCCTTTATTTTGAGGAGATGACCCACGAGAACCACATCTGGGAATGCGCGGATTCCGGCGCGACCATGGAGGAAAAGCTGGAAGACGACGAAATGGTCAGGATCCTGGGCGGGCTGATCGAAAAGCTTTCCGAAAAGGAAAAGCTGGTGATCACCCTTTATTACTACGAGGAGCTGACGCTCAAGGAAATCGCGCAGATCCTGGGCGTTTCGGAATCCAGGGCCTCCCAGATCCACTCGAAAGCGGTGATGCTTTTGAGGTCCAAGCTGGATTCGGTTTACGCCCAATAGACGATTCAGGGGGCAGAAGATGAACGCGACGCATTATATTTTCGCATTATACGTATTCCTGCTGATCTGCGGGGTGATCTGGTTCTATTCCCGCACCGTCGGCCAGGCCAAATCAAAAGACAAGCGGGGCTACGAAAAGGAGCAGCGGCTCTTCCGCCTGTATCAGGATATCGAGGATATGCTGAAGGGCTTTGAGCTTTACGTCGAAGAAGCCAAGGCGGAAATCGAGGCCCGTCTGAATCAGGCGCCGGACCCCTGGGCCGCCGTTGTTCAGGAAGCGATGAGCCAGGGGCCGGGCGGGGACGAGGAAAATGCCGAGCAGCCGGCGGAACCCGAAAAGAAGCGCAAAACGGCGGCAAAAACCGGTGCGGAATCCAAAGAAAAACCGCCCAAAGCCCCGCAGGAAACCGCGGCGCAGGGCGGCGGAGGGGAAACGCCGCTGAAAAACGCCGGCACCGAAGAGCCCGGCGGGGAAGAACAGGCCGAAAACGCCGGCGAAGCGGCGGACGGGCCGAAGAAGCGGACGCCCAGGCAGCCGCCCAAAAAGGACGGCCGCCCGCTGGAGGAGATCGTTTCGGAATACGCCGCAAAGGGCATGGACCAGAATAAAATCGCGAAAGAGCTGGGCATATCCTCAAGGGAGGCCGCCCTGATATTGGAAATAAAAAAAATGACCGCGCCGGAGAACTAACGCTAAAGAAGCCCGCATGAATGCCGATATAACAATTGAGAGTATATCGCGCTTGTGTGAGGATGAACAGATGATTCGTTGCTTTTATACGGCGGGAACCGGCATGCTGGTTCAACGGGACCGCATGGATGTGCTGGCCAACAACCTGACCAATGTTGATACCACCGCGTATAAGTCCGATGCCCTGATTTCCGGCAGCTTTAAGGATCTGCTGATCCAAAGGCTGCACGATCCGAACGGCGCCAACGCCAAAGGGTCTGTCGGGCCGCTGGGAACCGGCGCCCATATCGACCGGGTGCATACCTCGTTTGAGCAGGGCGGCCTTGAGCAGACCGACCGCACCTTGGACCTTGCCCTGGATGGGGACGGATTCTTCACCATCGCCGCGCCCCAGGGGCAGCGCTATACGAGGGACGGCAGCTTCGCCGTCAGCGGAGACGGGTACCTCGTCACCAGCGAAGGCTGGTACGTTCAGGGCGAGAACGGCAGGATCCAAACCGGGGGGGACGATTTCGCGGTGGACGGATCGGGCAACATCACCAACGCCGCGGGCGAAACCCTCGCAAAGCTCAGGATCGTCTCCTTTGACGATCTTTCCGGCCTTCGCAAGAAAGGCGGCAATCTGTATGAAAACGCGTCCGCCGGCCCGGAACGGGCAACCCCGCAAACCAAGGTGATCCAGGGCTGGCTGGAAGGATCGAACGTCGACGTCACCGCAGAAATCACACGCCTGCTCACGGTTTCGAAGGCGTACCAGACCAACCAGAGGGTGTTCGGGATCGTGGACTCGTCCCTGGAAAAAACGGTCAACGAAGTGGGAAGGGTGTGATCGCATGCAGTCGGTATACACGGCAAAGCACGGCCTCATGGCCCAGCAGCAAAGGCTGAACGCCATTTCGTCCAACATCGCGAATTCCGGAACAGCAGGGTATAAAAGCCAGAGCGTCGGCTTTAAGGACGCGCTGTACACCCGCATGATCGACCCAAAAAATGTTGAGAGCGACGCCAACCTGATGCAGGGCAGCGGGCTGGTGCTCTCCGCCACCCGCCGCGATTTTACGGTGGGAACCCCCGGGCTGACTTCCCAGAACCTGGATTTTTACCTTGAGGGAGACGGCTTCTTCACCCTTTCGGACGGCGGCGGAAAGACCCTGTATACGCGAAACGGCGCGTTTTCCGCTTCTTTGGAAAACGGGGAGCGGTACCTCGCCGCCGCAAACGGGTATTATGTGCTCGATTCCGCGGGCGGCCGCATCGCGCTCCCGGCGGGGGATTTCAGCCTTTCCGTTTCCGAGGACGGGGTTTTGGACCTTGGCGACGGCAAGAGCGCAAAGCTGAACATCGTGACCTTCGTCAACAAAGAGGGCCTTTTCCACAGCGGAGAGAGCTGCTATCTCGCGACGGACGCTTCCGGCGGCCCGAAGGAGAGCGGCGCCACGGTGATCCAGGGATGCCTCGAATCCTCGAATGTGGACATCGGCCTGGAAATGACCAAGCTCATCCGCACCCAGAGGGCGTATTCCATCGCGGCGAGGGTGCTTTCCACCTGGAACGAAATGGAATCCGAAACGAACAACATCCTGTGACCGTAAGGAGATGGGGCATGAGTCCGAACATTATGCAGTGCAGGCAGTGCAACGCGCTGTTTCAGTCCTTTGGCGCCGAGATCTGCCCCGCTTGCGCGGAAAAGCTCGACAAGGACTTTACGGTGATCAAAAACTACCTTTACGACAATCCTGACGCCAACATCATGGAAATTGTCCGGGGAACCGGGATCGAAGAAAAGACGGTGCTCGGCTTCCTGCGGGAAGGCCGCCTGGCCGTGGGCGGCAGTTCCGGGATACTACGGTGCGAGGAATGCGGGGCCCCCATAAATTCGGGAAGGTTCTGCGGCCGCTGCCAGCGGATCCTGGAAGGCCTCTTCAGCGCGGCGAACAGGATCAAGGCCGACAGGGATGCGGAAAGAAACGCGGCAGCCGGGGCGAGGCCCGGGAAAATGCATGTGGACTACCGAAAAAGAGGGCTTTTGAGAGGTGAAGATAAATGAGGATCAATTCGATTCCGCCCAAGGATTTGCTCAACAACTACACGCGCGTGCGTGAAAGGGCCACTGTGGAAAAACCCGCGTCTTTCGCGGAGAAGGCCGAGCTGACCAGCGAAGCGAAGACTTTTACGGCCGCTCTCAAGGCCGCAAAAGAGGCGGTTGAGGCGGAGCCGGCAAACAACCAGCGCCGGATCGAGGAGATTTCGCGAAAAATCGCGGATGGAACCTATTGTGTTTCCGGCGAGGACGTAGCCAGGAAGATGCTGGGACGGTGACCCGGCGCGAAGAAAGGAGCCCCGCCTTGGAGAACCGTCTTTTTCTGAAGGACTCGCTGAATGGCGAAATAGCCGTTTATCAAGAGCTGCTGCTTCTTTCCGAACAGCAAAAGGAAGCCGTCATCAACAACGACGTCAAGTCCATTTCGTCCATTGCCGAAAAGCAGCAGTCACTGCTCAATTCCCTCAAAAAGATCAAATCCGAAAGGGACGGGCGGCTTGGCGACCTCTGGCAGAAGAGCGAAGGCGTCGAGCTTGGCGACGAGTTGAAGCGCCTTTTTGCCCGGCGGGAAAACGAGGCCGGCAAGCTTCGCGCGGCGAGCGCCCTCAACAAAACGCTGATCAACACACAGCTTGAGTACACGTCTTTTTGCATCAATCTGATTACCGGCCAGGGAAGCGTTCCGGGAACGTATTCGGGTTCCGGCACGATCAAAGACGAAGGCGTGCCCTACAGCCGTGTGATCGATCAAACGATATGAGGCTATGTGATGGCAGGAATATTTTACGGCCTTGAAATTGCAAGAAGGGGGCTGACCGTCAGCCAGCGGGCGATCACCCTTACGGGACACAACGTCGCCAACGCGGATACCGAGGGGTATACCCGGCAGCGCCTGGTGATCGAATCGATCTACCCCAAGACCGGCAACCGCTTTTCGGGGACCTTTGCCATCGGCGGCGGAGCGGACACCAAATGCATCGAACAGATGCGCAGCGATTATCTGGACCGGCAGCTTCGCGGCGAGTATTCGGCCCTGGGCCAGTGGAGCACGCGCTCCGAGGAATTGCAGTTCGTCGAATCCATATTGGACGAGACCTCTACAACAGGAAGCCTTTCCGCCGTTCTTGCGGATTTTTATAAGAGCATCAGCAAACTCACCACAGAGCCGGACAGCAGCGAAGTCCGCACCAATCTTCAGCTGAACGGCATCAAGCTGTGCGAGAAGCTCAATTATTACTACGACAAGCTGATAGACGCCCAAAACCTGTATAACGATACGATGAAGGTCACGGTGGATGATATCAACGTCATGCTGACCGGCATCGCCAACTACAACTACGAGATCCGGGCCTATGAAATGAACGGCCAGCTGGCCAGCGAGCTGCGGGACCGGCGGAATCTCCTGCTGGACGAGCTTTCCCAGGCGGTGAGCATCACCTATTCCGAGAACGCCGAGGGCCAGCTTTCCGTTTTTGTGGAGGGTCATAAGCTTGTGGATCACAAGGATGTGACGCCCCTGAAAGCCGTTGCGGACAAGACGGGCGTGGTTTCCGGAACCTCGGGCTACTATTCGGTTTGCGTCGAGGACCCGGACACGGGGGACGATATCGAACTCACCCTGACCGGCGGCTCGCTAAAGGCGTATCAGGACCTGCGCGACGGCAACACGGTGAACAACGTCGGCGTCCCCTATCTGATGGAGCAGCTGAACACCCTGGCCAGAAGCCTTGCGAAGGCGTTTAACGCGGTTCACGAAAAGGGCCACACGATTCCCTACGACGGGGGCAGCTCAAAGACCGGCGTAAAGTTTTTCAATGTTGAGGGCGGGGATTACGCCAAGGTTACCGCGGGCAACATCTCCCTTTCGGACGAAGTCCTGGAGAACGCGTTCAACATCGCGGCCTCCAGCAAGCCCGTCGACCTCGACGCTGCGGACACGCAAAAGGGCAACAACGAAAACGCCCTGGACCTTTATGCGCTGACCTCCAGCACCAAGATCGACACGGTCGGCAATTTTCAGGATTTTTTGAAGGGCTTTGTGGTGCAGGTGGGGATTTCCAGCTCCAGCGCGAAGGAAATGGCTAAAAGCCAGACCACCATCGTGAGCAATCTCGAAACGAGGAAGGAATCGGTCTCCGGCGTTTCAATAGACGAGGAGATGATCGGCCTGATCTCGTACCAGTACGCTTATTCCGCGGCGGCCAGGGTGCTGACCGCGCTGGACGAGGCGCTGGAAACGCTGATCAACGGCACGGGCAGAGTCGGCCGTTAGCCAAAAGGGGGCAGTCATGCGCATCACCAACAATATGATGATGAAGAATTACCTCGGCAACCTGAACAATAATCTGACCAATCTGACGGATTATCAGTACAAGGTCGCTACGGGGAAAAACATCAATACTCTTTCGGATGATCCCATCGGGCTCATTTCGATCATGAACAGCAACGTCAAGCTGCAGAAAAACGCCGAATATCAGGAAACGGTCGAATCCGCCACAGCCTGGCTGACCCAGACGGATTCCTCGGTTTATCAGATGAACCAGATCCTGCAGTCCGCCTACGAGGCGCTGATTTCCGCCACGAGCGACAGCCAGTCAGCGGAAGACAAGAAGGCCACCGCAGAATACATCGCCCAGCTGAGGGATCAGGCGCTGACCATCGCCAACAACCAGAACGGCAGCAAATACCTGTTCGGCGGATACAACGTCAACAATAAGCCCTTTACTGTGGACAGCAGCGGGAACATATTATACAATGGCCTTGACCTTACCGACGCGACGAATCCGGACCTGATCGCCGCACAGGGCCAGTCCGTCGCGTACGAGATCGGCGCCGGCATCGTGATGGACATATCCATCACCGGCGTTGAGCTGATGGGCAAGGGCGAGGGGAATATTTACACCGTGCTGGACAATCTGTATAACGCCCTGATGAGCGACGCTTCCGCCGAGGAGCTCGGCACCTATATCACCAGCATTCAGGATTGCCAGAGCAGCGTGATGAGCACCGACGCGAAAGTCGGCGGCATCCTCAACAGGCTGACTTTGCTGAAAAATCGCTATGAGGAGGAAGACCTGACCTACAAGGAGCTCAAATCCAATGTCGAGGACGTGGACCTCGCCGAGGCATATACGAACTACGTCATGTCGATGACCGTTTACAACGCCGCG
This sequence comes from Christensenellales bacterium, assembly GCA_040768925.1. Classification (GTDB taxonomy): domain Bacteria; phylum Bacillota; class Clostridia; order Christensenellales; family CALWSW01; genus CALNBC01. Next base: position 861,320 of record JAXGLZ010000001.1, read on the forward strand.
CTGAAGGTGGGCACGCAGATCATTCAGGCTTCCATATTGGATTATCTCAGATAGCGTTTTTTGTCGGGCGGGCTCCGCAATAGGGAGGGGAAGGCATGATTATCGAAACCCGGTTTGGAACATCGGAAACAAGCGAAAATAAACTGATTGATTTTCCGGCAGGTCTTCCCGGATTTGAAGACCTGCGCAAATTCATCATCGTCGAGGCGGACAACACAAAGCCGATCTATTGGCTGCAGTCGATCGAAAACAAGCATATCGCGCTGCCCGTGATCGTGTCCTTCGCGATCATAAACGATTATAATATCGACGTCCGGGAAAACGAGCTCGAGGATCTTGACCTTGAAAGCAAGAACGACCTTTTGATTCTGAACGTTGTGGTGATTCCCGAGGATATCCGGAAAATGACCGTCAACCTTGCCGCCCCGGTGGTGATCAACGCAAAGCGGGGAATCGGCAAGCAGATCATCATCGATGCCGCCGAGCTTCCGCTTCGGTTCCCGGTATATGAAGCCATACGGAATAGCTTAAAAGGAGGCGAAAAGGATGCTGGTTCTCTCTCGGAAAACGGGTGAAGGGATCACGCTGGATCAAAATATCACCATCAACATCCTTTCTGTTGACGGCGACCGGGTGCGCATCGGCATCAAAGCGCCCATAGACACGCGCATATTCCGCAGCGAACTCCTGGAAGAAACGATCCACACAAACCGCGAAGCGGCAAAAGCCCCGGTTTTGAGCCTTGCCGAGCTGGACTGAGCGTTGAAAGCCCGCGGGGCGAATACTCCCGCCCCTGTCGCATGATCCGCGGTTTTTCAAAGGGATATCAGACTGCAGCCGGCCCATGAAGCCGCGTGCAAACTGAATTTTGATCCGCTAATGAGCCTGCTGGTTAAAAGACCGTGGGCCTTTTCTTTTGAATCGATCCGGGCCGGTTGCGAACGGCACAGGAGGGTGCCTGCGGTCCGCACAATATATGTAGAAGATAGTTCTTTTCAAGGGGCTGCCCGCATGGCGCGATGCCGGGCGATCGACACCGCCGCGCGGCGTGCCGAAAGGCTGCGCCGAGGATCAAACCGCCGCCCAAAGGAACGCCCCGCTTGTTTGAAAGCGGGGCGTTAGACTGTCGAAAAGCCCTATCATGGGTTTCAGGGGCCAAAGCCCCTAAAACCTAATCAAAACTGACGATATGAGCCGGGATCACACATTCCGGCACCTCATCGAGGATTGATGCCGGCTGCGCCGAAAATTGATGCGTCAGTTTTGCCGTACCATTTCGGCCATTTTGGCCGGAATTACCTTCGCCGGAATCACAGATTCCGACACTTCAATAAGGATGGATGCCGGCTGCGCCGACGGCCTTGCGCGAAGCGAAAAACCAACCTGCGAAGCGGCCCGCGGGCCGCTTTGACGCCCAACAGCCCCGCTTGTTTGAAAGCGGGGCTGTTGGTTGTGAATCCAAGTAGTTGGGGATTCAGGCCGGGGCCTGACTGGTTACCTGAGCAGGGAGAGCACGTTCTGGGGCGCGTTGTTCGCCTGGGCAAGCATGGAGGTCGCGGCCTGTACCATGATGCTGGTCTGGGTGTACTTGGTCATTTCCTTGGCCATGTCGATGTCGCGGATGCGGCTTTCGGCAGACTGGAGGTTCTCGGCCGAGGTATCCAGGTTGTTGATCTTGTGCTCGAGCCTGTTCTGCATGGCGCCCAGGGCGGCGCGCTGGGTGGAAACGGAGTTGATGGCTTTGCCCACCGTGGTGATCGCCGAGCTGGCACCGTCGCGGGCGGCGATGGAAGCGGCACTGACGCCGAGCGCTTCGGAACCCATGTCTCCGATGGAAAGGGACAGCGTGTCGCCATTGTTGGCGCCGGTCTGAATGATGAGGGCGACGTCGGGATCAACCTCAATCTCCAGCGAACTGATGTCAGAACCGGCGGCCGACAATGCGTCGATGGCGGTTTGATCAAGCGTAATGGTCCCTACCTTAGTAGTACCATCCATGATGTCATAGACCGTGCCGGCTGCGAAGGGAGTGTCGTCACCGCTTGACGAAATGGTGTACTCCTTGGAAGTATCGCTATCCGAGATCACAAGGGTAGCGGGAGCATCATCCTCTGCTGCCGTATACGCAAATCCGTAAGTGCCCGCGTCAAACTTTTCTGCGCCGGTGAGGGTCATGCCGTTCTTCAGGGCAAGGGCCTCATCCACTGCGGTTCCGGTAAACTTTGCGGTGGCCAAAGAACCGTCGAGCAGCTTGCGGCCGTTGAAGTCAGCCTTGTTGGCGATGTCGTCGATTTCCTTGATCAGCTGCTGGAATTCCGCGTCCAGAGCGTTGCGGTCGATGCCCTCGTTCGTGTCCGAAGCGGACTGAACCGAGAGTTCGCGCATGCGCTGGAGAATGGATTCGGTTTCTTCAAGAGCGCCTTCAGCGGTCTGAACGAGGGAGATCGCGTCCTGGCTGTTCTTGGAAGCCATGTTCAGGCCACGGATCTGGGCGCGCATCTTTTCGGAAATCGCAAGGCCGGCGGCGTCGTCCGCCGCGTTGTTGATCCGGTAACCGGAAGAGAGCCGGGAAGTGGCTTTGGCCATGTTGTCGTTGTTGATCGCGTACTGGCGATGGGTGTTCATGGCCATGATGTTGTTGTTGATACGCATTTTTTAATCCTCCATGATTCAATTTGCGTTTTTGTTGCTTTGCATCCATGCAATTTTCGAGAAAAACTGCGGCGCTTAGGCGCCTAAAGCACCGCCGGTTTCAACTCTTAACAATATTATCGGCAGGAAGGGCAAGCACTTAACAGCGAACCCAAAAAAATGCGGTTTTTATGCCGAAAAAGGGTTTTCCAAAAAGTTTTGTGACCGGGCCTGCCGAATCTGTGACCGGATTTTAATGTATGCGGATCAGCTGAATTTTCATGCCTATCCGGTGCGGGATATGGTGTGAGAAATACAAAAAACCCTTTATCTGCGGGCATTTACGGCCCTTTTCTTGTGTACGTTTGCATGCGATTGTTTCCTAAATTAATGTGATTTGATGCGTAAAAATTCCATCTCAGAGGTTCCGGGATTTCAACTATTTACCAGTTTTTTACACAATTAGGAGAAGCTTGGAAACCAGGTTTAGTCATGGTATAATAATGCAGAATTAAGCAAACGAGCGAAAAAATACCTGGTCCCGGCCCGGAGCGGCGCGTCTGTGCCCTCCCGTGCCGGAAAATTCGCCGGTTGCCGCAAAGATGCCGGAAACACTCCCGATCCGTTTTGTGACCCCGACCCGGCCGGCTGAGCAATGCAGGCAGACACAACCGGGACTGCGGAAAAGTGCGGTCGGCGCGCCAAATACCCGCTGCGATCTGACCGAAAAAAGGAATGGCGGGGGGGGCCTCCCGTTGATCCGCCCCGCGGCCCCGGCCATCTACCTTCGCCGCCGGGGGGATCAAAGGCGAAAGTCAAACCCGCGGATTCGTCAAGCCATGTTGGGCGCCCGGCGGCAAGACCGTTAAAAAAAAGGCCGTTTTGCCAGCCGCCGGGTGTCTCCCGCAACGGGCGGCGCGCCGGCGGACCTGCCCGAACCGCAAGCATCCGCCGGTATCTGCGGGCCCCGGTATTCGCCGTAAATGCAGAGGAACCCTAACCCACACGTTTTGCCTTAAGGGAAGCACGCATCGCTGTGTTGCCTTTTCACCTCAGCCCAACATCGCCATGCTTTCCGGCTTTTTGACTTCTTCGGCAATTTCGGATGCCGCTCCCCAAACGAAAGGGGCCGCGAAGGCTCCGTCCGGTCAGCGAAGACGAAAAATCCCCCCAATCCCATACCTCCTGGCGCATGGATTCGGCGCCTCTTATCCCAGGCGGCGCCGATGGTCGAACAGCTTTTTTTATGCCGGTTTTGCAGAGAAATCCTGTTGAATCCTGTCGATCTGCATGCATTGGGGCCAGCCGGTCACAAAAGCATGATTTTGGGATGATATTTCGGCGGGAAGGAACAAATAGTTGCTGGAATAAAGCTGAAAACAGCGATACATTCCAAACGTTAAGGAATAGGCGGATACATGGCAGCTTCAGAGAAAAAGAGTTTTTCGCCCATAAAAATTTTAGAAAGCCTTAAAAAAATAGAAAAGGGCAAGAAGATACGCATTGCCATACTTTCTGTTTTAACGATTGCCGTCATTGCGGCGCTGGCTATTTTTCTGAACCAAAAAACGTATACCGTGCTGTATAGCGGGATGGACGCCGCGGATACGGGCAAGGTGCTTACCGCCTTGAGCGATATGGGCGTCGACGCCAGGACCCAGGGGGAGGACACTGTGCTCGTCCCCGCGGAACGGGCGGACGAAATCCGCCTGGAGCTGGCCGCCCAGGGGTATCCGTCCAGCGGCGTCAACGATTACAGCATCTATGAAGGCGCCTCCGGCCTCGGCACCACCAGCGCCGAAAAGCAGGTTTATTACAAATACACGCTGCAATCGAACCTCAGGGCGACGATCCTCAAGATGGACAAGATCGCCGACGCCGTCGTTAACCTCGACCTGGGGGAGGACAGCTCCTTCGTTCTTTCAGAAAACAAAAGGCCCGCCACCGCTTCCATCCTGGTCACACTCAGGGAGGGCGATTCGCTGAGCCGCAGCGAAGCCAAAGCCATCAGGGAGCTTGTGGCAACGAGCATTTCGGGACTCGATCCGGAAAATGTCCGGATTGTCGATTCCAAGATGCATCTTTATACCGATGAGGATGAATACGGGGCCCAGACCGCGGATTCGCGACTCGAATTGCAAAACAGGGTGCGCGATCAGCTCAGTCAGCAGATCACCAACCTGTTCGGTCCGGTTTTTGGCGAGGAAAACGTGATCGCGGCCGTCTTTGTCGAGTTGAATTTCGATGAAAAGAGCGTCGAAAGCATCGAGTATTCCATACCCGAAGGGAAAGAAGAGGGGATCGCCGTCAGCATGAAGGAGCTGGTCGAGGCGATCACCAACGGCGCGGAAGGCACCCCCGCGGGAATTGACGCCAACGGCAATGCTTCCCAATACCTCGCCGCTTTGGAAGAAAACGAAAACGCCGTTTATTACAATCTTTCAAGGGAAGTCAATTACGAGGTAAACCAGACCATAACCCAGATCAAAGAGGCCCAGGGGCAGATCGAGGGCCTTTCGGTATCCGTGATCATCAACAGAACGGATATCGGAAGCTACGCGACCGAGGTTAAAAGACTTGTTGCCTCCGCCGTCGGGGCAAAGGAGGAAAACATCACCGTCAGCGGAATGGCCTTTGGCGGGATGGAGGCCGCAAAGGAAGAAAAGAGCCAGGCGGCGGAAGCCGCGGTGGCATACACGCGGGAAAAAGAGGCCGAAGAGCGGAACGCGGAGATGATCCGCCTGATCATCACCGCGGGGGCGGGGCTTTTCGTCATGATCTTCCTGCTGCTGATCATCAGGGCGTTCAGGCCGGGGAAGGAAAAAAAGAAAAGAAGGAAAAAAGGTGAAAAAAGCGGCGGTATTGAGGTTCTTGTCGGAGCGGAAGAAGCGCCTCCCCCGCCCGCCAAAACCGAAACAGAGATCAAACCTGAGCTTAGCTTGGGCAGCAAGGACAGCAATCTCAAAGCGGTGGAGGAATTCATATACGGCAACCCCGAATCCGCCGCCAATCTGCTGCGCAACTGGTTGAACGAGGAGTGATCAAATGGCCTTGCACGATAAATACAGCCCGAGGGAAAAAGCCGCGATACTGATGATCTCCGTTGGAAAGGATTACGCGGCCAAGGTGTATAAATACCTCAGCGACGAGGAGATCGAGCAGATGACGCTGAGCATAACCAGCGTCAGAAGGGTCGAGCCTGAAATCAAGGAGTCCGTGGTCCAGGAATTCATCCAGATGTGCATCGCCCAAAAGTATATTTCCGAGGGCGGCATCGATTACGCCCGGGATATTCTGGAAAAAGCCTTCGGAACCGATGACGCGAACGAGCTGATCATGCGCCTTTCCGCATCGCTGAGGGTCAAGCCCTTCGACTTTATCAGAAGGGCCGATTCCACCCAGGTGCTCAATTTCATCCAAAACGAGCACCCCCAGACCATCGCCCTCATTCTTTCGTATATCGACCCGAAGAACGCGGCGCAGATCCTTGCCGAACTGCCCCTTGAAAAGCAGACCAGCGTGATCGCCCGCATCGCGAATATGGGGATCACCTCGCCGGAATACATCAAAGAAACCGAGCGCATACTCGAAAAAAAGCTTTCCACCCTGAATTTTGGCGACGCCACCTCCACCGGCGGAATCGACAGCCTGGTCAGAATCCTCAACAGCGTCGACCGCGGCACCGAGCGCCATCTTTTGGAATCGCTGGAACAGCGGGACGCCGATCTTGTGGAAGAGATCAAAAAGCGCATGTTCGTGTTCGAGGATATCGTCAATCTTTCGCCCCAGGCGATCCAGCGCGTGCTGAGAGAGATCGACAACAGGGACCTCTCCATCGCGCTCAAGGGTGTTTTGGGCACCCCGGTCGAAAAGGTCATCATGGAAAACGTTTCCAAGCGCCTGCAGGAAATGATCAAGGAAGACATGGAGGTTATGGGCCCCGTGCGCGTGAGGGACGTGGAAGAAGCCCAGCAGAAGATCGTCAGCGTCATCCGACAACTGGACGAGACCGGGGAAATCATCATTTCACGCGGGGAGGAAGGCATCATTGTTTAGAATCGACAAGTCCTTCGTGGAGAGCATGAATCTCAACAAGGAAGTTGTGGTCATCACCAATAAAGAGATTCTGGAGGACAAGCCCAAGCCCAAGGCCCCGCCCCAAAGCCCCCCGGCCCCGGATACCGGGCAGGAGCAGTCGGAAAAGGCCAGAGAACAGGCGCAAAAGCTGATTGCCGAGGCCGCGGAGCGCGCAAAGGAGATCGAGGAGACGGCCAAAAAGGACGGCTACCGCGACGGGTACAGGGACGGATACAAAGAGGGAAAAACAGAGGCGGACCGCGAACTGGAGGCATTGATCCGCGCCCAGACCGAAGATGCAGAACACGTTTTTAAGAAGCTCGAAGCATATAAGCAGGATCTTTATCAGGATCTTTTGGAAAGTGTGCTCGGGCTTTCTTTCGATATAGCGGAGAAAATCATTAATATTAACCTGGAAAGAGACGATTTAATATATAAGGAGATCGCAAAAAAAGCGATTCTCGCCCTGGAATCCCCGTCAAAGTGCATATTGCGCGTGAGTCCCTCGGAATACGAGCGCTTTTTCGGCAAAGGCGGCCAGTGGCTCAGCGACGAGATCGGATGCCCGCCTTTCGAGGTGGTGTGCGATCCTTTGATGGAAGCGGGCGGCTGCATCGCCGAATCGGACGACGGGGTCGTCAACTCGGGTGTGCGCGAGCAGCTTGAGAAGCTCGGCCGCGAGCTGTTTTAAGGGGCGGGCGCCATGAAGTTTTTTGACACGAGCAAATTCTCCAACGCCGTAAAAAATGCCGAAACCCTGGAATACGGCGGCCGCATCAGCCAGATCCTCGGGCTGACGGTGGAAGCGGCCGGCGTCACCGCCAACGTGGGGGACATCTGCCGGATCTACACCGAAAAGCGGGATCAATACATCCTTTCCGAAGTGGTGGGATTCAAGGACAAAAAGGCGATGCTGATGCCTTTTGGCGAGCTTTCCGGCGTCGGGCCGAACAGCTACGTGGTTTCCGAAGGGCAGTCGCTGCGGGTGCCGGTGGGAAGGGCCTTCTGCGGAAGGGTGCTGGACGGCCTGGGCAACCCGATGGACGGCGGCGAACCCATCCACCCCGAAAGCTATTACCCGATCAACAACAACCCCCCGAACCCCATGGACCGCAACCGGATCACCGAACGGATCTCTTTGGGGGTCAAGGCGATCGACTCCATGCTCACCCTGGGCAAGGGCCAGCGCGTCGGCATATTCGCCGGCAGCGGCGTGGGCAAAAGCACTCTGCTCGGCATGATCGCGCGAAACACCACGGTGGACATCAACGTGATCGTGCTGATCGGCGAGCGGGGGCGGGAGGTCCGGGATTTCCTTGAAAAGGACCTGAAGGAAGAAGGCCTCAGGCGCTCCGTGCTGGTGGTGGCCACTTCCGACCAGCCCGCGCTGGTCCGCCTCAAATCGGCCATGGTGGGCACCGCGATCGCGGAGTTCTTCCGGGATCAGGGATACAGCGTACTGCTGATGATGGACTCTTTGACCCGGTTCGCCATGGCCCAGAGGGAAATCGGCATGGCCATCGGGGAACCCCCGGTTTCCAGGGGATTCACCCCTTCGGTCTACGCCATCATGCCAAAGCTTTTGGAGCGCGCCGGAAACGGCAGAAAAGGCTCCATCACCGGGCTTTACACGGTGCTGGTCGAGGGCGACGATATGGACGAGCCCATTTCCGACACCGTCCGCGGCATATTGGACGGCCACATCGTGCTTTCAAGAAAGCTGGCGAATGCCGGCCATTACCCCGCGATCGACGTGCTGCAAAGCATCAGCCGCCTGATGCCGGACGTGGTGGAGGATGAAAACCTCAAAATGTCCAGGTATCTGCGCGGCGTGATGAGCACATACAAAGAAACCCAGGATCTGATCTCCATCGGGGCTTATAAAAAGGGCTCCAGCAAAAAGATCGACGAGGCCGTCGACCTGATCGACGCCATCAACGGCCTGCTGTGTCAGCAGGTTGACGTGCGGTTCACCTATGACGATACGATGGCTCTGCTAAAAACCATTTATGACGGGCGATATATGGAATGAAACAGTTTGTTTTTACCCTGCAGGCGCTTTACGACATGCAGGAAGGCATCGAAAAGCAGGTCAAGCTTCAGCTCAGCGCCATCGAAGCCGAGCTTGCGGTCCACATCAAAGAGCTGGAAGCTCTTAATTTGAGTTTTGAAAAAACAAAGGGCGAATACGCAAACGCCGTTTCCCGGGGAGTTCAGGCGACGAAGATCAGGAATTACGGTATTTTTTTCGAAAGGCTCAGGGCCGTGATCCTGATCCAGCAGACCAAGATCAGCCAGCTGGAAAACGAAAAGGCCAAATGCCTGCAGCAGCTGATCAGCGTCCGGAAGGAAAAGATGCTTTTGGACAAGCTCCGGGAAGAGCAGTACGAGCAGTATATGGAGGGCGTCAAAAAGCATCAGGCCAAGCTGATGGACGATTTTGTGTCCTACAAGACCAAGGGAAATTCCGCCCAGGAAGGCGGCGACGGTTAGGACCGTCAAAAGCCCGGCGCTCCGTCCGTTTTTTAGATTTTATCAGCAATGATGAAATAAATACTGATTGCGGAGGAAGGTGATAGGTATTGTGACAAATGCGATGACGCTTTGCGGCAATGAAACGCAAGGCATCGCTGCCGCAAAAGGCAGGGACTGCCGGCCCGGAAAAACGGCGAACGGCCCGGACCAGGTAAACCGCAGCTTCAAAAAGAAGCTCGAGGCATACGGGGCGATGGCGGTTCCGGCGCAGCAGACCACAGTGGACGGCGGCAAGATCAGTTCGGATACCGGCATGCAGGACGCGGCGGAAACGGTTCAGGCCATTTCCGAAGCCCTCTGCACAATCGAAGGAATCGAGTTGCCGGTCGACTCCCAGGGAACCGCAGTAATACCGGCCGCAGCCGGTGATTCCACGGCCTCCGCTCCGGATGACGGCGCGGCTCAGGGCATGATCGTGGAAGACGGCGAAGGCGGCGGCGCGGTTGCCGGGCAGCATGCAGGGATGCAAACCGCTATAGCCGGGGAAACCCCGGCGATTACGCAGGATCAGATATTGAAGGCCGTCGGCGATTATTTGGACGCCGCGCCCGGCACAGAAGGCCAAAAGGCCGAAGCGCCGGGGCCGCGCGAAGAAGCGCCGACGGGGAAAACGCAGGAATCCGGCCCATCCTTTGGCCAACAGGCGGATAAAACGGCACAGGGTGCGCCCGGAATCGCCGCGAAGGACGGCTCGGAGCATGTGCGGGACGGCACCCCCCCAAAAAGGGGAGAAAACACCGCCCCTGAAGCGCGGGGACCGGCAAAAACCGCCGAAGCCGCTGCGGAAGGAACAAAAGACGTTAAAGGAACAGACCCGGGGCGCTCCGACCTTGAAAAGACCGGGACCGCCGGGGATGCCGCCGAACTCCAAAACGCCGGCGCGATGGCGGACGTCCGCGGCGCGGCCCCGGCGCAGGAGGAAATCGGCGCGCCCGCCGCTTTGGAGACGAACGCAGCGGAAGAACCGCAATACGCCAAAGAAAACATCCTTCGGATCGTGGACAGCGTCAGCGCCAAGTCCGCGGAGGGCAGGCACGAGTTCGAAATCGGGCTCAAGCCGGATTTCCTTGGCAAGGTCCGCATCAGGCTGACCATGGAACACGGCAGCATCCACATGCAGATCCACACGGACGATCCGGACGTCAAGCAGATGCTTTCCGACCATTCCTCCGCCCTGATGACCGAGCTGAAGGAGAAGGGCATCACCCTTTCGGGCATGGACGTCTCCTATGAAAATCCCGCGTCTTTTGACGGCAAGGAGCAGCAGTCCGGCAGGAACGGCGGGGGCAGGCAGGGCGGCGCGGTGCACTTCTTTGCCCAGGCGGAACCGCAGGCCGAACAGGTTAGGGACGCGTTCAGCCTTTATGCCGGGAACAGCACCGTCGAGTTTTACGCATGAGAGGATTCAACAACCCATGAGCACATATTCCGTAAATTCCCAGGTGTTGCAGGCGGTGCAGGATTCCTCCGGCACGAAAGCCCAGTCAACAAAAAAGAGCAGTCTGGATATGGACGATTTTTTAAAGCTGATCGTCACCCAGATGACCTATCAGGACCCGCTCAGCGGCTCGTCCGACAGCAGTTCGGCGGGTTTTATGACCCAGCTTGCCCAGATCACGATGCTGGAGCAGCTTTCTCAAATCGGAGCGGATCTTTCCGCAAGCCAGGCCTACAGCATGATCGGAAAATACGTTTATATCGGCTCCGGCTCAGATCTTATGCTCGGCCGGGTGGACGGCGTGATCAACCAGGGCGGCCAAAATTACCTGATGGTCGGCGGGGAAACTTACAGCATGTCGGATGTTTACGCAGCGGTGGACGGCAGCGCGAACGCCGCCGCCACGGATGACGAAGTGCTGAAAAGCGCCGACATGATCGGCAGGAACATCACCGCCACCGTGACGGACGAAGCAGGCGGCGAATCGACGGTTTCCGGCAAGGTGGAAAAGATCCTTGTTACGGACGGGGTGATCTATCTGGTGGTGGACGGCCAAAACGTGCCGCTTTGGAGCATTGTGGAAATATCCGAAGCCGCGCTTGAACCTGGCGCGCCCGGGCCGGAGATCCCCGAACCGCTGCCCGAGACCCAAACAGTTTAATTCCGCAGGAGGATCATTCACCATGATGCGTTCATTGTATTCCGGGGTCACCGGATTGCGCTCCCATCAGACCAAGATGGACGTGATAGGCAACAACATCGCCAACGTAAATACCATCGGCTTCAAATCCAGCCGCGTTGTTTTTCAGGATATCTTCAGCCAGACGGTTTCCCCGGCCTCGGCGCCGACGGCCGGCGGCGGCGGCGGAACAAACCCCCAGCAGATCGGGCTGGGCGTGCAGCTCTCCACGATCGACCTTTCCTATGCCGCTTCCTCCACCCAGTATACGGGCAACCTCCTGGACCTCGCCATAGACGGGGAAGGCTACTTCATCATCCAGGACGGCGCGGGCTACACCTATACCCGGGCGGGCAACTTCAAAACGGACGCGGAACATTACCTGGTGGATTCCAACGGCAATTACGTCATGGGCTACACCGGCACCCCGGACGCGGACGGCAACGTGACCACCCTGGATAAGATCAAAATGGACCCGGGGTATTCCGAGATTTCCATCAACAACAACGGCGAGGTCGTGGGCATTAAAGTGGACACCAAGGAAACCACGGTGCTGGGCAAGATCGCCCTCGCAACCTTTGCAAACCCCAACGGTCTCGAAAAGACAGGCGGAAACGCCTACCGCTCCACCGTAAACTCGGGCGCGGCCGTCAACAAGGCGCCGGGCAGCGGCGGGGCCGGCGGCATCAGCCCTTCGTCCCTCGAGATGTCCAACGTCGACCTGACCGCCGAGTTCACGGATATGATCGTGACCCAAAGGGGCTTCCAGGCCAACTCGCGCATCATCACGACCACGGACGAGATGCTCGAAGAGCTGGTCAACATGGTCAGGTAAAAAAAATATGCCTGCGGGAAGAGCCGCCCGCTCTTCCCGTCAGGTGATCGGAGCGCATTGTGATAAGAGTGCACAGGTTAAACAACGAGGAGTTTCTGGTCAACTGCGATCTGATCGAATTCGTGGAAGCAAGGCCGGATACCGTCATTTCCATGACCTCAGGCAGGAAACTCGTCGTCGCTGAGACATGCGAGGAAATCAAGAGGCTGATCATCGAATACAAGCGGCAGATCTTCTGCTGCGACGCTGAAGCGGCCCAAAAATAACCGAGGTGAGAACAATTGGAGTTTACGACCATTTTCGGACTGGGATTAGGCGCCATTCTGATCATTATTTCCATCATGATCGCAGGGCAGCTCAGCTATTTTTGGGATATCGCTTCCGTTATGATCACGATAGGCGGAACGATCGCGTCCACCATTATCTCCTTTCGGGGCAAGAATTTGAAAAACCTGATGCCCGTCCTCAAGAAGGCGTTCAAAAAGTCGAACGCCGACCTGAACACGGACATCGAAATGATCATCGATCTCGCAAACGTCGCCCGCAGAGAGGGCCTGCTTGCGCTTGAGGAGCAGCTTGCGAACATCAACGATCCGTTTTTGAAAAAGGGCATCAGCATGATCGTGGACGGCACGGACATCGAGCTGATCAAGAGCATCCTCCAGACGGAGGTGTACTTCATCCAGGCCCGGCACATGGAAGGGCAGGACCTGTTCAACACCATGGCCAACTTCGCCCCGGCATACGGCCTGATCGGAACGCTGATCGGACTGATCCTGATGCTGCAAACCCTGGACGATCTCAGTTCCCTCGGGAAGAACATGGCCGTCGCGCTGGTCACCACCTTCTACGGCTCGGTGCTGGCAAACCTGATCTTCATCCCCATCTCAAAAAAGCTCAAAGCCCAAAGCGATGCGGAAGTGCTGCAAAAGGAACTGTATATCGAAGGGCTGCTCTCCATCCAGGAGGGCGAAAACCCCCGCATCATCCGCGATAAGCTCAACTCGTTCATCGCCCGGAGCGAACTGAAAGCCGTTGGCGGCAAGCCGGAGGTGGCCGAGATAAAGGAGTCCAGGAATGCGAGATAGAAAAAAGCCGGACCCGCCCGCAGAAGCGAGTTCTCCCGCCTGGATGGCGACTTTTGGCGATCTGGTGACCAATCTGCTCACGTTCTTTGTGCTGCTCTTCGCATTTTCTTCGATGGACCAGAGCAAGGCGGATGAAATCATTTCCGGCCTGAGAGGGATGAGCATTGTGCCGATCCCGGCCCTGGATCCAAACGCCCCGGAAAAGACGCCGGAGAACATGAAGGGCAGGTTTATCATCACCCCGTATGACCCGACTATGGCTGACGAACTCCCGGAAGAGGACGGCGAGGATTCTTTTAACGTCGCGGAACAGGAGGGAAGACAGTTTGACGAGCTTTATGAAAAAATCAAGGATCATATTGCCGAGCACGGACTGAGCTACATCTTGAATGTCGAATATGTCGACGGATTCACCATCCAGCTCAGGATGCTGGATTCCGCCTTTTTCGCTTCGGGGAGCGCGAATATCGGCAATGACGCGAAGGCCGCCCTGGACGGGGTGTGCAGCATCGTCGTCGAATACACCGACCTCATCAAGCGGATCCGGATAGAGGGCAATGCGGACAGCGTGCCCATCGGGCGGGCCGGCTACAGGGACAACTGGGAGCTTTCCATGGACCGGGCGGACAGCGTGAGGCGATATATCCTCAGCGTTACGGATATTAACCCGTCTTTGCTGGTCGCCTGCTATTACGGAGAATACAACCCCATCGCCAGCAACGATACGGAAGAGGGCAGGGCGCAGAACAGGCGGGTCGATTTTGTGATAGAAAGTAAGCTGAAGGGATAACTAAAGCGTGACAGATATGAAAAAAAAGCTTATTATGATTATAGCGATCGTTCTTGTCGTCGGGGCCGCCGGGGCGTATTTTTTCGTGCTTGACAAACCGTCGGAAAAAACTTACAGCTTCTATGAACCGGGCGACTATTTTGTGACAAACATCAAGGACAGCAAAGCCCTGATCAAGACCACCATTGTGCTGGAACTCCACGCCGACCCAAAAGAGATGGAAAGCATCAACGCATACCTGAAAGAAAACAACCATATCCTCAGGGATATCATCGTGTTTACCCTGCGCTCAAAAACCGAGGAAGAGCTCAGGGCGCAAAACATCGACGAGACCCTGCGCAACGAAATCGTCAAGAGCATCAGCGAAAAAATGGGGATAGACTATATTTCCGCCGTCTATTTCAACGATTATGTGATCAATTAATTCCGCATAACAGACAGGAACGCTATGTCAAACGTTTTATCTCAAAGTGAAATCGATGAATTGTTGAGTGCGCTTGCTTCCGGTAAGGACGCTCCTTTGGATGATCTTGCGGAGGACGATCATAAGTCCGTCCGCCCTTATGATTTCCGGGCGGCGAACAAGTTCTCCAAGGATCAGATGCGCACGCTCCATTTTATATACGACAATTTTGCCAACCGGCTTTCCACTTACCTTTCCGGGAACATGCGCACCGTATGCGAGGTCGAGGTGCTTTCCATCGAGGAGCAGACCTTTTCGGAGCTGAGCAATTCGATGCCCACGCCGGCGCTGATATCCGTCATTGGAATGGCGCCGCTGAAAGGCTCGATCCTGTTTGAGATCACGCCGGTGATCGCCTATGAGATCATATCCCGCCTGTTGGGCGGAACCGGCCAGACGGAAAATCCGGACAAGGCCTTTACCGAAATCGAGCTGTCCATTATGGAGCGGATCGTCCGAAGGATGCTCCTGCTGATGGACGAATCCTGGGGAAAGATCCTGAAGCTGAACGCGACCCTTGAAAGGATCGAGACAAGCGCCCAATACGTTCAGATCGTCTCAGCGAACGAGCCCATCGCGATCGTCACCCTCAATGTGAAAATCGGGGAAGTCTGCGATATCATCAATCTTTGCATACCCCACGTTACCGTTCAGCCCATCGCCAAAAAGCTGGTCATGCGCGCCTGGTATTCGGACGCGCGCGCAGAAAAATCATCGGAAGACCGCAGCAGCTTTGAGGCGCAGATTTCCGGGGTCAAGCTGAACCTGCAGGCAGTGTTCAACACCACGACCGCCAGGATCAGGGATCTTCTCAACACCGCGGCCGGCGATGTGATACAGCTTGATCACAGCATAAACAGGCCGGTCACCGTGCAGGTTGAGCACCTGTCGAAATTCAAGGGCGTTGTGGGCATCCAGGATTCCAACTATGCGGTGCGCATCACTGAGATACTGAAGGAGGATAACAAAGATGAATACCGGGACATCGGTGAATGATACCGGATCGGATATGGAGAGTGTTCCCATGGATAAAAAGACAGACGCTTTGACCGAAGTGGAAAAGGACGCCCTGGGCGAAATAAGCAATATCTGCATGGGTACCTGCGCGACCACCCTTTCCACGCTGCTTGGCAAAAGGGTGGTGATCACCACGCCCAAGGTCGTGATTTCCAGAGGCAACGAGTACCTCAGGGAATACGAGAAGCCCGTCGTCGCGACAGAGGTCGATTACACCCAGGGGCTGGACGGCCGCAACGTCTTCCTGCTGAAAAAAGAGGACGCCCTGCTGATCACAAACCTGCTCATGGGCGGGGACCAGACGGAAGAAGAGCTGGCGGACATGTACCTCAGCGCGATGAGCGAGGTCATGAACCAGATGGTGGGCGCCTCCTCCACGGCCCTGGCCAATATCTTGAATGTTCACATCAACATCTCGCCCCCGGTAACCACGGAATTCTCCCTGGAGGACGAGATCGTGGGGTCCGTCTTCCCAAAAGAGATGCTCGTCAGGATCAGCTTCCTGATGGAGATCGAGGATCTGCTCGTCAGCAACATCATGCAGTTCATGCCCTTGCGGTTTGCAAAGAAGATGGCGGAATCCCTGCTGATCGATAACGAGCCCGCGCCGGCAGTGGAAAGCAAGCCGAAAAAAGCGCCCGCGCCCCCAAAGGCCCGGGCGGAAAGCCCCGTGCCCCCCCCTGCCCCGGCGCACCCGGACCCTGAAGAGCAGGAGAAAAAGCCGGTTAAGATCAGCGCCGCAAGGTTCCAGTCCTTCGACGAGGAGGAAAATGATTTTCAAACGCCGATCCAGCAGCAGAACATGGACCTGATCATCGACGTTCCGCTGAACGTTACGGTTGTGCTGGGAAGGGCAAAAAAGAGCATAAAAGAAATTCTCGACATGAATCTCGGCTCGGTCATCGTGCTGGACAGGCTGGCGGGCGAAATGGTGGACGTGATGGTCAACGGCAAGATGTTCGCCCGGGGCGAGGTCGTGGTGATCGACGACAATTACGGCGTTCGCATCACCGAGGTGATGACGCCCGGCCGCTTAAAAATGTAGTTTTGCCCAACGCCGCGCCCGCAAACCCCCGGGAACCTCGCAGCCGGAAGGCGGGGCGCGAAAAAAGATCCGTTTTGCAGTAAAAAACCCCCGGCTTTGGTCAGGCCGGGGGTTTTCTTTGGCGTTTTTCGGGCGGTTACTTGGGTTTGACCTGACCGTAGGTCTTGAACCGCTGCATCATCAGCTCCATTTCCTCTCTGGAAAGGAGGTTGGCGCGGCCGGCGACCGTGGCAAGGTAATAGGTTTCGCAGCATTCTTCCATCAGGCTGGCGATGTTGAAGGCGTTGGGCAGGTCCACCGCCCCGGCCACAAGGCCGTGGTTGGCCAGCAGCACGCAGTAACGATCCTTCATGTATTCAAAGGCGTTTTCCGCGAGCTCCATGGTGCCGAAGGAGGCATAGGGCGCGCAGCGCACGTCCGGCCCGGCCAGGGCCACAAGGTAGTTGGAGGCGGGCAGCCCCCAGCCCATGGTGGCAAGGGTGGTGGCGTAGGTGGAATGGGTGTGGACGACGGAATTGATGTCCTCCCGCCTGTGGTAAAAAATCCTGTGCAGTTCGTGCTCGCTGGAGGGTTTTTTGTTGCCTTCGACCTTCTTGCCGGTGGCGATTTCCAGAACGGCGACATCCTCCGGCGCGGTTTCAAAATAATCCAGGCCGGAAGGGCTGATGGCAAACAGGCCCAAGGCGCGGTCGGCGACGCTGATGTTCCCGCCCGTGCCCTTTACGAGCCCGGTGGAGCTCATCTTTTTCCCGAATTCGACGACGAGCTCGCGTTCTTTTTGCAATAACATTCGTGGTTCCTCCGAAAATTTCTGCCGCTCAGTATCTGTAGGTATAGAGCATCGGTTCGCCCTTGAAATAGCGGTCGATGTCCGAAAGCAGCATGATCGTGTGGTTGGTGATGGCGTCTTTCGTGGCGCCGCCGATGTGGGGCGTCATGGCCACGCGGTCGGCCAGATCGTGCAGGAAGGGGTGATCCTTGGGCAGGGGCTCTTTTTCATAAACGTCCAGCCCCGCGCCGGCAATGCGGCCTTCGCGCAGCGCGCCGATCAGGGCGGCCTCGTCCACAACGGCGGCCCTGGAGGTGTTGATGAAATACGCCGTGGGCTTCATCAGGGCGAACCGTTCGGCGTTCATCAGTCCCTTGGTGGAGGGCGAAACCTTGAGGTGGCAGGAAACGAAATCGGATTCGGCAAGCAGGGTGTTCAGACCGACCTTGTGCCTTCCGGGGCAGTTGACGTCCACCTCGCTCACATAGGGGTCATAAAGCAGCACGTTCATGCCGAAGGCCCCGGCGATGTCGCCCACCCTTTTGCCGATGGACCCGTAGCCGACGATCCCCAGGGTCTTGTTCTTCAGGTCGCAGCCCTTGAACACGGCATAGGGGCTGTCCGCGCCCGCGCCCCAGACAACGTCCGCCCGCAGGCCTTCCTTGACCTTCAGCTCGCCGCCGCCGGCCGGGCCAAGGAATTGGCCGTTATGCATCGCGCGGTAGGCGGCGTGCACGTTCCTTGCGCAGCAAAGCATCAGGCAGATCGTCATTTCCGCTGCGGAATCGGAGTTCCTGCCCGGAGTGTAGATCACGGGGATGCCGCGCGCCTTCGCGTGGGCAACGTCGATGTTTACGGGGGTGGCCCTGGTGCAGGCCACCAGCTTCAGGTTTGGGGCGGCGTCCATGACTGCGGCGGTGACGTCGTCATAGGAGACGATGATGATGTCGGCCCCTGCGGCCAGCTCGATCATTTCCTCGTCGGTCAGCTTTCCGCCGCCAACCGCCGTTCCGGCCATGCGGACTTCGCCCAGGGCGTTGATCTGGCCGAGCATCTTCTCGTCGTGTTCCGCGGTAAAGAGGATTTTCATGTTGTCGGTATGCTCCTTAGGGTATTGATCAGGAAAATTTCTTGACAATGGCCTCGCGCTGATGCCACAGGTCCATATTGGCGATGCGGCTGGCGCGGAAGATCTTGTAGAGCTCGTCGTAAACGGGCACGTTCTTCGGGTTGGGCGCGAAGCTGGACTTGACCTTGCAGAGCTTCAGCGCGGCGTCGTTGATATCGCTGTAAACGCCCATGCACACGCCGGCGAGCACGGCCGCGCCCTTGGCGCCGAACTCGGTGCCCTCGGAGAGGACGGTGGTGCGGCCGGTGACGTCCGCGATGATCTGCGCCCACATCTCGGATTTGCTGCCGCCGCCGGCCAGGTAGATGTTGCCCATCTCCTTGACGCCGTATAAGCAGTCCTTGATGGTAAAGGCCACGCCTTCATACACGGCCTTGACCATGTGCCAGCGGGTGGAATGGGTGGACAGGCCGAAGAAGCCGGCGCGCGCGTCGGGATTGTAGAAGGGGCAGCGCTCGCCCGCGGGGGTGATGTAGGGGTGGTAGACGATGCCGCCGCTTCCCGCGGGAAGGTCCTTGATGTTCTTCTCGATTTCGGCAAAGTCGGAGGTGTTGGAGATGTTCTCGATCACCCAGTCGAGGTTGGGGGTGCCGGCCATGGTGGCCAGGATGTTGATGCACAAACCGTCCTTGGGATGGCGCACGTGGCTGGCGTTGATGTCCGACCCGGGAACGAGGGTATTCAGGTCGCAGACCACGCCGGTGCAACAGGTGGTGCCCAGAATGGCGTAAATATCGCCCACGTTGACCGCGTTCACGCCCACCATGGTGATGGTGACGTCCAGCGCGCCGCCCACGACCGTGGTGCCCACGGCAAGGCCGGTTTCCTTTGCGGCCTGTTCGGTGATCTCGCCCGCTTTTTCATAGCTCTTGATGATGGGCGGCATATATTGCAGCAGATCGCTGATGCCCAGCGCCTCGAAGCACTCGGTGTTGTAGCGGCCTTCCTTGATGTTCAGCGTGGAAACGGAAGCGTCCGTGGTTTCAAGGTTGCGGTTGCCGGTCAGGCGGAAGCGCACCCAGTCCTTGCAGTTGAGCACGGTGTTGCCCGGCTGGAAAATTTCGGGGGTGTGCTTTTTGTACCAGGCGAGCTGCAACAGGGTGTTCGAAACCGTGGATTTTGAGCCGTTGATGCTGAAAATATACTGGAACAGTTCCTTGTTCTCGTTGGTCATGTAATCGAGTATTTCGGAGGCCCGGCCGTCCGACCACAAAGAGGCGCGCTTGACGGGGTTGCCGTCCTTGTCGATCATCCAAACGCCCTCGCCCTGGCCGGATAATCCGACGCCCAGCACGTCCTCGGGCTTGGCGATGCCGGAATCCATGATTCCCTTGATGCAGCGCGCGCACTGGTCGTAAACCTGGATCATGTCCTGTTCCTGCCAGTTGCTGTTGAAGGTGATGACGTCGGTGGGCTCGTTCTTGACGAGGATTTCGTTGCCGTCCAGGTCGAACAGCACCGCCTTGACATTGGACGTGCCGACGTCCAGCCCGATCAAATACTTCATTTTCGTTTCTCCTTAAGAATGATTTTGTTTCGAAAGGCTGCGAAGGTAGAACTTTTATTCAAGATCGTGAAAATTTAGTTTTTTGACTGTGATTTGTTTTCAAAGCAGATAATAACATAATGATACGTTTCTTGTCAACAGCGGCGGAGAAATATTATTTTAACAAGATGCGGCCGGGCATTGGATTTTTTTCTCATAAAGGTTAAAATTGTGGTAAGAACTGTCACAGCAAATCGGCGTGCGCCGGTTGGACCGGTCGGAGCGCTTTAGGAGGGCGGGGAGCATGAAACTGGCGGACGGAAAAAGCATGAAGGAAGCGGACGAGCGGGCGATCCAAGATTTTGGCATTCCCTCGATCAAGCTGATGGAAAACGCAGCCGCGGCCCTCGCGAAAAAGGCGGCAGAGCTGGCAAGGGGCAACAAGAGCGCCCTGATTTTTTGCGGATCGGGGAACAACGGGGGGGACGGGGTCGGGGCGGCCGCCGTTTTGCTGGGCATGGGGTTCAAAGTCCGCGCGCTGCTCGTGGGGGACCGGCAAAAGCTTTCGAAGGACTGCGCGGAAATGGCGCGCAGGCTGCTCTGCCTGGGCGGCGCGCTCGAGGCGTTCGACGAAAAGGAGGACTATTCCCCCGATTCCTGCGGCGTTTTGGTGGACGCGATGTTCGGCACGGGGTTCCGGGGCGCTCTTTTTGGCAGCGCAGCCGCGGCAACGGAGCTTATGAACCGTTCAAAAACCCCGACGGTCGCTGCGGACATTCCCAGCGGCGTGCATGCGGATACGGGGGCGGTCTTGGGCCCCGCGGTCCTGGCGGAGGCCACCGTTGCCTTTTCCCTGCCGAAGATCGGCCATTTTGTGGAGCCGGGCTGCGTTTTTGCCGGTGAGCTGACCGTTGCGGATATCGGCGTTCCCAAAGAGCTGCTGAGCGGGGTTTCCACCGGGGTTTTTGCCGTTTGCGGGGCGGAACTGCCCAAAAGACCCAGGGTCAGCCACAAAGGGGATTTTGGCAGGGTTTTCGTTTGCGGCGGCTGCGTCGGGTATACGGGCGCGCCCACCCTTTGCGCCCACGCGGCGGTGCGCTCCGGCGCGGGGCTTGTTTATCTCGGCGTTCCGAAGGATATATATGCGATCACCGCAGCCAAAAATGACGTGGCCATGCCGTTTCCCCTGGCCGGGGACGGTTCCGGCCGCCTTGGGGGGGATGCCCTTTCCCAGATGCTCGAACGGGCGGAGGCCTGCGACGTGGCGGCCCTTGGCCCCGGACTGGGCAGGAGCGAGGAGCTGACGGGGCTTGTCCGCGCGTTTGTCCGGCAGGCGCAAACCAGGCTTGTGCTGGATGCCGACGCGCTCTTCGCCATGGACGGGGAAGCCCTGGCCGCGCTGAAGCGCCCCGCCGTGCTGACGCCCCACGAAGGGGAGTTTGCCCGGCTTTTCTGGCCCGTTTCAGACAGGTTGAACGACGCGAAAAAAGCCGCCCGGGAATCGGGCTGCGTCGTGGTGCTCAAGGGGCACAGAACGATCGCCGCTTTTCCGGACGGCGAGGCCTTCGTCAACACCACCGGCAACCCGGGAATGGCAAAGGGCGGCACCGGGGATGTTCTTGCCGGCGTGATCGCCGCGCTTTTATGCGTACTTCCGGAAAAGCGGGCCGTTCCCTTTGCGGTCTGGCTGCACGGAAGGGCGGGGGACCTCTGCGCAGAAAAGCTGGGCGAGTACGCCATGACCGCCGGCGATCTGATCGAAACCCTGCCTTTCGCCTTTTTGGAACAGGCGAGCAGGCAGGGCTGAAGAGAACAGCGGGGCGGCTCACGCGCCGATTGCCGAAACGGGCGCGAAAGGTTAGACCTTCATGACCTCCAGCAGGCGGTTCAGCGCCCGTTTTTCGATGCGGGAAACATAGGAGCGGGAGATCCCCAGCATTTCCGCGACCTCTCTCTGGGGAAGGCAGGGCCGGTCCGTAAGACCGTAGCGCAGCGTGATCACCACTTTTTCCCGGGGGGAAAGGCAGGCGTCAATGGCTTCGAACATGCGGGAGACGTCGATCCTTTTTTCCACCTCGTCCGGCACCATGGAGGCTCCCGTTCCCATGATGTCCACCAGAGTGATTTCGTTGCCCTCGTTGTCCGTTCCGATGGTGGCGTTCAGCGAAACCTCCTTTTTGCGCTTTTTCCCCGCGCGAAGGGACATCAGAACCTCGTTCTGAATGCAGCGCGCCGCGTAGGTCGCAAGGGCGGCCCCTTTGTCTGCGTCGAAGGTGGAAACGGCTTTGATCAGCCCGATGGTGCCGATGGAGATCAGGTCGTCCATGTCGGTTTCCGGCGTGGCGAATTTTTTTGCGACGTGGGCCACGAGGCGAAGATTGTGGCTGATGAGCTTTGCCCTGGCGGCTTCGTCGCCTTTTTGCATGGCTTCGACGGCTTTTCGCTCCTCTTCCGGGGAAAGGGGGTCCGGAAACGAGCTGCCGGAAGAAACATAGGCGGCAAAAAAGAAAACGTCCTTGAGAAAGAGCAGTATATCAAGCATGGCGTCATCCTCCTATATAGAGTATGGCGCGAGGGGCCTTTGGATGATGGCGCAAATCGCTTCCGCCTTGTTCATCGCACCCCAACAAAAAAAGCACCGCGAAAGATCGGGCGCCCGCAATGGCGAAGGATGAACAAAGCCATGGTCAGGATGGGAGGGCAGATTGGAGAAAAGCTGCCGCCGGATCTATGACGACAGCCCGGGGACCGCTTTTTTCAGCCGCTTTGCGGCGGGGACGATGAGCGCGGCGCTTAAAAGGTCTCCGCCGATCGTGTTCAGGAAGAACGCGGCCGCGACCTTTTCGGGGTCAAGGGGGATGCGCAGCACGGTTTTTGCCAGCAGCGCGTAATAGGCGATGCCCGCGGCGTAGGTGACAAGAATCCCGGAGACAGACGCGGCAAAAAGCCGGGAATTGGAGGGGATCCCCCTGTTCGCGACCGCCCCGGTGAGCGCGGCGGCGGCGACGAACCCCAGCAGGTAGCCAAAAGTCGGCTGAAGAACATAGGCCGGTCCGCCGCCCTGGGTGAACACGGGCAGCCCGGCCAGGCCGATGAAAACATACAAAAAGGCGGAAAGCGCCCCCCGCCGGCAGCCGAGCAGCAATCCGGCCAGGCACACGAAGGGAAGCTGCATGGTAAAAGGGACCAGGGGCAGCGGGATGCGCAAAAACGCGCCGACCGCGATCAGCGCGGCGAAAAGCGCGCACAAGACAAGGTCCCGGACCGAAAAAGCGGTTGTTTTTTCAGCGGTCGTCTTCACGGATGGTAATCTCCCCGCTCAGCAAGGTTTCTTTGGTACCGTCCGGGTATTTTACGCAGAGCCCGGCGCGCTCATCGATGCCAAGCACGGCGGCGGGGCGGGTTTTGCCGCTTTGCAGCACCAGAACGCTTTTGCCGGTCAGCACGCTGCGTTCGCGGTATTCCGAAAGAAACCGCCTGTGCGGCATGTCAAAAAGCTGCGCGTGCAGCGCGTTGAGCAGCGCCGCGGCGGCCCCGGCGAAAGACGCCCCCGATTCCCCGTCCAAAAACAATGCGCCGGCGTTCGGCAGTTTTTGCGGGAACCCGCCCGTTGGCGGATACAGGTTCAGCCCGACGCCGATCACCACAAAATCGAACCGCCCGTTTTGACCGATCGCCGCTTCGGTCAGGATCCCGCAGACTTTTTTGCCCCCGAGCAGCAGGTCGTTCGGCCATTTGATGCCGCAATCCAGCCGGCAAAGCGCGGAAACGGCCCGGCAGACCGCCACGGCCGCCGCGGCGGTAAACAGGCCGGCGTCGGCCGCGCCGCAATCCGGCCGCAGCAAAAGAGAAAGGTAGACGCCGCCCTCCGGGGAGTGGAATTCGCGCCCCAAGCGGCCGCGGCCTTTGCTTTGCCGCAGGGCGAGCACCGCGGTCCATGCGGGGGCGCCGCTTGCGCCAAGAACCTTCGCCCGGTCGTTGGTGGAGCCGATTTCCCCGTGGACCTCCAAAAAAAACGGATGCCCCCGTTCCAGGCGGGCAAGAACGTCCCGCCTGACCTCAAAGATGGAAGCGGATTCGGGTCTTGTTTCGTTCATTGCGGCTCCTCAACAAAAAAGGGGGCCAAACGGTTTGTTCGCGCCCCATTGACGGTTTGTTTAATCCTCCGGCAGCACGGTTTCCGGCATCAGTTCCGTGTCCATCACCCTGAGGATTTTTTCCAGCACGGCGATCTCCTCCGGCGAAAAGCGTTCCCGGATGCGGTTCATGACGGTGCCGATATACGCTTCGCTGATGTTGTACAGCTGATAGAACCGATCCGTAACCTTGAGGATGCTCTCCCGTTTGTCGTGGGGGGACTGCTTTTTGACGACGTAGTTTTTTTTGATCAGGCTTTGGACTTTGTGCGTGGCGTTGGGCTGCGAGATGTTCACAAACTTGGCGAATTCGCTGATCGTCGGCGTACGAAGGGCGTGGATCACCTCAACGCAGAAGGTTTCCACCGCGGTCAGGCTGGCTTCCCGGGTTTCAAACCGGCTGAAGATGCTGCGGTAGAAATTGAGCTTGAACTTGGTATAAACCTTGCGAAAAGAATGTTCCAACATGATAAAAACCCTCCAGAGAATTGGAGCGGCGCGGCCCGTTCCGGCGTTTTTTTCAAAACCTTCGGCCGCCGCGGCGTCCCCGTAACGGCGCTGCCCAAAAGGCTCAATTGCCGGCATCGCCGCTGTCCGCGATCGCAAACGTGATTTTCGCATGGCATACCGGGGTTCCGCCCACCCTGGCGGTCGCGCTGCCGATGCCGACCGAGCCGCGCACCCGGTCGATTTCGCACTCCAGATCCAGCGTGTCGCCGGGGCGCACCTGGCGCAAAAACCGCGCCTCCTTAATGCCGCCGAAAAGCGCCAGCTTGCCGCGGTTTTCCGGCAAAGAAAGCATGATGACGCCGCCGACCTGGGCCAGCGCCTCGATGATCAGTACTCCAGGCATCACCGGGTAACTCGGGAAGTGGCCGGCAAAATACGGCTCGTCCGCCGAAACGTGTTTGACGGCCCGGGCCCATTTGCCCGGCTGGAAATCCAACACCTCGTCGATCAGCAAAAACGGGTCCCTGTGGGGGATGATCTCCTTGATTTGTTCCTTCGTCAGCTTCATGTCTCATTCTCCCAGCTTTGAAAAGATCAGCGATGCGTTGTGGCCGCCGAATCCCAGGGAATTGGACATCGCGTGGGACAGGCAAACCCGCCGCCCGAAGTTCGGGACGACGTCCAGATCGCATTCGGGGTCCGGGACCTTGTAATGGATGGTGGCCGGAATGAACCCGTCCTGGATCGCAAGGACGCAGATGATGGCCTCGACGCCGCCGGCCGCCCCCAGCATGTGGCCGGTCATGGATTTGGTCGAGCTGACGGGGATCGCGTGCGCCGCTTCGCCGAAAATCTCTTTGATGGCGGCGGTTTCCGTCTTGTCGTTCAGCTCGGTGGAAGTGCCGTGGGCGTTGATGTAATCGACGCCTGCCGGGGCGAGTTCCGCGTCCTCAAGCGCCAGCTTCATGGCCATGGCCGCGCCGTAACCGCTGGGGTCCGGCGCGGTGATG
The DNA here is from genome assembly GCA_040768925.1 of Christensenellales bacterium. GTDB lineage: Bacteria > Bacillota > Clostridia > Christensenellales > CALWSW01 > CALNBC01. The sequence continues at coordinate 886,898 of JAXGLZ010000001.1, forward strand.
TGATACGCGTCGCAGGTGGCCCCGTAGCCGGAAAGCTCCGCGTATATCCTCGCGCCGCGCCTTTTAGCGTGCTCGTATTCTTCGAGTATCAGGATGCCCGCGCCTTCCCCCAGCACAAAGCCGCTGCGCTCGGCGTCAAAGGGGATGGAGGCCCGGTTGGGGTCGCCGCCCTCGTGCAGCGCCCGCATGGAGGTGAATCCCCCCATGGCCAGGGGAATCGTCGTCGATTCCGTGCCGCCGCAGAGCATCACGTCCGCGTAGCCGTGGCGGATCATGCGCATCGCGTCCCCGATCGCGTTGGCCCCGCCGGCGCAGGCGGTGACAACGCAGGAGCAGTACCCCTTAAAGCCCGCTTCGATGGCGAGCCTGCCCGCGGCCATGTTGGAAATGGACATGGGGATGAAGAAGGGGGATACCCGGTCGAAGCCTTTCTCCAGGCCCTTGGCCTGTTCCCGCACGATGGAGGGCAGCCCCCCGATGCCAGAGGAGATCAGGGTCCCGCAGCGGTCCGGATCGGCGATGCGCCCGGCAAGCCCGCTGTCCTTCAGCGCTTCGCGGCCGGCGACCAGCGCATAGAGCGCGAAGCGGTCCATGTTCCGCGCTTCCGAGCCGCTCAGGTGATCCTTGGGGTCGATGTCCGCCTCGGCGGCCAGCTTGACCTTCTGGGCGGACGTATCGTAGCGGGTGATCGGCCGGATGCCGCATTTTCCGCTCACAATGCCGTTCCAAAATGCTTCGATCCCGTTGCCCAGGGGCGTCACAGCCCCCATGCCGGTTACGACAACCCTGCGTTTTTCCATCTGTCCTCTCTCTTCTTTCTGCTCAAATCAGTTTCGCGCTTCGCTCAGGTCAGCATGCCGCCGTCCACATGGAGCACCTGGCCGGTGATGTACCCAGCCAGATCGCTGCACAAAAAGGCCACGGCGTTCGCCACGTCCTCTCCGCTGCCCAGGCGGGCCAGGGGGATGCTTTTTTGCATCTCTTTTTTCAGGTCTTCGCTCAAAACGGCGGTCATGTCCGTTTCGATGAACCCGGGAGCCACCGCGTTGACCGTGACGCCCCGGGGGGCAAGCTCTTTTGCGGCGGATTTGGTCAGGCCGATCAGCCCGGCCTTGCTGGCGGCGTAATTCGCCTGGCCGGCGTTGCCGCAGATGCCCACCACGCTGGCGATGTTGACGATGCGGCCGCTTTTTTGCCGCAGCATCGGCCGGGTGACCAGCTTGATGAGGTTGAACGCGCCCTTGAGGTTGACGGCCAGCACGCGGTCGAAATCCTCCTCGCTCATGCGCATGATCAGATTGTCCCTCGTGATGCCGGCGTTGTTGACGAGGATGTCCGGCGGGCCGAAGGTTTCCTCGCAAGTTTTCAGAATCTCCTGGCAGCAGGCGCTGTCCGAAACGTCTCCCTTGACAAGGACGGACCCGGGGCAAAGGGCGCGGGTTTTTTCGGCTTGCGCATCGTTCCCCGCGTAATTGATCACGATGTTCGCGCCCAAAGACGCGAGCTTTTGGCAGATCGCCCGGCCGATGCCGCGGCCGCCGCCGGTCACGATGGCGGTTTTGTTGGTCAGATCCATTTTGTTCATCCTTCCTGCCGCTTCAGCTCTTCAACGGTTCGTTTAAAGTCCGCGACGGTTTCGATGGCGTAGCGCCGGATGTTCGGCGCGGTCTTTTGCACAAAGCCGCTGAGCACCTTCCCCGGCCCGATCTCGATCGCCGTGTCCACGCCATGGTTAACAAGGTTTTTCAGAATCCGCTCAAACCGCACCGGCATTTTGATCTGCCGGACCAAAAGTTGCTGGATATCCGCGCCTTCGGGGATTACTTCGCCCGTCACGTTGGAAAAAACGGGGCAGCTCATGGGGGCAAACGGCACGCTTTGCAGCTTCTGCTCCAGCAGCAGGGAGGCCTGCTCCATAAAAGGCGTGTGGAAGGGCCCGCTGACGTTCAATGGAACGCAGCGCTTTGCGCCCAACGCCATGCACGCTTTTGCGGCGGCTTCCACCGCGCTTCGCCCGCCGCCGATCACGATCTGGCCCGGGCAGTTGAAGTTGCAGCAATAGGCCCCGCCGCCGGCAGAGGCGATCGCGGTGTTGATGGCCGCTTCGTCCAGGCCGAACACGGCGGTCATCGCGCTGTCCATTTCCTTTGTGGTTTCTGCCATTACTTTGCCGCGAAAGGCCAGAAGGCCGACCAGGGTTTTTGCGTCGAACACGCCCGCGGCGTGCAGCGCGCCGTATTCCCCCAGGGAAAGCCCCGCCGCGCAATCCGGGCGGATGCCCGCTTCGCTCAACAGCCGGGTCACCGCCGCGGCAAAGGCGGCCATGCAGGGCTGGGTGTGCCGGGTTTCGGAAAGGGTCTGAATCGGCGCGTCAAAGCAGAGGGCGCGCAGGTCAAGGTCCATGGCAGGAGCTTCAAAGATCGGGCGGATTTGGGGATATTCCGCGTAGAAATCCCCGCCCATGCCGCATTTTTGGCTGCCCTGGCCCGCGTACAGGAACACGAGCTTCATTCCGCGTTCCCCCTGCCCTTCAGCAGCGGGTGCGCTCCAAGCGCGGCAAAAGCCTTTTTGCAGTCCTCGAAAAGGTCTTTGATGATCTGTTCGGCGGGCAGGATCTCGTTCAGCTGCCCCGCCACCTGCCCGGCCATCAGGGAACCGTTTGCCGTGTCGCCGTCAAACACGGCGCGGCGCAGGGAACCGAGGGTGAAGTGCTCCAGCTCCTCCCTGGTGGCGCCGGCTTTTTCCTGTTTCAGGTATTCCTGGGCCATTTTGTTCTTCAGGATGCGCACCGGCACCCCGGCGATGCGGCCGGTGACGATGGTATCCGTATCCTTGGCCTGCAGGATGGCCTGCTTGTAATTCTCATGGATCGGGCATTCCGCCGCGCGCAGCAGCGTGGTGCCGATCTGAACGCCGCAGGCCCCCAGGGCCAGGGCGGCCAGCATCTGCCTGCCGCTGGCGATTCCCCCCGCCGCGACGACGGGAACGTCCAGCGCGTCCGCCACCTGGGGGAGAAGCGCCATCGTGGTCAGCTCGCCCACGTGGCCGCCGGCCTCGCAGCCCTCGGCGATCACGCCGTCCGCCCCCTGGGAAACGACGCGCCTGGCCAAGGCGACGCTGGGGATGACGGGGAACACCTTGATGCCCGCTTCCTTCCAGGCGGGGATGTATTTGCCCGGCATGCCCGCCCCGGTGGTGACGACGCCGACCCTTTCCTCGGCCAAAAGCGCCGCCAGTTCCTCAACCTGCGGGTGCATCATCATCAGATTGACGCCGAAGGGCTTGCTTGTTTTGGCCCGGGCGATGCGGATCTGCTCGCGCAGCTGGTCCGGCGAATAGCCGCCGGAGGCGATCTGGCCCAGGCCGCCGATCTCGGAAATCAGCGCCGCGAAAGCGCCGGTGGCGATGTTGGCCATGCCGCCCTGAATGATGGGATACTCGATCCCCAGCAATTCTCTCAAATCCAAAAGAGCACTTCCTTTACCAAGTAAAATAGATGCTGCCGTAAGTCAGCCCGCCGCCAAAGGCGGAAAGGACCACGCTGTCCCCCCGGACAAGCCTGCCGGACTGGGCGAGTTCGTCGAGGGCGATGGCGATGCTGGCCGCGGAGGTGTTGCCCACGTGGTCGATGTTCAAAAAGCATTTTTCCAGAGGGATATCGAGCTTTTTCGCCACGGACTGGATGATGCGCTCGTTCGCCTGGTGGAACACGAAATGGTCGATCTGATCCGCCGTTTTTTTGGCCTGATCGAGGACGCAAAGCACGCTTTTGGGCGCCTGATCCACGGCGAAGCGGAACACCTCGGCCCCGTTCATCCGAAAAGCCCGGGGCTCCGCGTCTGCGCTGCGGCTGGCGAAGGGATTGTTCGCAAAATAGCCCAGCCGGGCGGAGAGGATCTCGCTGTCGCCCTGGGCGCCGGCGTCAAAGAAGAACGCGCCGGATTCGCTGCGCGCAACGATCGCGGCCCCCGCCCCGTCCCCAAACAGGATGCAGGTGCTGCGGTCGGTGTAGTCCACGATTTTGGAGAGCATGTCGCACCCGATGACGAGGGCGACGGCTTCCTCCTGCCCCGCAAGCAGGGCGTGTGCGGTCTTGAGCGCGTACACAAAGCCGCTGCACGCGGCGTTCAGGTCGAGGGCGAGGATTTCGTTCGGCAGGCCCAAAGCTTCCTGCAGCAGGCAGGAGAGGGAGGGCGTCGCGTAATCCCCGGTGACGGTGGCGCAAATCAGCACGCCGATCCGTTCCTTGGGGATTCCCGCCGCAAGGAGCGCCTTTTTTGCGGCCGCTTCGGCCATGGAGAGGGTGGTATCATCCTCTGTTGCGATGGTGCGGCTGCAAATCCCCGTGCGGGAGGTGATCCATTCGTCGCTGGTTTCCACGATGGTTTCCAGCATGGCGTTGGTGACGGAAAGGGAGGGGACATAGCGCCCCGTGCCCAATATGGACAGTCCTGACAAAACGGCGGCACCTCACAATCCGATGGCGCGGTATTTGGCATACCGGTTTTCAACGTGTTGATTTGCGGGGGTCTTCAGCAGATCCGCAAGCTCCTCCCGCACGGCTTTTTTTACCCGGGCGATCGCGAGGCGGGGCTTTTCCCCCGCGCCGGCGGCCGGCTCGGCGATGATGCGGTCCGCGATGCCATAGTCGAAAAGGTCCTGGGCGGTAAGCTTCATGATGCCGCAGGCCTCCTGGGTGCGGGAAGCGTCTTTCCAAAGGATGGAAGCGAACCCTTCCGGCGAAAGCACCGAATAAACCGCGTTTGAAAGCATCAGGATCCGGTCCGCGACGCTGAGCGCCAGCGCGCCGCCGGAGCCGCCCTCCCCCGTGACGACGCACAGGATGGGGACTCTAAGGCCGCTCATCTGAAAAAGGCACTGGGCGATGGCCTCGCCCTGGCCGCGCTCCTCGGCTTCTTTGCCGGGGTATGCGCCCGGCGTGTCGATAAACGTGAGGACCGGGCGGCCGAATTTTTCCGCCTGGGCCATGGCGCGCTGCCATTTGCGATAGCCTTCCGGCCCGGGCATTCCAAAATTGCAGTCGATGTTTTCCTGGAGCGTGTGGCCCTTGCAATGGCCGGCAACGGTGACCGGGATGCCGCAAAAAAGCCCGACGCCGCAGACGATCGCCCGGTCGTCGGCAAAACGGCGGTCCCCCCGGATCTCAAAAAAATCGCTGAGCAGCGCGGCGATATAGTCCCGGATGTTCGGCCGTCTGCCGTCCCGGGCCAGGGCGACGCGCTCGTGTGCAGTGATGCCCATCTTACCTCCTGTGCAGCGAAAGCAGGGTTTTCAGCGTGGATCGCAGCTCGTTTCGGGGGACGATGGCGTCCACAAATCCATGCTCCAGCTGGAACTCGCTGCGCTGAAACCCTTCCGGCAGGGTCTGGCGGATGGTCTGCTCGATCACGCGCGGCCCCGCAAACCCGATCAAAGCCCCGGGTTCGGCCAGGATAATATCCCCCAGCGAGGCAAAGCTGGCGGTGACGCCGCCGGTGGTGGGGTGGGTGAGCACGGAGATAAACAGCCCGCCCGCTTCCGAAAGCCGCCGGACAGCGCCGGCGGTCTTGGCCATCTGCATCAGGGAAAAAATCCCTTCCTGCATGCGGGCGCCGCCGCTGGCGGAAAAGACGATCAGCGGCAGGCCGTGATCCTTTGCGTACTCCGCGGCCAGGGTGATTTTTTCCCCCACGGCCGTGCCCATGCTGCCCATCAGGAAGCGGCTGTCCAGCGCCGCGCAAATGACCTTGATCCTTCCGATGGAGCCGACGGCGCAGTAAGCCGCGTCAACAAGGCCGGTTTTTTGGCAAAGCCCGGTCAGCTTTTCGTCGTATTCCGGGAAGTCGAGGGGGTTTTGGGGCCGGATGTGGGCGAATTGCTCGCGCAGGGTGCCGCGGTCCAGAACAAGGCTGACCCGCCTTTTTGCAAAAAGGGGCAGGTGGTGCCCGCACCGCGCGCAGACGAACAGGTTCGCGGCGAGGGTCGCCTCGTCGTGGTCCGCCTGGCATGCGGGGCAGCGCACGTACTGCGGTTCGGCCGCCATATCGGGCTTTTTCTGCCTCATGCGGGAGGTCCGCAGCGTATCCAGCTTGTTTTTGCGTTCCGCGAAAATATTTTCCATATTACAGCATCATCTCTTTTTCGATCGGGGCGAGCAGGCGGGAAAGATTGCTTTCGAGAAAGCCGGTGTCGTAATGCCCGCGCATGAAGTCCGGATTGTACAGGATCATGTACTGCAAGCCGAGGTTGGTTTTGATCCCCTTGACGAGGAATTCCTCCAGCGCGCGGCGCATCCGATAAATCGCTTCGTTGCGGTTCCTGCCGTGCACGATCACCTTCGCGATCATGGAATCGTAATAGGGGCTGATTTCGCAGCCGGTATAAAGCGCCGTATCCACCCGCACGCCGTAGCTGCCGGGCAGATGCAAATATTCGATAACGCCCGGGCAGGGGGCAAAGTTGTTTTCCGGGTCTTCCGCGTTGATCCGGCATTCGATCGCGTGGCCGTTGATCTGGATGTCTTCCTGCCGGTAATCCAGGGGAAAGCCCCCGGCGATGCGGATCTGCTCGCGGATCAGGTCGATGCCGGTCACCATTTCCGTAACCGGGTGCTCCACCTGGATGCGGGTGTTCATCTCGATGAAATAAAAATTGCCGCCGCTGTCCATCACGAATTCCACCGTTCCGGCGTTGCGGTACCCCGCGGCCTTCGCGGCTTTAACCGCCGCGTCGCCCATGCGGCTTCTGAGCGCCGCGTCCACCCTGCGGGAGGGAGCTTCTTCCAGAATTTTTTGGTTGCGGCGCTGGAGCGAGCATTCCCGCTCCCCCAGATGCACCACATTGCCCTGGCTGTCGGCCAGTATCTGCACTTCGATGTGCCGGGGGTTGACGATCAGCTTTTCAAGATAGACCGCGCCGTCCCCGAAGGCGGCAAGGGCTTCCCCGGCCGCAGCTTCGAAAGCGGGTTTGATCTGGGCCTGATCCCGGGCAATGCGGATGCCCCGCCCGCCGCCGCCCGCGCGGGCTTTGATCAGCACCGGGCAGCCCAGCTCTTTTGCGATGCGCTCCGCCTGTTCAACATTCTGAACGATGCCGTCCGAACCCGGAACAACGGGCACGCCGCAGGATTTCATCAGTTCCCTCGCGGCGCTTTTGTCCCCCATTTTGCGGATGACCGACGCCGGCGGGCCGATGAAGATAAGGCCCTGCTCCTCCGCCAGCTGGGCAAAATCCGGGTTTTCGGACAAAAAGCCGAACCCGGGGTGAATCGCGTCGCAGTTTGTGCCCAGCGCCGCGGCGATGATGTTTTGCTGGTTCAGGTAGCTTTCGCCCGGGCGGCTGCCGCCGATGCAGACCGATCTGGTGGCCAGCGTGACGAACAAGGATTCCCGGTCCGCCCGGGAATAGACGGCCACGGTCTCGATGTTCATATCCCGGCAGGCGCGGATGATGCGCACCGCGATTTCCCCTCGGTTCGCGACGAGCACGCGCTTGATCATGGCTGCGCCCCGATGGTGATCAGCGGGCTGCCGAATTCGGCGAGCTCCCCGTCGGTGAAGTGGATTTCGGTGACGACGCCCGCGCAGGGGGCGGTCACTTCGCTGAACAGCTTCATCGCCTCGATCAGGCAGAGCGGGTCGCCCTGCCGCACCGCGTCCCCCACCGAAACGAGGGGTTTTTGCCCCGGTTCGCGCGCGCGAAAAACCGACCCCACGATCGGGGCGGTGACGACCGTGCCCTCGCTTTTGACCGGCTCTCCTATGACGGGCTGCCGCACGTTCTGCGGAGAAGCCGGGGCAGCCAGAACAGCGGAAACAGGACCGGCCGATTTTTCCAGCGTGATTTTGATCGTTTTATCTTCGTAATGCACGCGGGAAAGCGAAGACGCCTCCACCGCGGCGATCAATTCCTGGACCGCCTTGATATCCATGAAGGCTCCTATTGCTTGCTTTCAATCAGGTTGACGACGTCTTTGACAAGCTTGATGTCCTTGATGTCCTCGTCCGGCAGGGAAATGCCAAAATCGTCTTCCAGCGCCATGATCAGCTCGACGATCGAAAGGGAATCCGCGCCAAGGTCCTCGCTGATGCTGGCTTCCATCGCAACGTCCTTTGCATCGCAGCCCAGCGTGGCCACCAGAACGTTTTTCACTTTTTCGAAAGTTGCCATGGGTGATATCCTCCATTTACTTCAACAATTTTAATTAAATTTTGTAAAGCATTTATAATACTTTTTGGCGGGATTGTCAAGGGGAAAACGGATGTTGTAAGGATACCGTAAGGATTTCGATCCTGCGATCGGGCGATTAAAGCGGCGGATGCCAAAGGTCTCCTTTGCGGCCGTTCGGGTTTTTGAAACCTGAATCGGCGGCATCGGAGACCGCGTTTTCTTGAATGGATTGATTTCCCGGTGCAATCGGGGCTTTTTCCGGTCAAAGCTTTTTCCGCAAAATATCCATGGATTTCAGGGGCTCTTCGGCATAAAGCCAAAGCCTTTGGGCCGGGTGCGGCGCGCAAGACACGGCTTCGCCCGCTTCGGTTTCCAGCCGGACCACCGAAAGCGCCTTGCCGAGGCCGCCGGGGGTCAGGCGCTCCAGAGCGTCCGCGGCAAAGAAGCGGTTTTTCTGAAGGATCAGCGCCCGGCTGTTTGCCGGGTCGGATTCCAGCACCGCGGCGACAAATTCGTGGGTCTGGGGGCAGTCGTTGCAGTCGGTCTGCTCCGCCGGGCCGCCGCCGAAGTAAAACCCCGTGGTATACGGCCGGTGCCGGGGCTTTTCCAGCTCGGCTTCCAGCCTTTCGTCAAAGGGTTTCCCAGCGGCAAGATCGTTCAAGGCAAGCCGGTACGCGTTGGTGATCGCGGCGACATACAGGGCGGTTTTCATCCGGCCTTCAATCTTTGCGCTTTTCACTCCGGCATTTTGCAGTTCCTTCAGGTGGGCGATCATGTTCAGATCCCGGGAATTGAGAAGATACGTCCCCCGCCCGTCCTCGAGAACGGGCATCCAAAGCCCGTCCTTACCGCGCTCGCGAAGCTCGTATTCCCAGCGGCAGGGCTGGACGCATTCGCCCCGGTTGCCGTCCCTGCCGTTCAAAAAATTGCTGAGCAGGCAGCGCCCGGAATAGGAGACGCACATCGCCCCGTGAACGAAGGCCTCAAGCTCCAGCGTTTTTGGGGTTTCCTGCCGGATCTCGCGGATTTCCGCCATGGAAAGCTCCCGGGCAAGGACGACGCGTTTGATCCCCAAAGCGTGCCAGAAGCGGGCGGAGGCGGCGTTGGTGGTGTTCGCCTGGGTGGAAAGGTGCAGCTCCATCTGGGGGATGTGGGTCAGCGAGGCCTCGATCACCGCCGGGTCCGTGACGATCAGCGCGTCCACATTGCAGCTTTGCAAGGTTTTTAGGGTTTCCGGCAGGGCTTTCAGGTCTTCGTTGCGCAAAAAGGCGTTTACGGTGACGTAGATCCGCTTGTTGCGGGCGTGGGCGTAGTTCGCGGCTTCGAAAAGCTCGTCAAAGGTGAAATTTTCCGCCATGGCGCGAAGCCCGAAGGATTTTGCGCCGCAATAAACGGCGTCCGCCCCGTAATGAAGGGCGTATTTCAGCCTTTCGAAATTGCCGGCGGGGGATAAAAGCTCCATTTTGCCCTCCATAGCCATAGCGGTATCATTCGAACCCGTTTTTGAGGCCGCGGGCCGCCCCGGTGCCGCGTTGCCGGCCCTCGAAAGGCCCCGGCCTTCCCGGCGTGCCTCCGCCTTGCCCCGGAACAGCCCGCAGCCTCAAAAAGATTCGGTCTTGCGGGAGCGGATTTTTACGGCCGGCAAGGACAGACGACGACGGCGGGCTTTCGCCCGCCTGGAAGGATAACGCAGCCAGACGCAAATCATACGCCCCGCAAGGCGGGTTCGGATGATACCGCTTTGGCTAGCAAGAGAACGCCCTTATTTGCAAAGAAGCGTTCCTCCGCCTGTCCAAAAGCCCCGGGATTGTCACGGGCTGCCCCAAAATCCGCAATCAAAACTGACGACATGAGCCGGAATCACAGATTCCGGCACCTCATCAAGGATTGATGCCGGCTGCGCCGACGACTGTGGCGTCAGTTTTGCCGTACTATTTCGGACACTGGCGCCCGAAATTTCCCTGCGCGACAGCAGCGTTAATCCCCGCGGGCGAAGGCCCGCAGGTCTTTGCCGCCCTTTTGGGGCGTAATCAGCCGGGATTCGCCTCGTCCGCCTGCTGCCAGAGCGCCCTGTATTTTTCGACGTTCTTGTTGTGCTCTTCCAGGGTTTTTGCGAAAACCAGTTCCCCGGATTCCGGTTCCTTGAGGCAGAAATACAAGTAGCCGCCCTTTAAAAGGTCCCCGTCCGGATAAAGCGCGGCCTCGATGGCGGCCTTCCCGGGGTTGCAGATCGGCCCGAGGGGAAGCCCCGTATTGACGTAGGTGTTATAGGGGGAAACCGTCGCCAGTTCTTCCGCTGTAAAGATGAGCTTCCGGCTCTTCAGGATGTATTGGATGGTCGCGTCCGACTGGAGCGGCATATCTTTTTTCAGCCTGTTGTGGAACACGGCGGAAACCCCGGCAAAATCCGCGGATTTCGCCTCTTTTTCGATCAGGGAGGCCAGGGTGATTACCTGGTCCATGGTCATGTTCAGCTCTTCCGCCCGAAGGATGTACGCTTCGGAGATCACGCCGTAAAACCGGGTGGTCATTTTGTTGATGACGGTTTCTTCGCTGCTGCCCTCGTAAGCCTCATAGGTGTCTGGGAAGAGATAGCCCTCCAGGGCGTAAGCCCTGCCCTCGGCCTCGCCGGGGGTGATCATCAGCTCGTTGGTGGTGACGCCCTTCATCGTGGAGCAAAGCTGAAGGAACCGGTCGGCAGAGGTCAAAACCCCCTGCTGGACCAGGCTTTCCGCCATGCCTTCGGCGGTCAGGCCTTCGATCAGGGTGTATTTGATGGTTTTTTGCACCGTGCCGTCCCCGGCGGCAAGCATATCCACAATTTCGGGGATGGTCATGCCGCGGTTGAAGGTATAGGTCCCGGAACGCAGCTTCGAGCCGACGCCGGTGAAATCCACATAGATCTTGAAAACCGCCTTGTTCCTGATGAGCTGGTTCGCTCCCGGGGAGCCGTCCTCCTGTTCGTCGTAAAGCAGGTTCGCGATGGCGCTGGAGGAGGAGCCTTTTTTGACCGTCACCACGACGGGGGTTTCGTTCTGCTCGTCAACAGGGCGGTAGAACCTGTTCATCACCACGTTAAAACCGATGACCGCCAAAGAAAGCGCCAAAGCCAGGCTGATCAGGAACACCACGGCCGGGCGCAGGATCCGCCAGGCGCGCTGGGGCGCGCTCAGGGCAAAAAAACTGTCCAGCGGGTCGTCCCCGGGGCGATAGGGCTTCTTCTGTGCCAATTGACGGACCTCCTGCTGCTGTTTGGAATCATTATACCCGGCGCGGCCGCCCTTGTCACGTTAACAAAGCTTTGCCGAAATAAGTCAAGGCATGACGAAACTGCTTCGCATGGCAAGCAAGCCGAACTTTGGGGTTTCAGGGGCCGCGGCCCCTGAAACCTTCAATCAAAATTGACGGCCCGAGCGGGAATCTGTGATTCCGGCGCCCCATCAAGGATTGATGCCGGCTGCGCCGATGGCCCCGGCATCAGTTTCGCCGTGCTATTTTGGGCATGCCCAAAATTTTCCCTGCGCGAAGCGTCAATCCTTCGGCGGCAAAAGCCCGCAGGCCTTTGCTGTCGCCCCGAAAGGGTCAGACCTCCTGAATGATGGGCAATATCACCGGGTTGCGCTTGGTTTTTTTATAGAAAAAGTCCTTCAGGGCGCCCCTTGTGTTGTTTTTGATGCCGGACCAGTCCGAGCGCGGGCGGGAACCGAATTCCTGCATGACTTTTTTCGCGACCTCCCGGGCTTCGTCGATCAGCTCTTCGCTTTCCCGCACATAGACAAAGCCCCGGGTGATCACGTCCGGCCCGGCGAGCAGCTTGCCGTTTTTCTTGGAAAGGGAGACGACGACGACGACCAGCCCGTCCTCGGAGAGCAGCTTTCTATCCCGAAGGACGATGTTGCCGATGTCCCCCACGCCGGAGCCGTCGATCATGATGGAGCCGGAAGAGACGGCGGAGGTCTTTTTCATGCTGGTCCTGGTGAATTCGGCCACTTCGCCGATCCCCACGACCATGCAGTTTTCCGCGGGAACGCCCAGGCTTTCCGCCAGCTTGATGTGGTTCATCAGATGGCGGTACTCGCCGTGGACGGGGATGAAGTATTTCGGCTTGGTCAGGGCGAGGATGAGCTTTTGCTCCTCCTGCCTTGCGTGGCCGGAAACGTGAACGTCCGCCATGTCCTTATAGATCACGGTGGCGCCCTTTTCGCAGAGCTGGTTGATCACGTTGGAAACGGATTTTTCGTTCCCCGGGATGGCGGAGGCGCTGACGATGATCAGATCCCCCTGGCCGATGACCAGCTTGTGGGCGGAGCCCGCCATGCGGGAAAGCCCGCTCATCGGCTCGCCCTGGCTGCCGGTGGTGATCACGCAGATCTGGTCGTCCCGGTATTTTTTCAGCTTGTCGATGTCCACCACGTCCCGCTCGGGAACGTTCAGATAGCCCAGCTCCGCGGCCAGGGCGGAAATGTTCAGCATGCTCCGTCCCTGGAAGCAGACCTTCCGGCCGTGGCGGAGCGCGCAGTCGCAGACCTGCTGGATCCTGTGGATGTTGGAGGCGAAGGTCGCCACGATGATCCGGCCGGTGGCCGAATCGAAATAGCGCTCGAAGGTGTCTCCCACCATGGATTCGGAAAGGGTGTATCCCGGAAGCTCGGCGTTCGTGCTGTCGCTCATCAGGCAGAGTACGCCCTTCCTGCCGTATTCCGCAAAACGGGGCAGGTCCGCCGGTGCGCCGTCCACGGAGGTATAGTCGATCTTGAAATCCCCGGTGTGGATGATCACGCCCGCCGGGGTGGTGATGGCCAGGGCCATGGAGCCCGCGATGGAGTGGTTCACGTGGATGAATTCCACGCTGATGCAGCCGAGCTTGATCGTGTCCCCGGGCTGGACGGTGCGAAGGTCCGCTCCGGCGGCGATGCCGTGTTCCTCCAGCTTGTGGTTGATCAGGGCGAGGGAAAGCCTGGAGCCGTAAACCGGCACGCTGAATTTCTTCAGGGCGTAAGGCACCGCGCCGATGTGATCCTCGTGCCCGTGGGTGATGACGATGGCGCGCAGCCGCTGGGCGTTTTTTTCCAGGTAGTCCATATCCGGGATGACGAGGTCGATGCCGGGCATGTCGTCCCCCGGGAACATGGAGCCGCAGTCCACCAGGATCATGTCCTTGCCGTATTCGATGACGGTCATGTTCTTTCCGATCTCGGAAATGCCGCCAAGGGGTATGATTTTTAGTTTGGAAGCCAATGTAATTCTCCTGTTTTTGTCGTTTGGACGCAAAAACCGAAGGCTTTTTGCCGCGCAAGCGAAAAAACCGAAAAGCGATCTTGCCTTTTCGGGTCTTCGCGGCGCGAAAGCCGCAAAACCAGCAGTTCAATTGCGGCCGCCGTTTCCGCCGCGCCCGTCCACACCGGCGGCGGAACGGCGCGCCTTTCAAGGTGCGTTCCGTTCAGAAGAGCGCCGAATAACGGCACTCGTATCCTATGAAGTATAACTCTTTTGTCCGCAGTTGGCAAGGAAAACACCTTTTGGGGCAAAGGGTCAGCGCTTTTCCTTATCCTTGAGCATTTTTTCCACTTTTTTCGCGTAGATGTCCGCCAGGGATTCGGAATATTCCTCGGAAAATGACTGGGCGATGACCCGCATATGCCTGGCCGTCGCGTCCGGAAGAAGGTTGACCCAGCCGCCCCGGCGAATGATGCGGATCCCTTCGGTCATATCCGTCGAACCGCCGCTGTCCTGGGCCACCAGCCGGAAGATCCTGCCGATATCCTTGACGGAAACGGCCACGGAACGTTCCGCCCGGCAGCTTTTCGGCAGGGTGGCGTAAAGGTCTTCCGCGGTCATGCCTTTTTCGGAAAGCCGGGCGCAAAGCATCAGCGCGGCGCCAAAGGGATCGCGCAGCAGCTCGGCCGTCAGGGTTTCCTTGTCCGCCATGGTTTTTTTCAGCTCCCGCTTCGGCAGCCGGAAGAGCCGCGCGCCGCTGCGCTCCGCGATTTTTTCCATGCCCGGGCCGGCGGTCACGTCCGCAAAAAGCTCCCGCTCGCCCAGGATCACGTCCATCTCGGCAAAAAGGGCGTAAAGCTCGCCTTCCGTCAGTTCGCCGGAAGGGATGAACAGGCTCAGGCGGTCCCCCTTGACGGAAAGGGCCGTGCCTTTCTTCCTTCGGGCAAGCACCGCGGCGGCTTCGCCGTCCGGCGCGGAGGCGGTGGAATAGCCGCACATGGAGAACAGCAGTTTTAAAAGCTCTTCCTCCATCCCGCCGCCGGTCAGGGCGATAAAACCGCCGACCGCGCGCAGCTTCGGGCTGTTCACCCGTTTCAGCAGTTCCATGCGGTAAAGGGCGGTGATCTCCGCGGCGGGGATAAAGGCGCCTATCCTGTCTCCCTGGCAGGCGCCGCATCCTTCCCAATAGGCGATCTCAACCTCCTGCACGCTGCCCCGGCCCGCGTCGTTGCCCTTGCCGTCCATCAGGCGCAGGGTGATCCCGTCGCCGTCCCGGCCGGCATAAACGGCCCCGCCGCTCAATAAGGCCCGGGCGCCGCTCCTGGCCGCGGGCAGCACGGTCCTGCCCATGTCCAGAACGTCGCAGCCCCCCTCCAGCAGCCCCGCGGCGACGGCTACTTTTGCCATGTGGCCGGCATTTGTGCCGTCGGACGCGACGGCGACGCTGCCCCATTCGCCGACGACCGAAGCGACGGCCCTGCCCAGCCTGCACAGCCGTTCGCCGGTCAGCTCGTATCGTTTGCCTTCCACCATGCAGCCGGAAAAAACCGGCGGCGCGCAGTCGCTCCACAGGCAGTCCCGGGTCATCGTCGCGCCTTCCTCCACGGTTTTTTGCGGCCAGATCCGCACGCCGCTCTTGACGGTCGCGCCTTCGCAGATCATGCTTTCTTCCGCTACTACGGAATGCTCAAAGACCGAGGCGTTCCTGCCGACATACGCCCGGTCGCAGACGATCGCTCCGCGGATCTCCGCCCGGCCGCCCACGTCCACGCCCCGCCAGAGGATGCTGCGGCGGATGCTGGCGTCCTCGCCCACGGTGGTTTCGCTGCCGAGAACGGAATAGGACTCCACCACCGCGCCCCGCTCGACTGCGCAGTTCGCCCCGAGATAGCAGGGGCCTTTTAGGGTGCAGCCGTCGGAGATCCTGGCCCCGTCCTCGACGTATACGCCGTTGATCAGCTTGGCTTCCGGCAGCTCCAGCTTGCATTTGCCGTCAAAAATATCCCTGTGGGCGGCGAGATACTGCTCGGCCCCGCCGATGTCGCACCAATAGCTTTCGGTGGTCATGCCGAAGATGCTCTCGCCGCTTTCCATCAGCCTGGGGAAAACGTCCATGGAAAAATCGAATTTTTCGCCGGGCTTGAAGCCCTTCCAGACGGAGGGCTCAAGGATGTACATGCCGGTGTTGACCTGGTCGGAAACGGCCATGGACCAGCCGGGCTTTTCGATGAACCGGGTGATCCTGTTGTTTTCGTCCGTGACGGCCACGCCGAACTGAAGGGGTTTTTCCACCCGTTTCAGGATGATGGTCGCGGCGCCGCCGTGGCTTTCGTGGAATGAAAGGGCGGCGGTGATGTCCACGTCCGTCAGCGCGTCCCCGGAGATGACGAGCACCCGTTCCCGGCTGCCGACGGCGGCCAGCACGCCCCCGGCCGTTCCGAGGGGCGAATCCTCCACGGAATAGCTGAGGTTCATCCCCGCCCGCTCGCCGCCGCCGAAATAGCGTTCCACGACTTTTGGCAGATAGCCCAGGGTCACCGTTGCGAAAGTGATTCCGTGGCGGCGCAGCAGCCGCAAAGTATGCAGAAGAAGAGGCCTGTTCATCACGGGCACCATCGGCTTTGGCAGGGTGCATGTCATCGGGCGTAATCTGGTGCCGGACCCTCCGGCAAGTATTACTGTTTTCATATTTTGCTCCCATTGGATTACTTTCCCGATTATTCTTTCCAAAAAGGGCGCAAAAAAGCCGGGCAGAACCAAATTGCCCGGCTTAATTTTGTGGATGCGCGGCGAAAACGATTACTTGTAGTACATATTGCCGCCCACGGTGCAGTAATAGTCGCGTTTTCCCCAGTCCTTGGAAAGGGAGCAGCTCTTGAAATACAGCACGTCCGGCGGGAGGATCAGCTTGCCTTCGGCAAAAACCTTGATGACGGCTTCGAGGGCCCTGTCGCTCGGGGAAAGTTCAAGGAACTTTTCCGGGTCGTTGTCCGGATAGGAGAATTGGTTGTTCTGGAAGGCGACGTCATAAACCGTGTCCGGGAACCTGTTTGAGGCGACGCGGTTGTAAATCACGCTGGCCATGGCCCAGAAGCTGACTTCCGACTGGCTGTTCCCTTCCGAATAGATCAGCTGGGCGGCGAGATAAAGGTCCTCGTCCGTGAATTCCAGCGGGTTCTCGATGTAATACTCGTTGCTTTCGGGGTCGAACGCGTTGTACTCCTCCGCCGCGTTGGCGGCGGCGCTGCGCTTCTTCTTGGTGATGTACTCCTTCGCGACATAGCACTTGGTGTCGCCGGAAACGGCAAGGTAAAAATCGCCGTTGCTGGCATAAATGTAAAGGGGATCCCCTTTTTCGATCGTGCCGAGTTTTTTTGCAGAAGTGCTGGCAGAAGCGCGAAGATTGAGGTCGTCGGTGGCGTAGCCCACCCAGTGCTTGAGCCTGACGGTGTATTGGTCGGAAATATAGCCGGTTTTGCCGTCGTATTTCACCTTGAAGAACTGGCCGAAGCTGCCGAGGATGATCACCCGGGAACCGCCGGGGATCTTTGCGATGACATCGCTTTCCGTCGAGGCCCTGGCCCGCATGTTCAAAGCGTCCGAGGCGGTGACCGTTCCCAGCTCGCACTGTTCCGCCGCGAGCGCGGCGGGGGCGGCCAGGGCGGATACGATCAGGATCAGTAGCACGGCCCATAAGAGTCGTCGTTTCATTTTTGTTTACCTCTTGTCGGCGGCGGCCAGGCGCGAAGCGCCGTTAAGCCGGATCGGCTTGTGCCGCGCAGGATGTGGGACTATTTTACACAAATTTTTGCCCCAATACAAGTCTGACACACCACTTGAAGCCGCAAGATGCCAGTTCCGCCTTAAACCCCACCCACTTTTGGTCAAATTTCGTAACTAAAATGAAGAACGGGAGTTTGCATAAATCTTTGGGGTTTTCGTTCACTAAAGAAAACTTCCCGTATAGATTGCAAACTTCCGTTCGTATTGCTCTTGCCTGTGGAAAAATTGTAAACAAATTTACAAAAGCCCGGATTCCGGCTCAAATGATGTATTTTTCCAGCGCCTTTCCCTGAACGTCCCCTGTCAGATGGTCGGAAACGTACTTTTCATCCACCAGAACCTCGATTTCGGGATGGCGGCCGTTCGCATTGAAGGAGATATCCTCAAGCAGTTCTTCCATGACCGTGTGCAGCCTTCTCGCGCCGATGTTTTCCTTGACTTCGTTGCAAAGGTAGGCGTAATCCGCGATGGAATTGAGGGCGCTTTCGGTAAAAGTCAGCGCGATGTTGTCCGCCGAGAGCAGGGCGGTATACTGCTTTGTTGCCGCGTTTTCCGGCTGGGAGACGATGCGGCGGAAATCCTCCCGCGTCAGCGCCTTCAACTCCACCACGATGGGGAACCGGCCCTGAAGCTCGGGGATCAGATCGCTGACCTTCGAAATGTGGAAGGCGCCCGCGGCGATGAAGAGGATGTAATCCGTCTTGACCGGGCCGTATTTCGTGGTGACGGTGCTGCCTTCGACAATGGGCAGAATGTCCCGCTGAACGCCCTCCCGGGAAACGTCCGCCCCGGCGGTGTTCGTCCTGTTGGCGATTTTGTCGATCTCGTCGATGAAGATGATCCCGTCCTGCTCGGCGCGGCGAAGGGCCTCGGTGGTCACCTCGTCCATGTCGATCAGGCGGTCCATCTCCTGCTGGATGAGGATCCTGCGGGCCTCGGAAACGGGAACGTGGCGCTTTTTCTTTTTGGAAGGCAGGATTCCGCCCAGCATGTCGTTCATGTTGATGTCCATGCCCAGGCCGGAAAAATCCATCCCCAGCTTCGGCGTTTCGTCCACCTCGATCTCGACGACGGTGTCCTCCAGTTTCCCCGCGCGAAGGGCGGCGGCCGTCTCGTCCCGCTTGCTGCGGTAAGTTTCCTTTTCTTCCGCCGTCATTTCGGGCAGGGCGGGGGTCTTTGGCTGCTGGCCGGAAAAGAGCGCCTCAAGGGGGTTGATCACGGTGTGCTCCGGCCGCTTCCTGCTTGGCGCCAAAAGGTCGATCAGCCTGGATTCCGCCATGGATTCGGCGCTCAAGCGCACGATTTGCTCCTTCTTGCCCTTGACAAGGCGGATGGACGCCTCCACAAGGTCCCTGACCATGGATTCGACGTCCCGGCCGACGTAGCCCACCTCGGTGTATTTCGTCGCCTCGACCTTGACGAAGGGCGCGTCCACAAGCTTCGCCATCCGGCGGGCGATCTCTGTTTTTCCAACGCCGGTGGGGCCCATCATGATGATGTTTTTGGGCATGAGCTCCTCGCGGACCTTTTCGGGCAGGCGGCTTCTCCTGTAACGGTTGCGAAGGGCGATGGCGACGGCCCTCTTCGCGGCGTCCTGGCCGACGATATAGCGGTCCAGCTCGTCAACGATCTGTTTTGGTGACCAGTCGAACATGTCAGGCCTCCTC
Organism: Christensenellales bacterium; assembly: GCA_040768925.1. Taxonomy (GTDB): domain Bacteria; phylum Bacillota; class Clostridia; order Christensenellales; family CALWSW01; genus CALNBC01. The sequence continues at coordinate 905,734 of JAXGLZ010000001.1, forward strand.
AACAATAATATTGTCATTGGTGTAGACGCATATGCCCGCGGCGACCTCAAGGGCCTTTTGCGCGATCTCCGCGGCGGAAAGGCCGGTGTTTTTGATCAGCGCGCGGCCTGCGGCCAAGGCGTACATCCCGCCGGAGCCGATGGCGGCGATGCCGTCGTCCGGCTCGATGACTTCCCCCGTGCCGGAAATGAGCAGGATTTTTTCGCCGTCCGTGGTGAGCAGCATGGCGTTGAGCTGGCGCATCACCTTGTCCGACCGCCACTCGAGGGCAAGCTCCACCGCCGCGCGTTCCAGCGAGCCGGAATGCTGCTCAAGCTTGACCTCGAATTTCTCGCAAAGGGCAAAAGCGTCCGCCACGGAGCCGGCAAAGCCGACGACGACCTTGTCGTTATACACGCGGCGCACCTTCCTTGCCGAATTTTTCATGATCGTGTTTTCGCCCAGCGTAACCTGGCCGTCGCCGGCGATGGCGCAGTGGCCGTCCCGCTTGACGGCGCAGATGGTTGTTCCCTGAAAGCCCAAAGATGGCACCTCCAATGCATTGCTTTCTCATTTTGTAATGATAGCAGAGTTTTATAAAAATTCCATGCCTTATGCAAAAAAAGTCGCCCTTGGCGTCGCACATGGCAGGATTGGCGCGCTATGCTAAGCCGAAACGGTATCATCCGAACCCGTTTTTGAAGCCGAGGACCGCCCCGGCGCGGCGTTGCCGGCCCTCGGAAGGCGTCCCGGCCCTCCCGCGGGCCTCCGCCCGATCCCAGAACGGCGCCCGCGGCCTCAAAAGCCTTCGGCCTTGCGGGAGCGGATTTTTGTGGCCGGCAAGGCCGGACGACGACGGCGGGCCGACGCCCGCCTAAAAGGATAACGCGGCCAGACGCAAATCATGCGCCCCGCAAGGCGGGTTCGGATGATACCCTTTTGGCTAAGGGGCTAAGGCAAGGGGAATTGAATCCTGCGCCGCCGGGCGGCCCGTTCGGCGCATTTCTTTGTCATCGTCAGTCGTCGCCATAGCGCCGCTAGGATTCTTTCCTCTTCCGCGAACCGCATCCAAACCGGCTTCTTGGCGGTCGAAGGATTTTCGGGGCCAAAAAGCGCGGCGGCGCAAGGCAGCGCGCGCAGGCGCAGCGATGCCGTCCCAAGCGCCGATAACACAGCGATGGCGTGCTTTTTGCCCCTTAAAACCGCAGGAGTTCAACCCTCCTTACCTTAGATATCGGTTTTTTCGGCGCGCGCTTTTGCAAAAAGCGGATGCGAAAACCGGGGGTTTTTGAAAAGAGCCGCCCTTTCGGGCGCTGGGCGGTCAAGCATCCCGCGGCCGCCCGGTTCGTCGGCGGCATTTCCTGGAATCCTACGCAGCTGCATTCCGTTTTTGCAAAGACTGTTCATAAAGCACAAAAACATTGGATTCCTGCGGCGATTTTTGGTATTATTATAAAAGTAAGACTATCCCGGAGGGCGAAATGATAGAAACCAACTATGCGGGGCAGCCGCGCTATTGCCAGATCCGCGACGATCTGCTCACCGCGATCAGAGAACAACGGCTGCGCCCGAACGAGCAGATCCCCACAGAGGTCGAAATCATGCGCCAGTACGGCGTGAGCCGCACGACGGTGCGCCGGGCCGTCCAGGACCTTGTGGACAACGGCACCCTGATCAAGCGCCAGGGAACGGGCACCTTTGTCAACGCGCCGCGCTATACCAGAAACCTGGTGCGCTTCATCAGCTTTACCGCCGACTGCCTGGATCATGGGTACACCCCGAGCACAGAGGTTTCGGATATCGATTATGCCGCGCCCTCGCCGGCGCTTTTGGAAAAACTTGCCATGCGCAAAGGCGAAATGCTGTATCAGTTCCACAGGCTGCGTTTCATCAACGGAGAGCCGGTGATGGTCGAATTCAACAAAGTGCCGGAACGGTTCGATTTTATTCCCCATTGCGGCAAGGAGGGCCTGCATTCCCTGATGCGCCTTTTCCAAAACGATCACGGCATCTGGGCCGACCGTTACGATTCGGTGCTGGAAGCTTCCTTTGCGACAAAGAGCGAGGCCGCCATGCTGAATATTCGGGAGGGCGCCGTGGTCTTTGTGATCGAGGGCATCTGTTATTGCGAAACCCTGCCGATGTATTTCTTCAAGCAAATCATCTGCGCCGAACGGTGCAAGCTGGACGTCAGCGGCGTGTCCTTCCGCTGAGGGAAAAGGGTGCCAAAGCGCGCCGCGCACACGATTTTAGGTTTCGCGGTCTGCCTGAAATCGCTTCGCATTTGCGGCCTATAAATCTTGAACGGCCGGAAAGCCCGCGGCTTTTCGGCGCCGGGATCACAGATTCCGGTATCCGTCGGGGAAGGATGTGTTTGCCCCGCGGGTCAGACGCGGCCGGCCGTTTGGGCGCATAAACGCCCCGGGGCCGGATTGCCGCAAAGGGGCTGCGCCCTTTGACAATCCCGGGAGTTTTTGAAAAGACCGAAGTCCGCCCGAAAGTTTTCGGGCGGCTTTTTTGTTGAAGCTTTATATTTTCAAGACCCGGACCGCGTCGAGTATCTTTTTTTCCAGGGCTTCTTTTCCGTATTTGTCGACATCCGACCGGCTTTTTTCGCCGTGGGTCAGGCAGCCCGCGCCGCCGATGCAGCCGCCGCGGCAGGCCATGCCCTCGATGAAATTGCCGTCGAGGACGCCCTTTTGCGCCTTCAGCAGGGCGACCCTGCATTCCTCGATCCCGTCGCAGACCACGGGCTTGCATTCAAACGCCCCGATCCCCTGCTCTTTTAAGGCTTGGGCGACGGATTCGGAAAGGCCGCCGCTCCTGGCGAAGATCCTTCCGAAATACGAGGCGTTGTCCAGCACGCCTTCGGGAAGGGAGGGAAGGTCCACGCCCTTGCCGTCGAACAGCGCCTGCAGCTCCTCAAAGGTGAGGACGCTGTCGACGTACTCCGCGGCTTCCGGCCGGGCAAATTCCGCCTTTTTTGCGGTGCAGGGACCGATGAAAACGGTCTTTGCGCCGGGCGTGGTCTCTTTGATGTATTTGCCGATGGCGACCATGGGGGAGGGGTTGTGGGAAACGTGCTCCCGCATGGCCGGAGCCAGCTTCCCGACGTAATCGGTAAAAGCCGGGCAGCACGAGCTGGTCAGAAAGCCCTTTTCCACCAGCTCCCTTGATTCTTCGCAGGCGACGATATCCGCCCCCAGGGCCGCCTCCACAACGTGGTAAAAGCCCAGGGCTTCGATCCCCGAAACGACCTGGCCCAGCTTCGCGTACGTAAACTGGCTGGAAATCGTGGGCGCGACAACCGCGTAAACCCTGTAATTCGTGTTGCCCTCGCTGTTTTTGAGGATGTCGATCACGTCCAGGATAAAGGATTTGTCCATGATCGCGCCGAAGGGGCACTGGTAAACGCAGGCGCCGCAGGCGATGCACTTTTCGTTGTCGATCTTCGCGGCGTTCGTTTCCTCATTTCTGGAGATCGCCTTGACCTTGCAGGCGTTCTCGCAGGGGCGCCTGTGGTTGGAAATCGCGCTGTAGGGGCAGACCGCGGCGCACCTTCCGCATTCGACGCACTTGGTCTTGTCGATATGGGCCTTGTGGTGGTCAAAATAGATCGCGCCCTTGGGGCAGGCGGCCTCGCAGCGGTGGGCGATGCAGCCGCGGCAGTTGACCGTGACCTCAAAGCCGCTGACCGGGCATTCGTCGCAGGCGATTCCAATGGTTTCGATCACGTTGGGGTTTTTTCGGTCGCCGCCCATCGCCAGCTTGACGCGTTCGGAAAGAATGGCGCGTTCCTTGTAAACGCAGCAGCGCATGGCGGAGGTGTCGCCGGGAACGATTTCCTTCGGAATGTCCGAAATATGCTCAAGCAGCGTGCCGTCAAAGGCGTGGCGCGCGACCTCGCGCAGGACTTTGTATTTCAGGTGCTGGACCTGGGTGTCGAATTTTCGCATGGTTACTCCTAGAAATAGATCACTTTGATGCGCTTGCCCATTTTTTTGAGGCATTCGGCCAGCTGGTCGATCAGCCGCATCTTGCTGCTGAAATTGATGGGCAGGTCCGGGTTCTGATGGGCGGGGTTGACGGCGCACCCAACGAAGAAGTTGATGTCCGTCGCATCCTCGAAGAGCATCCGCGCGATGAGGGAAGCCCCGTCGCGCTTTGAGCTCCATTCGGAGTAGGAATCGTTGCTTTCGATATAGTTCTGGGCGTAGGAAAGCACCCGGTTGATGGTGATGACCCCTTCGGTGACCAGATCGACGCCGCTGATGGCGGCGATGGGGGGAATATTCGGGTCCGGGTAGTCGAGGGTGGGCGCCAGGGGTTTTTTCAGGAATTCCGCGGCGATGGCGGAGGTGGACCCCCCGCAGACAATGTGCCTGCCTTCCCTGGCAAAAAAAAGGGACATCATGCGCTCGCAGTCGTCCCTTTTGGACGGGGGGCCGATCAGCAGGTTCATCGGCTCCCGGCAGCGGATGCGGACGGTGCAGACCGTGGTGTCGTCCCCCGGTTCGCCGCCGTAAAGCCGGCTGCATTCCTCGAGCAGGATGGTGGTCAGAGTCTTGGCGGTAAAGCCGACCTGCGAGAAGGTTTCGAGGTAATCGATGACGTCCTTTCGCTGCCAGCCGAAGTTCATCGTGTTCCCCACGCCCGCGTGGACGACGCCGTCGCTCATGGCGACGAAGGTATCCCCCTCGAAAATCGGGAGCTTGGAGCGAAAGATCGTCTTTCCTTCGATGTTCAGCGTTTCCGTGGGGTAATCGACGCTTTCTCCGTTCCTCAGCAGGATCACCTGGGGGTTGTCGTATTGGATCAGCTCCGCTTCCTCGCCGTTCACCACCCGGATGATCGTGAAGGTGGAGTAGGCGACTCCGCGCACGGAGCAGACGGGCAGGGTCGCCGCGATGGTGGAAACGCAGTTTTCGATGGTCATGGACGAGGCGATCATCGTGGAGATGATGCTGGAGGTCAGCGTCGAAAGGATGCTCGCTTTGACCCCGCTGCCCAGCCCGTCCGCCAGGACGACGACGGTGGTGTTCTCGTTCTCCTCGACGATGTCCACATGGTCGCCGCAGAGCTCTTCGCCGTATTTGTTCAGGCTGCGCCAGCCGATGTCCGTACAAAGCCTGTTCATGCTAGAGCGACTCCTTCAGCCTCGTCAGGGCGATTTTGGTTTCCGCCGCGGTTTCGCCAAGCAGGGAGGCGATCTCCTGGACCACGCGCATCTGCTTGTCGATCACCTTGTTCGCGGTTTCGACGGTCTGGCGGCTGACGGTCTCCTTCCGCTCACGCTCGGTCTCCTCCTCCGTGATGTCGCGCATGATGCACATCAGGATCCGGAAGCTCTTGTCAAAGATGATGCTTTGCTCGACGTGCCTGCCGTATTCCGCCAGGAAGGCGCGCTTTTCGTGGATGGCGCGGCCGGTCTGCTTGACCGTTATGAAGTCCGTGGGGTCGAGGATGCGGACGACCTGCTCGCCCAGCACATCCGAGGCCCGGCGCACGTTCAGCAGCTTCATGGCCGCGTTGTTGATCTGCTGGACTTCGAACAGCTCGTTCAGCACAAGGATGCCGTTCGGCGTGTTCCGAATGATGTTGTCGGAGAAGGATTCCGCCTTTTCCTTCAAAAAGGGCATGCACATCGTGAGGTCCGCCTTGCCCTGGAACACGGCGATGGCTTTTTCGCGGCAGGTGTCGTAGCCGCAGCTTCCGCAGTTCAGCTCGTCCTCCGGTTTGAATTTGTTCATTTTGCGCAGGATCTCGTCGATCACGGCCTTGCCGGGAATCGTTTTGTTGTTGCCAAGATAGGCGTGCTCTTTCATCAGCATGGCGGGAGCGGGCATGTCAAAGGGGGCGTCGCTTTTCCCCGCGTAGCGCGCCACGGCGGCGTAATCCCGGACGAGGCGCCTTCTGTCCTTGTCCATGGCGGGGCCGCCGACGCAGCTCCCCGTGCAGGCCGACATCTCGATAAAGCAGTTGCTGAGCTTGCCGTCGATGATGTCCTTGATCGCGTGGATGCAGTTTTCCTGGCCGTCCACGCAAAGGTATACGAAATCCTCCGCCTTGTCCATGGAGCGCAGGATGCCGCCGCTGGTGGGGAAGTTGCGGGAACGCCTGGGGGCCCCCGCGTCCTCCGCGGTTTCGATCAAAATCTTTTCGGCTTTCAGCCAGCGGGAAAGCTCCTCAAAGGTAAGCACGCAGTCCACGTCCCCGGGGTAGTCCTCCGCCTCGGCCTTTTTCGAGATGCAGGGGCCGATGAACACCGTTTTCGCTTCCGGGAAGCGGCGCTTAATGTCCGCGCAGTGGGCCTGCATGGGGGAGATCACGGGAATGAGGAAGGGCAGGGCCTCGGGGTAGTGCTTGCGGATCATCAAATTGACCGAGTGGCAGCAGGAGGTGATGAGAACGTCCTGGGTCCGGCTGTTTACCAGCTCCTGATATCTTGTTTTGACGATTTCCGCGCCGGCGGCGGTTTCTTCCGCAAAGGCGAAGCCAAGCTTTTTCAGCGCCGCGTCCATCGAGGCGATAGTCGCGCCCTCGTAATTCGCCACAAAGGAAGGGGCGACGCTGGCGATGACCGGCGCACCGCAATTCAGAAGATACTTGGCCTTTTCGGTATCGTCTATGATCTCTTTGGCGTTCTGCGGGCAGACGACAAAGCACTCGCCGCACAGGATGCATTCGTCCGAAACGATATGCGCCTGGTTCCCCGAAAAGCGTATGGCCTTTACGGGGCAGTGGCGGATGCATTTATAGCAGTTTTTGCAGTTCGATTTTTTGAGCCTCAAATACTCGGTCAACTGTTTCGCCGCCTTTCTTTTAGAAACGAAGCCGGGGAAGGACTTCCCTGGTAAAAAAGGATTCGGTGTCCTCCGGTTTCAAAGAGAAGAACTCCTCGTCCAGATTGACGCAGACGCCCTCGGTGCAGCGGCCCATGCAAAAGGTGCCGGAAAGCTGGATCCTGTCCTTAAGCCCGTTTTGTTCGACCATTTCCTGCAGCGATTCTACGATTTGGCGGGAACCTTTCAAGTGGCAGGAGCTTCCGATGCAAATGGTGATCTTCATAATGAGCGTCTCCTCAGATAATTTAATGGCTTTAACCGATCAGGTCAAGCAGGAAAACCTTCATCCGTTCCTTTGCCCGCATGATTCCTGCCGGGCGGCGGCAGGGCTGAAGGAACGGCGCAGTTTGGCCGCCGGCCGGCCCGTTCGGGGCAGGGGAACGCAACAAGGCGCCGGCGGAATGCCGAAGGAGGCCGGTTAAGTCCGGGCCCTTCCAAACGGAAGGCTGCGGTTCGGGATGCGCATCTTCCGGCGAAACTTTGCCCCGCCGCCCGCGCCCCCTGTTTTTTGTGGGGAATGATATGGATGAAGACCATTGGCGGATAGCAAAACGCCGGGGCCGGGAGGATTCACCGCGGGCGGGATTCAAGGAATCCCGCGTTCTGATAATATTTTAACATAAACAGAAAAAGAAAACAATACACAAATACGCGTGTACAGGCGGGGAATCATTCATTTTCCGCAAAAAGGACGAAGCCTCCCTGTGGTCGGCAGGAAGGCTTCGCGTGAGAAGGGGGAGGGAAAAGAGAGTTCTGCAAAAGGAAGAATAGGTCGGATCCTTCCAAACGGGGGAATCCCGCTTACAGACATAATATGGAAGTATTTCCCATGCACTAAATATAGCAGATTTGCGGCGATTGTGCAATGAAATTAATCCACAAAAAGACATTTGTACGCTGAATATTGAGGATTATGAGCATAGAAGTGAAGTTTTGTGCGGGCAGAAATTCAAATTTGATCACCGGGGTGAATCTATTGCGCGAAAAGTTGAGAAAAGCAAAAACCGGGGGAACGTCCATTCCCCCGGATGCGCGGATTATACTGAAAAAGCGAACCTATTTGGAAGCTTGCTCGATCGCGACGGCCACGGCGACGGAAGCGCCGACCATCGGGTTGTTGCCCATGCCGATCAGGCCCATCATTTCAACGTGGGCGGGAACGGAGGAGGACCCGGCAAACTGCGCGTCGGAGTGCATGCGGCCCATGGTGTCCGTCAGGCCGTAGGAAGCGGGGCCGGCGGCCATGTTGTCCGGGTGCAGAGTGCGGCCGGTGCCGCCGCCCGACGCGACGGAGAAATAATTCCTGCCGTGCTCCACGCACCACTTCTTGTAAGTGCCGGCAACGGGATGCTGGAAGCGGGTGGGGTTGGTGGAGTTGCCGGTGATGGAAACATCCACTTCCTCAAACCGCATGATGGCCACGCCCTCGGTGACGTCGTCCGCGCCGTAGCAGCGGACTTTTGCGCGGTCGCCGTCGGAATAGGCTTTTTCAAACAGGACCTTCAGCTCACCGCTGTAGTGGTCGAACGCGGTTTCGACAAAGGTGAAGCCGTTGATGCGGCTGATGATCTTGGCGGCGTCCTTGCCCAGGCCGTTCAGGATGACGCGCAGGGGCTTGCTGCGGACTTTGTTGGCCTTGAGGGCGATGCCGATGGCGCCTTCGGCCGCGGCGAAGGATTCGTGGCCCGCAAGGAAGGCAAAGCAGTTGGTCTCTTCGCGCAGCAGCATGGCGGCCAGATTGCCGTGGCCGATCCCGACCTGGCGCTGGTCCGCGACGGAGCCGGGGATGCAGAAGGCCTGCAGGCCTTCGCCCAGGCATTCGGCGGCCTTTGCCGCAACGGTGATCCCCTTTTTGAAGGCGATGGCGGCGCCCAGGGTATAAGCCCAGACGGCGTTGTCAAAGCAGATGGGCTGGATGCCGCGCACGATGGCGCCAACATCCACGCCCTTGTCCAGGCAAAGCCGGTTGGCGGCGTCGAGATCGGCGATTCCGTATGCTTCAAGGACCTTCTCGATCTGGGGGATCCTTCTTTCGTAGCTTTCAAAGTTTGCCATTCGTTTACCCTCCTCTTACTGGTGGCGCGGGTCGATATAGGTAACGGCCTCGCTGAAGCGGCCATAGGTTCCGGTAAACTTTGCCAGAGCCTCGTTGGCGTCCATGCCGTTTTTGACGGCTTCCATCATTCTTCCAAGGGAAACGAACTGATAACCGATGACCTCTTTGTCTGCGTCCAGGCCCATCTTGAGCACATAGCCTTCCGCCATTTCAAGGTAACGGGTGCCTTTCGCCTTGGTGCCGTACATGGTGCCCACCTGGCTTCTGAGCCCCTTGCCCAAATCCTCAAGCCCCGCGCCGACGGGCAGGCCGTCGTCCGAAAAGGCGGACTGGCTGCGGCCGTAAACGATCTGGAGGAACAGCTCGCGCATCGCGGTGTTGATCGCGTCACAGACAAGGTCTGTGTTCAGCGCCTCAAGGATGGTCTTTCCCGGCAGGATTTCAGAGGCCATGGCCGCGGAATGGGTCATGCCGGAGCAGCCGATGGTTTCGACCAGCGCTTCCTCGATGATGCCTTCCTTGACGTTCAGGGTGAGCTTGCACGCGCCCTGCTGGGGCGCGCACCAGCCGATGCCGTGGGTCAGGCCCGAGATGTCCTTCACTTCCCTGGCGTGGACCCAGCGGCCTTCCTCGGGAATGCAGGCGTTCTCGTGGTTGGCGCCCTGCTTGACGCAGACCATTTCTTCCACTTCTTTGGAATAGATCATGTGTATCCTCCTTGCGGTATCTTTACGGTGAACAGGCCAAACGGCATCATGCGGATCCGCCGCTTTCGGCGCGCGGGCGGGCAATCGAAAAGCCCCGGGAAAGCGCGGAAAAACCCAGGGTGACGAAGGGTTTTGCGGTTCGTTCCCAAAGCGAAAAGAGGGGGCAGACGAACGCCCGCGGCCCGAACGCCCTGTCTGAGACAGGGGAAAACCGGGTCTGGATGAAGCCGTTTCAGCCGTATTACCTTACGGGAACTCTTACAGGTACATTTTCCTAGCCAATATTATCACAAACGCATGGAGCGGTCCAGTATATAGTTCAGATTTACCGATTATTCACACAGTCGGGGGGTGCTTGTGATATACTGAATCAGAGCGTCGGGGCGGTTTTTGCGCCCCACCCACGACACGGAGTATGCAAATGAAAAAGAGTCATGTATTCAGGGTTCTGTGCGCGATGCTGGCGGTTTTTGCGCTTGCCGCCGCCCTGCCCGCCCAGGCGGCGCAGAGCGAAAAAAGCGGGTCCGCCGCCCTGATCTACCCTGCGGGCTTCGGCAGAACAAGGCTCGCGATGATGGAAGACGGAACCTTTGCAAAGGCGAAGCTCTCCCGCGCGAAAGTAGGCGGGAAGGAGCGCTTCGCGGTTTCGCTGATGTGCTCGGAACTGGCCGCCGCCGGCGAGCAGGCGGTGGTAAGCGTAAGCTCAAAAGGGTATGATTTTTCAAAGTGCGAGCCCGTCCTTCTGATCCCGGTGGACGACGTTTATTACGCCCGCAAGCTCACGGATTTTGAGGCTGACGAGCATTCCCTTTCCGCAGTCGTCCGGGTCGAATACCTCGGGGTCAACAAAGACAGCCCGGTTTTCCTTTATTTCGCCCCGAAAAAGACTGCCGAGGAGCCGGAAGTCAGCCTGAATGTCAGCCGTAAGACGGAAGAGCGGTTTGATTTCGGCCAGTCCATTGTGATCGGCGATTACACCATCAACAAGCAGGGCGGGATCATGCCCGTCGAAGTGGCGCTGGGCATGGCCAATATGGACGGGGAGGACACGGTCTATCTGATTTCAGACGCACTGGGGAAGGAAGTCCTCCGCCTGGTGATCCACGAGGGCGAGCTTTACGGCATCGCGATCAAGGACAACGGAATCGTCGTCAGCCTGGAGTACAATTTTGCGAAAAAGGCCTATGTTTCCGTCATATCCGGCAAGTCCCTCGTGAAGAAGGAGACGGTGGTGGAGATTTTCCGCCAGCTTGGCATCAGCTTCGCCAACCCGCCGGACGAGGAGAAATGGCTGGCAAACCAGACCGTTTATTCGACGGACAGGAAGATCAGGATCGTTGAGAAAGCCGTCCACCCGGGCGGATAACAGCGGCGAAAACGCAACCATAAACTAAAAACGCGCTCCCGAACGATCGGAGGCGCGTTTTTTGCTGCCCCTTGCAGGATTGGGCGACTCCGTGCACCGGACTTCGCCGGGGCCGGGGAATTCGAAAACGGGGCTTCAGCGCACGCCGATCCGGGTGCAGGGGGCGCTGCCCGAGATCACGTCCATCAGCCTGTGATTCGCGGAAGCGATGAAAACCGTGGAGCCGTTTCTTACCGGCTCAATGCAGAATTCAAGCTTTGCCTTTGCCCCGCTCGCGCCTTTTCTGCTTGCGCCGACGCAGGATTGTTGGTGGAAGCGGATGCTTTCGATGACCTCGTCCGCGTTCGCGCCGCCGATTTCCGGAACGAGGGTGGAAGGGTCTGCCGGGTCTGCGTAAATGCCCTCGGCGGAGGTGAAGAGCACCAGATACCTCGCGCGGACCAGGGTGCAGATGACCGCCGCGGTTTCGTCGTTATCCACGCACTCGACAAGATGATCGTTCTTTGTGGAATCCCGCAGATTCTGCATTTCCAGCCTGCGGTTTTCCTCAAAGGAGACCGGATCGTTGTAGTTGATGACCGGTATCGCGTTTTGGGCCGGGCAGCGCATCAGAAAACGGCGGATGTGCTCCCGCTTTTCCGGGTCGTTGAAATGGGTGTGCTCCACCAGAAGCTGGCGGACGGAATACTGGGGCGAAATGAACCGCCTGTAATTCTCCATCAGGATGGCCTGGCCCTGGGAGGAATAGTCGGTTTTAGTGTCCTCCTCCGCGCCGAGGAGCTCGATCCCGCCGTTTCGGCGCATGTAATCCAGCCTGCCGATCTCGACGGCGCCGGAGCTGATCCAGATGATCCCGGGGCGGAGCTGCTCGCCGATGCGGGAAAAGACGTTGTAGTCAAGAGCCCCCTCGTTTTTGCGGATCAGGGCCATGGAGCCGATCTTCCCAACGATTTCAAAATCGAAATGCGACATGTCTCTCTCCTCATTCATCAGTGCATCACTATTTTAACACGTATACCGCCGTCAATCCAGCACCCTTATCCATCTGCCGGTGCGAATCCTGCGGATGCCCAGGGCGGCTTTGGCAAGGTCGCCGGAAACGGTGGCGAGATAGACGAGCCAGATCGGCAGATCGAACACCAGACCGCAGACGAAGGCCAGCGGAACGGAAATCAGCCATATGCCAAAAAGGTCCGCCCCGCTGGCATAGGCCGTGTCCCCGCCGGCGCGCAGCGTGCCGATGATGATCGTGTAATTCAGGGAATAGATGAACATGACCGCGCAATAGACCCGGATCACGGAAAGCGCCATGGCGGAAACGCTGGGCGCCACATCGAAAAAGCCCATGAACACAGGGGCGAACACCTGCAAAACCAGGCCGAACAGCATCGTGGCCAAGGGCGTGAGGATGAGCATTCTCCGGGTATACAGCCTGGCCCGGCCGATCCGTCCTTCCCCGATGCAGTTGCCGTTGATGACGCCCGCGGCGGAGCCCAGCCCGGCCATCATCACGAAGCCGATCTTGTCCACCGTGGTGTAGATCTGCATGGACGCCTGAACGTCCGTCCCCAGGATTCCCCAGAGCACGCTGTACATCGAGATGCCCAGGGACCACAGGGCCTCGTTGAAAAAAACCGGCAGGGAGATCGTGACGAATTCCTTAAAGAGCGATTTCGGAAAGGAAAAAAGCTTTTTCAGCGAAGCGGCGACGGCGTTCTTTTTTTTCATGCTGACCGCGATCATCACAACGGTTGTGACGACCGCCGCGATCACCGTAGCCAAAGCCGCCCCTTCCACCCCCATAGCCGGCAGCCCAAGACGGCCGAAGATGAAGATGTAATTCAGCACGCCGTTGGTGCAAACACCGGCGAGGGTGGAAATCATGGGCAGCATGGGATTGCCGCAGGCGCGAAGGATGATGCCCAGCGTCTGGGCGGCGAGCTGGAACAGATACGACCAGCCCATGATGGCCAGGTATTTTGCCGAAAGGGCGATGACCTCCGGGTCGTTGGAAAAGATGTCGGACACCCGGGCACCGAAAACGAGGGCGGCCACCATGAACAGCGCGCCCAAAGCCAGGGAGAGGGTCAGCGCGATCCCCTCGATCCTGTGGATGCCGTCGAGGTCGTTTTTGCCCCAATACTGGGCCGCGAAAATGCCCGCGCCGCTGTTGATCCCAAAGCCGAAGACCTGCATCAGAAAGGTCAGCTGGTTGCCGACGCCGACAGCGGCGATGGCGGTCTCCCCAAGCTGGCCGACCATGACGTTGTCGATCAGATAAAGGAAGGAAGAAAGCCCCTGCTGGAGCATGATCGGCAAAGCGAGGGAAAGCCAAAGCTTAAAAAAGCGGCTGTCGCCCCAGCCGACGAGGGATTTGAATCGGCGCATGGCTAAAAGGGGTCGTCCTTTCGTCAAGATTCCCGAAAGTTCGGGCGCGATCAGGCGTGCGTCAAAGGGCGGGAACATACCCGCCCTTTGATGCGCATTTACAGGAAAAGGATGCCTTTTTATTATCCGGCCCCGGGCAGATCCCCTTCGGGGAGGTCGGGCAGTTCCTCAAGTTCATAAACCTGAAGGCTGTACTTTTCGTTGGCGGTTTGAGTGACGTTGACTTTGTGGCAATCCCGCTTCAGGATGTAGCCCGTGTATCCCCCGACGCTGACCCTGTGAAAATTCTCGGTGGAGCTGAGGATGATCAGGTCCGTGCCTTCGCCGAAGCGGGCGATGGGGTCGTAGCGGTTGGACGCGCGGTCATAAAGATCCGCGGATTCGGATTTGACCCTGGTTATGGAAAAAGAGATCTTGTCGCTGCCGTCGTCCGTATCCAGCAGGGCTTCGATATCCTCCTCTGTTTCGGAGGAAATGGATTTGGACTGCACCCTGGATTTTAACACGTAACCCACCGTTCCGGAAGCCTCGACCCGGTGGAAATATACGGTGCTTCCGAGGATGTTGACCCGGGTTCCCTTTTCAAGGGTGGCGACCGGCTCCGTGGTGTTGTTCGGGCGGCCGTAGACGCTCGCGTCGGAAGAAATCACATTTTCAACGGTTCCCGGGGAATTGTCCAAAAAGAGGATCCGTTCGTTTTCCAAAAGACCGGTTTCGCCGGTGGAAAGCCGCACCGTGGTCTTCGGGTAGCCGGAAAGCAGGATGTCGAAATACTCGCCCTTTTCAACCGCGGCGATGAAATTGCCCTTCGAATCGGAAAGGACGGAGCCCCGCCTTGCGACCCCCCTGGGAAGGGAAAGCTTTGCGGCCTCGTATTCGTCCGGCTCCGGGCGGTACTGACCGGCGGAGATCTTGGGCTTCAGGCTCGCCGCCAGCTCGGGGTTTGCGGCCTTGTTTTTGGTCAGCACGACCAGGGTCCCCGGCGGGCAATTGTAATACATCCAGCGCACGTCCTCCACCAGCAGGCGGATGCACCCGTGGGAAGCGGCGGTGCCGAGGGCGTTGAAGGAGGTGCGGGTAAAATACCCCTCCTGCGGCTTTGTGTAAAGGATGGAGTGGAAATAAACGCCGCCGACCACGTTGACCCAATACTGGGCATAGACGCCGAATTCCGAAAAATAGCCGAAACGGCGGCGGCGCTCGTTCAGCCGCCAGGTTCCCGCGGGGGTTCCCGTTCCGCTGGCGCCAATGGTGCAAAGGGACTGGCGCGCGATGCTCGCGTAGGCGTTGGCCCCCTCGCGCTCATAGATGGTGACGATCTTGTTGACAAGGTCGACGACGATCGTATACCGTTCCGGGTCGGCGTTGGCATACGTTACGGGGTCGGCCCTCCAGGCATACGCGGCCGTAGAGACCATGGACAGCAAAAAAGCTGCACACAGCAGCAATGCGGTTGCGGCGCGTGATAAGCGTCGGTTCATAATATAGAAAAATCCTCCATGCCAATGACTCTTTCTGCTATAATACCATAATAAAAGGTTCCACGAAAGATGGATTTTGCCATAACTTAAGCCAACGGAGGAGCAATCATGACAAAAACAGCGCTGATCACCGGGGCCACCGGCGGGTTGGGCAAGGCGTTTGCCGCGGTCTTTGCAAAAAACGGGTTTGATCTGATCCTGACCGGAAGGGATGAAAATAAGCTAAAAGAGGCAAGGGAACTGGCGGAAGGGTTCGGGGCAAAGGCCCAGACGATTGCCGCGGACCTGACGGCAAAGGAAGAGCAGGACAGGATCTTTGACTGGACGCAGGAAAAGGGGATCGCCGTGGACGTGCTGGTCAACAACGCGGGCTTTGGGGATTTTGGCCTGTTTTTTGAGGGCGATGCAAAAAAGCAGCGCGAGATGATCGAGGTCAACATCGCCGCCCTTGTGCGGCTGACCCGGCTTTTTCTTCCCGGGATGATCGAAAGGGGCGGGGGCCGGGTGATGAACCTCGCTTCCACCGCGGCCTTTCAGCCCGGGCCGCTGATGGCCTGCTATTACGCCACAAAGGCCTTTGTGCTGTCCTTTTCCGAAGCGGTCGCCCTGGAGCTTGCGGGCACCGGCGTTTTTGTGACCGCCCTTTGCCCGGGACCGACCAGCACCGGCTTTGAACGGCGGGCTTCCCTCACCGGAAGGTCGATGCTTTTTTCCTCCCTCAAGCCCGCCCGGGCCGAGACCGTCGCCGAATATGGCTTCCGCTGCCTGATGAAGGGAAAACGGGTGGCCGTTCACGGCGCGCGCAACAAGCTGATGGCCTTCTTTGCAAAAATCATGCCGCGAACACTCGTCGCAAAGACCGTGTTTTGCATCCAGCGCAGAAAATAGCCGACAGCATCCGCTCCGGCCGCGGGCGCTGTATAAATGAAGAAACTTCAATATGAAAGCAAAAACGCAAAAGGAGAAGGAGATGGAAGGCATACTCAGGGAATACGAGGAACAAGACCTTGGGCAGATGACGGAGATTTGGAACGCCGTCGTCAGGGACGGGGACGCCTTTCCCCAGACCGAGGAGTTGAATGAAGAAAGCGCCAGGGAATTCTTTTCGTCCCAGACCTGTACCGGGGTGTTTGAAGAGGGCGGGGAGGTTCTGGGGCTCTATATCCTCCACCCGAACAACATCGGCCGCTGCGGGCATATTTGCAATGCCTCCTTTGCGGTCAAAAAAGGGTGCAGAGGGCGCAAGATCGGGGAAAAGCTGGTGCGCGACTGCATGCAAAAAGGCAAAGCGCACGGGTTTGGCATCCTTCAGTTCAACGCCGTCGTCTGCTTCAACGAAGCCGCGATCCGCCTTTATGAGCGCTTGGGCTTTACCCGGCTGGGCAGGATCAAAAACGGCTTTTTGCTGCCGGACGGAACGTATGCGGACATTTTTCCTTTTTATATCGAGCTTGCCCAGCGCTTCCCCGGGGCAAGCGCCTGCCCGGGGCCCGGCGCTTAAACCGTTGGGTGATTGCGCCCGGGCGGAACGGGTGGTATAAAGTTTGTTACAATAAAACCGCCGAAAAGGGGAGACGATGACCAAACAGGTTTTTTTGCCCGGGCGTTACCGGCATTACAAGGGAAATTATTATGAACTGCTGTTCGTAGCGAAGCACAGCGAATCCGGGGAGGAACTGGTGATCTATCGCGCGCTTTACGGCGAAGGCGGGATTTGGGCAAGGCCCGCGGCCATGTGGAACGAGCTGATCAGCGTCGAGGGCATCCCGCAGCGGCGGTTCACCTTCGTCGGCGGCGGGAGCCTGCCCGAAGGCTTGACGATCAGGCCCGAGCGGGAAGAGGAATACGCCGCAATCTTCGATTTGGTGAAAGACGCCTTTTCCACCGCCGCGGTCGCGGACGGCGACGAGCAGGCCTTTGTGGAGGCGATCAGAAAAAGCGGGGCTTACGTGCCGGAGCTTGCCCTGGTCGCGGAATGCGAGGGGGAACTCTGCGGGCACGTCATGCTTTCCAGGGTGCGGCTCGCTGGAAGGCCCTTCGAGGGGCTGCTGATCGCCGCCCCGCTCTGCGTGCGGCTGGATCTGCGCGGCAGGGGGACAGGCGGCGCGCTGATGGCCGAAGCGCTGAAAAAAGCCCGGGAAATGGGTTTTTCGGGCGCGATTCTTTTGGGAAACCCCAATTATTACCGGCGTTTTGGGTTTGAGAACGCAAAAAAATTCGGGCTCGCCCCAAAGCAGGGGGGCGTGCCCGACGAAGCCTTGATGTTCCTTTCGCTGAACGGCCGCCAACCGGCGGAAATCAAGGGCGAAATTGATCTTGAAAAGCTTTATTGACGCCCGTCAGCCCAGCATGTGGTCCATCTTTTCCACAACGCTTTTCGGCGCGATCAGAATCAGCCTGCCCCCGTGGCGCAGCGGCACGTCCGGCTCGGGGGAGATATCCATCTCTCCTTCCTCCGAGCAAAGGGCGACGACGTTTGCGCCATAGCGCCCGCGAAGATCGAGCTGGCGCAGGGTTTTTCCCACCCATTTTTCCGGGCATTGCAGATCCGTAAAGCAATACTCGTTTGAAAGCTCAATAAAATCCAGCACGTTGTTGGACACCAGCTTCTGAGCAAGTCTGGCGCCCATATCCTTTTCGGGCATCACGACCCTGTCCGCCCCGACCTTTTGCAGGATCTTTGCGTGAAGGTCGTCCGTCGCCTTGGCGATGACGGTCTTCGCGCCGGTTTCCTTTGCGAGAACCACGGCCATGATAGAGGCCTGAAGGTCGTGCCCGATGGAAACGACCACGACGTCAAAATTGGAAAGGCCGAGCTGGCGGATGCTTTCCTCATCCGTTATATCCATGATAAGGGCGTGGGTAACCTCGTCGGCGATGTCGTTGATGCGGGTTTCGTCGCTGTCCACCGCCAGAACGTCATGCCCCATAGAGGCGAGGGTGCGGCCCATCGCCGATCCGAATCGCCCCATTCCGAGTATTGCGAATTGCTTGCGTGCCATGTTTTTTCTCCTTGCGAAATTGTGGCAATTGGTTTTGTGAACAAAGTTTTGCATATCCTTGCGCCTTTTGAGGGCGCCGATAAAATGCCAAAAAGGTCATCCGACCATTACTTTTTCTTCCGGGTAATGCGCCCCGCCCTCGTTCCCGCTCTTTCCGGCAAAGGCGACGGCCAGGGTAATGGGCCCGACGCGGCCGCAGAACATGCCGAAGATCAGGATCAGCTTGCTGACCGGGGTGAGCGAAGCGGTGATCCCCATGCTGTTTCCCACCGTTCCGAAGGCGGAAACGCTTTCGTATACGATTTCCGTCGTGGTGATGTTTCGCCCCATCTCCGCAAAGCAGATTCCGATGACCATCAGAATGAGCAATCCCGCTGCGATGAATATGATCGCGACGGCGCGCCGGCCCGTTCCAACCGGGAGCTTTCTGCCCGCGAATTCCAGGTCGTTCCGGCCTTTGACGACGCTGATGACCTGAAGCACCATGGCAAAGGCCGTGGTGGTTTTGATTCCGCCGCCGGTGGACGCGGGGCTGGCGCCGATGAACATCAGCAGCATGCACAAAAGCAATGAGCCGTTGGTCAAAAGCCCCTGGTTCACGGAGGCGAATCCGCAGGTGCGCAGCGTGACGGATTGGAAAAACGAGTTGACGATCTTGTCCCCCAGGGGCATTTCGCCCATCGTGAGGGGGTTGCCGGCCTCGTTCAGGAAAAACAGGACCGTGCCCGCGAAAATCAAAATGGCGGTCATGACGAGCACCATCTTCGAATGCAGGTGCAATGCGGCGAAGCGGCGCCGTTTGATCACGTCGTTGATCACGGCAAAGCCCAGCCCGCCGAGGATGATCAGCGACGCGATGACCAGCAGCACATAGGGCGAATCGTTGAAATTGACGATGGAGTTCCCGTTTCCCAGGATGTCGAACCCGGCGTTGCAGAAGGCGGATATCGCGTGGTACACCGAATACCAGAGCCCTTTGCCAAGTCCGTAAATCGGAACAAATTTAAAGGAAAGCAGCGTCGCCCCGGTGAATTCGATCAGGGCGGTCATCAGAACGACGGACCGGACGAGCCGGACCTGCCCCCCGATGCCGCTTTCGTTCAGCCCTTCGGCGATGGTCATCCGCTCCCTCAGGGTGATGCGCTTGCCGATGGCCATGAAAATCAGGGCCGCGGCGGTCATGAAGCCCAGGCCGCCGATCTGGATCAGGCAGACCATGACGAACTGGCCAAAGCCCGAATACACCAGCCCGATCTCAACCACCGTCAGCCCGGTGACGCAGGTGCAGGAGGTGGCGGTAAAAAGGGCGGTCAAAAAACCCACGCTTTTGCCGGACGAGGCGGAAGCGGGGAGCATCAGCAGCAGCGTTCCGGTCAGTATGACCGAAAGAAAACCCAGAGCCAGCACGCGCGTGGGGTGCATGTGGTGGTTTCTGGGGGCGGAAAGATGGCTTTGCATGTTACCTCCGGGGTTTCATGGCATAAACGCCTGCGTGGTACGGCTCGTCGACAAAGGATTCCCGCCAGGGAAGGCCGTTGTCCAGGGAAAGCTGGCCGATGGCACCAAGGGCGGAGGACTTGTGCGAACCGCAATAGACGCAGTCAAAAAGCGCGAGGATATAACCTGCGGCGCGCAGGGCGGCGGTTTCCAAAATCGAAAGGAAATCCTCCGTCCTCGGTTCGCCGGACCAGGGCAGCGGCCAGACTGAATGGCCAAGGTTGAGGACGTCTCTTTTTTCGTCCGCAAAAAGGGGAAACAAAAAGCGCGAAACCACAGGGCGGCCGGATACCAGCCGCTCAAGCGCGACGGCGAGGCTGCGCTTCCTTCCTTTTGGATCGTGCTGACGCTGCAAAATGGCGGGCGTTTTTTTTACTATGGAAGGAAGCGTGCCTTTTGGAATCGTTTCCCCCCAGCGGTCAATCACCTCTGACTGCATCGCGGAGACTGTCGAAGCATCCTCGCGGGAAAGGACCGGCATGTTCGAAGAAGGCGGAAGCTTCGCCGGGCTTGTTCCCGAAAGGGCAAGAAGGGCCGTGTCCACCTCGGCCTCGAACATCGTGTGGTATTGGTGACCGCCGCACCGGCTGTGGACGAACGGGTGCGCGATGGAATCCAGGGCGTAATGGGTCAGAAAGCCGGAAAAATAGGCAAAGCGCCCGTCTTTCATCTTTCCTTCGGAAGCGAGGGTGCAATCCAGCAGCGCTTCCATGGTCAGATCCACGTTTTCGGCGTGGATGCGGTTGCCCCAGCGCCTTTGGGAATAAAAAGGCCTGATCAGCGCGTGGTAAAACCAGATGTCCGGCCCCTGGGCGCCCCAGCGGTAAAGGGGAAGCCGGGATTCGATGATCGAAACCGGGCCGTCTTCGGCGCTCAGCAACGCGCAATACGGCGGAATGAGGGCGGCGGCGCCGCTTTTTTTCGCGAGCCTGTCTGCAAGGGGGTCAGGGGGAAGATTTCCAAACAAAACCGCCTCCCGCGCCAAAGCGGAACAGCATGCATGGGAATACAGATACGGCATTTCGGGTTACCTTTCGGCGCGGCATTGCGGCTGTTGATGCACAGCATTATAGCACCGGGTAAAGGCCTTCGCAACTGCCAAGCTGCGAAGGCCAAACCCCCGCATGCCAAAGGCGGCCTTCTTGGCGCTTTTTGCCCCGCCGCCTGCCGGAAAACGCAGGCTTGCGGGGAATTTCCATAGCAGCGGGGGGAAATCCGCCCGCTGCCCTCCCGGGTGAGGGGGCCTTCACCCCGGCGCACCGATGTCCCGCAAAAAGCGGTTTTTGAGCGCATCAAAAGCACATCACAGCGAAAATGGATGCCAAGCGGCGAGTATCTGGTATATTATGCTCCTAATGTAGGGCAATGACAACGGGAAAATTCCCCTTTGGGGCGGTTTTGCCTCGGGCCGGATCAACGGATCCGCGCGCAGTGCTTGCGGGCACAGTCTTTTGCGCCCGGCCCGGTTGTCCGGCGTTTGCTTTTTGAGGTGTTCCAATGTTTAGAAATATCCTTCTTTATGGTTTTACGGCCTGGGCGGAGATCCTTATCGCGGTCCTTATCGAGCTGATTTTCGGAAAAGCGGTGTTTTTCAATCCGGCCAAATGGATCGGCAGGCTGGTTTGGAAAATAGACGACAGGATCCGGCTTTCCCTGGGCCGGAACGCCGTGAACCGGGACCATACTTACGCCATCGCGGCCTGCGTGCTGCTGGCCGCGGTTTTCGGGGCCGCGGTCCTGGGAATCACCCTGCTCGTCAGAACGCTCACGGGGCTTTTTTTCGCTTCGTTGTTCAGAATATTCGCCATTTACGCGGCCTTTGACCTCAGAAGGCCCCTCTGGCATACGCTTTCGGTGCTGAAAGCGCTCAAAAAGGGGGATAAGGACCAGGCGCGCAAGGCGCTTGCCCGGGTCACCGCCAAGGATACGGAAAAAATGTCCGAACAGGGGATTGTTCGCACCGCTGTTGAGGAATGCGCGGTCGCGCTTTCCGAGGGGGGGCTGCTGCCCCTGCTTTTTGCTTCTTTTGGGATGCTGATCAACATATCCTGGGGAACGATGAACGCCGCTCTTTGCTGGGCGGCCGCCGCGGTCATGCTGCTGGCCGGGGCTGCCGACCGGTCTTTCGACGCCAGGCCCGCTTATACCGCGACGGTGAGGGTCGCCGGCAATTTCCTTTCGATGATTCCCGCAAGGCTGGGCGCCGTTATGGCGATGGCTTCCGCCTGGATCATCAAGCTGGACGCGAGGACGGCTGCGGGCAACCTCGCTTCGGGCGTGGCCGCCGCGCCGGACCTGAACCGCGGCTTCGTGCTGGGGGCTTATTCCGGGGCGCTGAGGATGCGCCTTGGCGGCGGCGGGTATTATTCCGGCCAATGGCGCGCGATGCAAAATATCGGCGTGGATTTTGACCAGCCGGACCGGGAACGCCTTCCTTCCACACTGCTTCTGACGGCGCTGACCTTTTTGCTTTGCGCCGTGCTCTGCGTGTTTTCGCCCTTCGTCGCCGCGGCTTGTGCGCTGCTTTTAAGCCTTATGGCCGCCCGAAACGGCAGGGCGGTGTAAACCCGCGCATATTTGCCGCAATTCCGGCCAGACTATGGAAAAAGCCAGGAGGACGGAAATGCCCAGCAAAAGAAACAAAAGGCGCAGGCGAATCGCGCGGTTCAACTATGTTTACGATTATCCCGACACAAGCAATGTGTCCTCGGCGACGGATTGCACCGGGCTGATGCCCACTCCGCCCCTTTTTGACGAGGAGTTTTCCTCGTATCAGGAGCTTTGCGGCATGCAGGTCCCCAAGATCGAGCCGGATCAGCGGATTCACCCGGACGAAGGCGGGGAAAAGAAGGATAAAGACAAGGAAAAAACGGATCAGGACGAATGATGAAAAGGGCGGGCGGGTTTCCGCTTCGCCCTTAGAGCGTCAAAGCGGCCCGCGGGCCGCTTTGACGGTTGGTTTTTCGCTTCGCGCAGAGTAATTTCGGCCAGGTTGCCGAAATAGTACGGCACAACTGACGCCCCAGTCGTCGGCGAGGCCGACATCAGTCCTTGATAGGGTGCCGGAATCTATGATTTCGGCTCATGTCGTCAGTTTTGATGAAACCCCAGGGGCTGCGGCCCCCGAAACCCCGGAGTTTTTTGACAGGCTGAGGGCGAGGCGGCTTCCCGCTTCGCCCTTACTTTATTAAAAGGTTTTTCCCTCACGCGTTCAGCCTGCGGTAATCCAGCGGGCTCAGGCCCGAAAAATCCTTGAACAGCCTGCTGAAATATTTCGGGTCCCGAATGCCCACTTCCCCGGCGATCTGATAAACGTGCAGCCCCGTCGCAAGCAGCAGTTCCCGGGCGCGCTCCATGCGGGTGCGGGTGATGTAATCCCGAAGGGGAATCCCGGTCTCGCGGGTGAAGATCCCGCTCAGGTAATTCGGGGAAACACCCGCGTTTTGCGCGATCATGGGCAGGGTGATGTCCTCCTTGCAGCGCTGGCGGATGAAGTAGATGGCGCGCTGCACCGCCATCTGGAAAACGCCGCGGGACTGGACCCGGCCGCACAGAGCGAGGATCGCCGGCATCAGCGCGTTCAGGCATTCCTCGATCACGATGTAATGCTCCAGCGCGCACAGCCGCTCCAGGTCGTAGTCGTCGATGATGCCGTAAACAGTCAGGTGAAGGTTCAGGCTGTCCCTGATGAAGGAAAGCACGTCCCGCACGAGGGCAAAGGAAAAGGAATGCTTGAGATGCGTGAGAAAAAGCGCCTCCATCCGGGCGACGGCCGCCGCGGAATCGCCCAGGACCAGCGAAAGGTCAAGCTCCCGGCAAAGGTCCAGGGCCCGGCGGTAATCCAGATCGTTCTTCAGGCGTGAAACGTCCTCCTGGGTGATCGTAACAGGCTCCATCAGGAAAAACGAAAGATCCGAAAGGGAACGCGCCTTTAAGAAGCCTTCCCGTATGCCGGAAAGCCCGGAAAGCCCGGCGGAAAGCGCGGTAAAATTGCAGTAACGGCCGTCGCCTTGGAACACCCGCTCCTCATAAAAACGCTGAACATAGGCGCAGGCCTCCTCCGCCATGGCCCGGGGCGGGCAGCGCTCCGCCGGGGTGAACACAATGGCGATCTGCTTGCAATCGTCCTCAAAGACCAAAAAGACGTTGCCGCAGCAGCCGCGCTCCTTGATCAGGGCCAAAAGACCCCGCTCCATTTCGTAGTAAAGCTCCATATAGCCTTTGGCGTCCAGCCCGAAAACCGGGTAATAGACGCTTTTTTTCATCCCCGTCAGGCAAAAGTAAAAACGCCGAACGTCAAAATTCGGTTCAACGTCAAAGGCGTCCAATATGCTTTTCAGAATGCTTCCGGGATGGTTGTGCAGGCAGTCGTTCAGGATGATATTTTTTGTATACCATTCCCAGTTCCCGCGGCCGTCCTGGTCTGCGGCCGCTTTTTGGCGTTCGGGGGTCTTCATGTTATTCCTTTCGTGCGGGCGTTTTCAAATTAATTATACCTTACGCGGCCCGCCGCCTGCAACTCAAGATCATAGATCTGTCATTTTGCACAAAAAGGGTGTAACCGTTTACGGGAACAGTAAGAATTCCTACCTTGTTAATGGGGAGTCAATCTTGATATGATTTTAACACGAGGCGCGGTTGGACCGCATCTCTGAACATTCAAAACAGGAGGAAGAAAAGATGAAGCGCATTGCCGCGTTGCTGCTCAGCCTGATCATGCTTTTTGCGATCGTCGGCTGTACCGCACAGGAAAGCAATCAGAGTGAAGACCCGGTCCCGCCGGCCCAAACCCCTGAAGGCGCCCCAAAAGCCGGGAATCCGGAACAGGGCGAATACACCTATGCAGACACGATCAAGTGGGACGGCGAATACGACGTGGTCGTCGTCGGCTTTGGCGGGGCGGGCGCCGTAGCGGCCAAGACCGCGGCGGATGCCGGCGCCGGCGTGCTGATCGTTGAAAAGGCCCCGGAAGGGGAAGAAGGCGGCAACACCCGCTATTGCGGGCAGCTTTTCGCCTATGGCAACAACGATTACGAAGCCACGCTTGCGTATTACAAGCAGCTGGCCGGCGGGCATGACGTTCCCGAGGAAATGCTGGAAGTTTACGCCGATTCCATCGCCCGCATGGCGGACGTCTTAGCGGATGAATTCGGCGCGAACAAGGCGGAGTTCATGGACTGGAGCAGCGTTCCGCTCATCGGCACCATGTCCCCGGAATACCCCGAGTTCGAAGGAAGCGAGAAGATCGGCCTTTGGACGCTGCACCAGGGCATTTCGGACAGCTACCTCTGGCAGCTTTTGCGCAAGAACGTCACCGACCGCGCAGAGAGCATCGACGTCTGGTTCGAATCTCCCGGCACCGCCCTGATCCAAGACCCGGAAAGCGGGACGATCCTGGGCGTGACCGTCGAGCGCGGCGGAAAGACGCTGAACGTCCGCGCGAAGAACGGCGTGGTGCTGACCACCGGCGGTTTTGAGAACAATCCCCATATGGTGGAGACTTATCTCGGGCTCAAGCGGTATGCGCCCATCGGCGGCCTTTATAACACCGGCGACGGCATCCGCATGGCGCTGGACGCCGGAGCGGACCTCTGGCACATGGAAGTTTACGAGGGCATCGGCGATTTCGGCGGCAGCACCTTCGCCGTCGAGCCCGGAGTCCGCGGAATGACCCTGTTCGGCAGCGCGCTGACGAAGGGCGCGGCCATACTTGTCGCCGGCGACGGAACCAGGTATCTGCGCGAGGACGAGGTGAGCCGCCACGGCCATATCGATCAGGGCGGGGTATGGATCAACCCCAACCACCCGGGCAAATCCTATTTGATTATCGGCCAGGCCGTGCTGGACGCCGCCGTGGAAAAGAAGACGATCGCCCAGGACGACCCCCGGATCCTTTCCGCCGCTTCTGTTTCCGAGCTTGCGGCGCTGATCGGCGTGAACGAGCAGAATCTGACGAACACGATCAACGACTTCAACAGCTACGCCAAAAACGGGAAAGACCCCGAGTTCGGCCGCAGCGCGGAAAGCATGGCCGCCTTTGACGGCGCCGCGTATTATGCCATTGAGATGATCCCGAACATCCTGAACACCCAGGGCGGACCGCGCAGAAACGTGAACGCCCAGATCCTGGACCGCGACGGCAACCCGATCCCGCATCTTTATTCCGCGGGCGAGATGGGCGGCATCACCGCCTACCAGTACCAGGGCGGCGGAAACGTTGCGGAATGCATCACCTTCGGCATGATCGCGGGCAAGAACGCGGCCGCGCCCAAGACCGACGCGCTTCCGGTCTACAAAGCCCGCACCCCTGTCGAGTCCGGCGTGCAATACACCCAGGGCGTCGAATCCGACATCGCCCCGGCGGCCGAAGGGGAAATCGCCCTTGGCAACAACGAATACCTTGGCACGGCCGAGGGCATGGGCGGAACGATCACCGTCAAAGTGACCATGGAAGGCGGCAAGATCGCCAAGGTCGAGGTGCTCAGCCACAAGGAGAGCGCCGGAATCGCCGATCCCGCGCTGGCAGGCGTGCCGGAAGCCATCGTGGCCGCCAATTCGGCGGAGGTGGACACTGTTTCCGGAGCGACGATCACGAGCAGGGGCATCATCGCCGCTGTGAAGGACGCCCTGTCCAAAGTAAACTAAACGGCGGGAAAAACCCGCGCGATCCCTGCGGCCCCGGAATCCCCGGGGCCGCGCTTTCTTTATTTTGGGGGCCGGCCGCGGCCGCGGGGCCGCCGCCGAAATGGCGGCAAAGTTCGCCGGCCGGAGGGACGGCGCCGCAAAAGGCTCTAAAAAGACGGCGCGGGGTCGATTCCCCGCGCCGCCGTTTGTTCGGTTTGGCACTTTGCAGCCGGCGCATCCGCCGGTTATGAATCAATCGACGGCGATGCCCGCGCCTTTGCAGGCGCTTTCAGCGGCGATGCGGCCCCAGGTGGCGCACATGCCGTGGCCGATCCCGCCGATGGTGTTGTGGCCGGCGATGTTGGCCGAGCCGATGATTTCGCCTGCGAGATAAGCGTTGTGAATGACGCTGCCGTCCTGGCGCACCATTTCGGCGTTCGCGTTGATGCGCGGCCCGCCCGCGGTCATCATGAGATAGGGCACGGTGTAAACCGCGTAGAACGGGCCCTCGTCAAAGGCGATCAGGTTGTCCGTCCGGCCGAAGACGCTGTCCGCGCCCTTTGCGCAGTCGCCGTTGTAGAGCGCGATGGTGGCGGGAAGGTTTGCGGCGCCGATCAGGTCCACCAGTTCTTCCACCGTGTCCGCCTTGAAGGCGTAGCCGAGGCCGATCAGCTCGTTCAGCTTTTCCTGGGTGTCAAAGGGCTGGGAATTGCTCATCATGCCGGAGAACAGGGCGTCTCCGCTTTGGAGCATCTTGTCGGTGACAAGGACGTAAACGATGTTCTGATCCGCCGTGCGCCAGATCGTACGCTTGTCCATCGAGGTGGATGCGGGCTCGTTGAACATCCGTTCGCCGGCGGTGTTGACCCAGATGCAGCCGGGATAGGAGATGTTGCACTTGAGCGAGGCCTGGAAGTCCGTTACGGGAACGGAGCCGCCATAGCAGGAGCAATAGTTCATGTTGTCGAAAGCGGCGCCGGCTTTCGTCGCGAAATCGATGCCGCTGCCGATGGCGGTTACCGGGTCGTTGGAGGTGATGTTGGTGAAGTTATAGGTCTTGAGCCACTTCTCGCTGTACCCGTAGCCGCCTGTGGAAATGACGACGGAGGGGGCGGGAATCTCCTGATCGCCCACGGCCACGCCGGCAACGTCGCCGTTGGCGTCGAAGACGATATCCGTCACCAGGGTTTCGGTGCAAAGCTGAACGTTCCCCGCGGCAATGGCTTCGTCCAGTTTTGCGTTCAGGGCGCTGAGGAAGTAGGTGCCGCCGCCGGAGGACGCTCCGCCCGCGGTATAGGTGACGCGGAAGGTGTTCATGGTCAGGTAGCCGCCGCTGTCCACGGTTTCGCCGAACTCAACGCCGACGTAATCCATCAGCCAGTCGATGGCTTCGCCGGAACGCTCGGCGTGCGCCCGGGCGATGGCGGGGTTCAGGTTCTGCTCGCCGCCGCCCATGTTCACAAAATCGGCATAGAAATCGTCCGCGCTGTCCTCGATCCCGGCCGCGATTTGCAGCTTGTAGCCCGCGCCGGAAATGGAACCGCCGGCCGTGTTGGCGGAGCCGCCGGTTCTGTAGTTCTGCTCAAGCACAAGCACCTTCGCGCCCAGCTCGGAAGCGCGCACGGCTGCCACCAGGCCCGCCATGCCCGCGCCGACGACGATCACATCCGGCTCAAGGGTGAGCTGGAGCGCGCCGGGGACGTCGGCTTCGCCTGTTTCACCGGAGAGGGCCTTTTTGACCGCTTCGATGATGGCGTTGCTGGTTATGGTCGCGCCGGTCACGGCGTCAACCTCCGGCGACTGGGCTTCGATGATCGCCGCGGGAAGTTTTTCCACGGCTTCGGTGCCGATCCCGGCGGTTTCGCTGTGGCTCGTCACTTCGACGGAGGAAATCCTTCCGCCCTCCACAGTGACGCTGACCTCAACGGCGCCGTTCATGCCGTTCGCGCTGGCGGCATAGCTGCCGTCTTCGTACTGGCCCTGGGGGCCCTCGTCCGCGGGCGGAGGCGTTGCTTCGGTTCCTCCGGTTTCCTGCCCGTCGCCGGCGCAGCCGGTCAGCACAAGCATCGCGCAGAGCGCAACGCTCAACAGGGCACAAAGCAGTTTTTTCGTTGTCTTCATTGTTTTCTCCCCTCAGATTTATTAAAGAATGGGCCAAACGGCCGCATGCTTTACAAAACGGCGGTTCTTAAAAAATCAAAGGATGAAAGCCCTAAAGAAAGTATGAATGCAATGATTGCCGGACGAACTGGCAAAGGTTTCATATGAATTTTGGCGGAAACGGTCAGAATTGCGATGATTGTATCAAATAAAACGCCCGGCAAATTGCAAGTGCAAGTTGGACACCCCCGTGGTCGCAGGAGTGTGAGGTTGCCGGCTCCGCTGGAGTAGGAGCCGTAGGCAAGTGCGGAAGCGGGTCCGGGCGGCGTCAGGCTGCGGTGTAGAGCTCATCGAGAAAGGCGTCAAAGAGTTCTTCGGGGGTATTGTAGCCCAGTATTTTGCGAGGACGACCATTGAGCTGGTCTGCCGAGCGCAGGATGTAGTCGGCGGAGTAGTTGCTCATGGAGGTTCCCTTGGGCACATACAAGCGGAATAGGCCATTGTGACGCTCATTTTGCGGACGCTCCCACGAGGTGTACGGATGGGCGAAAAACACCTTTGTGCCCCATTGCTCAACGGCTGCAAAATCAGAAAACTCAGAACCATTGTCCAGCGTAATCGTCTTGAACACCTCGGAAAACCGATTGCCATATTCCTCTTGCAATGCGGTCATTGCCGCCATAACTGCTTCGCTGGTCTTGCCCTCGATGAGCAGGGCGATGTAGTGCCGGGTTTTCTTTTCCACGAGAGACAAGATAGCAGCCTCTTTGCCTGCGCGATGCCCTACAACGGTATCGCCCTCCCAGTGGCCTATCTCGGTACGCCCGCTTGCAACAGCCGGGCGCTCATCGATGCTGGTGCCGTAAATCCGCTTATTCTCCCGGGGCTTGTTCTTGTGGCTTTTGCGCTTCAATACCTCGGGCATATCGGTCAGAGATAGTGGCAGTTCTCCGCTCCACAGCGCGTTATATAGTGTTTTGCTGCAAACCATCTCATCCGTCGCAAACAGTTTATGTCGCCTGGCATAGCCCGCGCAGGCATCAAAAGACCAGTCATGCTCCCGAAATTGCGCTACCACCCAGTCCAGAAAATCCTGGCAGCAGCCCAACTTTTTTCTTCTGCGGCTTCTCTGCCGATTGGCTTTGTATACCGCTTCCCCTCGTTTTGCCGAATAGCAGGGTGCACGGCCTTTGTTGGATTTGCGCGGCGCTGTGCCTCGTTTTAGCTCATTGCCTACCGTTGTCGGCGAGCAGTTCACCACTTTGGCAATCTTCCTTTGGGAGAACCCCTGTCGGTGTAGCACCCGTATGGCCCCACGTTCGGACAACCCTAAATGCTGCCCCCGTTTACGCTCTCTTTCCCCTGTGGTATACTCTTGGCAGTCCATAGTGATTGCCTCCTTTGTAGATATGGGTGTGTGAGAACTCCATTCTACCACGGGAAAATATCACTATGGATCTTTTCTGCAAGTGTCCAACTTCATTTTACAATCGGCCAAATAAAACGCCCCCCATCAAGGAAAATTATGTTTATTTCCGGATGGGGAGGAACGATGGGCAAAAGAAGAATGCAAATAAAAAAAACGGGATCGGATCCGATCCCGTGCTTTTTTAAGCGCTTACTTGTTGTAGCTGTCGAGGACGCCGGCTTCGGTCAAAGCGTTGGTAACAGCTTCGATGACCGCGTTGCTGGTCAGGGTGGCGCCGGAGACCGTGTCAACATTTACGGACTGAGCGTCCACGATGGCCTGGGCAACCTTGGGCGCGGCTGCCGAGCCAATGCCTTCGGTCTCGTTGGGGGCGTCGACGGTCACGTCGGTGATGACGCCGTTCTCGTCGATTGCGACGGTGGCGGTCACATCGCCGCCAAAGCCCGCGGCGATGCCGGTGAGAACCAGGGAGTCGACTTCAACGGGATCGGAACCCTCGACGGGGTTGGTATCCTCAGGATCTTCGGGCGGGGCCACTTCGCCTTCGTCGATATCGCCCGTGTTCTGATCACCGGTGGGGACGGAATCATCAGTGCTGTCGGGCAGGTTTTCAGGGCTTGCGGTGCAGGCGCCGAACGCCAGGCACAGAGCCAGCGCCAGCGACAGCAGAGTAAGGGTTTTTTTCATGCTTCATTCCTCCGAAATTTGGACGGTTAAATTTTGGCTTTTGTCTCTTCGTCCGCGGGCTATTATAGCATCCCATCCGAAAAAGGGAAGGGTTTTAACAGAAATATCATAATTCAACGCATGATTGTTCAAAAAGCGCGCGGGCAAAAATAGGATAAAAACGGCCGATCACAAGCAAAAAGAGACCCCCCCGAGTCCCTTTTTCGCTGCTTTACTGAGGCGCGCTTGGCGACCGCCGGTTCATGCGGTGAGAACCGTTTATTCTCCGTAACCCAAAGGGTGCGCTTTGCGCCATTCCCAGGCTGAGGCGATAATTTCTTCAATGGAGGCGTGTTCCGGCCGCCAGCCCAGCACCCGGGCGGCCTTGGCGTTTGAAGCGACCAGGATGGAAGGGTCCCCCGGCCGCCGGGGCTCGGCTTTTGCGGGAATGTCGATCCCGGTCACCCTGCGGGCGGCTTCGATGATCTCCAAAACGGAAAACCCGCTGCCGTTCCCAAGGTTGAAAACGCCGCTCTGCCCGCCGTTTTCAAGGTAATTCAGGGCGAGAAGGTGGGCGGAAGCAAGATCGAGGACGTGGATGTAATCCCGGATACAGGTGCCGTCTTTCGTGGGGTAATCGCCGCCGAAGATCCCCACATGGGTTCTTTTGCCCAATGCGGCGTCCAGAACGATGGGGATCAGGTGGGTTTCGGGGGAATGGTCCTCGCCGATGCCGAAAGTTGGGTCCGCCCCGGCCGCGTTGAAATAGCGCAGCGCGGCGTATTGTATGCCGTGCGCCTGGGCGCACCAGCGGAGCATGCGCTCCACGGCCAGCTTGGTCTCGCCGTAGGGATTGGTGGGAAGGGTTTGGTCCGTCTCCTCGATGGGCTGCTTTTTTGGCTCGCCGTAAACCGCGGCGGTGGAGGAAAAGACGATGTTTTTCACCCCGTGGCGCCGCATGGCGGAAAGCAGATCCACCGCGCCCGCCACATTGTTCGCGTAATACTTCAGCGGGTCTTTGCAGCTTTCGCCCACCAGGGAAAAGGCCGCGAAGTGAATGACGCCGCTGATTTCGTGCTTTGTGAACACCCCGTCCAAAAAATCGGGGTCCCGCACGTCGCCGATCAGCAGTTCGCCGTGCTTGACCGCCGCGGCGTGGCCGGTGCAGAGATTGTCCGCGACGACGGCGTCCATTCCCCGTTTTGAAAGGCAATCGAGCATGTGGCTGCCGATATAGCCCGCTCCGCCCGCAACAAGTATCCTGCCTGACATGTTTGTTTTCCCCCGGTTCGTTGTGGTCTGCCCGCGTCAAAACGCCTTGCCGGTCATTCGGAATAAACCTCCTGGGCGAAGCGGACGGCGGCCATCGCGTCTTTTGCGTAGTGATCCGCGCCGATGGTTTTTGCGTATTCCCCGTTTAGGACGGCCCCGCCCACGATGGTGCGGCAACTTAGGCCGGCCGCTTTGAGCAGCGCGATGGTTTCCTCCATGGAAGGGACGGTGGTGGTCATCAGCGCGCTGAGGCCGACAAGCTTCGCCCCGGATTCCCGCGCGGCCGCCACCACCGCCTCGGGCGGAACGTCCTTCCCCAGGTCGATGACGAAAAATCCGTAATTCTGAAGCAGCGCCTTGACGATATTCTTCCCGATATCGTGGATGTCACCCTTGACGGTGGCAAGGACGACGGGCTTTTTGCCGCTGTTTTCGCCCGATTCGCCGATGGCGGCGCGGAGCACCTCGAAGGCGGCCTTTGCGGCTTCGGCGCTCATCAAAAGCTGGGGAAGGAAAAGCCTGCCCGTTTCATAGCCTTCGCCGACGGAATTCAGGGCCGGGATCAGTTCGCCGTCGATGATTTCCAGGGGATTTTGGGTTTTCAGAAGCTCCGCCGCGAGCCGGGCCGAAGCGTCAAAAAGCCCGCGCTCCACCGCCTTTTTCAGCGTGGCTTCCGGTGAAGAAGCCGGATTCGCGGCCTTGGATTCCGCCCCGGTTCCGAATTTGGCGATGAACCGCGCAAAGCCCGGATCCAGGCCGAAAAGCGCCAAGTGGGAAAAGTACGCCTTCTGCACGGCTTCCGAACCAGGGTTGGCGATGGCCGCGTCCAGCCCGGCGGCCAGGGCGGCCGTCAGAAACGCGCCGTTGATCGCCTCCCGTTCCGGCAGGCCGAAGGAGATGTTCGAAAGGCCGATGACCGTCGAAACCCCCAGCTCCTTGTGGACGAGATCGATGGTTAGAAGCACCGTTTTCGCTGAATCCGAGCCCGTGGAAACGGTGAGGGTGAGGGGATCGACGACGATGTCCTTTTTGTCGATCCCGTAGCTTTTTGCGGTTTCCACGATCCTGCGGGCGATGGCAAGGCGGCCTTGTGGGGTTTCCGGAATGCCGGAATCGTCCAGCGCGAGGGCGACGACGACCCCGCCGTATTTTTTGACCAAAGGAAACACCGCCGCCATGGAGGCTTCCTTCCCGCTGACGGAATTGACCAGCGGCTTGCCGTTGTAAATCCGCATCGCCTCTTCCAGGGCTTTGGGGTTCGCGGAATCCAGCTGGAGCGGAAGGTCGGTCACCGCCTGGATGAGCGCCACGGCCTTTTTGAGCACGGCCGGTTCGTCGATCCCCGGCAGGCCGACGTTGACGTCTAAAATATCCGCCCCCTGATCCTGCTGGGCGGCGGCGTCTAAAAGCAAAACGTCGTAATCCCCTTCGTGCAGCGCGGCCTTCATGCGGGGCTTGCCCGTGGGGTTGAGGCGCTCGCCGATGATCACCGGAACGCCCCCGGTTTGGGGATTGGGAATCGCGACCGCCCTGCCGTAAGAGCAGACGACGGTTTCCATCTTCTTTTCGATGGGCTTTGGAGTAATGCCGCGAACGGCTTCCGAAAGGGCGCGGATATGCTCCGGCGTTGTTCCGCAGCAGCCCCCCAGCAGCCAGGCGCCTTCTTTTGCAAAGGCGGCAAGCTCATCGGCGAAGGCCGGCACGCCGATATCATACACGATTTTGCCGTTTTCCACCTTGGGAAGGCCGGCGTTGGGCTTGACGATCACCGGAAGGTCGCAAAGAGCGAGCAGCTCATTCACAAAGGGGCGCAATTCCACCGGCCCCATGCCGCAGTTAAAGCCCAAAGCGTCCACCCCCAGGCCACAAAGAAGGGCGAAAACGCAGGCCGGGTCCCCGCCCGTCAGCAGCTTGCCCCGGCTGTCCGGCGCGACGGTGGCGAAAACCGGCAGCCCCGTTTCCTTCGCGGCGAGCACCGCGGCCTTGAGTTCATAAAGATCGCTCATGGTTTCGACGAAAATCAGGTCCGCCCCGGCCCTGGCCCCCGCGTTGCAGAGGGAGGAAAAGGCGGAAACAGCGTCCAGAAAATCAAGATCCCCAAGGGGGCGCAGCAGCTTGCCCGTCGGCCCCACGTCCAGCGCGGCAAAGAGCGGCCGTCCCCCGGCGTTGGCACAAACCGCGGCCTCCTTTGCGTTTTCCACGGCCGCGGAGACGACGCGCTCAAGGGAATAGAGCGATCCGCAGTGCTTGACCCCGTTTGAGCCGAAGGTGTTGGTCAGCACGACGTCGCTCCCAGCCTCAAAGTACGCTTTGTGCACCGCGCGGACGTCCGCCGGGCGCTCGATATTCCAATCGTCCGGCCGCTGGCCGGGCAGCAGGCCGCGCTGCTGCAAAAGCGTGCCCATCGCGCCGTCCAGAATCAGTATTTTCTTGCCCAGATGGTTCAAAATGCTCATCGGTTTACCCCAAAGTTTTTTTCCTGCGGAAGGCGCAGTCGCGCTTGCCGCAAAGGCCGCATTCGCCATAACAGTTTTTGACGGGAACAGGCGAAACGCCCACAAAGGCCGTGACGGATTTTGACGGCGCGAGCATGAAGCTTTCCGTCGCCGTCAGCCCGATGCGGATCGGGGCGTTCAAAAGCTCCAGCACGTCCTTTTGGTAATGCAGCGCCATGTCTCCGTATCCCGGCGAAAAGCGCGCCGTAAGGTACCCGGGAAAGCCGGTCAGCGCGCCGGTTTTCGCCTGCTTGGCAAGGGAATCGCAAAAATCATCGCAGGCGGCTTCGACCGTTGCCGCAGCGGCGGCCTGGAGCACGGCGGCCATGGCGATGTTCGTCTGCGAATAGCGGGCGATCAGCCTGTCCGCCTGGGCCCCCAGCGTCATGGCAAAAAGCACGGCGTGGGAGCAGCCGGTCATGTGCGCCGCAAGGCTTGCGCTCAAGAAAACGCGGTCCTGAAGCGGCAGGCGGTCTTGTTCCGGGGCGATCTCATAAAGCCGGTGGACGAAGCGGGCCTCCGCCTGCTCACAAAGCAAGGCGGAGCATTCCATAACCATCCGCTTTGTTTCGGGATCGGGGGCGAAAACACCCAGATAGCGGCAGATTTCCTCCGGCTTCGGCGCGGGTTTCACAGCTTTTCACCGATGATCTCGGAAAGGTTGCGCAGGATGCTTTTTGCAATATCCGGCTTGTTCATGGAGTAAAGGTGGATCGCGTTGACGCCGTTGGCGATCAGGTCGATGATCTGCTCCGTAGCATAGGCGATGCCCGCCTGGCTCATGGCCCCGGGGGAGCCGCCGAAGCGCTGGACGATGGCCCTGAACCGCTGGGGAAGGGCCGTGCCGGAAAGGGCGCAGATCCTGGCGATCTGCTTGGCGTTGGTGACGGGCATGATCCCCG
Organism: Christensenellales bacterium; assembly: GCA_040768925.1. Taxonomy (GTDB): domain Bacteria; phylum Bacillota; class Clostridia; order Christensenellales; family CALWSW01; genus CALNBC01. Next base: position 940,543 of record JAXGLZ010000001.1, read on the forward strand.
GTATCACCGGAACGGCGATCCCCTTGTCCCGCAGGCGGTAAAGAAAGTTATAAAGGATGTTGTTGTCAAAAAACATCTGGGTGGTCAAGAATTCGGCCCCGGCCTCCACCTTGATCTTTAAATGGTCGATGTCGTCCTCCCTTTTGGCGGATTCGACGTGGCCTTCGGGATAGCACGCGCAGCCGACGCAGAAGTCCGACTCCGCCTTGATGAAGGCGACGAGGTCCGAAGCGTAGCGAAAACCGTCCGGGCTGGGGAAATTCTCTCTGTCCGGAATATCACCCCTGAGGGCGAGGATGTTTTCCACCCCGCCTTCCTTCAGTTCGGCCAGCCGGGAGCGGATATGCTCCTTCGACGCGCCGACGCAGGTCAGATGGGCGAGGGAGGTCACGGAAAGTGTTCGCTGAACGTGGGAAGCGATTTTTGCGGTGTTTTCCGCCGTTGTTCCGCCCGCGCCATAGGTGACGGACATAAACGCGGGATGGAGGGCGCAAAGCTCCTCGATCGCGGACTGGACTTTTGAATAATCCGCGTCCGCCTTGGGGGGAAAGACCTCCACCGAAAGCTTTACGCCCGGGGATTTCAGAATTTCGCTTATTCTCATGGCATCAGGCACTCCCGCAAGCTTTTATTTGAATCAGAATTCGAATCAGAATTGCCCGCCCGGGCCGAAAAACAGTTCTTGGGCCAAAGACAGGGCTTGGCTTCTCGTTTGGGGGGTCACGGTGATTAGGCGGACGTTCGGGTGGTTCCGGACGGCGTCCAAAAAGGGAAGGGGCAGCGGCTTGATCGCGCCGAGGACGGTCACATTGCGGTCCAGGGTCTTTCGCACCTGTTCGCAGAAGGCCGCCGCTTTGCTTTCGAGGAAGCCGAGCTCGTCCATCAGGACGAGGGCGCCGTCGGGGATATTCAAAAGCAGCTCTGCGCCGAATTCATCCAGCGCGGCGACATCCGCAACAAACACGTTTTCAGAGCGGCAAACGGCGATCGGAAAGCCCGCTCCGCCCCCGGCGGGGAACATTCTGATCTCGCTGCCCAAAGGCGAATCCGGGCCCTTTTTGGTGACGAAGCCGTAAACCGGGCGGCGGACCCGGTGCAGGATGCTTTTGATGATCGTGCTTTTGCCCGCGCCGATCCCCCCGGTGATGAACAGGTGCAAAACAAGAATCCTCCCGCTGTTTCCTTAAAAGTATCATAGTACAAGCACGGTTAAATGTGAATAGGAAACGCCGGATCCCTTGGCAAAAAGGGCAATTCTGCGCCCGGAGCGCAAAAAGCGCGTTAAAGGTTGCCCGTTTGCGCAATTAACGGTAAAATGACAGGTATCGGCAAGGCTTGCGCATGAAGTGCGGGGCAAAGAGGGCAATGGTGCTTTGGGGAGGGGGTGCTTGGCATGAAGACCGGGGCGGTGATCGCGGCCGCGGGGATGTCTTCCCGCATGGGGGATTTCAAGCCCTTGATGCGGGTGGGGTCCATTTCGGTCGTCCGCAGGCTGATCCATACCCTGCAGCAGGCAAACGTCAGCCCCATCGTGGTGGTGACCGGCTTCAAGGCGGAGGAGCTTGAGCACCACGTCTCAAAGCTCGGGGTCATCTGCGTGCGCAACGATGCGTACGCGTCCACCCAGATGTTCGATTCCGCAAAGATCGGCTTTTCGTATATCGCGGACAAATGCAGGCGGTGCTTTTTCACGCCTGTGGACGTTCCGCTTTTTACCGTGAACACCCTTTTTAAGCTGATGGACGCCAAGGGCCGCGCCGTTGTTCCCGTTGCCGGCGGAAAAGAGGGGCACCCCATTCTGTTATCCTGCGAGGAACTGCGAAAAATCCTGGAATACCGGGGGGAAAACGGGCTTACCGGCGCGATGGAGGCCTGCCTGGGGCCAAAGACGCGGGTCGATGTGGGCGATTTTGGGATCCTCCACGACGTGGACACGGCAGAGGATTTTTCCGAGCTTCTGCGCTTTCACAACGGGCAGATGTTCCGGCCCTCCATCAGCGTCCGCCTTTGCCGGGAAGAGGTCTTCTTCGGCCCGGGGACGGCGCTTTTGCTCTCCCTTTTGAAGGATACCGGCTCGATGCTTCTTGCGTGCCGGGAAATGAACCTTTCGTACAGCAAGGCCTGGAAGATGATCAACACGACGGAAAGGGAGCTGGGCTTCCCCGTCGTCGAGCGCAGGCACGGCGGCAAGGAAGGCGGGGGCACCAGGCTGACCGGCCAGGGGGAGGATCTGCTCACGCGCTATTTCCAGATGGAAAAAGAGGCGAAGGCCGCTGTGCAGACACTCTTTGAAAAATATTTTGACGGCATCCAATGACCGGATCCAAGGTCAGGATGGCGAAGGGGGAAAAGACATGCACGACAAGACCCAAAGCGAAAACCAGGCGTATTTTACCGAGACGGAGCGGGCGGTTTATCTGGTCCGCCACGCGAAGCCGCATTTCCCCGGCGGGGCGCGCCTTTGCATCGGCAGGACGAATCCGTTCCTTTCCGCCGACGGGATCAGGCAGGGGGCGATGCTCGCCAGAAGGTTCGACGGCGCCGCGCTCACCGGCGTTTATTCAAGCCCCCAGCGCCGCGCCGTCGAAACGGCCCTGCTGCTGGCAGAGGGGCGATGGCCCGTCACCGCCGTGGACGGCCTTGAGGAACTGGATATCGGCGAATGGGAAGGAAGGACTTTTGACGACGTCAAGGCCAACGACGCCGAAGTTTGGAACCTCAGGCTCGAGCGGCCGGATCTTTACTGGCCGAAGGGCGGCGAGGCCCCGGCCGAGGGGCTGGAGCGGTTTAAAAAGGCGTTCTTCGCGCTTTTGCGAAGGACCCGGGGGGACATCGCCGTGGTGGCCCATTCCGGGGTCAACCGGGTGCTGCTTGCCGATCTGAAGGGGATGCACCCTTCCCGCATGTTCGAAAATCCCCAGCAGTATACCGGGGTGAGCGTTCTGCGCTTTTTGGGGGCGGATGTTCGCGTCGAGATCGAGGACGCGGGGGACCGCCACCGCCTTTTTGAGGCCCGGAACGACCGCGAACAGTGACGAAAAACAGCAATCAAAACAAAAGGAGATAAAAAAACGGATGAAAACGCTGCTGAACACCCTTAAGGACCGGCTTGCCGCAAAGGAGCCGACGGTTTTGGTTACGGTTGTCGCATCTTCCGGCTCCACCCCCCGGGGAACCGGCGCGCGCATGCTGGTGGGGGATGCGGGGAGGATTCTGGGCACCATCGGCGGCGGCGCCGTAGAATACCGCTCGACCCAGATGGCGGTCGAAGCCCTTGGGCAAAAAAGCTCTTACACCAACGCCTTCAAGCTGACGAAGGACGACGTCGCCAACCTCGGCATGATCTGCGGCGGGGACGTTACGGTGTTTTTCCAGTATATCGGCGGGGAGCGGGAGGACGTTCTTGCGGTGGTCGAAACGGCCTGCGAAATGTGCGGGCGGGACGAGGACGCCTGGCTGATCATCGAAACGACGGACGAATCGGACTGGGGGATGGGTGTGTATTCCCGCTCTTTTGGCTTTGCGGGCCTGAAAAACTGCCCAAACGGGCTTGCGGGGATGCTGAACGCCCCGCTGGTCAAGGCGGAGTTCGAAGGCCGGCGCTTTTATGCCGAGCAGTTCGTGACGGCCGGCAGGGCGATCATCTTCGGCTGCGGCCACGTGGCCCAGGAACTCGCCCCGGTGCTTTCACACCTGGGATTCCGGGTCGTCGCGCTGGACGACCGGCCCCAGTTCGCCAATAAAGAGCTGTTCCCCACCGTTGAATACGTCGGCCCGGTTGATTTTTCGCGCATTGCGGACACGATCGCCGTCAACGAAAACGATTATGTTTGCGTGATGACCCGGGGCCACGCCTTCGACACGGAAGTGCAAAAGCAGGTGCTGCGCACGGCGGCCGGCTATGTGGGCGTCATGGGCAGCATACACAAGAAGGCGGCCGTGCAAAAACTGCTGCTAGCGGACGGCATTCCCCAAAAGGACATCGACCGGGTATGCACGCCCATCGGAACGGCGATCAAGGCGCAAACCCCGGCGGAACTCGCGATCAGCATCGCGGGGGAGATGATCCTGAAGCGCGCGGAGCGCAACGGGTTATAATCCCGCAAAAATAAAACACAAAACCGGCCTTTGCGGCAAAGCAGGCCGGTTTTGTGTTTTTTACGCTATATGCAAGCCTATTCGATCATTCCGCAATGGTGCAGCGCGTGAAAAAGGACCAGGCCGTGGTCCCCGGCGAGCTGCTCTTTGCCCTCAATTCCGCCAAGGAGGATGAATACGCCCAAACCGTCCACCGCGACCCGGGCGCAAAGCTCGATCCCGCGGGCGGTCTTTCCGCTGCCGGAAAGGGTGATCTCGTATTCCTCGCCAAATTGGCCGTAAGGGGTCCCGCAGGCGGTGCAGGGCAGGGTGACGTCGTTTTCGCGGCTCTTTTGCGCGGGGATTTTTATCCCGCCTTTTTTCTTGACAAAGATGGAAAAAAGCGCGGCCGCGGCGGCGTCGTCCCCGGCGGAAAAAGCAAGCGCTTCCCGCTTGGCCCGGGCCAAGAAGGCGCAGGTGATGATCCGCGTCCTCGGGTCCCTCGTCGGCTCGCCGAACATGCCGAAGGGAACGAGGGGGAGGTTTCTCAAGCCGGTTTCCTCAAAAAGCTCTCTGGCCGCCGCTTCGTGCAGCGTTTCGCCCATATCCAAAAATCCGCCGGGCAGCGCCCAGCGGCCGATGTTTGGGTGGTCCCCCCGGCGGATGAGCAGAACCTCCGCCGAATCGGTGGTCACAACCATGTCCACCGTGACGGAGGGACGGTCAAAATTCGCCGGGTCGTAAGCCGAAAGGAATTCGGAAAGGGTCTGGCCTTTCGCGTTTCTTTTTTCGCTCATTTGCGCGCTGCTTCCTCGTCAGAATTTGTAGATATACGCCTGGCAGGGCAGGCCGGAGTTATAGATCTTCCGGCGCTTGTCCGCCCGCCTGCCGAAGCTTTTTTCGAATCCGGGGTGGGAGGAGATGATCACCGCCTGCCATCCGGTAAGGGTGGAAAAGGCCCGGCCCATCTTTTCGTAAAGGGCTTCGCAGGAACGGCGGTCCGAAAGCCGTTCGCCGTAGGGCGGGTTGCAGACGAGCCTGCCCCCGGTGTCCGAACGGGAAAGCCGGGTCGCGTCCGCCCGGGCGAAGGGAAGGTCGACCCCGGCCTTTTTTGCGTGAAATCTGGCGAGCTTCAAAACGGATTCGTCGATATCGCTGGCAAAAATATCTTTCAACGGCCCCGGCCGCTCCAGGGCGACGGCGCGCTCCCGCTCCGCCTTCCAAAGGTTTTTGGGAAGGAAAAGCCATCCCTCCGCCGCGAATTCCCGCTGGATGCCCGGGGCGCGGTTCTTGGCGATGAGCGCGGCTTCGATGGCGATGGTGCCGGAGCCGCACATCGGGTCCAGAAAGGGGCCGCCGCCCCGGTATCCCGAAAGCAGCACCAGCCCGGCCGCCAGGGTTTCGATGATCGGGGCTTCGGCGTTCAGCGTGCGGTAGCCCCTGCGGTTCAGCCCCGCGCCGCTGGCGTCCAGGGCGAGGGTGGCGACATCCTCCAAAAGCCCGACCTCGACGATGATCTTTGGCCCGTCTTCCGGAAGCACGCGGACCCTGTGGCCTTTTTTGAGCCGTTCGACGATGGCTTTTTTGGTGATCGCCTGGCAGTCGGGAACGGAATGCAGCGCGGAGCGCGCGCTCTTTCCCTTGACCGGGAAGGCCGCGTTCCTGGGTATGTAATCCTCCCAGCGGAGGGCGGAAACGCCCTGGAAAAGCGCCTCGAAGGAAGTCGCCTCAAAGGAGCCGATCTTCATAAAAACCCGCTCGGCCGTGCGAAGGCAAAGATTCGCCCTGCAAAGGAGGGAAAAATCGCCGGAAAAATCCACCCTGGCATCCTTCGCGGAAACGTTTTGTGCGCCGATGCGGCGCAGCTCGTTTGCCAGGATCCCTTCAATGCCGAACCTGCAAGTGGCAAAATACTCGTTCATCTTTGCTGCTTCAACTTTTCAAAATCAGGATCGCCGGAAAAATCCCGCTGCTTTGAAACGGTTCCGCCCAGGGATTCGATGGCTTCCAGCAAGGCGCGGTAATCCGCATAATCCGCACCGGGCAGGGCTTCCTCCAGCACGGGGATGGCTTCGGCGTCGCCGTAGCGGGCGAGCAGAGAAGCGAAATACGCCCTTCGCTCGTACCTGCCGAGAAAATGGCGGACCAGGCGGTCAAAAACCCGCTTGTCCTTTTGGGGAAGGCCGGAAAGAAGGTCCAAAAGGCAGTCGGCGGCCTCGTCCGAAGCGCCCTTCAGGGCGGCAAGAAGCTGTTCCCGCACCGTTTCCCCCATCGCGGAAAGGCCCATGGCCGCGGCTTCGTTCAGCCCCTGGTTTTCCGTCGGATTTTTGACGATTTCCAGGTATTCAATAACCGGAAGGGCGGAGCCTTTCTGATTCAGCAGCTCTGCCGCGGCCCGGCGGGCGTTCAAAAGCTGCTCCGCCCGGTCGAATGCGCCGCGCTTTCCGCAAAGAAGCTCGTAAAGGAGCTCCTCGGAATCCGCCGCGTCCTCCAGGGCGTTCAGCAGGGGGTCCGGCGGGTTTTTCCCTTCCAAAACATAGCCGCAGAGCTCGTCCGCAAGTTTGGCCGCGCCCATGGCATAAAAATATTCGTTCGGCGAAACGCCGCCCGTGGCCTCGTTCGGCGTGTCCAACCAGTTCAAAAAAAGGTCGGGCATGTCCTCCTCGATTTGCGCCGGGTCCTCCCCCGCGCGCAGCTTTTTCAAAAGCGTGGCCTTGAACAGGCCGTCGATGTCAATCATAATTGTGTTCCCCCAAAATGCCGCTGAATACGATGCCGTAAATCAGGCGGTTCGCGGTCCGAAAGCGCGACGCGGTGGCGCCGTAAGCCTCGATCATCTCGCTCTGGGTCACCTTTTCGCCCAGGGCGCGCTTTGCCGAATATTCAAGGGCCGCCGCAAAGGCAGGCACCCGTTCGTCCGTGATCATGACCGGGTCCTCGATGATCCCGGCCACAAACTGCCGCCAGATGGCGACGCCCTGATGGATCAGTTCCTCCATATTGCCGCGCTCGGAAGCCTTGGAGACAAAAAGCTCCGGAACCTTCCTGTAATTGGGTGGAAGCTGGTCCAGGCCGTTGAACACGTTGATCGTGACTTCGGCCACGCCGCAGTCCATCATCGCCGTGAAGGGGCCGTCCGCCCCGATCAGCGAAAGCATGCCGAGATAGGTCTGCTTGACGTCCGGCGGGATGCGCGCGTCGCAAAGCCGGATGCGAAGCTCGCTCTGCGCCCGGACGGGGTCGAGGGTCAGCAGAATGTTCAGGGCGGCGATGTGCCAGTTGCTGCTCCTGAGCGCCCATTCCACGGCCTGTTCGAGCTCCGGCCGGGTGCTGCGCTGCTCCTCGGTTTCGTTCTGCATATCCGCGATTGAGGCGGAGAGGCGCAGCATCTCGCAAAGGGGAAGCTCCCGGGCGCAGGTGATGATGGGCTCGTAAACATCCAGCGCCTGCCTTTTGCAAAGCTCGATAAAATAGGCGAAGACCGGGTCCTTCGGGTCGAGGTAAAGGGCGCGCTCCCAAAGCTTTTGCGCTTCGCCGATGCTTCCGAGGTTATAGTGGCAGACCGCGGCCATGTGGAGCACCTCGGTGTCGCAGGGGGCGATTTCGAGGATTGCCAGGAAGTGTTTCAGGGCGCTTTCCGGGCGGTTGACTTCAAAAAGGGTGCTGCCCAGCTTGATGCGCTCGAACCGGTCCGAGCCGGGGATCGCGCTCAAAAAATCCGCTTCCCGGCTCAGCGCCGCCCCGTCCCCCATCGAATAGTAGATGAGCGCAAGGATGCACCGGATCATGTAATTGTCCCGGTCGCGCAGAAGGGCGCTGTTGCAGACGGTGAGCGCCCGGGAAAACTGCTTGTCGCAATAGCAGGCCATGGCGAGGTTGCTCGCCTGCTCGGTGGAATCGGGAGCCAGCGCCCAGGCGCGCTCAAAAAGGGCGATGGCCTTTTTGATGTTGCCCCGGTCCAGCTCCTCCATGGCCTTTAAGGACTGGTCCGCGATCTTCTTCCTGGATTCCTCGGAAAGGTAGCTTTGAAGGGATTCCTCCTCGGAAAGATGACGGGACAAAGCCTCGCTGAACACCGGGCCGATCTCCGGGCAGTCGTCCCCCAGTTTTTCGGCGATCCGGGTCATTTCGCGAAAGCAGATGATGGCCGCGTCGTACTCGTGGCCGTCCATATACAAAAGCGCAAGGCGGAAAAACAGGTTCGGGTCGTCCAAAGAGCCCCGCCACATGGCTTCGCAAAGCTCCGCGATGGCCAGTTTTTCGCTGCCCGCGTCCGCATAGGCGAAGCCCAGGCGAAGGTGGGCGGAAGGCTCCGTGGGGGAAAGCTCGATGGCTTTTTTATAAAACGCAAGGGCGTCCTCCGGAACGCCGGATTCCATGCGCGCGTCCCCGCGCCTGAGGAAGAAATCGGCGTTCTGGGCAAAGGGCACCACGTTACCAGTTCTAATCATGCGCGTCCTTTCGTTCGGTTTGGGCGGCATTGGCGGCGGCGGCAATCGTCATCAGATCCTCTTTAGTAAAATTATATTCCGTATTGCAAAAATGGCATATCAAAGACGCCCCATTTTGTTCCTTTGCCATCTTCAAAAGCTCCTCTTTTCCCAGGCCGAGGAGCGCGCGTTCCAGGCGTTCCCGGCCGCAGTCGCAAAGGAGCCGGGGCTTCACCGTTTCGATCATGACCGGCGAAAGGTCGGAAAAAAGCCAGTCGATGATCCGCTCAAGGCTCATCCCCGCTTCAGAGATCAGCGCCGGCATTTCCCGGGCGGCGTACATGCGCTGTTCCACCTTTTCAAGAACGTCGTTTGGGCAGCCGGGCATCGCCTGGACGATCAGGCCGCAGGCCGCGGTGACCCCCTGGCTGTTCATGTGGACGCCGAGGAACACGGCTGTGGGCTGCTGCTGGCTGTTTGCGAAATAAGCGGCGATATCCTCCGCGATCTCGCCGGAAACCAGGGCGCTCTGGCCGGTGTACGGCTCCTTCAGGCGAAGGTCGGTGATCACGGTCAGGGTGCCGTCCTTGCCCACGGCCTCGCCGACGGGCAGCTTGCCGTTTTCCCTCGGGGGAAGGTCCGCCGCGGGGTTGCCGATCAGCCCTTTGACCGAGCCGTCCTGCCTGCCCACGCAGACGATGTTCCCCGCCGGGCCGCCGCCCTTGAAGATCAGGCTGACTTCCGCCTGGGGGACTTTCAGCATCGCGCCCATGACCGAAGCGCCCATCAGCGCCCGGCCCAGAGCCGCCGTGCAGACCGGGGAGGTTTGGTGCATCAGCCTTGCCTGCTCCACCAGGGCCGGGGCGTTTATCGCATAAAAGTTCATCGCTGAATCGGCCAGCAGGCCCTTGATCAGTTCATCCATGTTGTTTCTCCGTTGGTTTTCTTCCGGTAAAAAGCAGCCGTTCGGAATTCCGTTTCGGCGCTTTTAGGGTATCAAAGTCAACGACGGCGGCATCCTCGAAGCCGCAGTCCGCCATGTGGGCCAAAAGCTCCTCCGAAGAATGGGCGCGCTGAATATGCCGTTCAAAAAAGCGCTCGTAGCTCTGCCCGTCCGCGCTCAAAAAACAGGTAAGCTCCATTTCCAGCAGTCTGGAGGAAGGGTCGTAGGCGTTTTTCCAAAGGTAAGCCGCCCGTTCCGACGTTTCGCCAAAGGTGTTGCCCCACAATAGGTTCTCCAGCTTGTGGCGGGAGCTTACGTCAAAACAGAGCAGCCCGCCGGGCGAAAGAACGTCAAAAGCGCTGCTGAAAAAGGCGCGCACCGCCGAAGCGCTCGTGAGATAGTTTACTCCGTCGCAGGAGGAATTGACAACGTCCTGTTTTTTGTGGACCGAAAGCGCGGTCATGGACTGGCGCGCAAAAGGGATCCGAAGGCCCGCCGCGCGCGCTTTTTTCGCGGCGATGTCCAGCATGCTTTCGGAAAGGTCGATCCCTGTGACCGTGTGACCGGCTTTTGCCAGAGGAATCGTAATATTCCCGGTGCCGCAGGCCGCGTCCAGTATTTTCAAAGGGCCGGTCAGGCCGTTTTTTTCATAAAGCGAAAGCAGCTTCCCAGCCCAGGCGGAATAATCCACTTCCGCCATGAAAAGATCGTAAATTTCGGAAAATCGCTGGTACATGGCCTACTCCAGTCCGATGATGCGGCGGTAGATCTCGATCCCGCCCAAAAGGTCCGCCTCGTCGAAATTGAAGCGGGGGCTGTGCAGCGGTTCGCCGTAGTTTTTGCCGCCCACGCCGAGCAGGAAGAAAAGCCCCGGCACATACCGCTGATAAAAGGAAAAATCCTCCGCCGCCATGATCTCGTCCATGACCATGACGCCGTCCCTCTCGGCGAGGGAAAGCACCAAATCGACAAGGTGGCGGGGATTGCTCAGCACGGGATAATGCATGACTTCGGTGAATTCGCAGTGAACCTCGCTGACCTTTTCCATCCCTTTGAGGATGTTTTTGATCCTGCGTTTGACGTGCTCATGGACGGAATCCTTGAAGGTGCGCACCGTTCCGTTCATCACGACCTTGTCCGCGATGATGTTTCGCGCCTGGCCGCCTTCGATTTTGCCGATGGTCAGCAGCGCTTTTTCCTGGGGGCCGACGGAACGGGTCACGATGGTCTGCAGGGCCGAAATGATCTCCGCCGAGGCGACGATGGCGTCGATCCCCTCGTGGGGGGAAGCGCCGTGGGCGCTTTTGCCGTTGACGGTGATGTCGAACTCGCAGGTTTGGGCCATCATCGGCCCTTCGCGCAGACCGATCATACCGGACGGCACGTCCGGCCAGACGTGCATGCCGAAAATGCGGTCGACCTTCGGATCGCAGAGCGCCCCTTCCTCAACCATACGCGCGGCGCCGCCGATATGCTCCTCCGCCGGCTGGAACAACAGCACGATATTTTGGTCAAGCCGTTCGCGGTTATTTGCAACGAGCTTTGCAAAAGCCAAAAGGGCCGCGGCGTGACCGTCGTGACCGCATGCGTGCATAAAGCCTTCGTGGCAGGAGGAGAATTCGGCGCCGGTTTGCTCAACAATCGCAAGGGCGTCGATATCCGCCCGGAAAGCCGTGGTGGGTTTTGGTTCCCCGGGGGCGCGAAACACGGCCTTGACCCCGGTGTCCGCAATGGTTTCCAGATGATCCGGCGAGAGCGCCGTCAGTTTTTTCAGGATGTACGCCTGGGTATCGCGCTCTTGATATCCAAGCTCCGGTATTCTGTGCAGATCGCGGCGAAGGGCGGTAACCTCGCCCAGCAATTCCGCGACTTTGGGATGAAGCTTCAATTGAATGTCCTCGTGAATTTGGGTTTACTATTATAATACTCGAAAGAGGGCAAATGTCAAAGTTATTAAGCCTTGCCAAACCGCTCAAAAGTTGGTTTTTTGACCTTGGGGTGGTATAATAATCAAATCAAAGTTCGGCACATGAACATTGCGGTTTTTGCCGGACCGCGTTTGGAACGCGGTTTGGAACGCGAAAAACGGCTTGCCGGCGGAAGGGGGAACAGGGGCCAAAATGCGCGCGGTTGACATCATACTGAAAAAGAGATACGGCCATGAGCTGACGGCGGCGGAGATCCGCTTCGTCGTTTCCGGCTGCGTAACCGGGGAAGTTCCGGATTACCAGCTTTCCGCCCTGCTTATGGCCATCTGTTTTCAGGGGATGAGCAAATCGGAAACAGCGGAGCTCACCATGGCCATGGAGCATTCGGGGGAGGTGGTGGACCTTTCAGAGATCCCGGGGATCAAGGTCGACAAGCATTCCACCGGCGGCGTGGGGGACACGACGACGCTGATCCTCGCGCCCCTGGTCGCGGCCTGCGGCGTGCCCGTGGCCAAGATGAGCGGCCGGGGCCTCGGGCATACCGGCGGCACCCTTGACAAACTGGAATCCGTCACCGGCGTGCGGGTGGATCTGGATACGGAAACCTTCCTCCGCACGGTCAGGCGAACCGGCCTGGCGGTCATCGGCCAATCCGCGAGCCTGGTTCCAGCGGATAAGATCCTCTATGCCCTGCGGGACGTTACCGGCACCGTGGACAGCATTCCCCTCATCGCCTCCAGCATCATGAGCAAAAAGCTCGCCGCCGGCAGCGACGCCATCGTGCTGGACGTCAAGACCGGCTCCGGCGCCTTCATGAAGGACCCGAAGGATGCAATGACGCTTGCTCGGGTGATGGTGGAAATCGGCGATTCCGTGGGAAAGCGCACCGTGGCGCTGATCACGGACATGAGCCAGCCCCTTGGCCGCGCCGTGGGGAACGCTTTGGAGCTTCGGGAGGCGATCCTCGCCCTGCAAGGAAAGATCCCCGAGGACGACAACCTGATGAAGGTCGCCCTTGCCCTTGGTGAAAGGATGCTGCTGCTCGGCAAAGCGGCAAAAAGCGCGGAAGAAGCGCGGGCAAAGCTGCTCGATGCGAAAAACAGCGGCGCAGGCCTGGAAAAGCTCAAAGAGCTGCTTATCGCCCTTGGAGGAGACGGCCGCTGCTGCGACTCGCCGGACGATCTGCTGACCGCAAGGCTGGTCATTCCCCTGCGGGCGGAGAAGGGCGGATTCGTTTGCGCCATGGACACCCTTGCGATCGGCGAGGCCTCGCTGCTGCTCGGCGCGGGAAGGAGCAAAAAGACGGATGTGATCGACCCGGGGGTGGGCATCGTCTTTGCCGTTCGGCTGGGCGAGCGCGTGGAAGCGGGGGAGGAGATCGCGACGGTTTACGCAAACGATGAAACCAGGGCGCAATCCGCGATAAAGCTGCTGAAAGAAGCGGTAACGATCGAAACGACACCGCCCAAAGCGCTTCCGCCGCTGATTTACGGCAGCGCGGAATGATGCCCGAAGACCAGGCCGAAAGGAGCGCCGCCGGCCAAAGACGCGGAAAAAAACCGGCTTTTCGCGCAGAAAAATCCAAAAAGCGGGGGGAAAAGAAACGGTCGGCAAAAACCGGCCGAAAGCGTTTTTCAGCATTGGCGAAAACCTTCTGACGCCCGCGCTTTGGCAGCGGTATTCCGCTTGTAAAAGAACGATCCTTATGGCATACTTATACTTGCCGCGCGTGTGGTGGAACGGCATACACAACGGACTTAAAATCCGTCGGGGAAACCTTGCGGGTTCGAATCCCGCCGCGCGCACCATATAAGAAACAAGTAACCGCGCAGGTTTGCGCGGTTCTTGCTTTTAGGGTTCACGATACGGGTTTAAGGCTTTCAATGCTGCCGGACTATTCTCGTTTATTTTCATTTTACTCTGGCAATATACTTTGACAAGCAAAATAATTTTTTACATGGGGTTATAGCCTATGGTGCTCTCGCTCAACAGTACGCGCCGGCAACAAAGTCTGGCGGCGGCTTTGGCGCAGTGGGATGGATCCGGGAAACAAAGAAGTTTTGATTACGCCAATCCCCAAATGGTCAGGCCTGCGGTTTCTTCAATGTCAGGGGCGAAAATAATATCCCCATCGCTGATCAAAATCCAAACCTGAGTGTTATCCTCATTAATCGATATCGCGTCTATAAAAAGGAGCGGGGTTGGGCTGTTGAGCAAAATCGTATTGGAAACAGCTTTTTTACCATTTACCACAATAGAGAGCGTTGCTTTTTTACCATTCACAACATTAGCCGCATATATTTTACAGTTAAAGACGTATTTGCCCGTCCGGGAAAGGGTAAATATCCCATCATTATTATAATTTATGAACGCGCTGCTGTTGGAAATTTCCGCATTCAATTTTAGAACTGTACCCGACGCAGCGATACGTTCCGCTTGCTCTGCAGGGTAAACCAGCGAATATTGCGCGGTTAACAGCGAAGCGGCCGGTCCGGCCGGACCGGCCGGTCCCGGATAACCCCGCTCACCTTGCGGACCCTGCGGCCCTTGGCAGCCCCTGGCTCCTTGCGGACCTTGCGGGCCCATAACGCCTGCGGGGCCTTGCGGCCCCATCATACCCGGCGGCCCTTCCGGTCCCAGCTCACCTTGCGGACCTTCCGGACCCGCGGGACCCGGGCATCCCATAGGCCCAACATCGCCTTGCGGACCAAGGGGACCTTGCGGGCCCTGCGGACCGGGCGGGCCGGGATTCCCTTTGGGTCCGAGCGGCCCTTGGCAGCCTGGATCCCCTTGTGGTCCGGCATCACCGCGGGGGCCTTGATCACCTTTGGGACCAGGTAGCCCTTGCGTCCCCTGCGGACCGGGCGGGCCGGGATTCCCTTTGGGTCCGAGCGGCCCTTGGCAGCCTGGATCTCCTTGTGGTCCGGCATCACCGCGGGGGCCTTGATCACCTTTGGGACCAGGTAGCCCTTGCGTCCCCTGCGGTCCTGGCGGACCCTTACATCCCGGAGGACCTGGCGGGCCCTTACATCCCGGGGGACCTGGCGGACCCTTACATCCCGGAGGACCTGGCGGACCGGTTTGTCCTGTACAGCCAGGGGAACAACGGCGATTTGGTCGTATCATCCCACATACGGGACAATTCGGATCGCCGCATTTATTCTGTTTTTTTATTTGGTTATTGCCAACATAATGATTCAACCAATTCATCTCCTTTTCCAAGGATTTCTGCGGGAAATCCCAGACCGCTAAGTGTAAGGGTCAGCGCTCGCTGATCATGAAAAATTCTCCTCGCATCATGATATTTTTGCGTTTTCCGACGAACACACTTTGAAGACCGCAAAGGAGTAACGCAACCGCCTAAGCATGAAATTTTAACCCTTTTCCCGCCTAGCGAAAAATTCCCGGTTTTTGCGTACCACCGGGCTATCTGGCTTAAAGACCGCCGCTTGCCGTGTTCGCCAAAGCTTGCGCTGTATTTCATCGTGACGGTATCAATATCCGGTAACAGGTCCTTTTTGAGTGCCGTCAACTTTTGAAGGTCTTCCGGCAGCCGTATATCATCGGCGTCCAGCCACATCTGATATTGCATTTGGCCTTTTCATACACGGCGTGTAAACTTCCCAGCGGTTTTCACCGTTTCGCCGGTCGAGCCGGTGTCCATGATGATGATTTCACCCACTGCTTCTTTCAAGGTATTCAAACAGCGTGGTAAAATCGCCTCCTCATTTTTGATGATCATACATAGGCTGATGGTTATCAGCAGACCGGTCCTCCCGCTCATTTCGTTCTCGGAGGGGCGCTTCTGGCGTTTCTCCCCCAGATAAAGAAAAAGGGGTGGGTGCTTACTACTCAGCACATGCCTCTTTACTAAAATATGTAAACCATCTTCGTACGGTTCATATTTGCAGGAAACCCAATTTGTTTCTTTTTTTGTGTCTATATATTCTCCTTAACATACTATATCAAAGGAGGGCGTTGTCATTTACAGCGAAACCTCCCAATACTTTTGAAAGGACATGTTTAAATGCAGAACAATTACGATAGAGGTTTATCCGATTTCCAGTATAACCCGAATAACAGTTGTGAGTGTATGCCGTCACAATCCGGATGCAGTGGCCCTTCCGACTCTCAAAGGACGCAAGGACCTCCCGGCCCGCAGGGGCCAACGGGCCCGAGAGGCCCGAAAGGTGATCCTGGCTGCCCCGGCCCGAAAGGTGACACTGGCTATCCTGGACCACAAGGGCAACAAGGAATGATTGGGCCTGAGGGACCGAGGGGTCCTAAAGGCATCCAGGGTGATCAGGGGCCGAAAGGCGACCAGGGCTGCCCCGGCCCGGTAGGCCCGCGCGGACCACAGGGGCAAATTGGCCCCCAAGGACCGCAGGGTGTTCGCGGCGATGTCGGCCCCCAGGGCGATCCCGGTTGTCAAGGCGCCATCGGTCCGCGAGGTAATCCCGGTCCCGCCGGCCCCCAAGGCATACCAGGTTCCATTGGGCCAAAGGGAGATACAGGCCCCGCCGGCCCTCGGGGAGAAGCCGGCCCCGAAGGACTGCAAGGACCGCAGGGAACAGTCGGTCCCGCCGGGCCTATAGGGCCGGAAGGTTCAGTCGGTCCCATGGGTCCGCAAGGTCCGCAAGGCGACAGAGGCTGTCAGGGCCCCGAAGGGCCGCAAGGTATTCAGGGCGATATTGGCCCCGCTGGTCCGCAGGGTGATATTGGCCCCGCTGGTCCGCAGGGTGATATTGGCCCCGCTGGTCCTGCGGGTAACGGAGCGATTATTCCGTTTGCGTCCGGCACACCTGTTGCTTTAGCCACCGTAATCGGAGGATTGCTTAACACCTCCAGCGCAGTAGGATTCGGCCTCAACCTTCCCGGCATCTCCGCTGCCAGTGGAACAATCAGTCTGCTGGGACTGACGAACTATGCATTCTCCATGCCCAGGGATGGGATTATCACCTCCTTGGCCGGTTATTTGAGCATCACTGCAGGACTCAGCCTAATTGGCTCGACTGTAACGGTAACGGCTCAGTTGTTCCAATCCACTACACCTAACAACACCTTCGTTGCGGTGCCGGGTGCAGTGGTCACACTGGCACCTTCCCTAACGGGATTGATTTCTATCGGCGATGTCAGCAGCGGGGTCAACACTGGGCTGAGCATTCCCGTCACTGCAGGGACCAGGTTGCTTTTGGTATTCTCCGCAGAGGTTACGGGTGGTCTTGATTTGGGAGCCGCCATCGCAGGCTATGCCAGTGCCGGTCTTGGCATTTCCTAAGGAGTTTATAAAGCGACCTTACAACCGTTTCTTTTCAAAACAGCAACGCTGTTTTGAATAAATCGCAGCATAGGCGGGGCGTCTGTTTGCAGACGTCCCGTTTCCCTTATGCTGCCCATCAACAGCTTCCCGGTTTGCTGGACACGTTAAATGGCTGGTACAATAAAACCAGCAGGAGGCATTCATCATGAAACAATGTGACAAGCGGTTTAAAGAACAAGCCGTCATTGCCGGCGTAGCAGGTCCGGAATTTCTAATAAAGCTATAATGCCAAAAACAATAAAATTAGCATACCAGGCCTCCTCCGACGCAATTTACACAGCACCGCCAATAATAACGTAATTAATGGCAGACCTGCTTCAAAGAGAGGGCATGAACAGGCCAAGTCTTCCGGATCACTTCGAAATTTTCCGGAACGCTCTGAAAATTAATCAGCGACAGGATAATGACCAACATAAGGCGAATGTATATCGCTTGCATCTATTTTGTGCCAATAACACATGCAAAAACCCTGTAATCACAACAGGGTTTTATCTATGCTTGGAACCGGGTTTTTCTCCAATTTTAAAAAAGCATGGGGGAGGATTAAATGGGTTCAGGCGCGTTTGCGCCAGGTAGAGGGCATGAAAAGGACGAGTACGGGATATAATTCCAGCCTTCCGGCAATCATTCCGACCGAGAGTAAGATCTTGGAAAATGCAGGCAGCCCCGCATAACTGAATGTTGGGCCGACCATCCCCAAGCCGGGGCCAATGTTATTGTAAGTTGCCGCAACCGCACTGAAGGCGGTAAGAAAATCCGGAGCGTCCAGACAGAGCAGCAGGACAAGCCCGAAAAAAACGCCAATATAGATGACAAAATATCTGGCGATCGAACTCAGCGCAGATTTGTCCAGTATATTGCCGTCATATTTGACGCATACAACCTGATTGGGTTCTTTTGATTTGCGGATTTCGGCAAAAGCCGTTTTGATAAGGACGCCTACTCTGGAAATTTTCAATCCCCCGGCTGTCGATCCGGCACATGCGCCAAAAAACATCAACAACAAAAGCACGGCATGTGAAAACACAGGCCATGAGCCAAAATCGACCGTGGAGTAGCCGGTTGTTGTCTGAACGGAGGAGACGGTGAAAAACACATCCCGGATCATGCGCGAAACGGAATCGTATTGCCCGGAAAGATTGATGCAGATCAAAACCACCGCAATGAGGACAATGGCCAAGTACCAGCGCAGTTCTTCATTTTTCAGAGCCTTTTTGGCCTGGCGGGCAAGGATAAAGTAATAGAGGTTAAAGTTTACCCCGAACGCAATCATTGCAACGCCAAGAACATAGTCGATGTAGGCGCTGTTGTAAAAGGCCACGCTCGTGCTCTTAATGCCAAATCCGCCTGTGCCGGCCGCGCCGAAAGCATGCAGCGAAGCGTCAAACCAATCCATCCCGCCGAACATCAGCAGGATAATGAGCGTTGCTGTCATCGCTAAATAAATAATGTACAGAATACGGGCGGTATCCCTGAGTTTTGATACCAGCTTACCGAAAACCGGTCCTGGAACCTCCGCTTTCATGATATTGACAGATCTTGGATTCGTGTTTGGCAGCAGCGCCAGGGCAAATACCAAAACGCCCATGCCGCCGATTAAATGCGTAAAGCTGCGCCAGAATAGCATGGAATGGCACATGGCTTCCACATTGGTCAAAATGGAAGCCCCTGTTGTCGTGAATCCGCTGCTTGTTTCAAAGAAGGCGTCCACAAGCGACGGAATCTCGCCGCTGAACACAAAGGGAAGCCCCCCGAAAAACGACAAAAGAAACCATGACAAAGCCGCAATGACTAAGCCTTCCTTGGTGAACAGCCGCGTATTTTTGGGCTCTTTTATCCCGGTTGCCAGCCCTGTTATCATCAATAGGGCAATGACAATGATGAAACTGCCGACGGACTTCAGGCTCTCTTGGTAAAACAAGCCTACGACAAGCGGAACAGTCATCAGTCCGGCTTCCACAAGCAGCATCCGCCCCAACACATACCTGACGATTCCCTTGTTCATTTTCTGGCCCCGGCTTCCAATAAGTCGTCGATCTCTTCAATATTGTGTTCGGTCGTGACGGCGATCAAATGATCTCCCGGCCGTATCTCGTCATTGCCTGTCGGGAAAATCAACTGGTTTTTGCGCACAATATATGCAATAAGGATGTTTTTCTTCAGTTTCAGGGCGTTGAGCGGGATACCGGTGGCAAAGCTGTTTTTCAGCACTTCAAACTGAAGCGCCTCAACGCGTCCGTCAATGATGCGGTACATGGCCTCCACTTTTGACTCCAGCGTGTCGTTCAAGGCGCGAACAAAACGGGTGATCATATCAGACACAAGCCTTTTTGGCGTGACAATCGTCTGCAGCTCGCTATTATCGAAAATGTGGAGCAATTCCGTCCGGTTGACTTTGGTGATAATCTTGGGAACCTGCTGTTTCGCGGCATACAAAGAAGCGACCAGGTTTTCTTCATCGATTCCTGTCAGCGCGACAAAGCAGTCATAGTCGCTGATGTGCTGTTCCTGGAGAACAGTCGGATCGGTTCCGTCGCCCGTGATCACTTTTACTTTTGGAAAATCACCGGCCAATGCTTCGGTTATGGAATCGTCGTTTTCGATGACGCAAATATCCATCCCCAGGTGCCCGATGATTTTCAACAAATACCTTGCGATCCGGTTGCCGCCGATAATCATCACCGAGCGGATCTTGCGGGTAACGCGGCCGGCTGCTTTGTAAATCGCGGCCAGATCGTTTATGGATCCGGTCACATGGAGCAAGTCGCCTTCTTGCAGAATAAAGCTTCCTTCCGGAATAAAAACGTCCTCCCCGCGCTGAACAACACAGACCAGAACCATGCCGTAAGCCGCGCGGAATTGGTTCAGCTGCATTCCATTCAGCGAACTGCCTTTGGCTACCCGGATTTCGACCATTTGAACGCGGCCGCCTGCAAACGTTTCGATACCAAGCGCAGACGGGAAACGAACACTGAGCGCGATGGCCCTTGCCGCCTCAAGTTCGGGATTGATCATCAGTGAAATTCCAAGATTCTCCCGGACGAATTCAAGATTACTTGCATATTCCGGATTCCGGACGCGGGCCAAAGTTTTCTTCGCGCCCAGCTTGTGGGCAATGATGGCCGCGATTATGTTGATTTCATCCGATGCCGTAACGGCAATAAATACGTCGCAGCCGGGGACGCCTGCTTCGCGCTGCAAATTCACATTGGCGCCATTGCCGACCATTCCGGCAATATCCGCTGAACCGATCAAATGGTCAACAACCCTTGCATTCTCATCGATAACGGCAACGTCATGTTTTGCGTTGGACAGATCGATGCAAAGCGCCCCTCCAATTTTTCCTCCGCCAACAATTACAATCTTCAAGGATTCGGCCTCCGGCAATACTTTTTATCTGGGTCCATTTGCAGTGATTTCAGCAAAAGCGGCGGGGATATCATGAACGGACCCGGCCAGGTACAACAAATAACCCGTCTAAATCTATAAACGTTCAACGGGTTGCCGATAAGGGATCCTCCGTTGAGGATCATATGCTCGCTTTATGCCAAAGGGATAGAAAACTTCAGAAATTATGTCTTATTGTAGCATAGAACCGAAGATAGATAAAGTGGGATTGAAGTACTTTTTATGCTTTCATCTAATAGGGCAAATGAAGCAATGGTGCAAGAGGGATCGCGATCGTTCCAGATGTCCCGAAAGGCTGTGCTTGGGCGCCGCCAAAGATTTTTTATATGGCGCAAAGGCATAAGAACACGGAAGTAAGAACAGGCCATTTACCGCGACTATAAATCGGAGCCCGTAGAATATCCGCGATTTATGGCGCGCGGCTGTTTCTTCCGCAGTCACCGATGATCGCGTGCAGGTGTGAATGCATTTGACAGATCTTTTTACATGACTTAAAGTAATTTGGGAAAGGACGGATAAAAAATGCTGCAAGGGAAATTCCTTACCAAACAGGGCGAAACCGCTTTGGCGGTCGCCAATTTTTTGATCGGGCTTAAACTGGGCGCACGCCTTCCGAACATCAGCGATCTTTGCGCAAAGCTGGGCGTCGGTGCGGGCACGGTTCAGGCGGCGCTTAAAATGCTCGAGGATTCCGGGGAGATCACCCTTCAGTCCCGCGGCCATCAGGGAACGGTCATAACCGGCATAAACAGGGTGGGGCTGTGGAAGCTGACGGAGAACGCATGGATTTCCTGCAGCATGCCGCTGCCCTATACCAGGCGCTTCGAGGGCCTTGCCACCGCGCTTTACAGGCAGTTTGACCGGGCCGCGATCCCCTTCAACATCTCTTTTGTGCGCGGGGGGCGCGTCAGGATCAAGCGTCTGGTAGAAGGCCGGGTCAATTTTACGATCTGTTCCAAAATGACTGCGGAACTCGCCAAATTGGAATTTCCGGAGCTCGAGATCCTGTTCGATTTTGGCGCGTATTCCTATATCGGCAAGAGCGGCCTTGTGTTTTCCGATGAGCGGAATACCCGCATCCGGGATGGAATGAGGATCGCTGTGGACAAATATTCCTACGATCACCAGCACATCGTCGAGATGATTTGCAGAGAATACGACGTTGAACTGATAGACGTCAAGTATTCCGACATCTTTTCGCGGATGGAAGCCGGCGAGGTGGACGCCACCGTCTGGAATTGGGACGAGCTGATCGAAAAATACCACGACCGCAAGGCATACACCGTCGAGCAGACGCCCGAGATGCAGGAATTGATCCGCGATTCCGAAAACGCCGTGCTGGTGGTGATGGGCAAAAACGCCAGGGATATCATGCTGCTTGGAGATATCATCGACTGCGGAGAGGTAAAGGCCGTCCAGAAAGAAGTGATCGACGGCAGGAGAATCCCGTCCTATTGAACCGCGCCGTTAGAATATGCGCGTAAAGAGAGCCGGCTTTTAGGCAATGGGGCGGCGGTTTGCCCGGCTTTCGGATTCAGCCGGCGCATACAAGGCCGTTAAGGCCTTTTTTTTGTGGATCAATTCGCGAATTTTATAAAAAACAGGATTGACAATTCGGCAACATCTCCGTATAGTATAAACATCAATATTCAGTAAACTGGATAATGAACGTATGAAACGCTTCTTTTTCACCACATTGTTCAAAGGCACATCATGAGCAGTTGAGTTTCATACGACCCGATCAACTTCTGCCGGCGCGACTCCCCCAAAGGTGGATTCCGTTGATGCAATCCGTCCTTTCAGGGAATAACCCACATCGACCCCACGCAGGATCCGGCGCGCTTGCAATCCCGTCAAATCCATATTGAAGCAGACCGGCCGATCCGGCGCAACCCGTGAGAAAAAAAGCTAGCCGCCCCATCTCCCTCGCAATCGCCAGCCCTTCAAAGAGGCATACAAAACCCGCTAATGAAATTGGAGGAAAAAATGAATAAGTATTACATCGGGTTCGACTGCGGCACACAAAGCACGAAGACGGCAATCTACGATCTCAACATGAACTGCGTGGCAGAGGAACAGATTCCGACCATCATCCAGTATCCTAAATCCGGCTGGGCCGAGATGGACGCGGATCATTATCTTCAGTCAGTGCGGGACGGCATCAAGGCCTGCGTCAAAAAAAGCGGCATCAATCCTTCCGAAATCCGCGCCATCTGCGGCGACGGAATCATCTGCGGCGTTGTCGGCGTCGACGAGGACGGCAAAGCGATCACCCCCTACATCCCCTATCTGGACATCCGGGGAGCGGAAGACGCCCAGTGGATCAACGAGAACCTTGAGCCCCTTTGGATTGAGGAGAGCGGAAACTCCACGGTCGATCCCTATATGCCGCCGGTTTACATCCGCTGGCTGCTCAAGAACCACGAGGAATTCAAAAAGAGGGGCGCGAAGGTCGTCAACAACGGCCCGTATGTGCTCAACCGCCTCTGCGGCCACAAGGCGAAGGATTTCTTCCTGGATTACGCCACCCTGTCCGGCTGGCTGGTCGGCTATAAGGCGATCGAGAAGGAATGGTCCAAGGCCCAGATGGACAGCCTGGGAATCCCGATGGAGATCCTGCCGAAGATCGTCGCGCCGACGGACGTCGTCGGTCATCTGAGCGCGGAAGAGGCCGCCCTCATCGGCATTCCCGCCGGCATTCCCATCGTCGCAGGCGCGGGGGACACCATGCAGTCCAACGTCGGCGCAGGCCTGACGGACGTGGGCATGGCGGCGGACGTCGCGGGGACCGCGGCGATGATCACCATCGTGGTGGACGGCATCAACCCCGAGATCACCAGGAATACCGGCCTTCTGTTCTCTATCGGCACTCTGCCGGACACGTATTTTTACTGGGGCAACGTGCGCGCCGGCGGACTTTCCCTGCGCTGGTTCAGGGACAACATCTGCGGATGCCCGGACAATAACAGCTATTACGACGCGTTGCAGGAAGCCGCGGAAAAAGTGCCCGCGGGGGCCAACGGCACGCTGTTCCTGCCATACCTTCAGGGCGGCGTCGGCGCGCTGGAAAACGCCAGCGGATGCTTCCTGAACATGACGATGAACACCAACCAGGCCGAGCAGTGGCGCGCGATCCTGGAATCCATCGCGTTTGAGTACCTTTCACTGGTGGATGCCCTGCGCAAAAACGGAAACGACATCACCCGGCTGACGGTCACCGAAGGCGGCAGCAAAAGCAGGCTTTGGAACCAGATCAAGGCGGACTGCCTGGATACCCCCGTCATCACCCTGAAGCAGACTGCGGGCGCGGTGATCTCCAATGCGGCACTCGCGGCTTACGGCGTGGGTGACGTTGCCGATGTCCGCGACCTGGTGAGCCAATGGGTAGCCGTGAAGGATACGTATACGCCGGATGCCGAAAGCACCGCCGCTTACCGCAAGGTATTCACCGTGCAGCAGAAGCTCCTCAAGGAAACGATGCCCGCATCCTTCGCGCTGCTGAAAGAACTGAAGTAACATGAAGCTTGCGATTTTTGATTTTGACGGAACCCTTTTCGAATCCGCCGGATACTGGACTGCGGTGATTTCGGACTATGTGCGCGAACGGGGCGGAACGCCGCCCCCCGACGTCGTGGGGCTGGTCAAACCACTGGGGATGACCCTGGGCGCCAAGTTCTTCAAGGAACAGTACGGCTTGCCCGAAGAGATTCCCGAAATCGTCAGGGAATGGCGCGGCGAGATGGGCCGGCATTACCGCCTGAACATTCCGGTCAGGAAGGGCGCGCGGGAATATATCCAGAGGCTCAGGGCAATGGGGATCACGATTTGCATGGCCACGGCAATGGAGAAGGATTTTGTGACGGCGGCGCTCGAACGGACAAAGATGCGGGAGCTGTTTGATTCCGTCGTTACCATTGCGGATGTTCAGGCAAACAAAAACAGTCCGCGCATCTTCGAATACTGCGCGGAAAAGTACGGTCTTGATTACGGGGATTGCGCCGTGTTTGAGGACGCTCCCGCGGTCCTGCGCATGTGCAGGGAGGCCGGATTCGAAACCGTGGGCGTTTATGACGGCCTGACGGAAGGGGAGATCCCCCAGCTCAAGGAAGAGAGCGACAGGTTTGTGATGTCCTTTGAAGAACTGCTCTGACCGGGCGCGGCCCGCCTGGGCCCTTGCCCGGCCGATGACGCGATCCCGGCTTATCCGCCCCGAGCTCGGCGCTTTGGGCAAAAAAGCCCCTGCGGTTGTGCAGGCGCTTTTTTGCTCCATTTTTCTGTCAAAAAGGGAGCCTCCGCGGGCAAAACGTCCGGGCGCCCCGCCTTTGCCGGGCAACCCTGTTAAAAGCGGCCGCCGGAATTCCGACAATTGCAGCATGAATCATTGACAGGAAAATCCCGTTATGGCATAATGGCAACAATTTATTTTTGGGAGCTGTATCCATGGTCCGTTCCTCCGCAAAGCGCGCAAACCTGATCGGCCTGATTCGCCTTATTATTGCAGCCCTGCTGCCGGTAATAGGGTTTGGTCGCGTTTTGTGGTAAGATCCCGCGTGCGGGTCATGCGTCCGTCAGGACCAAAAGCCTTACTGCAAGCAGTAAGGCTTTTATATATTTGAAGGAGGATTCTTATGAAAGCTTCACAGAGAACCGGACCCATCGCCGCGGCCATCGCGATACAGCTTTGCCTGGGTATCTCGTATATCTGGAGCGTGTTTCAGACCGGCGTCGCGGACAGTATCTTCAACGGCGACAACGCTCAGGCCGGCATGACCTTCTCCCTGCTGCTCTTCACCCTTTCGATCGGTAGCGTGATCGGGGGCAGGCTGGCGGCGAAATTATCCACCAGGGTCATCGTCATCATCGGCGGCATGATCGTCAGCGCCGGATTTATGCTTGCTTCCTTCGTCACCAGGCAAACCTACTGGCTGCTTTGGGTGGGCTACGGCCTGATGGGCGGCGTCGGCATGGGCTTTACCTATTCGACGACCATCGCCTGCGCCCAAAAGTGGTTCCCGGAAAAGAAGGGCTTTGTGACCGGGCTGATCGTTTCGGCCCTGGGCTTTGGCGGGGTCGTCTTTACGCCGATCATCGAGGCCCTCATCAAGGGCTTTGGCGGAGCCGGGGTTGGCGAACCCAAGACCTTTATGGTGCTGAGCGGGGTTTTTCTGGCGGTTTGCACCATCGGCGGGCTGTTTTTGAAGAATCCTCCCCAGGCGGAGGGCCAATCGGGTTCCGCCGCGGCAAAGGACAACAGCCTTTCCCCCGGCCGGGTGCTCAAAGACCCCAGATTTTATCTGATAACCGGCTCCATGATGCTCGCCTGCGTCGGCGGCCTGATGATGATCGGCTTTGCGAAGCCCATCGCGGTGGCGAAAGGGCTGGGCGAAACCGCCACGATCGGCGTGCTGGTCATCTCCATGTGCAATTCCCTCGGGCGGCTTTGCTGGGGCATGATCTCGGACAGGCTGGGCAGAAAAAGGACGATCCTGCTGCTGCTTGCGGGGTCGGGGGTCCTTTCTTTGCTGGTCAACAGCGCGAACGGCTATTTGATCTACGTCCTGATCGGCCTGATCGGGTTCTTTTACGGCGGCTTTTTGAGCAACTTTCCCTCTCTGACGGCCGACCTGTTCGGGCCCAGGTATCTGGCCATGAACTACGGCATGGTGATGGTGGGATTCGGCGTGGGCGCCGTGGCCTCCTCCTACATCGCCGGGTATTACAAGAATGCCGCCGCCGCGGATATCGCCCTGATGTCCCCGGCGTTCTTCATCGCCGCAGGCTGCGCCTGCGCGGCGGTCGTGCTGATGTTCCTTTTAAAAAAGGAACCGGCAAAAGAATAAGGCATCCGCGCGCCGGGGTGAAAACCCCGGTTTCTTGATTGAAAAGCGCGTGGAGGCAACGCAGCCGCGTTGTGGCAAATACAGGAATGCGTTATAATTAACACGATATTCAATCGCCGGCAGCGGCAGGAGGGATGCTTGTTGAGCAATATCATCGAGGTTTCGGACCTGCACAAATCCTACGGGAATGTGCACGCGGTCAAGGGGCTGGATTTTTACGTGGAAAGCGGAAAGATCTTTGCTTTTCTGGGGCCCAACGGCGCGGGTAAATCCACAACGATCGATATCATCTGCACCTTTTTGCAGCCGGACAGCGGCAGGGCCGTGGTGGACGGAAACGTTCTGGGCAAAAGCGACAACGCGATCCGTTCCGCCATCGGCGTGGTGTTCCAGGACGGCCTGCTGGACGACCTGCTCACGGTCCGGGAAAACCTGAAAATACGCGGCGGTTTTTACGGCATGAAGGGCCGCGCGCTGGAAGAAAAGATCGGCGAAGTCGCAAAGACTATGGGGATCACCGAAATTCTCAGGCGGCCCTACGGCAAATTGTCCGGCGGCCAAAAGAGACGGTGCGACATTGCCCGGGCGCTGATCAACACGCCGAAGATCCTGTTTTTGGACGAACCGACGACCGGCCTGGACCCCCAGACCAGAAAAAGCGTTTGGGAAACCATAACCGCCCTGCAAAGGGAAGCGGGGATGACGATCTTCCTCACCACGCATTACATGGAAGAAGCCGCGGGGGCCGATTTCGTCATCGTGATCGACGATGGAAGGATCGTGGCGAAGGGCACGCCCTCCGAGCTGAAAGAAAGATATACGACGGATAAGCTCACGCTGATCTGCGCCGATCTTGGGAAGGTCCGCTCCATTTTGAAGGAGCAGAACCTGAAGTTTTCCACAGAGGCGAACAAAGCGACCGTCGCGATCCCGTCGACCATGGCGGCGCTGCCGGTGATCCAGCTGGCCAGGGACTTTATTTCGGGCTTTGAGGTGACGACCGGGACGATGGACGACGCCTTTATCGCCATAACGGGGAAGGAGATACGGGAATGATCGGGTTTGCGAAGAGGAATCTCCTGGTCTTTTTTAAGGATAAAACCGCGGTGTTTTTTTCGCTGCTGGCCGTGTTCATCATCATCGGGCTTTATACCCTGTTTTTGGGAGACGTTTGGGTGAGCAGCTTTCAGGGCATGAGCGGGGTCCGGTATCTGATGGACAGCTGGATCATGTCCGGCATCCTGGCCGTAACCTCGGTCACCACCACTATGGGCGCCTTCGGCATCATGGTGGAAGATAAGGTGAAGAAGATCAACAAGGACATCATCGCTTCCCCGCTGACGAGGCGCGGCATCGCGGGGGGATACATCCTGAGCTCGTTTCTGATCGGCGTCATTATGAGCCTTGTTACCCTCGTTCTGGCGGAGATCTACGTGATCGCCAGCGGCGGGGCGCTGCTCGGCTTTGCCGCGCTGCTCAAGGTTCTCGCGCTGATCCTGATCTCCACCTTCATGAATACGTCCATCGTTTTTTTCCTGGTGTCCTTCTTCAAAAGCACGAACGCGTTTGCCACGGCCAGCACGGTCATCGGCACCCTCATCGGTTTTCTGACCGGGATCTATATGCCCATCGGTCAGCTCCCCGGCGCCGTCCAATGGGTGATCAGGCTGTTCCCGGTCTCCCATTCGGCCACGCTTTTTAGGCAGGTCATGATGGCGGACCCGCTTTCGGCGACCTTTGCCGCCGCCCCGGCGGAGGCGACCCAGGCCTTCAAGGAAACCATGGGCGTCGTTTTGAAGTTCGGGGAAACCGAAGTTTCCCCCCTTGCCAGCCTGGCGATTCTGCTGCTGACCGCGGCGGTGTTCTACGGGCTGTCGATCTACAGGCTGTCCAGAAAAACGCGGTAACGGCCTTTTGAAACCCCGGCGGAAGGGAACCTTTGCAAAAAAACGAAACCACCGGTTTTTGCCGGTGGTTTTAGATCGCCGGAAATCCTATCCCGGGGTTTTAAGGGCCGCAGCCCCTGAGGCTCAATCAAAACTGACGACATGCGCGTCAGTTTTGCCGTATTATTTCGGTCGTAATTGACCGAAATCACCTTGCGCGAAGCGAAAAGCCAACCGGCGAAAAAGGCCCGCAGGCCTTTTTTGACGCTCTGAAACCACCGGCTTTGCCGGTGGTTTTCAACATGCCGGTCGCCCCGCGCGGATGAGCCGCTCAATTGATGATCGGGTCGATGACGATGGGGGAATCCTCGTCGCAATCGCAGGAAAGCTCAAACAGGAATTCCGTATCCCCCGCCAGCTTATAGGAGCAGCCGATGGGGGTGAATTCCGCGTCGACGACCTGCCAGGCTTTCGGCGCTGCGTCTTTGAGCGTGCCGAGGGCATGGTGGACCAGCAGGCAGCCGTCCCTGTCGATTTCCAGGCTCTGCGCGCCTTCCCAGCGCAGCCGGATGCAACCGGCAATGCCGGGGGCGTCCACCACCCAGTTCATTTTCAGGCCGGAGTCGCATTCGGAAAGTTCGAGGTCAACGCCGTCCCAAACGTCGGAATACTTGAGCATCCCATAAGCCGAAACGGTTTCGCCGCACTTTTTGGGGCATTCGCCGTTGGGCTGGCGGAGCTGTTCGTGATTCAGCAAAAATCCGGCCGGCGCGTTTTCTCTGGCCCCGACGAAGCGGAGCGCCAGGCAGGGGCAATTCGCGGCGTCCTCCCCGGGTTTGCTCTGTGCAGCGTCTTTTTTAATGATCGCGATCCTGTCCTTTTCAAAAAGGAGTTTTTGCCCGTTGCAGCTGGCGGTAAAAACAGCCCGCCCGTCCTCCTGACCGCGGTTTTCGATGAACCGCAGGGGCTTTTTGATTTTTTTGACGGATTCTATATGCAATTCATGATTAGACATATCTTAACACCTCAAAAATGGTTTTGGCCTTCCCATACTTATACTATGCATAAACCGCAGTATTGGGCATCGCTTCGCGGTGTGGACAAGATAAGAGCTTATTAGGAAAGTTTGAGATTTTATCATAGAAGATTATTACAAATTGAAAAGTCTATCAGGATTCACAAATATGCGGAGTGAAAAAGTCTTATGATGTATAATACCAAAAATCGGAATTAGAGGTGAGAGCGTTGAATAGGGGGGGATTTACCGGATATCCTGTATAGCGCTATTAAAGATTTGGGCGGAAAAACAAGTATAATAGCGGTTTGCAGATGTGCTTGGGATCGTTATCGAAAAGAGCTTTCGAATTCTGGGGATTTGTTTTATACCTGGCAATATGATATTCGTTGGGCAGCTACAGAATTGAGGAAGACAGAGCGGATGAAAGCCGCAGAAGAAAGCCCAAGAGGCGTATGGGAAGTAATCTACTAATATCGCCAGCTGCGCTGCTTACAAAAAAGCTTTATGAAATCCAAGATCTCGGATATTCATAAAGCTTTTGCTATTTGATTCGGGCAATTTACGGGATAAAGAACCGCGACTAGTGACCGCCGGTTCATCGGCAAAGCCGGGCCTTGGCCCGGGCTAGCCCTCTTCGGCCCTGCCGAACCGGCGCAGAAGGTAATCCCTGAATTCCTTGGCGCAGGAGGGGGAATGGGCGTTTTCATCATAAATCAAATCGATCCTGGATTCGATCCGGCAGTCCTCAAGCTGCCGGACCGCGACTTTGGGATCGTCCGTCTGCCGGGTTGCGGAGGCGGGAACAAGGCCGACGCCCAGGCCCTCCTTTGCAAGCGCCACGGCGGTGCGGGCGTCGTCGCAGACGCATCTGCAATTCAGGGGCAAGCCTGCCTTGTCGAACTCGCTTTCGATGATCGCCGCCCACCGGCGGTAAAGCACCACCGGCAGGGCGGAAAGGGCGGCCAGGGAAACCGATCGGCCGGCGGGGAAAAAGGCTTCCTGCCCGATCGCCACCAGGGATTCGGTTTTTAGCGCTTCGGCGGTTACCCCTTCGGCGGCATAGGGCGTGCGCACGATGGCAAGGTGCAGAATGTTTGACCTGAGCTTTTCGATCAGCTCATAGGTATTCGCTTCGTAAATCGAAAAGCCGACCTTCGGGTGGCGACTGGAAAATTCCGCGATCCAACGGGTCGCCATGGGGGAAACGACGGAGGAAACGATGCCGCAGCGGATCGTTCCCGCCTCCGCTTCCGCGTATTCCTGCATTTCTTCTTTGGTGACCCGGGTGATTTCCAACAGCGCCTTCGCTTTGGCATAAAGCTGCTTTCCCGCCTCGGTCAGGCGGATGCCGCGCTGACCGCGCGCAAAAAGCACGCAGCCGAGCTCGCTCTCCAGCAGCTTCATCTGGGTGCTGAGGGGCGGCTGGGACATAAAGAGCTTTTTTGCCGCGGCGCTGATCGTGCCTTCTTTGACAACCGCAACAAAATACTGCAACTGCTTAAGATCCATGCGGCCTCCATACACAAAGCGTATAAATACTATACCAAAAGAATATGGCATCGCTTCAAAATATATCAAACGCCTATTGAAGCCATGTTATAATAAAACCTGTGCAAGATCAATCAACATGGAGACAGGAATTGAAAAAGCTGCTGATTTACCTGAAAGATTACAAAAGAGAGAGCATCCTCGGTCCGTTTTTCAAGATGCTGGAAGCGACCTTCGAGCTGCTGGTGCCGCTGGTCATGGCGGCGATCATCGACGTCGGCATCGCCCAAAGGGACGGGGGGTATATCCTCAGGATGTGCCTCTTGATCGCGGCGCTGGGGGCCGTGGGCCTGATCAGCACGATAACCGCCCAGTATTACGCGGCAAAGGCCGCCGCGGGTTTTGCAAAAAAGCTTAAGCACGCGCTGTTTTCGCACATTCAGCGCTTTTCATATTCCGAGCTGGATAGTCTGGGCGCCCCGACGATGATCACGCGAATGACCAGCGACGCAAACCAGGTGCAGACCGGGATCAACCTGACGCTGCGGCTGCTTTTGCGCTCGCCCTTTGTGGTATTTGGCGCCATGATCATGGCTTTTACGATCGATTCCCGGGCGGCTCTCGTTTTTGCGGGGGTGATCCCCGTGCTTTCGCTGGTGGTTTTCGGCATCATGCTCTGGTGCGTCCCGCTCTATAAAAAAGTGCAGGCAAAGCTGGACCGGGTGCTGGGAATGACCCGGGAAAACCTGACCGGCGCAAGGGTGATCCGCGCGTTTTGCAAGGAAGAGGACGAGACCCGGGAATTTTCGGCGAGGAACGAAGAGCTGGAGCGGGCCCAGAAATTTGTGGGCAGGATTTCCGCCCTGATGAACCCGGCGACCTACGCGATCATCAACATCGCCGTCGCCGGGCTGATCTGGATCGGCGCGATCCGGGTGGGCGCGGGGCTGATCACCCAGGGCGCCGTCGTCGCGCTGTACAACTACATGTCTCAGATCCTGATCGAGCTGATCAAGCTCGCGAACCTCATCATCACCATCACCCGATCGATCGCCAGCGGCAACCGGATTCAGGACGTTTTTGAGATCCGGCCGACGATGGCTTCCCAAAGCGGCGAAAAGCCGGTTGAAAGCGGCGAAACCGCCGTTGAATTCAGGAACGTGGGCCTGCGCTACCAGGACGCGGGCGGCAACGCGCTGACAGGCATCGCTTTTTCCGCAAGGCGGGGGGAGACGATCGGCATCATCGGCGGAACGGGCTCGGGCAAGTCCTCCCTCGTGAACCTGATTCCCCGCTTTTATGACGCCACCGAGGGCGAAGTGCTGATCGGCGGCGCAAACGTCAAAGAGTACCCGGTAAAGGATCTGCGCGCCAGGATCGGAATCGTGCCGCAAAAGGCGGTGCTTTTTTCCGGCAGCATCCGGGAAAACCTGCGCTGGGGCAAGGAAGACGCCACGGACGACGAGATGATGGCAGCCCTGAAGACCGCCCAGGCGATGGACATCGTCAAAAGCAAGGGCGGGCTGGATGATCGAATCGAACAGGGCGGGAAGAACCTTTCCGGCGGGCAGCGGCAAAGGCTGACCATCGCCCGGGCGCTGGTCAGAAAGCCGGAAATCCTCATCCTGGACGACAGCGCCTCAGCGTTGGATTTTGCCACGGACGCGGCCTTGCGGAAAGCGATCCAGGAACTTGAGGACAGGCCCACAGTGTTCATCGTTTCCCAGCGGGCTTCCGCCATCCAGCACGCGGATCAGATCATCGTGCTGGAGGACGGCCGCGTGGTGGGGATTGGCAAAAGCGACGTGCTTTTGGCGGATTGCGAGGTCTACAGAGAGATCTACGATTCCCAGTTCAGAAAGGAGGGGAAGGCGGTTGTCGGATAAGGCGAAGAAGCGGAAGATCGCAAAAGGAACGCTCAAAAAGGTGCTGCAAGCTATCGGCCGCCACCGGCTGCTGATGGCGGTTTCCATCCTTTTTGCCGCGGCAACGGTGGCGCTCACCCTTTATGTCCCCATCCTGATCGGGGAGGCCGTCGATCTCATCATCGGGCCGGGGAATGTGGATTTTGACGGCGTTCTGCGCATCCTTTTGCACATCGGGGCGATCGTTCTGGCGAACGCCGCGCTGCAATGGCTGATGAGCATCCTCAACAACAGGATCACCTTCAGGGTCGTGAAAGACGTGCGGGACGAAGCCTTCAAAAAGATCGAAATCCTCCCGCTGAAATACATCGATTCCCACGCCCATGGCGAGATCGTCAGCCGGGTGATCGCGGACGCGGACCAGTTCGCCGAGGGCCTGCTGCTGGGCTTTGCCCATCTTTTTACCGGGGTCGTCACCATTCTGGGCACGCTGGCGTTCATGCTGGCCATCAACTGGCGGATCTCGCTGGTCGTGGTGGTGATCACGCCCCTTTCCCTTTTTGTGGCGCGGTTCGTCGCAAAAAAGACTTACAGCATGTTCAGGCTCCAGTCCGAAATCAGGGGGGAACAGACCGCCTTTATCGACGAGATGATCGGCAGCCAGAAGGCCGTTAAAGCTTTTTCCCACGAGAAGGAGGCCATCCGGCAGTTTGACGAAATCAACGAACGGATGGAAACCTGCTCCCGCAGGGCGACGTTTTTTTCCTCGCTCACCAACCCGTCCACAAGGTTCATCAACAGTTTAGTCTACGCCGGGGTGGGGTTTTTCGGGGCGCTGACCAGCATCTCGACGGGCGGGGCGTTCTCCGTCGGCCAGCTCGCCGTTTTTTTGAGCTACGCGAACCAGTATACCAAGCCTTTTAACGAGATTTCCGGCGTCATCACCGAGCTGCAGAACGCCCTGGCCTGCGCCGCGCGGATTTTTGAGCTGATCGAAGAGCAGCCCCAGGCCCCCGAGGCCGAAAACGCCGCGGTGCTGGAGAACATCGCCGGCAACGTGGCCATGGAAGGGGTCGAATTCTCCTACGTTCCGGAAAAGGCGCTGATCAAAAACTTCAACCTTTGTGTTAAGCCCGGCCAGCGGATCGCCCTCGTCGGCCCGACGGGCTGCGGAAAGACCACCATCATCAATCTGCTGATGCGGTTTTACGACGTGGACGCGGGAAGCATCCGGGTGGAAGGGAATGACATCCGAAGCGTTACCAGAAAGAGCTTGCGGAGCGGCTACGGCATGGTGCTGCAGGACACCTGGCTGAAAACCGGAACGATCAAAGAAAACATCGCCATGGGCAGGCCGGACGCGACGGAAGAGGAGATCGTCTCCGCGGCGAAAGCCTCCCACGCCCACGGTTTCATCATGCGCCTGCCCAACGGCTACGACACCGTGGTCACAGAAGACGGCGGCAGCCTTTCTTCCGGCCAGAAGCAGCTTTTGTGCATCGCCCGGGTGATGCTCTGCCTGCCGCCCATGCTGATCCTGGACGAGGCGACCTCCTCGATCGACACCCGGACGGAAATCAAGATCCAGCAGGCCTTCGCCCGGCTGATGAAGGGGCGGACCAGCTTTATCGTCGCTCACAGGCTGTCCACCATCCGGGAGGCGGACGTGATCCTCGTCATGCGGGAAGGAAACATCGTCGAGCAGGGCAGGCACGAAGAATTGCTGGAGCGGGGCGGTTTTTACGCAAAGCTGTACAACAGCCAGTTTGCGGTCTGACGGATTTGGCGGATCAAGCGAAGCGGGAGGCTTCCCTTTTTGCGCCGCGCGCCCCGAAAGCCGGTTCCGCTTGCGGGTGAAGGGCTTGTCTGGCATAATAAAAGCAATGATGGGAAGGGATGAATGCCCGTGTATGCTGACAGGCAGATCGTAAAACCGGCCGTTTCCCGCTCAAAAACGCGAAGAAAGCTGGGGATGCTTTATCACGGGGCGCTGCGGCGCTTTTTGTGGATCAGGCTGAACCATCTTTTCGCCAAAGAGAAGGCAAAGCCCCTGACGCACCCGTATTTCAGCCATAAAACGCCGCTTTTGCGAAAACTGAAAGACGTGGAGATGCGGTACCAATACAACAAGATCGTCAATCTTCGCATCGCCGCGCAAAAGCTGGATGGCATTGTGCTTCACCCGGGGGAGATCTTCAGCTATTGGAAGCTGATCGGCAAACCGGCGCGGCGGAGGGGCTTTATCGAAGGCATGGTGCTGCGCGGCGGCCGGGTGGGCCCGGGGGTGGGCGGCGGGCTGTGCCAGCTTTCCAATTTGATCTTCTGGATGACCCTGCATACGCCGCTGACGGTGATCGAGCGCCACAGGCACGGGTATGACGTTTTTCCGGATTCGGACCGCACCCAGCCTTTTGGCAGCGGGGCGACCTGCTTTTATCCCCACGGCGACCTGATGATCCAAAACGGGACGGACGCGGATTTTCAGCTCTTGGTCAAGGTCGGCGATCAGTTCCTGGAAGGGGAATGGCGGTCGGCCGACTCGCCGAAGCTGAAATACGCGGTTGTGGAAAAGAACCACGAAATGCGCGGGGAGTATTGGGGCGGATACAGCCGCAGAAACGAGCTTTACAGGCAGATCTTCAGCCTGGACGGCAGTTTGCTGAGCGAGGAATTCATCGTTTCGAATTCGGCCATCATGATGTATTCCCCGTTTCTCGCGGAAGGTTCCCAAACCGCCGCCGACGAAGGCGGAAAAATCCCGCGCAAGAACGAAACCTGCGAGCCGCGCGGCGGGGAGGGAGCCGCTTTTTAGCCCCGCCGCCCGATAACAGGCAAACCGGCCTTCCGTTTCACCAGATCGGTGAAGGGCAGGGCCGGTTTTTTCATGTTTTTTGCGCCGCAACGATGCGCTGCGGGGCCAAAAGCCGCATAGGGTATGGGAATATATTGGTGTTCCTTGGTGAAACGATGGAATTTTAGCGGTTCGATGATTATTGAAATTCCCACACATATCATGAATCAGCGGTTTTTTGCGGATGGAGCCCGGGGGCTTTTGGGCCGAAGGGTTCTGATCGCGCGGCGCAAATCCCAAAAAGTGAAGGGAATTCGTATTCTATCATGAATGCCGATTCACTTGAACACCATTTCCAAACAACCGGCGACACAAACAGATTCGAGGTGCTTCACATGCAAAATTCAAGCGCGGAAAACATCCATAAAACCATAGTGCCGCCTCTGGCCTTCGTTGCCTGCGGGGACGACGCGCTTCCGACGGTTTTGTTTAAGGCGAAAACGCCGGGCGGGTGCTTTTATTTTCACAGGGACCGGATCACCGTCGCAATGGCCGAAACCGCTGTAAAAGACGGGGAAGACCCTGTGCGGCAAGGCGCGGTTTTGCAGCTTTTCTTTCTGGGCGCGCGGGAGGAGGCCGTTGTAAAAGGCGGGGGGGAAACCGGCGGGAAGCTCAACTATTGGATCGGCAACGACCCGGAAGAATGGCGCGCCGATCTTCCGGTCTACGAAAAGCTGAAATACGAGGGGATCTGGGAAGGCGTGGACCTGGAGGTTTTCGGGGACGGATACGGGCTCAAATTCAACTGGATGCTGAACAGGGCAAGTGCCGCCGGCGCGGTCAGGCTGCACTGGGAGGGGATCGAGGAACTGGCTCTGAGCGAAGAGGGCAGCCTGCTGATCCGCCATCCCCAGGGCGTGATGGCGGACACCGCCCCGACCGCCTGGCAGGTTTTTGGCACAAGGGAGAGAAAAGTCGGCTGCGCTTATGCCCTTTTGGGCGGAGGGGACTTCGGATTTTCAATTTTTGGCGAATACGACTCCGATTCACCGCTGGTGATCGACCCGGTGATCCCCATTCCGCGTTCATAGGCCGCGGCCTTTTCAACGCCTGCCGGAGCGCGGCGGCGGATGCTGCGGGCCGGGCCCATGCTGCCGGCTGCTCCCATTCCGCGAATACCCCCGCCGCCCCAAACGTTTCGTGCCGATCTTTACAATAACGATAAGCCCCGGAGCAAGCCAAAGGGTCAACAGGGTGGAAAAAAAGAATAGCACCCCCGGAAAGAGGGACGGTCTTGTGCCGGTTTCCCTTGATCCGCTGGGGTGCAATTGGGATAAATCGGGTTAAACCCGGAGTTTGATCCAAAAATGAAGGCCGGCGCGGCGGTGTCCGCCGTTTTCTTTCGGGTCCGCGGCTTCTGCCAAAAAGAGGACGCCGCCGCTTAACGCGCAGCGCAGGGCGTTCATCGTTCCAACGGGGGCGAGGAGGGGACCCTCCATCACCGGCCTGCCCATCACGCCGCCCGTTGGCGCAAATCCGGGCAGAAGAAACAATGGGCGGGCCGGATTCCTCCCCCGCCGTTTCCGCTTCCGGATGAAAAACGAAGTTCCCATAGCTGCCCCGGCATGCCCGTTATTCCACGCTTTTCAGCGCCTTTGCCATATGGATGCGGTTGGGCGCGCGATCGGTGATCCGATTGACGGCGACGGCAAAGCAGAATGTGATTGCCGCCGAAATCAGATAGCTGACGGACTCCACATGCACCGCAAAATTGATCGGTTACTTATACGCAGGTTATTTTGCGATCAGAATCAGACCAACCGCACACACGCCCATTCCCAGTATTTGGCGTAAGCTGAGCGCTTCCTTGTAGAAGAAAAATCCAACGATTAGCAAAACACAAGCCAGAGTTATACTGGCGAATAAATTTGCAATGCTTATTTTCCATCCGGCACGATAAACACATAGAAATCCAAACTCCAAGCCAACAATTGCGACGCCGTGCGCATAGGCCGTCCAATTCGCTTTGGATAATTCCAGCAAAAAGCTTTTCTTTTCGCTGGTAACAAAGCACATAATTACTGAACAAATCATAGCTATTAGGTAACTAACAGAAAGCGAAGCAAATGAATTGATCGTTGCCGGTGTTGATTTTGCGCTGATGTTGTAAATTGTATTTGCAGCAACAACAATCAGAATCGGTCCCAACATATTCCACATAGCATAAACCCCTCAAAGAAAACGAAAAGCCGTATGCAAGTCAGCCTCGCATACGGCAGGTGCTCATCCGATGATATATACAATATCATGTGGTCATTATACATGAAGGACCATAGTTTGCAACAACAGACTTCTGTTTACCGGTGGGTTTCAGTTTAAACATTAAGTGGGCGTTTTTATGATCAGGCACTTGCTCGTCCCAAGTCTGGCTTCGCCTGTCGTCTCCATAAAAATGGCGCGGGAAGGCGCACCGAGCGTGCGGACGATTCAATGCCGTCATGGCGCGCGCCGGCAGCAGACCCTTCTGGGTCCCGTTCAGGCCGCCGGCTTAGCCGGTGGTTTTGACGATGCCACCGCGCAGGAAATTCGGCGAGTATTGCGCTGCGAGCAGAATCGCCTCGACCATGCTGACCGCGCTGGCCTGGCCTGTTCCGGCAATGTCGAGGGCGGTGCCATGATCGACGGAGGTGCGCAGGATCGGCATTCCGCATGTGATGGAGATCGTTTTTTCAAAATCCAGCGTCTTTGTGGCGATGTGGCCCTGGTCGTGATACAGGCTCAGCACGCTGTTGTATCTGCCCTTCAGGGCCAAATGGAACACGGAATCCGCACCGATAGGGCCTTCGACGCGATAGCCTTCCTTTTTCAGCTGTTCGACCGCGGGAATCACCTCTTCGGCCTCTTCTCTGCCGAACAGGCCGCGCTCGCCGCTGTGCGGGTTCAATCCCGCGACGGCCATCGTGCCTTTCCCCACGCCGAGCTGATCGAGCGCCGCCTGGCAGCGCCTGACATAATCGACGATGCGCTCTTTTTTCACCAGGTCGCACGCCTCGCGCATCGAAACATGGCGGGACAGGAAAAACACCCGCAGGTTCCGCACCTGAAACAGCGTCAGCGGGTCCGGGGTGTTCGTCAGGTCACCAAAGATTTCCGTGTGCCCAATGTAGGGAATCCCGCCGGCTTTCAGCGCTTCCTTATTGATCGGCGTCGTCGCGACGGCGGCGACATAGCCGCCGTTGGCAAGCTCGATCGCCTTTCTGATATACGCAAAAGACGCTTTGCCGCACGCGCCGTCAATCTCCCCGATTTTGAAGGCGCCGCTTTTCAGATCGCCCAGACTGATCAGGTTCAAAACACCGCTCTTGTAATCGCCCTCTTCGGGGTATTGGATTTCTTTTATGCGAACGTCCGCGCCAACAATGCGGATCGCGTTTTCCATGATGCTCTTTTCCCCGACGACGACGCAGTTTGCCGCCTGCAAAACCGCCTCCTCCGCGATGGCTTTTGCGACGATTTCCGGTCCGATGCCCGCCGGATCGCCTATCGGAATTGCGATGTATGGTTTCACACAAAGTCCTCCTGTGCTTTCTTTTTCAGATAATCCATGCAGGCGCAGAGGGCGTTTTTATCGCCCGCCATGCCGCCCTTTGTCGCGATTTTCATGCCGCTTTTTTCGCCGCCTGCCAGCTCGCCGTAGGCCGCCAGGGGGATGATCTCGGCGTGCAGGGCGATTCCCGCGGCCCCCAGGCGCGTTGTCACGGCGACCGTGATGTCGCCCCCGCTGGCGTACAGGCCATGGAAGGCGTCGCCCTTCGTCAGCCGAACCGTGATTTCAGCAAGGCCGTCATTGATCGTTTGGCAGAGCGCGGCTTTCGACCGGCCGTATTTGGCTTCGAGCGCGTCGAACTGCAGGCGGTTTTCGGGGAAAATCCCGTCCCCCACGACCAGAACCATATCATGTTCCCCGCATTTTCGCAAAACGGCGGAAACCACGCGGGCAATCTCGGCTTCCCGCGCGGGATCGTCCAGCAGACTGCGGGTGTTGACGTATTCGCACAGCGCGGTCCGCGCGCGCAAAAATTCGTCCACCTGCTGCGCGGCGACGGGGTTGACGCTGCCGATTACGCCGAGGACGCGCCCCGCCGCTTTTTGCTGTTCCTGCTGCTCTGCGGCGATCAGCCTGCTCGCGGCGGCCGCCGTGAAGGGCCCCGGATCGACGGATATAAAGGCGACGCCGCTGGCGACGGCCGCATCGGCGATCAGGTCGATGTCCTCCTGCGCGGTTCCGTCCACTAGAATGATCCGCACGCCTTCTTGATGCAATGCGCGGATCTTTTCCGCAACGGCTTCGCTGCCCCGCGTCAGGTCGTCCATGGTCAGCAAAGCGGATCTGCGGCGGGATTGCCGGTCGTAAAGCAGCTTCAGGCTGGAGGTGTGAACCGGGGCGGTGGGGTCTATGGCGGCCTCTGTGCGGTGGAGGGGGACCGTGCCGACCAGCAGGAATCCGCCGAGCAGCATCCGCCCAGCTTTGGGGAAGCACGGAGCGACGATCGCGGCGGTGTCTTCGCCCAGCGCATCCAGCATGGCGTCGGTTTCGCTGCCCAGATTGCCGCGCAAGGTGCTGTCGATGCGCTTTGCAAAGAGCTTGATTTTTTCGGACTTCATGGCTTCGGCAATGCGGAAAACGCGCGAATACGCTTCGTCCGCACCCACGGAGCGGCTGTTCGTGGGGAAGACCGCGCAGGTATATTGTTCGATGTCCTCCCGCCGCAAATCCTGCGCGTTCAGAATCGTGCAGGTGGGATAGCCCATTTTGCGAAGAAGCACGCCTGTGGCGTTGCCGCCGGTCAGGTCGTCCGCAACCACGACGCATTGCAGCACAAAATCACATCCTTTTTGATACGGGTATTATGTTGATGCCCAGTTGGTCGAGCTTTTCTTTTTCTTCGGCGGTGAAGTCCTTATCCGTGATCACGCCGTCGTAAGCGCTCAGGCTGTTCACCCGCATCAGCGCCTGGCGGTAAAACTTCGATCGGTCGACCACCAGATAGCGGCTGTTGGCGTGCTCGCAGATCGTTCTTTTCATCACGGCCTTTTCCGCCGTCGGGGTGAGTATGTTGAAATTCGCGTCGATCGAATGCGCGCCGAAAAAAGCCGTGTTCACATACAGGTCCCGCATCATCATATTTACAAAAACACCGATCGTGCTGCCCGTCGCTTTTTGGATCAAGCCCCCGCAGATCACCGACTCAACGTCGGTCTGATTCAGAAAGTAGGCGATTTCCAGATCGGTGGTGATTGCCGTAATGTCTTTTTTTGACGGCAGCAGCTTTGCGATCTCATAGACCGTCGTGCCGGCGTCGAGAAAAACAGTGTCGCCGTCTTGCACGAATTCGATGGCCTTTTGGGCGATCCGCTTTTTTTCATCCGCGTGGGCGCACTTTTTTTCCTGATAATTGGTTTCCTTGCGGATCACGGCGCCGCCGTGGCAGCGCTCGATGATGCCCTCCTGATCGAGCTTCGCAAGGTCGCGGCGGATGGTCATCACGCTGACGTCGAATTCCTTTGCCAGCGTTTCGACGGCGGCGGACCCCGTTTGCTTGATGATTTCCGCAATGCAGGCGTATCTTTCGGATGGAAGCATGTTCAATCAATCTTTCTTTCTTTATTTTCTCCCCCTCCCGCCCGAAAATGGGGAAAGGGGGAGAAAAAGCGGTCGTTCGTCCATCAGTCCTCGTAAATGGTGGCGTAGGCCCTGCACGGCGAGCCGCCAAAGCCCTGCAGCCTGAGGGGAACGGCGGTCAGCTCAAATTCCTTGTATTGCCGGATTTCTTCCGGGAAGAGGATTTCTTCCAGCAGCCAAACGCCGTTGGGCAGCAACACTTCGTGGCAGGGACGGCCTGTTCCTTCATACCAGCCGCCCATGCTCATGCCGTCGATGCCGACGCCCTTGACGCCCTTGTCCAGCAGCCACTTCGCGCCTTCACCGGTCAGATAGGGCCAATCGGCATAATACTCCTTCGAGAATCCACGCTTGCCCGACCAGCCTGTGTTCAGCAGCACGATGCTGCCCTTTTTGATCTTGCAGGCATAGGGTTCCAGATCTTTCGGACCGATGGCATGGCAGGCTTCAACCCCGACGAGATCGACGAGCACGGCAGGGCCGATGAAGGCCTCGATCGGAATCTGGTCGATGGTTTCCATGCCGGCGAAAAAGTGGAAGGGTGCGTCGAGGTGTGTGCTGGTGTGGGAGTTGCACTTGAGGATTTCCGAGGTGTAACCGTCGATGCCGACGACAGTCTCG
Organism: Christensenellales bacterium; assembly: GCA_040768925.1. Lineage (GTDB taxonomy): Bacteria > Bacillota > Clostridia > Christensenellales > CALWSW01 > CALNBC01. The sequence continues at coordinate 981,841 of JAXGLZ010000001.1, forward strand.
TGGTGGACTTCTGTCGCGGCATAGGTCGGCCAGCCCGGGCAGTTGTGGAAAATCGGCTGCGTAAGATCGATAATCTTCTTGATTTTCATGATGACTTCCTCCGTTTTGGTCGGTTTTGTTTGCGTCACAGGGGAAACTCGTTTGAAATGTGATCTTTTGTGTTTAGTTTCGTTCCCTTTTGTTTTATTATAAAACTCTGCCGATGGGGAGTCAACCATGTTTTTACAATCCGTATAGAAATAATTGCGGCATAAACATGCATCGCCGCGTATGTCCGCCCAATATATTCCGCACCCGGCGCAAGCGGGGCGCAGGGCGCGTCGGGTTTGAACGTTCGCCACCACTTGGACGAGCCCCGCCGAAGCTGCCGTCATGCGGAGGGAGCGGCTTACAAAAATGAATCCGCTCAAAAAAGACCGGTTTCAATAACAAAAGCCATCCGCCAAAATTGCGGATGGCTTTTGTTCGAATGTTGCCGAAACGATTTTACGCTAATTTGAGTAAAAGGCCAGGGGGGAACTCTGCGTGTCGAATGGACACATGACCGGCCAATAAGAGTGTTTCCGTAAAGGGTAAGTTAAGAGGGGGGGTTGACATAGCAAAACCCCGCGGACCTGGATTCCGCGGGGTTTTTCGTTGCCCATGCGGTATCATTGCGATAAAGGGGGAAACCGCATAGAATCAGGGTTGACAAATCCCACTTTTTTTCCGTTCTGGGTACCCATAAATACCGCGTTTACCCGGCTCCCCCCGCTTCATCCGGGCATATTCCGGTCATTCTCTTTTGCCCGGTCTTTCTGCAATAACACAATGCATTCATATTTGTGTACAGAAACATGCAGAGCGGCATCTTGGTTTTTTGCGTGGCTGGAAACATGTTTCATTTAAAAGACAAAAGGGACGCGGCCCTCTGATGCTGGTGGCGCGGCCCGGCGCAAGAAATGCCCGCCGAACGCCGTGCGGACGCCGGCCGGGCAAAGCAGACATCAGGGGAACTGCGGTTCAATTTCGTTGTTGATCACCTGTTTTTGTATCCGCGCAATTTTGTCGTTTTCCAAATACATTAACAGGATGCGTTTGACCGCGCAATTATTTCTGAGCGCCAGCACAGCAGGAACGCAGAGATCGTGATCTTTTGCCGCTTCGAGCGGATGAAACCAGGCTCCATTCGAATGGAGCGTTTCATCCTTCGGATACACCAGGCAATCGATTTTATGTTCTAAAAACAAGGCCCTACTCGTCACAAACGCGCTTGTAATGAATTTTACATTCTTGGTATCCGCCAACAGTTGCTGGGTGAGCCGAAACTGATCGGTCGATTTCGGGTCGCTGGCGATGGTCATGCCGTCCTGCGGCTTCACGATATCCTCTCCCCAGGAACAAAAAACGTATGGATTGGCATAGGTGCAGTTGCTCAGCGTCGCTATGACTTCGAGTTCGGGATCGGCAGTCGCGTGCTGAATGGCCGCGGACTTCGAGAGGACGACAAAATCGAAAGCGCCCCGCTTAAGCGCGTCGACGCGGTTGCCCGCCCCCATCATATAGGCAAAATTCAATGGAACCGGGCAGTTTTGCATGCAGCAGGTAATTCCCGAGACCAGTCCGGAAAAGCTTTTCGTCCCGGGCATAGGCATCGTTCCGATGATAAAATTGATACCCGCAAGCTGAAACAGCGCAGCTTCGTTTACAGCCTTGATAAAGGTTCCTCTTTTGCCCAGCTTTTCAAGGACGACGGCGCCCTCGTCCTGCAGGACCTGCAGCGCTTTTTGCACGACTCCGCGGGATGCATTGACCATGGTTACGTATTCCTGGATCGTCGGAATACGGTCTCCTGTTTTTGCGCCGATCAGTTCCCGGGCGATAATCGAAGTCGTCAGCCAGCTTTTTTTATATTGAGAATTATACATATTTCCCTTTATTCGTTTGCAATTAGTATTTTGCACACACTTTGTGCGTCATTTAAGGTTCTTTGGATTCTACCACAAAACTGCTTTTATGTAAATCAGAAAACCGTATGCATGAAATGTACGCCGGTATAGGCCTTTTTTTAGCCCAACCGCTTTAGAAAATGAACCCTTCAAAATATCGAAGAATTGGTATTGACACAAGGATGGCAAATATGTATAATAAATTGTACATATTAGCGGTGCAATTCAATGCTGCGGTCCGATCATACGATTCAATCACAAAACGCAACGGCACGACACCAAAAAACGCAGGAGGTAGAATCATGGCAAAACTCAACGGGGGCATATTGCTTGCCCAAGCATTAAAAAAGGAGGGCGTTGAGTGTGTCTTCACACTGACAGGCGGACACATTATGCCGATCTTGTATGGCTGCCGCGACGCGGGCATCAAAGTCGTGGATGGCCGGCATGAAGGCGCCGTGTATCTTTTGACAAAGCGGAACAAGATCACGATCATCGAGATGCTGGGCCAGGTTGCCGCCGGCCAGGAGGCCTCGCACCGCACGCGCGACCTTGAGACCATGGAAAAGGGCGGCGTGAACATTCAAACCCTCGCCGCCGTGCAGAGCGTGTCCGACGCGGGCGTGGCTTACACCGACAAGGACGGGGCTTCCCGCTTTGCCGAAGCGGATCTGGTGGTGGTATCCACGGGGCAAAGGCCGGTCGGCGCGGACCTCGCCCTGGCGCTGGAGGAAAAAGGCATCAAAGTCACCCGCGCGGGCGACGCGATGGCAATAGGCAAGATCCTCGCCAATGTCCGGAGCGGCTTCCTTGCCGGGTACGACGCCTGAAAAAAGTGAAAAGCAGCTTGCAAACCGCAGAAACGCCTTTTAGGCGTTTCTGTTGCTTTGGGGTGAAAACCTGCGTCTGTTTTGCCGAAATTAAACACCCAAACCCCCCGCAAGTACTGAATTTGCGGGGGGTTTGGGTGTTTTGGCCTGGAGGCAGAAGCACTGTTGGGGGGGCCGGTTTGGTTGTAGAAGTCCTAAAATAATCTTTAATTTTATACCCTTTAATATGTGGATGTCAATATGGAATTTGCATTATTCTTCTATTATGTTATAATAGTCTGTGTCCGCATACGATGCCGTTTGAGGATATAGTAAGAATTCACAACCAAAAAGGAAAATGCTTCACAGACCAAGCAAAGGAGAATGATGATGTATACTTTGAACGCGGAAAATCGAAATACGAACCTAAAGCCCAAACAACTGAGAAGAAAAGGAATCATTCCAGGCATTTTATATGGGAAAAACCTCAAGGAATCTTTAAGCATTCAGCTTTCCCAAGCGGAAGCCGCCCGTTTCTTAAAATCCAATTCTACGGGAAGCAAAGCCGAATTGGTGATTGGTGATAAAAAATTCCCGGCATTATTGCGGGAGGCCAATTACAAACCGGCGACGGACGAGCTGGAGCATTTAAGTTTTCAAACTCTGCTGGCCGGAGAGATCATCACAAGCACGGCGAGGATCGTACTTGTGAACAGAGAAAAGGTTTCGGGAATGATTCAGCAGCCGCAATCCGAGATTTCCTATCGGGCGCTTCCGTCGCATCTCATTGATAAGATCGAAATTGATCTTGACGGGATGAAGGCGGGGGACAGCATGAGGGTCGGCGATCTCGACATCGTAAAGAATCCTGAGATTGAGATTCTGAGCCCGCTCGATACCATGGTGTTTTCTGTTGCCGATCCCCGTAAGCCGGTGGAAACGCCTGAAAACGATGATGAAGCGCCCGAAACCGAAAGCGAATGAAATATCATGGCGCCTTTTAGTACAGGCCGAATGCCCATACGGTATAAAGCGCGCACAGTATTCTCTTGCGAATCAATGATAAAAGCGTGCCATAGCGCAACCCGCCGCGAAGGAGCCCCAAGAAGATGCTTAACGCATAGTTACCGTTAAAAAAGGGTTTGGACTGGCGTACCTCATGGGTGCGGGCGGGAAAAACGCTTTTTTATTATGGAAAGGAAACATAAAATGCAGTTAGTCGGACAGGCGGTCGCGCACAAAGTCTTTGGACAGGGGGTCATAACGGATTGCTCTGGCAATATCGTTACCGTCTCTTTTCTCCAAGGAGATAAAAAGTTCCTATATCCGGATGCTTTTGCCGATTTTTTGATTCTTAAAAACAAGACTGGTCAAAGCAAAATCAATGCTATGTATGAAAGACGGCTGGAGGCGGAGACCGCGCGAAAACAAGCGCTTCAGGAAGAACAGGAGCGCCGTCAAAGGTTTCGCGCTTTAAAAATCACACCAACTTCTCAAGCGGCCTTTCATATTGATCTGAACGAACTCGATGAAATTTTTTCATCCGGCGCGATATCGACCGGATGCTATTTAAGCGGCTATTCTAAAGGAAAACCGCGTATTCCAAGCAAGCTGAAGCCCAATTCCGCCTGTTTGCTCACCGGATGCCCTGCCAATGCCCCAGAAAAAGAACGCAGGATCCTGGGCGCTTTTATGGTAAAGGATAGTTTTTGGGGAGACTTGTGCAAAAACGGAATGGTAGAGTGTCACGACGAATATAAAGTGCGTTTGCATTCAAATAAAAGTATGCTGTATTGGGATTATTTCGATCGCAGCGATCCTCTCCCGCGATGGGGGAACATGGTGTTCAAATACTTTCCAAACAGCACGATGCAGCGAATCCTGCTTGCTATGAAGAAAGTATTCCAGGACGCCGAAGAAAAAACAGTCATTCACGAATTCTATCAATATTTCTGTGAGATAAACCGCTTGCCGCAATTAACGGAATGAGCAAAACCGCCGCCGCTTGAATCGGCGGGTTTGCTTAAAAAATTCGGGGTGGATGATGATGATGGCGCATATGTTGTGTTCAAAAAGCCGTATCAGATATTCTTGTTGTCGCAGCGTTGTCAGCGTAAATCATGCCAGCGCCTCCTTTCAGAATAAATCGCAACCCTGTGACTTGAACTCCTCAATTTTTGCGAGCAGGAATTCGGTATCCACTTCCAAATAGTCCGCAAGGCAGTCAAGACAATAAAACGCTTTGGCTTCTTTACTGAGTAGCTTTTTGGTCAGCCCGATTTCATTTTTGCTAAGGGCTTCTTTTCCGCATACATAGCAGTTCTTTTTTTCCACACAATTACCCCATTTCTACAGGGTCAGGTCTGACTGAAAACGCAGGGATGTCTTTCCCGCGATACTCCACATCAAGCAATCCCAACTGGTATTTAATCGTATCCCGCATTTTTCGCGCTCTATCGAGGCAGTACCGCTTGAATTCACGGACGGTAATATCATTTGCACTGCGGACTTGCGGGAAAAGCAGTTTCAAATAAGCGGTCGCAATTCGTTTTACCGCTTCTGTGTCTCGTGTATCTGCCGCTTCGGGGACTTCGATAAGTTCATCAACAATTGCACGATAACTCATATCGTCTTGTAGTTCATGCATAATTGAGCAGAAGTATTCGGAGTTCAACGCCCAGCCAGCAATCTTGAGGTCATCATTCATTCTTGGAATGTTCCACCCTTTGATAAACCCGTGGAAACGCTCTATTAGAGCTGACTCGTGAAAGACGGTCGGCAACTCCTCGAACATATTGCCGAACCCATCCTCATCCATCGTTTCCTTCTTGATGTTACCGCAGAGGACAACACCGGCATCTCCATCAACGCGATGGGCGCCGATGTTGCAATACCCGTTTTCGCAGAAGGACTTCCGTCCGCACACGGAAACAGAAAAGCCGCCTGCGGTGGATGCCATTCTCCGATTCAGCAAAGAGAATCTGCATATCATGCGGGAATGGTGTGAGAAACTGACCCCGCTCAAGGAGAAATTGAACGGCGCGCCGCTCCCAATCGTCATCATGGGCGAGTGGGACGGCAAGATCTGCGATATCACGGCCAAGCGGCAAATCGTTCTTGTGGCACGCCAGCAGCCGGAGTAAAAATCACCCGGGCGTTGGACGTTCCGGTAGACTTTCTCCCGCCAGAATGTGGTATACTGTTCATAACAAGCGAAACTCCAAGGAGAGGACTTTCCGGCATGAAAGCATACGAAGAAGCGCTCAAACTATGGGCGGGATACGACGTGCAAACCCCCGCCGATTTGGATCTGCGCCTGGACAACTTCCGGGTTCTGTTTGCCTATCATTCCGGCAAGATCGAAAATCCAGAGGTCACACTCCATGACACGCGAGAGATATTCGAAAACGGTCGGGCGATTGGCTTCTCTGGCAACCCCCGAACGCTGTTCGAGCAGCAGAACCAGAAACTTTGCTATGATTACCTTAAGCTGCTGATCGCCGCCCGCGCCCCGCTGACCGCCGAACTGGTCAAAGAAGTTCACGGTATCCTGACTGCCGGAACCTATGACGAGCACAGGTTCATTGAGCGCGGCGAACGGCCTGGCGCGTATAAGAAGCACGATTTTGTCACAGGTCGGTATGAAGTCGGTTCCCCTCCGGGGGACGTTGAAGCCGGCCTGACCGCCCTGATCGACGAGGTCAACGCCTATCAGGGCGATCAGATTCTCAAGGCCGCGGCCTATTTCCATGCCGGGTTTGAGCATATTCACCCGTTCGCCGATGGCAACGGGCGCGTGGGCCGGACGCTGCTCAACTATTATCTGCTCACTCACGGCCACCCGCCGCTGATCATCCACGACGAGGACAAAGGCGCTTACTACGACGCTCTGGAAACGTTCGACGCGCGGGAGGACTTGACTCCCCTGCTTGACGTGCTGAAGCACGAGACGGTAAAAACCTGGGAAGCAACCTTGACCAGGCAAAAGGGAGAAAAGCAGCCGAGAAAAAAGTTTGACGATTATCAAAGGTAAATAAAAGCGAGACAAACCCGCATCTACGGACGCGGGTTTTTTATATGCCCAAATCATTCCAAGGAGGTAAAAAACAATGACCCGTGTCAGTCAGGAACAGATCCAAAACGCAAAGCAATACGATCTAATGACCTATTTTCAATGCGCAAAGCTGGTTGATAAAGCCCGTATATAATGAATAATCTCCAATAGTTGCATTCCCCGACATCACCTTGAAAGCAATATCCACTCCAATTAATGCTACGGCTATCTCTGGTAGGCTGTCAAGCAACGCTGTTAGAATAGTACGTTTTTTCAATGTGCTTCGTCTCCGAACAAACAACGGTTTCCATATCTGTTCATAACGTTTTTTTAATCTTTCTCCAGCAGAAAATAAACGCATATCCTGTGCATATCGCTTATCCGCGGCGACATTTACACAATAGCTCATTTGACGTTGTTCATTTACCTGCTCAATATTCAGCCTATATAGTGATTTTGCATATTTCGACGCAGCAATTGAAGATGGTACTGCGGCAACCAACATTAAGAGCCCATATAAAACATGAACTTGTAATAAGACCACAAATGCTCCTAAAAACGTGATAACTGCGCCTATACAAGTTATTATATTCCAAAGAATGGTATTAATCGCCTGCATGTCACGATTAGCAAGTTGAATTTTATCATGAAACTCAGGATTGTCATGATATTCGAGGTCTATCGATAGTGAGCGATCCATCATAACAAGAGACAATTTACTGTTCAAGATTTCGTCGTGCATGGCCTGACAATACTGTTGCGCTTTTTGCATGAGCATGCGTAAAAGCGCAATTAACAGTAACCCTGCAAAAAGCACCAATAGTTCCACTTGGGTTCTTTGGTTATTGCTTCCCACTGCAATCAAATTAATTACATACTTTCCAAGATAGGCTGACATAATTGCTAAAACAGGCGTACAGATTTCAACTCCTATACGCACTGCAGTATAAAGTTTTGATGCTTTCCAAGAAGCTGACAGCCCCCACGCGATTGTTGAAAAAAGCTGCGGGATTTTTTGAACCCCATTTTTAAACGCTTTCATAGATTTTATCTCCTCTAAGTAATCGCAGGTCACCCGCGCAGGTACTGTCAACATTTATGCGCAAAAAGGAACGAGGCCATAGGTTTGGCGCTCAGCAGACGGCAGAATCGAATTCTGTCTGACTCTCCAGGTGCTTCATGTTCATATACTTCTTGTTGCCCCATTGTGTTCCCGCGACATGCCGCAGGCGGGCGCACACCAGCATGAGGGCGGAATTGCCGTCCGGGAAAGTGCCGACCACCCGTGTTCTCCGGCAAATCCCCCAGTTCAGCCGTTCGATTACGTTGTTGGTACGGATACGCTGCCAGTGTTCATAAGGGAATTCCATATAAGTCAAAGTCTCCTCAATGCTGTCCTCTACCTTTTTAGCCGCCTCCCTGAGCTTCATGTCTCGCAGAACTTCGGCAACCTGACGGGCCTTTTCACGGGCAGCGGCTTTGCTCTCCTGAGCAAAATCTGTTTCCCATACGGCAAACATCGCTAAGAGCGCTGCAATTTTTTTATATTTTCTATTGAAGGTATTGCTTTAAGTAGATTCTGCAATTCTGTCAGTCTGGCAGGCATTTCTTTTTCAATAAGGTGCTGCCTAATTTCAGAGAATTGCATCTCCAAGAAAATAGGCATTATCGTTCCCGTAAATATGCGATGTCCTGTCTTCCGTGCCGTGTACTTATCCCATATTTGAAATAATCCACCATATCTATGGATCCCAACCTCCTCGAAATGACCGTCACAATATAGTTTGCTAAAAGTTGTGTGATTTATTGCATGTTGGGTTTCATGTGCTGCCGTAGAAATATATGAATACCCATCTGCAAGTTGATGCGTAGAAATTAAATGTGCTGTTGGAATTTATATCTTTAGGCGCTAGGTAGACTCCATTACAACTGTCGTAGACTTGAACTTCAGAAAATGAACGTTCTTGCAAGAACTTTTTATATACCGCATTCTCGCACAGTAAGACAGCATTATCATGTAGGTGATCTGAAAAGCAAATATTAATTTTAATTCGGATGTCCTTGCAACATCGGAGCTAAAATAGCATTAATGATTTCGAATTCTTTGTCAAGCACTGTACGTCCACCCACTATGTTATATTGCTAAGTATAACACAAGGAGATGTGTAGTTATATAATCTATTTTTGCTCGGCATCTACTTTTGAATAGTCCTTCAATAAATCCGGCCCCAGTGGTGCCGAATTACTCTTGAATAGATCGTTGGAACCTTCACCTAAATGTCTGCTCTAATAATCCGGCCCAAGTTGGGCCGGATTATCCCTGAAGGGGCCTACTGGCTTTTGCTACAGCAATCTTGGCTGGAAAATCAAAAAAAATCTGCAATAATCATACAAAAATGCATATTTAGCTAATAATTTGACAGATTGTTACCGTACAGGTATCTTATATATGTACCTTGAGAAATACCTTGAAAACAGAATAATGCTGAAAGCAAACAGCGTTACAAAACTCGGCGAAAGCGCTTAACGTCGTCGTGAGTCCGACACATCGAGTCAAAACAGCAAAGCAGTGCGTCACCCACTGAACGGACAGTGTGCACAACTCATGGTGCAGATCGGCCTATGGCATTTCATCCAGGCCGACGTATTACAGGAGGATCATTTCAGCATGAACGCAAATTCAAATTCTGACGCAACATCCAACCGCATGTTCAAAAGCAATTTAAAGGAAGCTCGATACCGGGCAGGATATACGACTGTCACTGTGAACAGCCGGTTCGGCCAGGAATACGAGCTGTCCGAACTGCTTTTTAAAATTGCATTACAAAAGTTGAATTGCAACGCTTTTGCGCGTGCATGTATGATCAATGAACATGATCGGGTTTGCTCCATGCTGCTTTGAAATGTTATGACAAAAGAACATAAAGTAATCGCGGGACTGTATTGCCGCTTGTCGCGCGACGACAACAACGGCCATCTGGTGAGCATGAGCATCGAAAACCAGGTAAAGATGCTCATGGATTACGCAACCGAACAGGCGTGGGAGGTGTACGATGTGTACATTGACGACGGTTTTTCAGGCACTAAATTTGATCGCCCGGCCTTTAAGCGGATATTGAAAGACGCGGAAAGCGGATGCATCAACTGCATCGCCACCAAGGATTTGAGCCGCCTGGGCCGCAACTACGTCCAGACCGGGTATTACACCGACGAGTATTTCCAAGAAATTGGAATCCGCTACGTTGCAATCAATGACGGGATCGATACCAGGGAGGACAACAACGACATCGCCGCTTTCCACCACGTGCTGAATGAGCTTTATCCGAAGCAGGTTTCGAAGAAGGTGCGCCAGGTCAAAGCCGCCCGAGCCCGGGAAGGAAAATTCATCGGCAGCCAGGCTCCTTACGGCTACATCAGGTCTCCCTTTGACAAGTACAAGCTGATTGTGGACGAGGGTGCGGCAAAGCTTGTGCAACGTCTGTTCCAGGAGTTTGCTTCCGGCGACAGCGGTCGGGCGATTGCCGACAGGCTGAACCGTGAGGGCGTGGATTCGCCGCGGTTCTACCACTATGCAAAGCTCGGCAAGATCAATCCCCTTGCATCCGAAAAAAGCGTGTGGGGGAGCGGGACGGTGCTTCAGCTGCTGCGGAATCAAGTTTATCTCGGCAACATGGCCCAGGGGAAGCGCGCGGTGGTGTCTTACAAAACAAAAAGCGGAGACAGGTTGACCCCGAGAACTGGTCTGTTGTGGAAGGAATCCATGAAGCCATCATCGACCGGCAATTGTGGGACAGAGTGCATGAGCGGCTTTTGAAAAAACGCCATGTACGCAAAACCAAGGGAGCCACCGTTTCCTTATTCTCGGGTACGCTGTTCTGCTCTGACTGCAAATCGCCCCTTGCGTATTGCGGAGATAAAGGCGTTTACCGGTGCAGCCGGTACACCAATCACGGGAAGAACGCCTGCACGTCGCATAGTATCAAAGAGAACGCACTTGCCGATTTTGTGTTGGGCGACATTCGTTCCCATGCAAGGAGGATCGCAGTTGAGCGCGATCGATTGGCTGAGCGGCTGCTGGCCGCATTGAGGGCAAACCGGGAAGCAGAAGTGCGTGCATTGCATGCAAAGCGGCATGAGGTCGCGCACCAGCTTGAAGTGAATGCATCCAACTTGAAAAACCTATATGCAGACAAATGTGCCGGCAAGCTGCCTGAACAGGTTTTTTATGGACTGGCAGATGATTTTACAAAAGAACAGCGCAGCCTGGAACAAAAGCTTGCATCGTTGGATGGATGGCTTCGAGGCACAGTGGACAACGACCACGAAGTTTCTGAGTGGATGGAACAGATCGAACGCCAGCTCAACATTCAAGCCCTGGACAGAACGACTGTGGCGGGACTCATCAAGTGCATTGAAGTCTCAGAAGCCGTCATCAAAAACGGCAAACGTGAACAGGCCATTTTCATCGAATACCGTTTCATTGGAACCCTGATCCAAAATGCCAAAGAGGACATAGCCTAGGCGATGCCCCCTTTGGTTTTCACTGTCTCTCTGCTACTACCTTCCGCAAAAAGGTAGTAGCGTCATGTCTATAAACCTTGCTTTTGATACAATAACACGATTCCTATAGAAAACCAGGCGGGTGCAGCTGGGGGTGTATCGGGTGCATACTATGACACGATTACTATGACACCATTTATATTCTTCACGCGCTCTGTCTCACAACAGATTTTCAGGCGCGATATTCAACGCTTTACATATGGTCATCACTACACAAAAAGAAGCGGTAGCAATATCACGCTCTCCACTTTCAAACCTCTGATATTGCCGCAGATGTATCTTCGCCGCGTCTGCGGCTTGTTGTTGCGTCATATTGTTTGCATGTCGCGCCTGTTTCAAAATGCTAGTTCCACGAAAAAAGGATTTCGGTTTTTCCATATGTGTTCACCGCATCCGGCTGCCATTGGCGAGATTGAACACCGCCGCCGGCATATCTCCAGATTCCACGAGTGAACCCTTAAAGAAGTATCGGCTGCCTTCTTCCCAGCCAATCCTATACTGTAGGGCGGTTAGGAAGGCGATGCGGGCAACCTCACAGGATTGCTTTGTGCTTTTCCAGAAGTATTTCGGGATTTCGTAAGCATCAACATCATCTATCCCCGCCGGGGAGATAAGAAGATTTCCTTCAAACTCATCATACCAGAAATTAAGATGCGTTGGGTTGCCGAGCAATTTAATCATATAGCGGGATAAAAATATTCGTTTTCGTCCGAGACAAACCCGCATAGTCACATTATTCATCTTATTCGTCAACCTCCTGCCTTGATCGGATACCTCCATATGGTCTGTGGATTAGTTCTTCCGGAGTTGGTAGTTTTGCCTCAATCCGCGAATCATGACGCTCACCTGTTTTGTTGTCGACAGTCACGAACGTGCTGGCCGTATCCACACGATATTTGGCATCGATCTCCTCGAGGGTATAACCGAAGCGGCCTTTCCAATCCTCCGGCATATTGATGACCGTACTTCTCTTTTGTTTGCCATCACCGGATTCGACAACTTCTGTAAATACCTGCAGGCACTCATCTAAGTTGAATACAATGATTTTCTTATCGCCAAGCTCTTGAAAGATTGCCATACTTCGGTATTTGGCCGCGCGATTCCAACCCATCATCTCGTATACCATGCTGCAGAAAATTCTCGCCATACATTTCCGAGGGTTATTCCGTTCGCCTTTCAGATTGGCGAACTTAAGAGAATCCCTGTCATAATCCATACATGCTTCAATAATAATACGTTGGTTCGCCTCGTCGACATTGATCACCACATACTGATTGTCGGGGAATAGATTCACACATGACATATTAAATGTCACGCTGTCAATCGCGAACGTGATTCTGGGCTTGAATATAGGCGAAAGAAAATCACCGCGCACGCGCTGCACATTTCCCTTTTTCATTTCACTGTAATCTTTAAGTCCACCGCGACTCTTTTGGCCAGTCTCGGTAATGAGCTCCACGCTTAATTGTTCTCTATTATCATCCATCGTGTTCCCTCATTTCCGCGATTCTCTTTTCGACTTCACTGCGAGATAATGGCTTGAAGTCGAACGCTTCAACAGCCGAAGCCGCAGCATCAATATCCCACTTATCCAGCCCATTTGCCAGCGCGCGCCTACACAGCATCATATACTCCGGCAATCCATCACCGAACTCAGATATCCATTCGCTGGGAATTGCCCTTATGGGCTTGTCCCCGCGCTTACTATCCCTGAAACGGAATTCACAGCAATTCAAGTCAAAGATGATCACCTGCTCATCAGCCTTTGTGAAATAGTTTGCCGTAACCTTGTATTTCCAGTCCCTTTGCCAGCCCATTAACTCATAGAAAACACGAGACAACTCCCGCGCCGGGATCGCGTGGCTGTTCCATGGAACAGCGTTTTTGTTGTGTTTAGTGGCTCTTCTAATAGCAAGCAGCCGCTCGTTGGGGTGCAGCAGCACTTCGACGCAAGCGGTTTCTTTCAGAAGTGATATACATCCTGAGCTGAAGGCGATTCCAAAACGCGAAATGGTCGCTATCGCTGCGTCCTTGTGGCCAAACAACTCACGACGAACGCGTTTCGCCCCTGATATATGCGCGACTTCAGCTTCGATATTTTTGTAAGGAACGCGCGCCATAACAAGCGCGCCCAAGTAATGGCCAGCATCATAGCCGCCAAATGCCAGATTCATGGGGATAAACCCCGAAAGCAATCCTCGCTTAATAACTTTTACTTCATACAAGTGGTTGAAGAATGGAGAATCATGATTGGCCTTTAGGAGCAGCAAGGCTCTCGCGTGTTCGCCTCTTGAGACGATTGCCTCATGATGATCCGTTTCATAGAAAATTCTTCGTTGCCCCGTGTTGCGCCTTACTTGGTGAGTGAGAAAATTGATCGTATAGCCCTTTTGCATTAAAATGTCGCCACAGTATTTTTCGTTTCCGCAGATACCGGCAACGGCAGCTTTTGACCATTCCAGCTTTCCCGTAGCCGTCGGGCGCGCCAATTCGGTCAGTAGCGAAGCAATTTCCTTTTCAGAATATCCCGATAAAAACAGATCATATATCAGCCGTACTGTTTTCGCGCCCTCCGGCTCAATTTTCAATCCATACTTTCCATCCTTGTTATATCCCAGCAGATTCATCGCCGGGCAAAGATAGCGTTCATCCTCGTACATCTCTTTTAACCCGAACAGAACGGATTTGGATTTCAACTCGCTTTCAAGCTCGGCGAACATTGCGAACATGGTGAGAAACATCTTGTTGCCGGCATCCAATGTATTCAAGTTGTTGTTCTCAAAATATATGCCAACCGGCGGGTCAAGCGTCAACAACTCCTGTACAGTATTCAAGCAGTCGATGACGTTTCGGGCGAATCTCGAAACCTCCTTTACAACAATCAGGTCTATTTCTCCATCCTTGCAGGCCTCAACCATCTGGCGAAACCCAGTACGATTCCTAACGCTAGTGCCGCTGATGCCCTCGTCGGCGAAGATTCCGACATACTCCCAATTTGGGAATTGCGCAATGAATTTTTCATAGTGGGAGCGTTGGTTTTTTAAGCTATTTTCTTGGTCATGACTGTCTGTGGATACTCGAATATAGGCACAGGTACGCAGCTTTTTAAGCCGCCAATCCTTGCTGTCATAAATCGGATCGATTTCTGAAATTATCTTCAGTTTCTGGCTTCTTGCAGGTTTGCCGCCCATATACTAATCCCCCCTCTACAACGACCAATACCAACCATCAGCGTGTTTGGTGGATTTAACTTCAAGCGCCTTTTTCGCGGTGTCGACAGTTCTTTTGCTGACACCGGCGTTGTGGAAGTGTTCATATATCTTTACGCAAGCGATTCTTCCATTTTGGAGCATAGCGCTTAGAGACTCCCTTGTTTCCGATAGTTTACCACACTCGTCCGGCAGTCCGTCCCCAAGCAAAAGGTCTTCGGCAGTGATGTCGTATTCTCCAATCCAGCGTATGGATGAATTATTGTTTATCTCAAAGGCAATCGGCTTCCCTTCTGGAGCGAGACTGTTTTTCAATTGCGCCATCACCCGTATTGAAGGGTTGCTCTTAATCCGGCCTACCAGAAGTACGCTCCTAGCGGCGGCAGTAATATCAATGGAACCGAGACCGCGATAAATTCCCTTCGATCCACTCGCCTTGTTCATATGCCCAATAACAATGATCGCGCAACCAGTACGCTCAGCCATCGCCGTCAATTGTCTCATCATGGGGCGAACGCCATCTGCGCGATTCATTTCACTGTTTTCTCCGAGATACGCTTGTAAAGGATCAAGAACGACAAGCCGAGCTCCCGTTTCTATAATCGCATCCTCGATTCGATGGTCGTTCAGCGTTAGGCCAGATTCCGACTCGTCAATAAAAGCTATCCGTGTGCAGTCGGCACCTGCGCTGACCAGTCTCGGCTTGAGTGTATCTTCCACGCTATCTTCAGCAGTTTGATAGATTGTTTTTACGGAGGAGATTTCGACTTCCGACTCCGGCATAGGGGTTCCATTCGAGAGAAGCGCAGCGATATTCAACACGAGCGTGGTCTTTCCATCTCCGGGATCGCCTTGAATGATCGTTATCTTTCCAAACGGAACATATGGATACCATAGCCAATCCACTTTGCGGGCCGTAACCGATGAATAATATAGAATTGGCGCGCTTTTTCTCCCCATTCAGATCTGATCTCCTTCCAGACATACCCGCACGCAAAGTATTCTATCATAGTGGGTTTAGCTACACCATGTAGCTATCCTCAAAAAACTATGATAGGAGATTGGAGAAATGGAGAATTTTTTTAAGATCGACCTCAAGGTGGTCGGGGCGCGCATCAGGAGCGCGCGCAGGGGACTGGGCTTGACACAGGAAAAAGCAGCGGAGCTATCATTTATCACCGGTCAGTTCTGGAGCCTTCTTGAATCAGGACGGGAGCGAGCCAGCATCAATACCTACCTGCAAATCGCCGCCATTCTTGGCTTGACACTCGATGATCTGTTCTACGATGACGCCATGGCACTGCGCGTCCATAAATCTTTCTCGTATGAAGGATTGTTGGCCGACTGTTCTGATTATGAAAAAGCGATCCTCAGTGAGTCACTTCTCGCGTTAAAGACGATTTTGGAACGAAATAGATCATAGCAGGGATACCCTTTGCAACCTTGCAACCTTGACACTCTTTCATATAAAATACCCCGGAATATCAAGGAATACTGAGCGAAGTAAAGGTTGCAATTAGCACTTTATTTTTGCAACCTTGACAGCGTCTTTTGCATTGTTGCCATACTCAGCGATATGTCCTATACACAAAAGAAAAACCCACAGGATGACGGTCTACACACCGCCACCTGTGGGTTTTCCATCTTACTTATTATTTATATCCGCATGGATTTCGACGCCATCTCTGAACTTCACAGTCATTTCGCTCTCCGAATGGACGGTCACCGATTCGATAGTGGCAAGCCAGAGTTTTTCGTCAAACTCGGTAACCAGCTTATCATGGCATTTCAAATCGTCAAGGAAGCTTGTTATCCTTTCTCGCTTGGCGGTGCGTTCCAACAATTTATCGTTGATTTCAGCAATGCCGTTCCGAGCGGCTTCGTAGCGCTTCATTAAAACATCGTATCGTCTGTTGTACTCATTTTGATCCAGAACGGTGCGGGCGTTTTCTTCTACGCATTTTCGCATAAGCTCCATGACGATATCATATTCGCTTTTAAGCTCCGCCTGCCTTTTTTCAAGGGAGGAAGTGTCGGTCAGCGTCAGAATTACAGTCTCGTAATCACTCAAAATCTCATCCTTGTTTTCGATGAGCTGATTGAATACCTCCACAAAAGCCTTCTGCAAAGCCGTCTCGTAAAGGTGTGGCGTGTTGCATTGTTCACCTTTGTATTTGTGGTTACACTGCCAAATGGTTCGGCGGTACTTGCTGGTGGAATGCCAGACCTTCGAGCCGTAAACACCACCGCATTCGCCGCAGATAACCTTGCCGGAGAACGGACTATCGCTGGCTTTGTAGCCTCGGTATCCTTTACGCTTGCTGAGTTCGTGTTGCACCATGTCGAAGGTCTCCGGCATGATGATGGCGGGATGGCTGTTCTCCACATAATACTGCGGAACCTCGCCTTCATTGACCTTCATCTTTTTCGTGAGAAAATCCACGCAAAAGGTTTTTTGCAAAATCGCATCGCCCTTGTATTTCTCATTTTGCAGAATGCTGAGAACGGTAGTGGACTGCCAGATCGTCTTGCGCGCCGGTGTCAGAATACCGCTCTCAGTTAGATGCTTCGCAATCCATGACGGCGTTTTGCCTTCGAGGAACAGCCGGTATATCATCCGGACAGTGACCGCCTCTGATTCCACAATCTTCGGCAGACCGTCCTCACCTTTTTCATAACCAAGGAAGCGTTTGTATGGAAGCGTGACTTTGCCGTCCTGCATTCGTTTACGCTGTCCCCATGTCACGTTTTCCGATATAGAACGGCTTTCTTCCTGTGCCAATGACGACATGATGGTAATGAGAAGCTCGCCCTTGCTGTCCAGCGTGTATATATTTTCCTTCTCGAAATAAACCTCCACGCCTTTTTCCTTAAGCTGCCGGACGGTGGTCAAACTGTCAACTGTGTTTCGGGCAAACCGGCTCACCGACTTTGTGATGATGAGGTTGATTTTGCCGTCCAGCGCATCCAGCACCATCTGCTTGAAGCCGTCCCGCTTGGCGGTGGAGGTCGCTGAAATACCTTCATCAGAGTGAACGCCTTATGGACAATTCCCCAAGGGTTGTCCCGATCACAAAAAGCTCATGTCCGCAACCCCTGCTTGTTTCTATTCCTATCATTTCACATTGTGTAAAACAAGAAGCGGCTCCGGTAAAATACCGGAGCCGTTGCTGCGTTTATAGTTTAGTTCATGAACAGCGCGATGTCGTCGTCCACATTGCCGATGCCTGCGATGCCGAAGTTGTCCACCAGCACCTTTGCCACGTTCGGCGAGAGGAAACCCGGCAGCGTCGGCCCAAGGTGGATGTTCTTCACGCCCAGCGAGAGGAGCGCAAGCAGCACGATGACCGCCTTTTGCTCATACCACGCGATGTTGAACGCCAGCGGCAGCTCGTTGACCGAGGTGAGCTTGAACGCCTCCGCGAGCTTTTGCGCGATGACCACGAGCGAATAGCTGTCGTTGCACTGCCCCGCGTCCAGCACGCGCGGAATGCCACCGATGTCGCCCAGATTGAGCTTGTTGTACCGGAACTTCGCGCAGCCCGCGGTGAGAATCACAGTATCCTTGGGCAGTTTTTCCGCGAACTCGGTGTAATACTCGCGGTTCTTCATCCGTCCGTCGCAACCCGCCATGACGAAGAATTTCTTGATTTTTCCGCTCTTAACCGCGTCGATGACCTTGTCCGCGAGAGATAGCACCTGCGCGTGAGCAAAGCCGTTGACGATTTCGCCTTGCTCAATCTCGACCGGAGACGGCAGGGTCTTTGCCAGCGCGATGATGGCGGAGAAGTCCTTTTTGCCGTTCACGTCGGGTTTGATGTGCTTGCAGCCGGGGAATCCCGCCGCGCCCGTGGTGAAGATGCGCGCGCGGATCTCCTCGCTCTTGGGCGGGACGATGCAGTTGGTCGTGAAGAGAATCGGGCCACGGAACGATTCAAACTCGGTGAGCTGTTTCCACCAGGCGTTGCCGTAGTTGCCGACGAAGTTGTCATATTTCTTAAACGCGGGGTATGCGTGCGCGGGCAGCATCTCGCCGTGGGTGTAGACATCCACGCCCGTGCCGCGCGTCTGCTCCAGCAGCTGCTCCAGGTCGACCAAATCGTGGCCGGAGACGAGAATCGCGGGGTTAGAACGCACGCCGATGTTGACCTTGGTGATCTCCGGCGTGCCATAGCGCGCGGTGTTCGCCGCGTCTAAAAGAGCCATGGTCTTCACGCCGTAGGCTCCCGTCTTGAGCACGAGCGCGGTGAGCGCGTCCGCGGTCAACGTGTCGTCCAGCGTCGCCGCGAGCGCTTCGTAGACAAACGCCGCGATGTCGTCGTCCTTACTGCCGAGGTTTCTCGCGTGCTCGGCATACGCCGCAAGCCCCTTGAGGCCATAGACCACCAGTTCACGCAGGGAGCGTACATCCTCGTTCTCGGTGGCGAGCACGCCGACCTGCTCCGCTTTTTCGAGCAGCTGCGTCGTGCCGGAGACGGCGAAGTTCGCCGCGTCGTGATCTTCAATCTTGCAGGGACGCAGGCTATCACGTAGCGCCAGCATCTTGATGACCTGTCGCTCGACGGCATCCGCGTCGAAGTTTGCGTTCGTGATGGTCATGAACAGGCTCGTGAGCATCTCGCCGTTGAGCGCGTCGAGCTTTGTCACGTCGAGCTTGTCGTTGACCACGATGGTTGAAATCCCCTTGAGCGTGTAGAGCAGCACATCCATGCGTTTTGAGACATCCTCAGTCTTTCCACAGACGCCGCGCACCGTGCAGCCCTTGTTACCCGCGGTTTCCTGACACTGATAGCAAAACATACCCATACGAAACATCCTCCTGATCCTGCGATTTTGCGCAGGTTCTGTCATTTTTTTGTTCAGCTTTAGTGTAGTGTTGTTTCCCTTTCTGTTCTGTTTGATTTGCAACGTGTTTTGACTTTTTCGATTTTTCTTTACTGATTGCGAATGCGCTGAAGATGTTATGTCATCATTTAAGCATCATGGGTGTATAGTATTCTTATTTTGTCGGAATCAAATTCAATTAATCGTTCATCTCTCATTTTCGCTAACTCTCTCGAAAGAGATGTTCTTTGCACTCCAATCCTCTCAGCCAGTGCTTTTTTCGTTATTGCTAATCTTATCGTCTCCGTTTCCTGTCTCTTGCTTTCATAATCCAAGTAACTAATGATGCATTCACGTATTGTTCGGTTCACATAGTGCTTGATTCTATCCCCAAGAATGACCGAATGATCCGAAATATACTCAAGATACCTTATAAAATCTGTCCGACTTACTGTTGACAATCCAGACCAAACGGCGTGGGTTGGGGCCATGAATTCGATTAAGGTGCAGACGCAGGAAATTGTCATCCATCAAATAGTTCTGTTAATATAAAAATAAGTTGTTTCATGCACCTAACAACAATAATGCTCCTTTGGCAAGGTGAATTGGCCAAGAGATAGTGGGCAAAAAAACACGAATCAAAACTCTTGCGCACATTTAAGCTGAGCAGGGGTTTTGTAGTCCGAAGCGTAGGCCGACGCTCTTTGCTAAAATGCTCAACAGCACGCGTGACTGTTCCATGTAGGTCGTTGTTATGAAAAATATCAAAATCATGCCTAAGCATATGCCGGCACCGGCCTGAGCGGCTACGGTTGCCGGGACAATTTCATTCTGGGCAACCGCATCGGCGTTGACGCAAACGGCAATCCGCTGCCCAACGGCTGCGGCATCGAGATATATACCGGGCAGCGGCATGGCACGACCGGCGGCTACACGCAAGCCGAGGGGAACCTTGTCGTGGGCGGACCAATCTCGATGCGCATCACGAACCGCGGCATTCAGGACTGCTATATCGCGGGCAACTTCATCGATAACCCGAACGGTGCCGGAATCTACTTTGAGGATGGTGCAAGCCACAACTTCGTACAACAAAACACCTTCTCAAAAACGCGCTATAGTACCATCCGCGTGGACTACGGCACGGGCAACGCAATTCTCGGCAATACCTTTCCTTATATGAACAATACCGATGAGCTGATTCTGCTGCTCGAGGGCGGGAATCTCGAGCTGTCCGCGCCGGTCGTCGAAACGGCGAAAGACCGCTCCGTTTCCGGCATGGCGGGGCCGTATGACTGCGTGGAAATATACCTGATCGACAAGGCGAACATAATATCGCTCGGTTTTACATATGCGGATGCGGAAGGCAGATTCGCGTTTGTGCGCGAGCAAACGCTTTCGGGCAGTAAGATCATCCTCATTGCCACGGACAAAGCCTGCAATACGTCCGCCTTCTCCAAACCGTATCGGATCGGATGACGGCATAGCCGCACCTTTTACGGTATAGGGCGGGAAGCAGCAATCCCCTTTTAGGCGGACTGCTGTTTTATGTGGGAAAATTATTTTACATATATAATCGATGGGTGCCTCGCTTTATTCTCGAGCCGATTTTCCCCTTCCCGGATTGTTTTCAAAGCATATAGGAGAATTAAATATCGAAAATTGACAAAACAATTTGTTTTTCAACGGAAATCATAGTAAAATTATCATAAGGATTTTGGCTCATATTCCCTTATGGAGGTCGCCATGGCGCAGTGGAACAACCGGCTCGCATCGATAGCGTCCTTTACGCTGTTTTCGGCGTGGCTGATCGCCTTCCCCTACGAGGGGCAGGTGCTCTATTCCTTGTTTGCGCTGCGGGCTATCTCTCCGTCGGTTTGGATCATCGCCGCCATTGTCGCGCATTTGTGCGGCCTCGTATGCTGCGCGCTGTTTGTAAAAAGCCTTGAAAAGGCAAAAAAGGCGATGCTCCTTTCGGGCGCGGTCTGCTTTTTGGGCACCGCGCTCTTTTTCATTCCCGTTTCCGCGCTTTGGATGGCGTCTTTGCTTTGCGTTTCCCTTTTCGCGGGGTTTTTTATTTCCGCATGGGGCTATTTTTACAGGGAATATACGCCCGCGGGAAAGCGTATGGGAACCGTGGCGCTCACGCTCGCGCTTTCGGCGGCGCTGATGATCTTCGTGAACCTCTGCGCCGTATACGTTTCCGCTTACCTCGCGCTCGGGCTTTGCCTTGTCCTGCTCGCGGGCGCGCTGTATTTTGCCCTGCGCCTCCCCGTGCCCGCCGTTTTGCGCGAAACGCCCGCCGAACGGGTTTCCTATATACAGCCGTTTGCAACGCTGTGCGCTTTCGTGCTCATCATCACCATCAACTCGGGGCTGATGTTTCAGGTGATCTTGCCCGCGTTTTCGGACGTGGGCCTTGTGGCCGATATTTACTGGGCCGTGCCCTATATCGCAGCCATCTTCCTTGTGAGCCGCCTGCCCGCGCGCATCGATAAAGGCTATATCCTGTATGCTGCCATCGCCATGCTCGGCTTTGCCTTCATCGCGTTCGTGGCGCTCGACCGTTCCGCATGGAGCTATATCGCAATCAATACGCTTCTGCTGGGCGCCTGCGGCGTCAACGACCTGTTTTGGTGGAGCATTTTGGGCGAGCTTTTGGATTTCGATAAAAACCCCGCCAAAACGCTCGGCATCGGCCTTGGCGCAAACGTTGCGGGCGTGCTTTTAGGCAAGCTCATCGGCAGCGCAAGCATCTTTTCGGCGTCGAGCGGCGCTTGCGCGCTCATCGGCATGGCGGTGGTGTGCGTGGCGGTGGTGCTGCTGCCGCCGCTGCACGGTCAGCTTCTGCTCGTCTTAAAGGGCAACTCCTTCCTTGCCGCGTTCTCGGAGCTGTCGCCCGACGCGCAGGCGGAGACCGTATCCGAGGCCGCGCGTATCGCGGGGCTGAGCGAACGCGAGAACGAGGTCGCGCTGCTGCTGCTCAAGGGTTGGCCCTACCGGCTCATCGGGGAGAAGCTCTTTATCAGCGAAAGCACCGTGAAAACACATGTGCTTAGCATTTACGGCAAGCTAGGCGTTCACAGCCGCACGGAGCTCATTCAAAAGTTCAGCGAGGAAACGTAACCCGCATCCCCGCAGAAACGCCTCGGTCCTGTCCGCGTATAAAACGGACGGGCCTTTTTTTGATTTCATACTTTTCGGCCGATACCCAAAAGAAGGGCCTTATCGTATCCTGTAAGTGAGCGCTCCCATCCTTTGAGCGCCGCGCGCATCTCATTACGTTCCGATCTCAAACAAGGAGGACGCCGCCTATGGCCGTCATCGAACGCATCAAGTACAACGGATCGCCCGAGGTTTTCGCGTGGAAATTCCCCAACGACGAGCTCGGCACATGGACGCAGCTTATCGTGAACGAGTCGCAGGAGGCCGTGCTTTTCAAGGGCGGCAAAGCGCTCGACGTGTTCGCGAGCGGCCGCCACACCCTCGATACCGCGAACATACCGCTTCTCAACAACATCATCAACCTTCCTTTCGGGGGGCGCTCCCCCTTTACCGCCGAGATATGGTATGTGAACAAAGCGCATGTGCTCGACATCAAGTGGGGCACGAACACGCCCATACAGCTTCGCGACGCCAAATACGGCGTGTTTCTGCCCGTGCGCGTACACGGGCAGTTCGGCATCAAGATCGAGGACTCCAAGCAGTTCCTCGTGAAGCTCGTGGGCACGCTCCCCGTGTTTGAAAAGACCGCGCTGGTACAGTATTTCCGCGGCCTATATCTGACCAAGGTGAAGGATACCGTTTCCTCTTACCTCATCGACAAGCAGGTGAGCGTGCTCGAGATCAACGCCTATCTCGATAAGCTCTCGGATTTTATGCGCGAACGGATCACGCCTACGCTCGCCGAATACGGCATACGGCTCGTAAGCTTTTACGTCAACGACATCAGCGTGCCCGAGGACGACTCGGCGGTGAAAACGCTCAAGGATGCGCTCGCCAAGCGCGCACAGATGGATATCGTGGGCTTCAGCTATGTGCAGGAGCGCTCGTTCGATACGCTCGAGGGCGCGGCCACCAACGCGCACGGCGGCTCCGACCTGATGGGCGCGGGCATCGGCGTGGGGATGGGCTTCGGCATCGGCGGCCCCTTGGGCCAGCAGGCCGGCTCCCTCGCGCAGGTCATGAACACGAGCGCGCAGGTCAAAGCCTGCCCGCGCTGCAAGGCCTCCATGCCGCAGGAAAAGCGCTTTTGCAGCGATTGCGGCTTCGATACCGACGCAAAGCCGCGGCAGGATGCCGTTGCATGCAGCGCGTGCGGCGAAGCGTACCGCCTGGGCGCGAAATTCTGTCCCGAATGTGGCAACGCCTACAACGGATGCCCCGTATGCCGCGCGGATGTGAAAAAGGGCGCGGCCGCGTGCCCGGTATGCGGCGCGAAAATGCCCACGCCCTGCCCGAATTGCGGTGATCTCATCGAAAAGGCCGGCGCGCGGTTTTGCCCAAGCTGCGGCCAAACGCTCGTGAAAACCTGCGCCGCTTGCGGCTGCGAGCTTTCGGGCGCGCCTAAATTCTGCCCGGAATGTGGCGCAAGCTGTGCGCCGGAAGGAGGAAAAACCACATGAAACGCGCGGAGCTGACCATAACGGCCCTGTTCTGCATCGCGCTTGCCGCGACGCTCCTCATTTTTTTCCTCGGCGCGCCGCTTGGGGATAAGGCCGACGTCGATTATACGGCATTTCTCTTTTTACTGCTCTCGGAGGCGGCGCTGTACGTCGCCGCGCGGCTGATCCTGCAGAAAAAGCACGACGGCGCGCGCCTGTTCCTCGGCGCGGGCGTGCTCGTTACGCTCGCGATCTACCTTGTTGTAAACGCCGTGCTCACGGTTTTCGTGGCGCCGCTGTACGGCGGCGGGCTGCGGCATTTTTTCCTGCTGGAATTCCTGCTCCTTTTTGCCGCGGCGGCGCTCACGGTCGTATTCGCCGCGTTCGGCGCGCGGGCTTCCTAGGGCCGGGCGGAACAGGAGGTACGGAATATGCAAAACGAACGCAAGATCAAGGACGGAAAAAAGGCAAGAACGGTGGGTTTTGCGCTTTTGGCGCTGGCCTCGCTGCTGTTTATCATCCTCCTCAGCCTTACAAAGGATGGCAGGCTCACCGTTTCTTCCGCGGGGACCAACCTCGCGCTGGTCACGATGATGCTTTCCTTTCCCGTTTCCGCGCTTTTGCTCCTCGTCGGCGGCATACGCGGCAGAAGGGCGCGCCGCTATCGGAAATATCTGCCCCATGCCTTAAACGAGCGCGATATCGAAAACCTCGCCTCCATCGCGGGCGTATCTTATCGGCGGGCGGAGCGGGATATCGCCGCTATGCTCGGGATGGGGCTGCTGCCGGGGCTTAGGCTCGACCGCGCGGCAAAGCGGCTTACCGAAGCCGCCGTATCGTTTGCGGGAGGCGGTTTTTACGGCAAGAACGGCGCGCCTCCCCCCGCGCCGCTCCCGACGGTTTCGGTGATATGCCCCGGCTGCGGCGCGGAAAACAGCGTGCAAAAGGGCGGCGCCGCGAAATGCGAATATTGCGGCGCGGCCCTTGAAGGGAAATGATCCTTACCGCCTTTAAGACGAAAGGAGGGGATATTTATGCAAAACGGCATAGAGAAGAATATAAAGGACGGCAAAGCGGCACGGACAGCGGGCTTCGTTTGCCTTGGGCTATGTGCGGTTGCGATGATCCTCGTGATCATCTGCGGCAGCGATGTGCGGGCGTATCAGGGCCTTGTAGCGCGATTGGAGCGAAATCCGGTGCGTTGGTGGTACTATTGGCTTCGCCTGCGTTACTTGGCAGGGTGGTTTCGCCCGGTGGTGGTCACAGTCTTTCTCACCCTTCCGACGTCGATTATTCTGTTCATTTTGAGCGGCGCGCGCGCGCCGCGTGCCGCGCGCTATAAAAAATATTTAGCGCTTATTCCGTCGCAGCCGGCATTGGAGGAGATGTCCATTGCTGTCGGCTTGCCGCCCAACAAGGTGAAACGGGACATCAGCACGATGATCCGCGAGCGCTGCATTGACGGGGAAGAATTGGAGGCCGCAAGGCGGATGCTTCTTGCGCACCATCGCGGGCAAAGCGGTGCAGACGGCGCGAAGGAAGTCTCCGTCGCCGGCGCGCTTTGCCCGGCCTGCGGCGCGCCGATCGAGGGGAAATAAAGCCTTGCGCGCAACCTTCGCCGCACCATGGCAGCGGAAAGGAGATCTATATGGAAAGAAATGCTAAAAAACTTCCGTGCTTATACTCAAAATGCTGGGCGGCGCAGCGTGCCTGCTGTTTGGTCTCTATTTTTCCGCGGTCGGCGTTGCTTATCGGCATGTGGATAGCGTACATGTTTTGAGGTATTCGCTCATGTCCGCGCTCGCGCTCCTCTGCTTTTTCCTTGCGTGGCTTTGCTTAAGGCAGAAGAAA
>JAXGLZ010000002.1:0-858349 GCA_040768925.1 Christensenellales bacterium
GCAAAAATGTTTGTCGATATGTTCCCACATACGGCAGTCAATCTTTGATATGTTTCCACAAATAAAAATCACTAAAAAAGGAACATGGTAATTTCCATTTGATAGCTATCCCCTCA
The DNA here is from genome assembly GCA_040768925.1 of Christensenellales bacterium. Lineage (GTDB taxonomy): Bacteria > Bacillota > Clostridia > Christensenellales > CALWSW01 > CALNBC01. The sequence goes on from JAXGLZ010000002.1 coordinate 117, forward strand.
TCTCAAAACATGTTGAAGCCGTAACACGACTTGTGAAGGAGTGAAACGACTGAAGAAGTCGATGTACGTCTCATGCCAGGAATGTCCAAGAACCCGACCGTAGGGAGAAGTGATTGGGTACATTCTACGGCATAGTAAACATCACACTCCGTAGGGGCAGACGACCTTGTCTGCCCGAATTATATACGACACAAAGTTTATAAACTACAAACCTAAACATTATTTGTGACTAACATCATAGGGGCTAATTTTAGTGTTTCTGAGTTTGTCATAGTGTATAACATGGTGTAGTTATGTAAAATTGAAAACTTAATAAAGAAAGTAATATGGCGAAGTTTAAGGTTCAACCATGGACCAAATAAACTCGCTTTTTTTATGTCAAAAACAAAAATTAAGAAAAGTTCTAACGTTGAGTTTTTATGTAAAATACAAAGTTACAAAGTTTTGTAGATAATGATAGACATGGGATTAGTGAAATTTGCATTGAAAAAGGGAAATAAATATGTTAATATAGTTCAATGATGAACTATATTAGAGAGTGAGGTGGGTTTAAATGAAAAATGAAATAGTTAATAATAAAAATAGTCTTTTTTTAATATTTAATTGGAAGCTAAAAAAGATGTATGAAAAAATGTTTTATCAGCTAACAGAGGAATTACAATTGACCCAAAATGAAATCGATGTACTTCTATTTTTGAATAATAATAGTCCACTTGATACTGCAAGGGATATAGCGAGATATCGTGCCATGTCAAAGTCTATGATATCAAAATCTGTAGATTCTTTATATAGAAAAGGTTTTTTATCATATGAGACAGATGAAACAGATAAAAGATGTATTCATCTAAAAATTAAACCAGTGGCTATTCCAATTGTAGAAAAATTACATGAGGCTCAAAAAGAGTTTTTTTATATTCTTACTTATAATATTACTAAAGAAGAATATAAAGCAATGGAAACAGTATTAAATAAGATGTATGCAAACATCATTGATCAATTTGACGAATGAAAAGGGGATAGAAGAAATGGAAAATAAACAACAAATGGAATTAGGGACTAAAAGTATAAGTAAATTACTTTTTAGTATGGCTATTCCTGCAATTACAGCACAGGTTATCAATCTTCTGTACAATATGATAGATAGAATGTATATTGGACATATTCCAGAAGTCGGGGCTACTGCCCTAACTGCAGTAGGTGTGACCATGCCAATCATTATGGTTATATCAGCATTTGCCGCTTTAGTTAGTATGGGTGGTGCGCCACGTTCTTCTATTATGATGGGAAAAGGAGATAAGGATACTGCCGAAAAAATACTTGGAAACTGTACCACTGCATTAGTATTGATTTCAGTCACATTAACAGCTGTAGGTTTGATATTTGGGGAGAAAATGTTAATGACATTTGGGGCTAGTGAAAATACTATAAAATATGCATTGGATTATTTAAATATCTATGCTTTTGGAACACTATTTGTGCAACTTGCTTTAGGTCTCAATGCATTTATTACTGCACAGGGATTTGCTAAAATGAGTATGCTTACAGTATTAGTTGGTGCAGTATTAAACATTATATTAGACCCTATTTTTATCTTTGGATTTAATATGGGAGTAAAAGGTGCAGCTTTAGCAACAGTAATATCACAAGGAGTTTCTGCATTATTGGTTATGAAATTTCTTACAGGAAATAAAACCTTATTAAAAATCAAGAAAGAATATTTAAAGATAGACTTTAAGGTATTATTACCTTGTATTGCCCTTGGACTATCACCATTTATTATGCAATCAACAGAAAGCATTTTAGCCATATCATTTAATACATCTTTACTTAAATATGGTGGAGATTTAGCAGTAGGGGCTATGACTATCCTATCAAGTGTTATGCAGTTTTCTATGCTACCATTAGTTGGACTTACCCAAGGAGCTACACCAATTATTAGTTTTAACTATGGAGCAGGTAATGGTAAGAGGGTTAAGGAAGCATTTTTGTTACTACTTAAGATATCTTTGATTTATTCAATAGGATTGTGGGCAATCACAATGTTATCACCACAAATATTTGCTAAAATGTTTACGAAGGATGCTGAATTGATTAATATTTCTATTAAAGCAATGAGAATTTATATGGCTGCTTCTTTGCTATTTGGAATTCAAATTAGTTGCCAACAGACTTTTATTGCCTTGGGAAATGCAAAGACATCTGTATTTTTAGCTATTTTGCGTAAAATAATCCTTTTAATTCCTCTAATATATATATTACCTTTATTCTTACAAAATAAGGTCAATGCAGTATTTTTAGCAGAACCAGTAGCTGATATTATTGCTGTTACAATAACCGGTATAATGTTTGCTATCCAATTCAAAACTGTATTAAGAGAATTAGAAGCCTAGATAATTTAAGGTATGGGTTTAAGATTTGTTCATAAAACAATTTTTTAAAATTTAAATTGAGGAGTGATAATAATGTTTTATCCTTTTGGTTATTTTAGATTTGATCCAACAATGATTATTTTAATTCCAGCAGTTATCTTAACTATATATGCTCAAGGTAAAGTGCAATCAAGTTTTGCTAAATATTTGAGAATCCCAACAAAAAGAGGATATACTGGAGTTCAAGTAGCAAGAAACTTACTAGATCAACATGGTTTGCAAAATATACCAATTGAGGTTTCCCATGGTAAGCTAAGTGATCATTATGATCCAACAAAACGAGTTTTAAGGCTATCACAAGAAGTATACCAAGGATATTCCATAGCTTCAGTTAGTGTGGCTGCTCATGAGGTAGGACATGCTATTCAGCATGCTAATGGATACATCCCATTATCTTTAAGGAATAAGGTTTTTCCAGTAGCTAGAATTGGTTCTTCTTTAGCATGGCCGTTTATGATTGTAGGATTACTTATTCCTAGTTTAGGTAGCCTTATGAATATAGGAATAATACTTTTTGGAATGGCAGTTTTATTTCAAATTATTACACTTCCAGTAGAATTTAATGCAAGCAGCAGAGCTTTAAATCTGCTTGATACCAGTGGTTTTCTTGCAGAAGATGAATCTAAAGGAGCAAAAAAAGTACTAAATGCTGCAGCCTTAACCTATGTAGCAGCTATGGCAAATGGTATAGCACAATTAATGAGGCTTATTTTAATTAGAAATAGAAATAGTCAAGAATAAAAAAATCTAATTTTTAGTAGCAGGACATATAAATTAATTTATAGTTTATATGGAGGACATATTTATGAATAAAATTGCAATTATTACTGATTCAAATAGTGGCATTACTCAGGAACAGGCTGATAAATTAGGGGTTTTTATTATTCCAATGCCTGTGGTTGTAGGGGAAGAAATATATTATGAAGGTGTTAACATAGGCAGAAATCAGTTCTATGAAAAGCTTTCGCAAGATATAAACATTTCAACCTCACAGCCTTCGCCTACTGATGTAATCCAGTTATGGAATGATCTATTGATAAGTTATGATGAGATAGTTTATATACCAATGTCAAGTAGCCTAAGTGGAAGCTATCATACTTCGGTAATGCTATCAAATGAATTTGATGGGAAAGTTCATGTAGTTAATAACCAGAGAATTTCTGTTTCTCAAAGACAATCTGTACTGGATGCCTTAGAAATGATTAGTGTAGGCATGTCTGCATTGGATATAAAGGAAACCCTGGAAAAGGATAAATACAATTCAAGTATCTATATTACAGTGGATACCCTTGAATATTTGAAAAAGGGTGGAAGAATTACTTCAACTGTAGTGACTATTGGATCTATTTAAAGATAAGGCCAATTTTACAAATTCAAGGTGAAAAGTTAGACTCCTTTGCAAAAGCAAGAACTATAAATAGTTCAAAAAGATAATGATATATGTTCTTTATTGAAAAGAGAGATTAGTTTATTAAACAGTGAGATCCATACACTGATTAGTAAGAAGAAGTAATTATTACTGAGATTACCAGTTAAGTCGATAGATATATTTATTATTATTTGAGTTGATTTATAAAGGGTTAATATTAATATTATTTAAACCTATTCTAAATATTATTATTTCTTTATTTATTAGGGCTAGTGGATATGAGATTTTAATTAATGGAGAAATATCCCAGTTTCTATTAAGTTTTACAGGGATTCTTATGGTTATGGTAGTAATGACTGTATCTGTAATTCTTATATATTATGAGTTTAGTGTAATTTTATTAATTCTAGATAGGAATAATAAGAAAGAGAGAATAAAATTATTAGAGGTTACTGAAACAGCCCTATTAAAGTTAAAGAATGTGATTAGAAATAGACAGATAGGATTAGCATTATATGTTTTAGTTTTAATCCCAATTTTAAATATTGGAATACAATCATCTCTTTTACCTACCCTATCTATTCCAGATTTTATAACGGGAGAGGTTGCTAAGTATCCAGGAAGTGGAATATTATTTTTTTACTAGGATTTGCCTTGGTATATTTATTTGCAAAACTATTTATAGTCCTACCTATAATGATATTTAGTGAAAAATCTTTTAAAGAGGCTTCAAAAATTAGTTTTAAAACAATAAAAGGTGAAGGGTTTCAAATTGCATTCTTAATAATAGTGGGAATGTTAACTTGGATAATGTTAACATATCTACCCTTTATGGTACTCAAAAATGTTCAGTTTATATTGCTTCGAGTGTTAAGAGGTGTATCTAATATATCTATGACAATATTTACTTTACTCATTTCCCCATTCATATTGTCAATAAGTCTTGAAAGCTATAACTCCTATACTAAATCTGAGTATTTAAGCAGGGAAGAAGCTGATAGGAAAATAAGATTGGGATATGTAGGTAAAAAAGTATGAAATATATTGGAAGTTACTTTAGAATTTGTACAAACTTTAATATTAAAAGCTAGGAATCATATAAAGATAACTCTCCTTTTAACTTTAGTTTTAATAATGGGATTAAATATATATGGTGAAGAGAGTGTAAGACCTATTTACGATAAACAGCTATTAATAGGCCATAGGGGAGGAGAATATGGGGCTGAGAATACAATAGACACAATCATCTTTACCGGGACTAATGGTGCTGATTATGTGGAAATGGATGTTTTACTTACTAAGGATAATGTTCCTGTGGTTATTCATGATAATAATTTAAAAAGGTTAGGGAATATATCTAAAAATATAAGTGATTTGACCCTAGAAAAAGAAGGAATATTAGAAGAAACTATATTCCAATCATCAGAAGAGAATATAATAAGTGAGTTTAATGGGAAGTATGAAGAATTATCTATTGGTTATGTATTTATAGGAAAACTAGGAGCTTTTTCAGCAAGGAAAATGTCTAAAATGCCAATAGATTTTATATCAGCAGAATAATCACTTATTAATAAAAATATGATAAGAGAAACTCATAAGTCTGGTAAGGCAGTTTTTGCCTGGACTATAAATGATGATTATAAAGCAGAAAGATTACTAGAACTTGGAGTAGATGGTATAATAACTGATTATCCGATGGAAATGCTGGAACTAAGAGATAAGTATAAAGATTATAACTAAATAATCAGAAAAACAAGGGGGAAGTTAAATGGAGAATTATGGTTCTAAAAAAATAGCTTTAACTGAAACAGCTTTACCACAAGAAGCAGAACAGATTTTTGAAAAAATAGTAAATCTTAGGGAACTTTTGATGACCTATAACTCTGCTATTAGAGAGGTAACTACAAAGCTAGAAATTCTAAATGATGAATTATCCATTAAAAATAGAAGAAATCCAATACAGTTTATTAAGTCTAGAGTTAAAAGTCCCTTGAGTATTGCTAATAAACTTCAGAGGTTAGAAAAAGAAATAAGTGTTAAGTCTATAATGAACTCTCTCAATGATGTAGCTGGAATACGTGTCATATCTTCTTTTATTGATGATGTATATGAAATTGCAGATATGCTGGTTAAACAAGATGATGTTTTTCTAATTGAGACAAAGGACTATATTAAAAATCCTAAGCCTAATGGATATAGAAGTTATCATTTAATTGTGGAAGTGCCTGTTTTCTTTTCAGATAAAAAACAATTTGTTAAAGTTGAAATACAAATTCGTACAGTTGCAATGGATTTTTGGGCTAGTCTAGAGCATCAACTAAAATATAAAGAGAATCTGGAAAATCACCAAGATATAGAAGTTGAATTGAAACAATGCGCAGAGATTATTGCTGAAACTGATTTACAGATGATGAATATTAGAAATAAGATAGAGGTAACTTGCAGTAAATAATAATCCATCACTAGAAGTATAAGTAAATTATATTTTAGTATGGATGTTCCTGCAATTATGGCACAGACAAGGGTAAAAATTACAAAAACAATTGAAAGTTTTGAAAATAAAGCATATAAAGTGGTTAGTGGGCTTATAGCTGATAAAGGATATGCTGAACTTAGTATGAAGATGATTGCTAAGGAAATGGATGTTGCCGTAGAAACTCTTTATAACTATTATAAGAACAAAGAAGATCTTACAACCTCAGTAATATATATAAGTTGGGTAGAAACTTTTAGGAAACTAGATGATATTTTAGAGGGACCTAAAAGTTCGAAAGAAAAAGCGAGTATATTCCTTTCTCTTCTTTACGATGAAATGGAAGAAAGGAGAGGTTTGGATAATGAAATGTTGAACTCTAGTTTTTTTAAGAATGAAAAACTTATTCAAGTGCAAACTGAGTTTAGGAAAAGATGGGAAAAACTTATCCTTGAATGGGGGGAGAATAAAGGGATTAATTTTAGTGAAGATTACACTAATCGGGTCATAAACACCATGGTTTCAACAATTACTAATAGTTTAAATGAATTTGAAGAAGAAAAAGAAGCTAATAAAATTTTTATAGAAGATCTATTGTATAAATTACTGTAGTGATTTGTAGTAATCACCCAGTAATTATTTTTTACTAAGCAATGAACCGTGATTCATAAGAGATATAAGAGCTTGAGTATGAATAGTAACAAAGTAAATTACATGTACAATTAGAAAAATATATTTAAATCATGAAAGGTGATTAGATGGAGAAAAACAATAAGGAGAGATCTAAAAGTCTAGAAGCAGAGCCTATAGTAAGTCTCTTAGTTAAACATTCCATACCAGCTATTGTTGGAATGCTTGTAAATTTACTTTACAATATAGTGGATAGAATTTTCATAGGAAGAGGGGTAGGCGGAGTTGCCATTGGAGCAATTTATTTAGGGATGCCTCTTATGCTTATTATTATGGCCTTTGGTATGCTTGTGGGAATTGGAGGTAATACTTTAGTTTCCATACGACTTGGCCAGGATAGGCAAGATGAGGCTAATCAGATTGCTAGCAATTCTTTAATGTTGCTTACTATAATAGGTGTTATTTTTACTATATTAGGCTTAATATTCCTTGAACCAATATTAAAAATATTTGGTGCCAGTTGTTTCAGCTTTATGGGTCTTGTATTATTTTTATTCTAAAAAAAGTGTTCTTTCAATCCAGAGAAAATATCTCAAAATAAAGTCATCAAAAATCAGATAATTTTATTCCAATGGATATTCCTGTTCCGAAAATTGATGATGATGAGGTTCTTGTTGAAGTTAAAGCTATAGGTGTTGGGATTCAAGATGGGTATTTTTTCCCTAAAAATATAGAGTTTCCGTATCCAATTGGTATGGAAGGATCAGGAATTATAAATAAGGTGGGAAAAAATGTAGCCGATTTTCAAGAAGGGGACAGGGTGGCATTTGTTGGAGTCCTGGAACCTAAAGGAGGAGCATATGCTGAATATATGATCCTTGGAAAGCAATCTTTGATTGTTCCAATACCAGGTGAGATGAGTTTTATAGAGGCAGCTGCCATTCCTGTTTCTGGCAATACCATGATAAAGGTGTTGAAAGCTCTTGAACTTAAACCAAGTAATACTTTGTTTATTGCTGGGGCATCAGGTTCTAATGGTACATTTGCTATTCAACTTGCTAAGGCTATAGGTTGTACTATATCAGCATCTGCATCAAAGAAGAATCATGATTATATGAAATCTCTTGGGGTAGAAAAGACTGTAGATTATAATGATCCTAACTGGATTGACCAGGTCCTAGAGTGGATGCCAGGAGGAGTAGATGCGGCTATTGCAATTCAACCCAATACTAGTGTTTCAAGTATGAAGGTTGTAAAAGACGGGCTAGAGGAAAGACCATTATAGAAATAAAATAGTTGATTCCCACGATAATCCTTGAGGTAAGCCATAAGAAGATAGGAAGAACCATATGAATATAAATTGTAATGAGTAAAGCCTTCAAATATTTGAGGGTTTTGTTGTTTACAATTTAAAATAATTGTAAAATATAAGGTATGGCCGAATTATTGAAAAAGGTGTGGGAAGTCAAAAGTGGCAAATATGATGTTTAGTCTCTGTATCTTCAATATGTATAATCAGAATTTTTCTGGAAATATAACCTGGCACCAAGGGGTAAATTTCAACTTACGACATCTTTATTATACTCTCAAGGCACGTTGAGAGCGTAGTATTGATGTCAAGGGTAAAAAATTGAGAGAGCTGAAAACCCTTATATATCAAGGGTTTTATCACACATGGGTATGAAACCCATCAGGCGAAAAACATGAAAATATCGCTTCGCGGAAACAAGTCAATAAAGGCAGTATTTGATAGTCAAGTGGTCAGGTTAGATGTCATAGCCCCGCGAGTGGTCGGGTTAGATGTCAGCCTTCGCGAGTGGTCAGGTTAGATGTTTTTTTGGATTTTTCTGAGGTTGTGTGGTCAGGTTAGATGTACGCTAATTTATCTAAAAGTTGATAATGAATATTGCCCTTTCAGGGTATTTCCAATAGCGAGAGAGGAGGACATTAAATAGTGGAAAAAGTTAAAGAAATTATTAACCGTACTGGAGAATTCAATATTGTTATATACGAAAAAATAATTCAACTTACGGGTACTTTACGCTTTGAAGGTAGTGACCTTATTCTTGAATGCCAAACATCAAAGGAGTGCGCAAAAGAAATTAATCAATTAGGTGTATGCCAAGTGTATGGCATAGTTGCAGGCACCGAAATAACACTATTAGATGGATATATAACAGTTATTTATAAACAGAATAATAATACAGATTATATAGGCGTTTGCATCGACCCATCAGAAATTGTTATCGGAAGAAGCTATTCTAAAGAAATAAAGATCAAAAAAATATCTTCGGCTATTATGGCATTAAATCATATGTTCTCAGCACCGGTATTAAATCAAATGCATAGCTTCAAAGAAGAAAAACTTTTATTGCTAAACTATACACATACACCCTCAATTATTGCCAAGGATAGTAGGGTTGAGATATCCTTATTCCAAACATTTAGTAATGAGTGGGAAACAGGTAAAATTACATATCGTTTAATTCCTGTAATAGAATTTGTTTTTTCAGAAGCTATAGGAATAGCAGATGCAATAGCTCAAATTGCATCTGTGCGAAATTTGTTTTCATTTTTTGCTGATTTCTACTTACCGCTTGAAAATATAACTTTTGCTGATGAGAAATCCAAAATCTACGATGATCAATTGATTTGTGACTGCACTCTGCTTATGAATCACAGAGAAGAAGTCGATATTCTAACTAAACCGTTTTTAATTTCAACAAGTCAATTTCAACATAGTTTTAATGATATCTGGCATAGTTGGTCAGAGTTTTATAGAGAAACTAAATACATTGCTGTGTTATTTTACGAAATTATTAGTAATCGATCTACACGTATCAACCGCTTTATAAATTTGGTACAAGCACTTGAGATATGGCCGCTGTTGTAACAAGTCTGTGCAGCTTGGGCAAAATCTTGCTTGCAAACTCTACCGCAGAACTATACAGTATAATGATTGCGGCGTAAAAGCCCATGAATCCGAAAATCAAATACAAAATGTCGATACGGGATAAAAATTCAACTTTTGGTATTACCACCAACCGTATCGCGACGACCACCGGGTCGGTATAATGCAAAATCTCATTGGGGCCGATCATCATGATGCAGGTCTCGGTCACAAATGCCAATATCAGCCCAATACAGATGATTGCGAGAAACACCGTCCAAAGGGACCGTTTTTTCTTTTTAACAGAAATCGGTATAGCAGTGATCAGTGCAACACCGAAAAATGGCACAAAGGTATGGGGCAGCGCGGAGAAAACACGGCCTGTTTCCGCTGGGATATAGAGGGGCAGAATATATTCCGGCCGCCCGAGAATCAGCATGGCTGCATGGATGCTTAATGAGACAACAAATACCGCCACACCGATGACTTCAAACATTCGGGCCACATTGATAATTCCTTTGTAAGCGGCGTAGCCAAACACAGGCATGGCGAAAAGCAGTACAAACCATTCCGGGGTTTTGATTAAAAAATTATTGTGCAATATGTCGCAGAAGGTGGTAGAAAGCAACACGGCATGCAAGATAAAATAAAGGGTAAACAGTGCCGCCAACGCGCGCGCGATGAACCTTCCGGTAAGCTGTTCTGTATAGTCGTAGAGCATTTTGCCCGGAAAGCGGTTGTTCATCGCAACCACCAGCGCTCCTGCCAAACCAAACAGCACCGATGCAATCAATATTGTGACCCAGCCTCCGAGTCCGGCGTACTCCATCATCGTTTTGGGCAGATCAACCGTGGCATTCATTAGCATAACGGTAAACAGAATCAGTATCATCTGCCGCATCGTGATCCCTTTCAAGCGCCGCCTCCTTCCGTTTGCAAGTAGGGTAAATCTCCACATTTTGTTTGTAGCCTTTCCAGATCGGGCGGAATTATACAACCGAGTGCTTATATAGGATGTACGGTGGAAGGTGCTCAAGGAAATCACTGCAATTCGCGCGACTGGAATGTACCGCGTAAAGCGGAAACCAAGTCCGAGCTTCGCAATGTGCAGTTGGACAAGCCGATACCGCTTGAGAAAAAAAGATGGCGCCACGCAGGGGGACAACGATGAAAAAACTGTCCCGGACGACCCTGGCGGGGCTGCCGTCAAAACACAATGCTGCAAAAAAAACGCCGGTTGACAGCATACTCGATTATATCTATAATAAAATTAGAATATATCACTCTGCTAATATACGACGGACGGATGCCCCAAGGCTCGCCCGGCCGGTTTTGTGCCTTTGCGCAAGTTCATTCTTTTCCGACCGGCGTGTTCTTCTTGCGAATATTTTTCGGACCGTCACCTTTTTCCAGTCAATCTAATTCCGCCGAACGCCGAACTTGCCGCCCCGCATTTTTTACACCGCAAAACACCCTTTGCATATCCCCGTCTACCGATAGTCTGCTTTCTTTTCGCAATCGAACAAAGCTTTTTTAACCATGCCTTCGATCAACCATGCGGGCATACCGGAACGGGTGATTCCGGTATAAATAAAAGAACCCGGGACCAAGAACAAAGCTTCTTTCACCCTTTACCCCACTACAAACGGAGGTTTCATCATGTCCATTCGGGAAATCAGCTACCCGTCGGCGAACGGTCGTGACACGATCCGCGCTTGGTCGTACAGCCCCCTTAACGCCCCCCGGGCAATCGTCCAACTCGTTCACGGATTCGGCGAACACTCCCGCCGCTATCTCCACATGATCTCGGCGCTCCAGGCGGCGGGTTTTGTCGTGTACGCAAACGACCACATCGGCCACGGCAAAACAGGATTCGACAGCAACACCCTGGGCGACCCTCATTCCATCGACTACAAGACCTACATCAAAGACGAGCGCGCACTCCATGACATTGCGGTCAAGGACTACCCGAACACCCCTTACTGCATGTTTGGACACAGCTGGGGTTCGATGCTCGCCCGGGGCTACGCCGCGCTGTACGGCGAAGACCTGGCAGCGCTGATCCTTTGCGGCGTGGTTTCCCAAATGAAGGGATGCGACGTCGCGCTGCACGATCCGGGCTTTAAAGCCGCCTACGAGGCCGACCCCTATCAACCTGCCGGAGAATGGATAGCGATGGCCTTCATGGGCATGACCGACCGCTTCCCCGATGCGAAGACCCCGAATGATTGGATCGCCAACGACAACCGCATCGTGCAAGACCACGCCGCCGATCCGTTCAATACCTTCGATGTCACGCTGCAGCTCGTCGGGGATTTGGTGTATCTGTACGGCTTCATCGAAAACAAAGAATGGGCGGCAATGGTGCCGTCAAACCTACCGGTGTATTTGATCTCCGGCGACCAGGACCCCTGCGGCAATTACGGAGAAGGGTTGTACCACGTCGCGAATTTATTAGCCGAAAATTCAAACCCCGTATTCGTCAAAGCCTATTCCGGCTACCGCCACGAAATCCACAACGAACTCGAACTGCGGGATGAAGTGGAAGCCGGGATAGTCGACTTTTTAAACAAAGCGCTCGCATAGCAAAAGCATAAAAGGCAGCCATAAAAAGTGACGGGCGGCAGCGGTAGTTGTTCGGCAAACGGTCGTGTCAAGATTTATGCGCGAATATGTTTGCTGTCTCTGAATTCCCGGATTTGCCCCTTGGTTGCCTCTTCGTTAAGCTTTATAATTTTCGAGGACATGGTTTGCCGCTCCTCTTGGAATGGTGTGTGGTAACTTCATTCTAACAGAGAACTGCAAACCCTGTCTCTTTTTATCCCTTTTGCAATTTGCGCAGCTTGTTTTACCTTATCGAGGAAGCGGCCATTGGAAAATATAATTGTCAAGCCAAAACGATATGCGACCCGAACATTGTACGTATCTTCCGCCGTATTATTATCCCGTCGTATTTTCCCAGGGGACCGACTGTTCTGAAGTTGCTGTCCAACAGGGAAACGATGTCATGCTCGCCGTAGCCGTACAAGTATAAATTTATTGTCCCGATATAACACCCGGGACAAGCGGCTCGCGATGCGGGTGGAGGATCATCCCCTGGAATACAGAAATTTTGAGGGAACCATTCCCAAGGGAGAATACGGCGGCGGAACGGTGATGCTCTGGGACGAAGGCATCTGGGAACCCTTTGGAAACGTCGATGAGGGGCTGCGCGGGGGTTCGCTCAAATTCGTTTTGAAGGGGAGAAGGCTGCGGGGTAAATGGGCGCTGGTTCGGATGAAACCCAAAACGGGTGAAGCCGAAAAAAACTGGCTGCTGCTCAAGGAAAAAGACGCGTACGCAAAGCCCGACGACGGGGTTTCCGAATTTACCGCCAGCATCCGAACCGGGCGCACCATGGCGGAGATCGAAAGAGGCGCGGCGGAAAAAATCACGCGCAATCCTTTTTCGCAGGCCGACGTGCAGCTTGCGAAGCTTGTGCGCAGCGTCCCCGAGGGCAGGGACTGGCTTTATGAACTAAAATACGACGGGTACCGGATTTTGGCCTATGTTGAAGCGAACGACGTCCGGTTTGTAACGCGAAACGGCAACGATTACACAAGCCGGTTTCAGCATATTGCGGATACCCTCATCGACTGGGCCGCCGGGCGGGCGATGGTTTTAGACGGGGAAATGGTGATCACGGACGAGCAGGGCAGAACGGATTTTCAGGCGCTCCAGAATTACATGAAAAATCCCAAAGGCAAAAACCTCACCTATATTGTATTTGATCTTCTGGCGCTGGACGGCGCGGATTTTCGAAGCCGCCGCCTGATTGACAGAAAAGAAATGCTGGAAGCCCTGATGAAGGATGCCCCGAATGGCCTCCATTACAGCAGGCATGCCAGGGGAAGCGGCAAAGAAAGTTTTGCGGCAGCCTGCGGATTGGGCCTGGAGGGGATCGTCGGCAAAAAAGCCGATTCCATCTACAGCGGCACGCGAAACGGTGACTGGATCAAGCTCAAATGCGGCGAAAGGCAGGAGTTCGTCATCGGAGGGTATACGCGCACCGACAAAACGCGCGGGGTGAGCGCGCTTCTTCTCGGCGTCTATGAAAACGCGGAACTTGTCTATGCCGGGCGCGCGGGCACCGGCTTCAGCCTGTCCGATATGGAAGAGCTTGAGGGAAAATTTGAAAGCTTAAAGCGGACGGACGCCCCGTTCAAGCTTGCGCCCAAGGAGCGCCCCAATGAAACAATCACCTGGCTTGCGCCCGAACTGGCCGCGGAAATCAAGTTTGCCGGATGGACCGAAGAGGGCCTTCTGCGGCAGGCAAGTTTCAAGGGCCTGCGGGCGGACAAAGCCCCCGGGGACATCATAAGAGAGAAAGCGGGCGACAGGGAGCTTTTGCCATCGGACAAAGAACAGGAGGAAACCGTGGAAACAAACGAAGGCGGCATCATCGTGGAAGGCATTCGGGTCTCAAGCCCCGACAAGGTGATATTCGAAAATCCCGACATCACAAAAGCGGATGTGGCGCGGTATTATGCACAGGTAGCCGAACGCATGCTGCCCTATGTGAGCCGCAGGATTTTAAGCATCGTGCGCTGCCCCAAGGGGGTTTCCCAATCCTGCTTCTATAAAAAACATCCCGGACCGGACAGCAAAGGAATCGTCACCATGCCCGTCACGAACAGCGACGGCGAAACGGAGGAGTATTTCTACATCGAGGGCGTATCCGGGCTTGTTTTTGAGGCGCAGATGGGCACGCTGGAATTTCATGCCTGGGGAAGCCGCGTAGACGAACTTGAAAAGCCGGATATGATGGTATTCGATCTGGATCCGGACGAGGGGCTGGACCTTGCTGCGGTGCGCAGGGGCGTTATGGATCTCAAAAGCGTTCTCGAAGAACTCTCGCTCGTCTCATATCTCAAGACCAGCGGCGGAAAAGGGTATCATGTCGTCGTGCCTTTAAAACCGGCCGTATCTTGGGAGGTTTTTCACGATTTTGCAAGGCGGGTCGCCGAGGTCATGGAAGGCAAATGGCCCGACCGTTATACAAGCAATGTGCGAAAGAACAAGCGGGCAAACAAAATTTTTATTGACTGGATCCGAAACGGCAGGGGCGCAACAAGCGTCGCGCCCTATTCCATACGGGCGAGAACGGGAGCCCGGGTATCCATGCCGATCGCCTGGGACGAGCTTGGCGCGATCGCCCCGGACGGCGTCACGATGGCGGACGCGCTCAAAAGAATCACCGGTGATGATCCCTGGAAAGGCTTTTTCTTGAATCATCAGATGCTGAAATGACCGGACAGCTTGGCGGCCGGGCGGATCGCCCGGAATAACGACGGCATCCTGCGCTTCGAAGCATAGCAGCCCGCCACCGGCTGGCGCATGGAGGAAAAGGACTCCATAGCTCCTACGTCCTTTGGCTTTCGACAAAGCCGCATGCAGATCATGGCCACCGGGCTTTCCGGCAAGCTTCTTCTGGAAGCAGCCCTATGCTGGATGGTTAATTCTCAATTTTATGGCATGTTATAAAAAAAAGCTATAAAACCGATTCTTTCGAAAGAGCAGCCTCCGGGCTGCTTCTTTGATCTACAAAACAAATCAGGGGAGGCGACTCTTCGGGCAAAACCAGGATGGAGCGCCGCACCCGATCCAAAGGGAAGCGGACCTGCCCTTTGTGCTTGCTGTCCGGCATAGGAAGAGGGGGCCTTCTGCGCGGCTTTTGCAGAATGCTATCGATTTTTTAACAATTTTCCTGGAAAAGTTGAAATCACTATGTTATCATATATAGTGGGTGGAAATTTGGGTTCTTTCTAAAAATGTAGGAGGTCAACAGTACTATGAGTGATTTGGACTTGTTTCTGATCGTATCTGTCGCAGTATCCGTTCTTGCGTTTGCATTTGCTGTATGGCTTTACCGGTGGGTTGCCGCCCGGCCATCCGAAAACAAAAGGATTGCGGAACTGGGAACCTACATTCGCCAAGGCGCGAACGCATTTCTTCGGAAGGAATACAGGGTGCTGGCGAAATTCTGCGGCATCGCGGCCGTTTTGATTTTTATATTTTTGCCTTCACCCCTCTGGTCCGGGGGCTCTGTAATCCCCAATCTGACCATGGCTCTGGCCTATGTCTGCGGTACCGTATTTTCCGCGATTGCCGGCAAGATCGGCACGCAGGTTGCGACCATCGCCAATGTCAAGACTGCCGAATCCGCGCAGAAAGGGCTGAAACCCTCGTTTCTGGCGGCTTTTAGGGGCGGCGCGGTCATGGGGATGGCCGTTGTGGGCAGCTCGCTTTTGGGCGTGGCCCTCGTCCTGCTGATCACGCGTGACGCGACCGCCCTGCTGGGCTTCAGCTTCGGCGCAAGTTCCCTGGCCCTGTTCGCCAAGGCGGGGGGCGGAATTTTCACCAAAACCGCGGATATCAGCGCCGACCTTGTCGGGAAGGTGGAGCTGGGAATTCCGGAGGACGATCCGAGGAACCCCGCCGTTATTGCCGACAACGTCGGAGACAACGTCGGCGACGTTGCGGGAATGGGCGCAGACCTGTTCGATTCAAACGTGGCCTCCATGTCCGCGGCCCTGGTGATGGCGGTCGCGCTGGGCAGCAAAACGGGCGTCGACTATTCCGCCATGGTGTTATGCTATGCGGCGATCGGCCTTCTTTCCTCCATCATCGGCGTCATGGCGGCGCACATGGGTCAAAGGGGCAATCCCACCACCGCTCTGAACATGAGCACCTATCTCACCACCGCGATTTTTACCCTTTTGACAGCCGGCGCGACGGCTGTTTTCAAATTTGACTGGCGCATCTGGGGCGCGACCGCGATCGGGCTCCTCGTCGGCGTCATCATCGGCATTACCAGCGATTATTTCACCGACGACCGGAAGCCTCCGGTGCAAAATGTCGCCAAAGCTTCCGAAACCGGCCCTGCGTTTACAATCATCTCCGGGGTGTCCTACGGGTTTTTGAGCGTCCTGCCCGCAATGGCCGGAATCGCCGTTGCCGCGCTCGCCGCCTATACCCTTTGCGCTCCGATCGTTCCGGGCGACCCCATTGCCGGCATGTTCGGCATTTCCATGGCCGCCGTCGGCATGCTCTCTATCGTCGGCATGATCATCTCCAACGACGCTTACGGCCCCATCGCGGACAATGCCCGGGGCCTTGTGGAGATGGGCGACCTGGGGGACGAAGCCCTGAAGATCACCGATTCCCTGGACAGCGCGGGCAATACCGTCAAGGCCGTCACCAAGGGTTTTGCGATCGCCGCGGCCGGGCTGACGATCATCTCCCTGCTCGGCGCTTTTATGAGCGAAGTCAACGAGGCCGCGGGAGAGATCGTGCTGACCGGCTTTGACATCATCAACCCCACCGTTTTCTTCGGCATGCTGGTGGGCGCGGCGATTCCCGCTATTTTCTCGGCGATGCTGATGCTGGGCGTCAACCGGAACGCGCAGCGCATGGTTGCCGAGATCCATCGCCAGTTCAACGAGATCGTCGGCCTGCGGGAGGGGAAGCCCGGCGTGATTCCCGAATACGACAAGTGCATCGACATCGCCACGCGCGGCGCGCTGAAGGAACTGATCCCCGCGGGGCTGCTCACCATAGTGGCTACTGTGCTGGTCGGCTTCATCGGGGGCGTGAAGGCTGTGGGGGGATTCCTTGTCGGGAACATCATCAGCGGCTTGCTGCTCGCGCTGTTCATGAGCAATGCCGGCGGTCTTTGGGATAACGCGAAGAAATACATCGAAGCCGGCGGAAACGGGGGAAAGGGCAGCGAAGCGCACAAGGCCTCCGTGGTCGGCGATACCGTCGGCGACCCTTTCAAGGATACGGCCGGCCCCTCGATCAATACCCAGATCACCGTCGTTTCCCTGGTCGCTTCCCTGATGGCGTCTTTATTCCTCGCATCGTCACTCTTCTGAGCAGGGGGGCGGGGGCGCGCCAAGGGCCTTCCTGAAAAGAGCATTCTCAAGAAAAACGGCGCTGAATCGGACTGCACCCCAATCGTTAGACAGTACGATATACCGAATAACGATTGGGGTGTTTTTATGCCAAAAGGAGTTCCTAAAAAGCGGTACGCAGCAGCATTTAATGCCAGGTTGCAGAAACGATGCGGAAAGAAGGACTGAGCTATCGTAGGGCGGCCAGACTATTTGAGATTCCGGCGATGCACGGGCGGCCTCTTGGGAGCGAATCTATTTGACCGAAGATCCGAAAGTCTTTACCATTGGGCGCCGGCGGCAAGGGCCGACCTCTCAAGCTGGGTAAAGAGATATGGGAGCAAAACGCTTACCCCCTTGCAAGGCCTGCATTTGTCCAAGATTCTGTCCGCATCCCCGTCCCGGCAGCTGTGGCCGCAGTCGCCCTGCTTGCCGTTTTATAATTTACCGTTAAGCGCATCCTTTTTTATGCCGCTTATTCCGTAATAAACGATCTGAATGACAAACTCCGCCATCTGCGCCGGCGATTCATTCGTACCGTCATGCAACCATTTTTGCAGCATACTGATAATGCCGGTAAATCCAAATAACTTAATATACTCCTGTGTTCCCGCGTCAAATGATTGGTTTTGCTGTGATGATAGAACCTGGGCCAGCTCTATGAGGTTTTTTTGAAAAGTAAAATCACAATTTTCGCTGAGCAACGCCTTGAACAACTCTACATTTTCTTTAACATAATCCAAAACCCCCGTCAAAACCTGAACAGATATAGGATGATTTTCGTCTAAAACCTGTGTGCTCAGATATTTGTTGAGATTATTCAGAACTTCCTGTTCAACCTTATTCAGAAGGTCGTATTGGTCTGCATAATGCACATAAAAAGTGCTGCGATTAATATCGGCAACTTCGCATAAGGCTCTTACGGAAATCTTGGAGATATGCTGCTCTTGCATCAATTGTACCAAAGCGTTTTTTAAAAGGTTCCGTGTCAGTCTGACTCGCTGGTCCGTTTTATTTTTTTCCATGGTTGCCTCATTTTCCGTAATCCATCACTTTTGATTCCACTTGTCGTACATCAGGCCATTTTACACAGCACTGATGGTTGTAACCCAACATTGTGTCTATTATAATATCATACGGTACAGTTTGCAATGCACGATTAGGGGGAGTTCTTTATGGATCGCTTTTCAAATATCATTATCCGAAATAAAAAGACGGTTATTATTATATTCGTCGCCGTCACACTGGTATGTCTGTCTCTTTTATTTTTTGTAAATGTCAATTATAACATGGTTGACTACCTGCCGCCGGACGCACAGTCTACCGTGGCGCTCAAAATCATGAACAACGAATTTGCGGAATCCATGCCAAATGCAAGCGTTATGGTCAATAACGTCTCTCTTACGGAGGCGTTAGAGTATAAGCAAAAGCTGGCGTCCATTCATGATGTCACGCAGGTCATCTGGCTGGATGATATGATGGACGTCAAGCAGCCTCTTGAAATGGGCGATGCGGATACGATTGAGGGCTTCTATAAAGACGGCAGCGCTTTGTTCTCGGTCACAGTCGCCAAAGGGATGGAAAAGGAAGCCTGCAACGACATATTGAATCTGATCGGCAGCGATAACGCGCTCACAGGCGAAGCTCCCTCCTTGGTGTTTATCCAGGAAACGGCTACGTCGACCGTCTTAAAAGCGATGGCGATTTTACTGCCCGTCGTTATCCTTATATTGATATTGTCAACGGCGTCATGGCTTGAACCGTTGCTGTTCCTCCTTACGATCGGTATCTCCATCGTTATCAATATGGGAACCAATATCTTTCTGGGCGAAATATCCTTTATGACAAATTCGATCAGTCCCATTTTGCAATTGGCCTGTTCGCTGGACTATGCTGTTTTTCTGCTTCACAGTTTCCAAGATAACAGAAAAAAATATGCTCATGCGGAAGACGCAATGCGGCATGCTATGAAAGAATCCATGTCAACCGTGGCGACCAGCGCGGCAACCACCCTGTTTGGTTTTTTGGCCCTTTTATTTATGGACTTCGGAATAGGGGCCGATTTGGGCATCAATCTGGCGAAGGGCATTGTTTTCAGTTTTATTTCGGTTATGGTTTTCCTCCCGGCGCTCATCCTATGCATTTATCGGATGATTGATAAAACACAGCACAAAGCCTTTCTGCCCAGCTTTGGGAACGTCAACAAGGTGCTGTCGAAGATTGCTATCCCGGCGGTTGTCATTATTTCCATTATGATTATACCCGCCTTTTTAGGTCAAGACCGCACCGGCTTTCTTTATGGAAACGAGGCAATAGACCCCAATACACGTTATGGCAGAGACACGATCGCAGTTGAGGAGCAATTTGGCAAATCCACCGTCATGGCAATATTGGTTCCCCAAGGCGATGTAGCCAAAGAACAGGCTCTGTGCGAAGAGCTCGAACAGCTTGACCATATAACAGGCATCGTGTCATATGTTACAAACGTAGGCGCGGTCATACCCCCTGAATATCTTGGCGGCGACATAACCAAACAATTTTATACTGAAAACTACGCTCGCATTATCGTCTATACGGATACGCCTGCGGAAGGCGATATTGCGTTCAAAACCGTGGAAAGTATTAATGAAAAAACGAAAGCGCATTATGGAGACGGTTTTTATACACTCGGTCAAAGCGCCAATTTGTATGATATGAAAAATATTGTGCAGAAAGACAACGTAGTTGTTAATCTGATTGCCGTTGCCGCTATCTTTATTGTTTTGCTGGTAACGTTCAGATCGGCAATATTGCCGTTTATGCTGGTGCTTACCATCGAAGCCGGTATCTGGATCAACCTGGCCATCCCTTATTTCAGCGGCATTTCGATTAACTTTCTGGGCTATTTGGTAATCAGCACGGTGCAGCTGGGGGCAACGGTAGACTATGCCATCTTGCTGACAAACACATATTTGAGAAACCGGAAACAGATGCCAAAACGCGAGGCAATCAGCGCGTCTCTTGGCGGATCATTCAAATCCATCCTTGTCTCGGCGCTTACTCTTTCCACGGCCGGATTTACGCTGTATGCTACGTCGTCGAACAGCGCCATTGCCGATATAGGCCTATTGCTCGGACGGGGAACATTGCTCTCCCTTTCGATGGTGGTATGCTTTCTTCCCACCTTGCTGGTCGTATTTGATAAAGCGATTGAAAAGGCCACTTTCAAGACAGAGTTTTTTCACCATTCATAAATTACTGGGAGGTAGATACAATGAAATCTAAAATACTCAAGCCGGTTTTGTCAATTGGCTTTGCGGCGATATTATTGCTCACTTCGGCAAGCCTTTCGTTTGCGGCAAACGGAAGCACGGTTTCCGGCTCTGCCGCCGGCGTTTCGGACAACACCGAAATAAAGAGCAAGGACGAGGTTATTTACGCCATCCTCGCGTCGGACGGCAGCGTCCGCGCCATGTACGCCGTCAATCACTTCGCGGTTGCCGGGGCGGGAAACATCACGGATTTCGGCGATTATACGTCGGTCAAAAATCTGACGGATACGGCGCCGATGGCGCGCAACGGCGATGCCGTTACCGTTCAAACCGATGCGGAAAATTTCTACTATCAGGGTAATATGGCTACAACGGAGCTACCGTGGCTGTTTGATATAGCGTACTCTTTGGACGGCGTTAAAACAGCGCCCCAAGAGCTTGCCGGAAAATCCGGCCAGCTTGAAATCCAGATCACTACCAAGCAAAACGCCTCCGTCAACCCGGTTTTTTATGACCATTATATGCTGCAAATCTCCATAACGCTGGATACCGAGAACTGCAGCGACATCAATGCGCCCGGCGCAACCGTTGCCAGCGCGGGTAAAAACAAAGTCATCGCCTATACGGTAATGCCGGGTAAGGATGCGGATACTTCTCTAAGCGCAGTTATCAAGGACTTTACCATGACCGGAATTGACATTTCCGCCATGCCCTTCTCCATGAGCATCGAAATGCCGGATACGGACAACATGGTAAATGATTTCGTCGATTTGTCCGATGCGATCTCCGATCTGAATGACGGCGTGGGCAAGCTTGCCGATGGCGCGGCAGAATTAAAGACCGGCGCAGACAAATTGAGAAACGGCTCCTCCGATATAAAGACCGGCCTTTTAGAGCTAAGCAACAATTCGGCGCAGCTTATACAGGCGTCCTCACAGATCGGCGGCGCCCTGGCACAGATCGCTTCGTCTCTCAACGGAGCCCCCGGGGAAATGAATTTGGGTGATCTGACACATCTTCCACAGGGCTTGTCTCAATTGGCCGACGGGCTGGATGACATATCGAGCGGGTTGATTGAGTTGAAGAACGGCTTTACGCCGGCTTATTTGGCGCTGGATGGAGCCATCCAAGGGATTCCTAACGCAACGATCAGCCAGGATCAAATCATGGCGCTTTATGCCCAAACCGATCCAAGCCAGCATGATTTGCTTAATCAGCTTATCGCTTCGTATACGGCAGGCCAAACCGTCAAGGGTACCTACGATCAGGTGAAAGGCGCTTTTGACGCCGTAAGCTCCACATTAGACACGTTATCCGCTTCAATCGCTACAATTTCAGCTGCGCTTGATAATATGTCTGAAAAAATCGGCGCTGCGCTGTCCGGCATGGATATGGTGAAGCAGCTTACACAGCTTTCGGCGGGATTGTCGGAGTTGGATAGAAACTATGAAGCGTTTCATAACGGGCTAAAGGGCTACATGGATGGTGTGGGTGCGTTGTCCTCCGGTTACGCCGATTTCCATAACGGATTGTCTTCATTTAGGAATGGCGTCGGTGAACTTTATGACGGCGCGGCCGAGCTGCACGACGGCACCACCCAGCTCAGCGATGAAACGGCAAAAATGCCGGACACGATAAAAACGGAAATCGACGATCTATTGGATCAGTATACGGGCTCGGACTTTGATCCGATTTCTTTCACCTCGTCTAGGAATGAGCATACCGATCTGGTTCAGTTTGTGTTGAAATGCGACGGGATTGAAAAACCAGAAGAAACAAAGCGTGTTGAGGCCGAGGCCGGCAACGAAACCTTTTGGGATAGATTGATCGAACTATTTATAGATAAAGAGAAAGATTAAAAAAGCCTGCCAAGAGGAGTTCGCAATTTAGGGACTTAGGCAGGAAATTAGGCAGCGTCCAGCAGCAGGGCCTGAATGGATTCCGGGTTTGGGTAGGCTCTGGAAACAGGCCATTCCTCGGCGTATTCCAAGAGATAAGCGGTCACCAGGCTGAGATAGGAATCGGGATGGGGAAAGATCCCAACGACATCGGCCCTGCGGCAAATTCCCCTGTTCAGCTCCGGCATATTGAAACACCTTGAGATTGCCGATTCTATCGAGTCGGATTCTATTGCCGTTGGCTGCCGGCATTCGCAAATCCTATTTGCGGCTAATGAATTGACGGTACCCGGGAAACAGCCTAATCAAAAAATGATGTGTCGGGAAGACAGGATGAACTTTAAATCTACTAAAACGCAGCATTTTTGCTGCGTTTTTCAAAAATATCAAATAGCCTAAAAACCTCACATCGAGCGTGTTGTATTGATGTCGCGGGCGGGGAAGAGGGGCGGGAGGGGAATTTGTGGCGGTGCCGTCCGGCAAGGACGACGGGGGGCTTTGCCATAACGACAGACACGGCGCCCGCAAAGCGTGCGCGCGCACACAAGAAAACGCGCCATGGGCGCGCATTGGGATCGAAGAATGCGGGCATGTTTTTGGCGGAAACGACGCTGTTCCGCTTCCATAGCATCCCCTTGCCGAACCTCGCAACCGCCCATGGGCTCTTCTGGAAAAGATTAGCCGCACACTATTCCACTCTGCGAAACTTTGATTTAACATAATCGCAATAGTAATCATCTTCATACAGTATTGTTATGGTAATGCAGATAGTGCGGTTGCAACAGTTCGTGGACTGCAATACCTTGATCACACATTTATCCTTAATAAATTTGTTGATTTTTCCTTCCAGTAAGCTCGGGTTACAACAACGAAATATTTTTATCTTCACATCAATTTACCTCCAAGTGAAAGTAATGGGTATCTGGAGAATCCTCGCGTCGCACAAAGCCCTCCCTAAACCCCGGGAAGAACTTTCCGAGCTCTGCGATGGCTTTTGACAGCAGTATAAGGTACGGTCTGTAAATATATTCAATCACATTTTGATCGCCGATATGATAATACCAGCAGATATTAAATTCATTGCCGCTGATGATCGTAAGCCCTGAAAAATGATAAAAAAGCAGAGGCTGATCGTTGACAAACACTGTTCCGCCCTTAAGAGCCACATCATAGTCCGTAATATTCCAAAGCGCCGCGTTGGCGCCGGGGGTATGGACCACATGTACATTTTCATACTCAAACGGCCAGCTTTCCACATACCTTTGATCGCCGAATAGTTTTTTTTCGACGTCCTCTTTAATCGGGCAGTTCTGTATGCACTGCTCGCGCCAGCGTTTGACTGCCTTTCTTGCTGTTTCATCGTTACCGCAGCCTACAAAACCTGTGTTGTAGATTCCGGTGACATCATAATAGGCGTAGAACATTGCCGAATTGCGGTGGTGCGTGAGATATAGCGAGGCATCCCTGTTTTCCGCAAAAATGTAGTCCGGGTTGTTGAAAAAGCAAAGATCAGCGTCCAGGTGCGCAAAATAACGGGCATCGGGATAGTGCGTCATCACATAATCCAAAAAAACCGGCTTGAGTGTCCAGCAATAGGCATGAAATATCCTGTCTGCCTTTGCCCGCAGCAGGTTTTCATCCTCAATCGTACCGAGAGCAACCGGTTCAACATGCGCAAAATTGATTTGCTTTAAAATGTGATAGACCTCGTCGTTTGCGCAGAGCACGTAGAGCGTATAACTTTCACAGTGGTTGTCAAGCGAAGCATACATTGCCAGAAATTTATATAAATGTCCTTTCGAAACAACCGTTGAAAAGTGAAATCTATCCATCTTACAGAACCCCCAATATCTCATCCAAATTAATGTTATATAGCAATCGAAGCAGAAGACACAGGTGATTGATGAAAGTATCGGCTTCATGGGTTTGCCGCAGCGCCACCGCTTCCGGCACAATCCTTGGCATATCCTCGGCAATGCGGAGAAATTGGGTCACGCTGTCACTTTCCTGACGCTTGAGGCACTTCCGGCGAATCACATGGATAAGCGACAAATACAGCTCCAATAACAATTCGTAGCGGCCGTGATCCGTGAAGCATTTGATTTCTTCAACGATCAAGTCCAGCATATTGCCGTCCAGCTGCAGGCATCCGGCCAAGCACGTTAGATGGATATCTATATAATCGATGTGATCGTATTTGCAGCAGATATAATCAATGTTTTCCAGCGCGTCCAGGTAATTGCGGTTTTGGGTATGCTCTTGATGCAGACTTGCGATGTCCTTAGCAAACATAAACCTGCATCCTGCTTTGTATAGCCTGTATCCGAGATCATAATCCTCAAAACCATATCTGACAATATTATCGTCAAGCATGCCAACATCCAGAACCTTTTGGCGCGGGACTGAAAGGTTGTTCGTAATAAAAAATCGCCACGGCATGACATAGGATTCCAAAGAACCATCGTACTTTCGAAGGATTTCTTTCGCTCCAAGAACAAAGTCGTTTTCTAGTTCGAAACTGAACCGCTCCAATTCCTGGTAGCTCATTTTTTTGAAATGCGGGTTGATCAGCGCCTTATCCTCAAACTTCAAATTCTCTCCTTCCGGAAGAAACGTCTTTAAGTGTTCGAGCCGCTCATTGTCAAAATCGCGATAGTAATAAGTGTATATGCGCTTCCAGAAAAGTCCGCATACCACTGTGTTTTCGTCAACATGGGCGGCAAGATGCTTGCTAATAAAATTTTTTGGCGCGATCATATCGCTGTCGTGGAAAATCAGGATGTCTCCCCGCGCCTTTGCGATGCCCTGATTGCGGGCGTTTGCAATTCCCCTGTTTTGTTCGATCCGTATCGCGGTAAGGGGGTACTTCAACTTGAAATTTTGAAGCAGGTCCATGGTTTTGTCGTCAGAACCGTTATCCACGACGATTACCTCTACGCCATCCCCGCAGTAATCCTGGCGATTCAGTGCCAGCAAATTAAGAGTAAGCCGCTCTTCGGCGTTATAAGATGGTATTACGATACTGGCTTTCATTTTTTTGATTCCTCCATTTTCGATGGGCCGCTAAAAGGCGAACCCGCGGATTCGCAACCCTTTTACACTTCGTCCTCGATAGCAAAGCCATCAAAGCCGGGATCTGTTTCAGTCACGACATCTATGGATTCCTTAAGCATATGATTATAAATTCTATAGAAAAACGGCAGATCCGTTCTGTTTGATTCGTATACCTGCACGATGGTATTCTTGTCAACAATCCTGAACCCGCTAAAATGGTAGCAGATAAGCCTGCTGCCGCCGATATAAATCCGCCTTTTATGCAGATAGAAATCACAGTGCGCATTATTCCAGTGGCCGATGTTAACGCCGGGCGTGGCGATCTCGCTGACGCCCGGAAATAATGCGGGGAACTCGTCCAGATATTTCTGATCGCCGCATTCCCCATCCCATGGCTTATCAACGCAGGATTCCAGACATCTGTCCTTCCACCAGTTCAGGCACAGACGGCCCTCCGGCGCATTTTGAAAGCTGATGAAACCCGAGTTGTAACGGCCCATCATTTCCTGCAGCCGGGCAACCAGGGAACGGGGATAAAAAGGCATTTTCACCTCGCATCCCGACAGCAGCACCGGGCTTTGCGGCTGCGCGGTGAAGATTACCGACGGATCGCTCCAAAAAAACAAATCCGCATCAATATAGGTAATACGCTCAAGCGCAGGATTCACGGTAAACAGGTGATCCAAAAAAACCGGCTTAAGCATCCAGCAGAACTCGTTAAGCCGATACTTGTCTTTGAATTCCGACAGACGGGGAAGGATCAATGCATCGGCGCGAACCGTCTCCACACCTTTCAGCTTCATCTTTCGCAGCAATTCAAACACGTTGTCGTCCACGCAAAGCGTGTAGAGGAGGAAATTCCCGATATTCTCATGCATCGAGCTGATCAACGCAATCGCCTGATACAAACGCTGCCGTGACAACACCGTACAATATACATGTTCCATGGCGCGATTCCCCCTGCCCCGCGAATCAACCGATTACAGGTGGTTTTTGTACCAACGGATGGTTTTCTTTACCCCTTCATCCAAACTGTGGTTGGGAGCCCAGTTTAAGATACGACGCGCTTTTTCGGCGGAGAGGTACTGGCTTTTTATTTCGTTGCTTCCCTGATTCAGGATGACCGGCATGAAATCGCTGCCCATACTATCAAGTATTTTTTGAACGACTTCCAAGACGGTAAATTGATTTTCGTTGCCAAAATTGAATGCCTCGCCCCCGAGGTTCAGCTCTTCAATTTTTTCCGCCAAAAGAATATAGGCATCAACAGCGTCTTCGACATAGAAATAATCCCTTACAAATGTTCCGTCGCTTCGGATGACCGGCTGCTGCGCATTCAATATGCTCCGGATCGTCTGAGGAATAATCCTGCTAAAGTTCAGATCCCCTCCGCCGTACAGATTTCCGCATCTTGTAATGCAAACCGGTAATCCATAGGTGTTATGATAAGCTTGAGCAATCAGGTCGGTGCAGCTTTTTGAAACGTCATAGGGGTGTTTTCCTTGCAGTGGCATGGTTTCGTCATACGGCAGCTGCAACTGGTCCCCGTAAGCCTTGTCGCTGGAAGCCAAAACAATGCGCCTGACAAGCGGATTGCGCCGGCATGCCTCCAGCACCGACCATGTGCCTCGGATATTCGATTCAAAGGTTGAAACCGGATTCCGGTTTGCCACGCCAACGATAGCCTGAGCCGCTACATGAAATACCGTGTCAATTTCATATTCGGCGAGAATCCTTTCCATCAGCCCCAAATCGGTCAAGTCTCCCGTCACAAAGGTGACAGCCTTGTATTCTTCCGTGCTGTATAAATTGGATTTGGGCACATTGTCACGGATAAGAGCAACCAGGTTCGCCCCTTTTTGCACCAAGGCCTTTGCGAGGTAACTGCCCAAAAAACCGGTTCCCCCGGTTAAAAAAACACTTCTGTCCTTCCAAAACATCGTGCCGGCTTCTACTTTGATTCCCATAATTCTCCTCGTTTCTCACACAGGTTGTTTAAATTTATGATATCCCCGTATGTGTCGGCCGCAGTCCAGAATCCGTTATGCATATATACCGCGAGCTGACCGTCTTCGACAAGCTTTTTCAGGGGACGATCCTCAAAAACACAATTTTTATCATCGGGCAGGTAGTTGTAAATTTCCGGTTCAAAAACAAAAAAACCGCCGTTTATAACGCCCTGATGACGCTGCTTTTCCTCAAAAGACGTCGCTATCCCGTTTCTAACATCAAGCGTGCCGTACTGGCTTTTCTTATTTATACCCGTAACCGTAGCAATTTTCCCCTTTTCGGTATGATACTTAAAGAGCTCGGCGATGTTTACGTTCGAGAGTCCGTCACCATAGGTGAGCATGAAAGGGTCGTTGCCGGTAAGGGGCTGCACCTGCTTCAGCCTTCCGCCGGTTTGTGTTTCGGTACCCGTATCCAAGAAGGTGATGGTAAGGTTGGTTTTTTGGGGACTGGCGAACATCATGGTATTGCTGTCCGTTTCCAATGTGAAATCATTGTTTTTCCATTTATAGTCAAGGAAGTATTCTTTAATTTTCTCCCCTTTATAGCCGAGAAGAAGAATGAATTCATTGAATCCATAGTGCTGATATCCCATCATAATATGCCAAAGCATCGGTTTATTGCAGACTTCAGCAAGCGGCTTAGGCATGCTTTCGGTAAGCTCGCGCATGCGTATTCCTTTTCCTCCGCACAATATTACAACTTTCATGTTTTCCCTCGTTATAATATAATTTGTAAGTTTCGCCTTACGCTTTTATCATATTCCCGCGAGATTATGAAGGTTACAAGTTATATATGATTGAAGCATATAAGAAAAAAGGTATGGCGCTTATCGAGCAGCAGCGGTATGCTATGTAAAAGACGCGGATGGCTTTTCGAATTTGCTTTCTGGAATTACGGCAATTTGGGCCCTCCAAATAAGTCCCCAAAATACCGTTGAACTCGTGATAGGGGAGGGGAGTTGACATTTATCCTATCAACTTGCCCGGGCTTTTTACGTCTCTATAACCTCACGATATAGTAGGGCGGCGAACACGTTTCCCAGGCGGCGGGATAGAATTTCTTCAAATAACATCTATTTTGCGGCCTGAGGAAACGTTGAATGCCTGGTATTGATGCCGCGGGTGAAAAAGCGAGCGTGGGGCTGGATACAGACAAAACCGCAGTGATAAGTATACATTATGAGGCGAAGAAATATGTGGATCGTATTGGCGTTTTTCTCTGCATTTTTTGCCGGCATTACGGCGATCCTGGCCAAATGCGGAATTAAGCAAACGGATTCGACCGTTGCAACAGCCATTCGAACAATTGTGGTTCTTCTCTTTTCGTGCATCATGGTTCTTATCGTTGGATCACAAGACACGATTTCATCGATTAGTATGAAAACATGGGCGTTTCTGGTGCTCTCAGGCTGTTCGACGGGAGCGTCATGGCTCTGTTACTTTCGGGCGTTGCAAATTGGCGATATCAATAAAGTTGTGCCAATCGACAAATCAAGCACAACCCTGACAATCCTTCTTGCTTTTATGATACTTGGAGAAAGCATTACATGGATCAAGGGTCTTGCGGTACTTCTTATAACAGTCGGCACCTATCTGATGATACAGAAAAAGGATATGAAAAAAACCGGGGAATCCAAAAGAAATTCATGGCTCATTTACGCCATTTTTTCCGCGGTGTTTGCTTCCTTAACGGCGATTCTCGGAAAAATCGGGATCGAAGGAGTAGAATCAAATCTGGGAACGGCCATTCGGACCGCCGTTGTTTTAATAATGGCATGGATTGTTGTGTTCATAACGAAGAAGCAAGACAGAATCAAAAAAGTGCCCCAAAAGGACCTTGTGTATATCTGCTTGTCGGGATTGGCAACAGGGGCTTCGTGGATTTGCTACTATAGCGCTTTGCAGGCCGGCCAAGCTTCTGCGGTCGTCCCCATAGATAAATTGAGCATCCTGATCACGATAGCATTCTCCTATTTTGTTTTTAAGGAGAAGTTGTCTGCTAAAGCACTGATTGGACTGGTGCTCATCGTTGCCGGAACGCTCGCAATGATATAGGTCGCAGCCATACCGCGACAAAGCAAGGCACCCCACGCTGTCATTTCGCGGAGTGCCCGGCATGTTATTTTATCCTGCTTTTAATTCTGATTGCCTCAGTTTTTAGGAGCGGGCGCTTTAACAACGATTAACTCCAAGGTTGCATCGTGCAAGTTTTTTACGTTCATTTTGGTCTTGAACGGAATCTTGAGCAGAGTACCGTCCTCATATTCATGTATATCCTGATCGTTCAGCCCGATGGAGAGTTTGCCGCGAACCACAGTCATATATACGTTTGAATTGGAAAAATGCTCCGGCAGCCCTTCGCCTTTATTGAACACCATGTGCAAGTAATGAAGGTTTTCATCGAATACAACTTTTTCCACAGCTTTTTCATTGCCTCTTGACAATTTGAATATCTGTTCAACCATAATAGCTACCCCCTGAATATTTTTTTATAATACGGACGTTCAGTGTTTAGTATTATATCATGCAAGACGAAGAATAGTACGTTGCAATAGCAACAAACTAATATTAATTCCTTGACTTTCCATAATGGATAGCGTCCTTATTTCATGGCATCATTTTCTCTATTGATCCTCACTTGCGATAACGATAAAATAAAAAAGCGTTGCCAATGTAATACGTCGGGAGCCCATTGTGAAAAAAACCGGGGCTAACGGGATGAATTGGCCTTTATTAAATCAATAATTCCTCAGGGAATAGGGTCTTTACTGAATGAAGGAAGCTGCCAAGCAACCGGGTACGGGAAAAAGGTTGTTTATCTTGCCGCCGAAATCCGCTCAACCCAGAAGATTATTATTTCGGGGAAAGCGGGTATGGGCTTAGAAAAAAGATTGATAACAGAGGGAGATGTCTTGCAATGAAACGTGTTCCGGCAGCATGGAAAAAGGATAAGAAAGTTCTGCTCATAAGAGGCTTGATGCTTCTTTCAGCTTTAGCAGCAGTGGGTTGCTTTGTTTCCTGCCGTATTATCGGTACAGAGATTTTATCAGATGGGATCCTGGTTGAACCGTTTGCGCTCATACCGATCGGGTATCTCTTTGTTTTAGCGTTTATCGTTTGTATAATCCTTAATTTTATATTTTTAAGAAAGCGCAAGTAATACCGAGTAAATGGATAGCGCGGGATTCTGAAGCTTGGCTTTTTTAAACCAACACCCTTAATGCATATGAGGTATGTTGGTTTTTTATTTTTATAAGCACAAGGCATATACCTTTTTATATTGAAGCTATGCAGAGGGTTGTTTCACAATGATAAAAGCTTCTATGAAAACCAAGGGCTGTTTGAACGATAAAAATTTAAAAAAATAATATTGACCGACTGGTCTGTTTGCGGTATACTAACGGTTGCAGACCATCTGGTCTGTAATTCAAATTACGGGGCGATATCATGAAACGCAAGGAAAAGAACCTGCAAAGCAGGCAGAGGATTCTTGAGGGCGCATTAAAAGAATTTTCTGCAAAAAGCTATGCGGAGGCGTCGCTTAACAACATCTGCAATGACAATGGTATTTCAAAGGGCATTATTTACCATTATTTTAAGGACAAAGACGAGCTGTATTTACTATGCGTCAAGGAGTGTTTTGACGCATTGACTTCCTATTTGTCCGATGCAATTCAAACACTCAACGGAGGCGCCGAAGAACATCTGCGGGGGTATTTTGACGCGCGGCTCCGCTTCTTCAGCGATAATCCGCTATACCTAAACCTTTTTTGCAATGCTGTTATCAATCCGCCGATGCATCTGCTCAAAGCCATCGGCGAGATGAAAAATGAATTCGATACGCTCAATAGTTCCGTTTTGACAGAACTTCTCGACCGCGTGTCTCTGCGCCAGGGTGTTACTGTGCCGGAAGTCGTGGAGGATTTCCGGGCCTACCAGGATTTCTTCAACGCCCGGTATCTATCCATACAGCAGGGCCGCTCCGCTGAAAGTATTCTGCATGATCACGAGGAAAGGTGTCACCGTCAGTTAAAAATGCTGCTGTATGGTGTAATAGGATGCGAAAAATGAACAACGAGAAAAGTATGACAAAAGAATCTCTTTTATCGGCCGTTAAACCGTCAAAGGCCATCGTCAAGCTGGCAATACCCGCCACGATCGCGCTCCTGGCAAAAGCGGTATACAACATCGTCGATACCGCGTATATCGGAATGCTGGATTCGGATATCGCGCTCGCGGCGGTGGGAGTCACTCTTCCGCTGCTGCTGATTTTTGTCTCGATCGAAAATATCTTCGCGGCGGGCGCGGCGGTCTTAGCCGGCCGCCAACTGGGCGCAAACGATAAGGAAGGCGCAAGCACCACCATTTCCACCATTGTTGTGCTATCAACGTTCATTGGAATCGCACTGTGCGTTGGCGGGATCCTTTTTATGGAACCGCTGCTGCGCACGTTCGGTGCGTCCGGCGACGTGATGCCGCAAGCCAAGGAATATGCTTTTTGGATGTTCATTGCAGCGATATTTAACCTGCCCGCCCAAAGTCTGAACTGTGCCGCAAGAGCCGAATCCTCGGTGAAGATAACTTCGATCGCCGTAATCGTCGGAGCGGCGCTCAACGTTATACTCGACCCGATATTCATGTTCGAGTGGGGCTTTAATATGGGCGTTGAAGGCGCGTCACTGGCAACCACAGTCTCCCAGTTTGTGACCTTCGCAATACTTGTATGGTTCTATTGGGGCGGCCGGTCTATTATCAAGATAAAACTGGCATACTTCAAACTCAGCTCCAAGCTGCTCAAGACCGTTACCCTCATTGGGATTCCTTCAGCTGTAATACAAATATGTCTTGCTGTCGCCACTTCGCTCACAAACGTGATGGCGGCGACGCTGCCCGAGAGCGATCTTATTATCGCGGCATATGGCGTTGTTCAGCGGCTGATTCTAATCGGATGTTACGTGATCATGGGGTTCATGCAGGGCTATCAGCCGGTTGCGGCTTATTCCTTCGGGGCAAAGAACGAAGAACGCTTTCACGAATCGGCACGGTATGCGATACGCTCCACGCTTGTGCTGTCCGTGCTGGTAGCGGCGGTTTATATCACGCTGTCGCGCCCACTTATCTTGCTGTTCAACCGCAATCCGGCGGTCGTTGATTACGGCATAAAACTGCTCATATCGCAGGTGGCGCTGTATCCTGCGTTCGGCCTTTGTTATATGATGACAATCACATTTCAGACGATCGGCTCGTCGCGGTACGGATTGTTTTTGTCGGTCATCCGGCAAGGACTGTTTTATGTCCCCTTTATTCTGTTGCTGCCGCGTTTTTTGGGCATAAACGGCATTTACTTTTCGCAGCCTGTGGCCGATATATTGACACTGATTGTCTGCATTTTGTCAATTAGGCCGATGAAGCGGATCGCAACAAAAAATATGGCGTTGATGGAATAGTTGGAATATACCAAAAAATCGCGGGCAATATAATGAAGCGGTTGTTCAAATTTTTTGATTCAGATGATTTCAGCAGACTTTGGAGGGTAAACGGTGGACTCCTGCTTCGAACCGGCGATTTGGCCGGAAGACAAATTACCGGAAGAGGCCGCCAGTTACAAGCAGTGCGAAATATGCACGCAAAAGTCCCGCGTCATTTGGGGGGAAGGAAACCCCAAGGCATCTGTTCTTGTTATTTTGGATAACCCCGGCGCCCGCGAAGACAAAGAAGGAAACGAATATGTCTGCGGAACCAGGCGGACGTTGCAGGCAGCCTTGCATCAAGCCAATTTGGCGGCGGATGATATCTATTTAACTTATCTGTTGAAATGCAAGCCCCTTCGCAAGTATAACAAAGAAGAGGCCAGAGCGTTTAGCAAACCGTTTCTTATTCGCCAAATAAAGATGATGCAGCCAAAATTCATCGTCTGTTTGGGAGATGTGGTTGCTCAGGCGATGTTTAACGATAAGGACGCCCATGTTAAAGATCTCAGAGGGTTGTGGCATGTTGTTTTGGAGTATCCCTGCGTTGTATCCTATCATCCGTTGGCGATAAGGAGGCGGCCCAATTTGATGCGTCAGTTTGTGGAGGATTGGAATATGCTGGCCAAGCGGCTATAGAGGGAAGCAATCCATCAACTGCCGATGATACCCAAACTGAAGGCCTCAGAAGCACCGGAAATCGCCGAGATTGCCGCCGCATCGACCTAGACAGCCGCTTAACTTCAAGATTACAAATAATCGCATCATCCCTGCGCTAAATGACAGGCGCGGGGATTTCTTATCTATCAAAAAACGCCGGTTGGACTTTCATTCGAAGGAGTCTCTGTCACAAATTTCCCTGTCATATAGATAAAGAAATGCTCCAGTATGACGATATTATTAATATAACGGGTGATAAACCGGGGCTTGATCTGAAGTTCAACAGGCAAAGAATGAGTCTGCAAAAAGCCTCGATTCCATCGATCGGCTGTCCGCCGGTCGGGTATCGGGAGCTTTGCGCGCTTCGAGCTTCCGGAAATGAACGGGGGGTTTGAAAAACTACAAAAAAAGTATGGTCAAGTGGAGGGCTGTGACTCTGTTTCTGTGTTTTAAATGCTGCTGAATGATGGAAGGGGCCGGGTTTCGAACCGCTTCAGCCGGCTTATATTTACTGGTAAATATAAGCAGATAACGAGAGGGGTAATCAAAAGACATGCTAAAAAGGATCAACAGTAGTTTAAAGGCAAAGCTATTGCTGCCGGTAGTTGCTATTTTCATTGCAAGCATCGCTGTCATACTTGTACTAACCCTGAGCATCTCATCAAATAGTATGAACGACCTGTCCAACAGCTTAATGGAAGAAAAAGGCCTGCATTATTCCAGCAATATTCAGGGCAAGATCAATGCTTCCATGGAAAGTGTTAAAACGCTGAAACTGTTGATCGAGGAATTTGCCCGGGACGGGGGCGGCGACAGGGAAAAAGTCGTTGAAATCCTGAAAAAAAGCGTCGAGGATAATGAAACCGTGCTGGGGGCGTACACCCTCTGGGAACCCAATGCCTTCGACGGAAACGATATCGCCTACGTCGGCCAGCCGGGCTATGACGATACCGGAAGGTTCATACCATACGTGGCTCGCGGCAGTTCGGGAATTTATGTTGAACCTCTTGCGAATTACGAAACCGAGGGCGTGGGGAATTACTATCTGCTGCCCAAAAAAACGGGGAAAGAATGCGTGCTTGATCCCTTCGAGTATGAAACGGACGGGGAAAAAAAGTTTATGACATCCATGGTCGTGCCGATCTTCATAGACGGGAAATTCGCTGGCATCGTCGGCCAGGATATTCTGATCGACACATTGATCTCCGATGTCAAGAACACCAAGATATTCGATACCGGTTATCTGTTTCTGATTGATTCCAGCGGCAATATTTTCTTCAATCCCAATAGTGGAACAACGGAAAAACCGATTTATGACTTTTTGGATGCTTCCGCCGTGAGCAGCCTGAAAAACGCGATCACCGCCGGAACCGGCGTCTCGTTTAATTCCTATTCCAAGTTGACGAAAGACTATAAGCATTTTGTGATCAACCCCGTTACTGTGGGTAACAGCAAATGGTGGGTTGGATCGACGGCGCCGGTCAGTGAAATTTCCGCTCCGGTAACCAACAGCATGATCTTTGGCATCCTGGCCGGAGTGATTTCCGCCATTGTGATTTCAATTGCCCTCATATTGCTGGTGACACGGTCGGTAACGCCGATCAAGGGTCTGGTTAAAGTGGCCGACCAGATTGCCGCCGGGGATGTGAACGTGAGCGTGGACGTCAAAACAAACGACGAAATCGGCACGCTGATGCGCTCGTTCGGCAGGATGATCACCAATATCCGCGAACAGGCAAGCGCGGCGGAAAAAATCGCTTCAGGCGATCTGACCGCCCAAGTCACCGTTCGATCGGAATATGATCTCTTGGGCAAAAAACTCAGCGAAATGATCCAGACGAACAATGAGATCCTGGGCAATATCAACTCTGCCGCCGAGCAGGTAGCGGCGGGCGCAAAGCAGATTTCCGATTCCAGCATCGCTCTTTCCCAGGGGGCGACGGAACAAGCCAGCGCGATCGAACAGCTCACGGCTTCGATTGAAGAAGTATCCACTCAAACGAAACACAATGCGGAATACGCAAATCACGCCAGCGGGCTGGCCGAAACCGCCAAGAATAACGCCATCCAGGGCAACGAGCAGATGAGAGAAATGCTCACGGCCATGAAGGAGATCAACGTGTCGTCCACAAATATCTCCAAGATCATCAAGGTCATTGACGAAATCGCCTTCCAGACCAATATCCTGGCGCTCAACGCCGCCGTTGAAGCCGCAAGGGCCGGCCAGCACGGCAAGGGATTCGCCGTCGTTGCCGAAGAGGTCAGAAACCTTGCGGCGCGCTCTGCAAACGCGGCAAAAGAAACCACGGAAATGATCGAAGGTTCCATCAAGAAAGTTGAGGATGGAACAAAAATTGCAAACGGAACGGCCGGCGCGCTGCACAAGATCGTGGAAAACGTGGAGGAAGTAGCCAATCTGGTGAACGGCATTGCCATGGCCTCCGGCGAACAGGCGACAGGGCTCGCGCAGATCAATCAGGGAATCATGCAGGTATCCCAGGTGGTTCAGACCAACTCGGCGACTTCCCAGGAAGGCGCGGCCGCCAGCGAGGAACTGGCGAGTCAGGCCGCGCTGCTGCAGGAGCAGGTCGGCAGATTCAGGTTAAAAAATGGAACCGCGCCTTCGCATTCCATTGAATTGAAAGCAGCTGCCCCCAGCTTTTCGCGCACGCCCAACGCCGCGACCGAAACCGAAAATGAACGCAAAAACAGGGCGTCGGCAGCCGCGGGTTCGAAGAAAGCGTCCTTGAGCGACAGCGGCTTTGGCAAATATTGATAACGGCGCCGGCCAGGGGGATTTTCGGCATGCATCATGATACGAGGGGAGCCTGCCGGCCCCCCTCGTATGCTCCCGGGCTGTCTTGAATGAGCGGAGGCCCCATCCGCCTGCGCAGATTCACCGGTGCGATTGGCTTTGCCGCGATCATTGACTGCCGGAAATGAAATATTGGCTGCGCAAATGAGAAATCGCGGCGGATTTGCGCTACACGGGGATTATCGCATTAAAAATTCGTCAATAAAGAGAGGATCGCAAAGAAAAAACCATTGAAAGCGGTTTGCGAAAAGGCGTATGATCAGTTATGGTTGTATTGTCTAATATGCTTGTCTTTCACCACACCGCTTTTGAAGGGATTACCTGGAGGAACGAATTTGGAGAGTGAACGTTCTGGGATCAATGCGGACAGGGAGGGCTTTGACGATCCTCATATCGATGAAATCCACCGGGAATACGAGAGAATCGACAGCGACTGGCTGATGCTGCATTACAAGACCACGGTCGGGTTGGTCGCATTCGCCTGTATTATTGAGTTTGCACTGGGGCTGTTTTTCATCAACTCCGAACTTCTGACGACGACCGTCGAAAGATATGTCTTGAAGTTCATGCTGCTGCCCTGTGTCGCAAACTTTGTCTTTATCGTTTTAGACACGGCTGCGATCAAATCAAAACGCCTCACGCAAAAACAAAAGACCTATACGGTTTCCCTTGTTTTCATCATCATTTGCTTTGTTCTGTTTACAGTGCACAGCGCCTTCAGTGCGACTTATTATATGTATGCTATCGGGATTATGATGACGACGATCTACGCAAGTTATCGGGTAACCAGCATCACGGCCCTGTCCAGCATAGCCTCGATCATCGTTTCGGAGCTGTTCATCGTATGGGATATGGATAAGACAAGCATCTTTGAAAGCACGGCCAGGATGGGGGATTTCCTGATCTCGATCTTTATCCTGATCGCTTTCTCAATAGGCTGCATGGTCGTGATCCGGTTCGAGCAAAAGAAAAATGAGGCGAGCATCCAAATGGAATCCGAACGCCGGCACCTGCAGCAAATCCTTCAGGTGGATGAAATGACCGGCGTACTCAACCGAAAGGCGATGCATGCCGCGCTTAAGAACGTGGAATTCAGCGCCGGGGGCGACAGCTATATCCTCGCGATATCCGACATGGATAATTTTAAGGGCATAAACGACCAATGGGGGCATCATCTTGGCGACCGCTGCCTGATGGAATATGCAAAAATCCTGACGGAAAACTGCTGCAAATACACCCCTTTTCGTTATGGGGGCGACGAATTCTGCCTGCTTTTTTGCAATGTGAGCATGGACGAGGCGGTATCCGTCTGCCAGAAGATCAAAACAAAGCTCAGCGAGCTGCGTTTTGAGGATTACCCGATGTTAAAATTGACGGCCAGCTTTGGCCTTGCGGCTTATTCCGATCAAATTGACACAGTGCGGCTCTTCGTGCATTCCGATTACGCGCTTTATGAGGCGAAGGAACTCCGCGATACGGTTCGGGTCTTTCAAAAGGAAGCAAAATTTGCGTGATAACGGATTGGGCCTGATCCGTATTCCGCTGGCTTGCCGTTTGATTTTGGCCAGGCTGCCGAGCCCGGTGGCCTTCGGCCGAAAACGGGCATCAAACCGTATCAAAACGCGGCCCGGCCTGGGTTGTGTTCCGGCTGCGAACCCACAGTTAAACTAAATCCGAAGTCGAATGCGTCAAGCCGGACGGACTGCCAGTATGCTATAAAAAAGGAGGATGAGATGACGAACTCGGTATTCGCGGGGGACAGGGCCAGATGGCTGCCGCTTTATAAACGGCTTCGCAGCCTGGCACTTAGAAAAATCGGTCCATTCAACGAATATGCCGTCTTAAATTCCGTGCTTTGGAAACACAGCTCGACATTTGCCGAAATCAGCGCCAAAGAGGAGTGCATGATCGTGGCTTTTGCCTCCGATGCGCTCCACGAAGAGTGGGAGGCGTCTAAAGTGCTGCAATTGTCGCAGAACCGCGTGGTTCACTATTTTGAAGTTTGCGACAGCTCCCTGTTCGCGGAGCTGGTCGAACGAATCTCCGAGGCTTATGTCCTTCCCGGTCGGTCCAGATGAGCAAACCCCCCGAGGAAAAACCGGCGTACGCCTCCATTGACGAGTACATCGCACAGTTTCCGGAGCACCTGCGCGAAATTCTGTATGCCATTCGAAACACCATCCGTCAGGCCGCCCCGCAAGCGAAGGAAAGGATGAGCTGGCAGATGCCGACATTTTGGCAGAACGAGAATCTCATTCATTTTGCGGCGGCAAAAAATCACATCGGACTTTATCCCGGCGAGAGCGGAGTCCGCGCCTTTGCCGGCAAGCTGACAGGCTATCAAACTTCAAAAGGCGCGATCCGGTTCCCGCTGTCCCAGCCGGTGCCCTATGATCTGATCGATGAAATCACGCGCTTTCGGGTCGCCGAAGTCACGGGCAAAATGCCGGGCGGCGCCGGCAAGCAGACGGTTGGCTTTGCCGCCGTCATCAAAAAGGTTCCGGATATGGCGAGGGGGAAGAAACAGAAAAAAGCAGCTCCTGAGGAGCTGCCCAGACTGTCAAAAAACCCTCTCCCGGGGGTTCAGGGGCCGGTGCCCCTGAGCTTGAATCAAAACTGACGACATGTGCGTCAGTTTTGCCGTACTATTTCGGCCACTTGTGGCCGAAATTTCCCTGCGCGAAGCGCGCCGGAATCACAGATTCCGGTACTTCATCAAAGAATGATATCGGCTGCGCCGCGGCCTTGAAAACCCATTGGCGAAGCTGCCCGCAGGCCGCTTTGACGCTTTAAGAACAGCTTTTGAAAAACTGCACAATCACGGTTCGATGATCGGATTGGCCTTCTGTTTGGTGGTTTTGGCCTTGCCTTGAATTTCGGGGACCGGGGGCGCGTCGTTCTTCGGAATATGCGTTTTGTGGTTGCTCTCGGTCCCGTGAGGGTCTTTCGGGTTTGGGCGTCTCATTCCCGCTTTCGCCATGGGGTGCCTCCTTACACGTCGTTCCCTTTGATCGATTTTTTCTTCGCGTTCTTGTTCTGGTTTTGATTTTCGCGGGTAATCGGGGTTTGATCATTGCATTTTTCCGTCCGGGCTTTTTTCGGATCGGGCTGGCTGTCTTTGGGCATCGAATCACCTCAAACGAATTTTGCGCATTTTGCCGGCCGTTATGCAGGCAAAGGGAAAACTTTGCCCGCCATATTCCCGCCCGGCGTCCGCCGATCAGACCATGCTTAAAAAGGGCCGGAAGGCGGAAGGCAAAGGCCTGTCCTCCGCCAGCATTTCTTTCGTCACCCACAAAAATTCAGGGGGCATGTTTTCGCAGTCAACGACATAGCTCGCCATTTCCCATTCAACATGGGTGAAAATATGCTTTCTGCGAAGCCCTTCGGCCACTGCGGCGGCGGAGACCCCCCACGCCTTAAGCGTGTTTTTCGCCTCGGCCGGGGTCAAATGCCCCGCCGTGTTGGGAAATTCCCAAAGTCCGCCGAGCAGGGCGTTTGCCTCGCGCTGCCTGATTGCGATCATTCCTTCGCAGCAAAGCAGGAAGACGGTTTTTTTCTCTTTCTTCCGGGGCGCTTTTTTCGCCTTGACCGGCAGCGCCGTCTGCGTGTTGGTCTGATTGGCCCGGCACGCAAAGGCGACCGGGCAGACAACGCATTTTGGCAGACCATTCGGAAGGCATACCACGGCGCCCAGCTCCATCAGGCTCTGGGTGAAATCGCCGCTGCGGCCTGCCGGGTAAATTTCGCCCAGCAGCCCGGCGATTTTCTTTTTCACCTCCGGAGCGGATACATCCGCGCTGCATCCCGTCAGCCTTGCGGTCACGCGCAGCACGTTCCCGTCCACCGCCGCAACAGGCTGTTCAAAGCAGATGGAAGCGATCGCGCCCGCCGTATATTGCCCGATGCCCGGCAGGGAAAGGATGTCGTTGTAAGCCTCCGGAAACCTGCCGCCATACTTTGCCATGATCGTCTGCGCGGCTTTTTGCAGGTTCCGCGCGCGGCGGTAATAACCCAGCCCCTCCCAAAGCTTCAAGAGCCGTTCCTCTTCCGCCTCCGCCAGGCTTTGGATGTTCGGAAAATGCCGAATAAAACGGGTATAATAAGGGATAACGGTCTCAACCCGCGTCTGCTGCAGCATGATCTCGGACACCCATACGTGGTAGGGGTCGGTATCTTCACGCCAGGGCAGGACCCTGGCATTTTCGTCATACCACGCCAGAAGCGGCTGCACAATTTCATCAAGCCTGTTTGTTTCGCTTATTTCAAACACCGTTTTTCCCACTTTTTCACCTTTCGCTGGTCTCGCAACTTTTTATGCTCTGCCCAGTATATCAATTCCGGCCGATCTTGTCGCCCGGCATCGCTTTCGCTATTTTGCAAACGCCGCCCTTTGCAAAATCCATTAATAAGTCCTTTTGCGGCCATCCGCGGAAAAGGGTTGTAAACCGCGCGCGCGGCCGCACATATAATGGCGATGAGATGAATTTTGAATGAGGTGATGCGTTTGAGAACGCTGCGTTACGGCATGTCGGGCACCGACGTCATGGAAATGCAGGCGCTGCTGCGAAAGATCGGCTACAATCCCGGCCCCATCGACGGGATATTCGGCGCGCAGACCCTAAACGCGGTACAGCGCTTTCAGCGCCGGTTTGGTTTGGCTCCCGACGGTGTCGTGGGCCCGGCGACGTGGCGCGTCATGGAGCGCTTCCTGCTGGGCTACGACCTGTATACGGTTCGCCCGGGAGACACGATTTGGGGCATCGCGCGCGCCTACGGCACCAGTATGCAGTCCATCCTGACCGCCAATCCCGACGTCGACCCCGACCGGCTCTCCGTCGGGCGGCAGCTCATCATCCCTTACAATTTTTCTGTGGTGGACACCAACATCGATTACACCTACGCGGTTCTCGAACGGGACATCCTGGGTCTGAAGGCGCGCTATCCCTTCATC
This sequence comes from Christensenellales bacterium, assembly GCA_040768925.1. GTDB lineage: Bacteria > Bacillota > Clostridia > Christensenellales > CALWSW01 > CALNBC01. The sequence continues at coordinate 41,954 of JAXGLZ010000002.1, forward strand.
GAAACCGGCGTGGCCGGGCAGAGCGTGCTGGGAAAAAATTTGTATTACCTGCGGCTGGGCGAGGGAACAAACGAGGTGTTCTACAACGCCTCCCATCATGCCCTTGAGTGGATCACGACGCCGGTGCTCATGAAATTCATCGAGGATTTCGCTTATGCCTATTCGCGCGGGCAGACGCTGGGGTCGGGTTACGATCCGGCCGATATCTGGCGGCGAAGCAGCCTGTATTTCATCCCCATGGTCAACCCCGACGGGGTGGACCTGGTGCTTGACGGGTTATCGCCCGACAATCCGTATTACAGCCGGCTGATCGGGTGGAATGGGGGCAGCAGCGATTTTTCCACTGTGTGGCAGGCAAACATTCGCGGCGTAGACCTGAATCACAATTACAACGCCGCGTGGGAAGAGTCGAAGCAGGCCGAGGCCGAACTCGGCATCACCGGCCCCGGACCGACGCGCTATTCGGGCCCGGCGCCCGAATCCGAACCCGAAAGCCGAGCGGCAGCCGATTTCACGCGCAGGCGCAATTTCCGTCTGGTCATGGCCTATCACAGCCAGGGCGAGGTCATCTTTTGGGATTTCATGAATCTGGCCCCGCCCGAGGGGCGCATCATCGGCGAGGAATTTGCGCGCGAAAGCGGTTATTTGCTGGCGGACCCGGAGGGGATCGCCTCCTACGCCGGTTACAAGGACTGGTTTATCCAGGACTGGCGGCGCCCGGGTTACACCATCGAGGTCGGGCGCGGGCGCAATCCGCTGCCCATTTCACAGTTTGATTCCATCTACGCGCGAAATCTCAACATGCTGCTGCTCTCGTCGATCATATAGGCAGCCGCGTTCGGAAAAACGGGACGCGGCGCAGACTTTGCCGCCAGGCCGCCAGATGGAGCGGTATACAACGCACCTTCTGGCGGCTCCGTTTGAGGCGTTCAAAAGCAAAAATCCCGCTCCGTCTTTTTTAAGGGCATTGCGGGATTTTTGGGTCGGAGTGAAAGTATGAAACTTGGAGAAATCCAGTAATATGAGTGGATTACAGGCCGTTAGCTAGTAGCGTTTGCACCAGAAGAAGAACAAAACAGCGGCGCAGCTTGGGCGCTGTACCGCTGCCTTGGTTTTTAGCTATCGGCTGGTTTTCTTATTGTTGGTTCGTTCCAGGATATAGTCTACGCTTACGCCATAGAAATCCGCCAAGGCACACAGGACGTGCGGCGGAACCATCCGCTGACCACTTTCATAATAGGCATAACTACGCTGAGGGACATTGATTGCCCTGCCGACTTTTTCCTGCGTTAAGTCTGCATCCTCTCGCAGCCCGCGAATACGTTCATATTTTTCCATTAACATCACCGATATCAGTATAGAGAAGAACAAATTGTTCTATTGTCATCTTGAACATATTGTTCTACTATGCTTTGGGTGAGTGCAATGCCAGATTACAAAGAAATGTATTTAAAATTGTTCAGAGCTTCCGAACAGGCTATCAATCTTCTGATTGCGGCACAGCAAGAATGTGAGGAGCTCTACATATCCGCGCCGCAGCAGGAATTCCAAGTGATTCCATTACCGCAAAAAGCGAAAAGGGCACCGGATGAGGAGTAATTCCAAACCACGCTCTTGCAGATAAAAACATGACTTCCCCGGAAGGAAGACATATCTTTTTAGATCGAAGTGAAGTTATAGAGTTTTGAGAAACCAAGTAATATCAATGATTTGCAGACAAACGGCAAGTGGTATTTTCATTTCATTATTTTCAAAACTAATCAAGCATTTTTTCCGAAGGGCATGATCTACCCTATTCTATTTACGTTCCAAATTACTTGATGCCAATTTAATCTGAGGTGCTTGAAGTCTTATTAGGCTTTCTCTTGAAAAATCTTTGTAGGTTGTTTCAATCAAATTTCCTATATCGTCTATTTCTTTGCAAACAAATCGCCATGTAAATTGCATAACCTCCTGCAACCCTTGTCCAGCTACATAATAATCAAGCATGGCTCTATTCCAAACCACAGACGGAGGACCACCAAAGATACGTTCGCCATTACTACATACTACCAAAAATGCAGTTGCTTGCAGCATACCGCTCTCGTCATGGTCAAAATGCTTATCCCTCATTTTTTCAAATTCAACAAACTGCTCCATCATTTGCTCGTTATCTGAAAACACAATTTTTTTATCTAACTTGCTTCTGGCATTACTATATTTAAAACATTTCATACAATTATTTAGGCCTGCAATAAAAAGGCCTTCATTTATTGTGTTATCTTTATCTATAGAAATACTCCTTAAAAAATCGATTCCTTGCTCAATGTCCGCTTTATGAAGAAAAAGATCAATAAACTGTTTGCGGTTAGGATTATCTTCAGGAATTTCAACGGGCATAGAATTTACATCAAACGGACCCTTTACTATAAATCTACCACTTTCTTTATCGATTGATACTTGATAATCTATCACAAGTAACATCTCCTTAATTTGTTTTATCGAATAAAGTATAGCAGTTATCTGTAATCCTGTCATTCAATTTTACTTCGGAGTATCCTTATAGAACTTGCTACCTACAAACCAACATAAATCTAGGCAAAGCAAAAAACCGCCGAAAAAAAATCGACGGTCTTCATTGGTCGAGGTGACAAGATTTGAACTTGCGACCTTCTGGTCCCGAACCAGACGCGCTACCAAGCTGCGCTACACCTCGACAACGAATATTATTTTACCTTGAAAGAGAGGTCGTGTCAAGTATTCGCGCCCGTGATCTTTTCGATTGAAAATCATCTCTTCCACTTCAAAGAAAAGGGCGTAAAACGTCGGAATCCGCGCGCGGAAAAGCCCGCTCTAAACCATGCAGAATGCGTAAATTGGCGTGGAATCCTTTTACAAAACTTCAAAACGGAGCGGTCAGAAGCCTAATGCCGGAAAGAGCACTGGTTAAAAAAGTATGCGGGCCAAGCTTTGCTTTTAACGATTCCCAAAACAATACGCAGATCGGACTACGCAGGGGAGGGAAGCGGCAGGAACAAAAAACAGGACGAAGAAAAGCGTCCTGTTCTGTTTGAAAAGGCTTACTTGCCGATACGCTCTTTGACCTTCGCGGCCTTGCCGACGCGGTCGCGCAGGTAGTAAAGCTTTGCCCTGCGAACCTTGCCATGGCGGATGACATCGATGCTGCCGATGCGGGGGCTGTGCAGCGGGAAGGTCCTTTCGACGCCGATGCCGTAGGAAATACGGCGAACGGTGAAGTTCTCGCGGATGCCGCCGCCCTGGATTTTGATCACGATACCCTCGAAAGCCTGAAGCCTTTCGCGGCTGCCTTCAACGACCTTGACGAATACGCGAACGGTGTCGCCAACTTCGAGCTTGGGCAGATCGGAACGGAGCTGCTCCTTTTCAAGAGCCTGAATCAGGTTGGACAATGGTGGGTTCCTCCTTTCCTCATAGACGTTCATTACTCAAAATAGAGCGAGCAGAGGACCGTCCGTAGTCACGATTGGGATTATACCATCCCGAGCGGGGCGATGCAAGAAAAACTTGGCCAAACGGCTTATTTTTGCTGTTCCTGGTCGTGCTGGGCGAGCAGCCGAAGATCCGCTTTCGAAAGCTGCGCGCGCGCAAAAAGGTCCGGCCTGCGCTCCCTGGTGATCAAAAGGGATTGCAGCCGCCGCCATTCCTTAATTTTTTTGTGGTGCCCGGAAAGCAGCACCTCCGGAACGGTCATCCCGCGAAAATCCGCGGGCCGGGTGTAGTGCGGGTATTCCAGCAGCCCATCGTTGAAGGACTCCTCCTCGGCGGAGCCGACGCTGCCCAAAACGCCGGGAATAAAGCGGGCGACGCAGTCGATCAGCACCATTGCCGGCAGTTCGCCGCCGGTCAGAACATAGTCGCCGACGGAGATTTCCTCGTCGATGAGGGTTAATATCCGCTCGTCGATCCCCTCATAATGTCCGCAAAGCAGAACGAGATGCTCTTCGGCGGAAAGGCTCCGCGCGAGCGCCGGGGTAAGGAGTTTTCCCCGGGGGGAGAGAAAAATGGTCTTCGGCTTTGGCAATTTGCCGCCGATCACGGCCTGGATGCAGTCAAAAACGGGCTGGGGGGACATCACCATTCCGTTCCCGCCGCCAAAGGGCGCGTCGTCCGTCTGATGGTGCTTGTTATCCGCGCAGTCCCGGATGTTGTGCAGCCCAAAGGATAGCAACCCGGCGCTTTGGGCCCGGCCAAGTATGCTGGAATCCAAAACTGGGGGGAACATTTCCGGGAAGAGGGTGAGTATGTCAATCCTCATAAAGGGCTACCTCTTTCAAGACCTCCGCGTCCAGCATGATCCGCTTGGCGTCCGTATCCACAAGGGTCAGAAGCTTTTTGAGCGCGGGTACGAGAACGGTCTTTCCGCCGTCCGACCGGATGGAATAAACGTCGTTCGCGCCGGTTTCCATGACCTCCTCAAGAATCCCCAAAGGATTTCCCAAAGAATCCCAAACGCCGCACCCGATCATATCGCAAACAAAATAGCGATCCTTTGGGGGCTTGATCGCGTGTTTCCGGTCCACGCAAAGGTAGCGACCGCGCAAGGCTTCCGCGGCGTCCCTATCCTCCACGCCGGCAACGGTGCAGTAAACCGCGTCTTCCCGGACGCTGGCGCACAAAAGGGCGCGCTTTTCATAGCCGCCCTTTGCGCCTTCAAGATAGATCTCGCTGAGCTGCGTAAAGCGGCGGGGATCGTCGGTCAGGGGCAGAACCTTCAGCTCGCCCTTGATTCCCTGGGGCTTCAGCACGACCCCGATTCGAAGGTATTCGGTCATATGATCTCCAGCACGTAATTCTTGTCCTGCTTGACGGAGGCGGCCTTGAGCACCCGCCGGATCGCCTTTGCGATGCGGCCCTGCTTGCCGATGATCTTTCCCATGTCCTCCGGAGCGACGGAAAGCTCAAGGATCACGCTGCGTTCGCCCTGGCGGGAGGTGATCTTGACCTCGTCCGGCTTGTCCACCAGGCTCATGGCGATGAATTGAACCAGTTCTTCCATTGGAACGCCCCCTTTCGTGGGTTCGGCGCTCATCGGGGTTTAGCCCTCAAAAGCGCCGTTCTTCTTGAGCAGTGCGCGGACGGTATCGGAAGGCTGCGCGCCGTTCTTCATCCATTCCTTCGCGCGGTCGACGTCGACGCTGACGGTCACGGGATCGGTAAGGGGGTTGTAATAGCCGATCTCTTCGATGCAGCGGCCATCCCTGGGGAAGCGGGAGTCCGCGACGACGATGCGGTAGAAGGGCGCTTTCTTTGCGCCCATGCGGCGGAGTCTGATCTTTACAGCCATTGTGAGTATTCCTCCTGATTGTTTCGAATATCGAATGATTCTATCGTGTCGGCCGAGCCGTCACAAGCGTTAAAATGGAAGCCGCAAGCCTTTTTTGCCTTTTTTCCCAAAGCCGGAAAACTGCTTCATCATCTTTTTGGTTTGGTCAAACTGGTTCAGCAGGCGGTTGACGTCCTGAATCTGCATTCCGCAGCCCTTGGCGATGCGTTTTCTGCGGCTGCCGTTGATGATGTCCGGGTTTTCGCGCTCCGCCCTGGTCATGGAAAGCATGATCGCTTCCGTCCGGGCAAGGGATTTTTCATCAAACTGGACGTTGGCAAGCTTGTTCCCGCCGGGTATCATGGAAAGCAGGTCCTGCATGGAGCCCATGTTTTTCATCTGCTGCATCTGGCCCAAAAAATCGTCCAGCGTGAAGCGGTTCTGGGCCATCTTCTTGGCAAGGTCCGCGGCCTGCTTTTCGTCGAAGCTGGCCTGGGCTTTTTCGATCAAAGAGAGCACATCCCCCATGCCCAGGATGCGGGAAGCCATCCTGTCCGGGTAAAAGGGCTCGATATCCGTGAGCTTTTCGCCGATTCCCGAAAATTTGATGGGCTTGCCGGTGACGGAACGGACGGAAATCGCCGCGCCGCCCCGGGTGTCGCCGTCCAGCTTGGTGAGGATCACGCCGGTGACGTTTAGCATCTCGTCAAAGGTCTTGGCGACGTTGACGGCGTCCTGGCCGGTCATGGCGTCCACGGTGAGCAGAATCTCAGTGGGGGAAAGGGCGGCTTTCAGGCGGACGATCTCGTCCATCATTTCCTGGTCAATGTGCAGCCGTCCAGCGGTATCCACGATGACGAGGTCGCAGGCGGTGCGCTCCGCTTCCTTCAAAGCGAGGAGGGCGGTTTCCACCGGGTCGGCCTGGCCGCGTTCAAAAACCGGCAGGCCCAGCTTTTCGCCCACGATCTGCAGCTGCTTAATGGCTGCCGGGCGGTAAATGTCGCACCCGACCAAAAGCGGCGAACGGCCGTATTGCTTTTTGACGTATGCGCCAAGCTTGCCGCACATCGTGGTCTTTCCCGCGCCCTGAAGGCCCACGAGCAGAATGATCGTCGGCGGTTTCGGCGAGAAGGTCAATTTGGTCTGGCCGCCGCCCATCAGGGCGGTCAGCTCCTCGTTGACGATCTTGATGACCTGCTGGCCGGGGGTCAGGGATTCGAGCACCTCCGCACCGACGCAGCGGTCGGAAACGGATTTAATAAAGGACTTGACGACCAAAAAGTTGACGTCGGCCTCCAAAAGCGCCAGCTTGACCTCGCGCATGGCTTCTTTGATGTCTTTTTCGTTGAGCTTGCCGCGGCCGGTCAGCTTTTTGAAAACGCCCTGAAGTTTTTCGGAAAGGCCCTCAAAAGCCATGGTCGTCCTCCCATAAAGCGTTGATTTTGTTGACGCAGTGCAGCACCTTTTCCGGATCGTCCGCCGAATCGAGCAGTTCATTCAAAAGCGCCTTCTGCGCATAGAACTTTTTCATCAGGCCGAGCTTTTCATCGGCGTCCGAAAGCTGGGTTTGGGCGCGGAGCAGGCTGTCCCGCACGGCCTGGCGGCTGACGCCGAACTGCTCGGCGATCTCGCCCAGCGAATAATCCGAATTGTGGTAAAGATCCATGTAATCCCGCTGCCTGTCCGTCAAAAAAGGGCCGTAAAAATCCAGCAGCAGGGAGGTATGGAGGTCTTTTTGCATAGCCGGTACTCCCCTGGCTGTAAAGGCATTCCCCTTTACACCTTGGCAATAATACATCGCAAACGGCGGATTGTCAAGTTTTTTTAAATTCCAGAAAGGAGAAAAGACGAATCATACGGTTTTGTGATATAATCCCATAAAACACAAAAAGGCGGGTGAAAGGCTTGTCGGAACTGATCAACAACACCGGGATTCTGGAAATCCAGGAGCTCGCGTTCCTTGCGGCTATGCCGGAACCCTACAGGACCATCCTGGTTTACACGATTTTCATCGCGATGGCTTTTATCGCATGCATATTGCTTGCCTGGGTGCTCAAATTTCTGCTGAAGTTCATCTTTCACCAGATCCGCTTTTTTGTCTGCCTGGTGGTCGCGATATTGCTCATCGGTTCGTTTTTGATCAAATCGGCGGTTGCCCCTGTGCAGTCCTTTCTTGCGGAAACCGGGGTTGGGGATGCCATGGCCCTGGCTGTGGATCAATTCAAGGGCCTGTATTCGGACAGCGCGCCCCTTTTAGCGTGGAGGTTTACGGATATTACCGAGGAAACCGAAAACGCCATGGCCGCTTTTGAAGAAGACGAAGAAGGGCAAAGCAAAGAATCGGACAAGATCAGGATACGCATCGACTATCTGCCCGCGGGCTCTGTGGTTGTGGTCTATGACAAAAAGGACCATACTTTCTCGATGGATAAAAATATCGGGAGCGATTAATTTTTAGGGGAATGGGAACGGGCCGCTCGTCATGCGGCGGCCCTTCCCGATCGGTTAGCAGCAGGGATTTGGCTTGCAGCCGCAGCCACTGCCGATGGTGTTGCCGCAGCCGCAGCCGCAGCCGCAGCCGCTGTTGCCCAGTCCGCCGCAAAGCAGCAGGAGCAGAATAAGCGTGCAGCAACTGTCGCCGCCGATGCCGCATCCGGTTCCGCAACTGTTGCAGCCTCCGACGCCTCCGACGCCGCCGCAACCGCCGCCGCAGCCGCCGCCGCAGCCGCAGCCACCGCCGCAGCCTCCGCCGCAGCAATTGAGGAGCAGCAGCAAGGTGATAAGGCAGCTGCAATCTCCGAAGCAGTTCATGTGTGACCTCCATAATACGAAGTCCGAAAGCTACGCTTTACGGCTGATTTCATAATACTCAGCGGGGAAAAATATGTTACGGGTCAAGGCTTCAAAGGTGGTCATTCGGGCACTGTTTTTGTTTTTTCGGGTATTTTCGGGTATTTTGACGAAAGATTAAGACAAAATAAAGCCTGCCGGAACGGATGCCTTTTGGGGCGAATCCGCTCTTGCGAACCCTTGTCCGCTGTGGTATACTCCGCATAAAATGAAATAACTGTGAAGACGGAGAAAAGTAAGCGTTCAAAGTCACCGGAAAGAGAAGAGCGGCCAAAGGCTGGAAGCCGCTTGCGGTGCGGATCGCCCAAGTTCCCTCCCGAGCATGCGAACTGAAAGCCGTTTTGTTTCGGCCGCGTAGGGGAGCCGGTTCCCGCCCGATAAAGCGGGGCAAAGGCCGTCGTTGTGCGGCGAATGCGGGTGGTACCACGGAACGCAGCGTTTCGTCCTGTCGGACGCGCTGTTTTTTTATTTTCAGCGAGCATGAATCGATCAAGGAGAATCAAATGGATATCAACGAAATCAAAAAAAAGCTTGAGGAAATCGAAAAAAGCGCGGGCGAAGCGGCTTTGGCCGCCGGCGGAACCGAGCAGCTCAACGAGCTTCGCGTGCGTTTTTTGGGCAAAAAAGGCGAACTGACCGGGCTTTTGCGGTCCATGGGCAGCCTGCCCGCCGCCGACAGACCGGCCGTCGGCCAGATGGTTAACGACGCCCGGGAGCGGATCGAACAAGGAATCGAGCGCAGGCTGCAGATCAGCAAAGACGAGGAAAAAGCCGCCCGCCTCGCCGCCGAAGCCCTGGACGTCACCATGCCCGCAAAGGAGCAGAAGCGCGGCAAGCTCCACCCGCTCACCCAGACCATGCGCCAGATCCGGGATATTTTCGTGGGCATGGGGTTCGAGGTGGCCGAAGGCCCGGAAATCGAGTACGACAAGTACAATTTTGAGATGCTGAACATCCCCGCCGAGCACCCGGCCAGGGATATGCAGGATACCTTCTACGTCGGCGATTCCACAGTGCTGAGGACGCACACCTCCCCGGTCCAGGTGCGGACGATGCTGAGCAAAAAACCGCCGATTCGGGTGGTCTGCCCCGGGCGCGTTTACCGCTCGGACGATGTGGACGCCACCCACTCGCCGGTATTCCATCAAATCGAAGGGCTGGTGGTGGACAAAGGGGTAACCATGGCGGACCTTCGCGGCGTGCTGGAGGTTTTTGCCAAGGAGCTTTACGGCGAAAACACGAAGACCCGCCTCCGCCCGAGCTACTTCCCCTTCACAGAGCCTTCCGCCGAGGTCGACATCACCTGCCACGTCTGCGGCGGCAGCGGCTGCCGCATCTGCAAGGGATCGGGCTGGATCGAGATCCTGGGCAGCGGCATGGTCAACCCGAACGTGCTGCGCATGTGCGGCATCGACCCCGAGGTCTACACGGGCTTTGCCTTCGGGATCGGCATCGAGCGCGTCGCCAACGCGAAGTTCGGCATTTCGGATATTCGCCTGCATTACGAGAACGACCTGCGCTTCCTTTCGCAGTTCTGATTAGAGGGGGAATTACAGCATGAGAGTGCCAATGAAATGGCTTTCGCGGTATGTGGACACAGAAGGCGTCGCACCCGCTGAGATCGCAAAGCTCCTTACCGGACGCGGGCTGGAGATTGCCGGCGTAGAAGAGCTGGGCGAAAACATTCAAAACGTTGTGGTCGGCAGGATCGCTTCCATCGAAAAACACAAGGATTCGGACCATTTGCTGATCTGCAGGACGGACATCGGCGAAAAGGAGCCGGTGCAAATCGTGACCGGCGCGTCAAACGTCGGCGCGGGCGACCTTGTTCCCGTCGCGCTGCACGATTCCCGCCTTCCCAACGGAACCCGCATCAAGCGGGGCAAGCTGCGGGGCGCCGTTTCCGAGGGAATGCTCTGCTCCGGCGAGGAACTGTGCCTGACGGAGGGCGATTACCCGGGGGCACAGGAGCACGGAATCCTGATATTAAAGGAAGAATGGCCTTTGGGAACGGACATCCGGGAAGTTCTCGGCCTGAACGATACCGTGCTGGAGGCGGAACCCACGCCGAACAGACCGGATTTGCAGTCGATTATCGGCGTCGCCAGAGAGGTTGCCTTTGCCCTGGGCAGGCCGCTTACGCTGCCGGAGGTTCACGTCAGAGCCGAAGGCGGAAGGAACATCGGCGATTTTGTCAAGGTGGAAGTCGAGGACGCGGAGCTTTGCCCGCGCTATATGGCCCGGACGGTGCAGGATATCGCCATCGAACCCTCTCCGGCCTGGATGCGGGATTCCCTGCGCGCCGCGGGGGTGCGGTCCATCAACAACATTGTGGATATCACGAATTACGTGATGCTGGAAACCGGCCAGCCCATGCACGCCTTTGATCTTGCCTGCGTCAAGGACAGCCACATCGTCGTCCGCCGCGCCAAAGAGGGCGAGCGCCTGGAAACCCTGGACGGCAAAGGCCGGGATCTGGATACCGATATGCTCTGCATCTGCGACGCGCAGAAGCCCGTGGGCGTCGCGGGTGTCATGGGGGGCATGAATTCGGAAATCACGGAAAAAACCCGCACCGTTCTGTTCGAATCCGCGAAGTTCAAGGGATACAGCATCCGTTTGACCTCAAAGAAACTGGGTATGATGACCGAAGCTTCCCACAGGTTCGTCAAGGGCGTGGATATCGAGGGGACCGCCACGGCCCTGGAACGCGCCTGCCAGCTTGTGGAGCTCCTGGGCGCGGGCAGGGTGGACGGGGGCGTCGTCGACGTCGCCGGTGGCGACCTTTCCCGCCGCAGGATCACCGCGCGGCCAAAAAAGGTCAACGCCCTGGTGGCGCTGCATGTGCCCGCAGCGCGCATGGCGGAGATTCTGAACGGCCTCTGCATACCAACGACGCTGGAAGACGGGCTTTTGCACATCGAGATCCCCCATTTTCGGGACGATATCGAGGGCGAGGCGGATATTTCCGAAGAAATCGCCCGCATCGTGGGGTTTGACAAAATCCCCCTCACCTTCATGCGGGGGGACCTTTCCCGGGGCAGGCTGACCAGGGTTCAGAGGCAGACGGAAACCGTAAGGGAAGCTCTTTGCGGCATGGGCGCCTACGAATGCAACACCTATTCCTTCACCGGCCAGTCCGCGTATGACAAGCTGCTGCTCCCCGCCGATTCGGCCTTGCGGAACAGCGTGCGCATCAAAAACCCCTTCGGCGAGGACAACGCCCTGATGCGTACCACCGCCGCCGTTTCGCTGCTGCCCGTCGCCGCGCTGAACATCAACAAAAAGGCGGGGGATTTTCGGATTTTTGAGATCAGCAACGTCCATTCCCCCGCGAAGGAAGCAGGGGATCTGCCCGAGGAAAGGCGGAACGTTTGCATTATCCTCCACGGCGAGAGCGAGGATTTCTTCACCCTGAAGGGCGTGGTGGAAGCCCTTTGCGCCGCCCTCGGAGTCGAAGCGCCCGGCGTGGATTTCACGGCCGGCGGCGAGGCGTATTACCACCCCGGCAGGAAGGCAATACTCACCGTCAACGGGGCATACGCCGGCCGGCTTGGCGAGGTGCATCCGGACTGCGCGGCCGCATTCGAGATTTCGGAGAGGGTTTATATGGCCGAGCTGGAGCTGGACGCGCTGTTTGCCGCCGCGGCGGAGCAGAAGAAGTACAAACCCCTCCCCAAATTCCCGGCCGTGGACCGGGACATCGCTCTCGTGCTTTCCGAAGAATTCACCGCGAAGCAGGTGAAGGACGTGATCAGCAAAGCCGGCGGCGAACTGCTAAAAGCCGCGGATTTGTTCGACGTTTACCAGGGCGCCCACATCGAAACGGGCAAAAAGAGCATGGCCTATTCCCTGCGGTTTCGGGCCGCGGAGCGCACGCTGACGGACGACGAAGTCGCCGAGGCCACGAACCGGATCCTCGCGGCGCTTTCCGAAGCTCTGGGGGCGAAGCTCCGTTCCTGAAAAAACGCGGATTTTCGCCCGGAATTCGACAGTTCTCGCTTGTACCCCAAAACAATATGTGGTACAATACCCAAAGAAATACACAAGATAGGGGCGTCGGGTATGGAGAAGAACAGGATCAGCGTTAAAATAAACGGCAGGGCATATGTGATCTCCGGCAACAAGTCCGAAGAGCATCTGTATAAGGTCAGCATGCTGGTGGACCGCAAGGTTGCGGAACTCGCGGCTGCTTATCCGACCATGAGCACTACCGATATCGGAATTCTTGTCGCCTTGAACATCGCCGATGAACTGACTTCGCTGAAGGACGAGCGCTCCGAACTGGACGCGCACATCAACCGTATCATCAACAGCGAAAACGACGGCCAGAAGGAAGCCATGCTTCCCAGATTGCCCCAGCTTTCCCGCTGAACGGATCCAGCTCTTGCCCGAGACCGCGGCTTGTTTCCGGCTTTGCGCGCGCGAAAAACGCGCATTGCCGGCGGCGATACGGTTTCGGGCAATTTTTATGTAGATTTTGATTTGACGAGGGCGAAAAATGCCAAAACCGGAACTGCTTTCCCCTGCGGGGAGCTTTGAGGCCCTGATCGCCGCCGTGCAGTGCGGGGCGGATGCGGTGTATCTCGGCGCGGGCGCGTTCAACGCCCGGGCCTACGCGAAGAATTTCAGCGCCGAAGAGCTTGCAAAAGCCGTCGGTTACTGCCACGCCCGGGGGGTATCCGTCCATGTGACGATGAACACCCTGCTGCTGGACAAAGAGCTGGAAGCCGCCCTTCAGACCGCCAGGGAGCTTTACTGCCTGGGGGTGGACGCGCTGATCGTGCAGGACGTCGGGCTGATCGCGGAACTTAGGAGGGAACTGCCCGATTTCCCCCTGCACGCCAGCACCCAGATGGCCGTCCACGATGAAAACGGCGTTCTGGCCGTCAAAAACCTGGGCATGGACCGGGCGGTGCTGGCCCGGGAGGTCTCCATCGAAGGCATCAAAAGGATCCGGGCGGCAACCGACTTTTCGCTGGAGGTTTTTGCCGGCGGGGCGATGTGCTCCTCCGTCTCCGGTCAATGCCTGCTTTCCAGCCTGATCGGCGGAAGGAGCGGCAACCGCGGCGCCTGTGCCCAGCCCTGCAGGATGAAGTACAGCCTGAACGGCAAAGAGGGCTACCTTCTTTCCATGAAGGACCTCTACATGCTGGACCGCGTGGACGAGCTGGCCGAAGCGGGGGTTTGCAGCCTGAAGATCGAGGGCCGCATGAAGCGGGCGGAATACGTCGCCATCGTGACCGAGGCTTACAGAAGGGCGATTGACGGCGAGCGGGCGGATCTGCCGAAGCTGCGCAGGGACCTTTTGCGTTCCTTCCACCGGGGCGGCTTCTCCGAAGGGTATTCTGATGGGCGGGACGGCCTCGTTGCCCCGGAAAGGCCGGGGAACTGGGGAGTGCCCGTGGGGAAGATCAAAAAGGGCATGGTCGAGCTTTTTTCGCCCCTGTCCGCCGGGGATGAGCTTGCGGTCCGGGCAATCGGCGCGGAGCAGGATGTTGTTGCAGCCATTCAAAAGGAATACCCGGCGGGAAGGGCGCTCATAGCGGAATTCTCAAACCCCGCCTTCGAAGGGCTGGCCGTGTTCCGCACGGTGGACGCCCACTTGAACAAAGAAGCGCTGGAAAAGGTCAACGCCCAGGGAAGGCGAACGCCTGTTGAAGCGAAACTTCGCGCCGCGGCGGGCAAACCGCTTTTGTTGACCCTTTCTGCCGGGGAGTATTCTTCAACCGCGGCGGGCGAAGCAGTCAAACCCGCAAAAACCGCCGCAGCAAACGAAGAAAAGCTGCGCGCCCAAGTGGCAAAACTGGGGGACACGCCCTTTGCGCTGAGAATGTTCAGCGCCTTCCTTGGGGAAGAGCCCGTCTTTGTTGCCGCCTCGGAATTGAACCGGCTGCGCAGAGAAGCGGCCAAAGGGCTGGAAAGACGCATCGTGGAAGCAAGGCAAAGAGCGCTTCCAAAGGTCGAGGCATATCCTTCACCTTCTGAGAAACGGGAAGGCACACCGGAAACGCCGGAGCTGATCGTCCAGGCCGCAACGCCGGAACAGGCGGAAGAAGCGCTGAAAAGCGGAATCAAAACCCTTTATGTTCAGCCCCGGCTTTGGGAAAAGGGCGCTTTTTCGTCCTTTGTCCGCTCTGCGGAAAAATACGGGGCGAAGCTTTTTCCCCTGCTGCCCCCGCTGACGATGGACGATGACCTCAAAAAAGCGATCGGCCTGCTTCTTTCCTACCCGCCGGGAACTTTTTGCGGCGCTGTGGCGTCTAATATAGGGCAGATCGCGCCGCTTTGCGAAGCTTTCACAGAGGTGCGCGGGGATTACACGCTGAATATCACCAATTCCCCCTCGGCGAAAACACACCTGTCCTTGGGATTGTCAAAAGTGACACTTTCTGTGGAGTTAACAGTTCCACAGATACGTGATATAATAAACAGCAATATTTCCGCCGAACTGGTGGTTTACGGAACGATCCCCGCGATGCATCTTCTGCATTGCCCGATCAAAGAGCAGCTCGGCCATTGCGCAAAGGATTGCTTTGCTGGCGCAAAACCCGCGCTGACGGACCGCCGGGATTATGCTTTCGCCCTGCACCCCGTCGCCCCAAAAAGGGGAAGGTGCGACGTAATGCTGCTGAATTCCCTGCCGCTGGACGGGCTTCGGGTGTTCGGTGAACTCATCAAAGCCGGCGCTTCGGCCTGGCGGCTGAGTTTTTACGGCGAGAATCCCGAGACGGCGGCGGAGCGGATCGCGGCTTTTCAGAACGCGCTCTGCGGCGGCGCTCCCGGGCCCGCGGAGCCCTCCACTTCCGGGCATTTTTCCCGCGGGGTTGCAAAAACCATTCAAAAAGGAACAAGAAATGACCGACAGGGTTTTAAGAATACTTGAATACGACAAGATCGTCGAAAAGCTTCAGGAACACGCTTCCTCCGAAATGGGGAGGGAACGCGCCGGGCTGCTTCGCCCCGCAAACGGGCATTCGGCAGTCGCAGATCTTTTAAAGGAAACACTGGAGGCGGACGATGAGCTGACCCGCCTGGGCCGTTCCCCTGTGGAGGGCTTTCCGGATGTGCGGGGGGCTTTGAAGCGTTCCGGGGTCACCCTGGCCCTTGGCATGGGGGAACTGCTTTCCATCGCCAAAGCGCTGCGCTCGCTGCGCTTTGCCAGGGCTTCGCTGACGAATGAAGAACGGCCCACCGGGCTTTATAACATGGCCATGACCCTTCGCACAGCCAGGGGGGTGGAGGAGGAGATCTTTCGCTGCATCCTGACCGAGGATGAAATGGCGGACGCCGCCTCCCCCAAACTCGCCTCCCTCAGAAGGTCCATCCGCGCCTGCAACGAGCGCGTGCGGGACAGGCTGAACGCCATGCTTCATTCCCCGGCGTACAAGAGCTGCCTGCAGGAAAACATCATCACCCTGCGAAACGGAAGGTACGTCCTTCCCGTCAAACAGGAATACCGCTCCGCGGTTCCCGGGCTGCTGCACGACCAGTCCGGCTCCGGGGCGACCCTGTTCATCGAGCCGATGGCCGTGGTGGAGATCGGCAACGAGCTCAAAAAGCTTCTTTCCGAAGAAAACGAGGAAATCCAGCGCATCCTTTCGGAGCTGACGGCCGCGATCGCGCCGGAAGCGCCCGCGCTGCTCGAATCCTTCGAGCTGCTCGCCGAAATAGACGTCATCTTCGCCAAGGCAAAGCTGGGGCGGGATATGAAAGGCGTCTGCCCGGACCTGAACGCAAGGGGGTATCTGCGCATCGTCGGCGGGCGGCATCCGCTGATCGACCCTGCCGTTGTGGTCCCCATCGACCTTTGGCTGGGCAAGGATTTCAACACGCTGATCATCACCGGCCCGAATACGGGCGGGAAGACCGTAACCCTCAAAACCGTGGGTCTTTTTGCGCTGATGGCCCAGAGCGGCCTGTTCCTTCCCGCGTTGGACGGAACGGAAATGCCGGTTTTTGACGATGTGTTCGCGGATATCGGCGACGAGCAGAGCATCGCCCAGAATCTTTCCACCTTCTCGTCCCACATGAAAAACATCGTGGACCTTCTGAAGGAAGCGGGCAGCGGCAGCCTTGTGCTGGTGGACGAACTGGGCAGCGGGACCGACCCCGTCGAGGGGGCCGCTTTGGCCATGTCCGTGCTGGAGGAACTGCACGGCCGCAAAGCGCGGACCCTGGCCACCACCCATTACAGTGAGCTGAAGGCCTTCGCCCTGACCAAAGAGGGGATGGAGAACGCCTCCGTCGAGTTCGACGTCAAGACCTTGCGTCCGACTTACCGGCTGTTCATCGGCATACCGGGCAAAAGCAACGCCTTTGAGATTTCCAGAAAGCTCGGCCTGCCCGAGCCCATCATAGACGGCGCGCAGAAACACCTGACGGTGAAGGACATCTCCTTTGAGGACGCGATTTCCGGCGCACAAAGCCAAAGGCGGATCGCCGAGCAGGAACGCCGCCTGGCGGAAGAAGCCCGGGCGGAGCTTTACCGCCTGCGGGACGAAACCGAAAAGGAAAAAAAGCGCGTCGCCGAGCAGCGGGACAAGGCCGTTAAAAAAGCCAAGGAAGAAGCCCGCTCCATTGTGCAGCGGGCAAAGGCCGAATCCGAACGGGTGATCCGGGAGCTGAAAGAGCTGAACGCGGCGGGCGAATCCGAGCGCGGCCGGGCGATCCAAAAGGCGCGGGACGAGCTTCGCGCCTCCGAAGGCGAGCTGTATGACGAGGGCGCTCCGCCGGATGAAAAGTGCGCCCTTGCTTCCGCCCCCGCGCCGAAAACCGTTCAGCAGGGGGACGTTGTGCGGGTCCTTTCGATCGACAACGACGCGACGGTGCTCACCCCCCCCGATTCAAAGGGCGAGATCACCGTTCAGGCCGGGATCCTCAAGCTTTCCGTCAAGCTGAAGGACGTGCGGCTCATCGGCGGCAGGGAGGATCAAAACCTCGTCACCGCCTCCGTCAAGCGGGAAAGCACCACCGCGTCTTTGGAGATCGATGTCCGCGGCATGACCGTGGACGAGGCGATCCTTGAGGTGGACCGGTATATCGACACCGCCTTTCTCTCCGGTCTGAAAGAGGTTTGCGTCATTCACGGCAAGGGAACCGGGGCCCTGCGCGCCGGAATCCAGTCCTTTTTGAAGCGGAACAAGCACGTTTCGAACTTCCGCCTGGGCCAGTATGGCGAAGGCGAAACCGGGGTGACGGTAGTCAGCCTGAAATAATTGGGAGGGCACGCGCCATGATCATTGTTTCGGCCTGCCTGGCGGGCTGCCGCTGCCGGTATGACGGCGGTCAAAAGACCGATCCGCGGATCGAGCGCCTTGTCGCAAGGGGGCTTGCGATTCCCGTCTGCCCGGAGCAGCTCGGCGGGCTTGCCACGCCGCGCTCCCCCTGCGAGATTCAAAACGGCGCCGGGGCGGACGCGCTCCTTGGCCAAGCGAGAGTGTTTTCCAGGGACGGCGAGGACGTTACGGAAAACTTCTTAAAGGGCGCCCACGAAACTCTACGCATCTGCAAGATGACCGGCGCGAAAGCGGCGGTGCTCAAGGCGCAAAGCCCTTCCTGCGGCTGCGGACTGATCTACGACGGAACCTTTTCCGGCAAGAAGAGGGAGGGGGACGGAGTGACCGCCGCCCTTCTTCGGAAAAACGGCATTCAGGTACTGAGCGAGGAGGAATACAATGAAGGATAACAACACCATTCTCATGATCGACGACGACAAAAACATCTGCCGGATCGTCACCCTTTATCTTGAGAAGGAAGGCTTTAAGGTCGAAGCCGTCAACAACGGAACGGAGGGCCTGAAGCGATTCCGGGAACTTCCGCCCGCGATGGTGCTGCTGGACGTGATGCTCCCCGGGATGGACGGCTGGCAGATCTGCCGCGAAATCCGGGAAGAAAGCGAAGTGCCGATCATCATGCTCACGGCAAAGGGAGAAGTGTTTGACAAGATACTCGGCCTGGAGCTCGGGGCGGACGATTACCTTGCCAAACCCTTCGACACCAAGGAGCTTGTGGCCCGCGTCAAAGCCGTGATCCGAAGGAGCTCCAAGCAGGACGACGATTCCGGCGAGGTCAGCTTCGACCGGCTGAGCGTCAACCTTTCGAACTATTCCGTCGTCTGCGACGGAAACGAGCTCGAAATGCCGCCAAAAGAGATCGAACTTCTGTATTTCCTCGCAAGCCATTCCAACAAGGTGTTCACCAGGGAGCAGCTCCTTGAGCAGGTCTGGGGCTTTGACTACTTCGGCGATTCCAGAACGGTGGACGTTCATATCAAGCGGATCCGCGAAAAGCTGAATGTCGAAAACGTTCCCTGGCAGGTGAAAACAGTCTGGGGAGTCGGATATAAATTCGAGGTAAAATAAGGGATGTTCAAGTCGGTCTTTTCCCGGATGCTGTGGACGTATCTGGTCATCGTGCTGGCCGCCATGCTGGTGCTGGGCGTGCTCGTGGGCGAGCTGTTCCGCAGCCAGTACGAGAGCGACCTCGTGTCCTCCATGGTCCGGGAAGCCGAGGAGATCAACACCATCGTTTCCGACAAGTACTATTCCGGTGAAAACCGCGCCCTGGCGATCACCGAGCTTCAGGTGATCGCGAGGAAGTACGGGGCGTATGTCTGGATCCTCGATGATTCCTCCTCCAGCGTCCTGCGCGTCAACGATCCCAGCAAAGAGAGCGAATGGGCGGAAAACACCGATTTTGACCTTCAGAGCATCCCGGAGGACGTGGTCAAAAAAGGCAGGGTGATCAGGACCACCGGCTTTTTCGGCGACGCCTTCGGCGTTCCCGTCATGACCATCGCCCGACCGCTGTACTTGGACGGCAGGATCAGCGGCGCGATCTACCTGCACACCAAGATGGACGACATTCAGGACAGCGTCGCCACCATATACCAAAATGTTTTCACTTGCGCGATCATCGGCATACTGCTCGCCGTCGTGCTCGTTCCCATCACCGCCAGGAGCTTCACAAAGCCCCTGGTGATCATGAACAAAGTGGCAAAAAGCTACGCAAAGGGCGATTTTTCCTCCCGGGTGCCGGTCAGGACCGACGACGAGATCGGCCAGCTCGCCGGCAGCTTCAATCAGATGGCCGGGGAGCTGAAAAGCCTGGACGATCTGCGGCGCACCTTTGTGGCCAACGCTTCCCACGAAATGAAGGCCCCCCTGGCTTCGATGAGAGGATTTTTGGAAGCGATCCTCGACGGCTCGGTCCCCGAAGGGGAAAACCGGGAGTATCTGACCATCGTCCTGGACGAAACGAAGCGGCTGAGCAGCCTTGTCACCAACCTTTTGGACCTTTCCAAGATCGAATCGGGCAATTTCCCGATGGCGCGGAAGGTGTTCGACATCAACGAGCACATCCGGCGCACGCTGATCACCTTCGAGACCAGTATCGACGGCAAGGGCCTCAACGTCAAAGCGGATTTTCAGGGCGATTCCTGCCCCGTATTCGCGGACCCGGACCACATGAGCCAGGTCCTCAGGAATCTGATCGACAACGCGATCAAATTCACCCCAAAGGGCGGAACGATCGCGGTCTCCACCCTTTCAAAGGACGGCAAGGCGAGGATCTCCGTCTCGGATACGGGCAAGGGGATCCCAAAGGAGGACCTTTCCCAGATCTGGGAGAGGTTCTACAAGGTCGAAAAAGCCCATACCCCCGGAAGCGAGGGAACGGGGCTCGGCCTGTCCATCGTGCGGAAGATCATCGAGCAGCACGGCGAGGCAATATCGGTGGAAAGCTCGCCCGGCAAGGGAACAACGTTTACGTTCACCCTGCCGCTGGCGTCAAGAAAACTGCTCAGGGCCAGAGAAACCGCCTGAGCGGCATAACAAGGCTTCATTCAATTTTGGAGGTATCAACGTGCAGGACAATCAGTATACCAGCTTTCCTTCCGACCGGCAGGATTTGTATGACGGCAGACCAAACAGGCGCTTTGGCCTGGGTTCCGTTTTTGCGGCGGGTTTTTTGTGCTTTGTGCTGGGCGCTTTGGCCTGCGTTGTGACGCTGATGGCAACGGGCCTGATCGTCACCGGGGCGCAGCCGGCGTATGAAGGCGCCGCCACCCCGAAGCCGACTTTCGATCATTCCATCCCGGAAGAGCCGGATGCGCAGAGGCCCTCTCCTTCCGCCGCTCCGGGCCAAATTCCGGAAGAAACCCCGGGAACCGAACCTTCGGCCACCCCCGCCCCCCGGGAGGAACTCCCCGTTCCCGCGCTTGGCAGCGGCGTGCTCCCGGTGATAGACAAGGAGCGCCTCATCGCTTCCATTTTTGAGCAGACCTCGCCCTCGGTCTGCGGCGTATCCAGCAGAATACACATTTACAGCGAAGTGACCCAGCGCAACAACGAAGAGGAAACCGCCACAGGCACGGGCGTTGTGCTCACCGCGGACGGATATATCGTCACAAACAACCACATCATCACCGGCGCGGAAACGGTTTACGTCACCTGCGAGGGCGTGGAGTACGAGGCGGAGGTCGTCGGAACGGACGCGACGGTGGACCTTGCCGTGCTCAAGGCGAAGAACGCCTCCAATCTGAAGCCCGCGGCCCTGGGCGATTCCGCGGCGCTGCGCATCGGCGACACGGCGGTCGCCATCGGCGATCCCCTGGGCACCCTGAAGCTGACCTGCACCAACGGCATCATCAGCGGGCTGGACAGGGAAATCAACACCGACGGCAAAGTCCAGAACTATATCCAGACCAACGCGGCCGTGAACCCCGGAAACAGCGGCGGCCCGCTGATCAACGACAAAGGCGAGGTCATCGGCATCGTCACCATGAAGACCATCGTCGCCGGCTATGACGAATACGGCTACGCGATCTCCGCGGAGGGCCTCGGCTACGCGATCCCCATAAACGACGCGCTGCCCATCGTTTCCCAGCTCATTCAGTTCGGCTACGTTCCCCACCCGGCCATCGGCATTCAGGGTTACGAGGTCACCCAGTTCCTTTCCGAAGAGCTGGAGGTGCCAAGGGGCGTCTACGTTTCCACCATCATTGCCAACGGGCCTGCGGAATCTGCCGGGATCATGGTGGACGACGTCATCGTCGGGGTCGAGGGAACGGCCATAACCACCTTTGCCGAGCTTTCCGGTGCGATCAAATCCCGCAGCGTGGGGGATGCGCTGAAGCTCACGATCTGGCGCGCGGGCGAGGAGGCGGAGGTCGTGCTCACCATCGGCGATATGAACAATATCGGCGAACCCGCAGAGCCTTCGGAATCCCAAAACCCGGGGGACGGTTTCTTCCAGCCCCAGGAGTAAGCTCCGGCGGGGTTGGCTGCGGCCATCCAAAAAACCAGCAAAACGCATCAAATCCGGCAAAAATGCCGGATTTGATGACGTTATGGCCTTGTTGTCTTGGGCAGGATCAAAATCTTTACAGAAACAGGTCCCGCAAAGCGGGCAGGTCCGCGTCTTTTTCCGATAAAAACCGGGGATAAAAGGGCCATTCGATCCCCAGGGCGGGATCGTCCCACCGGATGCCCCTTTGGGAATTGGGGGAGTAATAGGCCGTGCATTTATAGCAGAACACCGTGTCGTCCGTCAAGGCCAGGAATCCGTGGGCAAACCCTTCGGGGATATAGAGCATCCTCCGGTCCCTTCCGGAAAGGATCAGGGAAACGTGTTTGCCGAAAGTCGGCGAGCCGGGGCGGATGTCCACCGCAACGTCAAAGGCTTCGCCGTGGGCCGCCCAAACGAGCTTCCCCTGGGGCGGGTCCTGAAAATGCAACCCCCGGAGGACCCCTTTTTGCGAAAGGGAGCAGTTTTCCTGGGCAAAGGAGCGGGGAATGCCGTTTTTCGCGAATTCGTCCATGCGGAAGATCTCGGAAAAACTGCCCCGCTCATCCCTGAAAAGCTGGGGCGTGATGATCACCACCCCTTTGATCGGGGCGTTTTCGAAGATCATGGCAGACCCCCCGCGCTTTTCAGCATTTCGCCATAGGCAGTGCCCGCGTAGCCCTTGACGATGCGCGCGAACTGCGTCCGGTCGATGAATCCCTGGGCCAGGGCTTCCGCTTCGACGCAGCCGGGGGAACGTCCGTTTGCGTGCTCCTTTGAGGCCAGGGTAACCGCCGTCAGCAGGCCGTCGAAGGTGCCGGCGTCCAGCCAGGTGGCATCCAGCGGGAGGGCCTTAAGCCGCCCCTGGCGGAGGTACTCGGCGTTGACGTCGGTGATCTCCAGCTCACCCCGGGCGGAAGGCGTCAGATTGCGGGCGATTTCGCAGGCGTCCCCGGGATAGAAGTAAAGCCCGGGAACCGCGAGGTCGGAACGCGGATTCCTGGGTTTTTCCTCGATGGAAAGCGCGCGGCCGTCCGAACCGATCTCCACCACCCCGTACTGCGTCGGATCGCTTGTTTTGATGCCGAAAACCACCGCGTCTTGATCCGCGGCGGCGTCTTTCAGGGCTTTCAGGTGGCTCGTGCCGAAAAAAACATTGTCCCCCAGGGCAAGGGCGCACCGTTCGCCGCAAACAAAATCCCCGCCGATGCGCAGGGCGTCCGCGATCCCCAGGGCAAAGGGCTGGACCGCGTAAAAAACCCGCATGCCAAGGAAGGCGCCGTCGCCGAGGTGCTGGCGGAAAAGCTCGATATCCCGCGCGTTGGTGATCAAAAGAAGCTCGCGCACGCCGGACTGCATCAGCGTGCAAAGCGGATAGTAGAACATGGGCTTGTCATAGACCGGGAGCAGATGCTTGGAAACGGCCCGCGTGACGGGATAAAGGCGGGTAGCGCGCCCGCCGGCCAAAAGTATGCCCTTCAAAGACGACCTCCAAGTTCGCGCGTTGTCAGCTCCGTTCTGCCAGTATGGTAGAATATGCCGCCAATATCCGTTTTATGACCATGGATTCGTCAAGTTCTGCCAGGGCAAAGCGGCTTCCCGCCGCGCCAAGGGCTTTTCTTAAATTTGCGTCCTTCGAAAGTTCCAGAAGATTGGCGCAAAAAGCCGCGCTGTCCCCAACCGGGGAAAGCAGGCCGTTTGACCCATGGCGCACCAGCTCCCGCGTGCCGGGCGCGTCCGTGGCGCAGACCGGCAGAGAGAGCGCCATACCCTCCATCACGATCCTGGGGATTCCCTCTTTTTCCGAGGTCAGGGCCACGATGTCGCACCCGGAAAGGGTAAAAAGAGGCTCGTCGAGAAAACCCAGGCTGCGGATACGGTCGCAAAAGGGCGAATGCTCGATTCTGCTTTTGATCGCAGCCGCAAACTTCCCGCCCCGGCCCAGATCCGCCCCGGCAAAAACAGCCACCAGATCGCCGTTTTGGGCCGCGGCTTGTTCAAAAGCGTCGAGAAAAACGTCCTGCCTTTTGACGGGCTCAACCCTTGCGAACAGGGCGACGGCGACGTCCGAATCCTTCAGGCCCAGTTGGCGCCTGGCGCTCTCCCTGTGGATGGCGAATGCGGACGCCGCGGCCACGTCCAGCCCGTTGCCTTCATACAGCACCTTTTGATCGGGCAGTAGGGTGCGCAGGGTTTCGCAGTCTTCGTGGTTCTGGGCAAGGACCATAGAGCACCGCTTCCCGGCATAACGTTCCAAGGCTTTGTAAAACCCGTGGCGCAGCCGGCTCTGCCCGGCGTAAAAGGGCAGGCCGTGGGCAGAATGGACGCAGGGAACATCCAGAAAATACGCCGCCATTCTGCCGACGAAGCCCGCCTTGGCGCTGTGGGTATGAACGATGTCGTAATGGCCTTTGCGGATGATTTCGGCGGCGCGGAAGAAGGCCTTTGCGTCGTTTATCGGGCTGATGGACCGGGGAACAGGCAGGTCGTGCACCAAAAAGGGCAGTTCGGCCGCGTCTTTTGGAACCGGGGCCGCGGCTTCCACCGTTATCCCTTCCGTCAAAAGCCCGCTCAGCTTTCCCGAAAGCAGCCGTTCAACGAAAAAATAGGAATTTGCAATATGAAGCACGCGCACGAAATCACCTCGGTGATTATAATGCGCAACTTGTCCGAAAAATGAATCAGAAATTGATCTACAGGGAGGAACCCCATGCCTTTTTGCGACTTTTGCCCCAGAAACTGCCCGGTGGACAGGGCAAAAAAGCCCGGTTTTTGCGGGGCGGGAAGGCTGCCGAGGGTCGCCCGGGCGATGCTCCACCTGTGGGAGGAACCCCCGATCTCGGGAAGCCGCGGCGCGGGCGCGGTTTTTTTCTCCGGCTGCAATCTGCGCTGCGTCTTTTGCCAGAACAGCGATATTTCCGCAACGATCACAGGAACGGAGATGGACGAGGAGATCCTCTGCGCGCTTTTCCTTCGGCTGGAGAAAGCCTGCGCCCACAACGTCGACCTCGTCACCCCGACGCCCCATGCGAACGCGCTTTTCGGCGCGATTTCCCTTGCCAAAGCGAGGGGGCTTTCGATCCCGGTCATCTGGAATTCCAACGCCTATGAAAATGTGGAAATGCTGAAGCGGATGGAAGGGCTGGTGGACGTTTACCTTCCGGATTTGAAGTACGTTTCCGAAACGCTTTCAAAAAAATATTCCGGCGCGGCGGATTACTTTTCCGCCGCAGGGGAAGCGATAAAGGAGATGGCGAGGCAGACCGGCCCTTTTTTGACGGACGGGGAAGGGATCGCAAAAAAAGGCACCCTGGTGCGGCACCTTATTTTGCCCGGATGCGGGGACGATACCCGAAAAGTGATCGACTTCGTGGCGGAGGAGTTGGGGAACACGGTCGGTTTTTCGTTGATGCGGCAGTATACTCCGATGTTCGCCGCAAAGAACATGCCTTTTTTGAATCGCAGGTTGACGAAGCGCGAATACGAAAGAGCGGTGGAGCATGCCGTCTCCCGGGGGATTGAAAACGCCTTCATTCAAAAAGGCGGGTCCGCGGACGCCGCCTTTACCCCCGAATTTGACGGGAGCCTGCTCTGACTATGGTTCACGCCGGGCCGTGATCGTCTTCTTCCGGCGGCCAGGGCAGCTTTTCGACGGTTACCCGGCCTTCTTTAAGGATCTCCATGGAAAACTCGTCCGGATACCCGCTGGAATACACCACCCGGGTAATCCCGGCGTTGACGATCATCTTCGCGCAGAGCACGCAGGGCTGGTGTGTGCAGTAAAGGGTCGCGCCCTCTATTGAAACGCCAAGCTTTGCCGCCTGGATGATGGCGTTCTGCTCGGCGTGGACAGCATAGCAAAGCTCGTGCCGCGTGCCGGAAGGGATGTTCAGCTTCCGGCGCAGGCATTCGCCCCGCTCGACGCAGCTTTTGATCCCCGCGGGCGCGCCGTTGTAACCCGTGGTCAGAATGCGCTTGTTTTTTACGATCGTGGCGCCGATTTTCCTGTTGGCCTGAAAGCAGCTGGACCAGTTGGCGATCGTGTGCGTAAGCTCGAGGAATCTGAAATCCCATTTATCCATTGTCGTTTCCCCCTTTAACGCAGTATAGCATACCCCGCTTGGAATGCAGAACTGCAATTTTGCGATTTTTCGGGCAGCCGAAATAAATAAGGGCGGAAATCAAAGCAATCACGAGAAAATCGGAGCATCTGGAATCTATAGCTGCTCAAATATGAAAAATAAGAATAAATTTGCAAAAATAGCCGAATTTGGATATTGTCTTCTTTGCCGGGCTATACTATGATATACCTGTTAGCACTCATGGGTATTGAGTGCTAACAACAAAACCACATCTATCATGCATTCAGTATACAGGAGGGATTTCCATGACACTCAAGCCTTTGGCAGACCGCGTTGTTATCAAGAACGTCGAGCTCGAGGAAACCACGAAGAGCGGCATCGTGCTGCCCGGTTCCGCGAAGGAAAAACCCCAGATCGCGGAAGTTATTTCCGTTGGCCCCGGCGGAAACGTCGACGGCAAGGATATCGTCATGCACGTCAAGGCAGGCGACCGCGTCGTGTATTCCAAGTACGCGGGCACCGAGATCAAGCTTGACAAGGAAGAATTCATCATCGTCCGCCAGAGCGATATTCTTGCAGTGGTGGAATAATTCAGGAGGAGCAATAAAATGGCAAAGCAGATCAAATACGGCGACGAAGCAAGAAAAGCGCTGGAAGCCGGCGTGAACGCCCTGGCCAATACCGTGAAGATAACCCTGGGCCCGAAGGGCAGAAACGTCGTTCTTGACAAGAAGTACGGCTCGCCCCTCATTACCAACGACGGCGTGACCATCGCCAAGGAAATCGAGCTTGACGACCCCTTCGAAAACATGGGCGCCCAGCTGGTGAAGGAAGTTGCCGTCAAGACCAACGACATCGCCGGCGACGGCACCACCACCGCGACCCTGCTGGCCCAGGCCATGGTCCGGGAAGGCCTTCGCAACCTGGCCGCGGGCGCAAATCCCATGATGCTTAAAAAGGGCATGGAAAAGGCCGTTGAGGCCGCCGTCACGGGCCTTCAGGAAATGAGCAAAAAGGTCGAGAGCAAAAAAGACATCGAGATGGTCGCCACCAACTCGGCGGACAGCTCCGAGATCGGCAAGCTCATCGCCCACGCCATGGAAGTTGTCGGCAACGACGGCATCATCACCGTCGAAGAGGCCAAAACCATGAAGACCGAGATGGATACCGTGCGCGGCATGCAGTTCGACCGCGGCTTCGTCTCCGCCTATATGGTGACCGACCCCGAAAAGATGATCTCCGAGCTGGACAACCCGGCCATCCTCATCACGGATAAAAAGATCAGCTCCGCCCAGGAAATACTGCACTTCCTCGAATGGCAGATGCAGTCCGGCAGGAAGATGCTCATCGTCGCCGAAGATATCGAGGGCGAAGCCCTGGCGACCCTGATCGTCAACCGCCTGCGCGGCACCTTTGTCACCGTCGCGGTGAAGGCCCCCGCCTTTGGCGATCGCAGAAAGGCCATGCTTGAGGATATCGCGATCCTCACCGGCGGCCAGGTTATCACCTCCGATCTGGGCCTTGAGCTGAAGGACGCCACCATCGACATGCTGGGCAACGCCAAGCAGGTCAAGGTCGACAAGGACAACACCACCATCGTGGACGGCGCCGGTTCCCAGGAAGCCGTTGCCAACCGCATCAATTCCATCCGCGCCCAGATCGAGATCACCACTTCCGATTACGACCGCGAAAAGCTCCAGGAGCGCCTGGCGAAACTGGCCGGCGGCGTTGCGGTGCTGCGCGTAGGCGCCGCCACCGAGGTGGAAATGAAGGAAAAGAAAATGCGCATCGACGACGCGCTCGCCGCGACCCGCGCCGCAGTGGAAGAGGGCATCGTGCCCGGCGGCGGAGTCGCCCTGATCGACGTGCTGCCCGAAGTATACAAAGAGATCGAAAATCTTTCGGGCGACGAAAAGACCGGCGCGATGCTGGTGGCCCGCGCCCTTGAGGAACCCTTGCGCCAGATCGCCATCAACGCCGGCGTGGACGGTTCCGTGGCTGCGGACGCCGTCAAGCGCAATAACGGCAAGGGCTACGGCTACAACGTGGTCACCAATTCCTACGGAAACATGGCCGAAAGCGGCATCATCGACCCCACAAAGGTCACGAGAAGCGCCCTGCAAAACGCGGCTTCCATCGCTTCCATGGCACTCACCACCGAAAGCCTCGTCTGCGATATTCCCGCGCCTCCCGCCGCTGTTCCCGCAGCGCCCGATATGGGCGGAATGTACTGATTCCAGAAAGCAAACCAACTGCCGCTCCCGAACGGGAGCGGCAGTTTTTTATCCTGGATGACAATTCGGGCCAATTATGCTAGAATATACTGTCAATTAAAAAACCAAAGGAGTGGCGTCTTGGCGACTTTAATGCAGATCAACCGCAGGCTTGCGGAAGGCCCGCTGAACTTTGCGCATATTTATGACACGATCATAGCCAACGGCCCGAAAATCGCGGCGGAATACGACGACGAAGAGGGCGACGTGCAGTATATCACCTATTCCCAGTATGGAAGCATGGTAAAAAACTGCGCCAGCCACCTGCAATCCGTCCTTGGTAAGGAGCGCCGGGGCGAATTCGTCGGCGTCCGCTGGGATACGAACCCCAAATATCCGGTGGTCGTCTGGTCGCTGCTCATGGCGGGGTACAAGCCCGTCCTGATTGATTTCCGCTGCACAGCAGCCGTCCTGGCCCACATCATCCGGCAATCCGGCGCCACGGCGGTCATCACCCCGTATGACACGCCGCTTCCCGAGGGGGTACTGTCCGTCGACCCTTCGGCCGTTCTCAAGAATAATATGGCGCTGTATTTCGAGGAGCAGTGGGGGGATTCGATCGCCCTCTGCACTTCGGGGACCACGGAAACCTCCCGCGTGTTTGTATTCAGCGGCGCCGCGATCATCGGCCAGCCCATCGACGGATGGACGATCATCGAGGCGAAGGAAAATTTTATTTACGACGGGGACATCAAGGTGCTCGCCTATCTTCCGATGCACCATATTTTTGGGTTCGTCGCGCTGATGATCCATTTTTCCGTTTATGGCAAGGTGTTGGTTTACCCAAAGGACCGCTCCGCCGCCACCACGATGGAAACCTGCCAGAAGCACGGGGTGACCCATATTTTCAACGTGCCGCTTTTTTGGAACAGCATCAACCAGGGCATCTGGCGCAAGGCGAAGATGACGGGCAAGACCCGTTCGCTGAAGATGCTGATCGCCATCAGCCTGTTTTTCCAGCGGATCGCGCCGAAAGCCACACGGCAGATCATGGCGGACCACGCCGCCAAAAAGATCCAGCAAAACCTTTTGGGAAACAAAATCCGCTGCCTGATCAGCGGCGGCGGCCGCGTGCTGCCCGAAGCCGCAAGGACGCTGAACGGCCTGGGCTACGACCTGATCATCGGCTTCGGAATGACGGAGCTCGGGATCACGGGGGTGTGCTTTCGGGATAAAATCAGGGACAAGCTTTCCCTCTGCTGCGGGGAGCCGCTCCCTTCCGTCGAATACCGGGTCGTTCCCTTTGACCCGGAACGGCCGTATATCGGCGAGCTTTTTGTGCGCAGCAAAACCATGCACATCGGCAGGATGGAAGAGGGAAGGATGGTCCCGCCGACGCTGGACGGGGACGGCTGGTTCACCACCGGGGATATCGGCCGCATCGACGACCGGGGGTATCTCTGGATCGAAGGGCGGCTCAAAGAGGTTATCGTCAACGAATCGGGCGAAAACGTCTATCCCGACGAACTGGAGGACGAATTCGCGGGGCTGTCGCACGCGGAGCAGCTTTGCGTGCTGGGCGTCGCCGACGGCAAGGGCTACGAGGCGATCACCCTGGCGATCGAGTCCCGCGCGGCCCTGAACGACGGCGAAAAGCTGAAAGAGCTCGCGGAAATCATCACGGAAAAGAACGGAGCCCTGCCGGTTTACAAAAAGCTCAGGCATGTGTATCTTTCGCTTCAGCCGCTGCCCTTGGCAAACGGGATCAAGGTCCAGCGCCAGAAGCTGAAAAAAGGGATCGAATCCGGCAGCTGGCCGCTGGCGGAACTGGATCTCCAATCCGGGGAACTGCGGCAGGTCAATTCCGAACTTATCTTCAGGGACGCTCCGATCGAGGTTCCGCCCTCGGGGAGCGAACGGAAAAACTTCGCGTCAAACGCGAAAAGAGAGGATCGGCAGAAAAAAACCGTCCCGGCGCCGTCGGCTGATTACGCCCCGGAATTTGTGGCGATACTCGAAAAGGTAAAGGAACTCTTTTCCACGGAGCTCAGCCTCCCTGTTTCGGAAATCGGCGACAAGGCGCATTTTATTTTCGACCTTGGGGGAGACAGCCTCTCCAGCCTGGGGGTTTATACCCGTTTGGAAGGCGCTTTCGGAATGCCTTTTCTCGAAGAGGACTTCATGCGCTGCAATTGCGCCTACGACGTCGCCGCGCTGGTGGAAAGCAAAAGGGAGGACGCGGCAGGCGGGCGCGAAGCCCAAATGGCCGAAAAAAAGCGCCTTCGCGAAACGGTTTCCTTTGCGGAAACCGAGAAGGAACTCGCGGACCGCACCGGGCTTTTCGTAAAAGAGGCGGAAAAACTCGGCTTTGAGACCAAAATTTCCGACGGCGGTGCCGTCCTGATCCTCCTGGGCGGCAAGGAAGCCGCGGATCAGCTTTCGGACCGGCTGCTGCAAAAGGGATACAGGGTCGGGACCGACGTCCGGGAGGGCGTTGCCATGCTGGTGTTCACCCTCACGACCCAGCACGCGGCGGAGGATATCGGGGGCGTGCTCGGCGCGCTTGCAGCGGCCCGAAACGGATAAGCGGAGCAGCCAATCCAAACCCGGCCCGCCGGACCGGATGCGGGCCGGCTTGGCGCGCTCTGCTTAACTTTCTGTAAACAAACGACTGTTTCCGGCAATTGCCTGTGTGGCAATGGTGACAGACCGCGCGCGATGCGATAAAATGTTTAAAATGCTCCGTATGCTGCATAAGCATTGGGCAATCCGGAGGTTAAGATGAAACCACGCGCCGGCTTAACGGCAGCTTTGCTTGCAGTTGTTTTGTTGCTCGCCGCGCTTTTCGGCTGTTCGGCCCCCACGGCAAACGAAGGGCCAAAAGAAACGCCCGCTCCTTCCGGCGCAGGGCTGTTGCCCGAAGAAACCCACGAAAGCGGCAATTCTTCGGGTGATTCTTTGGAAGGCCCGCAACCCGGCGGAAAAGATCCCGCTGAAGAGCCGCAAAAGCAGACAATCGGCCTGATCGTCGCGGATGACGGAACGCTTTTGACCCGCAGCGCCATGCACGGCTTTTTGCGCACCGCCGAGAACCTGACCTGCCCTTCGAGAATGTATACGGTCTCGGGCGGCGTTTCCGCGGTGGAACTGGTAGACAGGGCGATTGCGGACGGCTGCGCGGGCCTTGTTGTCTGGGCCGATTCCCAGGAACTTGCAAACGCGGCAAAATACGCCAGGCAAAAAGGGCTGCCCGTGGTCGCGTCGATGGCGAAGGGCAGCGCGAATTCGTTCAGCATTGACGCGGATTCCGTGCTTTCCGCCGACCCGGCCGATTATTGCGCCGAAGCCGCAAGGACGATGTGCGAAACGGCGATCAGCCGCGGCAACAAGGAAGGCACGATCATCATCGCCCGCCAGGAAGGCGCGGAACAGGATATTGTGAACGCTTTTCAGGCCGCGATCAACGCGTCTTACCCCCAGTATACCCTGACGGACGCGCCGATTGCCGCCACAAGGGCGGAAACCGAAGCCGCGGCAAAGGAATACCTGAAGGACGAGAGCCACAGAAACGTCGTCGGCGTCTTCGCCCTTTCACCGACCGCCGCCACGGCGTGGTACAACGCGGAAATCGCCGCGGAAAAACAGTATAATTTTAAAATCAACCCGGCGATCATGGCGTTGGATTATACGGACGAGAATCTCTCCCTTGCCGGCAGCAGCAAGATCCTCTGCCTTGTCGCCCGCCCGTATTACACCTGCGCCGCCCAGGCCGCCATGGTGCTGGACAGCATCCTGAACGGGTCGGACGTTCAGGCGAGCATCAGGGTAAACGCGCCGATCATCCGGCGCAAGGATATCGAGAAGTACGCCTCTATTGTGGAAGAGGTCAAAACCTGGTTCGGTATGTAATATGAGATCAAAAGAAAAACGGACTCCAAAGATCGTCAAAAAAGCCGATCATCTGACGATCGCCCTGATCCTCGGATTGGTGGCCATCGGAATCATCACCATGGCAAACTGCCTCGCCGAGCCGACCACCGGGGATATGACCCTGCTTGCCAAGCTTTCCAGCCTGGATCTTCACTATCCCTTGCTTCAGCTTGCGTGGTGCGGGCTGGGTTTTGTCTGCATATGGCTTATTTCCAAAATGGATTACCAGGTGGTGGGCGATTTTATCAAGCTCGCCTATCTTGCGATCATCATTCTGCTCGTTTCCGTCAAGCTTTTCGGCGGAAATACCAGAGGCGTCAACGGCTGGTTTTCCATAGGCTCCACCCGCGCCTTTCAGCCCAGCGAATTCGGAAAGATCGTGCTGATCATGATCCTTGCGAAACTGTGCGGCGATTCGATGGACAGAAACGACGGCAGGCTCAAGGGCGCCAAGGACATCCTGGTTGCCCTGGGGGTGACCGCCGTGCCCGTGGCGCTTATCGCCTGGCAGCCGGACTGGGGCACCGCCGTCGTGTATCTGTGCATCCTGGCGGGCATGCTCTTCGCCGCACGCATAAGCTGGCGCGTCATTGCCGTCACCGGGGTTTCGGCGCTGGTGGCCATGCCGCTGACCTATTACTTCATTCTGAACGACGAGGGAAAGAAGCGAATCCTGACGTTTTTGAATCCCAATTCCGATGTTCTGAATGAAGCGTACCACTATACGATCGGCGAGGAAGTCATACGGTCCGGGGGCGCCTTTGGCAAGGGGCTGCTGAGCGAGGGTTCCATCACCCAGCTCGGCTATCTGCCGGAGCAGCACACGGATTATATTTTCGCGTCTTTGGTGGAGGCGATGGGTTTCGTGGGCGGGGTGCTGCTCATCCTTGTTTATTTCGCCCTGATCGTCAGAACCCTTTTTATCGCACAAAAATCCAGGGATCATTTCGGGATGCTCATCTGCGCGGGCGTGGCCAGCATGATGCTCGCCCATATTTTTGAAAACATCGGCATGCTCATCGGCCTGATGCCCATCACCGGCATTCCGCTGCCCTTTGTCAGCTATGGGGGCTCAAACATGCTGGCGAACATGATTTCCTACGGCTTTGTGATCAATGTGTGGATGCGGCGGCAGCAAAAATACAAATCCCCGGTGCGCATGGCGCCCATGACGCCTGCTTAAGGCAAGAGGGTGCCGAAGGGCCTTCGGCGGATGGCGCGCGTTCATGCGCACAAGACCGCGGCGCGCTGTGAATCGCATCCAACAATGCGGGCGTATGCAAAGCTCGGCTGAAAACCGGGTTCGGAGGATACTCCCGCACTTAAACCCCAAAAGCGCGCATATACATAACAAGACAATCTCCTAAAAGGAGGGCTTGTTATGTCCCTTGAGCAGCTTAACACCACGGAATTCACATCCAGAACCTCCGCCAAAAGGCCAAGCGGAAGAATCGTGGCCGCCCGGGCAAACAAAGGCGGCAAAAAACGGCGTTCCGGCGGCTCCGCGCTTTTGGGCGTATGCACGCTGATGCTCTGCTGCGCGCTGCTGCTTTCCGTCGCCTTTGTGGAGGAGCCCTTTGTCTCCACCATGACCGGCTCGGGCGGCGATTCCGTAACGGACGATATCCTCGGAAGGCTGATCTATCTTTGTGAGCAGTTCGCCGGGGTGTTCCTTCCGAACAATGAACTCGATCCCCCGGTAAAAGGGGAAGTCGTCGCAACCTTCCAATCCACGGGCGGGTGGGTCGAATTTTTCGGGGACGCGGGCTGCGACGTTTATGCCTGCGCGGACGGAACGGTCACCCAGGTGGCCGTCGGGGACGATGGCGGCCGGGTCGAGCTGACCCTTGCGAACGGCTCGGTGGCGGTATACACTTGCCTTGGCGAGCCTGTGGTGGAGATTAACCAGCCTGTTTTGGCGGGGGATGCCCTGGCGATTTCGCCTTCTGGGCGGGTGATGTTTTCCTATCAGCGTTCCGGCGTGGCCGAAGACCCCCTGCCGCTGATGGGCCTTAGCTCCAAATAATGCGATTCACGCTTTTTGGCGCGCCTGTCCATATTTCCTTTTTGCTGCTTTTGCTGCTCCCCGCCGCGATCCTATGGTCGGGGAGGGATATGCTTTCCCCCGTCCTGGCGGTCGTCGCGCATGAATGCGGCCACGTCTTTGCCGCAGGATATATGAAGGAGCAGCTGGCGGAGCTGGACGTTTACCCCTTTGGGGCGGCGATCCGCATGGCCCGCCCGCTGACGGACCGGCCGACGGAGTTTTTCATCGCCCTTGCCGGCCCGGCGGCCAGCCTGCTCGCAGCCACCGTTGCCGCTGGGATCATGCATTTTATTCCCAAAGCGGAATTCCTGGGCGCTTTTGCGGCGTATTCGCTGTTCCTCTGCGGAATCAACCTGATCCCGGCGCTGCCGCTGGACGGCGGAAGGATGCTTAAAGCGACGCTGGGCCTCGTCTTTTCCGAAAAAACGGCCATGCGCGCCGCCTGCGTGCTCGGCATGCTCTGCGCGCTCCTATTGGGTGCAGCCGGGCTTGTCGGCTGGCCGGACGTCAACGTTTCGCTGATCGTCATGGCGCTGTTTTTGATGATCGGAGCGCTTTCCGCAAGGCGGGAGCTTTCCCCGCCCGTGGCTGCGATGGTGCTTCGCGGCGGCGCCCTTGCCCAAAGGGGGTCGATGCGGCTTTCGGCCGTGGCCGCGGTTTCGGACATGCCCGTGCGCGCCGCGATTTCCCGGCTGCGCGGGGCGAGCTTGCTCGCCGTGGTGGACCGTTCCTTCCGATTCATGGGAACGCTGACGGAAGGGGACCTTTTGCAGGGGATGATCGATCGCGGGCCGGACGTCACCCTGGGCGAATTGCTGAAAAGGAAGTAAACGAAAGTTTATCAGGGCGGCCTCACAGACCTGCGGGCCTTTATAGCCGAAGGATTGCGCTGGTCGCGCAAGGTCGTCGGCATCGCCGGCATCAATCCTTATTGAAGTGCCGGAATCTGTGATTCCGGCCAAGGAAATTTCGAACCCAAGTGTTCGAAACGGTGCGGCAAAACTGGCGCCCCAGTCGTCGGCGCAGCCGACATCAAGCCTTGATGAGGTGCCGAAAATCTATGATTTCGGCTCATGTCGTCAGTTTTGATTGCAGTTCAGGGGCTTCGGCTCCTGAAACCCCCAGTTAGGTTTGTTGATAACCAAAGTTTATATAGTAGTTTTGTTAAGGAGTTCGGATTTGGATATGCATGCAAAGGTGGAGCGGCTGCTCTGCCTGGTGGAAAAGCCTGCCCGTTATTCGGGCGGGGAGCTTGGCGCTGTGATCAAGGACGCGGCAAAGGCCGACGTCCGGTTTTGCATGTGCTTTCCCGATGTTTACGAGGTCGGCATGTCCCACCTCGGCTCAAAAATACTTTATTCCCTGATCAACGCCAGGCAGGATTCCTGGTGTGAGCGCGCCTTCGCCCCCTGGGTGGACATGGAAGAAGCCATGCGCAAAGAGGGCGTGCCGCTCTTTTCCATCGAGAGCAGAACCCCGCTGAAGGCGTTTGACATGCTGGGCTTCACCCTTCAGTACGAGATGAGCTATACCAATATTCTGAACATGCTGGATTTGTCGGGAATTCCCCTGCGCGCCAAAGACCGCGAAGAGGACATGCCCGTCATCGCCTTCGGCGGCCCCTGCGCCTGCAACCCCGAACCTCTGGCGCCCTTTGCGGACCTCTTTATGATCGGCGACGGCGAGGAGGTTACGGGCGAGGTTTTGGACTGCTACGCCGCCTGCAAGCGGGAAGGGAAAGGGAAGGCGTATTTCCTGCGCAATGCGGCGCAGATCGAGGGCGTATACGTTCCCAAATTCTATACCCCCGTGTATCATGACGACGGAACCTTCGATCATATGGAAGTTGAGCCGGGCATTCCCCAAAGAATCCGCCGCCGCGTGGTGAAGGATCTGGAAAACACCTTCAACATCACGGAAATGATCGTGCCCTATATGGGGATCGTCCACGACCGCGTCATGCTCGAGCTTTTCCGCGGCTGCACCCGGGGGTGCCGGTTCTGCCAGGCGGGGTTCCTTTACCGCCCCGTGCGGGAACGCTCGGTGGAAAAACTGAAAGAGCTCGCCCGCGCCCTTGTGGACCATACGGGGTACGAGGAAATGTCCCTCTCCTCCTTGAGCTCCGGGGATTACCCCTGCCTTGCGGAACTGATCGAGGAGCTCATCGCCATGTTCAAGAACGAGAAGGTCGCTCTTTCGCTGCCTTCCCTGCGCATCGATTCCTTTGCAAAAAAATACGCGGACGAGCTTTCTTCCGGCAAAAAGACCGGGCTGACCTTTGCCCCCGAAGCCGGAACCCAGTGCCTTAGAGACGTGATCAACAAGGGCGTGACGGAGGAGGATCTGATCCGCTCGGTGACGGACGCTTTTGAATCCGGCTGGAGCGGCGTCAAGCTGTATTTCATGATCGGCCTGCCCACGGAAACGGACGAGGACTTGGACGGCATCGCGGACCTTGCGGCAAAGGTGCGCTCCGCCTATTTTTCCGTCCCGAAAGAGCGCCGCGCAAAGGGGCTGCGGATCACCGTCAGCGCTTCGGCCTTTGTGCCAAAGCCCTGCACGCCCTTCCAGTACGTTCCCCAGTGCACGGTGGAAGCGTTCCGGGCTAAGCAGCGGTATCTGCGCGCCAAGCTGAAAGAGGTCAAGGGCGTGGAGTTCAATTACCACGATTCCGAGCTTTCCTCCCTGGAGGCAGCCTTTGCCCGGGGGGACAGAAGGCTGGCGGAAGTTCTGGAAATCGCCTTCCAAAAAGGACGCCGGTTCGATTCCTGGAACGACTGCTTTGACTATGAAAGCTGGCAAAAAGCCTTCGAAGAAGCGGGGGTCGATCTGGCCTTCTACGCGTACAGGCAGCGCCCGCTGGACGAAAAATGGCCCTGGGGGCATATCGACACCCGCGTCAAAGAGGAATACCTGCAAAACGAATACAAAAAAGCGCTTTGCGCCGAGCGGACTAAGGATTGCCGCAAGGGCTGCAACGGTTGCTTTGACAGGGAGAGCTATGCGGATTATTGCGGCATTTAAGAAGACTGGCGGGGCGAGGCATATCTCCCATCTCGACCTCCAGCGGGCGGTTCAGCGGGCGCTGCGGCGCAGCGCTCTGCCGGTGAGGTACTCTTTGGGGTTCAGCCCCCACCCGGTGCTGTCCTTTGCGTCGGCCTTGAGCCTTGGCTTCACCAGCCTGGGCGAGGTGATGGACGTCGCCATGGCCGAAAGCGTCTCCGCCGCCGAATTTGAGGAACGGATGACGGTTCAGCTTCCGCCTTCTTTGGCCCTTGTTTCCGCCCACGAGGTGGAGGATGATTACCCCGGCCTGATGGCACTGGTCGAATCTGCGGATTATGAGGTTCTTGCCAAGGTGGAAGCGGATCTGACCTTCGATGAATTGAAAACCCGGATCAATACCGTGCTTTCGCGCCCGATCTTGGCGGAAAAGAAGACGAAAGCGGGAATCAAGGAGCTGGACCTTCGGGAACAGGTGCTTTCCCTTGAGCTTTGCGCGCTGGATGGGGGCATCGCCCGGTTTTTCGCGCGCTGCGACTGCTCCCCCACGGGAGCGCTCAACCCCAGGCTGTTGTTTGACGCCGTCGCAAAGAGCCTTGGGATCACGGAAGAACCGGAATACTGCCGCCTGGCACTCTGGGCGGATAAAATTGGCAGCATGCCCCTTTGGGGCGGGAAGGAGCCGAAAGATTGAAGCGGGAAATACTCGTCGACATCAACCCCCACCAGACGAGAGTCGGGATGCTTGAGGACGGGGAGCTGGCCGAGCTTTACGTCGAGCGGACCGGCCGGGAACGGCTGGTGGGGAATATCTATAAAGGCTGCGTTCAGAACGTTCTTCCGGGCATGCAGGCGGCCTTTGTGGATATTGGGCTGGAAAAAAACGCCTTTTTGTACGCCGGGGACATCAACGCCGATAAATCCGTGTTCGACTTTCCGGACAGCCACCAGTCGGACAAATTCGA
This sequence comes from Christensenellales bacterium, assembly GCA_040768925.1. Classification (GTDB taxonomy): domain Bacteria; phylum Bacillota; class Clostridia; order Christensenellales; family CALWSW01; genus CALNBC01. The sequence continues at coordinate 79,615 of JAXGLZ010000002.1, forward strand.
AAAAAACATCGTGGATATGGTCCGCCAGGGCCAGGAGATCATCCTGCAGGTCGTCAAGGAGCCCGTGGGAACAAAGGGCGCGCGGGTGACGACGAACATCACCCTTCCCGGAAGGACCCTTGTGCTGGTGCCCACGGTGAATTACATCGGCGTTTCGCGAAGGATCGAGGACGAGGCGGAGCGCACCCGTTTGCGCGAGACCATCGAGCGCATCAAGCCCGCGGAGATGGGCGTGATCGTCCGGACGGCCGCAATCGGCAAAACCGAAGAGGAATTCAAGGCGGACCTGACCTTTTTGACAAGGCTGTGGGAGCGCATTTCCAACCGGGGCAGGATCGTCCGCGCCCCCCGGATGATCCACAGCGAGGAACCCCTGGTCTTCCGCACGATCAGGGATACTTTCACGCCGGACGTCTCAGCGCTGATCGTCAACGACGAGGAATATTTCGATCGGGTGAAGATCATCGCGGGGATCATTTCTCCCGAACTTGCGGACAGGGTGCGGCTCTACGACGGCAGCGAAGACATTTTCGAGCATTACCGGGTGGAAGCCCGGGTGGAAAAGCTGCTTGCCCGGAAGGTCTGGCTGAAAAACGGCGCGTATATCGTCATCGACCAGACCGAGGCGCTGACCGCGATCGACGTCAACACCGGCAAGTACATCGGCAGCGACAATCTTCAGCAAACGCTTTTTGAAACGAACTGCGAAGCCGCCCGGGAAATCGCGCGCCAGCTCCGCCTTCGGGACATCAGCGGCATCATCATCATCGATTTTATTGACATGGAAAGCCAGGAAAACAAAAACGCCCTGGTGGAGCTTTTGCACGAATGCCTGAAAAACGACCGCACAAAGTCGAATGTTTTGGGCATGACCGGCCTCGGCCTGGTGGAAATGACGCGGAAGAAGCTGAGAAATCCCCTTTCGGCAACGCTTCAGTCGCCCTGCCCCTATTGCCACGGGGAAGGAAAGGTGCTTTCGGCGGAAAGCGTGGCGCAGAAGATCCGGCGTTCCCTGCTGCGCGAATTCAGGAACACCAGCATCGCGAGCTTTATCGTCGAGACGCACCCGGACGTCGCAGCCTTCATCGAAGGGCGGACGATGGAGGGCATGCCCGTTCTGCCGGAAGAAAAGGGCAGAAGCGTCTATATCTCGCCCGATGCGTGCCGCCATATCGAGGAATACGCGGTGCGCCCGGTGACGGACCCCCGGGAGCTGGAAAACGCCGCAAGGGGAGAAGGGCTGAAAAAGCTCTCCTGATCCCGCAGGATCCCTCATTTTTCGATTGACAGGCCTTCATTTACAATGATATAATTCTTCGGTAAGCCGCTCGGAACCGGCAGCTAACTCATGGGCTTTTCACCCATGGGCCGTTTTTCGGCGAGTCTGTTAACAGGAGGTGCGCAAACATGTACGCTATAGTCAAGACCGGCGGTAAGCAGTACAGGGTCGCCGAAGGCGACGTGCTGAACGTCGAGAAGCTCGATGCGGAAATTGGCGCCGAAGTCTCACTGGATGTGCTCATGCTCGTCGATGGCGAGAACGTCGTGGTCGGCAAGCCCGTCGTAGCCGACGCGAATGTGGTGGCCAAGGTCGTGGAACACGGCAAGGGCGAGAAGGTCATCGTCTTCAAGTATAAGCCCAAGAAAGACTACCGCAAAAAGCAGGGCCATCGTCAGCCCTATACCAAGCTCGAAATCGTTTCCGTCAAGTAAAATGACCACGGTCATCCTTGACATCCTGCCTTCGGGCCAAATCTCCGGCTTTTGCTCCAAAGGGCACGCAAAATACGCGGAGCCGGGTTCGGATATCGTCTGCGCCGGGATCTCCGCGATCCTCCAAACGGCCTATTTGGGCCTTACCCGGGTCGCTAAGCTGTTTGCCGGGTTGGAGATGAAAGACGGCGAAATGACCGTCGTCCTCGAACGGGCGCTTCCCGAACGAGAAAGGCGCGAGGCCGACATCATTCTGGAAACGATGCGGCAAGGGCTTTTAAGCCTGAAAGAAGCATACCCCGAATACCTCAACATCGACGAACGGAGGTGTAACTAATGTTCAAAATGATATTGCAGCTTTTCGCTCACAAAAAGGGTGGCGGCAGTTCCAAAAACGGCCGTGACAGCCATGCCCAGCGCCTTGGCGCCAAGCGGGGCGACGGCCAGTTCGTGCTCGCCGGCAATATCCTCGTCCGCCAGCGCGGAACGAAGATCCATCCCGGAACGAACGTGGGCATCGGCAGCGACGATACCCTCTTTGCCAAGGTCAGCGGCGTCGTGCGCTTTGAGCGTCTCGGCCGCGACAGGAAGCAGGTCAGCGTCTATCCCGAAGCGGAAGCCGCGGCCAACTAAAGCTTTTGCGCTATTCAGGGCAGCAGACGATCCTCTGCTGCCCTTCATCGTTATTACAGATGGAAAGACGGCCATGATCCTGACAGCAAATCACTTTAATCTGGAAAGAACCCTCAACTGCGGCCAGGCTTTTCGGTGGAAACCCCAAAAGGACGGCTGCTGGTTCGGCGTCGCGCTGGACAGACCTCTTTTGATCAGGCAGTTTGGGGATACCCTTGATCTGTCCGCCTCTGTAGAGGACAGGGAATTCTGGCGCGGCTATTTCGCGCTGGACCGGGATTACGGCGAGGTGGAAGCCCTGCTGGCCTCCGATCCCCAGACCGCCCCAGCCATCGATTGCAGCGGCGGGATGAGGATCCTCCGTCAGCATCCCTACGAGGCGCTGATTTCCTTTGTCGTTTCCCAGAACAACAACGTCAAGCGCATCACAGGGATCATCGAAGGCCTGTGCGCCGCCTATGGCGAAAAGGGCCGGCATATGGGGATGGACTATTGCGCCTTCCCAAAGAGCGAAGCTTTGGCAAAAGCCACCGTCAAAGAGCTGGAACTGCTCGGAACGGGCTACCGCGCGCCTTACATCATCCATTGCGCCCAAAGAATCCGGGACGGGTATGACCTTGACGGTTTGCGCGCCCTTTCTTTTGAGCAGGCAAAAAAAGAGCTGATGGGCCTGAAGGGCGTCGGCCCAAAGGTCGCCGAATGCGTGATGCTCTTTTCTTTGGGGTTTGACGCCGCCTTCCCGGTGGACGTTTGGGTAAAACGCATTTCCGCCTGGCTTTATCCTGGCAAAGACGGCGGCGTCGCCGCAAAGGCCGCCGCGGAACGCTTCGGCTGCTGGGCGGGAGCGGCCCAGCAATACCTTTTTCATTACGCGCGCACCGTTGGGCTCAAGCCCGTTGAGGATAAAAAGGCATGATAGGAATATTGATCAATTCGCTGGCGATCCTGCTCGGTGGGGCAATCGGACTCCTTTTCAAATCGAAAATACCAAAAAGGTTTCTCGATATCGTCATGCTGGCTCTGCCCTTTGCGATCGCCGTCATCGGTATTTCCGGCGCGATCGCGACCAAAGATATGCTGGGCATGATCCTCTGCCTGGTCGTGGGCTCGATCGCAGGAGAGGCCATGGGGATCGAAAAGGGCCTGAACAGATTGGGGGACGACCTGAGAAAAAGGGTGTCCAAAAACGGGGAATCCTCCGGATTTACGGACGCTTTCGTGGCGTCGTCCCTGCTTTTTTGCGTGGGTTCGATGGCGATCATGGGCTCGCTTGAGGCCGGGATCTCCAACAATTACGACATTCTGCTTTCCAAATCCCTGCTGGATGGGATTTCCGCCGTTTCCTTCGCGGCCACGATGGGATTCGGCGTGCTGTTTTCCGCGCTGCCGGTCTTTTTTTACCAGGGCGCGATCACCCTGCTGGCAAACACCGTTTCCCCGCTTCTTGGCCCCGCGGTTGTGACGGAAATGAGCGCCGTCGGCGGCGTGCTGATCATGGCGCTTTCCGTCAATATGCTGGAGCTTCGGCCGAAAAAAATTCCCACGGGCAACATGCTGCCCGCCATCCTGCTCCCCATCGCCTATCAGCCCCTTGTTCAGTGGATTTCCACCCTGTTCCACGGTTGACAGCAAAGGTTCGGAATGATAAACTAATCGTCAATTATTTAATTTTTACTTCTAATTTTGATGGAGGTCAGAATGCAGGATAAAATTGTAAAAGAGGGGCTTACCTTTGACGACGTACTCCTGATTCCGGGAAAGTCGGAGGTTTTGCCCAAGGACGTCGATCTTTCCACCAAGCTGACGGACACGATCAGGCTGAACATACCCCTGCTTTCCGCCGCGATGGATACGGTGACGGAAGCGCGGCTGGCCATCGCCATGGCCAGGGCGGGCGGAATCGGCATCATTCACAAGAACATGTCCATTTCAGACCAGGCCGCGGATGTCGACAAGGTCAAGCGCAGCGAGCACGGCGTCATCGTGGACCCGTTCTTCCTTTCGCCCGACCACCGCGTCTCGGACGCCATGGCCCTGATGGCGAGGTACAAGATTTCCGGCGTGCCGATCACGGTCGGCACAAAGCTGGTGGGCATTCTGACCAACCGCGACCTCCGCTTTGAGGACGATTTCAACCGCCCGATCAAGGAGGTCATGACCAGCGAGAACCTCATCACCGCGCCCGAGGGCACGGATCTTGCCGCGGCCCAGAAGATCCTGAAGAAGCACCGGATCGAGAAACTGCCCATCGTGGACGAGGCTTACAACCTCAAGGGCCTGATCACGATCAAAGATATCGAAAAAGCGATCCAGTACCCCCATTCGGCAAAGGACAGCAACGGCCGCCTGATCGTCGGCGCCGCGGTCGGACCGACGAAGGATATGATGGACCGGGTTGCCGCCCTCGTCGCTGCAAAAGTGGACCTTATCGCCATCGATACCGCTCACGGGCATCACATCAACGTCCTTCGCGCGGTGGAAACCATAAGGAACGCTTACTCCAAAATTTCTATCATGGCGGGGAACGTGGCGACGGCTGAAGGCGCTGAGGACCTTGCCAAAGCCGGCGCGAATTGCGTCAAGGTGGGCATGGGGCCGGGCTCCATCTGCACAACCCGCGTGGTCTCCGGCACCGGCGTTCCCCAGATCACCGCGGTTATGGACTGCGCCGAGGCTGCGGGCAAATACGGCGTTCCCATCGTTGCGGACGGCGGGATCAAATACTCCGGCGATATCGTCAAGGCGATCGCGGCCGGCGCTTCCGCCTGCATGATGGGCAGCCTTCTCGCCGGAACCCAGGAAAGCCCGGGCGAAACGGAGATTTATCAGGGCCGCCAGTTCAAGGTTTATCGCGGGATGGGCTCGATGGCGGCCATGTCCAAAGGCAGCAAGGACCGTTACTTCCAGGAGGACGCCGAAAAACTGGTTCCCGAAGGGGTGGAAGGCCGCGTTCCCTACAAAGGGCCGCTGGCGGACACGATTTTCCAGCTTTGCGGCGGGCTGCGCTCCGGCATGGGCTATTGCGGAACGCCGGATATCGAATCCCTGCGCAACAACGCCAGATTCATGCGGATCACCAACGCTTCTTTGATCGAAAGCCATCCCCACGACATCTCGATCACCAAGGAAGCCCCGAATTACTCGATCCACTGACGAATCGCCCGGCAAAACGGAATACAGCGAAAAGAAAATGCCCCGCAGCGCGAGAATCTGCGGGGCATACGCTTATTCAACCCTGTCAGGGGAGCGCTTCCTCGTCATCCGGAGGGGGCTCCTGGTCCGGCCCCTCACCCGAATCAAAGCTCAGGGAATTCAAATAGACCTTTCCCAGGACGATATCCTCAATGTCCATACGGACTTCCTCAAGGTTCTGCGTATAAGAAAACGGCGCGTTGATGGGGATGGCGATGAGCGTATCGTCCCCGTAAAGGGGGACGTAGCCCTGGTAGGGGTTGATAAAAAGCAGATAATCCCCGTGCTTTCCCGCGGGCGAATCCATCAGGAAGAAAAGGTATTTTTCCCCGGCCGCAAGCTGGGGAAGGCTTTCCTTGTTATAGGAGGGCTGGTCGAAGGTAGACTCGAGCACCGTGTTCCGGTACATGGAATCCGTCAATATGACGCGCAGGCTTGCCTCGGTTTCTCCTTTTAAAAACTCCTCGACTTTGATCGAAATCGAGGTCGCGGGAACAGAGGTGATCTCCTCCAGACCGGGTTCGCGCACATAGAACTTAACGTCCGAAAGCTCCTCGATGGAAGTCACCGTTGCGGTGCAGATTACGGAAGAATCCTCAACAAGGGATTCCAATTCTTTCTGATAATAGAAGTAGGAAGGGATGTAGACGCTGCTTTGCATCTTGTCCAATTCGGACAGCGCCTGAGAAAGGGAAACCTTCGCTCCGCCTGCGGAAACGAGGAAGTCGCCCTCCAGCCGGATGAGGCCGCTGTCGTCCGAAAGGGCGGAATAGCTCCCTCCGTCGTTGTCAAGAAAAAGAAAATAGGCCGTGCCTTCCTCGGGCAGGCAGTCCGGCGGAAGGGAAAGGGAAAACTCAACGTCTTCAAAAAGGGAATCGCCCTCCAGCACACAGATGGGAACCGCTGTGGTGATATCGGAGCCCGCGTTCTTCATGCGGGCGATTACCACCGATTCGCTTTTGGGGTAAAGCACGCGCAAGGTGGCGAAAAAATCGAATTCGCCGTGAAGGGCGTCCGAAGATTCCGGCAGCTGATCCAAAACCTCATAATCGCCGGAGGCATGGGCGGCGCAGCCGGACAAAAGCGCCAGGCAGAACAAAGCCAGCGCGGCTTTTTTAAGCTTGTCCGCCATTGCGCACCTCCTTGCGACGACAGTGATACGAACTATATACGAAACAACGGGCAATTGCGTTCCCTCACATGTCTCTCCGGCCTTCGAGGGCCTTGGAAAGAGTGACCTCGTCGATGTATTCCAGGTTCCCGCCGATAGGAACGCCGTGGGCGATGCGGGTGACACGGATCCCCGTGGGCTTCAGCAGCTTAAAAATATAAGAGGCCGTGGCTTCGCCTTCAACATCCGGGTTCGTGGCAAGGATGACTTCTTTGACGCCCTCTTCCGGAATGCGCTGCAAAAGCGGCGCAACGGCGATATCGTCCGGCCCGATCCCGTCCATCGGTGAGATCGCCCCGTGCAGAACGTGGTACCTCCCAAAGTAATCCTGGGCGCGTTCAAGGGCGAGAATATCCTTCGGGTCGCAGACGACGCAAAGGGTCTCGCTGGTCCTTTTCGGATTTTCGCAGATGTCGCAAAGCTCGCCGATTGTGTAATTCCCGCAGCGGGAACAGTAATGAACGCGCTCCTTTGCGTCGACAAGGGCAAAAGCCAGGGCTTTGACCTCCGCTTCCGGCTGGTCAACGACGAAATACGCCAGCCTCAGGGCGGATTTGCTGCCGATCCCGGGCAGGCGGGAAAACTGCGCGGCCAGCCGCGCGATCGGTTCAAGAACGCCCATCAGAATCCAAGGTTCATGCCGCCGGTCACCTTGCCCATTTCGGCGGCAACGGTTTCGTCGGCAACGCGCAGGGCTTCGTTGACCGCGGCGACGATCAGGTCCTGAAGCATCTCGATATCGTCCGGGTCCACCGCGGCTTCCGAAAGCTCGATGGAAACGAGGGTCTTTCCGCCGGTGACCGTAGCCTTGACGGCCCCGCCGCCGGAGGTCGCGGAAAATTCCCGCTCGTTGAGCTCTTCCTGCATCTTGGCCATATCGGCCTGCATCTTCTGAGCCTGCTTCATCAGCTGATTGATGTTCGCTCCGCCGCCCCGGGGCATGTTGAATCCTTTTGCCATTTTAATCCTCCAAAATCAAACGTTGTGTTGATCATCATGAAAGGCTGCCAAATATCTGCTCGCCCAGCTCCTTGAGATCGGGCTTTTTTTCTTCCGCAGGCGCGCATGGTTCCTCATTCACCATAACGGCGTCCAGCTCCGGCTGCTCGCCCCGGATCGTTTCCATGGCGTTTTCAAACATCGGCGCAAGCCGCCCGAGCCTTCCCTGCATTTCCTTCGGGATCAGCAGTTCCAGCCTGCCGCCGCGCAGCCGGTAATTCCACCTGGCCAAAACGGGCTGGAGCATTCCGGGCATCGCGGAAAGCAGGGCGTTAAACACCGCGCCCGCGTCCCTGCTTTCACCGGAAGGCGAGGAAGGGCTTTTCGCTTTTTCTGCTGAGCCCGCAGCATTGTCAGCAACGGGCGGCTTCGCGGCCTTTTTGGGCTGAACCGGGGTTTTCTTCGGCTCTTCGTCGATGGAAAAGGGCGGAAGGTCGTCTTCGGCGGCCGTTTTTCGCGCATAATCCCCGCCCGCAAGCCGCTTTTCAAGGGTGGAAACCCTTTCCAAAAGGGCGTCCAAAGCTGGCGGCTCATCCTGGGGGCGGCAAATCCGCACCAGGGCCGCCTCGACCGCGATCCTTGGCCGCGAAAGCCATTTCATCGCGCTTTCCGTCGCGGATAAAAGGTCGATGGCGCGCAGGGCTTTTTCAACGGGGCAGCTTTGCGCCTGCCTTGCGTAATTTTTCAGGTCTTCGTCGGTACATTCGATCAGGGACGGATCGGCGCCGCAGGAGATTGCCACCATCAGATCCCTGAAATGGCCGGAAAGCTCCCGAACAAATACCAAAAGATCAACGCCTTCAGCGACGGCGCGGTCAAAAAAGCCCAGCGCGCCCTTTGCGTCCCCCGCGAGCAGGGAATCGGCAAAGGAGAACATCGCCTGTTTTGAAACGCCGCCGAGCACGGCGCGAACCTTTTCGCCGACGAGATCATTCTCGCAGAAGGCAAGGCATTCGTCCGCAATGCTGAGCGCATCCCGAACGGAGCCCTGGCCGGCCAGAGCGATGGCGCGAAGGCCCGCTTCGTCATAGGCGGCGCCGATATCGTCCGCGATGTATTTTAAGCGCGCGACGAGATCGGGCGTGGAGACCCTGTGAAAATCGAACCGCTGGCAGCGGGAATGGATGGTTGCGGGAAGCTTGCCCGGTTCGGTGGTTGCCAGCAGAAAGACGACATGGGCCGGGGGTTCTTCTAGGGTTTTGAGCAGGGCGGTGAAGGCCTCCCTGGAAAGGGTGTGAACCTCGTCTATGATATAGACCTTGTATTTGCACGCGACCGGGGAAAAGCGGACTTTTTCCAGCAGATCCCGCACTTCGTCCACCCGGCTGTTGGACCCGCCGTCAATTTCGATCACGTCGATCCCGGCGTCGGCGGAAAAGCAGCCCTCGCATCTGTCACAGGGTTCGCCCCCGACAGGGTCAAGGCAGTTGATCGCCCGGGCAAAAATCCTGGCCGTGGTGGTCTTTCCTGTGCCGCGGGTCCCGCAAAAAAGATAGGCGTGGGCGATCCTGCCGGCAATAACCTGGTTTTTAAGGGTAGCGGTTATGTGCTGCTGACCGACCACATCGGCAAACTGATTTGGCCTGTATTTGCGGTATAAAGCCTCGTACGACAACTTCGAACCTCCAAAAAATGATTCATTACATTTTATCATTGGCGCGTGGTTTAGGCAACGACGGTATTTACCAGGCCATCCATGGGAATACAAAAGGCATAAACCGGATGAAAAACCGGTCTAAACAGCTTTTTTAGGCTTTTATAATATGGGAGCGATGGTATAATAATGGAAAAAACAACGCGGCGGACCGGGCTTCCGCCAATTCGTTCCTCTTAAGCGGAATGCGGAATATTGAATGATTTTTGCAATCGGGGCGTTAACGCAGCGTTTAAGATGATTCGCAGGTTTTCTTTGGGGCAAAAGCGCTTTTCGCGCCCGCATGGTTTGCTTGGCGCGCCGGCCTGGCAAAAGGATGAATAAAAAATGAAAAGCCGCCGTCGCTGCGGGGCTTTTCAGTATAACGAATCATGGCAAACCGGCAAAACCCGATTGCCTGTGCAATCATGCCCGGTTTTTATATGCGCGAGGATATTTCTGTCAACGTGTCAAGAGCATCAGCCAGTTTGGATCTTTCTTCGTCGTTCAGGCGATCGGTAAACCGGGAAACGCTTTCGGAAACGATCTTCCGTTCGTTTTCCAAAGATTCGATACCGCTTTGCGTTATCGAGATATAGGTTACGCGGCGGTCATGATCATCCGCAATGCGCTGCACGTAGCCAAGAGCGACCAATTTGTCTACGAGCGGCGTAAGGTTCGGGCGGGAAATCGCCATCAGCTGGGAGATTTCGCCCATTCTCATACTGGTGTTTTCGGAAAGCAGGCTTAGGATGTGATACTGGGCCAGCGGCATCTTGCCCACCTTCATAAGGGTTTTAAGCAGGCTCCGATGCAGCAGGTAATATTTGGTGATGCGCTCGGACATCTGCTTGCTGGTTATTGGTTTCTCCATGTTCTCTCCTCCTTCGTCGGGATCCGACAGCTTAAAAAGCCTGTCGAATACTATGTTTATAGTATATGAAAAACGATTACTAGTCAATGCTTTTGACACAGATTAAGCATGAATAAGAAGTTAATTTCGGTTAACGCTGTAAATATTTAACAAAAATAAGCGATGAATTATTCAATCAAAGAGCGAATCGGAAAGGGCCTCCACCCGAGACCGCGCGTTCGCTGTCTCATCGGGGCAAAATGAAAGACGGCCGTGTTCAAGAATGCAAACATCGCCCTCTTTGGCTCCTGAATAGATTGATTCTAGCGGAAGTCTGACAGAGCCGAACCGGCAGTCAAAAACCGCCCAGCCGCCCTCGATTCTGTCCAAGGTGAAAAACATGCGCAATCTCCATTAAAAGCTCATACCGAAAAATATAAACTATTTCCGGAAACAACACAAGCGGAACAGTTGTTTTTTTCGTTTTTTTGTCAAAATGCTTTTTCGAAAGGAATGTCGCGAAAATTGTCGAATTTTCTAAATAAATCGTTAATGCGATTAAACAAAGGGAGCAGCCTGCGTAGCAGTCTGTTGGGGGGAGAATGACCGGAAACCAGCGCAAAAGGCTGATTGAAGCCCTAAAAGCGGAGCGAATCAGGCTGAACAGAATGACCGACCAGGCATCCGATTCAGGAAATCGATTGAGTTCTCCAGAGCTTTTGCATCAATCGGGCATCGTCGGCTCACTGATAAACGACTTGGATCAGCAGTCCGAATCCGAGCATGAGGGAAAAGACAAAACCAAGCGCCAGAAGGAAAACGGGGAAAACAATGAGAACAATATCTGAATTTTAAAAGTCGGGCGCTTATACACGCTCGAATTATGCTATAATATATTTGTTAACTCGTTTTGGAGGTGAGGCTGTCTGGGCTCTGTAATTGATAAATTCTTTGATCTGATCCTGAGCGGCTTTCTCCAGTTTGGTATACGCGACGCCATCGATATCATCATCGTGGCGTATCTGATATATAAGCTGCTTATGCTGACCCGCGAAACAAGGGCTATGCAGGTCCTGAAGGGCGCGGGGGTGCTTCTTATCGCGATCATACTGGCAAACTGGTTCAAACTGACGGCGATTTCCTGGTTGCTGAACCAGGCGATCCTGGCCGGTTCCATTGCTTTGGTTGTCATTTTCCAGCCGGAACTCAGGCGGGCCCTCGAGCAGATCGGCAGGGGAAAGTTCTTCAAAAAGCACGGCTTTGCCCAGGACCGCGAAGTCCAGGAATTCATAGACGAACTGGTCACCGCCATGCGCAGCCTTTCGGGAAGGCGCATCGGCGCCCTCATTCTGATCGAGGAGCGCACCGGCCTTGCGGATATCATCGCGACCGGCACCCGGCTGGACGCCATCGTTTCCGCCGCCCTGATCGAAAATGTGTTCGAGCCGAACACCCCCCTTCACGACGGCGCAATGATCATCCGGGGCACCAGCATGGTCGCGGCCGGTTGTTTTTTGCCCCTGTCGGACAACAACACCATTTCCCGCCAGCTGGGAACAAGGCACAGGGCGGCCCTCGGGATTTCCGAGGTTTCGGATTGCCATGCTTTTGTCGTTTCCGAAGAAACCGGGGTTATTTCCGTCGCCCATGACGGCAAACTGACACGCTATTTGGACGAGGAGCAGATCCGCGAGGTTCTGTCTGCTATTTACACCACCCAGTCGCGCAAGGCGCGCCCGAACAACCCATTTGCCCGGAGGCCGAAAACCGATGCCTGAACCGTTGAAAAGCGACCCGAAAATCCAGAATAAAGACGCAGCCGACCAAAACAACGGCTTTTTCTCCCGCTTTGGCGCGCGGGAAATTGTTTTTATGCTGATTTCCTTTCTGTTCGCCATTGTGATATGGGTTTATGTCCTCAACGTCGAAAACCCCACAAGGGAGAAGATCGTCAGGGACGTCAAGCTGTCCTTTTCGGGCGAGGAAAGGCTGAACAGCAACCAAAAGCTGACGATCAAGGGCGACCGCAGCACGCTTTTGACCAACGCGACCGTGGTGATCAACGTTCCCGCAAATCTTTACAGCGAGATCAAAGCCGAGTCCATCATCGCCGAGCTGGATCTTTCCAGCATTACCACCCCGGGGGAACACACGGTTAAGGTGACCGCGAGGGTGCAGGGCTCCAGCGATGTTTCCATTGTCTCCATTTCCCCGGCTGAGGTAACCGTCGATATAGACGTCAAGCGCGAGCGGATGCTCCCGGTGGAAATCCGGTATTACGGCGACATGCCGGAAGGCTACTGGCGCGGCGGGGTCTCCCTGACGCCGTCTTCCATCACGCTGGTCGGCGCGGCCAGCGAGCTGGGGCTGATCAACAACGCCGCGGTGGAAATCGACCTTGAAAACACCACGGATTCCATTTACGAATCCGCGAATATCGTTTTGTACGACAAGGACGGAAACGAGATCGACGCTTCGAAGTTCACCGGCGATCTGCTGTATACCACCGTGCAGATGGACGTTCTGCCCACTAAGACCGTCCCCATAGACGTGATGGGTTCCCTCGTGGGAACGGACGATATCCATGCCGGCTACGAGCTGACGGATATCACCGTCAGTCCCCAACCGACGGTCACCATCGCGGCGGATCAGAACACCCTCGACGCCATAGACAGCATCGGGATCGAAACCGTCAGCCTTTCCGGGGCGTCCGAATCCAGGCTGCTGATCGATGTGAATCTCCAGATCCCGGACGGCGTCCGGCTGATCTCCGCCGAAAGCTATAATGTTTCCATCCATATCGAAGAGAAATTCGATACCCTGAATATTTACGATATTCCGATCGAAATCCGCAACCTTGCGGACGGGTTCAAGGCCGCTCTTTCCATCGACGAAGGAAAGCTCACGATCAACGGACCGCTGAGTGTGATCAGAGAAATCAAAAAAAACCAGGTGGCTCTTTATGTCGACGCTTCGGGCCTCGGCGAAGGCGCCCACGAGATGACCGTCTATTCCGAGACCGGGAGCGCTTATTCCGCCGCCACCTCCGTTCCCTGGCCGGGAAGCGTAACCCTGACTTTGACGCCCGCCACCGGCTCCAGGGATTGAATGGGTGAACGAAGATGGCACTGATCATTCGGAACCTGCGCCTCTCCCCAAATGAGGACGAGGCGCTTTTGCATTCCAAAGCCGCGGCCGCGATCGGCCTGCGCGAAGGAGACCTCAAAGCGCTCAGGATCGTGCGGGGGTCTCTAGACGCGAGGAAGCGGACGGACGTTCACTTCCTGTATTCCGTCCGCGTCGAAGTCCCCGGTGAAGAAGCGATTCTCGGCCGGGGGGACGCAAATATCGAAAGGGAGGAAGCGCCGCCTATTCGGGAGATCCGGCGCGGCGAAAAGCCGCTGACCGAACGGCCCGTCGTGGTCGGCTCCGGCCCCTGCGGGATGTTTGCGGCCCTGACCCTGGCGCGCGCGGGCTATTCGCCCGTTGTGATTGAGCGCGGTTCCCCGGTCGACAGGCGGAAGGACGAGGTGGACGCTTTTTTCAGCACCGGGAACCTGGACGAAAACAGCAACGTCCTTTTCGGCGAAGGCGGTGCGGGCACTTTTTCGGACGGCAAGCTGACCACAAGGATCAAAGACGCCCGCTGCCAAAATATTTTGGAGGATCTCGTCCGCTTCGGCGCGGACAAGACCGCAGCCTACGACGCAAAGCCCCACATCGGAACGGATGTTTTGCGCAGGGTCGTCGCAGAAATCAGGAAAGAAATCGTTGCCCTTGGCGGCGAATACCGGTTCAACGAAACCGTGACGGGGATCGAGATCGACGGCGGCAGGCTTTGCGCGGTGATGACAGATAAGGAAAGGATCCCCGCAAACGCCTGCATCCTCGCCACCGGCCACAGCGCGCGGGATGTTTACGCTTTCCTCGGCGGGGCGGGGGTTTCCCTTTGCGGCAAGCCCTTTGCGGTGGGCGTGCGCATCGAGCACCCGCAAGAAATGATCGACGCCGCCCAGCTTGGGAAATTCGCAGGCAACCCGAGGATCGGCGCCGCGGAATACCATTTGGCCAGCAGGCAGGGCGAACGGGGTGTTTACACCTTCTGCATGTGCCCCGGGGGTTATGTCGTCGCTTCCGCAAGCGAGGCGGGCGGCGTGGTAACGAACGGAATGAGCTATTCAAAAAGAAACGGCGAAAACTCCAATTCCGCAGTGGTGGTTTCAGTTTCGCCCGCGGATTTTGGCCCAAACCCCCTGGACGGGATCGCCTTCCAGCGAAGGTTAGAGCGGGCCTCCTATGAACATGGCGGCGGCGGCTTTGCCGCCCCGGCCCAGACCGTCGGGGATTTCCTGGCCGATCGCCCGTCAAGGGGATTCGCAGGCGTGAAACCGACTTACAGGCCGGGGGTGACCCCCTGCAACCTTTCGGATTTCCTTCCGGGATTCGTTACGGACGGAATCAGGAAGGCCCTGCCCGCCTTCGGGCGGCAGATCCGGGGATTCGACAGGAAGGATGCGGTGCTGACCGCAGTCGAAAGCAGAACGTCCTCCTGCGTGCGGATTCTGCGCGGCGAAGACCTGCAATCGCCGGACGTTTGCGGCCTTTTTCCGGCGGGGGAGGGGGCGGGCTATGCCGGGGGGATCGTCAGCGCCGCGGTGGACGGCATGCGCGCGGCGGAAGCGCTGATCGGCGCGTTTTCACCCGTTTAAACCAAAGATGAGGAAGAAATCATGAAGCGAATGGTTGTTTTAATCGGAAATTATGGCAGCGGAAAGACGGAAATCGCCCTGAACCTGGCCATTAACGCCGCAAGGGAGGGCAAGAAAGCCGCCCTTGTGGACCTTGATATCGTCAATCCTTATTTCCGGTCCGGGGAGCAGGTTTCGCTCCTTCGGAAAAACGGCGTCAGGCTGATCGCGCCGCCGTATGCCGCCACCAACGTGGACCTTCCCGTGCTTTCCGCCGAGGTGCAGCGCGTGTTTGTGGAACCGATGGATCAGGTCGTCTTCGACGTGGGGGGGGACGCGGTCGGCGCGACGGCCCTTGGCCAGTACCACGCCAAATTCGACAAAATTCGCAAAGATGTCGAGGTGCTCGCCGTAATCAATACCAGAAGACCCCTTTGCGCCACGGCGGAGGATATCTCCGCCCTGCTTGCCCATATGTCCGCCGGGGCGCGGCTCTCGATCGACGGCATCATCAACAATGCCAATCTTGCCCGGGATTCCGAAGCGCGGCTTTTGCTGGAATCGGAAGAAATCCTGAAAAAAGTGACGGAAATGACCAAAATTCCCGTCAAATACGTCGGCGGCCTGCCGGATGTGTTGGAAAAATATGCCGGCCTTTCCGGCAAATCGGCGCAAAAACCCGAACAAATACCGATTCGCGTATATACGCGCCCCGAATGGCTGGATATTACGGTTGAATAATCATGAGCCGTGCAGTATAATCATCCCATTCATTCGTTCACAAAGCTGTTTATGCTTTTAACTATTTTGTATGGAGGAGCTCATCATGATCAAGCTTACCATCCGTGAGGAGCGCTGCAAGGGCTGCGGCCTTTGCGTGCGCGCGTGTCCGCTGGGCATACTTGCCCTTTCGAGCACCAAGATCAACTCAAAAGGATACCACTCCGCCGAGCTGGTCGAACCGGAAAAATGCATCGCCTGCGCGAGCTGCGCCCGCACCTGCCCGGATGTGTGCATTGAGATTGAGAAAACGGAGGCATAAAGGAGGACGCCATGACAAAAACCTTGATGAAGGGCAACGAAGCCATTGCCGAAGCGGCGATCCTGGCCGGCTGCCGCTATTATTTCGGCTATCCGATCACGCCCCAGAACCAGATCCCGGAATACATGTCCAAAAGAATGCCCCAGATCGGCGGCGCCTTCCTGCAGGCCGAAAGCGAAATCGCGGCGATCAACATGGTCTACGGCGCGGCGGGCGCGGGCGTTCGGGCGATGACTTCCTCGTCCAGCCCCGGGATCAGCCTGAAGATGGAGGGGATCTCCTATCTTGCCGGGGCGGAGCTTCCCGCGGTCATCGTCAACATGGTGCGCGGCGGCCCCGGCCTCGGCTCCATTCAGGCGGCACAGACGGACTATTTCCAGGCCACCAAGGGCGGCGGCCACGGCGATTACCACATGCCCACCCTTGCACCCGCCTCCATTCAGGAAGCCTGCGATCTCGTCCAGCTTGCCTTTGACCTGGCGGACGAGTACAGGACCCCCGTCATGCTGATCGGCGACGGCATGATCGGCCAGATGATGGAACCCGTCGAGCTGGTCAAGCGCGAACCGAGGGCGCAGCAGAAAAAAGACTGGGCCACCACCGGCTGGTCGGATAAATCCAGAAAACGGGCCGTCGTCAACTCCCTTTACATCGAGCCGGAAGCGCTGGAGGAGCTGAACGTAAGGCTGCAAAAGCGCTACGCGGAAATCAAAGAGAAGGAAACGATGTTCGAAGCCTATCACACCGAGGACGCCGAGATCATTGTTTACGCTTACGGCACCGTCGCCCGGATCGTCAAATCCGCGATCAAGAAGTGCGCCGAAAAGGGGATCAAGGTCGGCCTCGTCCGCCCGATCACCCTTTGGCCCTTCCCGGATCGTGCCGTTTACGAAGCCGCGGCGCAAAAGAGCGCAGTCGGCCTTTTGACCGTCGAAATGTCCGCCGGACAGATGGTGGAAGACGTCCGCCTGGCCGTCAACGGCATCAAACCCGTTGATTTCTTCGGAAAGCTTGGCGCCTCCCTGCCCACGACGGAGGAAATCGTCGAAAAGATCCTTCAGGTAAGAAAGGAGCGTGGCTGATATGGCAATGGTATTCAAAAAAACCGATATGCTGACGGATGCGCCCATGCATTATTGCCCCGGCTGCACCCACGGGATCATCCACCGCCTGGTGGCGGAATGCATAGAAGAACTGGGCATGGCGGACAAAACAGTCGGCGTCGCCCCGGTCGGCTGCGCGGTTTTCGCTTACAATTATTTCAACTGCGACATGCAGGAAGCCGCCCACGGCCGCGCCCCGGCCGTCGCGACGGGCATCAAGCGCGCCCTGCCGGACAGGCTGGTTTTCACCTATCAGGGGGACGGCGACCTGGCCAGCATCGGCGCGGCGGAGATCAACCACGCCTGCGCCAGGGCCGAAAAATTCACGACGGTCTTCATCAACAACGCGATTTACGGCATGACCGGCGGCCAGATGGCGCCCACCACCCTCGTCGGGCAGAAGACCACCACCTCGCCGGACGGCCGCGACCCCGAACGCTGCGGTTACCCGATCCGCGTTTGCGAAATGCTCGCCACTCACGAAGGCGCGTATTACATCGCCCGGGTTTCGGTGCACGACAACAAGAATATCATCAACGCCAAAAAGGCGATTAAGAAAGCCTTTGAGTACCAGCTTGCCGGCAAGGGCTTCACGCTGGTGGAGGTTCTTTCCACCTGCTCCACCAACTGGGGGATGGACCCCGTGGAATCTTTGGATTGGCTGGTGGAAAACATGATACCCCAGTATCCGCTGGGCGTCTATAAGGACAAGGGGGCGAAATAAATGCTTGAGCAGATCATAGTTGCCGGTTTTGGCGGCCAGGGCGTGCTTTCTTTGGGCAAGATGCTGGCCGAAGCGGGAATGGAAGAGGGCAAGAACGTGACCTGGCTGCCGAGCTACGGCCCCGAAATGCGGGGGGGCACCTCGAATTGCAGCGTGATCATCTCGGACGAATGGATCGGCGCGCCGAACATCACCCAGGCCAGCGCCGTGATCGCGATGAACCTGCCGTCGTTGGACAAATTCGAGTCCTACGTCGCTCCGGGAGCCCACCTTTTCATCAACAGCTCGATCATCGAACAGAAGGCCGTAAGGGAGGATATCCACGTGCATTACGTTCCCGCGAACGACATCGCCGAAGGCCTTGGCACGGTCAAGGCGGCAAACATGGTGATGATGGGCGCTTACCTTGCTATCAGCCCCGTCGTGGACACGGAAACGGTCATCGACCAGCTCAGGCTGGTCTTCGGCGAAAAAAAGGCGCACCTGATCCCCATGAACAGGAAGGCCATCGAGGCCGGCGCCCAGGCGATAAAATAACCGGACGCAAAAAAGCCATCCCCGTCATTGCTGGGGGGATGGCTTTTTTCTTGGATCGCCGAACAAAAGGAGGGCGGAAAGCACGAGAACGCGGTAAACATAATACCAAAGCGCCACAAAAAACAGCAGGGAAGCAGGCGCAAAAACCGCGGCGGCCAAAGCGAGCAGAAGGGCGTAAATCGCTCTGAATGGATGGGGCTCTAAGGATTTTAAAAAAGAGACGCGGTATTTGGGCTTTGAGGCGTGCTCGATCGTGCGCGGCAGAACGAAGGCCAACACCAGAACAAGGCAGGCTTCGCCGAGCATGCCCGGAACGAACAGCGCGGGCAGCGCCAGATACTTCCCAAAGCAAAGCAAAAAATAGGTCAGGATGTTCCATCTGCTGCGGATGGAGTTGTGCAGGGCGAAAGCAACGCCGATAAAGGCCAAAGCCGCCGTAAAGAGCTGCGACTTTAGATATATAATGGAAAGGATAACGATGGTGATTCTTGCCGCGGTGATCTGGATGAAATATTTTTCGATTTTTTCGCGTTTTTCAGGAGGCAATCTGTGATTCGGATTGAGTTCTTTTTTGACGGTAAAAAAATCGTTGAAAAGATACCCGATTTCATACAGGGAATATTCCGCGATTACTCCGGCGGCAAAGCGCAAAGAAAGCGGCATCCCGCAGACGAACCACACGGGAATGATCCAGATGACGAAAAAGGAAAACCTATCCAGGGCTGTTTGGGCCCGGGTCGCCCAACCGTAGGAAAAGGGGATCAGGTAAACCGTCAATTTTCAAACACCTCGTCTTTGGGGAATCGCGCAATCCACCAGTGTTTGTGCCTGCCGCAGTAAATCCGCCGGTAATCCGCCGCGCGGAGCAGGGGCAGATCCGCCCTGTTGTCCGTCACGGCAAAAAGCAGCTCCCAGGGCGAGAATCCCTGGATCGCGGCAAGCTTGTTCCCGGTCAGATCGTTTGTCAGCTCGCCCTTTTGATATGTTGAGGCCCGCCATTCCGAAAAACCGAACAGCCGGGAAACCTCCTTAACCAGGAAATCCGGCGCCGAGGAAACGAGCACGGTGGTCCAGCCCTTTTCCTGAAGGGAAACCAGCAGCGAAAAGGCGCTCTGCCGCGCGTATCTGGGCAGAACGTCCCGGCAAAACACGCCGGACAGGTATGCAAGCTCCTTTTCGTCGAACCTGCGGATGGAGGAAAGGAACAGCCTTCTGCGGAAGCGCAGCCTGGGGAAAAGCATATCCACGATTTTTGCCGGGGCGGAATCCGCCAGCCAGCAGCGGAAATTCCGCCTGCACGCCCAGCGGGCAAAGGCAAAGAGCGTGTTGCAGCGAAAAAGCGTGCCGCAAAGGTCAAAAACCGCCAGCATCATCGCGCATTCATCGCCTCCTTCGCCATTTTTGCTCCGCGCAGCGGCGCGGCAAAGGAAGAAGCGGCACCGCCCCCGTCAATCAGCGCCCCGGCGAACCGCAAAAAAGGCTCCGCAAAAACCATCCTGCGGTAGATCCGGTCGAATTCCCGTTTGGTGAAATACCGGTTTGCGTAAAGCAGCCTGCTTCGCGCCGAATGCATGGCACAAAAGGGGGAAACGCCCCCCGATCCACCGCAAATGTGCACGGCCTTCGCTTCCGCGCAGTAAAGGCAGCGCCAGGAAGCCCGCAAAAGGCGCATCGCAAGGTCGACCTCCTCAAAATAAAGGAAAAAAAGCTCGTCAAACCCGCCGACGGATTCAAAAGCGGACCTTCTCGCCAGGAGGAACGCGCCAAGCACCCAGTCCGCTTCCCCGGATTCGGACTGATCGCAGACTGCGTAACCCCGCTTTTTGCCCAGCGCCCTGGCAGCCAGATCCGCCGCTGTGGGAAACGTCATTTTCGAAGCCTGGGCGCCGCCGTCTTCGTAAGTCAGGCCGATGCCCAAAAGCCCCGCATCCGGCCGGGAATCGATGAAGCCAAGGGCCTTTTTCAGGGCGTCCTTTCGAATCATCACATCCGGATTGAGGAAGAGTAGATAGGGCGCGATTCCCTGTTTTGCGCACTCGTTGCAGGCCGCGCCATAGCCGACGTTTTTTCCGTTTATGACGGCAACGTCAAAGGGCGGCGCATACGCCCCGCGGGAGTTGCGAAGGATGACGGAGGAAATCAGCCTTTTTGCGTCCTCGGATTCAAAGATGCTTTTCAGGCAGTTTTCAACCATGGCGTCCTTGCCGTGGTTGACGATGGCAACGTCCACCAAAGCGTTCACCCCCAACGCACTTAGGATGCGCAAAACTCTTGGGCTCGGCATAGGGCGAACCCTGTGATATAATGGAAAAAAACGATGAAAGGAACACTTGCTTGCCAAACATCAACGGAAATACCTCGGGCATCCGGCAAACGGTCTTGGAAAGGATGTCCGGCTTATACGAAATCGTCACCGAACCTTCGCAGTTTGTGTCCACAGAACTGCTGTTTCAGATGGCGGAATTCACCCAGCAGACCGGTCGGGAGGTTTCCGCCTATATCGGCCGGGACGGGCGGGTCAAGGACGTCAGCATCGGCGATTCGGCGAACGTGTCCATGCCCTCCATGCGGCTGACCAGAAATTCAGACAGGCTTTCCGGCGTCCGCTGCATCCACACCCACCCCGCCGGGGACTCAAGGCTTTCCCCGGTGGATATGGGCACGCTGAAAAGCGCCCTTTTGGACGCGATGTGCGCGGTCGGGGTGAGGGATGGGCTTCCTTCCTCCATTACGGCGGCTTTTTTGGGGGAAAAGGACGGAAACGAATTCACCCTTATTCTGGACGGGCCGTACCCGGTTTATAAGCTACCCCACGAGGAATGGCTGAACGCCATTGACGATGCGGATGAACGGCTTTTTTCCACAACCTCCGAAGTGTGGGAAACGCAAAGCGAGCGGGTCGTCCTCGTCGGCGTGGAAACAGGGCAGGAACGTTACGATACCTTAAGCGAGCTTGCCGCCCTGGCGGAAACCTCCGGCGCACAGGTCATCGGCGTGCAGAGGCAGAACCGGCTGACGCCGGACAAGGCTTATTACGTCGGTAAAGGAAAGGCCGAGGAGCTCTCCCGCCTGGCGTCCTCTTTGGATGTTGACCTTTTCGTTTTCAACGACGAGCTCTCCGCGACCCAGATCAGGAACCTTGAAGAATTGCTGGGCGCCAAGGTGATCGACCGCACCGCGCTGATCCTCGATATTTTCGCCCAAAGGGCGAAATCCCGGGAAGGCCGGCTCCAGGTGGAGCTTGCCCAGCACAAATACCGCCTGTCCAGGCTGACGGGCAAGGGCGAATCCCTCTCCCGGCTGGGCGGCGGCATCGGCACCCGGGGCCCGGGCGAAAAAAAGCTCGAATCGGACAGAAGGCGCATCCGGCGGCAGGTCTTTCTGCTGGAATCCGAGCTGAAGGAAATCGCGAAGCAGCGGTCCTTGCGCAGATCCAGAAGGGAAAAGAACGCGGTGCCCGTCATCGCCATCGTGGGCTATACCAACGCGGGCAAATCCACCCTTTTGAACCAGCTTTCGGGCAGCGACGTGCTGGCGGAGGATAAGCTGTTCGCCACGCTGGACCCGGTGACCCGTTGTGTCAAGCTGCCGGAAGGGGGGGATGTCCTGTTCACGGACACCGTCGGATTCATCGAAAAACTGCCGACGGACCTTGTCGAAGCCTTCAAATCCACGCTGGAGGAAGCGGCCTATGCGGACGTGATCCTCCACGTTGTGGACAGCTCGTCCCCCTACATGCGCGAGCAAATGAGCACCGTGGACGAGGTGCTCGATTCCATTGGCGCGGGCGGAAAACCCACCCTGACCGCCTATAACAAGGCGGACAGGGAGGATTCGGCCAACGGCGGCCAGGACGCAAACAGCGTGCGCATCAGCGCCCTTAACGGTACCGGAATAGACGGGCTTTTGCTCAAAGTTCAGGGCCTGATCGGCGCGAACGACAAAAAGGTTACGCTGACCGTTCCCTATTCCCGGGGGGACGTCGTTTCCCTGATCCGCCAAAAGGGCAAGGTGCTGTCCGAGGAGTATTCCGAAAACGGCACGGTGATCATCGCCATGCTGGACAGCCCCTCTTTCGGGCTGATCGCGAAGCAGCTGGAAAAAGCTGATTCTTAACGCCTGCCCATCAGGGACATCAGCATTTCGGGCGAAATGCCGCCCCCGCCTTTTTGGTTTTTGAGCAGGGAGGCGACCGCGGGGTTGATCCCCGCCATGCCGACCAGGGCGTCCATTCCGCCCGATCCGCCGGAGCGCATGAGCTCCATGGTTTTTTGAAGCTGCTCGCTTCTGGCCAGGGTATGTTCGACGCTGCCCATATCCTGCTTTGTGTAGCGCGAAACAACCTTAAGGCTGGAAAGCCCGCCCCCGCAGCGCTTTAACTCGCTTCCGAATTTCAGCGCAAGGCGCAGCTTTTCCCCGCCCGGAACATGGGGCGCCAGGCTGTTGATCACCTCCGAGCTGTCGCCGCCCATCTTGCTGATCAGCAGCGCAAGGAGCAAAATGGAGCCGTCCCCGGTTTCCTCCACTGTTTCGGTTTTGTCTTCCGGGGGTTTTGTTTCCCTTGGAAGATCGGATAAGCTTTTCATCGTTTATCACCTCCATAATCCATATTTGGCCGTAGGCGTAAACATGCGGTCATCCTCTGAATACCATGTCAGAGGAAGGGGTGAAAAACATGAAACGCAACTTGCGCGATATGATTCGAAAAACAAGCGAAACCCAGGAGCCTTCAAAGGAGCAGCTGGACGATCTGATGAATCAGGCCAAAAAGCACGAGGGCAAAAGCGAATCGGAACTTTTAAACGAGCTTGTGGCCAATTATAAAAAAGGCGCGCTGAGCGACGAAGAGCTGGATAAGTTTGCCAATCAGGCGGGCCCGATGCTCAACCCCGCCCAAAGGCAGAAACTGCAAAGCATCATTCGCCGCATCCGCAGTTAAAGTACCCCCACAGGAGACAAAATGAGAGAAGGAAAGACCAAGAAAAAACGACGGCAGGCGGAGATTCTGCGCCGCCTGGAAGCATGCTACCCCGACGCCAAGCCCCAGCTGGAATATTCGACGGCTTTTGAGCTGCTGGTGGCTGTGATGCTTTCCGCCCAGTGCACGGATGTGCGCGTCAACATGGTGACGGAGGAGCTTTTCGCGCGCTTCAACAAGCCGGAACAGTTTGCAGCAATGGAACAGGAAGAGCTGCTCAAAATGATCAAGAGCTGCGGCCTGGGCCCGGCAAAATCCAAGAACATCATCGCCACCGCGAAGGAATTGGTGGAAAAGCACGGCGGCGAGGTCCCTTCGGACATCGAAACCCTTCAAACGCTGCCGGGCGTGGGCAGGAAGACGGCAAACGTCGTCGCTTCCGTGGCTTTCGGGGTTCCGGCCATCGCCGTGGACACCCACGTTTTCCGCGTAGCGAACAGGACCGGCCTGGCCGCGGCGAAGGACGTCACAAACACCGAAAAGCAGCTGATGGAGGTCATCCCGAAGGAAAAATGGTCCCTTGCCCACCACTGGCTGATCTGGCACGGCCGGCGGGTCTGCGCGGCAAGGAACCCCGCCTGCGATTCCTGCGCCCTTTCTGACGTCTGCTCCCACGCGATGGAAAGGGAAAGAGAAACGGCAAAGAAGCTTGTGCCAAATGCGCCGTGCTGATATAATGGCACGGCAATCAAAACAAAGGAAAAACAAATGTTTGTCGATACTGCGAGAATCTTTGTAAAAGCGGGGGACGGCGGACCCGGGGCCGTTTCTTTCCACAGGGAAAAATACGTTTCCCGGGGCGGACCGGACGGCGGGGACGGCGGCCGGGGCGGGAGCATCTATTTCAGGGTGGACAAGGGGAAAAGCACCCTGATCGACTTCAAATACAACCGCCACTTCCGCGCAAAAAGCGGCGAACCCGGCCAGGGTAACCGAAAATTCGGCAAATCCGGCACGGACCTCTATATCGCCGTTCCCCAGGGTACCGTGATCAAGGACGCGGCCACGGGCCGGGTTTTGATGGACATGTATGAGGACGAGGCCAGGCTGCTCTTCAAGGGCGGCGTGGGCGGCAAGGGCAACGCCCGTTTCGCGACCCCCACCAGGCAGTCCCCCCGTTTTTCGACCCCGGGGATCAAATGCCCCGAAGTCGAATTGCTGCTCGAGCTGAAAACCATCGCGGACGTCGGCCTGGTCGGCATGCCGAACGTGGGGAAATCCACGCTGCTTTCCGTTTTGACCGCCGCAAAGCCCAAGATCGCCAATTATCATTTCACCACCCTGGCGCCGAACCTTGGCGTCGCCCAGGTGGACGGAACGGACTTCGTGCTGGCGGATATCCCCGGCTTGATCGAAGGCGCGGCTGCCGGCGCGGGGCTGGGGCACGACTTTTTGCGCCATATCGAGCGCACGCGGATGATCGTCCACGTTCTCGACAGCTCCGGCTGCGAAGGCAGGGACCCCCTTGAGGATTACCGGACCATCAACCGCGAGCTTTCCGAATACAGCGAAGTGCTCGCCAGGCTTCCCCAAATCATCGCGGCAAACAAGACGGACATTCCTGGCTCGGAGGAAAACCTGAAAAGGCTGAAGCAGGCCTTAAGCGGCGAGGATGTTGAGGTTTTCCCGATTTCCGCCGCCACCGCAAGCGGCCTTGATCCGCTGCTCCGCGCGATCGTCCGCAAGCTTTCCACTCTTCCGCCGGTGCAGCGCTTCCGGGAAGAAGAGCTTCCCCAGGAAGAACGGGAACGGTTCACGGTGGAAAACACCGGGGACGCCTTCGTGGTTGCCGGCCCGCTCATCGAGGGGCTGCTCGACCGCACCTATGCCGAGGATTACGAATCCATGCGCTATTTCCAGCAGTTCCTCATCAAGACCGGCGTGATCGACGCCCTGCGCGAAGCCGGGGCCAAGGAGGGGGACGCCGTTGTGATGGGCGAATGGGAATTTGATTTTGTTGAATGACGAGGAAAAAACCATGCTGACAAGCAAACAGCGCGCCGCCTTGCGCGCCATGGCGAACGATCTTTCGCCCATCTTCCAGATCGGAAAGGGCGGCCTTAACGAAAACCTGATCAATAGCGTGGATGAAGCGCTGAACACGCGGGAGTTGGTCAAGATCACCATTTTGGAAACCGCGGACGTTACCGCAAAAGAAGCGCTCGACTATATAGCCGAGCGCACGGGGGCGGAGCAGGTCCAGCATATTGGAAGAAAACTCGTGCTTTACAGAAGGTCCGAGGACAAGCCCAGGATCATCGTCTGAGGCGGGGGTCCGGCACAAGCCGGGCTCAGCCCGCGTCCGCGCTGGATTCGCTTTTTGTTTTTTCCCTGCCGTTTTGCCAGCTGATCGCCGCAAAGGCCAGGCAGAGCCCCGCCATCAGGGTGTAATAGATCCTGTATCCCGTAATGAGGGAGGCCGCCATGATCCCCGCGGCGCAGATGATGTACCTTTGGGCCGCTGCGGGCAAAAACGCGCTCTTTCGCAGGCCTTCCCGGGCGCGCTGCTTTTCTTGGATCCGGGCGTCCACCGCGCTTTCGACCGCGTGTTCGTCCGGCAGAAGTTCCAGCCTGTCCGCCAGGGCGATCAGCTCTTCCGGGCTGTTGAGCTTTGCGCCGATTTCGCTGTTTTTTGCCACGGCCGCCGCTTCGGCGGAATAATTCGCCGTGCTGTACACCCAAAGCTCCAGGCAGCATTCCGCGTCCGCCCTTCGGTGCAGTTCCAAAAGCTCGCTGGCGGAAACCTTTTCGGAAGGGTATTTCTGCAAAAGGGCGCACATGCGCTTTTTGCCGTTCGGCAGCCGGGCGACGAAGCCGTTCTCACAGACCGCCACCCCGTGGATGCCGGAAAGCGACGGGTCCGCGGAAAGCAAAATGTCCATCACGCCGTTGGGCGGCAGCACCATCAGGTGCTCAAGCAGCGCCTGCGTTTTCAGGATTTTTGTGTGTTGGCTGACGAATTTGTCAAACCGGATGCTGCGAAAGAGCGCTGTGGCCGTTACCCCCGTCAGGGCGGCGGCGCTTGCCAGGACCGCCGCCGCAAGGGTGTTTGAAAGCTGGGTCAAAAACCAGCCGTAGAATATTACCCAGGCAAGAAGGGTGAAAAAGATTCTGTCCGCCCATCTTGCCGCCGCCGTCCGCCGGGTGAATTCCCTGCGGAAATACGCTTTTTTCTTCTTGTCCATACCCGCCTCCTGTTGTTTGAGGCTGTTATACCCATTTTTGGAGATTTCATACGTAAATGGAGCGAATCATGCGGGACCAGGCTTTGGATGCTGTCCGGCCGGCGAGACGGCTGGGCCTTATGGGCGGAACCTTCGACCCGATTCACAACGAGCATATCGCCCTTGCCCGGGCCGCTTTGGAGCAGTTCTCGCTGGATGCGGTGCTGTTTCTCATTGCCGGGGACCCGCCCCACAAGCGCATCTCCGCGGGCGAACAGCACCGTTTCGACATGGCAAAGCTTGCCCTTTCGGGCGAAGACCGCATGTTTGCCAGCGGAATCGAGCTCAACGGGGACAAAACGACCTATACGGTGGATACGCTGAAGCTGCTGAAAAAAGAGCTTCCCCAGGCGGAACTTTACTATATCGTCGGCGAGGATACCCTCATCGCCCTTCAAAAAACCTGGAGGAGCGTGGATGAAGTCTACGGCCTGACGAGGTTCATCTCCTTTGCCCGGCCGGGTTACGATTCAAAAGACACAGCCCCGAACCCCAGAATGCGCGTGGAATTCGCAAAAAAAACGCCTTCTTCGATTTCTTCAACCTCCATCAGGAACAGGATCACCCAGGAGCTTCCCGTCGAGGGAGAACTGCCCCGGCCGGTTCTTGATTACATCGAACAGCACGGGCTTTATTTGCACGAATGCATGACCTTTGACGAGGCGAAAAACGCGCTTTACGGCATGATCAGCGAAAAGCGCTATGTCCATTCCATGCTGGTGGTGCAGACGGCGGAACTTCTTGCCCAGCAATACGGTGAGAACGCCGCCCGGACGCGCTGGGCCGCGCTGCTGCACGATTGCGCGAAGGGGCTTTCCGCGGGCGAATCCATGGCCATGGCCGAAAGCTTTGGCATTGCGTTCGACGAGGTGACCCAAAACGAACCCAATCTTGTCCATGCGCCCCTTGGGGCGATCTTGGCGAAAGAGATTTTTCGGATCGATGACGAGGCCGTGCTCTCCGCCATCCGCTGGCACACCACCGGCAGGGCAGGCATGACCCTGCTGGAAAAAATCCTGTACATTTCGGACGCCATCGAGCCAAACCGGGATTATGAAGGGGTTCACGAGCTGCGGCGCCTCGTTTTCTCGGATCTGGACAGGGCGGTGCTCGATTACACCGACAATTCGATCGCGTATATCATCAAGACCGGCAGGCTGCTTCACAGAAATACAGTTGACGCAAGGAACGATATAGTACTACAATCATATAAGGATCAAAATGAACGGAGGATTCAATATGACGGATGAAATCGCCCGCAAGACGGACCGTATCTGCGACGTGCTTTACAATAAGAAAGCGCTGGACATTTTGAAGATATTTATTGGGGACAAGAGCATTATCGCCGATTATTTCGTGGTTTGCAGCGGCCGCAACGCCCAGCAGGTCCGGGCCCTTTGCGACGAGCTGGAAGAAAAGCTGATCCCCGAAGGTCTTGTGCCGAAACGCAAGGAAGGCTGCCAGGAATGCCGGTGGATCGTGGTGGATTACGGCGATATTCTCGTGCATATCTTCCACCCGGAGGAGCGGGTTTATTACAACCTTGAGCGCCTCTGGACGGACGGGGCCAATACCGAGGATTACAGCGCCCTTCGCGACCGCGAAGCGGAGGCAATGCCGGCGCATCAAGCCGCCCAGAATCCGCAATAATACCGAGCTTCCGCGTCAATCGCTTTTTTTGATAAAGGCCCGGGCGTTTTGCCCCGGCCTTTTGTTTTTTGGAATCCTTTGGGCATAATAGCGGCATGTGGGTGTTATTCATCATTGTGGCAGCCGCGGCGCTGCTCATCTTCGCTCTTTCCCGCGTCAGGGTGGTTCTTTTCGTCGAATACTGCGGCGGAAAGCTCGTCCTGAAGCTCTCTTTGGGATTGGCTTTCGGATTGCTGCCGGTTTCTGCCAGGGCTGAATACGCAAAAGGAAGAATCCGTTATTCCCTGCCCTGGGCAGAGGTGGACGAATCCATCGAAAGCTTTGTAAAAAACATTGCGGGCATCAAAAAGGAAAAGGAAAAACGCTGGATAACCATCCCCGTAAGAAGGATCCTTTCCTCCTTTCGCATCGCAAAATTCAGGCTGAAAAGCACGATCGGCGTGCAGGACGCCGCAAAATGCGCCCTGCTTTGCGGGCTCGTTCAGGGCGCGCTTTACGCGCTTTTAGCCCCGCTTGACTGGAAGGCGGGGGCTTATCCCGTCATCGAAGTAATTCCTGCTTTTAACAGAAGGGAGTTTTCCCTCAAACTGGAAGGTATCGCCTGGTTCCTGCCGGCACAAATTATCTTTGAAGGAAACCAAAAAGCTTCCTTTAAAGCATCGGCAGGAGGATGAATACAATGGCATGTCCGCATCCGATAGAAAATATAATGCGAACAACAATGGAACAACTCAAGGAAATGGTGGATGTTAACACCATTGTAGGGGATCCGGTCATGGCGTCGGACGGAACGATGATCATCCCGATTTCAACGGTCGCCACCGGATTTGTTTCCGGGGGCGGCGAATACTGTGTCGCCGGCCACGGCAAAAAGCAAAAGGACGACAGCGGATCCTCGGAAGACTGCCGGTTCCCCTTTGCCGGGGCTTCCGCCGCGGGGATATCGCTGACGCCGATGTCCTTTGTGGTGATCGGGAACGGGTCCGTCAAGGTTGTTCCGGCCCAGTATAACTGCACGGTGGACAGAATCATCGAAATGCTGCCCCGGGCGATGGAGGAGCTTCAAAAGCTGGCGGAAAAGCTTTGCTCCTGCAAAAAGAAGCACAAGGTGGACCAGCCAATATTCGACGAATAGTACAGCTCGAAAATGCGGCCGCATAGTATTATGCGACCGCTGTTTTATTTGGGAGGAAAAGTATGAAAAAGCTCAGGGCCTTTTTGGCGGTTTTTTTGGTTGTTTCGGCGTTTGCGCCGGTTTTTGCGGGGGCGGAAATCGCGGGGGTAAAAACCTCCGCCTGTTCACTGGTGGAAGTCGAATCCCAAAGGGTGCTTTACAGCGAAAACGGGGACAAACAGCTCCCTATGGCGAGCACGACGAAAATCATGACCGCCCTGGTGGCGATCGAAAAGGGCAACCTGACGGATACCGTCACGATCACCCGGGAATCCGCGGGAACGGAGGGTTCCTCGATCTACCTTGAGGTCGGCGAAACCCTGACCCTTGAGGAACTGCTTTACGGCCTGATGCTCCATTCCGGGAACGACGCCGCGGTGGCCATCGCGATCCACGTGGGCGGAAGCGTTCCCGGGTTTTGCGAGATGATGAACCAAAAAGCAAGGGAGCTGGGGGCAAACGGCACCAACTTTGTCAATCCGAACGGACTCCCCGCCAGCGGCCACTATACGACGGCGAACGATCTTGCGAAAATCGCCGCCGCCGCGATGAGAAACGAGCAGTTTAAAAAGATCGTCGGAACGGCATCGATCACGATCCCTCACGACGGCAGGGATTGGGACAGGGCGCTGAGCAACAAGAACAGGCTTCTTTATTCCTACGAAGGGGCAAACGGCATCAAAACCGGCTACACCAAAGCCGCGGGAAGGTGCCTTGTGGGCAGCGCGGAGCAAAACGGGATGCAGCTTGTTTCCGTTGTGCTGAACTGTTCGGATATGTATAACGATACGGCCGCCATATTGGATTATGGCTTCGGCAATTTTTCCCGCCACACCCTGATCGCGAAGAATGCGGTCCTGGGCGAAGTGAACGTCAAAAACGGCATCGAGGAGGCATTGGAAGCCCGGGCCAAAGGTGATATAGTATTGACGTTGACAGAGGAAGAAGCCCAGCGCGCAAGCGTGGTCGCCAAATTGCTCGCGGAGGTGGAAGCCCCGGTGGAAGTCGGCGATTACCTTGGCACGGCCGAGGTCTGGCTGGACGGCGTGATGATCGCCTCCGAAGAGCTGGCCGCAACCGTGGCGGTAAAGGAGAAAACCTTCCTTTATTATTTGAATATCGTGTTTGGAAGCTGGCTGCAAAAAGCAGCCTGAAAGGCTGTTTGATGAGACTGCAAAAGTATCTTGCGGAGGCGGGCGTGGCCTCCAGAAGAAAGAGCGAGGAATACATTCAAGCGGGCAGGGTGTCCGTCAACGGACTGGTGGTCACGGAGCTTGGCACCAAAGTAGAGGAGGATGACGAGGTCCTTGTGGACGGCAAGCCGCTGAAGCTGGAAAAAAAGGTCTGCATCCTTTTTTACAAGCCCTCCCAGGTGATGTGCACCAGCAGCGATCCCCAGGGAAGGCCGACTGCGCTGGATTATTTCAAAGACCTGGGATTGAGGCTTTACACCGTCGGCAGGCTGGATTATGACACCGAAGGTCTGCTCCTCGTTACCAATGACGGCGAACTGGCAAACAGGCTTACCCACCCGAGCCACGAGGTGGAAAAGACTTATTACGTCGTCTGCCGCGGCAAGCTCGACCGGGAAGCGCTGCAACGGCTGCGTGAAGGGGTGGAGATCGACAAAAAGCCCACCGTCCCCGCAAAGGTGAAGGTCGTTTCCTCCAACGAGCAGAACACCCGCATGTATATCACGATCCACGAGGGTCGAAACCGCCAGGTCAGGAAGATGTGCTACGCGGTGGGCTACGACGTTACTTTTTTGCGCAGGGAGAGCGAGGGCGGGCTCAATCTTGACGGCCTGCGCCCGGGCGAATGGCGGTACCTCACCCCCCGGGAAACGCAAGCCCTGCTTGCGTCCTCCCGGGTCTGAAATACGGATCACTTTCGGTTTGGAGTTCTTTGGACATGCTTTCCGAACGGCTGAAAAAAGCGTTGATGATTGCCGGGTCGATCACGATCGCGGTTTGTTTCGTATGCATACTCCTTTTATCCCGGGCTCTTTCGCTGGAAAAGGACAAGCAGCAGAAAATCGACCAGGAGCAGGCCGCGCCCATCGCGCTGCCCGCGGCCACCCTCGACCTGCTTCCGGGATCGGGGGAACCCGCCGAAGAGCCTGCGCTTACCTTTGCGGTCTTCGGCGGTTCCGCAGATAAAACCGGCGGCGGGAAAGCGCTGAACGAACCGGCGCTTCGCAACGCGCTGGAAAGGATCCAAAAAAGCGAAAACGCGCAGTTTGCGGTCGTTCTGGGGGATATCGCTTCCGGTTCGGTCCTTGCCGAAAACGCCTCCGCAAACCTGAGCGCCTGGCTGAATATTGCGACGGAATATTTCCCGGAAAGCTTTTTTTATCCCTGTTTCGGGCTTCAGGAAAGCGCCCACAAGGGCAGGAACAAAATCTTAAACGCCGAGGACGACCGAACGCACCCGGACAACGCCGAAAAAGTCGAGAAGAACTATAAAATAACAATCTTTTCGGAGATATTTGACCAATTCGCGACCGAAGGCCTGTGCCACGGCGTGTATGGCCGCACGGCCTATTCCTTCCGGCGGGGAAACTGCAATTTCATCGTCCTGAACACCAAATGGTACGACCAGATGGACCGGGTTTCCGGCACGGTCCGCAACTGGATCGGCAAAATCGCCGAAAACGGGGCGGCGTTCAACCTCATATTCATGTACGGCACCCCTTATCCCACGTTTTCCGCAGGAATGGAGATGGACGCCCCCTACTCAACCACAGCGGACGATGCCGATTCCGGGGCAAACAGCGCGTTCAGGGACGAATTCTGGAAGCTGGTGGACGAGCTTCCCGGCGCTGTGGTGTTTTGCGGTTCGGAACAGTTTTACGCAAGGAAGACCATCGACGAAAGGTACGGCGAATTCGAAGGAAGCGTTTTTCAAATCAGCTCCGCGGGGCTTCAGGGCGCTTTTGACACCGGCATGAACGATCCGCACCTGCCGGACGCCGGCCCCTATTACAGGGAGCATTATATGATTGGAAAGCTCTTTGAGGACAAGGTGGTCTTCGAGGTCAAAGACGCGAAGGATTCCGCCATCCTGGATTCGTTTGCTGTGTACGCCGAAGGCGAAGGCCCGGCCGCGGAGTAGGGGAGAGAAGCGTTTTTTGAATCCACAGGCAAAATAACGAAACAGCAGGCGGATGCGGGCATCCCCTGCTGATTTGTTGTCTGAAAGCTTTTGATGGCGCTTCCGCGCTAATTCCAGCCGCCTTCTCTGCAGCACAGATACCGTTCCTCGGCGATCTTCCAGTTCACGACGTTGAACCAGTCGTCGATATAGCTCGCCCGCTCGTTGTAATGCTTGAGATAATAGGCGTGTTCCCAAACATCGATGGTCAGAATGGGGCAAAGCCGGCAATTCAGCGTGGTTTCCTGGTTCGGCGTGGTGACGATGCAAAGATTACACCTTTTGTCGCACACCAGCCAGGCATAGCCGGACCCGAAAACCGAAAGCGCCGCGGCCTTGAATTTTTCCTTGAAGGAATCCAGGCTGCAAAAAGCCATTTCTATCGCGGCGGCCAGCGCCTCTTTGGGCTGCTGATTGATCGCGGGCGCCATGCCGTCAAAATAGAACCGGTGGTTAAAAACGCCGCCGGCATTGCGTGAAACCGGCGTGCACAAGGCTTCCGGCAGGCGGTAGGCCGTCTTGATCAGCTGCTCTATCGTCATGCCCTGCAAGCTCGGGCAATTCTTAAGCGTCGCGTTCAGGTTATCAACATACGCCTGAAGATGCCTGTCGTGATGAAGATGCATGGTCTTCGTGTCAATATATGGCTCCAAAGCGTCGTATCCATACGGAAGCGGCGTATTTTTGAATGGATAATGCTCCGCCAATCCAATCACCCCCAGATAAGGATATGCTTTCGTTTGTCAATTATTAATATCGATTTGAGCGTTTGTCAAAAAAAACGGGATAAAAAAAGCAGCGCTCAGCATTGGAACGCGTAATCCGAATTTTCTTCGCTGTTTTTCCTATTGTGTCGGATTTTGGAATTTTTGCCGCAATTTTACTACAGTTGGAAATATTTATGCATTGAAAAGGAAGGTCCGCGCGTTAAAATTATGGGTAAGGAGGTAACAAAAATGAAAAAACTTACGATTACCTTGGCCTTGGCACTTCTCGTCTCCTGCGTTTCCACAAGCGCATTGGCCGCGCCCGTATCGGGTGGTTCTTCATACAAGTGCAATGTGATTTCATCGAAATCGAACTGCACGCCTTCTTCGTACGGTTCCGGTTCTGCGGCCGGAACGGGCGCAAACGCGCTCTGCGACGGTCTGAAGATTTTCGGCTATTCAGGAAACGGCCAGGACTGCGGCCTTCAGAACGGCGCAAATGCGCCGCAGGGCTGCAATCTGTCCGAAGAACTCCTGCGGTCTTTTGGCCTGTGTGGAACCGGCAATTCAAATGAAAACAACTGCGATCAGCCCGCGGCAGCCGCCGATTGCCGGACGGCAGAACAGGCCGCCGCTCCGGCAGCCGAAAAAACAGCGGCGCCCGCCGAGAGCAAATCCGATTCTTCCGTTGTAAAAGAGCAGCCCGCCAAAAAGGAAGCGGCAGAAGAAACGGAAGTGGCGGAAGAGATCACGGCGGCGCCGGAAGTTGGGGGGCTGCCTGCCCAAACGGAGACTGTCGAGATCCCCGGGGCAAAAGCTGCGGACTGCAACAGCAACGGCTGCGAAGTCAGCCCGTCCTGCGAAACGGCCGATTGCGCCAAAGCGGGGAACAACTGCGGCACGGACAACTGCGCTTCGAACAATTCCTGCGCCACGGTTGCCGGCACAGCCCAACCGGTCCAGACCATCTATGATTACATCAGGACCCTGCTGAAAAAGTGCGGGATCAATGCGGATCTTTTAAAACTTTTCCCGAACTGCTTTGGAAGCAAGCCCGCTGAGCCTACGCCCGCACCCACGGCAACGCCCGCACCCACGGCAACGCCCGCGCCCACGGCGACGCCCGCGCCCACAGCGACGCCCGCGCCTACGGCGACGCCCGCGCCCACTGCGACGCCCGCGCCCACAGCGACGCCCGCGCCTACGGCGACGCCCGCGCCCACAGTAACGCCCGCGCCCACAGCGACGCCCGCGCCTACGGCGACGCCCGCGCCAACAGCGACGCCCGCGCCCACGGATCATGCGGATAACCTTGCCTATGAAAAGCGGGTCGCAGAGCTGGTAAACGAGCAGCGCGCGGCAAACGGGCTGGCTCCGCTGACGCTCAGCAGCGAGCTTTCCAACGTTGCGAGAGCAAAATCCCAGGACATGCACGACAAGCGCTATTTTTCCCACACCAGCCCGACCTACGGCTCCCCCTTCGACATGCTGAAATCCTTCGGCATCAGCTACAGGACCGCCGGCGAAAACATCGCCATGGGCTATTCGACGCCTGAAGCCGTGGTCAACGCCTGGATGAATTCCCCCGGGCACAGGGCCAACATCTTAAACAGCTCCTACACCAAGATCGGGGTAGGCTACGTGGCGGACGGCAGCTACTGGACCCAGCATTTTATCGGCTGAATCCCGGCCTGACTGAAAAGCAATACAAATGCACCCCTCTTTTTGGGGGGTGTATTTGTTTGCGGCATCAATCAGTTCTGATCCCGTCAAAAGGGCCGGGCAGTTTCCATTTTTGCCAATCACCGGCCGCAACCATACGATTCTTGCAGTTTTACGGCATCGGCGGAAGATATGATGCAAAGCAGCGGCCCAAAAAACCCAAAAAAAGGAAACCCGCATGCTAGCATATCTATTGACTGGCCGAAGTTGCTAGTTTATAATTTACAGTACATACAGTTGCTGGCGCTTCAAAAAAGTGTCGTCCGAAAGGCCCGACGGATCCTTCGCCCCGGCAACGGGGATCGCGCCGCGAATCGCCGAAAGAATGATTGAATGGTGCGGGAAGGGCGGACCTTTTCAGGCGGACCGCTTTTGCGCAGGAAGGCGGCGTATCCCCCAAAACAATCCGGTGCGCCCGCCGGTGGCCGGCGGAGACCGGGGTCCGGCAGTTATTCAAAACCACAACGGCGCGTCTGCGCAAGCATTCCGCAAAAATTTTGCAGGCTGGAGTGAACGGCATAAACCCAGGCCTCGTCTGAACGAATTGCCCTTCAAGCGCAAGGATCCGAACAGTTCGGGATTTTTTCCCGGAAGCTTTCCAATCGCGGGCGTCTTCCGTACTGCGGCGAAAGCCCTTCCAAATCATGAAGTTTGTGAATCTGCCGATTCGAAGCCGATCGGTACAACTCAGGGTCTTTTCGGTTTTGCCATTCATCGTTTCTTTGGGTTCGCCTGGGAATGATGCGGCGTAAAAATGGTTTTTTTGCGGGAATTTGCCCGCTGCCGCCGCGGCAACGCGTTTTGCGTACGGTTCTTCAGATAAGCATTCACAGCCAAAACGGAGGTAATCGGTGATAAGGTTTGAAAATGTTTCGATGGCATACGGAACAAATGAGGTCATACGCAACTTAAATCTGAGAATCGAAGAAGGGCAGCTGGCTGTGCTGATCGGCCCCTCCGGCTGCGGAAAAACCACGACTTTGCAGATCATAAACCGGCTGCTGAATCCAACGGAGGGAAAAGTCTACCTGAACGGGAAAGACACCCAAACCATAGACCCGGTTCAGCTCCGGCGCGGCATCGGTTATGTGATACAGGAAATCGGGCTGTTTCCGCACATGACGATCGAGCAAAACATCGAGGTGATTCCAAAGCTTTTGGGATGGCCGGCGGAAAAACGGCGCGCCAGGACGCTGGATCTTTTGAAGCTGGTTGATCTCGACCCGGACACGTATTTAAAGCGGTATCCTTCCAAGCTTTCCGGCGGGCAGCAGCAAAGGATCGGCCTGCTTCGCGCCCTTGCGGTCGAGCCGCCCGTCATCCTGATGGATGAACCCTTTGGCGCCCTGGACCCCATCACCCGGGAGGCCATGCAGGATGAAATCAAGCAGCTTCAGAAAAAGCTGAAAAAAACCGTCGTCTTTGTGACGCATGATATGGACGAGGCGATCAAGATCGCCGACGTCATTATTCTGATGAAGGACGGAAAGATCGTTCAGCAGGCGTCGCCGGAACAGCTTTTGTCCGCGCCGGCAAATGAGTTTGTCGAGCAATTTATCGGCAAACACCGGATCTATAACGGCAAGGCCGATAAAGTGGAAGACGTGATGAACAAGCGCGCTTTTTCCGTGCCGAAAAGCACGGGGATCGCCAAGTGCATCGCGCTTATGGAAAAGCATGGCGTCAGCGGCGTGCTGGTCACCGATGAAAACGACGTTTTTCTTGGATACGTCGGCATTGCGGAAATCCGGGACGAGGCGAAGATCGGCCTTACGGTGGGGGATCTTAAGCTCGAACACCTTCCGACGGTGCATCTGGATTCCCCCGCCCAGGGCGCTTTTGACATGCTGATCGAGCAAAAGCTGGATATTCTGGCCGTCGTGGATGACGGGGGGCATATTCAGGGCGTCGTTTCCAAAACCAGCATGGTCAAGTCTTTGGCGCGGGTCGTGTGGAAGAGGGAGGATGCCCATGTCTGATTTGATTTCCTATTACGCCGGCCATAGCGATATGGTGTTTACCGCGCTCAAAGAGCATGTGCTCATCAGTCTGACCGCCGTGTTCTTTGGCTTCCTTGTCGCTTTTCCCGCGGGGATCTTCCTGACCAAGCACAGCAAGGCGGCGTCCGTCGTCCTTGGGTTTTTCGGTGCGGTCAATACGATACCAAGCATCGTGCTGCTCGGCGTTGCGATGGTCATTATGGGGATCGGGTTTTTGCCGGCCACCACGGTGCTTTTTATCTACTCCCTGCTTCCGATTATGCGCAATACCTATACGGGGATCAAAGGCGTCGATGAAAAATACATCAAAGCGGCCAAAGGCATGGGGATGAGCCGTATGCAGAGGATGACGAAAATACAGATCCCGCTGGCTTTGCCGGTCATCATCGCGGGCGTACGCCTGTCTTCCATCTATATCATCAGCTGGGCGACCTTGTCGGCCTTTATCGGGGCCGGCGGTCTGGGCGACCTGATTTGGATGGGCCTTCAGTCCTACAACTTCAATCTTGTGCTTTGCGGCGCCATTCCGGCAACGCTGCTGGCTTTTGCCGCAAGTCTCGTGCTGACGTTCGCGGAAAAACTGGCTTCCAACAGCCTTCATCATGGAGGTGACGCTGCATGAACAGTTTTCCAACGGCGTTGTTGACCCATCTGGAGATGAGCTTCCTCGGCGTGCTCATCGGCTGCGTGGTTGGGGTTTCCCTTGCCTCCGCGCTCAAAAACAGACCCCGGGCGGCCAAAATGGTTTTCGTCGTCATCGATATCATTCAAACGGTGCCGACCCTCGCCATGCTGATCTTTTTGATGCTGGTATTCGGTTTGAATGATGCGGCCGTGATCGCGGCCATATTCCTTTATTCTCTGTTTCCGATCACCCGCAATACGTATGTCGGGCTTACCAATGTGCCCGGCGGGGTCCTTCGGGCGGGAAAGGGAATCGGGATGACAAATCTGCAGCTTTACCTGAAAGTTGAACTGCCCATTGCGCTTCCGGTTATTTTTTCCGGGCTACGGCTTGCCATTATTTCGGCGCTGGGCATTGCGACCACCGGCGTGTTTATCGGCGCCGGCGGCCTGGGTATGCTGATCTGGCGGGGTATCCAGACAAGGAACACCATGATGATGCTGTCCGGAGCCATTCCCGTTTCGGCAATGGCGATACTGTTCGAGGGCTTGTTTACGGCAATAGAAAGAAAACTCACAAATCGGGCGAATTGAAGGGAGAAATGCAAATGATGAAAAAAACACTGGTGCTTGTGTTGGCCGTGCTGATGCTGGCTGGCGTTCTCGGCGCATGCTCGTCAAAATCCGGGGATACCGTCGTGGTCGCGTCGAAACAGTATACGGAGAACATCCTTCTCGGCGAAGTCTATGCCCAGTTGATCGAGGCAAAGACGGATCTGAAAGTGGAGCGCAAGCTGAACCTTGGGGGCACCTCGGTCATCATGCCCGCCACGGAGTCCGGTGAGATCGACTTTTATTTTGAATACTCCGGAACGATCTGCAGCGAAATACTGAAGATCGACACAGCGGGGGGCATAACCGCCGATTATGCCCTGCAGACAGCGACCGAGGGCATGCAGGACGACCACAACATGACCTATTTCGACCCGGTGGGCCTGAACAATACCTACGCGGTTTTGATGCCCCGAACAACGGCGCAGGAGCTTGGGGTATCGAAGCTCAGCGAACTGAAAAACCATGCCCCCGATCTGGCGTTCGGCGCCACGCACACGTTCTATGCCAGGATATCCGACGGCTACGATTCTTTGACGGAACTGTACGAGCTGGCGTTCAAGGAATCAAAGAAAATGGACCAGACGCTGATGTATGAAGCCACCTCCACCGGCGAGCTTGATGTTGTTATCGGGTATGCGACTGACGCCCTGCTGTTAAAGTATGACCTTGTCATCCTTGAGGATGATCTTGAGTTGTTCCCGCCTTATCACGGCGCGCCGCTGTGCCGGAACGATACGCTGGAGGAGCACCCCGAATTGAAGGAAGTATTAAACCTGCTGGCAGGGAAAATCGACAACGTG
Source organism: Christensenellales bacterium (assembly GCA_040768925.1). Lineage (GTDB taxonomy): Bacteria > Bacillota > Clostridia > Christensenellales > CALWSW01 > CALNBC01. The sequence goes on from JAXGLZ010000002.1 coordinate 118,550, forward strand.
GCCATGCAGGCCTTGAACTATGAGGTGGATATCGAAAACCGGAACGTGGAGGACGTTGCCCGGGATTTCCTCATCGAACAGGGATTCATCAGCGAATAACCGGTTCAAAAAGCTGGCAGGGGAAGGGAAAACGCCAGCGCGGGGGTAATGATGCCTTGCGCCATGTGGCGCGGTGTTTGATTCAAAACAGGGAAAGGGATGCGTCTTGACAGCGGATGCATCCTTTTTTGCTTTCTGTCTTATATTCTCACATCACCCACCGGTTCGCTCTCCATTCCGCTTCATAACCTCAATAAATCTTACGATATCGATTTCAATTTCCTCGCGCTTGTCGCCTGCACCGGCGATCCGTTAAACGCCTGCTCTTCGGCAAGTGTGATAAATGATCGCCGCGTCCAAGGCCAGCGGGGCGGATGGAGATTGGTTCTTGCAGGCGCCGGGGAATCCCGGTCGAATATTGACGGGGTTGACCCGTGCTGATTGCCCGTTGGCTTCGGCTGGCGGGCTTTTGTTTATGAAAGTTCAACATAAACTTCATTACATCTTTCATTACATATCGCGTATGAAAATAGGTTATGAAAGTGTGATATATTTTACTTTATCAACTAAAAAGTTGGCTAAAGCCCTATTTATCTAGGAAAATAAGAAAAGGCCCTGATTATCAGAGCCTTTGAAATGGTGCGAATGTTCATAACGATAAACTCGGAAACCCGCATTAAATAAGGTTTTGGCACGAGCAAGCGAATATTACATAGTTTTTCGGTCCATGAAAGCATGTGTAAAACATGAGAAAAGGAAGACCAAATGATCTCCCTTTTCTCGCGTTTAGATTATCCACGGCTTCATTTTGGTTCACATACCCCATAGTATTTCAATCCACAGCACAAAAGCTGACATTCTAAGATATGCCGGCTTCTGATTTTGTAGGCGTTCTCTAAAAAAGGATTCACTATTGGGTAAGTGAAAGAATATCATGGTATAGAGGTAAGGGAGGGGCGAGAAATAATGATCCGAGCACCGCCGATACTTGTTGCTATTCTCAACAAACAAAAGGCCGCCGACAAAAGTCGACGGTCTTTTCAATGGTGCGGGAAACAGGACTTGAACCTGCATGAAGGAACCTTCATACGGACCTGAACCGTACGCGTCTGCCAATTCCGCCATTCCCGCATTTGGTGGATGGGGGTGGATTCGAACCACCGAAGTCACTGACGGCAGATTTACAGTCTGCTCCCTTTGGCCGCTCGGGAACCCATCCATGTAAATTAAATAAGGTTTTGAAGGTGTGTTGGAGCTGGTGATGGGACTCGAACCCGCAACCTGCTGATTACAAATCAGCTGCTCTGCCAATTGAGCTACACCAGCGAATGGTGCCTCAGAGTGGAGTCGAACCACCGACACAGGGATTTTCAGTCCCTTGCTCTACCAACTGAGCTACCGAGGCAAGAATGACAGAGCAAGAAGAATAATGGCGACCCGGAAGGGGCTCGAACCCTCGGCCTCTAGCGTGACAGGCTAGCGCTCTAACCAACTGAGCTACCGGGCCATAATAAGTGTGGATGGTGGGCCTTCAGGGACTCGAACCCCGGACCGATCGGTTATGAGCCGACTGCTCTGACCAACTGAGCTAAAGGCCCGAACCGGGCTGGTTTTGAAAGAGTGGTGACCCCTAGGAGACTCGAACTCCTGTTACCGCCGTGAAAGGGCGGTGTCTTAACCGCTTGACCAAGGGGCCACGATCATAAAAAAACGCTTGGTCGGGGTGACAGGATTTGAACCTGCGGCCCCATGCTCCCAAAGCACGTGCGCTACCATCTGCGCCACACCCCGGCGACGCGCCGGAACCGGCTTTGTCAAGGTACCCACCGTCCGGCGACATTTAGTAATATAGCATGAACGCAAACTCTCTGTCAACCATAAATTTGGCGGAAAAAACAGTACGCAAACGGTTCGGCACACCCCCGCGGTTGAATAATCTGTCCCTTTATGGTACATTTAATTCAACACAATTTGCCCACGAGGATATTCTATGAAGCAAAGAACCGACCTGAACATTCCCAAAGAGGAAATCGCCCGGCAGAACGGCTTTATCCGGCTTTTGAAGGCGTATTCCGACGAACGGGAAAACAGCGCAGACGGGCGGCCCAAAGCGCTGATCAATACCTATGGCTGCCAGATGAACGTCCACGATTCCGAAAAGCTCAGAGGCATGCTGGATGAGGCCGGTTTTGCCGCCGCGGAATCGGATGAAGACGCGGATCTTGTCCTTTTCAACACCTGCTGCGTGCGCGATCACGCCGAAACCCGCGTTTATGGCAACGTGGGGCGCCTGGGCAAAATCAAACGCGACAAGCCGGGCCTGCTGATCGGCGTCTGCGGCTGCATGATGCAGCAGCAGGAAACCGCAAAAGCCCTTTATGCACGCTTTCCCTTTGTCGATATGGTTTTCGGGACCCACGCCCTGCATACGTTTCCCGAAATCCTGTATCACGCGATTATAGAGCGGGAACGCACCATGGACATCCGCGAGAGCGACGGCACCGTGCCGGAACATCTGCCCATCAGGCGCGAGCCGGGCAGATCCGCTTTTGTTACGATCATGTATGGCTGCGACAACTTCTGCACCTATTGTGTTGTGCCCTATGTCCGCGGGAGGGAGCGCAGCCGACTGCCGGATAACATCATCGCCGAGGTGAAGGGTCTTGTAAAAGAGGGTTACGTCGAGGTGACCGTCCTTGGCCAAAACGTCAATTCATATGGAAAGGACGGGGATTTCGACCTTGATTTTCCGGGTCTGCTCCGCGCCCTGAACGAAATTGAGGGCCTTCGACGCATCCGGTTCATGACCTCGCACCCCAAAGATCTTTCGGACGAGCTGATCAAAGCTCTTGCCGACTGCGAAAAGCTCTGCAAACACGTCCATCTTCCGGTTCAGTCCGGCAGCGACGCAATATTAAAGAAAATGAACCGTCGCTATACCCGCGGTGATTATTTTGCCCTCTTGGGCAAGCTTCGCGAAGCCGTGCCAGAAATCGAGATTTCGACGGATATCATCGTCGGCTTCCCAGGCGAAACGGAAGAGGATTTTTTGGATACCCTTGATCTTGTCCAAAGGGCGGATTTTTGCGCCGCGTTCACCTTCATGTATTCCAAACGCAAGGGCACCCCGGCGGAAAAGATGGCAGGCCAGATCGACGACGAGGTCAAGCGTGAACGGCTCCTGCGCCTGAACGCCCTACAGGCGGAAAAATGCGCCCAAAACAACAAGAAGTACATCGGCACGGCCCATACCGTGCTCGTCGAGGGGTGCGACACGAGGGACGGCTCGAACGCCTTCGGGAAGAACATGAGTTTTAAGACCATCTACTTCCCGGGCGACCCGTCCATGATCGGAACCTTAAAAAAGGTTAAAGTATTATCGGCAAAAAATAACTCCCTGATCGGGAGTATCATTCAGGAGGATTCAGTATGGTAACAGAAAAAGCGATGGAGCTTGGACAGGCTCTGGTGGACTGCGCGGAATTCAAGATCTATCAGGAAGCAAAGGCCGCTTTCGAAAACGATTTGGAAGCGGTGCGGCTTCTTACGGCATACACCGAGAAGGAAAAAGAGATCACCGACAAGATCTCTACCGTCAGCCTCGACCCGGAACAGTTTAGGGCGCTCACCGAAGAGCTTGAGTCGCTGCGGGTGAAGGCCGCCGAAAACCTGTTGATCGGCGAGCTGACCAAAGCCCAGATCGGCTTTGATTCCGTGATGCGCATGGTGAACGACGTCATAACGACGTATATCAACCCCGACGCGAAACAGAACCCCGGCTGTTCGGGCAATTGCAGCGGATGCGCAGGCTGCCATTGAGCACCTTTTGAGGATAAGATGGCCATTCTTCCGGCAAGCAACGTAACGCCCATGATGCGCCAATATTTGGAGCTTAAAGAGCAAAACCCCGATTGTTTGCTCTTTTTCCGCCTGGGCGACTTTTATGAGCTGTTTTTTGACGACGCGGTAACCGCTTCGAGGGAGCTTGAGCTCGTCTTAACGGGCCGCAGCTGCGGCATGGAGGAGCGCGCTCCAATGTGCGGCGTGCCTTTTCATGCCGTGGATTCTTACATCGACCGACTCATCGCGAAGGGGTACAAGGTCGCCATTTGCGAGCAGCTTACCGACCCGGCCCAGTCAAAGGGGCTGGTCGAACGGGGGATCATCCGGATCGTCACCCCCGGAACGGTAACGGACAGCTCCGTTCTGGACGAAAAGACGAATAACTACGTCCTCTCGCTTTATAAAAACGGCCCGGGCAAACTGGGTTTTTCCGCGGCGGACGTTTCCACCGGCGCTTTTTCCCTGGGCGAGATCGAGGACGACGGGCAAAACACCCGCCTTTTTGAGGAGCTTTCCCGCATCCAGCCGACGGAAGTCATCGTTTCGGAGGGCATCGCGGAAGACGGCAGCCTTATGAAACGGCTCAAAGGCGCTTACTATGTTTACGGCTACGCGAAATGGGCCTTTGACCCCGAAACGGCGAAGAAAAACCTGCTTTCGCATTTCAGGCTGGCGGATCTTTCCGGTTACGGCTGCGAAGGAATGACCGAGGGGATCTGCGCAGCGGGCGCGCTTTTAGCCTATCTGAACGAAACCCAAAAGAACGCCCTGGAGCACATCAACGCCATCAGCGTCTATCGAAGAAGCAGCTTCATGGTGCTGGACGAGGCGACGCGGAGAAATCTTGAGCTTACGAAGCCCATCCGGGAAGGGCGCTCGGCAAAAAAAACAACCCTTTTGGGCCTGCTGGACCGGACAAAGACCGCCATGGGCGGAAGGATGCTGCGCGGCTGGGTCAACCAGCCGCTTACGGATAAGCGGGCGATCAACGCCCGGCTGGATGCCGTGGCCGCTTTTGCCGAGGATATGATCCTAAGAGCCGCGATAGGCGACGCGCTGGACAAAGTGTATGACCTTGAGCGCCTGTGTTCCCGCCTTTCCTACGGCACGCTGAACGCCAGGGACGCGCTTTCCCTCAAGCATTCCCTGTCGGTGATACCCTCCATAAAAAACGACGTTCTCGCGGCCGGGCACCCGGCCCTCTCCGCCTTTGCGGAAAAGCTGGACCCCCTGACCGGGCTGCACGCCATCCTAGAGAACGCCGTTGCGGAAGACCCGCCCGCGGTCATCACCGAAGGCGGCATCATCAAAGAGGGCTACAACGGGCAGATCGACGAGCTTCGCCAGGCCTCCACAGAGGGCAAGGACTGGCTGAACAAGCTGGAAGAGGCGGAGAAGGACGCGACAGGGATCAAAACCCTCAAGATCGGATTCAACAAAGTCTTTGGCTATTATATTGAAATAACCAAATCACATTACGCCCTCGTTCCTTTGCGGTATGAACGCAAGCAGACCCTTGCGAACGCCGAGCGCTTTATCACGCCCGAGCTGAAGGAACTGGAGGAAAAAATCCTCGGGGCCCAGGAACGCTCCGTCGCCCTGGAATACGAGGTGTTCGCGAGCCTGCGAAAGCTGCTCACGGAGCATATCGACCGCATCAAAAACAACGCCGGACTCCTCGCCGAGCTGGATTGCTACCGCTCCCTTGCGTCGGTCGCCGAAAGCTATGGATACTCCAGGCCAAAGCTGACCGCAGGCGGCAGGCTGAGCATCACGGACGGCCGCCACCCGGTTGTGGAACGCTCGATGACGGGCTTTGTTCCGAACGATACCCTGTTGGACGGCGGCGAAAACCGGGTCCTGGTCATCACCGGGCCGAACATGGCGGGAAAAAGCACCTACATGCGCCAGGTCGCCCTGATCACGCTCATGGCGCACATCGGCTCCTTCGTTCCGGCAAAAAAGGCGGAAATCCCGCTGACGGACAGGATATTCACCCGGGTCGGCGCGTCGGACGACCTGTCCTTCGGCCAAAGCACCTTTATGGTGGAAATGAGCGAGACCGCGAACATCCTCAACAACGCCACCGCCAAAAGCCTGCTGCTGCTGGATGAAATCGGCAGGGGCACCAGCACCTACGACGGTCTGAGTATCGCTTGGGCCGTGGTCGAATACATTTGCGATAAGGCGAAAATCGGCGCAAAAACGCTTTTTGCCACGCATTTTCACGAATTAAGCGAGCTTGAGGGCCTGCTTGACGGCGTCGTCAATTACAGGATCACCGCGCGGGAATCGGGGGAGGATGTGATCTTCCTCAGGAAAATCGTCAGGGGCGGAACGGACAAGTCCTTCGGCATCCAGGTGGCCAGGCTGGCCGGAATACCCCAGACGGTTATTGCCCGGGCAAAGGAGATCCTGCGAAAACTGGAGGCTGCGGAGATCAACCGCAGCGTGGAGAGCAAGGAAGAAACCGCTCCCCCCAGGAAGTACGCCGCGGTTTTGTCGGAATTGGCGGCGGTAAAGGCCGACGAACTCACCCCCTTTGAGGCGCTGGGGTTGTTATACGACCTGAGCGAAAAAGCGAGAGAAGCGCTCTGCGCCGCAAAACCGCAATGAGGAACCTTTTATGAAAATCAACATACTGGACTCTTTCACCGCAAACCGGATCGCTGCAGGCGAGGTTGTTGAACGTCCTGTTTCCGTCGTCAAGGAGCTTGTTGAAAATTCCGTCGATGCCGGCGCGACCATGATCTCCATCGAGATCGAGGAAGGCGGCATCAAAAAAATAAGGGTTTCGGACAACGGGTCCGGAATCGAGCCCGAGGACTGCGCCCTCGCATTTGCGCGGCACGCCACCAGCAAGATCAAAACCCCCGGCGATCTTGACGCGATCTTGACCCTGGGCTTTCGGGGAGAGGCGCTGTGCTCGATCGCCGCTGTCGCCCAGGTGGAACTTACAAGCAGGGTCAAAGGCGGGGAAGAGGGGGCCCGCGCACGCATCCATGGCGGCGAACTGTTGGAAAACGGCCCCTTCGGCTGCCCGGAAGGAACCTCCGTCCTCGTTGAGAACCTGTTTTTCAACACGCCGGCAAGGCTGGAATTCCTCAAAACCCCGGCAAGGGAGGCGGGGGATGTGGCGGCCTATATCGCCCACGCAATCATGGGCAATCCGGAAATCGCCTTCAGCTTTACAAGCGATGGCAAACAGATCTACAGAAGCCCCGGAAGGGGTGATCTGCTCTATACCCTTTTTACGGTTTACGGCAGGGAGATCGTAAACAAGATCGCCCATGTGGATCACGAGCTGAACGGCATACGCGTCCAGGGGTATGTGACCTATTCGGAAGCCGCGCGGAGCAACAGAAATTATCAGTCTTTTTTTGTCAACCGGAGGTACATCCAGTCGGCGCAGCTTTCGGCTGTGCTTTCCCAGGCCTTCGGAACAAGGCTCACGGTGGGCAGATTCCCCCTTTGCGCGCTGCACATCGATCTGCCCGCCGATTCGGTTGACGTGAACATCCACCCGAACAAGCTGCAGGTCCGGTTCAGGGACAACGGCGCGGTGATCAGCGCGCTGAAAACCGCGGTCGAGCTGGCGATCGGGGAAAAATACGCTTATGAGTGGACCCCGCCGCCGATGCCGAGGGAGGATAACGCCACCCTTCGGGCGATGCAGCGGGAATACCAATACAAGATCGGCGAGCTTGAAAAACCCCGGCCGCTCAGGCGGGAGGACCTGGCCACAAGGCAGGAAAGCCGCCCGCTGATGCCGGAAATCAAGCCGGACCAGCAATTGATCGACGATTCGTTCATCCGTTCGATGGTGATCCCCGTCAGGGCGGCGAAAGTGGGCTATATCCTGAGCGAAAACGCCGGAAGGCTCCCCAAAAAGAGCGCTCCTTTCTTTGATCCGAACACGGACAGCTTCAGGATCCTCGGCCAGGTTTTCGGCACCTATATCGCGGTGGAGCTGAAAAACGTTTTATACCTGATCGACCAGCACGCGGCCCATGAGCGCATCCTTTACGACAAATTGATGGTGAACGAAAGCCGGCCCCTTGGTTCCCAGCGCGTCATCGGCGCCGAGCAGATCATGCTCACCCAGCTCGAGCACACGATGCTGCTGGAAAACGAAGCCCTTGTTCAGAACCTCGGCTTTGAATACGAACTCAAAAAGGGGGAACGGGTCAATCTCCTTGGCGTGCCCGTTTCCTTTGAAGCCGTTAACGGAACCGAGTTTTTCAGGAACGTGCTGGACTCCCTGGCAGACAACAGGGATATTCAGGACGATGAGCGCAAAAGAAGAGCGGTGGCGACAACGGCCTGCAAGCACGCGATCAAAGGAAACGAAAGGCTGACCGAAACACAGATCAGCCTGATCCTTTCCCAGATGAACGAACTGGGGGAACTGCACTGCCCCCACGGCCGCCCGATCGTCGTAAGCATAACCAGAAGGGACCTGGACAAGCTTTTTTACAGAGTATGAACAGAAAGCAGCCCCTTGCCGTCATCGTCGGGCCCACCGCCGGCGGCAAGACCGCCATTGCGGTGGAACTTGCAAAAAGACTGGGCGGAGAGGTGATCTCCGCCGATTCGGTTGCGGTTTATACCGGCTTGGATATCGGCTCCGCAAAGCCGACAAAGGCCGAAAGGCAGGGGATCCCCCACCATATGATCGACTGCGCGGACCCCGCGGAAAGCTTTACCGTTTCCGATTACCAGCAGCGCGCCCGAGCTGCGATTGAAGGCGTTCATTCCCGGGGCAATCTTCCGATCCTGGCCGGGGGAACCGGGCTGTACGTCAACGCGGTGATCAGCGACCTTGGCTTCACCGACGCGGGCAGGGACGAAGCTTTCCGCCTTGAATGGGTCAAAAGGGAGCGGGAACTTCCCGGAAGCGCCTATGCCGCGCTTGAAAAAGCGGATCAAAAACGGGCAAAGGAGCTTCACAGGAACGATTTCCAGCGTGTTCTGCGCGCGCTGGAGGTGTTTCATCTGACCGGCCGCCCGATGTCTGAGCAAAACGGGGATTTCCAAAAGAGCGAATCCCCGTACCGCCTCGCGGTCGCCGGGCTGACGATGCCGAGGGAGCTTTTATATGCCCGGATCGAACAGCGGGTGGACCAGATGCTGTCTAACGGGCTGGTTTTGGAAGTACAGGGCCTTCTGGATGCGGGGCTTGACCCGAACGCGCCTTCCTTGCAGGGGTTGGGATACAAAGAAATCATCGCGTATTTGGCCGGAAAGCAAACGCTTGAGCAGGCCGTCGAACTGATCAGGCAGAATACCAGGCGTTTTGCCAAGCGCCAGCTGACCTGGTTCAGGCGGGATGCGCGCACGGTGTGGTTCGACGTTTCGGAATGCTCCAAACCGGCGCTTGCAGACAGAATCGAGGATTTTTTCGAACATGCATTGCAATAACGAACTGGAATTGAAAACAAGGGAACTTCTCTTGCGGGATTACGGGGTCCGAAGCGAAATCGCCGCGCTTGTGGACGCGGCGCAAGGCGAGGTTTCCCGCCGTTTCAACGAGGTGGACAAGGTCTGCGCAATCAATCAGTACAAGGTGCTGTCCGCTTTTCAAAAGGAGCGGATAGCCCTTCGCCATTTCAGCCCCACCACCGGCTACGGCTATGACGACGACGGCCGGGACGCCCTGGACCGCGTGTTTGCCCGCTGCATGGGGGCGGAGGACGCCCTCGTCCGGCCGCAGATCGTTTCCGGCACCCACGCCCTGGCCCTGATGCTCTTTGGCGTGCTTCGACCGGGGGACGAGCTGCTTTCGGTCACCGGCAAACCCTATGACACGCTGGAAACCACGATCGGGATTTCTGGGGATTCTTCATCCTCATTAAAATCGATGGGCGTAACCTATTCCCAGGTGGAGCTTGGCGGGGACGGGGGAATCGATGTTGAAGCTGCCGCCGCGGCGATAAACGAAAGAACCAAAGTGGTGCACATCCAGCGTTCCCGGGGCTACGAATGGCGGCGGGCCTTGACGGTCGACGAAATCGGCAGGGCGATATCCGCCGTCAAAACCGCAAAGCCCGGCGTGATCGTCACGGTGGACAATTGCTACGGCGAGTTCACGGCGGCTGCGGAACCCGCCGCGGCCGGCGCGGATCTGATGGCCGGCTCGCTGATCAAAAACCCGGGCGGCGGGATCGCACCCACGGGCGGCTATATCGCCGGAAGAAGGGATCTTATTGAACTGGTGGCCGAAAGGCTGACTGTGCCGGGGATCGGCAGGGAGGTGGGGTCTTACGCCGGGTCCTACGCGCCGTTTTACCAGGGGCTTTTCCTTGCTCCCCACGTGGTCGCGGGCTGTCTGAAGGGCGCGATCCTCGCTTCGCGGGTTTTTGAAAAGCTGGGGTTTGACGTCCTTCCCAAATGGGATGAAAGCAGGGAGGATATCATCCAGGCCGTGCGTTTCTTTCAGCCAGAGCCTTTGATCTCCTTCTGCCGCAGCATTCAGAAGGCCTCCCCGGTGGACAGCTTTGCCACTCCGGAGCCCTGGGATATGCCGGGTTACCAATGCCAGGTGATCATGGCCGCCGGCGCGTTCGTCCAGGGTTCTTCGATCGAGCTCAGCGTGGACGCCCCCATAACCCCGCCTTACATCGCTTATATGCAGGGCGGGCTGACTTACGAGCACGTAAAGCTCGCCATAATGTCCGCCGTTTCGGATATGGTGACCGAAGGCCATGCTTCGATGGAATAAAAAAGGCCCCGTCAAGATGAAGGAGCCCTGCTGCCAGGGTTATTCTTATTCTGCCCGTATCGTTTTTCAGCCCGTTTCAGTCTACATTGAACGGACCAGGGCGACGACCTTGCCGACGATGGAAATCTCCCTGATGTCGGCGTAGATCGGTTGCATAAAGCTGTTTTCCGGCTGGAGACGAACGCGGTCGCCCTCCCTGTAAAGGCGCTTGACGGTGGCGCCGCACTCGTCGCTCATCCGTTCCGGAATGAGGGCGACGACGATATCGCCGTTATAAATCTGGGCGCCGGGCTGAATGACGAGCTGGTCGCCGTCCAGAATCCCCGCGTTGATCATGCTTTCACCCTTGACAGTGAGGATGAAGGATTCCTCGCTGCGAACGAGGGAGAGGGGGAGGGTAACATACCCCTGGATTTCTTCCTGGGCGAGGATCGGAGCGCCGGCGGTAACCTTGCCGACAACGGGGGTCTGGTGCATCTTGGTCTTGTTGCGCTGAACCTCGACGAGTTCGATCGCCCTGGGCTTTGTTGGGTCCCTGCGGATCAGGCCCTTGCGCTCAAGGCGCTCCAGATGGCCGTGCACGGTAGAGGTGGATTTCAGCCCCACAGCTTCGCAAATTTCCCTGACGGAAGGGGGATAGCCTTTTTCTTCCTGATGGGCTTTGATGTATTCGTATATGATCCGCTGGGGATTGCTGAGCTTTTGCATGGTGTCCTCCAAACGAGCATTCGCGTTGTTACGGTGATTATACCATACTCAAAGAAAATGTCAAACGAATGTTCGCAATTTTTTGGATTTAAGAGGACTTGTTCTCATGAAAAAATGCGTTTTATACGACCGTGAATGCATGGAGTGCGGCGAATGCAACCTATGCGATCTGGAACCGGGAAAACTTTGCGACAATTGCATGCGCTGCGTTGAAAGCGGGTCGGATTACAGCGAAGTCGTCATCGAGGACATTGTCGACGGCGTTGAAAACGCCCTTCCTGTCGAGCCGGCGCCGGATAGCAGAGAACTGCGAGAAGCCTGGCAAAAGCTCGGGGCTTCCGGGCTTTGGAAAAACGGGGAAGACGGTTGACCCTGCCGGTCAATCCTCCCTTAATTTGACCGCTCTCGCCGCCTGACGGCGCCTTTCGTCCGTCTGCGCGGCGTAGTGCTTTTTGGTGGTGTTAACGTCCTTGTGGCCCAAAACGTCCGCGACGACGTAAATATCCCCAGTTTCCTGATAAAGCATGGTGCCGTACGTGCTCCTGAGCTTGTGGGGCGAGATCTTTTTCAGCGGAACCGCGGAAGAGCAGTATTTTTTGACCAGGTTCTCCACCGCGCGCACCGTCAGGCGCTTTTTTTGAAGGGAGAGGAAGAGCGCTTTTTCGTTTCCCGGCGCCGCTGTTATGGCGTTGCGTTCCTCAAAATAATCCGAAAGGGCCGCGGCCACCTCGTCTGAAAAATAGAGGATCACCTGGCTCCCGCCTTTTCGGGTGACCTTGAATCCGTTGACGGAAAAATCAAAATCATCCATATTCAGCCCCACAAGCTCGCTGACGCGAATCCCGGTGCCAAGGAAAAGGGTGAGTATCGCCGCGTCCCGCAGCCGTGTTTTTTTGTGGAAAGCCTTTTCGCGCTCGGAAAGGGCGGCTCCGCTGTCCACCGAATCCAGAAGATCCGCGACTTCGTCGGCCTCCAGCCGGATGATCGGTTTTTCATGCAGCTTTGGTGTATCCAGAAGGGAAGCGGGATTGTTCGAAATTTTCTGCTTCTTATAGAAGTATTTGAACAGCGAGCGGAGGGAGGCGATCTTCCTGGCTTTTGCGCGCTCCCGGTTTTTGACGGGATTGCCCTCTTCGTCCTCATAGAGGGAGACATATGAAATATACCTCTCCAGATCATCCAGAGAGATCTCGTCAAGGTCTTTCAAGGCATAGCCGGCGGGGGAAACGCCCTTGCCGTCGTCGCGCACATTTGCGAGATATCTGAAAAAAATGCGCAGGTCGATGGCGTATTCGTACCGCGTCATGGCGGAGGTTCGGTCCGCAATACCCATGAAGAATTCTTCGCAAAAGGGGGGCAGCTCGGTCATCAGCTGCCTTGTGCGCAGGGTGTAATCGCGGTCCCGCTGGGCCGCGTAGCTTTCAGTTGCTCGTGCCATGGTGATCTCCGATCAGCTTTACTGTGTTTCCATTCTATACCATCTATTCGTAAAAGGCAAGTTTTACGAATAGATTCCCTTGCAAACCAGCGCAGCCCGCTTTGGCGGGCTGCTTGCGTAAAACTTGGAGTTTGTGCTTGATTGCGCGTGAAATACGAATCGTTTGCTTTACAAACACTACTGCGCGTTGGCCTTGATCTCGCCCGTTGCCAGCTTGTCGCAAAGGTTGTTCAGCTCGTTGTCCGAATGGCCTTTGACCTTGTGCCAGCCGATCCTGTGGATTTTCGACAATCGGACCAGCTCCTGCCAAAGATCCGCGTTCTCCACCGGTTTTTTATCCGCCTTTTTCCAACCGTTGCCGATCCAGGAATCGATCCACCCGTTTAAAAACGCGTTGCACAGGTACGCGCTGTCCGTAAAAATCTCCACCTCACAGGGCCTGTTCAGCGCCTGCAACGCCTTGATCGCCGCGGTGAGCTCCATGCGATTGTTGGTCGTCAGCGGCTCGTAACCCGAAATCTCTTTTCGGTATTCCCCGTAAATCAGCACGGCCGCCCAACCGCCCGGTCCGGGATTGCCGGAACACGCGCCGTCTGTATAAATCGTCACCGGAGCCATTTGCGGCTCTCTGTATTAGTTAATTTATTCACAATATCAAACAAGCTCCCTGGATTTTTTGGCGCACACCCGAACGGCTTCGATCACGGCACCCCGGAAGCCGTCTTTTTCGAGGGACGCGACGGCGTCGATGGTCGTTCCGCCGGGCGAACAGACCATGTCCTTCAATTCGCCGGGATGTTTTTGGGATTCCACCAGAAGTTTTCCCGATCCGATCACAGTTTGGGCGGCAAGCCTGAGGGCAACGTCCCTCGGAAGGCCTTCCCTCACCCCGCCGTCCGCCATCGCCTCAATAAACATAAACACATACGCGGGCCCGCTCCCGCTGACCCCCACGACGGCGTCCATCAGCCGTTCTTCCACCCAGATCGCGGTTCCCACCGAGGAAAAAAGCGCTTCCGCCCACTGCTTTTCCTCCTCCGTAAAACTGGTGGTGTCTTTGCAAAGGGCGGTTGCCCCCTCCCCCACCAGGGCCGGCGTGTTGGGCATTACCCGAAGCACCCTCGAATCGGGAAGCCCTTCGCCAAGCAGTTTTGAAGGTATTCCCGCGGCGATCGAAACCACGGCCTTCCCCGCCAGGGCGTCCTTTGCTTCGCGCATCACCAGGGGAATGACGTTCGGCTTGACGGAAAGCACCACCCTGTTCGCAAGGCGGCAAAGCTCCTCCAGGCTTTTTGCGGGAATGAAGCCGATCTTTGCCGCTTTTTCGTTCAGGCCGGCCTGATTGGTGTCATAGGCGATGATATCCCCTGCGGGCATCAACCGGCCCGCGATACCCGAAATAAGGGCCATTGCCATGTTTCCGCAGCCGATAAAGCCCAGCGTGCTGCCTGTTTTGAACATAAGAAAGCCTCCTTGCGCGTTCGTAGTGATCAAATATAGTTGACTAGAATCCCCAAAACGTTTATAATTGCTGATGTCGGCCTAAACAAAGCCGGCGAATTTAGGGGAGTGGCTCAACGGTAGAGCAGCGGTCTCCAAAACCGCGGGTTGCGTGTTCGAATCGCGTCTCCCCTGCCATCAAAGGGTCGGCAAACGCCGGCTCTTTTTTCATATTCAATTATAGCAAACCATTTCTCCCATTGAAAGCGCAGCGGGAAAAGCCGCGGTCATTATTTTGGTTTTTCTTGTTTGCAGTAAAGGCCGCCGGTTCCCCGGCGGCCTGATTTTCGGTTTTGCTGGTCTTGTTGTCGTTACTTTGCGTAGTCGGTTGCCCGGGTTTCGCGAATGACGTTGACTTTGATCTGGCCGGGGTAGTCGAGCTCGTTTTCAATGCGCTTGCAGATATCCCTGGCGACGAGGGTGGTTTCCATGTCTGAAACGGCGTCCGGTTTAACGATTATGCGCACTTCGCGTCCGGCCTGGATTGCGAAGGATTTTTCGACACCTTCAAAGGAATTCGCGATTTCTTCCAGCTTCTCCAAACGCTTGATGTAATTCTCCAGCGTTTCGCGGCGGGCGCCGGGCCTGGCGGCGGAAATCGCGTCGGCCGCCTGGACCAGAACCGCCTCCACGGTGCTCGGCTCAACATCGCCGTGGTGGGCCATAATCGCGTGGACCACGGCGTTGTTTTCGCGGTACTTCTTTGCAAGATCGGCGCCGATCTGTGCGTGGGATCCTTCGATTTCGTGGTCGACGGCCTTGCCGATATCGTGAAGCAGCCCCGCGCGCTTTGCCAGCGCAACGTTTGCTCCCAGCTCGGCGGCCATGATTCCCGCAAGATTCGCAACCTCGATGGAGTGCATGAGCACGTTCTGGCCATAACTGGTGCGGTACTTCAGCCTGCCCAGGAGCTTGATCAGCTCGTGATGCAGCCCGTGAATGCCGATGGAAAACACCGTCTGCTCGCCGGCGTCGCGGATCTGGTTGTCGATCTCGCGGCGGGCCTTTTCGACCATTTCCTCGATCCGCGCGGGGTGGATCCTGCCGTCCAGCACCAGCTTTTCAAGGGCGATCCGCGCAACCTCGCGCCTGACGGGGTCGAATCCGGAAAGGATCACGGCCTCCGGCGTGTCGTCGATGATCAAATCGATGCCGGTCGCGGTTTCTAGGGTGCGGATGTTTCGGCCCTCGCGGCCGATGATGCGGCCCTTCATTTCGTCGTTCGGAAGGGGCACAACGGAAACCGTGGATTCGGCCACGTGGTCCGCGGCGCATTTTTGTATCGCGATGGATATGATGTTCCTTGCCTTCTTATCCGCTTCCTCCTTGGCTTTCGCCTCGATTTCCCGGATCATCACCGCGGCGTCGTGGCGGGCCTCCCGTTCGACGTTCGCAAGCAGGATCTGCTTTGCGTCCTCGACTGAAAGCGCGGATATCCGCTCAAGCTCATCGAGCTGTTTCTGGTGAAGGCCCTTCGTCTCCTCCTCAAGCGTCGAGATGCTCTTTTCGCGCTGGTCTAACTCTGTTTCCCTGGCTTCTATGCCGTCCAATTTTTTGTCCAGTAACTCCTCGCGCTGCAAAACTCTGCGTTCGGAACGCTGGAGCTCGTTTCGCCTGTCCCGGCATTCCTTTTCAAAATCGGAACGCTGGCGGTGGATCTCTTCCTTCGCCTCAAGGATGGTTTCCTTTTTCAGGGCTTCCGCGCGCTTCTGAGTATCTTCTATCATTTGCTTGACAGATTCCTCCGCGCGGCCGATCTTGGCTTCGGCGATGTTTCTGCGGTAATAATAACCGCCCACCGCCCCGCCGGAAAGACCCACTGCAACAAGGATATATGACAGTAAATCCATAGGGATTAAACACCTCCTTTTAATAAAAATAGCCGGGCATTCGCCTCGACCGTAAAGGTAGAAAAAACGAAACAAATCCGTTTGACAGAGCGTCTACATCTACTACAAGACCGATAAACCCAGTCTTAATTGTAAACCTTGTCAATTAGGTTGTCAACATATTTCAAATATGACTACCATCGATCATATTTGATGTTTTATGACGAATACAAAGGAAATAAATGACCGAATGATCCATCATGATTTTACACAAAAAAAGGAGCGAAAACAGTGTTCCGCTCCTTTTTGGGTCAAAAAATGCCGGGATCATCCATGTTTTCCGCCGGGGCTTCGTCCGAATCATCCGTCGCCGAAGCGCCTTCGACCTTGGCTCCGGGCGAAAACAAAACCTCGCGCAGCTTTGTTTCGATCTCGGCGCAAAGCTCCGGATTGTCCTTCAGGAACTGGCGGGCGTTATCCCTCCCCTGGGCCATGCGGACGTCTCCATAAGAATACCAGGAACCGGATTTTGCGATGAGCTTCTGGCTGACGGCCAGATCGAGGATGGAACCTTCCCGAGAAATGCCCTCGCCGTAAAGAATGTCGAACTCGGCGATCTTAAAAGGCGGAGCGACCTTGTTCTTTACCACCTTGACTCTCGTCCTGTTGCCGATCATCTCGTTTCCGGATTTCAAAACGTCGATCTTGCGCACGTCCAGCCTGATCGTTGCGTAAAACTTCAGGGCTTTGCCGCCCGTCGTCACCTCGGGGCTGCCGAACATTACGCCGACCTTTTCGCGCAGCTGGTTGATGAATATCGCGCAGGTGTTCGACTTGGAAAGCGCGCCGGTGAGCTTGCGAAGGGCCTGGCTCATCAGCCTCGCGTGGAGGCCGACGTGGGAATCGCCCATTTCGCCGTCGATCTCCGCCTTGGGAACCAGGGCGGCGACAGAGTCGATCACGACAAGATCGATCGCGCCGGAACGGATGAGCGCCTCGGTGATCTCCAGCGCCTGCTCCCCGTTATCCGGCTGGGAGACGAAGAGTTCGTCGATATTGACGCCCAGAGCGGAGGCATACGTGGGGTCAAGGGCGTGCTCAGCGTCAATAAACGCGGCGGTCCCCCCCGCCGCCTGGGCCTGGGCGATGGCGTGCAGCGCCACGGTGGTCTTGCCCGAGGATTCCGGGCCGTAAATCTCGACCACGCGCCCCCGGGGGAACCCCCCGACACCCAAGGCGTAATCCAGCGCCATGCAGCCGGACGGAATGGTGGAAATGGATATCCGGGCCGCCGCGTCCCCAAGCTTCATGACCGCGCCCTTGCCAAACTGTTTTTCGATTTGAGCCAGGGCGATTTCCAGCGCCTTTTGTTTCTCGACTGCCATAAAAATGCTCCTTATTGCCGAATGATGGTTGATATGCCAATCATAACACGGCGTCAGTCGAAAGTAAAGCGAAAAACGAAAATATGTTCGCCTTATTCGTTCGCTATTCAAACAGCAAAATGCTTTTCAGTCATAGATTCTATAGACATCTTTCAAGCCGCTCAAGGTTTCCTCCCGTGAAAAACCGTGTTTTTCAAGGTCGTCGCCGGTTCGTTGATTGATACCAGAGCAAAACAGCGCCGCGGCTTCAAGAGCTTCCCTGCCACCGGCATGAACGGCGTCGATGCATTCTGTCAAATTCATCGACTATAGCGGTTTTTTCCGCCAAGCAAACCTATCAATGCGATGATCGCCCCGATCTGCCGCATGGCCAATCCTGCCTATGATCCGTCGCGCGCTACTCGGTCAGGTCCAAACCCAGGATCATCCGGCGCAAAGCATCCAGCGCGTTGAGCGTCACCGTGGTGCGAACGCGGTTGCGGAATCCGGAAGCTTTGACGAAAAAGCCGCGCTCCAGCCCCTCGGCCGATACCCCGACATACGCGGTGCCCGCCGGCACGCCCGCTTCGTTTGGGCCGGGGCCCGCCACGCCGGTGGTCGCAATTCCATAAGTGGCGCCCGCGCGTTTTCTTATGGTTTTTGCCATTTCGGCCGCAACCTCCGGAGAAGCCACGCCGAACCGCCCGATCGTTTCTTCGCTGACGCCCAGCCTGAGCTTCGCGGGAACGCTGTAGGCGACCACGCCTTCGGGCAATACTTCCGACGCGCCGGGGACGGACACCAGTTCGGAGGCCACCATCCCGCCGGTAAGGCTTTCGGCAACCGCAACCGTCGCTCCCGCGCGCTTCAAAAGGCGGACGCAGACTTCCGGCATGCTCTCACCCTCCGTCGAGTACACGCGGTCCCCCAGGCGTTCCCTGATTGCTTCCACAACGGGGTCCACCAGGGCGTAACCGTCCTCACCCAGGGCGCAGGAAGCCGTCACCCTCAGGCTGACTTCCGAAAGCGCGGCATAAGGCGCGATCGTCGGGTTGGTCTGGCTTTCGATCATGTCCTTCAGCGCGTGGGCCACAAAGGATTCGCCGATGCCGAATATGCGCACCATGCGCGAGCAGATCTGCTTTTCCATATGCCGGGAAAGGAAGGGCGCCACGCCGGACTCGAACATCGCCTTCAACTCATGGGGCGGCCCGGGAAGGACGACGATGTGGCACTTGCCGTCAAAGCAGATGCAGCCCGGGGCGGTGCCGCAGGTGTTAGGAAGGATTTCCGCGCCTTCGGGAAAATCCGCCTGGCGGTAGTTGTTCGGCGTGGTAATGCGGCCGGTTCTGGTAAAATAATCGGTGATCTTGTCCGCCGAGGGCTGGTGGCAGAACATCGGCTTGTTCAGGTATTTTGCCACCGCTTCTTTTGTCAGGTCGTCTTCCGTCGGTCCCAGCCCGCCGGAGAGGATCAGCAGTTCCGATCTTGCGCAGGCCGCGCCGATGGCCTCGACCAGCCTCGCCATGTTGTCCCCCACCACCGACTGGTGGTAAACGTCTACCCCGAACTCCTGCATTTTCTGGGAAAGATACTGGACGTTGCTGTTCAGGATCTGGCCCATGAGCAATTCTGTTCCAACTGATATAAGTTCTGCGATCATCCTTTGTCATCACTTTCCGAAAATATAGTTCCAGCCGGCTTTGAGATAGATATAGCCGGAAATCACCGCGAGCAGGGTCGATACCCAGATGAGTATCTGGTCCATGGGGATGCCGATCAGGCCGAAGATCGGGTTTTTGAGCATGATCAGGGGAATGGCGATGGACTGGGTCATGGTTTTGGCCTTGCCCCAGATGTTCGCCGCCACGACGGTCCCCTTGTCCGCCAGAACGAGCCGTATGCCGCTGACGATGAATTCGCGGCAGATCACGATGATGGTTGGAATCGGCGAAAGCTGGCCAGTCGAATTCAGCATGATCATGGCCGCAGCGACGAGGATCTTGTCTGCGATGGGGTCCATGAATTTGCCGAAAACCGTGATCTGGCCGTTCTTCCTGGCGAGCCTGCCGTCGGCCAGATCGGTCAGCGCGGCGACGATGAAAAGCGCGGAAGCGAGGATATAGGCGTATTCCCAGGGAATATAAAAGGCGGCCACCATAAAGGGCACAAGGATGATCCTCAAAAGTGTGAGCCTGTTTGGCGTGTTCATTTGATCTCCTCTCCATAAAGGTCATAATCGGTAACCCTATCGATCCTCACTTTTGCGAATTCGCCGGGCTTCTTTTCCCCGGCGCCCGCAAAGAACACAAGGCCGTCGATATCCGCCGCTTCGCCGTAGGACCTGCCGAAATACCGCTCTGCTTTGCCGTCGTACCCTTCGACAAGAACGTCAAGCTCTGCGCCTATCCTGCGCTTGGCAAGCCTGTTTGAAACCTCGCGCTGGATGCTCATCAGCTTGTCCAGCCTGCGCCGCTTTTCCTCCTCCGGAACCTGGTTCGGCAAACTCGCCGCCGCCGTTCCATCTTCCGGCGAAAAGGCGAACGCGCCCATCCGGTCAAAAGGGTGCGCCTGCACGAATTCGCACAGGGTTTCGAAGGCCCGCTCGGTTTCCCCCGGGAAGCCGACCATATACGTCGTCCTTAATATATAGGAAGAATCCCGCTGCCGTAGGTTGTCGATCAGTTTGGCGTACTGGCCGGCCGTGCCCCGTCTGTTCATTGCTTTCAGCACGTTGTCGTCAGCGTGCTGGAGCGGAATGTCCAGATACCGGACGACCTTTGGGAGATTGTCTATCGCGTTGAGCAGCTCGTCGTCCATCTCGTCGGGGTAGGCGTAAAGGATCCTCAGCCATTTGACATCCGTTTCGGACAGGCGCCGCAAAAGCTCCGGTAACAGCCTTTTTTTCACGGTATCCGTGCCGAAGCGCGTCGTGTCCTGGGCAATGATTTCCAGCTCGACAGCGCCCCGCTTGACAAGGGCTTCCGCCTCGGAAACGATATTCTCAATATCCCTGCTTTTGTACGGCCCGCGAATCAGCGGGATCGCGCAATAGGCGCACAGATTGTCGCACCCGTCCGCCACGCGCAAAAGGGCGCGGTAAGAGGGCGTGGTCAGCCTTCTTTCGCCCCAGGGATACAGCGGGGAACTCGCTGAAGCCGCTTCCCCAAAGTGGCTTGCCAGCGCAAAAACCAGCTTTTCGTATTCCCTAACGCCCAGCCATATGTCCACCTCCGGCAATTCCTTTGGGAGCTCGTTTCTGTACCGCTGCGAAAGGCAGCCCGTCACCACCAGGGCTTCGCACCTGCCCTCGGACTTATAGCGGGCCATGTCCAGGATCGCGTCGATGGATTCCTGCTTCGCGGGCTCGATGAAGCCGCAGGTATTGACGATCAACACCTCCGCCTCTTTCGGGTCCGGCGTGATCGCGTATCCCGCGCGCTCAAGATACCCGAGCATCAGCTCGGTATCCACCCTGTTTTTTGAACACCCCAAAGAAACCACCCCGGCTTTCTTTGGGGATTGCATTTTTTTCTTTGGGAATCCGGCGTTTATCCTGTTTGCCATACTCGTATTGCTTTGCCTTTCATCGATTGGGTCACGAACCCAGGTCCGGCAGGTCCGGCGGCCTGCCGAACAGCTCTTCGAACTTGGCGCGGCCGATCAGGAGCTTCCTGGGCTTGCTGCCTTCAAACCCGCTGACGATGCCCATCTGCTCCATGATGTCGATCAGCCTTGCGGCGCGGTTATACCCCACCCGCAGGCGCCGCTGGAGCATGGAGATGGACGCCTGCCCAGTCCCTAGGAAAACCTCCACCGCTTCGGGGAGCATGTCGTCCTCAAAATCCGCGGAAGAGCCGGAATCAGAGCCGGAGATCTTCCCGGAAGCGATGGTGTCGGAGATATTCTCGTCAAAAGCCCCCATTCCCTTGTTGGAATCGAAGTACTGGTGGATCTTCTCCACCTCAATATCGGTAACAAGAGCGCCCTGAATACGCTTTGGCTCCCCGCCGGAATGACTGAACAGCATGTCTCCCTTGCCCAGCAGCTTTTCCGCGCCTGTGGAGTCGAGGATGATCCTCGAATCCGTGGAGGACGCCACCGCAAAGGCGATCCTGGTGAGGATGTTCGCCTTGATCAGGCCGGTGATCACGTCCGCCGAGGGCCGCTGGGTCGCCACCACAAGGTGGATGCCCGCCGCGCGGCCAAGCTGGGCGATGCGGCAGATGCTGTCCTCAACCTCATCCGGCGCGACCATCATAAGGTCCGCCAGTTCGTCCACAATGACGACAATGCTGGGCAGCTTCGGCTGCCCGTCGGCGGCCATGAGCTCGTTATAGCGCGAAAGCTCCCTGGCGCCCTTCTTTTTGAACTGGTTATAGCGCTGGATCATTTCGTTTACGGCCCAGCGAAGTGCCCCGGCGGCCTGTTTCGGCACGGTCACCACCGGAACGAGCAGGTGCGGAATATTGCTGAACACCGAAAGCTCGACGACCTTGGGGTCGATCATGATCATGCGCACGTCTTCCGGCGGAGCGTGGTAGATGATGCTGCAAATGATGCAGTTGATGCACACGCTCTTGCCCGAGCCGGTGGACCCCGCGATCAGAAGATGCGGCATCTTCGAGATGTCCGTCATGGCTAGTTTGCCGGAAATGTCCTTCCCCAGGGCGATGGAGAGAGGCGATTTTGAGGATTGGAATTCCGGCGAGGCGATTACTTCCCTCAGAGCGACAGTGGCGTTTACCTTGTTCGGCACCTCGATGCCGATCACGGATTTCCCGGGGATCGGCGCCTGGATGCGCACCCGGGGGGCGGCAAGATGCAGCGCGATGTCGTCCGAAAGGTTGGTGATCCGGTTGACGCGCACGCCCGGCGCGGGCTGAAGCTCGTACCGCGTGATCACCGGTCCCTGGACCACGTCGGTCACTTTTGCCGATATTCCGAAGCTGGCCAGCGCCTGCTCCAAAAGCCTCGCCTTTTGCATGGGATCTTCCCGGGCGCCGGGATTCTTGGGAAAAGCGAGCAGGCTGATGGGCGGCGGAATATAGCAGGGCAATTCCCGGGCGGCGGAGGAATCGTCGATCGAAAGCTGGTCGCCCCCCGCCGTTTTTCGGGGAACGGGTTCAAAGGGCCTGACGATCGGCGGTTCCTCGTAAGCGCGGGAGCCGCTTTCCGCATCCGGGCCGCCCTGATGATTGCGGTATCCGCCGGGAATCGGAAAATCCAGGCCCTTTTCGCCGGGATCGGCATCAAAAGCCGGATCGCCGGTCCCGAATCCGGCATTTTGGGCCGGGGGATCGTCCTGCTCAAGACCGGTCAGCGGGGGAAGGTATTTCTCGTATTCGCCGAAATCACGGTTGGCCAGCTCCCGGATCACGTCCGCTTCGGTGGGGCCGCCGGTCATACGATTCGCCTCATGCCCGGCTTCGCGATCCCCGGTCTGAGCGGCGTCGTGCTTTGGGGCTCCCTCGCATGCGTCCGTGGCCGCGGGCTCGTATCTTCCGTCCGTTTCGGAAAGCACGGTATTGACGTATTTCTTGACTTCCTGATCGCCCGCGGCATACCTGGGCAGCGAGGGTTCCGCGGCTTCCGGTTCGTTTATGACGGGCATGCGCCTGAAAGTCGAAGGCCGGATCGGCGGCGTTTGTGGATCGATTTTCGACGCGACGGACAATCTGCCCTTGTCGGGAAGAATATCCACATCGCCGTTTGTTGATGCGGTTTCACTTTCAAAAGGCGCGCCGGCTTGTGTCGGACGCTTTGCTTCGGGCTCGCTTTGCAGGGCGGCGCCTGCGATGGACAATTCCTCGGTATTCAGCCTTTTTTGCTCCTTTTTCCCCTTTTTGACCTCTTTGATCTGCTCGATATGGGTGGAAACGGCACTGACGTTCTGCCGGATGACTTTTCCGACCTTTTCGCCGGTTTTCTGAAGGGAAATATTGGTTAAAGCGACGATTAGTATCAGGGCAAGGGCCGGAAACAGAACATAGCTTCCCCCCCGGCCAAGCAGCGCGACCGCGGGATAGGACAACAATCCGCCAAGGATGCCCCCGCCCGCCTCGACGCTTTCGCCCAGGGCAAAGGAATTCCACAAAAAAGTGATATATCCGTCCGATTCGATCCGTTCCATAAAGAAGATATGGATAAAGGATAGCGCCATCAGCATCACGGCGACGATCAGCATAAAGCGCGGCAGGGCTGCGCTTTTCCCCGCCGTTGCGATGGCGTAAAACCCCTGGGCGATCAGAATCACGGGCAAAACATACGCGAAAACGCCGGTCAGCCCAAAGGTGAAGCCGCTGACCTTTTCGCCCACCACGCCGGTGGAACCAAGGTGGGTCAACGCCAAAAAAAGCCCCAGCGCAATGAGGGCGATGCCTGCGATTTCCCTTCTGCGGCGCTCCTTGGCGGTTGGGGCCGATTTCCCTTTTGAGCCGGTGGAAGCCGCCCTGGCCCGCGGGTTCTTTGCCGGGCTGTTCCCCGCGGAAGGCGCGGAGCCCTTGCCGCCGGGAGCGGGCTGCTTCCCCTGGGTTTTTGTATTTTTGCCGTTGGCTGACAACTGTTCACCTCATTTGTATTGCTTGCTCTATTATATCTCCCCAAAGGCGCAAGAGCAAGGTTTACGGGGTGTAATCCAGCTTTGCGTTCCTGGCCTGGGCGTGCTGGAGCCGCCTTGGGATGCGGTATGCCCGGCCGTCTTTGATAAAGAGCGCCCCGGTCTGCCTGAACCGGAACGGAACGTTTGCCGCGACGCATTGCTCCCTAAGCCCCAGGATCCATTCGTGGCGGCATTCCCGGGCGCGCTCGCCCGATTCCCCTCCCGCGACGACTTGCTCGCACCAGTCGCCGAGATAGGGCGAAAGGTCGATTCCTTCCAGCAACGGCTCGCATACCACGCTTTTGTGCCTGATCGGCGCGGCCATAAAGATGGGCAGCCGGTAATCCGCCCTGTCCTGGTTTTCACAGGTGCAGCAGATGTGCACATTTTCGTACCCCTGGCCCCAGTCCGGGGGAAGGCAGTCCAACAATCTGTCGATGCGCTTGGTGATGAAAAGGAAGTTCAGCCCGCGCCTGAGGCGCATCATCTGCCAGGCGTCTTTCCGCCATTCGTCCGCGTCTTTCAAAAGGAAATCCGAAGTAAAGCAGGTGTAGACCAGCTCTCCAGACGGAATTTTAAAAGCGCCCCGCCTGTCCCGAAGGACGGGCAAAGAAAAATCCCCTGTCTTTTTCACGCTCGAGCTTTCCCGGCCGTACCGCGCGTCCCCCCGGTAAACATAGCAATTCTCGCACCCGAGACTGATTTTGCGGCAGCCGTGCCAGGGATTCCACAATACGGACAAAGGACCCGCCCCTTTCGTGTTTTCACACTGATTATAAGGCGGACCCCTTGAACAGTCAACAGAAATTCGAATGCCTGTTCGCGTTAAAACCGTTTTCTGACGCTGTACATCGAGTTCAGCACCAGCCAGTTCTGGGAGAAATACTGGTTGACCGTCCAATAGCTCACCCCGCCGAGGTTGTATGTTTCGACGAACCGGAGCCTTGCCTGAACGCTTCTTGCGTCGTCGAACCAGACCTCGTGCCGGGCGCCGTCTCCGGCCGTATAGTTAAAAAACGGGGCCTGGGCCGTTTGGTCGAACCGGATGGCCGAACCCGTTTCCGCAGCCAGCCGGACCGCCGAAACATTCGAAATGGTCCTCGCGGCGGTTCCCTGCACAAAGGGCAGGGTCCAGTCGTACCCGTAATTCGGCATGCCCATGAGGATCTTTTCCGAAGGGATCGCGGTAACGGCGTATTGCAGCACCTTTTCCACCTGGTCCGCCGGCGCGACGGCCATCGGCGGGCCATAGGTGTATCCCCATTCATAGGTCATGATGATCACGTAATCCATCAGCCTGCCATGGGCTTCGTAATCATGGGCTTCGTAAAGCGTGCCGGGCTGGTCCGCGCTGGTTTTCGGGGCTACGGCAGTCATAAGCACATATCCGATCGGCCGCAGCTTTGCGACGATCCGCTCAAGGAAGGCGTTGTAGGCTTCCCTGTCTGCGGGAGGGATGTATTCAAAGTCGATATTCAGGCCATAGTAGCTCTTTTCGTTCAAGGTGTTTGCGACGTTTTCGATCAGGGTTGTTTGGACGTTCATATCGTTCAGCGCGGTGCTGACAAGCTGCGAATCAAATCCCCCCGTGGGCCTTGTATTCGTCAGCACCATGATCGGCGCGACGTTTCTTCTGTAGGCCGAGGTGATCAGCCTGGTGTCGTCGATGGGAATGAGCGCGCCTTGCGCGGTGAACATATAGGAAAAGGGAGAGAGATACGTCAGACCCGGAAGGGTGATATCCAGCGTCGCCTGCTTGATCGACGGGTAACAATAGCCGTTTACGGCGATGCTTCTTGTCGGCGCCGGCCCGGCGGGCACGGTGATCAGCTGGCCGACGCGGATATACGAGGGATCGCTCTGGGTCAGCGGATTGAGATCAATCAGCTTTTCGACCGTGGTTCCGTACCTCTGGGCGATAGAATACAGCGTATCCCCGGCGGCAACCGTGTGGGTGATGAATTCCGTCGGCACGACGAGCGCCTGGCCCACGGCAAGTTCCTGCGAAGGAAGAATCTGGTTCGCGGCCTGCAGCAGTTCGACAGTCACCCCGTATTCCCGGGCGATCGAAAAAAGGCTGTCCCCGCTTTGAACAACATAGATGACCATGCTGAACCTCCGGCATTTTGATGGTGCTTTTACAACAGGATATGCCGGATGGAAAAGGCTTGTTAAAAAGCAAACTCCGCACGCGGCCGCGTGCGGAGTTATAAATGCGATAAGGTTTAGCGCTTTGAGAACTGCGGAGCGCGGCGGGCGGCCTTCAGGCCGTACTTCTTGCGTTCCTTCATCCTGGGATCGCGGGTCAAGAAGCCCGCCTTTTTGAGGATGGGGCGAAGTTCCGGATCCGCTTTGCACATGGCGCGGGAAATCCCGTGGCGGATCGCGCCGGCCTGGCCGGTGGTGCCGCCGCCATGCACGCTGACGATAACGTCATACTTGCCGAGGGTATCGGTAATGACAAGGGGGTCCCTTGCGATCATCTTAAGGGTTCCAAGTCCGAAATAATCTTCGATATCCCTTTTGTTTACGGTGAAAGAACCGGCGCCGGGCATGATCCTGACGCGGGCGATTGACTTCTTCCTGCGGCCTGTGCCGAGGTACTGAGCATTTGCCATTTTGGTATGCCCTCCTTCCGATTAATACTTAAGGGTAAGCGCTTCGGGCTGCTGCGCGGCGTGATTGTGATCCGGCCCGGCGTAAACGCGAAGCTTCCTGAGCATCTTGCGGCCAAGGGGTCCCTTGGGAAGCATGCGGCGGACGGCCTCATAAATCACGAACTCGGGCTTTTTCTCGATCAGGGTCCGGTAAGGCACCGCCTTCATGCCGCCGACATAGCCGGTGTGATGGTAATGCATCTTATTGTCGAGCTTGTTTCCGGTGAGGACGATCTTCTCGGCATTGACGATGATGACGTTGTCGCCGGTGTCCACATGGGGTGTATAGATAGGCTTGTGCTTGCCCCTGAGAATCGTCGCAACCTGGCTGGCCATACGGCCGAGAACCGCGCCGTCTGCGTCCACAACGTACCAGTTGCGCTCGAGGGCTTCGCCTTTTGCCATATAGGTTTTCATAGGCTTGTTTCCTCCTGAAATAATGGGAATCGATTTATGAAATCTATATCAACTGCGCGGAGGCCCGTCAATCCGGGGCTAGTGGACGAACAGACTCGCACCAAGATATTTTATCCAAACGAAGCGTTGATGTCAAGCCGTAAATGCGGCGGGCCGGCCTGTCATGCGGGGATTTTGCCGAACTTTTGCGATTTTTACCTGAATTTTCAGAATAGGGCCGATCAAGGCGCCGTCGATCCTTCGCGCGCATAGATCGTTTTGACAGATCATCCGCATCAAACAAGCCCGCGAAAACCCGTTTGTCTCAGCGCTTCATACAGCACGACCGCGACGGAATTCGAAAGATTCAGGGAGCGTTTTTCCGGGAGCATCGGTATTCTGATGTGCCCCTTGTTCCATTTTGCCAGGAATTCATTCCCCAGCCCGGCGGTTTCCCGCCCGAAGACGATATAATCCCCGTCGCGATACCGGGCGTCCGAATACGCCTCCCTGGCCTTTGTCGTCGCAAAAAAGAAGCGGGCGTCCCTTCCCGCGCTGTTCCAAAGGTCCTCAAAGCTGTCGTGCACCGAAAGGTTCAGGGTATCCCAGTAATCCAGTCCGGCCCGCCTGACGCGAGGCTCGTCGATCGAAAACCCGAGGGGCCTGACCAGGTGCAGCGCGCACCCCGCAACCGAGCAGGTCCTCGAAACATTGCCCGTGTTCTGCGGGATCTCAGGCTCGACCAATACAATATGAAACACGCTTAAGGCAAATCCTTTCCGCCCATTTATTTAGGATTTTTTAATATTCTATCAACAATCCGTGAACTTGTACAGCAAAGGAAATTCGTTGAAGAAAACAAGTTGCATTCATCAAATCAAGCCGATATACTTTAGCCGTATGCACTAATTGATAATCATACATGATTTGTGAGGAATAAAATGTCGAAAAACTATGCAAGCCGATCCGGCGGCAAAAAGAAGAAAATCAACGGCGTCCGCGTTTTCCAATGGGCGCTGGTCATCGTGCTCTTTGCGGCGCTGATCTTCGTACTCAGCCAGCTCCTCAAAGGCTCCGGCCCGGTCGACAGCCAGGACCCCGGCAACACGCCAGCCCAGCTTGTCGGCGGCCGGTTTGAGGAAAACACCACGGTCAACGGCGTTCCGATCGGAGGGATGTCCCCGGACGAGGCGCGCGCCGCCCTTTCCGAAAGCGTCGGCGCCCAGCTTGAGGGATTCTCCGTCACCCTGGCGTATGGTTCATCCACCTGGGTCGCGGATGCTTCCGCCGTCGAATTCGGCAGCGATCTCGAATCCGTCTTGACCACGGCAATGCATAACGGCGCCGGGGAATACCGGACCTCCGTCACGGTTGACAGGGCGTCCCTTACTTCCTATATCCAGTCCATCGCCCTGGAGATCGACCGCGCAGCGGTCGAGCCGGCATTGAACCATGTTCCGGAAATCGCGACGGAGGCCTCTCCCTTCACCGTAATCGAAGGGCAGTCCGGTCTGAAGGTGGATGTCGAGGCCACCGCCGATGCCGTCCTCGGGCAGATCGCCTCGGACAGCTACGGCACGGTCGCCGTCGTCGTCAACGAGACGATGCCCTTCGAGAGCGCCGCGGAGCTCGCTTCCAAGGTCGCCCCCATCTCAAGCTTTACGACCGAGTTCAAAACCAAGGAAGCCGGCCGCACGCACAACCTCAATCTCGCCTGCGAAAAGCTGAACGGCGTCAGCATCGCGGACGGCGAAACCTTCTCGTTCAACGACGTTGTCGGCCCCAGGGACGCGGCGAACGGATGGAAGGAAGCGCATGTCATCATCAACGGCTCGCGGTATGAGGATGGCTGGGGCGGCGGAATCTGCCAGGTTTCCACCACGCTTTACAACGCGCTGCTGCTGACCGGTCACGATTTCGCAGATTTCTCCAGGGTGAACCACTCCATCCCTTCCGGCTATGTGGACCGGGGGCTGGACGCCACCGTAGCTTACGGCTCGAAGGACTTCAGGTTCACCAACAGGACGGGCAGCCCGATCTACATCTTCGCCTACACCAGCGACCTGGATAAGAGCACCGGCAAGCTGACCTTCAAGATTTACGGCAGCGCCCCCGCCGCCGGAACCGAGGTAAAGGTTTACAGCAAAACCGCCAGCACCCTGGATCCGCCCGCGCCGGAGATCATATACGACTCCACCGAGCCGCCGACCTATAAGAAGGAGCTGCAAAAAGAACGCAAGGGCTATGTGGTCGAAGTGTACCGCGAGATCATCGTCAACGGCGCAAGCCAGGGCGAAAAGCTTTTGTATACCGATACTTATAAGCCGGTCCAAGGGATCTACACCGTCGGTTCCGCGGTGGAAACCCCGGACAGCGGCGGCGATGTGGAAATCCCGGAGGACGACAGCATCATCCCCGGGAATTAAGGAACGTCTCCTTTCATCCAACAAACAAAGGCCCTTGCAGGGGTCTTTTTTTGTTGGATTCTTGCGGCGCGATCCCAGATAAGCAGCGGATTGCGCCTTTTCAAGATCCGCCGCGCATGTTAACGCCGGCTGAAATCCGCCTTTAGGCTGCGCTCTCACTTTCTAAACGCGCTGCAAAACACTTTTGGGTTACGCCGATTGCCATGGATTTTGGCAGCAAAAAGCGCGGGGCAATGCATCGCCCCGCGCAAAAAACATGAGAGCTTCAGGTGTTTGTGAGCCTGTAAGAAAGGACAAACAGGCTGTCCGAAAGGTGCACGTTCTCAATGCAGGCGCCGTCGACCTCAACGTCGATCGGGGCAAAATTCCAGATGGCCTTTACGCCGCCCCTGACGAGCTCTTCGGCAATCTCCTGGGCGCATTCCTTTTCGGTGCAGATCACGCCGATGTCGATATGGTTGGTCGAAAGAAAATCGTTCAGCGTATCCACATGAGAAACCTCGACCCCGGAAAGCACCCTTCCGACCATTTCGGGGCGAATGTCAAAAACCGCTTTGACGCAATAGCCCTCTTTTGCGAAGCCGGTATAGCGGGCCAGGGCTTTGCCGATGTTGCCCGCGCCGATGATCGCAAGGTTATAAACGTGCGTCAGGCCCAGGATCGAGCCGATTTCCCGCAGCAGGACGCTGACCTGATACCCATAGCCTTGCTGCCCAAAGCCGCCGAAGCAGTTAAAATC
The DNA here is from genome assembly GCA_040768925.1 of Christensenellales bacterium. Taxonomy (GTDB): domain Bacteria; phylum Bacillota; class Clostridia; order Christensenellales; family CALWSW01; genus CALNBC01. The sequence continues at coordinate 148,811 of JAXGLZ010000002.1, forward strand.
CTGCCTGATCTGGGAGGCGTTAAAGCCCATTTCAACCGAAAGCTCGCCGGATGAAATACGCTCTATCCCCCTGGCCTGAAGATCCTGAAGATGGCGGTAGTATTTGGGCAGACGATGGATGACCGCTTCGGAAACTCTTCTGTCTCTCATGATGTATACGCTCCTATATCATTTAATGTAGTCATTCGCTCAGTGATTGGCCCGGGTGTGGTTCAGCAGCCCCCCGGCGGCGAGCACTTCCCTCAGCCTTTGTGAAAGGTTCAGCTTTACCGGGATATCCACGCCCTTCGACTCGTTGCGGACGATGATTTCCCCGCCGGAAAGCACGCTGCCCACAGCGTCGCCGATGCGCAGCCGGTCCCCCTGGGAAATGAGGGCGTAATCCTCTTCGTTGGCGAATTCCAGAGGAAGTATTCCCGAATTGACCAGGTTTGCCGCGTGGATCCGGGCAAAGCTCTTCGCGATAACGCTCTTGATCCCAAGATAAAGGGGAACCAGCGCCGCGTGCTCGCGGCTGGAGCCCTGGCCGTAGTTGTTGCCGGCAACGAGGAAGCCGCCGCCCTTTTCCTTTGCCCGGGCGGGGAATTCGGGGTCCACCGGGGTCAGGCAATACGCAGAAAGGTGCGGGATATTGCTCCGGTAAGGCAGAAGCTTGGCATTGCTGGGCATGATGTGGTCCGTGGTGATATTGTCCCCCATAATGAGCAGCGCCTCGCCCAGAACGGTATCGGTCAGGGGCACGTTGACCGGGAAGGGCTTGATGTTCGGCCCGCGGACGACTTCCACCGCTTCCCCTTCCGGCGCGGGAGGGAGGATCATGCTGTCGTCAATCAGGAATTTTTTCGGCATTTTGACTTCGACGCTGCCGCCCAGCGTCGTCGGGTCGGTCAGCACGCCGCGAAGGGCGGTGATGGCCGCGGTTTCCGGGCTGGAAAGATACACGTTTGCGCTGGCGGTTCCGCTTCTGCCGCAGAAATTGCGGTTGAAGGTGCGGACGGAAACCGCGTCCGTCTCCGGCGACTGGCCCATGCCGATGCAGGGGCCGCAGGCGCACTCCAGGATCCTGGCGCCGGCTTTCAGCATGGTGGCCAGGGCGCCGTTTTCGGCGAGCATGGTCATGACCTGCCTGGAGCCGGGCGAGACCGTAAGGCTGCATCCGGGGGCGACGGTGCCGCCCTCCCGCGCGAGGATCGCCGCGACTTTCATCAGATCGGCGTAGGACGAATTGGTGCAGCTTCCGATGCAGACCTGCTGGACGGGGATTTCGCCAACCTCCTGCACGGATCTGACATTATCCGGGCTGTGGGGGCAGGCGACAAGGGGCCTGAGTTCCGAAAGGTCGATGACGATGTGCTCGTCGTACTCCGCCCCTTCGTCCGCAGAAAGGGAAACGTAATCCCCCTCCCTTCCCTGGGCGGCCAAAAACTGCCTGGTGATCTCGTCGCTGGGGAAGACGGAAGTAGTCGCGCCAAGCTCGGCGCCCATGTTGGTGATGGTCGCCCTTTCCGGCACGGAAAGGCAGCAAAGCGCTTCGCCCGTATATTCGATGACCTTGCCGACGCCGCCCTTGACACTCATGCGGCGCAGCACTTCCAATATGATGTCCTTTGCGGAAACAAAAGGCGCAAGTTTGCCAACAAGCTCAACGTTCACGACCTTCGGCATGGCGAGGTAATACGCCCCGCCGCCCATGGCCACGGCAACGTCCAACCCGCCGGCGCCGATGGCAAGCATGCCGATCCCGCCGCCCGTGGGGGTGTGGCTGTCCGATCCAAGCAGGGTCCATCCCGGCTTGCCGAAGCGCTCAAGATTGACCTGGTGGCAGATCCCGTTCCCCGCGCGGGAAAGGAACACCCCGTGTTTTGACGCGACGGTGCGGATGTATTTATGGTCGTCGGCGTTTTCAAAGCCGGACTGGAGCGTATTGTGGTCGATATATGCCACGGAGAGCCTGGTTTTGACGCGGGGAATCCCCATGGCCTCCAACTGAAGATAAGCCATGGTTCCCGTGGAATCCTGGGTCAGCGTTTGGTCGATTCGGATGGAAATCTCAGTTCCCGGCGTCATATCACCCGACACCAGATGGGACGAAATCAGTTTCTTGGTAAGCGTCAACGCCATTTTATCCTCCATCAGAGCAAAGCCCGAAATAGTATTCCATAAAAATATCAATGCCGCGGGATCAGATCAACCGGGAAAACCTTTTGAACCGCGGCCCATTCGCATAAAAATCGGGAGGCTGTTCTTTCATGCAGAAGCCTCCCCATTCCATAGCCTTCGATTCGGTAACTGCCTGCCGGTGCGCAAAAAGCAAAACTGCATTGCACGAGTTTGGAAAGCCGGCCATCATCGGGTGCGTTTATGCAACGGTCGGCGCTGGGCTTCCCTCGTCACTCCGGCGAGAATTATGGCAGATTTGTGGACATAATGTGGCGCTATAAACGCCTGTCATACAGGTGCCCACGAGTTTTGACTTGAACAGGTGACCTAATTATTTCCGCAATTTTATAATAGTCTTTTTAACAATGATATGCAATGCTAAAATCCAAAAATTTTGATGGTTTACGGCCTGCTGCTATTCTGCTTTCCCCCACCCGGCAGGTAAATATGAACAGTTTTTGAAAGAATTGCAACACTTTACCCAAATAATTGTCTTTTGGCCAAAAGACGATATAATATTTTTAGGAAAGGTTGGAGGTAGCCATGCGCATTTTTTTGAGACGGTTGTTTGTCGTTCTTCTGGCGGCATTGTTCATCGTCTCTCCATTTTCTTCCTTCGCGGCCCCCGCTGAATCCGAGCAGCTGCCGCCCACCAGAAGCATGACCCGCTCTGAGCGTTCGCTCCGCTCTATTATCTCGGAGAAAAACGACAGCATTCGTTCCACGCTCTTCACGGAATTTGTCAATTCCAGGCTGAAGTACGTCACTGCCCGTTCGCTTTCGAAAACGGTGGGCAGCAAGTGGATCGGCTATGTCGATATCGTTGAGGAGCTTAAGAACGAGGAGCACACAGGCTACATATTGGACCAGGCCGTCATCCAATACGGATATTCCTGCCTTCCCGCGGAGACGGTTTCCGCCACGCTGAAAATCGGCGGCAAAACCGAAACCATAGAATATAACGGCGAAACCCTGTTTTCCTTCTCCAATATCGCCCTGGACGAATCCGCGATCGAGGACGCCGTTTCCTTAAGGGTCGAGTATCACAACGACTATTACGACATCGACCTGAGCGAGCATTATCCGAACGACTCCCTGAAAAAGGACGACGCCCTGGCCGCCATGGCCGCGGCCTACGCCGAATACGCCTCCGAATCGGAGACTCTGCAGCTTGTCGACCACGCCGTGCTCAAGCTGAAAAGCTACGTTTCGAATTTTGACACCCAGAAGCGCAGTTATATCTGGGAGCTTTATCTCGTTCACGGCGGCGAGCTTCCCGCCCAGGCGACGCTGATCCGCTATTATCCCTCCAGCAAGACCGTTAATGCCTATTCCCGCACGCTGAGGAGCTATTTCTAAGCCATTTTGGCGGGCGGAAACCGCATAAGAAAAAGTCCGGCTCTTATTTCGAGTAAGGCCGGGCTTTTTAGATTTCCGCACGTTTTCGCTAAATCAATCTGTGCGGTGATGATGCTCGTCGCGCCTTGCGATCCTTGAAATCAGGGTAATTCCCCAAATGCCAGCAAGCGCAACAATGACATAGATGATCCGGCTGACGACAGCCGCGCTGCCGCCGAAAATTGCTGCCACCAGGTCGAACTGAAACAGGCCCACAAGGCCCCAGTTCAGCGCACCGATGATGACCAGGATCAATGCGAGAATGTCCATGTGATTTGATTACTCCTTCCGCAATGGATGAACCTAGTATGTCCATGGCGCAAAAAGATTAATCATCAAAGCCGGTTTTTGCATCCTTGTTCTTCTTCTCTTCGTCGATCAATTCGATTTCGAATTGGTCAAAGCCTATTTTTTCTATAAAATCGTCTTTTCTGAATACAACCCGGGAAAACCTGGCAAAATCCTCGGCATGCTTTTTGAGGATCAGCGGCCGGGCGATATCCAAAGCGGAGCAGATTTCACCGATCGCCTCGTGCAGCCATTCCTCATCGGCAAGGCTGGTGTTTTTTGCCGCTTCCGACACCCGGGAAGCAACGATTTTTTGTTTTTTTCGCAGCACGCCCCAAAGCTTCATCCGGCGTTTCCTCTCTCCATAAGCACCTCCACGGCCTTTTGAAGCTGGGTATCCTGGGCGTATTCGAGATATTCCGGGGAAGAGCCGTCCACCCCTTCCGGCAGGGAAACCAGAATGTCCGGCGTCAGCCCGATTCCGTGAATGCTTCGGCCGTTCGGGGTGTAATACGATCCGGTGGTCATTTTGATCCAGCCGTCGCTTTCCGAAAGGTGATAGGTCGTTTGCACGATCCCCTTGCCGAAGGTCTGCTCGCCGATCACCGTCGCCCTGCCGTAATCCTGAAGCGCGCCGGTGAGCGCCTCGCTCGCGGAGGCGGAATTGCCGTTGACCAGCACCGCCATGGGCCAGTCGATGGCGCCCGCGTCCGTCGTGTGGTTATTCTCTGTTCCGTCGCCGTTTTTGATGGCAAGCACGAGCTTGGAATCGAGCAGCTCGTTGGCCACGGCCATCATCTCGTTCAGGTCGCCGCCGAGATTGCCCCGAAGATCGAGCACCAGCGCGGCCGCTCCGTCTTTTTTTGCCTGCTGGATCGCCTTGGGGAAGGCGGTGGAGCAATCGCTGTAAAAAGCGGTGATCTGGATGTAGGCGAGGCTGTTATCCAGCATCGTATAGCGAACCCTTTGGGTTTTGACTTCTTCCGTCACCATGGAAACCTGGTAGGGTTCGCCGTTTCTCGCCAGCTCCATGGTGAACTGAGCGTCGCCCATGTTCTTGATGATATCCGAAATATCCGTCAGCGATTTGCCGGCGACAGGATCGCCGTTGATGGAAAGGATGAAATCCCCCGCCTTAATGCCCGCCCTGTCCGCCGGGCCGCCCTCGGTGACCTTTAAAACGACGTAATCCTCCCCTTCCAGCGCGAAGGTGACGCCGATCCCCTTGTACTTTCCGCTTTTCACCTGCTGGCTGGCCGCGTATTCCTCGGCGGTGAAGTACTGGGCGTAGCTGTCGCCCAGGGCGTCGACCATCCCCCGGGCCGCGCCGATATAGAGTTCCTCGTCCGAAACGTCCTGGTAATAATACTGGCCGATGAAGGACTGGAGCTGCGAAAGGGCGCTCCCGCTGGAAAAATCGCCGGACTTTGCCGACGAACAGCCATAAAGCGCAACTGTGAATACGGCGGCCAACAGAGCGCAAAGCGCGGACCGCCCAAAAAAGCGTTTCATATAGTTCCTGTTCCTCCTTGGGAAGATGTCCGTGTTAAGCATGGCGCGCCAATCCGGACCCGGTCTGGCGGGCTATGCTTAATTGTATTCGCGGACAACGCGGTTATTTGCCATTTAGATCTTCTTTATCCAGCAGCGGCGGCGCTTATGCTGAATGGCGTCAAAATGCTTCCACAAAGCCTGCACCTTTTCGTTGGTCTCGAGTTCCGGCCCCGTTTCGGAGTATTTGACGCCGCGGCGGATCGCAGACTTCACCATTTCCACCATCAGCAGGGAATTGACGCCAAGGTTCTGCATATCCGGCCGCACCGCGATCAGGCCCATATCCATCACGTCGAAGGTTTTCAGGCCGCGGAGCATATGGTACCACCCGATGGGAAACAGCGCGCCCTTGGCTTTTTTGATCGCCGGGCCAAGCTCGGGAAGGAAGAAGCAAAAAGCGCAAAGCTTTCCGTCCTTATCCAGCACCAGCTTGATGAAATCGAAATCCAAAAAAGGCAGGTATTGATCGACGTAATGGTCAATCTGCCTTTGGGTGAGCTCGACCACGCCGTAAAGATCCCCATAGGCCTCGTTGATCAGGTGGAAAACCGCCTCGATATAGGGCCGCATCGTCCTTCTGGATTTGATCTCGTAGATCGTCAGCCTGTTGCGGCGCCTGATGACCTCCGCAAGGCGCCCGAGCTTTTCCGGAACCTCTTTCGGCGTAAAAACGCGGTATTCGACCCAGTCCACCGCCTTGGCGAATCCGCAGCGCTCCATCTGAGTTTTGTAATATGGATACGCGTACCAGGTTATGAACATGTTCGGCTCGTCAAAGCCCTCGATGAGCATCCCCTCTTTGTCCAGATCGCAGAAGCCGATCGGCCCGTGCAACTCGTCGCAGCCCTTTTCCTTCGCCCAGCCGGAAACGGCGGAAAACAGCCCGTCCACCACCTCGTCGTCGTCGATAAAGTCGATCCTGGAAAAGCGCATCCTCTTCTCGTTCCAGACTTCGTTGGCCTTGTGGCTCAGGATCGCGGCGATCCTTCCGGCAGCTTTGCCGTTCTTATACGCCATGAAATATTTCGCCTCGCAATACTCGAAGGCGGGGTTTTTATCCTTGCGAAGATTGGTCATTTCATCGGCGGTCAGATCGGGCGTAAAATACGGATTATCCTTAAAAAGCTCCATCGGGAATTTGGTGAATTCCTTCAGCTCTTTGTTCGTCGTCATTTCCCTGATTGTTACCATGATTCCACCTCGTAAAAAATAAAATAGAACTATAATTGCGCGTTACTGCCCGTCAGCACCCTGTTCCGGGATCGGTTCTTCCTCGATTCCGCCCTCGGGCATTTCGTCCTCCCCGTCCGGCGGCGAGGGTTCCTCGTCCGGCGGCGGGGTTTCCTCCGCATCAGGGTCGCCGCCGGGAACCGAAGGTTCGACCGCATCAAAGCCCTGCTCTTTTTCATCGATCAGCGCCTCGAACTGCGCGATCGCCTCCGAAAGCTCCTGGGCGCTGCCGTCGCTCAACAGCTCTTCCAGTGCGTTGACGCCGGAATCAAAAATCCCAATAAGCTCCGGATGCCCGTTTTCCAGCGCGTGCGCCCGCCCGATCAGCTCCTGCGCCCGGCCGGCAAGGTCCGCCATCTGCCTTTGTTCTTCTTCTATGCGGGCGGCGAGGGCGGAAATGTCAATCTCCCAGTCGATCGCGGGATTTCTGATCCCGAAAATCTCCTGAACAAGGCTTTTTACCCCGCCCATGTTCAGCACCCAAAAGCTGCTGTGCTCGTAGTAAAGCCCTTTGCCCGGAAGGGTATGCCTTTCGATATTGCCCGTGTCGATCCTGGCGGCGAAAAGCGCCAGGGAGCAGATTTGCTCAAAGGAGAGCGACGTGTCGATATTGCTGGCCACCGCCTGGTAAATCGAGGGAATGTTGAAGATCTGGCTGGTGCTTTTCAGCTGGGAGAAGAGGGCGATGAGCATGCGCTGCTGGCGGTCGATCCTGGCGATGTCGCTGCTTCCCTTCCGCTGGCGGCAGTAATCCAGGACCGCCTGGCCGTCCAGATGCTGAAAACCCGGGCTGATCGTGCGGCCGTTCATGTTGATTTCGACGTCCACGTCGTAATCCACGCCGCCCATAGCGTTGGCGACGTCCTTGACCACCTGCATGTCAAACGCGACGTAATAGTGGATCTTGACCCCGCCGAGAACGTAGGAGACGGTTTCCGCCGCGTATTTGTAGCCATTCTTTTTCGCCCCGCCGCCGGTGGTGAACGCGCTGTTGATCTTGGCGTACTTGGCGGTGTTGTAAATGCGGACGTAGCTGTCCCGCGGGAGGGAAATCAGATCGACGTCGTTATTGTCAAAATCGATGGTAAGGAGCAGCATGGTGTCCGTCCTGAACGAGCCCCAGTTTGCGCGTTCGGCGCTCTCGTCCAGGCCGAGGATCAGGATGTTTACCCTGTTTTTTGCAAAATCCGCGTCCGCCTGCTCCTCAAGGACGGCGGCGGGGTCCACGGTGGGCGAGGGCGACGGGGACGGTGATGGCGATTCGCTGCCGGGCGTTGCTTCGGAAGGCTCCGGTATAAGGTCTTCGGTTATCTGGGGCGTGTGTTCCGCCTCGTTCAGCACGTCCGAAAAGACGTTTCTCGGGTCGTTTATCCTGATATAAAAGACCACCGCCGCCACCAGGCACAGGGCAAGCACGGTTAAAACGGAAACGAGAATGACAGTGCGTTTTTTCATCTTCCATCAGCCTCCGGTTTTTTCGATCAGACCGAAGTTCCGAAAAAGCGGGCCGGAAACGTCAATGCTGTTCAGCTTTTGCTCGGTGACTCCGTCAAACGTGAATTGGACGCTGGTTACCTCCGCGATCTCGGTAAGGGTGTTCACCATCGAATAAACAAGGAGGTATTCCTCCCTTTGGCCAAGCTCGGCGCATCGCGAACGGAAATCGCCGCTGAGATCGACGACAGCAACGGACCCGCAGAGCTTGATCGACAGCACATCGTCCTCTCCCACGCCTTTGGGCAGGGGCGGGATCGCCCCTTTTGGCAGGGCGCGGGCGTTGAAAAGCTCTTTGATCAGCTCCGCGGGATCGCTTCTTTTCGACTGGGGCACCGCCGCAGTATACTGGATCAGGGAATACTCCGTTTCGTGCGGGGCGTAAAGCGTGACGTAATCCCCGATCAGGCTGGAAAAATCGGCCCGGGTGAATTCCCCGTCTTTAAAATCCCCCAGCCCTTCAACATGGGTGATCCGCTCATAGCCCGCCGCGTTGCCGCTGGCGAGGGCAAGGGTGACGCTGGAAATATTGCACACAAAGCCCGTTATGGAATACACCAGGGAGCCATAGGCCAGAATTTCGTCTTTTGGCCGCTCCTTGAGGACGACAAGGGCGGTGCGCCTGCCGTTTTCGTCCGGCGTGATTTCCGGCTCGGAAGCGAGGTTGAATCCGCCGAAAAGCTCGGCCCGCTTTTCGGTCATCAGGCCGAAGATCACGGTGCGAAGGTAGTTCCGCTCCACCGTTTCGCCGGAACTTATGGTTTCAATGGCCTTTTCCTCGGGATCGGCGATCAGCAGCGTTCCGCTTGAATCGGGAACATAATAGGTGACGATCCTTCTTTCCTCGTATATGTCGTTGTCGGTTATTCTTTTTTGCTCCTGGATGATCTGATCGCATAAAAGCGAAAGGTCCAGCGTCGTCGGTTTAAAAGCGCCCAGGGGCATTCCCAGGTACCCCGGGTCCATACCGTCGACATACACGTTGACGTAATCGATGTCAAAAAGCGAGGTCAGCGTGTTCGCCAGGGCGGCGCGGACCTTGAGCATCTCAAGCTCGCTGTAATACGTGTAGTTTGCGCTCAGCTCGATGTTTATTACCCTGCCGGACTTTTCCACGGAAACGAGCTCGATGCTGGTCGAAAGCACCCGGCTCATCGTCCTCGTGTCCAGAGGGCCGTTGATGACCGCCTTGATCACGGCTTCCTCGTCCGACTGGCCGGGCAGAACCTCCACCTTTCGGATTTCGGTCATCAGGTGGTTCCCGTCCGTCGAAAGAAAATTCAAAGGGGCGGTGATGCTGCGGCTTTCCGGCTCTTTTGCCCAGGCGTCTGTCGAGACGAATCCCGGCCGCCTCACCGCCGTTTCCCCCGAATCGCAGGCCGCAAGGAAGCAGCAGAGGAACGCTGCGGCCAGAATGATGCAAAACCATTTTTTCATGCGTCAGCCCTCCGAAAACAGCCCGTAAAGCCTGTCGTGGTCGATCACCCACAGTTCGTTGACGGCCCTGAGTTTTACGGGGGCGGAACTCTTGCTGATCCTTGTGCCGTTTGGAAGCTCAAAGTTCAAATTGACAAACACGACGGCGCGCTTGCCGTCCGAACCGTAGACCTCGCCGACCACCTCATAGGAAAAAAGCTTGGCGGCGTTTTCCTGAAGGCTGCCGGCCACTGTTTCATAAAGGGGGCGGTTCAGACCGCTTTCGGTTTTTGCGCTTAAAAACAGGTAAACGGTCTGCCAGTCGTGGGCGGTGAGCGCCCGCATGACCGCGTTCACCGTGTTGCCCGCGGTCAGCGCGACGGATTCGTCAAATGCGAGGGGCTGGATGGGCTTGTTCTTGTTTTCAGTATCTTCCACAAAGCCGAGGCTCGCCCTGGTCACCTTCTGGCCGATGCCGGTGTTGTTGAAATCGATCAGGATCTGCACATGGGAATAATCGCCCATGCCCGAGAGCGTGTTTACGACGGAATGAACGGCCAGCCGCCTTCTCAGATACTCCTCGTTCCGCAGCGCGGCGTCCTCCCCCCACCCGTCCGGCAGGCTGGAGCTGTCGCGCAGGAATTCCTCGGAAAACGTGACGATCAGCGTATCCCCCTCGTTGGTTACGGAGACGATCCTCGTCTGGGAATCGATCACCCGGGTCAGCCCGGTCCCCTGGAGCGGGCCGGCCAGCAGTGCCCTCAGCACGGCCTGCTCCACCCGCTGGTTGGAATAGGACTGGATGGGTCTGGTTTCCGCGGCCAGCATATCCGTGTCCGAATAGCGGAAATAAAGCTTGACTTTTGTTTCTTTTGGCGCGGTGGTGCCGTTCGCGTCCGGCTCCACAGGATTATAGGTGTTTGACGGCGTTTCCTTGATGCCGGAGCCGGAAAAGGTGCCGATGAGGATGAGCGCGGCAATCAGCACCACGGCGACGGAGGCGATGGCGCAGATCAGTTTGATCAGGTTCTTGGTTTCCGGGGTCATGCAAGGCTCCTGTCCGGCTTTTGGGGTTTTTGCGGGATCAGCACGACAAAGGTAGTGCCCTTGCCTTCCGCGCTTTCAACCTGGATTTTGCCGCCGTGCAGATTGACGATTCTTTCGACGATGGAAAGGCCCAGGCCCGTTCCGCCCGTCGCCCGGGAGCGCGCCTTGTCCACCCGATAAAAGCGGTCAAAAATATGCGAAAGGTCTTTTTCGGGTATCCCGATTCCCTCGTCGCTGACGGCGATCCGGGCGCAGCCGTTTTCTTTGGTCAGCGCGACTTTGACAAGCCCCGTTCCGTCGGTATACTTGATCGCGTTGTCTATGATGTTGAACAGCACCTGTTCGAGCTTGACGGGGTCCGCCCAGGCGTTGACCGGTTCCAGTCTGGTTTCGATCCTGATCCCTTTTTGCGCCGCGATGGGCGAAAGCCTGCGGGCGGCTTCCCTGCAGAGCCCGTCGATGGAAATGTATTCCGGTTTCAGACTTTCTTCGGTCTGGTCATACTGCACCATGCGCAGAAGATCGCTGATCACCAGGCTGAGCCTGTCGATCTCTTTATTGACGTCGCCCAAAAAGTCCCTGGTAACGTCTTCGTTCAGCGCATCCTGATAAAGCAGGGACTCGATGAGGATCTTCATCGTGGCCAGGGGCGTCTTGATTTCGTGGGAAGCGTTGGAGACGAACTCGCTGCGGAAATGCTCGATGTTCTCCAGCCGTTCGCTCATATCGTTAAAGGTTCTGCCCAGCTCGTCAACCTCGCTTTTCCCGCTGACCTTTACCCGCAGGTTGAATTCCCCCCTGCCCATGCGGCGGATAACCTTGGTGAGGTCCGTAATCGGCCGGGTGACGGAATTGGCCAAAAAGGAAGCGGCGAACATGATCGCGGCGCCCACGGCGACCAGCACGATCAGCGTCTGGGTGCGGATCGAGGCCACGCTGTCCTTCAGGTCCTGAATGGAGGTTGAAAACAATACCGCGCCGTACAGTCCGCCGGATGCGTCTGTAACGGCGCTCACGTAGTAAACATCCCAGGTTGCGGTGGGAAAGATCGACTGCCAGAAAGCAGCGAACCCGGTGGAGCCCGTGTCCGCCACGCGCTTGTGGAAGCCGTGGGCGGAGGTTTCCCCGCCCCAGAGCACGCGGTTCAGCTCGTCGTGGTCGAGGGCGCGGCCGTTGAGGGAAGAAAGGGCGTCCACCTGGACCACGCCGTTGCCGTCCACCAGCACCACCCTGCCGGAGCGCTTTTGGCTGTATTCCACGGCCTGATTGTAAATCGCCGCGACCTCGCCCTCGGAAACGTAGGACGTCAGCGACCAAGCCAAAGAATCCACATCCTGCTGCTGCTCGCTCACCCGGGTGTTCACAAGGTAATTCTCAACAACCGCGGATATCGAAAATAATACCACGGCGAAGCCGAATATGGTGATCAGCAGATAGCTGGCGACCATCCGCCAGCGCAGGGTGGAAAATGCCTTACTGGAGCTGTGCAAAGTAGTATCCGGCCTTCCATTTGGTCATGATGTATTCCGGTTTGTTCGTGTCCTTTTCGATCTTGTTGCGCAGGCGGTTGATGTGCACGTCCACCGCCCGAAGATCGCCCATGTATTCGATGCCCCAGATGGTTTCGAGCAGGTTTTCCCGCGAAAAAACCCTGCCGGGGTTCTCCATCAGAAGCTTTAAAATATCAAATTCCTTGGCCGTGAGGTTGATGTTTTCGCCTTCTAATGCGACGGTCAGATTCCTGGTGTTCAGCACCAAATTGCCGGAGGCGATCTCATCGCTCTTTTCCGGCTTTTGCGGCGCGGACTTGGAAACCCGGCGCAAAATGGCCTTGATCCTCGCCTTGACTTCGAGTATGTTGAAGGGCTTGGTCATGTAATCGTCCGCCCCGTACTCGAGGCCGAGGATCTTATCCATATCGTCGCCCTTGGCGGTCAGCATGATGATCGGCACGTCGGACACGCCGCGGATGCGCTGGCAAACCTCGATCCCGCTGAGTTTCGGCAGCATCACGTCCAACAGGATCAGGTCAAACACGCCTGATTCGAACTTTTGAACGGCCTCTTCCCCGTCATAGGCGGATTCGGTTTCGTAACCGTCCTGTTCCAGCGCGAACTTGAGCCCCTTGAGAATCAGCGGCTCATCGTCGACAAGCAGCAGCCTGTGTGCCATGGCAACCTCCGTAAAATAGTCGAAAAACCCCATAATTGCTTACTATTATACCATAACGGGGCCCTGCCTGCCACACCACATTATTCTAGCAGAAGCCATGGGTTCTGTCATCGAATTGCATCTTACGATTTGCTTAAATTTCAATATGTTGGTATACTGTAGGACAGCAGTTTTATCACGGGGGTATTCCATTTGAGAAGATGCGCCGCGGCAATCGCTGCCGCTTTCATAGTGTTTTTTCTGTTTCCCTTGGTGGTCCGCGCGCAATACGCGGGAGAGATCACCTCCGCCAACGCCATCATGGTGGACGCTTCCACAGGTGCGGTGCTGTACGAAAAAAACAGCCGGGCAAAGGCGTATCCCGCCAGCACGACCAAGCTCATGACCGCCCTTGTGGTGATCGAAAACGTTCCGGATCTTGAAACGGAGGTCACCGTCGGCGTGGAAGTGCGCCGTTTTTCCGAAAACAACACGCTGATCGGCCTCGTCGAGCAGGAAAAGGTGCGCGTGATCGACCTGCTTTACGGCATGCTGCTGCCTTCCGGGAACGACGCCGCGGCGACGCTGGCCTGCTATCTCGGCGGCTCTATCGAAGGGTTCGCCCAGCGAATGAACAACAAAGCCCGGGAACTGGGCATGAACGACACGCATTTCGTCAATCCCCACGGGCTGAACAACGAAAACCATTACTCCACCGCGGCGGATATGGCGACGCTGGCGGTCGCCTGCTCGAAAAACGAAACCCTGATGCAGATCGTCGGCGCCAGGACCTATACCCTGCCCCCGACCAACAAGCGCTCGAGCGAAAAAACGATCACCAACACCAACAAATTCCTGGACCCCGCAGAGGGGTATGACTGCGTGACCGGCATGAAAACCGGAAACACCTCCGCCGCGAAATACTGCCTTGTCACCTCGGCGGAAAAGGATGGGAAAAAGCTCATCGTCGTGATTCTTGGGGATCCTTCGGAAAAAGGCACGGCAAGGTGGACGGAAACCCGGTCCCTGCTGGATTACGGGTTTGAGAACCTTTCCGCCATGCCCCTTTCCGCCCTCGGGCTGGAACCCGTCAAGGTCCAGGTTGCGGGTTATGGCAGGAACGACGCCGAGGCCGGCATGCTCGCCCTGGATTACGACGCCGGGGGGCAGACCATCTCCGGCCTGACGGAAGAGCTGAACGCCCTGAAGCAGAACGCGGACAAGATCGTCGTCACCGTGAACTACCTTTCGGACCATCTGGACGCACCGGTGCTGAAAGGGGCCGTCGTAGGCACCGCCGCGCTGACCTATGAGGGGGAAACCATCGCCGTGGTCAACCTCGTCGCCTCCAGGGATGTGCTCGCTTCGGGGGATTCGGCGATCATCAGTTCAAACAACGGCATGATCACCGACGTCACCCACAATCCCACGGAAGAAGGCTCGCTGTCTTTTAAGACGGCTCTCCTGGTTTTGCTGGCGGTTTCTGTTGCCGGGGCGCTGTTCTATTTTTCCAGATTCGGCAGGAAGCTGCGCAAAAAAAGGCAGAAACAGGCGTCCTCCGCGGACGGCCGCAGCTTTTATATCTATAAGGGCAAGCGGCAGTAAAAAATAAAGAAATTAAGACTATGAAATAACCGGGCGGGGGCAGCACGCAAGCCCCCGCCTTTTGTCGTCTGACCGATCTGTTTTGCCCGGTTTTTTTTGCATAAACCTCCTCAATCGAGCATAAAGGCTTCCTGCTGCTGGGCGTTCAAAATCTCTTCCCTTCTCGGCAGTTCGCTTAAGCCGCTGATTCCGAACTGGATCAGAAATTTCTCGGTCGTGCCGAAAAGGGCGGGCTTGCCCACGGTGTTTTTCCTTCCGGTTATGTCGATCAGCCCGGCCTGCTGGAGCTGGTTGATCGCGTATTCGCAGCGGACGCCGCGAACGGCCTCAACCTCCGCCCGGGTTACGGGCTGCTTATACGCGATGATCGAAAGGGTTTCCAGCATCGACTGGGAAAGGTTCTTGGAACGCGCGGGCTGGAGCAGCCGTTCGACGCATTCCGACCATTCCGGATCGGTGCAGAGCTGCACCTTGTCGTCCACAAAGCGGATCAACAGGCCGGAACCGCCTTCCAGGCACCTTTTTTTCAGCGACTCGATGGCGGCCAGCACCCCGGCCCGGTCGGTTTCCAGCACGTCTGCCAGATCGGCCACGGCCACCGGATCCCCGGCGACAAACAGCATCGCCTCAACGGCCGCGCACAGCCGCGAAACATCCGTTTCCATCATTCCCCGTCCTTTCCGCCGCCGCCCGCGGAAACGATGATGATCTCGCCGAACCGTTTCTGCTGCTCCGCTTTTGCGACTCCGCTGGATAAAAGTTCAAGAAGCGCCATAAACGTTACAATGCGCTCAAGCTTTGGGGCCTCGGTTGAAAAAAGCTCCAAAAAACGGATGTTTCCCTTCTTTTTCAGCACCGATTCGAGGAACGCAAGCTTTTCCCCGATGTTATACGCGTCCCGGCTGATCCTGCGGGCGGGGGAACTCCCCCCCTTTTCGCCCGAACGCAGCATGAGCTTCATAAAGGCTTCGTACAAAGCGTCCGCCGAAACGCCGAACAGCTCCACTTTCGGCGGCGGCTTCGGAAATTCCTCCGGCAGCCGGGAAAAAAGGCGGTCCGCGGAAGATTTAAGGGTGGAAAGCTCCTCCGAAGCTTCTTTAAAGAGCTTGTATTCCCTGATCTGGCGAAGAAGAACGGTTTCCGGGTCCTCTTCTTCCGGCAAAACGGGCTCCGGCTTGGGAAGCAGCATGCGGGATTTGATCAGCAGAAGCGTCGCGGCCAAGGCGACGAATTCGCTGGCGGCGTCCGGCTCCAGCTCGTCCAGGCCCTTCATGTATTCCAGGTATTGGGCGGTGATTTCGGATACGAAGATGTCCTTGATGTCCACTTCCGCTTTTTCGATCAAATGCAGCAGAAGGTCCATCGGCCCTTCGAATCGCGCGAGCGATACCGTATACATGTTAAGCGGCGACCCCGAACAGGGCCGCGGCCACCCGTATAAAAGCACTGAGGATGCCGTTGACGCACCAGTACATGAAATCGCTGATGAAGGTGACGCCCATCCTGGGAAGCACCAGCAGCACAACCATCAGGATCATGCCGCTGTAACGCTCGATGTTCCAAAAGAGGTTCAGATTGCGCACCTTGCCGATCAGCAGGCCCTTTGCGACGCGATACCCGTCCAGCGGCGGGATGGGCAGCAGGTTAAACACTAAAAGCCCAAGGTTGATGGAAATAAACGCGATCGAAAAGTTGATGAGCATATCGCTCCACCAAGCCATGGGGGCGTAAAGCTCCACCGCGACGTAAATGATCGTGAACAAAAAAGCCATCAGCAGATTGGTAAACACCCCGGCGGAGGAAACAATGATTTCCCCCCAGCGGCCATGCCTGAGATTGTTTGGGTTCACCGGAACAGGCTTTGCCCACCCGAACCCCAAAAGCATCATGGAAAAGAACCCCCAAGGGTCCAGATGTTTGAGCGGATCGATCGTCATGCGGCCCATGTTGCGGGCCGTGGGATCCCCCAGGCGATAAGCCGAATAGGCGTGCGCCCATTCGTGAACCGAAAGCGCGATCACAACGGCGACCAGAGTGTATATCAGCGCCATAAAATCAAAATTGCCGGAAAAAAGGTCTCTAAGCATTGCGTATCCTTTCAAAACGCGCCGATGCCGCGCGCGGATGAACAGTATAAACCGTTGTTTTCAGTATACTTCATGCGCGCCCCTTTCGCAATAAGGCCCTGCCTAAGCGTCTTTTCTGCCGTCTGAAATCCCGAAACAAAAGCGGGGGCGCCGCCAAGCCGGTCCGCGCGCCTTTGGGGTGTAATAAGCCCGTGTTTAGATAATTGGGGTAAAAAAGCATGATCCTTTGCGTTTATCAAAGGATCATGCCCATTTTTTATTTGGTTCTTCGTTCTCAGGCCCTGGCCGCTACGCGGCGCTTCTTACTTCTGGCCCAAAGAAGCCGCATCCGTTTTACCGCTTATGGCGGCCTGGGCGGCCGCAAGGCGCGCGATCGGCACGCGGAACGGCGAGCAGGACACGTAGTTCAGGCCGAGCTTATGGCAGAATTCGACGGAGGACGGATCTCCGCCATGCTCGCCGCAGATGCCCAGCTTGAGGTCCGGGCGGGCGCCTCGGCCCAGGGTTACGGCCATTTGCATCAGCTTGCCGACGCCCTTTTGGTCCACGCGGGCAAAGGGATCGGATTCATAGATCTTCTTGCTGTAGTATTCGCCCAGGAATTTGCCGGCGTCATCGCGGGAGAAGCCGAAGGTCATCTGGGTCAGGTCGTTGGTACCAAAGGAGAAGAAATCCGCCTCGGCGGCAATTTCGTCCGCGGTGATGCAGGCGCGGGGGATTTCGATCATGGTGCCGACCTTGTAATCGATCTGCGCGCCGCGCTCCTTCATGACCTTTTCCGCTGTGGCGACGACGATGTCCTTGACGAACTTGAGCTCCTTGACTTCGCCGACCAGGGGGATCATGATCTCGGGAACGATGTTGAGGCCGGTCTCCTCGCGGACTTCAACCGCGGCGGTGATGACCGCGCGGGTCTGCATCTCGGCGATTTCGGGATAAGTGACGGTCAGGCGGCAGCCGCGGTGGCCCATCATCGGGTTGAATTCATGCAGCCCCGCGATGGTGCCCTTCAGCTCATCAACGGTGATGCCCATTTCCTTGGCAAGGGCGACGATGTCATCCTCGGCGGTGGGCAGGAACTCGTGCAGGGGCGGATCCAGGAAGCGGATGGTGACCGGGCGGCCTTCCATGGCCTTGTAGATGCCCTTGAAGTCTTCAATCTGCATGGGCAGGATCTTGGCCAGGGCCTTGCGGCGCTCTTCCTCGGTATTGGAGACGATCATCTCGCGCATGGCGGGGATGCGGTCGGGATTGAAGAACATGTGCTCGGTGCGGGTCAGGCCGATGCCCTCTGCGCCGAACTCCACGGCCTTGGCTGCGTCATGGGGGGTGTCGGCGTTGGTGTAGACCTTAAGGACGCGGTATTCGTCCGCCCAGGCCATGATGGTGGCGAAGTTGCCGGAAACCTCGGCGGGCTTGGTTTCGACGGCGCCAAGGTAAACCTTGCCGGTGGAGCCGTTCAGGGAGATCCACTCGCCCTCGCTGACCTTGTTTCCGCCGATGCTGCAATACTTCTGGGCTTCGAAGACGCGGACGTCGCCGCAGCCGGCCACGCAGCAGGTGCCCATTCCGCGGGCCACAACGGCGGCATGGGAGGTCATTCCGCCGCGGGCGGTCAGGATGCCCCGCGCAACGTGCATGCCTTCGATATCTTCGGGGGAGGTCTCAAGGCGGACGAGGATGACCTTTTCGCCGCGCTCGGAGGCTTCAACAGCGTCATCCGCGGTGAAGTATACGCGGCCGCAGGCGGCGCCGGGGGAAGCGGCAAGGCCCGTGGCAACGGCGTTTGCCTTCTTCAGGGCGGCGGGGTCAAAGGTGGGGTGCAGCAGGGCGTCCAGCGCCTTGGGGTCGATCTTGAGCAGCGCCTCTTCCTTGGTGATCATGCCTTCTTCCACCAGATCGCAGGCGATCTTCAGGGCGGAGGCGGCGGTGCGCTTGCCGTTTCTGGTCTGGAGCATAAAAAGCTTGCCGCCCTGGATGGTGTACTCCATGTCCTGCATGTCGCGGTAATGCTTTTCGAGAATCTGGGCGGTCCTGACGAACTGATCGTAAACGTCGGGCATCTCTTCCTGCAGCTTTTCGATGGACTGGGGGGTCCGGATGCCGGCGACGACGTCTTCGCCCTGGGCGTTGATCAGATATTCGCCGTAGAGCCGCTTTTCGCCTGTGGAGGGGTCGCGGGTGAAGGCGACGCCGGTTCCGCAGTCATTGCCCATGTTGCCGAACACCATGGCCTGCACGTTGACGGCAGTACCCCAGTCGCCGGGGATGTCGTTCAGGCGGCGGTAAACGATGGCGCGGGGATTGTCCCAGGAACGGAAAACGGCCTTGATGGCTTCCATGAGCTGTTCCTTGGGATCCTGGGGGAATTCCTGGCCCTTTTCTTTAAGATAGAGCTCTTTATAGCGCCTGACGACCTCTTTGAGGTTTTCGGCGGTCAGATCGGTATCGACATGGGCGCCGTTTTCTTCCTTGACAGCGTCCAGGATGGCTTCGAACTTGGCCTTTTCAACTTCCATGACCACGTCGGAGAACATCTGGATGAAGCGGCGGTAGCTGTCGTAAGCAAAGCGCTCGTTATTCGTCTTTTTTGCAAGGCCGATCACGGTCTCGTCGTTCAGGCCGAGGTTGAGGATGGTATCCATCATGCCGGGCATGGAGGCGCGGGCGCCGGAGCGGACGGATACGAGGAAGGGATCATTGGGGTCGCCAAGCTTTTTGCCGTTGATCTCCTCGACCTTTGCGAGAGCCGCGTCGATCTGCTCGATGATTTCAGGAGCGACTTCCTGGCCGTCCTGATAATAACGGGTGCAAGCTTCGGTGCTGACGGTGAAGCCCTGGGGAACAGGCAGGCCGAGGTTGGTCATTTCGGCCAGGCCGGCGCCCTTTCCGCCAAGCAGGTTCCTCATGCTTGCGTTGCCCTCGCTAAAAAGGTAAACGTACTTGTGAGCCATTTGTTTTCCTCCTGTAGTATGCGTACTTAATGTGAAATAGTTGTCAATTTTGTCCCAACATTCCAACATATTATACAGTATTTTACCCCGGTGAGCAAACAATAATCTGTTAAATGCCCGCCGATTTTATTACCTTATTTTATGGACTTTTTCCCGCATAACCGCGTTGGGCGGCAAAATACCCGGCGGCCGCAAAACGTCGTTGCCGGCAAAAAAGGCGGTTTGCCATTCATTCCGGACCGCGAAACGCTTTTGGAAGCCGTTCCCACGCGCGGCGAACACCCGGTTGGCTGATCCGGCCCGATTTGTGAAACCATACGGCCTTCACGAGCATCGAACAACCCCGGCAAAACAAACCGGATCCGGCAGGCGGCGGAGGGAAAGCAGCCCCAGCGGGCTTTCGTATTGTTTTCCGTAGTTTTCCCGCACCGTACAGATTGTACCATATTTCGCGGCAAAAGGAATACGCAAAACGGGCCGAATCTTCTTCTTCCCGGCGGATTTTGCGCCGCAGCGGGGGAAAAAGCTTTTTTTCGCAAAGCGCCGGAAGACCGCGCCGATCCTTCCGCACCAACGGCAAGGCCGATCAAAACAACGGCCCGGCGCCGCTTGGTTCGGACGCCGGGCTGTGTTTTTTCGAATTTTGGGACCATTCGTTTTCGGATCCAACGGGCGCAACCTTCCAAAGCCGTTGATTCGCCCGCTCCGGTCAGTCCTTTCTGGGGGCGCTCTTGCGCATCGAGTCGCGGAGGAAGGTGGGAACGTCGATATCGTCGTCTACGATGGTGCGCGGGGGAACCTGGGTGCGCCTGGCGGCGGTCCTGTCGTTCGGGCGGGTGGTGGCCGCGCCGCGGGCCACGCCCAGGCCGGAAAGATCGACGTCCTTGCCGTCGTCCTCGGGCAGCATCGCGCTCTTTTCCGCCTGCTGCTGGGCCGGCGCGCCCTGCTGGGCGGGGGCCGAGAAGGGCGA
Organism: Christensenellales bacterium; assembly: GCA_040768925.1. Lineage (GTDB taxonomy): Bacteria > Bacillota > Clostridia > Christensenellales > CALWSW01 > CALNBC01. Next base: position 169,165 of record JAXGLZ010000002.1, read on the forward strand.
CTGGGAATACGGCGAGGAGGATACCACGGTCTTGGGCGGAGCGACCGTGCCGTCGAAACCCGTCGCGATGACGGTTATGCGCACGCCGTCGCCCATCTCCTCGGAAATGTCCGCGCCGAAGATGATGTTCGCGTCCGGGTCCGCCGCGTCCTGGATCAGATGCGCGGCTTCGTTGATCTCGGAAAGGCCGAGGTCCGGTCCGCCCGTCACGTTGATCAGCACGCCGCGGGCGCCGTCGATGGTGGTTTCGAGCAGGGGGCTTTCGATGGCCTGGCGGGCGGCCTCAAGGGCGCGCTTGTCGCCGTCGGCGTAGCCGATGCCCATGTGGGCAAGGCCGGTCTGCTTCATGATCGTGCGAAGGTCGGCAAAGTCGAGGTTGATCAGGCTGGGCTTGGAAATCAGGTCCGATATGCCCTGAACGCCCTGGCGCAGAACGTCGTCCGCCACCTTGAAAGCGTCCACCAGCGCCGCCCGGCCGACAACGGAAAGCAGCCTTTCGTTCGGGATGATGACCAGCGTGTCCACCGCTTCTTTCAGCTGCATGATGCCCTGTTCGGCGTTCTGCATCCTGCGGCGGCCCTCGAAGCTGAAGGGCTTGGTGACCACGCCGATGGTCAGAATATTCAGCTCCCGCGCGCACTGGGCGATCACCGGGGCTGCGCCCGTGCCGGTGCCGCCCCCCATTCCCGCGGTGATAAACACCAAATCGGAGCCCTTGAGTGCGGCGACGATATCGTCCCTGCTCTCTTCGGCTGCCTTCATACCGATTTCGGGCAGCGCCCCGGCCCCAAGTCCCTTGGTCACCTTTTCTCCGATCTGGATTTTCTGGTTCGCGCGGGAAAGATACAGGGCCTGTTTATCGGTATTGACGGAGATGAATTCCACGCCGCTCAGGCCGTACTGGATCATGCGGTTGACGGCGTTGTTGCCCGCGCCGCCGACGCCGACGACCTTTATCTGGGCAAAGGCCCCCATCTCGACTTCGAATTCCAACATGGTGTTACCCCCTTATTTTGTGAAGAAATTCATGATCGCCCGGATCAGGCGGTTTTCTTTGATTCCCGCGCGGGGCGCGGTGGACAGCGCGCTGTTGCAAACGTAATTCAGCATGCCGTAGGCGCTTACGAAATTCGGCGTGTTCTTCCTTGGCATCCAGGGCATGTCCGCAATGGTATAAAACCCGCTGCCCGACTGGAAAAGCTCCTTGCTGCCGCGCATCATCGCGATGCCGCCGCCCATGAGGTAAAGCGGGGTTTCGGGCATCACCTGAACCGCGGATTTCATGATCGCTTCCCTTACCATTGAAGCGATTTCATAGGCTCTTGCCTCTATTATGTCCTGAATGTCATCATATACTATGGATTCCACGGTTCCATCCGTCAGCCTGTATGTATCCACCCTGTCGGAATAATCGAGCCCGAACGCGTGGCGCTGCTTGACGCTTTCCGCCACGGCGGGCGAAATGGAAAGCACATAGGAGATATCCGAAGTAATATGGGCGCCGCCGACGGGAATGGCGGCCCTGAAAACACAGGCGGCGTCGCGCATGACGATCACGTCCGTGTGGTAATACCCCACGTCCACAACGATCGATTCCTCGCGCTTGTCCTTCACGAGCATCGCGGCCTCGGCAAAGGCGGAATCGACAAAGGAATCGACGTCCACCCCCATTTCGTCCAGAATATCCGTTGCGAGGGTGCAGAAGCTGTTTTCAAAATACATATGGGAAACGGCCGCCCACAGCGTTTTCCCAAAAACCCCTGCGGGGATCGAGTTCCTTGGGCTGCCGTCCACCCTGTAATGATAGGGCACGGAAAACATGTGGGTAAAGCCTTCCGGCGCTTCCGCTTCCCTGACTGCCGCTTCCATCAGCGCGTCGATATCCTTGTGGAGTATTTCCCGGGGCGCCTCGCCCAGGGTCATCTCGAAAATGCCGCATTCGGCCCGCACAAAAGGGCCGGGCACGCCCACGTGGACGGAGCGGATCCTTCTTCTTGCTTCGGATTGAGCGCCTTCTATGGCGGTTTGCACCGCAAAACGAAGTCCGGGCTCGTCCAAAAAGCGCTTTTTCTTCAGCCCTTTATGTTCCCCAATGCCAATCCCGTATATTTCAAAGCGCCCGTCTTCTCCGCATCGGCCAATCATGCAGACGATTTTCGAGCTGCCGAAATCCAATATCGCTTCAGCCTGCCTCATTCTCGGTGCCTTTCAAGTATGAAGAAGGAGTCGGCCAGCGCCCAACCGGCGGTGATACGCACCTTCCTAGACTATTATGATACAGCATATCGGCCTGCTTGACCAGAATATGTTTGAAAAAATACTGTGAATACCAACACGCGCGTCCTGCTTCAACCGTGGGTTTTGCGGGGCAAGACCGCCCTGGAATCCCTCCGCTCCTGTTTGCCGCTTTCGCTGTTTTCGCGTTCCGGCCTTGCCCATCCATGCGGGGAAAAGGGAACTCACGCTCCCGGTTCGGACGGGTTTTCCTCCGTCTCCCCTTCCCCATCCGGATTTTCGCCCTCCGGCTGTTCTTCGTTTTGACTGTCCTCTTCCGGCGAAAACGTTACGGCGTCCGCGCTGGTGGCGATGAGCGTTCCCGTGGAAATCCCCTTGCCGTACAGCTCGGCGATGACATCCGAAACCTTTTTCAGCTTGCCGGAAAGGTCCACCGCCTGCCCGAGCCTGACCCTCATCCCCTCGTGGGTCGTCAGCCAGATATCCACCGAATACGTGAGGTCCGCCTCCGCATAGCTCGAATACTGATTCGTGTCCAAAAGGGCGGTAACCAGCATGTTCAGCACTTCGAGCTGGTAATCGTCCACAAGCGCGATGGTCTGGTTCAGGGTGCATCCGGTGACGGCCACGCCCTTGACCATCAGGATTCCGGAAACGCCGTTTGTGCCGATGATGTCCAGCACCCGGCCGTCGATATCCAGGCAGATGGTGCGTTCAAGCTGCCGGATCACCGACGTGACGGCGCGCTCGCGCACGTTGATCGCCACCGTGTCCGGCAGGATGAAATCGATGCTTTCCACCTCGAGGTAGGGGTTCTGCTCGATCGCCTGTTTTGCCGCGTCCCTGTCCAGCTCAAGCAGGTGGGTGCCGGTTTTGATCCCGCTCAGGGCGATGATCTCCGAGGCCGGGATCGTCTTGTTCCCGGCGATCAGGATGTTGTCCGCCCGAAGATACCTGTACCCCAAAAAGCCCGCGGCAAACAGCACGGCAAAAAGCAGCAGGATGGTCAGCATGGCCGCCCGTCTGCGTTTTTTTGTGCGGACTTTGATTCTGCGCTGCTTTTTGGGCATGGCTTGTCCTTTGTTTGCGGCGCTCAATCGCCGCTGATCCTGATGATGTTCGCGCCCAGCGAGGCCAGGGAATGCTCGATCGCTTCATAGCCCCTGTCGATCACCTGGGCGTTTGCAACCGTTGTCACCCCGTCCGCCCTCAGCCCCGCGATCACCAGGGCGGCCCCCGCCCGCAGATCGCAGGAATTCACATTTGCGCCGTTCAACCTGTCCACGCCGCGAACGATCGCCATGCGGCCCTTGACGGTAATCGTCGCGCCCATGCAGGCAAGCTCCGCGGCGATTCTGAAGCGGCTGTCAAACACGTTCTCAAAGATGATGCTGGCGCCGTCCGCAATGGAACAAAGGGCCATGAACATCGCCTGCATGTCCGTCGGGAAGCCCGGATACGGGCAGGTCTCGACGAGATGCAGCTCCTTCGGCCTTTGGGGGCCGACGCAGCGGATGCCGTCCTTTTGCAGGATCACCCGGCAGCCGCATTCTTCCAGCTTGGAAAGCACGGCGTGCAGGTGCTCCGCCCGGACGCCTTTGACCGTAACGTCCCCCCCGGTTATGGCGGCGGCCGTGAGGAAGGTTCCGGCCGCGATCCTGTCCGGCAGGGGAGCAAACGCCCCTTTGTGGAGGGGCTGTTTCCCGGCGATGCTGACGACGGACGTTCCCGCGCCGGCGACCTTTGCGCCCATGGAATTCAGCGCGTCGGCCAGGGCCTCGATCTCCGGCTCCCGGGCGGCGTTGTTGATGGTAGTTACGCCTTCCGCCGCCGTGGCGGCCATCATCAGGTTTTCCGTCGCGCCCACGCTTGGGTAATCCAGCTGAATGTTCGCGCCCTTCATTTTCCCGCCGTCGCAATAGATGCGGCCGCCTTCTTCTTTGATCTCCACGTTGAGCGCGCGAAGGCCCTTGAGGTGCATGTCTATCGGGCGGTTGCCGATATCGCATCCGCCGGGATAGGAAAACACCGCATGCCCAAAACGCGCCAGCACGGGGCCGAGCATGAAAATCGAAGACCGCAGCTCCCTGGCGATCTTTTCCGGCATTTCGTGCCTGTTCGCGCCTTCCGTGCAAACCGTCAGCGAATCGCCGCTCCAGGTGCATTCGCCGCCAAGATGGGTCAATATCGCGCACATGTTGTCCACGTCCATAAGCCGCGGGCAATCCGGAATCGTCACCGGTTCCCTGCAAAGCAGCACCGCTCCCAGCATTGGGAGTACCGCATTTTTTGCGTTTTTGACGTAAAGCTCGCCTGTTAGCGGCTTTCCGCCGACGACGCAAATCTTATCCATCCGCACACCTCCCGGCATCGCATACTAAAAGGTTATGCTCAGTCCGGCGGCAAGGTGCCACTAATTGCAGGAGCGCGAAACGTTGAGGATCAGACCGATCACCGCAAGGCAAACGACGATGGAAGTCGATCCGAAGCTGATGAAGGGCAGGGTCTGTCCCGTGGTGGGCAGAAGGCCGGTGGCCACGCCCATGTTGATGACCGTCTGGATGGCGAGCAGCGTCGTGCAGCCGGCCGCGAGCAGCGAACCGCCCACATCCGGGCAGCGCATCGCGACCCGGTAGCACCTGGAAAACAGAAACACATACGCAAGAACGAGCGCCGCGGCGCCCACAAGGCCGAGTTCTTCCGCGATGATGGCAAAGATCATATCGCTCTCGCCATAGGGCAAAAACAGAAATTTCTGCCTGCTGGCGCCAAGGCCCTGGCCCCAGATCCCGCCGGAGCCGAAGGCGATGAGGGATTGGCGGAGCTGGTGGGCGCTGGGGTCGTTCCAGGGGTCCAGAAATCCCGAAACCCGGTCTTCCCGGTATCCCCGGGCAAACATCAAAGCGGAGCCGACGCCGACCCCCGCGCCCAAAAGCACGCCGATCTGGAGCCAGCGCATCCCGGACATCACAAGCATCGCGAAGCAGGCGATGGCAAGGCTGACGAGCATCGAGAAGTTCGGCTGCAAAAGCAGCAGCACCGCCAAGGGCGCCATCAGCATCAGGATGGGCACGATCCCGCGGCGGAAGCTTTGCATCCGCTCGTGGCCGAATCTGACCACCATCGCCGCGACGGCGATGATCAGCGCGTACTTCGCAAGCTCCGCGGGCTGGACGGAAAGGTTGATGCCGGGTATGACGAACCAGCGGTTGGCGCTGTTCCTGTTGACGCCCAGCCCGGGAACCCAGACGAGGCACATCAGCACCAGCCCCGCGGCAAAAATCGGCTTCCAAAGTTTCAGCCAGCGGCGGTAATCGAAATTCGCGAGCAAAAACATGGCCACAAAGCCCACCACGACCCCGACAAGCTGGCGCTTGACGTAATAATAGCCGTCGCCGAACCTGTTTTGGCCATAATAAAAGCTGGCGGAAAAAAGCATGAGCAAGCCAAAGGCCGTCAGGGCGATGGTGGTGAAAAGCACCGCGTAATCCACATGGCCCCTCTTTTGCAATTTGCTTTTGACGCTGGAATACAATCCCGCCATAATCCCTCCGGCTTCAGAAAGACCTTACCAGTTCCTTGAACACCCGGCCCCGTTCCTCAAAGTTGGCGAACATGTCGTAACTTGCGCAGGCCGGGGAAAGCAGCACGTCGTCCCCCTCTTGCGCAAGGCTTTTCGCAAGGCGGACCGCGTCCTCAAAAGGCCCGTCGCAAATATATATGGGGGAATAGCCCGTTTTTTTCGCATCCCTTTCGATCTGGTCCCTGGTAAATCCATAGGCGACGACAGCTTTGACTTTTCCGCCGAAAGCGTTAAAAACCGGCGTGTAATCGCTGTTTTTGTTCGACCCGCCAAGCAGCAGCACCGTGGGCCTTTGGATCGCCTCGACGGCCTTGACCGTCGAGTCCGGATTCGTGCCCTTGGAATCGTTGATATAGCGCACGCCGTTTTTTTCGCAGACGAATTCGATGCGGTGCTCCACGCCGGAAAAGCTTCGAAGGGCCTGGGCGGCCGCTTTGGGCGATACCCCCACCGGCAGGGAAACCGCCACGGCAGCCAGGGCGTTTTCCAGATTGTGCGCTCCGGGAATCCTCAGTTCGGAAACGCGGCAGACCGGGCTTTCCCTTCCGTCCATGCGGAAGATGATCGCGCCGTCTCGTACGAAAGCGCCGTTTTCCACCTCCAGCTTTCTGGAAAACCAGAGTACGCGGCCTTTGGCGCGCTCCGCCATGGCGGCCACCAGAGGATCGTCCGCGTTAAAGACGGCAAAGTCGTCCCTGGTCTGGTTGTTGAGCACCATGGCCTTGGCCGCGCCGTAGTTTTCCATGGTTTTGAACCGGTCGAGGTGGTCTTCCGTCAGATTCAGGATCGCGCAGGCGCGGGCGCGGAAGCGCTCCGTCGATTCAAGCTGAAAACCCGCGACCTCGGCGACGATCACGTCCTCCGGCTTTGTGTTTTTCGCCTCCTGAGCGATGGGCACGCCGATGTTCCCCAGCACAAAGGTGTTGAACCCCGCGGCCTTGAAAAGCTCCCCCGTGAGCGCCGTGGTGGTGGTCTTTCCGTTCGTTCCGGTGATGGCGATGATCGGCGCTTTTGCGAAAAGATAGCCCAGCTCGATCTCGCCGATCACCTTGATCCACCGCTTTTTGGCCTCTGCCGCAAAGGGGGCAAAAAGGGATACCCCGGGGCTGAGGACGATCATGTCCGTATCGTCAAGAAGCGTCAGCGGGTCGGCGCCCAGGGCGTCTTTGTATTCCACGCCGCTGAGCGCGCTCAGCGCTTCGGGAAGCTCATTTCTGGTCTTTTTGTCGTTTATTGTCACAAAAGCGCCCTCGGACGCCAACAGCCGGGCGGAAGCGATTCCGCTTTTCGCCATGCCGACCACGAGAACGCGCAGGCCCTTTACGTTCATTTGTTCACCTATACATACAGCAGAAGCACAATCAGGCAGGCCGCGGCGGTGATGATCATATACATGGAAACGATCTTCGTCTCCGGATAGCCCTTGAGCTCAAAATGGTGGTGCAGCGGCGCCATTAAAAACACGCGTTTTTTGTTGCGAAGCTTATAGGAGCCCACCTGCAGCACGACGGAAACCGCGCTGGCAACGAACATGACCCCGATGATGGGCGTGATCAGCATCGTTCTGCTGACGATCGCCATGATGGAGAGCGCGCCGCCCAAAGCAAGGGAACCGGTGTCTCCCATAAACACCCGGGCGGGATAGGCGTTGAACCGCAAAAAGCCCAGGCAGGCGCCGGCGACGGCCCCGGCGAACAGCATCGCGTTTTTGATGTTGTCCGAAAGGTAAATATCCCCGGACGCCGCGGCGGCGGCCGCGATCACAAAAAGGATGAAGGCGTAGGTGATCGAATCGATGAGCATCGTCCCGGAAGCGAGTCCGTCCAGCCCGTCCGTCAGGTTCACCGCGTTGACAAAGGCGACGATGACGAACATCGCGAAGGGAATGTAAAACGCCCCGAGATCCCAGGTGATATTGGTGAACGGGACCACGACCTTCGAGCCGATCAGCGGATTCCTGTACGCCCAGATGGCGATAACCGCGGCAAGGCCCACCTGCCCGATGATCTTTTGATACGCCCTCAGGCCGAGGCTGCGCTTGTGCTTGACCTTCAGGATATCGTCCAAAAAACCGATGACCGCGTACCCCGCCGTGGCGATCAGCATCATCGGCAGGAATTCCATGCTGCCATCGCCCAGAATCAGCGACGTCACCACCACGGCCAGCACCATCATGACGCCGCCCATGGTGGGCGTTCCCGCCTTTGAAAGGTGCTTTTTGGGGCCGTCGTCCCGCACCATCTGGCCGAATTTCAGCCTGTGGAGCAGCGGGATGACGACCGGCCCGAGCAATATGCAAATTCCGAATGATATCAGTATCGACAGTATCAGTCTGTCCATCTTATGTGCGTCGCGGCTCAGTGCTCGTCGGGGAGCTTTGCGGCAATTTCCGCCACGATCTCCTTTTCGTCGAAATGGTTTTTGATCCCGTTGATCTCCTGGTAAGTCTCGTGGCCCTTGCCGGCAAGGACGATCACGTCGCCGGCAGCGCCCATTTCCAGGGATTTTTTGATCGCCTCATGCCTTGATTCGATCATGGCGTATTCGCAGCCCGAACGGGAAACGCCTTCCTCTATGGACCGCATGATGTCCTCTGGGTCCTCGCTCCTGGGATTGTCGCTGGTGATGATGCAAAAATCCGCGTAGCGCCCGGCGACTTCGCCCATGATCGGCCGCTTTGCGCGGTCCCTGTCCCCCCCGCAGCCGAAAAGCACGATCAGCCTTTTTTTCGTGAAGCCGCGCACGGTTTTCAGCACGTTTTCCAGCGCGTCGGGGGTGTGCGCGTAATCCAGCATTACGGAGTATTCCCTGTTCGGAACCGGAAGCTTCTCCAGCCGGCCGGAAACGCTGGTGACTTTTTGCAGACCGGCGGCGATTTCATCCGGCGTAAACCCGAGGACCAGGGCGGCCCCGGCGGTTCCCATGGCGTTGAACACCGAGAAAAGGCCGGAAATATTCAGCTTGACGTGCCGCGCCTCCTTGCCTTTTTCAGCGGGAAGATACATATCAAAGGCGACGCCGGCGGGCGTGATATCGATGTTCTTGGCGTAAATATCCGCGTTTTCCCGCACGCCGAAGGTCGTCTTCCCGCAGGGAAGGTCTTCGACAAGGCGGGTCCAGTACTCGTCGTCGCAGTTCAGCACCGCGTGCTTTGACTGGGTGAACAGGACGCGCTTCGCCAAGAGGTAGTTTTCGAAGGTTTTGTGGTAATCCAGGTGGTCCTGGGTCAGATTGGTGAAAACCGCGGCGTCGTACTCGATGCCGTAAACGCGCCGCTGGTCCAGCGAATGGGAGGAAACCTCCATCACGCAAAGCTCCACCCCTTCGTCCAGCATTTCCCGCAGAAGGCGGTGAAGCTCGGCGGCGTCCGGCGTGGTATGGGCGGCGGGGAGCACCTTGTCGCCGATCAAATTGGTGATCGTGCCGATCAGGCCGACTTTAAGGCCCGCCTGCTCCGCCACGGATTTGAGCATATAGGTGGTGGTGGTCTTGCCGTTTGTTCCGGTCACGCCCACCATGCGCATTTTCTTTGCCGGGTAATCATAGAATTTCGCCGCGCAAAGGGCCAGCACCGTCCTCGTGTCCTCCACGATGATCTGGGGAATGTTCAGCGAAAGCTCACGCTCCACCAAAAGGGCGGAAGCGCCCGCGCGGACCGCCTGCTCCGCATAGACATGACCGTCCTGGAACGTTCCGACAACGCATACAAACAGGCAGCCCGGGCCAACCTGGCGCGAATCGCATTCGATCGAGGTAATTTCGGCGTCTTCGCCTTTATGCACGTGGTTTATGCCCGCGAAAAGCTCGCTCAGGCTCAGCGATCGGGTCATTGATACCTCCAAAACGGGAATCCCCCGAGGTTTTTAACAAACGGACTGATTATATCACATATGTATGACTCTCTCAACCTCGGGTATACAAAAGAGGCGCCGCAAAGTCAGTCTCCGCTGTATTCCAGGACGACGGAAACATTGGTTCCCACAGGCACGGATTTGCCTGCCGAAGGATTCTGGGAAACCACTTTTCCCCTGCCGTCTCCCGCGGTCTGGAGCTTCAGCCCCAGCGCGTCCAGTTTTTCATAGGCCGCCCCGGCGCTGAGCCCGGCAAGATCGGGAACGGTCACCTCGTCCTCCGAAAGATCGTAAACCTCGGCCGGCTCGCTGGTGTACAGCTGGATCGACGTCTTTTTCGGCACCATGGCCCCGGCCTGGGGCGCCTGGGCGGTCACCGTGCCGGTTCCGTCCGCCGCGCTGGTGAAGCCCGCGTCCCGAAGCGCCGACGAAGCTTCAGAAACCTTCATTCCCACCACGTTCGGAACCTCGGCGTTCACGTTCGCTTCGGTGACGCCTTCCTCGTATTTCGGGGGGATGCTGTAGTATTTGAGCATATCTTCCACCACGTCGCGCACATAGGGCGCGGCGCAGGTGCTGCCGTAAACCGTTCCCACCCGCGGTTCGTCCACCACGATGTAGACCAGGTATTTCGGGGCGTCCGCCGGGAAAAAGGCCACGAAGGAAGCCACGTTCTTGCCCGGCGCGATCTTGCCGTTTTCGTATTTTTGGGAAGTCCCGGTCTTTCCGCCGATGGAATAGCCGGGGATATAGCTGTTTTTGCCGCTGCCTTCCTCGACGACGCCCAAGAGAAGCTGCCGCACCGTGGCGGAAGTTTCCTCCGAAATCACCCTGCGCACAGCCAGCGGCTCGTTCTCAAGAACGGTTTCGCCCCCCGTTGTGTAGATCCCTTTTATGATATGCGGCTGCATGAGCGTTCCGCCGTTCACGACCGCGGAAATCGCCGAAGCCATCTGCAGGGCGGTCACGGCGATCGTCTGGCCGAAGCCAATGCGGGCAAGGTCGAAGGATTTGATGTATTTCTGGTTTCGGACGATGCCGCCGGATTCTCCGTTCAGCCCCGAATTGGTGGAGGAGCCGAACCCGAAGTTGTAAATGTATTCATAAAACTTGTCCGTGCCCAGCCTGAGCGCCATTTCCATGAAGGAAGGGTTGCAGGAGTTCTGCACGGCTTTTGCCAGGGTCTGATGGCCGTGGTTGTTCGACCAGCATTTGATGCGCTGGCCGTCCACGATCTTGTAGCCCGGGCAGTTGAAGGTGGTGCCCAGGGAAATCACGCCTTCTTCCAGGGCGGAGGCCAGGGTCATCACCTTGAAGACCGAGCCGGGTTCAAAGGCGTCGGCCACCAGCCTGTTCCTGGACAAGGCGGAAAGGGCGGTCAGATCGTTTCTCGGGGGATCGTTCAGGTCGAAATCCGGCTTGACTGAAAGGGCCTTGATCTCTCCGGTGTTGACTTCCATGACGATCCCCATGGCGTAATTCGCGTTGTTGACCGCCAGGCATTCCTCCACCGCGCGTTCAAGGGAGCTTTGCACCACCGCGTCCACGGTCAGCACAACGTCATAGCCGTCCTCCGCCTCGACGTAAGTTTCCGAGCCATAGGGGATCTCCCTACCGCTGCCGTCTTTTTCGTAGACCAGCCTTCCGGCCGTTCCGGCAAGGTATTTGTCATAAGTCGCCTCGATGCCGTCCTGGCCCACGCCGTCGATCGTCGTGTAGCCGATGATCTGGGTCATGAAGGATTTCAGGGGATAATACCGCTTTGTGTCCACAGAAAAGCTGACGCCCTTGAAGCCGCAGGCGCGCATCGCCCGGCTTTCTTCCTCGGTCAGCTGGCGCTTTATGATCACCGCGGAGCGGGTTTTGTCCGTTATCTTGGCGTATACGGAATCGTAATTTAGGCCGAGTATCCTTTCGCAGGCCCCGGCGATCCCTTCCGGATCGGTGACGTTGGGGATGTAGACCTCCATCGTGTCCGCCGAGCCGCTCTGGGCCAGCACGATGCCGTTGACGTCGGTGATCTTGCCGCGCTTCGCGGAAACCGTGCTGGTTCGCGTCCACTGGCTGGAAGCCCGTTCCTGAAGCTCTTCGGCCTGAATGACCTGAAGGTGGAAAAGCCTGCCCAAAACTACCGAAAACAGCACCACAACAGCGAACATCGTAGAGAAAATCCGCTTTTTTATGAGCTGTTTCTTTGTTTTTTTTTGCGTTTTGGAATCTTCCTTTTGGGGCAATGGTACATCTCCCATCTAAATGCCGAAACGCCGGCGAGGCGCTTCAGATGATCGATAAACCCCGGCCCAGGGTTTTCGGAGGACGCAGCCCGGCAAACAAACCGCTCATTCCCCGCCGCCCTCAACAGGAGCGCTGCTGATCGGAACGGCCGCGTAAGAAGGCAGGGCCGCGGCAACGACTTCCCCGTCCTCCCCGGTCCAACCCTCAACGTTTTCAAGCTGGGCGGATTCGGGGTAATCCATGCCGAGTTGCTCCCTGGCGATGATCTGGGCGGTGTTGATATCCATGGCGTACTGAAGCTTGATGTTGAGGTTCTCGATCTCCGTCTCGATATCGGTGATCTGGGATTTCAGCTTGCTGATCCGAAGGGAGGACGCGGACATGCGCTCGTATCTTGCCACAAGCACGCCCGCCGCGCCAAGAATCAGCATCGCGGCCAGGGCGACGCTCGCCACTGCCGAAGCTCTGAGCTTCGGCTTTGCCGCGGGCTTTGCTTCGGGGCGCGCGATTTCCTCTTTTTTCGCTGCGCGCTCCGGCTCGTCGTATTTATATGCGTTAGCGGTGGGCGTGTAGTACACATACTGGTTGAGCAGCACTTTAGGCTCGGACATGTCTCTTCCTCCTGTCCTGTCGGGGGTCACGGCCTGTTTTTGCGGACGGGCCGCGGCCAGGGCGCCGCGGTTGCGCCGATCAGAGCTTTTCCACGGCCCTGAGCTTTGCGCTTTTTGCCCGGGGGTTTTCGTTCAGTTCTTCCTCTTTCGCCGTCAGCGGCTTTTTTGTGATGAGGCGGACCATGGGTTTCTTCCCGCAGATGCAGACGGGCGCGCTCTTTGGGCATGTGCAGGGGTCCTGCAGTTGTGCGAAAGTTTTCTTGGCGATCCTGTCCTCCAGGCTCTGGAAGGTGATGACGGCCAGCCTGCCGCCGGGAGCGAGGCAGCCGACCATATCCTCGATCGCCTGCTTCAGCCCCGCAAGCTCGCCGTTGACCTCCACCCGGATCGCCTGGAAGGTCCGTTTTGCCGGGTGGCCGCCTTCCCGCCTTGCGGCGTTCGGGATCGCGGCCTTGATGAGCTCGACCAGCTCGAAGGTGCTGTTCAGCGGCTGCTTTTTTCGCGCTTCCAGGATGAACGAGGCGATCCTTGAAGCCCATTTTTCCTCGCCGTATTCCCTGAGGATCCGGGTCAGCTCCCCATGGTCGTAGCCGTTCACCACGTCGTAGGCGGAAAACGCCGCGTTCTGGTCCATCCGCATATCCAGCGGGGCGTCGACGTGATAGGAAAACCCGCGCGCGGGATTGTCCAGCTGATAGGAGGAAACCCCAAGATCCACCAGCATGCCGTTTAGCTTGTCTATGTTCAGTTCGCCGAGTATTCTGCGAATTTCGAAGAAGTTCCCCTTTACCGCCGCGAACCGTTCGCCAAAACGCTTCAGCCTTTGGCTGGCGGCAAAAAGGGCGTCGTCGTCCCGGTCGATGCCGATCAGCCTGCCGCTTGGGGGCAGCGCTGAAAGCACCAGCTCCGCGTGGCCGCCGCCGCCCAGGGTCCCGTCCGCGAACACGCCTCCCCTTTCCGGCGCGAGGCAGTAAAGCACCTCGTTCGGCAGGACGGGCCTGTGGGAAAATTCCATTTCATATACCCATTTTGGCCATGCCGGCCATCATTTCGTCGTATTCGGCTTCCATTTCCGTGTCCATGGTTTCCCAAAGCGTGGAATTCCAGATTTCGATCCGGTTGGTCACGCCGATCAGCGTGGCGTCCTTTTCGAGCTGGGCAAAGGCCCTCAGCTTTGCGGGGATCAGGATCCGGCCCTGCTTGTCCACCTCGCAGTCCGTCGCCCAGGAGGAAAGGTATCTGACTAGCTGCTGGGACTGCTTGTCCGTCAGCGGCAGGGCGGAGAGCTTTGCGGAAAGTTTTTCCCATTCGGGAAGGGACATTCCGAAGAGGCATTTTCCGAACCCTTTTGTAACAATAAAAGTGGTTCCCAAATCGTCCCTCCATTTGGAGGGGATGAAAAGTCGGCCTTTGTTGTCCACCGTATGGTTGTGCGATCCGATAAGCACTGCCGATACCTCTTCTTTGCGGCTTGTGAGTAAGAGGATTATACACCACTTCTCACCACTTTGCCACACATCTTCCCATTTTTGCTACTATTCTGCATACAAATCGATTCTCCTTCCTTTCGCGCGAAAATTTTTAATAAATTGTAAAATATTTGTTGACTGTGACTGATTAAGTCGAAAACCGGCGCCCGGTCAATAAAAAAGCCCCCGGCAAGGGGGCTCTCGGGCCTGTTGAAAAGCTCCGTTCCGGGGGTTCAGGGGCCGCGCGGCCCCTAGGGTTCAATCAAAATTGACTGTGCCGGAATCACAGATTCCGGCACTTCATCAAGGATCGATGCCGGTTTCGCCGACGGCTTCCGCTTCAGCGAAAAACCCGCGGGCGAAGCGGCCCGCAGGTCTTTTTGACGCTCCGAAGCCGCCGGCAAGGGCCCGAACAATACCTTTCTCGTCAAATTGCCATGATCAGTTTGGGCTTGAACCCAAGGTGATCGCAGGAAGTCAGCGTATACTGGACTCCGTTCAGCTCTCCCTCAAAGGCAGACCGGCAGCTTCGGCCGTGCAGATGGCCGTAAACGACACACTCTACGCCAAAGCCGGAAAAAAGATCGGTGAACCCGGAGGTTTCCCTCTGTTCGTTGAAGGGCGGATAGTGGATCATGGCGATGAGCCTGTCGCCCTCCTGCAAAAGCTTTTTTGCCTCATTCAGCGAAAGCTCCATGCGGATCAGCTCGCGAAGGTAGAGCTTTTGATCCTCCGGGGAGAAGCCGGGCGTGCCGGGGCAGGACCACCCGCGGGTGCCGCAGACCACCAGGCCGGGAAAACGCATCGCGTCGTTCTGGAGGGCGAAGGTGTTTTTGGGAAGGATAGAGCGCACCTTGGAAAGCGAGCTCCACCAGTAATCGTGGTTGCCCCGGATCATCAGCTTTTTGCCCGGCAGCTCACCGATGGAGGAAAGATCCGCCGCCGCTTCGGAAATGGCCATCGCCCAGCTGATATCCCCCGGGATTAAGACGGCGTCTTCGCCCGTTATGCCGGCCTTTTCCCAATTTTCGCGGATGCGCGGCCAGTGGTCGCTCCAGTGGGGGCCAAACACATCCATCGGCTTGGGCCGGGCCAGGGAGAGGTGCAGGTCGCCTATCGCAAATACCCTCATAGCAAATCAGACCAGGTCGTCTTCTTCTTCAAGGATTTCGGGGGCTTCCTCCTCGTCTTCCGGTTCGTCGTCAAATCCAAGCTCCTTGTGGATCTCTTCGCGCTCATCCTCGGGGATATCCTCGGGCTGAAGGGGAACGATTTCCATCTCGTCTATGCTGATATCGTCGTTGTCGTCGGGAATGTCGTCGGCAGTCAGTTCGTCATCCGTCTCGATGGCGTCGTCGGCCTCCTTGCGGTCATTCAGGCAATAGATGCAAAGCTCTTCTCCGGG
This sequence comes from Christensenellales bacterium, assembly GCA_040768925.1. Taxonomy (GTDB): domain Bacteria; phylum Bacillota; class Clostridia; order Christensenellales; family CALWSW01; genus CALNBC01. Next base: position 184,554 of record JAXGLZ010000002.1, read on the forward strand.
AGCGGTCGGGTGCTCGCCGCACTCGATGCACATATCCGTCATTTCTTCTTTGGGCATCTCGCCTTTCATTTCTCTTTTGCAAATGGAGCAATACTGCTCCTCTTCACGTATGAAGTTTATGTCGCATCTGGGGCACTTGATTATGCTCATTTGGACGCCTCCGGAAGGAAGAATGCTATAGCTACGACCATATTATGCAAACACCTTTATATGTTGTCAAGGAAAACTAGTTGAGAAAACCGGCGAAAGCGGCAATATTTTGAAGAACGTCCGGCGAACGAATCGGCAGGAACGGAATCAAAAAACAGAAAAACCCCTGCCGGTCGGGAATTCTGTCTGCAAACATCCCCGTTTGTCCGGCATTTTTTATGTTCCGATCAGTCACTTTGCAATTCCCCCAGCCCTGTTTTTTTCAAAAAACAAAAAGCGCGTCGGAAGATCTTACCGAAGCGCTTTTGCCGGTTTGCGGCCTTAGTCCAACGCTTCGGGCGGTTCCGCTTTGGCGCCGCCGCGCCCGCTCATAAAAACGCGGGCTTCGTCGGTGACGATCTGCTCGATCCGGTTCAGAACATCGTCTATTCCCAGCTTTTCTTCCGCGGAAAAGGGGATCGCCGGGCCAAGCGCCCCGACGGCCTTGGAAACAGAGGCCGCGGCGGGTTTGCGCTTGGTTTTCGGCAGCTTGTCCGCCTTGGTGGCGATGATCGTATAGGGGATGTTGTAATACTGCATCCAGACGAGCATCTGCCTGTCCGCCGTCGTCGGCTCGCGCCGTGAATCGAGCAGCAGGAAAAGGTGGGCGACCTGGCCGGAACGAAGGTAGCCCTCCATCAGCTCCGCCCATTTTTCCTGCTCCGATTTCGGCGCCTTCGCAAAGCCGTAGCCCGGCAGGTCGACGAGATAAAACGCCCCCCCGTTGATCGAAAAGAAGTTGATCAGCCTTGTTTTCCCCGGGGACGAGGAAATCCGGGCAAGCTTTTTGTTGTTGCACAGCGCGTTGATGAAGCTGGACTTCCCCACGTTGGATTTGCCGACCATGGCGATCTGGGCCGCGCCGCCAAGCTCGGGCGGCGCGCTGCCCAAGCCGCAGCTGGTCACAAATTCGGCTTTTGTAATCCGCAGCATCAGCTTACCACCTCGGGCGCGGGCGCCCTGTATCCGCACATTTCGTCGATGAAGGGCGAAACGCTGTTCTTTTGGGTCAGCGCGGCTTCAAACACCGCGGAAAGCTCATCCGCAAAAATGATGTTGAGGTTCCTGCGCACGGATTCCGCGAACTCCGGAAGGTCCTTGGCGTTTTCCTTGGGAAGGATGACGGCGGTCATCCCTTCGCGCAGGGCGGCCAGGGTCTTTTCCTTCAGACCGCCGACCGGCATCACCCTGCCGCGCAGGCTGATTTCCCCGGTCATGGCGACGTCGCCCTTGACCGCCCTGCCCGAAAGGGCGGAGACCATCGCCACGGCCATGGTGATGCCCGCGCTGGGGCCGTCCTTCGGCACGGCTCCTTCCGGGATATGGATGTGGATATCCACCTTTTCATAAAACAGGGGATCGATGTCCCACCTCGCCGCGTGGGTGCGGATATAGGTATACGCGGCCTGGGCGGATTCGCGCATAACGTCGCCCATCCTGCCCGTAAGCTCCAGCTTGCCTTTTCCCTTGAGCACGGCGACTTCGACATGAAGCAGTTCGCCGCCCACCCGGGTCCAGGCGAGGCCGTTGGCGACGCCGACCTTGTCGATCACGTCTTTTTCGTTCTTCCTGAATCTGGGCTTGCCCAGGAGCTTTTCGATTTGCTTCGGCGTTACGATCGCGCGCTTTTTGCCCTCCGTAACCACGGAAACGGCAACCTTCCTGCAAACGTCCGCGATCCTGCGCTCCAGCTCGCGCACGCCGGCCTCTCTGGTATAGCATTCGATCAGCTCAAGCAGGCTTTCATCCGGCAAGGAGACGGCCTTCGGTGGCAGCCCGTGGGCCGCGATCTGCTTGGGAAGCAGGTGCCTTTTGCCGATTTCCAGCTTTTCGTCTCCGGTGTAGCTCGAAAGGGTGATCACATCCATGCGGTCCAGCAAAGGCTGGGGGATGGTGTCCGTCGAGTTGGCGGTGGTGATGAACATCACCTTCGAAAGATCGAAGGGGATTTCCATATAATGGTCGCGGAACTCGGTGTTCTGGTTGCTGTCCAGCACTTCGAGAAGGGCGGCCGCGGGGTCGCCCCGCATGTCGCTGCAGAGCTTGTCGACCTCGTCGAGCAGCATCACGGGGTTCATCGAGCCCGCCTGCTTCATCGCGGTGATGAACCTTCCCGGGATCGCGCCGATATAGGTGCGCCTGTGGCCGCGGATATCCGCTTCGTCCCGCACGCCGCCCAGGCTCATCCTGGTGAAGGCGCGGCCCGTCGCGTGGGCGACGGAGGTGGCGACGGAGGTTTTTCCCACGCCGGGAGGGCCCACAAGGCAGAGTATCGTTCCGCCGGTATCGTTTTTCAGCTTGCAGACCGCAAGGTGTTCGACGATCCTGTCCTTGACCTTGTCGAGGCCGTAATGCTCGTCATCCAGGATCTTTCTTGCGTTTTCAAGGTCGAAATTGTCTTCAGTAGTCTTTCCCCAGGGAAGATCGGTCATCCAGTCCAGCCAGTTCCTGACCACAGGAACTTCGTGGGAGCCGGAAGGAAGCTGGGCGTAGCGCTTGAGTTCCTTTTCGGCCTTGGCGCGGACCGCGCCCGGCAGCGGAAGCTCATCCAGGCGTTTTTTGAGGGCGTCGATCTCGTCTTCTTCCGCTTCGTCCCCCAGCTCTTTGTGGATCACCTTGAGCTGCTCCCTAAGGTAATATTCCTTTTGGGCCTTTTCAACGTTGGTTTTAACCTGTTTTTGAATCCGTATTTCAATTTTTTGGATCTCGATCTCCCTGCGCAGGATCCCGAGCAGCTTTTCGGCCCGGGTCCTCACGTCCACGCAGTTCAGGATCTCCTGCCTGTCGGCAATATTCACCAAAACGCCGGCCGCAAGAGTATCGCAAAGCTTGCCGATATCCTCTTCCACCAGCATGGAAAGCATCGTTTCGCCGCTGATTTTGCCGCTGGCGCGGCCGTATGCCTCGAACACCTCCGCGAGCTTGCGCGACATCGCCGCGGTCTCAAGCTCGGTCAGGTCGCTTTGGGATTCAAGCTGAACCACTTCCGCTTCGAAGTAGTCCTCGGCGGAAACGATTTCCTCCACCCTGCCGCGGAACAGCCCCTCGGCAAAAACGCGCACCGATTCGCCCGGCAGCCTTAAAACCTGCTTGATCCGGGCGATCGTTCCGATTTCGAACAGGTCTTCCGATTCGACTTCGGTCTTGGTGGCGTCTTTTTGGGAAACGAGAAGGCAAAGTCTGTTGTTTTCAACGGCTTCGTTGATCGCGGCGACGGTCTTTTCCCGTCCGGCGTCAAAACTGATCACCATGTATGGAAAAACCGTCAGCCCCCGCAAGGGTATGAGCGGCATAAGCGTCTTATCATGATTAGTCATATGTCTTCCTCCTACCAAGGAGTATTATACCGTTACAGAGTTGACGTTGCAAGCCGGCGGAGAAGGGCAATGTATGGCATAAACGCCGCAAGCATGGCGCGCCGAAAGACCGCGATTCGGGCGCGTTTCACTGCCATCTTCGGTGGGAACAGCCCCGCTATGCCGCTCTCCCCTTTCTTGAACCGCACCCCGGATCGCGGTTTTTCGATCGGGGCGTTTCGAAAGCCGAAAAGCAGGCAAGCGCAAGGCCCCGGCATGAAGGCGCGGCGGCGCCGCGTCGGGCGCCGGCAGCATGCCATGGCGCGCCATGCTTATGCGGCAGATTCTTCAAACGCCTTTCGGTTCCCGCGGTTTTCGCCGGAGTTCCGACCGCTTTTCATGTTCTGTGCGGAAACGGAGCGGCAGTCCGCCGCCCCGTTCAAGGCTTTTTCCGGATTATTCCACGGTTACCGATTTTGCCAGATTCCTGGGCTTATCCGGGTCGAACCCGCGCAGGGTCGCGCAGTAATAGGCGAAAAGCTGCGCCGGGATCACGGAGATCAGGGGCGCGAGCTCATCCCGAATCTTTGGCAGGGGCAACAGCTCATCGGCCCCGTCGACGGATTCCGGCCCGTCGCCCTCGGCGATCAGCAGAACCTGGGCGCCCCGGGCTTTGACCTCTTTGATGTTGGAGGCGAGCTTTTCCGCCAGGGCGGACTGGGTGGACATCGCCACCACAAGGGTGCCCTTTTCGATCAGCGCGATGGTGCCGTGCTTCAGCTCGCCGGCCGGCAGGGCTTCGCTGTGGATGTAGCTGATTTCCTTCAATTTGAGGGAGCTTTCCATCGTGGCGGGCTGGTCCAGCCCCCGGCCGATGAAAAACACGTCCCCCTGGGTGAAATGCCTGCGGGCGGCGCTTTGGGCGTAACCCGAAAGCTCCAGGGTATGGGCGGCCAGATCGGGGATTTGCAAAAGCTCTTGCAAAAGCGCGTCGTATTTTTCTTCGGGAAGGACGCCTTTCACCCTGCCCAGCTCCATCGCAAGCATGAACAGCACGGATAGCTGGGTGGTGTACGCCTTGGTGGACGCCACGGCGATTTCCGGCCCGGCCCAGGTATAGGCCACCATGTCCGATTCCCTGGAAACCGTGGAGCCCACGACATTGGTGATCGAAAGCACCTTGCCGCCGCCTTTTTTGAAGGTGCGCAGGGCCGCGATGGTATCCGCCGTTTCGCCGGACTGGCTGACGACGACGCAAAGATCCTCCGGCGAAAGGATCGGGTCGCGGTAGCGGTATTCGCTGGCGATATCCGCCTCCACCGGAACTCTGGCGAAGGATTCGATCCACCTTCTGCCCACAAGGCCCGCGTGGTACGCGGTGCCGCAGGCGCAGATCACAATGCGCTTCACCGAACGCAGAAAATCCTCGCCGATCCCGTCAAAACGGATTCTTCCTTCAAAAATCCTGGGCACGATCGTGCTTTTCAGAGCCTGGGGCTGCTCGAAGATTTCCTTGAGCATAAAATGCTCGTAGCCGCCCTTTTCCGCCGCGGAAATATCCCAGTCAACGCGGAAATGCTCCCGGTTCACCGGATTCCCGCCGCAGTCAAACAGCCGGATCCCGTCCGCTTCCACCACGGCGATGTCGTTTTCGCCCAAAAAGCAAACGTCCCTCGTGTGCTTGATCAGGGCGGAAACGTCGCTGGCGAGATAGTTCCCGCCCTGGCCGAAGCCGACGACCAGCGGGCTTTCCCGCCGGGTGCAGACGATCTTGCCCGGCTCTTTTGCACATACGGCGGCCAAAGCATAAGAGCCGCTAAGGCGGGAAACCGCCTGAAGCATCGCCTGCTTGAGATCGCCTTTGTAATAATAGGAAAGCAGATGGACGACGACTTCCGTATCCGTTTCGCTGCGGAATTCATATCCCTCTTCAATAAGCCATTTTTTCAACGGGGCGTAGTTTTCGATGATGCCGTTGTGCACAACGGCGATATCCACATTTTCGGAAACTTGTGGGTGGGCGTTTTCATCGCTCGGTTCGCCGTGGGTCGCCCAGCGGGTGTGCCCGATTCCGGTCGTGCCTTTGGGAAGTACTTTTTTGATCTCGTCTTCCAGCGAGGAGACCCTGCCCTTTTTCTTGATGACGAGCAATCCGCCCGTTTCGGAAAGGGCGACCCCCGCGCTGTCGTACCCGCGATATTCGAGGGCCTTAAGCCCGTCGACGAGCAAAGACGCAACAGGCTGCCTGCCTGCGCAGCCAACAATTCCGCACATTCCATTTTCTCCTTACAGTCCTATTTGCGCGTCCCGGCCCTTTGTTCGCCCGGGTTTCCCCGGATTTTTAGGCTTGGAATAGGCTGGCGCACAGCCCCGGAGCATCCGCCGAATCTTTCGATAACCCCGGTCCTCGTCGACCGGTTTCCCGGTCCTGGCGCTAGTTTCACACCGCTTTTTGCGCCTCCTTCGCGCTCCTTATTGCGGCGAATGTCTTCACACTCACTTTGTATTTTAGCATATGCGGATTTTTTTTCATAGTTCATAATATGTGCAGGGCCGATTCTCCCATTTTTGCCGCAAAAAAAGAAAGACGGCGGGGCAAACCCCTCCGTCTTCCAGTCTGTCAAAAACCCCGTCCGGGGCGGCCGCAGCCCTCGAGCTTCAATCAAAACTGTCGACATGTTCGTCCGTTTTGCCATACGATTCCGGTCATTTATCTGCCGGAATTCCCCTGCGCAAAAAAAAGGCCCGCAGGCCTTTTTTGGCGCTCAAAAAGAGCCCGTTCGTATTTATGGTTTTTTGCCGTTCATACTTTGCTTTCAGAAGCCGAAAGCAGCGCGGTTCCGCCGGCGCAGGCTTCTTTCCGCTCGCCGAAAGCAAGGTCGAGAACCTGGGAAAGATGGTTGACCGCGATCACCGTCATCCCTTCAAAATGCTGCTTTTCCGCCGCGTTTTCCTCGGGGATGATCGTCCTTGTGGCCCCGGCGGCTGCGGCGGCGGAGAGCTTGCTCCGGATCCCGCCCACGGACCGGACCGAACCCCTGATCGAAACCTCCCCCGTCATCGCCAGCCTGCAATCCGCCGGCCGCTCGAGTATTGCCGAGGCAGCCGCCACAGCGATGGCGATCCCCGCGCTGGGGCCGTCGATCGGCACCCCGCCGGGAAGATTGATGTGCAAATCGTAATCCTTCGCGTCTATGCCCTCCGTAAGCCGAAGGGCGGTCAGGGCGTTTTCCACGGATGCCGCGGCGGTCCCTTTTCGCCTCAGCCTTCTGTCACCCGCGTTCAGTTCTTCCTCGTCGATCACGCCGGTAACTTTCAGCGTTCCTTTTCCCCTTTCGGCGAGGGTGGCGAGGGCTTCGATCTCGATCAGCATGCCCGTGCCGTCGCCCAAAACGGCGAGGCCGTTCGCCGTGCCCACAGACGCGGATTTGGGGACGCACCGTTCCACCCGGGCGCGGTAACGGCAGGTGGAAGCCACCCACTCCACGTCTTCGATCCGGATGTTGCTGCGGCCCTCCTGCATCGCCATACCGGCGGTAAGCTGGACGATGTTGTTGATCTCCCGGCCGGAGGCGGCGTATTTTGCCGCCGCCCGGGCGGCTTCCCTGTCCATGGCAAGCCCTGCCTTTGCCGCGGCTTTATAGGCGATTTCCTCCAGCTCGTCCGTCCTTAAGGGGCGGAAGAAGATCTCGATGCAGCGGGAACGGATCGCGTCGGGAATATCCTTCGGGGTCTTTGTCGTCGCGCCGATCAGCCGGAAGTCCGCGGGCATTCCGTTTTTAAAAATATCGTGGATATACGGCGGGATCGCGTTGTCGTCCGATGAATAATAGGCGCTCTCAAAGAAGACCTTTCGGTCCTCCAGCACTTTCAGCAGCTTGTTCATCTGCATGTGGGGGAGCTCGCCGATCTCGTCCAGAAAAAGCACCCCGCCGGTGGCCTTGGTCACCGCGCCCTGCTTGGGCTGGGGGATGCCGGCGTTCCCCAGCACGCCCGCGCCCTGGTAGATCGGATCGTGCACCGAGCCGATCAAAGGATCTGCGATCGACCGCTCGTCGTAGCGCACGCAGGTCGCATCGACCTCTAAAAAAGGAGCGTCCTTCGCAAAGGGCGAGTATTTCGTGGACTTCGCGTATTCCAAAACGAGCCGCGCCGCGCAGGTCTTTCCAATGCCCGGCGGGCCGTAGATCAGCACGTGCTGGGGGTTTGCCCCGCAAAGCGCGGCTTTGAGCGCGCGGATGCCGTCCTCCTGGCCCACGATGTCCGAAAGGCTGGTGGGGCGCGTGCGCTCGGAAAGCGGAATGGTCAGCGAAGAAGCCCGAAGCGCGCGCAGCTTTTGGTACTCCCTGTCGGAATTTTTAAACGAACCCTGCACCGAAGTGGGCCTTGCGCCGTTGTTTCGCCGGACGACGAAAAACAGCACGCACACCATCATGGCTATCTGAAGTATGGCAAGCACTGTCTGGGTTTCCAAGTTTCCACCTCCGCATGAAAAAGCGAGCGCGTTTTTTAAAAACGCTGCTCGCTTAGTATGGAGTGAAGGGGCCAGAATATGCCCGCCAGATATTGTCGGTCCTAGTCCTGTTTGACAGCGTTTTGAATCATTTTCTGCTTGGTGTCGTACAGTTCCTGGGAGAGGTCGACCTTGTAAACATGGGGGTTATACAGCCTTCTGTACGCCTCCCAGAAGGTCGAAAGGTCCCTGCCTGCGTATTTTTGGATTTCGTGCACATCCGGGGACTGGTAAACCTGCTTGCCATCTACAAATATGGGAACAAGAAGCTCCTTGAGCGCGTAGTTGGTGATCTTCATGGTTTTCCAGGTTTCCACGGGGTCAAATATGCGCAAAGGCTGGGTGGTGTCGATCGTTTCATGGTCGAGCATGATGAGGTCCGCGATGGCCATGCCCGAGTGGGAATCGTAAATCCTGGTCAATTTTTTGTAACCCGGGTTGGTCATCTTGGCGGGATTGTCCGAAACCTTGATCTTGGGCACGAGGGCGCCGTCCACCTCTTCCGCGGCGAGCTTGTATACCCCGCCGAGGGCCGGGCAGTCGTCGCTGGTGATCAGCTTGGTTCCGACGGCCCAAACGTCTATCGCCGCGCCCTGCATCTGAAGGTCGCGGATCAGCATTTCGTCCAGATCGCCGGAGGCGAAAATCTTCGCGTTTGCAAAACCCGCTTCGTCCAGCATCCTGCGCGCTTCCCGGGAAAGATAAGAGAGATCGCCGCTGTCCAGCCGGATTCCGAGGGGCTCGTGGCCCTGGGCCCGCATCTCTTTGAAAACGGTGATCGCGTTCGGCACGCCGCTTTTGAGGGTATCGTACGTATCCACCAGCAGCAGGCAGGCGGAAGGATAGACCCGGGCGTAGGCCCTGAAAGAAGCCAGTTCGTCCGGAAAAGACATGACCCAGCTGTGGGCGTGGGTGCCTTTGACGGGGATGTCGAACATCTGGCCGGTGAGCACGCAGCTGGTCCCGCAGCAGCCGCCGATGTAGGACGCCCGGGCGCCGTAAATCCCCGCGTCCGGCCCCTGGGCGCGGCGCAGGCCGAATTCCATCACGTCCGCTTCGCCGGCGGCGTATTTCACCCGGCTGGCCTTGGTGGCGATCAGCGTCTGGTGGTTGACGATATTCAGGATCGCCGTTTCGAGGAGCTGGGCCTCAAAAATCGGCGCTTTTACCCTGACGATGGGTTCATAGGGGAACACCACCGTTCCTTCGGGAACGGCGTAGATCTCGCCCGTGAATCTGAAATTGCAAAGCTCCTTCAAAAACGCCTCGTCAAACAGCTTCAGGGAACGAAGGTATTCGATGCTCTCTTCGTCAAAATTGAGGTTGTTGACATAGTCGATCACCTGCTCCAATCCGGCGGCAAGGGCATAGGTGGAGCCGTTCCTGGGCTGGCGGAAGAACATATCGAAAACGGTGACGTTTTTGTGCATGCCGTTTTTGAAATAGCCATACATCATCGTCAGCTCGTAAAGGTCTGTCAAAAGGGTCAGATTTCGCATTGGGAGCGCCTCTTTCAATTCTTAGTCTTTCTTCATTTCTTGTTGGGCATCCGGCATTTTGTTTTTTCACAATGCCGGGGAATCCTGCTATTTTTCGTCCCGGTCGGGTTCTTTGCCTAAAATCGTGCCGTCCGGTTCGCCGCCGCCCCCTTCAAAAGAGCCGTTGCGTCCCGCACCCGCTTCTTCCGCGCCGCAGACGTCTTTTGCCGCGGCGTCTTCCGGCTTTGCGTCGATATCAAAATCCCTTGGGCATTGGGCAAAGTACGGAGCCGCCCCCAAAAGCACCCCTGTGCGCTTTTCCCTGTAATGCCGCCAAACCATGAAAGCGATTCCCGCGGCGAAAAGCAGCGCGCTCAAAATCTGGGAAACGCGGACGTCGCCCCAATACAGGCTGTCCGTCCTCAACCCTTCGACGAGGGCGCGTTCGAGGGCATAAAGGGTGATGTACCACAAAAAGCAGTCTCCGCGGTGTTTGAAGCGTTTGCCCGTTAACATGATGAATGCGAAGATCAGCAGGCACCACGCGGATTCGTAGAAGAAGGTGGCGTAGTGGATCGTGTTCGTCGCGTCGATCCTCACGGCCAGGGGAAACCACATATGGGCGGGATTCGCGACGGCAACGCCGAAAGCCTCCTGGTTGAAAAAGTTGCCCCAGCGGCCGATGGCCTGTCCCAGCACCAAAGCGGGGGTCACAATGTCCGCCAGGCTCCAGAAGCTGATCTTTCGGTGCCTGCAAAACAGAATGCCCGCGATGACGCCGCCGATCACGGCGCCGTAAATCGCAAGGCCGCCCTCCCAAAGCCGGACGATCTTCAAAAGGTCGCCCTTGAACATATCCCATTCGAAAACGACGTAATAGAGCCGGGCAAAGATCACCGCCGCGGGGATCGCCCAGATCGCGAAATCGATCAGGTCGTCCTGCTTGACGCCGTAGCGCTTCGCCCGCCGATAGCTGAGGACGATGCCGATCAGCACCGACGCGGCGATGAGCACGCCATACCAATAGACGTCCCTCCCAAAAATTGTGAACGCGACCCTGCTTGGGTTGGTCATGATTAGCCTCCGATCCGTTAAATCGCACCATGTACTTCCCCATAATAAGACCTGGCCGGCCTAAAATCAAGCTTTGGAAGCCATTTATTCCCTCGGCAAGCCGGAGGCGAATCCGCACAGCCTGTACATAGCGGATCATTTTTGTCTTTTTCGTCTTTCGTCTATCGTCCCTCCGCGCGGGGGGCGGTCAGGTCTGATGTCGGCCGTTTTGTGCGGTCAAACCATTCCAACCCACGCCCGCCAGGCGCTTACTGCTCGAAAGAGCCGCCGCCGATGAACTCCCTCAGGATCGAGGTCCGCGGAATTTCACATTCATCCTCGGGATTCGGGTCCACAAAATACTTCAGCAGCTTTGCCAGATAGTTCGCCTCGATGAAGTTCGGGCTGTCCTGGCTGACCTCCTTCAAAAGGGGGATCGCGCGCTTTTTCAGGAAAAGCAGCTCGTACACAAGGGTGGAATTGAACATGACGTCGCACTGCTCCTGATAGGGGAAAATCCAGCGGTCCTCCCCTTCCCGCACGCTGGTCCACATCCCGAGGGTCCGCTCGGCGGACATCCCCCGGTGCAGATGGTCGCGCACCAACCTGCGGATGAACCGCGCGTTGGAGGTGGAGATCCTGTCGTGGGAATCGAGGTTAAGCTGGGTCAGCGCGCTGATGTATACCTTGAATTTATCGTCCCGGTCCACCGTTTCGGACATGGCGTCGTTCAGCCCGTGGATCCCCTCAATCATCAGGATCTGATCGGGCAGCAGCTTCATCACCTTGCCGGGGACGCTCTTTTTTGATTTGAAGTCAAAGCGCGGGGTCTGAACCTCTTTCCCTTCCAGCAGTTCGCAAAGATGCTGGTTGAAGAGCGGAACGTCCAGGGCGTTGATGTCCTCCAGGTCATACGTTCCGTCCGGCCGCGGCTTCAGGGTGCTGCGCTCCCTATAGTAATTATCCAAAGAAATCATCGCCGTTTTGCGTTCCGCCGCCCGCAGCTGGACGGACAGCCTTTGGGTAAACGTTGTTTTTCCGGAGGAGGACGGCCCGGCCACCAGCACGATCCGCCGCTTTTCCCGCGCGATCCTCGACGCGATCTCCGAGATCGTGCGCTCGTGCAGCGCTTCGTTCACCCTGATGAAATCCCGCAGCTGCCCGCTGTCCACCAGATCGTTGAGGTCCGGGACCGTTCCGACGCCCAGAATGTCCGCCCAGCGCTCGCTCTGGCGGAAAACATGGGCCAGCTTCGGGCTCGGGGTAAAGCGCAGCTCGCCCCGGGGTTCCTTTTGCCTGGGGTACAGCAGCACAAAGCCCGGAGGCGTCATGACCAGGGCAAAGCGGCCGACGTATCCCGTGGAGGGCGGCATGTGCCCAAAGAAATATTCCGAAACCCCGCCGCAGGAATAGACCTTAAAGACCGCGTCCTCCCTGTGGCGCAGGAGGCGGGCCTTGTCGGTATTGCCTTCCGCCCGGTAAAAGGCGATGGCCTCCTCCCTGCTGATCAGGCGGCGGATGAAGGGCTCATCCTTTTCACAGATCCTGCGCATTTCCCTTTCGATCCGCTCGAGGTCAAAGGGGGAGAATTCCTCCTCTTCCCCATGGATTTCGCAATAGATCCCCTCGTTCATCGCGTGCTCGATCGAAAGCCTGCTTTCCGGCATCGTTCTTTTGACCGCCTGAACGAGCACGTGCAGCAGCCCGCGCAGATAAACGTCGTTCCCGGTTTTGTCGCCGGGGGTCAGAAGCTGGATATCCTCCCCGCCGGCCGGCTTGTATGAAAGCTCCTTTACGGAGTTGTTGACCAAAGCGGCGACGACGGGCAGCGGGGAACCGGGCCCGCTCTCCCCGATCAGCGAAACCAAAGACTCGCCAACGCTGCAGGATGCTTCCGCGCCGTTTCGCTTGAATGTTACGATTTCCATGTGAACCCTCCTCGGTTTGCTTTGATCCATTATACACTTTTCTCATTTATTGTGCGACTTTTTTACAGTCCAGCCGAATAAAAAGAAGCCCGCCCTTTTGCGGCGGGTTCAGGGCTTCTTGGTCAGCTGAGAACAAACTTTTCGATTACGTCCGCAACGCCGCAATCGTTGTTCGAAGGCGCGATGTAATCCGCCGCCGCTTTTGCGCCGGCTGTGCCGTTCGCCATGCAGACCCCCAGCCCGGCGGCCCTGATCATGGAAACATCCGAATCCGTGTCGCCAATGGCGATCACCTGCTTTGCGTCAAGACCGCGAAGCTCCGCCACGGTAAGCAGGGCGGTTCCTTTTACAATGCCCTTTGACGTAATATCTATCACGTTTTTGTCCGCGATCTGGACCTCCGTCCGGTCGCCGATGCGATCGTGCAGCGCGTCCGCCGCGGATTTGATGATCTTGGGGTCGATCATCACGGTGCCCTTGTTGAAGGCCAATCCGTGGTCGGACCCGTAGTCCAGTATTATTCCCGGGAAACCGATATAATTCTCAGTAACGCGGGAGGTTTCGCACACTTTTTCGTAGTAATAATCCATTCCCGAAAAAGAGAACCAGAACCAGCCGTTTTTTCTGCAGCAATCCGCCATGTCAAAGACCACGTCCGGCGCAAGAAGGGCTTCGTACAGCGTTTCGCCGCCGGGGTAACGACTGATCAAAGCACCGCCCGCGGACAGTATGAGCCCCTCGATCCCCGCCAACTCCATGATCCGGGCTGCCGCCCGATACGGCCTGCCGGTCGCGATCATGACTTCCGCCCCGGCGTTTATCGCGGCTTGCATCGCCTCGATGTTCCTTTTCGGCAGTTTCCTCTCGTCGGTCACTAGGGTTCCGTCAATGTCTATCGCGATCAGCTTATACGCCATATTCTCCCCCCTCATAATATGTATGTACATGTTCATTATAGTTTTCCCCGGACCCCCTGTCAATAAATCCCTGCTTCTTTCTTCATCGTTTATTCACCGATGCCGGCGCCGGCGCGCTTTACATCGCAGAGGCTTCATGAGATAATATCCGTGTCTTGAATCGCGGAGGAAGAGCTGTGTTAAACCGGCGAAAATTCAGTGCATTAACCGCATACGCGCTTTCCGCGCTGCTTCTTTGGGGCTGCGTTTCTTCGGATTTTCCCGTCGAAACGCCGGCGAATTCCCCCACCGCTTCGGAGGAGACGCCCTCGCCGACGCCAATCGCCGATTTGACCCCTTCGCCGACTCCGGACCTTACCCCCACGCCTTCCCCTTCGCCGCCCACCCCTTCGCCGACCCCCACCGTTTATCAAATCACCGATTTTCTGCCGACGGACGATCTGCACATCCGCTATGAATCCAGGCTTTCCGGCGAAAAGATCCAAACCTATGTCGAATACACCGGCGAGGATGAATCCGCCCGCGCGGTGCAGCACAGGGTTATTTCCGACGCTTCCGGCAGCCCGAAGGTCCGCGTGACCCGCTGTGAAAACGGGCGGATCACCGTCACTTATCAAAAAAGCGGGGTGGGCTACACCTATCGCTTTTTGGATTATGCGAACAACTGCGAAGACATCCTTCTGATGGACCCGGTGGAAATCGGGAATTCCTGGCCAATCAGCGGCGGAACGCGATCGATCACCGCGGTGGACCATATCATCGATCTTCCCATCGGTTCCTACCGCGCCATCGAGGTCACGACCAGCTATGATTCCGGTGTCAAAACCCTTCAGTACTACGTTCCGGACATCGGGCTGGTTGCGGAATACACCCTGGAAAACGGCGAATACACCGAATCTTTCGAGGTGACGCTGCTTTCCACTGACCAGGGTTTTTCCCAGCTCATCCGCTTCTATTACGCCCAGCCGGGCAGCGACTCCGTCCGGTATGAAAACCGCTCGGTCAACATCAAGCCGAATTCCTCCATGGGCTCGCGTTTTGTCAACCAGTTCCGCACCGTGCCGTCCGGCAAAGGGCTGCTCGCGTTGGACGATCTTTCGGTCAAATCCATCCGGCTGGACGGCAAGGGCTATGTCCACGTGGATTTTTCCTCTTCCCTGACCAAGATCGTGTCCTCTGTCGGCAGGGCCACCGAAAGCCTGATCCTGATCGCCCTGACCAACACCTTCTGCGAATATTACCAGACGGACAGGCTTTATATTACCATCGCCGGCGATCAGTACGAATCGCCCTACCGCTTCTATATGGAGGGCGACTACCTTTCCCCGGATTCGCGCAGGGCGAAGGCCCTCGGCTGAACAGGTTCGCGGGATATCAAAAGCTGCCGATCGTTCGCGGCAGCTTTTTGCTTATCTTCACCTTTTCCTGTGGGGTCCGCGGGTTTTGGGATTACCGGTCCCCGTTCCCTTCCCTTGTTTTCATGATCTTGAAAACCTCGTCGAGGACGCGGTCCGCCACGGCGCGCTTGGTTCCGGAGTATTCCGTGAAGCTCCCGTCCGCAAGATAGACGGTCACGCTGTTCGTGTCCGTTCCGAAGCCGGCGTCCGCCCGGGAAACGTCGTTCGCGACGATCAGGTCGAGGTTCTTTCTGCGCAGTTTTTCAACGGCGTAAGCCCCGAGTTCTTTGGTTTCCGCCGCAAAGCCGCAAAGCACCCGGTCTCCCTTGATTTCGCCCAAGGAAGCGAGGATGTCCGGCGTTTTTTTCAGCGTCAGGGTCATTCCGTCGGCTTCAGTTTTTTTGATTTTGTCGCCCGAATATTTCTGCGGCGTAAAATCCGCGGGCGCGGCGGCCTTGATGGCGCAGTCGCAGCCCTCGAACTCTGCGGTCACGGCTTTTTGCATATCCAGAGTGGAAAGGACGTTTACCACCCTGATCCCCGCCGGCGGCGCAAGGTTCACCGGGCCGGAAACCAGCACGACCGAAGCCCCCCGGTCCCTGGCGGCTTCGGCGAGGGCGTAGCCCATTTTCCCGGTAGAGCGGTTGGTCAGAAAGCGGACGGGGTCGATCATTTCCCTGGTGGGCCCGGCGGTCACCAGCACCCGCTTCCCCTCAAAATCCTTTTTCGGGAAAAGGGCTGCCAAAATGGCGGAAACGAGAGAATCCACCTCCGCCAGCTTGCCCACGCCCACGTCGCCGCAGGCCAGCAGCCCCTCGGCGGGCTCCACAAAAACGCAGCCCCGCTCTTTCAGCAGCTTTATATTCGCGGCGTTTGCGGCAGAAAGGTACATCGCGCTGTTCATCGCAGGGGCGATCAGCACCGGAGCGGTCACCGCCATGGCCACGGTGGTCAGCATATCGTCCGCGATCCCGTGGGCGTATTTGCCGATAAAATTGGCGGAAGCGGGCATGATTGCAAACACATCCGCCCGCTTGGCAAGGGAGATATGCTCGACCTCATAGGGCCGCTCCCTGGAAAAAAGACCGGTGGCCACCGGATTTTTGGTAATGGTTTCGAAAGTCAGCGGCGTGACAAAACGGGCGGCGGATTTTGTCATCACCACCGCCACGTCCAATTCCTTTTTGACCAGGGCGGAGGCAAGCTCCACCGCCTTAAACGCGGCGATCGAGCCCGTCACCCCCAAAAGGACGGTCTTTTTGCCGTTCATCACTTGCTTTCTTCCTGCCGTTCATACAGGATCCGGCCTTCGAGCAGATCGTCCACCGCGGCGGTCACGGGCTTGAATTCAACGTCCGCCGATTTGTCCGGATGCTCGACGATCTCCCTCGCGCGGCTCGCCACCACGCTCACCAGCGTATAGCGGCTGTCCACCTTTTCCATCAGCTTGTTAAGCGGGGCGTGTATCATGTTCAATCCTCCATCAATTCTTCCAGCAATTCGGCGTTGCGGCTAATTTTGCTTTTTTCCGCGGTCATGATGGCCTCGATGGTCTTGACCGCTTTCTCGACATTGTCGTTGATGATGACGTAGTCGTATTTTCCCATCATGCGCATTTCTTCCAGGGCGGTATTGAGCCGGATCATGCGCGAATCCTCGGATTCGGAAGCGCGGTGCTCCAGCCTTGCCTTCAGCTCGCCCATGACCGGGGGGGCGACAAAGATCAAAACGGCGTCGGGGTAGGCTTTTTTGACCGACAACGCGCCGTGATAGTCGATTTCAAGGATGATATCGTTGCAGGCCCCGGTTTCGTTTACGATATTGGCTTTCGGGGTGCCGTAATAATTCGAATTGAAGAGCAGCACGTGCTCAAGAAGTTCCCCTTCGCTGATCATGCGCTCGAATTCTTCCCGGGTCTTGAAGAAATAGCTCTTGCCTTCCTCCTCGCCCTGGCGCTTCGCCCTGGTCGTTGCCGAAACGGACAGCTTGACGCACGGGTTCCGGTTGATGACGGCCTTGCAAACGGTGCCCTTCCCCACGCCCGAAGGCCCCGAAACCACAAGCAGCAGGCCTTTTCGTTTTTCCATCTTGTTCCCTCCGAAAAATAGTTCAAATGGGTCAATCCTCGTCGTTCTTTTCCGCGTCCTTGCCAACGGCCCTGTGGGCCACCGTTTCCGGCTGGACCGGGGAGAGCACGACGTGGTTGCTGTCCATGATGATCACCGCCCGGGTCCTTCTGCCATAGGTGGCGTCGATCAGCCTTCCGGCGTCCCGCGCCTCCTGAATGATGCGCTTGATGGGGGAGGATTCGGGCTTGACCACAGCAACGACCCTTCCGCCCGCGATGATGTTCCCAAAGCCTATGTTGATCAGCTTGCTCTGCATGTTTCCACCTATTCTATGTTCTGGACCTGTTCCCGGATTTTTTCGATTTCGGCCTTGCCCTCGATCACGAGGTTCGCGATCTCAAGATCCGACGCCTTGGAACCGATGGTATTGATTTCGCGGTTCATTTCCTGAACCAGAAAATCGAGCTTTCTGCCCGTCGCGTCCTTTGACGAAAGCATCTTTTCCATTTGAACGAGATGGCTTTTCAGCCTGACCAGTTCCTCGGTGATGCTCGCCCTGTCCGCAAAAAGGGCGACTTCGGTGGCGAGGCGGGCTTCGTCCACAGCCACGTCGCCGATGAGCTCCGCGATCCGCTCGCTGAGCCGCGCCTGATAATCCGCCACCACCAGCGGGGCTCGCTCGGCGATCCTGGCGATGAGGGTCTTCAGGCTTTCGCCCCTTTGCGAAAGGTCTGCGCAAAGGCGCCGGCCTTCCTCTTCCCGCATTTTGGCCAGTTCGCCCGCCGCTCTTTGCGCGGCCTCCGCCGCCATCCGCACAAGGGCGGCCTGGTCTTCTTCCGCCTCGGCGACGGTCAGCACGTCCGGATACCTGAGCGCCGCGGAAAGGGTGACGTCGCAGGGGAGATTCGCGGCCTCTGCCGCCTCCATCCCCGCTTCGATATAGGCGAGCAGCAGGGTTTTATCCACGCTGACTGTGCGGGCGTCGCTCCTGCCGTTCTTATAGTTCACAAAAACGTCCACATGCCCCCGGGAAAGTTTTTCAGACAGCGCCTTGCGGATCGCGTCCTCAGCAAAGCTGACCGACCGGGGCAGACGGATCGAAATATCCAGAAAACGGTGGTTCACGCTTTTTAATTCGACGGTGAGCTCCCGGCCGTCCTGAATCGAAACGGCCCGGCCGAAACCCGTCATGCTGTTTGCCAAAATGCGCCCTCCTGTCCATCTTCGCCAAGCGATTTTTCCATTATTTTATAGTATAACACGTCATAGAAGCTTCAACAACTCGTCGCCTTCCGGCGCAAAAAGGGGCTCGCCGTCCAGCGTGATGCCTTTTTCGACGGCTTTTCCGATCACCGTGGCGGGGATTCCCGCGGCGTTCAGGGTTGCCGAAAGCACCTCGCCCCTGCCGGTCGCGATCAGGAGCACGCCGCTGCTGATCATCCTGAGCGGATCAATGGAAAGCGCCGCGCAGGCTTTTTGGGTGATTCCCAGCACGGGGATGGATTTTTTGTCGATCTCCACCCCGCAGCCGGAAGCGTCGGCCATTTCCCACAGGGCGCCGAGGACGCCGCCTTCCGTCGCGTCGTGCATTGCGGAAACCCCGCCGATAGAGCAGGCGATCCGGCTCTCCTGTGTTACGGAAAACTGGGACGAAAGGGCGTTTGCCTCCTTGAATTCCGCTTCGGTCCACACTTTTTCCAGCTTTTTCCTGTGGTCGGCGGCAAGGATGGCGGTGCCCTCAAGGCCCGCCCATTTGGTCATGACGAGGGCGTCCCCCGGCCGCATGGACGAGGTGGTGATCAGCCCGTTTTTGGGGACCTTCGCCACCACCGCGGCGGAAATCACCGGTCTGGTGACGGCGTCCGTTATTTCGGTATGGCCGCCGAGAACGTCCACCCCGGAATGAATCGCGGCGTCGGAGATTTCGTCCGCAAGAGACGAGATGTAATCCTCGGTTGTTTCGGGGGGCAGCAGCATGGTGACCAGCAGGCCCACAGGCTCGGCGCCGCAGGCCGCCGCGTCGTTGCAGCAGACGTGAACGGCCAAAGTCCCGATGTTCCCGGTGGCCGCCGTGATCGGGTCTGTCGAAAGGACGCAAAGCTCGCCCTGAAGGTCGATGGCGGCGCAGTCTTCGCCAATGGCGGACCCCGCGACCACCTCGTTCCTCGTGCGGCAGAATCGATCCAGTACCAGTCTTTTCAGCTGCTCGTTGGTGAGCTTTCCCAATCTCATACAGTTATTCCTTCAGGTTTGTTTCGCGGGGAATCCGCCGGTTAAAAAACGGGTCTGCGTTTTTTCGGCCGGCGCCCCGCGTTTGGCAAACACCGCCTTTTTGCCCGGGGGCTTGGCAAAACGCGGGGGGAAGCTCCCCGTTTTGCCGAAGAAAGCCGCCGCGCTTTGCGCCAATGCCCACAAAACCGTCGAAGGTGCGCAAAAAGCGGAGTTTTTCCTCTTTTTTTGGGTGTGCGGATGATATAGTATCACTTTTCCCGCTTTAGTTCAACAGCTCTGTGAATTCCTGCTCAAAAAGCACTCTTACCCCGAGTTTTTGCGCCTTCTCCAGTTTGCTGCCGGCGTTTTCCCCCGCGATGACCATATCCGTCTTTTTGCTGACGGAGCCGGAAACGCTTCCGCCCAGCTTTTCGATGATCTCCGCGGCCTCGTTCCTCGTCATCGAGGAAAGAGTCCCCGTGAGCACCACGGTTTTCCCCGCAAAGGCGCTGTTTTCCTGTCTGGGCTTTTCGTCCGGCGAAGGGGTTACGCCAAGGGCGAGCAATTCGTCCACCTGGGCGGAGATCCGCTCGTCCGCAAAGAAATCCGCGATGGATTTCGCCACCACCGGGCCGACTTCCGGAACGGCCATGAGAGCCTCCTCGTCCGCGTTTCGCAAGGCTTCCAGCGTTTCGAAAGCGGCGGAAAGGTCCTTCGCGGTTTTCGCGCCGACGTTTGGGATTCCCAGCGCGAACAAAAAGCGGGAAAGGGGCTGGTTTTTGCTCTTTTCGATTTCGTTCAGCAGATTCGCTTCCCGCTTGTCCCCGAATCCTTCCATGCCGGAAAGGGAGCCGGGGGCCAGCCTGTAAAGGTCGCAGACGGAGTCAAAACCCATCCGTTCGGCCAGGAATTCGGCGGTTTTTTCTGAAAAGGTCTCGATATCCATCGCCCCCCGGGAGGCGAAATGGGTCAGCCTGCCCACGATCTGGGGCCGGCAGGAAAGGGAATTCGTGCAAAAAAGGTGGGCGCCCCGCTCCTCGACGTGGGCCCCGCAGGCGGGGCAGGTTTTTGGCGGTTCGACGGGGGCCGCCCCCTCGTCCTCCGGCGCAGGGCCCAGAATTTCCGGGATCACGTCGTTGCTCCTTCGGATGAAAACCGCGGAACCCACGCCGACGCCCTTTCTTTCGATGTCGCCCATGTTGTTCAGGGTGGCGCGCTTGACCGTCACCCCGCCGATGTCCACGGGCTCCAGGGTAGCCACAGGGGTCAGCTTGCCCGTTCTGCCCACTTCCCAGTCGATGCGCAGGATTTTTGTGGTCATTTCCTCGGCGGCGAACTTGTAGGCCATCGCCCAGCGGGGGGATTTATCCGTATATCCCAAAGCTTCCCGGGTGCGGAAATCGCAGATCTTCACCACCAGGCCGTCGATCAGGTAATCGAGGGTTCCCCGTTCTTCCTCCGCTTGTTCGATCGCGGCCCAAAGGCTGTCAAAATCCTCAAAAATCCCCAGGACCCCCAGGGTGGGGAGCCGGTTTTCCCGCAGGAATTCGAAAACCCCGCTCTCGTCCCTTATACTCCCGCCGTCGATGTATCCGACGCTGTAAAGATAGGCCGTCAGCTTTCTGGAGGCTGTGACCGCGGGGTCTAGGTTCCGCAGGGCCCCGGCCGCGGCGTTTCTTGCGTTTTTCAGCGGTTCCGCCGCAGTCTTATTGTATTCCTCCAGGGCGGAGAGCCGCATCAGGCACTCGCCCTGCACGTCCGCATCCCCTTTAAAGGGGATCGAAAGGGGCAGATTGCGGATGGTTTTCGCCTGCTCGGTGATGACTTCGCCCACCTCGCCGTTGCCCCTCGTCGCCGCGAGGGCCAGGGAACCGCCGGTGTAGGTCAGGTTGATGGTCAGCCCGTCGAACTTGTATTCCAGGGCGAATTGCAAGGGGGGCAGCGGCACGCCCGCAGCCCTTGCGTAGTCCTCCTTCAGCCGTTCGGCGCGCCGCATCCAGTCGAGCAGCTCTCCTTTTTCCTTGCATTTCGCCAGGGAATAGAGCCGCTGCCTGTGGCGGTGGCTGGCGAATCCGGCCAAGGGCTCCCCCCCGACCTTTTTGGAGGGTGAATCGGCAAGCACCACGCCCGTTTCCGCCTCAAGGGCCAGGAGTTCGTCGTACATCGCGTCCCACTCGGCGTCCGAAACCTGGGGCTCGTCCAGCACGTAGTAGTGATAGGACAGCTCGTTCAGCCGTTCCACAAGCTTTGCCATGCGCTTTTCTTCCAAGATGGACGCCCCCCTTTTATTCCGGCCTTATGGGCGCGTAGCCCGCCACCAGCTTCTTTATTCCGCTTTGCTCGAAGCCGACGGTCAGCACGCTGCCCGAAATATCCTTGATTATTCCCCTTCCGAAGGTATCGTGAACCACCTTCATGCCGACGGCAAAGGCATAGTTTTTCTTTTCCCTCGGCGGGGCTTTGTATACCTCTCCCCCCACGGGAATGTTCCTTCGGGAAAGGTCCCGGGCGGGCTTCAGCGGCGCGTTTGACGGAACGGAACGCTCCCCGCCTGAACCGGAAGCCCAGGGCCTTGGGGTTTCCCGCCGCTGCGCGTCCGGCGCGTCAAAAAGGCCGTCCGGGATCTCCGCAAGGAAGCGGCTGGGCTTGTTGTGCTGCACATCCCGGTACATCACCCTGGATTCCGCCCGGGAAAGCCAAAGCTTTTCCCGCGCCCGGGTCAGGGCGACGTAGCAGAGCCTGCGCTCCTCCTCCAGGCCGTCCGCGTCGTACTGCGCCCGGGAGGTGGGGAAGATCCCCTCCTCCATCCCGACGATGAACACCACCGGGAATTCCAGCCCTTTTGCGCTGTGCATGGTCAAAAGGGTCACGGCGTCCCTGGCGGTTTCGTCGCTGATGTTCGCCACCAGGGCGACATTTTCGAGAAATGCGGAAAGCGTGTCCTCGGGATTGTTTTTTTCAAATTCGGCGATGGCGTTGACGAATTCGCGGACGTTTTCCTCCCGTTCCTCATTCCGGCCGTCCGACCGCTTTTCGTCCCGCAGGTACTGGCGGTATCCCGATTTTTCCAGCAGCTCTTCCACCGCTTCCGAAAGGGGCAAAAGCAGCACCTGGGTGCAAAGATCTGTGATCAGGTCGCCGAAAGGCCGAAGCTTTGCCTTCACCCTTTGGGAGATCGGCAGGCTGTCCGCCCGGATGCAGGCGGTCATCAAAGGAAGGCCCGCTTCTTCCGCCGCGGCGGAAAGCTCGGCGATGGCCGCGTCCCCCACGCCCCGCCGGGGAACGCCGATGGCCCGTTTGAAGCTCACGTCGTCCCTGGGGTTCACCAGCAGCCGAAGGTAGGCAAGGATGTCCTTGATCTCCGCGCGGTCATAGAACTTGAGGGAACCGATCACGGAATAGGGAATGCCGTAACCCGTCAGCGCTTCTTCCAGCACCCGGGACTGGGCGTTGACCCGGTAAAGCACCGCGAAATCGCCCCTGGGCCTGCCGCTTTGCACGCCCTGCTGGATCGTGCGGCAGACGAAATCCGCCTCGTCCCGCTCCGACCAGGCGGTGTATCTGGAAAGGGGCGCGCCCTGGCCCCGGTCCGTCCAGAGTTTTTTCTGCTTCCTTCCCTGATTCTGGGCGATCACGGCGTTCGCCGCGTCCAGGATGTTCGAGGTGGAGCGGTAATTCTGCTCCAGCCGGATCACGGTGCAGCCGGGGAAATCCCGCTCAAAATCCAGGATGTTCCGGATGTCCGCCCCGCGCCAGCCGTAGATCGACTGGTCGTCGTCCCCGACGACGCAGATGTTGTTGTGCACCGAGGACAGCAGCTTGACCAGGGTGTATTGGGCGAGGTTCGTATCCTGGTATTCGTCCACGTGGATGTATCGGAAGCGGGAGGCGTATTTCTCCAGCACTTCCGGAAAGGTGCGGAAAAGCTCCAGCGTTTTCAGCAGCAGATCGTCAAAATCCAGGGCGTTGTTCGCGGCCAGGATCTTGCTGTACAGCGCCATGGCTTCGGAAAGCTTGGGCGCGCGGAAGGAATCGCCGTTTTGCAGGATGTAATCCGCCGGGGCGAGGGATTTGTTCTTCGCGTCCGAAAACACGGCGCGCAGAAGCTTCTTCGGCCATTCCTCCTCCCTGAGGTTCATCTTTTGCTGAACCTCGGAGATGACGGCCATCTGGTCCGCGTCGTCGTAGATCACAAAATCCCGGGTGTAACCCATCCGCTCGATGTCCATCCGCAGCAAACGGGCGCAAAAGGAGTGGAACGTGCTCATCCAAACTCGCTCGCCGTTTAGGCCCGCAAGGTCCACCACGCGTTCTTTCATTTCCCTGGCAGCCTTGTTTGTGAAGGTGAGGGCCAGGATCTCATACGGCGAAACCCCGCCTTCAAGCAGCGCGGCGATGCGGTAGGTCACGGCCCTGGTCTTGCCGGAACCCGCCCCCGCAAGTACGAGAAGCGGCCCTGTTGTCGTGGTGACGGCCTTCTTCTGCGGGGGGTTCAAAACGTTTATATCGATCATCGGTTATGCATCCTTTCCGCCATACACTTTATCAAAACCGCGGGTGTTCGTACAGCAAAAAAGCCGCGGCGCACGGGGGAACCCGCGTCGCGGCAGATGGAAATTTTCATTGTCTGCGGAGGCTGACCGCCGCCCGGTCTATTCGCCCTTCATGCGGTCGAGCACCAGTCGGTATCCCCCGGCGCCATATTGCAAACAGCGGTTGACCCGGCTGATCGTGGCCGTAGAGGCGCCTGTTTTTTGGGAAATGTCCTGATAGGTGACCTTGTCGTCCAGCATGCGGGCGACACAAAGACGCTGGACGATGGCCTTGATCTCGCTGATGGTGCAGATGTCTTCGAAAAAGCGATAACAATCGTCTTTTGTTTCCAGAAGGAGTATTGCGGAAAACAGTTCGTCCAGCTCGTCCGAGCTGAGTTTGGCATTGTATTCCATGACTACCTCCACAAAAACGCGAAAAGTCTTATCTTTATATTAACACAGCACCGTAAAAAAACAAGTCCCCCGTTCAGAGGGACTTAATGATGCCAAAAACCCCGGGGATTGTCAAAGGGCCGCGGCCCCGAAAGCTGCAATCAAAACTGGTGACAGGTGCTGGAGTCACAGATTCCGCATTTCGTCAAGGATTGATGTCGGCCGACGATCTTGCGCGAAGCGAAAAACCAACCGGCAAAGCGGCCCGCTGGCCGCTTCGCAGCCCCGAAAAGCCCTCCGTTCAGGGGGACTTGACCAGTTCGAGGGTGGCGATCGAAACCTCGTAGGCCGTGCGGGTTTCCTCCTCCCCGTCCGGGAGCTGTTTTCTGTATTCCCGGCTTTGGACCCTTCCGGTGATCGAGATGCAGTCCCCGATGCCCAGCGTTCCGGCAAATCTCGCGTTCCTGCCCCAGGCGATGGCGGGGATATAATCCGATTTGTTATAGGACCGGTTCACGGCGAGCAGAAGATCGGTGATCTCTCTGGAAAAAGGGGTGACCCGGTAAGTCGGCTGCTTGCACAGGTATCCGGTTAGGATGATCGCGTTCGCGGGCTCGCCCCCGAAGGCGACCTCCTGGGCAAAAACGGTCAGAATCAGCCTGGACGCGCCCTTAAAGAACTTGTTATATGACCTGAGCTGACCGGAAACGGTGATAACCGCCCCGTCCGCTATCGAAGCGTTGGCAAGAAGCCGCTCGGAAACGGTGAGAGGCAGCAGGTCCAACGCTCCGGACAGCCGCGGGACCTGAAGAAAACAGGTGTAGAACGCCTCGCTGTATACGCTGTGGGAGTAGCTCAATTCCCCTTTGACGCTGCCAGACAGCGTTACCCGGTTGGTGCAGTCCATATTCCACCTCCGACGGCCGTATGTGGAATATGTATGCAAGTGCCCCCGCTTTGAATACCTGTTCGCGGGCACAAGCCGCGCTTTTTAGCTGTTTTGCGTCCTGTCGTCCGCGATGTACGCGTCGATCACAACGTCGTCCAGCATGGCCATCACCAGGGGCAGCCCCCGGGACTGGCGCTTTTCCACCAGCACTTCCTCGGAGGCAAAAACCGTCCTTCCGCTTCTTAATTGCTCGATGGCGAAGGTGGCGGGCCCGTCAAGCCAGATCGCCGCCGCGAGCTTCGTTCCGTTTGCCCCGCTCTTTCGAAGCTCGAAGGTGCGCTGGCCCTTGCCGTTCCTGTTCTGGCGCTCGTAATCCAGCACAAGGCTGCGCTTCGCGTAGCCGAGATCGCTGATCAGGAGCATCTGCCCGTCGTCTTTGATCTGCCCGGCAAAAAGCACCGAATCGCCAACCTCCAGCACGATGGCCTTCACCCCGGCCGCCGTCCTTCCCATCTTGGGAATCGAATCGGCGGGGAAGCGGATGCTCATGCCCAGCGTCGTGATCATCAGCACCGTCGGCTCGCCGTTGTCCATCGCCACGGAGACGACTTCATCCCCGTCCTTCAGGCCGATGGCGGCGTATTTTTTGTTCCTGGTATCAAAATCGGCCAGGGAGGCGCGCTTTGCCAGTCCCTTTTTCGTGAAGAACAGCAGGCTCTTATCTTCCGGATAGGAATCGAAGAAAAATGCGGCGACGATGCGCTCGCCGTCCTTCCAGCCGGCAAAAAGCGCCGCGGGCAGGGAGCCGAGCTGCTTGCCCTTGGGCTCGGGAATTTCTTCCGCGTCGATCGAATACATGGAACCGAGGTTGGTGAAAAACCGGATTCTCCGGTCCGTCCTCGTGTCCAGGGCGAAAAGCACCCGGCCTTCCTCCTGGCCGCCCCTTTGTGCGAAGAGCTTTGAGCCTGTGCGCTTGATCCCCGCGGCGGTGGCGTATACCGTCACTTCGGAAACGACCTTCAGCTCGCTTTCGTCCACGGTGATTTCCGGATTGCCGTTGACCAGGGCGGTCCTTCTCGGCACGGCGTATTTCTTCTTGATTTCAAGAAGCTCGCGCCGGATGACCGCAAGAAGCTTTTTGGGGTCTTCCAAAATGCCCCGCAGCTCCGCGATCAGCTTGATCACTTCTTCGTATTCCGCTCGAAGCTCGATGATCTGCAGGCTGGTCAGCCGGCCGAGGCGCATGTCCAGAATCGCCTGGGCCTGGATCTGGGTGAGGGAAAAGCGCTTCATCAGCCCGTCCCTCGCTTCCGCCGGAGTGGCGCTGGCGCGGATCAGGCGGATCACTTCGTCCACATTGTCCACCGCGACGATCAGCCCCTCTAAAATGTGGGCGCGGCGCTGGGCGGCTTCCAGGTCGTGGCGGGTCCTTCTCGTCACGACGTCCTTCTGGTGGTCGATGTAGTGCGAAAGCGCTTCCTTCAGGCCCATCAGCTTGGGCTTGCCGTTCGCGATGGCCACCAGGTTCACGCCGAAGCTGATCTGAAGATCCGAATATTTATACAGATAATTGAGGATTTTCTCGGGGTCCGCGTCCTTCTTGACCTCGATGACCACCCGGGTGCCCAGGCGGTCGGATTCTTCCCGAATGTCCGCGATCCCGGCGAACAGGGTCTTCTTTGATTCCGAAAGCCTGAGGATCTTCTCCTGGGCGGCGGCCTTGTTCACCTGGAAGGGAAGCTCCGTCACCACGATGAGGTTCTTGCCGTTTTTTTGCGGTTCGATGTGGGTTTTTGCCCGGATCACCAAACGGCCCCGGCCGGTTTCATAGGCCGCGGCGATCTCTCCGGTGTTGAGCAGCAAACCGCCCGTGGGGAAATCCGGCGCCGGCAGGTATTCCATCAGCTCTTTGACCGTGATCTGCGGCTTTTGGAGCATGGCTACGGTGGCGTCGATCGCTTCGCCGAGGTTGTGGGGCGGGATGTTGGTCGCAAGGCCCACGGCAATCCCCGTCGCGCCATTTACCAGCAGGTTCGGGAACCGGCCGGGCAGCACGTCCGGCTCTTTCAGTGTGTCGTCAAAATTCAGGCTGTATTCCACCGTGTCCTTGTCGATATCCCGCAAAAGCTCCAGGGCAAGGGGGGTCATGCGGGCTTCGGTATAGCGCATCGCCGCCGCCGGGTCGCCGTCCACCGAGCCGAAGTTGCCATGGCCGTCCACCAGCGGGGCGCTCATGTTGAATCCCTGGGCCATACGCACCATCGCGTCGTAGACGCTGGTGTCCCCGTGGGGGTGGAATTTGCCCAGGCAGTCGCCGACGATGCGGGCGGATTTCCTGTGGGGTTTGTCCGGCGTTAAGGAAAGCTCCATCATCGTATAGAGGATCCTGCGCTGGACCGGCTTTAGGCCGTCCTCCACCCTGGGGATCGCCCGGTCGAGGATCACGTATTCGGCGTAGGGCAGCATGGAGTTGTGCATCACGTCTTCCATGCTGACGGGAAGAAGCCGTTCGGCCTGGACCTCTGCGCCGGTATTGTCTTTCTTTCTGGCCATTTAGCCCTCCTGCGGTCGGAACTTGTCCACCCTGTTGAAATTGGCGTGTTTGCTTATGTACGCCTTTCTGGGCTCTGTTTTGTCGCCCATCAGGATGGAGACGATCCGGTCCGCCTCCGCCGCGTCTTCGATCGAAACCTGCATGAGCGCGCGCTTCGCCGGCTCCATCGTCGTTTCCCAAAGCTGCTCGGGGTTCATTTCGCCCAGCCCCTTGTAGCGCTGAAGCGCGTAACCCCTGCCGGCCTTTTCGATTGCCTGGGCCAGTTCCTGATCGTCGTAAGCGTACACGATTTTTTTGCCGGTCTGCACCTTGTAAAGCGGGGGCATGCCGATGTATACGTGCCCGTCCGTGATCAGTTCCCGCATGTACCGGAAGAAGAAGGTCATCAGAATCGCGCGGATGTGGGCGCCGTCCTGATCCGCGTCCGAGAGGATGATCACCTTGTCGTACTTTAGGTCGGCGATGCGGAAATCCTTGCCCACGCCGGTGCCCAAAGCGGTGATGATGGAGCGAAACTCCTGGTTTTTCAGCACTTCCTCCAGATTGGTCTTTTCCGCGTTCAGCGGCTTGCCGCGCAAGGGGAGGATCGCCTGGAAGGTGCGGTCCCGGCCTTGTTTCGCGCTGCCGCCGGCGGATTCGCCCTCCACGATGAAAAGCTCGTTTTTCGTTCTGTCCCTTCCCGTGCAGGAGCTTAATTTGCCCACCAGCGGCGCGTTTTCCAGCTTGCTGCGTTCCCGCTCGACGGCTTTTGCCTTCCTTGCCGCTTCGCGCATGCGGGCGGCTTTTTGCGCCTTTTCCACGATCTTTGCGCAAAGCTCGGCGTTGCGCAGATCCTGGGTAAAATGCGTCAGCCCTTCGACGATCACCGCTTCCACGGCGCTTTCCGCCTCGGTATTGCCGAGTTTGGTCTTGGTCTGGCCCTCGAACTGGACGTCCTTCATCCGGACGGACAGCACGGCGGCCATGCCTTCGCGAAAATCCTCTCCGGGGTGGTTCCTGTCTTTTTCCTTGAGCACGCCCACGCGGCGGCAATAGTCGTTCATCACCTTTGTCACCGCAGAACGGAAGCCCTTTTCGTGGGTCCCGCCCTCGTTGGTGGGGATGTTGTTTACATAGGAAAACACGGATTCGTTTTCCGAGTCGTTGTGCTGGATCGCCGCCTGAACGAAGATCCCGTTTGAATTCCCCTCGACCAGGATCGGCGGGTCATACAGGCAGTCGTTGCCCTCGTTTAAAAAACGGACGAAATCGCTGATGCCGCCGTCCGCTCTGAATTCCTGTTTTTCGAACTCCTTTTGCCGCTCGTCCGAAAGGGTCAGGGTCAGTCCCTTGTTCAAATAGGCGAGCTCTCGCATCCTTCGGGCGATCTTTTCGGTGTTCCAGTTCAGGGTTTCAAAAACGCGCTTGTCCGGCAAAAAGGTGATTGCGCTGCCCTTTTTCCTGGTGCGGCCGATCTCAGAAAGCGGACCCTTAGGCCTGCCGGACGCGATCTTACCGCCTTGGGGCACGCTTTCGAATTCCTGGCGGTAAACCCGGCCGTTTTGATAGACCTCGCACCAGAGCCATTCGGAAAGGGCGTTCACCACCGACGCGCCGACGCCGTGCAGCCCGCCGGAAAAGCCGTAGTTCGAATCGCCGAATTTGCCGCCGGCGTGCAGCTGGGTGAACACGACCTCCACCCCGGAAACCCCGAGCTTTTCGTGGATCCCCACGGGGATGCCCCGGCCGTTATCCGCCACGGTGACCGAATGATCCTTGCGGATGGTGATCTCGATGAGGTCCGCAAAGCCGTTGGCAGCTTCGTCTATGGAATTATCCACGATTTCCCACAGCAGATGATGAAGCCCGGAAGCGCCGGTTGAGCCGATATACATGCCCGGCCGCATGCGCACGGCTTCCAGCCCTTCCAGCACTTTGATGTCGCTGGCGGTATAGGTTTCTTTCATGTTCGCCCCCAGGGATTGGTATTTTTTAAGGCAAAGGGAGTTGAGCCCCTGCGGTTTTAAGGGCCGGAAAACACGCCATCACTATGTTATCGGCGCTTGCCGAAGCACCACTGCGCCCGCGCGCCGCTGCCTTGCGCCGCCATGTTTTCCGGCCCTGGAAACGCTGCGACCGCCAAGCCGCCAGTTTGGACGCAACCCATGGAAGAGGAAGGAGTCATAGCGGCGCTATGGCGACTGACGATGACAAAGAAATGCGCCAAAATGACGGCCTGGCGGCGCAGGGGTTCAACTCCCTTTGCCTTGCGCCTTATCGATGATACGCGAAAATCCCGCAAACTGTCAAGCCGCCCCCGGTCCGCGACGGATTCGGGCCTGTTTGGTTCAATAGCCCATTTCCTTCAGCAGCCGGGAAAGCGTTCTCAGCCTTTCGCCCATCAGCTCGCCGTCTTTGCTCATCGCCTGCTCAAAGAGGCGGATATCCTCGTCGATATGGTCGTTGCCCGTGCAGACCGCGACGTTCATCGCATCCCCCTGTAGGCCGATCCGGTCGATCAGCGGATGTTCGGGGTCGTACCCTTTGGGGAACCTGTAGGCTTCCTCCGCAAAATAATGGCGTGCGCGGCAGATCAGAATGGCAAGGTCGATGATCCTGTGCATCGGAAGCTCTTCCGACTGGCGGGACCATTTTTCCCCGGTGTGGCGCCAAACCTTGGCGGAAACGTCCACCCTTCCCCGGTCGTTCCACTGGGCCAGGCCGAGGGAAAGGCCCACGGCATCCGTGTCGCAGGCTTTTCGGCCGTCCACCCTTGAATAATTATCCGCCACGATGACGGGTTTGTGCTTCAAGTTTGTCGGTATGTTCATGACCGCCTCCCGGTTTTATCTTATTTATTTACTATACTACTTATTTACTAAATCGCAAGCCACAAAATTGCGGAGCCTTTCCCTTTTTCGGAATCGGCTCCGCAATCGAATGGTAAACGCGGGTGTTGCGGTCATCCGCCGATCATCCGGCGGCGAAAGGCAGCCTTCTTCCCTCAGGCGGTTTCAATTCCCGCGGCCTTGTGCAGGTCGAGCAGTTCCACGCCGATTTCCCGCAGCTTGTATTTCTGGATTTTTCCGCTGGCGGTAACCGGGAATTCCTCCAAAAAGCGAACGTACCGCGGCGCTTTGAACCGGGAAAGCCCCTCTTTGACGAAGCGGACCAGCTCCTCTTCCGCCGGGTGGGTTCCCTCGTTCAGGATGACGAAAGCCAGCACCTCTTCGCCGTACTTTTCGTCCGGCACGCCGACGACCTGAACGTCCTTCACCGCAGGATGGGTATACATGAATTCCTCGATCTCCCGGGGGTAAATGTTTTCCCCGCCGCGGATGATCATGTCCTTCAGCCTGCCCGTCACCCGGTAATACCCGTCTTCGTCCACGGTGCAAAGGTCGCCGGTGTGCAGCCAGCCGTCCTCGTCGATCGCCATACGGGTGGCTTCGGGCATCTTGTAATACCCCTTCATGACCTGGTAGCCCCGGGTCAGAAATTCGCCGGGGGTGTTCGGCGGCACGCCTTCCCCGGTTTCGGGGTCGACGATCTTGATCTCCATATTCGGCTGGATGGTTCCCACGGTGGAAACGCGCTTTTCCAGCGGGTCGTCTGTGCAGGTCATCGTGGTGACCGGCGAGGATTCCGTCATGCCGAAGCAGATCACGATCTCCGGCATATGCATATCCACATTGACGCGCTTCATGACCTCGATGGGGCAGGGCGACCCGCTCATGATCCCCGTCCTCAGGCTGGAAAAATCGAAGGTCTTGAAATCCGGGTGGTTCAGCATGGAAATATACATGGTGGGCACGCCGAGGAGGGACGTGCAGCGCTCCATCTGGACCGCCTGCATGACCAGCAGCGGATGGAACCGTTCCACCAGCACCATGGCCGAGCCGTGGGTGACACAGGCGGTCACGCCCAGCACGCAGCCAAAACAGTGGAAAAGCGGAACGGGGATGCATTCGCGGTCGATTTCCGTCAGCCGCTTGCCGTCGCCGATGCTTTTGCCGTTGTTGACCACGCCGTGATGGGACAGCATGACGCCCTTGGGGAAGCCCGTCGTGCCGGAGGTGTACTGCATGTTCACAACGTCGTGAATGTCCAGGCTGTCCTGGATGCTCTGCCTTTCGGCATCGTCCACGTTTTCCGCAAGGGCGTAAAGATCGTCCCAGTTGTACATGCCCGGCTCGCGCTCGTTTTCCAAGTAGATCACGTTTTTCAGGAAGGGCAGCGCCCGGGAATACAGCCTTCCCGGCTGGGAATGGGCCAGTTCCGGGCAGATTTCCCGCAGATGCTGGACGTAGTCGCTGTCCTTAAAACCCTGGATGAGGATCAGGGTCATCGCGTCGCTCTGGCGGAGCAGGTATTCAAGCTCGAAGCGCTTGTAGTTGGTGTTTACGGTGACCATCACCGCGCCGATCTTCGCCGTCGCGAACATGGCCGTCACCCATTCGATCCTGTTTGTGGCCCAAATCGCCACATGGTCCCCCGGCCGGACGCCGATGGCCATCAGCCCACGGGCCACGCGGTCGCACTCTTCCCGAAACTGCGAATAGGTGAACCTGCGCCCTTTGTGCGGGTCCACCACGCAGTCGTTATTTGGGAAGCGGGCCGCCTGGGCGTCCAGCAGATCGCCAAAGGTTATCTCCAGCAGGGTGTCGTATTTTGCGTTGACGAGCTGCTCAATGTTGCGCTGAATACGGTCCATGGGTATCCTCCAATCATTTTATTGATGAATAAAAATAAAAAACTTTCCGCCTCTTTTCAGAGACGGAAAGCTGAATTCCCGCGGTACCACTCTGTTTGCCGGAAAAAATCCGGCCGCTTTGCAGGCACTACTATGCCCTTCCCGGTAACGGCGGGATGCCGTCCAAGCCTACTCGCTGCTTTCGGTTGGCTGCTCGGGGGCGAGCAGAGCTTTATTCCGCGCTGCCTTTCACCAAACCGGCAGCTCTCTGAAGCGGTGGATGCGGCCCTTATTCCCCGTCTTCGCATTCTATGTGCAAGATTATACGGGACTGAACCCTTTCTGTCAACGAATTTTTTATGAATATTTATACTGTTTCTCAGTCTATCCGTTTGATCGCCCGGATGGCGGATTCCTCCGGAGTGACGAACAGGGTTTTATTGGTCGTGTAGATCACGAACCCCGGGCGGGAGCCGGAAGGTTTTTTGACGAATTTCCGGGGCGTGTAATCCACGGGGACCTGGGCGCTGCCCCTGGCCTTCGAATGCCAGGCCGCCAGCACCGCCGCTTCCTTCAGGGTCGTCTCCGGCGGTTGCTTCGACCGGATGATCACATGGGAGCCGGGAATATTCTTGGTGTGCAGCCAGATGTCCCCGGGGTCCGAATCCTTAAGGGTCAGCCTGTCGTTTTGCAGGTTGTTCTTCCCTACGAATATATCTATGCCGTCCTGCGACACATAGTGAAAGGGTTTTGAAGCGGGAATCTTCTGCTGCTTTTCCTTTTCCGGGCGGACGTAGCCTTCCCGGATCAGTTCCTGGCGGATTTCCGCCAGGTCGTTTTCCTCCGCGCAGTTGTCCAGATTGGCGAGCAGCCCCTCCAGATAGTCGAGCTCGGCCCGGATCTCCGCGATCTGGCCGGTGGCCATGTCAAAGGCGGCGCGCTGCTTGTTGTATTTCTTGAAATACTTCTGGGCGTTCGCCGCGGCGGAAAGGGACGGGTCCAGGGGGATCGTCACTTCCCTCTGGTCCGGGTCGTAATAATTGACCACCGCCGCCTCGCCGGCGCCCCGCTCCGCCCGGTATGCGTTTGTGGTCAGCAGCTCGCCAAAAAGGCGGTTTTGCTCCATCTTGTCCGAAGTCAGCAGGATGTCCTGCTGCATCGCGAGCTTTTTCTGGCAGCGCTCGATGTTGTTTTGCAGCAGCCGTCTGAGGTTCGCGCTTTTCTGGCGGATCCTGTCAGTTTTCTCCCGCAGGCCGAAGTATTCGTCCAGCGCGGCGCTCATGGTTTCAAACCCGCGCTTGTTTTGCGGCGCCGCGGAGCGGGTGTCAAAGGCGAAATAGGCCACCGGGTCTCCGGAATCGTCCACCACCACTGTGGGGGAAAACGCGCCCTTTGCGATGTTCTCGAAAAAAGCGTGGGTCCGCCCCGCGCAGAGCGCTTTTCTTTGATCGTCCAGCGCAGAAAACGGGATCAGCGCATCGCCGGCGGCGTGCTCCGCAACCTCCGCCGCAACAACCGGAGAAAGGCCGGCAAAGGCGAAAAGAACGGCCTTGTCCAGCCTTCCCGACGACGCGAAAAGGGCGTTGTACACCTGCTCTTTCGTCAGTTCCGCCGGATTCAGCTTGCTTTGGGCCGGAGGCTGCTCGTATTTCACGCCGGGCATGAGGATGCGCACCGTGGAAATCGCCGGGGTGACGTGGCGGATGGCGTCCACGATCGTTCCGTCCTCTTTGACGAGCACGACATTCGAGTATTTGCCCATGATCTCCGCGATCAGCGAAAAAGTTGCCGGTTCGCCCAGGTCGTCCGTCGCCGTGATGTCGATCGTCAGCACCCTGTCCAGCCCGGCCTGGCGGACGGCGGCGATCCTGCCGTTTGTCAGGTATTTGCGCATCAGCATGCAGAACATCGGCGGTTCCGAAGGATTCTGCCGTTTCGCCGCCGTCAGCTGCACCCGGCAGTTCGCGGCGTTTGCCGAAAGCAGCAGCTTCCTGCCGGAGCGAAGGTTGAGCAGCAGCTCGTCCTTCTCCGGCTGGTAGATCTTCTCGATCCGCGCGCCCAGCACGCTTTCGTTGAGTTCTTTGCAAACAGCCGCGAGCGAAAGCCCGTCCATGGCCATGATTTTCACCTCGATACTCGATTGCCGGGCCCTGCGGGTTTTTCCCAACGCGCCCGGCGGATTCTCTTCAATCGTTTCAGTATAGCCCATTCTCGTCCGTTTGGGAATAGTTGCGCGCTCTGGGCGAATACACATATATAAGGTAAAGTGCGTTGAACAATTCAGGAGGTCCAAAATTATGAAAAAGGCCGCGTTGTCCCTTTTTTGCGTTTTGCTGCTGCTTTGCGGCTGCTCGGGCAAAGGCGTTGAAAGCTCCGCGCCGGCGGAAGGCGCAGAAATCCAATACCGCCCGACGGTGGTCTATTACGCCGATTCGAACGGACTGATCGTCCCCGTGGTGCGGGAAATCCCCTGGGAGGAGGGCATCGGCAAAGCCGCTTTGAACCTTCTGACCAGGACGGACCAGAACGTTTCCGCGGCGGCGTCACTCGGGCTTTCACCCACCCTGCCGAAGGACGCGTCTTTCACCCTGCGCATCGCGGACGACGGAACCGCGACGGTGAGCGTTTTCGGCATGGGGAAATTCGATTCCGCAGCGGAGGAGAAAAACGCCGTGATTTCCATCGTGAACACGCTGACGGAATTCACCGCCATCGACCGGGTCCTGATCCTTCCCGAAGGCGAGGAGGAAGAGGAACTCTCCTTCGGAACGGACATCGAATCGGCCATCGCCACCGTCGCCCTGAACCCCGAGAGCGTGGCCGCTTCCGCGGGCGGCGGCGGCATGCAAAGCCTTGCCCTGTACTTCCCGAATTACGAAAGCACCCTGAACGTGCCCGTCACCCGCCTGATCGAGGGCGAAGCGACCCTTGAAAAGGCCGTGGAAGAGCTTGTGAAGGGGCCGGGGCAGATCGACGCCCTGCGCGCCTGCTTCCCCGTGGACACGCAGCTTTTATCCGTCGTCGTCGAGGGCGGTGTGGCGGTCATCGACCTGTCTTCCACCGCGGAAGGCCTGCGCGAACACCCCCTTCTCGAGCAGCGCGCCATGGAATGCGCGGCCCTCGTTTGCCGGGAATTCGGCGTTCCCGCCGTTTCCTTCAGAATCGAGGGGAAGGATTATGGCGGCATGCCCGTTTCCGCGCCGGTCTATGTGAATTACAAATAATTTTGCCCATTTGGGCGGCCCCGTTCCCTTTTTTCCGTTCTTCCTCCACCGTGCGCGGTTGACGCGCCGGCGCGCGCGGGGTATCATCGGATCATGAGGTACCCCAAAAAGGAGGAATGACATGCAAAGAACCGACGGCCGCGCTTTTGACGAGCTGCGCCCAATCCGCATTACCCCGGGATTCACAGAGCACGCCCTTGGCTCTGTTTTGATTGAATTTGGAAAAACAAAGGTGATCTGCACCGCCATGGTCGAGCCCAAGGTCCCCCCTTTTTTAATAGGAAAGGGCACCGGCTGGCTGACCGCGGAATACGCCATGCTCCCTTCGTCCACCCAGAACCGCAAAAAGCGCGAAAACTTCAAAAACGGGCCGGACGGCCGAAGCACGGAAATATCCCGGCTGATCGGGCGGTCTTTACGCTCTGGGATCGACCTTTCACATTTTGGGGAGCGCACCCTCGCCATCGACTGCGACGTGATCCAGGCGGACGGCGGAACGCGCACGGCCGCAATAACCGGCGGCTACGTCGCGATGGCCGTTGCGCTGCACAAGCTGCGCGCCGCGGAACGCTGCCTTTTGCCCCCCGTCGCCGCGGTTAGCTGCGGCGTGGTGGAGGGCGAGCTGCTGCTGGACCTTTGCTATGTTGAGGACGCCTGCGCCCAGGCGGATATCAATCTCGTCATGGCGGGGGAAGGCTTTGTCGAAATCCAGGGAACGGGCGAAAAGCGCCCCGTTGCCCGGGAAGAGCTCTATAAGCTTCTCGACATGGGCGAGCTCGGGATCATGGAACTTTTCGAGTATCAAAAGCGCGCGATCGACGAAACCGTGCCGGAACTTCAAAAGTAACCTGCCTCGGCCTGGGCGCTGTTTTGCCGCTGTTTTGTCCTGATCGCTCAGATTCGCGGAAAGAGACGGGAAAACTCCCGCCTCTTTCGCTTTTTGGTTCTTTTGTTGGGATCGTTCGGATGCTAAACGCACGGTCTTGGGGTCGCCCCCGGCGGTTCCGGGGGCTTGCAGCTTCAATGAACAGCCTGGCGCGGGATCCGATCATGGCGTAAAACCGGCCCGGCCGGTGCCGTTCATGGGTTGCCGGAGCGGATTGTTTTTGCGATGTGCGCGGCCCGGGCGGCGACCTTTTGCTCCCATTCGTCGTCATACATCCCCAGCAGCGCGACGAGATCGGCCGAGGTGAAGCGCTTCCTGACCAGCCTGGCGTTTCGAAACGCCCAGCGCATGTCTTTTTCGCTGATCGGAACGTCCATCTCCTCACAGGAGAGCGGGTGCGTCGAAAGGGCCAGCGCGGCCGCGCACTGTTCGGCGGTGTAGGGCAGCAGCTCTTTGAGCGCTTTTTTATGGGTCTCCCAGTTTTTGAGGAAGTCCTCCACCCTTGGGCGCGCCTTGTTCCAGCTATCCAGCTTGATGCTGACGTCATGCCAGCATTCCCGCCCCATCGCGCCGGTGGGATCAATGGGTTCAAAGACCTCCATGACCCTTTTTTCCACGTCCTCTTTTGTGATTTGGCAGTCGTTGACGTTGATGCGGCCGGCGTTTTGGTCCAGATAGTCGATCAGCATCTCCTGCTGGATGAGGGACCACAGGATCGAAACGCCCACCTGCTGGCCGTGAACGCCCGTCTTTCTTCCGGCCGCGGCGGCGCTCATGTCCAGCATGTGGCTCATCACGTGCTCGTAGCCCGAAACCGGAACGGAATCCCGGGCGTAGGTCATCGTCAGGCCGCAAAGGGTCAGGCATTTGCCAAGCACCTCTATGCCCCGCTCGCTCCTTTGGGCGATCTGGGCCGAATAGGGGATCAGCAGCTCCCTGGCATCGTCCATGATGCGCCAGGACGCGTCCAAAAAATCCGCCATCCCCAGCGCGTCCGCGATGTACCAGTCCGCAAACGAGCAAAAAACCGGAAACATGTCACCCACGCCGCCGACCGTGTAGCTTAAGGGGCAATCGCAGAGCACCTGGTGGTCCATGATGATGATCTGGGGGGTTCTGGACGGCCACGTGCGCTTTACGCCGTCCTTGGAAATGATCGCCAATCTGGAGGAATAGGCCGGGACCGTGTTGGCGGTCATGCAGCTGATCAGCGGAAGCTGGCCGTCGAACCCGTTTTCTTTCTGCCAGATGTAGCAGGAATGCTTGGCGACGTCCGTCACCACGCCGGAACCGACGGTTACCACCGCGCAGTCCTTGTGCAGGGCGGGCATGACCTGTTCCATGGTTTTGAAATCCGGATGGACCAGACCGTATTCGTCGCCCTTGAGGACGAGGGGTTTTGCCCTGTAGCCGCAGCCTTGTATGATCCCGAGAACGAGGGGTTTGATCTCCTCTTTGCCGCGCAGGATCTTCGTTTCGTCCATCACCACGATGATTTCGTCGCCCGCGGCTACGCCCAGCTTCCGAAGGGCTTCGGGCAGGCGGTAAATGGCGTTTTTGCCGGTGATGACTTCTTCCAGCTCGATCTTCGGTATGCGGCCGTAGTCCGACCAGAGCGAAATCCGCCTGTGCAGATCGTTCATGTCCGCCACGTCGTATTTGAAGACCGGAGGGGGCAATCGATTGAGCATGAATATAACTTCCTTTCCCAGGCGCCGGGCCTTGTCAGATCCCCAGCGCCATCATACGTTCCTGGATGGCGCCAAGGTCCCTGAACACGAGGTCGGGCCTGATTTCGCTTTGGGCGAGCATGGTTTCGTCGGTCTCGCCGGACATCACAAGGATGCTGAGCATACCCGCGTTGATGCCGGAGGCGATGTCCGTATACAGCCTGTCGCCCACCACGGCGATCTGTTCCGGCGCAAGGCCGAGCTTTTCCATCGCGACGTTGACGATCTCCGCGTTCGGCTTGCCAATGACCTTCGGGCGCTTCCCGGTGGTCGCGTCCACAAAGGCGATGATGCCGCCGATATCCGGCATGAAGCCGGTTTCGCTGTCCACGGGGCAGTTGAAGTCCGGATGGGTGGCGATGTACGCCACGCCCAGCCGCACAAAGTCGCAGATCTTCCACAGTTTTTCATAGGTCAGCGTGGTGTCGAAGCCGATGACGGCAAAATCCGGGTCCTTGTCCGTCAGCATGAACCCAAAATCGCGGAATTCCTGCTCAAGGATGGGCGTTCCAGCAACGTAGAGCTTCGCGCCCGGTTTTTTGTGCCAAAGGAACCTGGCCGTCGCCTCTCCGGAGGTGAGAACCTTTTCCGGCGGCGCGCAAAAGCCCAGCTTTTGCAGCTTTTTTGCATAATGATCGGCGCTTCTCGTCGAGTTGTTGGTCATGAACAGGTAGTCGATGCCCCTGGACGCGATGTACTCCATGAATCCCAGCGAAAAGGGGTAAATGGTTTCGCTGAGGTAAAAGGTGCCGTCCATATCCAGCAAAAAACCGCGGATGTTTTTCAGTTTTTCGTCAGACATACTGTTGTTTCTCCTTGCCGGCCCATGAACGCGGCCGCGGCACAGCCCCGGTTTGGGGTGCGACGCGGCCTCTGTTCTCTGGCCATATTGTTCTGTTGTGGATCGCTTTTGTTGCAGCTTTAGTTTTCGAGGGCGAGCTTTACAAGGCGCTCATAAACGCCGGCTTTTGCCAGGGCCTGATAAGCGTCCTTGTATACGCTGAAGTATTGGTTGTAAACCTCATGGTTATGCATATTCGGCTCGCAGTAGGACGCGATCTTGACCATTTTTTCGACGGCCTCGTTGACAGAATCGAACAGCCCGGCGCCTTTCGCGGCGAGAATGGCCGCGCCGAGGGACGTGGCCTCCTCGATGGCGAGGATGCCGACGGGCTTGCCGTAAATATCCGCCTGGATCTGGTTCCACACCGCCGATTTTGACGCGCCGCCGGAAAGGATGATCGTGTCGATCTGGACGCCGTTGGTGATCATCTGCTCGATGATCTCCCGCGTCTCAAAGGTGACGCCTTCCATGATGGCTCGGGCAAGGGTGGGTCGCTCGTGGCCGAGGGTCAGGCCGATGAAGGTTCCCCGGGCGAAGGGGTCCCAGTTGGGCGCGGCTGAGCTGGCGAAATACGGGATGCAGATCAGGCCGTTGGCGCCCGGCTTGATCGCGTCGACCTGTTCGTTGATGTATTCATAGGGGTCTTTGCCCGTTTCTTTGGAGAGGGCGACTTCGGGGATCGCGAACTCGTTGCGGTACCACTTGAGGGAGCTGCCCGCGGCGTTCTGAAGGCCTTCGGTCTCCCACTTGCCGGCGACCGCGTGGGCCGAACAGGGCAGGCGCATGCTCTTGTCGTAATAGGCGCCGTCCATATAGGCCAGGGTGACGGCGGCGGTGCCGACGGTGACTTCCACAACGCCCTTCTTCACCGCGCCGGCCCCTATTCCTGCGCACTGCTGATCGCCGCCGCCGGAAACCAGCTTGGTTCCAGCCGCGAAACCGGTCAGGGCGGACGCTTCTTCGGAAAGGGTGCCGACTACCTCGCCGGAGGGCACGAGCTCGGGGAGCTTGTCGTAATCGATTTCCAGGGCGTCCACCAACTCGCGGCTCCATTCAAAGGCCTGGATGTCCATCAGGCCCTGGAGCGAACCGTTCGACCAGTCCTCGTAATACCCTTTTGCTCCCAGCTTGTGGAGGATGCGCTCCTGGTCCTGGGCAAATTTGAAGGTTTTGGCATAAATTTCGGGCTGGTTCTTCTTGATCCACATGATCTTGCTGACCGTCCACACCACGCCGTTGGGCAGGCCGGTGATCTCGTAATACCGCTCGGCGCCGATCTTTTTCGCGATCACCTCGCACTCCTTGAAAGAACGGCTGTCCTGCCAGGAGATCGCCGTGCGCAGGGCCATGCCGTCTTCATCGACGGGGGTGAACGTGCAGCGCTGGCTGGAAAGCCCCAGGGCAAGGATATCCTTGGGGTCGATCTTGGATTTTTCGATGGCTTCTTTGGAGGCTTCGCAGGTCATGGCCCAGGTCATTTCCCCGTCCTGCTCCACCCAGCCGGACTGCGGGAAGGTGCAGGGGTATTCCCGATACGCGCTGCTGATTTTGTTGCCTTGTGTGTCGAATATGATGACCTTTACGCCGGTGGTGCCGATGTCTATGCCGCTGACATACTGTTTGCTCATATGAATTTCCCTCCTGGTTGCTTATTCAATTGAATTGGCTTATGGTTGACAGCATCGCTTGATGGGAATTAATTGTTTTAATTAAACGGGAATAGATCGGGTCGCTTTGCGATTTGGGCAGGCCTAAATCGTCCACAGTTCTCTCGTGCTGCAGACGATGTTGGAAGCGCCTGCGGCTATCAGCGTACTGACATCTTCGGCTGTTGAAACAAGACCGCTGGAAATGATCGGAAGCGTCTGCTCCGATTTGACCATTTTGACGATTCTCGGCAGAATGCCGGGGGTGAGTTCAAGAAAATCGGGATTGGAGATTTTGGCAAGGTTCAGCCCGCTTTGAAGGGACTGGAAATCCGTGACGAACAGTCTGTGTACTGTGATGAGTTTTTCGTGTTTTGCCATTTTCAGGATATGCGTTTTGGTCGACTGGACGCCTTCGATGCCGAATTCCTCTTTCGCAAAGCGGATTCCGCTCGCGTCCTTGCCGATTCCCTCGACCAGATCCATGTGGAAAAAAATGATGTCTCCTCTGGCTTTGATCTCGCCGATCTGCTTTCGTACCCTGAATACGTCACCTCCCACCATAAAAAAGATCTTTACCTTGGATTCGAGTGCACTTTCGAAATCCTCCGGCGTGCGGACAGCGGCGATCACTGGATATTCCTCAAATTTTCTGCGCGCGCGATGACTGATCATGGGGCCACGGCCTTTCCGCATTCAGTGCTGTTATATAAAAAACCGCAATAATACCCTTAAAGGTATTATTGCGGCTTCAATTCTCTGCCAGATATGGAGTTTATCTATAACACAATACCTTATCGAGATCAACTTTGTCAATTACTTTCTGAACAGGATGCTTAAAATTTATAGATTTAAAACAAACTTTGATAATCCTTTGTTAAAAACTGATGAATGGACTCTGCCGCGCGCGGTCTGGTCGATGCGCCCGCGCCGTTCCTTCGGTTTTGAGCAGTCTGCCCGGCAACCTGCGATTTTAATCGTACAGGATCATCCAAAATAATGCAACAAAACACCCCGCAGTTCCATATTGAGCCGGCAAAATCGGCCCAGCGAAAAGAGACAGGCTGATCGGCCCGTCTCCTTCAGTTGCTGCTTTTCGCGTTTTGCCGCTTTTTTGCGGCCTTTCGTCCGGCTTCTGCCGGCAAAGACGCATTCGTGTTCTGCCGCGGAAAATTGGCGCCCGCAGCCCGGGCGTTCACCCTGGTCTTGATGGCACCGGGTTATTTCCCTTTTGCTTTTTTCTTGGCGCGCCCGGTCTCGTCGGTTTTCTTGATGGCGTCCACGACTTTTTTCACCGAAAGCTCCACGGGTTCATGGGACATGAAATTGTACTTGTAGCTGCTTTCGGCAACCTGATAGAGTTCCTCGTCGGTCACGTTGGGGATGTGCAGCTCCTCGAAAGTGACCGGCAGCCCGATGTCGATGCAGAGGTCGTAGACCTCGTCGATGAGCCCCAGCTCGTCATACAGATGCAGGCCGGTCAACACGCCGAAGGCGACCTTTTCGCCGTGATAGAGATGGTGCGTCTCCGGGAGCACGGTCAGGCCGTTGTGGACCGAGTGGGCCGAACCCAGCCCGCCGCTTTCAAATCCGATGCCGGAAAGCAGCGTGTTTGCCTCGATCACGGCCTCCACCGCTTCGGACTTGACGCCCTTCTGCGCATCCTCCACCGCCTGGCGGCCATACTTCAGCAGCATATCCAGGCACAGCTTGGACAGGGCCATCGCCGTCTTTGTTCTGAGGCCGAAGCACTCGCTGAGAGAACCGGAGCGCTCACAGGAGTTGGCCTCGAAATAGGTGGCCAGCGCGTCGCCTATGCCGGAAATCAGGAAGCGGACCGGCGCCTTGAGGATCACGTCGGTGTCGATCAGCACGACGGCCGGATTGCGTTTTTGGTACAGCACCTCAACATACACGCCGTCGTCCGTGTAGACCACGGCGCAGCCCGAGCAGGGCGCGTCGGTGGCCGCGATGGTCGCCGCGATGATCACCGGGATGCCCAGCTCATCCGCCACCACCTTGCAGGCGTCGATCGGCTTTCCGCCGCCGACGGCTGCGATGGCCGTGGCCCCGAAAGCCGCCGCAACGCCCTTGATGCGGTCGATCTCATTCCGGCTGCACTCGCCGCCGAACTGCAAGACCTTTCCCTTGTCTCCCATCAGATTCTGGACCGTGGCCACCATGGACCGCGTCGCCACCACCAGCGGCTTGTTCCCGTATTCGCCCATGACCTTGGGCAAGAAATTGATCGCTCCGTCGCCCTGGATATACTTGCTGGGGAAGAGCATGATCTTCATGTCCTTCAGTTCACTCATCCGAAATTCCTCCTAAATCATATATTTTTTAAGTGGGCCCACCCAAGCTTACCGTACAGTTCCATAACAAATCCCGGCCCGAACGCGGGTCGCACGCCTTTTTTGCCCGTTCGGAGCGGCGCGGCGTGGTCGAGGCAGGGATGAAAGCGCCTGTTTTGCGCAGGCATGGACAGGATCCGATGATTCGGTCGGTCAGACGCGTCACACTCTTTCAGATGCCCCGATCGGAGCGACACACGGTTGGACGCTAAACCATTTTGCAAGCGAACGAGTATTGTGCAAACATGTTTTTGGAAAGTAGGTTGGGAATGGATGAAGTGCTACTAATTTTCAATGATAAGTTATCATAAGTCTAAATCGTGGTAAAACAACAAAAATGCATAGCTAGTTACAACACAAAGCGTCCATTTTTTATCATTCGAAGGTTATTTTATAGCACAGTCATCAAAAAACCCGGCGGTGCAGCCGCGTTTGGGAAAGAATACGCCGCCGCCGCGTCCTTCATAAAGGTTGCCGCCCGGGAATCCGCCCCCTTAATCTTCGGATTGCGGGCGTTGTAACACAACAAGACGCCGCGTTTCGCCGCGCGCAACCCCGCGGGCAAAGCCGATATATAATAAGAAGAGACGGGCTGATTTGCCCGCCCCTTCAGGTTGATGTTCGGATTGAATGCTACTTCTGCGCGGCGGCGTTCAATCCGGCGATGCGGCCGAAGGTGAAGATGTCCGCGATCGCGTTGCCGCCCAGGCGGTTGCCCGCGTGGATTCCGCCCGCAACTTCACCGGCGGCCCACAGTCCTGCGATGACGTTGCCGTTGGTGTCGAGCACGTGGGTTTCGGTGTCGATGTGCACGCCGCCCATGGTGTGGTGCAGCGACGACTTGCGGGGGCTGATGCAGATGCCCGCGCCGGGGGTGGATTCGATGTACTCCAGATCGATGTAGCCGGAGATGACTTCCTTGCCGAAGTCGTCGTCGTGCTGATTCTCAACGTATCTGTTATAGGTTTCGATCACGTTGCGCAGGGCTTCTTCCGTATAGCCGGGAGCGCATCCCGCGGCAGGGGTCTTGGTGGCTTCGGCCAGCTCGGCAAGGGTTTCGCCGTACCAGATGTGGCCGCCTTCGACCATCGCTGCCACGCGCTCGTTGTAGTCCGTGCCCTTGAGCTTGACTTCGGGCTTGCCCACCTCGCCGCGTCCGGCATAGATGATGTAGAAAATTCCGTCAGGAAGCTTCAGGGACGCCTTGGCGAGAACGTCGCGCTCGGCGTACTCGTTGACAAAGCGGTTGCCTTTTCCGTCGATCCAGATCTGATCGGCCGCGTCGCCCCAGATGCCGTCGGTCATGGTGCCCTTGGTGGGCGAGGAAGAAGGCATCATCTGGGCGACTTCCAGGCCGGTCACGCCGGCGCCGACGGCCATGGCCATGACGATGCCGTCGCCCTCGTTGGTGCCGAGGTTGGTGGAAAGGGTTCTGTCGGAAAGGTCTTCGCCCCAGTACTCGTCATATTCTTTGACCATCGCGGGGTTTGCGCAGTAGCCGCCGGTGGCGAGGACCACGCCGTTGTTGGTCTTGATGGTGATCTTGGTGCCGTCCGCCTTTTCGGCCTTTGCGCCGACGACCTTGCCGTTT
This sequence comes from Christensenellales bacterium, assembly GCA_040768925.1. GTDB lineage: Bacteria > Bacillota > Clostridia > Christensenellales > CALWSW01 > CALNBC01. Next base: position 228,923 of record JAXGLZ010000002.1, read on the forward strand.
TCCACGATCAGCTCCGTGCCGGCGGTTTCGGTGTGGATTTCCACGCCGTTTTCCCGGGCGACTTTTTCAAGCTGGGGGATGCGCTCCGCGCCGGACATGAAGCTGTGGGTGCGGGGCCACATGGCGCCGAGAACGGTGCTCAGCCTTGCGCCCTCGCCGTAGCCGGCGTTCAGGCCGACGGAGCCCATCCATTCGAAGGAAGGCAGGGCGTTTTCGGCCAGGGTGCGGGCGAGGTCAAGATCGGACGCGATCCAGCTGCCGTCGTTGAGCTGGCGCAGGCCGCCGACATAGATGTGCCACATGTGCAGCGCGATGGAGTCAAAGCCGGGCATGTCTTCGCCCGCGGTCTTGCCCTTGTTGGCCGCGTAGAAATCGCCGATATCCTTCTTGAGCTGGGTCAGGGTGTCCGCCCATTCGGGATACAGGTCAAACTTGAGGGCGGGGTCCGCAGGATCGAGGGCCAGATAGCTGTCCAGCGTGTCCTTCTGGGCCTTGGTCAGGATGGTTCCCGCCTGGGCCGCCGGATCGACGGCGTTGTACGCCGCGCCGGCCATCATGGTATTGCCGCCGAGCACGGAGCCTTTTTCGATGAGGATGACCTTCACGCCCTGCTGGGCCGCGTTGATGGCCGCCGCAAAGCCGGCGCCGCCGCCGCCCATGACGAGAACGTCGGCCGTCCAGTTTTCATCCGCGCCGGGCTGCGCGCGGTACGGGTTTGCACAAAGCGCCGCAACGTCCAATCCGGCCTTCGCCGCCGCGTCCTTGACGGCGTTCATGATGCCGTTGCCGGCCAGGGTCGCGCCCGTTACGGTGTCCACCACCAGGGTCTGATGCTCGATGATCTGGGCGGGGATGCGTTCGACCGCTACGGAACAAACGTTTGCAGTCTCGTTGTTCTCCACGAACTCGATCGCCGTCATCTTGCTGTCTTCCACAGTCAAGGACACGACGATCCTGCCCTGCATGCCGTAGCCGGTTCCTTCAAACACGCCGTTGACCGGCTCAGCGGGAACAGGGGTCGCCTGGGGCACAACGATTTGCGGATCGTCGGTTTTTTCGGGAACTTCGGCGTCGTTGCCCGTTGTGGCGCAGGCCGCAAGGCCGAACACCATCGCCAGCGCCAGCAAAAGTGCCAGTAGCTTCTTCATTATGGGTCGTTCCTCCATCTCAATGATTTTGCGGATCCTGATTGGAATAGCTTCCGCTCATTTGATGATATCCGTGAAGCCGGGTTGAATGTCAATCGTGTATCATTCTGTTTGGCGGCGGAATTGACGATCTTCGTCTGTTTTTTGCCTAACAAGTTGGCGGAACATTGAAGAAATCCCACGAAATATGGAGACTCTGACACATTAAATACACAAACCATACAGCCGGGTTCATCGTTGCTCCCTTGTCATGTGATTTTCATCATGCTATATTAGCTTAAGCATAGCCCAGACACAGATCGCGTTCGGGCATGACCGTACTTCCGCCAAGGCCCATGCATCGGGAGGTATATGAATTGCGTTATAAAATAGGCTCTTTCGAACATCTGACCGGAGTTCCCCGGGGTTCCCTCCGGTATTACGACAAGCTGGAGCTGCTCCAGCCCCACCGGGACGATTTGAACAGTTACCGGTATTACGACGAGGAGGACCTGATCCGGCTTGTGCAGATCCGGCAGTACAACAGCTTCGGCATCCTGCTAGACAAGCTGCCGACTTATCGCAATGAAGTGGATTGTTCCGAAATGCTCGGCATTTTTTCACAGACCAGAGCCGAGCTGGAAGAAACGATCGAAATGCTCAACGACAAGCTGGCCAGAATGAAGGGCCACGAGATGAAATTCGGCGCCCTTACCAAAGCGGCGGGCATTTCGGAGCCTTATCGGATGAGCGCGATCTACCGGCTTTTCATCACCGATCCGGAGGTGGCGAGCCACGAAAACACGCCGGAAATCATTCGCAGATGGATGAGCTATATGCCGTACACCCATTCGACCATCCGCATCCGGCGCAGTGATTTCTTTTCGAATTCCGAGGGGCCGCTGCCCGTCGATGTCGGCATCGGCCTTATGAAGCGCTATTTTGTTCAGCTGGGCGAGGAGCTCGTTCCCCCCATTCAATACTCGCCGATGATCAAATGCGTTCCCTTAATCGTCGCCATAGACGATCTGCATTCCATTACCAAAAAGGATTTTTCTCCCCTTCTGGAATACTTGGAAGAAAAAAATTTGATGCTGATGGATGACATCTTCGGCTGGATCGTGTACATTACCACCAGAGGGCACAAGCCCCTTTACCACATCAGCTTTCACGCATCCATTGGCTGAACGAAAGGAACGCCCGATTTGAAACTTGTCATCGCTTCGAACAACATGCACAAAGTCAAAGAGATCAAGCAGATCCTTTCCCCCTGGTTTTCGGACGTTGTTTCCATGGGCGGCGCCGGCCTTGCGCTGGACGTCGTCGAGGATGGGGAAACGTTTGAGGAAAACTCCCTCAAAAAAGCGCGGGAGGTTTTCGACGCCCTGGGCGGAGCGTACGCCGTGCTGGCCGACGATTCCGGCCTTTCCGTAGACGCTCTTTTCGGAGCCCCCGGCGTGTATTCCGCACGGTACGCGGGCGGGCACGACGACGCGGCGAACAACAAAAAGCTGCTTTTTGAAATGAAGGACGTGCCGGACGGCAGGCGGGGCGCAAAATTCGTGAGCGTGATTTCCCTGATCCGCCCCGGCAGGGAACCGCTGGTCCTGCGGGGCGAGTGCGAAGGCGTTATCGCCCGATCCCTTTTAGGAAGCAACGGTTTTGGCTACGATCCCCTTTTCTTTGTTCCCGGGCTTGGGAAGACTTTTTCCGAGCTTTCCGACGAGGAGAAAAACGCGATCAGCCACCGGGGCAGGGCCCTTGCGCTTCTTCGGCTCGCCCTTGAAGAGGAAGCGGGATGATCGGCACCATGCGCGTCGGCGTTTTTTCCGATTCCCACGGGGACAGGCGCGCTCTCAAGGACGCATTGAAGAAAGCCGGGCCGCTGGACGCGGCCTGTTTTCTGGGCGATTATTCCTGGGACGCGGCGGTGCTGATCGACGAGGGGATCCCCGCCTGCGTCGTCCGGGGGAACAACGATTTCGGCTCCGACGCGCCGGACGACGCCACGCTCTCCCTCGGCGGGGTTTCGGTTTACTGCACCCACGGGCACAAATACGGCGTCTCCTATTCGCTGGACAGGCTGTATCGCAAGGCAAGGGAGCAGGGCGCCGCAATCGCCCTTTTCGGCCATACCCACCGGCCGCTTTTGGACAATATCGGCGGCGTGATCCTGCTCAATCCCGGTTCGGTGGCCTATCCCAGGGGGAATTTCGCCCCCACATTTGCCCTGCTGGAGATCAAAAACGGCGCGGTTTCCCCAAAAATCGAGTATGTTTACAAATAAATTTTTACGTTCATTCGATGTTCACTTTCTGTTGACACGGCCACATTTCGATGCTATACTTTTTAGGCGTTGGCAGTGGTGAGCGAAGGACGGGCGCCTGTAGCTCAGCAGGATAGAGCAACGGCCTTCTAAGCCGTAGGTCCCGGGTTCGAATCCCTGCAGGCGCGCCACACTTTTTTGCAATGTGTATGGTGGGTATAGCGCAGTTGGTTAGCGCGCCAGATTGTGGCTCTGGAGGCCGTGGGTTCAAATCCCACTATCCACCCCATTTTTCAAAAAAACGCAATCCCGCCTTTGCGGGAAAGGAGTTCCCCCGCCGCGCAGGCCGTCAGGCGTTTTTCGTTTGAGAATCGCGTGGCGGCAACCCTCAGCAAACGCGCAACAACGGTGGGGTGTAGCCAAGCGGTAAGGCACGGGGCTTTGACTCCCGCATGCGCAGGTCCGAATCCTGCCACCCCAGCCATACTCATGACTCATTAGCTCAGTCGGTAGAGCACTTGACTTTTAATCAAGGGGTCCGGAGTTCGAGCCTCCGATGAGTCACCAGCCCTTTCCCTGGTCGCCGCGCCGGCCTTGACTTTTTTTCGGCGTTGTTCGTGCGGGCGTGGCGGAATTGGCAGACGCGCCGGATTTAGGTTCCGGTGCTTAACAGCGTAAGAGTTCAAATCTCTTCGTCCGCACCAATCCCCCCCTTTCCCCTTCCCCGGGCAACCTTGCGGGTGTGGCTCAATGGTAGAGCTCCAGCCTTCCAAGCTGGCTGCGTGGGTTCGATTCCCATCACCCGCTCCATTGCGCAAAAACAAAAACAGGCCGGCAAATGCCGGCCTGTTTTTATTTTCCTCCGTCACTGTTTATGGTATGATAACAGCGGTTGCGAAGGGAGTGAACGAAATGGCTGTGGAGAACCGGTATTTATCAGACGTTGAGGCGATATTGTCGCATCGGCATGATAACGGGGCCGACCTGTGGACCACGCCGGATAAACGCCTGATCAAAGGAGCGCCTTTCTCGGCTTTGGAAAGCGTGCTTTATCTGCTGGAGCTGGGCGTGGAACCCGCCGAACCTTTTATGAAAGAAGCGGCTGAACTGATCTTTGGCGCCTGGCAGGAAGACGGGCGCTTCAGGCTTTATCCCCGGGGCGCCATTTATCCGTGCCACACCGCCAATGCCGCCAATGTGCTTGGCCGCATGGGGTACGCCGCCGACAGCAGGCTGCAAAGAACGTTCCGGCATCTTTTGGAGATTCAGCGTGCCGACGGCGGCTGGCGCTGCAACAAATTCAGTTTTGGCCGGGGGCCGGAAACAGAGCATTCCAACCCCCACCCCACCCTTACGGCCCTTGACGCTTTCCGCTTTTGCGACTGCCCCAACAAAAAGCAGGCGCTCGACCATGCTGTGGATTTTTTGCTGGAACACTGGACGATTCGAAAGCCGATCGGCCCGTGCCACTATGGAATCGGAACATTGTTCATGCAGGTTGAATACCCCTTTCGGGGCTATAACCTTTTTATGTACGTCTATGTTCTATCGTTCTATGACAGGGCAAAAAGCGACCCGCGGTTCCACGAGGCTTTTAAGGCACTGGAATCCAAATTGATCGACGGCCAAATTGTGGTGGAGCGCGTCGTTCCCAAGCTGGCCAGGCTTTCGTTTTGCAAAAAGGGTCTGCCCAGCGCTTTGGCCACAATGCGCTACAATGAGATACTGAAAAACTTAGGAGAGAAATGCCTTCCGTGAGATCCGGCCGCTTTTGCGCTTCCATAATAACCTTGAATAAAACATGTAATTCTTCCAATTGAACAGCGAATATGTAGAATTCCTTTGCGAAGCTGGGTTTATTTGCCCGTAACAGGAAATACGAATCGAATGGGGGCGTTATGATGCCGGATGTTTTCGATTATAAAAAAGCCCATAAGGATCTCTATGCACCCAAGACCAAACCCTCCGTCATAGATGTGCCCGAAATGGTTTTTATTATGGCGGACGGAAAAGGCGATCCCAATACTTCCGCGGCCTACAAAAACGCAATAGAAGCATTGTATGCCCTGTCCTACGGCATTAAGATGAGCAAGATGGGCGGCAACCCGCCGGATGGTTATTTTGAATACGTTGTGCCTCCGCTGGAGGGGCTTTGGTGGTTTGAAGACGGCACGCTTTTTCATGGCGGCGCTATATCGGACAAGGGCAGATTCTGTTGGACTTCCATGATCCGGCAGCCCGAATTTGTGACCGCAGAGGTTTTTGAAAGCGCAAAAAACGCGCTTAGCAAAAAGAAGCCGCAGCTTGACCTCACGGCAACCCGTCTTGCCGGATTCACGGAGGGCTTGTGCGTGCAAATCATGCATATTGGGCCCTATGATGACGAGCCCGCGACCATCCGGGTCATGGGGGATTTCGTCATTCAGAACGGGTATAAAAACGATTTCTCCGAAACGAGAAAACACCATGAAATCTATCTGGGCGATCCCCGGAAAACCGCGCCCGAGAAGCTCAAAACCATCATAAGGCATCCGATCGCGAAGCAATAACGATTTGCCGGATCATCGCCGGAGCAGTCTTTTGATTGCTCTGTTTTTTATGGGTTTCGAGGCAATTTCGCCGCGCGGGAGCTGCCGAAAATATGCATGCTTTTATTTAGTCAGAACTTTTCATAATCCATTCCGCACGGATCGCGCTTTTCTGTTGGATTATTTTTTCCGATTTTGCTATACTGAGCCTAAGGTGGGATAATTTTCTGGATTTTTCCGCCGAATGGCCAAATCGCGGTCATGCAGAACCGCGATACTGCGAAAGTAAAAAAATACTGAAAGAATTGAGTTAAAAAACATGAGCAAACCCAAAATAATCGCAATCGTCGGATCGTTAAAAAAATGGTCCTACAACCGCCAGCTTGCGATGGCGGCAAAGAATCTGATCGGCAATCGGGCCGATTTTGAATTGCTCGATTATTCCGACGTTCCGTTTATGAACGAGGACATTGAATTCCCCGCGCCGGAATCCGTAACGCGCGTGCGAGAGGCCGTCAAATCCGCGGACGGCGTCTGGTTCTTTACCCCCGAGCACAACCATTTTTTCCCCGGCGTGCTGAAAAACCTCATCGATTGGCTTTCCCGGCCGACGGAGGACGAGGACGCCCCGCCGATCCTTTCCAAAAAGCCCGCCGCCGTGAGCGGCATCAGCATCGGCATGTCCGGCACCGCGATCGCGCAGGATCATCTGGTAACCCTGATCAGCTATCTGGATATGAAAGTGATGAACGCGCCGCGGCTGACCATACCCCATGGAAGGAAGCAGCTCAACGAAGGCGGCCTCCTCAGCCTGACCGTGAGCGCGCCGTTTTTGGAAGAACAGGTCGACGCGTTCCTGAACTTTTTGCAGAACCCATAACCCCTGCGCCATTCCGGCCGGGGCGATGCCGATGCCCCTTGCTTTTTCGCAAGGCCGGCATCCGTTTAAAGGCGCAGCAGGCTGCGCCTTTTTTCGCGGGCATCCGGCCAGAACAGTACGCGGGGCCTTGCAGGACGGAAAACCGGTTCCGTTTGCCGCCCGGAATTCCCCGCAGCGGATTTATCCGTTTTGAATCGGCAAAATTATGATACGATGCATTGAAAATAGGTCGGCCTTTGCCGGGGAGTTCAATATGAAAAAGATTGTCGCCTTTTTGCTGGTAGCCTGCATGGCTTTGCCTTTTTCCGGGTGCGCCGAAATGGCCGGCAGCGAAGCGGAGATGCTTCAAATCGCCGTTAAAGAAGCGGGCGTTCCCAAAGAACTTGACGCGCAGCTCATCGGGGTGATCGAAACCGAAAGCGCCGCGCTGGCCTGCGTGATGACGGGGAACGAGCACCAGTCCCACAGCTACTATGCGGCCGAATTTGTAAGGGACGGAAGTCGGTACCGCTTCATTCATGTCGGCGCCATGTGGGACCGGGGCGTCGATATGTGCAGTTTTCTTTGGGGCGGCGGCCATGTTTTCGTCAGCAACAATCCGCGCAGCAAAACGCTGAGCCTGAAGTTCCCCGACGGCAGGCTGGAGCTGGTGGATATTGATTCGCTTCCTTTTATATATGCTCTTGAAGGGGACGAATCCGGTTTTGAGTACTTCTTCCTGGATGAATCCGGGCAGGCTATCTCATATTGAGCAAATGCTCAAACCATATGCCGCAAAACAAAAACTCCCCCAGGATTGCGGGGGAGTTTTTTTACGCCTTCGATTATTTCAGCAGCCTGCTTCCCGGTTTTACCGCTTTTGAGCCGGCCTTGCACAAGGGGCAGTCCGCTTCTTCCCAGCTCACCACTTCCATCGAAAGCACGGCCTTGAACGGCACGCCGAAATCCACCTTGCCGTTGCTTCTGTCCACAATCGCGCCGACGCCCACCACATTCCCGCCGGCTTCGCGAATCAGCCCGACGACTTCGCGCACGCTGCCGCCGGTGGTGACCACATCCTCGCAGACCAGCACGTTTTCCCCCGGCTTGATCCCGAAACCGCGCCGGAAGGTCATCTTCCCTTCCTGGCGCTCGGCGAAGATGTTCTTAACGCCCAGGCGCTCCGCCGTCTGATAGGCGATGATGATCCCGCCCACCGCGGGGCCGGCCACAAGATCGATAGGCTCGCCCGCAAAGGCGTTCGCCAGCTCGCCGCACATCAGCTTTGCATATCTCGGGTATTGAAAAAGCCGGGCGCACTGCATGTAATGGTCGCTGTGTTTGCCGCTCGTCAGCTGAAAATGCCCTTCGAGCATCACGCCGGTTTCCTTGAAAATCGCTAGGATTTCGTCCCTGGTCATTTGTGTCTCCTTTCAGTCCGCCAGCGCGCCCGTAAGCTCCGTCACGGCGGCTATCCCGTTTTCCGCGCAAAAATCCCGAAGCTCCCCGATGATCCTGGGCAGTGCCATCGGGTCAAAAACCGTCGCGCTGCCGACCATGACCGCGCCTGCCCCGGCCAGCATGAATTCCGCAGCGTCCCTGCCGGTCATGATCCCGCCCATGCCGAAAATCGGCAATCCCACGGCTTTGGATACCTCATAGACCATCCTAAGGGCCACGGGCTTGACCGCGGGGCCGGAAAGGCCGCCGGTTTTGTTCGCGATGATCCTTCTTCTTGCTACGGGGTCGATGGCCATGCCGGTCAGCGTGTTGATGAGGGAGATCGCGTCCGCCCCGCCTGCTTCCGCCGCCCGGGCGTTATCCGAAATGTTCGATACATTCGGCGTCAGCTTGACGATCAGCGGCTGGGCGCAGTTCTTCTTCGCGGCTTTGGTCACCCGCTCGACCATTTTGGGGTCTACGCCGAAGGCCACGCCCCCTTCCTTCACGTTCGGGCAGGAGATGTTCAGCTCCACCATATCCGCTTCCGTGTTTCTCAGCTTTTCGGTCATCAGGGCGTAATCCTCGACGGACGAACCCGCGACGTTCGCGATGATCACGGTGCCGAGCTTTTTCATCTTGGGCAGGATTTCGCCGACGAATTCGTCGATCCCCGGGTTCTGAAGGCCGACGGCGTTGAGCATCCCCGCCGGGGTTTCGGCGATCCTGGGGGAGGGGTTCCCCTCCCTGCGCTTTGGGGTCAGCCCTTTGGAGGAGATCCCTCCGAGCAGCGAAACGTCGAAGAACGCGCCGTATTCAATCCCGAAACCAAAGGTGCCGGAGGCGGCGATGACCGGATTTTTGAATTCCACCCCGCAGATGCTGACACACATGTCCACGCTCACAATACCACCTCCGAAAGGGGGAACACCGGCCCGTCCACGCAGACGCGGCGGTTGCGCACGCCCCTTTCTTCCCTTATGCCAACAGTGCAGCCCAAACACGCCCCCACCCCGCAGCCCATGCGCTCCTCAAGAGAGGCCCAGGCAGGCGTTTGCGGCGGCAGCGCGGTTTGCAGCGCCCTGAACATCGGTTTCGGGCCGCAGGCGAAAACGGGGGAACCGTCCTCCCGGGCGATCAGCCCGTTTACGGCGAAGCCCTTTTGCCCGATCGTTCCGTCGTCCGAAAAAAGGCTGACTTCGCACCCGAGTTCGGCAAAATCCCCGGCAAGAATCGCGAATTCGGCGCTTCGAAAGCCAAGGTATGCGCTCACCTTTACCCCGGCTTCCCGCAGCCTGCGCGCCAGGAACAAAAGCGGCGCGACGCCGATCCCGCCGCCTAAAAGCCGCGCTTTTTTCACCCCGTCGGTCGGGAATCCCCGGCCGATCGGCCCGGTGGCGGTCAGCTCCGTCCCCGGCTTCGCGGCGGCGAGGGCTTTGGTTCCTTCGCCTTTGACCGCGCAGGCGATTTTCACCACGCCGTCGCAAACGTCGCACACGCTGATGGGCCGCCGAAGGCTGAAAGCGGCGTTCGGCACCCGGATATGCAGGAACTGGCCGGGCTGGACTTCTTCAAAAAACGCCGGATCCAGACAGGCGAGGTCCAGGCGGAAAGTCTCCCTGGCTATGGGGGTATTTTCGATGATGATAAAGGTTCTTTCTTTCATAATCAAACATCCTGAAGGGCGATGAGTTCCGGCTCGATCATGCTCTTGCGCGATTTGAGCGCCTGGACCAGCGCTTTCACCGTGTCCGCGCTGGTCAAGCAGGGAATGCTGCGCTCCGTCGCCAGGCGGCGCAGCCGGAAGCCGAAGCGCCTGCGTTCGCGGCCGTGGGTGGGGGTGTTGACCACCAGCACGGCCCTGCCTTCCTCGATCAGCTGCTCGGCAGACATGATCCCCGGCTCCTTGGCGACGACGGAAGCCCCGGCAAAGCTGCGGTTCAGCACGTTTGCCGTGCCCTTGGTGGCGTAAATGTCGTACCCCAGGACGGAGAGGTCGATGGCGAGGTCCACCATCTCGTTCTTGTCGTTGTCGGCGACGGAGAAGATCACCGCGCCGGAATCCGGCAGGGTAAGCCCGGCCGCGCAAAGGCCCTTGTACAGCGCTTCGGGCAGGCTGCGGCCCAGACCGAGCACCTCTCCTGTGGATTTCATCTCCGGCCCGAGGGTGATCTCCACATCCGGCAGCTTATCCAGGGAAAAAACCGGGACCTTGACGGCGGTGCAGGCGGCGTCCGGCGCAAGGCCGGTGCCAAAGCCCATGCCGGCGATGCGCTCGCCCAGCATGGCGCGGGTGGCGACCTCGGGCAGGGGGATGCCGGTGACCTTGCTGATATACGGCACCGTGCGGGAGGATCGGGGGTTGACCTCGATCACATAAACGTCATCGTCGTGCAGGATATACTGAATGTTCACCAGGCCCTTGACGTGCAGCGCGTCCGAAAGCTTTTTCGTCGCTTCGATCAGCTTGCTGCGCACCTTGCCGGAAATATCCTTCGCGGGGTAGACGGAGATCGAGTCCCCGGAATGGACCCCCGCGCGCTCCACATGTTCCATGATGCCGGGGATCAGCAGGTCGTATCCGTCCGAAACGGCGTCCACCTCCACCTCTTTGCCCATCAGGTATTTGTCGATCAGCACGGGATGCTCCTGCTTTTCCCGGCCGATGATGTCCATGAATTCGGCCACGCCCTGCTCGCCGAAGGCAAGGGTCATCCCCTGGCCCCCAAGGACGTAGGACGGCCGCACCAGCACCGGATAGCCCAGTTCCTCCGCAGCTTTCAGGGCTTCCGCTTTGGTGAACACCGTGAAACCCTTCGGGCGCTTTAATCCGACCTGCTCCAACAGCGCGTCGAAGCGCTCGCGGTCCTCCGCGGCGTCGATATCCGCAAGGTCGGTGCCAAGGAGCGGATAGCCCGCGTCCACCACCGGCTTGGCGAGCTTGATCGCCGTTTGCCCGCCGAATTGGACGACGACGCCCTTCGGCTGCTCCCGCTCGAGGATGTTATAAACCTCTTCCGGCGTCAGCGGCTCGAAATACAGGGTGTCCGCCGTATCGTAATCCGTGGAGACGGTTTCCGGGTTGTTGTTGATCATGATCGTGTGGCAGCCCTGCTTTTTCAGCGCCCAGGCGCAGTGCACGCAGCAGTAGTCGAACTCTACGCCCTGGCCGATGCGGATCGGTCCGGAGCCAAGGACCACCGCCGTGTCCCCCCGCCTTTGGGGCTTTTCGCCTTCCTGGCCGTAAACCGAATACAGGTAATCCCCCAGCCCGCCGCGGGAATGGGGGCAGGTGTCCACCACTTTGAAGTTCGGGGTCACGCCCAGCGCTTTTCGCCTTAAGCGGACCTCCGCCTCGGTGATCCCCGTCAGGGTCGCGATGGCAACGTCCGAAACGCCGTGGATCTTCGCTTTGAGCAGCAGCTCTTTGGTCAGACCGTTTGCGCCCGCTTTTTCGATTTCGGCTTCCATTCCGCACATAACCTTCATGCGTTCGAGGAACCACCAGTCGATTTTCGTGGCTTCGTAAATTTCCGGCAGCGGCACGCCCCGCCTGATTGATTCAAAGACGAAGAAGATCCGCTCGTCCCCCTGGTAGCGGAGCATCCTCGCCACTTCTTCATCCGAAAGGGCCATCAGGCGCGGTGAGCGCAGGGAATAGGCGTTCAGCTCCAGCGAGCGCAGCGCCTTGAGGAAGGCGGCCTCGAAGGTTTCGCCGATGGACATGACCTCCCCCGTGGCCTTCATTTTGGTGCCGATGTGCTTGTCCGCCGCCGTGAACTTGTCAAACGGCCAGCGGGGCATTTTCAGCACCGTGTACTCCACCTGGGGCTCAAAAAGCGCGTGGGCCTTGTTCCGGCCAAGGAGGATCTCGTCCAGCCGGTAGCCCAGGGCAATTTTGGTGGCCACCCGGGCGATGGGGTAGCTCGTCGCCTTGGAGGCCAGGGCGGAGGAGCGGGAAAGCCTGGGGTTGACCTCGATCAGGTAATATTCCATGGAATCCGGCTTCAGGGCGAACTGGACGTTGCAGCCCCCCTCGATGCCCAGCTCCCGGATGATCTTGATGGCCGAATCCCTAAGCATGGCAAGCTGCGCGTCGGTCAGGCTCTTGCAGGGGGCGACGACGATGGAATCCCCGGTGTGGATGCCCACGGGGTCGATGTTTTCCATGTTGCAGATGGAAAGGGCGTTGTCCGCCGAGTCCCTTATTACTTCGAACTCGATCTCCTTCCACCCGGCGATGGACCGCTCGATCAGGCACTGGTGTACCCGGCTGCTTTTCAGCCCGCCGTGGCAGACTTCCCGCAGCTCCGCTTCGTCGCCCGCCATGCCGCCGCCGGTGCCGCCCAGGGTGTACGCCGGGCGGACGATCACGGGGTAGCCGATCCGTTCGGCGAAGGCGACGGCGTCCTCCTCGGTATGGACGATCACATTGTCCACCACCGGTTCGCCGATTTTGTTCATCGTGTCCCGAAAAGCCTCGCGATCCTCAGCCTTGAAGATGGCGGAGGCGGAAGTGCCGATCAGCTCGACGCCCATCCTTTCGAGGTATCCGCCCTCGTGAAGCTCCATGGCAAGGTTCAGCCCGGTCTGGCCGCCCAGGGTGGGAAGCAGGCTGTCCGGCCGCTCTTTCTCGATGATCCGCTTTACGGTCGCGGCATCCATGGGCTCGATATACACCCTCTCCGCCATGGCGGGGTCCGTCATGATCGTCGCCGGGTTGGAATTGACGAGGACGATCTCCACCCCCTCTTCCCGAAGGGCGCGGCAGGCCTGGGTCCCCGCATAGTCGAACTCCGCGGCCTGGCCGATCACGATCGGGCCGGAGCCGATCACCATCGTCTTTTTTATCGTGGGTTTTTTGGGCATTTTGCTACCTCGTGATCTGAAATTTATCCGATCCTGCCGCCAAGTGCTGCCAGCAGGTCCTCTTTCATCCTCAGCGCTTCGTTTCTGGCGGCCGCGGCAAAGGGCACGCCGGGCTGCTTTTTGTATGCGCACATGATCGAGCGGGACGCGTTGACGACCGCGCCGCCGCCCTTTCCATCAAAGCTCTTCGCGATTTGTCCGGCCGTTCCGCCCTGGGCGCCGTATCCGGGGATCAGGAAGAAGGTGTTGGGCAGCAGCGCGCGCAGCGCTTCGCCCTGTTCGGGGTAGGTCGCCCCGACGACCGCGCCGATGGCGGAATAGCCGCTTTTTCCGATCAGTCCTTCGCCCCATTTGGCGGTCATTCTGCCCACGTGCTCGTAAACCGGCCTGCCGTTTGCGATCAGGTCCTGAAATTCGCCGCCGGAGGGGTTGCTGGTCTTGACGAGGACGAAGATCCCCTTGCCGCGTTGGGCGCAGGCATCCGCGAAGGGCTTGATGCCGTCCGTTCCCAGGTAGGGGTTGACGGTAACGATATCCGATTCAAACGCGGGCAGCGTTTCCTCCCCCGCCGGCGTGCCGGAAAGGAAGGCGTGGGCGTAAGCTTCGGCGGTGGAGCCGATATCCCCGCGCTTGACGTCCGCGATGACGATCAGCCCCGCCTGCTTTGCGTATTCCAGGGTGCGCTTGAAGGCGGTCATCCCCTCCACGCCGTACATTTCGTAAAACGCGACCTGGACCTTGACCGCCGGAACAATGTCCGCTACGGCGTCGATCAGGGCGCGGTTGAAATCGAAGATCGCCCCGCCGGCGCTTTTTTGAAAGTCCGCGCCGGGCTTGAAGAAGCCTTCCGGAAGGTATTCCACCCGCGTGTCCAGCCCCAGCGCCGAGGGGTTCTGCTTTTGAACGATGGCTTCAGCCATCCTATCCATAATGTTCAAGCTTACCTCCTGGCCCTTACGGCGCCGTCCATGATCGTGCACACGACCTTGCCCCTGTATGGTTTGTTCAGGAAGGGGGAATTCGCGCTCCTTGAGTGCAGGTTTTCCTCCGTATATACGATTTCCGCCTTCGGATCGGCGATGGTTACATCCGCAGGCAGGCCTTCGGCGATCAACCCGCCGATGGCACCCAGGATTTCCGCCGGGCGGCAGGACAGGCGCTCCACCAGCTGTTTTGGGGAGAGTATGCCCGTTTCGATCAGGTTGGTCACAGCCAGGGAAAAGGTGGTTTCAAAGCCGATGATCCCGTTCGGGGCGCTCTGGAATTCCACGCGCTTTTCGTCCCGGGAATGGGGGGCGTGGTCCGTCGCGATGGCGTCGATCGTGCCGTCCGCAAGGCCGCGCTTGATGGCTTCCACGTCTTCCGCCGTTCTTAAGGGGGGATTCATCTTCGCGTTGGCGTCGTACTCTTTGCAGAGCGCGTCCGTCGCCGAGAAGTAATGCGGGCAGGTTTCGCCGGTGGCGCGCACGCCCCGCAGCTTTGCCTGGCGCAGCATTTCCACCCCGCCTTTGGTGGAGATATGGGCGATGTGGACCTTGGTGTCATACGCTTCGGCGAGCAGCAGCTCCCGGGAGAGCATGACTTCCTCCGCCGCGCGGGAGATGCCCTTTAAACCGTACAGCGCGGAGGTTTCGCCCTCGTTCATCACGCCTTCTCCGGCGATGGAAAGATCCTCGCAGTGGGAGATCAGCAGCGCGCCGAAACCCTTGGCGTATTGCAGGGCGAGGCGCATCCGGTTTGCGTCCTCCACCGGTCGGCCGTCGTCCGAAAAGGCCACGGCGCCGTTTTCCAGCAGGATGCCGAACTCCGTCAGTTCCTCGCCCTTAAGCCCCTTGGTGATCGCCGCGATGGGGTAAACCCGGGCGGCGGCTTCTTTCGCTTTTTCCAGGATGAAGCGAGTGACCATCTCGTTGTCGTTCACCGGGGCGGTGTTCGGCATGCAGGCCACGGCGGTGAATCCGCCGAAGGCGGCCGAAAGGGTCCCCGAAGCGATGTCCTCTTTGTATTCCTGCCCCGGCTCGCGCAGGTGGCAGTGCAGATCCACAAAGCCTGGCATGACCCACAGGCCCGCGGCGTCGATGATTTCGTCCGCGGCGAAAATCTCACCGCGTGGGGCGATGGCTTCCACCTTGCTGTCTTTGATCAGGACGTCGTATTCGCCGGAAAGGCCCCTCGGGTTAATTAGCAGGCCGTTTTTGATGCGTATCGTCATTGGGCGTTCCTTTCTGAGAGCAGATGCAGCAGAGCCATGCGCACGGCGACGCCGTTTTCCACCTGATCGTCGATCACGGAAACCGAACTGTCCGCCACGCGGCCGGTAATCTCCACTCCGCGGTTGATGGGGCCGGGGTGCATGACCAGCGCGCCGGGCTTTGCGTGGGCCAGCACGCCGTCGTTGATGCCGTAAAACTTTGCGTATTCCCGGACGGAAGGGATCAGCCCGGCCTGCTGCCTTTCCTTTTGGATGCGCAGGGCCATCACCACGTCCGCGTCCTTCACGGCGGCTTTGACGTCTGTCGTCACCCTTGCGCCAGCCTGTTCAAATTCGGCCGGAAGCAGGGTTCCCGGCCCCGCGAAGGTCACCTTCGCGCCCATGGCGGTCAGCCCCCAAAGGTTCGACCTTGCGACGCGGCTGTGCAGCACGTCCCCCACGATGGCGACGTTCAGCCCCTTGAGTTCGCCGAGGCGTTCTTGCATGGTGAACATGTCCAACAACGCCTGGGTTGGGTGCTCGTTGGTGCCGTCACCCGCGTTGATCACGCTGGCTTTCACGTTTTGCGCCAGCAGCTTGGCCGCGCCGCTCATCGGGTGGCGGATGATCATAAAATCCGCGCCGATCCGTTCCAGCGTGTGGCCGGTGTCGATCAGCGATTCGCCCTTCTGCACGCTGGAGTTGGAGACGGAGATGCTTGTCGTCATCGCGGACAGCAGTTTCGCCGCGGTTTCGAAGGAGGTTCTGGTCCGCGTGCTGTTTTCATAAAACAAAGTGACGACGGACTTCCCCGAAAGCAGGGCGCATTTTCTTTCTGTTGAACGCATGATCCGCTTCATTTCGGCCGCCGCGTCCAGAATCCCGGCGATCAGCCCCGCGTCCGCTCCGCGCAGGCCCAGCATGTCTTTTGTAGTGATGGGCATGTTCCCTCCTGTTATTCCTTTGAACCTTTATCCAGGATCGCCACGCACTCCACGCCGTCTATCTCGGCGACGCGCACGGCGACCAGTTCTTCGTGGGAGGTGGGCAGGTTTTTGCCCACGTAATCCGGCCTGATGGGGAGCTCCCTGTGGCCCCGGTCGATCAGCGCGGCGAACTGGAGCCTTGCCGGCCGCCCAAGGTCGATGATCGCGTCCATCGCCGCCCTTGCGGTACGCCCGGTGTGGACCACGTCGTCCACCATCACGATGGTTTTTCCCCTGACAGTAAAAGGAATGTCCGATCTTCCGGCCTTTGTGGCGGCGGATTGCTCGGACAAATCGTCTCTGTATGAAGTTGTGTCCAGCGTGCCCACGGGAACATCGATGCCTTCGATCGCGGCGATATGGGCCGCGAGCCTTTTGGCAAGGGGAACGCCCCTGCTGTGGATCCCGATCAGCGCGATTTCTGAAACGCCCTGATTGCGCTCGATGATTTCATGGGCAATGCGGAGAAGCGCCCGGTCCATGCCGCGGCCGTCCATGATGATTTTCTTCTCTCCCATGCGCGCTCCTTTCCCGCCGCCGGCCTTATCAAAAAAGCCTTCCGCCGTGCATGCGGAAGGCTTAACCAGCATAATAGGACCCGCGAAATGTGCAGGTTCAAGACGCACGGCCTTTCCGGCATCACGGTACCGGATTAAAGGGCAGCGGAATTTACCGAAAATTATCGTAACACACCGGGGGAAAAAGCGCAAGCGTTCGGGGGAGATATCGCAAAGATTAATTTCGCATCGTTCGCCAAAGGCTTTGGCTCTCCGGTCAGGGGACGATCACGACTTCCCCGATATCCTCCTCGTCATCCGGGGGCGGGGTTTCTTCCGGAAGATCGGGAACGGTTTCTTCCCCGCCTTCCGGAATCTCAACAGTCGCCGTGGGGGCCGGCGATTCCTCCGGCAGCGGAGATTCGGCCGGCGGCGATCCTTCCGGCAGCGGAAATTCGGCCGGCGTCGGGGTCGGCGGCGCGTTCGGGTCGATCAGGTTGCCGTTTTCATCATAATAGGCCTTGGGATGATACGTCCCCCTGCCCGTGTCCGAGCCGGGAAGGACTTCCGCCTCGGTCGCTTCGTAAATAAACCTGTGCAAAGCCAGGGTGTTTGCGGGAATATCCGGCAGCAGCACCTGCATACCCCTGATGTTTGTGGATTTAAAGGTCCCTTCCACCGGCAGCCGGTAATGCATCAGCGCGTCGGCGTTGATATTCATGGAAATCACCGTGGTCACAAGCCCGATGATCTGGTCGTCCGCCATGTTTGTTTCAACATAGGGAAGCACGTCGTAAAGCACCGAAAGCTTCTTCCCCGCGTCCACCTGCATGAATTTTTCATAGATCGCGCGCAGCACCTTGAACTGTCTGGACGTTCTGGCGTAATCCCCGTTCCCGAAGTGGCGGATCCTGCAATACCCCAGGGCCTGCTGGCCGGTCAGCTTGATCTTGCCGCTCCTTTTGGTGATCAGGCCTTTGGTGCGTTCCCGGCCCTGCTGAAGGTTGAGCCCGGCGATGCAGTCGTTGGCCTCGCTGACTTCGCCTTCGGACATCTCGATGGTCACACCGCCCAGCTTGTCGACGATCTTGTCGAACATGTCAAAATCCACCAGAACATAGGTGGAAAGATCCATCGAAAAATTGTCGTTGATCGTCTGCATCAAGAGGCCAGGCCCGCCCTTTGCGCAGGCGGAATTGATGCGGTTTTCGCCGCTGCCGGAAATGGGGACGTACATGTCGCGCATCAGGCTCGTCAGCTTGAGCCTGCTGTTCTTTTTGTCCAGCGTGGCGATCAGCAAGGTATCCGACCGGCTGTAGCCGGAGCTGCCCCTGCGGTCCACGCCGATCAGCAAAATGTTGACCGCGCCCTCGCGCTTTTGGGTCTCCTCGATGGCCCGCAGTTCCTCATTCGTCAGTTTGGACTGCTCGATTTCGTCAATTAGGGTAACCTCGTTCTCGATATCCTGATCCTCATCCTCTTCGCCGATGAGGCCGCTTTCAATATCCTGCTCCCGCTGTTCCTGCTCTTTTTGGGCGATTTCCGCCGCTTCCTCCAGCGAGACGCGCTTCACCCTGCCGAGCATGACGGCGATGGCGCCCGCGGCGATCGCCAGCAGCACGATGGCGATGATCAAGATGACCGCCAAGGTCCTCGTTGCAATTCGTTTCAAAGGTTACCCTCCGTTTCACATCCCATGTGGGCATATTGTAGTACTTTGCTCCAATGTTTTCAAGGCATAAATACTCTATTGTGTTCCTCTTCTATGGATAACACGGAGGAATGTCGCTTTTTGTTGCACGGATCAAGGCGTTTACCGTTAAAAGGAAGCCGATTCCCCGGCATAAATCCCGCTTCGCGGCCTTTTTGCGGGGCTGTATCGCGCGGTTGACAGGTTATGCGCTTTGGCAGCCAAACAAAGGCCCAACCGGGCGGCCGGCACAAATTGTAGTTGACAAGATGCGCCGCCGGAAGTTATAATGTGAACTGTCGTCAAAACGCCCCCATCTTAATGCGGCAGTGCTGGAATCGGCAGACAGGCACGTTTGAGGGGCGTGTGCGACGAGCGTATGGGTTCAAGTCCCATCTGCCGCACCATATCAAAGGACAAACTTTGATACAATGAAAGTCACCTATCATGGGTGGCTTTTATTGCATCTATGGCCCGGAAAACCTGTAAATATGGGCATTCCGGGCTTTACTCTTTTTACATGAAAGCCTCGTGGCATTACCCGGCCATCCTGAAACGGGGCTGCCTCTCAATTTCTACCCCCGGCAAGCCGAAATTCTGCACCCCCCTCATGCGATATTCAAATCCCCCATCCGCACAAGACACTCTATGCGTTAAAATGCACCCCCCTCTGGATTCCCCATATAAATTATGATATTGTGTTCTACATACAGGAACGAGGTGGTTACTTATGACAAAAGAGGAATTGTTGCAACTGCAAGCGGCAGAAGTGCCATATGAAGAACGAGTAGACATTTCGGATGTAAAGATTGACCTGGATTTGCTTATTGTGCAGCGCATGGAAGATTATATCCGACAGATTAAAAATCCCTATGCCTTCAAGTGCGGAGAAATCGATGTGAATGTACGGTTTTCTACCAGCGGCAAAACTCTCAAAGACGCAATGGCATCCTACCTCAACGCTATTAAAAAGAAGTCTTGACACGGGGTATGGTGTACAAAGAAGGTATTTAGCTACATAAATACGAGGCGCTCTAAATAAGCGGAGCCCCATCCATAATCACTTTTGCGGCTATCAATACATACATAAAAAAGGCCCGCAGGTTTTATTCTGAAACCTGCGGGCCTTTTTGTGCGCCTATTCGTTGAAATGCTTCATTGTGGCTAATACAATCTGGCGTTGTTCCTCTGTAAGCGTTCCAAATTCCAATAGGAACACCCACTGCTCAGGTGTAAGAACCACGGACTCGCCTTCCTCGGCAAAAAACTGTGCTTTCGTAATGCCAAACGCCCGGCATATTGCCTCGATTGTAGGATATGTCGGAGCGTTATTTCTTTTGGATAGATGCGAAATTGTGGATTGCGGCAAATCTGCTTCTTTTGCAAGTTTGTACTCCGACCATCCTTTTGCGTCCATCAATTGCTTATGACGCTACAAGGCTACACTGATAAAAGCGCGCTATCCGCGTGTAAATTCGATAAAGAAAGAGGTTATCATCATGAATAAGGAAAAAGAGTACACGCACATCTTTGAAGAAATAGTAGCACGGAACCATACCACGGTGGAGGAAGTCCGCCGCGAAATGGAGATTGCTATACGGGCGGGAGTTAATAATCCCGACCCCAAAGTGAAGGGTCAATGGGCCAAGATACCCTGTAAGGGGGACATACCGACGCCAGATGAATTGATTACCTACGTTGTCCGCAAAGCGAAGAAAGATAACGCCGAGATGCTGCTCCGGCGTTATCTTTTATGGTAAGCATTACCGACAAAGCCCCGCCGAAGCGAGGCCAGTAGCGCGTTGCATTATTATTTTGTGCTCTCTTTTCCGGGCGTGCCGGGCTTGGTATCCTTCGCGGGCGTGGCCGTAGCGGTGGTGGGTGCTGGCTTGCTACCCTCGGGCGCGCTTGCCTTTGTGTTGAGTTTCTCCGTTTCGGCCTTGGCGGGCGCAGCGGGCTTGGTATCTTTGGCCAGCGGGGCCTTTGCCGTCTCTGGTTTGGCCTCTTTCGCGGCGGCCTTTTCCGGTATGGGCTTGGTCGCCGGATCAGCGGCTTTTACCTCGGGTTTTGCCGGTAACGCTGTCGGTTTGGATACCGGCGTCGTTCCGGTCTTTGGAGCCGCTACCGGGGCCGTGGATTTAACCTCCCCGATTACGGGCTTGGTTGCCAGTTCGGGTTTCGGTGCCGCCTGCACCGCCGCCTTGGCTGCTCGGGTCTTTTTCGGCCTTTCCGCTGGGAATATCTCCGGCAATACCCCATTGTCAAAGATAAGATGGAATACGATTTTTTCATCTTGGGGTACATGAAACGTAAAGTCTTTTATTTCCAATTCTTTGAGCTCGTCGGGAAGTTCAATATTCTTGTACCGCTTGACTTCCTTGCCCTCTACTATAAAACAAACCGGTACCGCGTCCCTCAATTTTGCTGTGATTTTTCCTGCCTTCATTTTTCTTTCCGCCTTTCAAATTGTATTAGGCTTTCTGCCTGTGGCTCACAGCTTATACATTCACGGGTGGAAAGCAAGCCTTTTTACAAAGAGACTTTCTGTGCTTGGTCTCAACTTTTTGAATTTAGTGGAAACCGGTATTCTACACTTGCAAAGTCCTCTCTTCATATGGTACAATCAGTAAAACCATATAAGGAGTAATTATAAAACATGCGGCAAGGTATTCTTAATTAACTGTCAATTTGATAGTGGGAACAAAGTGAAACCCCTAATTTTCATTAGGGTTGGATTTTTGTACCCAATTTAAGAATACTTTTATCATATGATTTGGCGTGGAACATAGTAAGATAGTAAGTTGCTATCTTATTATTCATTATCCATACGTCAATTCTTTCATTCACTATCCCCTGGTGATAAAAGTATTTATCGCCAGGGGATTTTTGCGCCCTTTTGGGCCTTGGAATAGAAGGGAAGAATATTATATGAGAACAATTAACATTGGTATCTTGGCGCATGTAGACGCGGGGAAAACAACTTTAACAGAAAGTTTATTATATACGAGTGGTGCTATAAAAGAATTAGGAAGTGTAGATAAAGGAACAACAAGAACAGATTCTATGCTTTTGGAAAAACAACGTGGAATTACTATCCAAGCCTCCGTTACTTCTTTTCAGTGGGGAGATATTAAAATTAACATTGTTGATACTCCCGGCCACATGGATTTTCTAGCTGAAGTACATCGCTCATTATCTGTATTGGATGGTGCAGTATTAGTAATCTCCGCGAAAGATGGTGTGCAGGCTCAGACGCGAATCCTTTTTCACGCCCTACAAAGTATGAAAATCCCCACACTTCTTTTTATCAACAAAATAGACCAAGATGGGGTTGATTTACAGAATGTTTATCGGGATATTAAGGATAAACTTTCGCCTGAAATTCTTATAAAACAAGACGTTGAGTTGCTTCCTAACCTAAGCATAACAGATCAAATGGATTTGGAACAATGGGATGTTGTAATTGCTGGGAATGACGAGTTGCTTGAAAAATTTACATTGGGTGAGCAACTGGATATTGAAGCACTTAAATGGGTAGAAAAGCAAAGGTTTCAGGATTGCACCTTATTCCCTATCTATCATGGAAGTGCAAAGAAAAACATCGGGGTTAAACCTCTGTTAGATGCGATTTCGGCTAATGTAGATTCGACAACTGACAGCAATGGCGCCGAATTATGCGGAAATGTTTTCAAGGTAGAATACTTGGAAAAAGGATATCGCGTGGTATACCTGAGGCTATATGGCGGAACTCTGCGTACGAAAGACATGGTCATGGTAGCAGATGGTGAGGAAAAAATAAAAATCAATGAGATAAGAGTTCCTTCAAATGGCGAGATACGTCGTGTGGATGTTGCCAGTTCTGGAGAAATTCTTATTTTACCCGGAACGTCATTAAAACTAAATGACGTAATTGGTAATGCTAAACTGATGCCCCGTAAAATGTGGAGGGATACTCCCTTACCTATGATGCGGGCTAATATTCATCCAGTTAAAGGGATAGAGCGCGAATTACTTCTGGAAGCTTTAACAGAGATAGCGGATACTGACCCACTCCTGCATTATGAGGTAGATTCAATTACTCATGAAATTACACTTTCCTTTTTGGGAAAAGTGCAGATGGAAATTATATGCGCTTTACTGATGGAAAAGTATAACATAAGCGTACAACTGGATAATCCCACCGTTATCTATATGGAAAGGCCATCGGCAAGGGCTGACTATACGATCCATATAGAAGTACCTCCGAATCCTTTTTGGGCATCAATTGGTTTGTCTATTGAGCCACTACCCCTTGGATCAGGTATACGTTATGAGAGTCGTGTTTCTGTGGGATACCTAAATCAATCATTTCAAAATGCAGTTGCAGATGGAATTCGTTACGGCTGCGAGCAAGGTTTATATGGTTGGGAGATAACAGACTGCAAAATTTGCTTTGAATATGGCCTATATTACAGCCCTGTTAGTACTCCTGCAGATTTTCGCTCCCTAGCTCCTATTGTTTTGGAACAAGCCTTGCGTAAATCTGGAACTGAATTATTGGAACCTTATCTATCGTTTACGGTTTATGCTCCACAAGAATATATCTCTCGTGCATATAACGATATGAAAAAATATGATGCCACCATTAATTCAGCTAATGTAAAAGGCGGTGAAGTAGTCCTTTCTGGCGAAATACCAGCGCGTTATATTCAAGAATACAGAGAAGAAATTACTTTCTGTACCAATGGTCTTGGGGTCTGCCTAACAGAATTAAAGGGGTATCAAGCAAGCACCAGCAGTCCAGTTTATCAAACACGTCGCCCTAATCTTAAATTAGATAAAACGCGTCATATGTTTAATAAACTGGACGTGTAAGATGCGAAGATTGGAAAGGGAGGAAAAAATTTTTTCCTCCCTTTCCGGTTTGGATTCTCAGAAACGTTCTTGTTAAGTGAGGAGGCAAAAAAGACCCCCATCTTACTTACAACCGCATAAAGGAGGGAACCAATTATGGCGGCTCCCTCAAATAAAGCGGAACGGCTCTGTGCCATGTTTGACAGCTATTGCAAAACCGTACTGCGCAACGAAAGCCGGGATATAAAGCGTGCTTTGATACGCCGCAGTAAGCGTGAACTGGCAATGGACGAGCCCATGCAATATATATTCGATTTAATCAGCTACGAGGATACTTACCCGTCGGAACAATTGGTTTTTTATGTGGACGGGTTTTCCTGCGAAGTATATAGAAATTCGTTATGCAAAGTAATGCTATCTTTGCCGAAACGGCAGCAATTGGTTCTTGTCCTTGGTTTTTGGCATCAATGGACGGACGAAAAGATTTCAAGATACATGGAGGTGACACCGCGCACGGTGTACAATCTACGACAGCGTGCATTTCAAACAATTCGCAACTTTTATGAGCAACAAGGAACAGATACACAAATTAAACTATGATCTGATTTGTAAAGCAGTAGACGGCGACCCAGAGGCGCTGAATACTATTCTTAAATATTATGATACCTATATCAACGCTTTGGTGACCTATGATTCCTTTGACGAAAACGGCAATATCTTTAAGGGGCGGGACGAGGACATGAAAGCGCGGCTTCAATGTAAGCTGATTGAGGCAATAAAGAAATGGAGGGAAAAATTATGATGCTACTATCCGATCTGTTCTCCTTCGCCTATGTTCCCGGTTGGTACAGCCAACTTGACGAACTGGCAAAGCTGGCATTGCCGGAGCCGTGGTGTTTTCGGAATCCGATGTACTTAACCAAGAATCCAGATACCCCGATTTTAGAGCGATATATTCACACAGTCTTTCGTAAACAAGTTATAGATTTCAACAACGAACCAGACCCATATAAAAGGGATGCGTATTTCTATGTGCGAAACGAGGCCGCTTGTTTCCATACCGGCCTATATACCCCGCGATATAAACCCATTTACGCTTGCTTTGACCGCAATAAAAAGCGGGAAACCTTGCTTGATTGGTACTTCCGATGCTTTGCCGACGAAACATCGCCATGGCTGAAATATATAGAGCCTCTCCCTTTGAAACCTACATATCATATGACGCAATGCGGCGTCAACTACAACCCTGAGTGGCCGATTCGGGTTAATGTGGAGCACATTTTAGGTGATCCTGAAAACATTGAGCGCCTACCCGCCGCAATACGAGACGCAAGAAACTTGCCTCTTTTATTGGAAACGGCTGTGGAACTAGCACGGCGGAAAGCGGTGGTGGAACCAAGCAGTGTTGTACCGCAGGGCTATCAGGGCCGGGTACAGTATCTATTGCCAATTTGCCTGACCGACATGGAGCAGCCAGACCTTGCAATGGCTCTCAGCATCATGGACGGGTATTATTTGGGAAATACCTGCCTGACATTAGAGATGGCATTTCTTAATGCGCGGCTACTGGCCAGACCTACCGCGCGCTGGCTGGCTGAATTAACAAAATAAGCGCATTTTGACGTATTTCCTCAATACCCCCTTTGGTCGGACAACCGGCTAGAGGGGGTGTGTTATTTATAGCGAGAAAAAAGAGTTATTCTGATAAAAAGCCACGAAAAAGGGTGAAATGTCCAAGCTGCGGTTTCCCGCTCATGGATACCGCACCTGATACAAGATTGCTGGTTGTTTTAGCTCCTATGAGAAAGGGGCCGCCAGATTATTGTATCAAATGCCGTCATTGCAGAAAGGAGGTGGCTATCAAGCATTTGGATTCATATACCAACCCTAAAATTGAATAGGTTTCGACCCGCCCCCGCTGTCCGCATGGGACATGCCTGTGGGGCTGAACGGGGATATTGCGTCACGGCAACCGGCACGGCCTGTAAGAATGTATACTGGCCGGGGCAACGGCTGACTAAACCGGGATAAACGGTCAACCGCGTTTGTTATGAGCATGTTGCACGGAGGGGCGATTTCATTCGCTACATAGGTCAAACCTCCATGATACCATCCGAAACATGATGGAGACGACAATGGGCCTGACAGGCGGCACTTAGTGCTGCTTGTCAGGCCCATTTTTTTGTTTTTGCGGCATAAGTGCCGACCTGCCGGGCTCCCGAAAGGAGCACTGGCAAGTGAAAATCTTATATCAATTCGCCAACGGAGAAATTTCCGAAATCGAGGTTTCCGACGAGCTCGGAGAACTTTTGCTCGGCCTTGACCGGCAGGAGTACAACAACGACCATAGGGAAACCCGCCGCCATGTTTCCCTTGATGGCATGGACTACGAGGGCGCGCTTTTTGCCGCCGATGGCGACACCGCCGATCAGGCGGCGCTGAACATGGAATTGGATTCCCTGCGCCGGGCCATGGTCGTCCTTAGCCCCCGGCAGCGGGATTTGGTGCGCAAGGTGTATTTTGAGGGCCGGAGCATAGCCGCCGTGGCTCGCGAAGAAAAAGTGGATGAATCCTCCGTCCGGGAGCGCCTGCGGCACATCTACAAGAAATTGAAAAAGTTTTTAGAATAACCCCCCGGATTTGCCTTTCTCGTGGCCTAACTGCGAGGGCCACCATACTGCCCTCGGAAAGAGGTGAAAGGCAAATGCAACACAATCTGAAAATCTGCATTGCAAAAGAGGCGGATGCCGGAGGCATTGTCCGATGCAGAACCGTTTCCCTGCGGGAGCGCCTATTCCGCCGCCTGCTGGGAGAGCCGCGCCGAATCATGGTGATTGTCCCTGCGGGCAGCGTCAAGACGTTATCCATTCAGGAAGTGCCGGAGGAGGGATTGCATGAATGTTCGTGACCCCTCCCCGCTGCTCCCCATGCCGATTAAGGCCCTCCCGTATCGGCACCAGATTGAGGCGTTCAACTTCGTATGCGGGTTGTTCGGCCTCCTGCCGGGAGGTGATGACGTTGCCCCAAGTGACGGCGAAATGCCACCTTTGCGGGCGGAGCTTCCAGAGGGCGGCCCACGAAATACGGGCGCATAACTTTTGCTGCGCAGAACACGCCCGCGCATGGAACGCCCAGCGGCTGGCGGAATACAATCGCACCGCGAATCCGCTCAACAAGCCGGGTGGCGTCCTCTCTGTCCGTAAAAAGCACCGGCTAACGGCACGAGTATGCCAATCACCATCAGCGCGGGCGGCGTGGTGGCGAACGCCGCCGCGTCTACACTGCCGGTGGGATATTACCTTATATCTTGCTCTTATGCGAGAGCTTAATGAGAGGAGGACAATATGGAGAAAAGCGGATTTTTCAATTCATCCGATGGTGATAGGGTTTACGATGCAACGGACTTTGCGGCATATTTCGGAAGCCTTGTCTCCAATGGTATCTTTTATGCAACCGCGACAAACCTGCAGGTGTCACCCGAAACCGGCTTGGCGGTAAGTGTGGCAGCGGGAAGCGCGTGGATCAATGGCTACCGCTATGAAAATACGGATGCTCTGAACATGCTGCTGGTAACGGCAAATGGGAGCAATCCCCGTATTGACCGGATTGTGCTTCGTTTAAGTCAGATTAACCGGAGCATACGCCTTGCCGTTGTCACCGGAACGTCTGCCGTGACACCAGTCGCCCCCGCACTGACGAGAACTAGCGACATTTATGAACTTGGAATTGCCGATGTGCTTATTCCGACAGCGGCGACTACCATAGCCGCAAACAACATCACCGATACCACCTATACGGTGGCGAAGGGCGACACCCTTTGGGGCATCGCT
The DNA here is from genome assembly GCA_040768925.1 of Christensenellales bacterium. GTDB lineage: Bacteria > Bacillota > Clostridia > Christensenellales > CALWSW01 > CALNBC01. Next base: position 256,039 of record JAXGLZ010000002.1, read on the forward strand.
CAGAAGCGCCTCGGCAATGGCACGCGGTATGCGGAGATTAAGGCATTGAACGGCCTAACCTCCGACACCATCTACGCTGGGCAGGTTTTGAAAATACCAAATTAGCGCGGGCGGGCCTTCCGGGGTCGCTCGTTTTGTTCCAAGGGAGGCTTGTATCATGACCGATATGGAAAAAGAGAAAATTCGCTATCTGCGTGGCGAGGGATTAGGATACAAGGCAATAGCCTCCCGGCTTGCCCTTTCTGAAAATACGGTAAAGAGCTTTTGCAGACGCAACGGCCTCTCCGGCGTGGCAGATAAGTGCATGGAGGGGCTTTGCCGTCATTGCGGAAAACCGCTGGCGTCCGGGCAAAGAGGCAAACCGAAGAAGTTTTGCTCAGAAAGCTGCCGCCGCGCTTGGTGGAAATCTCACCCCTATTTGTCCGAGCAGCGCGCCTATTACCGGGCTGCCTGCGAGCAATGCGGCAAAGAGTTTGAGAGCTATGGAAACAAGAACCGGAAATATTGCGGTCATGCCTGCTATATCAAGGCCCGTTTCGGAAAGGAGGGCAGCTATGACGAGAGAACAATTTGAACGCGAAAAAAAGTATCAGGCCGCCCTCGCGGTTGCCAAGGCCATGCTGAAAAAGGGCGTCATAAATGACGAGGATTACCGGAAAATCGAGGAGGTTCTTTGTACGAAATTTTGTCCTTTTCTTGGGACTTTCAAGGGCTGAAAGCCTTGAAAGATAGCGGTGTCAAGGGTAAGCTGTGACACCAAGGAAGGAGGCTTTTATATGCAAAGAATCATTAAAAACATTACGCCGCTCGCCATCCGCGAGGCCGAATTACGGGCAAAACGCGTCGCCGCATATGCGCGGGTATCCAGCGGAAAAGACGCCATGCTTCACTCGCTATCCGCACAGATCAGCCATTACAGCGGTTTGATACAGAAAACTCTCGGCTGGGAATACGCGGGTGTGTATGCCGACGAGGCCATTTCTGGCACCAAGAATATCCGCTCAGAGTTTCAACGGCTGCTCAATGATTGCCGGGCTGGTAAAATCGACATGATTATTACCAAGTCGGTTTCCCGCTTTGCCCGCAATACCCTGACTACCCTCCGAACCATACGGGAGCTCCGGGCGCTGAATGTGGACGTGTACTTTGAGGAACAGAACATACACACCCTTGGCGGGGATGGCGAATTATTGCTAACCCTTCTTGCGGTATACGCGCAGGAGGAGGCCCGCTCGGTTAGTGAAAATCAGAAGTGGCGCATCAAATCCAATTATGAGCAGGGCTTGCCTTGGAGTATCACTATGTATGGCTATAAGCTCGTCAATGGGGTTCTTGAAATCGTACCGGAGGAGGCGGAGATACTCCGCCTTGCCGCAGATTTGTACCTTGAAGGGAACGGCGGAATCAAGCTCTCCCGCGCTTTATCTTGTGCGGGCGCTCGTGGCAAGCGCGGAGGCGAAATGCGCGAGAATGTTATCCGGGGCCTGCTTTTCAATGAGAAAGTGGCCGGGGACATGCTCTTACAGAAAAAGTATGTCAATGATCCCATTGAAAAGAAGCTGTGTATCAATCGCGGAGAAAAACCGCAGTATTTCGTAACCAACAGCCACGAGCCCATTATCGACCGAGAAACGTATGAGCGCATTCTTGCAGAGCGGGAGCGCCGAGCCGCCAAATACCGTCCAGTGGAATCACGTGGGCCGCGTCAGATGTATCCGTTCACCGGAAAGATGGTCTGTGGGAAATGCGGAGCGCATTTTCGCCGGAAGATAGCCAACGCCAGAGGCAAGTACAGGCGGGCGATTTGGATATGTACCACCTTCAATACCAAGGGCAAAGCCTACTGCCCGTCGCAGCAGATACCGGAAGATATTCTTTCTTCCGTTGCCGCTCGGGCATTGGGCATGACCGAATTTGACGAAGCGGTTTTCACCAAGATGGTCGTGGAAATCAGGGTGCCGGAAAATGGCACCCTGATTTTTATATTACGCGACGGCACCGAGATAACCGAAATATGGGAAAACAAATCGCGTCGGGATAGCTGGAGCCCGGAAATGAAGCAGCAGGCGCGAGAGCACGCCTTACGGCACAATCATCGGAAAGGGGGCGCGGAATAATGGCGAATACAGCGACAGCCCCTCGGGCCGTAACCATTATACCGGTAAAGATTGAAACCCTACCTTTCAATGTCATGAGCATGGCGGCCCACAAACGGGTGGCGGCTTATGCGCGGGTATCCACCAATACCGAGGAGCAGCTAACCAGCTACGAGGCGCAGGTGGACTATTATACCCGCTATATTCAGTCCAAGGACGAATGGGAATATGTAAAGGTATACACCGACGAGGGTATTTCCGCGACGAGCACGAAAAAGCGTGACGGCTTCAACGACATGGTAAATGACGCGCTTGCCGGAAAAATCGACCTCATTATCACAAAATCAGTTTCGCGCTTTGCGCGCAATACTGTGGATACCCTAACCACCGTGCGCAAGCTCAAAGAAAAGGGCGTCGAGGTGTATTTTGAAAAAGAAAACATTTATACCCTCGACAGCAAGGGCGAGCTCCTTATTACTATTATGAGCTCGCTGGCACAGGAAGAAAGCCGCTCCATTTCCGAGAATGTGACGTGGGGCCAGCGCAAACGCTTTGCGGACGGGAAAGTAAGCCTTCCGTATAAACGGTTCCTGGGCTATAAAAAAGGCCCGGACGGCTTACCCGTTATTGTTGAGGAAGAAGCGGAGATAGTACGGCTCATTTATCGGCTTTTCCTTTATGGGAAATCGCCCTCCTTTATTGCCTCCATGCTTACAGACGAGGGCATTCTGACGCCAGGCGGCAAGGCCAACTGGCGGCCTAATGGGGTTATCAGTATCCTTACTAACGAGAAATACAAAGGTGATGCCATTTTGCAGAAGAAATTCACCGTGGATTTCCTCACGAAAAAGCAGAAGGTCAATGAAGGCGAGGTGCCGCAATACTACGTCGCCAACAGCCACCCGGCTATCATTGAGCCGGAGATATTCGACCTTGTGCAATACGAGCTAAAACAGCGTAAGGAATCGGGCCGGTGGACGAGCAGCGCCCACTGTTTCTCGGGGAAAATCTTCTGCGGGGAATGCGGCGGCCTATATGGCAGCAAGGTCTGGCACAGCAACAGCCAATACCGCCGCATGGTATGGCAATGTAACGAAAAGCACCGGGGCGGCGAGAAATGCCGGGTCACGCATTTAACGGACGAGCAGATACAGGCGGCGTTCCTTGCGGCCTTCAATCGCCTGTTGGATAGTAAAGCGGAAATTCTGGCGGCCTATGACGAGATAATCCGCGTTTTGACCGACAACACAGCCCTTGACGCCGAGAGCGCCGAGCTTCAAGGCGAATGTGATGTGGTAATGGAATTGACGCGTAAATGCGTACAGGAGAACGCGCAGACCGCCCTCGACCAAGAGGAATACCGGCGGCGCTATACCGCATTGACAGAGCGTTACGCGGCGGCCCGCGCCCGGATGACCGAAATAGACGCTCTGCGTCTTGAACGTACCGCCAAACGAGCAAACATCATGCGCTTTTTGAAAATGCTTGTAAAGCAGGGCGACCTCATAACGGAGTTTGACGAGGAGCTTTGGTATATCACGGTGGAATCGGTGACGGTTTATGCCGACCAGCGCCTGTTACTCACATTCAGGGATGGCTCCGAGATTTCAATAGAACCGGATATATGGAAGGTCGCATAAAGTAAATACGGATAGAAGAAGCCCGCAGGTTCTACGATAGAGCCTGCGGGCTTTTTTATGTCTTAGTGTTGCCCATATCTTCTTATCTGTAAACTGTTTGATAGGCACTTGTATGTCCATATGTCCTATGATAACACAGGTAAGGACGCGCTGTGTACGCGTTAATACAACAAAGAAAGAGGGTCATCACCAATGAACAGAAAAAAGGGATTCACGCACATCTTTGAGAGAATAGCATCAGAGCATAATACCACGGTGGAGGAAGTCCGCCGAGAAATGGAGGCCGCTATACGGGCAGGGTTCAATAACCCCGACCCTAAGGTGCAGGCACAATGGGCCAAGATACCTCGAAAGGGAGACATACCGACGCCGGATGAATTGATTACCTACGTCGTCCGGCAAGCGAAGCAAAATGACGCCGAAGCCCTGCTCCGGCGTTATCTTTTATGGTAGACAAAAACAGGAGGCTGCGTAGGTGCTTATACGCAGCCTTTTTGTTTGCAGAAAATGCGGAATAAGCAAGAATCAATACCCTTATGATACTTGCTATTATTCGTTGTTTCGTATATAATGTATTTGGTAATACATTCCTTCGAGGTGACTTAATGGAGTATATCACAGCAAAAGAAGCTGCGGAAAAATGGGGCATATCACAACGTAGAGTACAAATTTTGTGCGAACAAGAAAGAATAGAGGGGGCGGTGCGTTTGGGTTGGGTTTGGGCTATTCCAAGAGATGCAGTAAAACCTAAGGATCGCAGGCTTAAAGCGGATACGTAATAAAATAGTAAGGAGATGTAATCATGTTGAATTTACAAAAGGAATTTTTGGATTTTCACGAAAACATAAAGTTATCTGATGAGAACGCTACACTCAGAGAAAAAAGAGAGATTTTACTTAACAAGTTGTCGGAGAATATTTGTGAAGAAGCAGCTACATATACGACGTTTAACCAAGGAAGTTATGCAATGGGGACTGGAATCAAGCCGGAAGATGATGATTACGATATTGACGTAGGTATTAAATTTGATATAAATAAGGACGATTATTCTGATCCCGTCAAAGTTAAGAAATGGGTTAGAGACGCTCTAGAAGGCCACACCAAAAGCGTAAAAATTCGACGTTCCTGTGTTACGGTAACATACCAGAAAGATAATGAGCCGATATACCATGTGGATTTTGCGATCTATGCTGGTTTGAACAATGATGGCAAGTTATATATCGCTAAAGGTAAAGAATTTTCAGATGATGAAAACAAAAAGTGGGAAGTCTCTGACCCTCAAGGATTAATTACAACAATTAAAAACAAACACAAAGACGATGATGCAAAACAATTCCGTAGAATAATTAGGTATCTTAAAAAATGGAGAACTCATAACTTTTCATCGGATGGGAATGAGGCTCCTACAGGAATCAGCCTTACTATTCTTGCATATGACCTTTATTCTGTTTTCAAAACATTTGATTGGTCACAACAAAAAAATGTCTACGATGATTTTTCGGCTCTATATAATTTAGCAGTAAGTATAAAAAACTCATTTAGTTATATCTGGAATAATGAGGATTCGGAATGGTATCATACCATCTCAACAACTTTGCCAGTTGAACCTTCTAACAATCTTTTTGATAAGATGACAGATAAACAAATGAATCGTTTTTATCAAAAAATCGAAACATTAGTAAACAAGTTAGATGATGTAAAAAAGAAAGATAAACGCTCGGACGCTTGTGCTATTTTAATAAATTTGTTCGGAGATGAATTCCCTTCTACCGTTGATAAAAGCATGGTCGGAACTTCTGAATCGGCATAAGGGTTTATTAATGAACAATGAAAATATATTAAAAATTATTCAAAATCTTAATCAAAAGCGTACAGTCAATTTTACGCTTTGTGAAGTTACCAAACCAGAGTATTCACAAGAATACTCTGGTTTGGTAACACTTGCAAATTATGAAACTGTCAGTCTTAATATTGCATTTTGCGCCCATTTCCCCTTATCTTTACCTAAAATATACGTAAAAGATAATACTTCGTTTCGTGCTCATGTGGGCTCTGATGGCAAAATATGCTTATTTGATTCTAGTTCTGTTCTTATTAAGCAAAATATGGCCGACCAAATATTGATAGACTGTTTTGATCGAGCAATACAGATATTAAATATAAATCCCGGTAGTAAAGAGTATAATGATGAAGTTTGCCGAGAATTTGACTCCTATTGGTTTTCTGTAATGGCAAAAAAAACATACTCTTGCCTTGACGTTCATGATATCCAATTTGCTGAGTATCCTATGATTATCTCTAAAGGTGTAAGTGTTGTTGCTGCAACGAAAAATGAAGCAGAAGTTATTCTTAAGAATAATTTTGGAGTTCCAATTAACGAAGATACATTCGACAGAAAATGCATTGTAATTAGAATTCGAGATGGCAGCAATATGATACCTTTAGCAAAGTCATTTAAATGGAGTGCTGTTAGAAGATATGTAATTGAAAACACATCATCATCTGTCAAAAGAGCATTTAAGAAGTTTCTTAACAAAAATGTCAAGCATATAGTACGATACCTACTATTAATATATCCTACAAAAGAGGGTGAAATATTATTTGGTTTTCGCTTAGAGTTTAATAACGCCAGATCTAGTAAAATTGAAAATTCATCAAGTTGTAAGGTTGAGAATACTTTCTGTGAAAGAATTGATTATAACTACTTGCTAGTTAGGGGAGGCGCAACACCTATCCTTAAAAACAAAAATGTATTGCTTCTAGGCTGTGGTTCAATAGGAGGATATATTGCAAACAACATTTGTCAAAGCGGTGCTACAAACCTTGACATTTTGGATGATGATATTTTTCAGGCTGGAAATGTTCATAGACACTGGCTAGGTTTCGACTGTATACACCCTAATAAAATAAGATACAAATCGGACTTAGTGAAAGAAAAATTAGAAAACAAATATCCGTATGTAGATATTGATTCCCTGAATTTTATTGATCGCAAAGTTGAAACGTTTTTAGCTGATATAAGCAGACTGAAACATTATGATCTAATAATATCTGCATTGGGAGAGCCCACACTCAATTTGGAAATTAACAAATTGTTATATGAGCACTCAATTACTGTACCGTTCCTATGTTGTTTCAATGAGCCTTACGGTATTGGTGGGCACGTTATAGTGGTTAATTTGGATAGAAAGTCTTGTCTACAGTGCCTATACACAGATTTAATATCAAGCGAAATTATATCATTTAGAGGAAGTTTAGTTGCGCCAAATCAAAACTTTAAAAAAAACGTATCGGGATGCAGTAGTTCATTTGTCCCATATAGTTGCATTGATTCTCAGCAAACAGCTATACTCGCTACCAGAAAATCTATAGACATATTAGAAGGTCACCTAACCAAGAATATGTTATATTCTTGGTTAGGTGTTGCGGACAATTTTATAGATCAAGGCTATATTCTTTCGGCGCAATACTTAAATAACACAGAAAAAAGTTTTATATCCATTGATACCTTTGCAAATCCAAATTGTCCAGTGTGTAAAAATTAAAAGGGAGCGTGTCAAATGGATTATAGATATAATGATGAAGTTCTCCTCTCAATTAATGAGACTGTATATAATAAATTTCTAGAGTATATGAAGAACTATAATTTTACTATAGAAAGTGGTGGTATAATAGCGGGAACCCTTGAGCCATCTTATAAACGTATAGTAGCTACAGATATAACGGAGCCTCAAGTGCAAGATAGATGTTCGGCCTTTGCATATAAACGATCGAAGTTTGGTCATCAAGAAATAATGGATAGCTTATGGGAAAACTCTAAAAACTCTAAAACATATATAGGCGAATGGCATACGCATAATCAACAAGTTCCACAGCCTTCATTCATTGATCGTAGAAATTGGCTCAATATATCTCGTCGCAGGCAAAACTCAAATTGGCTTTTTTTTATTATTATCGGTACCAAACAAATAGGGGTCTGGACTATATCAAATGGAAAAATTGTAGAAATGACAATTTAAAAATCAAAGTTACAAATGATTATTCGGGAGGGAGCTTATATGAGACTAAAATGGTTACACATATCGGATATTCATTATCATATAAACAATTATGAATCCATAATGCTGCGAAGAGATTTATTGACAAGAATTACTGGTTCAAAAGATCTCGAACCGTTTACGCATGTGTTTTGCACAGGCGATGTTACAGATAAAAATGGTGTGATAAGTAGTGATCTTCTACAATATATGCAAGATATCGCAACAGCAGCCGGTGTAATTAAAGACAACTTTGTTATTGTTCCAGGTAACCATGATCATAACAGAAAAAGTATCAGCGATATTCTAACAGGAATTTATGATTATGATGATACTACCTGCCTACAAGAATCGAAGGACAAAAGATATATAGATAATAACATCAAAAATCTTTCGTCTACCCACATTCAGAAGTTGCTTGAAAGTTTTTTTACATTCAACCAGTTTTATCAGGAGTTTAAAGGTAACCCCTATTACTCTAATTATATAAATCCGCATATTGTCGATATAAAGCAGTATGACAATTATAATATACTAAGAATAAATACGTCTTGGCTTGATAGAGATTCAAATAATGCTGAACTACGTTGTGGTATAAATAAGTTGGTTGAAATATTAGAAAAGAGTTGTTTAAAAGAAGATTGCATCAATCTTGCAGTAGGCCATCATCCATTACACTGTTTTGAAATAAATGAATGCAATAGAATCAAAGATATCTTATACAGAAATAATATTGGAATTTACTTATGTGGTCATGTACATAAACCTTTTATAAATTATGACTTACAGTACGACATTTTAGAAATAGGTTGTTCAACTGGAAAATCCGATGATTATTGCCCCGGCGGATATACAATTGGAACAATGGACACCAATCTAAATTGCTATAAAATTGAAATGTTTAGATGGAAGAATGGATCGTGGTATACAGAAATAGACATCCCGAATGCCGATGAAAATGGTAAGTTTTACTTTAACACAAAAAAATATAAACATTATACTGATAAAATAGCAGTAGCATTTAAAGTATATGGTAGCAAATTATCATTAAATGAAATTACTGAGACTTTCGGAGATGATAAATATGAATTGATACAATATCCTTACACTAATATAGATATCCAAGATATAGAATGGGAAAAACAGAAAAACCATGTTATTGAATTTGCAAAACAAATATTAGCTTTATCAGATAAAAGCATTTTTGTATATCCAATTGCGCCGATTCCAATGTTAATTCAATTAGGATACGAATTACAAAATAATTCAGAAATGAAAATATTTCAATACGACAGAGAATGCCACAAATGGGTATATGATGCTGAAGATAATATATGCTCAATTAGCGTAAATAGCATTATTAAAAATGCGAGCAAACTAGCTCTTATATTAGCTACTTCCACGTCCGTTTTAGATGAACAAGTCAATATCCATATTGATAAAAAATTTGATATATATAGATTTGATTCAAGTACAAAAAAGGTCGGATGCCCTTTGTATCATAATCAATATATTGCAATAATTGATGAGGTATTTAAATCATTAGATGCCATAGCAAATAAATATCAAGAAATACACGTATTTGCAAGTATCCCAGCAGGAATGGCTATAGAGTTTGGAAGGAGACTTCAAAAAGGCATTTATCCAACTATTATTTTGTATAACTATTATCATGGTTATTCGAAGTCAATAACTATAAATGAAGCAAAACGCCGTAAACCTAAGCTGATAAATCGTTTAAGATGTCTTTTTAGGCATTGAATTTTCGGATCTGTTTTTGCCGCAAAGCTCATGTCTTTGGCAGAGAATAATCCTAATGAAAGCCATAAGCAAGGCGCCAACAATATATGCCAAATTGTATTAAACTTTGTCCCTTTAGACATTTTAAGAGTTCCGAGGAATCGGGACTTTTTCTTTTTCTATAGGTAATTAGGGCGTTTATGGAGTTTGATTTATGTTGCTAGTGTATAATACAATACGCCTTTGTTACATGTTTTTTGACCACAACATGTAATGCGGGATGTAATGAAATTTGTTTTGATTTGAGAAAAATGGACGCAAAAGCATCCGCCGGCCGAAGCTGACGGGCAATCGGCGCGGATCAACCCCGCCAATATTCAACCGGTATTCCCCGGCCCTGTAAAAGCCGATCTCCATCCGCACGCCCCGGCCGGCCTTGGACGCGGGGATCATCTGATCGCGCTTGCCGAGCGGTTCAAGGCAAAGCGCCGTTTCCTCGTCGCGCCCATCTCATCATATTTCAGGTGGCCGAAACAGAGCAGCGGCGCGATGTGTGTTGTCCGCAACGGACAGTTGCCGGCCGCGCGTGACTTGTTTGAAGCGTCCGGCGTCCGCGGGACTGGACCCGAATTTGTGTGCGGCGCAAACCAGCATTGCGTCCGTCGTACAGCGCGTACGCGCCCGCGCCGCAGAAGCAAAAAAAAGGAAACCGCAATGTTGCGGTTTCCTTTCCCGTCAGCGGTTCTCTTTTCGCGTCAATCGGCGATTTCGTAGCCCTGATCCTCGATCTCAAGCCTGATTTTATCGAGCGTGCATTTCTTGGGATCGTATTCCACCGCCGCTGTTTTGGCGGCTAAATCCACCGAAACGCCGGCAACGCCCGGCAGGCCGCCCACCGCCTTCGTGATCGCTTTGACGCAATGCTGGCAGGACATGCCTTCCACATGCAAGACTGCTTTTTCCATTTTCGCATCCTCCGTTTTCGTTTATGTCAGGTCAAAGGGTTTCAGAAACCTGTCGACCTCGATCGTTTTGCCGTCCGCGTGGGCCTCAACCTTTTCGAAAACCCATCCTTCCACCTTTTGAGGATCAACGCCCGCCGCGATGAGCGGTTCCGGATCAAGAACAAACACGATATCCTTGTCGTTGGCGCCCAGATCCTTTGCCCACTCGAACATGTTGCCGCCGCCAAGGGCAACGCCGTAATGGTCGAGGGCCATGTGGTAGCTGATGCTGCCGCGGCTGAGGTTCACGATCTGCTCATAGGCCGCGAGGGGGGCGGGAGCGCCGCCGTCGTATTGAAGGGCGTCCTCGCCCAGCTTTGTTCCCACCGTCAGCGTGCCTTCGGCATAGATGTAGTCTGCCGGAAGTTGATCGGGATCCAGTCCGGCCGCGAGGAAGGGCGCCGCGTCGAACGCAATCATCGCGTCGTAGACGGGGCTTTTGCTCCAGTCGCCGCTCCAGATGAAGCGCGCCGTGCCGTCCGGCGCAAAAAGAGCCCATCCCCCGTTTCCTTCGTCTGTTTTGATTTGATCCCCAACCGCGTCCAGCACCGCGCCGAATGCCGTGACGGAGCCGTTTCCGATCACATCCAGGCTCTTGTGGAGGGAACAGGCTGTGGCAAAAAGCAGCAGCGCGGCGACGGCCCCTGCCGTCAGAATCCTTATTATCATCTTTTTGATCATTGCGCAGCCTTCCTTTCCCCGTGCGGGGCCTTGAACCTTTTCAGGCGCAGCGCGTTTGACACCACGGAAACCGAGCTCAGGCTCATCGCGGCCGCGGCGAAGATCGGGCTCAGCAGCGGGCCGCCGAACAGGTGAAGCACGCCGGCGGCGATCGGTATGCCGATGACGTTGTAACCGAACGCCCAGAAGAGGTTCTGCTTGATGTTGCGGATGGTCCGCTTGCTGAGTTCGATGGCGGTGGGAACGTCCATCAGGTCGCTTTTCATCAGCACGATATCCGCCGATTCCATCGCGACGTCCGTTCCGGAACCGATGGCGATGCCGATATCGGCCTGAGCCAGCGCGGGCGCGTCGTTGATCCCGTCGCCGACCATGGCGACCCTGCGGCCTTCCGCCTGCAATTTTTTGACCTCGTTGGATTTGTCCTGGGGCAGGACCTCGGCCAGGATCCTGTCGATCCCCACCTGTTTGGCGATGGCCGCGGCGGTCTTTTTGTTGTCGCCGGTGATCATGGCCACTTCGATGCCCATTTTGTGCAGGGTGTCGATCGCGGCCCGGCTGGATTGCTTCACCACGTCGGCAACGGCGATGATCCCGGCAAGAGCGCCGTCAACGGCCACGTACATCGGCGTTTTGCCTTCTTCGGCAAGGCGGTCGGAGTCCGCTTCCAGCCCGGCGAGGGAAATGCCCTGTTCGTCCATCAGCTTACGGTTCCCGGCAAGGATCGTTTGGCCGCCGATCGCGGCCTGAATGCCCCGGCCGGTGATGGATTCAAACCCTTCCACCTTGATGAGTTCCAATCCCTTTTCCTGCGCGCTCTGCACGATCGCCTGGCCGAGGGGGTGTTCCGAAGCTTTTTCCGCGGAAGCCGTGAGCAAAAGCAGCTGATCGGCAGAGGTTTCATCGCCGGTCAGCACGTCGGTGACCGCCGGCTTGCCTTCGGTGATGGTGCCTGTTTTGTCAAAAACGATGGTGTTGACCTTATGCGCGGTCTCCAGCGCTTCGCCGCCCTTGATGAGTATGCCGTTTTCCGCGCCTTTGCCGGTTCCCACCATAATGGCGGTGGGCGTTGCCAGGCCGAGGGCGCAGGGGCAGGCGATGACGAGGACTGAGATGAAGATCGTGAGGGCGAACTCCAATTCCCGGGTTCCGATGTACCACGCGATCCCGGCGGCAAGCGCGATCAGGCAGACGATGGGCACAAAATAGCCGGATACGACATCCGCCATCTGGGCGATGGGCGCTTTGGACCCCTGGGCGTCCTCCACCAGCTTGATGATCTGGGCAAGGGCGGTGTCGCTGCCGATTTTCTCCGCGCGGAACTGAATGGTTCCGTTCGTGTTCAGCGAAGCGGCGTACACCGCGTCCCCCGCTTTTTTGTCCACCGGCATGCTTTCGCCGGTCAGCATGGATTCGTCAATGGCCGTATGCCCTTCAAGCACGGTGCCGTCCACCGGGATTTTTGCGCCGGGTTTCACCACGATGACGTCGCCGATTTCCACTTCTTCGATGGGGATCTCCTGTTCGACGCCGTCGTGCAGGATGATCGCGGTCTTGGGCGCGAGCCCCATCAGTTTCTTGATCGCCTCGCTGGTTTTGCCCTTGGATACCGCTTCCAGCGTTTTGCCGAGCATGATCAGCGCGATGATCACGCCTGCCGTTTCGAAATAAAGGGCGTCCACCGCGTGGAAATTGCCGCCGGCGATTTGGAACACATTGTAAACGCTGTAAACAACCGCCGCCGTGGTGCCCACGGCGATCAGCGAGTCCATGTTCGGGCTGCGCTGGAAAAGGGCCTTAAACCCCACGGTGTAGAACTTATACCCAACGCCGATGATCGGGATCACCAGGGCGATCTGCAGCAAACCGTAAACCAGCGGATACTGCATCGGATTCAGCCAACCGGGGAAGGGCAGCCGCACGGAGGTGATCATCGGCGCCATGGCGACGTATAAAAGCGGCAGGCCGAAGGCGGCGGCGACGATGAATTTGATCCAAAGGGTGCGGATCTGTTTCTTTTTGCGCGCCCTGTCCTCATCCGCGGCGTCGGTCTTTGAAACTTCCAGCGCTTTGTATCCGGCTTTTTCGATCGTATCTCTGATGGCCGACTGCCGGATTTTTTGCGGTTCGTAGGTAACCGTGGCTTTTTCGGTGGCAAAATTGACCGAAGCCTCGGCTACCCCGTCCAGCTTGCGGAGCGCCTTTTCGACTCTTTGGGCGCAGGCCGCGCAGGTCATGCCGCCGATCGGTATGGAAATGGTGCTGTTATCTGTTTTTTCCACGACCTCGTAGCCGATTTTTTTGACCGCTTCTTTGACGGCGTCAAGGGCCGGGGCGCTGTCGTATTCCACAAACAGCTTCTCGCTTGCGAGATTCACCGAAGCCTGCCCGACGCCGGGGAGTTTTCCGACCACCCGCTCAATCCGCTGCGCGCACGCGGCGCAGGTCATGCCTCTGATGCTTAATACCTGGCTTTCCACTTATGATCACCTCATTTTCGGATGATTGCTTGGTGTTGACACCGTGAAGGCGTCATGCTATTATTATGCCAGTAATCATCAGTAATACAAGTACGCACTTTATGGTGCCATACTACCTAAAAATATAGTACTGGAGAGTCAAGCCTATGAAATGCACCGGCGCCTGCCTGAACTGCCCCGTTGACGCGACCTTGCGCCTGATAGGCGGAAAATACAAATCCTTGATCCTCTGGCATTTGCTCGGCGGCACGATGCGGCACGGGGAGCTGCAAAAGCTGATCCCCCAGGCCACCCCGAAAATGCTGACGCAGCAGCTTCGGGAACTCGAAAGCGACGACCTGATCAGCCGCGAGGTTTTCCCCGTGGTTCCGCCCAAGGTGGAATATTCCCTGACCGAGACTGGAAGGAGCCTCAAGCCCATTTTAATCGCGATGTACGATTGGGGCTCGGCTTTCATGAAATCCAAAAGCCAGCGGATCTCCTGCACGATGACGCGGGATGCCGAGTAGACCGGCATCCCCTTTGTTCTTTGTTTTATGAACATCTGCGCCCCTCAACATTCCCGCCGATTCCTGCTGCGGCCGCGTCACCCAAAACCTGCGCCACGCAGCTTATTTGGGATTGCCTTGGCGGGCGGTCATCGATCGTTTGCCTTCCAGTTTTTGAACAGGCGGCGGATTCCCCAAAAAATCATAGGAAATCATGCTCTTTTCATCATCTATCGCCTTGTTTTGCAAAAAGGCCGGCCACGGGTTGCAGCCATTGGACTCCGCTTCGATCCGGCTTATTCAACATCTTTGTTGCGTAAAGATTAGCTTTTGGAACCAGCGGGTCAATGATGACCAGTTCCATTTCACCTTGATAGCTTTTTTGTTCTCCGAGGATAGCATTCCTCCCGCGTTTCTTTCATTTTGTCATATTTTTTCGCAGTGAAAAAGGCCGCCGGCTCTTTATCAGCTGCCTGAGACACCCCGAGCGGGGTGCCTTTTTTGTTTATCCTCGCAACGATCTTTTCTTTTGCGCCGCAAGTCTCCGGCATCTGACAATTTTCCGCCCGGGGCAGGCTTTGGCCAAGGGCTGTCAAGCCGTTGGCTAAAGGGAAGCAAAGACTCCCTTCTCCCGAGATCCTTCCCCGTTGAAGCGCCGGAGTGTGCGGGTCCGCCAGACGGGCGAAGGCAGGCGCCGCCCTGCGGCGGATCAAGCGTGGCCTTTCACAGTTACCGCTAAAATTATTTCATTTGGGTTATATTGACACCTTAAATATATTGTGTTAGCATTTATACACCCAAAACACCTATAAGGAGGCGTCAAATGGCAGCACGAATTCTCTTGGTCGGAAGTGTAATGATGGACCTGATCCTAAGGTGCGAACGCGCGCCGCAGCCCAGTGAAAGCGTTCTCGGGCACGACTATCGGAATGCGCCGGGCGGCAAAGGGAGCAACGCGGCGGTGGCCGCGGCCCGTGCGGGCGCAAAGGTATCCGCATACGCCACATTGGGCAAGGACGCCAATGGTCAGTATCTTATCGACCGCTGGAAAGAAGAAGGGATAGACACAACCCACACGATCTTCAAAGAAGGCGCAAACACCGGCTTCGTGGCCATCACCCTTGAAGACAACGGACAGAACCGGCTGATTATCTTCCCCGGCGCCAACATGCTTACGCCTCCGGATCAATTGGACGAAGCTTTTAAAGACCCATATGACGCCATACTCCTCCAGTTTGAGATCCCGTTCGAAACCAACGCGCGGGCAATACAGATCGCCAATGAAAAGGGCATTATCTCCGTCCTGGACGCGGGACCCGCCCAGAGCTATGATCTGGAAAATCTTCCGCCCGTAACCATCCTGTCTCCCAATGAAACCGAAACGAAAGCCCTTGTCGGGATCTATCCTTCGGACATGGATACCTGCCGCGCCGCCGCGAAGAAGCTTCAGGAGCGGAACGGATGCAAATATGTCGTCCTGAAGCTCGGCGATCGGGGCTCCTATATCTACGGTGAGGGATTGGATGTGCTGGTGCCGCCGTACAAGGTCGACGCCATTGATCCCACCGCGGCGGGAGACGCCTTTACGGGCACGCTTGCAAAGGCCTACGCCGAAACGGGCGATCTGGTGGAGGCCGCGAAGTATGCCAACGCGGCGGGCGCGCTGACCTGCACCAAGCTTGGCGCACAGCCTTCGCTGCCCACGAAGGAAGAGATTGATGCTTTTCTTGCGAAACAATAACGGCAAACCTTAAAGCAGCGGCTGCCACAGCAAGCGGCCCGTGAAAAGCAAAAGACGAGCCAAAACAGTAAGTGAATTGTACCCCCAAAGTTAGTCAGTGTGATATGCTGAAGTAACTTTGGGGGTCATTTCATGCCAAAAGGAGTGGCGAACGCGAACCATACAGAAGGATTCAAGCAGGCAGTGGTCGGAGTCGGCCCCGTCTAGCCGGAATCACAGATTCCGGCACTTAATCAAGGAAGGATGCCGGGTGAAGGGAATCGAAGCTTCCCTTCACCCGACAACGGAGCAGCCCTTGAATGGAAGATAGGCCCGACAACAGGAAGGACCCTGGATTGTGGGTTCTTTTCTTTTGGTATCCGGCAGCTACCTACTTTGTTGTTTTGCTGGGTTGTTTCTTTTAGTATCCGGCAGCTACCTACTTTGTTGTTTTGCTGGGTTGTTTCCTTTGGTATCCGTTAGCTACCTACTATGGGCGCTTGGTTGGCTCTCGCCCGTTTCTTTTGTCTGGGAGTTTGTGGCCGTGCTGGCCCACAGTTCGCAATCGGCGTGCTGCTCGCCTGCGCTCGCATCGCTTGTTGCTCACTGGACCTCCTCCTCCCTCCCTCGTCCCGGTGCGCACTGGCTGAAGATCCGCACCAATAACGTGATCGAACGCCTCAACAGGGAGATCCGCCGCCGCACACGGGTAGTCGGCACCTTCCCCGACGGCAACTCAGCGCTAATGCTGGTCTGCGCCCGCCTGCGCCATGTCTCCGGTACAAGCTGGGGTACCAAGCGCTATATGAGCATGACACACTTTGAGGTTGCCGATTCTATCGAGTCGGATTCCATCGCTGGCTGACTGCCGGCCGCCATTCGGTAATCCGAATTTGCGCAAAACTATTGACGGTACCGCGTTTTGTATGCCAGCTGACGCAGAATTAGAAATACTGCATTTTTATACTTTTTAGTTTGTATGAGTTGGCGCCTGCCCCGGAAGTATGGGAGTAACCCAATACCAAAGCAAAAGGCACCCAACAGGGTGCCTTTTGCTTTGGTATCCGGCAGCTACCTGCTGTGGGTGGTTGGTTGGCTCCCGCCCGGTTCTTTTCGTCTGGGAGTTTGGCCGTGCTGGTCCACAGTTCGCAATGGTCGCCTTGCGGCGCTGCCGCTTGCACTGCTCCCTTGCTCACTGGGCTTTCGGCTCGCTTGATCGCCCACTGGGCGCGCTCGCCTCCGCCCCATCTCCAGCTTGGCTGAAGACTTATAGACCAGGGAGTATGGGAAACGGCTAGATACCAAACAGAACCCCCACAAATGTGGGGGTTCTGTTTGGTATCCGGCAGCTACCTACTCTCCCGGGCCGTCTCCAGCCAAGTACCATCGGCGTTTGAGAGCTTAACTTCCGTGTTCGGGATGAGAACGGGTGGATCCTCTCAGCTGTCGCCACCGGAATGGCGAGATGTCTTTGGGGGCTTGGTGTTCAGGGGTGTTCGCACCCGCTTGCGCACAACGTCCGCTTGCGCTTCTGCCGCCGCTTTGCTTTTGCGTGCGCCCCGGGCTTTTGCTTCCGCCGCGCCTTTTGCACACACTTCCGCGTGCTTGCGCGCCTTTGGCTTTTGCCTTCTGAACCCCTGTGCTCCTTCGAGCATCTTGAAAACCGCATTCAGTTCGCTGCGAAACGAGCTCTAGCATAGTTCGCTAGGGTTTTTGTTCATGTGCTTTTGATCAAGCCCTCGGCCTATTAGTACCGGTCAGCTTCGTGTGTTGCCACACTTCCACCTCCGGCCTATCAACCATGTGGTCTACATGGGGCCTTACCCAGTTACGGTGGGAGATCTTATCTTGAGGTTGGCTTCACGCTTAGATGCCTTCAGCGTTTATCTCATCCGCACTTGGCTACCCAGCCGTGCCGCTGGCGCGACAACTGATTCACCCTTGGTGCGTCCATCCCGGTCCTCTCGTACTAGGGACAGCTCCTCTCAAATCTCCTGCGCCCACGATGGATAGGGACCGAACTGTCTCACGACGTTCTGAACCCAGCTCGCGTGCCGCTTTAATTGGCGAACAGCCAAACCCTTGGGACCTGCTTCAGCCCCAGGATGCGACGAGCCGACATCGAGGTGCCAAACCTCCCCGTCGATGTGGACTCTTGGGGGAGATAAGCCTGTTATCCCCGAGGTAGCTTTTATCCGTTGAGCGACGGCAATTCCACTCTCATTACCGCCGGATCACTAAGTCCGAGTTTCCTCTCTGCTCCACTTGTCAGTGTCGCAGTCAGGCTCCCTTCTGCCTTTGCACTCTGCGAATGGTTTCCAACCATTCTGAGGGAACCTTTGAACGCCTCCGTTACATTTTAGGAGGCGACCGCCCCAGTCAAACTGCCCACCTGACACTGTCCGAATCCGCGGTCAGCGCGATTCGTTAGAACTTCAGCAACAGAAGAGTGGTATCCCAACGTTGACTCCACAGAAACTGGCGTTCCTGCTTCATAGTCTCCCACCTATCCTGTACATCTGTTACCGAAATCCAATGCCAAGCTACAGTAAAGCTCTACGGGGTCTTTCCGTCCAGTCGCGGGTAATGTGCATCTTCACACATACTACAATTTCGCCGGGTCCCTTGTTGAGACAGTGCCCAAGTCGTTACGCCATTCGTGCGGGTCGGAACTTACCCGACAAGGAATTTCGCTACCTTAGGACCGTTATAGTTACGGCCGCCGTTCACTGGGGCTTAAGTTCCATGCTTCGGATTGCTCCTGACATTTCCCCTTAACCTTCCAGCACTGGGCAGGCGTCAGCCCGTATACGTCCACTCTCGTGTTCGCACAGACCTGTGTTTTTGCTAAACAGTCGCTTGGGCCTATTCTCTGCGGCCACATTGCTGTGGCACCCCTTCTCCCGAAGTTACGGGGTCTTTTTGCCGAGTTCCTTAACAAGGGTTCTCCCGTTCGTCTTAGGATTCTCTCCTCGCCTACCTGTGTCGGTTTGCGGTACAGGTACCTTTTCGCTCCCTAGCGGCTTTTCTCGCCAGTGTGAATTCAACGACTTCCCTACTGATGTTCGGTCCCCATCACGCACCAGCATTGGACTTGCGTGCTTCACTACAAGTCCTGCCTCTGCGCTTGGACGGAGTTTACCATTACCCCGCTTCGCCTATCCTACTGTGTCACCGCTTCGGTATTAACGCTTAAGGTAGTACAGGAATGTCAACCTGTTGTCCATCGCCTACGACCATTGTCCTCGGCTTAGGCCCTGACTAACCCTGGGAGGACGAACCTTCCCCAGGAAACCTTAGGCTTTCGACGGCAAAGATTCTCACTTTGCTCGCGCTACTCATGCCGGCATTCTCTCTCCTGTGCAGTCCAACAAGCCTTCCGGCCTGCCTTCAGCCCGCACACGTTGCTCCCCTACCCACCGTACTTAAAGTACAGTGCCATGGCTTCGGTATCCAGTTTTAGCCCCGGTAAATTTTCTGCGCACAATCACTCGACCAGTGAGCTATTACGCACTCTTTGAATGAGTGGCTGCTTCTAAGCCAACATCCTGGTTGTCTGCGCAATTGCACATCATTTCCCACTTAACTGGAATTTCGGGACCTTAGCCGATGGTCTGGGCTGTTTCCCTTTTGACAACGGCACTTATCTGTCGCTGTCTGACTCCCGTTCATACAAGTCTGCGCCATTCGAAGTTTGATAGAGTTCGGTAAGCTTTGTGGCCCCCTAGCTCATTCAGTGCTCTACCTGCGCGACTCTTAAACGAGGCTAGCCCTAAAGCTATTTCGGGGAGAACCAGCTATCTCCGAGTTCGATTGGAATTTCTCCGCTATCCACAAGTCATCCCCGGCTTTTTCAACAGACGTGGGTTCGGTCCTCCATGGAGTTTTACCTCCACTTCAACCTGCTCATGGATAGGTCACCCGGTTTCGGGTCTGCGACATGCTACTCTGCGCCCTGTTAAGACTCGGTTTCCCTTCGGCTCCGGCACAAAATGCCTTAACCTCGCAACACATCGCAACTCGCCGGCCCGTTCTACAAAAAGTACGAGGTCACTTGCGCTCCCTCTGCTTGTAAGCGTATGGTTTCAGGTACTCTTTCACTCCCCTCCCGGGGTGCTTTTCACCTTTCCCTCACGGTACTATGCGCTATCGGTCACCAAGTAGTATTTAGCCTTGGGGGGTGGTCCCCCCGACTTCCCACCGGATTTCTCGTGTCCTGTGGTACTTTGGATACCCGCCCGTTACCTCTCCCTTTCGCCTACGGGGCTGTTACCCTCTGTGGCGCGACTTTCCAGAAATCTTTGGCTAAGGAGATTCACTTTTTGCGGGTCCATAACCCCGAAGGTCCGAAGACCCTCGGTTTAGGCTCTTTCCATTTCGCTCGCCGCTACTTTGGAAATCGATGTTTCTTTCTCTTCCTCCGGCTACTTAGATGTTTCAGTTCACCGGGTTCCCTCCGCGTGTCCTATTTTGTTCAGACACGGGTGACGGCCCATAACGACCGCCGGGTTTCCCCATTCGGACATCTACGGATCAAAGCCTGCTTGCGGCTCCCCGTAGCTTTTCGCAGCTTACCACGTCCTTCTTCGGCTCTTGGTGCCAAGGCATCCACCATACGCCCTTTGTAGCTTGATCAGCATGATCATTTTACAATTGTCTGAAAAGATTGCCCTCCGATTGCTCTTGCGAGCGCCCTTCGAGCGTCCTTCCCGACGTTCGGTTTTTCCCTTGCTTGCTATGCTTGAAATTGTAGCAGTTTCGTTCTTACACGTTACCGCTTCATTTTTCTCGTTTTCGCAGTTAACTTTATGCGGTTTTCAAGGTGCTCAGCGTAAAAAAGGAATCCCTTCCTTTTCTTCGCTTTATATACCCGGCTTTCGCCGTTGGTATCTGTTTGCTTTCCCCTTACGGGGTGGTGGAGGTGGTCGGATTCGAACCGGCGACCCCCTGCTTGCAAGGCAGGTGCTCTACCAACTGAGCTACACCCCCAGGTTGTTTAGGCCTTCCGTGTGCAGACAGTTTGGCGCCCCACAGTTCGCAATAGCCGTCCCGCTTCGCTTTCGCTTGCGGCACTCCCTTGCGACGGCCCGCAGGCCTAGTGCCCGACGGCGTCTCCCGCCGAGGGCCTCACTGGCCTTTCGCCTCGCTTTTTCCGCCACTGGCGGCGCTCGGCTTCGGTCCCACGCTTATCAGGCGTGCGCTCTGTGCTTTTTCGCTGCACTCTGCTCTTTTGCGCAAGATGGTGGGCTCAAGTGGACTCGAACCACCGACCTCGCGCTTATCAGGCGCGCGCTCTAACCAGCTGAGCTATGAGCCCATTACAAGCTGTTATTCAACTCAGTATCTTACGGACACTGAAAACTATATAGAGAACGTGGATGGATAGTCTTTTCGGCCAGACTTCCCTCTTTTTTAGGTTACACCCTAGAAAGGAGGTGATCCAGCCGCACCTTCCGATACGGCTACCTTGTTACGACTTCACCCCAGTCATTGATCTCGCCTTCGGCAGCTCCCTCCTTGCGGTTAGGATACTGACTTCGGGCGCTCCCAACTCCCATGGTGTGACGGGCGGTGTGTACAAGGCCCGGGAACGTATTCACCGCGGCATGCTGATCCGCGATTACTAGCAACTCCGACTTCACGTGGGCGGGTTGCAGCCCACGATCCGAACTGGGACAGCTTTTGTGAGGTTTGCTCCACCTTGCGGTCTTGCCTCTCTCTGTAACTGCCATTGTAGCACGTGTGTAGCCCAAGACATAAGGGGCATGATGATTTGACGTCGTCCCCACCTTCCTCCGAGTTGTCCCCGGCGGTCTCACCAGAGTCCCCACCACAACGTGCTGGTAACTGGCAATAGGGGTTGCGCTCGTTGCGGGACTTAACCCAACATCTCACGACACGAGCTGACGACAACCATGCACCACCTGTCTCACTTCCTCCGAAGAGACCTCATCTTTCAATGAGTTTAAGTGGATGTCAAGCCTTGGTAAGGTTCTTCGCGTTGCTTCGAATTAAACCACATGCTCCGCTGCTTGTGCGGGCCCCCGTCAATTCCTTTGAGTTTCAGTCTTGCGACCGTACTCCCCAGGCGGAATACTTATTGCGTTTGCTGCGGCACAGAGGGAGTTGATACCCCCTACACCTAGTATTCATCGTTTACAGCGTGGACTACCAGGGTATCTAATCCTGTTTGCTCCCCACGCTTTCGAGCCTCAGCGTCAGTTATGGTCCAGAAAGCCGCCTTCGCCACTGGTGTTCCTCCTAATATCTACGCATTTCACCGCTACACTAGGAATTCCACTTTCCTCTCCCACACTCAAGTCCCCCAGTTTAGGATGCACCCCCCAGGTTAAGCCCGGGTATTTCACATCCTACTTAAAAGACCGCCTGCGCTCCCTTTACGCCCAGTAATTCCGGACAACGCTTGCCCCCTACGTATTACCGCGGCTGCTGGCACGTAGTTAGCCGGGGCTTCCTCCTTGGGTACCGTCATTTGTTTCGTCCCCAAGGACAGAAGTTTACAATCCGAAAACCTTCTTCCTTCACGCGGCGTTGCTGGGTCAGGGTTTCCCCCATTGCCCAATATTCCCCACTGCTGCCTCCCGTAGGAGTCTGGGCCGTGTCTCAGTCCCAGTGTGGCCGATCAGCCTCTCAGCTCGGCTACTGATCGCTGCCTTGGTAGGCCGTTACCCCACCAACTAGCTAATCAGACGCGAGTCCATCTCAAACCGATATAATCTTTGACCCCTGAACCATGCGGTTCTGTGGTCTTATGCGGTATTAGCAACGATTTCTCGCTGTTATCCCCCAGTTCGAGGCAGGTTCCTCACGCGTTACTCACCCGTCCGCCACTGGAATGATCTTCCCACCGAAGTGTTCCGATCATCCCCGTTCGACTTGCATGTGTTAGGCACGCCGCCAGCGTTCGTCCTGAGCCAGGATCAAACTCTTAAGTTCATATCCTGCATGAAGCCTGCTAAAGCTTCATTGCTCTTATTCTTTTTCGAGTCGGACGCTCCCCGCGCTTTGTTTTGCCTTGGTTTTACCCAAAGCTTTTCGCTGCGCCTTTTGCGTCCTTACTCAAGGAATTGTCTGGCTTTTTTTCGATCCGTTCCGCTGTTTTCAACCGCCTTTTCAGACGCCCTCAACACCAAAACAAATCTTCTATCCGTTTCGTCCTCTATACAGTTTTCAAGGTCCGTTGCGGCCCGTCCCGCGGGTCAGCTTGTACATAATAGCAATCTATTCATCGTTTGTCAACACTTAATTCCTGATTTTTGTCGAAAAAAGAAGAAAGCAGACAGATCCTTCATCTTCATTCACGCCGACCCTGTTCCATTGTTTTTTGCGTCTGCCCGGCGCAGCTCAAGCGGCCTGCAGCCGCTTTTTGCGCCCTCTATTCTATGCAGCGCAAACGGCATTTGCTTTCGCAAATGCCGTTCTTTTTAGTAGATCTTCTTCGAACCTGACGAGCGGGATCAGCCGTTGTTCGCGGCCGTCTGGCCTGCCAGGCGCCCGTATGTCATGCAGTCCGCAATGGCGTTCCCGCCCAGGCGGTTGGCCCCATGAATTCCGCCGGTGATCTCGCCGCAGGCGAACAGGCCTTCGATGACCTCTCCGCTGGTGTTGAGCACCTCGGTGTTCACGTTGATCTTCAGGCCGCCCATGGTGTGGTGAACGGTGACGACCTTTTTGCAGGCGTACCAGGGGCCTTCGGTCAGCTCGACGTCGGCCTGGTTGTCCGCCTTAAAGCCGAATTCATCCTCTTTTTCCCCTCGGACGACGGCGTTGTAGCCGTCGATGGAGGCCTGGAGCTTTTCGGCGTCCATACCCGTTTTTTCCGCCAGCTCCGCCAGCGTATCCGCTTCGATGACGACGCCCTGGGCCACCATGTTTTCAATTGTGGCGCCGTTGCTGTCCACATAATCGCGGGAAGGATACCGTACGGCGTTCACCACGATCCAGTAGGTCTGCTCGTCCTGATCCAGGATTGCCTGGGCCAGGGTGTCGCGGGCCGCGCCCTCGTTTACGAAGCGGTCTCCGTAAACGTTTGCAAAAATGCGGTTGCGGCCGGAAGTGCGGATGTTCTCCATCAGCCCGGTTCCCGGGGTCCCGCAGGGGTGAAGCTGGATATCGGACATGCCGGTGATGTCCGCCCCGATGGCCTGCGCCATGACGATGCCGTCACCCGTTGCGCAAAGGCGTATATTGGTGCAGCCGAGGGCGGTCAGGTTGACATGGGACCACACGCCGGTGTTGTATTCCGCCAGCATTTCCTTGTTCGCGCCAAAGCCGCCGGTGGCGAGGATGACGCCCTTGTTGGCGTGCAGCGTGACCTTCTGGCCATCCTTGCCTTCGGCAACAACACCCGTCACGGCGCCGTTTTCGGCAACGAGCTCCTTCGCAGTGGTGGCGTAAAGGATCTGAACCTTGTCATTGCCTTCCAGAATGCCCTGGAATACGCGGATATAGCTGTTGCCGGAGGGCGTGACCGGATAGTGGCTGCGCTGCCAGAGCGCGCCGGTGGCGGTGCCGACCTCATCCTTGAATTCCACGCCGAGGGATTCCATCCATTCCACGCTCTTCATGGAATTCTCGCACAGATAGGTGATGAGGTCCATATCGCCAACCTTGTGGCCGCCCTCATAGGTCTGCTGAATGAACTTTTCAACGGAATCCTCGATTCCCTGCGCGCCCTGGCGCACCGGGTCGACCGCGTTCAGCGCGCCCTCGGACACATTTGTGGAACCGCCGAGAATATCCAGCTTTTCCACGATGATGACGGAGGCGCCGTTTTCTGCGGCGGAGATCGCCGCAGCCAGACCCGCGCCGCCGCCGCCGACCACAACCACGTCCGCGGTGTTGTCCTCGTCGGAAGCGGGTTCCTGTTCCTTCGCGGCCTTGAGCGCAGCAATGTCTGCCCCGGCTTCGGCCAGGCACTGTTCCGCGGCGCTCAGGATTGCGCGGCTGGTAATCGAGGCGCCGGTGACGACGTCGCAGGCCAGGGACTGCCCCTCTACGATGCGCTTGGTCATCACGTCGATCGCGGCCTTGCCGACGCCGATGGTCTCGTTGTCGTTGGTGACCGCCACGTCGGTTATCGCGTCGTCGGATACCGTTACGGACACGGTGACCGGCGCGTTATGCCCGGTTACCGTCGCCTCATAGGTCCCCGCCGTATAGGCCGCCGCATCCGCCGGCTCCCCGGAAGGGGCGGGCGTCGCAGTGACAACCGGCTCGCCGGATGCCTCCGGCGTTCCGACCTGGTTCGCGCAGCCCAGTGCCAGCAGCATGGAAAGCGCCATCAAGACCGCGAGCATTGCCTTGAATCTGTTCCTCATATTCCTCACCATTCCTTTCAGATCTTTGCGCGCTGGAATCTTTTTTCCCATCGCGCAATGTTTATGATAAATCCTACACAATGTTTCGAGTCAAGCCCCGCTTTGTCTCTCTGCGCGGCCTGATGGCCCGGCGCGCAAAAAAAAGCCGCTTTTGCGGCTCGAACATGTCAAAAAAAATACGGCTGATCGGCAGGCCTGGGCGGTTTTTTAGCCTGCCCGGCTTTTTCCTATTCGATCGGGAACCAGACCTGGCGCCACCTTGTATAATTGCCCAGATGATCCGTCGAGAGGAAGGTCCTGCAATACGGGTCGTCGGTCAGCGTGAGCTTTTTCTTCTGAATATACGCCCTGGCATAACCCATGCAGGATTCGGTGTCAAACCTGTTTGAGTCCTCGGAAGAAAGGGTGTAAACGCATTTCCTTGGCGGAAGATATTCCACGGGGTCCCCCAGGCAGTGCCCGACCGCCTTTGCGTATTCCACGGGCACGCAAAGCGCGGCCCTGAACGAGGTTTCCCCCTTCATGAAAAGGTCCCTGTCCCAGATGATCGAAAGCGCAGAAAAAGGCACCCGTTCCATCCAGTTCGAGAATTTCTCCATCGTGTCGTCATTCAGCACAAGTTCGCCGTTTTCCATGTAAACAAAGCGATACATAGACGGGCATTCCTCAATGCGGCATTTTTCGTAATCGCCCTCGATGCTTTCCACCACGCGGCGTATGCTCTTCAGATACGAGAGCATCTGGATATCCCACTCGATCCCCTTGCGGATGGCCTCTTCCCTTTGTTTGTACTGCCCGATGACATAATCGATGTCCGCGGCGTTCATCAGGTCCGCCGTTTCGTTCATGGTAAAGCCGTAACGGCGGTAGCTCCTGCACCGGATCAGCGCGGTGATGTCCAAAGGCTGATAATAGCGGATGCCCGTTTCCTCATCCTTGATGGCCCGGATCATTCCCCTTACGGCATACTGGACATCATCGACGATTACCAGCGGGAGGAAGACCCGGGCATCATCATCCATTTCCGGGAACACAGCTTTGAGGAGCTGTACGCCATGCTGGACAGCCGCGAGGCGGATATGGCCATCATCTGGGAGGAAAACGCCGATCCCAGCGGCTACGATTCCCTGCGCATCGTGACGGACGAGTCGGTGGCGATCCTGTCCGCGTCAAATCCACTGGCGATCAGGAAAAAAGTCGATCTTTCCGAGCTGGCCGGCGAGAATTTCAGCATTCACCAGCGCTGCGCGGTGGGAAAGTGCACCACCGCGATGTGCGAGGCGGCGAACTTTAAGCCCCGTTTGGCGTACCTGGTTTCGCGCACATCCTCCCAGACCGAGCTGGCCGAAATCGGCAAGGCCGTAAGCCTGATCATGGGCGAGCGCGCCTATTCGTGGAACAACCCGGCGGTGGGCATTCTGCGCCTCAATCAGCCGCTGGTCTGCCATGTGCTGGCCGTCATCCCCAGGGAGGGCGCGTCGCCGGAAGCGCGCAAGTTCCGCCGCTTTTTGGCCTATAAGCTCCACGAACGCGCCTATAAAATCGCGAAGCCGGTATAAAAAAGGGCATCATCCTTAGCTGAAACCCAATAAAGAAGTATTGAGGAACATTCAGATTGAGCAGTCGCCAAGCGGAATGTGACAACAAAAGACGGACTATCGGCGCAAAGCTGATAATCCGTCTTTTGCGTTAAGTGGGAATGGCGAAGCCATAACAAACTCAGCGGGGTTTCCAAAGGGGCACCCTTTGGCACACGGCTTTGCGAAGCAAAGTATGGTGTGTTGTACGCTCTATCAGCGTTGCCGTGAAAATACCATTGTCGCCGGGGGCAAGGGCGTTTTTACGGCAGGAAAATGGGTGGGAATTTGCGGCGGAAAAGCCGCAAATGACAGTCCAATTTCAGCGGCGGACAGGGCGTATATGGAACCTCGTCTATCGTCCGGCGGGAACTTTTTACTCGTAGCGGTCTAAATCAGCGAAAAAATCCTGAATGGGCGTGTCGTACAATTCAGCCAATGCAAGCAAAACGCTGATACGGATACTATACGTTCCCAATTCCATTTCGGAGATGATTTTTTGATGAATGTCCAATCCCATCGTTTGCAGTTTGGCGGCAACGCTTTCTTGTGATAATCCAGCTTTTTGCCTGATTTTTTTCAAGTTGTGTCCGATAGGAACATCTTGTTTCAGTTTATTTTCCATAATGTCCCCCAATAGAGTGTATAAACTCTATTGAGTTTCTCATATTTTTATGTTACCATTCAGAGTGTATATACTCTAAACCAAAAATATGGGGGCAAAAAAATGAAACAATTTATAATCGAGCTAGATGATATTATTTGCATATGGTTGGAACACATCTCGGCATTGACTAACGAACCGATTGAAAAACTCATTGCCAACAGCGTATACAGTCAAATCGCAACGGTGGAAGATGGTATTGTCAGAGTGTTTACTTACGGTGAATAACAAAAAAATGGCATAGCCAAAAATGACCATGCCGTATGCTGTTTAAATACTTCTTTTATTGGGGCGCACTTTCGGATGGCGCCCTTTTTCCGCGCTTTTTCACAAAGGGAGCACGCCCAGCTCTTTGAGCATGTCGAATCCCTCGATGATCTCGACCACGCCCTGGCTGCCGATGATCTCCGCCCCGGCGGACAGGAAGGCGTAAGCGTTCTGGGGCCGGGGGAATTTTACGCCGGAGACTTTCAGCCGGGTATCGCTGCCCTTCAAAGTATCCAGGATGATCTTGCACTGCTGCATGTTTGGGCCCTGGAACTGGCCGGTGGACGATTTTACCCAGTCGATTCCGTGGTCGACGGCCATCTTTGCGGCCAGGCGGATCTGGTCGTCATTCAGGCGGAAGACCTCGATGATCAGCTTGGTCTCGATGCCGCCGGCGACCTTTTTGAACAGCGTCAGCTCCTCGTCCACGATGTCGTAACGGCCGGAGAGGAACGCCGGCTGGTTCATCGTCAGGTCCAGCGTGGTGCAGCCCAGGCTGACGTTGTCGGCCATGGTCTGGGCCTTGGCCTTGGGGGTATCCATGCCTATGGGGAAACCGCCGCCCGCGCCCACGCGCACGCCGGTGCCCTTGAGCTCCTTGGCGATGATGGGCAGCCAGTGGGAATACACAATGAACGAGCGTAGCTTGTACTCCTTGCAGACCTTGATCCAGCGGTAAAGCTCTTCCTCCGAATAGCAGTCGGGCGTGAACAGCTCAAAATATTTTCCGATGGTTTCCTTCGTTTCATTTCTGGCGTCGAATCTCATTGTAAACTCCTTTTGGGTCAAAACAGTGTTTGTGTGCAGGAATCGCCCCATGCAAAAGGGTACCATGCCCAGGGCGGGATCGCAATTCGATTCCTGCGGGGGGCGATTCCGCAGTCGAATGGCGCGGCGCGCGCAAAGCGCTGTTTTTTGGGTGAGACAGCGCAAAAAAGGAAAACCGGCCCGAAAAGGCCGGTCTTTCAAAACCCGGGATGAATGCTCAATAATTCTCGGCCCTGCGCTCGAAGTACGCTTTCGGGTGGCTGCAAACGGGGCAGACGTCCAAAGCTTCGTCTCCGTAGTGAATGTAACCGCAGTTGCGGCACTTCCAGCCCTTGGGCGCGTCGCCGGAGAAGGTCTTTCCCTCTTCATAGGTGTTCAGGATCTTCCGGTAGCGCTCCTCGTGGGTCTTTTCCACCCCGGCAACGGCGTCGAACCTTTCGGCCAGCTTGTCGAAGCCTTCCTCCCGGGCTTCTTTGGCCATGCGGGGGTACATGTTTGTCCATTCGTCGTGTTCGCCGTCGGCCGCGTGCTCCAAATTGAAGGCAGCGTCGCCCAAAAGGCCCAGTTCCCGGAACCACAGCTTTGCGTGCTCCCTTTCCTGTTCCGCGGTTTCGAGGAAGATGCTTGCCATCTGCTCATAGCCGGCCTTCTTCGCCGCGCTTGCGTAGAACGTATATTTGGTGCGGGCCATGGATTCGCCCGCAAAAGCTTCCCGCAGGTTTTCTTTGGTCTTCGTTCCGTCGTACTTGCACTCGCTCATTTGTTGGTCCTCCTTTAAAACTGAAAACATGCCAAATTGCGGTATTTTCCTACAGGAAAGTATATCGCTATGCGCTCCGTCTGTCCAGCCATAGCGCAAAAATAATCTGGTTTCAGCCGCCGATTCTCGTTTCGATGATCCCGCCGCCCAGGCAGCAATCGCCGTCATAAAGCACGGCCCACTGGCCGGGGGTGACCGCGCGCTGCCTGGACGAAAAGGTGATCAGCGCGCCGTCTTTTGAAAGCTCCACATGGGCCCGCTGGTCCGGCTGGCGGTAACGGTGCTTGACGGCGCAGTCAAAGGATGCCGCCGGCGGAGCGCCCCCGATCCAGTTCAGCGCGCCGGTTTCCAGGGCTTTTGAATAGAGCAGCCCCGTCTCCCCGTGGGTCACGACCAGCCTGTTGTTTTCAAGGTCCTTGTCCGCCACGAACCAGCGCCCGCCCTCCGGCGCGCCGCCGATTCCCAGGCCGCGCCGCTGGCCGAGGGTGTAAAACATCAGCCCGTCATGCCGGCCCACGACCTTGCCCTGCGGGGTGACCATATCGCCGGGACGGGCGGGCAGGTATTGCATCAGGAACTGCTTGAATTTTCGCTCGCCGATGAAGCAGATCCCCGTGGAATCCTTTTTTTGTGCGGTGCTCAGGCCCGCTTCCTTTGCGATTTGGCGCAATTCCTGTTTGTTCATCCCGCCAATGGGAAACATCGCCCGGCTGATCTGGCTCTGGCTCAGCCCGGCGAGGAAATAGGTCTGATCCTTGTTTTGATCCGCCGCCCGAAGGAGCCGGGCGGTTCCGCCGTTTTTCTGCACCCGCGCATAATGGCCGGTGGCCAAATAATCGGCGCCGGCCTTAAACGCAAAATCCAAAAAAGCCTTGAACTTGATCTCGGAATTGCACAAAACGTCCGGATTCGGCGTGCGCCCGGCCTCGTATTCCCCAAGGAATACGGAAAAAACCCGGTCCCAGTACTCTTTTGCAAAGTTTACCGAATAATACGGGATGCCGATCCTGTCGCAGACGCGGCGAACGTCGTCGTAATCCCCGGCGGCGGTGCAAACGCCTTCCTCGTCCTGCTCTTCCCAGTTTTTCATGAACACGCCGACGACGTCGTAACCCTGCTCTTTGAGAAGCAGCGCGGCCACAGAGGAATCCACCCCGCCCGACATGCCCACGACAACGCGCTCCACTATGCCTTTTCCTCCATGGAAACGAATTCAAAACCCAGGTCTTCGATCGCGTCGCTTACTTCAGACGCGGCGATCGGTCCGTCTGCGCCGATTTTTGCCATGCCTTTTTTGAGGTCGACCTCAACCTTCTCCACACCGTCCAGGCAGGAGAGCGCCTTTTTAACGCTTCCGACGCAGTGCATGCACTGCATTCCGGATATGTTAACAATATAATTCTTCATGCTGAAATCTCCTTTCAGGTGTTTTCGGATTCTATTATAACGTCTTTTTCATCAAAGCGACAGCCGTATTTGCGCGTCGGGTCCATTCGTGACATAATATATCCAATTCATGTTTTAGGAGGCGGGCATGCGAAAGAACCGCGGCCGCGCAAACGGCGAAGGCCTGAGCCTGATGAAGCTTGCGATGCTTCTGCTGCTCTCGGTCGTCATCGTTGCCGGGATCATCTATTTTTTTGAAATCACGCCGGAACAGCTGGACCGGGTTGCCGAAAACATCATCTCCACCCCGCGGCCCACGTCTTTGGAGCCGGGCGGGGTCCAGCCGGCAACGCCCCCGATCTTTTCCCCTTCCGAACCGGATTCGGACGCGGTGCTTCCCGTCAGCGGCAAGCTTTCGGTGGTTTTTCTGAACGTCGGCAACGCGGACTGCATCTTTGTGCAAAGCCCTTCGGGGAAAACGATGCTCGTCGACGCGGGCGAGGCGAGCGCCTTTGGCGTCATCGCCGATTTCCTGAAGCGCGCCGGCGTTTCGAAGATCGACGTTCTGGTCGCCACCCACCCCCACAACGACCACATCGGCAGCATGCGAAGGGTGGTGGAAAATTACGAGATCGGCGCGGTCTATATGCCCAGGGTGACGCACAACACTTCCACCTATGAAAAGCTGCTGAACGCCATCAGCGAAAAGGGCATGAAGATCAAAACGGCCAAAGGCGGTACTGACGCAGCCATCCCCTTTGACGAGGACGTGACCGTCCGGATCCTGGCGCCTTTGCGGGACGAGTATTCCGATCTCAACGATTACAGCGCGGTGCTTCGGCTGGATTACAACAATTCTTCCTTCCTGCTCACCGGGGACATCGAGAAAATCTCGGAAAATGACTTGGTGGAAGAATACCCCGAGCTTTTACGAACGGACGTGCTGAAGGTTCCCCACCACGGTTCCTCGTCATCGAGCACCGCGGAGTTCCTTTCGGCTGTCGACCCCGATTACGCCGTGATCTCCTGCGAAAAGGATTCGGATTACGGCCACCCCGCGGCGGAAGTGCTGGAACGGCTGGACGCCGCTCAGGCAAAATACTACCGCACGGATCTTTTTGGGACGATCGCCTTCATCACGGACGGAAACGCCTTCGAAATCAAAACGGAATATTTCGGCGAATAGCGAAAACGGGCCGCCCAAGGCTAGGGCGGCCCGTTTTCTCTGCTTTTCCTTATGTGTTTTGCATCGCGGGCTCCGCGGCGGGGTCTGCCTTTGCGGCTTTTTCGGTTCTGTCTTTCCAGACGCACCAGACCGTGACGGTCAGCACCACCGCCGCGCCGCCGACGAGGGCGAAAATCCCCGGGGCTTCGCCGTCAAAGATCAGCACCCAAACCGGGTTCAGGATCGGCTCGACGACGCTGATCAGCGAACAGGTCAGCGGCGAGCACCGCCGGGACGCAAGGCCATACAGCACATAGGGGATTCCCAGCTGCACGATCCCCAGGGCGAGGATCGACAAAACCGCCGCCTGGGTGATCTGCGTTTCGTAGAAAAACGCCAGCGGCACGCCGACCGCCGCCGTCAGCAGATGGGCGAAGTAAATCCCGCCCATGCGGGTTTCGTCGTCGCTGTTCCCGGTCAGCAGGAACATTAAAGACATGGTCAGCCCCGCGGCAACGGCAACAAGGTTGCCGAAAAGCTGCCCGGGCTCCAGCTTGTCAAAAAAGAACAGGGCGATTCCGCAAAGGGTCAGCACCACCGCGAGCACATCCCCAAACCTGAACCGCTGATGAAGGAACACGGCGGATATCCCGAGCAGGAACACCGGCGCAGTATATTGCAGCGCGATGGCGTTGGCGGCGGTCGTCAGCTTGTTCGCGCTGACAAAGAGCAAAAAGGTGATCCCGGTGACGAGGGCGATGGAAACCGTCCTTTTGTTCAGCCTCAGCTTCATGCCGGTTTTTTTGATGTACGCCAGAAGGACGAAGGAGGCGATCAGGCTTCGGAATCCCGCGATCACAAAAGGATTCCAGGGGATCAGCTTGATGAAAATCCCGGCGATGCTCCACATGGCCGCGCAAAGCGCCATCTGAAGCATCGCCTTTCCGCTTGCGCGGCTGTCATGCGTCGTATTCACTTTGGCCCTCCGTCAGAATTCCCAGGTTGCGCCGTCATAGCAGACGTCCAGCATCTTGACTTCCCATTTGTGATCCAGCTCCTTGAGGGCGCCCGTCATCCTCTGGCGGAACTGGCGGTAATCTTTTTCCAAAAAGGCGATCATCGTCGGTCCCGCGCCGGAAAGGCAGCAGCCAAGGGCGCCGTTCTTTTCCGCCTCGGAGAGGATCAGGTCAAAGCCGGGGATCAGGTCCTTCCGGTAGGGCTGGTGGAGCCGGTCTTCCAAAGCGGTGTGAACAAGGTCCAGCCTGCCCTGGATCATCGCGCCCACCATCAGCGCGGAGCGGGAAACGTTGAACACCGCGTCCGCCATGGACACGGAGGCCGGCAGCACCGCCCGGGCCTTTTTCGTCGAAAGGGGAAAATCCGGGATCAGCACGCAGCACTTCAACCTGCGCGGCGGCTCGATGTGCACATACTGGACCCGGCCGTTCACGATCGCCCCGGCGGTCATGCCGCCGATAAAGGTCGGAAGGATGTTGTCCGGGTGGCCCTCGATTTCCGCGGCGATGGAGATCATGTCGTCCGTTGAAAGGGAGCCGTCGCTGATGATGTTCGCCGCAATGATGCCGCCGACGACGCAGGCGGAGCTTGAACCCAGCCCCCGGGTCTGGGGGATCCGGTTGGTCTGTTTGATGCGCAGGCCGGGCATCGGAACGCCGGTTTCGGAAAGCGCGCGCTTGATCGAGCGGTAAACCAGGTTGCGTTCGTCGTCCGCGATGTAGAACCCCTGGTTGTCGCCGACGTCGATCTCCAGCCCGGATTCGCAGACTTCGAACTCGATTTCATTATAAAGGGCAAGGGCCATGCCGATGCTGTCAAACCCGGCGCCCATATTGGCGGTTGAGCAGGGCAATTTGATCGAGGGCATCACAAAACCTCCGCAATTCGCAGTAGAGAAATTATAACACATTGCGGCAATTTATGCATTCACGCTTTTTAGAAATTGCATAACCGCCCGTTATTTGGCGGGCGCCGCCTTCGCCTTTGGCGCGGATTATCTTCCAATCTGCGCGCGCACGTTGTTAAAAAGCTCCAGCCCAATCTCCACCGAGGGCGCTTCCCATTCCGCCGCTTCCTGTTCGAACCTTCCCTTCCATGGAAAGCGTTCCGGTATTCTGAAGGCCGCCCCGCCCGTCAGCTCCATCCGAAAATGGTAAGGCGGCGCAATTTCAATGCGCTCCTTCCTTTCCGCTTCGCTGATCGCCCGGATCACGCCGTCTTTGATCAAGCCATAGGTTTCCCGCAAATCCGGCAAGAAGCCCGTTCGCTTATCCTTGACCGCGATGCATGCCACAAAAGGCGCGATTTCTTTCGCTTCCTTCATAGAAGCCGCGCAGCCGATATTCGCCAGATAACGGGTTCCGCAAAAATGGTAGGCGGCCATGCCGATTTCCGCGATATTTCTGCCGTTGATGAAAATCGCTTTGATCGGCGGTGTTTGAATCGAATGGGCAAAATAGGCGTTTTCTTCGCCAAAGCGCGCGTGCTGGCCCACGGTTATCAGTCCGAAGGGCGCTTCCGCCGCCTGACCCCGGATGCGCCGCCAGAAAAACGCACGATCCGCAGTGTCAAAAACCCGGACGTTTTCCGGAAGCTCCTCCAGCTTGATGTTGAATGCCCGCGAACCGGCATGATGGCCGTCATAAAGCAGGATCTCGTCGATTCCGCAGGCGTTCGCCCCTTCGCAGACGGCTTTGACATCGCTCGTGATACAATCCCGGCCGTCGCTTTCCCAAAGCTTCGAGCCGTGGCGGATCGCTTCAACATTCTCTTCAAAAATGCCGCCGGCCCCTTCCATGTCCGCAATCACGATCAGCTGATTTTTGTCTTTCATCCGTTTTTGTCTTTCCTTCGTTTTTTAGTTTTTCGGAGACACAAGAACGGCGAAAGGCGCGCAGAAATGCACGCCTTTCACCGCTTTTACCATTGGAATTCCGCGCCTGCCGGCTTGCGGTTTTTCTTAATCCTCGTCCTCTTCCTCTTCCTTCTTGGCCTTTTCGACGATCTTTGCGGCGATGTTGCCGGGAACCTCGTCGTAACGCTCGAAGGCGCTGAAGAAAGAACCCCGGCCCTGGGTCATGGAGCGAAGGTCCGTCGCGTACTTGAACATTTCGGCGAAAGGAACCTCCGCGACGACTTCCTGCAGCCCGCCGCCTAATGGGTTCATGCCCAGGATGCGGCCGCGGCGGCGGTTCATGTCGCCGATGATGTCGCCCATATAATCGTCCGGAACGACGACCTTATAGCTGTAGATCGGCTCGAGCAGGGTGGGCTGAGCGTCGGCGCAGCCTTTTTTATACGCGATCCTCGCCGCCGTGCGGAAGGCCATTTCGTTGGAGTCCACGGCGTGGTAAGAGCCGTCGTACAGGGTGCAGCGGACGTTGATCATGGGGTAGCCCGCCAGAACGCCCTTGTTCACCGCTTCGCGGAGGCCCTTTTCAACGGCGGGGATGAAGTTCCTGGGAACGACGCCGCCGACGATCTTATCCACAAATTCGAATTCGGAAGAACCGTCGAAAATCGGCTCGAATTCGACCCAAACGTCGCCGAACTGGCCGTGGCCGCCGGACTGCTTCTTGTGGCGGCCCTGGGCCTTCGCGGATTTTTTGATGGTCTCGCGGTAGGGGATCCTGGGGTCCTGCAGCTCCGCTTCGACGTTGAACTTGTTCCTCAGCTTGGCGCAGATGACGTCCAGGTGCATTTCGCCCACGCCGGAAAGCAGCATGTCGCCCGTTTCGGCGCTCTTTTCCACCTTGAAGGTCCCGTCTTCCTCCAGCAGCTTGTAAAGCCCGCCGAAGACCTTGTCTTCCTCGCCGCGCTTCTTGGCGGTGACCGCCATGGAGATCGCGGGGGGCGTGAACGCGATGCGCGGGAACACGACGGGGTTCTGAGGGTCGCAGAGGGTATCGCCGGTGGCGGTATACTGGAGCTTTGCGACGGCGCCGATATCGCCGGCAACGAGCTCGTCGATGCTGGCGGTCTTCTTGCCCACCATGTATAAAACGCTGCCGATCTTTTCGTTCTTTTCGGCCGTGGGGTTATAGATCGGGGTATCCACCGTCAATTTGCCGGAATAGACCTTGAACAGAGAGATCTTGCCGACGAAGGCGTCCGCCAGGGTCTTGAACACCTGGGCGGAGAAGGGTTCGTCCGCCGAGCAGGCGCGCTTGACCTCGGAATCGTCCTTCGGATTGACGCCGGCCCTGGCCGCGGCTTCGTTCGGCGCGGGGAAAAAGCGGACGATGCTGTCCATCAGGCGGGAAACGCCGAGCTGGGGCGCGGCGGCGGTGCAGAAAACCGGGGTGAGGGAACCGGTGAGGATGCCCGCCCGGATGCCGGCGGTCAGCTCTTCGAGGCTGAACTCCTCGCCTTCGAAGAATTTTTCCATCAGTTCTTCGGAGCTTTCGGCGGCGGTTTCCACCAGAATGGAGCGGTAATGGTCCACCTCGGTCTCAAGATTTTCGGGGATGGGAACGATTTTGTTCTGCTTGGGGTCGAACTCGACGCCTTCATGGGCGGCAATGTCCACATAGCCGGCGAACTTGTCCCCCTTCATGATGGGCAGCTGAAGCGGAACGACCGACGGGCCGAACTGCTCGCGCAGGGCTTCGAACACCTTTTCGAAGTTGGCGTTTTCCGTGTCCATCCGGTTGACGGCGAACGCCCGGGGGAGATCCCTGTCCTTGCAGAGCTTGAAGGCCTTTTCGGCGCCGACGGTAACCCCGGAAACCGCGCCCACGACGATGATGGCGGCGTCCGCCACGGAAAGCGTGCTCTGGACCTCGCCTTCGAAGTCGAAATAGCCGGGCGCGTCGATGACGTTTATCTTGTGGCCGTTCCATTCGACGGGCGCCAGCGCCGCGCCGATGGAAATCTGGCGTTTGGTTTCCTCGGGATCGTAGTCCGTGGTGGCGGTGCCGGCGTCCACGCTGCCCATGCGGCCGATCGCGCCGGAGGTAAACAGCATGGCTTCGGCAAGGGTGGTCTTGCCCTCGCCGCCGTGGCCGATCATGCCTACATTGCGGATTTGCTTGGTTGAGTAGCTCTTCATATGCTGGATTCCCCCTGTTGATGATGCTGAATAGAATCAATATATTATAGGACAGGACATGCGCGATAAGCATCCGCATGTCTACAATGCGCCTTTACTATAATAACAGTCCAAAGGAATTCTGTAAACCAGAAAAACGGCCGAAAGCGTGATGCCCTCTGCATTCCTCCCCTTGCCCGCAAAATGAAGGGGCGAATACCGGCCTTTCTTCCTAAAAATAAAGGACTGCCGCTGCCCGCGCGCCAGGGCCGGGCGCTGCCGGCCGCGGCAGCCAAAGCCGCGCATTTGCCGCCCGGCCGGTCTGGGCAAAAAGCAAAAGCTGGGGAAAAAGCAAAAGCCGGGCAAAAAGCGCCCGGCAAAAGCGGCATCCCAAAACGGGCCGCGGCAAGCGGTTACATTTCCGGCTTGCTGAGGATGTCCCTGTTCTCTTCCTCGCAATCCTCGCGGTAGCGGACCATCATGTCCCTGAAGAGCTCCGCGGTCGTGGGCGGCGTATAGGTTATGGCGTTCGCGCCGGCGTCGATCGTCCGCCTGATCGACTCCGGGGTGGAGCCGCCGGTGGCGATGATCGGCACGTCCGGGAATTTTTTGCGGATCGATTCGACGATAAAGGGCGTTTTCCCCGCGCCGGAAACGTTCAGGATGGAAGCCCCGGCCTTCAGCCGCGACGCGACGTCCGTATATTCGGACACGACGGTGATCACAATGGGGATGTCGATCACCTTGGAGAGCTTTTCCAGCGTTTCGTTGGGGGTGGGCGCGTTCAGCACGACCCCCATGGCCCCCTGGAACTCGGCGTCCTGGGCGAGGTTGATGACCCGCCGCCCCTTTGTGGTGCCGCCGCCCACCCCGCAGAAGACCGGCATTTCCGCCGCCGTGATGATCGAGTGCGTGATGGCGGGCTGGGGCGTGAAGGGATACACCGCGATCACCGCGTCGGTGTTGATGTTCCGGATGATGGCCACGTCCGTTGAAAAGACGAGGGATTTGATCAGCTTGCCGAAAATGCAGATTCCGCTGACCATGCTCAGCTCGGGCGGCACGATGATCATGTGCTTCCTGAGCTGGCCTGTGTAAATGGGAACGTTGCGCTTCATTTGCATTCCTCCTGTTCGTTGAAAATCAGCCGCATTTACTGTACCCGCAATTCCTGCAAACGACGCAGCCGCCCTCGTGCTCCATGCGCTCGCCGCATTCCGGGCATTCGCCGTTTTTCTTCGCTTCTTCGTTCAATGCCTCAAAGGGGCAGCAGCCCTCGCCATCCTCCGGAAGGTCGATGGCGGCCGTTTCCGGCGCGTTTTGCTCCGCCTTGGGGTCCTTTTCAGTAAAGGGGCCGAAATGCTGTTCCTTTGCGACCTTTTCGATCACCTTGCCGATGGCGTCCGGGCAGGAAAGCACGGTCAGGCCTTTTTCGCGCATCTGGCGCAGGGTCGAATGGCAGCGGATGCCCTTCAGCTGGCCCACGATCTCGTCCACCTCCACCCCGGAGCGCAGCGCGATGGAAATCAGCCTGCTCGCCGCTTCGGACTGGGAGGGGCAGCCGCCGGCGCGGCCGAGGTTGGCAAAGACCTCGCAGATCCCCTGATCGTCGTAATTGACGGTGACATACAGGTTCCCGCAGCCGATGCGGATCTTTTCGGTGATCCCCCGGGTGACGCCCGGCCGGGGGCGGGGCGTGATCCTTTGCTCAACTTTGGGTTCTTCCTTGCGGTTGACGGCCCCGATGTTCAGCACCTGGGAATCCCGGCTGCCGTCCCGGTAAATCGTAACGCCCTTGCAGCCCGATTCATAGGCCAGCATGAAGGCCTCGCGCACGTCTTCCAGGGTGGCGCTGTTCACAAAGTTGACGGTTTTGGAAACCGCGTTGTCCGTATGCCGCTGGAATGCCGATTGCATGTCGATATGGGCGGCGGGGCTTATGTCGTGGGCGGTGACGAAAACCCGGCGAACGCCGCGGGGGATCTCGGCGATGTGGGCAAGGGTGCCTTCCCGGGCGATTTTTCTCATCAGGTCCGCGGAATAAAAGCCCCCTTCCCTGGCCGCCCGCTCGAACACGGGGTTGACTTCTGGCAGTTCGTCGTCGTCCATCACATTCCGGACAAAGCTGATGGCGAACAAGGGCTCGATGCCGCTGGACGCGCCGCAGAGAATGGAGATCGTGCCCGTCGGGGCGATGGTGGTGGTGGTGGCGTTCCGCATGGGTTCGCCCCGCTCTTGCCAGAGGCTGCCTTCCCAGGCGGGGAAAACGCCCCGTTCCGCTGCGAGCTGCCTGGACATCCTGCGGGAGCGCGCCTTGATAAAGCTCATGACCCCTTCCGCCAGCGCCACGGCTTCCGGCGAATCGTAGGGGATGCCGAGCTGGAACAGCATGTCCGCAAAGCCCATCACGCCCAGGCCGATCTTCCTCGTCAGCAGGGTTTTTTCCTCGATTTCCGGCAGGGGGTATTTGTTGATCTCGATCACGTCGTCCAAAAACCGGACGGCCAGGTCGGTGATCCTGCCCAGTTCGCCGTAGTCCACCTCTGCCCGGCCGTCTTTTGAAACCACCACGGCGTTCAGGTTGATGGAGCCCAGGTTGCACGATTCATAGGGCAGAAGGGGCTGCTCGCCGCAGGGGTTTGTGGATTCGATCTCGCCGAGATGGGGAACGGGATTATCCCGGTTGATCCGGTCCAGGAAAATGATGCCCGGCTCGCCGTTTTGCCACGCGGAATCCACCAGCTTTGCAAAAACTTCGGCCGCGTTCAGCTTTTTAACAGGCTCCTTTGTGCGGGGGTCGATCAGATCGTATTCCCCGCCCGCTTTCACGGCGGACATGAAGGATTCCGTCAGCCCGACGCTGATGTTGAAATTTGTGATGTCCGAATTGTCTCTCTTGCAGTCGATAAAGCGCAGCACGTCCGGGTGGTCCACCCGCAGGATGCCCATGTTTGCGCCCCGGCGGGTTCCGCCCTGCTTGACGGCCTCCGTCGCGGCGTTGAATACGCGCATAAAGCTGACGGGGCCGGAAGCCACGCCGCCGGTTGAGCGGACCGCCGAACCCTCGGACCGCAGCCTGGAAAAGGAAAAACCCGTTCCGCCGCCGGATTTGTGGATCAGCGCCGCGTTCTTGACGGAATCGAAGATCTCTTCCATCGAATCGCCCACGGGCAGCACAAAGCAGGCGGAAAGCTGGCCAAGCGGCTTGCCCGCGTTCATCAGGGTCGGGGAATTCGGCATGAATTTGAGCCCGTCCATCAGGGAAAAGAACGCCTCTTCCCACTTTGCGCAGTCCGCAGCGGGATCGAACTTCGCTTCCGCTGCGGCGACGCTTTTTGCCACGCGGCGAAACATCATTTCCGCGTCTTCGGTCAGGTTGCCCTGCTCGTCCCTGGAAAAATACCGGCGCTCCAGCACCTTGATTGCGTTTGGCGACAGATTTGACATATTGAAAGCTTTCCTCTCAAAATGGAATGTAGTGAAAAAACAGAACATCTAGTATAGGGGTTCACAAACGACCCCATATCTAGTGTTCTGTTTATTCTATCATCTAATCCCGCGCCCATCAAGCGAACATCTAAAATTATCCTTGGCGGCAAACCGGCGCGCCAAAAACCCGGGCCCCGTCCACCCAAAAACCGCCGGTCCGCCGGCAAAAAAAAAGCGCCCCAGGGGCGCGGCTTCAAAGACCGGGTGGTTTTCGGCGGAGTTGGCGGCTCTAAGCCCGATCAACGTTTGGCGAAGGCCGGGCTCAATACTCGTTTGACGCCATGGGATTGTCTATGGCCGGGTCGTAGAAGGCATAGCCGTTTTTTCTGGCTTTTTTGACCCGGTAAAGCGCGGCGTCCGCCATTCGGTACAGCCTTTGAAACCCCTTGCAGGTTTCCGAGCACGGAGCGACGCCCACGCTGACGCTCAGTTTACACCCGGCGCCGCCGCCCACGCGGATGGAGTTCAATTCGAAAAAGAACCTGCTCAGAATATCGGCCAGGTTGTCGCTCCCCGCGGAGCGGCTGAAAAACACCATGAATTCGTCGCCCCCGGTGCGGCCGATGACATCCCCGCACGAGCCGAAATGCTTTTTGAGCACCTCCGCGAAGCGCCTGATCGCCTCGTCGCCCTCGGCGTGGCCCAGGCTGTCGTTGATCTCCTTGAGATTGTCCATATCCGCGAGAAGCAGCGCGCAGCCGCTTCCGCACATCTCAAGGGAACGGGTGATGTTCACCTCCGTGGCCGCCCTGTTGTAAAGCCCGGTCATCACGTCGATCTGGGATTTGAACTTTAGGATTTCCTCCTTGCGCTTTTGGGCGTCGATATTGGTCAGCCTGCCGACGACCCGTTTCTTCCTTCCGTCGGAATCCATGAGGCTGATGATGAGCATCGCGAACCAGACCGCCTCGCCGTCCCTGTTGATCAGCCGGATCTCGCCCCCCGCGTTTTCGCCGCGTTCAAGAAGCCTTCTCAACATCTTGAAATAGCGCTCCCGGTCTTCGGGATGGACCATCTCGGCGTTGATAAACTTGTCGAAGGTCATGCAATCGCCAAAATACCCGCCGCCCCGTTCCCCGAAATAGCAGGATCTGGTGACAGGGTCCAGCTCGAACACGATGTCCTCGGAATCCTTGAGGATGGCGTTGAATCTCGATTCGTTCCATTCGAGCTGCGCCTTGCTCAGGATGCTGGTCATCCTCGTATTGATATTGTAATAGGCGAGGCCGATCCCGATGGACATGAGCGCGGCCGCATTGATGCAGTCCATCAGCGCGACGCCGCTTTCCTTCAGCAAACAGGAACTCAGGCAGAACAAAAAAGTCAGGGAAACGCAAAGCGCGGCGACACGGCCGGGTTTGTCCAAAATCTGGGAAGGCAGGGCGGCGATGATGCCGATGAAAGCCACGGCGTAGCCGTCCGTATTAAAAAAGGTTCCCACAATGATCGCCGGCGCCGCGACCGCGACCATGCCGATATACAGGAAAAGCAGCGAGCAGTTTGTGTGGCGCGGGGCGTAAAGCACGATGAAAGCAAAAAGCGCGAGCGCAAAAACCGCGGACGGAAAGTAAACCCAGAAAAGGCCGCTGATTTCCTGAAACGCCGGCGAGACGGCAGCCAAGACAAAGAACAGGCCGGATGCGTGCGCCGCCAGGATTTTCGCGGACTTGAGATTGGACTGGGCTATCGCGGATCGGTTATCGGCAAAAGCCCTGTTCGAAAACCCGCCGTTATACAGCTTTTCGATTTTTTCAGAAAAACGCATAAATGCTGCCTTTCGATAAGATCGTGGAATCCATTTTTCACTTGTGGCCGGGAAAGCTGGTTTGGAAACGGATGCTTTAAAAATTGAATGACCGGACCTGTTTATAGTACTAAAAAAACAGTCTCTATGAATTATCTTATATCACAACATCCTAAATCTGTCTACAAATAAACAGACACGTTGCGGCATATGACCCAAAAAATGACCCAAAAAGTACTTTATACCGGTGATTGCACAGGTTATGGTGGATTGCCAGCTTTTTGGGGATGAAACCGGTTTTGCCCGTCGGCGGGTGTTACCGGATTTCTCTTCTTTTTGCGTTGTTTCGGTTCGAAGCGCCCGCCCGGGAAACCGCGCTCCCATGATCGGAACAGCGCACCCCGATGCGCATGAAAAAAAGCGCCCTAAAAGCACGCGGAACCGATCCGCGGCGCTTTCTTGGGCTTTTGGGCTTTTAGAGGATTTTGGCCTTTCGAATCAGAGGATTCTGGTGAAATTGCTGTCCCTGTCCAGCAGGGCTTCGGCGGTTTCATAGCCCAGCCGACGCAACAGCTCCAGCACATACGGATTGTCCGCCGGGGTTTTGATCCTTGCCCCGCCGCCGTATTCATTCACGGCAATGCGGGCCCGCTCCTTGTCGATCAGGGATTTCGGCCCCCCCACGCAGCCTCCGATGCACCCCATTCCCTCGATGAAGTTTGCGTCCACCCGGCCTTCTGAAATCTCTTTCAGCAGCGCTTTGCAGTTGGCGACGCCGTCGACATGCCTGGACCTTAAGGTGATCTTCCTTCCCGGGCGCAGGCGGTCCAGGGTCGCCTGCACCGCTTCGCTCACTCCGGCTGTCCGGGCGTAAATCCTTCCGGCCCGGGAAGAATGATCACTCTGGTCTTCTTCGCAATCCGCCGGGTTAATGCCCATCAGCTCAAAAAGCTCGGCGATTTCCTCAAAAGTCAGGACGATGTCCACGGCGTCCGCGATATCCGGTTCCCGGGCTTCCGCTTTCTTGGCAAGGCAGGGCCCGATGAACACGGTTTTCGCCTCCGGATGCATCCGCTTGATCGACCGGCCGCAGGCCACCATGGGCGAAACGGAAGGCGGAACATGGGGGATCATGGACTTGTACGACTTTTTGATCAGCGCCACCCAAAGGGGGCAGCAGCAGCTTGTCAGCAGGAAATCGTCGTCGTTCTTGATCTCGCGGTCGAACTCCAGCGCTTCCTTCAGCGTCAGGATGTCCGCAAAAAGGGCGACCTCGATCATGCCGTAAAAGCCCATGCATTTGAACGCGCTCCTGAGCCTGCCGG
Organism: Christensenellales bacterium; assembly: GCA_040768925.1. Classification (GTDB taxonomy): domain Bacteria; phylum Bacillota; class Clostridia; order Christensenellales; family CALWSW01; genus CALNBC01. Next base: position 299,458 of record JAXGLZ010000002.1, read on the forward strand.
AGGAGACCCTGGGGCTGAACTGGCCGGAAAAAGCGGGCGCGATCATGGCGTAGACGGGGGCCGTTCTGTTCTTCAGCAGCTTGAGCGCGGCAAGGGAATCCTTTCGCCCGGCAAGGCGCTCTTCCGGGCATGCCTTGAGGCATTCGCCGCAGCCCGTGCAGTTGCCGGTTATGATGATGTTGTTGTTTTCATCCCGCTTGATGGCTTCAAAAAGGCAGGCGGCCTCGCACGCGCCCGAACCGGAGGGACAGCCGCAATCGCTCACCCGAAGGACAGCGGATTCCCCTTGCGGGTTCAAAAGCGCCTCCACCAGACTCGAATCGCCGGGAACGGCCGCTTCTTCCAGGGCTCTGCGCCGCGCCTCCCATTCGCCGTCGATCGCCGCCTTGGCCAGTTCGCGGTTCAGTTCATCGTATCTGCTCAACCAATCATCCTCCGGATCCGTTCTTTTGCCGGGAAGCGCAATCCGAAGCGGTTCGCCGCCGGCGCTTCCTTTGCGGCGCTCCGGAGCAGCCAAAAATGTTTGCCCGGCTTTTCGGCCCTGCGCCGTTATTCGTCACTAGTATTGCCCGAAAGGCAAAGCCGATGATTCCAGGGAATCCGTTTTTGATGGTTCATTGCGAAAACTTCCGACATTCCCGGCTTTTTTGTTCTTTATCAAGATAATGCGCCGGGGCTCCTCCGGCCAGCAGCCGCAGGAAAGAGGGCCCAAACAATCGGCCGATTTGCCGGCGGCCGTTTTTTGCTGCAAACCGCCCGGTCAAATCGCTCATCCGTCGCTTTTCAGCTTTAAGGTTAATAATTGCCGTCCTCGGCAAAAAATTTCGGCGATTGGTTCCCCGCCACCGAACTCTCCCCCGCCGCCCCGAGGGATATCAGCAGCGCCATGGTTTCGATGAACTCTTCCACTGTGGGCTTGCCGTTTGGAAAGAGGCTCCTTTGGGTCTTCGTGATCTGCTCGTCGTCGTTGTTCCAGGATGCGTCTATGGTTTCCTGCATTCTGTTCCTGAGCTCATCCGGCAAAACCCCGTACTCCCTCGCCACACCATTGTATAATTCGTCATAAACGTTGTTTTTGACCGATTCCTTCCCCTTGTGTCTGCTCATAAGCGCCCCCTGTTAGAATAGTTATGTTTTTAGTTCATACCGCTATCCATGTTGTTCATTGTATCTGCTTATACTGCATACGTCCAGACAAAAAATGGAATTAATCGGTCACATTTACCCATAATATGTGATAAAATCAGTCATTGACGGTGATTAGGCATGAATGATGACCGCTTTTTACACGTTTTGCGCGGGTACGGATCGCAAGGGGCGTGTCCGCAAGGGGCATGGATTTATCCCCTGACCAGGGGGCCTGGCAGATCAATCCGGGCGTTTCCCCCAAAGGCATTCTTCAGCGGTACAGATCCCACCCGGCGCAGGCGCGCGAACGGATCGGTGATTTATGGGGTCTTGATCCCGGGCAGTTCACCGGCGTTAACCCATCGTCCAGTGGCTGAAATAGGGAAAGTAACCGCCGGACAGTCCGGCCGTCCGGCTTTTTTTGGCGGATTTTGTTCGCAATAAAATGTATGATTTGGCACAGGGTATCGCGGTTGCCCTCGCAGCGGGGAAATTACGGCCCCCTTCCGCCCGGTTTCATCTGTTTAGCGGTGTGTTGAATCAAAGAATATTCCAAAACGCTATGGCAAAACCGCCCGGCGATTTTGCCGGGCGGTTTGCTTGGGCTGGGTTTTTAGCCCTTGTATTCGGGGACCATGCCGATCTTGCGCATGGTGTCCAAGGAATCGATGATGTCCGGGGCGTTCCTGCTGCCGATCAGCTCGGCGCCCGCCAGCAGGAACACATAGGCGTTCTGGGGCCGGGGGAATTTTACGCCGGAAACCTTGACGCGGCACTTGGTACCCTTCACGGAATCCACCATGATCAGCACCTGCTCCAAAGACGGGCCTTCATACTGGCCGGAGGCGGATTTCGCCCAGTCGATGCCCGCTTCTGCGATCAGCTTGCAGGAGGTGGCGATCTCCTCGTCGGTCAGAAACGCGGTGTCCAGGATCATCTTGGTTTCCACGCCCTGGGCGGCCTTTACATAATCCTTGAAATCCTGCAGCACTTTGTCGTACTTTTTATCCTTCAAATCCCCGACGTTCATGCAGTTGTCCAGCACCGTGGCGCCCATGCGCACGGCTTCTTCCGTTTCGAAGCACTTGACCGCGTTGGACTGCTGGCCGAAGGGGAAGGCGATGGCCGCGCCGATCTGAAGGTCGGTGCCCGCCAGCTCTTCCTTGACCACAGGCGTCCAATAGGAGGACGAGAAGCAGAACGCCCTGCAGTTGTACTTGATGGCGATCTTGCATTCTTTCCGGATCACGGCTTCGGTGGTGTCTTTTGGCAATATGGCGTAGTCAAAGCATTTGCCCGCATCCCATTTTGTCAGCTTTGTAAAATCAATCATCTCTGCCTCCAGCTGTCAATATTTAAGAGATATCCCGGATCATTATATCCAATTGCCGGCTGCTTGTCCATCCTCAGGCGGGATGATATGGCCGGCAACGGGCCGCGTTAACGCTTCAAAACGCGAATTCTCCCCCAGGCCGGCAAAAGCCCCTGGCCTCCAAAACCGGGGGTTTTTGCCTTGTTCCTCAACAGAAAACTGGCCTGGGGCAATTTTCTAAACGGCATGATCCCGCCGGCACATTCAAATCCCTTTACCTTATGATGGCCGCCGCCTTTTCATAATCCGATTTGCGGACATAGATGATGTACTGGTATTCCAGCTGCAACTTCTCTCCGAAGGTTCCGGTCCTCGCCCTCGTGCCCGCGGCAAACGGCGACAAGCTTTTTCTGTTGATCACCCTGACAGTGTATTGAATGCCGTTTTGAACCAGCCGTTCCCGGACTTCGGCCTGCCGGGCCAAATCGTAAGTGATCGTGAGCTCCCTGCGATTGAATATGGTAAGCATTTTTTCATCCCCCTGCGCGTTCCTGTTTGTCCGCGCGTTGCCGTTTATCCCATCCTGATCGATTTTCGAAGCGCAACGGATTTCTTGATCCCCGGCGGGAAGTCGGCTTTTCTGATGAAACGGCGGCGGACGCGGGCTTTCGCGTCAAACCGTTCCAGAATACCGCCGCCCGCCCGGCCCCCTTCACGGGGCATAATGTTCAGTCCGCGCAAATAAACTATACAACATAACTAACTATTCGTAAAGGAGACTGGGCATGAATTCCAATTCAATCGACGCGTGCAATTACAAGATAGACGAGCCGTACCCGCCGGTGCGTGTTGACGGCCCGAATCCCGTTTATGCCTGCGAAATGCTCGGAAACATGGCGGATGTCGTTTCCGAGATGAGCGCCATCGCGCTCTATTTCTACGTTTCCGTTGTGGCCAAGCCGCAGTATGATTGGGTTTCAACCTGCTTCCACCATATCGGCATCGTTGAAATGCATCACCTCGATACCTTTGCCGATCTGGCCCTGCTGCTTGGGGCGGACCCCAGGCTCTGGAGCGGCCAGCCAGGCAAGCGATGGTGGTCGCCCTCGTTCATCTGCTACCCCCGGGAGATCCGCGCGCTGATCGGCGAATCCATCAAGTCCGAGGAAGCGGCCATCCGCAAGTATTCCAGGCAGGCAAACAGCATTTGCGACCCAAACATCGTGGCGATCCTTCGGCGCATCATCCGCGACGAGGAACGGCATCTTGAGATTTTCAGTGAGATGTGCCGGCAGATATAAGTTCTCTAGGCCGGCCGCCCACGGATCATGCGAACCGTCCTTTTGGCGGGCTTTGCTGCGGCAGGAAGGGGCCGTCTCGGCGAGGCGGCCCCAAAGACCGTTATTCCAGCTCGAAAGCGCCGGTATAAAGCTGGTAATACTTGCCCTTTTCCTCGATCAGGCGCGCGTGGCTGCCGCGTTCGATGATCCTGCCGTGCTCGAGCACCATGATAACGTCGGAATTCTGCACCGTGGAAAGTCGGTGGGCGATGACGAACACCGTGCGCCCTTTCATCAGCGCGTCCATGCCCCGCTGGACGATGGCCTCGGTGCGCGTGTCGATGGAGGAAGTCGCCTCGTCCAGCACCATCACCGGCGGATCGGCCACCGCCGCGCGGGCGATGGCGATGAGCTGCCGCTGCCCTTGTGAGAGGTTGCTGCCGTTGCCCAGAAGCAGAGTCTGATACCCCTCGGGCAGCCTTGTGATGAAGTCGTGTGCGCCCGCGAGCTCCGCCGCGGCCTCGCATTCCGCGTCTGTGGCGTCCAGCCGGCCGTAGCGGATGTTGTCCATCACGGTGCCGGTAAACAGGTTCGTATCCTGGAGCACCATGCCGATGGCGCGGCGCAGGTCGGATTTTTTGATCTTGTTGATGTTGATGCCGTCGTAGCGGATCTTGCCGTCGGCAATGTCGTAAAAGCGGTTCAAAAGGTTGGTGATGGTGGTCTTGCCCGCGCCCGTCGCGCCGACAAACGCCACCTTCTGTCCCGGCTCGGCGAACAGCGTGATGTTGTGGAGCACCGGCTTGTCTTTTTCGTATCCGAAATCCACCTCTTTTAAGCGCACATCGCCCGCGAGCCGCGTATAGCGCACCGCGCCGTCCGGCAGGGGCTGTTTCCACGCCCAAAGCCCCGTGCGCTCCGCGCATTCCGTGAGCACGCCGTTCACTTCCTTGGCGTTGACGAGGGTGATGAATCCATGGTCCTCCTCCTGGGCTTCGTCGAGCACCGCGAAGATGCGGTCCGCGCCCGCAAGGCCCATGATCACCGCGTTCACCTGCTGGGACACCTGGTTGATGTTGCCCGAGAACTGGCGGGTGATGTTCAAAAACGGCACCACGACGCTGATGCTGAACGCAAGCCCCGAGACGCTCAGGTTCTGCGCCTTCGTCAGAAGGAAGATCCCCCCCGCCATCGCCACCGTCACATAGATCAGATTGCCGATGTTCATGAGGATGGGCGGAAGGATGTTGGCAAACTTGTTGGCCTGCTCCGAATCGGAAAACAGCGCGTCGTTGATGGCGTCGAAGCCCTTCTTGGTCTCCTCTTCGTGGCAGAAAACCTTGACGACCTTCCGGCCGTTCATCATTTCCTGGATAAAGCCCTCGGTTTTGCCCAAAGAGCGCTGCTGGCGCAGGAAGTACTTGGCGGAATTGCCGCCCAGCTTTTTCACCACGATCAGCATGAGCGCCATGCCGGTGAGCACCACGGCGGTCATCCACACGCTGAAGTAGAGCATGATGCTCAAAAGCGTAAGCACCGTGACGGTCGAGATCAAAAGCTGCGGCATGCTTTGGGAAATCAGCTGCCGGAGCGTGTCGATGTCGTTGGTGTAATGGCTCATGATGTCGCCGTGGGGGTGGGTGTCAAAAAAACGGATGGGCAAGCCTTCCATCTTGTGGAACAGGCTTTCGCGCATCTTTTTGAGGGAACCCTGGGTAATGACCGCCATCGCGCGGTTATAGGTGATCGACGACGCGAGGGAAACCACATACAGCACCGCGAGGATGGCCACCAGCCGCAGGATCTGAGGGCCCACGTGCGCCCAATCGCCCCCCTGGTTCTGTTCGAGCACCGCGATGACGTTCTGCATGAAAACCGAGGGGATGGAAGAAACCACAGCCGTGAACACGATGCACAAAAGCACCAGCGGCAGCGCGACGGGGTAAAACCGAAACAGCATTTTCAGCAGCCGCTTCAGCGTTCCTTTTTTAAACATGGCGCCCTGCTTCATTGCCGCTCACCCGCCTTGTTCTGAGAGTCGTACACCTCGCGGTAGATTTCGCTTGTTTCCAGCAGCGTCTCGTGCGTGCCCACGGCCGCAATGCCGCCCTTGTCCATCAGCACGATGCGGTCCGCGTCCTGCACGGAGGCGACCCGCTGCGCGATGATGATCTTGGTGGTCTCGGGGATGTATTCCCGAAACGCCCGGCGGATTTTCGCGTCGGTCTGGGTGTCGACGGCGCTGGTCGAATCGTCCAGGATCAGGATCTTCGGCTTCTTCAAAAGCGCCCGGGCGATGCACAATCGCTGCTTCTGCCCGCCCGAAACGTTGGCGCCGCCCTGCTCGATGCGCGTGTCGTAGCCGTCGGGGAAGCGGGAGATAAAGTCGTCCGCCTGGGCGAGCACGCAGGCCTGCTTCAGCTCCTCGTCGGTGGCGCGGGGGTTGCCCCAGCGCAGGTTCTCTTTGATGGTGCCGGAAAACAGCAAGTTGTTTTGCAGCACCATCGAAACCTGGTTGCGCAGCGCCTCGATGTCATAGGCGCGCACGTCCAGCCCGCCCACGCGAACCGCGCCTTCCGTGACGTCGTACAGGCGGGGGATCAGCTGGACGAGGGAGGTTTTCGACGAGCCCGTTCCGCCCAAAATGCCGACGGTTTCTCCCGAGGCGATGTGCAGATCGATGTTCTGAAGCGCCATCAGCTCCGCCTTTTCGGAATAGCGGAAGCTCACGCCCGAAAAATCGACGGAGCCGTCCTTCACCTCGAAGACGGGGTGTTCAGGATTGGTCAGGGTGCTCGTTTCCTGCAGCACCTCCACGATGCGGCGGGAGGATTCGTCCGCGATGGTGATCAGCACAAACACCATCGAGAGCATCATCAGGCTCATCAGCGTCTGGAAGCTGTACACCATCAGGGAGGAAAGCTGGCCGACATTAAAGTTCAGCCCCTGGGTCGTGATGATGGTGTACGAACCGAAGGTCAGAATAAACACAATGTTCACATACAGGCAAAACTGCATGATGGGGCTGTTGAACGCCAGGATCTTCTCGGCCCTGGTGAATTCCACGCGCACCTCTTCGGCGGCTTTTTCGAATTTCTGCTTTTCATACTCCTCGCGCACAAAGGATTTCACCACGCGGATGCCCTGGATGTTTTCCTGAATGGAGCTGTTGAGCGCGTCGTATTTGCGGAACACCCTTTTGAAAATGGGGAACACCTTGCGGATGATGAGATAAAGCCCCACCGCAAGAACCGGAACCACCACAACAAAGACGAACGCCAGCCTGCCCCCCATGATAAACGCCATCACGATGGAAAAAACCAGCACCAGCGGGCTTCTTATGGCGGTGCGGATGGTCATCATATACGCGTTTTGGACGTTGCTCACGTCGGTCGTCAGCCTCGTTACCAGGGAAGACGAGGAGAACCGGTCAATGTTTTCAAAGGAAAAGGACTGGATGCTGTAAAACATGTCCTTCCTGAGGTTGCGCGCGAAACCGCTGGCCGCCGTGGCGCACGCCGTGCCCGCCAGCCTGCCGAAGACCAGCGAAAGGCCGGCCATCGCGAGAAGCAGCAGCCCGTACCGCAGGATGACGTCGATGCCGCAGCCGGCTTTGATCTGATTGACGAGCTGGGCGGTGACGAATGGAATGATGCATTCGATCACGACCTCCATCGACACGAAAACCGGCGCCAGAATGGAGGGCTTTTTGAATTCCCTTATGCTTTTTATAAGGACCTTCCACATTCCGTTAACTTTACTCCTCTTCAACGGCGGGATGCGTCTTCCCGCCAGACTTGATCTTTTGCTTGATTCTTGCGCGATATGAACCGGCAGTTTTGCCGGTTTATCCCAATGGCTTTTCGCACGCGCCGTCCGCGCCCGCCTCAAACAGCGGGTCGGCTTTGAGCGTGTCCAAATGCGCCACCAGCTTTTCCAGGATTTCTCCGAGCCGGGTCTTTTCCTGCCCGTTCAGGCATTCGAACATCCGCTCCAAGGTGCGGACGTAATGCGCCTTGACCCGAAGCGCCATGTCCTCTCCCGCCGGCGTAAGCGCCAGCTCCACCTGCCGCTTGTCGTCGCAGCACTTTTTGCGCTCCACCAAAGACGCCTCCTCCATCTTCTGGAGGATTTCGCTCAAAGCGCCGGAGCTGATCTCCAGGACATCCTGAAGCTCCTTTTGGGTCAGGCCTTCCCGCTTCAAAAGCGTCACGAGAATGCGCCGCTGCCCCGCTTTTCCGCCCGTCTGATAATAAAGAAAATGCCCGCACGCCCGCAAGCGGGACGCCAGAGCATGCTCCTGCTGCATGTTCAACACAATCCACCTCTTTTTGCCTTATGCGGAATTCTAGGTACCAAGCGATATTTTACATCCAAAGCCTCTGTTGCGCAATGGATTTTTTGCGGTGCGCGCCCAAAAAGCCGCGGCCGCCCGGGGGAGATCGCCCTTCTGCGGGCGCAAAACGGCAGAGGCATTCCGGGTTCCGGGGTGCAAAACGGGAGAGACGCCGTTGATCTTGCCGGTCCCGGCTGAAACGGAAAACTTCTTGACCGGACCATGCGCCGGTGCCATACTGAAAATAACCGATTCGATCATTCTATATTTTAAGGAGGCTTGCGGATGCATAGATTCGAGGCGCTTTTGCAGGAAAAGCAGGCGCGCGTCCTGGGCGCGGCGTTTGCCTGTTTCGGCAAAAACGGCTACCAAAAAACCTCCGTCGCGGATATCGCCGCAAAGGCCGGAATATCCAAGGCTTCCCTCTTCCAATACTTCGGCACAAAGCAGGCGCTGTATCAATACCTTTACCGATTCGCAATCAAGGCGATCACCGAGAATCTGGACGCCGGCTCGGACGATTTTTTTGAGTGCATCGATCTGGCCGCCGCCATAAAGCTGCGCGTATTTGCCCGTTATCCGGGCATGTTTGAATTCTTGGCTTCGGCGGTCACGGAAGCGGCCCCCCAGGTTTTGCATTGGATCCGGGAACAAAACGCCAAAGGGACGGATGACGGAAAAGCGGCGCTCTTTTCCAAAGTAGATTACGGCAAATTCAAGCCGGGTACCGATAGGGCGATGCTGTTCAATGCCGTAACCTGGATCAACGAGGGCTATATCCGCGCTTTTTTGGGCAAAAAAGACGCGGATACCATGCGGCGTGAGTTGTCCGAATATCTCTCTTTATTCAAACAAGCCCTGTATCAGGAGGAATTTTTGCCATGAACACCATCGAGATCAGCCATCTGACCCGGGATTACGGCGGAAACCGCGGCGTGTTTGACCTTTCGTTTGCCATCGGGCGGGGCGAGGTTTTCGGCTTCCTCGGCCCGAACGGCGCGGGGAAAACGACGGCCATCCGCCACCTCATGGGCTTTCTGCGGCCGGAAAAGGGCGGCTGCTCCATAAACGGCAGGGATTGCTGGAGCGAAAGCGCCGCCATTATGCAGAATTTGGGCTATATTCCCGGCGAGATCGCTTTTTTTGACGATATGACCGGAACGGAGTTTTTGCATTTCCTCGCGAAATACCGCCGCACCAAAGCAAACGGGCGGATGAACGAACTCCTGGACCGGTTCGAGCTGGACCCCCGGGGCAAGCTCAAGAAGATGAGCAAGGGCATGAAGCAGAAAGTGGGCATTGTGGCGGCTTTTATGCACGAGCCGGATGTGCTGATTCTCGACGAACCCACGAGCGGGCTTGACCCGTTGATGCAAAACCGCTTTATCGAGCTGGTGCTGGAGGAAAAATCCAAGGGGAAGACCATTCTGATGTCCTCCCACATGTTCGAGGAAGTGGAGCGCACCTGCCACCGGGTGGGCATTCTCAAAGACGGCCGCCTGGTCGCCGTCGATTCCGTGGACGCCCTGAAAGCGGCGCAGGTGAAGAAATATGTCGTCACGCTGGAGAGCGAGGAAGCCGCCGCCGCCTTCGCCAAAGAAACGCTTTCGGTACAGGCGGTCTTCCGGAACCATGTGACGGTGACGGTGCAAAACAACATCCAAGAACTGATCGCCATCATGAACCGTTATCCCGTATCCAACCTGTTTGCGCCCAGCCAAAGCCTTGAGGAAGTTTTTATGCAGTATTACGGAGGCAAAGATCATGTTTAACGTCGCCTTATATAAGCGGGGCATGCAGGGAAGCTGGAAAATGCTGGTGATCTTCGCCGCTGTGCTGACGATGTATTTTACCATTATCGTCACCATGTTCGACCCGGAACTCGGCAGCGCCCTCGACGAACTTGCCGCTGCCATGCCACAGCTGATGGCGATGGTCGGCATGAATCCGGCCGACACCACCCTGGTGGGCTTCATGTCCGCCTATCTGTATGGCTTCATCATGCTGGTGTTCCCCATGGTGTTCTCCATCCTCTGCGCCAACCGGCTAATCGCCCAGCAGGTGGACCGGGGCTCCATGGCGTATCTGCTGGCCGCCCCGGTCAAGCGTTCCAGCGTCGCGTTTACCCAGATGAAAGTGCTGGCCGGCGGCATCTTTGCTTTGGTGGCCTATGCGACGGTTTTAGGCGTTGTCTCCTGCGAAGCGTTCTTCCCCGGGGAATTGGAAATCGGGAAATTTCTGCTGCTCAATGTTGGTGTTTTGTGCCTGCAGCTGTTCATCGGCGGGATCTGCTTTTTTTGCTCCTGCGTGTTCAGCAGCACGAAATACAGCGTGGGGTTTGGGGCCGGCGTTCCCGCGCTGGCGTTTGTCATCCAGATGCTGGCCAATGCCGGACCCGCATTGGACGGGGCAAAATACGCGACTTTTTTTACGCTTTTCGATCCAAACGGCGTCACCGCCGGGGAAGCCGGCGCGCTGTGGGGCATGGCTGTCCTCTTTGCCGGCGCGCTGCTGCTGTTTGGCGGAGCGATCGCGGTTTTTTCGAAAAAGGATTTGCACATATGAATTCGCGATCCCGCATTTGCGGGTCTCTTGCGCAAAAAAAGCCCGCAACCGCGGTTTTTCTGGCCGGGACCATCCTTGCGAACAGGAGCGGAATGCTTTGACGATTTGGCTGCCGGCCTGGTCCGGCAAAAAAATACCGCGAGCCACAAAGCGTGGTTCGCGATATCGGCTGCGGCCGCCGGCCGCTGTAATGCTTTGACTATTTAGATGACGCGCCGCCGCTATCATTCGCGCCTCACACTAATGTCTGGAACCTTTTCGCCAGGCAATCGAGCCAACTTAATAACTGCATTTATTGTATTGAATTTTGTTTCCAAGTAGATATTGTAGTTGATGAAGATTTCAGGCACAAGTCTTTTCATAGCATGATGCCAAATGTAAAAATGCTGGGAAAGAAAACTCCAGGAAGCATCGCAAAGTTGATAGGTATACCAGCCAATGTCACCATAATTATATATTTATTTCCAGGATACCGCATCTGGTTTCTTCATTTTGACACCTCTTTCGGGTATGTTACTCACAATAGAACTGCGTATCTAGCCAATGATCAAAATGATATGGGTGGGAATTGTCCAGATACGTGTCTGTATATAAAAAGGTAACGATATCCATGTCGTCAAAGATATCAAACGCCCAACTATCCCAATTGCTATAGGACTCCATATCGTCTGAATCCATACTAAAATCCATAATTTCCATGAAAGACTGGGACTCTTCCATAATTAAATATAATGCCAGTTCTTCCATTACACTATGTGCAATTATCTGGTTTCCCATGGGGGCGATAGTTCGAAAATTAATAATTGTCGTTCGCAAGATATACAGAAAGTCATAATCATAACGCATAAGGAATTGTGGTGGCAAATCAGATCCCAACAAAGAAATACTGATCTCCCCAAGATGCGATCCTCTCGGCATTGAAGAAAGCTCTTCCACATCTTGTTGCAAATTGTCTAGAAGAATATCACTTCCAATTGTGAATGATGCGGCAGCAATTTCTCCGAAATTATCTGCAAGATATGGAGACCAAGCCTCATGTTTTTTATACTTATTCAAATCAAATGTATTGCTTGCATCAGAATCATCTTCCTGGATGCTATGCCAGTTCAATGCCTTACAGATACCTTTACTTTTGTCTTTCCGTATAGATTCTCCGGCTTCGTAACGACTCCAAGTTTTTGTGCCAACGCCTGCCTTTAATGCAGCTTCCTCAATGGTGAGATTTAGTTCATTTCTTCTTCGCCTTATGGATTTACCAAGCTCTAAGCTACCCTTGATTGACTTTGCACCCATAATGTCCTCCTACCACGGCATAAAGTGACCGGTCGTTATACGGACATTATGTCATGATATGGCCGGCGTGTCAAGATACTTTTATTGTGAGCCCATCACTAAGAATTCCTTTTCAATTAAAAGGCGCGAATTTCATCGTACCTTTATCATATCACGGTATATATAAAGTGGACAATCCTTTGTGTAGGACTGTCCACTTATCGTGGAAAGCCTTGACTATTTAGATGATGGCTCAGTACCCCCTAAGTGAATGAAGGCGTTTGTTGACATTAAAAGAGGCAGATCATTCGAACAATTCCAATTGGTGGGGTTCAGATCTTCTATTACAATTCAGTTGATGAAAAGACACGAATCGTTTTAGACAAAAGCGATAAAAGTTTGAAAAGGGCCATATCCGAATCGTCTAATTTCTCTATCCAAAAACAACTGTTCAATTTACTGTAGGCATTTTTGCCGATAACGTCCACATCGAAACTTGATGTGGTTCCCGGCAGACCTCATCGGTGCGTTTAGCCTGATATTTTACAGTCCCCCGCAAGAAGCTATGTCTAAGGCTTGGGACATGGAATAAGGAAGGTAGCCATTTGAACGAGGTTTCCTTTGAAAAAGGTGAGCATAAGATGTATAATATATACGGGAAGTTAGCGAAAGGAGGTGGGTCATCGTGGCAAATACTGTGCAAGTTTCAAGCAATATATTGAACTGGGTTAGCACCGCTGTATCGTTAAATGACAGCAACCGTGCGACTCTTGAACTATGGCGAAGCGGTGAAAAGCAACCCACCTTCAATCAGTTAGAGGATTTTAGCAACAAGACTCGTATTCCTTTGGGCTATTTTTTCCTCAACTCACCGCCGATTGAGAGCCTGAAAATCCTTGAGTTCCGTACTGTTGATAGCCTGAGTCTGCAAAACCCAAGCCGTGATTTAATTGATACGGTCAGGCAGATGGAAAACGTGCAAGAATGGATGCGCGAGGATGTCATTGCTTCACAAGGAGAAAAAATATCGTTTATCGGTTCTTTGGACATCAATAGAGATGTTTTAACGTTGGCTACTACCGTACGGAAAACTCTATCGTTATCCATGAACTGGTTTGAAGGTTTCAAAACGACTGGAGAAGCATTCAAGGTCATCCGTCAAGCCATCAGTGATATCGGCGTGATAGTAATGTTGAGTGGCATTGTGGGTTCCAACACCCATAGACCTTTGAGTTTAGATGAATTCCGCGCCTTCACGCTCATCGATGAATATGCGCCGCTGATTTTCATTAATTCGACGGATTCAAGAGGTGGTATGCTATTCTCGCTTTTCCATGAGTTTACTCATATCGGCATTGGAATGAGTAGCTTGTTCAACGCTAACTTGGAAGATTCCACTTTTATTAATTCCCACGAGGTTGTGTGCAATGCCGTCACGGCTGAAATCCTTGTCCCGATATCCGTTTTCAGAGAAAAATGGCAAAGTACTTGTAGTGAGATTAACGAAAAAATTCAATCAATTGCATCGTATTTTAAGTGCAGTCAATCGGTTATCGCCCGGAGAGCACTTGATTGCAGATACATTACTAGTGCTGAATACCGTCTACTTGTTTCACAGGCAAGGCAAATAACTAAGTCAAAACCTGCGAGCAGTGGAGGTGATTACTACAAAACTCAGGCTTCGCGAATAGACTCCAAATTTTTATTTGCTTTGAACGCAAGCCTACAAGAAGGCCGGACTTTGCATACCGAAGCATTTCGTTTAACCAATACGAACCGCTCGACTTCCGAAGGTCTGATTAGCGAAGTGCGAGGTGAACGGAAATGAGTAAAGAGATATTTTTAGTTGATACAAACACATTCATAACACCTTACAAGACCTATTACCTGTTCGATTTCGCATCTTCCTTTTGGACTTTCTTAAGGAGCACATTGAAAATGGCAACATAGCTGTTATGAGCAAAGTATATGAAGAAGTAACCAAAGGAACGGATGATTTGAGCAAATGGATTCAAAGTCTTGCTTTTACTCAAATTGACCATCGAACAGCCGATGTGCTTGGTATCTATGGACAAGTTATGGCACACATCCAGAACAGCGTATCCTCAAGTGGCGCGAAGCTATACAATGATAAAGCCTTGCAAGAATGGGCTAATAACAACCGTGCAGATGCTTGGCTCATTGCTATAGCCAGAGCAAAGGGGTATACCTTAATAACATTTGAGCGACCAAATAGCGCACTTGGAACGTCAGCATCTGGCCATCCGAAAATTCCAGATGTGGCTACTGCTTTTAATATAAAATGCGGGAGTCTATACGAAATGATGTGAGCTTTGGGATTCACTTTCAAATGAGCTACATAACAAAAAACCATTTCTTATGATCGCCTCGTGGTTGTCTCCAATCATAAACTTATTCTTTTTTCCATCATTCCTTATTTGCTTATGCGTAAGATAATCTTCCACATATGTCTTTTGCAAAATCACAGACCCAGTATACTTCTCATTCCGCAGTATCTTCCGTATTGTCTCTTTTGCCCATTTGGAATGACCTCTGGGGGACGGGATTTGCATTTTCTTCAGCCTCGCAGATATCTCGGCAAGGCTATTCCCTTCAGTGTATAGTCTATAGATCATACGAACAACTGCCGCCTTTCCTTCGTCAATTATTAGCTTGCCGTTAGCGTCATGTATATACCCATAACAGGTACGCTGATAGTATTTTGAGCCAGGGCGCTGAAATGCTCGTTCCAGCCCCCATTTGATATCATTGCTTTTTGAGAAGCTCTCGTTCTGCGCAAATGCGCTCCAAACTGTCAGTATGAATTCGGATGCCGCAGTAAGCGTATTAATATCCTCTTGTTCGAAGTATATACCGATCCTCTTTGCTTTGAGCGCACGTACCGTTTGGAGAGAGTCCAAGGTGTTTCGGGCAAACCGATATACCGACTTTGTCAAAATAAGGTCTATTTTATTCTTAGCGCAATCTTTGAGCATCTGCTGAAACGCTATTCTACCTTTGATCTGCGTTCCGCTGCCGATATCCGCATAGATTCCGGCAAATATCCAATTCGTATTCTCTTTGATCAATGACTCGTAGTGCCACTTCTGAAGATTTAGACTATTGATCTGTTCAATGTCTGATGAACTTACCGGCAATAAGCAGCCACCCTCAGCCGCTTATTAGCGGCCTTTGTGACCGGTATTTCGCTTACATACTTTTGGCTTTGTAAATTCGATTCGTATTTGTCCATCTATGCCGATCATAATCCTATCTATCATGATTCGTACCATATCATCAAAACTATCGTTGTTATGTAGCTTGCCAGCCTGTACCAATTCATTAGACAGAACCGCTTTAAGATATTCCTCCGGGATTGCAGGGGAATGACTACATATCTTCGAAGCGTGCTCCACGCGGTTCGCGCATCGCCATACAACCTCTCCGTTTGTGCGGGTGTACCTTCTATACTTTTTGCCGCACTCTTCGCAAACAAGAAGCCCCGAAAGGGGATGAGCGGTACTATATCTGTTGTCAAAAGAATTCTTATTTTCTTTATTTGAGCGTTTAGCTTTCTCTCTTTGTACTTCATCGAACAGTTCCTGGGAAACGATGGGTGGATAAATTCCATTGCCAATATATTTTTCGTTTGATAATAGGTTGTCTATGATTTGCTTGCCCCAAACTTCTTTGCCATTTGGCGAAAGCAGCTTTGCCTCTTTCAGCATATTAGATATCTTGCCAAGGCTGTTACCCTCGAGATAAGCGTGATAGATCGTGTTAACGATAGATATCTCCAATGGATGTATCTCCATCTGACCTGTTGCGTTTCTCATATATCCGAAAATAACGCGGTTTTGCTCAGTATTCATGATGGTTCTCCTTCTTAATAGAAATTAAAAAGGCACGCATTTCATCGTACCTTTATCATATCATGGCATATATAAAGTGGACAATCCTTTGTGTAGGATTGTCCACTTATCATGTAAAGGTTTGACTATTTAGATGACGGGCAAAAATGCTTTTAAATAGGTGTTTGTGATCCCTTACCAAAAGTTTTACACCTTTCTCTTGTTTTTTTACTCAAAAAGAAACGGAGCGGGAACAGCATCTTTGCCGTTTCCGCTCCGTTTGCATTCGATTCTCTATTCCTGCAGCATCATATCCAGTTCGATGCCTATTTCGTTGAATTTTACCCGTACCAAATCTTTGGCCAGCACCATCACCTGCTGGATGATACATGTCGCCAGGCTGTCTTCGTATTGGCTGAGTCCTGATGCCCTGGCCGCAATGGTATCGAACATCGCCTTGACCCGCGCACTGCCATGCGCCATGATTTCCTGCTCTAACCGCAGGGCTTTGAGTCTTTCATGAACCTCTGCTTTTTCGGTTGCAATCCGCTTTAACTTCATGTTCTGCGCTTCGGCATCCTCCGCAGTGAGATTGACCGTTTGGAGTGTCTTGCGAAAATCCTCGTCCAGCTTTGTAAGTTGGCCTTCCAGATCGGCCATATCATCGGCGCCTTCCTGCTTTGCTATGGCCTGCGCCAAACTCTGCGCAACGTCCGCTTCGATTGCATTCCGTTGATCCAGTACATAGTTGGTCGCTCTAAGCAGCGCGTCATACAACGCCCCTTCCTCGATGGTGGGCGATTCGGCGCAACTCTCCTTGGATTCCAGCCGGCTGATGCACCGCCATACGATTTTGTAACTGCCATCCCGCTGCCGCCATGTGCATCTGCGGTAGGGCGTACCGCACTCTCCACAGACCAGCCGCTCAGTCATGGCGTATTTACAGGAATATGAGCCACCTCCAATCGAAGTTCCGGTTGCCGTTCGGGCAAAAACTATGAGTTGTTCATGAGTCACCTCGCTTCTCACACCCGCGGGAGGCGGGTGAGCAGGGGTATGATAAGCAAACCCAAGCCAAAGGAGAGGATGAACATAACGGCGCACAAGATCAGCGCAGCCCGCGCGAAGTTCCTTTTATTCAGATTGAGCGACCCGCCGAAGCCCCACACCAACAGCAGGATGACGTTCGCTATGGGTATGAGCATCAGTAAAAACATACCGATGTACTGCCCGATGGACAGCGGCTCGCTTCCCGGCTGCGTGTAGTGGGCAGGGTTTTGTGCCGCATCCGGCGCAAAATTTGGCGTTTCCGACAGGTGCGCTCCGCAATTTGCGCAATACATATCCGCTCTCCCTTCATGGCTCTTTTTTGCCTAAATCATAAAAAGCTGTTGCCGGGCGCTAATCGGCCGTTTTCTTCAGGACTATCACGGCTTCCTGCGTCCAGCCCGAGCCGGTCTGGTCGATTGTGATCGTTCCTTTTGCCGTGATGACGCCATCCTCGATGGTAAACTTGAGGGAGTACATCATTTTAACTTCTCTGCCATCATCAAGGGTGAATATAATTTTTTCATAGTAGAATTCTCCCGTGTCCTGATTGTAGTACGATCCTCTTACTTCCTGTGCGTCCACCCCGATTACCGACACCGTGCCGTCGTCATTCTGTGTGAATTTCATATGATGTTCCGTTACTTCGCCCAGTGCCGCGCTCTCCGCCACCGTAGTGGTGGATGTCCCGGTATATATACCGGAGATATCCATTCCCGTGGCTGTTAGCGTCATTCTGGCACAGGAGCTGTTATCCAGGCGCACGACGCGGATGGCCACCGAATCGTCCTCCAGCGTGATGTTCCACGCCGCCTCGCCGCCCGCCTGCACGCTCTGCGTGGGCTCCCCCTCCAGCGTGTGCTCGCCCGTCACCTCGATCCGCACGTCCGTACTGCCGGACAGCGCCGCCGGGATGCGTGCGGTGAGCGCGTATTCCTTGCCTTCCCCCACAGCGGTCAGCCTAACCGTAGCCATGTCCAGCAGCTGCTGCATGGTGTACGGCTTCTGGCCATTTTTCCCGCGCAGGTCGTTGATGGCTTTGAGTACCGCCTCATCCACGCGGAGCACGCCCGCGCCCATGCCTTCGGGGATCAGCAGCGACTGTGCGCCGGTCTTCCCCGGTTCGGCGTTTGTGGCAACGCCCAGCTGGGCTGTGTCCACCAGCAGCTTCTTGATGTCCTCGGCGCTTAAATCGGGATTGACGGCTTTGATGAGCGCCACGGCCGCCGTGACCTGGGGCGTGGCATAGCTGGTGCCGCTGGCTTTGATGGGCCTGCCGTCCGCGTCCACGCCCAGCACCATCTGAACGCCGGGGGCGGACAGCGTCACCTCGCCGCCTTCGCCGGCGAAATTGGAGGAGTTGGCCCTTGTACCGTCAATGTTGAGGCTGCCCACCGTGATGACATTGGGCAGGCGAAAGCCGCCAGGATAATGATTCAGCCCGTCAAGTTCGCCTCTGCTTTGATCGGCATTTGCGTCATTACCGGCCCCGGCCACAAAGACCACCTTGGGGTGTTTTTCCTGCATGTACTCAAAAAACTTTTTATAAGCCCGGCTCGCCGCTCTAGTACTGTAAAAGGTCTCTGCAGATCCAGGGCCGTAGGAACAGTTGATCACGGTATTGCCATCATCCACCTGTTTTTTCAGATACACGAGCGCCTTGACGATATGCGTAACGCCTCCATAACGCATCTGCGTAATATCCTCTTCATCATCAGCCTCGGCATGTGTAGAGAAGGGCTCACTGTCAAACAGATTTTTCACATCGATCTCAAGGTTTTCGCCCAATATGCTGGCGATGCCCACCATGCCGCCGTTTTCTTCATCCGCGCCGATGACGTGCGTCACCAGCGTGCCGTGGCTCATGCCCGCGTTTACCGTTTGCCCGTTTCTGGTTGCCGGCGTGTCCGTCGTGTCGCCGGTCACCTTGACCTTGCCCTTGAACTCGTCAGAGCCGGTGTAGAGGGCATAGTCGAGCACGCCCACGTTGACCTTGCTCAGGGAAACACCGCTGCCCCTGAGGATGGCCCAGGCGTTCTCCATGCCGATCATTTTGTAGTGTGCCGCGTTATCCTCGTCCTCGAAAACGGGGTCCCGCAGCGGGGAGCAGGTGGTTGCCTCCACCACCACCTCCTCGTCCAGATAGAGCGCGGTGTTGGGAAAGACCAGCTCCACGCCGGCAAGCGCCCGCGCCGCGTCCATAGCGGCGGTCAGCTCCGCCTCGGTTGTGAAGTCTGTTTCCAGCTGGTACAGGCTGATGATCTCCAGCTCGCCAACCACCGCGCCGCCGATCTGTTCGAGCGTCTTTTTCGCGGCGGCTTTATCCACGCTGTCCTCAAAAACGACGATCAGCTGGTTCACCGGGATGTAGCCGTAGACCTCCGAATAGAAGACGGATTCCGGCTCCGGGTCTTTATAGGTGGCCACGGTGTTATCCAGCGTTTCCGCCGGGGCGGCCGGGGTTTGCGATGTGTGGGCCCCGGTCTGCCCGCCGCTGCCCGTCCACCGGGGTATGTTCGGCCCAATGACAAAGACGAACAGCAGCACCAGCGCCAGCCCCGAGGCGATGATGGCGATGATGCCGGCGGTTTGGCGCTTTGCGCGCTTTTGCGGCGAGGCCGGCTGCGAATAGGGTGGCGGGCTCTTGGCGTCCACGGCAGGTTCTGGTGGCAGCGAGGGCGCCTCTGACGAAGAAGCCTGGCGCGGCGTGCCGCACCCGGCGCAAAATTTGCCGCCGGGAGGCAGCTCGGCGCCGCATTGCGCGCAGATCTCCCCCTGCGCCGGCGTCCCGCAACGAGGGCAGAACTTTGTTGTATCCAACAGCGGGATATCACATGTTTTGCAGTATTTTGCCATCTTTTTGCTTGCCTCCCGTTCGTTTTTTGCGAAACCATGCTTTCTCTTGCCGGGTCTGCTTTTCAGGAATCTCGTTTCAGATGCGCCTGCACATCATTCGTTCTTATCTGATTTGGATGCCGCTCATAGCGGAAGATTGGTCCGCTTGCCCTCCAAACGCCCCAGCCAGCCTATATGTGCGGGGCCGCCATAGCAAATGCGGGCATTGCGGCCTGAGTCCGTTCACAATCGCCTGCTCTGCCGCTCATTGTGCGGTTCTGCTGTTTCGCGTAGGACGAACCGCTCCACTGCGGGGTAATTCTCCCCCGTGCAGAACAGCGCGACCTGCTCCGCGAAGCCGCCGCGCAGCAGGATCGTGAAGCTCCGGGGCTTATACGTTACCTTTCTGACGCGGTTCCATTTCAGCAGCACCGCCTGCCGCGACTGCGCCAGCATCCCCGCGCCCGCGGCGGCGGGTTTGCCGGAAAAAAGTCCCAGCGCTACCGTCAGCGTGTTGACGACGCGGTTCTTCTTCGCCTGCTTTGCCTGGGTGCGGCAGAGCGCGCCCCGCTCGTCGAGTATAAATTCCGCCTCATATTTTCCGCCGTATACCGCCATGATAAAAAGCCAGGCGCACAGAAGCAGCAGGCTCATCAGCCCCAGCCCATAGAGCTTGTGGAGGCTTTGGCCCGGCGACAGCGCGATGCCCAGCGCGGCAAGGCCGAAAGGGATGCCGAAGGCAATGCCCAGTTGCTGTAAAAAGACCGTATTTCTGAAAATCGGCACGCTGATCTGCCATTGCATTTTTTCGCGCATATCGCCCATCGCCATTCCACACTTTTCTGCCGTCGTTCCACGCATACTACCGCGCCGCCGCTTCCATTGCGCCACTCACGAAACCTCCGGCTCGTTGTCCCAGTAGACGACCTCCACCATCAGGCAGGAGATCGTGTTGCCGTCCCTGTCCTTGTATTCATACATGCCGCCCACGACGCCCCAGGCGTTGATCCAGTCGGTGCTTGCCATCTTGGGCTCGCCCACGCTGTACCGGTGCAGCAGGCAGACGGGGTATTCCTCCATGCCGAAGTGGCCGATGATAATTGTGCCGCTGGCTCTCTGCTCCCCCATGGCGACGGGGAAGCCCCAGACCTTGACGAGATAGGGCAGCGCCCCGTCTTCGTCTACGCAGGCCCAATACAGCGGCTCATCCACAGGCACGCATTCCGCCTTGAAAGTTTCGCCGCGTTTTTTCCTGTCCGCCTCGCTTTCCAAGAGCATATCGTTTTCAAACGTGCCCTCGAAAAGCAGCATGCCGCCGCCCTTGGTATACAGCGTGCCTTCGCCGTGCAGCAAGCCGTCCCTGCACATGCCTGTATAGCGCAGCGTGCCGTTGTCCTCGATTTTGCACAAGCCGTGGAGCAGGCCGTCCCGGAATGTGCCGGTATAGACATAGCCGCCGTCGTGCATCACGCCCTCGCCCGTCACGGCTCCGTTCTCCCACTGTCCCTCATAGCTCCAGAGGCGGCCGGTATCGCTCTTTTGCATCTCAAAGCTGCCCCGGCCGTGCGGCACGCCGTCCTTGACCTCACCGGTATAGACGCCCTCTCCGCTGTCATAGGCGATGCTGACCCTGACGGTTTGGCCGGCAACCGTTTCCGGCGTTGTGCTTGGCAGGGGTTCCGGCGAGGAAGGCGTCGGCTCCGGTGGGGAAGGTATCGGTTCCGGCAGGGGCGACGCCTGCTCCGTTCCAGGCGTAAGCGTTGGCTGCTGCGGCAGGACTGCTGCAGGAGCCGGGCTGGCCGCTGCCGGCGGGCCCTGGAGTGCCGTATGCGTCCCTTCGCCCGCAAAAAACAGGAAGTATGAGCCCGCGCAGATCGCCACCACCGCCGCCGCCGTTATCGCGGCAACCAGCCCCAGCCGGGATTTGGGGGATGGCGGCGGCTGTGTCGGAGGCTGGCCGAACGTCCGCGCCGGAGCCGCGGGCGCGTTCTTCCTTTTGCCGCGTATGACGAGTATGACCGCCAGCGTCCCGCCCAGGAGTACGAAAGCGGCGACGCCAATCACCACCCAGGTTGGAAAACCCCGTTCGCCGTCATCAGGCCTTGCGACCAGCGCCGCCGCGACTTCCTCCGGGCTGGCGTCGCCCGCATACGCGTCCGCCAGACGGATTAACTCGGCGCGGCTCATCTGCGGGATGGCCAACACGCCCGAGGCCTTTACATCGCCGTAAGCGGCGATAGCCGCCGTGCCGGAGGGGGCCAGGTCGGCGGCGGATATGCGCGCTTCGTCCAGCGGCACGGCAAGCCCGGCATTTTCGGCCTGGCGACGCTGCAGCGCGGCCAGATCCCCTTCGTAAACGATCCTGCCGCCGGGCACCGAAACCCGTACCTTGCCCTTGAGCGCCTGGCTGGGCAGGCCGATGAGCACCCGGCCGCCGTCCGTGGCGCGCAGCGTGCGGCTGCCCGTCTCGCCGGCGGGCAGGATATCCACCAGCAGGTACTCCGTCACTTCGCCGCTCAGATACAGGTACCCGCTGGCCGGCGGCTGTATGGTTTTGCGCTGACGCGACGCGTCGCTGGACTGCCCTGCCACCAGGGCGCTTTCGTCGTATGCCTGCAGGGGCCGGGCGGGATCGATCCAGCCGCTATTGGCGTCCACGCCGAACATCAGGTCGGCAAAGAGTTCGTTGGCATCGTACTGCCCGTCGACGCCCCCCGGCAGGTCGCGAAAGGGTTCGCCGGGGTCGTATCTGCCGTTGCCGAAGGGCATGCGGTACAGCCCGCTGTCCAGCGCGTATTGCCGCAGCTTCCTTGCGGCCCGCGGCGATTTTGCGGCCAGGTACGCCTCGATGGCCGTGTAATACTCGTAGAAATCGGCCCTGTCGGCCTTCAGCACGCTCCAGTAATCCCGCACGCTTGCCCCGGAGAGATTCATCAGATGGTGCGTGTTGTACAGCAGGGTGGCGATCGCCAGTTCTTCGTCTTTTCCGCCGTACCCCCAGACGGTATACCTGCCCGGATCGGTCAATTCGATAAACGAAAGGCTGCGCGGATTGGGATAGCTCCTGTAATCCTGCACGATGCCCGCGTAGAAGGTGGCAAAGCCCTCGATATACGAATCCGACGTGCTGTCGTTCATGTAGCCGCCGTGGGGGATGTTGCCGGGGCCATAGGGCGCATAGGCCCTGAGCTGATTGCCGTTGGTGATATAGTCGAAGGCGTGCCCGAACTCGTGCAGCACCGTATAGCGGGATCCGTCGTCCCGCAGGCTCTGCGTCGGCGACAGGCGTATGCACATATCGTCGCCCGAAAAATGGGAGCTGCCGCCGGCTTCCGCGCCCGTCCAGCGCGTTTCGATGCGGACGGGCGCGCCGGAGAGACTTTTGGCCTCGTTGAGTATGACGCCGCCGAACAGCCACGCGTCGCAGGCGGCGGTATACAGGGCGCTGTAGTTTTCCAGCAGCCCGGCCTGCCGCGGATCCGCGCTGAAATGATGGACCGGGTCGGGCATGAGCCTGCCGGGCGCGATGTCGAAGCTCCACGCGTCCAGCCCCAGGTGGTAAAAGGCCAGCAGCCGGTACACGGCGAGGGGCTGGTCGGCCGTCGCGTCCGGGTAATCGGCCGGGTTCACGGCGATCCACGTGGACAGGGATACCTGGTTGTTGTCTCTGGAAAAAGCGTCCTGCATGTCGACGAAATAGAAGGCGTCGTACCCGCCGTCGTAGGGGACGACGCATTTGAGCGTGCCCACCAGCAGGATGCCCACGGGTTCGGTTATATTCTCCCCCAGGTCAATCGGTATGCAGAAACGCCCCTCGTGATCCGCCGCGCTTTCCACGATGGCGTCGGGCTGGCGGCTGCCGTCGTATTGCTCCTGACCGTAATAAACATAGGCGTCCAGCTTCATCCAGGGCATGGGCTTGTTCTCCACGCTGCGAACCAGGCCGCGAAGCTCCATGGCTTCGGCTCCGGGCGCGGGGGTGGGCGCGGCGGTCGCAGAGGCGCCCCTCCACTCATACACATAGTCGGTGGCCATGTACTCCCCGGAAAACGAAAACAAAAAGCGTAACGCGATCCGTTCGCCGTCCTCGCGGCCTCTGGGCGCTTCGGCAGTAAAGGTTCCGGCTTCCGTCAAAATTCCTTCGCTGGACACATATAGCCCGTCTAAGGTGTCGTCCTGCTTATAGAAGCCTGCCAGGGGCACATATGAGGTCGGGCCCCAATCGGGATTCGTAAAAAGGACCCGTGAGCTTGCTTGCCCGCCAATATTCACGCAATACGTATCTTCGGTTACGGCTATCTCCCCCTGCAGAGTAACCATCTCGCCGCCCCGGATAACGTCTGGCGGCTCACTCCATGAAGCCTTGGCGCCAAATATATTGTCGTACTGCCCGATGGTAATCGATTTCTTCCCCTGGAATTGCCTGCGGGCGTAACGAAAGTCGTACTGCATCTCTCCGTCCTTTTTTTGGGCCGCCTCCTTGTTCTCATAATCCACGATCTCCACCAGATGCCAGGCGCCCTGCGCATCGTCCGCGCTGGGGCCGGTCTGCGCGGCAGCGGCCAGCGGATGCAGGCATAGCAGGCACAGCATCACCGCAAGGATTATCGCCGGCGTTTTTCTCAACATGCAGGCACCTCCTTTTTTTATATCAATTGAATTCACATATGATCTTCAAGTCCGGATTGCCTTTCAATACGCGCAGGGTCTCCTGGAAATCCGTACCTTGTTCGAAAACGCCGGCATAGATATTGCCTCGGGTCAGTATTTCGATCTGCGGCTGCTTTTTTTCGCGCAGGGTCAGGGACAGTACCTCGCGGGCCGGCAAGAGGATTTCCCCGTCCTGCGGATCGTCGGGCGCAAGGCGCAAGAGCGCCCCATCAAGCATCAGTTCATACGCCGTCGTCTTAAAAAAGCCGGTTTTCATCCGAACCTCAATTCTCATATCCACTACCTCCGGTTTAAGTATATAGGAGCGCATACCGCAACGAAACCGCAGAGGGTGATTTGTCAATGACAAGTGGGTGGCACGAAGCATGCCACTTGTTCTTGATCACAGATGTGCGATTTGATATAATCAATTCAAGGGTGGTGACGACATGCGATTTTCGGAAAAACTGGATTTTTTAATGAATATCACAAAGACGTCCAACAGCGCCCTCGCGCACTCCATCGTGCTGGACGCGTCGTATATCAGCCGTTTGCGAACCGGAAAGCGCCTGCTGCCGAGAAACGACGGCGTGATTCAGGCGATGGCGGCCTGGTTTGCCCGCCGCTGCCCGGAGGAATACCAGAAAAAAGCGATAGCAGATGCTCTGAGGGTTTCACCCGGAGACGGCGCCGATCTCCAGGAGGAAATATACCGTTGGCTGCTTGCCGGGCAGAACGGCGGCGCGCAGACGGTGGGACAGTTTTTGGGCGGACTTTCCGGGTTGCAAAGCAAAACCATACCAGCAGAAAACTGTCAGAATACCGAGATGGACTTTCCCCGAGAAGAACTCGCGGTTTATTACGGCGTGGAAGGGAAGCGGCGGGCGGTCGCGTATTTTCTTTCGGAGGTGATCGCGCAGGATAAGCCGCAAACGCTGCTGCTGTTCAGCGACGAAGAGACTTCCTGGATGACGGCGGATGCTGTTTTTTCGCGGCGGTGGGCCGCATTGATGATGCAGCTGCTTTCGCAGGGCCATCGCATCAAGATCATTCACACCATCAGCCGCAATCTGGACGAGATGCTCAGCGCCATCGCTCAATGGATGCCGCTTTATATGGCGGGAACCATCGAGCCGTATTTCTGCCCCAAAAAACGCGACGGCCTGTTCAAACGCACCCTGTTCATCGCGCCCGGCATTGCGGCGGTGGTGTCCGGCTCGGTGGGCGAGCACACCGGCAGCGCCGCAAACCTTGTGTTCCGCAATCCGGCGGCTGTGGCGGCCTATGAGGAAGAATATCTGCAATATTTGCACATCTGCCAGCCGCTGATGCGGATTTTCAAAGCAAAAGACAGGGATTCCTGCCTCCTGACACTTGCCGAATTTGAAAAAGAGCGTGGCAACGCTCTTCTCAAAACCGAATCCTTATCTTTGCTGACCATGCCTGAAGCGCTCTTTGAACAGATACTGACCCGGACAGGGGCACCAGATCCGGTGCTTCTGGATTTTCACAGATCTCGCGCCAAATATCTGAAGCAGCTGCTCGACGCACATACTTTTACCGAAATCGTCGCCCTGCCGGAGCCGGAGGATGTGATGGCCGGCAAAGTCAAGGTGGCCCTTTCCGCCATGCAGGGCGGCGGCACCATCCATTACACGCCGGAAGAATACCTGCTGCATCTGCAAAACATCATAGATCTGCTCAATACATACGAGAATTACCGGGTTCACTTGACAAAAAGGCCGGCCGATGATCAGTCTCTGGTTTATGTCAAGGAGGATTTGGGCGTTATCGTGGCAAAAACCTCCCAGCCTCCGGTGGTGATTGCCCTGAGCGAGGGGAATATGACCGCCTCCTTTTGGGATTATCTGATCAGCGTCATCGGGGAAAAGGCATATGAGAATCCTGGCAACAAGGCTGTCATACGCTCGCTGCAAGCCTATTTAAAGAAACTGAATAACGGGAGTTGAGGTTCCCCAGATTTAGAATTTTGCCGATTTTTTAGGTTGCGTGGGCTTCGCCTTTTTCCTGTTCACTAAGAACATAAGGGTACCTCCGGAGAGGATCAAGATGAATTGACCCGCCCCGAATCCGGTATCTTTCTCCATCGCGTTGACATAGGGAAAGGCGGGAAAATACCGCACCCGCGTGGTGGATGTGCCATCGGCTTTCAGGTAGACTGAATCTCCAATCTTTTTTGTAAACCCGTTGATCTTTTTTCCATCGGGGAGGGTGAAAGTGTAGCTGATATTGTAGGTATACCGCCCCGGATTACCATCCGCACGTTCTCCGCCCTCGCGCCGGATATCGGTGATAACGGCGGACGCGCTTTTGCCGGCAAAGCCGAGAATTGCTTCGGACGCGCCCATGAAAACGAGACCAATGCCCAATAGTGTAATCAGTATACGAGGAATCAGTCCCTTTTTCATCATCGGCCCTCCTTATGGCTATTCATCCCGGTAAACTCCATCCTCGTTGCGCACCAGCGTAATATAGCTCTTGATATAAAAGGTCTTTTCCTTCTTGTCATACGCAACGATAAAGTTTCTTTGAATGCTTTTGTCCGGCACCCATAGTACGACCGCGGCCCGGCCGGGGGAACGCTGGGGAACCTCCATTTCATCGTAGACCAGTTCCAGCGGCTCCGCTTCCGCCTCATTGGATGCAGTAACCGCCTGCAAAATCTGCTCGTTGGTAGGCACAGGCGGCAGCAGCGCACAGGCGGACAGGAGCATTGCCGTGAGCGGTATGACTGCGATAAACCGTATCCATTTCATACGTCTGGACGCTCCAAGAGATCTGTTTGAAGCATAACACCGCGCTCGACCGACGCATAATTATCCTCTGTGCAAAACAATGCGATATTCTCTGTCCAGCCACCTCGCAACAAGATGGTGCGACTTTTTGGCTTATATTTCACCTTCCTGACGCAGCTCCATTTGACAAAAACCTCCTGCCGCGACTGCGCCAGCATTCCGGCTCCCGCTACGGCCGGCCTGCCGGAAAACAGGCCCAGGATAACCGTCAGGGTATTTATGATGCGGTTCTTTTTTGCCTGTTTTGCTCGTGCCCGGCAGAGTATGCCTTTTTGATCCAGCACAAACTCGGCCTCATACTTTCCCCGATAGACCGCCATAACGAAAAACCAGGTGAAAAGCAGCAGCGCGCCGATCAACCCCAGCCCGTAGAGCGTATAAACGCTTTTCCCCGATGCAAATCCAACGACAAGCGCGACAAGCCCGAAGGGAATGCCGATGGCGATTCCCAACTGCCTCAAAATCACCGTACTTCTAAAAATTGGCACGCTGACTTTCCATTCGATTCTTTCCATCGCCATCCCCTTTTCTGAAGACCTCTTTTTAATAATATCCGCCTATGAATTCTCCCAAAGCGCCCATAATAGCCCCGCCGCCAATCAAAAGAGAATCAAGGATACGGCGTCGCATAGGCCGGAAGCGGCGGGACAAAGGCGCGCCGCCGCTTGCGCCGCGCTTACAGGCCCTCCTGTTCATCGTTCCAATAGATGACCTCCACTTGCGGGCAGATGGCCGGATTGCCGTTTGCGTCCGTGTACTCGAACAGGCCGGTCACAACGCCCCACGCATTGACCCAGTCGTCCCCAGTCATCTTGGGTTCACCCACAGCGTAGCGATACAGCAGACAGACGGGATAGCTGTCATCGGCAAAATGCCCGATGACGACGGTGCCGCTCGCCGCCTGTTCCGCCATCCCCAGGGGGAAGCCCCAGACATGGACGGAATAGCCAAATATGTTGTCTTCGGCTATACAGGCATCGTACATCAGATCATCCATGTCCTCACATTGCGGCTTGAAGGCGTCGCCGCAGCGCTTCCGGTCGGCCTCGCTCTCCACGCGCATGTCGTTGTCAAACTCACCCTCAAACAGCAGCCTGCCGCTCTTGGTATACAGCGTTCCCTGCCCGTGCAGCTTACCGTCCCGGCACATGCCCTTGTAGCGCAGTATACCGTCGTCCGTGATCTCACACTCGCCGTTGAGAAGGCCATCGCGAAAAGAACCCGCAAAGACAAAGCCACCGTCCTTCTTCACGCCCTCGCCGGTCATGGCGCCGTTCTCCCACTGCCCCTCATAGCTCCAATCAAGCCCTCTGTCGCTTTTTTGCATGATAAAACCGCCACGGCCGTGCGGCACGCCTTCGCTGTTGACCTCGCCGGTATAAACGCCTTCGCCGCTGTCATACGCCATATCGACGGTGATGGTCTGGCCGCTAACCGTCGTGGTTTGCGTGGATGGCGGCTGTGTTGTGGCAGAAATATCTCCGCTCTCCCACGCGGACTCATCCGTCGCCGCCATGAAGAAGTCGAACGCCGCATGCTTCTCGGAATGGATGTACTCTCCAATGCCCGCGAAGCCGCCACGCGTTTCGTCGTATTCCACCGATATGGACACGTCGCACGATTGCCATTCGCCGCGTATCTCGAGAAAGCGGCCCTCGAAACCGGCGTTCAGGACGGCGGCATCCCCGCCGTCGATACGCAATATGGCCCGCCGCCAGTCCAGCTCCGGGCTGCCCTCCGTAATCTTGAGCATGAACGGCTGGCTGTAGCCTTCGGATACGGGATAAGTGAAGGTATCCCAATCGCCGCTGATCTCGGTGTATTTCAACTCACCCGCCCAAACGCCGATTAGATCCGCCACGTCCCGTGTTGTGGCATATTCAGCCGCTGAGGTCGGTTCCTGTGTTGGTTCCGCGACGGCATCGGCTGCTTGTACGGGTATGTTTGGGACGGATGTTCGCCGCTCTGGCAGCTTTCCGGTGAAGAACAGGAAGTACGCGCCGGCACAAAGCACCGCCACAGCTGCCGCAGCAATGGCGATAACAAGCCAGAGTTTAGACCTTTGAGGCTGTAACGGCGCGTATGGCGCGCCTGATACCGGCAGCGCGGCGCTTTGCCGCGGGGGCTGCGCTTGGCCGCATTTTACGCAAAACGCCGTATCCCGCTCCATTTTTGCGCCGCAACCTATGCAGAACGCGGGCCGCGGCGGCAATGTGGCGGATGCGGGTTTTCCGCATATTGTGCAGAATTTCGCGTGTTCCGGCAGACCCGCTCCGCAATTTGGGCAAACGCCCGACGCGACCTGACGACCGGAACCCGGCTGCGGGTCGGGTGCGGCGATAGGGGGCTTCTTTCTTCCCCGGCAGAAAAAGAGTATCAAAGCGGCGATCATCAACACGCCTGCGCCCGCGGCAATATAAAGCAGGACATGCCATCTCCCGGAGGGCGGGGTGCCACCATCGCCTCCGTCATCTTTTCTCGCGGCCAGCGCGGCCGTCACCGTTTCCAGGCTTGCGTCCGGATCGTAGCCGTCCGACAGACGAACCAGCTCATCCCGGCTCATTTCGGGCATGGTCAAAACCCCCGAGGTGTCCACGTCGCCATAGGTGGCGGCAGCTGCCGTGCCGGGAGCAGCCAGGTCGCCGGCGGACACGCGGGCTTCGTCCAGCGGCACGGCCAGCCCGGCGTTTTCCGCCTGCCGCTGCTGCAGCGCAGCCAAATCCCCCTCGTAGACGACATTCCCACCCGGCACCGAAACCCTTATCCTGCCCGTTATCGGCTTGTCACCAAGACCGATCAGCACCCTGTTGCCGTCCTCCACGGCGCGCAGCGTCCGGCTGCCCGCTTCCCCGTTGGGGAGGATATCCACCAGCAAATACTCCGCCGTCTCACCGCTCAAATACAGGTAACCGCTTTCCGGCGCCTGGATGGTTTTACGCACGCGCGACGCGTCGCTCGACTGCCCCGCTACCAGATCGCGTTCATCGTATTGCCGCAGCGGCGAAGAGGGATCCACGCGGCCATTCTCATCCACGCCGAACATCAGGTCGGCGTACGGCTCGTTTTCATCCCGCCCGCCAGCCGTACCGCCCGGCAGATCGCGGAAAGGCTCGCCGGGATCATACTGCCCGTTGCCGAACGGCATCAGGTACAGCCCGCCCGCAATGGCATATTCCTTCAGCACTTGCGCCGCCTCCGGTGATTCTTGGGCCAAATAATCCTCAATGGCCGTATAGTATTCGTAGAAATTGTTCCTGTCCGGGTTGAGCAGGCTCCAGTAATCCCCGATGTCCTCCATTAAAAAATGCGTGCGGTAGAGCAGCGAGGCAATCGCCAGCTCTTCGTAATGGCCGTTATGGCCCCATGCGGTATACGCACCCGTGTCCCCCAATTCGATCCAGGAGAGGATATGCGGGTTGGGGTATCCGCCGTAGAGCTGCGCCGTGCCCGCAAAAAAGGTGGCGAAGCCTTCAATATAGGAATCCGACGTGGTGTCGTTCAGGTAGCCGCCGTGGTTTTCGTTGCCCGGACCGTATGGCGCGTACGCCCTGAATTTGCCGCTGTTGGTGATAGAGTCAAACGCGTGCCCGAACTCGTGCAGCACCGTAAAGCGGGAGTTGTCGTCCCGGCGGCTGTCCGTGTCCTCCAGGCGTATGCAGTGATCGACCGGGTCATAATGTGAGCAATCCATCTCGACGGTGATTGGCCAGCGCACCTCGATGCGCAGCGGCTTGCGGGTCAGGCTTTCCGCCTCATCCAGCACGGCGGTGCCCAAAAACCACGCGTCGAAGGCGGCGGTATAGAGCGTGCTGTAGTTTGCCAGCAGCCGGGGCTGGTCGGGGTGCTCACTGAAATGGAAGACCGGGTCGGGCTCAAGGTGCTCTAAGCCGGCGTCAAAGCTCCATGCGCCGAGCTCCAGGTTATAAAAGGCCAGCAGCCGGTAAATGGGGATGGGCTCGCCCTGCGCAATATCCTCATAATCCGCCGGATCGACGGAAAGCCACGAGGCGACCGAAACGGAATCGTGATCCCTGGAAAAGCCATCCTGCGTGTCGACGAAATAAAAGGCGTCCTGCCCGCCGTCAAAAGGGTAGACGCATTTGAGCGTGCCGGCGAGCAGTATGCCCACCGGCCCCGTATCGTTTCCCCGGAGCGGTATGCTGAGCGAATAGCGGCCTTCGTGGTCCGTCGCACCGGAAACGGTGGCGTCGGGCTGTCGGCCGTCATAGACGCCGGTCCCGTAAAACACATGCGCGTCCAGCTTCATCCAGCGCATGGGCTTGTTTTCCAGGCTGCGCACCACGCCCTTGAGCTCGATGGAACACTCCTTTTCAGGCTCAGGTTCCACCCATTTGTAGGTATACTTGGTGGCCAGCGTGCCCACCCATTCCGAGTCAAATTCTATGCCCAGCCCGACCTCGACGGTATACACGCCGTCTTTTGCCCCCTCGGGCATAGCAAATTCAAACGTGCCCTTATCCTCATACGGGGAATCGGGGCATGTCGGGAAGCTCAGCCTTTCCTGATATGGCGACGACATTCCTTCACACGTCACGCTGGCAGCTGAATAATCCGTGGTGTACCCATACGATGTCGTCTCCGTTTCACCCTCGAAATAGTATCGGTATGAAAAGGATGACTTCACCTTGACCGATACGGAAATCCGTTCATTCTCTCCCACGCTCTCCGGCATCACACAGTCAAAAGCCGCGCTGACCGATCCGCCTGACTCCTCGCTCTGATCGGGGCCCATCGTAGAATGATGCATCCAATCCATCGCAAAGCTGTTGCGCTCATACTGGTATGTCCTGGCGTCCGTCACATCCCAATCGACATCCCCCATCGGGGTCACGTCGTGAATAAAGTAATCCTCGCAGGTGATGTCCTCAACGCTCTCAAGCACCCATTCGCCGGACGGCTCCTGCTTTGCGCGGGCAGTCGTGAAAGGTATCGATCCCAGTGCCAGCAATACCAAAACCAATGTTGCCACCGGCTTTTTCATCTTCGCTCTCCACAACATTCTTTTCATACCGATTCTCCTGTGATTTAATAGCTACTTCAGCAGCGGGCATTTGCAGCGGAAGCAGGTGTCCTCGCTTATGTCGCACAATGTTCCGCAGGCGTTGCAGGGGATAAACGCGTCGCCGCTCTTATCATACTTCTCGTAGGATTTCAGTCCCGCGTGGTGCCGCACCCGGTCGCCGATCTGATAATAGTTATACAGGATAGCGCAGTCCCGGTTTTTGATCGCATACTTTTTCCCCTGGTCGCTGCGGATGATGACGGAATATTCCAGATAGTCTGTACTTGTGTCCTGTATGGTTTCGGTTTTCTTTTTGATTTTCTTGTCTTCCACCGTTCCGTCCCAGGTTGTGCTGCGTTTCCTGCCGCGGACCTGAAACAGAGCGATCAGCAAAAACATGCCGCCGATCCCGAACCCGATGTAGAGCGATTGGGGGTTGCTCATGCCTTCCGCGCCCGCCTCGCCAGCGATATAAAAGCCAATGATAGCGGCGACAGCCAAAATGATTGAAAAGATGGCCGACCAGCGGTTGTTGTTTTTGATGTACTTGGCAAAGGCCGGGTCGCTGATGCGCGGCGAGAACCCGCGTAGGCCCGCGTGTTGCGGCGTCCCTTGGGACGCCCGATTGACCCCGCTGCCGCAAGCGGGGCAGAAGCTGATGCTTTCTGATATTTTTGTTCCGCAATTTGCGCAGTACATATTCATTCCTCCTGTCCGGTTCTAGGCATGAACGGGATCCTCCCGGTTATCTTAACTTTAATGTTTAAAGTACGCGGCGGAACAAAGTATCGTCTATTCAGCGGACGTTGGCGTGTATTCGAAACTTACCTCGCCGCCGTCCGACATGAGCCCCGTGACTGTCTTTTCCGTGATCGCATACCATTCCGGACATGCCTTCGGAAAATCCGCGGCTTCACTGCCAGTAAGCGCCGAAGGCCTGCCCCCATTATTTGAGATGCCCACAACGCCATCTTCCCCGCTTAAAGAGAGCTGATAAAGAGATGCCGTACCCTCTTCATTGACGATGTAATACTGCGCAACATACCCGAAGGGCGTCTTGCAATACTCTGAATAAATGGTTTCCTCACCATTTATGGAGCCGGTGCAAACCAACGCTTCGGCCTGTGCGTTATATGTGCCGCTAAACAAATGGGAGCCGCCTTCCTTATCCGAGTATTTTATCGAATAACTGTTTCCGTTTTCCGAATACTCAATGCCGGTCATTCCCATGAACGCCATACCGGCCGCCACAGACTCTTCACCACTGCCAAAAAGGGAAACCGGAAGCAACGTGAGATCCGCCGATACCACATCCAACAACGACAGGGATGCCCACACTGTATCTATATTTTTAGCAAGCGCCTCTCCCAGCCTGGTAAGGACTACCGCTTTCATGTCCGTATATGCGGTGTACGCCTCTGATACAGTACGGGCGCTTGCCGTATCGCCAACTGCACTGTCTGCTGCTCCGATATCCGGCGCATCATCCGTATTATCGGCAGTCTTGGTTGGTTCGTCCGTACCGACCGCGGA
Organism: Christensenellales bacterium; assembly: GCA_040768925.1. Taxonomy (GTDB): domain Bacteria; phylum Bacillota; class Clostridia; order Christensenellales; family CALWSW01; genus CALNBC01. The sequence goes on from JAXGLZ010000002.1 coordinate 333,106, forward strand.
CTCTGCTGTCTTACTGTCCATTTTCGTTTCGGTTTCCGGAGGAACACAGCCGGCAAAAATCGTGCAAAGCATCGTGATGATTACCAGCAGGCAAACTGTTTTTTTCATAACATGATCCTCCTGTTTTCTATGTATTTGGGATATAACTGATCGACATCGGCTGTTTGTTCAGGAAGGTTTATTTTTGCGCCGCCCAGCTATAGGTGGCAGCGTGAACGCCAAATATGTAAACGATCATAGTCCCGCTAATCACAATCTGGCCTCCGCTTCTGCTTACGTTCCCAATGAAGGAACAGGCAAGCGTCGCGCCATCCTCCTTTATTGTCACGGAAAAAATAACCGCGCTGCCTGCGTATTCTGCTTCGCCGCCATAGCCGTACACTTCCACCGTACCCGTACCGCCCTCGTTGAGGTACAACGTTACCGGCAGGCTGTCGGGAGCCTCCACGTCTTCCTCTACATGCTGCAGCACCGCGCTGCCGCTATAGGTGCCGGCCATCTGCGGCACGATCGGGGCCCGGGACGGTTTCCTCAGAAACCGTCTTCAGCGTCATGGTGGCGCAGGCGTTGTCGTCAGTGCGGGAAACGTGCAGGCTATAGTACTCGTCGGTGGTCACGATCCGCCAGCTCGCCTGGCCCGGCGCGCTTACCTGCTGCGTGATGCTGCCGTTGATGCTCCCCTGGCCAGTGGTCTTGTGCGTAAGGCTGGTGCCGCCCGGCGTGGCCGCCGCTGCGGCCGCGCGTGCTCATCTTTTTCTTCACGCCCGCAACGACACTCGTGACCGTTGCCGTGCGGCGCACGCGCGGATGTTCTTCAAGGTGACCGGCATGCATGCCAGTGCGACCATCCGCAGTACGATTGCCGCGATAATCATCACTGTCATCTCCTTTCAGATTCCCGTTTTTCCGCCGCACTTTGCGCAGAACGCCGTGTCTCTGCCGGCCTCTCGCCTATAATCTCCAGCGTATCCGAGGCCGGCACGCTTTTGAAATATAATGTTACTTATTCAGATACCTTCTCCATCTTAAAGATGATCAGGTTCGTGCGATCGAGGACTCCTGCCTCATCTTCCCATCCGACCCGCCCTGCACCGGTGACATTCCGCCCGTCGATCGTGAAAGCGATCGTCGTTACTGTCTTCTGCCAGGGGGTGGAAGTCCAGGCATCCACCGCTGTCGTTTTATCCTGTCCAGTGAATGTCTTTGTCGAGGGATCGTAACTCCCGCTGAGGATATACCCCCTCGCATCCAGAAAAACGATCCGGACAGAATTCCCCGTCTGCTCGATGCGTACCTGGAAGGCGTTGATCGGGTCCGTGGATGCATCACCATCTCCCAGAGCAGTAGTGATTGTGCCCGAGACGTTATACACGCCCGAAATAACAACTTCCGGCGTTAGCGTCATATACGCGCAGGCGCCGTTGTCCAGCCGTTTGACACGTACAAACACCTCGTCCTTATCCAGCGTAATCTCCCACGTCGCATCGCTGCCGACCGGAACAGACTGCGTTGTGTCTCCTTTTAAGACGTGCTGCCCTGTGACCTCGATTTTCACATCGGCGCTGCTGCCCAGGGAGGCCGGTATATGCGCCGTCAGCGTATAATCCAGACCCGAGCCCTTCGCTGTCAGCGTGACCGTACTGATGTCCAACAGCTGCTGCATATCAAAAGGGGGCAGCTTCTGCTTTTCCCGCATATCGTTGATCGCCTGGAGCACAGCCTGATCGACCCGAAGCACGCCGGCGCCCATGCCCGCGGGTATGGGTATGGACTGATCCCCAGTGGTAATTCCCGGTGCGGAGGTTTTCACCAATAACTCCTTAACCTGTTCGGCATTCAGATCAGGGTTGATCGATTGTATGAGAGCGATCGCGGAAGCGACCTGCGGCGCGGAAAAGCTCGTGCCGTTCGCCTTGATCGGCTGTCCGTTTTCATCCGTACCCACGATCATCTCCACACCCGGCGCGGAAAGCGTGACTTCCGCGTCGCCGGTGGCGAAGTTTGAAAAATCAGCGCGGGAGCCGTCGTTCTTGACAGCGCCGACCGTAATCACATTGGGCAGCTTGATTCCTGCCGGGCAGTCGTTTTTACCGTTGAGCGCGCCTTGGGTTCCATCCGCACTGCCTGAGTTTCCGGCGCTGGCCACAAAAATGACGTTCGGTTTCGTTTCCTGTATTTTCTTAAAAAACTTCTCATACGCTTTTTTAATGGGTTCGTAATCATCGCTTGGCGGTTTGAAGTTAAAGGAACAATTGATGACGGTAGCGCCCTCAGCCACCATCCTTTTTAAGTAGACCAGCGTCTTGTCCGTATACGCCACGCCGTTGGGATATGTAATCTGCGTGATATCCTGCGGATCAGCCTGCACGGGGGTATAATGCGGATTGGCGTCAAAGACATTTTTCACATTGATACTCAGGTTTTCCCCCAGTACGCCGGCAACGCCGACCATACCGCTGTTTTCAGCATCCGCGCCAATCACATGAGCAACCATTGTTCCGTGGGTGAACCCTCCATCCACGATCTGGTTGTTTTTCTTAACAGGATCCTTTGTGGTATCACCCGACAGCTTGACCTTGCCGTTAAACTCGTCCGAGCCGGTATAAAACGCTTCGTCCAGAACGCCGACGTTTACCTTGTTCAGGGGGACCCCGCTCCCCTTGAGTATCTTCCACGCGTTCTCCATCCCGATGATATTGTAGTGCGCGTTCGCGGGATCGGCGTACGCGGGGTCCTTGAGCGGCGAGCACGGCGTACCGGCCGTATCCGAAAGGTAAGCCGGCACGTTCGGAAACACAAGCTCGACGCCGTCCATCCCCGAAACAGCGTCCAATGTGGCATTCAGCGCAGCCTCGGTTTTATCGGCGGTTTCCAATTGATACATGTTGATCAATTCCAGTTCGCCGACAACGGTTCCCCCGATTTGCCCGATCACTTTTTTGGCCGCGGCTTTATCCACATCATCCTTAAATACGACAATGATCTGGTTGGCCGGCACATAACCCCATTTTTCCGTCTCAATGACAGAATCAGGATCCACATCTTTGTATGTGGCAAGCCCTTCGTTTGCCGCTTTGTCAGAACCCCAGAATCCATTCGCATCAGAACCCGGGGAGGAGGGATCGTCGAATCCGGTCTTTTTGCTCCCCATCCATTGGGATATGTTCGGCCCAATAACAAAGACGAACAGCAGCACCAGCGCAAGCCCTGAGGCGATGATGGCGACGATGCCGGCTGTTTTGCGCTTTGCGCGCTTTTGCGGTGCGCGGGACGGCACGGAGGATGGCGGCCCGCCTGCCCCGGCAGGCTCAGGCGGCCGGGGCGCGGGAGCCGGACGCGGCGCGCCGCATCCGGCGCAAAAGCTACCGCCGGGCACAAGCGCGGCGCCGCATTGCGGGCAGCTCTCCCCCTGCGCCGGAGCGCCGCACCGGGGGCAGAATTTTGCTGTCTCCGACAGAGGGATATCGCACATTTTGCAGTATTTTGCCATTACCTTGCTTACCTCCCGTTCGTTTTTTGCAAAGCCATGCTTTCTTTTGCCGGGTCTCTTTTCAGGAGTCTCGTTTTCAGATGCGCCTACACATCATTCGTTCTTATCTGATTTGGATGCCACTCATAGCGGAAGATTAGCCCGCTTGCCTCCAAACACCACAGCCTACATGTGGGGGGCTGCCGCAATAAACGCCTCGGTTTTCAACCGGGCATGGATATAATACCGCAACGCCAGCGCGGCGGCTGCGTTCGCCGTTTGCAGGGCTTGCGGCCCCGGCTCCCGTTCTACCGTAACCGGTTCTATCTCGGCGGATTTTTTCCCCGCGCAGGCGCAAAGCCCAAAGAGCATCGCTCCGGCCAGGAGTACAGCCAGAAAGCGCCGGATCGTTGCATATACTCTTGCGTTTCGACATGACTTGGTTTCCATCATTCGTTCCCCCTTTTAAGACGTGAATGTCGGCGTGATTCCGGTTTCATAGCGAAACCTTTCGCGGATTTCATCCATTGCCGCCGAATCAATCGGCGCGCGCAGAAGGCGCGTGTTCTGCGTCCGTTTTTCCGTGCCGTAAGTGAGGGAGATAAAGTCGCGTCCGATCTCCACGGCTTTCAAGCGGATGCCGTCCTGGTTGAACTTGATGATTTTTGTGTTCAGCAGAATGCCGAAGTAGGAGATGAACACCTCGATGTTTTCTTTTCCCTCCGGTTTTGACGCATCACCGACGCTGTCGCTGATGACGGCAGGACGGATGTGAAGAATTTGATTTTCCGCGATGAGTCGCGCGATCTTTAGCTTTCCGAGCTCCCGTATCCAGAACCCCGCCGCAACTCCGACCGCAATAATGACGCTTGTCAAAAGTATCTGCGCCCGAATTTCAGACGCTGCTTCTCCAAAAACGAGAAGCATAGCACCCGCCAGTATAAAAAAGCCGGTGCAAGCCGCATAAATAAAACATTTTTTTTGGATTGCTCTCAAACGTATTCCTCCTTTTCCGGCAGGATTGCATCCGTCAAAAACAGCATAACAAAAGCGGAGCCATAAAAAATCACCCGACCGGGTAGTTTGCATGAAAAAAGCCCCTACCTTTTTCGGGTAGGGGCCTTAAATTACATGATTTTCAGGGATATTATATGGGAGGGAGCGCGCCCTCTTTTTTCAATATGATGTTAATGAACTCCGCGCGGCTTTGAATACCAAATTTGGAATAGATGCTTTTCACATAATACTTGACCGTGTTTTCGCTGATCGTTAGTTCGCTGGCAATGGTTCTGTAGGTTTTTCCTTGAAGCAGCAGGGAGGCGACTTGGCTTTCCCGTTCCGACAGGCTTCCGAACCTGGCGGCGCGGTCGATTTGATTCGTTTGTTCCTGTGCGGGCAGCTCGGCGAACTCCGAGAGGTACGCATGGCCTTTGAGCAGGGAGGAAAGATGCTTGTGCAGCGGCGGCAGGAGAACAAGCGTCACACAAACCACGACCAACGCAAGCAGCGTGGGGTTCGGACTGTGTATATTTGCGGATGTGATAGCTTTGCCAATGAGGCCGCCCAACAGCACGCCCAATACATTGGCGGAGAGTCCGATCCCAAGAATTTTGGCAGGATTTTTGTGAAACTCCAGCATTTCCCCGAGTATGCTCCACCAAAACAGGTCGTACACCCCGCAGGCCCCAAGCATCAACGTATTGACAACAAGATAGCTGGCCACCCCGCGGCCAAGACTCATAAAGCCGATAAAGGAAAGCCCAATCATGGCGATGGCCACATAGAGGATATAGGCCCGGTTCATTCGCCGGGGCAGGTTTCTCATGACAAAAAGCGCGGCGATATAAGGAACAGCCCAATACCAGCTTGTTAAGCCTTCAAGATGCGCAAATGCGGGGTTCACTACCTGATACATCAGCCCCGAGTTGATGGTGATTACCACAATAAACAGGCATAAAAAAGCGAGAAGCCCTACAATGCTGATAGAGTTTTCCTTCTGCTTGGACAAAGCGGAGGGAACCGTATCGTTATCATCATTCACAGGAAGCCGCAGTGCAAACACAAACGCGCCCAAAAGCATCAGCATCGACAACGCGAGTCCAATATGCGCAGAGATGTGAATGGCCGCCATATTGAGCAATATCATCAGGATATTTGATAGGATCAGCAAGTCTGCGACCGTTTTGATACGCTCGTTTTTCGGCGTGCCGCTTTTTAGGTAAAAGCCCCATGCCGCCACGCAGGCTCCGGCCAGAAATGAGCTGCCGATGATGGCGATGCTCCAGAACACGGACGGAGGAAAAAAGAAGAGGATAGAGATTGCGATGAAAAACGGATAGGAACACAAGAACAACCGCTTTGCCGCTTTCTTGGTTTTTACGAAGAAACCGCATGAAAACGACCCGGCAAAAATAGCGGAAATCCCTCCGAAAACCATTACACCGGGAGCCAGGTCAAAGGAACCGGCAAGGGAATAAAGGATTTGTCCTTCAAAGAGGAATGCCAGCATCCAGGATGAAAATAGGGAATGAACGAGAATGGACAGACTTCGTTCGTTCAGCTTTATCCGCAGCATCCCGTTTGGATAATGATCTGCCATCTCACCACTCCTTCGAACAACCCTGTGTCACTATTACACCTTTTTGCGTCTTCCATCGACAGGCTTTAAAGCCTCTTTCGGTATGAGCCACAGGTTACCCTTTTTCAGCGCGCCTTCAATCCTGTCGGCAACACAGTACAGTGTGACCATACGGCTGCCGATGCCCCATTTTTCGCCTGCTTCTTTTACGGTCAGATAATCCAGCATAATGACTCCCGAATCGTCATTGCTTTTATTATACTGCACGGATGATATATATTTCAACAAATAGAAATATATAAGAAAAGGGCTGTATGGATGAGCAAAAATCCATAAGAATCACACGCTACCTATTCACTCATCCGTATTACCTCTCCATCCCGCGCGAGAGGTTCTTTTCCTTTCGCGGTTTGCTCCCGCGCATCAACCTTTCCACGTTCCGCTTAACGATTTCCGCTTCCCTAACTTCTTCTTTCAGCGCGGTATACTGCCCATTAAGCGCGGCCCACCCGGTGGGCGCTTCTGTTGTAAATCCTGCCGTTCGGATGCCGGTACTGTATCGGGTCTGCGGTGGTTTATGTTGCATACACGAATTCCTCCAAGATGCAAAGCCGTGCCTTTCATCAGTTGTTGTTCGCAACACTTGAAAGGTGGGAACTTTTCTGATATGCGTTCCCTGTGACGCCCTCGGGTGTTGCGGGCGGAAGCGGCGGATACTCTTTCCGGGATTACGCCGCTTCCCGTTTTCTTTGCCCACAAAAATGGGTGGCTAAATGCCTGCCCATGATTCATATATTTAAACGAGGGCGCTTGATGCTGTGGGTGATGGGCGTTACCGCCCTTTGGATTTGCATATTTTTCTTTTTGCCGTGTACTCGGCTCAATCCTTGCCTTTGGGCGGGTAGAATGCCGATATGGTGTATCCGCGCTCGCCGTACTTGGCGCTTAGACGCTCGGTCGCTTCGCGGCCCCATTGATCATAATCCAGACAAAACACAATGCCTTTGATTTGAGAGTTTTCCTTCAGGTACTGTTCCAGCGTTCCGTCGTGCAGACAGCACAGTGCAACAGCGTTGCTTTTGGGTTCGCCGCAAATTGTAATATGCGCCATGAGATCAACGGGGCTCTCAAAACAGAAGACAACCTCGTTGGCCGGATTAGCGGGCAAACGGAATGCGTTATTTTTATCTCCACCTGGGACGTCGCCCTTGAAGCCGTTGCCGTTCTGATCGTAGGTTCCTCGCTTGTAGGCGTTGACAGGGTTGCCATCGGCGTTCATTCCCACGAATACCGCGTTGTGGTGGTCTGCGCTTTCATACAGCAGGCCCTTTCGGACAAAGTCCGCAATCACATCCCGCGATATTCCTCTTTTAATAAGATAAGCGAATACGCGGCGGTGATCCGTATGGGCTTCGGGCAAGATAAACTCGGTGGGCTGTTTTTCTTTGGGCTGGAATGCAGCGCAGCGTTTTGGTTGAACAGGCTGGTCACGGCTGTGGCCGCTTGAATCCAATAGATATTGGACCGCTTCTTTGAAATCCATCCCGTGGTTCTTGACAAGGAAGGTGATGGCGTCGCCCCAGGTGCGGTCGTAGTTGTCATAGTAGCTGGTGCGGCGTTTAATCATGATGTGAGGCATTTCAGCAAGGGTGTGATAGCTGCCTTTGGCTTTTACCTCATAACCGAGAGAAGTGAATAAATCGGGGAGGTCTGTCTGCCGGGCGATGTCCAGTTCTTCATCCGTAAAGGATAGGCTATACTCGTTCATGGCATCACTCCTATTCTGCGGTGAAATACAAAAAGCCGGCATCGGGTTTCAAAACGAAATCCGATGCCGGCTTATGTGGGCTTTCTATATGGGGGTGGAAGGATGAGTGTCTGAAAATGCCGATGGCATAAGGGTTTGCGGGAAAGGGGTAAAACGGTCTGAAAGCGGTTTTGACACCTACGGTTTGAGAAAAGCAAAAATGCGCCTTTATAGATGCCAAAAAGCCCGCAACCGCGGGCTTTTTGGGCTCTGACACTCAAATAGTCAAAGCATCATGGCGTGCCCGACAGGAGTTGAACCTGCGACCTTCAGAGTCGGAATCTGACACTCTATCCAGCTGAGCTACGAGCACATTGACGAAGGCTATTATAACAGATTGGTCAAAAAATGCAACCCTTGGCAAAGCAAAGGCCAAGAAGAAAAGAAATAAAAAGCGGGGCGCAGCGGCCCCGCAGGTTCCAAACAAAAGCGATTACTTGATTTCGACTTCCGCGCCCGCGCCCTTGAGGGCTTCGGCGACCTTGTCGGCGTCTTCCTTGGAGATCGCTTCCTTGACGGGCTTCGGCGCGTTGTCCACCAGTTCCTTGGCTTCTTTGAGGCCAAGGCCGGTCAGCTCGCGCACGACCTTGATGACCTTGATCTTTTCCTGGCCGACGCTGGTCAGCACAACGTCGAACTCGGTCTTTTCGACTTCTTCCTCAACGGGGGCGGCGGCGGGGCCGGCGGCAACCGCGCCCACGGGAGCGGCGGCGGAAACGCCGAACTCATCCTCAAGAGCCTTGACCAGATCGGCCAGCTCGAGGACAGTCATGCCCTTGATGGCTTCGATAAACTGTTCCTTATTCATGGTAATCCTCCGAAAAAAATGTTGGTTCGTCCGGTCAGGGACTTATTCTGCGGCGGTTGCGCCGGATTCCATCTTTTCTTTGATGGCGTTGAGGGCGACGGCCAGTTTGGTGAGGGGCGCGTTCATGCTGCCCAGGATGCGGGCGATGAGGACCTCCCTCGGCGGGAGCTCGGCCAGCGCGTCGATCCCGGCGGCGTTTTGAACCTTGCCGTTGACGATACCGCCCTTGACCATGCCTTTCTTGGACTTTCTGATGAATTCCTTGATGATCTTTGCGGGCGCGACGGCGTCGTTCACGCCGAAGGCGACGGCGGTGGGGCCCTTAAAGAATTCGTTGACGGAAGCGTCGATCCCGGCTTTTTCGGCGGCGCGTTCCAGGATCCCGTTCTTGATGACGGCATACTCGACGCCGGCTTTGCGGAAGCTGTTGCGCAGCTCGGTATCCTGCTCCACGGTGTATCCGCGGTAATCGATCAGCACCGCGCTCTGCGCGGCGGCGATCTTCTTCTCGACCTCATCCACACGGGCGGCCTTTGCCGCGATGATAGTCTGGTTTGCCATTGTTTCACCTCCTTGCAAAAGCGATAATCACAGAAGACAAGGAAAGACCCCTGTCAAAAATGGCAGGGGCCGAATGCGCGCAAGTTCACACCGAAAAAACGGCGGAAATGTTTCGCCTCGGCGGGCACCCCAAAGGGTTTATGCCAAACGGCGCCTGCTGTCTGTGGCAAATATGAATTTCACGAAGATTAGTGTATTACAAACCTTCCCCGCTGTCAAGCATCAGAATTTGATGGGATTGAGCTTGATTCCCGGGCCCATGGTAGAGGTCATGACGACGCTCTTGAGGTATGCGCCCTTGGCGCTGGCGGGCTTCGCCTTGATGACCGCTTCCATCAGGGTCTTGACGTTCTCGGCGAGCTTCTCTGTTCCAAAGCTCTTTTTGCCCACGGGAACGTGGACGATGGCGGTCTTGTCCACGCGGTACTCGACCTTACCGGATTTAATCTCCTTGACGGCGCGGGCGATGTCCATGGTGACGGTGCCGGACTTGGGGTTCGGCATGAGCCCCTTGGGGCCGAGCACGCGGCCGATGCGGCCGACGACGCCCATCATATCCGGGGTGGCGACGCAGACGTCGAACCCGAACCAGTTTTCCTTCTGGATCTTCTGGATCATCTCTTCGCCGCCGACGAAATCGGCGCCGGCTTCTTCGGCTTCCTTGAATTTATCGGCCTTGGCGATGACCAGGACCCGGGCGGTTTTGCCGGTTCCGTGGGGCAGGACCACGGCGCCGCGGACCTGCTGGTCTGCGTGGCGGGGGTCTACGCCCAGGCGGATGTGCAGCTCGATGGTTTCATCGAATTTCGCCGTCGCGGTCTTTTGAACCAGCTCGATCGCCTCTTCCGGGTCGTAGAGCTTCGTGCGGTCGACGAGCTTCGCGCTCTCGACATATTTCTTGCCATGCTTCATTGATATTACCTCCCTGTGGTGTTAGCGGCAGGACAGTTCCTTCCTCCCACTGATTGAGACTCCCGTCAATCGTAACTTCGTTAATCGACAACCACAACGCCCATGGAACGGGCGGTGCCCGCGACCATGCTCATCGCGGCTTCGACGCTTGCGGCGTTCAGGTCGGGCATCTTGGTGGTGGCGATCTCGCGCAGCTGGTCCTTGGTGATCTTCGCGACCTTGTCGCGGTTCGGGCGGCCGGAGCCGGATTCGATGGCGCAGGCCTTCTTGATCAGGACGGCTGCGGGCGGGGTCTTGGTGATAAACGTGAAGGAACGATCCTGATACACCGTGATGACCACGGGGATGATCAGGCCGGCCTGCTTGGCGGTACGCTCGTTAAACTCCTTGCAGAAGCCCATGATGTTGACGCCGTGCTGGCCAAGGGCGGGACCGACGGGCGGGGCGGGAGTCGCCTTTGCCGCCGCGATCTGTAGCTTGACAAAACCTGTGACTTTCTTTGCCATTGCAGTTGCACCTCCGAGTAAAATGTGGTGATGGCGGAGGTTCGCGCCCAAATTGAGGCAGGCGCCCTCCTCCCACTATAGCAACCGGACTGTGGCGACTGCGGCGCCAAAAATCCGGATACCTAGCGTTTCTTTAAATCTTTTTGACGTGGACGAAATCCACGGTCGTGGGCGTGTCCTTGCCCATCATGTTGATCAGCACGGTAAGACTTTGGTTCTCTTCGTCTATCGCGCTGACGACGCCGGTAAAGTTGTCAAAAAGGCCGTTGGTGATGCGGACGGTGTCGCCCAGGGCGACGTCCAGCTTGATCGAGACCTTTTCAACGCCCATAATGGCGACTTCCTCATCCGTGAGGGGGACGGGATCGGTTCCGGGACCGACGAAGCCGGTCACTCCGCTGGCGTTCCTGACGACATACCAGGACTCGTTGTCCATAATCATCTTGACCATGATGTAGCAAGGGTAAAGCTTGCGCTGGACGACCTTTTTCTTGCCGTCCTCCTTGGTCTCGATAACCTCTTCAGTTGGGATCTTGATCTCGAGTATGCGGTCCTGCATGTTCCGGTTTTCCACGGTTTTTTCAAGGTCGGTCTTGACCTTGTTCTCGTAGCCCGTGCGCGTGTGGACGACATACCAGCGGGGGATCCCGTCGCGAATCTCTGCCATGTTTTCTTACTTGACCAGTAGGCGCATGCCTTCGCCGAATACCATGTCCAGCACGCCGATCAGCGCCGAGGACAGGATGATAAACACGATGACAGCCCCTGTGTAGGTGAGCAGGTCTTTTTTGCTTGGCCAGGTGACGCGCTTCAGCTCTGCGACGACATCCTTGCAGAAGCGCCCGAAACGAAGGAAAAGGTTGGGACGTTTTTCCTTCTTTTTGGTGACGCGCTTGTCCACCTTGTTTGCCAGTTTTGCTTCGTTTGCCATTGATTTTGCCCCTTGTAGTCTTTTTGGGAGATTACTTGGTCTCCTTATGCTCGGTGTGCTTCTTGCAGAACCGGCAGTACTTGCTGAACTCGAGGCGGTCGGGATCGTTCTTCTTGTTCTTCATGGTGTTGTAGTTGCGCTGCTTGCATTCCGAGCAGGCAAGGGTTACTTTGACGCGCATGTCGGTGACCTCCTGCGGCTGCGGGCAAGCCCGCGACCGGTGAATTAAAAGTACGGACTCCCACCCTTGGCAGAAGACCTTTGTAAGAATACCACAACAAACGTTTCTGTGTCAACCGCAATTTCAATCCCTGCATACAATTTCATCCTTGCGTTTTACGTTTGCTATTGTTTTTGTTCAGGGACGATTATTGCCAATTACATTCTTGAAAAAAGTGCAATTTTAATTTTATATTAACTTTAGCATTATTTTCCAAAAACTTGTCTTTTTAAGTGCTATAATTTGGTTGTAGGATTTTTCCATCCGACCAGAAAAGAGCAAATGATGAAAAAAATATTCACGCTGCTATCCTCTCTCGTCCTGGCTTCTTTGCTCTGTTTTTCAAGCCTTGCCTACTTGATACTGCCATCACCTGGCGATTCGCGCGCTATGTACGAACTTCAGGAGATTACACCACAAAACAACTATTTCATCTATCTGGATCAACGCGCCTTTTTAGGGAACAACTATGGCGGACGATATGACGATGGCGATAAAACTGTAATACAAATCTCGGGCAAGAATTATGACACAATTGCTCCAGCATTCACAAATGCATTTCCTGATTTTGAAGTACAGCGTGTTACCTACTCTTTTTCGGAACTATTTGATATATACTCAATTATTTCCGAGCATATGAAATCCAAAACACCTTACACAATTGCGTCTGTTGGCATCTACGAAATTGACAATTGTGTAATTGTCGGGATTGTTGGACTTACTGACGAGATCAAGCACAGTATACGAAAGAATATTGTTGATTCACCCGCGTTAAAATTCGAGAATATTAAATCATTACCCGAAGGAACTGCCCTTGTCTCTGCAGGGGGGCCAATTGAAAAGCAAGGTGGCGGCAGTTCCAGCTCTTGCGTAGCTGTGTTGCGAAATGGCCTAGGCGGTTTTATCACGCATGCGCACAATCGCTTTATCGGCGATGTTATCCTAAAAAGCGGCGAACTTGCCGGTACCATAATTGCGCAATCGCCAGAAAACGATGCGTCTTTTGTTCATCTTTCGCCAAATTTGAGCGCAACAAACCTAATTTTGCAACTGGTCAGGCAATTTTCATGTATGGCACGGCAAATGCAGGCACATCCGTAAAAATGTATGGACGGAACGGAATGAAGGAAGGTTCCGTAATTTCTAGGCCCTATAGATACACCTTACCCAATCTTGTTGACGATCAGGGAATCCCTTATCAGATCGAAGGGATAAAGGTCGGTTATTACGCAGATTTAGGAGACAGCGGAGGAGTCGTTGTCACGGCGAATGACGTACGTATCATGGTAGGAATGCAAAGCGCCCGTTCAAGTGATCCGAGCAATCCATATTCACTTTTCACAGATGCTGCAAGCATTTTATCTGGCTTGGACGCAACGCTTCCTTGGCGCGTTTCCCGCATCGAATACCAAAATCAATTAACTGGAGATACCCAATGATGAAAACCTTCTCCCTATTTCTGACCGCCCTGCTTTCTCTCAACTTGGCTGGCTATCCGCCTGCCATGCTGACCCCCGAATTCCTCTCTTTTCTGGGGAACGATCAGGTATTAGCAGACAAAATGAACCCCAATCGGCAGGTTGCTATTGAGAATTACCTGGGTGGCAGATATGTATACATCATTGAAAAAAAGACTGAAGATGGATACAATCACGTTGTATATTCATTGACCGGTGAGGACGACGCAACTGTGAAAGCCGGATTTTACGAAAGGTTTCCTCGGGATTACGATCTGGTTTTCATCGACTATACCCTTTCCGAGCGCCAATCCCTTGAGAAACTGTTCGAATCCATTGACGAGTCCAGACAGGAGCGGGAACACCACCCTGCCTCGAATGGTCCCATATTCTTTCCCCGAATAGAGATATTGCTCAAAAGGGTTGTCGTGCAGTTGGATCCATTTAACGACGAAACCATTGCCTGGTTCAAAGCTACCGTCTCGGATGACAAGCGGTTGGTCTTTGAAGATATCCCTATCGCGGACGGCGGACTGTATCCCGAAGATTACGGCGATGTGGAAGAAGCCACCCCGGATGATTCTCTTGCGGCGGAATAGGCTTGTACTTGCCGGCATGTTTTAAACCGGAAAGCAAAACACCCGCGGGCCTTCTGGCCGGCGGGTGTTTTGCTTATGCGTTTAGTCCTTGATGATGGAGGCGACGACGCCGGAGCCGACGGTCCTGCCGCCTTCGCGGATGGCGAAGCGCAGGCCTTCCTCGATCGCGATGGGGGTGATCAGGGTGATCTCCATGCGGATGTTGTCCCCGGGCATGACCATCTCGACGCCCTCGGGCAGCTTGATGTTGCCGGTCACGTCCGTCGTTCTGAAGTAGAACTGCGGGCGGTAGCCGTTGAAGAACGGCGTGTGACGGCCGCCTTCTTCCTTCGTCAGCACATACACCTCGGAGTTGAAGTGCGTGTGGGGATGGATGCTGCCCGGCTTGGAAAGCACCTGGCCGCGCTCGATGTCGTCCCGCTGCACGCCGCGCAGCAGCACGCCCACGTTGTCGCCCGTGGTGGCGAAGTCCAGCAGCTTTCTGAACATCTCGATGCCGGTGACCACCGTGGAGCGCTTCTCGTCCGAAAGGCCGACGATCTCCACCGTCTCCTGCAGCTTCAGCATGCCGCGCTCCACGCGACCCGTCGCCACGGTGCCGCGGCCGGTGATCGTGAACACGTCTTCAACGGGCATGAGGAAGGGCTTGTCGATATCCCGCTCGGGGGTGGGAATGTAATTGTCCACCGCGTCCATCAGCTCGAAGATGCACTTGCACTCTTCCGCCTCGGTCGCCTTCTTCCCCGCCTGCAGCGCTTCCAGCGCCAAAAGCGCGGAGCCGCGGATCACGGGAATGTCGTCTCCGGGAAAATCGTACTCGCTCAGCAGCTCGCGGATCTCCATCTCCACCAGATCCAGCAGCTCGTCGTCGTCCACCTGGTCGCACTTGTTCATAAACACGACAATGTAAGGCACGCCGACCTGACGCGCCAGCAGAATGTGCTCTCTCGTCTGGGGCATCGGGCCGTCCGCCGCGGAAACCACCAGGATCGCGCCGTCCATCTGCGCCGCGCCCGTGATCATGTTCTTCACGTAGTCCGCGTGGCCGGGGCAGTCGACGTGGGCGTAGTGCCGCGCGTCCGTCTGATACTCCACGTGGGAGGTGTTGATCGTGATCCCGCGCGCCTTTTCTTCCGGCGCCTTGTCGATTTCGTCGTAACGCATGGCCTGCGCGTTGCCCTGCTGGCTCAGCGTCATGGTGATCGCCGCCGTCAATGTCGTCTTCCCATGGTCGACGTGGCCTATCGTTCCGATGTTTACGTGGGGCTTCGTCCGTTCGAATTTTGCCTTTGCCATTTGGGGTTGTACCTCCTTGCAGTCCGTACGTTAACTTTTTAAATTGTGCGCCCGTATCGGGCTGGTCGCGTTTGCTGGAGCGGGTGATGGGAATCGAACCCACACGACCAGCTTGGGAAGCTGGAGTTCTGCCACTAAACTACACCCGCAAGCGGCGCGACCGCTATTATTCTAATGCAGGGGTAGTCCTTTGTCAATCATTTAATGGCATGTTATGCAGCCGGTTATTCACAGTACCTAAAGATCGCGGATGTCCCTGTCCGCCATGTATTTCTCAAGCTTGCGCTTGACGCGCTGAAGGGCGTTGTCCACCGCTTTGGGCTGCCTGTTCAGCTCCATGCCGATCTGCTGGTAGGACTTGCCCAAAAGATAGGAAAGCAGCACCTGTTTTTCGAACTTCGAAAGCTCCTCGCCGATGCAGCTTTCCACAGCCTCGTAATCCTCCCGCCCGATGATCAGGTCCTCGGGATTCGTGCTTTTTGTGCTGGAGAGCATGTCGATCAGCGTGCGGTCGGAGCCGTCGTCATAGACGGGCTTGTTCAGGGAGACATAGGAGTTCAGGGGGATGTGCTTCTGCCTGGTGGCGGATTTGATCGCCGTGATCATCTGGCGGGTGATGCAAAGCTCCGCAAAGGCGCGGAACGAGGACTGCTTGTCCTCCCTGTAATCCCGGATCGCCTTGTAAAGGCCGATCATCCCTTCCTGTATGATGTCCTCCCTGTCCGCCCCGATCAAAAAATAGCTTCTCGCCTTTGCGCGCACAAAATTTTTATATCGTTCAAAAAGCTCGTCGATCGCCTTGTCCTGCCCGTCCCGCGCGATGGGAATGAGCTTTTCGTCCGCCATGTCGCTCAGCCTGCCGGCCAAAGGATCCGTTTTCATCGTTATTCCCTCCGCCATTCGTCCAGCGCAAAATACGTTTCGCCGCCCAGCCTTGTTTCAAGGGCGAATTTCTTCCTTCGGTTCCCCGCGTGCTCCGCCATGAGCTTTGCGGTTTTTGCCACCGCGGCCTGAAGCTCCCGGACGGACATCCGGGAAGCGTACGCAAAGGTCAGCACCTGAACAAGACGGTCGCCGGAAGCGACGGTCATTTCCTCCCCCGCGTGCAGCCGGACGAAGCGCTCGATGTAATTGTCCGCCGTTTCGCCCTTTTTGGTGTATACCACCGTTCCCACCGGCCTTTTCTGCCTGCCCCTGCCGGTAAAAATCTCCGCCGCCGTTTCCGTGCGCCTAGTCTGGTGGGCGTCGAACACCAGGACGAGCTGCTCGCCGGTGTATCCGCAGTGGCTGGCGAGAATATCCGCCAATTTGTCCCTTGCGGCGGCAAAATCGTCCTCCGCCAGGGCGGTCAGCTCCTGCCAGGCGCCGATGACGTTGTAACCGTCTACGATCAGGTACATTTCGCTGCGGCGTCCTGGCGAACCTTTTCGAATATCAAAACCGCGGCCGCCACCGACGCGTTGAGGGAATCCAGCGGCCCTTTCATCGGGATGCCTGCCAGAAAATCGCACTTTTCCCTGAGGATGCGCGAAATCCCCTCGTCCTCGCTTCCGATGACCAGGGCAAGGGGGCCGGTCAGGGCGCATTCGGACATGGTTTTGCCTTCCGCGTCCGCGCCGCAGATCCAAAGCCCCGCTTTTTTCAGCTCTTCCACCGCGTTCGAAAGGTTCGCGACCCGGGCCACAGGCAGATAGGCCACCGCGCCCGCGCTGGCCTTGCCCGCCGCTGCGGTGACCGACGCCGCCCGGCGCTTGGGGATGATCACCCCGTGGGCGCCTGCGCAAAGGGCGGAGCGCATGATCGAGCCGAGGTTGTGGGGGTCGCTGATGGAATCGAGCACGATGATGAAGGGGTCCTCCCCCCGCTCTTTTGCCTGGGCGAGAATTTCCTCCACCTCGACGTACTGGCACTCCGGCATCCGGGCGATGATCCCCTGATGGTTCGCGGGCTTCCCGGCGTAACCGTAGGGCAGGGTCATCTCGTCCAGCTTTTGCTTGGTCACTTCGGAAACCACGACCCCCGCGTCCCGCGCCATGCGGACAAGCTCCCGAAGAGAGCCGTCCTCCGTTCCGGCGGCGGTGACGAGGACGCGGTCGATGGAGCGGCCGCTCTTGATCGCTTCCCGGACGGGGTTGCGGCCGTAAAGGATGAGGGGAAGCTCCCTGTCGTCCTGAACCGGCTCCTGGGGAACGGGCCGCGGCCTTCTTTCCGCATCCTGAGGATAGGGCCGCGGTTTTCTTTCCGAATCAGGCCGCGCCGGGCCCGGCCTTCTTTCCCCATCCTGAGGCGCGGGCCTTGGTTTTCTTTGGGGCTTCGGCTTTTCAAACCCGGGTTTTTCGGGCCGGGGGCCGAAACCCTCCTCCCTTTTTGGGGCGAACCTGCCCTCGGTCCTTTTGCCCTGGCCTTCCTCCCGCTTGGGGGCATACCTGCCCTGGGGCTTTTGGCCCTTGCCTTCATCCTGCCCGCTCTGGCGGGAGGGCTTTTCGCCATAGAGCGGCCGGCCGTTCTTGAACCCCGGCGCGCGCTGTTTCTTATACGGCAAATGTTTGTCCTCCGGTTTTATTCGTTTCAAACTTTCAGGCGTTGTTTGACGCCCATTCGCTCATTTTTTCCTCGAAATCGGGTTCCTGTCCGTGCTTTTTCACGAATTCCAGCAGTTCCCTGTGCTTTTGCTCCACTTCCCGCATGCGGCCGCAGGACATCCGCCCTTCCGAACATTCCCCGCCGACGCAAGCGGGCCCGCAGTTGCCGAAAAGCGCGGGGGCGACCGAATAGCAAAGCCCCATCATCGCCCAGGCGAGGGCGTGGATTTCCCACTGGGCGCGGTTGCATCCCCGCAGGCGGAAAAAGTGGGTCAGCTCCCTGGCGTTCATGGTGACCATCATCTTGGTTTCCGCGGCGTTGGGAAGGACAAACCGCGCGTCCTGCCGGGCGGATTCGTTCCCGCCGCCCAAGGCGGTCACCCATTCCTCGTACCAGGAGGCGATCGTTTCCATCTGGCGGGTGAATTTTTCCGCCGCGTCTTCTCCAAGGGCTTCTATAGACGGGGGAACCACGTAATCAAAGCCGCCCTTTGTCTGGTCCACATACCGCTGGGACTGAACGGAAAAGCTGGCGATCCTGTGCCTGGTGATCTGGGCGAGCAGCGCCCGGCTGACGCCTTCCACCCCAAAGGTGAAACTGACGTGCTCCACCGGGGACATATGGCCCATTTCCGTCAGCCTGTCGATGAATTCCCGCTGGTCCTTCGCCTCTATCTTTTCCTTTAATTCGTTTATCATTGCGCCGCTGTAGCACAGCCTTGCCGCCATAGCGACGACGTTTTCCGGCGATGCCGGGGCGGCCAGCAGCGTGGCGCGAAGTTTTACGCGGCCCATTTAGTTCCTCCTTCAACCCTTATACGGGCGGGGCGCCGCCGCGTCGGCGACGGCCTCGATCTGCAGCGCCCGGTTCATCAGGTGCAGCGCCCGCTCCTCGTCGCCCGAAAGATAAGCGCAGCCGATCACCGCCTCAAAAGCCGTGGCGTGGCTGTAATCCTCCGGTTCGGCGTTTTTCGGCATCGTGTTCGGCTTTGCGTTCCGCGCCCGGGTAAAAACCGCCTTTTCGCGCTCCGTCAGCTCCGCAAAAAGGCCTTTCGCGGCCCTGGCCTGGGCGGAAGCGCGCACCCTGCTCGCGCTCATCCGGTGCAGGGCCTGAGCCTTCGCGTCGTGGGCGTCGATCAGCATCGTCCTGACGTAAAGCTCAAACACCGCATCGCCGATATAGGCGAGCACCAGGGGGTTCAGCCTGTCCGCCTCCGCGACTTTTGCGCCGAATTGCGCGGCGATGCGCGTTCTAAGGTCGTGCATGTCATCCTCCGGTCAAGAATGGGGCGCCGGGGAGCGCCGGCAGCGCCCGCCGCCGCACAGCCCGAAGCCGCCCGTATGAATGCGGTTCACGAAAAAGGGAAGAATCGCGTCGGCCGCGCATGGCGGGCGGCAACTCGGCAATGCGCCCGGCGGAAAGCTTTGGCGCGCGGCCGGAACGCCCCTCCTCCCGCTTTTAGCAAGTATATCAATTTTAGGGGCGCAATGGTAGTCCGCCTGGCCTGTTTTCGATATTTTGCTCATATAATTTTATATCACGCCGAGCGGAGGTCCCCATGCGCGTTGTTTATCACCGCAAAAAGAAAGCTGCCTTTCCCTTTGTTCCGGTTTCCGTCGCCCTTGCCTTTTTCATGCTGGCGGCGCTGGTGACCGGCGCGATACCGGCCAGGGAGGCCACGTCCGCCATCGGGCCGCTGAGCGGCAAAACCTTTGTCGTGGACGCCGGCCACGGAGGGTTTGATAACGGCGCCTCCGGTCCGAACGGTTCGGTGGAAGCGCCGCTCAATCTTTCTGTTTCCCTTTATCTTGCCGGGGAGCTTCGCATGCTGGGCGCGACGGTGATCATGACCCGGACCGACGAAAACGCCCTGGCCGGCACCAAAAAAGAGGACATGAAAAAACGGGCGGAAATCCTCTCCCAGGACGGGCTGACGGCGTCCGTCAGCATCCACATGAACAAATTCACCAGCAAAAAGCCCAGGGGCCCGAGGGTTTTCTTTGCCGAAGGCTCAAAGGAAGGCTACACCCTGGCCCTGATGCTGCAAAACGCCCTGGACGATGCGGTCGGTCTCAGCCGCAAGGAACCGCTGACCGGCGATTACCTTGTGCTGCGCACCGGGGTGCAGACCAATATTCTGGTGGAATGCGGTTTTCTGTCCAACCCGGAAGACGAGGCGCTGCTGATGACCGAAGAATACCGGCAATTGCTGGCCAAGACCATCGCGACCACGATCGCCGGATTCTACGGAGCCACCACCGGCTTCCCGACCTATGCCAACATGGCCTGAACCCCGCAATTCCAAAGCGGCCGCATCAATAGGCTTTGGCGAAATACATCAGTTTGTCCGCCTTTTTGCCGCAGTGGACGCAGCAGTCGGACAGACGCTCCTGTTCCTCGCCGAAGGGCATGCAGCGGCTCGTCGCGCCGGTCTTTTGCTTGATCTCGGCCTCGCATTCCGTATCGCCGCACCACATGGCCCTGACAAAGCCCTTTTGCACGCCTTGTTTGAAGGTCTCAAAATCCGTGGCTGTGGTGATGCGCGCGTCCCTCCTTTGCCTTGCCTGCCCGAGCAGGGAGGCGTGAATGTCCGCAAGCAGGTCCGAAACGGTTTTTGCGAGCTTTTCCATAGGCGCGAAGGTCTTTTCGAAATTGTCCCTGCGGACGAGGACCACGCTGCCTTTTTCGATGTCCTTCGGGCCGATCTCGACGCGCAGGGGAATGCCCTTCATCTCGCACTCGTTGAATTTCCAGCCGGCGGACTGGTTTTCCCGGTCGTCCAGCTCCACGCGCAGGCCGGCGGCCTTAAGCTCGGCGAAAAGCTCCTTCGCCTTTTCCAGCACGCCCTCCTTGTGCTGGGCGATGGGCAAGATCATGATCTGAACCGGGGCGACCTTCGGCGGAAGGACAAGCCCGCGGTCGTCGCCGTGGACCATGATGAGTCCGCCGATCATCCTGGTGGAGGTTCCCCAGCTCGTCGTGTAGCCGTATTTCAGCACGCCGTCCTTGTCCAAAAAGGTGATGTCGTAGCTCTTGGCGAAGTTCTGGCCCAGGTTGTGGCTGGTGCCCATTTGCAGGGCCTTGCCGTCCTGCATCATCGCTTCCATCGTATAGGTGTGCTTCGCGCCGGCGAATTTTTCGTTTTCGGACTTCTGGCCGATGATCACGGGGATGGCCAGCACGTTTTCCGCGAATTCCTGGTACACGTGGAGCATTTTCACCGTTTCTTCCTCGGCTTCCTCGGCCGTGGCGTGGACGGTGTGGCCCTCCTGCCAGAGGAATTCGGAGGTGCGCAGGAAAGGCCGGGTGGATTTTTCCCACCGCATGACGTTGCACCACTGGTTCAAAAGCATCGGCAGGTCGCGGTAGGACTGGATCCACTTGGAATACATGGAGCCGATGATGGTCTCGCTCGTCGGGCGGATGGCCAGGCGCTCCGTCAGAGTTTCCTTCCCGCCCTGGGTCACCCAGGCTACCTCCGGCGCGAAGCCTTCCACGTGTTCCGCTTCCTTCATCAGCAGGCTTTCGGGGATCAGCAGCGGGAAATAGGCGTTCTTGTGCCCCGTTTCCTTAAAGCGGCGGTCCATCTCGGACTGGATCAGCTCCCAGACGCCGTAGCCGTAGGGCTTGATGACCATGCAGCCCTTGACGTCCGAATAGTCGGCCATGTCGGTCTTTAACACCACGTCGGTATACCACTGGGGAAAATCATCGGCGCGCTTTGCGATGTGCGCCACGAATTCTTCGTTCTTCTTTGCCATTGCCGCCTCCCATATCGTCAATACTTTCTTAAAATAAAAAACGCCCCCGATAATCAAGGGCGAAAGCTCGCGGTACCACCTCGTTCGCCCCGATCGAAAACCGGGGCCTCAAACGGCATAACGCGCCGGGGATCGTCCGGGCTTTCCGAAAAAAACGGCTTTGCGCCCGGAAGCTCTGGGGCGGGCAGCCGGCCTTCCCCTGCGCGCGAAGCTTTCAGCCCTGGGCTTCGCTCTCTTTTTCGCGGGATTTTGGCCGGGTGTTCCCCTTCACAGCCTTTGTATCGATGAATTTTACCACGAACCCCTGCCGATTACAAGCCGAATGCGCCGCTTTTTTTGCCCCGGCGGGCAGTTCAACAGAAAAAATCAAAATCAGAAGGAAAGCTGACCGTCGTCCTCTTTCGGCTTTCTGCCAAGGTGGGCGTAGCCCAAAGGCGTGACCACCCGGCCCCGGGGGGTGCGCGCGATGAACCCCATCTGAAGAAGGTAGGGCTCGCACACGTCCTCGATGGTGGAGTTTTCCTCCCCCGTGGAGGCCGCCAGCGTGTCCAGCCCCACGGGGCCGCCGCCGAATTTGTCGATCATGCAAAGGAGAAGGTTCCGGTCCACCCCGTCCAGCCCCAGCACGTCGATCCCCAGCTTGTCCAGCGCCTCGGCGGCGGTTTTTTCGTTGATCTCGCCGTCGCAGCGCATTTCGGCGTAATCCCGCACGCGCATCAGCAGCCTGTTCGCGATCCGCGGCGTTCCCCGGGACCTTTTTGCGATCTCCGCAGCGCCCCCTTCGGTGATCAGCGCGCCGATCCTCGGGAGGCTGGCGGAACGGGTGACGATTTTGATCAGGTCTTCAACCTCGTAGGGCTGGAGCCTGTGCATGATGCCGAACCGGTCCCGCAAGGGGGAGGAGAGCATGCCGGCTTTGGTCGTCGCGCCGATCAGGGTGAATCGCGGCAAATCCAGCCGGATCGACCGGGCCGCCGGGCCCTTGCCCACGATGATGTCCACGGCGTAATCCTCCATCGCGGGGTAGAGCACTTCCTCCACCGCGGGGTTCAGCCTGTGGATCTCGTCGATGAACAGCACGTCCCCCGCCGAAAGGTTGGTCAGAATCGCCGCAAGGTCCCCCGCGTGGGTGATGGCCGGGCCGGAGGTCGTGCGGATATTGACCCCCTCCTCGTTGGCGATCACCGTGGCCAGGGTGGTTTTGCCCAGGCCGGGCGGGCCGTAAAACAGCACGTGGTCCATCGGCTCGCCGCGCTTTTTCGCCGCGCCGATAGAGATCGAAAGCGCCTCCTTGACCTCGTTCTGGCCGATGTATTCACAAAGGAAGCGCGGCCGCAGGGAATACTCCACGTCCACGTCCTCTGCCGAAAAGCCGGAGGCAATCAGCCTGCTTTCCATCATTTCGTCGTCCATGTTGGACCGAAAACCCTTTTCGTTCATCTGTCCGCCTTACCTCCGCTTTCCAAGCTCCTTGAGCGCTTCTTTGAGGATGCCCTCCACCCCTTCCGCCCGGGGGGCGGCGCTTTTTACCGCGCGGCCGGCCGTTTGCGCGTCATACCCCAGGGCGACGAGGGCGCTCATCGCCTCCGCCTCCGGTCCTTCCACGCCCAAAACCCCCGCTTCCGCTGTTGCGGAGGGGAGAAACGCCGATTCCGCGGCGATTTTTTCCTTGAGTTCCAATATGATCCGCTGGGCGGTCTTTTTGCCCAGCCCCGGCACCCGGGAAAGCGTCCTCTCGTCCCCCGCGACGATGCACACCGCCAGCTCCGAAGGGGTCAGCGCGGTCAGAATGGCAAGGGCGAGCTTGGGCCCGACGCGGCTGACGCTCATCGCCCGTTTGAACATCTCCTTTTCGTCCGCCGTGGCGAAACCGAATACCGAAACGGAGTCCTGGGCAAAGTTCACATGGGTCAAAAGCATGGCTTCGGCCCCTTTTTTCAGCCCGGCAAGGGTTTTCCCCGAGGCGAAAACCTCGAACCCGATGCCGTTGACGTCTAGAAAAAGCCTGTCGGGCAAAAGCTCCGCAACCCTTCCGCACAAAAAACCAAACATATTTCCTCCTTAGCCAGAGCGGTATCATCCGAACCCGCCTTGCGGGGCGTATGGTTTGCGTCTGGCTTCGTTATCCTTCCAGGCGGGCGCAAGGCCTGCCGTCGTCGTCTGGCCTTCCCGCGTGCCTCCGCCTGGCCCCAGGACGGCTCACGGCCTCAAGAATCTTCGATTCGAGGGCCGACAACGCCGCGCCGGGGCGGCCCACGGCCTCAAAAACGGGTTCGGATGATACCGTTTTGTCTAAGATAAAGGGAGCTGAACCCTTGCGCCGCCGAGCGGCCATTTTGGCTCATTCTTTGTCATCGTCGGTCGCCATAGCGCCGCTGTGGCTCCCTTCTCTTCCGCGGGCTGCCTCCACAAACCGGCTGCTTGGCGGTCAGAGCGTTTCCAGGGCCAAAAAACATGTCAGCGCAAGGCAACGGCGTGCAGGCGCATGGCTGGCAGCGCTGCGGCAAGCGCCGATAACACAGCGACGGCGTGTTTTTTGGCCTTGGAAACCGCCTGGGTTCAGCTCCCTTTACCTTACTTGATCCCGTACTGGTCGTCGATCATCGGGCCCCAGGCCCCGGCGCAGCAGATCGCCACGGCCAAAGCGTCCGCCGCGTCGTCCGGCCTGGGGGCGTTTTTCAGCCCGAGCTGGACGCGGACCATCTCCTGCACCTGCTTTTTTTCCGCGTGGCCGTAGCCCACCGTAGCCTGCTTGATCTGCATCGGCGTGAATTCGTACATCGGCAGGCCCGCTTCCTCCGCCGCAAGGAGAAGTACCCCCCGCGCGTGGCCCACGGGCAGCGCGGTGTTGACGTTGTGATAGAAAAAAAGCTCCTCAAAGGCGATGGCGTGGGGGGAATAGGCGCCGATCAGGTCCTTCATGCCCCTGTATATCAGAAACAGCCGCCTGGGCAGCGGCAAATGGGCCGGCGTTTCGATCACCCCGTAATCCACGGGGGAAAACCTTCCCTTTGCGGCCTCGATCACGCCGTAGCCCACCGTCGCGAGGCCGGGATCAACGCCAAGAATTCTCACGCGCATCACCTTTTTGAAAGCACAACCCGCCAAAAACCGGATTCTGATGCCTTTGATTGATATCTTGCTTATTTTAACACCGAACGCATGGTTGCACAAGGGAACAGCCGGATGCAAGAAAGCGAAAAGCGGCGGAAAAACCAAAATGGGGCTTGAATATTGATTCAATAGTATGTATAATTACGCATGCAATGAATATTTTAAAAAGCGGAGGCGCACAAAAATGGCAAAGCAAAAAATCGTCCTCGCCTATTCGGGCGGATTGGATACTTCCATCATCATCCCGTGGCTGAAGGAGCATTACGAGTGCGAGGTCATCGCCGTCGCGGCGGACGTCGGCCAGGGCGAGGAGCTCGAGCCCCTTCACGAAAAAGCGAGAAAAACCGGGGCGGAAAAGCTTTATATCGTCGATCTGAAGGACGAATTCGTCACCGATTTCATCTGGCCCACCCTGAAAGCAGGCGCGATGTACGAAAACACCTATCTTCTCGGCACGTCCATGGCCAGACCGGTCATCGCCAAGGCGCTGGTGGACGTCGCCCACGCGGAAGGCGCCACGGCCATCGCCCACGGCTGCACGGGCAAGGGCAACGACCAGGTGCGCTTTGAGCTGACCATCAAGGCGCTTGACCCTTCCCTGAAGATCATCGCCCCCTGGCGGATCTGGGACATCAAGTCCAGAGAGGAAGAAATCGATTACGCAATCGAGCGGGGGATCCCGGTTCCCGTCAGCAAGGACCGCCCCTATTCCATGGACAGGAACCTCTGGCACCTCTCCCACGAGGGCGCGGATCTTGAGGACCCGGCGAACGCCCCGCCGGATGATCTTTATCTGATTTCCAAAAACCCGAAGGACGCGCCGGACGAGGCGGAAACCGTCTCCATCGGCTTTGAAAAAGGCATTCCCGTTTCCGTGAACGGCGAGACCCTCGCCCCGGTCGCCCTGATCGAAAAGCTGAACCAAATCGGCGCGAAGCACGGCGTGGGCATCGACGATATGGTGGAAAACCGCCTGGTGGGCATGAAGAGCCGCGGCGTTTATGAAAACCCCGCGGGAACGATGCTTTACGCCGCGCTGAAGCAGCTCGAATCCATCTGCCTGGACAGGGACACCCTGCATTACAAGCACCAGGTCGCCCTTCGGTATTCCGAGCTGGTGTATAACGGCCAGTGGTTCGCGCCCTTGCGGGAAGGGCTGGACGCCTTCGTCAACTCCATCCAAAGCAGCACGACGGGGGAAAGCAGGCTCAAGCTTTACAAGGGCCGCTGTGTTAACGCCGGGGTGACCTCGCCCTATTCCCTTTACAATCCCGAATTCGCCACCTTTGGCGAGGACGCGGTCTACAACCAGCAGGACGCCGAGGGTTTCATCAACCTGTTCGGCCTGCCCATGACCGTGGCCGCCCTGATGAAAAAATCCCTGGAAAAGTAGCCGAAAAACCGGCAAAAAAGCCCCGCTGCTCAAAAAAAGCGGCGGGGCTTCAAGGTAAAGGGCGTTGAACTCCCTGCGGTTTCCAGGGCCAAAATGGCTGCCCGGCGGCGCAAGGGTTCAATCCCTTCACCTTAAAAACCGGATCACATGAAGAGCAGATCGGCATACAGGGCGATCACAACCAGCGAACCGCCGAGGACCAGCACGGTGGGCAGCCACTTTGCCCTGCGCTTGGTTTGCTTTCCAAGGGTAAACGCGCCGTAAATCATCATTGCGGCGGCCATGACCCAGTAAAGCAGGGCCTTGGTGGAATACTCCTCCGCCGCTTCCTTTTTTGCCGCGGCGAGGACGAAACGGTGGGCCTCCGGCTTGCTGATCCCCGTGCCCACGTTGTGCGTCTCGTCCGGCTTGAAGGATTCCTCCTGGAATTTGCCGTCTTTGCGGATCACCTTGCCGGTGACGACGGAGCTGACCTCCCCTTCTTGCGAAGTATAGGTCACGATCATCCCGCCGCTTTCCAGGCTGCTTTCGCCGGAGACGCGGCTGCCGTCCTCCGCCGCGAATTCGAAGGTCTTTGAGGAAAAGCTCTTGGAATGGGCGACGAGGGTATAGGTCTTTCCGCCGAAATCGGCGGTGACGGTCCTTCCGGTCAGGAACAGCAGGCCGGCCCCCGAGGCCAGCAAAAACAAAACGACGATGACCAGCACGAGTTTATTCTTCATGGTATCCCCCCCTGATGCGCTTTTACGATTATAACACAGGAAGCGCTTGTGTGGCGATATCCTGATTTGTTATCATGAACCGAAAACGGCAAAGCGTGCCGCGCGCACGTTTTGAAGCCGCGCGTATTTGCCTGAAATGCTGCGCATTTGCGGCCGGCAAATCGCAAAAGGTCAAAAAGCCTGCGGTTTTCGGCGCCGGAATCACAGATTCCGGCATCTGCCAAGAAAGGATGTGTTTGCCCTGCGGGTCAAACACAACCGACCGTTCCGGCGCACGGGCGCCTTCGCGCGTCTTCTCTTGCCGCTTTGCGGCAATTCGCCCAGTTTGCCGGAGCCGGATGGAAGTCTAGGATTTTTGACGGACTGATCGGCTATCTTGATGATACGGAGTGTTTAAAATGAAGCTTTGGAGCGGACGTTTTCAAAAAAACACGGACGCGGCGATGGACGCGTTCCATTCGTCGATCTCCTTTGACTGCCGGATGTATCGGGAGGATATCGCCGGTTCCATCGCCCACGCGGCCATGCTGGGCAGGCAGGGGATCATCCCGGAGGAGGACGCGGAAAAAATCGTCGGCGGGCTAAGGGCGATCCTTCTGGACATCGAAGCCGGCAAAGTGGAATTCACCGCCGGGGCGGAGGACATCCACATGAACGTCGAATCCCTGCTCATCGAGCGCATCGGCGAAGCGGGCAAGCGCGTCCACACCGGCAGGAGCAGGAACGACCAGGTGGCGCTGGATATGCGGATGTATCTGAAATCCGCCATCGAAAAAATCCGTTCCCGCCTCAAGGCCCTGGTCGAAGCCCTGGTGAGCACGGCGGAGGCGAACACCCGGACCGTCATGCCCGGCTACACCCATCTGCAAAAAGCTCAGCCGGTGACGCTGGCGCACCACCTTCTCGCCTATGCCGAAATGTTTTTGCGGGATCTGGACCGATTCGCCGACTGCAAACGGCGGACGGACGTCTTGCCCCTTGGGGCCGGGGCGCTGGCCGGCTCCACCTATCCTTTGGACCGGGAATCCGTCGCTCGGGAGCTTGGTTTTGCCGCGGTTTCCAGGAATTCGATGGACAGCGTTTCCGACCGGGATTTTTGCGTCGAATTCTGCTCCTGCGCGTCGATCGCGATGATGCACCTTTCGCGCTTCTGCGAGGAGCTGATCCTCTGGTCCTCGGACGAGTTCCGCTTCGCGGAGATGGACGACGCCTATTCGACCGGCTCCTCCATTATGCCCCAGAAGAAGAATCCGGACGTCGCGGAGCTGATCCGCGGCAAAACCGGCCGGGTTTACGGGGACCTTATGGCCCTGCTGACCGTGATGAAGGGCATTCCCCTGGCCTACAACAAGGACATGCAGGAGGACAAGGAGGCTACTTTTGACGCTTTCGACACTCTTTTTGCCTGTTTGGACATGTTCACCCGCATGTTCAAAACCCTGAAATTCAATCAGGAGAGCATGGAAAAGGGCGCGGCCCGGGGCTTTGCGAACGCGACGGACGCCGCGGATTACCTGGTAAAAAAAGGCCTGCCCTTCCGCTCCGCCCACGAGGCCGTGGGGAAGCTGGTGTTTCGCTGCATTCAGGAACAAAAGGCGATCGGCGAGCTTTCCCTTGACGAACTGAAGGAATTCTCGCCCCTGTTCGAAGGGGACGTTTATGACGCCATTTCCCTTTCCGCCTGCGTGGCCGGAAGAAAGCTGAAAGGCGGCCCCGCACCGGAAACGGTTCAAAAGGCGATCGCCGAAATACGGGAAATCCTGAAAACCGTCTGAACCGGCTCCCGATGAACCGTCCGCCCTTCCCGCATGCAAGCAAGCCGCCCGATTCCCGGCTTGGGGAACAAATTTCCCGGCGCGTCGTTTCTATGGTAAGAGCCAACGAATCGGAGGTGCATCCATGAAACGATACGGAATCCTGATGCTGTGCGTCTTCGCGCTTGCGGCGCTTGCGGCCGGCTGCGCGGAAAAAGGCGCGCCGGATGCGGAAAACATCACCTTTACCGCCGTGATCGAAGCGGTGAACGACCATTCCCTGCTGGTTTCCACCGGCGACGACGTGGGGTTTGACAAGGCCTCCGTCGGCTTTGCCGACGAGATGCCCGCGCCGGACTTTAACTTCATCGCCGGGCAGACGGTGCGCATCACCATCCTGCCGCAAATCGCCGAAAGCTACCCCGTTCAGGTCAGTGCGGTGTCCATCGTTCTCGTGTCGGACGAACCGGCCGAACCGGACCCCTCCGCCGAGCCGGGCGCCTCCGCCGAACCGGAAGCGGGCCAGCCGTCTTTTGCCGCGTCGTATTTCCGGGCCGATTCCCTGGGGGAAGGCGGCATGGATTTCCTTTTCGGCCGCATTCTGAACCCCGAAAAGATGGCCATAAGCAGCGTCCGGCACATTCCCGTTATGCTGATCGGCAGTTCCGCAGAGCTTGCCGAATTCATCGAGGAGGGCCGAGCGTATTACCAGCTTGACCAGTCCTACGGCGAGACCGGCGCTTTTTCAACGATCGCAAACGAGTACGACGACGCCTTCTTCGAGGAGAACGCCCTTGTGGTCCTCTTTGCCACCGAAAGCAGCGGGTCCATTCGGCACACGGTTGAAGATGTTCGCGTTGAGGGCGGCGCCCTTTCGGTCCTTGTCGCCGCGACCATGCCGGAAATCGGAACCGACGACATGGCGGACTGGTTCATCGTGGTGTCCCTGGAAAAAAGCGTCGTTTCCGGCTGTTCGGCCTTTGACGCCTGGTACGAATAAGGAACAAGGGTGAAGGGAAGGACTCCTTCGAAAACAGATCGCGCAAAAAAGGGCCGGTGTTCCGGCCCTTTTTTGCTTGATTGAACCCGTTAATCCCCCTGCTTTTCAAAGCAAAGGCGGAATTGACCGTCCTCGTCCTCAATACGGCTGAAAACGGGGCTGAATCCCGCGGACCGGGCGGCCTTCGCGAGGCTTTGGGCGTCCTGCCGGGCATCGTCCTTATATACGCCGTAGGTCGTGTGAACCCGTTCGCCGTTCGCGTCGATATCCAGTTCGACAAGAAAGGGATCCGCCTTTTTGATTTCGGCGTCCCAAACATACAGCCTGCCCGTTGGCCGAAGCACCCTGAAGGCTTCGGCCAACGCGTCTTCATGGCGTTCCTTCAAAAGATACATAAAGAAGTAAAACGCCGTCACGTTGTCAAAGGAGCCGTCGTCAAACTTAAGATCGCAGGCGTCCATCGGGAGCTTTTCAGGGCCTTTCGGCGCTTCGTCCAGCTCTTCCTGGCGGTTGTCTATGGCGGTGACCGCCGATCCGTACACCCGGCCGACGATCCCTTCCCCGCCGCCGCCAAGGTCTAAAATACTGCCCGACAGTTCCTTTTTCAGCGAAATCTCCGCCATCGCCGTTCCTTTCCGCCTCATTCCTCGTCCGCTGACGTTTCCAGGGTGAGCACATCCTCCGCCCGGGCGTCGTCCAGCTTTTCCACGGAACGGAGCCTTCGGCTGATCGCCCGGGTCCTGACGCCCACCAGGGTATCCAGCTCTTTGCTGGCCATGTTCAGCCGGTTCTGCGTGCGTTCCAGCACCTCGGCGAATTTGCCGAATTCGCTTTTGACCGCGCCGAGGATCTGCCAGACCTCGCCGCTGCGCTTCTGGATCGCAAGGGTTTTAAAGCCCATCTGCAGCGAGTTCAGCAGCGCCGCCATCGTGCTGGGGCCGGCGATGTTCACGCTGTACTCCCTTTGCAGGGTTTCCAGCAGGCCGCGGTTCACGACTTCAGCGTACAGCCCCTCAAAGGGCAGGAACATGATGCCGAAAGAGGTGGTGTACGGCGGCTCGACGTATTTGTCCCGAATGTCTTTGGCAAAGGTTTTGATCCTGGTGGAAAGGGCGGAAAACGCCGCGTTGACCGCTTCGGCGGAACCGGAATCATAGGCGTCCTGCAGGGCGGCGTAAGCGTCCCCGGGGAATTTCGAATCGATGGGCAGATAAACCGGCGCGTCCCCCTCGCCGGGGAGTTTGATGGCGAATTCCACCCGGTTTTTGCTGCCGGGAATGGTGGCGACGTCCGTTTCGTACTGTTCGGGGGCGAGGATCTCCTTCAAAATCGCGTCCAGCTGGATTTCCCCCAGGATGCCCCGGGTTTTTACGTTTGAAAGCACCTTTTTCAGGTCCCCCACGCTGGAGGCGATGGCCTGCATTTCGCCCAGGCCTTTGTAAACCTCTTCCAGCCGGGTGCTGACGAGCTTCATCTTGTCGTCCAGGGTTTTTTGCAGCTTTTCGTCCACGGTTACGCGGATCTCCTCCAACCGCTTGTTGCTGTCCTCCTGGATATAGGTCAGGCGCTTTGCGATCGTGTCCCGCATCGCGTCCAGCTTCTGCTCGTTGACGGATTCGAAGGTGTTTATCCTGGTTTCCAGCAGCCTGAGCTGGCTGGACTGGGCCTCAGCGGCGGTGCGCTGGTTGGCGGAGAGCATCTCCGAAAGCAGGCGGATGGAGTCGGAAAGTTCCTTTTTCAGTTCCCCCCGGCTCTTTTGCTCGTCCTGTGAAAGCTTTTGTAGGCTTTCATCAAAATCCGCTGATTGCTCCTCCTGCTTTTTTTTGAGGCCGAGGACGACAAAAAGCAGCGCGGCGCAAAGGGCCGCGGAAAGGGCAGAAAGGATCATTGCAGCGTATTCCATGGGTTCACCTGATCTGGCCGCTGCCAAACACGCAGTATTTGACCGTGGTCAGCTCGTTCAGGCCCATGGGTCCCCGGGCGTGCAGTTTTTGGGTGCTGATGCCGATTTCCGCGCCCAGGCCGAACTCGCCGCCGTCCGTAAACCGGGTGGAAGCGTTGACGTACACGGCCGCGGCG
This sequence comes from Christensenellales bacterium, assembly GCA_040768925.1. Taxonomy (GTDB): domain Bacteria; phylum Bacillota; class Clostridia; order Christensenellales; family CALWSW01; genus CALNBC01. The sequence continues at coordinate 364,656 of JAXGLZ010000002.1, forward strand.
TCGATCCCGTCCATAAAGCGCAGGGCCTTGGTGTAATTCTCGGTCACGATGCACTCGGAATGGCGGGTACCGTGGGAATTGATCCAGCTGATCGCCTCGTCTACCCCGTCCACCACCTTGACGCCGAGGATCAGATCGTCGTATTCCGTGAACCAGTCCTCCGCCGCCGCGGGAACGGCCCAGGGCACCAGGGCGCAGGTTTCCGGGCAGCCGCGGATTTCCACGCCCTTCGCCTTCAGCTGAAAGAGCCCTTTTTCGAGGAATTCCTTTGCGACGGGGCGGGCGACGAGCAGCTTTTCCGCCGCGTTGCACACCGCCGGGCGGGAGCATTTCGCGTTGTGGAGGATACGCTCGGCCATGTTCAGATCCGCTTCGTCGTCCACATACACGTGGCAGTTGCCCAGGCCGGTTTCGATGATCGGCACCGTCGCGTTCTGCACCACCGAACGGATCAAACCCGCGCCCCCTCTGGGGATCAGCACGTCGACATAATCGTTCAGGCGCATCAGCTCCGCCGCGGTTTCCCGGGACGTATCCTCCACCAGACCGATGGCGCCGGCGGGCAGCCCTTCTTCCGCGCCGGCGGCATTCATGACCCGCACGACGGCCATATTCGTCCGGATCGCTTCCGAACCGCCGCGCAGGATCACGGCGTTCCCGCTCTTGATGCACAATCCCGCCGCGTCCGCCGTCACGTTCGGACGCGCTTCATAAATGATCGCGATCACGCCCAGGGGAACCCTGCGCTTGGCGATCAAGAGGCCGTTCGGCCTTTTTGTCATATTGTCCGCCCCGCCGACGGGGTCCGGCAGCGCGGCGACGTCCCGCAGGCCGTTCGCCATCTCCGTGATCCTGCCGCTGTTCAGGGCCAGCCGGTCCAGCATGGCCTTGCTCATTCCCTTTTGCTCGGCTGCGGAAACGTCTTCCCCGTTTGCGGAAAGGATCGCCTCCGCCCTTGCCTCCAGGGCGTCCGCCATGGCGAAAAGAATCCTGTTTTTCTGCTCCGTGCCCATGGTCATCAGGGCGAAGGATGCCGCTTTTGCCCTTGCGCCCAGTGTTTGAACGTCCATTCTAGCACCTCCCGCTTCGTTTCATTAAAGTATACATCATACCGGGTCCCAATGCAACGAAACGGGGCTTCGCCTCCTCGATTTGCGCGGGCTTTTGCCCCCCGATCCGGCAAAACCGCCCAAAAAACGCGTTCTTTCTGACGAAGACAAGCAGGCGCTACACTTCCGCCAGGGCCCTGTTGATCGCGTTGATATACGCCCTGAGGCTCGCCTCGATGATGTCCGGCGAAAGGCCTTTGCCCGTGAAGATCTTCGGCCCGGCCGCCACGCGGACGGTGACCTCGCCCAGGGCGTCGTTGCCTTCGGTGACCGCCCGGATGCTGTAATCCACCAAAGGCCAGGTCCCGCCGACGACCCTTGCAACGGCGTTGTACGCCGCGCTGATCGGTCCGTCCCCCATGGCGGCTTCGGTGTCCTCCCGGCCTTCCCTTTTCAAGGTTACGCTGGCGAGGGATTTGATCCTGTTCCCGCTTTGCAGCTGGAAGGATTCGAGGTGAAAGGCTTCCGGAACGTCCGCCAGCTCGTGGCCGATGAGTTTTTCCAGCTCCCTGTCGGATATGTTCTTCTTTTTGTCCGCGAGCTCCTTGAAGCGGCGGAAGGCGTCCTCCATCTCCTCCTCGGTCACGTTGTATCCCAGCTCTAAAAGGCGCTCGGCAAAAGCGTGCCTTCCCGAATGCTTGCCCAGCACCAGTTCGCTCTGGCTCAGGCCGATCTCCTCCGGCGAGATGATTTCGTAAGTCTGGCGGTTTGCCAGCATCCCGTGCTGGTGGATGCCCGATTCGTGGGCAAAGGCGTTCGCGCCCACGATCGCCTTGTTCTTCTGCACCTCGACGCCGGTCATCGTCGCCACCAGGCGGCTGGTGCGGGCGATGCGCCGGGTTACGATCCTCGTCGTCACCCCGCCGAAGTAATCCGACCGGGTTTTGATGCCCATGACGATCTCCTCCAAAGCCGCGTTGCCCGCCCTTTCGCCCAGGCCGTTGATCGTGCATTCCACCTGGCGGGCGCCCGCGTCGATCGCGGCCAGCGTATTCGCCACGGCAAGGCCGAGATCGTCGTGGCAGTGGGCGGAAAGCGCCACGCCTTCGATATTCGGCGTATTTTCCTGGATATACACCATCAGCCTTGCGTATTCTTCCGTCATGGAATAACCCACGGTATCCGGAATGTTGATGGTCGTCGCCCCGGCTTCGATCGCGGCGGCGCAGAGCCTGGTCAGAAATTCCCAGTCGGAGCGGGTCGCGTCCTCGCAGGAAAACTGAACGTCTTCGCAAAGGGATCTGGCATAGCGGACGCAGTCCACCGCCCTTTCGAGCACCTCTTCCGGCTCCATTTTGAGCTTGTACTCCATGTGGACCGGGGACGACGCGATGACGAGGTGAAGCCTGGGCCGGACGGCGCAGCTCAGCGCTTCCCAGGCCCTGTCGATATCCGACCGGACACAGCGGCACAGCGCGGCCACGCCGCATTCCCTGACGGCCCCCGCAATGGCCCTGACGGACTGGAAATCCCCCGGCGACGAGGCGGGAAACCCGGCTTCAATATAATCCACGCCCAGGGATTCGAGCTGGCGGGCGATCTCCAGCTTTTCCGAAAGGTTCAGGCTTACGCCGGGCATCTGCTCGCCGTCCCGCAGGGTGGTGTCCAGCACGATGATGGGCTTCATTTTCGCCTCCGAAGGTTGTAATATGCTGGAAATATAGCACGCTGAATGTCTAAAGTCAATCGAACGGCCGGCATGCGGCTTGTGCTTGGACGCGTTAATGTACTATAATGGAAAAAAACAGGAGGCTGATCATGATCACCGCGCACGTAGCACCCTTCGAAGACCACGGGGACTGTCTTTTCCTGGAAAACGGCATAATCGACCTGGTGGTGGCGTTGTCAGATCTGCGGCTGCTGCGCTATGGCTTTTGCAAAAAGGAAAATATGCTCCGCCTTCCCGAAGACGGGTCGGACGGCGGGCATTCCCTCGCATTGCTCTTTGAAGACGGAAGGGTTGCTTCCGGATTTGAAAACTGCAACTATGAACAGACGGGCAGCGGGGCGAAGCTCTGGGCAACGATCGGGGATTGTGGGTATGCTTATGAGCTGGAGATCCGACTGAACCACGGCAGCTCCGAAGTCAGGCTCGTTCACTCCGTCACCAATACGGGTTCCGCAGCCTGGCCGGTTTCCCTTTGCGCCAATACCCATATGGAGGAAGGCGGCCTTGCCGTTCTTCCCCAATCCGAGGCGGATACCGGGGACTGCCCGAACAGGATCATCGCGGTCTGGCCGAACACCAGCATGGCGGACCCGCGCATCCTCTGGGGCAGCGAATACATCCTCGTTCAGCAGGCAAACATGAAGCCGCTGAAATTCGGCATTTCCGCGGCGAACGGCTGGGCCGCGTACTTCAACATGGGCAAGCTGTTTTTGATGAGGTACCCCGTTTTTTGCCGCGAGCCCTACCCGGACAGGGGCTGTTCCCTGGTGGTTGACACCAGGGAGGAATTCACCCTGCTTTCCACCCGCTCCCCCGTCGTCGCCCTGGGCCCGAAAGAGCGGCGTTCCCATTCCGAAAGCTGGACGCTTTACGCGGGGGTCGCCTGCCCGCCGGTCGAGGAATGGCCTGTTTCCGAAACCCTGCGCGGCCTGGTTTGAGCCGCGTTCTTTGCACAAAAAAGCGCCCCGGCGAAGCGGCGCTTTTTTGTTAACAGGATGATCGACGCAAAACCGGCGCCGGGCCTGGCCCCGCGCCGGTTTGCCGCTTTCAGCCCCCGCCGTAAACCCACAGGCCGGAGGAGGAATACCTGTAATTCTCAACGATCCAGCCGCTGTAACGGCTGGCTTTGCCGTTGGCGGTCACAAAATTGCCGGAAGACGACCGCCTGAAATACTTGAACTGCAAAAGCGGCAGGTAATAGTCGTTCATGAAGAATTCGAGGGTGGGAAGATCTTGGTTGTCTTCATCCCGGATGGCGAAGTGAAGATGGATGCCGGAGGAATTGCCGGTGCTGCCCATGCGGGCGATGGTTTGGCCCTGGGAAACCTCCTCGCCCGCGCTGACCACGATGGTCTTTGGGTCAAGGTGGCAGTAAAACGAGATATAGGACGCCGTTTCCCCTGTGACGGGATCAGAAAGCTCGTGCAGGATCTTGATATACGTTCCCTCGCAGGAACGGGTGGGGCAGGATATTCCCGAATGGCCGCAATCATGAACGTCGATCACGGTTCCGGCGGCCGTGGAGACGATCTCCCGGGTGGCGAATCGTTCCGTCATGCCGTCGTGGTTGATGTCGATGGCGTTTTTGAGCTTGCCGTGATTCCCGCCGTCAAAATAAAGATCCAGCGCGGTGATCGTAAAGCTGCTGCCCGAATACTCCGGATCGTCCTTCACGGGCCAAAGGAAGGTCGCTTCCGAACCGGCAAGCGCTGGCTCCGCCCCGCCTTCCGACTTGACGCTGAAATAGACGACGTTTGAGAACGGGGTTTTCCCGCCGGCCGTCACCCCGCGGACGTTCGCCCTGTATCTTCCCGCCGGAAGGCCGCCCAGATTGTATTCGCAATCGGGAAGTGAATCCTCCACAACCAGGTTTTTTTCGCCGTAGGGCGCCCTGCTGATGAACAGATCGTAGGACAACGCGCCGCCGACGCCGGTCCATTGCAGGGTGGCGATGTCGCCCTCCGCGTAGACCGCTTCCTCCGTGCCGATCACGGGGGCGGCGTCCGCAAAGGCAGCCGAAAGCGGTGCGAACGAAAACAGCAGCATGAGCGCCAGCAATGCGCAGATCCGTTTTTTCAGCATTTGTCCTCCGGGAAGCGAATGATATGTATCTGCATGATTTATCCAATTATCCCAGAATTCGACACGAATTTCAAGCATATGCGGAAATGTTCATAAAATAAACCCATGCAAAAAGCCCGGATCCATCCGGGCTCCAATGATCGATTAATCCCAACCCGAGCGGTTTAGGGGGCCTTGACCTCGCGTGTATTCAAAACTGTCGGCGCCTTATCAAGGATTGATGCAGGCTTCTCCGACGGCTTGAGCGCCAGTTTTGCCGTACCATTTTGGGCGTTCATGCCCAAAAATTCTTTGCGCGTCAGCGTTGACCTTTCGCCGGCGCGCCATGCAAAAAGCCCGGATCAATCCGGGCTGTTGCATTCTTTCATTTTGAGAACTGCTGACGTTCCTTCAAAAAGACCTGCTCACGAAGCGCTTGCCTCACCTCGTTTACAAATCGAGTATACCATCACCGGCCGAAAAAAGTGTATCGAAAGTTTTGCGAAACCCTAAAACCTTTCTAACTTTTTGGGGGCGCATCTGTTAAGATCCTTTTCGAAAGCACGTATTTTGCGGCGGAACGGACCGCGGGCCGTTCGTCGGTCAGCAGGCTTGCTGCGGCCTGCCGCAGGGGAATTCCCTCTCTGTCCGCCAGCACGAGCGCCTGGGCCCGGGCCCTGCCCCGGCTCAGCAGATTCTTCCCGACCAGGGCGGAAAGCTCCGCCCGTTCCGCCTTGTCCATGGTCAGCAGCCTTTCGTAATCCAGGGCGGGGAACAGCTTTTTTGGCATTTCGACGGGCGGGAGGTGCGCGTTCCTCGGGCAGGCGAGCTGGCAAAGCTCGCAGCCAAACAGCCTTCGCATGCCGTTCATGGCCCAATCGGGCATTTCCTGGCCGTCCATCCACCAGCGGATGCATTTTTGCGGGTCCGTCATGGGCAGCGCTTTGCTCGGGCAGGCGGCCTTGCACTTTCCGCAATGGATGCACGCGGCGGGTTCCTTCTCAAAATCGGCGGGGGCAAAGGCGTCTGTTATCACGAGCTGAACGGCAAAATAGGAGCCGAGGGACCGGGTAGCCGCCAGACCGTTTTCGCCGATGGCGGCGATCCCCGCGTCCTCGATGACGCGGCGCACGGGAATATCGCCTGCTGTGAGCCTTTTTGCGAAAAACCCCTTCGCCGTCAGCTGATCGCAAAGCCTGCCCGCGGCGTGGTACAGGGCGTTTTCCGCCGGGTAATAGGCGCAAATGGTGGCGGTTTTTCCGTTTTTGACGGTTTTATACGGCCGCCATGCGCCGAGCATGACGACAAGCGCCGTCGCGCCGGGGTACTTTTCCGCGGTTGCCCCCAAAAACGCCGGGGATACGGCGTAAGCGCGGCTTGCCCCCTCAACCTCAAACAAAACGATCCCTCCGGGTTGGAAAATGCAAAGTCCTTTCGGTTAAAAGGCGGGCGGCCACCGGCAAAGCCGATGGCCGCAGCCTACAAAAAACCCCTTGGATTGTCAAGAGGCCGCAGCCCCTATGCTTCCATTCAGTTTTGCCGTCCTGTTTTTGTCGCTTGCGGCCGAATTTTCCCCCGCCGGAATCACCGGTTCCGGCACTTCATCCAGGAATGACGTCGGCCGCTCCGGCGGCCTTGCGCGTTCAGCGAAAAAACCAACGGCAAGAAAGGCCCGCAGGCCGCTTGGACGCCCTGCGATCGCCGCCGGCAAAGCCGGTGACCGCCCGCCAATTCCAAGCTCAGACGAGATACTGTTCCAAAAACGACGGAACGGTCTTCCCCTTGGAGTTGATGCTTATGGTTACGACTATATTAAACTTGATGGAGAAATCCTCCACCGCTTTGAAGAAATATTCAAGCTCATCGAGGTCGCTGCGGACGATCTTGAGAAAACCGTCAATATAAAGCGCCTCCAGGTCAAAGTCCTGGGCAGCCACCCCGCAGATGAACCCAAGGAACATCTTGGGGCTGTCAAGACTGTACTCGGAAGCGTCGATAAACCGGATGCTATAATGGATTTCGCGCGTGTGAGACTTGTCGTCGTCGATATACACAATATTGCCTTTGGCGGTTTTTAGGAGTGCGTTTGCCTCGTCGATGATGCGCTTTGTTTTGCCGGCGCCCTTTTCGCCGAATATTACACGGAGCATGTGCGCGTACCTCCCTGAAGTTAATATTTTTTTGGCTTTTTGGCCGGGAGCGCAAGGCGCGTTCCCTTGCCTCAATTATACTACAGTGTTTGGAAAAATAACAGCCGCTAATAAAGGATCCTCAGCATTTCGCCGCAAAGGTAAAGCGATCCCGCGGCGACGATCAGCGGCTGCTTGTCGTAGTGATCCACGGAAAACTGAAGGGCTTCGACATAGGCGTGGCCCGCGTTGTCCGAAACATGGGTGGGCGCGTCGGTGTGCCTTTGGGCGATCATCACCAGTTCTTCCGGCGGCAGGCTCCGTTCGTTCACGGCCACGGCGATGATGTAATTCGCGCGCTTTGTGAGGATCCGCATCACCTCGTCCGCGTCCTTGTCCCGCATGATCGCGACGATGAGGACCACAAACCTGCCCGGAAAGTAATCGTCCAGCCCTTCGGCCAGCGCCCGGGCGGCGTTCGGGTTATGGGCCCCGTCTATGAGAATATCCGGATCCCAGGGAAAGTATTCCATCCTGGCGGGCCATCCCGCGCGCCCGATTCCCGCCTGGATGCATTCCGCTTCGATATGCAGCGCCCGGCCGCAAAGCATGGCGGCGACGGCATTGTTCAGCTGGTGGGCCCCCAGCATCGAGGTGAAAAACGGGGTATGCGCGCCCTCCGGCGTTGTGACGTTGAAATACTGCCCGTTGATTGAATAGCTGACCGGCTCGATCACGCAGTCGTCCACCCTGAGAAGAAGGCAGTTCTTTCGGTTGCAGGTTTCCCCAATGATGTCCATGACCTCCGGCCGCTGGGGGTGGCTGATCACCACCTGGTTCTGCCGGATGATCCCGCATTTTTCGGTTGCGATCTCCTCATAGGTGGAGCCCAGCACGGCCGTGTGGTCCAGCGCGATGGTGGTGATCAGCGCGATCTCGGAATCGGCGGCGTTGGTGGCGTCCAGCCGGCCGCCAAGGCCGGTTTCCAGCACGGCGATCTCCACCTGGCAGTTGGCAAACACGCAAAAGGCCGTGGCCGTCATGCGGTCGAACCCCGAAAGGCGGACGCCGGCCTCAAGCTCCGCTTCCGAAACCCTAAACGCCGCGGCGGCGATCGTTTCGTCACCCGCCGGTATTCCGTTGACACGCATCCTGTCGTTCACGCCGATCAGGGCGGGAGAGGTATAAAGCCCGGTTTCGAACCCGGCTTCCATCAGGATGGACGCGATATAGGCGCAGGTCGAACCCTTGCCGTTTGTTCCCGCGACGTGGATGGAGCGAAACCTGTCCTGCGGATTGTCCAGCAGTTCAAGCACAGTCTCAAGCTCCGAAAGAGGCCGGGGCTTGAGACTGCGGTTTGAAAAATAGCGGACAAAGTCGAATCCCATCATTTAGAGAGCATCTCCATGCGTTCTTCAAGTTTTTTCAAAAGCGCTTCGTTGCGCGAGAGCGCGGCGCGCACGTCGTCGATCACCTTTTTGGGGGCCTTGCCGGTAAAGCCGGGGTTTTCCAGCTTGGATTTTGCCCGGCCGATCTCGGCCACGGCGCCGGCCTTTTCTTTTTCCAGCCTGGCCAGCTCCTTTTCAATATCCAGAAGTTCGGCAAGGGGCAGATAAGCCGTTCCCGCCGCGGATACCGCCGAAACAGCGTCGCCCGCCACGCCTTCCCTGCCGGTTTGGACGGCCACCGATTCCGCGTAGGCCAGGCGCTTGAGGTATTCTTCGGCCGCCCGGAACACGCCCTGCTTTTCGGGGGCGGCGGCGATCGTGATGCGCGTTTTCTTTGCCGGGGGGACGTTCAGCTCCGCCCGGACGTTGCGGATGCTGGTGATCAGCTCCATCACGTCGCTCATGGCGGCTTCGTCCCGGGCAAAATCAAAAGCCGGATTTGCCACCGGCCACGATGACAGCATTATATACCCTAAACCGCCGGGAAGGAAGCCGTAAATTTCTTCGGTCACAAAGGGCATAAAGGGATGCAGCAGCTTCAGCGTGTCCTTCAGCACATAAAGCAGCACGCTTCTGGCGCACTGGCGGGCGGTTTCGTCCTCGCCGTAAAGCCGGGGCTTCGCCATCTCGATATACCAGTCGCAGAATTCCGACCAGATGAAATCGTACACCTTCTGGGAGGCCAGGCTCAGCTCAAAGGCTTCCAGATTCTCCGTCACTTCCCGGATCGCCGCGTTCAGCCGCGCGAGGATCCAGCGGTCCGCGATGTCCGGCTGTATCGCTTCGATGGGCAGGACGGGTTCGTCCCCGATGTTCATCAGCACGAAGCGGCTGGCGTTCCAGATCTTGTTCGCGAAATTGCGGCAGGATTCGACCTTTGCGCCGTAAAAACGCATGTCGTTCCCGGCGCTTGTGCCCATGGTCAGCGAGAAGCGCAGGGAATCCGCGCCGTATTCGTCGATGACCTGCAACGGGTCGATGCCGTTGTTCAGGGATTTGGACATCTTTCTGCCCAGTTCATCCCGCACGATGCCGTGGATCAGCACCTTTGAAAACGGCTTTTCACCCATCTGGGAATAGCCGAACATGATCATCCGCGCGACCCAGAAGAAGATGATGTCGTACCCCGTGACCAGCACGGAGGTCGGGTAAAAGTAATCGAGTTCCGGCGTTTTTTCCGGCCAGCCCAGGGTGGAAAAAGGCCACATGCCCGAGCTGAACCAGGTGTCCAGCACGTCCTCGTCCTGGTGGAAGCGGGTTGATCCGCATTCTGGGCACTTCTTCGGCGCTTCTTCGGCAACGATCAGCTCGCCGCAGCCCTCGCAATAGTAAGCCGGAATCCGGTGCCCCCACCAGAGCTGGCGGGAAATGCACCAATCCCGGATGTTTTCCATCCAGTTGAAATAGGTTTTGTCGAACCGTTCGGGCACGAACGCGATCTCGCCGCTTCTTACGGCTTCAATCGCCGGTTTTGCCAGCGCCTTGGTGGCCACGAACCACTGCTTGGAAACCAGGGGTTCGATGGTTGTGTGGCAGCGGTAGCAGGCGCCGACGTTGTGCCTGTACGGCTCCACCTTGACCAGGGCGCCGCCTTCGTCAAGCTCTTTTACGATGGCCTTTCTGCATTCGAGGGCGGGCATGCCGCTGAACCTGCCCGCAAGCTCGTTCATGCTTCCGTCGTCCGCCATCACCCTGGGCATCGGCAGGTTGTGGCGCACGCCCACCTCGTAGTCGTTCGGATCGTGGGCGGGGGTGATCTTGACGCAGCCGGTGCCGAACTCGCGCTCGACGTATTCGTCCGCGATGACCGGGATGGGCTTGTTCAAAACGGGCAGGATCACGTTTTTGCCCACCAAATGGGCATAGCGCTCGTCCTCCGGGTGAACGGCGACCGCCGTGTCTCCCAGCATGGTTTCCGGCCGCGTGGTGGCCACGACCAGGCCTTCCCCGCCGTCCTCCGCCCTGTAGCGGATGTACCAGAGCTTGGAATCCTGTTCCTCGTATTCCACCTCCGCGTCCGAAAGGGCGGTTTTGCAGTCCGGGCACCAGTTGATGATCCTGTCGCCCCGGTAGATCAGGCCTTTGTTATAGAGGTCCACAAAGGCTTTGATCACAGCCCGGTTGCAGCCCTCGTCCATGGTGAAGCGCTCGCGCGCCCAATCGCAGGAACTGCCCAGTTTTTTGAGCTGCCCCACGATGATGCGGCCGTATTCGTCCCGCCACTGCCAGGCGCGCCGCAAAAAGCCCTCCCGGCCCAGGTCCTTTTTAGTTTTGCCCTCCTTGGCCATGGCATCCACAATCTTGACTTCGGTGGCGATGCTGGCGTGGTCCGTTCCAGGCATCCAAAGGGCGGAATAGCCCTGCATCCGCTTGAAGCGGATGAGCACATCCTGAATCGTATTGTCCAGCGCGTGGCCCATGTGGAGCTGGCCGGTGATGTTCGGCGGCGGGATCACGATGGTAAAAGGTTCCTTTTGGGGATCGACGGCCGCGTGGAAGCAGCCGTCCCGCTCCCAGGAAGCGTAAATGCGGTCTTCCGCAGTTTTGGGGTCATACACCTTCTGCATTTCGTTTTTCATGATATCACCTCGGCGTTGAATCTCTTTTCTAAAAAATAAAAAAAGCCCGCGCCGTCACAACGGACGGAGCAGACTCCGCGGTACCACCTTGCTTGGGCGCGATCGCGCCCCACTCTGCGCCCGTTAACGGCTGCCGCCGTGCCGCGCTAAACTGCTCGCGCGGCCCGCTCCGGCGCGACCTTCGCCCGTTTCCGCACCAAAAGCCCTTTCAGCCATGGGGTTGCCTTCAACGCCGTTCTTTGGCGCCTTTTGCCGCCTATTTGCCCGCTGCCGCGTTGCTTCCCCTTGAAATACCGCCGGTATTTCTGCAAGAAAGCGCCTTGCGCGGAACAAAAATTCAGCAAAATCCACCAAACGCGGGCGCCGCCGGCAGCCCTGCGGGGCTTTTCTCTTTTCCGGGGGAATCCGGGTTACTCCTCGCCTTCTTCGCGTTTCATATCATTGCGCCGGGATCACGGATTCCGGCATTTTACCAAGGATTGACGCCGGCTGCGCCGACGACCTTAATATACGGTATATCCACCGCCCTGTCAACACCCCTTTGAACAGCGCCGCGCCGGGGGCCGCCGCCCCGTACGGGCGGAAAGAACGCTGACCGCCCGCGCCGCCTCAATCCTCTTTCGCCCGGTCCGCGCCTTCGATGGGTTCCTTTTCCCCGCCGTGTTCCAGGGCTTCCCGGCTCTTGAAAAAGGTGGAAGCATACTGGATAAAGGCCATGATGCCAAACGCCACAGCCAGCCCCAGCACCACCATGTGCCAGGGGGCGATCCAGGCGAGATAATTCGTCAAAAAAGAGAGCACGATCCCCAAATTGAAGCAGGCGGTGGAAAGCTTGCCCCAGATCCTCGCATAGACGACGATCTTGTTCTTCAAAAGGAAGGCGCTGCCGACGATCAGCGCAAGGTCCCTGACGACGACAAAAGCGAGGAAAATCCAGTGGATATAGCCCACATAGGTCAGGCAGAAGAGCGCCGCAAGGAGCATCAGCTTATCCGCCAGCGGGTCCGCAAGCTTGCCGAAATCGGTGACCTGGTTGTATTTCCTGGCGATGTAGCCGTCCAGGACGTCGGTGATCGCGGCGACGGAATACACAATGACCGCGGCGACATAATCCGCCGGGCCCAGGAAAAGGTAAAGAAATACGCCGATCAGCAGCAGGCGTATGATCGTCAGCACATTTGGGACGTTCCACTTCATCTTTGCTCGCGCACCTTTGCGCCGCTTGCGCGGCCTTATTTTATATAACAGTATATCCCTAAATCGGTCCAACGGCAACACAATGCGCTCAAAAACGACCGTCCTGCGAAAAAAATATCTTTTGCGGACCTTCGCGATGTTTCAATATTACCCGCAAGAAGGGCCGCCGGCGGGGGCGCCCCGCCCGCACCCCTTCATCCTGCGCCATTTGCCCGCGGACGATACGAAGCGCGGTCCGCATGACCGGCCCCGCGGCCGCGCCGGCGCATGCGCCGCGCCCGAAGAGCCCGGTTCCCCCCGTTTGCCAGAAGCCATAAAAGAAAGCCGCCTTGAGGCAGCTTTCTTTGCGGATGCTCCGCGATACCGTACTATATCGATTGCCGAAGCCGAAAAGGCGCGAAGCCCTTTATCGGTCAGCGGTTGTCGGCGGCTTTTTTCTTCATCACGAAGGCGGCCGCAGCCCCGAAGACCAGGGTGGCGGCAAGCACCGCCCAGACCGCGCTGACCGCGCCGTCGCCCGTTTCGGGAATGTCATCCACGATGTCTTCCTCCAGGTCGTCCTCTTCAACAAGGGTGCCGTCATCTTCCTCTTCAGTCATATCATCGTCGGGCGTTCCTTCGATGACGTCGGGTATCTCAGGCGTTTCGGGCACGATCACCTGGGGGGGGGTGTAGGAAGTCCTCTGATTCGTGATGGTTATCTCCAGTGTTTCTTCAGAAGAGATGTCTGTTCCGTCCGCCGCGGTGGCCTGGACTTTCACAATGCCGTTGGCAATCGCCGTCAGCAGTCCTGTTTCGTCGATTTTTGCAAGACCCTGTCCCTCAACGATCGACCATACCACCTTCTGCTGCGCACCGGCAGGCCCTACGACCGCCGTGAGTTGCAGTGTGCCGTCGTCTTCATCAATCTTCGGGTCAGCATCATCTTTAACCCCAATGGTCACGCTCTCTGCAAAAACAAATGCAACTTCCCCGGTGTTGGCAGAAAGCGACGCCAAATGGGTGTCAGTCTCGGCTATTCTGGCGTAGAATGTGGGCGTGCCGGTAGTTTCATATCCACCAAACACGCGGTTGGATCCATAATCAGTTCCGTTGCTCGAATACTCGGCGCCGTCAATCGGATCAACGGTATAAGTTACCTTATCATCCTCTTCAATTTTATAACTACCGGTTACAGAAGTAGGAGTGGCGGGGCCGTCGGCCTTAACCACTGTACTTGTCGTTTCTGTTAATTCGCCAGTATACTCCTCATTTGAGGATGTGACAACAACTGTTATTGTCTCTCCGATATCGCCCGCAACGATCGTATATTCGTTGCCCGTCGCGAGTTCTTCTCCGTCAACCCCTCCGCGCATCCATGTATAAATCAGAGTATCAGCCGGTGCATTGGGAGTGTCGACCGCCGCAGTCAGCGTTTGGTCAAATTTGGCATCGCCGGTAATCGAAAGCGTACCGGTAAGAGTTTCCGCCGCCAAAGCCGTCACCGGCAGCAGCGCCAGCACCATCATCAGGGAAAGCGCCACGGCAAAAAGCCTTTTTGTCGATCTGTTCTTGCTCATCAGAAATTTCCTCCTTCGCTAATGTGTTTACCAATTTCTATCGTTCATACAGCAATGGATCACCACGATCGATTCTCTATTCCCATCATCCCCCCTCTCCGCGCGCTTTGTGCCCGGGGATGCCCAGAGCACAGGCTTGCGTTCCTTTGCCGCTTGAAGTCGGTCGGGTTCTGAAGCAAAATGATCTGTCACACTTCTTATCGGTTTTTTTGAGCAGATCTTTGTATTATTACTCCCAAAAGCCCAAGCTTTTACCCAGTTCTATCCAATTAGATCATACTTTCACGCCGCTGCCCGTTTATTTAAAAAAATCGAAATAAATTAACAGTTTGTACAAATACCAATCGGCAAAACGGCCGCGGGTGTTTTGCCGGTGAAATCGGGCGGCGTTCCCCGCTCGTTTCAGCCGCCTGATCAAAAAAAGCCCCTTTGGGGGTCTGACCCTTCCCTGAACCGCAAAAAACAGCGGCTCGCGGCCCGTTTGCGCCGGCCGCCGCCGGTGACCGGCCGATCCCCTGACCGCCGTGATCCAAAGGATCCGGGTGATCCCCCAAACGCGGCCGGAACGCGGAATCTTTAAAGGCCCATGCTTCCCCCTCGTGTGTGCGGAGCGGTTCCCGCGCGAACGCGCCGAGCCTGCACTTTTCTTGCGGGGCACGCGGGGCCGCTCCCCCCGCGCAACGGCCCCGGCGTGATGCGGGCGCGGCAAGAACGCCGCACCCCCGGCCTAAAGGCCGTTTTGCCCGGCAGACCCTTTTACTCGAACCGAAAAGCCCGCCGCGAAGGGCTTTTCGGTCTTCCCGAGCTGCACAGCTATGCCCGAACGGTCCGCGGCATCCCCAAAGGCGGGGAAAAAACCGCGGCGGAAGCGCTGAGCCTCCGCCGCTGGTCTTTTCATCCGGATCCCGATCGCACTCTTGCGGGACTCATCGTTCCTCCCGGAAATAGTTGATCCCGCAGCTTTTGGGCTGCATGCTCTCTTTGCTCTGGCGGATGCTGGTGATGATCAGCACAATAACCGTGGCAACGTAGGGCACCATATCGTAAATCTCCATGGGGATGCCGATCTGAACATACATGCGCATGACGCTCAGGCCCCCGAAGACCAGGGAGCCGATCAGCGCCCGAAGCGGGCTCCAGGCCGCGAAAATGACCAGGGCGACGGCGATCCAGCCGATGCCGCTGACGCAGTTGTGCACCCAGACGCCGCTGCACGTCACCATCGAAACATACATCCCGCCGACGCCGCAGATCCCGCCGCCGATGCAGGTGGCGAGGTATTTGTATTTTGTGACGTTGATGCCCGCGGCGTCCGCCGTCGCGGGGTTTTCGCCCACGGCGCGCAGGTTCAGCCCCGCCCGGGTGCGCTTCAAAAACCACCAGAGGGCCACGGCGATGGCGATGCCCAAGTATACCAGAAAATTGTACGAGAACAACAGCTTGCCGACCACCGGAATATCCGACAAAACGGGGATGGACAGGCTGGAAAAAACCGCCTTTGTTCCCGCGCCCACGGCGGCATAGCCCCCCGACCCTTGCGCCAGGGTCTCGCCCAGGAAGTTGGCGAGGCCGGCGCCGAAGATCGTCAGGGTCAGGCCGGTGACGTTCTGGTTCGCGCGCAGGGTGACGGTCAAAAAGCTGTAAATCAGCGCGCCCAGCGCCCCGAAAAGGAACGCCCCCAGCACGGCGAACAGCGCGACCGGCAGGGCGGAGCCCGCGGCAAAGAGCTTTTCGCCTAGCATCGAGGCGGCCAGGCCGGAAACCGCGCCCATGAACATCATGCCCTCGACGCCCAGGTTCAAATTGCCGGATTTTTCCGTCAGGATTTCGCCCAGGGTGCCGAAAAGCAGGGGCGCGCCGGCTAAAACGGCGGCGTTGATGAGGTTGACGATGTTATCCATGCTTCTTTTCCCCCTTTTTGCGGAAGACCAGCCGGTAATTGATGAAGAACTCGCACCCGAGCAGGAAGAACAGCAAAATGCCCGTTAAAACGTCCGACGCGGAGGAGGGAATCTTGAAGGTCGTCTGGATCCTGCCCGCGCCTTTTTCCAGCATGGCGATGAAGAAGGAGACCACCACCATCAGAAACGGGTTGAGCTTCGCCATCCAGGCGACGGTGATCGCTGTGAAGCCGATCCCGCCGGAGGTCGTTTCCGTCAGCGTGAAGTCCGAGCCGGAAACCTGCAAAAAGCCCACCAGCCCTGCCAAAGCGCCGGAAAGGATCATCGTGCGCATCATGACCCTGCCGACCTTGATGCCGGCGTAGCGGGCGGTGTTGCTGCTTTCGCCCACGACGGCGATCTCGTAGCCGTGCTTGGTGCGCGAAAGGTAAACGTAAACGGCCGCCACCAGAAAAACGGCGATGATCCAGCCGATGTGAATGCCGAACACCTTGGGCAGCCGGGCGGAGGCGTCGAACATCGCGATCTTGGGGAAGCCGCGCATGGACGGGTCCTTCCAGGGGCCGCTTTGCAGGTATTTGAGAAAGCAAAGGGCGATGTAATTCAGCATCAGGGTGAAAAGCGTTTCGTTGGTATTCCACCTGGCGCGAAAAATCGCGGGAATCAGGCCGTAAAGCCCGCCCGCGAGCATGCCCGCGGCGCACATGACGAGAAGCAGCAGCCAGGAAGGCAGGGCCTCATGGGCAAAAAGGGCGAAATAGCTCGCGGCGATAGCGCCGATCAGGATCTGCCCCTCCGCGCCGATGTTCCAGAAGCGCATGCGAAAGGCCAGGGAAATCGCCAAAGCGGCGATCAGCAGCGGAACGGCGATGCGGATCGTTTCCCGAAGGACGGAGCCGCTGCCCACACTGCCCTTGATCATATCCGCGTATACGGCGATCGGGTTATGCCCCAGGGCGAGGATCAAAAGCCCGCCGAAAAGCAGCGCGCCCAAAACGGCCAGAATCCGCACGAGCACGCCCATAAATCCGGGCATATCGTCGCGCTTTACCAGGCGAAGGAAGGGTTCCTTCGCCTTTTGCGCGGGGACCGAATGTTCCGGTTTGGTCATTGGGCGTCTCCTTCCCTGCGTTTTTTCTCCGGCGCCTGCATCATCAGCAGGCCGACCTCTTCCTTGGTGATGTAGCGCGGGTCCACGATTCCGCTGACCCTGCCGCCGCAGAGCACCATCATCCGGTCGCAAAGCTCCATCAGCACGTCCAGATCCTCGCCCACGTAAAGCACGCCCACGCCGTTTTGCTTCTGCTCGTTCAGCAGATCGTAAATAATGTGGGAGGAATTGATGTCCAACCCCCGCACGGGGTAGGCCACCACCAGCACCGAAGGGCCGGAAATGATCTCCCGCCCCAAAAGCACCTTCTGCACGTTCCCGCCCGAAAGCCGGGAAACGGGGGTGGAAGTATCCGGCGCGACAATGCCCAGCTTGTCGATCAAGTCGTCCGCCACCTGCTTGGGCGTCCTGCGGTCGACAAAAATGCCCTTGGATTCGTGATAGTTCTTGAGCATCATGTTGTCCACCATGTCCAGCCCGGCGACAAGGCCCATGCCCAGCCGGTCCTCCGGCACAAAGGCGGAGCGGATGCCCATCTTCGCGATGTCATAGGGGGATTTGCCCACGATGCTCTCGGCCTTGTCGTCGATCACATGCAAAATGCGGCCGGATTTGACGGGGTAAAGGCCGGTGATCGCCTCGCAAAGCTCCCGCTGGCCGCTGCCGGCCACCCCCGCGACGCCGAAGATCTCTCCCCTTTTCAGGCGGAAGCTGATGTCCGAAAGTTTTTTGACCCCTTCGTGGTCCACGCAGGTCAGGCCGACCACCCTAAGGCAGTCCTCCGTCGCGAAGCATTCCGACCGGTGAATGGCAAGGCGCACAGAATGGCCCACCATCGCCGTGGTCAGGCTTTGGGCGTCCGCGTCCCTGGTTTCCAGCGTGGCGGCGCATTTGCCCTTTCGAAGGACCGTAACCCTGTCCGAAATGGCGAGCACTTCGTTCAGCTTGTGGGTGATGATGATGATGGAGTTGCCGTCCGCCTTCATCCTGCGCAAAACGTCAAAAAGCCGCTCCGTCTCCTGGGGGGTCAGAACGGCGGTGGGCTCGTCCAGTATCAATATATCCGCACCGCGATACAGCACCTTCAAAATCTCGACGGTCTGCTTTTCGCCGATGGACATGTCGTAAATCTTTTTGTCCGGGTCGATCTCGAACCCGTATTTGTCCGCGATCTCGCGGATCCTGCGGGAAAGCTCCTTCCGCTTGACGTGCAGCCCGCCCGGAAGCCCGAGGACGATGTTTTCCGCAGCGGAAAGCACGTCCACCAGCCGCAGATGCTGATGAACCATGCCGATGCCCAAAGCAAAGGCGTCCTTTGGGGAGCGGATCGTCGCCGGCTGTCCTTTTACGGTGATCTCGCCGCTGTCCGGGAAGTAGATGCCCGCCAGCATGTTGACCAGCGTGGTCTTGCCGGAGCCGTTTTCGCCCAAAAGCGCGAGGATCTCGCCCCGGCGCACATCCATGGTCACCCCGTCGTTCGCGACGACGGAGCCGAAGGTCTTCGTGATGTCTTTCAGCTCTATGGCGTAGGGATGATCGGTCGTCATAAAGCACCTGCTTTCAGTAAAAATAAGGATTTCTTTTTTCGCACAAAAGCCGCCCTTCTCTTTTTAGAGGGCGACGATGCCTGCGGCCCGGCCGCAGAAAGCGCAAACCGGGCAGCCGGCCGGCAGGCCGGCAGGATCGGTCAGACGGCGCATGGCCAGAACAAGAAAACCGCTCTTTTGGCGGCCCGGCGCCCATGCGGGGCACGGGCGCTTCGGGCCGGCGCAAAAGCGCGTGAAACCGTTACTGGTTGACGTGGATTCCTTCGATAATATAGGACCAGGAGGGTGCGCTCTGGGGTTCCGCAAAGAACTCGCCGGCGAGAACGACGGTTTCGCCGTCCACGGTGACGAGGGGGCCGTCAAACACGTGGATTTCGCCGGAAAGGATCTTCGCACGGGCGGCTTCGATGGCTTCGGCGGTGCCTTCGGCCACGAGGGCTTCGTTGAGGGGCGCGATGTTCACAAAGCCTTCGGCCAGGCCGGCGGTGAAGTCGGAGCCAAGCTCGGCGCCTTCGACGATCGCCCGGACGGCCTTGACGAGGAACTGGCTCCAATCCCAGACAGCGGAGGTCAGAACAGCGTTGGGAGCCGCTTCGGACATATCGGCGTTATAGCCCACGGACCAGACATGGTTGGCTTCGGCGGTGGTCTGGGTGGCGGTGGAATCCGCGTGCTGGCCGAGGACGTCGCAGCCCATGTCGATCAGCGCCTGGGCAACCTGGGCTTCCTTGGTGGGGTCGTTCCAGGAGTTGGTATACATCACTTCCATGGTCGCGTCGGGGTTGACGGACTTGGCGCCAAGGTAGAAAGCGGTAAAGCCGCTGATGCACTCGGCAAAGGGCATGGCGGTGACGTAGCCCAGCTTGTTGGTCTCGGTCTTCAGCCCGGCGGCGATCCCGGCCAGATAGCGGGCCTCGTAGATGTTGCCGAAATAGTTGTGCATGTTGGCAAGGCCGCTGCCGGAAGCCTGATAGCCGGAAGCGTGGAAGAACTCGATCTCGGGGTGCTCGGCCGCGGCGGCGAGCATGTAATTCTCGTAGCCGAAGCTGGTGGCGAAGATCGCGTTGCAGCCGGCTTCGATCAGCTCGTTGATGGCGACTTCGCAGTTGGAATCCTCGGTTATGTTGAACTTGGAGACGATCTGGTCGTTCTTGAGGCCAAGCTCCTGCTGCATCTTGGTAGCGCCGGCGATGTGGGTAAAGGAATAACCCTTGTCGGAAGCGTCGCCGATGTAGATGAAGCCGAGCTTGATGTTCTCAAGGGTCAGTCCGGATTCGGCGGGTTCCTTGCCGTCGTTTTCCGGGATTTCGTTGGCGCCGTTGTCCGGATTTTCTTTTGCGCCGTCGGTGCAGCCTGCGATGGCAAACAGCATCGCGGCGGCCAGCAGTACGGCCAGCAGCTTTTTCATTTCTCTTTCCTCCTGAGTGTTTCGTCGATGATGACTATCTTATCCCGTTACGGGGGCCGCGCCGTTGTTTTTGAGG
This sequence comes from Christensenellales bacterium, assembly GCA_040768925.1. Taxonomy (GTDB): domain Bacteria; phylum Bacillota; class Clostridia; order Christensenellales; family CALWSW01; genus CALNBC01. The sequence goes on from JAXGLZ010000002.1 coordinate 384,450, forward strand.
GCCCGCTTCAGCTTTTTCTGAACCTGATGCGGCCGGGGCTCATCTCGTCGATTATTGCCAGGGAATAAACATCTATTCCCATTTGGCGCAGTTTTGCCCCGCCGCTCTGGAAGCCCTTTTCGATGACGATTCCGATCCCCAAAAGGGCGGCGCCGGACTGTTTGATAATGTCTATCAGCCCGAGCATGGCCTGCCCGTTGGCAAGAAAATCGTCGATTAACAGCACCGTGTCCTCTTTCGTGATGAATTTGCTGGAAACGGTGATGGTATATTCTTTATCGTAAGTATAGGAGTGGACTGTCGCCGTATAGAGGGAGCCGTCAAGATTGAGTGATTTGGCTTTTTTTGCGAATACCACCGGGCAGCGGAAGTATTGGGCGGCCACGCAGGCAATTCCGATGCCCGAGGCCTCAATGGTGAGGATCTTGGTGACCTTTCCTTTAAAGTGGGCCGCGAATTCCCGGCCCATCTCGTTAAAAAGCTCGATATCGCACTGGTGATTCAAAAAGCTGTCCACCTTAAGGATGCCGCCTTCTTTGACCGCGCCGTCCTTAAGAATGCGCTGCTCTAAAATCTCCATTGCGGGAATACCTCCAAACCGTATCGATTCGTATATTCGGGTGGCGCATGCATGTTCCACACGTGGATATTATAAGACATCAAGCCCTGCAAGACAATGTTTTTTCGGAAATTTACGCAAAATCCCACGCAGATATTAAAAAATGTTCGGTTATTTTCGAACGTTACTTCGTTATGCATCCATTCATATACGATCATTATCGAAGGAAGCCACCCTTTTCATCAATTTCCATATCGGTGGATAAAGCCCGAAAAACGGTGAGATACTATGCCCATCAACCTTAAGGAGGCTAAAAGAAATATGGCAAACCTGACCGAAAAAGAACTAAGCGCTCTTAACGACCTCTTGTCTTCAGAAGAGCTTGAGGTTAAAAAATTCCGCATGCTGGCGAGCGGCACGACCGACCAGTGCATCAGGGACAAGTTCAACTCCATAGCGGACAAGCACCAGCACCACTTCGACATGCTTTTCAACCAGCTCAACTAGGAGGCGCAACATGCATATAAACAACCAGAACTACACAGACAAGGAAATCCTCTTTGACGCGCTCAACACCGAGAAGCACCTGACAGCGAACTACAACACCTTCGCGAACGAGTGCGCGGACCCCGTCCTGAAAAAGACTCTGATGGACATCCTGAACGACGAGCACAGCATCCAGTTTGACGTGTTCTGCGAGCTGCACAGCCGCGGGCTTTACCCCACGCCCATGGCGGATACCCAAAAGGTGGACCAGGCCAAGCAGAAGTATGGAAATGTGGGCCGCACCCTGCAAAACAGCCAGAACACGCAGAACAGCCAAAGCGGCCAGAAGTGGTAAATTCGGCGGCCAACCCTCCCGAGCAGGGCATCCCCCTTTTTAATGGGGGATGCCGCAGTCTGTTGAAAAATCCTGTCCCGGGATTTCAGGGGCCGCCGCCCCAAAGATACGATCAAAGCTGACGACATGAGCCGAAATCCATGATTTCGGCACCTCATCGAGGATTGATGCCGGTTGCGCCGACGACTGGGGCGTCAGTTTTGCGGCGCAGTTTCGGTCACAAGCGACCGAAACTCCCCCCGCCGGAATCACGGATTCCGGCGCTTCATCGAGGACTGATATCGGCTTCGCCGGCGACCTTGCGCGAAGCGAACAGCCTTCCGTCGAAGCGGCCCGCAGGCCTTTTTCGACGCTTTGCGGCATCCCCCTTTTTTTAAGGGGGATGCCGCTTTTCCGTGTGTTCTGTTAAAGATCGTCTGCGTCCTGCGTGGGTTTTTCGCCGTACCGGCCGACTCCGGTGTAGCTTCCGAGAACGTCCGAAGGGGTCTTCTGCCCTCCCCGAAGCAGCGGATTGGAAAGCTCTTTTTCGCGGTTTTTGTTCTTGTTCTTTTTGGCCATATTCACACCTCCTTTCACTTTTAAGGCAAGGGGAGTTGAACGCCTGCACCGCCAAGCGGTCGGAGAGTTTTCAGGACCGGAAAGTGCGTCAGCGCAAGGCGTCGGTGCGCAGGCGCAGTGGTGCTGCTCCAAGCACCGGCAACACAGCGACGGCGTGCTTTCCGGCCCTGAAAACCGCCGGCGTTCAACGCCCCTTGCCTTAACCATTATGCCCAAAAAAGCAAAAAGCCCGCAGCGCAAAACCCGCCGCGGGCGCAAAAATACGATTCGCTTAACGGAAGTAATACCTGCAGGCGTCATAAAGCGAAGCGGGAACATCCTTCCTGACGGAAACGGCCATGTCAAGATCCGCCTTGACGATATCGGTGCCTTTCAGGGCGACCATATTGCCGTAATCGCCGGCGACGATCAGCTCGCCCGCCTTGACGCCCATGCGGGAACCCAGCACGCGGTCAAAGGCAGAGGGCGCGCCGCCGCGCTGCAAATGCCCGAGGACCAGGCTTCTGCATTCGAAATACCTGCGCTTTTCGTCCAGGGACTCGTCCGCGCGCATGCGCTTTTCGATCGCCGTGGCAAGATCCTTCGCAAGCTGGCTGTTGACAAGGAGGGGATGGCCAAAAGCGTCCACGCCCAGATCGCCCTGCTCCAGGCCCTCGATGGTGATGCCCTCGGCGACGGCGATGATGGTGTAGCGCTTGCCGCGGTTATAGCGCTTTTTGACGATGTCCATGATCTCGTCCATGTTCATGGGGAATTCGGGGATGAGGACGATGTGCGCGTCCGCCGCCCAGCCCGCCTGGAGCGTGATCCAGCCGGAATGCCGGCCCATGCATTCGACGACGAAGCAGCGCGCGTGGGAAGACGCGGTGGTGCGGATGCGGTCTATGCTTTCCATGGCGATGTTCGCCGCGGTGTCGAACCCGAAGGTAAAGTCTGTGCAGGAAAGATCGTTGTCGATGGTCTTGGGAACGCCGACGACGTTTACGCCGTGTTCCTTGCGCAAAAAGTTCGCCACGCCCAGGGTATCGTCCCCCCCGACGGCGACGAGGGCCTCAAGGCCGAGCTTTTTCATGGTGTCGATGACCATCTGGGGCCCGTTGGGGGTTTTTTTGACGTTGGTGCGGGAGGATTCGATGATCGTTCCGCCCATGGTCTGGATGCCTTCCACATCCTCGGGCGTAAGGACGCGGCAGTCGCCGTTCAAAGCGCCGCGCCAGCCGGCCAAAAGCCCCACAACCTCGATATCCGCCTTGGAACAAACCTCAACCACGCCGCGGATGACGGCGTTCAGCCCGGGGCAGTCTCCGCCCCCGGTGAGTATTCCAATTCTTTTTTTCATTTTTCTCCTCCTGTGACAGACATTTTCTTTCAGATGGGATTGCAAATCATAAGGATACGACAGGTCGTTTATACATGTCTATTATACTGGAGGCCGGATGATTAATCAAGAGCCCGGAAAGGGATTGGTTTTTTAAAAAAACCGCGCCAAAATACCGGTGGTTTGAGGCGGTTTTTTTAGAAACGCCGAGGTATCCTATCGCGCTTCAGCACAGCGCGCCCAAACCGGGCCACGCGCTGCGTATGGACAGGCGCAAAAAGGCCCTTGATCGGGCCAGGGGCGCAGAGGTCCTCCCGCGATTTTAGTTATTGCATCCCATCGTCCTCGATTCTTGCCACTCTTTTGCCATCGAACTCGGCCTCGCACTCGGCGAAACGCTCCGCGCCGCCACAGAGCCATACCCGGTTCCCCTCTTTGTGGAAGCCGATGAGCGCCAGCCCCGCGCGGTACATCCAGGCCGCCGCGCCGGTATACCAGGTCCACCCGGCCCGCCCGGGCCATTCACCGTCGTAAACGTCCCCCGCCATCACATACGGCTCCCCGCGGTAGACCGCCGAAATGATGGGGTTGTCGCTGTGGCGGATGGGGTTGATCATCGAGTAAAGCTCCGCGGCTTCCTCCTTGTTTCCGGATTTGAGCAGGGCCATGATCATCCAGGCCGCCGCGTGGGTGTATTGCCCGCCGTTTTCCCGCAGGCCCTTTGCGTAGCTCTGGATGTAGCCCGCCCTGGGGAGCTGGTTCTCTAGCGGCGGGTCCAGCAGCTTGATGATGCCCGCCTGGCGGTCCACCAGCAGCTTTTTCGCGGAGGAAAGGGCGGCTTCGGTCCGTTTTTTCGGCCCTTCCGCCAGGGCGCTCCAGGCCTGGCTGATCAGGTCGATCCTGCATTCCGCGTTCTCTTTGCCGCCAAAGGGGGAACCGTCGTCAAAGAACGCCCGGCGGTACCATTCGCCGTCCCAGCCGTGTTTGTCCAGGGCGACGCGCAGCTCCTCCGCCTTGCGCTTCAGAGCCCTTTTGTCCTCCCCCTCGCAATACGGCAAAAAGGCGTCGATCACCGCCACGGTGAACCACCCCAAAAACACGCTCTCCCCCCTGCCCTTGTCGCCCACGGTATCCATCCCGTCGTTCCAGTCTCCGGTGCCCATCAGCGGCAGGCCGTGTTCCCCGGTTTGGAAGGAGGCATAGATCGCCTTCAGGCAATGCTCCCGAAGCGTTCCCGTTTTTTCCGAAGGCTCGGCCTCGTGGTAAACATCATGCCGGTTTTGTGGCAGCGGAACGTCCTTGAGATAGGGCGCGGCCTCGCCGAACACGCCGTCGTCCCCGGTGGCTTTTGCGTACTGGGCAGCCACAAAGGGCAAAAACAGCCTGTCGTCCGTTATCCTGGTTCGAACGCCCGTATACGGCGGGTGCCACCAGTGCTGAACGTCGCCGGATTCGTACTGGTGCGCGGCGCAAAGCAGCAATTGCGCCCGCACCCGGGCCGGGTCGGTTTCCATCAGGGCCAGCACGTCCTGCAGCTGATCCCGAAAGCCGAAAGCGCCGCCGGTCTGCCACCAGCCCGCCCGGGAAATCAGCCGGGAAGCGTAAACCTGATACAAAAGCCAGCCGTTCATCATCCGGTCGAAGGCGCCGTCCCCGGTCTTGATCTTCAGCCTGCCCAGCTTCCGTTCCCAGAACGCCCGGGCGTTTTTCAGCTCGATTTCAGGTTCGAAGGCCCGGGCGGCAAGCACCGCCTCGATCTCGCTTTCCTCGAAGCCGATGACGACCGCGATCCCGGCCGTTTCCCCCGGCTCGATCGAGAGGCTCTTTCTGAATCCCGCGCAGGCGTCGCTCCCGCCGCCGGGCTGCCTTTGCAGGCCCGCGCCAAACAAAGGGGCGTTCCTGCCGAAGAATTCCTCTTTGGAGCAGGTCCATTCCGCGCCGTCCAGATAGGCGTAGGCGCAGCCTTCCCGCCCGCCGTCGCGGCAAAGGAGCACGCCGTCCGACTCCCAGGCGTAAAGCGTCCTTTCCGGCACAGAGGGGCCCAGCACCCATTCGGCGCAGAAATAGACCGAAAGTTCCCGCTTTCTGTCCACCGGGTTGGTCAGTTCCAGCTTCCAGCATTTCGCGCCATTGGAAACAAAGGCCGTCAGCTTTGTGTACAGCGTTTCCTTGCCGCAGGTGAATTCCGTAAAGCCGTAGCCGTGCCGCACGACGTATTCGCCAATACCGTCCGGCGCCGGCGAATAGACTGCGCCGGATTCCTCGTCCCGGATGGCGAAGGTCTCGCCGTTTCGGCCGTCCACCGGATCGTTGGAATGGGGAGTCAGCTTGAAAAGGGCGCTGTTTTTCGCCCAGGTGAAGCCCCCGCCGCTTTCGGTGACGATCGACCCGAAGCCCTCCCGGGCAAGGACGTTGCTCCAGGGGGCGGGGGTCAGCCGGTCCTTCAGGCGCAGGACGTATTCCTGGCCGTCGAACCCGCCGATGCCGTTGTAATGCGCCAGCCGCGGGGTTTTGATCGCCAGGGCGTGCTGGCCGTTCGGGGGCTTCTTCTGCTTTTCCCGCTTTTTCGGTCGTTTGTCCGCCATCGTGTCCAGGGCGCGCAGGAGCTGAAGCTCTTCGTCGGCAATGTCGTTTCTGGAAAACACCCTGGCCCTGCCCAGGCCGCAGGAGATCCGCGCCAGCTCCTCCGCCACCGGTTTGCCGTAGCCCGCCGGTTCGTTTGAGATGAACACGGCGTCGAACTCCTCGCCGCAAAGCCCGGCGTAGCGGCAAAGCTCCGCCAGCTGCCTTGCCTTGGGGTAATCTTTGGCCGCCCCCGCTTCCGCCAGGGCGACGGGCAGTTCGCCGGAGATCCCCAGCCGCCAGAGAGCGCGCTTCCCCAGCGTGTTTTTGCCCAGCGCCTGCAGTCTTTCCGCCCCGGGCACAGGGGGAAACAACAGGGCGGAAAGCTTCTTTCGCAGGGCGTTTGTGCGCGCACCGTCCAGCCCCAGGTATTTGAGCCGCACCCGGGCGTACATCGCGCAGGTTCCCAGGGAATCCAGGGCATCCGCAATGCCCGAATAGGCGCCGATCGACCGCTTTGCCTCGGATTCGTCCCCCGCCGCCAGCACAAAGGCGAGGGTTTTGGTCCTTCCGGGGGCGATCGCGGTTTCGGCCCTGAACAGGGCGCAGGGTTCCAGCGGCGTGTGGCGCACCCCGGATTTCGGCACGCCCTGGGTCAAAAAAGCGGGCTTTTTGATGCTGTTTCCCCTGCCGACGCAATCGTATCTGTCCGTCGCGGCTTCGACCGGGCCTTCCCAGAGCAGCCTTGCCCAAAGGGCGGTGCGCTTTTCGCCGCGCCTGTCGTTCTTTGTGAAGCAAAGGGTGTTTGGGTCCGGCCTTTGCGCCGTGATGAAAAGCTTGTGGAAAGCCTTGTGGGCCCTTGCTTCTTCCACGGTGGTCAGCGCCACCGCGGCATAGGCGAAGATCTCCGCCTTTTTTTCCGCTTCCGACTCGTTTTTCAGCGTGACCAGCCAAAGGGCGGCGTTTTCATCCGGCGGGGCCATCAGCTCGGTTTTGATCTCCAGGCCGTCCCGCTTTTGGTTGAAGGCGATGCTGTGGGCGGAAATCACCGCGTCCCCGCAGGTGGTCTGGCCGTTCACGAAAATGCCCGCCGAAGGCTCGCCCCGGGCGTTATCCTCCTCGAAGGGGCAGAAAAGCACCCGGTCCTCCCCCAGTTTGAAGGTGATCTTCGCCCGGCCGTCCGTGCTTGCGGCGATCCGCGCCCCGCCCGTCAAAAAGCAGTATTCGGGGTACGCGCCTTCGCCCACCGCGCCCAAGGGGGCCATCTCGTCATACGCTCCGCTCGCCTTTTTGGGCAGCGCCCGGCTGTATTGCCGCATGATGATCGTCCTGTCCGGCAATTTTTCTTCCAGCAGCAGGGAAGCCGCTTCCGCCCCGGGTACGGACATAAAAGCGTTTTTGACCGCGCCGTCGCACAGCGCGTTGGTGATCGCCGCAAGGCTCATGCCAACGTGGTGGGCCATAAAGCTCATCACCAGCCGCCGGCCGTTCCCCGCCCGTTCGGGGGTGAAATCCAGCGCTTCATAGAACCCGTATTTCCCCCTTGCGCCCAGCTCGTCCAGGGCGCGAAGGTTTTCCGTGGCTGCGTGGGGTTCTTCCGTCGCCGCCAGTGCGGAAGCGTAGGGCGCGATCACCCGCTCCTCCCGCGTCGGCCGTACCCCGGCGCCCTCCAGGCCAAAGGCCCGGTATTGGTAGTTCATCGAAAGATCAAAGGCGTAATACCCCGATTCGCTGACCCCCCAAGGCGTTCCCTTTGCCGCGGTGCGCTGAACGGCGACCGCGTTCGCCATGCTTTCCCCCAGCAGCGTGTTTTTCACGCTGCCCGTGAAAATCCCCGGCAGCAGGTATTCAAACATCGTTCCGCTCCAGGAGATCAGCAGCCGCCTGCCGTCGATCGCCGTCAGCGGCCGAGCCAGCCTGAACCAGTGGGAAACGTCGACCGTTCCCAGAGCGATGGTCACAAAGGAGAGCAGTCGCGCTTCCGAAGCCAGCAGGTCGTAATGCGAACCGCTCAGCTTGCCGCTTTTGCAGTCCATGCCGATGGAAAAGAGCTTGACCTCCTCGTCAAACAGCGGGGAAAAATCCATTTCGGCGAGCAGCTTTTTCGCCCGTTCGCCCAGCCCGCCCTTAAAATGCCCCTGGATCACCAGCAGGCTGGCGGCGAGGTTGCCGCTGTCCACACTGGAAACAAAAAGGGGGCAAATCGGCCGCAGGGTTCCGATATCCATCCAGTTGTACAGGTGGCCGTGCCACTTTTCCGCTTTTTCGATGGCCGAAAGGGTGCGATTTGTCTTTTCCTTCAGCTCGTCCTCCTTGATGATCCCGAGGAAAAAGGCGCAAAGGGGGGCGATCAGCGCCATCGCGATGTTCGTGGGCGAGGTGTGCTCCCTGGGAACGGCTTTGGGGTAGATCTGCACGTTGTCCGGCGGAATGCCGTTTACGCAGTTTTCCGCAAAGAAGGCATAGCTCTGCCGGGCGATTTCCATCAGATACGCCCGGTCCTCCTCTTTGAGCTTCGCGCCCTGGGCGGGCCGGGAAAGGAACGAGGCGGCATACGGCCCCGCCCACCACAAAACCGAAAGGACCAGCGAAATCCAGGCGCCGGTCAGGATGCCTAGAACCGCCAGGATCGTGCCGGCGACGGGGGCGGCCAGCATCGCCCTGTAATACCCGGCGACGCTGCGCTGTGCGGTTCTGTCCGCCTGGGCGGCGGTCACCCATTGCAGCATGTTCTTGTGGCTGACGAGGGTGCGCCAAAGGGAAACCGCGGCGGCGGAGAGCGCGATCCAGCCCTCATAGGGCAGAACCGAGAGCTTGAACACCAGCTTTGCCGCGGTGAGCTTGATGCTTTCGTAGGAGTCGAACAGCCGCACCACCGCGTCCCTTGTGCGCAGGGCGGCCCGGAACATGTCCACAAGGTAACCCGAGCAGATGGACAGCAGCGCGATTAGCGCAAAGGCCCAGGAGGCTTCCACCAAAGGGGCAAAAAGCAGCACCGCCGCGGCCGCGGGCATGACGAGGGAGCGCCTGAGATTATCCGTCAGCTTGAACCGCGAAAGGGCGTTCAGGCCCGATCTGCCGAAAATAAAGGGCAAAAGCTGCCAGTCGCCCCGGATCCACCTGTGTTCCCTGCGCATAAAGGAAAGGTATCTTGCCGGGTGATCGTCGTAGACCGAAACATCCGAGGCAAAGCCCGCCTTGGCGTAGCAGCCCTCCAAAAGGTCGTGGCTGAGGACGCGTTCGTCCTTGATGCGCCCGGCCAAAGCGGCGGAAAACGCCTTAACGTCGTAGATGCCCTTGCCGCAGTAATTCCCTTCGCCGAAAACGTCGAAAAAGAATTCGCTGACCGCGGAAGAATAGGAATCCAGCCCGGCGTTACCGGAAAACAGCCGGGAAAAAGCCGTCTTTGCCGCCCCTTTCGCGGTGTTTTCCACCCGGGGCGCGATCAGCGCGTGGCCGGTCAGCCTGCCGTGTTTGTCGATTTCCGGGGCGTTCTGGGGGTGCGCCAGGGCGCCGATCAGCCTTTTTGCCGCGCCGTGGGGAAGGCGGGTATCCGCGTCCAGGGTGAGCACATAGGCGATGCCGCCGGGCAGCTCCTCGCTCTTTCCGGAAAGGATCAGCTCGTTCAGCCACATCAGCGCGCCGCGTTTCCTCTCGTGGCCCGTATAAACCCCCTGGGAATTCCTGACCCTTGGCCGGATCAGCGCGAAAAAAAGCGGTTCGTCTTCGTTCAGTTCGGCGATCCCTTCTCTGATTGCCCGGACGATCCCGGCGTCCTCGGGCGTTTGGGGGGAATCCGCCTCGGGAAGGTCGCAAAGCAGGCAGTAATAGATGTTTTTTTCCCTGTTGCATGCCCGGGAATGGACGTCCAGCGTCCGGACCAGCTCCGTTGCCCGTTCGGGCGAATCTACAAGGGCGGTGACCGTCAAAAGCGTGCGGCATTTGTTTGGGATGCCTTCCGAGAAGGCGAACCTCGGCAGCCGCCGGACGGGGATCTTCCCGGCGCACCGGATGACCGCGTCCTGGGCGAGGGTCCATCCGCCCACCCCGGCGGGGATGGACAGCAGCAGCGTCCAGGGCGAGCCGGAAACGATCCCGCACAGGATCAGAATCCCATATTGAACCGCCAGGGTGATCCCGAGGAAGATCAAAAGATTTCGGGAATTCCTGCGGGGAAAGCGCGCCACGGCCCGGGTGGCGGAGGTTTTGGCTTTTTCCTGCTTTTCCGTCGTCGAATCCGCCTGTTTTGTGCTGTCGGCTATGGCGGCGCGAACGTCGCTGCCGGTCAGTGCGGCCTTCAGGGCGGGGATCCCGTCCCCGGTGATCCACCAGCAGGCGTGGCGGCGGCGCTCATCCTCCCCGCTTTCGGCCAGGACCATCGCGGTGCGGGCGACGGATACCTCCGCCGTTTTCGTCCTTCGGGCGAGCCTTTTGACGCAATCCCTGCAATAGCTCTTTGAGGGATCGTCCATCAGCCTGTATACCGGATCGGCCGAGAGCGTCTGCTCGACCTTGGACGCCAGGCAGAAAAAGCGCTCCCAGTCGCTTTTGCTCAGTTCCCGGATCGCCGTGACGGCGTTTTGCAGGATCTGGGCGCTTTGCATGCTGCCCCTGTGGGCCTGCTCGGCAACGCCTTCCGGCGTCAGATCCAGCCGGGCAAGCTCCAAAACCAGGGCGTCCACTTTGTCTGTCTCCCGCAGCCTTGCCCACAGCCGTGCGGAAAAAGCCGCGTTTTCCAGCGGGAGGCGGCGAATGCTTTTTGCCGTCGTTGAACAGGGCGCCATCAGCAGCCTGTCCGCGGCTTTTTCCGCCTGATTTTCCCAGGATTGGCGCTTGATGCACTCCAGCGCCTCCATCGAGCAAAGCTTGACCAGCGCGGTCAGGGCAGCCGGCCGCAGCGCCCAAAGCTCGTCCATGGTCAGCGGGTTTTCCATCTGGTATGCGTTGACGAAAGCCAGCAGCGAAGCGTTTGTCACCCTGCCTTTTGTGTGGCCCGTCACCGACGCGGCTACGCGGTATGCCCTGGGAAGGCCCGCCCATTCGCCGTCCGCCATGCGGGGAAGCTCCTTAAGGCGCTGCCAGTTGAGTTCCAGTTCCCGTATCGTCTGTTCCAGCAGATGAAAATTGTCGCACAGCCAGGCCGCGGCCTTGTCCTCCGCAGCCTCCGGATAAAGGCAGGTATAGGCCGCGGTCAGCCGCTTTTCGTCCATCGAAAGTCTGGGAAAATCCATCTTTCTGCGCGGGCGCACCACGGTCTGCACCCCGGCCGAGGCCGCAAGCGCAAAAAGCGCGTCGTCCGCCAGCGCCGCGTCGTAAAGTCCGGAATATGAATTGTGCAAATCCTCGCCCTCCCCGGATGGTCGTAAAAATGATCCTTGTGGTTTTTTCAGCCTCTTCGTTCAACGATGTCTACAATCTGGGCGATAAAATCGCCGATGATGGGCAGATTGGCCATAGCGATGCGCTGCAGCAGCAAAAAAAGCACCGCTCCGAGTATGGTAAAGCCCACGGCCGTGCCCAGGCCCTTTGCAATGCCCGTGACCAGGTTCGAAACCAGCATGCGCTTTCTGTTCTGCCTTCTGGCCAGGTATTCCTCAAGTCCTATGGATTCCATGGCGGTTATCAGCTTGTCCAGCCTTCTTAAAAGCGCGGAGAGTTCTTTTTCTTCAGGCGTTTTATGGCCGCTTCTTCCCATGGCGTTAGCATGGCTGATAATGGCCGGAAAAATGCCGGGTATTTGCCCGCAAAATACTTCCACAACCCTTTTCATGATTCCGGTTTTTTTAACAGCAGGCGGAATTTGCACAAAAACAGCCCGCGCACTTCTGGCGGGCATCTGTCCGTTTTTTTGGACAGTTGATTGTTTATACTGAGAAAAAAAACGAAAGGGTGTTCGTTATATTTGGTGAGTATCTATGCAAACCGGATGCGGATATCGTTTACAGCGACGAGCTGCCCGGCCATATCAGGGCATTTGTAATGCCAAAAATGGACGGCGGTTACACGATCGTGGTCAACCTCAAGCTCAACGACGAATCCAGGCGCAGAGCGGTCGAGCACGAGCTTTGCCACATTTTTTCAAACGATTCGCAATCCCCGCTGCCGGTCATCCTGATCGAAAAGGCCGCGCTGGAATTTACAGAACGCAAAAAAAACCCTTCCGAATGACGGCGGGGGCTGCAGGGCGTTAAAGCGGCCTGCGCGCCGCTTCACCGGTTGGTTTTCCGCTTCGCGCAAGGTCGTCGGCGAAGCCGACATCAATCTTTGATGAAGTGCCGAAATCTGTGATTCCGGCGAGGGTAATTTCGGTCAATAAATGACCGAAATAGTACGGCAAAACTGATTGAAGCTCAGAGGCTTCGACCCCTGAAACCCCCGGGATAGGGTTTTTCGGCAATCTAAAGCCCCCGCCGAATGACGGCGGGGGCTGGGTTCGATTCGTTTATGATTCAGTCTATTTCGCCCCACAGGGCTTCGCAGCTGGTGGATACGGCCACCGCGCCGACGCGCAGCGCCGAGATGATGTCTTCCTTGCTTTCGATGAATCCCCCTGCGATGAAGGGCGTGTTCATGTTGTTCTTTGCCATCAGCAAAGCCCTTTCGCATACGCCGGGCAGGATCTCGACCAGGTCCGGCTTGCAGGAAGAAACGTTCTGAATCCCGGATCTGAGGGCGGAGGAATCCAGCATGAACACCCTTTGGATGGTGAACACGCCGAGTTCGTGGGCGATCCGGATGCAGGAGCCTTTCGTGGTGATGATTCCCGCGGGCTTCATGCGCTCCGTGACATACCTGACCCCGGCAGCGTCCGGCCGCAGCCCGTCGATCAGATCGATGTGCAAAAACACGAGCTTCCCTGCGTCGTTAAGCCTTTTGCACTGCTCCTCCAGCTCCCCGATGCCGCCAAAAAGCGTGAACACGATTTTTACGCTGCTGGCAATGACATTGTCAAGCTTATCCGCCGAACGAACAGCGGCAATCACGGGATTCTCGATCAAGGTATCCAAAATCTCCTGAGTTTTGCTCAAGTGCGAATCCTCCTTGGCCGCGCCGTTTTGCGGCGTTTCTCTGGCGCGTCCACAAGCTTATTTTAAATGACGGGTCGCCACAACGTCAATGCCCGTTCCGCAGACATTGGGAACAATGACGTCTCCGATCTTCACGGGGAGCGTGATTTCGGCGTTCCTGATTTCCTTCAGGCAGTCGAAAATCAGCCGTTTTGGGATGGCCCTGGCCGTCTTGACGGAAAGCGGGGTGCCGCAGCCGGGAACGAGCAGGACGGAGGTCACCATTCTCGTGGGGTTCGCGATTTCGTTCGGGGCGTACTCCTTGCCGACTTTGCAGCTGTATCCGGTGACGGACTGGAAATTCCCGTCCTCATCCAGCGTGACGGTAAGCTGGCAGCCCATCGGGCAGCCGATGCAGGTCAGTATTCTTTCCATTATGCGCGCACCTCCAGACGAACGGTAACTTTGCCGATTTCGCCCTTGTTTTTGAACAGCTCGGGATCGGCGGACAGGCTGGCCATCTCGCCGGGAGCCATGATCATGTGGGGCTTGCCGCGCAGGACTTCTTCGCCGTCAACGTCTACGCAGATGCGGGCGCCCCTGTAAACGTCCCTGGGGCGGAACATGAACTTGACGGGTTCGGTCAGCAGTTCGGGGCGGATGATCTGGGGAACGACGCCGTTCACGCCAAAGCCGTCTTCAACGGGAACGCCTGCGCCCTTTTCGGCCTTGCCGGACTTGACGTATCCCGCGGCGGCTTCGCCCGCAAGGGCGGCCTCCTCGGAAACAAAGTCCACCAGATCGTGAACGTGAAGGACATTGCCCGCGGCAAAAACGCCGTCCACATTGGTTTCGTAGCTTTGGTCCACCACCGGGCCCAGGGTGGAGCGGCCGAGGCTGACGCCCGCGCCCACCGAAAGCTCGTTTTCCGGGATCAGGCCGACGGAAAGCAGCAGCGTGTCGCACTCAATATACTGCTCGGTTCCGGGGACGGGCTTTTTGGTCTTGGGGTCGACTTCGGCGATGGTCACGCCGGTGACGCGGTCGCAACCGTCAATATCCACCACGGTGTGGTTGAGCATCAGCGGGATGCCGTAATCGTCCAGGCACTGAACGATGTTGCGCTTTAAGCCGGAGGAGAAGGGCATCAGCTCCACGCAGGCCTTGACCTCGCAGCCTTCGAAGGTCATCCGGCGGGCCATGATCAGGCCGATATCGCCCGAACCGAGGATGACGACGGTCTTGCCGGGCATGAACCCCTCAAGGTTGACAAACCGCTGGGCCGTACCCGCGGAGTAGATGCCCGCGCTGCGCCAGCCGGGGATGCCCAGGGCGCCCCGGGGGCGCTCCCGGCAGCCCATCGCCAGCACCAGCGCCTTGGCTTTGAACTGCTGAAGGCCTTCCTTGGGGTTGATGGAGGTGACGACCTTGTCCTGCGAGACGGAAAGGACCATCGTCTCGCACTGGTAGGGGATCTTCAGCTCCTCCACCATGTCGACATAGCGCTGGGCGTATTCCGGGCCCGTCAGCTCTTCGCCGAAGGCCTGAAGGCCGAAGCCGTTGTGGATGCACTGGTTGAGTATGCCGCCAAGATGCTCCTCGCGTTCGAGGATGAGCAGGTTTTCGATCCCCGCTTTTTTCGCGGCGACCGCTGCGGCAAGGCCGGCGGGGCCGCCGCCGATGATGAGTACGTCTATTTCGCGCATGACTCCTAAACCTCCTTCCGGATTCCGATACGCCCGGTGAGCAAACGGGATTTTCCGCCGAATTTGGTGATTTCGGTCGGGTTCATCCCCAGCTCGTCGCACAATATGGCGACCACCCGGGGCGTGCAGAATCCGGCCTGGCAGCGGCCCATGCCCGCGCGGGTGCGGCGCTTGACGGCGTCCAGATTTTTGGCGCCCAGCGGGCGGCGGATGGCTTCCCGGATCTCGCCCTCGGTGACGGTTTCGCAGCGGCAGACGATGCGGCCATAGGCGGGATCCTTGGCGATGAGCTCTGCGCGCTCTTCGTTGGAAAGTTCACGGAATTTGGGTATCGCGCGGCGCTTGGGATTGAAGTTTTCCTTCATTTTGGCGTTGAGGCGCTCGCTGATCCACTTGGCCAGGTCCTCCGCGATGGCGGGGGCGGCGGTCAGGCCGGGGGATTCGATGCCCGCGGCGTTGAAGAAATTCGGCGCGTCGTCCGGCTCGCCGACCCAGAAATCGCCGTTGCTGGGGCGGGGGCGGATCCCGGCAAAGTTGCCGATGAAGTTCCTCGTGGGGATGTTTTCCCAGGAAAGGGCCGCGAACTCCAGCACTTCGGAAAGGCCGAAGGCGGTCGTCCTCGTGTCCTCTTTGGCGTCGACGTCGTCCGCCGTCGGGCCGAGGAGCACGGTGCCGTCCACCGTGCGGGAAACCAGGATTCCCTTGCCCTTATCTGTGGGGAGCTGGAATATGGTGGCGTCAAACGCGTCCTTAAAAGTCTTGTCCACCATGTAATACTCGCCCCTTCTGGGGCGGATATCGAACTTGTGGGCAGAGACCATATTGTTGAACTTATCGGAATACAGGCCCGCGGCGTTGACCACCGTTTTTGCGGTCAGCTCTTCGCCGGAATCCAGCCTGACTATCCAATGGCCGTCTTTCGGGCTGAGGCTTTCCACCTGGGCGTTCAGCCTGAATTCCGCGCCGTTTTCCACCGCGTTTTCGGCGAACGCGAGGGCCATTTCATAGGGACAGACAATGCCGCCCGTGCCGACCCGCAGCGCGGCGCGGGCCTTTGAGCCGATGTTGGGCTCCAGCTTGCGCAGGGTCGTTTCGTCGATGATCTGCATGTCCGGCACGCCGTTTTTCACCCCGCGGGTAAAAAGGTCGTAAAGGCCCTGCATATCGTCCCCTTCAAAGGCGACGACCAAAGAGGTGTTGCGGATGAACGGGATTTCAAGGTCGGCGGTGAGCTGGTCGAACATCGGGTTCCCGCGCACGTTGTAGTAAGCTTTTTTGGTTCCCGGTTTGGCATCGTAGCCCGCGTGCACGATGGCAGTGTTTGCCTTGGTGCAGCCGCCCGTCGCAACGTCGTCCTTTCTTTCGAGAACGAGCACGTCAAGCTCGCGCTTGGAAAGTTCGCGCGCAACGGCGCAGCCGATTACGCCGGCGCCGATGATGATTACGTCTCGCATGAGTATTAACCACCCTTCAAATATGTAGATTGGGCACGACAGAAAGCTTCCGCGATCCCGCAAAGCCCACTGACGCGCCCAAACTCTCAAACAACTCAATTGGGAGCAAATTATGCATTTGGCCCGCCAGCAAGAAGCGTATGTCCGCACGGGCGGGATTGCTCCCGCCCGGCGGAGTCGGGTCTGGCTAAGCGGTTCTCCTAATGGTTCGGGCTTATGCCTCGATCCACTTGAGGGCGCGGCCAACAGCACGCTTCCAGCCCTTGAGCAGTTCGGCGCGCTTCGCGGCGTCCATGCTGGGCTTGAATTCGCGGGAAACGGCCCAGTTGAGGACGACGTCGGCCTTGCCGGTCCAGTAGCCGACGGCGAGGCCGGCCAGGTAGGAAGCGCCCATGGCCGTGGTCTCGATGCAAACCGGGCGGAGCACGGGCGCGTCGATGATGTCGGCCTGGAACTGCATGAGCAGGTTGTTGGCGCAGGCGCCGCCGTCCACCTTCAGGGCGGCGAGCTTGATGCCGGAATCTTCCTGCATGGCGTTCAGCACGTCATAGGTCTGGAACGCGAGGGATTCGAGGGTCGCGCGGATGATGTGGTTCTTGTTGGCGCCGCGGGTCAGGCCCACGATGGTGCCGCGGGCGTACATATCCCAGTGGGGAGCGCCCAGGCCGGCGAAGGCGGGAACCACATAAACGCCGTTGGTGTCTTCGACCTTGCTGGCGAAGAACTCGGAATCGGGGGAGGAATCCACCAGCCGGACCTCGTCGCGCAGCCACTGGATCGCGGCGCCGGCGATGAAGATGGAGCCTTCGAGAGCGTATTCGACCTTGCCGTCAGCGCCCCAGGCGATGGTGGTCAGCAGGCCGTTGTTGGACATGACGGGCTTCGTGCCGGTGTTCATCAGCATGAAGCAGCCGGTGCCGTAGGTGTTCTTCGCCATGCCGGGTTCGAAGCAGGCCTGGCCGAACAGAGCGGCCTGCTGGTCGCCGGCGGCGCCCGCGATCCTGATCGGGCCGCCGAAGACGGAGGAATCGGCCTCGCCGTAAATGTAGCTGGAGGGCTTTACATCGGGCAGCATGCTCTTCGGAATCTCGTAGCGGGCGAGGATCTCGTCGTCCCACTTGAGTTCGAAGATGTTGAACAGCATGGTGCGGGAAGCGTTGGAATAGTCGGTGACATGGACTTTGCCCTTGGTCAGGTTCCAGATCAGCCAGGTGTCGATGTTGCCGAAGAGCAGATCGCCGGCGGCGGCCTTTTCGGCTGCGCCCGGAACGTTCTTCAGGATCCAGCGGACCTTGGTGCCGGAGAAATAAGCGTCGACGACGAGACCGGTCTTGTTGCGGATCTTGTCGCTCCAGCCTTCGGCCTTCAGCTCATCGCAGAAGTCCGCAGTGCGGCGGCACTGCCAAACGATCGCGTGGTAAACGGGCTTGCCGGTGTTCTTGTCCCACACAACGGTGGTTTCGCGCTGGTTGGTGATGCCGATGGCGGCGATGTCTTCGTGGGTAGCGCCGATCTTCTCAAGGGCCTTCTTGGCAACTTCGATCTGGCAGTCCCAGATTTCCATAGCGTCATGCTCAACCCATGCGGCCTTGGGATAATACTGGGTGAATTCCTTCTGAGCCACGCTGCAGATTTCGCCCTTCTTGTTGAAGAGTATGCAGCGGGAGCTAGTGGTGCCCTGATCCAACGCCATAATGTACTTCATCAGTTTACCTCCTTGTGTCGTGCGTTTTTTTTGCGATCCGCGATATAGCACGGGGTCTCCCTCCCCGACTACAGCCGAACATTGTTATTTTTTTAGTAATAACGACAGCCGTGATGTGCGCCAGTGTCTATTTCTATGCATGGTGATAACGATATATGAAGAAAACGCCGTTTATACCCGATATCATCTGCATAAATATACAAATTCAAGAGATTTGATGCATTTGCCGCATAAAAAAACGGCTAGCTGAAAGAAACGACAAACACAGCAAACCATACGGCCAGCTACGCTCTCTTTTCTCAGCAATACCGCCTTCTCGTTAACAACATTATAGTGGCTGGATTCACAAAATGCAACCGTTTTATGATAATTTAAGATTGATATATTATTGTCATCATTCTTGTACGTTTCTAATCGTACCCCGATAGGTGTGAATGATTTACATTATGCAAAATCCGCCGGCGCAATCACATAAATATGCAGTGTTATGCAATCGGTCCCCGCGCGGCCGCCCGCGTTGCCGTTTGCCGCCCGCCGCCGCCGGAATCAAAGCGACGGCTCGTATTCCGCGAGCATGCGCTCGAACGCGGGAACGACGGTTTTTGCGTCTCCGCTGGTAAAAAGCGAAACGCCGCCTTTTCCGTTTTCAGAAAGAAGGCCGTTGTCCGCAAGCACCCGCTTGAGCTGGCGGACGGTTCCCGCGTTGCCGTCAAACAGTCGGCATTCGCCTGCGAAATGCGCTTTTGCGTAGCGCTCGATATTCCCGCGGATGAAGGGGTAATGGGTGCAGCCCAGCACGATCGCGTCGATTTGCGCGCCGCCGTATTGCCCCAGGAGTTGCGCGAGCCTGTCGTCCACCGCTTTGCCGGTTTCGCCGGCCTCGATCAGCTCCACCAAACCGGGGCAGGGAACATTTTCCACCTGATGGCGGGCATCCACCCGGCCGAGCAGCTTTTGATAGCGGGAAAGCGCGCAGGTGGCCGGGGTGGCCAGCATCAGGATGCGGCCGCCTTTGGACTGCTCGACGGCGGGCTTGATCGCCGGCTCCATGCTGATCACCGGCAGCCTGAACTGGGCGCGGATGTCGTTGATCGCGGCGGAGGTGGCGGTGTTGCAGGCGACGACGATGGCCTTCACGCCCTGATCCGCCAGAAAACGGGCGCAGCCCAGGGCAAGCGCAACGATCCGCTCCTCCGGCTTTGTGCCATAGGGGGCGTTGCCGTCGTCGCCAAAATAGATGTAATCCTCGTTGGGGAGCAGAATCATCGCGGTTTTCAGAACTGAAAGGCCGCCCATGCCGGAATCGAATAGGCCAACCGGTCTGTTGTCCAATGCCTTCACCTCGGTCGGAAGCTTTATACGGGCAATTATAAACCATAAAGCGCCCCGGTGCAATCGGGCCGGTTCAGCCCCCGCCGCCGCTCAGGGAGGCGATGGCCGCCGCGAGATAAGGGAGCGAATTCATGACTTCCTCCAGCGTGTTCGCGTTGTGCCCCATCTCCACCAGGATGCAGTCGCCGACGTGCTGGTTGTACCGCCCGGTTTTGACCCGTATCGGCCTTGTCAGTTTCGGGTTGATCGCGTTCAGGTAGTTTGTGATCTCCAGGGCGATGGCGTAATTCCTCTTGTAATCCGGTTTGACGGAAAAGCCCTGGCCGGTCTTTCCTTCCCCCGTTCCCACGACGAACATGATGCGCGCGCAGCTTTTGCCGTTGACCATGGCCACGTCGTTGACGGCGGCGTAATCCTCCATCGTCGCGTCGCCGCCGAGGATATATGAATCCCTGTGAATATCTATAAACAAGTTGATGCTCGGATACTTTTCCCTGTAGTACTCCATCGTCTTGATCGACCGCTCGTAGGAGGTCCCCAGCCTTGGCGGCTCGTGGTTCGTCGTGTCGTGGATGACGGAAATCCCGTATTCTTCGGCCAGCAGCCTGGCCAGTTCCCTGCCGGCGGCGACGATGTTGTTCTGTTCATCACGCGTTCTCCAATCTGTTTCCATTGTCTGGAGATAGGCTTCTGTCGTGTGGGTGTGCAGGATCAGGACGCGGGGCTCTTCGCCGGAAAGGGAGAGGTCCGATTCGCCCGGGGAATCCAGCAGTTCGAAGAGGATGCCCCGGTCCACATCCTCGTCGATCTCCAACACATCGAACTGGATGGTGTTCCCCCGGTCTTCGTCCTCCGCTTCGGAAGCGTCCGCCGACGGCAGCGCCCGCAGCATGATCCCGCCCGGGGAAAAGAAAGCGGATTTCAGCCTGTCCCAGCTGATCAGCGTCACCAGCGCAAGCGCCGCGAACGCGATCAAGTAAAGCGCTCTTTTGTCCTTCTCCCTCACCGCCTTCGCCCTCCTGTTCATTGGTAAAGGTATGCGTTGGACCGGCCATGTAGAACCATTTCGGGCCGGGCGCAAAACCGGGAAAAGCCCCGCCTGAAACGGGCGGGGCACAGGGCGCCGAAGCGGCCTGCGGGCCGCTTCGCCGGTTGTTTTTTCGCTTCGCAAAAGAGCGTCGGCCAGGTCGCCGGCGAAGCCGATATCAATCCTTGGTGAAATGCCAAAACCTGTGATTTCGGTTCATGTCTTGCGTTTTAATTGAAGTTCAGAGGCTTCGGCCTCTGGCTCCCCCCCCCCCCGGGATTGTGTCTTTCGACAGTCTTAGGCCCCGCCTGAAACGGGCGGGGCCTGGGCGCTATCTGCCTGATCGGTCCCGGCGGGAATTGGTTTCCGGCCCGGGGTTCCCCTTAATTCAGGAACCGCCTCAGCTCTTCCTGGCCAAGCCCGTGAAGGGTCATGTCTATCCCCGTGGCCAGCAGCTCCGCGCACCGTTCGATGATGCAGTCGATGTCCTTCGGGGTCACCACCAAAGGGCCGATTTTTTCCGAAACGACCTTGCCCACAAGCTCGATGAGCTGGGCGCTGTTTTCCTCCTTTTCGCCCATTTCGTTCAGCAGCAGCGAAACCGCGTCCTGGGAAATCGTGCTGGCGTGAACGACCGTCGGCACCCCCATGGCGATCACCGGCACGCCTAAAGTCTCCCTCGTGAGCTGCATCCTTGCGTTCCCCAGGCCGCTTCCGGGCTGGACGCCGGTGTCCGTCAGCTGGACGGAGGTGCTGATCTTGTCCGTCGAGCGGGAAGCCAAAGCGTCTATGGCTATCACAAGGGCGGGGCGCACTTTTTCCACCAGGCCGAGGACCACCTCGCCCGTTTCGATCCCCGTGACGCCCAAAACGCCGGGGGCGATGGAGCAGACGGGCCGCACGCGGTCGTCCACCTGATTTGGCAGGAACTGGGTCACGTGGCGGCTGACGGCCACCTTGTCCGCCACGGCGGGGCCCAGGGCGTCCGGCGTGATCGTCCTGTTCCCCAGGCCGACGATCAGCACGGTATCCCCTTTTTTCAGTTCCGTCGTCAGGCCGGAAAGCTCGGCGTTCAGTACCCGTTCCACCTTTTCGCGGTAAAGCGGGTCGTTTTCGGTCAGGCGGGGGGCGTCGATCGTCACAAAGGCGCCCACGGATTTGCCGAGCTCTTTGGCCGCCCCCTCGGTATCGATAAACACTCTGGTAACCGTGATTCCCTCCCCCGGGTGCTCTTCCCTCACCCTGATTCCGGGTAAACCCCTTCTTTCCGCAACGGCTTCGCTGGCCAGATCTGTGCGCACGCCCATGGTTCAACTTCCTTTCAAATGGTATCGGCATTGTTTTCCCACAAAAGCGCCCGCATTATGTGAATTTGCTTGCAATCGCACCTTGGCCATGCTATAATCATTTCCGCATGAATAAACAACGAGGGGGGTGAATCGTTTGGCCAATATCAAGTCCGCCTTAAAACGCGCAAAAGTCGCTTCCACCAAGAACCTGCGTAACCGCATGGTCAAATCCAGCGTCAAAACCGCTCTTAAGCGTTTCGATACTGCCGTCGCCGCCGGTGATGTCGCTGCCGCTGCCGCTATTTATTCCGAAACCGTCAGCAAGGTTGACAAGGCCGTTGCCAAGGGCGTGTACCACAAGAACACAGCCAACCGCAAAAAGGCCCAGCTCGCAGCCAGGCTCGCCAAGGCTCAGTAAGGGCAATCATCCGATTTTGATGTCACATTTCAGGGCGCTTTCGCGTCCTGTTTTGTGTTTTTGGCTGTTCTTTTCAGGCTTTGCCTGTTTTCCCGGCAAAAATGCCCAGGATCGCCCGCTCGATCATTATTTTGGCGTCCAAAGTCTCGCTTTTCATCCGGATGTCCAAATCCGCAAGGGCCACAAGGGCGTCGTCCAACTCGTTTTCGGTAAACATTCTTGAAAAAGCGTCCCGCTTGCCCGCGCGCTTGTTGTCCGAGATCATGCGGATCCTGCTGGCGATGGCGGGCAGCGCGCCGTATTCCGAGCCCGCCCCGCCTTTTTCAACAGTGGAGCGCAGCGTCAGCAGGGCGCTTTTTTTGTTCCCGGCGAGCATCTCGTCCATTACCCGGAACACGTTCCGCTCCACGTCCGGCGTGACGCAAAGATCGATCGCTTCTTTGGTGATTGGCGCGCCGTTTGCATAATCCAGCACTTTTGTCAGCTCCGTCGTCAGCGCCATCAGGCCGCGCCCCGTCATGGAAACCAGATGGGCCGCCTCCCGCCTGCCCAGCGTTCCGCCCTTGCCGGCGGCGAATTTGATCAGCCAGGGCAAAAGCTCCGGCTCAAAAAGGCAGCCGAACTCCACCGCCCCTCCTTCCGCCGCGACGGCTTTGAAGATCCTTTTGCGCGAATCGCATTTTCCGCGGAGGAAAAAGACCAGCACGGTGGTGGGGTTCGGGTTTTTCAGGTAGCTGAGGACCGGGCCGTCGTTTTTTTCGCCGTCCTCCCCCTGCTTTGAATCGGTCAGCAGCCGGCTGTTTTTGACGAGCACGATGCGCCTTTCGTCCATGACGGGAAGCTGCTCCGCGGCGGACGCGATGTCCGCCGGGGCGGGATCGTCCATAACGGAAAGGTTGAATTCAAAAAAATCGGGCAAGAGCAGGCCGGTGAGCTTTTCCAGCGCCCTGTCCTTCACATATTCCTCTTCCCCGTGGAAAAGATAGGCCTGCCTGACGGTTCCAGCCCTCATTTCTTCAAAAAAAGCCCTGTAATCCATCCCGCGCTCCAAACGGTTTTTCTTTATTATAGCACATCAGGGGAGCATCGTGGTCACAAACACCTCGTTTTCCACCACCCGGACGGT
The DNA here is from genome assembly GCA_040768925.1 of Christensenellales bacterium. Taxonomy (GTDB): domain Bacteria; phylum Bacillota; class Clostridia; order Christensenellales; family CALWSW01; genus CALNBC01. The sequence continues at coordinate 407,352 of JAXGLZ010000002.1, forward strand.
GATCGCGCCGCGTTCCGCGGTCGTATACACCTTAGCCCCCGCCGCGTTCAGCCGTTTTAGGGTTTCCGCGGCCGGAAATCCGTAAACATTCCCCACACCGGCGGATAGAATCGCGATTTTTGGCTTTGTTTTCTCTAGCAGCTCCTCCGAAGTGCTGTTTTTGTTGCCATGATGCCCCACTTTGAGCAAAGTGATCTCCCCGGCGGAACCGGCGAAAGCCGCTTCCGCGTCAAAGCCCGCGTCCCCGGTAAAAAGGGCGGTGAATCCGCCGTATTCCAGCAAAAAGACGATGGAATCCTCGTTCCTCCCGCCCGCGCCCGAATGCAGCACCGTCAGCTCCGCCTCGCCGAGCTTCAGCACGTCCCCCGGGATCAGCGGCTGGACGTACAACCCCTCCTGCTGTGCGCAGGCCATCAGCTCCAGGAACCCCTCGTCCCCCTCGGTTCCGCAAAGCAGCAGGCCGCCCACCTCCATTCGCTGGCAGACGCGCAGCAGGCCCCCGGCATGGTCCGAATCGTTGTGGGAGGCGATCGCGGCGTCCAGGGCGCGGATGCCGCGATACCGAAGATAGGGCAGCACGACGGAGGCGCCCTTGTCCGTGTACACGTTCCGGTTTCCGCCGTCCAGCAGGGCGGTATGTCCGCCGCAGGAAATGACGATCGCCTCCCCCTGGCCCACGTCCAGCATGGTGATCGATAGCCCTGCGCCTGCGCTGCTTTTTATTATGGCGGCCGCCGCGCACAGGGCAGCGCAAAGGGCGAACGCGCCGAGCCGAAGCGCTCGTTTCTTCACAAATGGCGAGAGCGCGAAGGCGGCGAGAATCAGCCCAAGGGTGACGAGGCCCGATCCACCGCCCACCGCGACGGAGGAAAAAGGGATCGACCCGCCGATTTTCGCTACGGCCCGCATCAGCACGCAAAGCCCGCCGGCGGCCATGGAAAGCGGCGCGCCCAGCGGCCCCCAGACCGCGCCAAAAAGGCCCCCGAAAAGGCCGAGGAATACGGAGATCCCCGTCAGCGGGACGGTCAGGATGTTCCAAACCATGGACAGCGCCGGCAGCATGCCGAAGTAGTACAAAGAAGCCGGCAGCACGCCCAGCTGGGCCGCGGCGGAAACGGCGAGCAGCTCCGCCGCTTTTTCGAAGACCGCCTTCTTTGGGAAAACCCGGACCAGCGTCTTTTTGAAGCGGTGGTAAAGGAGCGCGATGCCGAGAACCGCGCCGTAGGAAAGCACGAACCCGGCGGAAAGCACGCAGGCGGGGTTGATCGCGCACTGGACCAGGGCGGCAAAGGAAAGGTTCAGCCGGACGTCCGCCTGCTCGCCCCGCATCCGCCGCGCAAAGGCGAAAACCGAGCAAAGCGCTGCCCGGACGACGGAAACGGAAAAATCCGCCAGGGCGCAAAAGCACAAAAGGCCCAGGGCGATGGCGAAGAAGCCCGCCCAATTTTTGCGCTTCTTCTTCATCAGCCACATCAAAAAGCCCGCCAGCGCCGAAACGTGCAGGCCGGAAACGGAAAGCACGTGGGCGGTTTCGGAAAGGCGGAAATCGTCCATCGTTTCAAAATCCAGACGGGAAACGTCGCCAAAAAGCACGCCGATGAGCATCCCGCCCGCTTCTTGCCCGGCGGCGGACAGGATCGCCTCCTCCATCGCCAGCCGCAGGGAATACACCCCACTAAGGGGCGTGAACCCGCCCTTGAGCGCCACCTCCGCCCCGCCTTTTGCGGCCGAGCCGGAAAGGGAAATCCCTTCCGCCAGGCTGCTGTTCCTCGCGTTCCACCCGCCGGGGTTCCGGCTGGTTTGTGGCTGATCCAGGCTGGCCGAAGCCAGGATCGTATCCCCGTACTCTGCGCCGGAAACGTCCGAAAGCAGGCTGACCCTGCCGCTTACCTTCCGCCAGCCGCCCGCTTCTTCCACCCAGACGTCGTCCAGCACGGTTTTCACGCCGTATTCCAGCGGCTCGGGCAGCGCGCAGATTCGGCCGACGATTTTCCCCTCGAAGGGCTGTTCGGCGTTCAGCGGCCCCGTCCGCGCAAAAAACCACAGCATGCCCAGCAGCGCAAAAAGCCCCCTTATTACAAAATAAGAGGGCTTTTTCAAAATCCATCCCGCGGCGGCGGAAGCGGCGGCAAAGCAGGCACAGGCGATGACGGCGGGCGCTTGCCAGCCGTTTTCCGCGGCAAAAAACCCGGCGGCGCAGCCAAGCACCGCCCACAACGCTCCGACCATCAGCCAATGCCTGTTGAACGGATTGCCCATCGCGCGCTCCTTGCCGTTTTTTGCTTTCGCTGAGGCAATACCGCACAAAAGGAGTGCCGCCGGAATCGCGGGAGATTTTTGCGCGGAACAAGGACAAAAGACAGGAATAGCGGCGCTACTCCACGCATTTTGGACGCCGTTTCCGAGCAAAAAGGTCCGCAACGGCCGGTGCGCACGACTTGTGCGGTGTCGCCCTAAAAAACGCCATTTTTCACGCTGTTATCATACCATTCTTTTTGAGAGTTCGTAAAGGATTACCCCCGCGGCCACGGCGGCGTTCAGCGATTCCGCGCCGCCCTTCATCGGCAGGCGAAAGAGAATGTCCGCCTGTTTTGTCACCGCTTCGGAAAGGCCGCCGCCCTCGCTGCCGATCAGCAGGGCGGCCGATCCGCCCAGCGAATCCGGCAGTTCCGGCGAACCCGAAAGATGGGCGGCAATGATCCTGAAACCCGAGGAACGCATCCTGCCCAGCGTTTCCGGAAGGTTCGAAACGGAGACGACGGGAAGGTGAAAGGAAGAGCCCATGGCCGCCCGCACGGCCTTTGGGGACCACGCGTCCGCGCAGCCGGGGCCGAGCAGCACGCCGGCGGAACCGAAAGCGTCCGCGCAGCGGATGATCGCGCCGGCGTTGCCCGGGTCCTGCACGCCGTCCAGCACGGTCCAAAGCCCGCCTTCCGGCAGAACGCCGGAATTTGCGGGAATGCGCGCGGCCGCGGCGCAGCCCTGGGGGGTCTCGGTATCGCAGGCGGCCCTGATCGCCTGTTCGGAGGCCGAAAAGACTTCCGCCCCGGAATCCGCAAGGCTGCGGGCGAGCGCACACGCCGCGTCGGCAAACAGCGCGAATTCGATCGCAAAGCCCCGGTTTTGCGCCTCTTTGATCAGCTTTTCGCCCTCCAAGGCAAAAAGCCCCGTTTCGTCCCGGAATTTCTTTTGGGAAAGGGAACGAAGGAGCTTGACGCGGGCGTTTTTCGGGCTGTCTATTTCGGGGAACATGCTTCCTCCCATCCGTTGCGCGCAACATAAGCAAAATCGGCGAGCCGCGACCGACCCGCCGATTCAAACATCCATTTAAGCGATCGCCTTTTTGGCGATTTCGCAAAGCTGGGCGAAGGCTGCCGCGTCGTTCACGGCCAGATCGGCCAGAACCTTGCGGTCGACGGCCACGCCGGCCTTCCTCAGCCCGTCCATCATGCGGCTGTAGGAGATGCCGTTGAGCCTCGCGCCCGCGTTGATGCGGGTGATCCAAAGGCTGCGGAAATCGCGCTTTTTCAGGCGGCGGCCCACATAGGCGTATTTGAGGGACTTCATCACGGCTTCGTTGGCTGTGCGGTACTGCTTGCTCTTCGCGCCGTAATAGCCCTTGGCCAGCTTTAATGTCTTCCTGCGTTTTTTGACGGCGTTGACGCCTCTTTTTATCCTTGCCACGGTTGTGAACCTCCTCGATTACTTATAGGGGATAAGCTTCCTGACGTTCTTTTCCTCGCACTCGGCGATGTACGCGGTCTTCCTGAGATTGCGCGTGCGCTTGGTGGTCTTTTTGGTCAGGATGTGCCTTTTATAGGCCTGAGCCCTCTTGATTTTACCGGATTTCGTCACAGAGAACCTCTTGGCTGCTCCCCTGTGGGTCTTGACCTTGGGCATTTGGGTTCCTCCTTCGTTGCATTGCGTTCCCCGCGCTCAAAAGCTTCTTGAGCGCGCGGGGGTTTCGGGCAGTTTTTTGCGGGCGCGGCCGCTTGTTTATTTCTTAACCTCGGCCTTGGGGGAAAGGAACATGGTCATGTTCCTGCCCTCGAGCTTGGGCGGCTTGTCGATCACGCACTGGTCTTTCAGAATCTCATAAAACTGGTTCATGACTTCCCGCCCGATCTCGCTGTGGGTCGCCTGGCGGCCGCGGAAGCGGATGGAAGCCTTGACCTTGTTCCCTTCCGCGAAGAACCTGAAAGCGGCCTTCGCCTTGACCTCAAGGTCATGCTGGTCGATCGTGGCGCTGAGCCGGACTTCTTTCAGCTCGATCACGCGCTGGTTCTTCTTCGCTTCCTTTTCGCGCTTGGTGGTCTCGAAGCGGAACTTCCCATAATCCATGATCTTGCAGACCGGCGGCTTGCTCTGCGGTGCAACTTTGACGAGGTCGAGGTTGCGTTGTTCGGCGATGGAAAGCGCTGCGGCGGTCGTCATCACTCCAAGTTGTTCGCCGTTTTCGTCAATCAGGCGCACTTCTCTGTCCCGAATTTCCTCGTTGATCATCAAATCGTTGACGCTAATGTGAAAACACCTCCATACCTATTGTCGTTCCTTGCCCGCCGCTTTTTGCGGCTGCGGCGGGCATTCAAAAAAGCGGGCGCAAAAGCCCGCTCGGATACACCGCAAAAAAGCAAATGATCCACCGGAACTGCAAATTCCGGACCGCTTTGGCGCAGCCTTGCGGTGAGAAGCGGGATACTTCTTCTTTTTACGCAGTGGAAGTATAACACGTTCATTCCCCCAAGTCAAGCGGTTTATCCTCGGCCTTTTTGCGTTTCGCCTTAAGGCCCAGGTATCCCGCGATGCAGACGGACAGCGCGCCGAGGGTATCCACGATCAGGTCCTCCATCGTATCCTTAAGGGCGAGCCTGCCTAAAAGGGCGGTCCCGTCCTCCAGGGCGAACTTCTGCATGTTCAGCTTCAGGATCCCGTCCAGCGTGTATTCGTAGATCTCCCACACCACGCCGCAGAAAACCGCGAAACACAGCGCGAAAAGCGCCGAAAAAAAGGGCGAAAGGCTCATGGGGATCCGCTGCTGGTCGTTGAGGATGGAAACCAGCGAAAAGCCCAGGGCCCCCAGCATCGCCCCGGAAAAGGTGTGGAGCATCGCGTCCCAATTGGGGAAAATGAAATAAAAATTCCTGACCTCCCCAAGGTAGACGGCGCAGTAAAGGAATATGAAATACAGCACGTACATGTAATTCGGGATCGCGATGCAGAGCCTTTTTTGAAGCATCGAGGGGATGAACATGACCACGACCGCCAGCGCGCACTGCAGCAGGTTGAGGGTGTAATCGCTTTTGACCTTCACATGCTCCGCCCCCTTCGGCGCTTCGCCCGGGGCGTTGACCATGCTGATGATCACAAAAATCAGCGACAGCACCAGGGAAACCAGCAGGATCGCGCCGATGATGTCCTTCGCCCGTTCCCCTTTGCTTTTTTTCCGCTTCAAAACCGGCATGGCCCCTCTCCCCAAACGATTCCCTACTATACTTATTGTTCCGGCAGGCATTATATTTCCCGCTTCTTCATCCTGTCAACGCGTGCGGGCCGAAACCCGAAAACCCGGGGCCGAAAACCGCAGTCTCTGCCGATTTGCGTCCGCTTCGCAAAAAAACAGGCGCCGTTCACAACAAACGGCGGCCTGCGCAGGAAAAGCGCTTAACGGATACGATTTGCTTTTGGGGGTTCTATGATTTCCGCCCCTCCGGGGGGCCGCGCCGTCAATTCGCTTTGGTGACAAAAACATCGCTGATCGACGCGATGTAGCCGCCGGTCGGGCTGGTGATCAGCCACTGATAACCCTTGTAGGTGAACCTGTAGCAGTGGCCGAACTCGTCGTCGTCGACCAGCTTGCCGGTGATGGACGTTTCCGGCACGAATGGCGTGATCAGCTTTTCCACGGCCATGCTGACCTGGCTGCCCACGCCGATGCAAACGGCCTTTTTGTTGAAATGCGGGATGATCTTTGACGCCTTGTACGTCATGCTGTCCTGCTCGTAGGCGTCGGCGGGGTAATAATTGTCGCTGAAATACGCCTGCTCCACGGCCAGGCTTGCGCCGCTGTAGGTAAAATAGGGCTGCCAGTCGGTCATCAGCGTGTAGGATGCGGGGGGCGCGAATTTCTTGCCGATCTGCTCGAAGGTCATGCCGATCAGGCCGACTGTGTTCGAGGCGATCAGCTTGTCGAGCAGTTCGGCGGCCGCGCCGGCGGAAGGCGCGTCGACGAAGATCCCCGGATCGGTGCCAGCTGAAAAATCGGGCATGAATGCCTGGGCTGCGGCCTTGAGCTTGCCCTTGCCATCCACCTTGAACACTGTGTAGGCGACGCCCAGGGAGTCCACGCGGTTTTCGCCGTACATCTTCATGCCCAGCATCAGATTGCAGCCGCCGGAATTGGATTTTACGCACTGAAAATCGGTGTAAAAATCTGTCCAGAGCGGCAAATCGGCATACTTGTTGCCAAATTCCCGGTTGACGTACAGTTTTTGGTTGGAGCCGGTATCCTCCCCCCTGAACGTGAACGTCGTCCCGTCCGCGGAGAACTTTGCGGTGAATGTGGGCGGCGTGAGCTTTTGCTGGGTCATCTTGCCGTTTTTCAGCACGAACACCAACAGTCCAAACGCATCCGCGTCGCCCCCGTTGCCCACGGCTGGGGTCATGAAGGCAAAAACGCGGTTGCCGGACGCGTTTTTGAACACGACGGTGCGCAGCTTGTTGTGCAATGTGCGGCCGGGATTGCGGTAAAAATCATCGGCTTTGAGGGTGTATTTCCAAGTTTTTTTTGTCTTTGTGAAGGTGATTTTGATGTAGCCGTCGGCGTTCTCGTTGTCTTTATAGGAAATCGAATCCTTTTTGCCGTCGCCGTCCAGATCGACGGAGACGCGCTTGCCGTTCGTCACCTTAAAGTCCTTCAGCGCTGAGGCTGAGGCAAAAGGGGACAAGGGCTGCACCTCAGATTCGGCAAGGGCGGGCAAGGGCAGGACAACCAGCAAAAACACCAGCGCGAACAGCGCGCAGACGAGTCTTTTTTTCATGATCGCACCTCTCCATCCTTCAGTTATGATAAATTATAACCTCTTTGCGGCGGGATAGCAACAGATAAAGGCCGGAACATAAAGAAACCGGCCGGTTCTTTTGCAAAACCGGCCGGCGGGAGGAATCAAACGGCTGTTTTTTAGCCGCAGCCGACTACTTCATCTCCGTCAGCTCGAGGATCGCCCCGTCCACCCGGACGAATTTGATCAGGCAATCCGGCAGATCGATGGTGTACAGATCTTCCTGGGCGCATTTCAGCGCTTCCTCCATGCTGTCCACCTTAAAGGCCACATGGGGCTCCATGGTGATGCAGCGGGGCATATCCGTCCCCGGGACATAGCGCAGGAACTCGTATTTGAAGGGATGATCGCCGGGATTGGTGATGTAGACCTTCAAGGGCTCCATATAGGTTTCGTTCGGCATCTGCTGGGTCGTCGGCACGCCGACGTGGAGAAATTCAAGGGCCATTTTCTCTCTCCTTTCGGTTCGATGCGAATGGTTGATTGCCGCGCGGCTCGGATCGATCCGCCGCCTCTCCTTACTTCGTGAGGAAGGCGGTGCGGACCGGCTTGTTCCACAGGCGGAGGAATTCGTCGTTCCACTTGGAAATGTTCATCTGGAAGCCCGCGGTCTCCTGAACCGTCAGGATTTCGCCCACCATGTTGGCCACGACCTCGATCCCCCGGCTCTTGAGGTAGTTGACCGTGTCCTTATAAACCACGAACATCTCCATCAAAGTGGTGGCGCCGGAGCCGTTGATCATGGCGAACACCTTGTCCCCCGTTTTGAGACCGATGTCCTCCGCGAGGGTTTTTGCCATCAGTTCCGCGGTTTCCTTGGCGGTTTTGATCTTCTGCCGCCCGCCGCCGCCTTCTCCGTGCTGGCCCATGCCGACTTCCATATCCTCGTCGCCCAAATCCCCGAAGGACGCGCCGTTTTGCGGATGCGTCGCGCAGCGGGCCGCCACGGCCACGGTGGCCATCGAATCGGCGTAGGCTTGGGCAAGGGCGGCCAGTTCGTCAAGGCTCTTGCCTTCGGCCGCGGCCGCGCCAAGGATGTGGTACATCGGGATCGCGCCGCCCAGGCCGCGGCGGTCCACCACTTCGCCGGGATAGGTGGCCCGGGGCGCGCCGGAGGCGATATCCTCCTGGGTGATGACCTGGCGAACGTTCAGGCCCTGTTCTTCCACCTCCTGCATGACGAGCTTGCCGCAGAGCATATCCCCCGCGTGGTTCAACGTCAGGAGCAGCACGCCGTGGCCCTTGTCCGCCAGCTTGAGGGCTTCGATCACAGCGTCCGGCGCGGGGGCGGCGAAGATGTCGCCAACGACCTGGATATCCAGCATCCCCTCGCCCACATAGCCGCACTGGGCGGGCTCGTGGCCGGAACCGCCATAGGTGACGATGGTTACGCGGTCGGCGTCTTTGAGCTTTTTGTTGATCACCAGATGGCCTTTCAGCTCCACAATGTCGCCGAAAGCCATCTCATATCCGGCGAGGAGCTCGTCGGTCAGCGTGGCGGGATCGTTGATGAATTTCTTCATCTTCATGGTCTGTTCCTCCTTAATTCTGTTGTTTGCGGCAGGTTGTGTGCTTGTGTACTTTTTGAGGCGCCTTCTTCGCGGCGCAAAACAATTCGTTTGATGGTTCAGCGCTTTTCCAGCGCCCTGGCGCAGCCTTCGTAAAACAGGCTCATGGAAGTCGCTCCGGGGTCCGCGATCCCGAGGGTGCGCTCGCCGTAGCTTTTGGCCCTTCCGAATTTTGAGATGAAGTTTTCCGTGTCCTTCGCCCCGGCCTTCGCCGCTTCCGCGGCGGCGCGCAAGATCTGCGCCGGGGTGCCCTCGAAGGTTTTGATGACCTCCGTCGCGGGGAGGACGGCGTCCATCATCGTTTTGTCCCCCAGCTTTGCGCCGGAAAAGCCGCCGAGCTTTTTCGCCGCGCCCTCGAACATGGCCCGCATCATCCCGACGCCGCATTCGCCCTCGCCCGCGCCCTTTGCGAAGCCCTGGAAAAAGAGGCCGTAAAGCGGGCAGGCCGAGCCGCCGGGCAGGCCCATCAGCTTTTTGCCGATGGAAATGAACATCGGGCCAAGCTCTGCGGCGCCGTTTGCCTCTTCCCGGATCAGATTGCCGATTTTGCCCACGGTGTTCCCATGGTCGGCGTCGCCGATCACGGCGTCCAGCGCCGTAAGCTGGTCGACGTTTTCGTTGAAAAGATCCGCCGCGCAATTGAGCATGCTCTTCCAGATATCCAGCGTGAGTATCATAGCGTCCTCCGAAAATGGATTGATGATCGGTTTATTCTTGCCGGTGTTTGTTTGGGGCTTACAGTAGATTAGGCGGTTTGATTTGTATGGTTCTGATGGGTTCATCATAGTCCTTTGCTGTGACATATGTCAAGCAATTGCCGTGACATATGAAAAATATTACATATGTCATGAGTTCAGTTCAATTGACCTATTCCCTTGATTTTTCGCTGTTTTTCGCGGTTTGTGACCAGGGTCCGGCAAGTTATGACATTTGTTACTATCCTCCTTGACGTTTGTTAGGACAAGCGGGTTCGGCGCCGCTTTGGCCCGTTTTGCACGGCCGCAAAAAAAGCAAAAAGCCCGTCCGGATCCGGACGGGCTTTTTGCTTTCCATTAAATTTTACGCCAAGCCGATGACCTTCAGCGCCTTGTTTTCATCCAGCACGATATGGGTGAACATGCCCGTTCGCAGCGCGCCCGTTATAGACGAGACGGAGCTGTTGGCCGAGCAGATCCCCACGACGCTGGGGGTGCGCTTCAAATCCTGAAGGGGAACGCTGATGCAGAAATCCTTGTCCCCTGTGATGAATTCCCCGTTTTCGTCAAAAAAATAGGAGAGCAGCGCGCCGACCGCCTTCTTTTGCATCAGTTTTTTGCCAAAACGGGTGGCGGTGGCGTGATCCGGTGTGCTGGGATAATTGGAAATCCGCAGGACGGCGAGGTCAAGATCCGCCCAAAGGGCCGCGATCTCCCTGTAATTCTCCGTCTGGGTGAAGCGGGCGCGGTCCTCGGCGCTCAGAGGAAAAGCCGGGGCGTAAAGATAGCCCGCGCCCATGCCGGTTTTTTCGCAGAACCTGCTGACGATCTCGTTCGGGTTATAGCCCCTGTTCGGCACGGAACCGCCGCCGATCAGCGGGCAGACGAGGCGCCTCCCCGCGGGCTTCAGGCCTTTTTTTGATTCGGGGAATTGGTTGACGAAAGTGTCCATCAAAAAGCCCCAGCCCAGCCCCACAAGGCTCGATTCCTGGAGCTTTTCCAGCACGATGGCGCTGACCTGGTTGAGGATCAGCTGTTCCGTCATGTATTCCGCCCTTGCTTCCGGCACGACGAACGCGCCGGAAAGCCCGTAGGCCGCGGCGAGCTTCGCCGCGACAAGCTCGTTGTTTTGCAGCGGGGATTTTATCGTGATGGTGACGATCCCGAGGTCCCTCGCCCTGGACAGCATCTTGCTGATCAGCGGGCGGGAAACGTTCATTGCCTTGGCGATTTCATTTTGGGTCAGCCCGTCATCGTAATACATTCTGGAAACGTGGATGAGCTTTTCGATCTCCTCATCGCTGCAGAACATAGGTTTTCCCCCGATTATCAAATGTTCTTACAATTGTAACCCAAGCGGAAAAGGCTGTCAATCTATGCCGGGGCCCGAAGGAAGAACGGGGCAGCCAAAAGGCGCGCCCTGCGCAAAAAAACGCGGACCACCAAAGGGTGATCCGCTTAAGGCGCAATCCGGCTGCCCTTGCGGCGGCCGGAGCGGCGCTTAGTCAAACGCTGTCGGGTCAAAGAATGACCGATCAAAAACGGATTATTTCTCGTCTTTCTCCTCGGCGTCTTTTGGCGGGACCTTGCAGCCGTCCGCCCCGAATTCATGAGAGCACACGGTCTCGTTGAAGGTAATAACATCTTTGTTGTCCGGCATGGCGTCGCCTCCTCTGTTTCTGTCCGTTCATCATAACAGGCGCCGCCGTTCATTGTCAATCGCACAAACCGCCGCGCCGTGCCGTTCCCGCGGAAGGCCTGCCGCAGCCGCTATTTTTTTGTTCGGGGCTTGAACAGCACCGCCGCCGCATAACCAAAGACGATCGCCGCGGCCACTCCGGCAGCCGTGCCGGTCATTCCGCCCGTAAACGCGCCGATTACGCCGCGCTCACCGGCGGCCTTGATCGCCCCGTTCGCCAGGGAATTGCCAAAGCCGGTCAAAGGCACCGTCGCCCCGGCGCCGGCAAAATCCACCAGCTTGTCGTAAACGCCGAAGGCCCCGAGTATGACGCCCACGGTGACGTAAAGCACCAGGATCTTTCCGGGGGTTATGCTCGTCAGGTCCATCAGCACCTGGGCGATCACGCAGAGCAGACCGCCGATCAAAAAAGCGTAAATGTAATCCATCAGCATCAGCCCATCCTCCTTTCGAAGACGATGCCATGGGCAACGCCGGGAATGGACTCTCCCTGCTGGGAGCTGCCTACGCTGAGCAGCGCGCCCGTGGCCAGAAACAGGATCCTGCCATATTTTTTGGACATCATCTCCTTCAGGAGGTACGCGTTCAGCACCACCGCACTGCAGCCGCATCCGCTGCCCCCGGCCTTCATATCCTGTTCCGGGGTGAAGATGCTTTCGCCGCAGTCCAGATACTTGTCCTTCAGGTCCACGCCTTTTTTCAGGCAAAGCTCCCTGGCCAGCTCGGCGCCCAAAGAACCGAGATCGCCGGTTACGATCAGGTCGTAATCGTCCACCGTTCTGCCGGTATCGGCCAGATGGGCGCAGATCGAATCCGCCGCGGCCGGCGCCATGGCCGCGCCCATGTTGTTCACGTCCGTCACGCCCAGGTCGATGACCTTGCCGACGGTTCCGTGGGTGATTTCGATCCCTTTCGCCGCGCCGGAGCCCTGGCCCACCAAAATGGTGCAGCCCGCGCCCGTGACGGTCCTTTGGGCCGTCGGCGTCCTTTGGGTCCCCATCTCAAGGGGCATCCTGTACTGGCGCTCCGCGGTGCAGAAATGGCTGGTGACCGCGCAGGCCACGCAGGACATAAACCCCCCGGAAACCAGCACGGAGCCCACCAGCAGGGATTCCGCCATGGTGGAGCAGGCCCCGTACAGCCCGAGGAAGGGAAGCCCGAGCTGCCGGGCCGCGAAGTTCGCGGCGATGATCTGGTTCAAAAGGTCGCCGCCGACCAGGCATTCCACCCAGGTTTCCGCCAGGTTTTCCTTGGAAAGGGCCTTTCGGACCACTTCCTCGAACATCTTGCTCTCGGCTTTTTCCCAGGTTTCCTCGCCCCAAAGATCGTCGGTCAGCACCGTGTCAAAATGGTCGCCGAAGGTCCCCTGGCCTTCCATCTCCCCGGCGATGGCCGCCATGGAAGCCACGGCCGGCCTGTTGTTGAAAACGAGGGTCTGCCCTCCGGCGCGGTTGGGCGCGGGCAGGATCTGCGTGTATCTGTTCTCCATTTTGCACCCCTTATCTGAAAGCAAGCCACAACAGCCCGACGATCACGGAACCGCCGATGCCGTAAACCAGCACCGGTCCCGCGATGGTGAACATGCGGGCCGCTGTTCCCATGATCAGCCCTTCGCGCCGGAATTCCATGGCAGGCGAAACCATCGAGTTCGAAAAGCCGGTGATCGGCACCGCCGCGCCGGCGCCGCCGAACTTGTAGATCTGGTCGTAAACTCCGAGTCCGGTCAGCAGCGCGCCCAAAAACACCATGACGATCGCGGTGAAGGCGGCGACGTCATCCTTTGAAAGCTCAAGCACATGCTGGCCGAATTTTCTGAAGCCCTCCCCGATGGTACAGATGATGCCCCCGGTCAAAAACGCCTTCAGGCAGTCGAGAAAGAGGGGGCTCTTGTCCATGCGCTTTTTGACGAGTTCGCTGTAGCTTTGCTTTTCGTCCAGTTCTTTTTTGTTGTTCATGTTTCCTCCCGTTGACGCAGTGTTTCCGTATAGCCGCGGTAGCGTATCTCCCGTTCTTCGGGGGCGCGGGGACAGTCGATGCTGATCTCCGGCGGCTTAATCCTGGTTTTTTCCATTTTTTCCTCCTTCGGCGGCTTCGGCGGCGGGCGCTTCATGCCGTGAACCACGGCGTGAAATAATAGGCCGCTATGCCCAAAGCCTTGCCCGCCGCCAGCGCGAATACCATCATCCGTATGCTGTTGGCCAGCTTTAGCTTTCCCGAGATCACGGGGAAGATATTCAAAACCTCGGCAAGGGCGGAGAGCACGATTCCAAGGTACATCCCCGCCAGCAGCCCAAAAACGGACAGCAAAGGCAATGCCCAGAGCGCGCCGGAAAACCCCAAAAGATGCATGGAGGAGGCGATGACCGCGCCGAGGCACACCATTCTGCCATAAAGGGGAACATGCCTCCTCGTTCCCGTCACCGCGGCGCACTGGGAAACCAGCCCCAGCACCACAAAGACCAATGCCACGGCCGCGCCCACGGCAATGCCGTGGCCAAGCGAAAAGAGAAGGCCCAGAAAAGTCATTTTTCCTCCTCCGCCTTGGCGACTTCATATTTTTGCTGATCCGTTTTTTGCGTGAATTCCTCAAGCTCGAAAAGCGAAGGCGTCTTCTTTTTTCCGGGCAGAACGTTTGTAAAAAACAGCACGCCGATGCCCACCCCGGCGCAATAGGGGATCGTGATCCAGGGAGAAGTCTCCTGGCTCCCCGTGAAGATCTGGGAAAGGGACGCGTGGGTTTCCGGCATGTCCACGTCCGTCTGATAGGTCAGCACGGTCATCGCCCCGCCGACAAACATCAGCGCGGCGACGAAAACCGCCTTCAGAACCATGACGAGCCTGCCGTCCGCCTTTTGCCTGGGCGTTACGGCGCAGGCCGGCGCGCCCAGAAAGGTCACGTCTTCCCGGTTCAGGGCGGCGGCGACGTCCGCCGCGGTTATCAGCAGCAGTTCCTGCCCGACCGTTCCCAAAACGGTGTCCTTGACCTGCTTGATTCCGGCGTTTACCCCGGCGAGCTGAGCCACGTCCCTCAACGCGACGCTTTCCCCCCGGTTCATGGTCGCGCTCTGCTTCAGGTAAATGAAAAGCACGGCTGTACCTCCCATAACGCAATAATGCAAAAAAGATCGGCTTTGCCTGACTTCACCGATCCTGTTTCGGGTTGTCGGAAAAATCCCCTTGGGGCCGTTGCGGGCGCCGAATCCGCCGCCTTCCCCCTTCGGGCTTTGCCGCGAAAAAACCGGGGGATTTCGGGCGGAGCCCTTCCTGAAACAGGGCTTTGGCGCTTTTTCGGCGCATACGCATACAAAAAAGATCGGCAGGGTTATTGTCCCTTGCCGATCGCGTTTCTATGCCGGAATTCTCACTTCCCGGTGGAATAATTGTCAAAATATCCCTGAATGAGGATGATGGGCGTGCCCTTGTCCCCGCTGCCGCTGGTCAGGTCGCAAAGGGAGCCGAGAAGATCCGTCAGCCTTCTCGGGGTCGTGCCCATCGCCGCCATGGACAGCTTGAGGTTGCCCTCCTTGTTGCGGATGTGCTCGGTGATCGCCGCGCGCAGGGCTTCGCCGGTCAGCCCGGCAAAGTCGTTGTCCGCCAGGTACTTGAGCTTCAGCTCGTTCGGCATGCCGATCAGGCCGTCGGTATACGCCGGGGAAACCACCGGGTCCGCAAGCTCCCAGATACGGCCGACGGGATCGCAGAAAGCGCCGTCTCCGTACACCAGCACCTCCACGTGCTTGCCCGTTCTTTCGCAGAGCTTCTTCTGAACGTCCAGCACAAAGGGCTGCGGGTCCCTGGGGAAGAGCTTGATCTTGTCCTCCGTGGATTTGTTGGAGCCGAGAATGCCGTATTCGGGATTGTGGCCCGAACCGTCCACAGGGGAGGAAAGCACGTCGTCCAGGCCGAAGACGGTCTTTGCCCCGGCGGCCTTGAGCAGGCGCTTGGAGCGGTGGCGGCTGTGGATGTCCCCGCAGAGCACATGGGGGGTATACTGCAAGATGGCGCGGCAGTCGTTCGCCAGGATGATCTCGCATTCCGCGCCGCATTCCTCGGCGATGCTCCTGTAATACGCCATGTAATCCATGCCGGTGAAAGGATGCTCCGGCCTGCCGAAAAGCGCTTCGAACCGCTCCTCGCTCAGCACGTCCGTCCAGGGGTTGATGCCCGCCCGATCCACCTCGTCCAAAGAAATCAGGGCGTTGCCCACCTCGTCCGCGGGATAGCTGAGCTGGATCACGATCTTTTTGACGCCCTTGCAGATGCCGCGCAGGCAGATCGAAAAACGGTTGCGGCTGAGGATGGGGAAGACAAGCCCCAGCTCCCCGCCGGGAAATTTATCCGCAATGTCCTTCGCGATGTGATCCACAGTCGCGTAATTGCCCTGTGCCCGGGCGACGACGGCCTCGGTCACGCCTATGACATCCCTGTCGCAGAGCTCGAAGCCCTCCGACGCCGCGCATTCGATCACGCTGTCCGCCACGATGGCGGAGAGATCGTCACCCTCTCTGATGATTGGCGCGCGCACGCCCCGTACTACCGTTCCAACTGTTCTTGCCATGGGTGAACTCCTTAAAATCCGCATGCGGCGGTATTTGGCCGATGAATATTATATAGAACGGAATCGCCCCTGTAAAGCCCGTCATTCGACTTTTCCCCAATATTCCCCCCACATTTTGCCCAAATGTTCGGATTCTGCCCTTTCCATTGTGGCATCAGCTTGAACAATCTTGTCAGTTGCGCGCGTCTGCTTGCGCACTTTTGGCAGCGGGAGTATAATATACCCACATTATTTTGATTGATTGCGCGTTTTTTATGACGGAAAGGGAGGCTGTGATCCGTTATGCCCAAAGCCCCTCACATTCTGATCTGTGACGATCAGGCCGTGCTGCACGAAACCCTTTCGCTTTACCTGAAGGCCGAAGGCTTTACCTGGTCCTCCGCTTTTGACGGCGAGGAAGCCCTGGAAAAGGCGAATTCCGAGCAGCCCGACCTCATCCTGCTGGATATTATGATGCCCAAGGTGTCCGGCACGGATGTTTGCAAAAGCATCCGCAAAACCAGTTCCGTTCCGATCATCATGCTGACCGCCAAGGGCGAGGAGATCGACCGCATCGTCGGCCTGGAACTCGGGGCGGACGATTACATTGTCAAACCCTTCAGCCCGAGGGAGGTCGTCGCCCGGATCAAGGCGGTGCTCCGCCGCATGAACGACAAGACGGATCCCGCGTCCCCGGTGCTGCGCTACGATTCCCTGGAAATCAACCTGAACCATTACGAGGTCAAAGTCAGGGGCGCCGTCGTGCCCTTTACCCCGAAAGAGGTGGAGATCCTGCACCTTTTAGCCTCCCACCCCGGCCAGGTGTTCGACAGGGAGCAGATCCTTTCCGCCGTCTGGGGGTACGACTACTTTGGCGACACCCGGGCGGTGGACACCCAGATCAAGCGGATCCGCCAAAAGCTCCCCCAGGAAGGCGTCGGCTGGTCGATCAAGACCATTTACGGCGTCGGCTATAAATTCGAGGCCGCTCAATGATCAAAAGCGGGCTTTTCCTCCGCACGCTGACCCTGGTCATGGCCACGATCCTGCTTTCCGCGGTGCTGATCATGGCGCTTTTTGTGCCGCTTTCCAGGCGGCAGATCTCCAGCATCCGGGCCACCGAGCTGGAGCTTAAGGCCAATTATTTGGCGGACGAATACGTGCGCTACAACCGCGGCCTTCAATCCCACGAATCCTTCAGGCTGCGCGTGGGGAGCAACAGCGCCTGGGGCGCTTCCGCCATGGTCTTTAAATACGACGGCACGCTGGACGTTTACACCATCCCGAACGACACCGAGGAAGGCACCCCCGCGCGTCAGCGGGCCATGGCCGCGGCCCAGGCCTTTGCCGCCACCCTTTCGGATTACGTCACCACGGTCATCGCCGTCGGCGAATCCATCACCGTAGTCGACACCTCCGGCGGCGGCGCGGGCCATTTGATCGTCGGCGTTCCCGCCCATATCGCGGGGATCACCATCGGCGCGGTCTTTCTGGCAAAGCCCATGGCGGACGTGAACACCCCCTCGTCGGACCTTGCCCTGGCCCTTTTGCTCTGCATGGCGCTGGTGCTGCTTTTGATGCTCATCCCCTCTTTTTACGCCACGCGCTTTTTGATCAAGCCCATCAACCAGATGCGGGACGTCGCCCTTGCCATGGCGGGCGGGGATTTCACCGTTCGCGCCAACGATTCCCAAAGGGACGAGATCGGCCAGCTCGGCGGCGCGCTGAACTACCTTTCCAACAGGCTCTCCAGCACCATCGGCGCGCTGGTCGTGGAGCGGAACCGGCTCGAGCGGATCCTGAACGGCCTGTCCGAAGGGATCGTCGCCGTGGACAAGAGCGGCGAGATCACCCACGCCAACCCCGCGGTGTTCCAGCTTTTCGGGGCGGATTCCCGATCGGTTTCGAACCGGATGGAATTCATTCCGGACGCCTCCCTTTGGGACGATTTTGACGCCTGCGTAAAAGACGGCATGCCGATTTTGCGCAGCCTGACCTCCGATTCCACGATCTTTCGGGTGAACATCTCTCCCCTTGAGGACGAAAACCGCGGCGTCGTAGGCGCGGTCGCCCTGTTCCACGACATTACCGAGTCCGAGCGCCTGGAGCAGACCCGGCGGGATTACGTCGCCAACGTTTCCCACGAGCTGCGCACCCCCGTCGCCGCCGTCCGCGGCCTGGCGGAAGCCCTTTCGGACGGCCTGGTCGAGGAGGCGGACAAGGCGCGGTACTACAGCCACATTTTGAAGGAAACCCTGCGCCTTTCCCGCCTGATCAACGACCTTTTGGAGCTTTCCAGGCTGCAATCCGGCGCCGTGGCCCTGGAAAAAGAAGCGTTTGACGTTTGCGGGCTGCTGACCTCGTTTTTTGACTGCTATTACCCCCGGGCGGACGCCGTGGGAATCAACTTTGCCGCAAACATTCCCGCGGACTGCCCTCTTGCCGTCAGCAACGCCGACCGGGTCGAGCAGGTGCTCGTCATCCTGTTTGACAACGCGATCAAATTCACCCCCGAAGGCGGAACGATCACCCTTTCCGCCGGATTTGACGGCGAGTGCGTGGTCGTCTCCCTTTCCGACACGGGCAGCGGTATCGCCAAGGCGGACCTTCCCCACGTGTTTGACCGGTTCTATAAAACCGACGCCGCCCATTCCCAAAGCGGCACCGGGCTCGGCCTTTCGATCGCCCAGGAAATCATGACCCTGCTCGGCGAGCGCATCTGGGTCGAGAGCAAGCGGGGAGAGGGCGCGACCTTCCGTTTTTCCCTGAAAGCCAGGGAGGCCGCAGCCGGTAAGGCCCCATCATCCCCCGATGATCAGCTGAGGTGATAGTATGACCTGCACATCCTTACCTTCGGTGCTGGTTCTGGTCACAAACCAGGCGAGCTGCGAACGGCTCATCCGGGCCGGCTCCTCCCTTAAGGAGGAAGGCCAGGCCGTGCGCGTGCTGAGCATTCAGCCCCGGTCCGAAGCGCCGGAGAATACCAAGGCCATGGAGCATCTTTTCAGCGTCGCTTCCTCTGTCGGGGCGGACATGGCCGTTTATTACAGCGATTCGCCGGTGGACACCACAAGGATGTATATCCGGCGGTACGACATCAAGCGGATCGTCGTGGGCAGCAATCCTTCGGGCAGCAGCCTTTTCATCGCGGAGCTGCATTCCGCCTTCCCGGAGCTGCCTGTCGTCGTCGTCATGCCGGACAATTCCATGAAACAGCTTTAAGGGCTTTTTCAGGCCACATCCCGCCAAAAGCGAAAAGCCGGGTTTCCCCCGGCTTTTTCTGTTTATTGGTTTGACTGCGCGGCGCTTTTCCAAATCGTGAAACGGGGTTTGCGCGGGAATTCCGCCATTTCCTGGAATATGGCCAACCGTTTGGACCTCGGAGACGCTTTTTGCCGGATTTCGGTTTTTTGCAGGCCCAGGCAGACGGCATGGAGGGTTCCGACGGTCGTTGCGCCGGCCGCGCCCCAGGGCCGGCACGCATCTCTTTGGCCGCCCGGTTGGCGGAAATCGCCGCGACGATGCTTGAAGGCGGCGCGCCCAGGGATTCGACGAGGCGGGCGGCGCGCGTTGCCGGCGTCTTTGGCCTTACCGGTTCCGGGGCCGGCGGTCGCCGCCATCGCCGGCTCTTTTGCGGCGACTGCGCGGCGCTATTCGGGGTTTCGCTCAGCCTTCCCGCCCGCATCCCGGCTTGCTTCGGTTTTTTGGGGTTCGTCAGCCGATTTTGCCCGCTTCTTCTCAGCCGCGGCTTTGCCCGAACCGGCGGCCCCGCCCTTCTTCAGCGGCCCCAAAAGCGTGGTCGGGCAGGAAAAGGCGTCCCGTTCCTCCGGCTCGAAAATGACGATCCGGCCGTATTCCCCGTCGTACCCCGCGATCCGTTTGACCCTGCCCTCTCTCACGCGCAGGACGCCCTCCGCAGCAAGGGGGCCGAAAAGGCGCTCGATCTCTTCCTTCGGCGCTTCCCGAAGGATGAAAAACTCCGGCCCCAGGCCGGCGAGCATTTTGTCGTAGACCGCCTGCGCCTTTTTGCCGCCCACGGGGAAGCCCGTCGCGGAAGCGATCAGCTCCGGCAGGGGAACAAGGCTTTCGAAGGGCTTTGCGTTCGGCTTGACGAAGCCCTCCGGTCTGTCCGCCAGTTCGCACAGCCGATGGGCCACGCCGATGGTAACTTTCCTTCCGCAAACAGGGCAAAGCCCGCCAAGGGCCGCCGTTTCCTCCGGCGTGAGCCTCGTTTTGCAGTTTCTGTGGCCGTCCAGATGGTACTTGCCCTCTTCCGGAAAGAATTCCAGCGTTTTTGCGAATCCCCGGCCGGTTTTTAAGGCTTGCGCCATTTCGGGATAGGACAGCCCCGTTTCAAAAACGTTTGCCTCCCGGCCGAGCTTGGCGGGGGAGTGGGCGTCCGAATTCGAAATCAGGGTGAAACGGTCCAGGGCGGAAACCCGCCAGTTCATCGCGGGGTCGGAAGAAAGCCCTGTTTCCAGGGCGCGGATCTCCCCCGCAAGGTCGCCGAAGCATTCCTCGACGGTGGCGAACCCCGAAAACGCGCCGAAAACGGAAAAATGCGGCGTCCAGATATGGGCGGGGACGAACAGGGCCCGCGGGCAGGCCTCCAGGGTGATCTCCAGCAGATCCCGGCTGTCCAGCCCCAGGATGGGCCGACCGTCCGAGCGGATGTTGCCGATGGCCTCCAGCCGTTTCGCAAGCTTTTGGGCGGCCTCAAGGCCGGGCAGGAAAATGAGGTTGTGGACTTTTCTCGTCCTGCCGTCCTTTTTATAGATCGAGCTGATCTCGCCGGAAACCACGAACCTCGGCTCCGCCGCCTCGTTCGCCGTGCCCGAGGGGAGGCGGCAGTCCCCCTTCAGGGTGTACAGACCTTCCTCCGCGGGCGTCAGGGTCTCCTCAAGCTCGGCCCGCCAGGCGGGATGGGTGAAATCCCCGGTTCCCACCAGGGTGATCCCCTTTTTCCTCGCCCACAGGTCCAGGTGGGCGGCGTCGCAGTCCTTGCTGGTCGCCATCGAATATTTTGAATGAATGTGCAGATCGGCGATATACATCGTTACCCTTTCAAAAGAACTTACAGCGGTACGCCCGCCGCGGGCGGCTGTGCAGGCGGGCTTGCGACCGGTTTTATCACAGCCGGGGCAAAATGGAAAAAGCGGCGGTTGCCGCCCTGCGTCCGGTCCGGCCTGCGGCTGCCGGAATATCATCCCCCAAATAACCGTGAAAATCACCGCCAAGGGGAAGACCCGTCAATAGACGAACGGGGCGAACCGCTTGGTTTTTGCATGTATTCCCGGCATTTGCTGCCGGATCCGCCGGGCATGCCCCGTTTTTCTCTTTTGGCCGGCCGCAGAGAAAGGAACGTCATCACCGGGTGCATGGGCAGCGTCGCCCATGCCATGATCATCCCCAAAGACAGGAGCAAAATCCCCGCGCATTGGGCGGCGTACAAACCGGCATGCGCCGGGGATCGCCAGGATACTTTTCTCCGATTCCCTAGATCAGCGCTTTTTGCAAATGCTGCGCCAGCCGTTCGGGATCAAAAAAAGCGCGGCCGCAGCAAAAGGGACGGCAAAAACGCGGTCAGGTCATCGGCCAAACCGGCTGAAACGCTTCCGTGGCATCGCCTTTGACGGTGAAAAATCCGCCTTTTGCAGATGAATCCGCTTTGGACCCCTTGCGCCCGGAAAACAAAGAAAGCCCGGAAAACGGGCTTTATTCTTTGAAATACGCCTGCCGCTCTTCCGAAGGGCCATGGGCGCCCACGATCAGCATGGCGCGGGCTATGCGCATGCCGGGCAGGGTCGCGGCGCGATGTGCGCGCCTCGCAGCAGGCTGTTATAGTATCAGCATCGCGTCGCCAAAGGAGAAAAACCGGTACTTTTCTTTGACCGCGTGGCCGTAGGCCGAAAGCATTTCCTCCCTGCCGCAAAGGGCGGAAACGAGCATTAAAAGCGTGGATTCCGGCAGGTGGAAATTGGTGATCAGCGCGTCCACGGCCTTGAACCGGTAACCCGGGGTGATGAAGATATCCGTCCATCCCCTGCCCGGGTGTACGCGGCCGGAATCGTCCGCCACGGTTTCCAGGGTCCGGCAGCTGGTCGTCCCCACGCAGACGATCCGCCCCCCGGCGGCCCGGCAGGCGTTGATCGCCTGGGCGTTTTCCTCGCCCACCTCGTAGTATTCCGCGTGCATATGGTGTTTCGAGATGTCCTCCGCCTTCACCGGGCGGAAGGTCCCCAGGCCGACGTGCAGCAACACTTCGACGATTTTCACGCCTTTTTCTTCGGCTTTTTGCAAAAGCTCCGGCGTGAAGTGCAGCCCGGCCGTGGGGGCGGCCGCGGAGCCCTCCTCCTTGGAATAGACGGTCTGGTAGCGCTCGGGGTCTTTCAGCTCCTCCGTGATGTAAGGCGGCAGGGGAATCTGGCCGGCGCGGTCCAAAACCTCTTCCCAGATACCGTCAAACGCAAAGCGGACGATCCGCCCGCCGTCTTTCGTGCTTTCCTCCACAACGGCTGTCAGCGCCCCGTCCCCAAAGGAGAAGCGCGCCCCGGTTTTCGCCCTTCTTCCGGGTTTTACCAGGGTTTCCCAGCGGGTTTCGTCCAGCCTTTTCAAAAGCAGGAATTCCATGGCCCCGCCCTTTTTGCCGCCTTCGGCAATACGGGAGCCGATCAGCCGCGCGGGGATGACCCGGGTGCGGTTGACGACGAGGCAGTCCCCCTTTTTCAGATGGTCCAGAACATCCGGGAATTTTCCGTCCGTGATGCTCTTTTTTGCGCGGTCGTAGATCAAAAGCCGTGAGCCGTCCCTGCGCTCCGCCGGATGCTGGGCGATCAGTTCGGGCGGAAGCTCGTAATAAAAATCGCTTGTTTTCAAAATTTGCCTCAAAATATGCTTACGGGCGGGTGCAAACCCGCCCTTTTTCGCTTACAATCAGTCGAGAAAGTCCTTGAGCTTTTTGCTCCTGCTGGGGTGGCGGAGCTTCCGCAAAGCCTTGGCCTCGATCTGGCGGATGCGCTCCCGGGTGACGTTGAATTCCCGGCCGACCTCCTCTAAGGTTCTGGCCTTGCCGTCGTCCAGCCCGAAGCGCAGGCGCAGCACCTTTTCCTCCCTGGGGGTCAGGGTGTCCAGAACGTCGATCAGCTGCTCCTTCAACAGGGCGAAGGCGGCGGCTTCCGCGGGGGCGGGGGCGTCGTCGTCCGGGATGAAATCGCCGAGGTGGCTGTCCTCCTCCTCGCCGATGGGGGTTTCCAGGGATACCGGTTCCTGGGCGATCTTGAGGATCTCGCGGACCTTGTCCTCCGAAATGCCCATGGCTTTGGCGATCTCGTCCGGCTGGGGTTCCCGGCCGTATTCCTGAAGGAGCTGGCGGTGTACCCGGATCAGCCTGTTGATGGTTTCGACCATGTGCACCGGGATCCGGATCGTTCTCGCCTGGTCGGCGATTGCCCGGGTAATAGCCTGGCGGATCCACCAGGTGGCGTAGGTGGAGAATTTATAGCCCTTGCTGTAATCGAATTTGTCCACCGCCTTGATCAGCCCCAGGTTCCCTTCCTGGATCAGGTCGAGGAAGAGCATTCCCCGGCCCACGTAGCGCTTCGCGATGCTGACCACAAGGCGAAGGTTGGCTTCGGCCAGCTCCCGTTTCGCGCCGTCGTCTCCGTCCGCCATGCGCTTGGCGATCTCGATTTCCTCGTCCGCGGTCAAAAGCGGCACCTTGCCGATCTCTTTCAGGTACATGCGCACCGGATCGTCGATGTTGATGCCGTCCGGAACGGAGAGATCCTCCTGCTCCTCGGCGTTTTCATCGTCCACAGAGGCGGCGATGGCGATGAGGTCGTCGGTGATGTCTCCGTCGTCCCGGATGACCTCGATGCTGAGGGATTCAAGGGTGGAATACAGCTCCTCGATCTGCTCGGCGTCCAGCTCCAGGCCGTCGATGGCTTTGGCCAACTCCTTTTGTGTGATGTGGCCCTTTTCCCTCGCGGTGGAGACAAGGGCGGCGAAGCGCTTTTTATATGCGTCGGTCTGGCGGATATCCGCCGCGCACACGGCGGTTTCGGCATCTTCTTCGATCTCTTCGATGAGGCCGGCTCCGGATTCGTCCAGTTCGTCCTCTTTGAAGTCGGCGGGATAATCCCCCGGGTTTTTATCGTCATCTTCCGCGAAAGAAGCCTTTGCCTCGTCTTCGGGCGCGGCGGATACCCCGTTGGCCTGGGCTTTTGCCCCGTCGCCGGGCTGCCCCGGGGCCGCCGCTTTGCCCGCGGATTTTTTCTTTCTTTCGAGAGCGCCCTTAACCTGGCCGCCCTCTTGGCCCGAGGAATTGTGCTTCGGGCTTTTTTCGGGCTGCGTATCCTGGTTTTCGGCCAGCTTCTTTGCTTTGCTTTCGTCAGCCTTGATATCCGCGGCTTTCTGCTTCGTCGTTTTTTCCACGTAACTCTCCTATTCGCCTAAGCAATTCTGCTCTCTGTTCTTTTGTTGCCGATTCACGCTGAAACTGTTCCTGCAGCTTCTCGATCTCCATTTCCCGGTCGATCCTCAAAAGTTCCGAAACGCAATCTAAAAAGCAGGTTTCAGGGTCCTCGCAGGGCGGCATGGACATGCACTCCGCAAAGCAGGAGGACGCCTCCTGGTCCATGCGGCTGACAAACACCGAAAGCGCGTCGGGGTCGTTCCTGGGCAGCTCTTTCAGCGCGCCGAGCAGCGCCCGGGCGCCTTCCCCCCGGATCAGCTCCGATTTTTCCCCGATCCGGGGGGTGTACGCTTCGTCGTCAATGGCGAGGCGCAGAAGAATCGCTTCGGCGTTTCTTCTCTGATCCTCCCCGCCCGGGAGCTTTGCAACGGCATTTCTAGTATTCCGATAATTGGTAACGGTATTCTTTTGCGCCTCCCGGATTCCCGCCGCCTGGGCTTCCCCGGCCAGCGCCTCGCGGGAAAACCCGCTCATGTCCGCCAGCTCCGCAAAATAGCGCTCCTGTTCGACGGGCGAAAACCGGGCGATCAGCCTGCTGCCCGCCCGGGCAAAGGCCGTCCTTCCGTCCTCTGTGCTTAAGTCGTAGCCGGTTTTCAGGTGGTTCAGCCGAAAGGAGTTCTTGGAAACCGCCGTTTCGCACAGGGCGCGGAAAGCCTCCGCCCCTTTTGAAAGCACAAACTCGTCTGGGTCCATTCCCGGGGGAAAGCTGAGCACCCGGGCGTTCAGCCCCTCGGCCTCGAGTATGCTCAACGCCTCCACGGTGGCCTTTTGGCCGGCAAAATCGCCGTCATACGCCAGCAATACCTCGGAGACGGTATTTTTCAGCAGCCGCGCCTGTTCCCGGGTGAGCGCCGTTCCCAGGGAAGCCACGGCGTTCGTCACCCCGTGGCCGAAAAGACCGATCACGTCCATATACCCTTCGACAAGAAGGATCCTGCCCGGGCTTTTGCCCTTGAGCCTGCTGAAGCCGAAAAGGTTCTTCCGCTTGTTGAAAACCGGCGTTTCGGGCGAATTCAGGTATTTGGGCTGCTCTGAGCCCATGGCCCGGGCGCCGAACCCGATCACCCGGTTGTAGGAACCGATGATCGGGAAGATCACCCTTCCCCTGAACCAGTCGAAATACTTGGACTCGTCTTTTTTTGAGCGGGAGCAAAGGCCCGCTTCCGTCAGCGTTTCGGGCGAATAGCCTTTTGCGGTCAGATGCCGAAAAAGCTCGCCCTCCCACCCCGCGGGGGCCCACCCAAGGCCGAAGGCCGCCGCGGTCTCGGCGGAGACGCCCCTTTTCGCGAGGTATTCGCAGGCTTCCCTTCCCATCGGATGCTTGAGGCAATTGTGATAAAAAAGCGCCGTCTCCCTGCACGCGGAATACAGTCTTTCTTTTTTTTCGCGGTTTTCGATGGCGCTTTTGTCGTCCGTCTGCTCGGGAAGCTCCATCCCCGCCCGCTCGGCAAGCTGGCGGACGGCGTCCACAAAGGAAATGTTCTCGACCTCCATCACGAAGTTGATCAGGGAACCGCCCTTTTTGCAGCCGAAGCAGTAATACATCTGCTTGTCCGGCGAGACGGAGAAGGAAGGGGTTTTTTCACGGTGAAAGGGGCAGCAGCCCCAAAGTCTTCCTCCCCGCGGTTTAAGCTGAACGTATTCGGAGACGATGGCCGCGATGTCGCTCTTTGCGAGCAGTTCTTCCAGCCACGCGTCCTGAAAATACGCCATGACACACATCCTTTCGTGACAGCCATGCATTCTGTTTTGAAAATGCGCTATATTATTCGCCGCCCGTGTGGCCGTTCCTTCTTTTTTATATTAGGCGGCGTCAATTGCCCCAGCATTTCGGAACAAAAAGGTCCCCGTAGGTCCTGATGGCGAACCTGTCCGTCATGCAGGCGATGTAATCCGCGGCGATGGTTTCCCGGCCGTCTTGCTCCAGGTACCGCACGAATTCGCAGGGCAGGCTTTCCGCATGGGCGGAGAAATGCTCGTAGAGCTTTTCCAGCAATCCTCTGGCTTTGCCCTCTTCCGCCTTGGCGGCGGAATCGGTGTACACCCGTTCGAACATGAAGGCGCGCAAGCGCGCCGTGTGCTCCTCAAAAACCGGGGACATCCGCACATCGTCCTTTTCGTCGCTTTCTTTGACGATGTCGAGGATCATGTTGTTGATCCTGTTCCCGTGGGAATCGCCCAGCACACTGAGGCAGTCTTTTGGCAGATCGCCGGGGGAAAGCACGCCGGCGCGGATCGCGTCGTCGATATCGTGGTTGATATAGGCGATCCGGTCGGCATAGCTGACGACCCTGCCCTCAAGGGTTTTGGCCCGCCCGTCCTTGGTGTGGTTCAATATGCCGTCTTTCACCTCTTTGGTGAGGTTCAGCCCCTCGCCGCCGTTTTCCAGCTTTTCGACCACGCGCACGCTCTGAACATTATGCCTGAACCCGCCCGGCAATACCGCATTGAGCACGGACTCGCCGATGTGGCCGAAGGGCGTGTGCCCCAGGTCGTGGCCGAGGGCGATCGCCTCCGTCAAATCCTCGTTCAGGCGCAATGCCCGGGAAATGGTGCGGGCGATCTGGGCGACCTCAAGGGTGTGGGTCAGCCTGGTGCGGTAATGGTCGCCTTCGGGGGAGAGGAACACCTGGGTCTTGTATTTCAGCCTTCTGAAGGATTTGCAGTGGATGATCCTGTCCCTGTCCCGCTGGTACTCGGTCCGAAGGAGGCAAGGGGTTATCGGCCTCTCCCTTCCCAAAGAGTCCGCGCTTTTTGCGGCGTGTTCGGACAGAATCCGCCGCTCGAGTTCTTCCAGCTGCTGCCTTGTGTTCATTCAAAACGCCTTTCTTCAAAATCGCGGAGGGAGCCGGCCGTTAAAAAACCTGCGCCGCAAAAAGCGGCCGGTCATTGCCAAAGAGTCCTTTTTGTTGATCTTTGCCAGCCTGTGCATATATTTAATACGCTGCAAAACCCGTAAATCCTCCTTTTTCGCGCAAACTTGCGTTCGCCTATATTCCAAATCAGGAACAGGGCCGGCCGCAAAAACGGAAAAACCGGGCTTTTGCACCGGTTTTTCCTCATGATTCACATATTGTTCATCTTCGGCTATTTTTGCCAGGGAGCCATCATGTCGTTTTCGATGAGCTGCTCATAACTCTGGCGCTGCACAATCAGCCCATGTTTGCCTTCGTTGACCAGCACCATCGCCGGGATGGGAACCCGGTTGTAGTTCGAGGCCATGGCATAATTATACGCGCCCGTGGAAAACACCGCCAGGATGTCCCCCGCCTCGCAGGGGGGGAGGCGGGCCTCCTTGATGAGCATATCCCCGGATTCGCAGTACCGGCCGGCGACGGCGAAAACTTCCGAAGCGGCGGCGGCGGGCTTGTTGGCGATCTTTGCCGTGTATTCCGCGCCGTAGAGCATATGGCGGGGATTGTCCCCCATTCCGCCGTCCACGCTGACATAGGTGCGCACGCCGGGAACGCGCTTGACCGTCCCCACGGTGTAAAGGGTGACGCCGGCTTCACCCACGATGGCGCGGCCGGGCTCGATGGCGAAACCGTAGCGGGGAAGGCCCTTTTCATCACAGTTTCGGTAAAGGGCTTCGATCATTTCCCCAACGAATTCATAGGGCTCGGCGGCCGCGTCCTGTTCGGTATACATGATGCCGAAGCCGCCGCCGAAGCTGATTTCCGCAATCTCCGCCCCCAGCTCCCTGCTGATCAGCAGGGCAAAATCCGTCAGCCTGTCCGCCGCGATGAAAAAGGGCTCCTTTTCGAAGATCTGGGAGCCGATGTGGCAGTGCAGCCCGATCAGCTTCAGCTCTTCGCGGGCAAGGATCTCCCGAACGGCCAGGCGGGCCTCCCCGTCATAAATCCCCAGGCCGAACTTGCAGTCGTCGATCGCCGTGAGCACGAATTCGTGGGTGTGCGCCTCGATGCCGGGCTTGACGCGCAGGGATACACCCACGGTCTTTCCGCATTCCTTCGCGATGTCCGCCAAGGTGCTGATTTCCTCGTGGCTGTCGATCACGATGCAGCCCACGCCGTATTCGACGGCCATCTTCAGCTCGTCCGGCGTTTTGTTGTTGCCGTGGAATACGATGCGCTCCCCGGGGAAGGCGGCGTTTTTCGCCGTGTACAGCTCCCCGCCGGAGACGACGTCGATCCCCAGTCCCTCCTGCTCGACGATGCGGTAAAGGGCGGTGGTGGAGAGTGCTTTGCTGGCGTAATACACCCGGCCCTTCGCCCCCGCGCGGCGCAGGGCGGATTCGAAACCCCGGCAGACTTCCCGGACGGCCCGCTCGTCCAGCACATAGAGCGGGGTGCCGTATTCCTGCGCCAGTTCGACGCAGTCGCACCCGCCAAACACCATATTCCCGGCGTCGCTGACGCTGATTTTTTCCCAAGGCTTCATTCGCGTTCATCTCCGAATTTTTTTGGATTTTATTCCCGGAAATTTTAGCATGTGGCAAGCGGGCTGTCAATGCAGCCCGCATGAATCTTCGGATTGATGAATATTTATTAAGCCTTACAGGTGCAGCCAGCTCAGCCAGATGATGCGCAGCGCGCTGGTGACCGAGGCCTTTTCCACCGTCTCGCAGGCGACCACCGGCACCCGGGCGAGCTCCGTTCCGTTCAGCTTGATGATCAGTTCCCCCATCTGCTGGCCTGCCTCCACCGGGGCGGTCAGCAGTTCGCTGACTTCCACTTCCTTGGTGATGCCCGCGGATTCGCCCTTTTTCATCAGCAGGGAAAGGGTTTCCCCCGCGACGCCGTGAACGGATTTTTTGCGCCCGCCCTCGATGGGCACATCCTTGGCGACGCCCTTGCCCTCCTCGATCACCACCACGGATTCATAGTTCGCAAAGGCGTGATCCAGCAGCTTCTGGGCGATGGCGGAGCGGGCGTCCGAATTGCTGGCGCCGATGACCACGGCGATGTAGCGCGTGCCGTTCCGCTGGGCCGTGAACGCGCCGGAATAACCCGCCGTGCTGTTCGATCCGGTGGACAGCCCGTCGCACCCGGAATAGAACCGTACCAGCCTGTTCGGGTTGACGAGCTCGGTGCGCCTTCCGTCGGAATGCACCAGCTCGTCCATATAGATCGACGTATACGTGAGGGCGGTCGGGTGATTGCAGAGCGCTTTGGCGATGACCGCCGCGTCCCTGGCGCTCATCCCCTGGCCCGTCGCCCTGTGGCCCGTGGCGCTGGTGAACACGGCGGAAGTTCCCAAACCCGCCGACCTTTCGTTCATTTTTGCCACAAAAGCTTCGGAGGAGCCGAACAGTTTTTCGGCCAGCGCAACGGTCGCGTCGTTCGCCGAGATCATCAGCATGGCTTTATACAGCACTTCCACGGAATAGCTTTCCGCGGCGGCCAAAAACGCGCTCATGCCGCCCAGACCGGCGGCGTTGCTGCTGACGGCGGCCGTATCCGAAAGAGAAATCGCGCCGGACTCCAGCGCTTCGGACACGACGAGGGCGCTCATCAGCTTGATCATGCCCGCGACGTCATACGGTTCGTCCGCGTTTTTTTCGTATATCATCTGGCCGGAGGCGGCGTCCATCAGGACCGCCGCCTTCGCATCCACCCCGAAGGGAAGCTCTTCCGCCCTTACCGGACCGGGAAAAGCCCACTGGGCACCGAATAATATGGCCGCGGCCAGCGCGGCTGCCGCCCACCGCTTGAATTTTCCCACGTTCATTCCTCCAATGTTTTGATGGACTTATTTTTTCACGGCTCATTTTGTATATTCGAGGTGCATAATGACAAAAAGGGCGGGTTCATCCGCCCTTAACAAAAAATGCTTTGAATCCTGTTTTAAAAAACCTCAATCCGCCGATAAACCCTGTCCCGGGGTTGCAAGGGCCGGAACCCCTGCGCTTCGATCAAAACTGACGACATGAGCCGGAATCTCAGATTCCGGCGCCTAATCAAGGAATGATGTCGGCTGCGCCGACAACTGGGGCGTCAGTTTTGCCGTACTATTTCGGTCATAAATGACCGGAATTACCCTGGCCGGAATCACAGATTCCGGCACTTCGTCAAGGATTGATGTCGGCTGCGCCGACGACCCTGCGCTTCAAGGCGAAAAGCCTACCGTCGGCAAAAGCCCGCGGGCCTTTGCCAACGCCTTGCGGTTTAAAATACCTTTTGAATCGCGATATCCAGCACCTTGGTGAAATCACCCTTGACCCTGCTCGCGGTCGCCATGACCTCTTTGTGATTAAGCGGGGCTTTCAGCACCCCTGCGGCCATGTTGGTGATGCAGGAAATTCCCAGGACTTTCATCCCGCAATGGTTGGCGGCGATCGCTTCCGGCACGGTGGACATGCCGACGGCGTCCGCCCCGAGCGCCCTTGCCATGCGGATTTCCGCCGGGGTTTCGTAGCTCGGGCCGCCGAACATAATGTATACGCCCTGCTCGATCCTGATTCCGGCAATTTCCGCCTCTTTTACCAGCTTTTCACGCAGCGTTTGGTCATAAACTTCGGACATGTCCGGGAACCTGGGGCCGAATTCCTCAAGGTTCGGGCCGATGAGCGGGTTCGAGCCGGAATAGTTGATATGGTCGGTGATCGACATCAGCGCGCCGGAGGACCAGGCGGTGTTCACCCCGCCCGCGGCGTTGGTGATCAGCAGCTTTTTTACCCCGAGCAGGCGCATGGCCCTGATCGGGATCGTCAGCTCCTGCTGGGAATAGCCCTCGTAAAAGTGGAACCTTCCCTGCATGGCGATGATTTTTTTGCCGAAGCGCTCGCCCAGCACGAAGCGGGATTTGTGCCCCGCCACGCTGGAAACCGGAAAGCCGGGAATGTCCGCGTAGTTGATGATCACCGGGTTTTCCAGGGTTTCGGCGTAATCCCCCAGGCCGCTGCCCAGTACCAGGCCGATTTGTGGCGAAAAATCATAAATATTTCTGATGCGCTCCGCCGCGCCGTCAATTCTGCTTTTGATGTCCATTCTGCACCGCCTTTTTTAAGGTAAAGGGAATTGAACCCTTGCGCCGCCAAGCAGCCATCTTGGCACATTTCTTTGTCATCGTCAGGCGCCATGGCGCCACCCGCCGTCGTCTGGCCTTGCCGGCCACAAAAATCCGTTCCCGCAAGGTCGCGGATTTTTGAGGCTGGGGTCAAGCGGAGGCCCGCGGGGAGGCCGGACGCCCTTTGAGAGCCGACAACGCCGCACCGGGGCGGCCCGCGACCTCAAAAACGGGTTCGGATTATACCGTTTTGGCTATCCTTTGATTTCCGGCAGGAAGGAGGTCCCGACCGCCCAGGGAGGAAGGCCGAAGAAGTCCGCGATGGTCGCGGCGACGTCCGCAAAGGTTTCCCTCGTGCCGATATCCACGCCGGTTTTGAACTTTTTTCCGTAAATCAGCAGCGGGATGTATTCCCGCGTGTGGTCGGTTCCGGGGAAGCTCGGGTCGCAGCCGTGGTCCGCCGTGATGATGAGCAGATCCTCTTCCCCCAGGCCGGCCATGATTTCGGGCAGCCGGGCGTCAAAAGCTTCCAGCGCCGCGCCGTAGCCCTCCACGTCGTTCCGATGGCCGTACATCATGTCAAAATCCACAAGATTGACGAAAATCAGGCCGTTTTTATCGCTTTTCGCGTACTTGATCGCGGATTCCGTTCCGGCTTTGTTGTTGGTGGTGTGGTCGACCTCGGTGATCCCGCTTTTTGAGAAGATATCCTCGATCTTGCCGACGCCCACCACGTCGTACCCCGCTTTTTCCAGGGCGTTGAGCACCGTGTCCCGCTCCGGCGGCAGGGCGAAATCCCGCCGGTTCTCCGTCCTTTTGTAATTCCCGCTGGTGCCTACGAAGGGCCGGGCGATGATCCGGCCCACCAGATCGTCCCCCATCAGCAGCTCCCGGGCGATCCTGCACTGGTGGTACAGCTCGTCCAGAGGAATGACCCCCTCGTGGGCGGCGATCTGGAAAACGCTGTCCGCCGAGGTATAGACGATGGGCTTGCCGGTTTTTTCGTGCTCGTCCCCCAGCTCGTTGATGATCTGGGTGCCGGAAGCGGTGCGGTTGCCCAGGGTTCCCCTGCCGATGCGCCGTTCGAATTCGTCCATCACCCGTTTGGGGAAGCCGTTGGGATAGGTCTTGAAAGGCTTGTCCATGATGAACCCGGCAAGCTCGAAGTGGCCGCAGGTGGTATCCTTCGCGCGGGTTTTTTCCGCCGCCTTGCCGTAGCTGCCAAGAACGCCCCCGGTCCCGGAATAAAAACTCGTTCCCCTGATGCTGCGCAGGCCCAGCGCGTCCATATTCGGGGTGTTCAGCCCGCGCAGCCTGATGATATTGCCGATCGTGTCCGCGCCCGCGTCGCCGAATTCGGCGGAATCCGGCATTTCGCCCGCTCCGGCGCTGTCCAGCACGATCAGCAGCATTTTTTTCCTGTTCATGGGTATCCTCCAAAATACGCTCGCAAAAAACCCTTTCGGGTCGGATGATCGCCAACCCCCTGCCGAAACCGACGGCGTGCGCGGCGGTCCCGCCCCGCCCTTTCGGGCATCCGCGCCCGGGATTCCCCTGGGCGGCGGCGTACCCGCCGGCGCAAAGGCCCGCGGGCGTTGCCGCCGCTTTGGCCTTTTAGGGTATTATAGTATTATACCAGTTTGCCTTTGACCCGTCATCCCCCGAAAAACAGCGCGCAGATCCCCCAAAACAAGAGCGGCATAAGAACGCATTGCACCGCGCAAACGGGAATCAGCCAAAGCGCTCCGGTCAGCGCCACTTTGCCGTAGCCGCCGAGGCGTTCATTGTGCAGCGAGGCCCGGGCGCCCCTGAGCATCGCCGCCCAGGCCCGAAGAAAAACGGGCAGGCCGAAAAGCAGCGGGATGATCACGCAGATCGCCGCGCAGATCCCGCCTTTTACCCCCAGGGAAAACAACAGCGGCACCGCGCACCCGGCGGGGAAGGCCCACAGCGCCAGAAACAGCCCGGAAAGGGGCGCGATCGGCCAAAAAAGCCCGCCGGCGACGATAAAAGCATACGCCGAGGCGTTGACCCACAGCCCCCGCAAAACCCCCGTCAAAAGACCGGCGCCGCCCTTGGCCAGGGAATCCACGGCCGCCTGGGCCGCGCCGTAATAGGCGACGCCGCCGGCGGCCAGCACCGCCGCCCACCCGGACGCAAACCCGATCAGCACCGGCAGCATCCCGGAAACATACGCCCTGCCGTTCGCATTCAAATGTTCGGCAAGGGCCGAATTCTTCCGCCGCCTGACGGAAAGGCCGTGCGATGGCGTATTCAAATGCCGCACCCCCTGTTTGTACATAGTACATCATATGGGGCGCGGCTTTTTTGTATGCGCCTGGGTGATGGGATCCGGGGGTTTGGCGGTTTTTCGGGCGGATCTTTGATCGAAAAAGCGGTTCGCGCCGCAAAAAAGGCGCCCCCGCCTATTTGGGGAATTTTCAGACCGCATGCCGCGAACCCGTCCGCAAAACCGGTTTCGGGCCGGCCCGCTTTGCCGCGCTTAAAGCCGCATCAGCAGATCGTCCGTCAATCTTGCCAAAAACTCGGTATTGGTCGGCCTGCTTCGCTCGTTGCTGACCGTATAGCCGAAAAGGTCGATGATGCAGTCAATGTCCCCGCGGTTCCAGGTCGTTTCGATGGTGTGGCGCATCATGCGCTCCACCAGGCCGGGCACGGTGTCGTTCTGTTTGGCGATCATGGGATAAAGCTCGGTGGTCGTCGCGTTCAGCAGGCCGGGGTCCCGCACCGTCGAATACAGGGCCGACTTGATGTAGCCGTAGCCCTTGAGGTGCGGAGGCACGCCCATGTGCCGCAAAAGCTCGGTGATGCGCATCCGGACAAGATCCGCGTCCACCCTTCTTCCGGCCACCACGATCTCGCTCGCGGCGATGATGTGGTAAAGCTCCACCGCGCGCCTTGCGCACCAGGGGGCGGACGCGTGCCTCGGCAGGTAATAGGAGGCGCCCAGGGCGATCGCCTCGTCGATGATCCGCTCGACGCTGATCGCCGAGCAAACGACGATAACCGGCCGTCTGCGCAGCCGCATGCGCTGGATGGAGCGAAGAACCTCCAGCCCGTCCATATTCGGAAGGACCAGTTCGAGAATCAGCAGGTCGACATCCCCGCGCTCAAGGCGATCGACGATATCCCGCCCGTCGTGCAGGTTCCCGACGACCTCGACACTCTCGTTTTTCATGAAAGCTTCCACAAGCGCGCTGGAACTATGAAAATCACAACTTTCAGAAAGCAGAACTTTAATTTTGTTATTCATGATACACTCCGCCGCTCAATCAACCATTAAAACAGAAAAAAAATCCAAAATACACCATTCAATAGTAATTTCTTTGTCTTTGGCGAATTTCCTTCTTAAAAACGTACAATTGGTTAAACACTTTTATCGGTAATATTTACGTGTCCAATCAGGCGGCAGCTGCAGCGTTCTCGGTGTTCTGGATCATCCATTCGATATACATGGCGTAGCCCTTCGTCGGATCGTTGACGAATACATGGGTGACCGCCCCGATGATTTTGCCGTTTTGAATGATGGGGCTGCCGCTCATGCCCTGGACGATCCCCCCGGTTTTTTGCAGCAGGCCGGCGTCCGTGATCTCTACCACCATGCCCCTGGCGCCGGGGCTGTTTTGGGTGTTGATCCTGACCACGTTGCAGGAATAGGCTTTGATTCCCGTGCCGTCTATGGTCGAAAGGATGAAGGCTTCCCCCGTTTTCACCTCTGTTCTCGCGCCGATTTCCACCCCGTTTGGATAGATGGGGTTGATCGGTATCGCGCTGGTGAAACCGAAAACGCCGTAATCCGTGTTTACGTTGATCCGGCCCTTGCCCTGGCTGGAGGAAAACATCCCCTTCAGCTCGCCGGGCGTTCCCCGCTCGCCCTTGACGATGCCCACGATCTCGGCGTCCACGATCTCGCCCTGTTTGACGGAAAGCAGGCCGCCGGTGTCCACGTCGGTGATCGGGTGGCCCAGGGCGCCGAAGGAATAGTTCGACGGATCGTAATAGGTGATGGTCCCCACGCCGGCCGTGCTGTCCCTGGCCCAGATCCCCAGCTTCTTCTGGCCGTCCGCCGCGTCGGTTTGCGGCCTGACGGACACCGTATGGCTGCGCCCGTTCCGCTCCACCGTCAGCAGAACGTCCCCTTCCGAAGCGGAGACGAGATCGCCCAGGTGATTGGAATCCTGCACCTCAGTGCCGTCGACCTCGAGGATGATGTCGCCGGGGGAAAGGCCCGCGGCCTTTGCCGGGCTTTGGATTTCGCCCGCGGCGGAACTGACGTTGGATACCCCCACCACCAGCACGCCGCGCATAAACAGGCGGATGCCCACGGCCTGGCCGCCGGGAATGAGGGTGTATTCCCCCGCGACGCGCAGCTCGATTGAGCGCACGGGCACGCCGAGTATCGAAAGGGTGGCGGTGGAGCTTCCCTCCCGCAGGCTTTCCACCCGAACGCCGGCGGCTTCTTGCAGGGTTTCGTCGCCGCTTTGGCGCACCTGGGCCGCCCCGCCGCTGATGGTAATGTTTCCCTGATCCAGGCCTAAAAGCACCCTTTCGCCGCCGGCGCCTATGTAGATGGTATTCGGAAGCGTAACAACCGCGCGGACCGCGGGTGAAAAATAGCCCAGCGCAAGAACCAGGCAAAGCGAGATAAAAGCCGCGAAGCGCGCGGCAAAATACTTCTTTTTCAAAACAGCAACCCCCGAAAAACTGATTGCCGGCGCTTGCGCCAACAAGCACTAGTTTTCCGAAGGCTGCGAAGATTTATGTTGGCAAGGATTAACGCCCCGCTGTTTTCAGCAATTCTTTTGCGTGGGCGAGGGCCGATTTTCCCGGGTGCGCGCCGCTGATGATGCGCGCGAGTTCCAGTTCTCTTTCTTCCATTGAAAGTTTGCGGACAGAGGTCAGCGTTCTGCCGTTTTTTTCCGTTTTTTCGATAAGCAGATGGCTTTTCGCCATGGCCGCGATCTGGGCGGAATGGGTTACGCACAGCACCTGCCGCCCTTTGGAAATCGCCCGCATCTTCTGCCCGACGACGGTGGAGATCCTGCCCGAAACGCCGGTGTCGATCTCGTCAAAGATCATGCAGGAGCGGTCGAACACGCCGCATTCGATGGATTTGAAGGCCAGCATGATCCGGGAAAGCTCGCCGCCGGAGGCGACCTTGTGCAGCGGTCTTACGGGCTCGCCCGGGTTCGTGGAGAGCAGCATTTCGGCGCTGTCCATCCCGTTTTCACAAAAACGGGCGCGTTCGATGTCCGAAAGCTCTGCAAACTTGATCTCAAATTCCGCTTTTTCCATTCCCAGCTGGGCCATTTCCGCCAATACGGCGGAGGAAAGCTCCTTTGCCGCCTTGCGCCTTGCGTCGGAAAGTTTTTTGCTGTTTTCGTAAAGCGCTTTTTTCAGCCTTGCAATCTCCGCCTCGCCTTTTTCTAGAAAGGCGCGCTTGTCTTCCATCTCCAGCAATTCTTTTTCGGCTTTTTCCCTGTACGCAATGACCTCGCCGACGGTGCTGCCGTATTTCCGCTTGAGCTGATACAGCCTGTCCAGCCGGGCGTTTACCTCCTCCAGCCTGTAACGGTCTTCGGGAACGTCCTCCCGCAGGGTGCGAAGCTCGATGGTCGCGTCCTCCACGGCATAGCAGGCTTCGTCCAGGCGCGCCTTGATGTCCGCGTATTTTTTGGAGATCCCCGCGATCTCCCCCAGCCGTTCGGCGGAAAGCTGCAAAAGGGCCAGCGCGCCGCGCTCGTCCTCGTCCCCGCCGTTGAGCAGCGCCACGGCGGCGGAAAGGGAATACCGAATGTCCTCCGCCTTACCAAGGAGCCTGCTTTCTTCGTTCAGCGCCTCTTCCTCGCCGGAAACCGGGGCGGCGGCGCCGATCTCCTCCACCTGGAAGCGGAGCGTATCCTCCCGCCGGGCGAGTTCGGCCTCGCTGCCGGCCCCCGCCTTGACGGCTTCGGTGACTTCCCGCCAGTTCGCGTAGCTTTTCGCCACATCCTCCTTGATGGGCGAAAGCGCCTTTGCGGCGTAGCCGTCCAAAAAATCCAGGTGTTTCGCCGGGTCGAGCAGCGCCTGATTGTCATGCTGGCCGTGGATATCCACCAGAGCCGCGCCGACGGCGCGAAGGGTCGAAAGGGGCACGATCCGGCCGTTGATGCGGCAGGTGTTCCGCCCCGAGAGGGAAAGCTCCCGCGAAAGGACCAGCTCGCCGTCCTCCGCCGGGATGCCCAGTTCCAAAATCTGCGCGGCAACCCCATCGTCAAGGTCGAAAAGGCCTTCCGAAACGGCTTTTTCCGCCCCGGATTTGATCAGGTCTTTATCCGCCCTGCCGCCGAGCAGCAGGTTCACGGCATCGATGAGGATCGATTTGCCCGCGCCCGTTTCGCCGGTCAGCACCACCAGTCCTTCGGAAAGCTCGAGATCCAGCCTGTCGATGAGCGCGATATTCTCAATATGCAGCGAACGAAGCATAAAAATACGCCACCCTGTCTGCCGCTTTGCGGCGCGTGTTATCCTCCTGCAACAAAACCGTCAAAAAGGCCGTTATTTCATCATGGACCGGAACTTTTCCACCACCAGCGGAACATCCTGCTCGCTGCGCACGGCGACGAAGATCGTATTGTCCCCCGCGATGGAGCCAAGGATCTCCGGCCAGCGCAGGGAATCGATGGCTTCCCCCGCTACAGAGGCGCTCCCCGAAAGGGTTTTCAGCACGATCATCGTTCCCGTGGAGGCGACGCTGATCACCGAATGGGAAAACATGCGCATAAAGCGGTCCACAAGGCCGGATTCCGCCTTGTCCACCGTGGCGTATTTATAGCTGCCCCCTTCGCCCAGGACTTTGATGAGCCTCAGCTCCTTGATGTCCCTTGAGACGGTGGCCTGGGTCACATCGAAGCCGTTATGGCGGAGGTATTCGGCCAATTCGTCCTGGGTTTCGATGTTGTGTTTTGAGATGATGTCGAGCACCATGGCGTGTCTGGCGGTTTTCATGGGTTCCTCCTTGTTGCAAGATGTAAATCAATAAAGCTTTTGCTTTAAAAGGTCAAAGAACTTGTAGGGCCTCAGGCGGATCAGCCGGGTCGTTTCCGCGGCTTTGGCGACTTTGAGGGAAGTACCCGGAATGAACTGGGGGTAGCCGCTCTTTCCGTCGCAGGAAATCGAGCAATAGCCGTTTTTCCCGAAGGTACGGACACTGACCTCGTCGTTTTCGCCGATCAGGGTGGGGCGCGGTCCGATCTTGTGGGGCGAAAGAGGGGTGATCAGGATTCCCCCGGCGGAGGGCAGCATGATCGGCCCGCCTGCGGAAAGGGAATAGGCGGTGGACCCCGTCGCCGTGGCGATGACCACGCCGTCGCAGGTGTATCTGTCCGCGATCTGGCCGTTGACCGAAACCTCGATCTCCGTCAGCCGCGAAGGGTCGCCCTTGAACACCACAAAATCGTTCAGGGCGAGCCAGGAGCCGGGCTTTGGGCCGTCCAGCACGCCGCGGAGCATCATCCGCTTTTCGATGGTGAAATCGTCCGCGATCAGCTTATCCAGGCATTCGCCGGTTTCCTCCGGTTCGACCTCGCTCAGAAAGCCCAGCCTGCCGAGGTTGACGCCGATCACCGGTATCGCGGCCGGCGCCGCCATGCCCGCGGCGCGAAGGACGGTGCCGTCTCCCCCGATGGAAACGATCCCCTCCACCGCCGAAACATCCGCCTCCGCTTTTCCGAGCGCCTTCGCCGTTTCGCCCAGGAAAAAGGCGGCGGCCCCCCGTTCGCCGGCTTCGGCCGCCATCTTTTCCGCGATGGCAAGGGCCTTTGGCTTCCCCGGGTTGGCGTAGAACCCGATTTTTCGCATAGACAATCCCTCCGCTGTATTTTCATTACCATTATACACGAAAAGTCTGGTATATACAAAGCTTATTCAGCATTTTTATGCAAAACAGGATCAAAAAAACGGGCTCTCGCCCGCGTCAGACCGTCGAAAAACCCTATCCCGGGGTTTCAGGGGCCGCAGCCCCTGCGCTTGCCGTACTATTTCGGCCGCCAGTGGCCGAAATCTTCTTGCGCGTTAGCGAAAAGTCCATCGGTGAAGCGGTCCGCAGGCCGCTTTGACGCCTTGAAACGGCTTTCGCCCGCGTTTTTTGCAATGACGCATCAAGATCCGCTTTTGCCGGTTATTCCGGCCGATTCTCAAAAAAAGCCCTTGTCTGTTCCAGAACTTTTTGGGCTGTCTCAACGTCCTTTGCCGCATCCAGGCCTTGGCTGCTTTTTGCCAGCAGGCGGATCAGGAATTCGACGTTCCCTTCCGGCCCTTTGATGGGCGAATGGTCCAGCCCCAAAACCGAATACCCGGCTGTGCGCGCAAAGTCCATGATGGAAAGCAGGACCTCT
Source organism: Christensenellales bacterium (assembly GCA_040768925.1). Lineage (GTDB taxonomy): Bacteria > Bacillota > Clostridia > Christensenellales > CALWSW01 > CALNBC01. The sequence continues at coordinate 446,747 of JAXGLZ010000002.1, forward strand.
TTGTGCACCGCTTCGTCCCTCACGACGCCCTTTTTGCCCACTTTTTCCCTTCCCGCCTCAAACTGGGGCTTGATCAGGGCCACGACCTGGGCGCCTTCCCTTAGGCATGGGAAAAGCGCGGGCAGAATCAGCTTGATGGAGATAAAGGAAACGTCCATGCAGGCGAAATCCGCGGGCTCTTCAAACCACGAAGGCTCTATGTTCCGGGCGTTCGTCCGCTCCATGACGGCGACGCGCCCGTCCTGCCGCAGCTTCCAGTCCAGCTGGCCGTAGCCGACGTCTATGGCGCAGACCTTTTTCGCCCCGCAAGAAAGCAGGCAGTCCGTGAATCCGCCGGTGGAAGCACCGATGTCCAGGCAGGTTTTGCCGGCGACGTCGATGGAAAAAACCTCCATCGCCCGCTGGAGCTTCAGCCCGCCCCGGCTGACAAAGGGCAGCGCGCTGCCTTTGACGGTGATCTCGTCCGATTCCGCCACCGTTTGGGAGGCCTTCGAAGCCTTTTGGCCGTTGACGTATACCAGGCCGGACATCACGCTTCGCTTGGCCTGCTCCCTGCCCGTTGAAAGCCCCCGCGCCACCATCGCGGCATCCAGTCTTTCCCTGCTCATTTGATGCTCCCCGCGGCTGTTTTGATGCTTTGCGCGATCCCCTCTTTGTCCAGCCCGGCGAGCTTCATCAGCTCCTCCATCGTTCCGGCGGGAAGCGGTTCCTCCGGCAGGGCAAGGATCGTTACCGGAATTCCCGGCAGCGCGGCCGCCAGGTGCTCCCCAAGGCCGCCTTCTTTGACGCCGTCCTCGATGGTCACCACCGCTTCGCAGGAACGTAGGGCCTCGATCGCCCCGCCGTCCATCGGCTTTAAAAACCGCGCGTTATAAAGCCCGCAGGGGACGCCCCCCCGCGCAAGCTCGTCCACGGCTTCGACCGCCGCACCCACCATCCGGCCGGTGGCGACGACGGTGAGCTTTTGGACGGGGCGGATCGGCTCCCACTTGCCGAAGGGCAGGGCGCAATCCGCCCCGGCGGGCAGGGCGCCCCGGCCGTACCGGATGGCGACGGGCCGTTCCAGCCGAAAAGCGAGCCGCAGCATGGCGGCAAGCTCGCCCTGGGTCGCGGGGGAACAGACCACGAGGCCGGGCGCCAGGGTGAGGAAGCCGATATCATACGCGCCGTGGTGGGTGGGCCCGTCTTCCCCCACGGGACCGGAGCGGTCGATGGCGAACACCACGGGCAGCTTCTGGATGCAAACGTCGTGCACGAGCTGGTCGAAGGCCCGCTGCATAAAGCTCGAATAAACGGCGAACGCCGGCTTTAAGCCGTTCGCGGCCATGCCGGCGCAAAGGGTCACGGCGTGCTGCTCGGCGATCCCGACGTCGAAAAAGCGCTTCGGGAACCTTTCCGAAAAGCCGGAAAGCCCGGTCCCCGCGGGCATGGCGGCGGTGACGGCGACGATCCGCTCGTCCTTTTCCGCCAAAGCGCAAAGGGTTTCCCCAAAAACCGCGCTGTTGCTCTTTTCATGATTCCGGCTTTGGGCGGATTCCAGGAAGAACGGGGCGATGCCGTGGAAGCCCTCCGGATTCTGTTCCGCAAGGGAATAGCCCTTGCCCTTTGTCGTCACGACGTGGATCAGCACCGGGCCCTCGAAGCGCTTGGCCCGTTCGAACACCCGCTCCAGCTCGGGAACATCGTGCCCGTTGATGGGGCCGAGGTATTTGAAGCCCAGCTCCTCAAAAAAGGTCGAGGTCGGGGGCAGCAGCATGTGCTTCAGCCGCGCCCTGCGCCGGACCAACCAGGCTTTCAGCCTTGGCCAGCGCCGGGAAATGTTCTTTTTCAGCACCAGATAGCCCTTTTTGGTGCGCAGCCGCGTGAGCGAAGCCTGCAGGGCCCCCACGTTTCTGGCGATGGACATGCCGTTGTCGTTCAGCACGACGATCAGCGGGCTTTTGTGCCTGCCCGCGTCGTTGATCGCCTCGTACGCCATGCCGCCGGTCAGCGCGCCGTCCCCGATCACCGCGACGACGCAGTAATCCTCCCCCGCAAGGTCCCTGGCGTGGGCCATGCCTAAGCCTGCGGAAACCGAAGTGCTGCTGTGGCCCGCGCCGAAGGCGTCGTGCACGCTTTCCTCCCGCTTGGGGAAGCCCGAAAGGCCGCCTTTTTTGCGGATGGTGTCGAACCGCCGCTCCCTGCCGGTAAGCAGCTTGTGGACGTAGCTCTGATGCCCGACGTCCCAGATGATTTTGTCCCTCGGGCTGTCAAAGGCCCGGTGAAGCGCCACCGTCAGCTCCACAATGCCGAGGTTGGACGCAAGGTGGCCGCCGTTTTCGGTCACGGTGTCGATCAGCCTTGTGCGGATCCGGGCGCAAAGGGCGTTGATCTCTTCCACGGAAAGCTTCTTGAGCTTTTCCGGGGTCATATCGGCGAGTCTGTTCAAATCGAATCTCCGGTTTCAGCTTTCTCGTTTGGCAAGCCTTCTTGCCATCTCGGCCAAAAAGGGCGCGTCATAGCCGGCAAGCGCTTCCGCGGCTTCCCGGCAATATTGCTCCTGCATCTTTTTTGAGCGTTCCGCGCCGAAAACCGCCGGGAAGGTCAGCTTGCTTTTCTGTTCGTCCTTGCCGGCGGACTTGCCCAGGGAAGCGGCGGTCCCGAAAAGGTCCAGCAGGTCGTCCTGGATCTGGAAGGCGAGGCCCAGTTTTTCTCCGTATGCCGTCAGGGCGCGCATCAGCCCCTCGTCCGCCCCGCCGAGGATCCCGCCCGAACGCAAAGAAGCAAGGAGCATATCCGCCGTTTTGCGGGCGTGGATGTAATACAGGGCTTTTCCGTCCGGCTTTTGGCCTTGTGCCGAAAGGTCTTCCGCCTGGCCCGCGATCATCCCCCACACGCCCGCGCGCTCGGCGATCTCTGCCGCCGCCCGGAGGGCTTTTTTTGATTCGTCCCCCAGCGCGGCAAAAAGCATGACCTGCATGGCGTAATTCAGCAGGCCGTCCCCGGCCAGCACGGCCATGCCCTCGCCGAAAACCACGTGATTGGTGGGCTTTCCCCGGCGGAGACAGTCGTCGTCCATGGCGGGAAGATCGTCGTGGATCAGGGAATAAGTGTGGATCATCTCCACCGCGGCGGCAAAGGGCAGAGCGGCTTCGACCGCGCCCCCGGCCAGCTCGCAGGCGGCCAGCAGCAGGCTGGGCCGAAGGCGCTTGCCCCCGGCCGTCACGCTGTACGCCATCGCTTCGGCAAGCCGCGGGTGGATCCGGCCATCCCTCAGATATGCGTTCAGCGCGCCGTCCACCGCGGCGGCGTAGCGCCGGCGGGTTTCCTCGAAGCTCATTCTTCATCCTCCGGCTCTCCGCCGCCGTCCATGGAAAGGCCGGCCTGCCTTGAAAGGGCGCGCAGCCTCCCTTCGGCGGAGGTCAGGGCCTTTGCGCAGCTTGAATAAAGGGCCACGCCCTCTTCAAAAAGCTTGAGGGATTCCTCAAGGGAGAGTCCGCCCTGCTCAAGCTTCTGCGCGATTTCCTGAAGCCTGGCCAAGGCGGCTTCGTAGTTTTCCGTCATCTGCGTTCCTCCTGTTTGGGTTCCAGGGCGGTCACCCTGGCTGCTGCCCTGCCGTCGGCAAACGTGAGCGAAATCTCCGTTCCGGGGGAAAGCTCCGCGGCAAAAACCACCACCCTGCCCCCGGATTCGATATAGGCGTACCCCCGTTTCAGCGTGGAAAGGGGGCTGGCGGCGTCCAGCCTGGCGGCGCATTCCGCGAGCGCCGATCGAAAGAACTTTTCCTGGTTTTTCACCGCGGCGATCATGCGGGCGGCAAGATTGTCCAGCGTTTGCAGGTCCCTTTCCACGCCGCGGATCGGGTGGTTCGGTAAAAGGGCGGAATACGCTTCGGAAAGCGCGGAACGCTTTTGCGCAAGCGCGCCGGCAACCGCCCGTTCCATGCGGAAAATAGGGGTAAACAGCTCGTCCAGCCGCTCGGAAAGCATGGGCCAGACCAGCTCCGCCGCGGCGGAAGGGGTGGGGGCGCGAACGTCCGCCACAAAATCCGCGATGGTGAAATCCGTTTCGTGGCCCACGGCGGAAACTACGGGCGCTTTGCAATGATGGATCGCCGCGGCGACGGTTTCATCGTTAAAGGCCTGCAAATCCTCTATCGAGCCGCCGCCCCGGGCGACGATAATCACCGAAACGCCGATCGAATCAAGGGCGGCGATCGCGGCCGCGAGTTCCGCCGGCGCTTCGCTCCCCTGGACCGCAGCCGGGGCGAGCAGGATGTCGCACCCCGGGAACCGCCTTTTGGCGACGTTGTGGATATCGTGCAGCACCGCGCCGGTGGCGGAGGTCACCACCCCCACCGTTTGGGGGACCCTGGGAAGGGCTTTCTTTGCCGCAGGGTCAAACCACCCCAGGGCTTCCAGCCGCTTTTTGGTGCGTTCGAAACGCAAAAAAAGCTCCCCCGCGCCGGCGAGCTCCATTGTTTTTACGTAAAACTGGTATTGCCCGTCCCTGGAATACAGGGAGACGCAGCCGCCGGCCACAACGGCCGCGCCGTCCTCCGGAAGGCTGGCCGCCCCCAAAAGATCGCCCCTGAACATCACGCAGCGGATGAGGCTCTGCTCGTCCTTCAGCGCGAAATAGGCGTGGCCGGAGGCGGTGACGCGGAAATTCGAAACCTCGCCGGACAGCCGGATGTTCCTGAGAAGCGGATCGTGGGAAAGCATCCCGCCGACGTAATCGTTGAGCTGGGTAACGGTCAACACGCGAACGGAGGTTCCGGCCATGCTAGTCCCCCGCGGGCTCCGCCTGGATTTCCACCCCCGCGGGCTCCGCCTGAATTTTCCCCCCCGCGGGCTCGGCCTGAATTTCCACCCCCGCGGGCACGATCAGGCCCTTTTCGAAGGCCCGGGCAACGCCGCCCAGCACCCCGTTGACGAAATTCGGCGAACGGTCGCCGCCGAACTGCTTGGCGAGCTCGACGGCTTCGTTGATCGCCACGCCGGCGCTGGTGTTTTTGTAAAGCATCTCATAGGCCGCGATGCGCAATATGCAAAGGTCCACCCCCGGCATGCGCTCCACGCTCCAGCCGTGGGAGCATTCGCCGATATAGTGGTCCAGCTCGTCCTTTGTTTGCTCGACGCCGGCGACGACGGCCAGCGCGAAATTCATATCGTCCACAGTCGGTTCGGCGTCATACCCGGAAAGCTTCGAAAGCCCGCCGTAATCGCCGCCCCCGCCCAGAAGATGGGCGAAAGCGAGCTTCATTGCGATCTCCCGGGCGATTCTTCTGCTCATTGGTCGTGTTTCCTCCGTTCTCTTGCAATCAGCGGCTAAAAAGCGCGCTGAAGATATCTTTCAGCCTTTTTGCGAAGCGGTACAGGCTCTCCGGAATATCCCTTCCCTTGTCCTTGGAAGTGCCCAGCCAGAAACCGAATCCGCCCAGAAGGAAAATGAGCAGCGTGCCCCAAAACCCCGCCAGCATCATGAACACAGCGGCAAGGATGCCCGCCGCGCAGCCGATAACCGCAAAGGGGTGAGCTTTGAAAAATTCCGATATTCTCTCTTTCAAGAAGGCATCCTCCTTACTGGACGCGGGCTTTCGGGTCGGGAAGGGGCAGGTTCACGGCCGCGTCCGCCCGTTCCACAACGAACTGTACCTCGGGAACGCTGACGCCGCACATCTCCTCGACGTTCGTTTTTACAGTGTCCTGCACGGCGGCCGTAACTTCTGGAATATTCGCGTCCGGCGCGAGGCTGGCGCTGATGCGCACGCTGACGCCCGTTTCGCCGGGGAGCAGCTCGCAGCGGCAGTCCCGGACCCGGGTGTTCGACCGGACGTTGCGCAGAACGATTTCCTCCAACGCGGGAAGGGAAAGGAACACCGCGCCGTTTTCGCCCCTGCGGACCAGGATCCCCGGCGCTTTGGGCGCGGATTCCGCAATTTTGCTCCGCTTGCGGACAAACAGGATCCGCACGCACACAAAAGCGATCAGAAGCGCCGCGGCGGTGGTGATGATGGCGGCCAAAACGCCGGAAGTCAGCGCGTTTGCGAACCACGAGAAAACCCTCGGGTCCAAAATTCCCCAGGCAATGCCGCAGCAAAGCCCGCAAAGGGCGATGATGCCGAGGATCAGGATCACGTTTGTGAATCTGTCGAAGGGCTTGAGCTTCATGGTCTTTTCCTCCGTATGATGGCGTTTGCTGCAAAAAGGTATGGTTTATAATAACTGCAGGCCGCCCGTACTGTCGATCTTACACGGCGGGCAGCCTACTGAAGGTGACGGGTCGGTTGTAAAGGTGCGGATCTGCCCGGCGGAATTTTGCTCAGCGAACGCGGGGGGGCTCTTCCTCCTTGACGGGGGCGGGCTCTTCCTTCGGCTCTTTTTCGAGCTGGATGCCGGTGACGTTGACGTTGACCTCGACCACCCGAAGGCCGGTCATGGTCTCGATCGCGTTCTTGACGGCGTTCTGGATGTCGACGCAAACGTCGTGGATCTTGAACCCGTACCGCACGATGACGAAAAGGTCCACCGCGGCTTCCTCGTTGCCGACTTCGACCTTGACGCCCTTGGTATAGCTCTTGCGGCCCAGTTTTTCGGTTATGCCTTCGAAGGTGCTGCCGCTCATGGAAGCTATGCCCTTGACCTCGCCGGCGGCCAGGCTCGCAATGATGGCTATCACCTCGCTGGCGAAAGTGACTTTTCCGCCCTTGGTCTCCTGCGCAACGGTTTCAACGGGAACATTGACTTCTTCGCTCATGTATATAACCTCCGAATTTTATTTTTCAAAAAGCCGCGGGGAAGGGCTAGCATTCCCCACCATGCTGTCAGTATACCAGATTTTTCAAAAGTTAAATAGTGTGCCGCGAAAAATTTACTTTTTGGCAGGGAGCCAGTCCAAATCCGCCCTGATGGGCGGGCTGCCGAAAACCCCGTCCCGGGGGCTTCAGGGGCCGAAGCCCCTGAGCTTGAATCAAAACTGGCGGCATGAGCAAAAATCGCGGATTCGGCGCCTCGTCGAGGATTGCCGCCGGCTTCGCCGGCGACCTTGCGCGAAGCGAAAAACAAACCGAAGAAGCGGCCCGTTCGCCGCTTTGACGCGGCATGGCTTTTGCGGTGCCCAGGGCGTCAGCCCAGTTTTTTCAGGATCTTTACGTTCCCCGCGGGCTCGCCGGTTTCGCTGACCGCGATGTCGAGGATCTGGGCGACTTCCGTATCCGAAAGGCTCTCCCGGTCCACCACGATGTTTACCGAGCCCGGCTTCACCGTCACCGCGACGCCGGTGAAGCCCTTGGCGGCCAGCAGGCCCTCGATGATCATTTCCTTTTCCATCGCGTCGATCAGCGCCAGCTTTTGATCCTGGGCGGCCGCAGATTTTTCGCTGTCCGTATTCTCATCCGCGATCATTTCGCTGAGGTATTGAAGCTCTTTTTCCCTCGTGGCGTCCCGGTTCGCCTTGAAAACCGCGAAATAATCGCCCTCCGCCCCGGCCTCTGTGCCGCCTTCCGCGGCGGTGTCCTCGATGGCGGCGTCGCCGTCGAAACCGGGCGTCGCCTGGGCTTCCTTCAGCTTGCCGGCCGCGTTGCTGGAAAGCGTCATGTTCGCCCAGACCGCGATGGCGATCAGCAAAACGCAGCCCCCTATTGTAAGAATGCGCTTTTTGTCCAGCTTTATCCTCGGTCCTGCGGTTCTTTCGGCTTTTTTCTCCCTGCTTTTGCCCCTGATGATTTCCACCGGTTTTTTCATATTAGCCCCCTTCCCCCGAGCCCATCGGGAACACTTCTATTTTTGAGGACGGAACGTCCAATATCGCCTGGGCGGCGCGCAGCAGATCCATGCGGACGGAGACGTCCTCCGCCCCTTCTGCGATGATGATCGCCCCCCGCACGGTGGCGGAGCGGACCATCAGCACCATCGCCTGCTCGTCGCCGCCGGCGCCCACCGTGACCGGTTCCTCGCTCCGGCTGGAGGAGGAATCGCTCTGCTGTTCGTCAATAGTCATGGCGGGAACGATCTCCTCGCTGGTGTCATAGGAGATCAGCACCCGGACGTCCCCCACGCCCTTGATCGCGGAAAGCGCGTAGCACAACTTTTCTTCCAGGCTGCCCGATTCCGCAAAAGCCGGTTTCGCCGTTGTTTCACTCTGTGCCTCCTTTTTCCCCGAATTGCCGCTTATCAAAAATAATGCGACCGCGAGACCGGCCAGAACCAGATAAAACGTCAGTTCCAGCCCGGGATGCGTCCTCAGGTGATCCGCGAATTTTTTTACCCCTTCGCCCTTTTTCAACCCATACCTCCCAACAGCTTGGCGGTGGACGCCAGCACGACCCCCAGGAACACCAGCCCGAGCACCAGCCTTGCGGCCTTGCCCGAGCCGCTGTCCCCGGCGACCGCCGAAAGCAGCGCCACCATCACCGCCGCGCCGGTAAGCGTCAAAAGCCAGTCCTCCATATTGCCCTCAAATCAGCGTGTTTCCCGCCGCGGCGATCAGGCCGACGGTCAGCGCGAACATCACTCCGATCCCCGCAAGGATCGCGAACAGATAGCCCAGCACGTCCGCCAGGGCGGAGATCCCCTTGGTCAGCCGCGAATCCGCCACGGGCTCCATGATCGCCGCGGAAATCCGAAACGCGATCTGCAGCGTCATGATGTCCAAGAGAGGCGAGACGAGCACTCCGGCCACCAGCAGCACCGCCCCCGCGCCCAGGGCGTTTTTCACCAGCAGCGAGCAGGCCAGCAGCGTATCCACACTGCCCGAAACCAGCGAGCCGATCATGGGGATAAGCTTGTCTGCCGCGTAGCGCACCGCCCGGACGGACAGGCCGTCCGCGCTTTTTGCCGCGATGCCCATCACGCCCAGATACCCGACGTACAGCGTGGACAAAATGCCCAGGGTCCACTTGATCGTGGATTTGAACAGGCCGGTGAGCTTATCCAGCGGCCGCTGCTCCGAAAGGTTGCCGATGATCGCGCAGACCCCCATGGCAAGCACGGCGGGAAGCAGTATTTTTGTGAAAATCGAGGTCACCCCGGTGGTGAGCAGCGCCGTCGCCGGGGAAAACAGCCCGGCGGAGGCCGTGGCCCCGGCCGCGGTCAGCAGCGTCAAAAGAATCGGGAAGGCGATCTCCATGATCCGCTGGGCGCCCGCCGCCGCTTCCCTCGCGGCGGCCACAGCGTCTGAAAAAGCGTATACCGCCACGATCACCGCGATGGCATAGCACACCAGCCCGGCGATTTCCCCCGCCCCGCCCGACGTGCCCCGCCGCATTTCCGCCGCGATGCCGCACAGGGCGGCGAGGGCAAAAAGGGCGGTCACCAGGGCGAGCCTGCTTTTCAGCTTTTCGCCCAGCAGGGACAAAAAGCCGGAAAACACCCCTTCGGCGTTTGCGGGCTCCCCTTTTGCGAGGCTGCCCACCAGGCCGAGAAAATCCCCGCCCCCGAAGATGGACCTGACCGAATCCGGCAATCCTTTGTAAGCCTCGTCCAGCCCGCCGACCTCGAGATCCTTCAGCTCGCCGTCGATCATCTCCCCCACGGTCGATTCCCCGGCGGCCGCCGCGGGCACCAGCAGCGCAAGGATCAGCACAGCGGCGGCAAAGACCGCCCTTTTCACCGAATCAGCCCGGATACGATCGAAAGCAGCGATTCGATCACCGGCAGGGCGATCACGATCATCGCCGCTTTTCCGCCAAGCTCCACCTTCGAGGCGATGGCGGATTCCCCCGCGTCCTTGCAGAGCTGGACGGCAAGATCGGCTAAGACGGCGATCCCCGTAACCTTGACCGCGATGCCGATATAACCTTCGCCGATGCCGTATTTGCCGGAAAGTTCCCTGACAAAACCCACGATGGTCTGAAGCTGTCCCAGGCACAGCATGATCAGCAGCCCCCCGGCGGCAAGGGAAAGCACCAGGGCGAGTTCCGGCCTTTGGTTTTTGACCACCAGCGCGAGAATCGCGGCCGCCACGCCGAGCACGGCGAATTTCATCACATCCACTTTTGTATCTCCGTCATCAGTACAGCGAGAAGAGCTTGCGCACGCTGTCGAAAAGCGTCACCAGTTCGTCTATCACAAGTATCAGCACGATGATGAGTCCGGTCAGCGCGACGAGGGTCGCGACTTCGTCCCTTCCGCTCTGCTTGAGCACGGTGACGATGATCGCCACCACCAGGCCGATGCCGGCTATTCTGAAAATCAGCTCTACTCCCATTCAGACCCTCATTTCAAATCATCAGTATGACTGCCGCAACTCCGGTCAGCACGCCCAGCGTCGAGCGGAGCTTTCCCCCGTTTTTCGCCCGCTTTTCGGATTCCCCGATGGCGGCGGACAGAGCGAGATCGATCCTTTCGAACTCCCTTTGCAAAGACGCCATATCCCCTTTGCCCAGGGAGGCGAAAAACCGTCTGAGCGCCTGCCTTTCCGGCTCTTCGGCCAAAAGAGTCCTTTCGGCCCTTTGCCAGGCCGCCGCCGGCTCCTTTGCGGTTTGCAGCTCCTTCGCGAAGTCGCAAAACACCCCTTTGGCGGGAACCCTCAAAACCGCGGCGGACAAGGGCGAACCGCAAAAGGTGATCTCCGTTCGAAGGGCCCTCAGCCCCGCGCGAAGCTCAGTCAGCTCTGCGCACCGCGAATAGAGTTTTCTGGCGGACCTCATGCCCGCGATCACGCACAGGCAGAACGCCAGCGCCATGGAAACTGCTCTCATTTTCATCCTCTGCGGGTTCCAGAAATTCGTTCCAAACGCCTTCGACGGTCCCCGGGCCGTTCCTTTTGGAAAGCAGCACGTATCGCTTGAAGGCGCCCTCCTCGTAAAGCTTTTTCAGCACCGGCCTTTTCTGCACGCTTTGCGGGGAATCCCCGTGGGCGCTGGCGTATACCGCCACCCCGGCCTTCGCGCAGTCCAGGATCGCTTCCGCGTCCTCCGTTTTGCCGATCTCGTCCGTGAACACCGCGCCGGGAGACATCGCCCGAAGAAGCAGGGTGATCGCCTCCGCCTTGGGGCAGCCGTCGATCACGTCCGTCCGCTCGCCCACGTCCAGCGCCGGAATCCCCAGCGAGCACCCCGCCAGTTCGGAACGCTCGTCCGCGATGCAGACGTTGACGGGCGTTACCCCCTCCCCGCAGGACATGCAGCGGGCAAGATCCCGCAAAAGGGTGGTTTTGCCGCAGCCGGGGGGAGAGATCAGCAGCGTGGATTTCCCGTAGACAAGGGGCAGAACCTCCCTTGCCGCGCCTTTGACCTCCCTTGGGATGCGCAGGCAGAAAAACGTCGGTTCCGCGATGCGCAAAAGTCTGCCCTCCGCCACCACCGCCCTGCCGCAAAAGCCCGCCCTGTATCCGCCGGAAAGGGTGAAATAGCCGTTTTTCAACTCCTGCTCGGCGGCGTACAGCGAATGGCCGCACAGCTGTGAAAGCAGTTTTTCGCAGAGCGATCTGTCCGCAATGGGGCCGAAGCGCCGTTCCCATCCCCGGCCGAGAGCCTGGACCGGCGCGTTGATCCGCACCCGCAGCTCTTCGAGCGTTCCTCTTTCGCCGGCGGTGAGTTCTCCCAGCAGGGCTTCAAACAAATCCGGCAGTTTTGCCGTTTCGGCCATGCCCTCACCTCCTGTTACCAATCGTATGAGCACGGGGTTTCAAATATACAAAAAAAGAAGGACAACTTTCGGGGCGCCAAAGCGGCCGCGGGCCTTTTTTTGCCGGTTGGTTTTTCGCCTTGCGCAAGGGGCCGGCATCATTCCATGATGAGGCCGGGATCCGCGATTGCCGCCCGTGTCGCCGGTTTTGATTGAAACCCGGGGGCTTTGGTTCCAAAAACCCCCAAGCAGGGCTTTTCGGCAGTCTGAACCTTGCCGCCCCCGCCGGGATTTTGTATGGACGCCGGCTAAAGCGGACGATCGAATCTTCCGATAAAATATATTAGCAATTGTATCCTGCGGGGAAATCACAACCGGCCACGTTTTTTGAATCAGCCGGTCAACTGTTTGATGGATTCGGTATTCTGGATAAACGGGTGGATAAAGCATGAAAAAGTTTGCAGTGACGACGCTCGTCGGCGTGGTGGGCGGCATTGCGTGCGTTGCTCTGGCAATTGTCGAGGGCGGGAATCTGGGCCTTTTCGTCAACATTCCCTCGCTCCTCATCATTGTCGGCGGAACGGCGTTTGCCCTCATTATGTCTTTTTCCGGCAAGGACCTGAAAAACCTCGGCGCGGTGATGAAGCAGGCTTTCACCCAGGACAATTACGACGTCCTGGCGGACATCGAAACCATTGCGGATCTGAGCGATACCGCAAGAAGAGAAGGTCTTCTTGCGATCGATGAATATATCGAAAACTGTGAAGATCCCTTTTTAAAAAAGGGTTTGACCCTGCTGGTCGACGGCGCCAGCAGAGAGGACCTGGAAGCGACCATGATGAGCGATATTTACCACGCGCAGAGAAGGCACCGCACCGGGGCTTCGATGGTGAATATGATCGCGACCCTGGCGCCCTCCCTCGGGCTGGTCGGCACCTATGTCGGCCTGATCCCGATGCTGGTCAATATGCGCGATCCCGACAAGCTGGGGCCCTTGATGGCGATCGAGCTGGTTTCTTCGTTTTACGGCGGTTTTCTGGCCTATGTCATTTTTGCCCCCATGGCAAAAAAACTGAAGAACAAAACCGCCCAGGAAAAAACCCGGCATGAAATGCTGCTGGAAGGGATCCTGGCCATTCAGGACGGCAAGAACACGCGCCGGATCAGGGAGGAGCTGCTGGCCTATCTGGCGTATAAAGAGGCGGCAAAGGTCCCGAGGTCCAAACAGAACAAGATGGAGGAAGAGTATTCCGGCGGAAAGATCGTCGAGTATCAGAAGAGCCGGGCGAATCGAAGGAGGGCTTAACCCATGCTGAGGCGCGATTACGAAGATGAAGAAGAGGAAGAGGGCGAAGGCTGGCTGGCCAGCTACAGCGATCTGATCACGGACCTTCTCGCCGTGTTCGTGATCCTCTTTTCCCTGGCGCTGCTCACCCAGGGCACGCCCGGAACCTCGGCTTCTGAAAATCTGAGCACGCTTGACGGCGGCACCGGGGCCATCGAATACGACGCCGGGGACACCTACAGCACCGTTACCGATGATCCCGGCGTCCTCAGCGCCGAAATTGACGATTCGAAAACCGATCAGCTGATCAAAGAACTGAAGGCCCAAATTGCCGACGCCGGCATGGAGGGGAAAATCAGCGTAACCAAGCAGGGGATCAACAAAATCAATCTGCGGATCGTCGATTCCATCCTTTTTGATACGGGGAAAGCGACGATCAAAAACGAAGTAAAGCCGGTTCTGGAAAACATTGCCCTGATTCTCAAGGAATACGAAGAACTGATCAACTACGCCCATATCGAGGGCCACACGGACAACCGCCCCATCAAAAGCTCCCAATACCCCAGCAACTGGGAACTTTCGACCGGCCGCGCGGGCAGCGTCGTTCGCTTCGTGATCGATTCCTCGGGGATGGAGCCTTCAAAATTCTCGGCCGCGGGATACGGGGAATTCCGTCCGATTGCGGACAATTCCACCGAAGCCGGAAAAGCGATGAACAGGCGCGTGGAATTTTTGATTGAATTGATCAAGGATGATCCGGGGCAATAACCGGCCGTTCCCGCCGGATCCAAACCGGGAGCCGCTCGTGAGCGGCTCCCGGTTTTTTGCGTTAAGTCTGGATGAAGCAAAGCAGGATCCGCCGGTATCCGCGGCGTGCTCTCCCGGCGCAGAACCGCCCCAAAACCCGGTTTGCCTTCGCCGCGAATCCCGCGCGACGCCCGTGCCGGCCGCGCTCACATCATCCGGCCGATATCCCGCCGAAGCCGGAGGATGATCCTCTTTTCCAGCCTGGAAATATAGCTTTGGGAGATGCCCATCATGTCCGCCACCTGCTTTTGGGTCCGTTCGCATTCGCCCATCAGTCCGAACCGCAGCACCATGATCTGCCGCTCCCGCTCGGAAAGCCTCGTCAGCGCGGAGGCGAGCAGCTCCCGGTCCACCTCCCCCTCGATCCCCTGAAAAACGTCCGCCCCGTCCGTGCCCAGAATGTCCGAAAGCAGCAGCTCGTTGCCGTCCCAGTCGGTGTTCAGCGGCTCATCCAAAGAGACTTCCGCCTTCAGCCGGGACGTGCGGCGAAGGTGCATCAGGATCTCGTTCTCGATGCACCTTGAGGCATAGGTGGCGAGCTTGATCCGCTTTTGCGGATCAAAGGTGTTGACCGCCTTGATCAGCCCGATGGCGCCGATGGAAACCAGATCCTCGGTGGGCACCCCGGTGTTCTCAAACTTCCGCGCGATGTAGACGACCAGCCTCAGATTGCGCTCCACCAGGGCGGTGCGCACCTCCGGATCGCCGCGGATCAGCCGCTCCATGGCGTCGGCTTCCTCCTCCGGCGTCATCGGCGGGGGCAGGGTTTCGCTTCCTCCGATATAATAAACACCCCTGCTTCGCGGGAACAGCTTTTGCAGGAACCGATAAAAAAACGCCATCAGCTTTTTCATGATCGCACCTTCACTATACCGTAAATATTTCCGGGTTGACCAGGGCTTCGCATTCGGCCAGCATCGCGGGCGAAAGGGCGATGCAGCAGCTTTTATACGGCTCCTCGCCGCCGGCGGCGCGCACCCCGGCCACGGCTGCGGGCATTTCGCCCGGGCCGTTTACGGTGGTGTACTGCACGGCAAGGCCGGGCTCCTGGGGAAAAAGCCGCCTGGCCCTTTCGTCCACCACGATGACGGGCAGGCCGGTGATCGCTTCCTTTAACGTGCATCCCGTGTCCACCCTGGCGCGCAGGGTCATCGAATGCTCCTTGGACCGAAGCTCGACCTTTAGGTCCCTTTCCGGCAGCCTGATCTTTGCCAGCAGATTTTTGATCGGCCTGGGCAAAAAGGTGGACAGGCAAAAGGCCGCCAGCAAGGCCCGGACCGAGGTGTCCGCATACAGCACGCCTTCGGAAAACGCGCCCGCCACCATATAGGCCAGCCCGCCCATGACGCAGGTGGAAAGCAGCACGCAAAGACCGCATCTCAGGGCGCTTTTTGGGGTTTTCGGCAAAAACGCCGCGGTCATCAGGGCCAGGAGCAGCGCCTTCACGGGCAAAGACAAGAAGAAGCTGTTCCTCATCGCCAGCGCGGCGACGGCCGCCGAGCCCGCGCAGGCCAGGGCCGTCATCCACGGGTTCAGCGCCCTTTTTGCGAACGGGGCCGCAACGCGCAGGATGAGCAGCCCCATCAGTCCGTTGTCCAGCAGAAAAAGCTCGATATAGACTTCGCGCATGTCCGTCCTCTCCCCATTTCACTGCAACAGTGTATCATATTCACCGCGCGCAAAATGTAGAATCGGCGGCGCGAATAATGTAGGATTCACGGCGGCCGGGGCGGCGGAAAACGCGGCGGGGCCGCCCGGGGCCGAAACGCCGGATTTCCCAGGGCCGAACCACGCAAAAAGGGAGAAACCCTTTGGTTTCTCCCTTTTTGCTTCTATTCTTATCAAAACTCAACGAGCACGGTTCCCGTCTTTGCCCGGTCGGCCGGATCGCCCAGGCGCGGCCGCCTGTTCCGTCATTCGATGGGCTGCAGCTCCCTGACGAACCGGTTTGCCGCTTCGGCCGCAGAAGGCGTTCCGACAAAGATGACGACGTCCCCCCCGTAAAGCTCGGCAAAGGGCCCGGGGGAAAGAATGACGGTCTGGCCCCTTCTGATCGCCACGATGGTGGCCCCGGTGGACTGCCAGAATTTCAGCGAACCGATATTCTTGCCGATCAGCGGGGAATCGCCGGGAACAACCACCTCGTAATTCGGGAAAGGTTCCGTTGCGGAAATAAAGGTCTGCTGGCTTTTCAGCAGGGCGGCTGCAACGGCGTTGACCTCCCTGTTCAGCTCATTGTATTGGGTTACGATTTCCCGAAGTTTTGCGCGAAGGGCTTTTGTGTCCGAATGCTCGCCAAAACTGCTGATGTAGCGTTTCGCGTTGTCAACAGAAAGCACAACGGCCCCGCTTTGGGGCTTGACGTCCACCACCTTCATATCCGAAAGCAGGCGCAAAGCGCGGCGGATGGTTTCCGGAGAGACGCCGTATTCCGACGCCATCATGGACCTGCCGTAGATCTTGCTGCCCTCCTTCAGTTCCCCGCCCGCGATTCTGCTGGCCAGATCCAGCGCAATCTGAAGGTATTGCGCGGTAACAACCGTCTGTTTCATAATACAATCACCCTGGCAAATAGTATGTTGCCTTGATTATATGCTGCCAACTTATTTTTGTCAAATAATATGTCAATTATGCGCCGCGGGAGACTTTCGTTCTGTCTAAGGCCGGTCCCGGCCGTCGTCTGTGTTTTTTCCCGGGATCAAACGTTTTTCTGATCCGGTTTGCAGCAGTCGCAGAGCCTGTTCAGCGTTTCCGCCATTTTGACCTTCGACGCCATGTGGCTGTTGTAATACGCGCCCAGCAGCTCGACGCATTCCCTGCGCACATCCAAAGGAAGCAGGACTTTCCCCATGTCGCCCAGCTCGATCCTGCCCATTCGCCGCATCGCCTCAAGGGTGAGGGGCAACACGGCCGAGCCGCCGAGCTTTTCCGCGCAGCTTCCGCAAACCGCGCCGCAATCCGCATTGAAGCGCCCCGTGCCGAAGGTGGAGGCGCCGCAGTTTGCGCAAAGCGTTGCGGCCGGTCCGTAACCCGCAAGATGCAGGACTTTGATCAAAAAGCAGATCAGCGTGTCCACCGGCGGCGCGGTCCCATAGGACAGGAATGCCAGGGTGTGGTAGATCAGGGCAAAAAGCTCCCTGGCAGGCTGGCCTTTCTGCATGACCTCCTCGCAGGAGCGAAGGGCGGCGGAGGCCGCGTCCAGCCGGTCGTAATCCGTCCGAAGGTCGTAAAAACACTCCAGAAGTTCACACTGGCTGAGGGTCTGCATCCCGTTGATCTCCCTCAGAAGGTACTCGCCATAGCAAAAAAGCTGAGTTCCGGCCAAAAGCTCGCTCTTTTGGCGGCGGCAGCCCCGGGCGGTCACGGTCAGCTTGCCTTGTTCCGCCGTGAGCAGGGTCAGCACCCTGTCGCTTTCGCGGTAATCCGACGCCCGGGCGACGATTCCCATAACCTTTGCCGTCTGCATGACCATTGCCTCCTCTTTGCCTGATTATACCATACTTACGGATAAAAGGAGAGAATCCACCTTTGGCGGCAAGACCAAAAAACGGCGTTAAAAAGGCCCTTTGAGCGTTCGGGCGCAAAAAGAATCCGGAGCATTCTCCGGATTTCGGGACCGATCTGGACCGTTCGGCACAAGGCTGAACGCTTCGGGTCTTTTGCAGCGCACCTCACCGAGCGCGCCGTTTGCCGGGCGGCTGCGGACGCTTCCGTCAGTCCCCCTTGTTTCTGCCGCGTTTCCCCTCTTTTTTCGGGGTTTCGCCCGCTTTTACCCCTTTGTATCTCAGATAAGAGCGCACGCTCCCGGTGCGGCAGAATCTCTGCCATTCGTTGACGTCCATCGCCTCACCCCCGGAACTAGCTTCCCCACAAAAGCGGGAAAGCCCAGCAGGGAAGCGCTGTCATTTCTCGTCCTTATAACCGAACATTTTCAGCGTCGCGGCGCTGTTGCGCCAATCCTCGTTCACCTTGACCCAAAGCTGAAGATTGACCCTGGCGCCCAGCATCCATTCGATCTCCCTCCTGGCGCGCTGGCCGATTTCCTTTAGCATCGCGCCCCGCTTGCCGATGATGATCCCCTTGTGACTTTCGCGTTCGCAGTAGATGGTGGCCCAGATGTCCGTAAGGCCGTTTTCCCGGGTCTCCATTTTGTCGATATCCATCCCGAGACCGTGGGGGACTTCTTCCTTGAGGAGCAGAAGCGCCTGTTCGCGGATCATCTCCGCGCAGACCACGCGCTCGGGCTGGTCTGTGACCATATCGTCCGGAAAATACTTGGGGCCCGGCACAAGGAAGGCGCGAAGCCTGCCCTCAAGCTCAGAAAGGCCCTCGCCCTTTTCCGCGCTGATGGGGATCACCGCGTTCAGCCAGCTTTCGGCTTTCAGCTTTTCAAGGGCGGCGGAAACCTTTTCTCTCCCCGCGATATCGATCTTGTTCACCGCGGCGACGACCGGGGCTTTGGCTTTTTTTAATTGGGCCAGGATGCCGTCGTCCCGTTCCCGGACGCCCGCGGTCGCGTCCGCCATGAAGAGGATGCAGTCCACCTCGTTCAGCGCGTCATAGGCGACCTTGAGCATGTATTGCCCCAGCTTGTTCTTCGGGGTTTGGATGCCCGGGGTATCGATAAAAACGATCTGGAAATCCGGCCGGGTCATCACCCCCATGATCCGGTTCCTGGTGGTTTGGGGCCTGTTCGAAACGATGGCGACCTTCTGGCCCACAAAGGTGTTCATCAAGGTGGATTTGCCCACGTTCGGGCTGCCCACGATGGAGATGAAGCCGGATTTAAAGCTATTGACTGTCAACGCTGCCTCCGTCAAGATCGGACCGGGTGAAAGCGTTCGGCAGCAGCTCGCCCAGGGTAAAGACCTTGTATTCGCCGAATTTGTTTACGCAGACGATCTCCATCTCCGGCCGGCAGAACTCCACGAGCACCTGCCGGCACACCCCGCAGGGCACGGGCAGCGTTTCGCCGGAGCTGGCGATGGCGATGGCGGTGAAACTTTTTTCGCATTCGGAGATCGCCTTGAAAACCGCCGTCCTTTCCGCGCAGTTGGTGGGGCCGTAGGCCGCGTTTTCCACATTGCAGCCAAGGTAAAACGCGCCGCTCTCGCCCTTCAGGCAGGCGCCCACCTTGTATTTTGAATAGGGGGCGTACGCCCTGTCCTTGGCGTCGTTCGCCATCCTGAGCATGTTTTTGATCTCGATATCGTGCATTTTCATTCTCCTTTAACGGCCAGGCCCGCGCGCTCCATGATTTCCCTTTGCAGACCGCGCATCTCTTTTTCGTCTTCGGGGGTCATATGGTCGTAACCCAAAAGGTGCAAAACGCCGTGAACGGTCAAAAAAGCAAGCTCCCGGCCCAGCGGATGGCCGAATTCGCCGGCCTGGCGGGCGGCGGTCTCAAGGGAGATCGCGATATCGCCCAAATACTCCCCTTTCCGGCTGGAAAAGAGCGGCTCGCCCTCCCGCGCGGCGAAGGACAAAACATCCGTTGGCCGGTCGATTCCCCGGTAACGCCTGTTCAGCGAGCGGATGCGCTCGTCGTCGACGATCGCGGCGCAGACCACGGCCCGCCCCGCCCCGAACAGGTCGAGGGCGATCCGTGCGGCGCGCTCCATGGCCTTGGCCTGGTCCTGTTCAAACGGGAGCGCCGTCTGCCGGTTGATGATCTCGATCATTTTTTTCTTCTTGCTTTTCTTCGTGCTTTTCTTCGTGCTTTTCTTCGTGCTTTTCTTCGTGCTTTTCTTCGCGGTCGGTCTTAATGTCATCCAAATCGGGGTATTCGATCCGCTCGTGGAGGATGCCCTTGAAGGTCGCCATGATCGAGGCCTCGATCCGGCCAAGGTCCGCCAGCGTCACCGGCGCGCGGTCGAACTGGCCGTCCTCGATCTTCGCGCGGATGATCTTGTTGACCATCTCGCGGATCTGCTCCTCGGAGGGGTTGTCCAGCGAATGGACGGCGGCCTCGCAGGCGTCGCAGATGGAAACGATCGCCGATTCCTTGGTCTGCGGGTTCGGCCCGGCGTATCGAAACGGCGCTTCGGAAAGATTCTGGTTCCCGTTCCGCTTGACGGCGTTGTAATAGAAGAACGAAGCGAGGGAGCTTCCGTGATGCTCCTGGGCAATGCTGATGATTTCCCCGGGCATCTTGGCCTTTTGGAGCATTAAAACGCCGTCCCGCACATGGGCGGTCAGCACCGCCGCGCTTTTTTCCGGCTCCAGGGCGTCGTGGGGATTGTCTCCCGAGCGCTGGTTTTCTTTGAAATAGATCGGCCGCTTGAGCTTGCCCACGTCGTGGTAAAAAGCGCCCACCCGGGCCAAAAGGGCGTTTGCGCCGATGGCCGTCGCCGCGGCTTCGGCCAAAGAAGCCGTCAGCATGCTGTGGTGATAGGTCCCCGGCGCTTCCATCATCAGCCGTTTCAGCAGGGGCTGGTTTGCGTTGCTCAATTCCGCCAGGCGCTGGGGCGTTGCCAGCCTGAACAGCCATTCCCAAAAGGGCATGATCCCGATTCCGACGATCGCGCAGAGCACGTTCGTTCCCAGGATCCTCAGCATATCAAACAGCAGCTCGGAATCCGCCGCCGAGTCGATGAGCGAAAAGGTCCACAGCGCGACGGACATGACAAAAGAAGCAAAAAGCGCGCCGGTGAATACGGTGGACCGGCGCGTCGCCTTCCTGACGGACAGCACCCCGGCAAAACCGCCGACGAGCGTCATCGCCAAAGAGCGGAAAAACATGGCGTATTCGTAATTCGGCCCCAGGCACATCAGGCCGAAAATCAGCGAAAGATACAGGACGGAAACCGCCGCGACCCTGCCCGAAACCAGCATCGTGATCATGAACGCCGCGAGGTAAATCGGGTTGAACACCGTGTTGAACCTGAAGGAGATGATGGCGACGACCAGCGCGGTGCCGATCAGCAGCGAGGAAAGCAGGGCCTTTGAAAAGCTGGAAAGATACCTGGGGAGGTATACCGCGATCAGGCCGACGATGCAAAACAGGAAAATCCCGATGAAAACAGAGATCATCACGCCCATGAAGACCCTGTCCCCGGCCGCGCGGATGGCGCCCGCGGCAGCCAGCTCGCCATAGAGCTTTTCCGTCACCACGGTTCCGGCGGAAGCCAGGACGTCGCCCTTTTTAACGTACTGATCCTCCACCGCGCTCGCCGCTTCGTCCATGGCGATCAGGGTGTCCGTCTCGCTGTAAATCAGGGTGGGGTTGATGAATTCCCGGGCCATGACGGCGCAGAAATCCTTGATGGCTAAGGGAGTCAGCGGCTCAAGGCCCTGGCGGTACCCCGTGCGGTTTTCCTGAAGGGTGCTGTCCTTGATCCCCCTGCGCAAAACCGCGTTGATCCGCAGCTGGGCTTCCCGGGTCCAGGCCCGAAAATCCGTTTCCGAAAGGGACAGCAAACCGTAAACCGCGTCGTCGGACAAAGCGTCCAGCGCGACGGGCTTTAAGGCGGCGATTTCTTCCGGCGTGACGATCGAAGCCCACTGGGCGGCGGTGATGTTCCCGCTCCCCAAAGCGGCGAGGGCGCTGCCCGCCTCCGCCGCGGAGGCCTTTTGCAGGCGCAGAAGATCGCAGTCCGCGCGGATCCTGTCCAGCCCGTCCAAAAAGGCGATGACGCCGTTGGTCAAACTGGCGTAAATCTCCTCGTCCAGCTTGTACACCTTTTCGACCGCGCTGCTGGCCTGGAGACGGCTGGCCACCGTGGCCTCCTCGTCGTACATATCCCGCGGGGCCAGCACATCGCTTGCCAGGGTATCGCCCAATTGGACGGAAAGCTGGGGCCTTGCGATGCTGATCAGCACCGCGGCGACGGAAATCGCAAAAACCAGAAGAAGCGAGCCTGCGAACAGCATCCTGTTCCTGTCGGGCTTTCTCAGGCGCTTTTTTCCGATCAGCTTTTTTACCGGTTCCGCGGGAATCTTTTTTTTCAGCTTCATGGGTTCACGCCTCCGTCAGCGCCCGGTTCGAAAATCCTGCCGCTTCTGCTCCGACTTGTCATAGGCGAGAATGATCTTCTGCACCATTTCGTGCCTGACGACATCCTTGTGGCTAAGGTATATGACGGACAGCCCCTCGACGTCCTTCAGCACCGCGGCCGCGTGGATCAGTCCGGAGCGCTTGTCCGCGGGGAGGTCGATCTGGGTGATGTCCCCCGTGACGATGACCTTGGAACCCTCGCCGAACCTGGTCAAAAACATTTTCATCTGTTCGATGGTGCAGTTTTGCGCCTCATCCAGGATGATAAAGGCGTCGCTAAGGGTTCTTCCGCGCATATAGGCCAAAGGAGCGACCTCGATCGCGCCCTTTTCGGTCAGGGCCTTGAAGCTGTCCATGCCCAGAAAATCATACAGCGCGTCATACAGCGGGCGAAGGTAGGGGTCCACCTTGTTCTGAAGGTCGCCGGGCAAAAAACCCAGCTTTTCCCCCGCTTCCACCGCCGGCCGCGTCAGGATGATTTTGTTGACTTCCTTGTTCTTGAAGGCGAGCACGGCCATGGCCACGGCAAGATAGGTCTTGCCGGTGCCTGCGGGGCCGATGGAAAAGACCACCGTATTGTCCCTGATGGCTTTGACGTATCTCTTTTGCCCCAGGGTTTTGCAGCGCACCTGCCTTCCCCGGTTGGTGAAGGCGATGACGTCCGCCGAAATGTCCGTGATCAGCTCGGCGTTCCCTTCCCGCGCAAGGTCGACGGCGTAGCGGATGCGCTTTTTGTCCACCCGCTCCCCCGCGGCGATGAGCATGAGCAGCTTTTCGATCACAAGAGCGGCCAGCTCGACGTTCGCGCTTTCGCCGGATACGGCGATGCTGTGGTTCTTTGCGCCTACCGTTGCGCCCGTTTCTTCCCTGATGACTTCGGCGTTTTCGTCCAGATTGCCGAAAAGCGCGGAAATCTGGTCCATGGATTCAACTTCAACAAGCCTGCACACTTCAGGTATATCGCTCATGCTTTGATTCCTTTGTTTCTTAATCTTTATCCGGCGGGGATCGGGGACGCCGCCGAAATGTTCTCATTCGTTTCGATGACCGTTATGGCGATCAGGCCGTTTTCCGTGGCCTGGAAGGTCGTTTCGGAATCGACGATCCGCGCGTCCTGCGGGACCTGGGCGCTCGCCCGGCTGAAGGACGCTTCCTTCGCCAGCCGCATCAGCTCGTCTTCCTGCCTTTGAACAATCCTGCTCTCGATCTCATAACGGATTTCCTTCGCGACGGTCATCGGCAGGAAAAACCCGGAGCAGTCGCAGCTGATGCTGCGTTCCGTATCGTATTTTGCGAATTCCGGCGGCTCGGCCGCTTCCATGCCGGCGATTTCGATCACCGCCGCATTCTGCACCCTGCCGGTGCGGACGAATTCCGCGGTTTCGTTGGAGACAAAGGCCCGGCCGGTATACCACACCCGGCCGACGATGTCCGCCCGGGCGCGGACGGACCGCCCCCCGGCGTGGGTCAGCGCGCCGGACACCAGGGTCTGGCCGGGATCCACGGTCTGCCCTTCTTTGACCGCCGCTTCGCCCTCATAGACGAAGATCGAGGCGATCATCGCCCTTTTTGTGGCGACGATATGGGCGGGGGTCGTATCGTCCAGCGCTTCGGGGGGCGGGGTTTCCTCCACCACCTCGACGAGCAGCCGCGTTCCCTCGATCGTCACGCCGATCCAGGCGACTCCGCTGGTCCTTAGGATCAGCCTGTCCCCCAGGCCGCTGTGGTTGATTTGGGAAACCGGGGCACCCTCCGTCACCCCCTCTTCCTTAAGGGCGTCTATGATCTGCTTTTCATCCGTGTTCAGGCAGCCGGAAACGTCGATCCGCCAGATAAAGCCGGAAAGCAGATAAACCGCCGCCAGCGCGGCCGCGCCGCCCCAAAAAAGCATGGGCCGCGCACGCAAGCCCGCGAGAATAAAGGGGACGCCGCTTCTTTTGATAATGCGCACCGAGCATTTTGCCCTGCGGTTGACGGCGCGCAGCTGGAAAAATCCATTTGGGGTCACGCAGGCCGTCAGCACGCCCGGCCCCTCGCTCCTGATGCCCCGAACGGGGATCCCGTTTTCCCTGGCGAGCTCGATCAGGCGGATGGGCGCGCTTCCTTTGATTTGTATTTTAACATATCCGCGTAAAGAATACCACAGCGACAGCGCCATTGAAGAAATACCTCGTCACATCCACTCGATCGTTTTGATCTCGCCGGTCAGCAGCAGCGATCCGCAGCCCAGATCCTCCAAAACCAAAGAAACCCCCGTGATTCTCAGCACGCCGACGGATGTTTTTACCGCCAGGTTTTCGCCGTCGAACTCCTCCACGCCCTTGTGGTTCTCGACGGTCAGCTTCCGCCTGCCATCCACGCTCACCATCGGTTCGTCCAACAACACATCCGCCGGAAGATCGAGGGCTTTTGTCAGCCCCCGGCGAATCGGCTTTTCGGATTTCCGCGTGGCCTTCATGCTACCTCCGCAAAACTGTTGTTTCATATCATATTATGACCACAGCGTATTAAAAAGACGCCCCTTTGGGGCGTCCCAAGGCGGCAAAAAAGGCCTGCGTGCCGCTTTGCCGGTTGGTTTTCAAGGTCGTCGGCGAAGCCGGCATCAATCCTTGATGAAGGCCGAAATCTGTGATTCCGGCGCGCTTCGCGCGAGATGATTCCGGCCCCAAATGGCCGGAATGGCACGGTCCGTTTGGATTAATGCTCAGGGGCTTCGGCCCCTGGAACCCCCGGGGTTTGGGATCTGCTTATGATCTGCGGCGTCCTGAAACAGGAGCGCCTCCTTTGCCTTCGTTCCTCACACGTATTTTTGCATGTGGTTCAGGGCCGATTTTTCCAGCCGGGAAACCTGGGCTTGCGAAATACCCCTTTCGCAGAGCGAAATGCCGCGGCGGCTTTCCCCAAGGTCCACGGAAAAGAGCCTTCCCATGCTCAGGAAAAGATCCAGCCTTGCGCCGCTTGCCGTTTTCGTCACTTCGATCCTCGAAAGCGCCGCGGCGGCGACGGCCGGCTCAAAGGATTTTTCGTCCCAGGCCGCGTTCAACGCCTTTTTCAGCCCCGCCAGCTTTTTTTCCCTTTGCCCGTAGCGAAGCAAGGCGTCTTGCATCCCGCTCAGGGCGCTTTTTGCGGCTTCGATCGCTTGGGTCATTTCGCTGTTCCGCGTTGCGAATTCCGCCTTTTCGATCAGCCCTTCCACCGCGAGCTCCAGCAGCTTGTCCCGCTTTTTAACCAGCTTTTGCAGTTCCGCTTCCTGGTCTTTGATCTTTTTTGACAGGCCGTTTTCCGGCGAAAGGGAGGCGTAAAGCTCGACCAGACCGCCGGTGATCTCCTCCCGGTTTAAAAAAACCCGCTTGACGGCGGCGGTCACCACCTTGTTCAGCTCTTCCGTATACAGGGTGGGGGCGGAGCAGCCCTTTTCGCCGTGCAGCCTGTACCGCCGGCAGCTCCAGCATTCCCGCTCCCCCGCGGCGGTGCGCCGCACCTGCCTGTGGAAGGCGGTTTCGTGCTCCTTGCAGATGATTTTGCCGCTGTAGGCATAGCGCGTCCCGCAGGCTTGAGCCTTTTCCCGGATGGCCTCGCCCCTTCTTTCAAGCAGGGCGTTCGCGCGCTCCCAAAGCTCCTCGGAAACGAGGGCGGGAACGTTTTCGTCCGGGTGTTCCAGCCATTCGCCCCTGGGCAGCTTAACGCTGCGCTTGGAGCGGAAATCCACCTTGGTGGTCTTGTTGCCGCAATAACAGCCCTTGTATTTCGGGTTGGAGAGGATCCCCCGCAGGGTATGATAGGAAAAAGGGCCCCCTTTTGCGTCGGAAAATCCCTCCTCGAACAGGGCGAAGGACAGCTTTCTGATCCCCAGGCCGCCGGCCGCGTAAAGCGCGAAGGCCCGCCTCACCATCGCGGCCTCGCTTTCGTCCACCGCGAGCTTTCCGTCTTGCTTAATATATCCCGTCGGCGCGGCCCCCAGCATCCTGCCCTTTTCCCTGGCCCTTTTTATGCCGAAACTCACGCGTTCGCTGAGCTTGCGCACCTCGTCCTGGGCGATGCCTGCCATGATCGTCAGCCTAAGCTCCGAATCCGGAAGGAGGGTGTTGATGTTGTCCGACTGAAAAAAAACCCCCACCCCGCAGTTCAAAAGTTCTTGGGTGTAGCGGATGCTGTCCAGGGTGTTTCTGGAAAAACGGCTGATCTCCTTGGTGATCAGCAGGTCGAAGACCCCGGATTTTCCGTCCTCAATCATGCGCAAAAAGCTGCGCCGCGCCAGCACCCCGGTTCCGCTGATCCCTTCGTCCACGTAGCCGCCGGCGAACGTCCAGTTGGGGTTTTCGCGGATCATGCGCTCGTAATAATCGATCTGGTTGCCCAAAGAACCCCTTTGCTCGTCCTTTTCCGTGGAAACCCGGGCGTAATACGCGACCTTCAGCGGCAGCTCGAACAGATTGCTCCCGCTGTTCAGGGCGCCGCGCAGCCTGATGATATCCATGCGCACCTCCGTTATCCATGCTTTCTTATATTTTATTGCCCCGCTTCCGCGCGGTCAAACGCTCCAGCAAGGCAATGTTTGCCAGATTGTAGGTTTCGAAGTCCAGCTCGCCCTTTTCGAACATCAGCTCGTTGAGCGCCAGCTGGATTTTGATTCTCGCCTCTTCCCTGCTTTCCATGGGCCACCTCCGTTTTCTGCGAACCGGCCGCAAAGCGTGCCCGCCCGGCCGCCGTTTTGCCGATTATCCCCAAGTATTCCCAAAGAAAGCATCTGTGACCAAATCATGAATATTTCCACAATTTTCGCCATCCACTACCTTTTGACGCCATGTAATGGTAATATATATCCGTTGATTTTTCAGTTGGAGGCATTTCCGTGCGCAATCGTCGTCTGATCGCTCTGTTCCTTGCTGTCGCCGTTCTGTTTTGTGTCGCGCCCGTTGGGGCGTCGGCCGAATTCGGTGGAACGGTCAAATCCGACCACGTGCTTATGATGGACGCGGATTCCGGCCTGATCCTCTACGAAAAGGACGCTTATGCAAAGGCGTATCCCGCCAGCACGACTAAGGTGATGACCTGTATTCTCGTGCTGGAGGCTTGCGAGAACCTTCGGGATAAAATCACGATCAGCAAGATCATAAACAATTACGGCGAAGGGAACAGCCTGATGGGCCTTGCCGTGGGGGACGAGGTCCGGGTCAAAGACCTGCTCTACGGCCTTATGCTGCCTTCCGGGAACGACGCCGCGGCCGTTCTTGCCGAGCATTTCGGCGGCAGCCTTGAAGGCTTTGCGGATATGATGAACGCAAAGGCCGAAGCGCTGGGCATGGAAAACACCCATTACGCCAATCCCCACGGCCTGCACGACGAGGAGCATTACACAACGGCTTACGACATGGCCGTTCTGGTGCGCTACGCCATGCAAAACGGGGATTTCCGCGCCATCGTGAGCACCCCGTCTTATACCTGCCCTTCCACAAAAAAGATGGACGAGCGCACCCTTTACAACACCAACCGCTTTTTAAACCCCAAGGAAAAGAACAAAAAATACAATTGGAGCGCCGTGACCGGCGTGAAAACCGGCTTCACGAACGCCGCGGGGGGCTGCTTCGTCGCCACAGCCAGCCAGGACGGCAAGAACCTTGTGTGCATCATCCTGGGCGACCGGTCGGACGGCCAGGAGGGCCGCTGGACCGAGGCGCGCGCCCTGCTGGAATACGGATTCGAAACCCTGACGACCGCCCAAATCTCCGAGCTTGGCCTTCTCGAACAGACGGTCAACGTTCCGAACGCCGCGGCGGACGACGAGGGGAACGGCGTGCTCACCCTGATCATCGGGAGCGGCTCCGCCACCGTCGCCTGCACAGAGGAGATTCTGAACGCCATCGCTTCCGGCCAGTCCCGGGCGGAGGTGGACATCAAGCTGGACGGCGTCATTTCCGCGCCGATCGCCGCCAATCAAAAGCTGGGAACGGCCGCCATCCGCTTTAACGGCAACACCCTGGGCACGGCGGACGTTTTCGCCTCCCGCGCCGTCGCCGAAAAGCAGGAGGTCGCCCCCAGCGAGCTCCCCTCCCAGTCGCCGGAGAGCAATTCCCTCGTCGGCGGTCCCCCTTCGGTGATACGCGCCCAGGGCCCCAGCGTCTATCTGATCGTCGCGGCGGTCATCCTCGTGCTGATCATCCTGCTGGTCATCCTCAGGATCAGGAACCAGTCGAGACGAAAAAGGCGGCGCAAGGCTCCCCCTTCCCGCCGCAGAAAACAGGGCGATCAGCTTTGACGCAGGTTCGGGAAAAATACCTTAAACTAATGGAACAGCCCGCCGGTTATGCTTTCCGGCGGGCTGTTTGTATGGTTTGGGTTGCTTATTGGGTAAGGCTCTTTAGCTCCTCGCGCAGGCCTTCGGTTTTGCCGACTACGGCCACCGCCATATTGTCCGTGACGAGGATCTTTTCCGCCAGTTCGTTCACCCGTTCCAGCGTGACGGATTCGATGTCTTTGATCACTTCCTCCTCGCTGCGGACGGTGCCGTAAAGCAGCTTGTTCTTGCCGATGGCGTTCATGCGCGCGCCGGGGCTTTCGTTGCCGAGGATATAGCTCCCCCGAAGCTGGCCGCGGCTCCTTGTGAACTCCTGCTCGGTTATGCCGTGGTTTTTGACCTTTGAGAGTTCCTCAAGGATCAGCGCCAGCACGGATTTTGCCTGGGAGGAGCCGGTCCCGGCGTAAATGCCCAGAGAGCCGGTATCCTTATACGCCGAATTGAAGGAATAGACCGAATAGGCAAGGCCGCGCTGTTCCCGGATCACCTGGAACAGCCGGGAGGACATGCTGCCGCCCAGGGCGTTGTTCAGCACCATCATCGGGTAATAATCCGGGTCCTGGGGGCCGAAGGCGGGCAGGGCGAGGGTGATGTGGCACTGCTCGATATCCTTTTCGGCGGAAGCGAAACGGACGCCCTTTTCCGCAGGCGGCACAGGATACGGCTCCAGCGGGATATCGCTGCCCTTTTTGCCGAAATACCTGTGAGCCAGTTCTTCCACCCTGTTTTCGTCAAAGCTGCCGGCCACGGCGAGCAGCAGGTTGTTTTCGCGGTAGTGCCTGTCCATATACGAGAGAATCTCGTCCCGCGAAAAGCCGCGGACGCTTTCCCGGGTGCCCAGAATGGGCTTGCCGTGGGGAACGTTCCCGAAATAGGTGGCGGAAAGCAGCTCCATCGCCACGTCTTCCGGCGTGTCCTCGGACATGTTGATCTCCTCCACCACCACGCCCTTTTCCTTCTCCATCTCCTGTGGGTCAAAAACCGAGTGGAGCACCATGTCGGAAAGGATCTCCGCGGCGATATCGATCTGTTCGTCCAGCGTCTTTGCGTAAAAGCAGGTGCATTCCTTGGAGGTGAACGCGTTCAGCTGGGCGCCGATGCTGTCCATCTCTTCGGCGATTTGGGCGGCGGATCTCTTTTCCGTCCCCTTGAAGAGCATGTGCTCGATGAAGTGGGAAATGCCGCCTTCCCCGGCGTGTTCCTTGACGGAGCCGGTGCCGGCCCACACGCCCAGGGAAACCGAGCGCAAATGGGGCATTTTCTGCCCGATGATCCGAATGCCGTTTTCCAGCGTTTTTTCGTAGTACATCATAACTCCTATGTTCCGCCGGCCAGCCCTTTAAGCGTCAGCCCCATCTGGCGGAGGGTCTCTATTATGCCTGAAAAGGCGTCTATCGTAGTCTTGGCAGGTTGGAAGCGGATTATCGCTCCGTCGAAGGAGGATTCGCTGACTTTTTTTATCAGCACGGCCGGGTCCGTGGCGGTGTTCTTCAGCTCGAAGGTGCAGAGCACCGTCGTCAGCCCCAGTTCGGAGGCCGCGGCATCCAAAACCGAGGAATTCACCCCCGCGGCGGGCATGACGTGGGCCAGGCCGACGCCCAGGGCACTCATCTGCGCGGCCTGGGCCCGAAGCGTGTCCGCGTCGCGGCAAAGCAGGCCGATCTCGAACCCATGCTCCAGCATCGCCGCCACCCGTTCCCCGTGGCCGGCGGCAAACTCCGCGGTCATGAAAAAGGTCAGGGGAACCTCCATTTCCACCGCGAGGTCCATCAGGTAATCAAGCCCCGCGGCGTCCCAGGTCACGACGCATTCCAGCGCCACGCCCTCGTCCCGCTTGTAGACGACGCCCGCCTCCCGGGCGTTCATCGCGTTGATCGCCGCCCCGAAGGCGTAAGCGATCAGCACGACGCCGATCACGATGATGCTCCAAAGGTGGCTTCTTTTGCTGCTGTTTCCCATGGTGACCTCCGCGCGCGATTGGTGTTGATATAATGTATTCCCTTCGGCGCGGAGCTATGCTGTTTGTCCCTCAAAGCGCTGCTGAAAGGGGCCGGTAATTTTATCCGGCCCCGATTCTCTGTCGCTTTATTTGTTGTCTTCGGGCAAAAGGCCTTTTCTTGTCAGATTTACGCGGCCCTTGTCGTCGATTTCCTCGACCCGGACGAGGATCTCGTCGCCGATGTTGACCACGTCCTCCACCTTGTTGACCCGCTGGTGGCTGAGCTTGGATATGTGAACCAGCCCGTCCTTCCCGGGGAGCAGCTCGACGAAGGCGCCGAAGGTCATGATGCGCACGACTTTTCCGAGGTAAACCTCGCCCACCGCCACCTCGTGGGTGAGGGAATCGATGATGCGCTTGGCTTCGGCCGCGGCCTCGCTGTCCGCGGAGGCGATGAATACGCTGCCGTCGTCCTCGATGTCGATCTTGACGCCGGTGTCCGCGATGATCTTGTTGATGACCTTGCCGCCGGGGCCGATGACGTCCCTGATCTTGTCCGGGTTGATCTTGAAGGTGATGATCCTGGGGGCGAACTTCGAAAGCTCCTTCCGGGGGGCGGGCAGGGTTTCCAGCATTTTATCCAGGATGTAGAGCCTGCCGTCCAACGCCTGCTTTAAGGCGCGGTCGATGATCTCTTTGTCGATGCCCTTGATCTTCATATCCATCTGGATGGCGGTAATGCCGTTGGCCGTTCCCGCGACCTTGAAGTCCATGTCGCCCAGGAAATCTTCGAGGCCCTGAATGTCCGTCAGCACGGCGACCTTGCCGCTTTCCTCGTCCTTGATCAGGCCCATGGCCACGCCGGCCACAGGCGCCTTGATGGGCACGCCCGCGTCCATCAGGGAAAGGGTGCTGCCGCAGACGCTGGCCTGGCTGGTGGAGCCGTTGGAGCTGATCACCTCGGAAACGAGGCGGATGGCGTAGGGGAATTCCTCCTCGCTGGGGATGACGGGCAGCAGCGCCCGCTCGGCCAAAGCGCCGTGGCCGATTTCGCGGCGGCCGGGGCCGCGCATCATCTTGGCTTCGCCTGTGCTGTAGGGCGGCATGTTGTAATGGTGCATATAGCGCTTGGAATCCTCAAGGCTGATGCCGTCCAGCGTCTGGGCTTCGCGCATGGTGCCCAGGGTGGTCATGGTCATGACCTGGGTCTGGCCCCGGGTGAACACGGCGGAGCCGTGGGTGCGCTCAAACACGCCGGCTTCGCACCAGATATCGCGGATCTGGGTGGAGGAGCGGCCGTCCGGGCGGACGCCGTCTTCTATGATGTGCTTCCTGACCAGCTCTTTGGTCATGTTGTAAAGCACGTCCTCAACGTCGCCCAGGCCTTCGGGGAACCGCTCGGCAAAATGCTCTTTGCATTCTTCCCGAACCTTTTTGGTGCGCTCGTCCCGCACGGAGCGTTCAAAGGTACCCAGGGACCAGGCGACCTTTTCCGCAGCGAACGCGCGGACGGCGGCTTCGATTTCCGGGTCGATTCCGCGGATCTCGATCTGGCGCTTGGGCTTGCCGATTTCCGCCACGATCTCGTCTATAAATTCCACAATTTTCTTGATGTGCTCGAAGCCGAACATGATGCCGTCCAGCATCTCTTTTTCGGTGACTTCGCTGGCGCCGGCCTCCACCATCATGACCGCGTCCCTGGTGCCGGAAACGACCAGGTGCATGCGGCTTTCCTCGCTCTGCTTGGCGGTGGGGTTGATGATGTATTCGCCGTTGATCATTCCCACCACGACGGAGCCCGTCGGCCCCGCCCAGGGAATATCGCTGATCGCCAGGGCGATGGAAGAACCGATCATCCCGAACACTTCCGGGGGGATTTCGGTATCCACGGACATCGCGGTGGCGATGACCTGAACGTCATTCCTCCAGCCCTTGGGGAACAGGGGCCGGATCGGCCTGTCGATCAGGCGGGAAGTCAGGATCGCGTTGGTGGAGGGCCTGCCCTCGCGCTTGATAAATCCGCCGGGTATCTTGCCGACGGAGTACAGCTTCTCTTCAAAATCCACGCTCAGCGGAAAAAAGTCAATCCCCGGCCTCGGGGTATCGGAAGCGGTGGCGCACACCAGCACCGCGGTGCCCCCGCAGCGCACGACGCATGAACCGCCCGCCTGCTGAGCATACTTGCCGGTTTCGACCGCCAGCGTCTTACCGGCAAGATCCATTTGGAAGGTTTTTTGCATTTTTTGCTCCTTTTGTATATTTTCTCATTTTTTCACAGCCCTAATATTATAATACTTTCATGTCCAAAAGGGAATAAGCAATATGGGCCTTCTTCTGCTTATTATAGTCTGTTTCCCGGTCTTTTCACTTATGCGCGAAGGCAAAAAGACCCGCTTTCGTTAAAAAAGCGGGTCTTTTTGCAAACCGCCCGAACAGGATCGGGGCCGGGTGATGACCGATGTCGATCCTGCGCAAACCTCATGATTGGCGGACGGCCGGTCTGGGCGCTCCGCTTAGAAAGCGGGTTTTGCCGGTTGTTTATCCCTTAGTCCTCCTGCCAGCCCTTGCAGACGTCGATCCATTCCGCGCTGTTTGAAAAGCGGAAAAGCTCGTCGCAGGTCAGCTCGATGGCCGAGTTTGCGCTTCCCGCGGCGGGGAACACCGTGTCGAACCGCTTGAGAGAAACGTCCGTATAAACCGCCACTTCCCTGCCTTTTGGCAGCGCGAAGGGGCAGACGCCCCCGACCGCGTGGCCGGTGAATGCCACCGCTTCTTCCGGAAGCAGCATTTTCGCCTTTGTTTTGAATTGGGCCTTGAATTTCGCGTTGTCGATCTTCGCGTCGCCGGCGGTCACGACCAGCGCGCAGCCCTCCCCGACCCTGAACGAGAGGGTCTTCGCGATCCTTGCGGGCATAACGCCAACAGCGATGGCCGCCAGCTCCACCGTGGCCGAGGAAACGTCAAACTCCAGAATATCCTTTTCTTTTCCGTACGCCGCGAAATAACCGCGGACCTTGCTGATCGACATGCCGTCCTCCGAATATGCGTTGATAACCGCCATTTTAGCACAGGAACGAAGTGAATTCAACAAAAAGGGCGGGCGCTTATGCGCCCGCCCCGGCCGGCCAGCGGTTTTGAATGGCTGCGTCCGGCCGAAACGGATTCGGACCGGCGCCCGCGGCGCCGCCGGCTCAGCCGATGATTTCCTTGACCTTTTCGAACATCGCCTTGGCAAGCTTCGCGTGCTCTTCGGGTTCAAGGTGCACGCCGTCCTTCGGCGATCCTTTTACGATCTTGCCCGCGTCCAGGTAATGGCAGCCGTTCTGTTTTGCGATGCCTTCCAGATAATCGGCGACTTCTTCGGATTTTTTGACCGAGCCCGCGCCGAACACCGGGCCCATGACGGGTTCGTTCACATATTCTTCCCCGACGGGAGCGGGGCAAACAAGCAAAACTTCCGGCGATTTTCCGCCCCTGCCCCAGACGGTCTGCTTGGCCTTCCTCGCCACGTTCCCCGCGCCGACGGCGATGTTGTAGCCGTTGACGCCAAAGCGTTCCTTGCAGTCGTTGGTGCCCAGCATGATGATCACGAGGTCGAGGGGATAGCAGCATTCCATGATGGGGATGACGTGGTTATAACCGTTCTTTTCCTGCTCGACGGGGTCCTCCCACACCGTGGTCCTTCCGTTCTGGCCCATTTCAACGACGTCGTACCCGTCGCCGAGGGCCTTCGCCATGACCGCGGGCCAGCGGATTGTTTCGTCAAACCGCTCGCATACCTTCCCGGGGATCCATCCCCAGGTGTTGGAATCGCCAAAGCACAGGACCGTTTTCTTCATAGCAACCTCCTTATTTTGTTGTTTGCTGAGTTTGGCCGCGCCAAACTGTTATTTTATTCCATTATATATACTTTTAACCCGTTTTACAAATATATTTGTGCATATTTATAATAAAACAGGCCCGGCCGCTTTTCCCGCGGAGTTTTGGGCGGCCAACCGCAAAGCAAAAAGCAGGCGCGGCCGGTTCGGCATGCCTGCTAAAATCAATGCCGTTCCATCGCTGCCTGCGGCGCCGTGCGCCTGTTTCGGCGTGTTTTCGCGGATGGATTTGTTTATTTGTAGATCCCGTAAGTCCGCTTGATGTCCTGGACATAGACGATGCCGTTCCCCGGCTCCTCGATCCTGAGTTGTTCCCGGATCGAATTGACGATCGCCTCGGTGTGGTCAACCTCCGAAAGGATGATGACGATCTCCTTTTCGGGCTCGATCTCCATCGCGAAGATCTTGCTGGTTTCATGGACCCCCGAGCCCCGGGCGTTGACGATCGTGCCGCCCTTTGAACCGGCCCTCGTCGCCGCGCTGATGACCTCTTCGGCTTTGCCCTTGTCTACAATTGTGGTTATCGAATGATACATTGCGCTTTTTGCTCCCTGTTCTTTGCTTGATTTGCCGCACACGACGCTCTTTGTGCCGAAAACGCCGCAGATCGGGTACGTGAAGGCGATGCCGTGATTCGGCCTGTCGAACTCGAATTCTTTGTTCAGCAGATCAAGGGCGCGGCCCGCCCTTTCCTCTTCGGCCACCATAAAAACAATCTCTTTTCGAACGTCGGAAAGACCGACGAAATCCAGCAGGCGGTTTTTCACCGTTCCATGGCCCAGCATCACCGTCGCGCCGGAAATCCCGTGCTGCTTGGCGGCTTTTATCAGCCTGCTGGCGCCGCCGGAATTGACTATGACGCAAATAAGCTCAATACTCGCTTCCAAAGGCAAGTTATTCACCCCTTGCTACCCCTTCTTTTTTGGATTTAATCTTAAAGATCAGCCCCAGAACCTGCAAAGCGATCAGCGGAGTCATTGCCACCATCGCGATGATTCCAAAGCCGTCCACAAGGACGTTCGCGCCTTCGATCGCTTCGGCCGCCCCCTGGGCATAGGCCAGAATGAAGGTGGCCGTCATCGGCCCGGAGGCGACCCCGCCGGAATCAAAGGCAATGCCCACGAACAGCTTGGGAACGACGAAGGTCATCGCGATCGAAATGACGTATCCCGGCAGCAGGTAATGCCAGAGCTGCACGCCCGGGCTGATGATTCTGACGACGGACAAAGCGACGGCCAAAGCGACGCCGATGGCCAAAGAGACCATGACCACCTTCTTTTTAACATACCCGCTCGTCACATCCTCGATCTGCTGGGTCAAAATATAGACGGCAGGCTCGGCGAGTATGGTGACCATGCCAAGAACGAATCCGATCAGGATCACAAAAAAGCCGCTCTCCATAGAGGCGAGCTTGTAGCCCACCACGCTGCCGACCTCCATAAATCCGGCGTTTACGCCCAAGAGGAACAAAACCAGGCCGAAAAAGGCAAAAGCGAAACCAAACAGAATCTTTCGCATCGATTCTTTGGAAACCTTCAGGGACACCGCGTTAAAAACCAGAAAGATCACGAGCATGGGGACCAGGGCGATGAAAACCTCGCCCGCCAGCGTCGGAATGCCGCGGATAAAAGGGCCGAGAATCGAATCCGCGGCCGCTTCGCCGCCCGGCAGGGAACCGGTCAGCGTTTTGGTCTTTGAGAACACGCTCATCAGCGCCACGCCGATGATCGCTCCGCTCGACGCGATCGCCACAAGGCCGAAGCTGTCGCTTTCGGAGGACTCGCTGTCCTTTTTCAGCTTGGAAACGCCCGCGGCCAGGGCCAGGATAAAGGGCACGGTAAGCGCGCCCGTGGTGGCGCCCGAAGCGTCGAAGGAGATCGCCAGGAATTCCGGGGAAACGAATATGGAGATCACCAGGATGATTCCGTATATGACCGCGAGCATGAGGTGCAGCGGGATGTTGTATACGATTCTTGCAAGGCCGAGAGAGATCATGACCGCGATCCCCACCGAAACGACCACCACGATGCTCAGTTTTGTGATCTGGCCGGAGGTGACGGCGTCGACCTGGCCCGCCAGTATGTGGAGATCGGGTTCGGCCACGGATATAAAAAACCCGAGCAGCAATCCCACGGCGACCACAATCCAAATCTTGTTTGATTTTGCGATGGATCCGCCCATCATGTTGCCGATCGGGGTGATGCCGATATCCACGCCGCTTAAAAAGACCGTCAGCCCCAAAATGATCAGGACCGCGCCGATCAGGAATCTGAACAGCATGTTCGGCTCGATGGGGGTCAGCGTAAAATTCAGCGCGACCACCAGCAGCGTGATCGGCAGGACTGCGTAAACAACTTCTTTGAACTTTGATTGAATAAGACCCAAATAACCTTTTCCCTTCTCGAATGATCTTTCTTAAGGATCATTAAAAACCCGGCGGGCTTGGCTTTATGATCCGCAAAAGGGCGCTCCGGCATGTCCTGTCCACACTGGGCGCGCTTATTGACACCTTTATAATATTATAAAAAAATATGGCAAAAAAGTCAAATCAGAGAAGCACGCGCATTCCCTCTCAGGGGATCCGCGTAACCGCGCGTCTCATCTCCCAAACGTCGTCCGGAACGGGCCCGGCCGCCTTCCTCCCGTGTTTTTCGGCTTCCGAAGGACGCCGACGGACGCCGCTCCGTCGCCCAAAAGCGCGCGGATTATGGGAGCCGTTTTGTAATGGCCTGATCCGGCCGGTTTTTTGCTTCCGCAAATCCCGGTTTCAGCATATTTAGCGCCTTCCCGAACGGTTTGGACGGTTTCGCGGGAACGGCAAATTGCCCGCCCTCGACTAAAATCCGGTCAAGGACGGGCTGAACGCTCGCGGCGGCGCCTTGGTGCACGGTTCACAAAAAACGCGGCCTTCGCAAGACACCGTCATACCCCCGGCAATTAGCGTATGCCCGCGGCGCAGAATACTCGGCAAAAGCCTTTGCCCGCGCCCTTGGCGGTCCCATTTGGCGGCTTATTTTCCGCCCGGCTCTTGGCGGCGCGGGCTTTCTGCAAGGGCACGATCACCGTGATCTCCGCTTCAACGGTTTTGGCCGATATGGTTTTTAACGGGATAGCGCAGGGGGCCGCGCCTTTTGCCGAGCAGCGTTCATATGCCCTGCCGTCGCATTCTGCCGCTCCCGCGGCCGGGCGGAAGGTGCAAAAAGCAATCCGCCTGCCTAACGGGCGGCAGTATATCGGTTTTTAGACCATTCGTTTCGCCGGGATCCGCCTTGGCTGCGGCGATGCCGCCGTTTGGGGATGGCTGCGGGATCGGCCTTACAAAAGCGCCTTGGCGGCGAGAACTTTTTTGTAAAGCGGGTCGAACTCACAGCCGCAGCTGCCGCATTCCTCGTCCGCCCGGGCGATCGCGGCCAGCAGTTCCTCCTTTTCGCACCCGCCGCTCAGCCATCGCTTTGACGGTTCCGCGATCAGATCCCAGCCGGATCCGACGAACTTTTCAAGGATACCCTTCAGTTCCTCGTTCATTGTTGATCCTCCTGTTTGCCGTATTTGGTTTTTGCGCCTGAGCTCTTCCAATTATACCATGATCGCGAAAAAGCGGTATAATGAATCAGGAATCGACGCAAAGGAGAACCCTGCCATGCTGTTTGTCTGTTACCCGAAATGCAGCACCTGCGCCGCCGCGCGAAGCTGGCTTGACGCGCGGGGAATCGATTACGCTGAGCGGGACATCAAATCCCAACGGCCCACATACGAAGAGCTGGAAGAATGGGTGCGCCAAAGCGGCCTTTTGCTCAAGCGTTTTTTCAACACCAGCGGAATGGCCTACCGCGCCCTGGCGCTGAAGGACAAGCTGCCCGCCATGCCGGAAGACGAACAGCTCCGGCTGCTTGCGAGCGACGGGATGCTGGTGAAGCGGCCGATTCTCGTGGGCGGCGGATTCGTCCTTGTGGGGTTTTTGCCAAAGGAATGGGAAAAGGCCCTGACCGGGGGCTGAAACTGGTTTCAGCCGCCGATTCTCCCGCGCGGCGCAGGCAAACGGAAGAACCGGAGCGGAAAACCGCCCCGGTTCGCTTTCATCCGGCATGCCGCCTGTTTACGCGGCGCTCTCAAACTGGCTGTTGTAAAGCTCGGCGTAGAATCCGCCCTTTTGCAGCAGCTCGGCGTGGCTGCCGCTTTCCACGATATCGCCGTCCTTCATGACGAGGATCAGGTCCGCGTTTTTGATGGTGGACAGCCTGTGCGCGATCACAAAGGACGTCCGGCCCGCGGTCAGCTTATCCATCGCTTTTTGCACGATGCGCTCGGTCCTGGTGTCCACGGAGCTTGTGGCTTCGTCCAGAATCAGCAGCGGCGCGTTCTGGATCATGGCCCGGGCGATGGTGATCAGCTGCTTCTGACCTTCCGAAAGGCTGGCTTTGTCGTTCAGCACGGTGTCGTAGCCGTCGGGCAGGGTGCGGATGAAATGGTGCAGGCCCACGGTTTTGCAGGCGGCGATCACCTGTTCTTCGGTCACGCCCGGCTTGCTGTAAATGATGTTTTCCCGGATCGTGCCCTCAAAAAGCCAGGTGTCCTGCAGGACCATGCCGAACTGGTCGTGGACGTTTTCCCTCGGCACCCGGCTGATCGGCGTGCCGTCGATGAGGATTTCCCCGCTTTCCAGTTCGTAGAACCGCATCAGCAGGTTGACCATCGTCGTTTTCCCCGCGCCCGTCGGGCCGACGATGGCGACCTTTTG
Source organism: Christensenellales bacterium (assembly GCA_040768925.1). Lineage (GTDB taxonomy): Bacteria > Bacillota > Clostridia > Christensenellales > CALWSW01 > CALNBC01. The sequence goes on from JAXGLZ010000002.1 coordinate 485,234, forward strand.
CCCGGCCCTGACCGTGGCGGAAAAACCGTGGATGACCGTTTTTTCCGGCGAATAGCCGAACCGGACGTTTTGAAACTCCACGTTGCCCTTGATGTTCTCCAGCCTTTGGGTCTTTTGGCTTTCGTCGTCCAGTTCGCTTTCGTTCAGGAACTCGAATACCCGCTCGCCTGCCGCCGCGGTCCTTTGCAGGCTGTTGAACGCCTGGGCGATCTGCGTCATGGGCTGGGTGAACAGGCGGACATACACCATAAAGGCGACGATCACGCCGAAGGATATGGTCCCGTTCATGGCGAGGGCCGCACCGACGACACAGACCGAAACATAGCCCAAATTGCCGACAAAGCCCATCAGGGGCATCATCAGCCCGGAAAGAAACTGGGATTTCCAGGCGCTGTCGTAAAGCTTTACGTTGATCCGCTCGAAGGTCTCTTTGGCCTGCCTGCTGCCGTTGTACGCCTTGACGACGTTGTGCCCGTTATAGACCTCCTCGATATGGCCGTTGATGTCTCCCAGCGCCTTTTGCTGCAGGGCGAAATGCTTCTGGGATTTCGCCATGATGACCGTCATCAGCGCAAACCCGACCAGGCTGGAGCCGACGGCGGTGACCGCCAGCAGCCAGCTGTTGGAAAACATCATGAACAGCGAACCGACCAGCATGGTGACGGAAGTCACCAGCATGCCCACGCTCTGGTTCATCGTCTGGCCGATGGCGTCCACGTCGTTGGTGACGCGGCTCAGCACGTCGCCGTGGCTGGTGCCGTCAAAATACTTCAGGGGCAGCCGGTTGATCTTTTTTGAAATATCGGTGCGCATCCGTTTTGAGATCCTTTGCGTCACCGTCGCCATGATCAGGCTTTGGGCAAAGTTGAGCAGCATGGACCCCGCGTAGAAGAACACCAGCGTCCAGGCGATGGCTGAAACGGCGTTCATGTCTATGCTGTTCAGCACGGGAATGCCGTTGATCAGCGCCGGCAGTCCCTTGCCGATTTCGTTCGTCAGCTCTTTGAGCTTATCCGGCCCGATGATCTGCAGGATCGTCGCCGCCGCCGCAAGCAGCAGGGAGACCGCGATAGCCGGCAGATAGCGCCGGCAGTAACCGACGAGCTTCTTCATCGTCCCTTTGAAGCTCTTCGGCTTTTCAATGGGCCCGCCCATTCCCCGCGGGCCCCCCATGTGCCCGTCAAAACGTTTTACCCTTTTCTCTTCGTTCATATTGCAAGCTCCTCTTCGCTCAGCTGCGACATTGCGATTTCCCTGTAGACCCCGCAGGATTTCAGCAGTTCCCTGTGGGTGCCTTTCCCCACGGCCCTGCCCTCGTCCAGCACGATGATCTGATCCGCGTCCAGGATCGTTCCGATGCGCTGGGCGACGATCATGCTGGTGACCCCGGCGGTTTCCCGCTTTAAAACGGAGCGCAGCACCCGGTCGGTCTTATAGTCCAGGGCGGAAAAGCTGTCGTCAAAAATATAGATTTCCGGCTCCCTGCACACGGCCCGGGCGATGGCCAGGCGCTGTTTCTGCCCGCCGGACACATTGGTGCCGCCCTGGGCGATCTCCGCCTCGTACTGGCCCTCCATATCCTCCACAAAATCCGCGCCCTGGGCGATGCGCACGGCCCGCTTGATCGCTTCCTCGTCCGGCGCTTCCCGGCCGTTGTCGCCATAGGCCACGTTGGAGCCGACCGTCCCCTTGAACAGCACCGCCTTTTGCGGAACGTAGCCGATCTTGTTGTTCAGCGCCTCCTGCGTGTAATCCTTTACGTTGACGCCGTCCACCAGGATTTCGCCCTCGGTGGCGTCAAAAAAGCGGGGGATCAGGTTGATCAGGGTGCTTTTGCCGCTGCCCGTCGAGCCGATAAAAGCCACGGTTTCGCCTTTTTTTGCCGCAAAGCTCACGTCGTGCAGCACGTATTCCGCGGCGCCGGGATATTTGAAGCTGACGTGATTGAACACGACCTCCCCTTCCACACCCGGCCTGCCGTATTCCGTGTTTCCGTCCGCGATGGTCGGCTCGGTTTCCAGCACCTCGTTGATGCGCCTTGCGGAAACAATGGCCCGGGGCAGCATGATGAACGCCATCACCACCATCATGAACGCCATGATGATCTGCATCGCGTAGGACGAAAAGACCACCATGTCCGAAAACAGGTTCAGCTTATCCATCGCCTGGGCGGCGTTGATCAGATACGCTCCGATCCAGTAGATCGCAAGGGAAAGGCCGCTCATCATCAGGTACATCACGGGCATGATCACCGCCATGCCCCGGCTGGTGTAAAGCTGGGTATCCGTGATCTCCTCATTGGCCTTCTCGAACTTGGCTTCCTGATAGCCTTCGGCGTTATACGCCCGGACGACGCGCAGCCCGGAGAGGTTTTCCATCGTGACGCGGTTCAGATTGTCGGTCAGCACCTGCATCTTCCTGAATTTGGGCATCACGAAAATCATGATCAGCGTAACCATGACGATCAGCACAGCCAGGGTGATTCCCGTGGTCAAAGACCATTCGACGCTCTTGTCCGAGATTTTTGTGATCGCCCAAAGCGCCATAACAGGCGCTTTGACGACCACCTGCAGGCTGATCGTCACCAGCATTTGGATCTGGGTCACGTCGTTGGTGGACCGGGTGATCAGGCTGGCCGTGGAAAAACGGCTGATCTCCTCCATTGAAAAGGAATCGACCTTGGAGAAAAGCTGGCTGCGCAGCCTTTGGGAATAGCCCGCAGCGATCCTGGCCGCGATGAAGCCCACGACCACCGCCGCAAAAAAACTCCCCAGGGCGCAGAGCAGCATGATCCCGCCGGATTCCCAGATTTTTGCCATCTCGCTGCCCGGCGTTTGGGTCAGCCTGGTGATTTCGGACATATGCCCGGGGATTTCCAGGTCCAGCCAGACCTGCGCCACGATGAACACGAGGCTTGCCGCGATCAGCAGCCATTCCCTGTAATTCAGGCGTTTAAGGATTTTGAACACAAAAGATTCCTCCGGTTTGAGTGATTGGGGTTAAAAAAAACGGCAGCGCCCGCGGCGCCGGGGTTTTTGCGCGGGGAGCGGTCTTCGCCGGTTTGGGTAGGACGGCGGGAACGGCCCGGGCTGATCGGCGGGCCGAGCCGACGCGCCCCGGTTCAGCCCTTTGTTTTGCTTTTCAAGGCGAAATCGGCAAGCCTGCAGGTGATCCGAACGTATTCTTTGGCGTCGTCCTCGCCCAGCATGCTCAGCATCCTCGACATATCCTCCAGCACCATTTGGCGCTGTGCTTCGGCCTGGGCTTTGCCTTCTTCGGTGAGATCCACCAGGATCCGCCTTCGGTCGCCTGTGTCTATCCTTCGGGTGATCAGCCCTTTTTTCTCCAGACTGTTCAGGGCGGCGGCGATGCGCGCGGAGCTGATCCCCATGCGGCTGCTGATTTTCCCCGGCAGGGCGGAATTTTTGCACTGGTGAATATACTGGACCACAAAAGCCTCTCCCTGCATCGATTCCTTCATCAGCTTGTTCGGCCGCGTTTTATTCAGAACAAACATCTTTTCGATCAGCACTGCCGCAAGCTCCCTGTAATCCATGTTCCACCTCCTGGGCTCAGATAACTAACTAAGTTGATATATTAACAGTGTTAGCTAGCTTTGTCAAGACGAAACCTGGGTAAAACCGCAAAAACTTTCGTCCGTCCTTTAAAATACGAGCCCAAAGCCACGGCCGGATTCCCGGCCGTGGCTTTGGGCATAAAAGCGGCAGGCGGGCCGCTTCGGCGATTGGTTTTTCGCTTCGCGCAAGGCCGTCGGCGAAGCCGGAATCCCTGCCTTGACGAAGTGACGGAATCCATGATTCCGTCGAGGTAATTTTAGTTAAAAACGACGGACAGCACGGCAAAACTGACGCCCCAGTCGTCGGCGCAGCCGACATCAGTCCTTGATGAAGTGCCGGAATTCATGATTCCGGCTCATGCCGCCAGTTTTGTTTGAACCCAGGGGCATCGGCCCCTAAAACCCCGGGATAGGTTTTTCGGCGGTCTGAGCCGCGGACGGCTTCCCGGCCTTTTTTTTGTTTGAATTTGCCGGTTCAGGCCGAAATGCCGCTCCCTTTTGCCGCGCGGGCCCCGCGCGCAAAACCGGAGCTTCCTTCGCTCTATGGCGTAGGCACATACCCCGCCGCGCGGATCAGTTCCTTGCCCTGGGGCGTCGCGAGCCAGTTCGCGATCTGGCGCGCGGGGGAATCCGCCGGCTCGTCCGAGCGGACGACGGCGTAAAACTCGTTGATGAAGGGGTATCTTCCCGAAACGATGGTATCGTCCGACGGGACGACGCCGTTGATGGCGAGGAATTTGAGCCCGGGCTTTGAATACATGTAGTTCGCGTAATAATAAACCGAATAGCCGATGGCGTTGCCCGAATCGTTGTATTCCGCCAGGGTTTCGATCAATTCGCCCATCTCGGCTGGATAGAATTCCGTCGGGGCGTTCATGGGCGCTTTGTCCTTCATCACCAGCTTGATGAACAGGGCCTGGCTGCCCGAATCGGAGGAGCGCTGAAAAGCCGCGATCTCGCTCTCCGCCCCGCCGAGGGCCTTCCAGTTTGTGATCTTTCCGGAGTAAACGTCCACAAGCTGCGAGACCGTCATGCCGTTGACGCTGTTGCTCTCGTTTGCGATGAAAACCAGAGCGTCCCGCCCGATGGGGATGAAATCCAGCCCGACGCCGCTGTTTTCGATCATTTCCTTGGTTTCGGCCGCGGCTTCGTAAACGAGGAGCAGATCCGCGGTGCCGTTCACCAGATTTTCATACGCCCCCGGGGTGGTGGAGCAGGTGGTGTGGGCCTCGGCGTCCGATTGCTCCATGCCCGTGACCCGGGAAAGCACCGCCGCCATCAGGGGGAGGTTGGCCGTCGAACCGTCCGCCACCGGGTACTCGTCAAAAGAGAACTTCGGCGCGGTATCCGCCGTCGGGGCGGGGGTGGGTTCGGAAACTTCCGGCATGGGAGAGGGCGCGGCGGAGGATTCAGGCGCGGCGGGCGCCGCGCAGGCCGCGAACAGCATCAGCGCCGCCAACAGCGCCGGGAGCGCTTTCTTCTTCATCTTGATTACCCTCCTGTTTGTTGAGATGCAAAAGGACAGCCGCTAATCCGACACGCCGATGGAGTTGAATACCGAGAACGCGCAGATCCACTTGCCGGTAAAATCCATGATCCCCCAATAAAACCCCTTGCGCACCGCGGCCACCGCCTCCCCCAGGGAGTAGACTTCGTTCAGCCCGACAAGGATGCGGTTCCCGGACGAGTCGATCAGGTCGCACAGCCGGGCGTTGTGAACGGTCCGGTACCCCACAAAGCAGTCGGAACGCAGGAGCGACGGGGAATTCAGCTGGGACGGAACATCGGTAAAATACTCGTATTCACCGGGTTCTACGATGCAGATTCCCGTCTTTGTGTCGATCAGCGCCGAATAGTCTTTTCCGTTTTCGTAATCATAGCTGTAAACGCAGCACAGCCCGTCCCGGGTGAGGCCGACGCTGGGGCTGAGGCCGTCCGCCAGGCTCAGCTCGAAGAGTTTGCCGTTGCCTGCCAGCCAGTATTTTCTCGGCTGTTTCTCCTGGGCCGCTCCGTCGATCTGGGCGATGTCGTAGGTATTGCTCAGGGAATAGATGCTTTCTACCCCCAAAAGCACCTTGTTCCCGGACCGGTCGATCAAAAATCCCTCGCCCTTTTCGTCGCGCACGACGGCAAAGCCCGCGGCGAAGGAACTCGCAAAAGCATACTGGGGCTTGATCGCCACCGCGCCGGTTTGATCGATGTATCCGTAAATCCCGCTCTTTAAAACCGGGGCTAGGCCGCCGGCAAAGGGCTCCGCGGCGTCGTATTCCGGCTGGATCACCATATTCCCCGCGGGGTCGGCATAGCCCCAGAGGCCGCCCCGGGAAACGGGGATCAGATCTTCGTCCTCATTATACAGATCATGGACCCGCTCCATAAACACCGGCGGAACGCTCCCGTTCCCGCCGAAAAAGGCGGCGGTATCGTCCGCCATCACAAATATGGCGACGCCGCTTTTTTCATCATAGGAACGCAGGTAGGACGCCTTTTCGAGGGTGGCCGCCGGCTTTGTGTTCCCGGCGCGCAGGCCGGAAATCGAGTAAAGGCCGGCCGTTCCGGTCCGGTAATCGTAGATGATGAAGCTGTCCGCAACGGCGGACCCGCCCGCCAGAATGCATGAATCGGGCATTTCCATCAGCGGCTCGCAGGTTTTTGCGTCCAGTATCACCGCGCCTTTGTCGAGCGCGTAGTCATAGGTTGCAAAAAACAGTCCGCTTCCGGAATCGTCGTTCTGAATGTAGCTGAAAACAAAGTCCGTCAGCAGGTTGCCCGCCATATCCCCGATCGCCACGACGGAATGGACGAAGGTGTTGTCCCCGTCCCGCTCCAGTTTGGCGAGGGCGATACGGTCTTTGGAAACCCGGCTGATATAGTCGTACGCGCAGGGGTAAATCACTTCCCCGGTGCTGGCGAAAACGCCGCTATTTTCCCCGTCATAAACGATCAGCAGGTCCGGCTCCGCCCCTTCGACCACGGCGGAAGGGGTGGAAGCGGGGGTGGGCGAAGGCGTCGGCGAAGGCGGGGACGCCGCGCTCCCCGCGCAGGAGGACAGCAGCAAAAGAACCATCAGGAGCGGCAAAAGCTTTTTCACGGCTGTTCATCTCATTTCAGAATATTCACAATTGATTCTAGCACATCATGGAAGAAAAGTGAGTAAATAAATAATTAACAGGAAGGAAATCTTTTGGAAGCGAACGGTTGCCCCTGCACAAAAGCAAAAAACGACAAACGCCCGCCCTGAATGGGGCGCGGTTTGTCGAAGCATCCCGGCCGGCTCTATGGCGCGGCAGCATGCGCGGCGCGCAAAAAGCCCTGCGGGAATCGCGGGCCGCGCCAAAGGCCCGGGCGGTTCCCGCAAAACCCAAACAGGAGTCTTTCACCCAGGCGCGAAATGGGGGCCGTTACGCCCCGCCGCGTTCAGTCGACGAGCTCCAGCATCAGCCGCAGGGCGTCGACATAGCCCTCAAGGCCGCGGCCCTTGATGGTGGCGGCGCAGGCGGCGCGGACAAAGGAGGTTTTTCTGAAATCCTCCCGGGAATCCGGGTCGGAAATATGCACCTCGACGGCGGGCAGCCCCACGGCTTTCAGCGCGTCCAGCAGGGCGACGCTGGTGTGGGTGTAGGCCGCCGGATTGATGATGATGCCGTCCACCCTGCCGTAGGCGCCCTGGATGGCGTCGATCAGGGCGCCTTCGCTGTTGGACTGGAAGAACTCCGCCTCCACGCCCAGGGCGTCCGCCTCGGTCCGGATCAGGTTGACCAGGTCGAGGTAGGTCTTCCTACCGTAAATCTCCGGCTCGCGGATGCCCAGCATGTTGATGTTCGGCCCGTTAATCACGAGTAGTTTCACAAAAATCCCTCCATATTTCCTGCGCGGTCTCCTCGGGAGCGCCGGAATTCGCCGCCGCCGCGTCCCGGAAGCGCTCATAGTGGGGCAGGCGCTCTTTATACATCGCTTCCAGATCCGCAAAAAGCGAAAGGGGCCTTCCCGCCCGGGAAAGCTGCTTCGTGTCCCGGAGGATGTGGTAAATCCGGCCATTTTGGTGAAGGGAGGGGTAATTCCGTTCGTCCTTGACCACGCCGCCGCCGGTGGTGATGATTTTTCCGCTCAGGGCGCCGCAAAGCGCGGTCTGCTCCCGCTCCATTTTGCGGAATTCCCCTTCGCCCAGCTTTTCAAAAATCTCGGGGATCGGCATGTTTGCCGCTTCCTCGATCTTCGCGTCGATGTCGATCAATTCCCGGCAGGTAAGCTTTGCTAAGGCCGCGCCGACGGTGGTTTTCCCGCTGCCCGGCATGCCGATCAGGATTATGTTTTCCGTTTCGGCGCGGATCAACCCGAGAATCCGCTCGTTTTCGGAATCGGGGATCTTTTTGCCGAAAAACAGTTCCTCCGCCGCCTTGGCCTGGGCCACCAGCATGGGCAATCCGTCCGAACGGGGGATGCCCAGGCTTTGTGCCTGCATCAGAAACGCCGTCCTTCGCGGGTTGTACACCATGTCCAGCGCGCCCTCGCAGCGGGGGAAGGCGGAAACGTCCGCCACGGCCGTTCCGGTTTTCGGGAACATGCCCACAGGCGTCGCGTTGATGAGGATCTGCGCGTCAAAATGGCGGGAAAGGTTGTGGTAATTGTCCTCCCCGCTTCTTGAAACGGCCACGACTTCTTTGGCCCCGAGCCGCTTTGCCACAAACTTCGCCGTCAGCGACGCGCCGCCGCTGCCGAAGATCACGGCCTTTTTGTCAAGAAAACCGATGCCCGCCCGCGCGGCCATGTATTCCAGGCCGTAAGCGTCGGTATTGTCGCCAAAAAGGCCTGTTGGCGTGCGGATGATCGTGTTCACGCTGCCGATTTCCTGCGCCCGTTCCGAAAGGGAACCGCAGTATTGCATCACATCGCGTTTGTATGGAATGGTAACATTCAGCCCGCCGATGGAACTGTTCGCCAAAAAACCGGCCAGTTCCTCCGGCGCAAGCTCGATGAGCCGGTAATCCGGATTCCCCAGCTCTTTGTGGATCAACTGGGAATAGCTGTGGCCCAATGTGCGGCCGATCAGGCCGAAAACCCCGCTTTCCATGGTCACACCATCGAATAATTGCCGAGGAAGATGCAGTTTTCACTGCTGCTTTCCAGCTCTTCCAGCATGGCCAGCACGCCCGGCTCCCGGACGGAAGCTTCCAGTTCCAAAAAGAACATGAATTCGAAGTTGCGGCCGGTCACCGGGCAGCTTTCCAGCTTGCTCATGTTGATCCCCCGCACGGCAAATTTGGAAAGCAGGCTATAGAGCGCGCCGGGCTCGTCTGCGCAGGGGAGGATCAGGCTGATCCGGTTCGCCCCGGCGTAGATCGCCGGTTCCTTCGCGATGCAGATGAAGCGGGTGTAGTTGTTGTCGCTGTCCTGGATGTCGTCCTTCAGGGTTTTGAGGCCGTAAAGCTCCGCGCACTGGTGGGAGGAGATCGCCGCGCAATCCGTCCGCTTCGATTCGGCGACCTTTTGGGCGGCCATGGCGGTGTTGGCGCAGGGGGTGATCGCCACGCCACTCCCAAGGGAAGAAAGGAACCTGCCGCACTGGCCCAGGGCCTGTTCGTGGGAATAGATCTCGCGGATTTGCGAAAATTCCGCGCCGGGGTTGGCCAGCAGCTCGTGGCGGATGAACAGGTTCACCGAGCGCACGATGGAAAAGCGCCTGCGCTGCAACAGCTCGTAAATCGCGCGGACCGAGCCGTTTGAGCTGTTTTCGATGGGAACCACGCCGAATTTGCACAGGCCGGACTCCACAGCGTCAAACACCGCCTCGAAGCTTTTAACGAACACGACGTTGCCCCGGGGGAGCAATTTATCACAGGCGGCCTGGGAATGGGAACCTTCCACGCCCTGGCAGGCGACGGAGCCGGACCTTGGGAACACGTCCTCCCCGGCCAGAAGAGCCCCCTCGATCCGGTTGCGGATTTTTGAGGAGCGGCGGAAAAGCTCGCCCTGCCTCGCCTTTGAAAGCTCGATCAGGTCGTGGAACAGGCGATGGGCGTAGGGTTCCAGATCCCCGGATTTTTCCTGCACTTTTGCCAGGATCTCCCGCTCCCGCGCTTTGTTCAAAACCGGCAGGGCATTCTCGGTCTTGTATTGCGCGACCCTTTCGGAAAGCCGCATCCGCTCGATGAAAAGCTTCAGGATTTCCTCGTCCACCCGGTCGATCAGTTCTCTGATTTCTGCGATATCCATCGTGCATTCTCCTCCATGAGCATGTCCAAAATCACTATGGCGGCGACGGCCTCGACGACGGGCACCGCCCGGTGGGCGACGCAGGGGTCGTGCCGGCCGCGAATGGCCAGGGTGGTTTCGCGGTTCTCCGAAAGGCTGACGCTTTGCTGGGGCCGGCCGATCGAAGGCGTTGGCTTGAAGGCGGCTCTGAAGACCAACGGCATGCCGTTGGTGATGCCGCCCAGGATGCCGCCGCAGTCGTTCTTCGTTGTGGCGATCCTGCCTTCGCTGTCAATACAAAAAGGGTCGTTGTTTTCGCTGCCGCGCTTTTTCGCGCTTGCAAAGCCCGCGCCGAATTCGATGCCCTTGACCGCCGGAATGCCGAAAACCGCCTGGGCAATCCGGTTTTCCACCCCGTCAAACATCGGCGAGCCGATCCCGGCGGGCAGGCCGATCGCCGCGCATTCGACGATCCCGCCCACGGAATCCGCCTCCTTCGCCGCTTGGGCGATGGCGGCCTTCATCGCTTCGCCGGCCGCGTCGTCGATCACCGGGAAATCCTTCGCCGCGATCGCCGCAAAAAGCGTTTCGTCCGGCCACAGGGGGAAGGGAACGTCCCTTTTTCCCCCGGCTTCGATCAGGTGCGCGCCGACGAAAATCCCCCGCCGGGCAAGGATCTGCTTTGCGATCCCCCCGGCGACGCAAAGGGGCGCCGTCAGCCTGCCGGAAAAATGCCCGCCGCCCCGTATATCCGCGCTGCCGCCCCATTTGGCGAAGGCGGCGTAATCCGCGTGGGAGGGCCGGGGAACGTCCGCCAAAGCTTCGTAATCCACAGACCGCGCGTCCTTGTTTTCGATGATCGCGCAAAGGGGGCTGCCGCAGGTTTTGCCGTTCGCCACGCCGGAAAGGAACAGGGGAACGTCCTCCTCCTTCCGCTGGGTAGAAAGGGCCCCGCCCGGCTTCCTTCGGCTCATAAAGGCAAGAAGCTCGGCTTCGTCGATCTCCTCGCCGGCGGGCAGATTGTCGATCACCACGCCGACGGCTTTTCCGTGGGACTGGCCAAAGACGGTCACCCTGATGTTTTTCCCGAATTCAGAAGACATCCGCGATCCCTCCCAGCTTTGCGTAATCCTGATAAAAGGCGGGGTACGATTTTGCCGCCGCCCCGGCGTCTTCGATCACCACGGGCTGATCGCAGCCAATTGCGGCGATCGCGGCGGCCATGGCGATGCGGTGGTCGTGGAAGCTGTTCACCCTGCCGCCGGCCAGCTTTTGGCCGCGAACGATGAGGCCCTCCGGCAGCTCCTCCGCCCTGCCCCCCAGGGAATGGATCAGATTCGCCGTGGAGGTCAGGCGGTCGCTCTCCTTCAGCCGCAGCCGCGCGGCGTTGACGAAGCGGGTTTCCCCCTCGGCAAAGGCGGCGACGACGGCCAGCGCGGGCAGAAGGTCTGGCGTTTCGCTGATGTCGATCTCGCACCCGGTCAGGCGGGAGGGCTTGGCGGTGATCCCTGCTTCCGATTCGGTGATCTTTGCCCCGAAGCGGCGGAGGAATTCGGCGATCCGCCTGTCCCCCTGGGGGGAATCGGGGTTGAGGCCCGTTACGGTGATTTCTTTCCCGATGGCCCCGGCGCAAAGGAAAAAGGCCGCGTTGGACCAATCGCCGTCCACCCTTACCCGTTTGGGCGAGCGGAATCGCTGGCCGCCGGGGACGAGGAATCCGTCCTTTTCCCGCGTTGCGAAAACCCCGAATTTCTCCAGCGCGCAAAGGGTGATGTCGACATAGGCGGCGGATTCCAGCCCGGTGGTCAGCGTGATCCCGCTGTCCCCCGCGAGCAGGGGCAGGGCGAGCAGCAGCCCGGTAATGTATTGGGAGCTGACGTTCCCGGGCAGGGAATACTCCCCGCTTTGCAGGCGGCCGCTGATCGTCAGCGGGAGTTTTTCCGCGGAAAAAGCCGCACCGTGGGATTTCATCGCAGCGGCGAGCTGGGAAAGCGGGCGCTCGGGCAGCCTTCCGGCGCCGGTGAACGCGGCTTTTTCGCACAGCGCCGCCGCGACGGGGATCAAAAACCGCAAGGTGGAGCCGCTTTCCCCGCAATCGAGGACCGGGGATTTTGCGGGTTTTCGGATCGGCGAGATGCGCAGGGCATGTCCAGTTTGCTCGATTTTTGCCCCCAGGGCGGTCAGGCAGCCGACGGTGGCGTCGATATCCTGTGAGCTTTGGGAAAGGGCAAGCTCCGTCGGCCCGTCCGAAAGCGCGGCGCAGATCAGCAGCCTGTGGGCATTGGATTTTGAGGGTATGGCGGCGATCGTGCCCGAAAGGGGCGCGGGCGTGATCCTGACGTTCATGGAAGGTCCTCCAATCCCGCTTGGATGACGGGCAGCAGCCGGTCCACAGGCATTTTTTCCAGCGCGCAGTCGCCGATTCCCCTGGGGATTACCAGGGTGATGGCGTCCCCCGCGCGCTTTTTGTCGTTCAGCGCCGCGTCTGCAAGCGCTTTCGCGGAAAAATCGGTTGCGGTGGGCAGGCCGTTCATTTGCAGAACTGTTATGATGCGCTTCGCGGTTTCTTCGCCGCAATACCCCAGCGAAACGGCGGATCGGGCGATGACGGCGATGCCGATCGCCACGGCCCGGCCGTGGGGAACGGCATAGCCGCTGCATTTTTCCACCGCGTGGCCCACGGTGTGCCCCAGGTTCAGGGTTTTCCTGACGCCGTTTTCGAACTCGTCTTCCTCGACGATTCGGCCCTTGAAGGCAACGCATCGGGCGATGATCTCCGTGGGGTTTTCCCTGGCTTTCCCCGTTTCAAAAAGGGAAAAGAGCGCTTCGCCCTCCAGAATCCCCGTCTTGATCGCCTCGGCCGCGCCGCAGGCGAAGATCTCGTCCGAAAGGGTGTTCAAACAGTCCGTGTCGCAGATCACCGCTTCGGGCTGAAGGAACAGCCCGGCGAGGTTTTTGCCCGCCGCGAGGTCGATCGCCGTTTTGCCGCCCACGGAGGAATCGACGGCGGAAAGCAGCGTCGTCGGGAGCTGAACGAACTTTATTCCCCGCAAAAAACAGCCCGCCGCGAATCCCGCCAAATCCCCCACCACCCCGCCGCCCAGGGCGACGACGCAGTCCGTCCTCGTCAGCCGGTTTTTTGCCAGGAATTCGAGGAGCTCGGAAAGCACGGCCATGTTCTTTGACCCTTCCCCGGCGGGGAAGGAAAAAGCGCAGACCGCAAACCCCGCTTGCCGAAGGCTTTTTTCGACCGCCGGAAGGTAAAGCTTTTCCACCGCGCTGTCCGTCACCACGGCGGCGCGGCAGGGTTCGACCGCCGGGCGGAGGATCCCGCCGCAATCCTTCAGCAACCCGGGGCCGATGGAAACATCGTAGCCTTTTTTTGTGTTGATATGCACCGTTCGCGCGATCAAATCAGTTCCCCCCGGCCACGGCCTTTTTTTCCCGGCCTTCCCGCAAAAGGGCGCAAAGCTTCGCTTCGTCCCGCTCTTTGAGCGCCGCCAGGTACTCGTTCAGATTGCCGATCAGGATCTCAAGCTGCGTTGTGAGATAATCGGCGTTGCCCAGGAAAAGCTCGGTCCACATGGCTTCGTCCAGCCGGGCGACCCGGGTCATATCCCGATAGCTTCCGGCGGAAAACCCCCGCCGAAGCAGCGCTTCCGGCGATTTGACATAGGCGCTGGAGGTGATATGCGCCAACTGGGAGGTGTAGGCGATGATCCTGTCGTGCTCCTCGGGGGTGGAAAAAGTCAGTCCGGCGAAGCCGATATCCACAAAAAAATGCTTGATGGTTTCGAGCAGCGCCATGTCCGTCCGCTCGTTCGGGGTCAGAATCATGTAGGCCCCGGCGAAAAGATCCTCCGTCGAGCTGACGAAGCCGCTGCGCTCCCTGCCCGCCATCGGGTGGCCGCCGATATAGGAAAAGCCGTGCTCGCAGGCGATGGGCGCGATTCTTTCGCAGACGGTGCGTTTGATCCCGCAAAGGTCGACAACGATCGCCTGTTTCGGTATCGCCGCGGCTTTTTCGCGCACCCAGCCGACCGCGGCTTCCGGGCGGATCGCAAGAAGCACGATGTCGCACCCGCTTAGCGCCTCGTCGGTCAGCGGGGCGTCGATGGCGCCGCTCAGGCGCGCGAGGGTCATGGTTTCGGCGTCCGTATCGATCCCGAAAACGGTGTGCAGCGTCCGGTTTTTGACGCTCTTTGCCATGGAACCGCCGATCAGCCCCAGGCCGACAATGCCGACGTTCATGTTCAAACCTCCCCGTCTTTCAGAAATTCGTGCATGGCGAACATCTTTTTGGCCAGCTTGTCGAAGACTTCCGGCTTGAGGGACTGGGGCCCGTCGCAAAGGGCGCAGGCCGGGTTGTTGTGCACCTCGATCAAAAGACCATCCGCTCCCGCCGCAACCGCCGCCAGCGCCAGGGGCGGAACCAGGGCGGATTTGCCCGTCGCGTGGCTGGGGTCGACGATGACCGGAAGGTGGGAAAGCCGGTGCAGCACGGGGACGGAGGCGACGTCCAAGATGTTCCGGGTGTAGGTCTCGAAGGTGCGGATCCCGCGCTCGCAGAGGATGACGTTTTCGTTCCCTTCGGCCATCACGTATTCCGCGCTCATCAGCCATTCCTCATAGGTGGAGGAAAGCCCCCGCTTGATCATCACCGGTTTTTGCTGGCCGCCCAGCACCTTCAGCAGGTTGAAATTCTGCATGTTCCGCGCGCCGACCTGAATAACGTCCACATCGTCAAAAAGGGGAAGCTGGGAAACGTCCATGATCTCGGTGACGATGGGCAGCCCGGTCTCCTTCTTCGCCAGGGAAAGCAGCCTGATCCCGTCCGCCCCCAGGCCTTGGAAGGAATAGGGCGAAGTTCTGGGCTTGAAGGCCCCGCCGCGAAGCAGGGTCGCCCCGCTTTTCTTGACCGCCCTGGCGACGGTGACGACCTGCTCCTCCGTTTCCACGGAACAGGGCCCGGCCATGACCGTCAGGGTTCCGCCGCCGATCCGGGTGTTCCCGACTTTGATCACCGTATCGTCCGGGTGGAACTTGCGGTTGGCGTTTTTATACGGCTCCTGCACGCGCTTGACGTCCGCCACGATGTCCAGCGCGGCGATCAGGTCGATATCCAGCACCGAAGTGTCCCCCACCAGGCCTAAAATGGTGTGGGTCATGCCGACGCTGGTGTGGATCTGAATACCCTTGCTCTGGAGCCAGTTGATCAGATTTTCCAGCTGGGCCATGTTTGGATTGCTCTTGAGAATGACGATCATGGTTTGTTACCCTCCGTAAAATACAAAAAACCGCAGCCGGTTCGGCCGCGGTTCTGATGCAAAATCCCCTGATCAGACAACCCTGCACGCGCGCTCAGCCAAACCGAAACCAGCCTTACCCCGGTAATAATAGGTAAAGCTAAAGCAGCGGTACTCGGATGCGCGTTTGAAGCTGGCCATCGAAGGCTCCTTTTTCAATCAGTGTTGCACTCAAGATATCATGCCCAAAAGTAAAATGCAAGAACAAAGTTGGCGCCAATCGCGCATTTTTGGGCCTTTTCGGACGGAGGCGGGGATACCCCTGATCGTTCCGGCCTTGTTTTCAGCGCCGCAAGCGGATTGCTTTGAGCTTTCGGTTTTTGCGGCACCGCCCGCAAAAAACCCGCGCTCTAGTCCATATGCCTGTTCAGCACCTCGTTCTGCTTTCCCGAATTGGCGTATTCCAGCAGATCGTCCGAATAACCGGGCAGCCGCCGCCACACGCCTTCGATGGTCACGGACATGCCCTGGGAATCGCTCAGCTGGATGGTCGCGCGAAGCTCGGTGGCCGCAAACGTCGGATCCGGCTCGATCTGGATGACGTAGCTGATATCCGATTCGGAAGACGCCGTGCCGGGATCCTGATAATCCACCCTCTCGCCGGCGGCGCCCCGGGCGTGGGCCTCAAGATACACCGATTTGGTGACGGTGACGAAGCTTCCTTCCCCCGCGAGGGCCTCCTTGCCCGGCGTCTTGACTCCGCCCTGGCCGTCCGGAATGTCATAATTCCCGAAAGGATCGCGTTGGTAGCCGTCTTGCAGGTGCATGGTCAGATTGTCGCAGATGACCTCTCCGCCCGCGTCGAATTCCAGCTCAATGGGAGCATCCCCCAGCATATCCTCGATGTATTCCGACGCGTCGATCTCGGCGCTCATCCAGAACACGCCGGTATAAAGCCCGGAGGCCGAGCGGTTGTCGTTCGCGTCGAACTTGTCGAGATACAGCTCGCATTCATAGTCGGCGTAGTACCCCGGCGCAAGCTCCTGACGCCAGGTTCCGGAGGCTTCGATCACAAAAATGCTCGGGTCATACAGGGTGTTTTTCCTCGGTTCTTCCGCATCCGGCGTGTCTTCCCCGCCGCTTTCCCCCGCCTTGTTCTCCGCGCCGCCTTCGGGAAGGAGCGCCGACGAGCCGGGGGTGGGCGAGGGCTTTGATGCCCCGGCGGGCGCATTCCCGCACGCCGAAAACAGCAGCGCAAGGACGATCGACCCTGCAAGAATCGCTATTTTTTTCATCGTTTCACACTCCTTCAGACTTTACTCGCTGAGACAAAAATTGCAGATGAAGGTGGTCCTGGTCTCTATGATCTCGTAAATCTCGATGGACGCCTCGCAGCGTTTGCCGTTCCATTCAAAGGTTTTGTAAATCTGGCTCACATCACCGGACCAGCCGTTTTCGATCAGCAGCTCCATGTATTCTTGGGCGGCGGCTTCGTCGATGCCGTCGTAGGTATAATTGAAATACCACGCGTTCTCAGACGTTTCCAAAACTTCGATCTCCCCGACGAGCTCGCCGGTTTGGGGCTCCAGAATATCCGGCGGGATCTGGTCTTTGGGCCAGGCGCCTGCCGTTTGTGTGTACAGGGATATCTGGAGCATGGTTTCGCCGCCCTGCCAGTCGAAATCCACCGTGTGCAGGCCGAGCACGGCCTGGGCCTCGCTGCTGTCCCCGGTTACGATCCAGCCGTTTTCCCTGAGCTGCTCCAGGTAATCTTCCAGCTTTTCCTGATCCGTGTCGCTGATTTTAATGTAAAGCGTGTCTTGGTCCCCGCCGGAGTTGACCACGGTTCCCCCGGTGTATTCCGGCAGTTCCGGCGGCACCTCGTCCGCCGGCCAGCCCTGGCTGAGCAGGCTGTCCGGCAGGTCGGGAATGTTCTGCGAAGGTTCGTCCGCCGGGTTCTGCGCGTTCGCCGGAAGATCCGCCGCGCCTTTTTCGGGGGACTCCTGGGCGCATCCGGCAACGGCAGTCAATACGAGAAGCACTGAAACCATCAGTGCAACCAAAGTCATTGAGCGTTTCACTTGCTGTTCCCTCCTTTTGGAGAATCGGGCGGTCCTGTCGGCCTGCCCTTTCGATATCGATTACTGCGCTTCCTTTTTTGCGGCTGGCGCGTCGCCGGAATCGAGCGGCGCGTATTGAAAAAACAGCTGCGCCCGGGAATTGATGCACAGCTTTTTGTACAACCCCCGGCAATGGAAATTGACGGTGGCATAGGTCACTCCGAGCAGCGGTGCGATTTCTTTCATTTTCAGGCCCCGGACCAGGTGGGAATAGACTTCTCTCTCCCGGGGGCTCAGCGTATTCATGCGCTTTCGCCTTTCCCGGACTTCGGGGGATTCCGAAAGCCCGTCCGCAACCACCTGTTCCCCGGGCTTGCACCGGTTTCTTTTTGATTTGGAACCGCTGCCGCTCCGGGCAAGATCCCTGATCCGTTTCAGAAAATTCACAGCATCTCACCTCAATCCTCCTTTGCTTTATTCTGCTTCGATCCTCCGGTTTTTGGTAGCTATGCGACAGCATAGGATCCAAGCGGAAGCCTGTGGCGGTCACCTATTAGTTCTAATAGGTTAATCAAATTGCGCGGCAGAACGGCCCGATCCGGGGGGTATGCTCCCTCCGCCGGAATCAACACGCATCCGTGCCGCCGGCCGAACCCTTGCCCGATTCCCTTTGCGGCGCAACCTCTTTGACGCCGAGCATCGCGAAAAGCTCGGGCAGGCTGCTGATCTTCAGCTTTTTATAAAGCGAGGTGCAGTGGAACCCCACCGTTGCGTGACTGATCCTGAGCTTCAGGCCGATCTGCTTTCGGGAGCACCCCAAAAGCAGCAGGGCGCAGACCTCTCTTTCCCGCGGGGTAAGCCCGCAGCCGCCCAACCGGTCGGTTTGCGCGATTTGGACGGAGATCGCGGTCATGTCCGGCTTGGAATAGTCTTCGGACCAGTCGGCGGCAAAAAGGTGCTTTTGAAACAGGGGGGAGAACAATACGTAAAGGATGAAGCAGGCGGACGCGGCGGCAATGGAGATCGTGGGAATCAATTCGGGAAGATGCGCCTGCAGCAGCCCCATCGCCGCAAAAGCGGCGGTCAGGGTAGGCAGACAGGCGCAGCACATCAGCTTTTTGAACACGGCCAGACTGCCAAATTTTTTCATCACGCCGCCAAAGGTATAAAACGCCGCGGCATACCCGATGGTGCACAGCCCGCACAGGAAAGCCCCCGCGCGGTACGCCGGGGACCTGGGCGCGGTCTGCATCAGCGCGAAGGAGATGGTAAGCAGGATGAAATACAGGTTCCAGACGTTCCAGATGCTGCGCTTGAACACGAGCTGAACGACGGCGTATACCACGCCCCCGAGGGTGGCCCCGGCGCCGAAAAAGAGGATGGCGGCCCGGCCGCCGCGGGCGCAGAGCACTGAAATGAACGCGTCCATAAGGAAGAAGATCAGAAAAAGCGCAAAGGCGGGATACATGGTTTTATCCGGCTTTTGGGCGCTTTTCGCGAAGCTTTCGGCCAGCTCCTCCTCCCCGAACTGGGTGATGCAGATGATCGAGCCATAAAGGAACAGCGCGGGCAGCACCCGCCAATTGGAGCCTTGCGCGACCCCCGCGGCGTCCAGCAAAAGGCAGATCCCGTAATTGACGGCGACGACCAGGGCTCCGAAGAACCGCTCCGTGTTGTTGATCACCAGCATATAGGCGTAAGTCGCGCAAAAAGTGCACCCGCCGAGGGCAAACCAGCAGACCGCCGCCCCGACGGACTGCGCCCCGCCCGCAGGCAGAACAAGCCAGACCGCGAAGGCGGTTCCCGCCATTGCGCAAAAAGCCCGGGAAAACCGGAAAAATCCCCCGGCAGGAACAAAGAAAAACAAAAATGCGCCGATCAAATAGGCGCAGTACAGGGTGACCTTCGGGTCCAGCCCCAGAAGGGGCGCGTTCCCCCTGAACAGGCTGCTCATCATGTTCGCGACCCCGAGGCACAGGGGCATGGCAAGGGTATATTGAAGCTTTTCCAAACGGATATTGCGCAGCTGCAGCACATCCCGCGTGTTCCACAGCCGGACCAGCGCGGCCGCCACAGTATGCAAAAAACGTTTCATGAGCGTATCCTTTCCCTTATTTCGCCCCGCATTTTGAGCCGGACGGCGGCCCGCTTTTCCGGTGATTTTAGCTTGTTTTTTAGTGTGATCCGATTCCTGCCCGCAACCGGGCCATGATTTGCCGTTTTATAGGATTTGCCGCTCTGATCCCCGTTCCGATTCGCTTGCAGTTTCTTTGCACCCGGTGTTCGGCGCGCGCCGTTCATCCGTTTTTTTCATTATACTTGCTTGCTTGCGCGCGCGCAACGCAAGAAGAAGCGTTCCTTGGCGAACATGGTTGAAACCGCGGCGGCCACTTGCTGGCTTGCGCGCGCAAGAAGAAGCGCTCCACGGCGAACATGGTTGAAACCGCGGCAGCTACTTGCTGGCTTGCGCGCGCAAGAAGAAGCGCTCCACGGCAAACATGGTTGAAACCGCTGCGGCCACTTGCTGGCTTGCGCGCGCAAGAAGAAGCGGCCGCAGCGCAAACCCGCGCGAAGATGCGCGCAGCGCGCCTGGGCGTTCCCGCGGAAAACTGCATGGTTGTGGCGCAAGCCCGCGCGAAGATGCGCGCAGCGCGAGCCGCAACCGGCAATGCCAGCACCGCGCCCAAAGGCGCAAACCCGCGCGAGGATGCGCGCAGCGCGAGCCGCAACCGGCAATGCCAGCACCGCGCCCAAAGGCGCAAACCCGCGCGAGGATGCGCGCAACGTTAAGGGCCGCGAATGCCCCGGCGCAGCGGGTTTCATCCTTTTTTGCATGGGTTGTTCCTCCTGCATTGGTATTTTTAACAGGGGGAAACGGCCCCTTTTTTATGCTCGTTTTTTCCTTTTTCGGAACTTTTTTGAGCATAAAACCGGCCGGGCGTGGCAACGCTAATTCCATTGACAATTCCGGAGGTGCAACATGCAGCCAAACAAGGTCGAGATCTGCGGCGTGGATACTTCCACCCTTCCGACACTGAAAAAAGAGCAGATGGAGGCGCTGATGAAGCGCGTCAAAGCCGGCGACAAAGCCGCCCGGGAAGAATTTGTTTTCGGCAATCTGCGGCTTGTGCTTTCGGTCATACAGCGGTTCCAGAACCGCGGAGAGCAGCTGGACGATATTTTCCAGGTCGGCTGCATCGGCCTGCTCAAGGCTGTGGACAATTTTGACCCCGAGAATTACAACGTGCGCTTTTCGACCTACGCCGTTCCGATGATCATGGGCGAGATCCGCAGGTATCTGCGGGACAACAACGCCGTCAGGGTCAGCCGTTCCTTGAGGGATACGGCGTACCGCGCCCTTCAGGCCAGAACCAATCTGATGAACACCGGCATGCGGGAGCCGACCATGGCCGAGATCGCCAAGGCGCTCGGCATGGAGGAGGACGACGTTTCCTATGCCCTGGACGCGATCCAGGACCCCGTTTCGCTGTTTGAGCCGATCTTCCACGACGGCAGCGACGCCATCTACGTCATGGACCAGGTGAAGGACAGCACCGAATCGGAGGAAAAGTGGCTTTCGGGGATCGCCATCTCCGAAGGGCTGAACAAGCTGAACGACCGCGAACAGCGCATATTGCGCATGCGCTTTTTGGACGGCCGCACCCAGATGGAGGTGGCTAACGAAATAGGTCTTTCGCAGAGCGAAATGCAATTCTCCTTTCCCCGGGGCAGGGGAGGGGCAAAGCTTGTGTATTCGGCGGTGCTGCACGCCGTGCTTTGAGGGCGTCCCCAACCGGCCGTATTCATGCTTGAAGCCGCCCTTCCCGCCGGCAAAACCCGCCTGCGGCGCAAACCAAACAAAACCGCGGAAACATCCGCGGTTTTGTGCGTGTCGCATCAAGACATGATTTGACTTTGGCACATAATTGGTGCTACAATTGACGAATCGCGCAACCCGCGCGAATGATTTCAATAAGGAGGTCTTCTTTATGGAACGCAGCTTCGCAATGGAAATCCTCGACATACTGGCGCAGGACGCCCGTACCTCTGCGGCAATCATAGCACAGATGCTCAACTCGAGCGAGGAGGCCGTTAAAGCAGAAATCAAGCGTATGGAAGACGAGAAGATCCTCCTGCGCTACAGCACCATCATCGACGAGGAAAAAACCGAGTCCGAATCCACCATCCATGCCCTGATCGAGGTCAAGGTCACCCCCCAGTACCGCCAGGGCTACGACGCCATCGCGGAACAGATTTCCCGGTATCCGGAAGTCCGGGCGTGTTATCTCATGAGCGGCTCCTACGACTTTATGGTCCTGGTGGACGGGCCGAACCTGAGGAACGTTTCCCAGTTCGTCACCGAAAAGCTTTCCGTCCTGAACGGCGTCGTCAGCACCGGCACCCACTTTGTGCTGCGCAAGTACAAGGATAACCACGTCATCATGCCCAGCAGCAGGGACGATTACAGGCAGGTGGTCACGCCGTGAATTACGACCGCATCATCAATCCGACCGTAGCCGATATTCCCCCTTCCGGGATCCGCCGCTTCTTCGACATCGCCGCCGAAATGAAGGATTGCATCAGCCTCGGCGTCGGCGAGCCGGATTTCGTCACCCCTTGGAATATCCGCGAATCCGGCATCAAATCCTTAAAAGACGGCGTCACCTGCTACACCTCCAATTCCGGCCTGCTCGAGCTGCGCAAGCTTTGCTGCCGGTATTACGGGGAGCGCTTCGGCGTCGATTATTCCCACGACCAGTGCATCATGACCGTGGGCGCCAGCGAGGGGATCGACCTTGCCATGCGCGTGCTGATCACCCCGGGCGACGAGGTTCTGGTCCCCGAGCCTTCCTATGTTTCGTATATGCCCTGCGTGCGCCTTTCCGGCGGCGTCGCCGTTCCCCTGCGCGCCACCGACGAAAACGGGTTCAAGCTGACGGCCGAGGTGGTCAAGGCCGCCATCACGCCCCGCACAAAGGCGCTCATCCTTCCCTTCCCGAACAACCCCACCGGCGGCATCATGAACCGGGAAGAGCTTGCCGAAATGTCCAAAGCCCTCGAGGGAACGGACGTCATCGTCGTTTCGGACGAGATTTACGCCGAGCTGACCTACAGCGGGATCCACTGCGCCTTTGCTTCCATTCCGGGCATGTATGAGCGCACGATCACCATCAACGGCTTCTCGAAGGCCTTTGCCATGACCGGCTGGCGCCTGGGCTATGTGATGGCCCCGGAGCCCCTGCTCAAGCAGATGCTCAAGATCCACCAATTCACGATGCTCTGCGCCTCGACCACCAGCCAGATGGCCGCGGTGGAAGCGCTGAACCACGGGTTTGACACGAATTTTGCGGACGTTCGGGCCATGCGCCGGGAATACAACCGCAGAAGAAACTTCGTCGTCCGCCAGTTCAACGACATGGGATTGAACTGCTTCGAGCCCCTGGGCGCTTTTTACGCCTTCCCGAGCATCGCAAAAACCGGGCTGGATTCCGAAACCTTCTGCACCCGGCTGCTGATGGAAAAAAGAGTGGCCGTCGTTCCCGGCACCGCTTTCGGCGCTTCGGGCGAGGGCTTCGTCCGCTCCACTTACGCCACTTCGATGGACAACCTGATCGAGGCCTGCAAGCGGATCCGAGAATTCGTGGATTCCCTGGCTTGAATGCCTTTTCGCTCTTAGCGAATCGCAAAACGGAACGCCCCGCGGCTTTGCCCGGGGCGTTCTGTTTTTTTGGGAACGGCGCGCCCCGCCGGGCCGCCCGTCTGCACGCAAGCGGAAGCCCTGGACCCTTCTTGGCAGGGCTTGCGCAAAGCGGAAAATCCATCGGCGAAGCGGCCCGCGGTTCGCTTTGACGCTTTCGCCAAAAAGCAAAAACGGGCGTTCTGCAGCCCGTTTTTTGCCAAAATCTGGAACGAGTTTACTTGCGCAGGCCCAACTCGGCCATAAGGGCGCGGTAACGCTCGATGTCTTTATCCTTGAGGTAAGTCAGAAGACCGCGGCGCTGGCCGACCATCTTGAGAAGGCCGCGGCGGGAATGGTGGTCCTTCTTGTGTTCCTTCAGGTGCTCGTTAAGGTGGTTGATGCGGTAGGTCAACAGCGCGACCTGCACCTCGGGAGAACCGGTGTCCCCCTCGTGGGTTGCGAATTTGGCGATGATCTCGGACTTGTTCATGATAAAGTTCCTCCTTGATGATGAATGTCCGCATGCTGCGTATGGCGTCGGAGCGTCGCGAAACGAAGCGATGGGATGGGATGGTTGCATGGGCGATTGAATCTCCAGCCTGGTTATCATACCACAGCGAAACCCGTTTGTAAACGGCAGACAGGCTATTTTGCCCGATAAGCCGCAAGGGCTTTTTTGGCGCTGTCAAGATCCCGGCCGATCTGCTCCGCCAGGGCTTCCCTGCTGGGGAAGCGGCATTCCGGGCGGATAAACCCGATGATCTTCACGGTCATTCTGCGGCCGTAAAGCTCTTCCCCGGAATGGTTGATGAGGTGCGACTCAACGGTGACCACCGGGTCTTCGCTCTTGTCTACGGTGGGGCGGACGCCGATGTTGATGACGGCGTCCCTGCTCACCCCGTCGAATTCCGTGATTGCGGCATATACCCCAAAGGGGGGCAGGATCTTCCCTGTTGGCAGGATGTTTGCCGTGGGATAGCCCAGCTTATGCCCGATATGCTTCCTGGGCTGCACGATCCCCGTGTAAAAAAACGGGGCGGCGAGCATTTCGTTCGCGCAGGCGATGTCTCCCCGCAGGATGGACTGCCGGATCCGGGTGCTGGAAACCGGCTTGTTCTTAAAGATCACCGGTTCGAGTATGCTGACGGAAAAACCGCGGCGCCCGCCCTCTTTCATCAGGAATTCGGCGTTCCCCGCCCGGCCTTTGCCAAAGCAGTAGTTGAAGCCGGCCACCACGCCCTTGAGGTCGAATTTTTCCCTCAGGGCGGCGAGAAAATCCTCGGGTTCGGTCCGGGCGGTTTCCATGGTAAAAGGCACCATGTCCACGGCGAGCCCCAGGGATTCGATCAGTTCTTTTTTTTCCTCAGGAAGGGTCAGAACCGGCGGCGGGTTCCGAAAAAGGGATTGGGGATTGTTTGAAAAAGTGTGCGCCACGGGAAGGGCGTTCCGTTCGCCGGCCATCCGCCTGGCTTCAAAAAACAGCTTTCTGTGGCCCATATGGACGCCGTCGAACATGCCCAGGGCCACCACGGCGCTAATCTTTTGCATCTTTCTCGCATCCTCCGTCAATCTTGGTATAACATCGTTTTGAGGCGCAGGGCGCTGCCGTCGTATTCCCCGAGGCCGAAGAACTTTCCGGCGCAATAAACGCGAAGCGGGATGCCTTTTTGCGTTTCGCCGATCAGCATGCTTTGGGGCGCGGGGTTGCCGTTTTTCAGCTTTTTGAACCACGCCTCTTCGATTTCCGCCTTTTTCAGAAAATCCACGGCTTCGTCCATGGGAACAAGCAGCGTCTGCGCGCTGTCTGACGCCGCAAGCTCCGCCAGTTCCGCGACGGTGACCGCGTCTTCGATGCTGAACCTTCCCGAGCGGGTCCTGAGCAGGAAGGACATGTGCGCCGGGGCAAAAAGAGCCTTGCCGATATCCTCGCACAGGGTGCGGATATACGTCCCCTTGGAGCAGCGGATATCGATCAAAAAGCTCTGGGGGCCGGTTTGGCCGATCAGCTCCAAAGCGGCGATGTTCACCCTTCTTTCCCTGCCGGAAAGATCGGCGGTTTCGCCCCTTCTGGCCAGCTCATAGAGCTTTTTGCCGTTTTGCTTTATGGCGGAATACATCGGCGGGCGCTGCGTCTGCTCGCCCCGAAACAGGGGCAGCGCGCCCGAAAGCTGTTCTTTTGTGATGTTCGTGCCGGTTTTTTCGGTGATGGTTCCGTAAGAATCCAGGGTGTCCGTCGAAATGCCGAAGGTGATCTCCGCCCGGTATTCCTTTTCCTTTTCCATCAGGTAATCAAAAAGCCTGGTCGCTTTCCCGACGCAGACGGGCAGCACCCCGGCCGCGCCGGGGTCCAGCGTTCCCGCGTGGCCCACGCTTTTTTCATGAAGCAGCCGCCTGACGTCGACGACCGCATTACTGCTCGTCATGCCCGGCGGCTTAAGCAGGTTCAATACTCCGTCCAAGCTATCTATCCTCTGGCGTTCCCTTCAAAAGGGCGTCCTTGATCTCGTTCAGCGCGCTTGAAAGCGTTCCGGCGACCCTGCAGCCCGCCGCGTTTTTGTGCCCGCCGCCCTCGTAGCACCCGGCGATCTTCGAAACGTCCAGCGCGCGCTTGGAGCGCAGGCTGACCTTGAACACTCCGGGCTCTACCTCCCGCAAAAAGGCGGCGGCTTCGACGGTGTCGATATCCCGAAGGAAGTCCACGGCGCCCTCGCAGTCCGATTCGGCGGCCCCGATCCGATCGTAATCCCCCGCTACGATGCCGGAGACCGCGATCGACCCGTTGCCGAAAAGCTGCATCCGCTCCGCGCAAAGGCCGATCACCCGCGCCCGGGCAAGGGTGCGCTCCCGAAACAGGCTCTGGGCGGCCGCCGCGATGTCAAACCCGGTGCCGAGCAGCTCGGCGGCAAGGGAAAAGGCCGCCGGCGTGGTGTTCCCATAGGTGAAATTGCCCGTATCCGTAGAGAGGGCGGCATAGGCGGCCAGGCCCATCTTCGCGTCCGGCTCGGCGCCCAGGGCGCGAATCAAAGGCCAGACGAGGCAGATGGTCGCCGGGGAATCGGGATCGACAAAATTCAGATCGCCGAAACCGGTGTTGGTCCTGTGATGGTCGATGTTGATCCGCTTCTCCCCCGCAAAAAATTTGGGAAGCAGCCCGCCCAGCCGTTCGGCGTCCCCGCAGTCTACGGCAACGGAAACATAGGGCGCTTCCGGCGAAGGGTTCGTCTCGAACCGCTCCTTGAGGGGCAGGACGCGAAGGGAACGGGGCACAGCCGAATCGCAGGCCAGGCGCACGGTTTTGCCCAGCTTTTCCAGAGCCATCGCCAGCGCGGCGGCGGAACCGAGGGTGTCTCCGTCCGGGTCGGTATGGCAGAAGACGGCCACGTTCCCGCTTGCCTTCAAAACCTTTGCGATGCGTTCAATCCCGCTGTTCATCGTTTTCTCCGCCCGCTTCCCCGCCGACCCCCAAATCCGTCAGGACCTTTGAGATCCGGACGCTGTATTCGATGGAATGATCCAGCACAAAGTGCAGCGAAGGGATGCGGCGCATGCGGATGCGGCTGTTGAGCTCTTTGGCGATGGCCCCGGCCGCGGCGTTCAGCACTTCCACAGAAGCGGTTCGCTTCTCGTCGTCCTCGTCAAACACGGAAACGAACGCCTTCGCGTGCTTCTGGTCCTTTGTGATCTCGACTTTTGCGACGGAACAGAGCGCGCTCATTCTGGGGTCCTTGACGGTGTCCCTGATCGCTTCGCTCAGGGCGCGCTTGAATTCCGCGTTGAGTCTTTCGGTGTGTATGGACATAGCCTGCCTTTCGGGGCAAATCAGCGCTCGATCTCCTCCATGATGAAGGCTTCGAACTGGTCCCCCTCTTTGATGTCGTTAAAGCTCGCAAGGCCGATGCCGCACTCATAGCCCGTGGCGACTTCCTTCACGTCGTCCTTGAAACGGCGCAGAGAGGAAATCTTGTCCTCGGTGATGACGATGCCGTCCCGCACGACGCGGACCTGGGCTGCGCGGGTGACTTTGCCTTCCTGGACGTAGCAGCCGGCGATGGCGCCCACCCCGCTGACCTTGAAGACGTTCCGGACCTCGCACCGGCCGAGGACGACTTCCTTGAACTGGGGCGCGAGCATGCCCTTCATGGCCTTTTCCACGTCCTCTATGGCGTTGTAGATCACGCGGTAGAGGCGCACGTCCACCTTGTCCCGCTCGGCGTTTTCCCGGGCTTTGGCGTCCGGCCGGACGTTAAAGCCGACGATGATGGCGTTGCTCGCCGTGGCGAGCATGACGTCCGATTCGGTGATGGCGCCGACGCCGCCGTGGATGCAGCGCACGCGGACCTCGTCGTTCGAGATTTTTTCCAGGGACTGCTTGACGGCTTCCACAGAACCCTGAACGTCCGCCTTGACGATGATATTCAGGGTCTTGATCTCGCCCTGGGCGATCTGGCTGAACAGATCGTCCAGCGAGACGCGGGCCATGGTCTGGATCTGCTGGGCCTTGATCTTGTCCTTGCGCTCCTCGGCGACGCTTCTGGAGAACTTGTCGCTCTCCACGGCGTTCAGAATATCGCCCGCGTTGGGCACCTCGTTGAAGCCGAGCACCTCGACGGGCATGCTGGGCAGCGCTTCGTCCACCCTTTGGCCGCGATCGTCCAGCATGGCGCGGACGCGGCCGTAGGCGGTGCCGGCGACGACGGTGTCCCCCACGCGCAGCGTTCCGTTCTGGACGAGCACGGTGGCGACGGGGCCGCGGCCCTTGTCCAGCTGGGCTTCGATGATGATGCCCCTTGCCAGCCGCTCGGGATTGGCGGTCAGTTCTTCCATATCCGCCACAAGCAGGATCATCTCCAGCAGTTTGTCCAGATTCTGGCCGGATTTTGCGGATACCGGCACGCAGATGACGTCGCCGCCCCATTCTTCGGGAACGAGGGAATGCTCGGTCAGCTGCTGCATGACCTTGTCCGGGTTCGCGGTGGGCTTGTCGATCTTGTTGATGGCGACGATGATCGGAACATCCGCCGCTTTGGCGTGGTTGATGGCCTCGACGGTCTGGGGCATGATGCCGTCATCCGCGGCGACGACCAATACGGCGATATCCGTCGCCTGGGCGCCGCGGGCGCGCATGGAGGTAAAGGCCTCGTGGCCGGGCGTATCCAAAAAGGTGATGGAGCGGTTGTTCAGCTCGACGGTGTAAGCGCCGATGTGCTGGGTGATGCCGCCCGCTTCGCTGGCGGTGACCCTGGCGTTTCGGATCGCGTCCAGCAAAGAGGTTTTGCCGTGGTCGACGTGGCCCATGATGGTGACGACCGGCGGGCGGGTGCGCAGCGTGTGCTCCTCGTCCGCGGCCTCGACCGATTCCTGAAGGACCTCTTCCCGGGTTTTCGCGACCTTGTGCTCAAGGGTTATGCCGTATTCCGAGGCGATCAGCTCGCAGGTGTCGAAATCGATCTCGTTGTTTATTGTGGCCATGATGCCCAGCATAAACAACTTTTTGATGATTTCCGAAACGGGCTTGCTGATGATTTCGGAAAGTTCTTTAACGGTTACGGTTTCCGTGGGGATGATCGCATGCTCGATCTTCTGGTATTCGATCTTGCGCACCTGCTGCTGTTTGCGGGGGCGCTTGCGGGAGCCCATCCTTTCGTCGTCCAGCGTGACGGCGGGCGGCGCTTCCTTGATGGCCGCCTTTTTGGACTTGCCCCTGCGGTCCGCGTCGTAGGATTTGGCCTTCGGCGCGTCGAAGGAGGCGGTGCGCTCCCTTGCGGGCGCGGCGGCGGGCGTTTGGTGGGAGGGCCCGCCGGGGCGCCCGGAAGAGGGGCGGCTCTGGCGGGGCGTTTCGGCAAAATCGTCCTTATTGGGGACGCGGGGACCCGCCTGATAACCGCCCTGGGGGCGGTCGGGACGCGGGGGCCTTGCCTGGCCGCCGGGCTGCTGGGGCCTTTGCCCTGCCTGGTAGGGGGGGCGGGCGGTCTGGGCGCTCTGGCCGCCCCTTGCGCCGTCCCTTGGGGGATAGGGCCCCCTTGCGGCGTCCCTTTGGGGCGGAACGGCCCTTGGGCCGCGGTCGGCCCGGGCATCCCTGGAGGGCTGCGCGCCCAAAGGCGCGCGTTCCGCATGGATTTCGGCGGCCCTTGCGGCCGGCTTTCCCTGATGGGCTTCCGGCTCTTCCCCGGCCCTTGCGGCCTCGGGATCGTCGGGCATGACGAAAGCGGTCATGCGGTCCATAGAGCTTTCGGCCTGGGCGCGCTTTTCTTCCCGGAGCTTTTCGTTGAGGCTGGCTTCCGCCGCGCGGATCTCCTTGTAGGAGGCCGTC
Organism: Christensenellales bacterium; assembly: GCA_040768925.1. Taxonomy (GTDB): domain Bacteria; phylum Bacillota; class Clostridia; order Christensenellales; family CALWSW01; genus CALNBC01. Next base: position 514,299 of record JAXGLZ010000002.1, read on the forward strand.
ACTTCTTCCTGAAAGGTTTTTATGCGATCCAACAGAGCCTTGGATTGTTCCTTCAGCTCCCTGGTCGTGGTTTGGATGTTTGCTTTACTCATGTGATCTACCCCCTGTGTTTTGGGCTTCCCCGGCATATGCGCCCGAAACGGCTCTTGCAAAATCCGCGTCCGTAACGGCGATAAATTTTCTTCCCGGCTTGCCGGCCGCGGCATCAATCGGCTCGCCGGTCAATAGCATCGGCACATTGCCGCTCGCGCAGGAATCCCTGAAGCGCTTTTTTGAGTTCTCCGACGCGTCGGACGAAACCAGCATCAGTCTGGCCTTGCGCGACCTTACGGACGAGAGGCAGGCCGTCTCTCCGAAGGCGCATTTCCCCGCCTTGGCGCACATGCCCAGCATGGTCAAAAATCGTTCATTCATTTGGCGGAGCAAGTTCCTCCTTCAACCGGTCTATGACCTCGGGGGCGACCTTCTGCTCAAGGGCCCGGTCCAGCGCTTTTGTTTTGACGGCCTTTTCAAGGCACGCGAGATTGGGGCACACGTAGGATCCGCGGCCCGGCGCTTTTGAGGTTTTGTCGATTTTTACTTCCCCTTCTGGGGAGCGCACGACGCGGATCAGTTCCCGCTTGGGTTTCATTTCGCGGCAACCGACGCACATGCGCATGGGGATTTTGCGTGGCTTCAATCCTTACCCTCCGGCTGTATTATCTAAAGATTAAAATCGAGATCGTCGAATTCCGGGGCGGGCTCTTCCGGGTATTGTTCGTCCATCGCCGCGGCGGCCGCCGCGGACTGGGACTGGCTCTTGATGTCGATCTTCCACCCGGTGAGCTTGAAGGCAAGGCGCGCGTTCTGGCCTTCCTTGCCGATGGCGAGGGAAAGCTGGTTGTCCGGCACGATGACGCGGGCGGCGTGCTCTTCCTCGTTGATCTGCACCATCATCACCCTGGCGGGTGAAAGGGCGTTGGCGATAAACGTCGCAGGGTCGGCATTCCATTCTATGATGTCGACCTTTTCGTTGGCAAGCTCGGAAACGATGCGCTCGATCCTGATTCCGCGCTGGCCGACGCAGGCGCCCACGGGGTCCACCTGGGGATCCGCCGAATGGACGGCGATCTTGGTCCTTGAGCCCGCTTCCCGGGCGATGGACTTGATCGTCACGATGCCGGACTGGATCTCCGGCACCTCGAACTCAAACAGGCGCTTGATCAGGCCCGGATGGGTGCGGCTGACGAGAACCTGAGGGCCCTTGCTGGTTTTGAGCACTTCCAGCACATAGACCTTGATCCGGTCCCCCGCCACAAAGGATTCGCCGGGGATGAATTCCGTGGAATACATGAACCCTTCCGAACGGCCGAGCTCCAGATAGACGCCGTTGCGCTCCTCGCGCTGGACGACGGCGGTCAGCACCTCGTTTTCCTTTTCGGAAAGCTCGTCGTAGATCATGCCGCGCTCGGCTTCGCGGATGCGCTGCACGACGACCTGCTTTGCGGACTGGGCTGCGATGCGGCCGAAATCCTTGGGCGCGATCTGCACCTCTAAAATGTCGCCGGGGTGGTAATAGGACGCGATCTTCCAGGCGTCCGCCAGCTCGATCTCCTCCGCCGGATTGTCCAGCTCCTCGACGACTTTCTTTATGGAGTACACGCCGATTTCGCCCGTTTCGCCGTTGATGGAAACGCGGACGTTGCCGGCGTTGTTGTAATTCTTTTTGTAAGCGGAAACAAGCGCCGTTTCAATGGCGTCGAGCAGCGCGGTCTTGTTGATGCCCTTTTCCTTCTCAAGCATGTCAAGGGCCATCATGAGCTCGGCCTGGGGATTGATCTCTTCAGTCTTTTTCTTCATGTCGGCACTCCGTTCAGAATTTGAGGAAGGGCTTCGCAGACGCTATTGATTTGTATTCAAAGCGCAGCTCGCCCTTTTCGGTTCGTATTTCGAATCCGGAACCGTCCGCCTTCACAAGGGTTCCGGTCAGTTGTTTTTTGCCGTTTTGCGGGAAAAAAAAGCCAACCGTGATCTCTGTTCCGATTTTTCTTTCAAAATCCCTGGGCTTTTTGAGCGGGCGGTCCAGCCCGAGAGAGGAAACGCTCAGGTAATACGGGTCCGGGATCGGGTCCGATTCGTCCATCAGCGGGTCAATTGCGCGGCTGACAAGCTCGCAGTCGTCGACCGAGACGCTCCGCTCGCTGAAGATAAACAGGGTGAGCACGTTGTTGCCGTCCTCGATTGCATACTCGACCTCGCAAAGCTCGAAGCCGAGCTTTTTGACGGGTTCTTCGAGCAAAGCGAAGACGCTGATCTCAATCTGCTTTGCGCTTTGGGGGCGGCCGGCTTTTTTCTGCGTTTTTGCCATTCGGCGGGAAATTCCTCCGTCTTATCAATTATAGTATTCATAAAAAGCACGGTTTTCAAAAGCAAAGAGTGGGTTTTGCCCACTCTTTCCGCCATGCCAGTCTCAATAACCTAGGATATTATATCACAGCGCAAGTTCCCCTGCAACAGGGGATTTGGAACATTTTTTCGCTCAAAGCATTCCAAACAGTGAAATCTGGCTGGTTTCCGGCAGGTCGGACAGGCAGTTCGCGGCCTTGAAGATGTCTATCACCGACTGGCCGACCCGGGCGCGAAGCATAATGTCCTCGTGGGTGTGGTACGGTCCTGTCTGGCGGGCTTCCATGATGGCGTGGGCCGCCTTGTCCCCCAGGCCGCCCAGGGCGTTCAGGGGCGGAAGCAGCTTCGATCCGGTTGGGCCGCGCTTGATCAAAAACCGCGTGGCGTGGGATTCATTCACATCTATGGGCAAAAGTTCTATCCCGCGGAGGTTCATTTCCAGCACCACCTCCAGCACGGTTTGAAGCTCCTTTTCCTTCGGCTTGGCTTCCCGGCCCTTCTGCTCGATGACGGCGATGCGGTTCGTCACCGCCTTTGCCCCGCCGGAACAGGCCACGACGTCGAACGCGTCCGCCCGGACGGTAAAATACGCGGCGTAGAACACCTCGGGGTGGTGGACCTTGTAATACGCGATGCGGAAGGAGCTCATGACATAGGCCGCCGCGTGGGCCCTGGGGAACATGTATTTGATCAGCTTGCAGGAATCGATGTACCATTGGGGGACGTTCGCGGCCCGCATGCCCTGCTCCATCTCGGGCTTTAAGCCTTTGCCCTTTCGCACGTTTTCCATGGTGGAAAAGGCCAGCTTTTTGTCTACCCCTTTGGCGATCAGGTAATTCATGATGTCGTCCCTGGTGCAGACGGCTTCCTTCAGGGTGCAGATCCCCGATTTGACCAGTTCCTGGGCGTTGCCCGTCCAGACGTTGGTCCCGTGGGAAAGGCCGGAGATGCGCACCAATTCTTCCATCGTCATCGGCTCGGTCTCCACCAGCATCTGGCGCACGAAGCGCGTGCCGAATTCCGGCACGCCGTAGGTGCCCACCGGGCTGCGCAGATCCTCGGGCGTTACGCCCAGCGCCTCTGTGGAGCAAAACAGGCTCATGGTCGCCGGGTCGTCCTGAGGGATGTCCCGCGGGTCCAGCCCGGTTTCATCCTGGAGCATGCGGATGACCGTGGGGTCGTCGTGACCTAGGATATCCAGCTTGACCAGGGTGTCATGCATGGACGAAAAGTCAAAATGCGTCGTGATCGTCGGCGAATTGGGGTCGTCCGCCGGCCGCTGGAGGGGGGTGAAATCAAAAATGTCCCGATCCCGCGGCAGGACGACGATGCCGCCCGGGTGCTGGCCGGTGGTGCGCTTGACCCCGCAGCAGCCCAGGGCGAGGCGGTTCAGCTCGGCCGATCTGGGGCTGATGCCGGATTTTTCGCAGTAATCCTTGGCGAGGCCATAGGCCGTTTTGTCCTGGAAGCAGGAGATCGTCCCCGCCCGGAAAACGTAGCCTTCGCCGAAAAGCTCCTCGCAGAATTTGTGGGCCACGGACTGGTATTCGCCGGAAAAATTGAGGTCGATATCCGGGACCTTATCCCCCTCGAAGCCGAGGAAGGTCTCAAAGGGGATGGTGTAGCCGTCCTTTTTCAGCTTGGTTCCGCAAGCCGGGCAGTCCCGATCCGGCAGATCCGCGCCGGTTGTGTAGGTTTCGCGGTCCACCTCAAAATCCGAGAATTTGCATTTCGGGCAAAGGTAGTGCGCGGGCAGGGCGTTGACCTCGGTGATCCCCGCCAGAAAAGCCGCCAAAGAGGACCCCACCGAACCCCGGGAGCAGACGAAATACCCGTCCGAATTGGACTTTTTGACCAGCTTCCTGGCGATGATATACAAAACCGAGAAGCCGTATTTTGTGATGGAGCCCAGCTCTCTGTCCAGCCGGGTTTTCACGATTTCCGGCAAGGGGTCGCCGTAAAGCTCGTGGGCGCATTCGTAGGTCGAACGGATCAGCTCTTCCTCCGCCCCGTCGATGACGGGGGTTGCCGTGTCCTTCGGGAAGGGGGGCAGCATGGCGCAGCGCTGCGCGATCTCGTTCGGGTATCTGACCACCACTTCCCAGGCCCGTTCCTCGCCAAGATAGGAGAATTCCTCAAGCATCTCGTCCGTGGTCTTAAAATAAAGGGGGGCCTGGTCGTCCGCGTCCGTAAAACCCTGGGTCTTCATGACGACGGCGCGGTAGATCGCGTCCTTTTCGTCCAGAAAATGCACGTCCCCCGTGGCGACGCAGGGCTTTTCCAGCTCCGCCGCCAGGTCGGAAATCCGCCGGTTCAGCGCGCGAAGGCCGTCCTCGCTCTCCGCCGTTCCCTGGCGGAGCATGAAGGCGTTGTTGCCGACGGGCTGGATCTCAAGGTAATCATAGAATTCCGCGAGCCGCCTGACTTCCTCCTCCGGCTTCCCGCCGGCGATGGCGCGGAAAAGCTCCCCGGCTTCGCAGGCGCTGCCGAGGATCAGCCCTTCCCGGTGCATCATCAGCAGGCTCCTGGGGATGCAGGGCCTTCCCGACCGCCTGTCAAAATGGTTCAAATGGGCGTAGGAAACGAGCCGGTAAAGATTGTTCAGCCCCTTTGCGTCTTTGACCAGCAGGATGATGTGGTAGCGGGGCATCCTGGAGCGCTTCTCCGCCCTGTTGGCCGGGAAAACGCCGGGCAGGCCGCCTGCGCCGCTTTGCCGGTAAAGCTCGGAAAGCTTCAGGAACACCCGGGCCGTCGCCGCGGCGTCGCAGGTGGCGCGGTGGTGTTCTTCAAGCGAAACGGCGAAATGCTCGGTCAGCGTGTCCAGCTTGTGGTTTTTGAGCTTCCGCAGGAGATAGCGGGAGAGCGTCAGCGTGTCCACATAGGGGTTTTCGAAATGCACGCCGGAAAGCTCGCCGTACTGGGTCAAAAACCCCACGTCAAAGGGCGCGTTGTGCGCGACCAGCACCGCGTCCCCGGCGAATTCCTTGAAAGACCGCAGCGCTTCCTCCACCGGCGGAGCGTCCATCACCATTTCGGTGGTGATGCCCGTCAGCTGGGTGATTTTTTCCGGCACAGCCATGTGGGGGTTCACAAAGGTGGAAAACTCGCCGGCAACCCTGCCGTCGACGAGTTTGACCGCGCCGATTTCCAGAATCCTGTCCTTGGTGTGCTCAATGCCGGTGGTTTCCAGATCCACCACCACGAAGGTCTGGTCAAAGGGAATGGGGGCGCAGTCGTCCAGCAAATAGCCCTCGCAGCCGAAGATGCCCTTGATCCCCGCCTTTTTCGCTTCGGAATAGAATTCAGGAAAGGCCTGGACGACGCCGTGGTCCGTCACCGCGATCGCGGGGTGGCCCCATTTCTTCGCGCGACGAACCGCGTCCTTTGCGGAAAGCAGGCCGTCCTTCATGGACATATACGTGTGCAGGTGCAGCTCGACGCGCTTGTTGCCGTCTTTGTCGCCCTTATCTTCCCGGACAAGGCCTTTCTCGACGGCGGTGATGCCCTTTGGTACGACGGTCAGCTCCTGGGTGAAACCGTCGATCTCGGTATAGCCAGAAACCCGCACCCGGTCGCCTGCGGAAAGGGCGGGCGGCGGGGTGCGCTGCCTGTTCTTGTAATTCTGGGGCAGCTTGACGGTTACGGAATCGCCGTAATCCGTAACGTCAAAGGAAAAGGGCTTTTGCCACTTCGCGTCCGGGTCGTATTCGTCCGCCCGGACGACGTCCCCCTCTATGACCACTTTCTTCATGTCCGGCATCAGGGAGGCTATGGCGACCGCCTGGGCGGCAGCGCTTTGGGTGCCGTAAAGCAGCCGTTCGCCGGTTTGCCTTTTCTTTGCCCCGCCCCGGTTGGACGCGCCGGCCAGACCGCCCCCGGGGAACGCCCCGGGGCTTTCCGGGGGCGGGGCTGGGCGGTCGATCACCGCGTTGACCCTGCCCGCGCCGGAAAAAGGCGCGGAAAGGGCTTCGGAAATGCGCCGCCTGTCCTCTTCGGAAACATCTTCCTTGCACAGGAAACAGGCCGTGATCATCCCTTCCGCTTCGGAGAGCACCGCACGGTCCATAATAAGCACATCGGCAAAGCGTTCACACCCGCCCTGCCGCAAAACGTCACGCCAGTCTTTCATGTTCTCCTCAATCCATATTACTCGCCCGAAAGCCCTTTCGCTTCGGCTATCAGGGCGCTGATCCCATCGTTCCAGTCGTGGAACACGGCGATTTTTTCGCCTTTTTTGAAGAGCACGCAGCCCCCGGGGGAAAAGGCGATGCCAACGTCCGCCTCTTTTGCTTCGCCCGGGCCGTTGACCGCGCAGCCCATCACCGCGACTTTGACGTGCTTCCCCTTTTCCGGCAGCGCAAGGCGGACCTTTTCGACATACTGCAAAAGGTCGGCCTTGCAGCGGCCGCAGGTCGGGCAGGAGATGATCTCCGCCCCGGATCTTCTAAGGCCCGCGGCTTTCAGGATCGCGATCGCCGCGGCGGGCTCTTTTACCGGGTCGCCGGTGATCGAAACCCGGATGGTGTCCCCGATCCCGTCGATCAGCAGCGCCCCCGCGCCGACGGCGGATTTGATCACCGCCTGTTCCCCCGCCCCCGCCTCGGTCACGCCGATGTGCAGGGGGTAATCCGCCTTTTCATGCAGGATGCGGGTGGCTTCCACCGTTCTTTTCACGTCCGACGATTTGACCGAAAGCACGATGTCGTAAAAGCCCGCGTCCTCCAGCAGCGCCGCGTGGCCCAGGGCGCTTTCCGCAAGGGCCGCGGCCGTGGGGCCGCCGTATTTCATCAATAATTCCCGTTCCAAAGATCCGCCGTTCACCCCGACGCGGATGGGCGCGCCGTGGTCCTTCGCGGCCGCGGCGAGTTCTTTGACCTTTTGCGCCCCGCCGATGTTGCCGGGGTTGATGCGCAGCTTGTCCACCCCGTTTTCCAGGGCGGCGATGGCCAGGCGGTGGTCGAAATGAACGTCCGCCACCAGGGGGATGCGGATCCGCTGCTTGATCTGCCGGAGGGCCTTCGCGCAGTCCATATCGTAAACCGAGACGCGAACGATCTCGCACCCGGCTTCTTCCAGCCTAAGGATCTGGCCGGCCGTCGCGTCCACATCCGCGGTGGGGGTGTTGCACATGGACTGGACGGAAACCTCCGCCCCGCCGCCCATGGGAACGCCGCCGACAAAAATCTGCTTTTTTGCCATTGCCTCAACCCCCGATGAGCCTGCCGACGTCCCCGATGGTGAGGTAGAGCACAAACACCATCAAAAGCCCCAGGCCCACAAGGTGGACGAGGCCTTCCTTTTCCCTGGGCACCGGTTTTCTGAATACGATCTCGATGAGCAAAAAGATCAGCCTTGCGCCGTCCAGCCCCGGGAAGGGCAAAAGGTTGAAAATGCCGAGGTTCAGGCTGAGGTAAAGCGCCAGCCTGAAGATGCTCTCCCACCCGGAACGCACCGCCTGACCGATGACCGAGATCGTGCCCACCGGGCCCATCACCTGGTCTTTGAGGTTTGGAACGTTCAGGATATTGGCGAAGAAGTTGATCAGCGACTTCGCCGAATAGACCAGGAAGTCCCCCGCCGTTCCCAGCGCCTCGCCAAAGGAGAAGGTCCGCCTGCCCTCGTAATTTATGGTGATGCCGATCTGGTTTTTGCCCTGGGCCTCGTCGTAAAGGTCTTTGGGCCGAAGGGTCACGGTTTCGCTGCCGCGTTTGACGGTGATCTCCACCCCGGTTTCGGGGTCCGCACTCTGGATTTCGTTCATCGCCGCAAAATCAAAGACCGCCTGCTTGCCGTTCACCGAAACGATCACGTCCCCCGGCTGCATGCCCGCGGCCTCCGCCGGGGAGCCGGCGTTCACCGTTTCGACGGCGGCGGCAAAGTCCCCCCAACTCATCAGGGTAATGACGGCCAGGAGATAGGCGAAGGCGATGTTCATCACCGAACCGCCCAGGATCACCAGGAAGCGCTTCCAGGGTTTTTGGGCGTTGAAGGCCGTGGGGTCGTCCTTTTTATCCTGATCCTCGCCGTGAAAGCGGCAGTACCCGCCGAGGGGGAAGGCGCGCAGGCTGTAAAGGATGCCTTTTCGCTCCTTTGACAGAATCTTCGGGCCAAAGCCCACGGCGAATTCGTCCACGCGAAAGCCCAGCGCCCTCGCCACGCCGTAATGCCCCAGCTCGTGAATGACGATCAGCACGCCCAGGATGACGACCGCCCCAAGAATCGACAAAACAACCGACATCAGATTACCTCGCAATAAACTTCAAAACGTGTTCCCGGGCGCGGCGGTCCGCTTCCAGAATCTCTTCAAAAGAGTCCGGAACCCGGGCGGGAATGGCGCAAAGCGCGCTTTCGATGGCGGCGGGGATATCCAAAAATCCCGCCCCGCCTTCCAAAAAGGCCGAGACCGCCGCCTCGTTCGCGGCGTTATAGACCGCGGTGGCCGTGCCGCCCGCCAAAAGGGCGTCGTAAGCCATGCGCAAAGCGGGGAAGCGCTCCGTATCCGGAAGCTCAAAACGCAGCGCCGCAAGATCGGCGGCCGAAAGCCTTTTCACCGGCGAATCCAGCCGTTTCGGCCAGGTCAGCGCGTATTGGATGGGCAGGCGCATATCCGGCGCGCCGAGTTGGGCTAAAAGCGCGCCGTCCACGGTTTCCACAAAGGAATGGACGATGCTGCCCGGGTGGATCAGCACGTCGATCCGGTCCGCCCCGACGCCAAAAAGAAAGCGCGCCTCGATCACCTCAAGGCCCTTGTTGGCCAAAGTGGCGCAGTCTATGGTGATCTTTTTGCCCATGTTCCAGCTCGGATGGCGCAGGGCCATTTCCACGGTCACGCCCTCGAGCTGTTTTGCGGTGTATTCCCGAAAAGGGCCGCCGGAAGCCGTCAGGATGATCCGGCTGACCTCTTTTTTGCTGAAAAGCCCCTGGATGCACTGGAAAATCGCGGAATGCTCGCTGTCCACAGGGAAAAGGCGTTCGCGGTTTTCGTCCAGCTCGGCTTTGAGCAGTTCGCCGCCGCAGACGATGGATTCCTTGTTGGCCAGGGCCACGCGCTTTTTGGCCTTCAGCGCGGCGCGAAGGGGGAAGATCGCCTTCATCCCGGTGATCGCGATCACCACGGTGTCCACACTGTCCAGCGTCGCGGCGGTGATGTTCGCACCGTCGCCGTCTTTTTCGGTCAGCGCGCAAAACTCCGGCGAATACTTTGCCGCAAGGTCCTTCAGTCCTTTTTCGTTGCCGTTCGCCGTAAGGGCCTTGACGCGAAAAAGCCCGGGATGCGCGTCCACAACGGAAAGCGTCTGGCGGCCCACCGAGCCGGTGCAGCCCAGTATCGCCAGATTTTTTATCTCAGACATGGTTGATGTGTTTTCTCCTGTTCATGAATACCGGCCTTTTATTATATTGGCCGCATGTTCGCCGTCAGAACATAAACAAAATAGACCGCGGGCAGGGCGAAAAGCAGGCTGTCGAACCGGTCCATCATTCCGCCGTGGCCGGGGAATAGTTTGCCGAAATCCTTGACGCCCATTTCCCGCTTGATGGCGGAGGCGGCCAAATCCCCGATCTGCCCGAGCACCGAGCAAAGGGGCGAAAGGGCGAGGAATACCCACAGCGGGTAATCGACCCTGAGCCAGGGCTGCAAAAAGAACATTATCGCGCCGGCGGCGATCCCGCCCAAGAGGCCGCCCGCCGCGCCTTCCACGGATTTTTTGGGGCTGATCGCAGGGCAGAGCTTGTGCTTTCCAAAGGCTACCCCCACAAAATACGCTATGATATCCGTCAGGCAGACCACGACGAGGGCAAAAAGCAGCATCGCCTTGCCATACGGCTCATCCACAGAAACCGTCAGCGCCATCACGCCGTAAAGGGGCATGGGGTACGCCATCGAAAACAAAGACCAGAAAAGGGCTTCGGTGGTCACGTTTTTCGAGAGTATCCGCACCGCGAAGGCGGCGGAAATGATCAGCACATACATCGAAAAGAGGGCCGCGGCGCCGACATACCAGGCGGCGGGAACGAGCAGCGCGGCGCATAAATAACCCGGCCAGACCATGGTCGCCCGCCCTTTGGCGCGGATCGCGGCCATCATCTCGTGTTGCGAGACCATGGCGAAGGCAAAAACGGCGCAAAGCTGAACCGTGGTATTACCCAGAACAAACACCGCCAGATACATCAGCCCGATGCCGATGCCGGATAGTATTCGCGTCTTCAAGCTGGCCTCTCCTCCTGTTTGGTTCGCCGGCCTACAGCCCGCCAAAGCGCCTGCTGCGGCGCTGGTATTCGGCCAGCGCGTTCAAATAGGCGCGCTCGTCGAAATCCGGCCAGAAAGCGTCTGTGAAAACCAGCTCGGAATAGGCGGTTTCAAAGGGCAGAAAGTTCGAAAGCCGGTATTCCCCGCTGGTTCTGATCACCACGTCCGGGTCGGGCAGGCCGTTGACGCTCAGCGTTTGTGCGAAAAGGGTTTCGTCGATGGCGTTCGGATCGAGCTTTCCTTCCGCGGCCAAGAGCGCCAGGCGCTTCGCGGCCAGGGCGATGGACTGCCTTCCGCCGTAATTGAATGCGAGGTTGAGCACGGTTTTGCTGTTTCCTCCGGTTTTGGCGCGGGCTTTTTCCATAGCGGAAACGACGGCGTCGCTCAGTCCGTTCCTTGTGCCCAGAAAGGTTATGCGCACGCCGTTTTTCGCAAGCGCATAAAGCTCTTTTTCAAGATATTCGACGAGCAGCTTCATCAGTCCGCCCACCTCTTCGCTGGGGCGCTTCCAGTTTTCCGCAGAAAAAGCGTAAACCGTGAGCACGGGAATACCCAGGTCGCTGGTGGCGGCGACGATATCGTGCAGCCTTTCGACCCCGGCCCTGTGGCCCATCATGCGCGGCAGCGCGCGCGCCTTTGCCCAGCGGCCGTTGCCGTCCATGATGATGGCGACGTGCCTCGGCAGCGAATCCAGATCGATCAAGCGGGCCGCTTCGGGTATCTTTTCAAAAAGGTTCAAAGATCGTTGTTCTCCTTAAGACTGTCATGGAGGCGGGCGGTTCCGCCCGCGCCCCCGGGTTCTTTGGGCCGTGTCCGCACGGCGGCGGCGACGAGCGTCACTTCGTTCCCATTTCGGCGCAGTTGCAGCACGCGGTCGCCATCCGGGTCCATTATTCCCTTTTTGCTGCTTGTGAACGCAACTTTGCAAACAGCGCCCGCTGCTTGCAGGCGCCTGATCGCTTCGTCTGTTGTAAACCCCAGCACGTCGGGCAGCGAAAGGTCCCTCATCAGACCTCCATGATCTCCTTTTCCTTGGCCGCGGCGGCCGCGTCGATATCCTTGATGAAGCCGTCGGTGATCTTCTGGATCTCGTTTTCAAACTGCTTGCGGTCGTCTTCGGTGATTTCGGAACCTTTTTCCAGCTTTTTGATCTGCTCGTTGGCGTCCCGCCGGATGGAGCGGATGGCGACCTTGCTCTCCTCCGCTTTTTTTCTGACGGTCTTGCAGAGGTCCCTGCGGCGCTCTTCCGTCAGTTCCGGGAACACCAGGCGGATCACCTTGCCGTCGTTCGTGGGATTGATGCCAAGGTCGGATTTCTGGATGGCCTTTTCGATATCTTTGATGGCTTTGACGTCCCACACGCTGATCTGCAGGATGCGCGGTTCGGGCGTGGCGATGTTGCCCAGCTGCTGGATGGGCGTGGGCGTGCCGTAATAATCGACGAGAATGCGGTCAAGAACGCGGGGGTTCGCCCGCCCGGCGCGAAGTGTTGCAAACTCGTCGCGCATGACGTTCATGGTTTTGGTCATTTTTTCTTTTGCCGTATTTACAACCTCGTTCGCCATGGATAACCTCCTGAATCTCAAGTCGTAAGATCTCTTGCATAACCCTGCGCGGGCGGACTGCCAAGGATTTTTTCGGCCGCCGGGGGAACCGGGTTCCGCCGATATTTGCCGTATCGGCGGGTTCTGCCGGCGCAAAGCGGCGGGAAAAAAAGACCGGCTGCGCCGCGGCGGAGGGTTTGTGCGAGAGGTCGTCTATACGACCATTTTAATGTAGAAGCCTCAGGAAAACAAGCCCTTTATGGAAGGCTGTGTCAGCCGCGGATAAAAGTGCCCCGGCAGCGGCCGTCGATCGCGTCGATGAGGTTCCTGGGTTCCGAAAGCTCGAACACGAAAACGGGCAGCCCGCCGCCCGGCCGGTCCCGGCACAGGATGACGGAGGCCTGGTCCAGCGCTTCCAGCCTTTTGAGGATGACCTCGTCGTAGGTGATCTCGTCGTAGCGCCTGGCGTTTTTGAACTTTCTGGGGTCTTTGTCGTACACGCCGTCCACGGCTTTTCCGCAATAGAGCATATCCGCCCCGATCTCCAGCGCGCGCAGGGCCGCCGCCGTGTCCGTCGAGAAATACGGCCTGCCCGTTCCCGCCGCGAAGAGGACCATCTCCCCCGCATCCAGGCGCTCCACGGCCTCGCGCTTCGTGAAAGTCTCGCAGACCTGCTTCATCTCGATGGCGCTCATGACGGCGGCCTTCGCGCCGATGCGCAGCAGCGCGTCTTTTAAAGCAACGGCGTTGATCACCGTCGCCAGCATGCCCATGTGGTCGGCGTCCGTTCTGTCCATCTCGCCGGAGGCGCGGCCGCGCATGATGTTCCCGCCCCCCACGACGATCCCCTGCTGGACCCCGCGGTCCGCGATCTCTTTCAAAACGGCGGCGACCGCGTCGATCTTGTCGTAATCCAGCGTTTTTCCGGGCGCGGAAAGCATCTCTCCGCTCAGTTTGATAAGCACCCGTCTTTTATGCTCCATTGCAGTGCGTCCTCCGGAATTTCACAAAAAAGGAACACGAAAGGCCGTGTTCCTTTTTAAAAATTACTTGTTCAGCTGGCCCATGACTTCTTCGGCAAAGTTTTCCTCGCGCTTTTGCAGTCCCTCGCCCATTTCATAACGGGCGAAGCGGCGGATGGAGATCTTCTCCCCGATCTTCGCGATCTTTTCGTTGATAAGGTCGGCGACGGTCTTGTCGGGATCCTTGACGAAGGGCTGTTCCATCAGGCAGACTTCTTTATAGTATTTTTCAATGCGGCCGTCCACCATCTTGTCGATGATGTTCCTGGGCTTGGGCTTGGGATCGTTGAGGGCTTCGGCCAGCAGAACCTCGCGCTCGTGGGCGATCTCGTCGGCGTTGACTTCTTCCCGGGCGACATAGGTGGGCTTGGCGGCCGCGATCTGCATGGCGATATCGTGGGCGAGGGCCTTGAAATCGTCGGTCTTGGCAACGAAGTCGGTCTCGCAGTTGACCTCGACCAGCACGCCGATCTTTCCGCCCATGTGGATATAGGATTCGACGATGCCCTCGGCGGCGATGCGACCGGCCTTCTTCGCGGCTTTGGCCAGGCCCTTTTCGCGAAGCCAATCGACGGATTTGTCCATATTGCCCTCGCAGGCCACCAGCGCTTTTTTGCAATCCATCATGCCGCAGCCGCTGATCTCGCGCAGCTCCTTGACGGCGGAAGCAGTAATTTCCATAGGGGTTTCCTCCTTATGTGTTTGGCTTTGAAAGAGGGAAGCCGAAAAACTTGCTTCCCTCGTGATTTCACAGCGGGTTATTCGGCTTCGTCCAGCCCGGTCCCGTCGGCTTCGGGTTCTTCCGCGGTTCCCTGCTCGCCCTGGCGGCCTTCGAGGATCGCGTCGGCCATCTTGGAGGCGATCAGCTTGACCGCGCGGATGGCGTCGTCGTTGCCGGGGATGACGTAGTCGATCTCGTCGGGGTCGCAGTTCGTGTCCACGATGCCGACGAGCGGAATGCCCAAGGACCTGGCTTCCATGACGGCGATGTGCTCCTTCCTGGAATCGACCACGAAGATCGCGCCGGGGAGGCGTTTCATCTCGGCGATGCCGCCCAGGTTGTTCTCAAGCTTTTCTTTGATCTTCATCAGCTTGCCGACTTCCTTCTTGGGAAGAAGGTCCATCTTGCCCTCGGCTTCCATCTTTTCGATCTGCTTGAGCTTCTGGATGCGGCTCTGGATGGTCTTGAAGTTGGTCAGCATGCCGCCCAGCCAGCGGTGGTTGACAAAATACATGTCGCAGCGTTCGGCTTCGGCCTGGATGGATTCCTGGGCCTGCTTCTTGGTGCCGACGAAGAGGATGGGCGCGCCGGAAGCGGAAACATCGCGCATGAAGTTGTAGGCCTCGTCGATCTTCTTGACGGTTTTCTGAAGGTCGATGATGTAGATGTCGTTGCGCTCGGTGAAGATGTACTCTGCCATCTTGGGGTTCCAGCGGCGGGTCTGGTGACCGAAGTGCACGCCGGCTTCGAGAAGCTGCTTCATGGAAATAACGGACATTTTTTCACCTCATAAAATAATGTTTTTTGGTGCTGCCGCCATGATCCGAACCGGCCGCGCCGGCAGCGCCTAACCACCTTCCGCTTCATCCCGGCGGGACCCCCGAGGACTCAGGGGAACGCCCGCACAGTCGGCGAAAGTGCGTTATCCGAAGTATTTTAACACAAGTTCCGTAGGGTTTGCAAGGGAATTTATCAGTCTTCGGCCTCGTCCTGTTCTTCCATCAGCTCGATGAAGCGGTCGAACGCCTCGTCCAGCAGGATTTCGTTGTCGATCTGAACATAGACATCCTTGCCGTTTCCATCCCGCTCTATGCAAAGCAGCAGCACCTCGTCCTCGCCGATGCCCTCGACCTCTTCCATGGGCATCAGGGCGATGAAGCGCCGCCCCTCGTAATCGAAGGTCAGCAGATGGTCGAAGGTCACTTCCCGGCCGTTTTCATCGGTCAGTTTGACGGTGCTGATCAGTTCGTTGGAATGTTCCATCGTTTTCGCCTCCATCATAAGAAAAATAAGCAATAAGAAAGGGCGCGGACGCGCCTTGGATGACCGGCAGGCCCTGATTTCGAGGGTTTTGGGGGGCCGCAGTCCCTAAAGGACAATCAACACGGACAATACGGGCCGGAACCATTGTTTTCGGCGCCCTCTCAAAGACTTCGCCGAAGATGTCGGCGCCGGTTGTTCCGCGCCGTTTCGGTCTGCATGCCCAAAATGCCCTTGCGCGGCAGCGCGGATCCTTCGGCGGCAAGGACCGCCTTGGTTGACGCCCCAAAGCGCCGCTTCAGCGCGCCCGATTGCTTGAATACGCCAAATACCCTTGCAGGATGATCACGGCGGCCATTTTGTCGATCACGTTTTTTCTTTTTTTGCGGCTGACGTCCGCCTCAAGGAGCACGCGCTCGGCCGCGGCGGTGGACAGCCGTTCGTCGTAAAAATCGATCTCGCCGTCAAAATGCTTCGCGACGATTTTCGCGAATTCCCTGGTTTTTTCCGCCTGGGGTCCATAGGTGCCGTTCATGTTCCGCGGAAGGCCAAAAACAAGGGTAACCGGGGCGTATTGATTCGCGAGACCGGCCAGGTATTTCGCGTCCGTCTCGTCGTCCCCGGTTCTTTTATAGGTTTCAACGCCGTTGGCGGTGATCCGCATCGGATCGCTGACGGCGACGCCGACGCGGACGGAGCCGATGTCCAGCGCCATGGCGCGGCTTATGCCCGTCACGTATCCTGCCCGTCCTTTTTGTCCACATAGAAACGGACGAATTCTTCCAAAAGCTCGTCCCTTTCCACGCGGCGGATCAGGTAGCGGGCATTTTTATAGCTGGTGATATAGGTTGGATCGCCGGAAATGACATAGCCCACGATCTGGTTGATCGGGTCATAGCCCTTTTCCTTCATGGCGGCGTAAACCGCCATGATGATCTCCTCGGTGGTGGGGGCGTTTTCCCTTCCGATGGAGAATTGCTGGGTTTGATCCTTGTCTTTTGTCATGGCTGACCTCCGCTTTGATAGCAAGTCCATTATACCATTTTTCTGCCATATTTCAATGAAGGCCGGCCTCTTTTGCCAATGATTTACAATGTGTTCGCATCGAAAAGGCCGGCGGGGAATCCTTGAAAAAAGACTCCCCGCCATTGTCATTTCATATTCGTCATGTGCCTGACTTTTCTCGCCATTCTCCGGCCGTCCCTCGCGAGCATTCCCGGGTGCATGGATTCTACCGCCACGGTGGCGGCAACAGCTCCGGCAATGCTGCCGGCCATCACGCCGATGGCAAACCATCCCTTCATTTTCGAACCTCCTTGCGTTTGATAGCGCATCGCGCATAGATAGTTTGCCGTCAAAAAGCGCAGGTTAAGAAGGCAGTTCGATGAAAAAACGGTAAAATCAGTTAAAAGCCAAAGCGGATCAATGCTCGCAGGCGGCGCAGGACCCGTTGACGGTGATTTCCTCCCCGCCGTTCTTCCTTTGGCGGTAATTCTCGATCGCCGCTTTGATGGCTTCCTCCGCCAGTACGGAACAGTGGATCTTCACGGGCGGCAGCCCTTCGAGGGCTTCCACCACGGCGCGGTTGGTCAGCTTGAGCGCCTCCTCGATGGATTTGCCCTTGATCAGTTCCGTGGCCATGGAGCTTGTGGCGATGGCCGCGCCGCAGCCGAAGGTTTTGAATTTGACGTCTGTTATAACCTCGTTTTCGTCGACCTTGATGTACATCCGCATGATGTCGCCGCACTTGGCGTTGCCGACCTGGCCGATGCCGTCCGCGTTCTCGATCTCGCCGACGTTGCGCGGGTGCTCAAAATGGTCCATGACTCTTTCGCTGTACAGCATATCCTTATCCTCCGCAAACTGTTGTTTGTTCTTCAAAAATCGGCGACATTTCGCGCAGCGCGCGCACAATTTGGGGCAGCGTGTCCAGCACGTAATCCACGTCCTCCTCCGTCGTTGCGTCGCCCAGGGTGAGCCGCAGCGAGCCGTGGGCAATCTCGTGGGGCAGGCCGATGGCCAGCAGAACGTGGGACGGGTCCAGCGAGCCGCTGGTGCAGGCCGAGCCGCTGGAGCCCTCGATTCCGGCGAGATCCAGCCGAAGCAGCAGGGCCTCGCCCTCGATATAGCGGAAGCACATGTTCAGGTTGTTCGGCAGGCGGTTTATGGTATCGCCGTTGACCCGGCTGTCCGGCACGCGTTCCAGAATGCCCTTCATCAGCCTGTCCCTCAAAGCGACGATGCGCCTGGAATCCTTTTCCAAATTGGCGGCGGCAAGCTCGACGGCTTTGCCCATGCCCACGATGCCGGGAAGATTCTCCGTTCCCGCCCGCTTCCCGCGCTCCTGGGCGCCGCCGTGGACAAAGGAGGGAATCCTGACGCCCTTTTTGACATACAGCGCGCCGATTCCCTTCGGGCCGTAGAACTTGTGGGCGGACATGGACAAAAGGTCGATGTTCATCGCCCTGACGTCCACCGGCACGGCGCCCACGGCCTGGACCGCGTCCGTATGGAACAGCACGCCGCGCTTTTTGCAGATTGAACCGATCGCCGCGATCGGTTCAATAGTGCCGATCTCGTTGTTGGCGAACATGATCGAAACAAGGATGGTTTCCGGCCGGAGCGCGGCCTCAACCTGTTCCGGGGTCACGCGGCCGGCTTCGTCCACGTCCAGATAGGTCACCGAGACGCCCCGGTTTTTCTCCAGCCATTCGCAGGTGTGCAGGATCGCGTGGTGCTCGATTTTGGTGGTGATGATGTGATTGCCCTTTTTGGCGTAGCTTTCCGCGACGCCCTTCAGGGCCATATTGTCCGACTCGGAGCCGCCGCCGGTGAAGTAAATCTCGGCGGGGAGGGCGTTGATCGCCGCGGCAACCTGGTCCCTGGCCCGGTCGATTGCCGAACGGGCCGCCTGGCCCCTGGTGTGGATCGAGCTGGCGTTGCCGAAATTTTCCGTGAAGAAGGGCAGCATCGCCTCCAAAACCGCCGGCTTGACATAGGTGGTGGCTGCGTGGTCCATATAGATACGGCGTTTGGTCATCCTTCGTATTCCTCCGGCTTTCTTTCTGTTTCGGAATTCTGTTCTATCATATTTTTTAGCGTCATGCTGTCGAGTACGCCGTCGATCGCCTCCTGGATCCTGGCAAATACCGGGTGCGAAGGGCAAAAACAGACGTTTTTGCACCCTTCGCCGCCCACGCAGTCCGCAATGGAGGTGGAGCCTTCGAGGGCGCAGAGGATTTCGCCTATGGAAATTTCCGCGCTGGGCCGGGAAAGCTCGTATCCCCCCAGCGCGCCCCGGCTGCTGACGACAAGGCCCGCCCGCCTGAGCGAAGCGAAAAGCTGCTCGAGGTAAGCTTCGGAAATATCCTGCCTTTGGGCGATCGTTTTGAGCGGCACGGGGCCGTTCTGGTTGATCGCCAGGTCGTACATCGCCCGTAATCCATACCGGCTGCGGGTTGAAAGCTTCATGGCTCCTCCATTTCCTAGCAAATTACTCTGTTTTCA
Source organism: Christensenellales bacterium (assembly GCA_040768925.1). Lineage (GTDB taxonomy): Bacteria > Bacillota > Clostridia > Christensenellales > CALWSW01 > CALNBC01. The sequence goes on from JAXGLZ010000002.1 coordinate 532,986, forward strand.
AAATTAAGATACCACTTGCACAAAAGGCTGTCAAGCATGGATACCGATTTACTCGGAATTAATTCTGCCATTTTTGCAAAAAATCCCGGCAGTCGGCGCGGCTGCCGGGAGAGGATCGAACCTGTGATCTTTTTTATTTCGCTCTGATATTCGCCGTCGCCCAGCGGATAAAAATGGCGGCAGACCAGCGCATGCATGGTTTTTTGCCTCAAGAACAAAAGACCGGCGCGCTTTTTTGGGCGGGCCGGTCCGGGTGATTCTAAAACCTGAAAAAATCAGGACTGCTTGTTGACGATGTGGTCCATCCTGTGGCCGAATTTCGGCGACTTTTTGAACTTCGGCTCAAAAGCGCTGATCACGCCATAGGCCATCACCGCGCAGGCGATGCCCGAAAGGGCGGCCACCCAGTCCGAAGCGCCCAAAAGGATGGGGATGAACAGCCCAAAAAGCAGCGCGAGAAGCGGCACGCCGTACATGATCAGCGTCGCCCCCATGAAGGACGAACTGTTCATAGAGACGGCCACGGTATCCCCCACTTCGGCGTTCAGGGTATTTTCCACCGTCACCAGCATTTCCTCCGGCCCCGCCTTGATGCAGGCGCCGCAGTTTTTGCAGGCGGACGTGCGGGCAAAAATCACCTTTGCCTGGCCGTTTGCAACCTCGGCCACGGTCCCTTTTTCGTACATCTTTTTCTCCTTGGGCATGCCGGGATACTGCACCGGCGCGCCCTGTCCGGGTTATTCCCCGATTTCGAGGCACAGCTCCTTGAGCTGTTTTTCTTCCACAAAAGTGGGGGCTTCCGTCATCGGGCAGGTGGCGTTTTGAATCTTGGGGAAGGCGATGACGTCCCTTATGGAACTGCTTCCCGAAAGCAGCATCACCAGCCGGTCCAGGCCAAAGGCCAGCCCGCCGTGGGGGGGCGTTCCGTATTTGAACGCGTTGAGCAGATACGAAAAGCTCTCCTGGGCGCGCTCCGGGGTGAAGCCCAGGGCGGCAAACATTCTTTTTTGGATTTCGGGATCGTGGATGCGGATGGAACCGCCGCCGATCTCGTTGCCGTTCAATACGATGTCATACGCCTTGGCGTGCACTTTGCCCGGGTCGGTTTCCAGCAGGGGCAGATCCTCCTCCTTGGGCATGGTGAAGGGGTGGTGCATGGCGACGTAGCGCCTGTCTTCCTCGCTGTATTCGAACTGGGGGAAGTCCGTCACCCACAAAAGGTCGAACTTCGACTCGTCGATCAAATCGAAGCGCTCGCCCAGCTTGAGCCGCAGCGCGCCCAAGGCGGCATACACAACGGAATCCTTGCCGTCCGCCACAAAGAACAGCGTGTCGTTCGGCTCGGCGTTGCAGCGGGCGAAGATCGCCTGGATCTGCTCTTCCGTCATGAACTTGGTGATGGCGGATTTGATCTCGCCGGAGGCCGTCAGGCTGATCCAGGCAAGGCCCTTGGCCCGGTACTGCTTGACGAATTCGACGTAAGAGTCGATCTCCCTTCTGGGGAGTTTATCCACCGAATCCTTGCAGTTGATCACCCGCACGCTGCCGCCCGCTTCCACCGCGCCCTTGAACACGTTGAAGTCGATGTCCTTCGCGATGTCCGAAAGGTCCGCAAGTTCCATGGCGAACCGGGTGTCCGGCTTGTCGGAGCCGAAGCGGTCCATGGCTTCTTTCCAGGTCAGCCGGGGCAGGGGCAGGGCGATTTCCTTGCCCAGCACATCCTTGAACAGCCGGGCGAGAAAGCCTTCGTTGACGGCCATCACGTCTTCCTCGTCCACAAAGCTCATCTCAAGGTCAAGCTGGGTGAATTCCGGCTGGCGGTCGGCGCGCAGGTCTTCGTCCCGCCAGCAGCGGGCCACCTGGAAATACCGGTCGAACCCGGCCACCATCAGAATCTGCTTGTAAAGCTGGGGGGACTGGGGCAGGGCGTAAAACTTGCCCTTGTGGACCCGGCTGGGCACGAGGTAGTCCCGGGCGCCTTCCGGGGTGGATTTGCCCAGGGTGGGGGTTTCGATCTCGATGAAGCCCTGCTCGTCGTAATAATCCCGGGCAAGCTTGACGATTTTGTGCCGCAGCATCAGGCGCCGCTGCATCACCGGGCGACGCAGGTCGAGATAGCGGTATTTGTAGCGGATGTTTTCGCCGACGTTGATGTCGTCGTCGATCTCAAAGGGCGGAGTTTCCGCCTTGCCGAGGATCTCGAACGCATCCACCCGGACCTCGATGGTGCCGGTGGGCAGCAGGGGATTGACGGTTTCCTCGTCCCTGCGGACGAGTGTTCCGGAAATCGCGAGGACGAATTCGCTCCTTATGGATTCCGCCCGGTCGAAGGCCGCTTCGGGCAGCTTGCCCGCGTCAAACACGGCCTGCATGATGCCGGTCCTGTCCCGAAGGTCGACAAAGATCAGCGCGCCGAGATCCCGGCGCTTGTTCACCCAGCCCATCAGGGTCACTTTTTCGCCGATCTGGGCTTGTGTCGGCTGGGCGCAGTAATGGGTGCGCTTGAATGTTGCGGGCATTGTGGTCGTTCTCCTTCAATATTGTAAACTTTGCGTTATCGTAAACTTTGCGTTTTGGTCAGTCCGTTTGGATGGCTTTGGCCAGTTTTTCGGCTTCCACCATGCGTTCTTCGCCGCTTTGCATGTTTTTCAGCTTGACGGCGCCCTTTGCCAGCTCGTCGCCGCCGATGACGACGGTGTATTTTGCACCCAGCTTGTCCGCGTATTTGAACTGGGCCTTCATGCTGCGGCGGGCGTGGTCCACTTCCGCCTTGACGCCGTTTTTCCGCAAGGTCGCGCACAGGCTGACGGCCAGGGTCTTCGCCGCTTCTCCATAGGTGCAGAAGAACACGTCGCACAGGGCGGGGCGGGGGATTTGGACCCCCTGGTTTTCCATCACCAGCAGCAGCCGCTCCATGCCCATGCCAAAGCCGACGCCCGCCATGGCCGGGCCGCCGATCTCCTCCACCAGCTTGTCATACCGGCCGCCGCCGCAGACGGTTCCCTGGCTGCCCGCGTGGGTGGAAACGATCTCGAACACCGTCTTCGTGTAATAATCCAGGCCCCGGACGATCTTCGGGTTGACGGCGTAGGGGAGGTCAAGCGCGGCGAGATACCTTTTCAGGTCCTCAAAATGGCTGGCGCAATCGTCGCACAGGGAATCGAGCATCGAGGGCGCGTCACTGGCGATCGCCGCACAGGATTCGTTTTTGCAATCCAGCAGGCGCAGGGGATTCTGGTCGATCCTGCGCCTGCAATCCTCGCACATCTGGCCGATGTGCGGTTGGAAGTATTCCTTCAGGCGCTCGGTGTAGGCCGGGCGGCATTGTTCGCAGCCGATGGAATTGATGTTCAGCGAAAGCTCGCGCACGCCCAGCGCGTTGAACACGCTGAAGGCCAGGGCAATGATTTCCGCGTCCGCCGAAGCGTCCGGCGCGCCGAACGCCTCCACCCCGAACTGGTGGTGTTCCCTGAGCCTTCCCGCCTGGGGCCGCTCGTAGCGAAATACCGGGCAGTAGAGATAGAACATCTTTGTGGGCTGGGCGTCGGCGTAGATCCGGTCCTCGACGAAGGCGCGGACCACCCCGGCGGTGCCCTCGGGCTTGAGGGTCACCGAGCGGTTGCCCTTGTCCGTGAAGGTGTACATCTCCTTCTGGACGATGTCCGTCGTGCCGCCCACCCCGCGCAAAAACAGCTCCGTATGCTCAAAAACGGGGGTGCGGACCTCACGAAAGCCGAAAACATCGCAAATGCCGCGCATCACGGATTCGATGTGCCGCCATTTGTAGCTTTCGGCGGGGGTTACATCCTTTGTGCCTTTGGGGGCTGCGGTGATCAGGGACATGGTTTTTCCTCTTTCGTTCTGAAGTATCGTGACGCGCAAGGCGGCGGAGCGTGCGCGGATGCATGCCGGCCGCGCGCCGATCAAAAGCGCGGGCTGTTCATTGAAAACGGGATAAAAATACGGGCCTTCCGTCCATTTCAGGGACGGAAGGCCCGTGGTGCCACCCTGTTTGAACGCGGCAAACGCGCGTTCCACTCATGCCGTTAACGCTGGCGACGCGGCGGCGCTTACTGTGCTTTCGGCGCCGCGGCTCCCGGTCGTTCGTTCGCCGTTCCTCGCAAATGGGCTTCCAGCCTCGGCCCATCTCTCTTGGTGCGGGTGTTCCGGTTACTTTCCCCGTTCATAGCCTATATCGAACATTCTGTTCCGTCGAAAAAGTCCCGCGGACTTTGTTCGCCGGGTTTCTGCCGGTTAAAATGCCGCGTTTCGCTGCATTTATTCTGCCGTTTTGATACACACAATGCCGTCGGCGAAACCGGCATCAATCCTTGATGAAGCGCCGAAACCTATGATTTCGGCGGCCGTTCAATCGGATCGGCCGCGGGGATTTGCGAATCCCCGAAATCCCAGGGGTTCTTTGACGTCCTGTGTTATACTTCGCTATTCTACATGCGAATATGCGTCTTGTCAACCTATTTGGCCTTTGTGAGCTTCGAACCCTTTGCGCCCTTTGCGCCGAACCCGGTTTTTTTCAAAATGTCCGACTCGAAGGCGTAGTTCGAGCGGGCCTTTTCGTGATGCGCCTTCTCGGCGAACCCGATCAGCCGGTCGATCAGCTCGGCGTAGGAGATGCCCAAAGGCTCCCAAAGATAGAAGGCGAAGGAACCGGGGATGGTGTTGATCTCGTTGGCGTAAAGCTTTTCGTTCTTGGTGTCGTACAGGAAATCCATGCGGACGACGCCCTTGCAGTCCAGGGTTTTGAAGATCTTCACCGTCAGATCCTGCACCTGTTTGGTCAGCTCATCCGAAATCGGGGCGGGGATCAGCCTGCTCAAAGAGGCCATGCCCGTGCTTGCGCTCCCGGTTTTGCCCGCGCTTAGGTACTTGGTGGAAAAATCCAGCAAATCGCCCCAGCTGATCGGCTGTTCGCAGACGGAAGGGGTCGCGTCCCCGCCAAAACCCATGCAGGAGCAGTTGATCTCGATATTCTCGACGACGGCGTGCTCGGCGATGATCCTGCGGTCATAAGCGGCGGCGACCGTCACCGCAAAGAGCAGCTTTTCCCGGTCTTCCGCCTTGTTGATGCCGATGGAGCTGCCGAGGTTCGCGGGCTTGACGAACATGGGGTAGCCCACTTCCCCCTCCAGCCTTTCGATCACGGCGCTGGGGTCCTGCTCCCATTCGTCCCGGTTGAAGAGCACGCCGTCCACCACCGGCACGCCCGCGCCCTTGAAGGCGCACTTCATCACATATTTGTCCATTCCGGCGGCGGAGCCCACCACGCCCGCGCTGGTGTACGGCACGTCCGCCAGCTCCAGCAAGCCCTGGATCGTTCCGTCCTCGCCGTGCAGGCCGTGCAGGGCGGGGATGAACACGTCCACCGGGATGCATTCCTGTTTGCCCTTGCCGAAAAGCCCGCCGGAAGCGGGGTAGGTCAACAGTCCCCTGTTTCCCGGCGCCGGGGGAAGGTAGACGTGGGTGATTTCCCTGGAATTTTTGTCAAACTCCCGGACAAAGGCGATGTCTTTGAGTTTTTCGCCCGTGTACCACTCGCCGTCCTTCGCGATGTAAACGGGAATGACGTTGTACTTTTGCGCGTCGATATTCTCGATGAGCTGGATACCGGTAACAACGGAAACGTCGTGCTCCACTGAGCGGCTTCCGAACAGCACCGCCACGTTCTTTTTCATGTTCGCCCTTCTTTCTTGATGGTGTTTGCCCGAGTTGGCATTGACGTGTTTTGCGGGATTTTTGCGCCTGCGCCGAAATCGAGGACTTCGGCACTTCAACAAGGATTGACGCCGGCTTCGCCGACGGCCTTGCAAGGCGCTTCCTTGCAGGAATACCGGCGGTATTTCAAGGGGAAGCAACGCGGTCAGGTGCAAAAAAACCGTGAAAATCGGCTGTTGCAATCTTGGGCAACCGCCGTCTGATCGGTCACTCGGTGTAATGATCCGGCAGGTCGTTTTCGAAGATGACCACGTCGCCCGGCTGGGTCAGGTGCCCCAGCACCTCCGTCGCCTGGGCGAGGGTGTTGACCGTAAACAGCCCTTCTCGCGGGAAGCCCGCGTTCAAAAGGCCCCGCTTGATCGGTTCCGTCCGCTTTTCGCCGATCAGCACCGCAAAATCCGCGGAAACGGCGATGTCTTTGCCGAAGGCTTCGTTCAGCGCTTCCTCTTCCTCCCCCAGCTCGATCATGCCCGGCGTCACCACGATCTTCCTGCCCGGAAAAGAACGGATGACCTCCATCGCCACCTTTGCGCCCTCGGGGTTGGAATTGAACCCGTCGTTGATCACCGTGACCGGGCCGGGGATGAGCTGGAGCCTGTATTCCACCGGTTCGAGCTTCGAAACCGCCTCCGCGATTTCCGCCATCGGCACGCCCAGGTGCCGCGCGACCGCCGCGCAGCCGGTTATGTTCAGTATATTGTGCCTTCCGAGAAGGGGAGTCGCGCATTCCGCGGCCTCGCCCGCAGCGTCCATCAGCGTGAAGGTCGAGCCCCTCGGCCCGGCGGAGATCCGGATCGCCCGCATGGCCAGGTCGTCCCCCCCTGTTCCGAACAGGAATTTCTTTTTGAGCGGGCAGCGGGAATGCATGGCGCGGCAGAGCTCGTTGTCCCCGTTGAAGAAGGCCGCGCCGTCCGCCGGGAGGGCGGCGATCAGCTCGTATTTGGTGTTGACGATGTTTTCCAGGGAGCCGAAGGTCTCAAGGTGCTGCTTGCCGACGGAGGTGATCAGCCCGATTTGGGGATGAACGAGCTCGCAAAGCTCCTCGATGTCCCCCGCATACCGCGCGCCCATTTCTGCGACGAAGACCCGGTGGTCTTCGTTGAGCTGCTCCCGCACGACCCGGGTCAGGCCCATGGGGGTGTTGTAGCTGTGGGGCGGGACGAGCACGTTGAACTTTTGCGAAAGCATGCTGCCGAGGATGAACTTCGCGCTGGTCTTGCCATAGCTCCCGGTGATCCCGATGCGGACCAGCTCCGGCCGGCCTTCAAGCTTCTTTTTCGCGTCGTTGAAATAGCGCCTTTTTATCGCGTTTTCCACCGGAAGCATGGCGAGGTTCGCAACAGCCACCAAATACGGAAGCAGCAGGGCGGGCAGATACATCCCCGCGCGCAGCAGCAGGTATTGCGCCGGGGTGACGACGCCGTAGGTCTTTACGACGAGGGAATAGCCGCAGATCAGGATGCAGACGGCCGCCAGCGCGGCGATCAGCCGCTTTGCCCTTGCCGTCAGCGCCAGGGGCTTTTTCTGGGGCTGTTTTCTCCACGTTACCGCCACAAAGATGACCAGCCCCGCGTAAAGCAGGCGGACGACCGCCCGCCCGAGCAGAAAAGTCGAAACGGGCAGGCGTTCGCCCATGGAGCGCGAAACGAAGAGCAGCGCGCCGTCCAAAAGCAGGCAGATCAAAAAGACGAGCAGCAGGGGCAAATGGTCCTTAAAGCCGTTCTTCTTCAGCCATTTCAGGTACATCGGGGTCTGGTAGCTCTCCAGCTGCAGCATGTGCAAAAAGCGCAGAGCGGCGATCGCCGCCGCCGCGACGGAAAGCACCAGCGCGATATAGTCGAATTTTTCCAGGATTGCCGTCAAGACGCGCCCTCCAGAAAGTATTTGCACACCGCGCAAAAACGCGGGAATTGTTCAAGAAAAGCGTAGTGCCCCGCGCCCTCGAAGACCACCAGGGCGCTCTCGGGTATTTCCCGTTCCATGATCCGCCCGAATTCAAGGGGCGTCTCGGCATCTTTTTCGCCCCAGACCAGCAGGGTTTCGGACCTGATGTTCTTCAGCCGGTCATAAAGGTTCTGGTTGACGACCCGGACGAAGGTGCCCTTCATATTGTCCGAAAGGGCCTTGTAATCCGCCGATCCGGCGTTTTTTGCCCGTTCGGTGATCCCAAAAAGCCTGTCGAGCAGTTTGATCTTCGCCAGGCGCTTGCCCAGCTTAAAGGAATACACCCGAAGGTAATACCGAAACGTCCTTTTGGGGATCAGCCCGGCCGCGCCGGTGAACAGGAGCTTTCCGAAAAGCTCCGGCCATTCGGAGGCCATATAGATCGCCACACGGCAGCCAAAGGAATGGGCGATCACGTGGCAGGGAGCGATGCCAAGCGTTTCGATCAGCTTTTTCGTCAGGTTCGCGTATTCCGTGACGGACCAGGGGGTCTTGGGCTCCGGCGTTTCGCCGTGGCCGGGGAAATCGACGGAAATAACCCGATACCCGTTTGCCAGGAAATTGGCGGCCGGCTCCATCGTCTTTGCCGAGCAGCCCCAGCCGTGCAGCAGCAGCACCGGAGCGCCCGCGCCCGCAATCTCGCAATGGACGCGAATGCCGTCAATCTCCGAAAACATGGCGTCCTTCCCCCTTCGTCATAAGCATGGCGCGCCAATCCGAACCCGGTCTGACAAGCTATACATATCATTATATTCCATAGGCGCGCCGTTTCGCAAGCCGCGGCGTTATTCCCCCAATTCGGCCCAATAAATGCAGGCGTCCTCCCGGTTGTCCGAATAATAGCGGGGCCGGATCCCCGCGCACACAAAGCCGCATTTTTCATAAAGGGCCCGGGCCGGGGCGTTGCTGATCCGCACTTCCAGGGTCATGGATTTGATGCGCAGCGAGCGGGCAAGCTCCATCAGCCCCCGCAGCAGCATCTCGCCGTAGCCCCGCCTTCGAAAGTCCCTGTTCGTGGCGATATTCGTGATGTGCCCCTCGTCCACGATGTGCCAGAAGCCGCCGTAGGCCGCGATTTCGCCACCCGCGTCCACCACCAGGTAATGGGAGACGGGGTTTGTGCATTCGGCCTCCATCTCGTCATAGGACCAGGGCGCGGCGAAGCAGTCCCGCTCGATCTCCATCACCACGGGAAGGTCCGCGGACTTCATGTTTCGCAAGTTTGGTTCAGCCATGTTGCTCCCTCAGGGCGCGCATGCGTTCCGCCTGGGGCGAACGCATGTAAAGCGGCATCGCGGCGGTTGCGGTTTCGCCCCGCTCGAGCCTTTTTGCGGCGAGGGCGGCGATTGCCCCCGCCCGGGGCCGGTCCAGATGGGCGGGAGCGAACTTCGCCTCCGGGAAGGATGAAAGGATGAGCGCCTTGTGGGCAAGCGCCCCGTCGCCCATGAAAACCATGGGGTGATCCTTCGGCAGCTCCCGCAAAAAATCGCGGATATTGCCCGCGAAGCGTTCGCCGACGCGTTTCGGCTCGCCGGATTCCACATCGTAACGCCCGGCGTAAACCTGTTCGCCCCGGGCGTCGGTCAACGGGATCGCCAGCCCGGCAAAAAACGGGAAGCCAAAAGCCATCGCCTCCAGCGAATCCACGGGGATCACCGGCTTGTTCAAAGCGTCCGCCATGCCGTTTATCGCGCAGACGCCGATGCGCACCCCGGTGAAGGAGCCGGGGCCGACGTCCACGGCAAAAGCGTCCAGCTCATCGCAGGCCAGCTCCGCCATTTTCAGCACGCGCTCCGCCATGGGCATGATGATCTCCGAATGGGTCAGCCTGTGGTCGAGGTAGCACTCGGCGGCCAGCTTTCCGTCCCGCAAAACGGCGGCCCCGGCTACGGAAGAGCTGGTCTCAATCGACAATATATTCACGGGCAGCCTCCTTTAGGACCGTGTACGCCTCTTTTGACAGGCCGAAGATCCGGATCGACCGCGGCTGTTCGCCGCTGCCGGCGATCCCGACGCCGATGCGCGCATCCGGGATCACCCCGCCCACGCGCTCCGGCCATTCCATCAGCACAATGCCCGGACGGGAAAAGTATTCCTCGCAGCCGATATCGTAAAGCTCCGCTTCGCCGCTCAATCTGTAGGCGTCAAAGTGGAAAACCGGCGGATTCGTGGGGTATTCCCGCACGATGGTGAAGGTGGGGCTGGCGCAGTCGTCGCTGCCCAGGGCAAAAACGATCCCCCGGCAAAGGGCGGTCTTGCCCGCGCCGAGGCCGCCGTAAAGAGCGACGAAATCGCCGGCGTTCAGGCTTTTTGCAAGGGCGGCGCCGATTTTTTCCGTCGCGCCCTCGGAATCGGAGATCAACCGCAGTTCGTTCATTTCATCCATCACAAAAGACCGTACGTTTCGTAGAATTCCTTTTTGTAATCCAGCAGCCTGTCGTTTCTGATGGCTTCGCGGATGTTTTCCATCAATGCCAGGGAAAACCGCAGGTTGTGGATGGATAAAAGCCTTGCGGCGAGGATTTCCTCCGCCTTGATCAGGTGGCGCACGTACGCCCGGGTGAAATTTTTGCAGGCGTAGCAGTCGCAATCCGGGTCGATGGCCGAAAAGTCCCGCTCAAACGTTGCGTTTCTTATGGTCAGCGGCCCGCGGCTGGTCAGCGCCTGGCCGTTTCTGGCGATTCTGGTTTGCAGCACGCAGTCGAACATGTCCACCCCGCGCAGCACGCCCTCGAAAAAGCAGTCCGGCGAGCCGACGCCCATCAGGTAGCGGGGCTTGTTTTTCGGCAGGATCGCGTTCACGACCTCCAGCATTTCATACATCATCGGCTTGGGTTCCCCCACGGAAAGCCCGCCGATGCCGTTGCCGATGAAATCCATATCCGCGATCGCCTTTGCGCTGTCCGCCCGAAGATCCGCGTAAGTCCCGCCCTGAACGATGCCGAAAAGCGCCTGGTCTGCGCGAAGCTGGGACTCCTTGCAGCGCTTTGCCCAACGGTGGGTCATGTGCATGGATTTTTCCGTGTAATCGTGGTCCGCCGGGTAGGGGACACATTCGTCAAAGGCCATGATGATGTCCGCCCCCAGGGCGGCTTCGATCTCCATCACCCGCTCCGGCGTAAAAAGATGGCGGCTGCCGTCGATATGGGACCGGAATTCCACGCCGTTTTCGGTGATCTTTCGCAGATCGCCCAGAGAAAACACCTGGAACCCGCCGGAATCCGTCAGGATCGGGCCGTTCCACCCCATAAAGGCATGCAGCCCCCCCGCCTGCTTCACAAGCTCGTGGCCGGGGCGAAGATACAGGTGGTAGGTGTTCGAAAGCAGGATCTGGGTTTTGATTTCGCGAAGCTCAAGGGGCGTCATCGCCTTGACCGTCGCCTGGGTGCCGACGGGCATATAGCAGGGCGTTTCGATCACGCCGTGGGGCGTCGTCAGCCTGCCCAGGCGCGCTTTGGACTGGGCGCATTCGTGGATCAGCTCGAACTTGAAAGTTGGGTTCATGCGGGCTCCTTGGTTTTTTGATGGATCTTTCCCCGATATCGCTTCGGCAAAAAACGGCGATACGCATGGCATGATACCGCGCACCGCCTTTCCAAACATTATAAGGTTTTATCAAAAAAAGTCAAATGCTTCCGCCCGCGCGGGCTTTTGCCGCTTCTTCATCATCCAAAAAGCCGCAATAAAACGCCGGATTATCTTGCGCGGGGATGCCAAGAATAATATAATGAGAATAAGTTAGATGTTTTTAACTTATTTGGGGAAAATTCCCTGTTCCCGTCAGCGGCGAAGCAAAACGCCAAAAGCGACGCATTTTGCAAACAGCGGAACCAAATCACACACATAAGGAGCGTGCGGCAATGAATACAAACATCGCTATTCAAAAAATCAAGGCGCGGGAGATCATGGATTCCCGGGGCAATCCCACGGTGGAGGTGGACGTGATCCTCGAAACCGGGGACGTGGGCCGGGCGGCGGTGCCTTCCGGCGCGTCCACTGGCGCGTTCGAGGCCATCGAACTGAGGGACGGCGACGCGTCCCGCTACGGCGGCAAGGGCGTTCTTAAGGCCGTCTCGGACGTCAACAAGATCATCGCGCCGGAGCTCGCCGGGGCCAACGTTTTTGAGCAGGCCGAGCTGGACCGCCGCATGATCGGCCTGGACGGCACGGAAAACAAGAGCAGGCTGGGCGCGAACGCCATCCTCGGCGTTTCCCTGGCCGCCGCGAAGGCCGCTTCCGCCGCTTTGGGGCTGGGGCTTTACCGCTATCTCGGCGGGGTGAACGCCATCACCCTGCCCGTTCCGATGATGAACATCATCAACGGCGGCCGCCACGCGGACAACGTCATCAACCTTCAGGAATTCATGATCATGCCCACCGGCGCGAAGAGCTTCAGCTCGGCCCTCGCCTCCTGCGCGGACGTTTACCGCGTGCTGAAAAAGCTGCTCGGCGGCCGGGGCTATTCCACGGCCGTGGGCGACGAGGGCGGCTTCGCGCCCAACCTCAAGAGCGACGAGGAGGCCCTTCAGCTCATTACCGACGCCATCGACAAGGCGGGCTATGTTCCCGGCGAGGAATTCCACATCGCCATGGACCCCGCTTCCACCGAGCTTTTCGAAGCCGCGAAGGAAGCCGGCCACGCGGGCAAATACCTGTTCTGGAAGACCGACATCCTCAAATCCCGGGAAGAAATGGTCGATTACTGGGAGATGCTGCTCGGCAAGTACCCGATCCTCTCTTTGGAAGACGGCCTGGCCGAGGAGGACTGGGAGGGCTGGAAGCTGCTGACCCACCGTTTGGGCGGCAGGCTCCAGCTCGTGGGGGACGACCTGTTCGTCACCAACACCAAACGGCTCAAGAAGGGGCTGGACCTCGGCGTGGCCAATTCCATCCTGATCAAGCTCAACCAGATCGGCACCCTCACCGAAACGCTGGACGCCATCGCTCTGGCCGGCGGGCGGGGGTATACCTCGGTCATTTCCCACCGTTCCGGCGAAACGGAGGACAGCACCATCGCCGACGTCGCCGTCGCCGTCAACGCCGGGCAGATCAAGACCGGCGCGCCCGCCCGTTCCGACCGCGTGGCGAAATACAATCAGCTGCTTCGCATCGAGGAAGAGCTGGGCGCGCGGGCGGTTTATCCCGGCCTTGCCGCGCTGCGCAGGCAGTAAGGGGCCCGCCCGCGCGGGATGCCGGAGAAAGGCACGCCGACTCCTGTCGAGATGATGCCGTAAGGGGCCTTCGCGCGCTCCAGGGGATGCCGGTTCACCGGATTCAAGGACGCCTGGGGTGATTTCGGAGGTAAGAGGCCGGGCCCGCCCGCGCGGGATGCCGGAGAAAGGCACGCCGATTCCTGTCGAGATGATGCCGTAAGGGGGCCTTCGCGCGCTCCAGGGGATGCCGGTTCACCGGATTCAAGGACGCTGGGGTGATTTCGGAGGTAAGAGGCCGGGCCCGCCCGCGCGGGATGCGGCAAACGCGGTTTGCCCGGAGCTTCGCGGCCGGACCGGCCCTTTGGGCGGGCACACGGACGGCTTAGCGCGATTTTGATCGGCATGAACAAATAAACAAAAAACAGCGGGGGACGGTTCGATGCCGTCTCCCGCATTGTTTGCCTGTGTTTGCAACGACCGGGGGATTGTTGCCCCGCCCGCGTTTCGTTAAGGGTCCGCCGCTGTCTCCGCGCCCAGACCGATCGGAAGAATCCGCCGTTTTGCCGCGCCCCGCTCATTCGCCGCATCGGCCCTGACCGCCGCGCCGGCGGTTCCTGTGGCAGCCGCCGCGGCCGCAGTGTTCGTCCGCGCCGTCGCAAAGGATGTAATCCCCGCCGTCGATGACCAGCATCCTGCCGTTCACCAGGGCGTCCGCGAGCTTTTTCCTCGCGTCGTTATACATCGCCTGGACGGTCGTCCGGGCGACGTTCATCTGCTTTGCGCATTCTTCCTGGGTAAAGCCTTCAAGGTCGATCAGGCGGATGGCTTCGTATTCCTCCACCGTCATGTAAACGGTCCCTTCGGCGGTTCCCCCGCGGCTTAATGGCCCGAAGCCGGCGTTTTCGGGCAGCCGGCAGACCCTTCGGCATTTTCTGGGCCTTGGCATCGTTTCACCCCCGCGTCAAACAGGCGGCGCCCCGGGGGCGTCCCCCCGGCGGCCGCCTGGCTTTTGTTCAGCCTTCTTCCAGTTTTTTGTTGATCTCTTTCAGCCGAAGTTCCAGCCTTTTCTTTTGCTCTTGCAGCCGTTCCTTTTCGGTTTTTGGGCCGAACTCTTCAGGATCGCGGCCGCCGCAGCCGCAGCCGCAGCCGCGGCCAAATCCCCGCCGCATCCCCAAACCGCGGCCGCAGCCCCTTGGCCGGCCGCCTTCTTCGGCGCAAGCGCCGAAACGCATCCCGGTCATCGGGCCTTCGCCCGCCGGTCCTGTTCTGTCTCTTTGGGGCATCTTTCTCACCTCCATAGTTTTTGACATATGTCATTTACAACTCTGATTATACCGGGTTTTCGGCATATGTCAATTACTATTTTAGAAAAAATTGAAAAAGCAGCCCGGCTTCGGTTGTTCCGCGCCGGGCCGCTTCACAAAAAACGGAATCCTCAAAGCTGGCCGATCAGCGCGGCATAAAACCTTGCGCAATCCGCCGCCTTTTCCAGGGGCAGGCGCTCGTTCGCCGCGTGGATCAGTCCGCGCTCCTCTTTGGTCAGCCGCAAGGGGGAGAAACGCATGACGTTGTCGCAGATTTTACAGAAATGGCGGGAATCGCTGCACGCCAGCATGACGTACGGCGCGACGATGGCGTCCGGGTAGGCCGTGTTGATCGCCCGCTCGACCTTGGCCCATTCCGCCCCTTTCGTGTTTGCATAGGGGGTGGGCTCGCTGCTCTGGAGCACGGCGACCTCCACGTCTTTTCCGCAATAGGTCTTGAAATGCTCCACCAGCGACGCGACGGAATCCCGGCCGGAAATCCGGCAGTTCGCCACCACGGAAGCGGCTGCCGGCAGCACGTTCGGCGCGTTGCTGGCGGAAGCCATGGTGAAGGCCACGGTGGTTCTGCACATGGCGTTCAGCTCCCCGCCCGCCTTGGTGAACATCTTTTTTAACAGGCCGGAAAACAGCCACATGTTGCCGAACAGCACCCTGTACACAAAAGGCGCGCGGCGGCCCAGGATGTCGAACATCTCCCTGGTCGGCTCGGGGAAGGAGGCGGGCATCGGATTGTTCTCGATGGCCGCGGCCGCCCTTGCGACCTTGCCGAGGGGGGTGGAGCGCGGCGGCGTTGAAGCGTGGCCGCCGGAGCTCTTGGCGGTCAGCCTGACGTTGCACAGCCCCTTTTCGCCCGCGCCGATCAGGGCGCAGGGACGGTCCACCCCGGGGAACACGCCGTTGACCACCGCGCCGCCCTCGTCCACCACCATGGCGGGCTTGATTCCCCGGTTTTTCAGTTCCTCCACGATGGCGGGCGCGTCCAAAGAGGAGCTTTCCTCGTCCCCCGCGAAGGAAAAATAAACGTCATGCTCCGGAACAAAGCCCTTTGCCATCAGGCTTTCGGCGGCTTCCAGCGCGCCGCAGAGGGTGGCCTTGGTGTCGATCGCGCCGCGGCCCCAAAGGACGCCGTCTTCCACGATCCCGGCAAAAGGCGGGCGCTCCCAGTCTTCCTCGTTGACCGGGACCACGTCGTAATGGGCCATGAGCACGGTTTCGTTCCCCCGCGCTTTGCCCGGCCAGCGGTAAAGAAGGCCGTTCCTGGCGACGCGGGTCAGCTCGGCCTTTTCGTGGACCAGAGGATAGCGCTCTTTTAACAGGGCGCGGAATTTTTCGAATTCGGCGTCGTCCATCTCACCGGCGTCATAGCTGGAGATCGTTTTGCACCTGACCATTTCGGTCAGCGAATCCGAAACGCGCTTTTCGTCGATCTCCGGCCTCTCCGGCGATTCGGAGTTTTCATCCTTTGGCCGAAACGCCGCCGCGCGAACCAGCACAACGAGTATAACAAGCAATACAATACCGGCTATTACCATCACTGCCACTTTTTTTGACCTCCCCGGGTGTTTTTGTTCAGTATAAACCGGTTACATTTAATAATCAAGCGGCCGGAGGGCGGAAAAAGGATTTATGCGCCGGGGGAAGCAAAAAAGGCAATCGCTTTTCGGATTGCCTTCTCCGGGCGGCAAAGCGGGCTGCGGGCCGCTTTGCCGGTTGGTTTTCAAGGTCGTCGGCGCAGCCGGCAACAAGCCTTGACGAGGTGCAGGAATCCGTGATTCCGGCTTTTGTCGTCAGTTTTGACTCAAGCTTCGGGGCTTTGGCCCCCGAAACCCCGGGATGGGGTTTTTCGGCAGTCCGCAGCCGGCAATCCGTTTTCAGATTGCCTTTTCCCGGAGCTTTCGTATGATCTTGCTTTCCAGCCTGCTGACCTGCACCTGGGAAACCCCGAGCTTTTTGGCGATTTCGCTCTGAGTTTCGTCCCGAAAATAGCGCAAAAAGATGATCTGGCGCTCCCGGGGCTCCAGGGTGTCCAGCAGTTCCTTTAACAGCAGCCTGTCGATCAGCTCGTCCTCCCTGTCCCCGGAGGAAACGTGGTCGATCAAAAGGGCGCTGTCGTCCTCGAACATCGGCTCGTGCAGGGATACGCAGGCCCGGGAGGCCTCCCGGGCGACGGCCACGTCTTCCGGGCTTTCGCCCACGGCCGCCGCGACCTCCTCGATGGTCGGCTCCCGGCCCAGCTTGGCCTTGAGCGCTTCCGCGGCGGCAGCCGAGCGGGAGGCCAGCTCCTTTAACGACCGGCTGACCTTGACCGCGCCGTCGTCCCGCAGATAGCGCTTGATCTCCCCCGCGATCATCGGCACGGCGTAGGTGGAAAAGCGCACGTTGTATCCGCTGTCGAAATGGTTGACGGCCTTGACCAGCCCCATGCAGCCCACCTGGTAGAGATCGTCGAATTCCGCGCCCCGGCCGATGAATTTGCCGACGATGGATTTGACCAGGGCGATGTTGCCTTTTACCAGGGTTTCCTGGGCTTCCTTGTCCCCCTTGTGGGCCAGTTCGATGAGCCTTTCGACCTCCTCCTGGGGAAGCAGGCCGCTCATGGGCGCTTCGTCCCCTTTTTGGCCGGGGCCGCGGCGGGGTATACCCTGACCCAGGTCTGGATTTTGGGCGCTTCGTCTTCGTCTTTGCTCGGGGGTTTTGCGGGCAGCAGCGAGTGCTTTTTGAAGACTTCCTCCCAGCTTTCCACGTTCGTCATTTCTGTTCACCCACCCGTTTCGTCATGGTCACCCTGGTGCCTTTGCCCGGGCTGGATTCCACGGTCAGGGAGTCCATGAAGGCCTCCATGACGGAAAAGCCCATGCCCGAGCGTTCCTCCGCGGGAGCCGTCGTGAAAAAAGGCTGCCTGGCCTTTTCAATGTCCTCGATCCCGCGGCCGGTATCCTCGATGACCACCGTCGCCTCATGATCGGAAAGCGTCATCGCCATCGAAACAAAGCTGCTCGGCGCGGCGTCGCCGTAGGCGTGGACCACGCAGTTGGTCACCGCTTCGCTCACCGCGGTCTTCAAATCCGCAAGCTCCGCCATCGTCGGGTCCAGCTGCGTGAAAAAAGCGCTCGCGGCAGCGCGCGCGAAGCTCTCGTTCCTCGAAAGCGCCAAAAAGCGCAATGTCATGCTGTTTTCCATGTTTCCTCCTCCAGCCGCGCTCAGTTTTTTTCGACAAGCTTGGCCATTCCGGCCATGCGCAAAAGCCTGAATATCTGTTCGCCCGGGTTCTTCAGCACCATTTTGCCTTTTTTTTCGGCCATCGTCCTGTATCGTCCGAGCAGCGCCCCGATCCCCGAGCTGTCCATGAAGGTGACCTTCGACATGTCCACCACCAGCGTTGAAACAGCCCCGTCCTCGGCGCAGGCTTTGAGCTTGTCCAATACGGCGGCCGCGCCGTGGTGGTCGAGTTCGCCGGACAGCGACACGAGCGCCGTGTCGCCTTTTCTTTTGCAAACCGCTCTCATTGCGTCCTCCTTGCCTGGTATCGCAATCCATTGAATTCACCGGCCGTTCTGTCGAATCCTTTTGCGGCATTCGCCGTGTTTTGGCGGGTTTGGACCTTCTTTGTCGTTTTTGTCCAGCCGCTTAAAAACAGCCTCGGATGGGCATCATTTTAGAGCGGCTTTTGCCGGTCGGAGGTCATCTTGAGCGACAGAAAAACCAAAAAGGCAACAAAAAAACGCACCCCCGTAAGGCGCGCGCTGAAGTGGACGGCGGCCGTCGCGCTGCTTCTTTGCACGGCGTTTTTGCTGGGCGGGGCCGTCTGGGTGATGGGGCTTTACGGCATGACCGAGCTGGACGTGGAGAAGATCACCTCCGCCAGCCAGACCCTTTTTGTTTACGACGGGGAGGATACGGCGATCGCCGGCGTGCACGGCAGCGAGGACAGGACCAACGTTTCCCTGAGGGACGTTCCGCTCTATGTGCGCAACGCCTTTATCGCCGTGGAGGACGTGCGGTTTTACAGCCACAAGGGCGTGGATCTGCGCCGCATCATCGGCGCGCTGATCGCGGACATCAAATCCGGCAATTACGACCAGGGTGCCAGCACGCTGACCCAGCAGCTGATCAAGCTGAGCCACCTGAGCGGCGAAAAAACCTTCACCAGAAAGATCAAGGAAGCGATCCTCGCCATCCAGCTCGAACAGAAGTTCACAAAAGACGAAATCCTGGAAATGTACCTGAATTACGTTTATTTCGGCGGGGGCGCCTACGGCATCGAGGCGGCCGCCCAGCGGTATTTTTCAAAAAGCGCGTCCGCGCTCACCCTGGCGGAGGGCGCGCTGCTGGCCGGGGTCGTCAAATCCCCTTCGAATTACGCGCCCCACCTGAAGCCCGAAGCCTCCGTGGCCAGAAGGAACCTGATCCTCGACCTGATGCTGCAATACGATTTTATTTCCAAGGAAGCCTGCGAGGCCGCCAAGGAGGAAAAGCTCGTCCTCAATGAAAAAACGGACGACGGGTATCCCCACGGCTATTACGTTGAAACCGCTATGGAAGAGGCGAAGGCCATCCTGGGCATCGACCAGGAACAGCTTCTTTCCGGCGGATACAGGATACACACCTACCTGAATACCGGGCTTCAGCAGGCCTGCGAGGACATCATGGCCGACCCTGCCCTGTTCCCGGAAAACGCGGCGGACGGCGAGCGGGTCGAGGGCGCGGTCGTGACGGTGGACCCCAAAACCTTCGGCATCACCGCGATGGTGGGCGGTCGGGAATACAAGGTGCGCCGGGGCCTGAACCGGGCGACGGACATCAAAAGGCAGCCCGGCTCCGCGATCAAGCCCATTCTGGTCTACGCCCCCGCGCTGGAGAATTACGGCTACACCGCCGCTTCCCTCCTTCTTGACGAAAAAACCGACTTCAACGGCTATTCCCCGAAGAACTTCGGCGACCAGTACAGCGGATACGTCACCATGCGCCAGGCCGTGGCGCGGTCGCTCAATGTTCCGGCGGTGCGGCTGCTCTCGAACATCGGCGTTTATTCCGGAAAGAGCTTTGCTTCAAGGTTGGGCATCGTGTTTGACGAAAAAGACACCAGCCTTTCCCTGGCTCTGGGGGGATTCACCTACGGCGTTTCGCCCAAGATGCTCTGCGGCGCATACGCGGCCTTTGCCGCCGGCGGAGTCTACAAAACCCCCGCCTGCGTGCGCAAGATCACGGACAGCGAGGGCACCGTGCTCTATGAGCGGGTGGGCGCGAGCGAGCGGGTGATGTCCGAAGACACCGCCTTCATCATGACGAGCATGCTGACCTCCTGCATCACGACGGGAACGGGCAGAAGGCTGAACACCGGCATCCCCCTTGCCGGAAAAACCGGCACCACCGGCCTTGCCGAGACCAACGGAAATAAGGACGCCTGGATGGTCGCCTACAACAGCGCGCTTGTCGCCACGGTCTGGATGGGGTTCGACAGCACCGATTCCGCCCACAGCCTGCCAAGCGACGCGACGGGCGGAACCTACCCCGCGGCGATCCTGGCCCGGGTGTTCGATTCCCTTTACCCCGGCGGCGAGGGCGCGCCGGATTTTGAGCAGCCCAAGAGCGTCAACCGGGTGCGGCTGGACGCGGCCACCCTGGAAACCGAGCACAGACTCACCCTGGCGAACGCCCTGACCCCGGCCGAGGACGCTTTTTACGAGTTTTTTTCCGGCAACACCACCCCGACGGACAGCACGGATTACTGGGTCGTGCCCTCCCCCCCGGGCGGGCTGACCGCCTTTGCCGCGGGGGACGGCAAGCCGGTTTTGTCCTTCTCCCCGGTCCAAAAATTCATTCTGTACAGGCTTTACCGCACGGATTCCGCCGGCAACACGAAGCTCCTCGGCGAATTCGCCGGGGATACGGGGGACATCACCTTCAAGGACGCCTCTGCGGAATACGGGGCGCTCTATGAATACTACGTCCTTCCCGTCCATCCTGAGCTGACCGTCGCCGGAGAAACGGTCACCGGCCCGGCCACGGCAAGATGCGATTATTTTGTTGAGGAGCCCCAAAACGCAAAACCCGTCGGCCGGACGGAGGACGAGCGGCTGGACGATGTTTCGGACCCGCAAGACGTTGAGGATGTTGAGGATCAGGAAGACGAAGATGAAGACGAAGAGGACCCGGTGATCTGGTATTCGAGGAATTGATTTGCTGAATGCGGCCGGCAAGCCGAACAAACGCCCGGGCCGGCCCCCGCAAAACGCGGGCGCGCCGCCGAACGCCAAAAAAGCATCCGCTCCTTAGGGGCGGCTCAGGCTGCCGCAGCCCTTTTATAATCAGAAAACCCCCGGCGCGGAGCCGGGGGATTATTGATAGGACGGATTGCCTGCCGTATTTGTCACGGCGTGACCGTGAAGGTTTCCGTCCGCTCGATCGCGCCGTTTAGCAGTTCTTCGTAATTTTCCAGCCGGGCTTCGCTTTTTTTTATGTCCGCGAGCTTCGGCTTGGTGACGGGATGCCGGGGCGTGAAGATCGTGCAGCAGTCCTCATAAGGCAGGATCGAGGTTTCATAGGTGCCGATCCTCCGCGCGTAATCCATGATCTCGATCTTGTCCATGCCGATGCAGGGGCGAAAGACCGGCATGCTCACCGCGTCGTCCGTCACCACCAGGCTTTCCATGGTCTGGCTGGCGACCTGGCCGATGGCCTCGCCCGTCACCAGCGCCTTGCAGCCGTTCGCCTGGGCGATTCTTTCGGCGATGGCCATCATCGCCCGGCGGAGCAGGATCGTCGTTTGATTGTCCGGGCATTTTTCGTAAATCGCCGTCTGGACGTCGGTAAAATGCACGACGTGCAGGACCACGCTGCCGCCGTACCCGGCCAGGAGCTTCGCCAGGGCGACGACCTTTTCCTTGGCGCGCTCGCTGGTATACGGGAAGGAGTGGAAATGCACGCAGTGCAGATCCACGCCCCGCTTCATCACCATGTATCCGGCCACGGGGCTGTCGATCCCGCCGGAAAGCAGCAGCGCCGCTTTGCCGTTGCTGCCCGCGGGCATCCCACCCGCCCCCAATACCTCCCCGGAATAGACGTAGGCCTGCTCCCGGATCTCCACCGAAAGGGGGACCTGGGGCGAAACAACGTCCACCTTCAGCCCGGGAAGGGCCTCCAGCAGAACGTGGCCCAGCTCTTTCGCCAGCGCCATCGAATCCAGGGGGAAGGTTTTGTCCGACCTTCTGGCAAACACCTTGAAGGTGCAGCTTTTGCCCCGGTTTTTCAGCTCCTGCTCCATCAGCGCCTTTGCTGCGTCGCAGATGGCTTCCCAGTCCTTTTCGACCTCACGCGCCCGGCTGACGGAGTGGAGGCCGAAGATCTTCGAAAGCCGGCTAACCGCCTCGTCCTCCCGCTCTTTGGGGTAACCGGAAGCATAAAAACGCCCCTGGCCCGAAGAAACCGTTGCGCCCATATCGGCCAGGGCGTGCTGGATGTCTTCTTTCAGCAGCCGCATGAAAAAGCTGCGGTTTTGTCCTTTCAGGTGTACTTCCCCGTATCTTATCAGCAGTACGTTGCGCACCATGATCCGCCATTTCTCCGAAGACTGAATTCGCCTTGCAATTCCCGCCCGCCTTCCGTCTCCGGAGGGACGACGGGCGCGTGATTCTGTTTTTGCCTGTTCACGGCGCGTCTTTCGCGCTATCTCCTTTTGAAGCGGCGAAGCTCCCGCACCAGCGCGGCAGTGGTTTCCGCCGTGATCTGCATTTCCCTGTCCGTATTGTCCGACGAAAGGCTGAAGCGGATCGCGCCTTCCGCCCGCTCGCCCTCCACGCCGATCGATGCCAGCACCCTGTTTTTTCCCTTTTTGTGGGCGGAACAGGCCGAGCCGGTGCTGACCATGATGCCCTTGCTCTCTAAAGCGTGGAGCAGCACTTCGCCCCGGACGCCAAGGAAGGAAACGTTGAGGATGTGGGCCGCGCCCGCGTCCGGGCCGGGGCCGTTCACCAGCGTTTCCGGTATCGTCAGCAGGCAGCCGGCGAGGTTCTTCTTCATCCTGCGCATGTGCGCCTCGGCCTGGCAGAGCTTTTTTCCCGCCTCCTCCACGGCGACGCCCATGCCGATGATCCCCGGGGTGTTTGTGGTCCCGCTCCGAAAGCTCCGTTCCTGGCCGCCGCCGATCTGGCCGCCGGCGTTCTTGACCCGCTTCCTGACAAGCAGCGCCCCGACGCCCTTCGGCCCGTGAAGCTTATGGGCGCTGATGGAATACATGTCCGCCGGAACCCTGGTCGCGCCGAGCTTGCAGTAAGCCTGCACGCCGTCGCTGTGGATGTAGGTTTCCGAATTCTTTGCCCTGACGGCGGAGCAGATCGCGTCAAGATCGGCCACGGAGCCGAATTCGTTGTTCACGTGCATGACGCTGACCAGCACGGTTTTGTCGTCCACCGCGTCCGCCACGGCCCTGGGGTCGATGCCGCCATAGCAGTCCGGCTTCAGGCGGACGACCTCCTGCCCGGCTTTTTCCAGGGCGTTGAACACCTCGTAAATCGCGGGGTGCTCCATCTCCGTCGTGATAAACCGGTATGTTCCCCGGCGCAGGGCCGCGGCGACGCCCATGACCGCAATGTTGTCCGATTCCGTTCCGCCGGAGGTGAAATAAAGCTCGGCCGGTTCCGCGCCCAGGCTTTCCGCCATCCGGGAGCGCACCCTGCAGACTTCCCGTTCCACCGAAACGGCGGGGCCGTACATCGACGAGGGGTTGAAATACTCTTCCGTCATATAGTGCATGGCCGCCATCGCCGCTTTGGGAAGCACGCGGGTGGTGGCGCTGTTGTCAAGATAGATCAAGAAATCATCTCCCGATGGATCATACTAAGGAAGCCGCGCTTCCCAATTTCATTATATGACAAATTGCGCGTCTGTGCGGCGGCGATTGGGATTATAACATATCTCAATTAAGTTTTCACCTTGTTTACACCTTTCTATTTTCATTTTGCGGCGTACTTTGCTATAATCATTTATATATCGATTTATATTCACCGCGAATTCCCGCTTTATGACGAGGAGGCTGCCTATGATTTGTCCAAAGTGCGGGACCGAAAACCCCGATTACTTCGTCTATTGCAAACATTGTTCCGAGCTTCTGCCTTCCGACGAGCCGACGCCCCAGCAGCGCGTGGCCGCGAAGGTCGACGCTTATTCGGGGTACGATCCCTATTCCGGCGTGAGCATTGAAAAGCTGCTGAACGAGCCGTATTACGACCCGCGCCAGCGCCACAACGCCATCGACCCCTGGGAACTGCTGGACGGGGAGGATGAGCCCGAAGGAAGCGGCCGTTTTTCCGAGCGGCTGGACGAGATCCTGCCGCCGGAGCGGGAATACAGGCGGCGCAGCAGGCGCGTTCCGCTGGACCCGGATTCCGTGATCACCCACACGCCCCGCTCGGCAAGGAGCGCCCAGGGCGCGGCGGG
This sequence comes from Christensenellales bacterium, assembly GCA_040768925.1. Classification (GTDB taxonomy): domain Bacteria; phylum Bacillota; class Clostridia; order Christensenellales; family CALWSW01; genus CALNBC01. Next base: position 556,576 of record JAXGLZ010000002.1, read on the forward strand.
GCGGCCCGTCGTAAAAGGGCGCGCCGCCGCCATCGGCCGGGAAAGCGCCGCGCCGCAAAAAACCGAAAATGAGGAACCCCGCGAAGCGGCGTACGCTTCCGCGGGGAAGGAAGAGCCCCCCCGGGCCGCGGGCCCGGAAAGCCGCGCGGCTTCCCAGTACGACCGTTACGACGACGAGGACCGGCCTTTTGCCCCTTCCCCGAAGCACGCGGGCGATCCTGTTCCCTCCTCCCCGCTGAACGCCATGCAGTTCGACGAGGAGCCGGTTTCGGGTCCCGCCGACGGGGCGGGCGAAGGTTCCCCCTTAAGCCCGCGCGGCCTCGGCGACCGGCCGGACGGCGGGGAACGGCCCGGCGCGGACCCGTTGCAGGAGAGCGCCGGCAGAATCCGCGCGGAAAAGAACGCGGAGGCCGTCCTCGATGATATTTTTGACGAGGACGACGCTCCTTATGAGGAAAAACGCCCCAGAAAGGCAAAAAAAGAGCGCGCGCACGAATCCAGGAAGCCGCGGAAGGCGGAAAAAGCCCTGGTTGACGAGGAGGGCGAGCCGAAGAAATCCCGCTCCGGCATGATTTTCTGGATCGTCATCGCCGTGCTCGCCGCCGCTTTGCTGTTTGTGTCCTTCAAGATCGTCACCCAGAATTACGGCAGCATCGGCGCCGCTTTCTCCGCCTGGTTCGGCGGGGGGGACGAAAACGCCCCAAATAGCGATTCCAGCGTCGTCGTCGAAGCCACCGACCATTCGGGGATGGAAGCCCATTCCATCACCGTTTACGGCGCGGACGGGCTGACCGTCGTGTTCGCCGATCCCACAACGGGCGCGGAACTGAAGCAGGCCGTGCTGCAAAACGGCGGCTATAAGCTCACCATCGTGGACCTGAACTGGATCCCCGAGGACGCGGGGGATCTGACCACCTTCGACGTGAAGCCGGTCATCTATCTTCTCGACGCCGAGGGCAACCGCACGGATCTTGAGGTTCCGGGCTTTACCGTGAACGTTCCCCCCACGGCGGTCACCGTCACCGCGCCGGATGTTTCCGCCCCGGTTTCCGTGGAAAGCACCGCCGCCACCCTGACGATAACGGGAACGGTGGAAGCCGACACGCCCACCCGGCTTTTCTGGGAGGGCGAGGAGTATACCTCGGCCATCGACACGGCGACCGGCGCTTTCACCATTGAGGCGCCCCTGACCCCGGGCAAAACCGACTATACCCTGAAGGCCGCCCTGACCCGCCACGGGGACGTTTCGGTGGCAGTCACCCTCGAATCCGTGGTCAGCGAGCTTGCGGTGACCATCGACCAGCTTCCCGCCACGGTCACGGAGGACGCCGTTCCCGTTTCCGGCAAGACCGAAGCGGGGGCGACCGTCACCGTAACGGGCCCCGGCGCGGGCGAGGTGACGGTCAACGGCGACGGAACCTTCAGCTTCACCGCGGACCTTGCGAACGCGGGCTACGGCCTGGCGGAATTCACCGTTACCGCCGAATCCGGCGGCCGCAAGGACACCGCCGATTTCAGCCTGCTGCGCACGCCGGAGATCGACGCGTATTCCAGAAAAGCCCAGGTGTTCGACTATAAGAACGTGCTCAGAAATCCCAACGATTCCAAGGGCAAGATCTTCCGCCTGGACGCCACCGTTCAAAGCTCCGAAAAGCTTTCCGAATACCATCAGGTTGTGCTCGTTCATGTCGACGGCGACAGCCAAAAGCCCGTGACCCTCGACTATTTCAGCAATACCGAGCTTTCGGCCGGCAAGAGCTACCGCTTCTTTGCGGACGCCAACGGCAATACCGAAGAAACCGACTCCGCCCCCAAGATGCCCCGCATGAACGCCTGGTTCGCGGGCAGAAACGGCTGATCCGCCGAACATCGGACAACAAAACCGCCCGGCATGCCAAACACGGCTGCCGGGCGGTTTTCGGATTGCCGAAGGGCCTTATCCCGTGGGGTTTCAGGGGCCGGAGCCCCTGAAGTCCAATCAAAACTGACGGCATGAGCCGGAATCACAGATTCCGGCACCTCATCAAGGATTGATGCCGGCTTCGCCGACGACTGGGACGTCAGTTTTGCCGTACCATTTCGGTCATTATTGGCCGAAATTACCCTGCGCGAAGCGCGCCGGAATCACAGATTCCGGCACTCCATCAAGGATTGATACCGGCTCCGCCGACGACCTTGAAAACCAGCCGGCGAAGCGGCCCGCAGGCCGCTTTGACGCCCTAAATCCCCTCACTTTTTCAAAAGGTCCCGGATCTCCGTCAGCAGTTCGATCTCTTGGGTGGGTTTTTCCGGCCCGGCGGACCTGCTTTCCTCCGCGCTTTTTTCCTTTTCCCCGATGCGGCGCAGGGAATTGATCCCCTTGACCATCAAAAAGATCACAAAGGCGATCAGCAGAAAGTTGACGATATTCTGGATGAAGGAGCCGTAAAGGATCGCGGTTTCCGCCTTTTTGCCGGCGGCCGGAGCCAGCACGATCTTCAGGCCGGAAAAATCGTATCCGCCGATCAGCCAGCCGATGAAGGGCATCACCACATCGTTCACCAGGGAATTGACGATCGCCGTGAACGCGCTGCCGATGATGACGCCGACCGCGAGGTCAATCACGCTTCCCCTTGAGATGAATTCCTTGAACTCGGCGGCGATCCCTTTTTTTCTTTTTTTCAATTCGGATGCTCTCCCCCTTACACGTTCGTTGACCGCTCCAGTTTACCACGGGAGCATCCCGATGATAAGCGCTTTTACAAAAACCGCAAAACCATGCGCGGCGGATCAAATATAGCCCGCGGGCGTTTTACATATTTGACAATTTCTTCCGAAAAAGAATATAATCGGCTAAACCGGATATCATCAGCATGAGAAAAAAACAGCTGTGATCTTTCAATTCGGATACGTCTCTGCTCATCTTCTTCAAAAATCCGCGCAAACAATACGATCTATCAGGAGGGAATCACTTTGAGCAAGCCGCTTAACCCGATTGGTATCCTGTCCTTTGCTGTTTTGACCGTGTTTTCCCAGGCGGCCCTTTACTTTTTTCTTGAATTCGGAGCATTGTACCTGATCCTGTCTGTTCTAAGCGTTTTCCTGGCGCTGTTTTTGTCTGTGCAAATCGCGGGATGGAGCGCGAAAAAAGGCCTTTCGAAAGGGCTCAGTCACGGCATGGATCAGACGGCCAGCGAAACGCTTTTTAACATTTCCGAAACCATGAGCATCGACATCCAGCAGTTGCTGTGGCTGTCTACGAACAACGTCGACGCCTTTGGAAAGCTCGTCGGCTTCTTCGGCAAAATCCGCAAAACCGGGGAGCAAAACGCCTCGGGCGCCCGCGAGATCACTGACGCCATGGAGGATTTTGTGGAAAACTTCCACAGGCTGAACGACAGCATTTTCGAGGTCGAGCAGCAGTCCGACAGTTCCCACAAAATGCTGGCGGAAAACAAAAATACCATCGCCAACATCCAGCATTCCATGCTCGATCTGTCCCAATCCATCAAGGCGACGTCTTTGAGCCACGCAAAGCTCCACGAATCCTCCAGGGAGATCAACAAGATCGTCGAATACATCCGCGGCATTTCAAACCAGATCAATCTCTTGTCCCTCAACGCCTCCATCGAAGCCGCCCGGGCCGGGGAAGCCGGGCGGGGATTTTCCGTCGTCGCCCAGCAGATCAAAAAGCTGTCCGAGGAGACGGGCAGCGCCACGGAGAACATCAAAAAAGTGGTGGACGCGATTTATGAAAATATGGATGTGACCAACGCCTCCATCGAAAAAATGCTGGAAGAGATCCAGCGCACCGAAGGGATCGCCAAAGAATCTTCCACCGTGGTCGCCGCCATCGAGCAGACGCTGAACGGCATCAAGACTTCCGTCGAAAGCGTCCGGATCATTTCGCAGAAACAGCTTGCTTCCTCGGACGAGATCAACGAGGGCGCCCACGCCTTTGCCGCCGCCGTGGAAGAAACCGACGGCATGCTCCACGAGTTGCTGGCGATTGTGCAGAACCAGCAGCGCAAAAACGAAGAGATCATCAAATACGGCAACAGGCTGGGGCGTATTTCCGAAGAGTTCCAGGAGACAATCGTCAAGCTGAAGAAGGGTAACGAGATCATATTTGGCGTCAATCCCTTTACTTCGCCGGAAAACATCAAAAATATGTATGCCCCGGTGCTGACCAGAGTGTGCGAGGGGATCGGCTGCAAGGCCCGGCTGATCATCGTAAAGAACTACGAAACCCTGAGCGAGTGGATCAGCAAGGGGAACATCGATATCGGCTGGTTTTCGCCTTTTGCCTATGTCAAAGCCAAGGAAAAGACCAATCTTGTGCCGCTGGCAACGCCCATCGTCAACGGAAAGGATTCCTACATGGGCTACATCATAACCAGGAAGGACAGCCCGATCAAACGTCTGGGCGACCTGCCGGGCAAAACCTTCGGATATGTGGATAAAAACAGCGCCTCGGGTTATCTGTTTGCCAACGATATCATGGCGAAAAACAACGTCCAGGCCAAAAGCCTTTCCAAAACGGTGTTTTTGGGCAGCCACGACAAGGTGATCCGCGCGGTGCTTTCGGGTGAAGTGGACGCGGGCGCGACCTACAGCGAAGCCCTGGATTTTGCCGTCAAGCAGGGATTGGCGGCAGACAAACTGGAAATCATCGCCGGCACGGGCCCCATCCCCAAAGACGTCATCGGCGCGAATGACACCATGCCCCAGGCGATGCGCGAAAAGATCAAAAAGGCCCTGATCGGCTTCACAAAGCCAGACGGCTTCAGCTCCCCTGTGGACGGTTTTACCGAAAGCAGGGACAGCAATTACGATATCATCCGAAATATCGTCGTATAAACCCGCGGCTTGCCGCGCTTAAGCCCGCGATTTGAAATTTGTATTTGAAAAAACCCCAAAAACAAACGCGCCGAACACCGGAATAGAAGGTGTTCGGCGCGCTTCTTTGCTTTGCCGGCCGCGCGTTTTACCGCCAGCGCCCGTCCGCGCCGCCCAAGAAAGGATCGGGCGGGTTCTTTTTATCAGGCGTTTGCCGGTTCGGGATTTTTCTAAAATTTCTATATTTATACTTAAGAGGATCCGATCAAAAACACTTTTGGGGGAACACTAAAGGCCAAGATCGAGCACTTTTGAAATCGTGCAGATCACGCCGTTTTCGTCATTTGTTTTTTCAGTGACGTAATTCGCGGCGGCCTTGACGTCCGGATGGCCGTTCTTCATCGCGTAAATGTGGTTGCACACGCCCATGAGCGGCATGTCGTTCACATAATCGACGAAGGCCATGGTTTCGTCCGGCGTGACGCCGATCTTCTCCATCAAATGGCGGAGCGCGGTGCCCTTGTTTTCCCCTTTGGGGGTAATGTCCAGCCAGGTTTCGCCGGAAGGCAGCAGGTCGTATTTGTCCGTCAGGCCGGCAAGGCCCACAAGACCGTGGGTTTCTACGTCGACCCTGTCTGAACAGGATATCTTGCAAAAGGAATCGGTTTCCACCGCTTCATAAAGATCGTCGACGATGGTGGCGTGGGGAAAATAGCGGCCGACCAGTTCCAGGAAGCTCTCGTCCCTGTGCTGGATGTAAAAGCCCTTGAGCCCGCAAAGACCGGGATAAAGGCCGCCCAGATCAAACGCCATGTCGAGTATCCTTCTGATTTCGGAGCGCTCAAATTCCGCGATCCTGACCAGCTCCTCCCTGTAATAGGTGGCGCAGCCGTTGTCGCAGATGAAGCCCATTCTGCTTTTATAGTCGCCGAACATGGTCAAAAGCGTCAGATACGACCGGCCGCTGGCCGGAGCAAAGACGATTCCCTTTTCCGAAAGAGCCTCGATCAGCGCCGGAAAATTCTTGGGGAGCTTTTTATTGGAATCCAGCAGGGTTCCATCCAAATCTGCAACGATCAACTTAATCAAATCCCATTCCTCCGATGTCTTGCTTTGGCTGCGGCAAAATTTTGCAAATTCGCATGTATATACATATTATCATATGTCTGCGCGTTTTGGCAACATTTGCGCTCTTTGTTTTCCTTCTTTTATTCATCCGCGGTTTTTTGGGCTTTTGGCGTTTGTTTCTTTGGAAATGAACGACAATATACAGTCAAATTGCCAGTGTAAATCCCGCGGGATTGAGCAAATTAAGTCCACCAGCGAAAAGGAGGTGAATGACGATGGCTAACAGAAAGCGCGCGCTTATTCCCGAATCACAGCAGGCATTGGACAGTTTAAAGACCGAGATCGCTTCCCAGTTGAGCGTCGACTACACGACAACGGACAAGGGAAACCTGACAACCAGACAGAACGGCTCCGTTGGCGGCGAAATGGTACGGCGGATGATCGCATTCGCGGAGCAGAGCATCAAATAACCCAACCGACCGCAGCTTCCCCTGGATGCAGGGGATAAACATAAAAAATTGGCCAATTTTGACTGAAACTTAACAGAACGAAAGGAAACTACCATGTACACCAACAACACGAACAGCTCCTCTAACCAGTATGCCAACACCTCGCCCGAGGCTGTCCAGAACCTCAATAAGATGAAGTACGAAATTGCGGGTCAACTGGGCGTCAACCTCAAGCAGGGCTACAACGGCGATCTGACCTCCCGCGAGGCCGGTTCTGTCGGCGGCGAGATGGTCCGGCGCATGGTCTCCTACGCCTCCGAGAACATGAAGTAAACAGAACGACTGACTGGGCGGCCGCGAAACTTGCGGCCGCCCGATCTTTTTGCGCCAAACCGCCCGGGGGCCGGATTATTTTCTGTGGTCATCCTTCTAAAACGCCAGATCGGCAGTATCGTTATCCCTTCCATTCGCGCGGTTTGCTTAATGTCCTCCCCATTTCCGCCCCTTTTTTTCAAAAAACCTTCCGCCTGAATTTGAGTGCGAACATTATAATGGTATTCGCATTTTTATTTCGTGCGAGACGGACTTTCAGGGTCATTCGCCATTTGAATGCTCTCTCTTTGCTTTTTTTTGTGCGGTTGTCTGGCCGCGCTTCGATTGCGAAGCAAAAGGAGTTTTTTGCCTTGGTCATCGGCGGAAGCCCTCTTTTGCGCCGCCGGTCTTGCCCGCGATTTTCGATATACAAGAAATCAGGGGGGGGCGCCCTCCCGATGCTCCGGTATTTTTTGGCGGGCCCCCCGGCGCGCAGCGGGGCGCCAAGGGCGCCATTTTGCCAGGGCCCGGGCTGTTTTTTCCGATCGCTCAGCCTTCGCCCGCGATCATGTATGGATGGTTTTCGATCGAAACCTCAAAGGCAAAGACGCCCCAGGGCATGTTCCGTATGGGCGTCGGCGAAAACGCCCCGTGCTTTTCGCGCACGTTTTCCAGCTCTTTGCGGGGAACCGTCACATAAAACTCCACCCCGCAGGCGATGTGGGCAAGATCGTCTTCCCTGACATACCCTTCGGTCACGCCGAGCAGAACCCGGCTGCCGAACAGCGAAACCCCCACCAGCGGGTCCCCGCTTTCCGGGGGCTGGGAAAAATCGATGTTCCAGCCCGCGGATTCATACGCCCTGGCGGTTTTGTACGGATCGGCGCAGGCGATGATCGGCATCAACATGGGCAATTCTTCCTTTCATTATGCGCGCATCTGCTTTGTTCAGTTCAGCGCGATGTCTTTCATCCGCTCGTCAAACAGGGTTCTGACATGATCGACCAGCCCGTCTTTGATCCCGGCCAGCCCTTCGTCCTCCAGCACCCTTTTTGCGATGATTCTGCCCGTTGACAGAGTTTCCATCCCGTCCGCCAGGCGCAGGGCCGCGAGGTCGTCCGCCCCGCTCTGGGCTGTTCCCAAAAGGGCGCCGGGACCCCGGAGGTTCAGGTCCTTCATCGCGATCTCGAACCCGTCCGTCGTTTCGCAAAGGGCGCTCAGCCTTTCGTTCCCCTCGTCCTCCTCGCTTTCCAGGCAAAGATAGCATTCGCCGGGCAGCGCGCCCCGGCCCACCCTTCCGCGCAGCTGATGGAGCTGGGCAAGGCCGAACCGCCGGGCGTTTTCCACGATCATGACCGTCGCCGCGGGCACGTCCACCCCGACTTCCACAACGGTGGTGGAGATCAGCACCTTGGTTTGCCCCGCGCGGAAGCGGTCCAGCGCCGCCTGCTTTTTTTCGCCCGCCATCCTGCCGTGGAGCAGCTCTGCGGGCACGCCCGAAAGGGCGTCTTCGGAAAGCTCCGCAAAAAGCGCTTCCGCGGAGATTCCCCCGTAATCCTCCGAATCCTCCACCAGGGGGCAGACGACATAGGCCTGCTCGCCGGCCAGGGCTTTTTTCGCCACATAGCGGTACATGTCCCCCCGCTTTTTGTGCGGCACCACCCGGGTTTTCACCGGTTTTCTGCCCGGGGGCAGGCCGTCGATCACCGAAACGTCCATATCGCCGAAAATCACCAGGGCGAGGGACCGGGGGATCGGCGTGGCGGAAAGCACCAGCACGTCCGGCGAATCGGCCTTGTTCGCGATCGCGGCCCGCTGACGGACGCCGAAGCGGTGCTGCTCGTCAGCCACAATCAGCCCGAGGTCGAAGAATTTGACCGTTTCCTGGAGCAGGGCCTGGGTGCCGATCACCACGAGGCTCTGGCCGCTTTCGATCCGGGAATAGACCTCCCTTCTTTGCTTTGCCGTCTGGCCGCCGATGAGCAGCTCCACGCCAAACCTTCCGAAAAAAAGCTCCGTTGCTTTTTGGTAATGCTGCCGGGCTAAAAGCTCCGTCGGGACCATGATCGCCGCCTGCCTGCCGTTTTTTGCGGCGATGCATGCGGCAAAAAAGGCCACCGCCGTCTTCCCGCTGCCCACGTCCCCCTGAACCATGCGGTTCATCGCGCCGGGGTTCGCCATGTCGGCAGCGATGTCCTTCATCGCCCCTAATTGGGCAGGCGTCGGTTCAAAGGGCAGCAGCCCGAGATACTCCGCAAGCGCCCCTTCGGTGCAAAAGGACCGCCCCGCATCCCTGCGTGCGCCCTTGGCGACGAGCTCCATGGCCATGACGTAATAGACCACTTCCTCGATGGCGAGACGGCGCTTCGCCCGGGCGATGGAGGCCATATCCTTGGGGAAATGCACGGCCGTCAAAGCCTCGCAAAGCCCCATCAAACCGTATTCCGCGAGCAGCCTTGGGGGAAGGGGGTCCGAAACGGGCATCAGCGCGTCAAACGCCGCGCGGACCGTCCGCCTGATCGCAGCCTGGGTCAGCCCGGCGGTCAGGGGGTAAACGGGAACGATCCCCGGCTGCTTTTCCCCCGGCGCGACGGCGGGGTTGATCATATTGAGGGTGTTCCCCTTCCGCTCGCACCGGCCGCAGAGGCAGTAAACCTCCCCCTGGACCAGGTTTTTCGCCATATACGGCTGGTTGTAGAACACGGCGGTCAACTGGCCGGACTCGTCCGCGCACCGGGCCGTCACGACGGAGAGCCCCCGGCGCGGGTAAACCGCCCTGGGCGCGTTCAAAACGCGCACCCGAAGGGCGCAATCCCCGGTATTCGCTTCGGCGCAGAGGGCCAGCACGGAAAAATCCCGGTATGCCCTGGGGTAAAACCCCAGCAGGTCCTCTCCCGTCCTCAATGCGAGCTTTTTCAGCAATCCGGCGCTCTTTGCGCCGATCCCGTGCAGTTCAGCAAGCGGTTTGCCCATCTCAATTCCTTCTATATAAAATCATCATCGCAAATTGCGCCCCGTTTTCCGCGGCCTGCCGAATGCCAAAGCACGGCGGCAAACGGCGGCGCTTTTGAATTTCCCAGGGTATTGGGGCCTGCCGTACCATTTCGCGTTGACACGCCCTGATTCAGTATACCACACGGCGCAGCTTGTTACACCACATGCGCCCCCCGGGCCCTTTTGCATCATTCCCTGCCCCGGCTTTCATTCCGCCGGCGCGATTCACAGGAAGCCCGAAGCTTTCCGCCGATCGGTTTTTTTGTATAGTTGCTGGTAAATACTCAGAAGAACGCATAAACAACAGCCAAATGTCCCTTTATCGCTGAAATTCCAGGGTGTTTTTGGATTTCGTCTTTTATCTATTCATATCTTGACGATTGCAGGGCACGAGACTATACTACATTAGAAGCTTAAATGGGCAAACTGATTTTGCAGGCTTCTGATCAACCGTATGCACCCCGGAAACTCAACGAGGAAAGGAAGTATAAAGATGAAGAAAGCGCTCGCGCTGCTTCTTGCGGCCCTTATGCTGTTCGCGTTGACAGCCTGCGGCGGCAGCAGCACTTCCGGCGACGCCCCCGAAAAGTCGGGCGACGTTTCCGGCAAAAACAAAGTCCTCAACGTCATGATCGAAGTTGAGGTCCAGAGCCTTGATCCCCAGATCGCCACCGACGGCACCAGCTTCGAGGTGATCGCGGACTTCACCGACGGCCTGAAGCAGATGGCCGCGGACGGTTCCGCCGTGAATGCCCTTTGTGCCGAGGAAACCATCAGCGAGGACGGACTGACCTATACCTTCAAGATCCGGGACGACGCGTTCTGGTCCAACGGCGATCCCGTTACCGCCGCCGACTTTGTGTTCGGCTGGCAGCGCGCCGTCGATCCCGCAACCGCCTCGGAATATTCCTACATGATGAGCGACATCGGCCAGATCAAGAACGCCGCCGCCATCATCGCGGGCGAGAAGCCCGTCGGCGAGCTCGGCGCGACCGCCGTTGACGAAAAGACCCTCAAGGTCGAGCTGGAAGTCCCGGTTTCTTACTTTGACCAGATCCTGTACTTCCCCACCTTCTACCCCATCAACCAGGCGTTCTATGAAGCTTGCGGCGACAGCTACGCCACCAGCCCCGAAACCGTCCTTTCAAACGGCGCTTTCGTGCTGACGAGCTATCAGCCCGCCGCCACCAGCTTCACCCTCAAGAAGAACCCCGATTATTACGACGCCGACCGCGTGCAGCTTGAAGGGCTCAGCTATCAGGTCATCAAAGAAAGCCAGCAGGCCCTTTTGAGCTATCAGAACGGCGATCTGGACCTCATCCAGGTTTCCGGCGACCAGGTCGATCAGATCCAGGACGACCCGGAATTCCTGAGCGTGGGCGCGGGCTACCTTTGGTACATCAGCCCCAACATCAACGATTACCCCGAGCTCGCGAACCTGAACCTGCGCCTGGCGATCACCCATGCCCTTGACCGCCAGACCATCGTGGACAGCGTTGTCAAGGACGGCTCCACGGCGACCTATACCGCCGTTCCCCCGCAGTTCGCCACCGGCCCGGACGGCACCGACTTCAGCGCGGACCAGACCCTGTTCGCGGACGTCTGCTCCTTCAGCGTCGAAAAGGCGCAGTCCTATTACGAGCTGGCCAAGCAGGAGCTGGGCAAGGATACCTTCACCTTTGAAATGAAGTGCGACGATACCGAAATCCAGCAGAACGTCGCCGCGGTCATCAAGGAAGAGCTGGAAAGCACCCTGCCCGGCATGACCGTCAACCTCGTCGTCGAGCCCAAGAAGCAGCGCGTGGAAGACATGCAGAACGGCAACTACTGCATCATCCTCACCCGCTGGGGCCCGGACTACGCCGATCCGATGACCTATCTCGGCATGTGGATCACCAACAACCCCAACAACTACGGCCTGTGGAGCAACGCCGAATACGACGGCCTCATCGCACAATGCACCACCGGCGCCCTTTGCACCGATCCCGTGGGCCGCTGGGCCGCGATGCTCGAGGCCGAGCGCATCGTGATGGAGGAAGCCGTCATCTTCCCCATCTATACCCAGTGCAACGCCAACATGATCAAGAGCGGCGTCACCGGCGTGGATTTCCACCCGGTCGCCCTGAACCGCGTATACAAGGATACCGTCAAAAACTGATCCGGCCCAACGGCTGCGCAGTCGCCGCGCGGCGGCCTTGTTTGGCCGCCGCGCGGCGTTTTGCAAAACCGGTTGAACCGGCTACCAAGAACAAAAAAGAAGGAGGAACCCGGCGTGAGAAAGTACATCCTCAAGCGTGTGCTCCTTTCATTGCTCACACTGCTTGCCATCACGCTCGTTTTGTTCATCCTGCTGCAGCTTATGCCCGGCTCGCCGTTCAACGACGAAAAGCTGACGCCCCCCCAGCGCGCCGCGCTGAACGAAAAATACGGCCTCGATCAGCCCATCTACGTCCAATTTTTCAAGTATGTCGGGAACCTTTTGAAGGGGGATTTCGGCGTCAGCTACAACATCAGCAAGAACACGCCGATCAGCCAGCTGATCCAGAACCGGCTGCCCATCAGCTTTGGGATCGGGTTTGCGGCCGTGGCCCTTGGCGCGGCGGCGGGCCTGATCCTCGGCGTCGTCGCCGCCCTCAAGCACAACACGCTGTGGGACACGCTGTGCACCGTGATTTCCGTTTTGGGGGTATCCGTCCCCAGCTATGTGTTTGCCCTGGGGCTGAGTTATTACTTCGGCTTTAAGCTGAGTTGGCTGCCCATGCTCTATTCCGCCCAGGCGCCCTTTGCCAGCGGCGTCATGCCCAGCGTGGCGCTGAGCCTTTTTACCCTCGCTTCCGTCGCCCGGTTCACCCGGACCGAGATGCTTGAGGTTTTAAGCAGCGATTACATGCTTCTTGCGGAAAGCAAGGGGATCAGCGGTTCGCCGCTCATCGTCCGCCACGCTTTGCGCAACTCGCTGATCCCGATCATCACGGTGCTCGCGCCGCTGATCGTCGATCTGATGACCGGCAGCCTGGTCGTGGAAAAGATCTTCTCCATCCCCGGCGTCGGCAGCCTGCTGGTCACGGCGATCCAATCGAACGATTACAACGTCGTCATCGCCTTGAGCTTCATATACAGCGCGATGTACATCGGCATCATGCTCGTGGCGGACATCCTTTACGGCGTTGTCGATCCGCGCATCAGACTGGCAAAGGAGGACGGAAACGCATGAAACGCTCCCGAAGGAAACCATCCGCAAACGCTTCGGCCGCGGCGGCCGAGGCTCCGCTCGAATTCCGTCCGGACGATTTTGCGCTGCGCGGCGGCGCGGAAGCGACGAAAATCGACCTGAACTTCGCCAGCCAGAATTACTGGAAGGAAGTCCGGGCGCGGTTTTTTGCGAACAAGGGCGCGGTCGTCGCGCTTGTTCTCGTCGTCATACTCGGCGCGCTGGCCCTGTTCGGGCCGGGAATGTCGCCTTACACCTATTCCGAGCAGAACCTGGCCCAGAAGAATTTCGCCCCGCGCATTCCCGGCCTAGAACAGCTGGGCATCTTCGACGGCGACGAAACCGTCGGCACCACCACCGGCTCCAAGGTCGTGAACGGCTACAAGGAAAAGGGCCTGACGGACGTTTATTACTGGTTCGGGTCGGACGTGCTCGGCCGCGACATCTGGACCCGCGTCTGGGAAGGCACGAAGATTTCCCTGGGAATCGCCGTGGCGGCCGCGGTGATCAACATGATCATCGGCATGAGCTACGGCCTGATCAGCGGCTATTTCGGCGGGCGGACGGACAGCATCATGCAGCGCATCGCCGAGATCATCAACGGCATTCCCCGGCTGGTGATCGTGACGCTTTTGATGCTCGTGCTTCCCCGCGGGTTTTTGACCATCGTCTTCGCCCTGATGATCACCGAGTGGATCGGCATGAGCCGCATCGCAAGGGCGGAAATGCTCAAGCTGAAGGAGCAGGAATTCGTGCTCGCCAGCCGCACCCTGGGCGCGGGCGATTTCTTCATTATCTTCCGGGAAATACTGCCGAACATCGTCGGCCAGATCATCACCCAGCTGATGTTCAGCATCCCGACGGCGATCTTCACCGAGGCGTTTTTGAGCTTTGTGGGCCTGGGCATCCCCGTTCCGATGTGCTCCCTGGGCAGCCTGATCAGCGACGCCTTCAAGAGCTTCACCACCCACCCGTACCAGATCATCCCGCCGATCCTCGTGCTGGCGCTGCTGATGCTTTGCTTCAACATTCTGGCGGACGGGCTTCGCGAAGCCTTCGACCCGAAACTCAAGGAAATGTGAGGTGGCGGAATTGGCAAACGAAAAACGCGAAAAAATCCTTGAGATCCGCGGCCTTTCGATCTCCTTCAAGACCCACGCCGGCATGATCAACGCCATCCGCGGCGTGGATATGGACCTTTACCGCGGCGAGACCCTGGCTGTTGTGGGCGAATCGGGCAGCGGAAAATCCGTGACGATGAAGGCCGCCATGGGCATTCTGGACAAAAACAGCACCGTCAACGGCGGCAGCATCAAGTTTTTTTCCGGGGAAAACGGAGTCAAAACCGAGGTCGACCTTCTCAAGCTGACCAAAAAGGAAATGCGCAGCCGCATCAACGGCAAGCGCATCGCCATGATTTTCCAGGACCCGATGACCAGCCTGGACCCGACGATGCCCGTCGGCAAGCAGATCACCGAGGGCATGATCTGGCATTACAAAACGCCCAGGGCCGAGGCGAACAGAAAGGCTCTCGAGCTTTTGCGCGAGGTCGGGATCGACGAGCCGGAAAAGCGCATCAGGCAGTACCCGCACCAGCTTTCCGGCGGCATGAGGCAGCGCGTGGTCATCGCCATCGCCCTGGCCTGCGACCCCGAGCTGCTGATCTGCGACGAGCCGACCACGGCTCTGGACGTGACCATCCAGGCGAAAATCCTCGAGATGATCAAACGCATACAAGAAGAGCGCGGCATCAGCGTGGTCTACATCACCCACGACCTGGGCGTCGTTGCGAAGGTCGCGGATTATGTGGACGTGATGTACGCCGGAAAGATCGTGGAAAAAGGCACCGTGGACGAGATCTTCTTCGATCCGCGCCACCCCTACACCTGGGGCCTGCTTTCCGCCATGCCGGACCTGGACACCGAGGAAACCCGGCTGTACACCATCCCCGGCTCGCCGCCCAACCTGCTCCACAAAGTGGAGGGCGACCCCTTTGCCCCGCGGAACATCTTCGCCCTCAACCTCGATTTTCGGGCGGAGCCTCCGATGTTCAAAATCACCGAAACCCACTCCGCGGCCACCTGGCTGCTGGACGAACGCGCGCCGAAGGTGGAAATGCCCGCGGAACTCAAGGCCCGGATCGAACGAATGAGAAAGGAGGCCGAGTAACATGCGGAAAACGGCATCCGAAAAGCCCCTTCTTGAAGTAAAGGGCCTGAAGCAGTACTTCACATCGCGCAAGTTCACGGTCAGGGCTGTGGACGGCGTCGATTTCGTGATTTACCCGGGGGAGACCTACGGCCTCGTCGGCGAGTCCGGCAGCGGAAAGAGCACCATCGGCCGGGGCGTCATCCGCCTTTACGACCCCACGGGCGGGACGATCCTGTTCGGCGGGATGGACATTTCGGGCAGGCTGAGCCGGCAGGACAAAAGACGGCTGCGCACCGAGATGCAGATGATCTTCCAGGACCCGATGGCCTGTCTGAACCCCCGCAAAAAAGTGGGGGACATCATTGCCGAAGGGCTGGACATCCACCATCTTTATCGAAGCCGCGCCGAACGCCACGAAAAAGTCGCCGCGATCCTTCAAAAGGTCGGCCTTGCCGCCGAGCACGCCGAGCGCTACCCCCATCAGTTTTCCGGCGGGCAGCGGCAGCGCGTGGGCATTGCCCGGGCGCTGATCATGAACCCGAAGCTGATTATCGCGGACGAGTGCATCTCCGCGCTGGACGTTTCCATCCAGGCCCAGGTGGTGAACCTGATGAAGGACCTTCAGCAGGAAACCGGCTGCGCTTACCTGTTCATCGCCCACGACCTTTCCATGGTCAAGTATATTTCCGACCGCATCGGCGTGCTGCATTACGGGCATCTGGTGGAAACCGGCACGAAGGACGAGATCTTCGAAAACCCGGTCCACCCGTACACAAGGAGCCTGCTCTCCGCCATCCCCCTGCCCAACCCCGCGCTGGAGAAAAAACGCATCGCGGAAAGCTACGACGTCAAGGCCGCGGGCGTGGATTACACAAAGGGCGCAAGGCGCCTCGTCGGCGGGACCCACTATGTTCTGGCGACGGACGAGGAATTTGCCCGCTGGTCGGCCGCGGAAAAGGCCGTTTGATCCCAGGCACCCAAAGGGGGCGCCCAAAGTGTATCAAAAAAGTGTGATTGCACTTTTTGAGACTGCACGATTTGCCTAAAATGCTCTGCATTTGGGGCCGGCAAATCGCGAAAGGTCAGAAAGCCTGCGGCTTTCATCCGTTCCGGCGTACACGTACCCCAGGGCGTCTTCTCTTGCCGCTTTGCGGCAATTCACCTTGCCCGCCGGAGCCGGATTGAAGTCAAGGGGCCGCGGCCCCTTGACAATTCCGAAAGTTTTTTGACAGCCTGCGGGGCGCCCCAAAAGCGGGGCGCCCCTTTTTTAATGCCCGCATGCCGCCGCCACCCGCCGCCCGCAAGCCCTGTTCAGGCAGGTTCACAGCCGCTTTTCATGCTTATTGCCGGATCCGGCATGCCGGCAGGGATTCCAGTGCGCTTGGGGCGCCGCCCGCGCCGTCATGGCGGGGCAGTTTGGTTCTCCCA
The DNA here is from genome assembly GCA_040768925.1 of Christensenellales bacterium. GTDB lineage: Bacteria > Bacillota > Clostridia > Christensenellales > CALWSW01 > CALNBC01. The sequence goes on from JAXGLZ010000002.1 coordinate 573,007, forward strand.
CTTGCCAAAACCCCCAAAAGGCGCGGTTCCTGGCGCCCCGGGGGTTTCATCCGAACGGAATAAAACGCGGCTTCGCCAAAATGGCGGCTTGCGGCGCGTCCGGGATGCCGCCCGCGCCGTCATGGCGGGGCTGTTTGGTGCTCCCGATTGCGAAAACCCCCAAAAAGGCGCGGTTCCTGGCGCCCCGGGGGTTTCATCCGAACGGAATAAAACGCGGCCCTGTCCAAATGGCGCTTACGGCGCAAAAGCCCGATTTCCTTCGCCTTAACCGTTGCCCAAAAGCGAATGCACCTTGGGCATCCACGTGCTGATGGGAATGTGCTGCGGGCACTTGGATTCGCAAACCTTACAGGCCACGCAGGCGCTGGCCTGACCGCGCTTCCAGAAGGCGTAGGTCTTCTTTTCGGTCTCAAGATCATCGTGCATATAGGCGTCGTTATAGAACTTGAAGCTCCTGGGAATTTCCACGCCGTTGGGGCAGGGCATGCAGTAGCTGCAGCCCGTGCAGGGAATGGCGCGCTTTTCCTCGTATTTTTTTCGAACGCGCTCAATAAAGTCCAGATCCGCATCGCTCAGCGTGTTGACGCCGGAAGCGTCCGCCGTGCGGATATTTTCCTCCACCTGGGAAATCGCGTTCATGCCGCTGAGGACGAGGGTGACCTCCGGCTGGTTCCAGAGCCACCGCAGTCCCCAATAAGCCGCGCTCTTTGCGGGGTCGTAAGCCTCGAATTCCCTGCGGATGGACGCGGGGGGATTGGCCAGCATGCCGCCTAAAAGGGGCTCCATGACGATCACGGGCAGACCCTTTGCTGCCGCGTATTTCAACCCTTTTGCGCCCGCCTGGTTGTTCACGTCCATATAGTTGTACTGGATCTGGCAGAACTCCCACTTGTCGTAGCCGTCCACAATGGCCTTGAATTCGCTGAAGCTGTCATGGAAGGAGAATCCGACGTGTGCGATCTTCCCCGCCTTTTTGGCCGCCTCGATCCTTTCGATCAGGCCAAGGCCCAGCACGGTCTGGCGCCACTTCTTCCCGTCTATGCTGTGGAAAAGGTAAAAGTCAATGTAGTCGGTTTGCAGCTTTGTCAGCTGCTCGTTTAAGATCCTGTCAAAATCCTCGGTTTTGCCGATGCGGGAAACCGGGGATTTGGTGGCGAGCTTCACCTTCTGGCGGTAACCGTCCCTCAGGGCCTTGCCCACCACCGGTTCGCTCTTGAAATTGTGGTAGTTGTACGCCGTATCCACATAATTGATGCCGTTGTCGATCCCGTAGCGGATTGTCGCGATGGCTTCGTCCTCTTTGATGACCTCGCCGCTCATCAGGGTCCTGTCCTCCGTGGGCAGGCGCAGAGTCCCCATGCCCAGGGCGGAAACCTCCCAGTCCAAATTGCCGAATTTTCTGTATTTCATTGTAACCGTGCCTGCCTTTCAATACCTTTTGAAATCAAAAATTCCACTGCCGCCCGCCGGCGTCCGATTCAAAAAGAAGTGCCCGAGGCGCTTTTTGCACCGAAAAGAATGCTGTGAAAGCACTAAGGCAGGGGGAATTGAACTCCTGCGCCGCCAAGCGGCCGGTTCGGCGCCTTTCATTGTCGTCGTCAGTCGCCATAGCGCCGTACGGCTCCTTTCTCTTCCGCGAACTGCAACCAAACCGGCGGCTTGGCGGTCAAAGAGTTTTCAGGGCCAAAAAGCGCGGCGGCGCAAGGCAGCGGCGCGCAGGCGCAGCGGAGCTGCTCCAAGCGCCGATAACACAGCGATGGCGTGCTTTTTGGCCCTGAAAACCGCCGGCGTTCAACTCCCTTGCCTTATGCTGATTATATGCCGGATGGATTGCGGAATCAAACTTTAGTTTTCGGAATTCCCGCCTGAGGCCGCGCCAATTTTATGGCGGCGGCGGGCAAGGCTCCGCCCCTTCCGCCGCCTTTTGGACAGAGCCCCGGCGGGCGGCCAAAAACACTAAAGCCCCCTCCGAAAAGGACCGGAAGGGGCGTATCTATGTCAAGTTATCGGGGCGCGCGCCCCGCTCGGGCAGGCCCGGCCAAATCCGCCGGGATAAAATACAATCATTCCACTGAGATGAAGTAATAATAAAGGGGCTGGCCGCCGTATTGCAGCACAACGTCCGCCATCGGGTATTTTTCTTCCACGGAGGCGAGCAGGGCTTCGGCCTCGCCGCGGTCCACCTCGTCGCCATAAAGGATGGTGATATAGGAGGAATCCTCGTCCGTCATGCTTTCGATCAGGTTCTCGGCCGTTTCTTTGACGCTGTCCCCGCAGGCGACGATCTTGCCCTCGCGCATGGCCATGATGTTGCCCTGCTTGATCTCAAAACCGTTGATCGACGTATCCCGCACCGCAAAGGTCACCGCGCCGGACTTGACCGCACCCGCGGCTTCCGCCATGGCCGCCGTGTTTTCCTCCACGCCGTTTTCCGGGGCGAAGGCCACCATCGCGGCGATCCCCTGGGTCACGGAGGTCGTGGGGATCACGTGGACCCTGGTGTCGGTATCGCTTTCGACCAGGGTTTTTGCCTGCTGCGCGGCGAGGATGATGTTCTTGTTGTTGGGCAGAACGTAAACGTTCCGGGCGAAGGTGCGCTTGATGGCCTTTTCGATGTCCATCGCGCTGGGGTTCATGGTCTGGCCGCCGGTGACGATGCTGTCCACCGACAGGTCGCGGAAAATGGAGTCCAGCCCCTCGCCCATGCTGACGGCGACGGTGCCGTGTTCCTTTTCCCTGGATTTGCGCTCTTCCATCAGCTTCCTGTGCTGCTCGCGCATGTTCTCGATCTTGACGCCGTTCAGCTCGCCCAGGCGGAGTGCCATTTGCAGGGCTTTGCCGGGAACGTCGGTATGGACGTGGACCTTGACGAGCCCCGCGTCCCCCACCACGACGACCGAATCGCCGATGCGCTGGATGTGCTCCGTGAAGCGGTTCAAATCGTCGGCCGAAAAATCGGCGGAAAGATGCTCGACGAAGAACTCGGTGCAATAGCCGAAGGTGATGTTTTCAAGGTCTTCGTCCGTCAGGATGGCGGCCTCGTTTTCCTCCCGGTCGATGGAGGCGTTTTCCTCCACCGTCAGCTCTTCCTCGGGGAGCTCCTCGCCGTCCAGGCACATTTTGTATCCGCGGTAAATGGCGAGCAGGCCCTTGCCGCCGGAATCCACCACCCCCGCCTGTTTCAGCACGGGAAGCATATCCGGCGTGCGGGAGAGGATCTCCTCCCCGTCCTCGATCATGGCGTCGATCAGGCGGAGAATGTTCACGCCCTTGGCCGCGTTTTCGGCCGCCTTGTCCGCCACCACCCGGGCGACGGTCAGGATCGTGCCCTCCTTGGGTTTCATGACGGCCTTGTACGCCGCCTCGCTGCCCACCTTGAGGGCGTTCGCCATCTGGGCGGCGTCCATTTCATAAAGGCCGTCCACAGCCCTGGAAAAGCCGCGCAAAAGCTGGGACAGGATGACGCCGGAGTTCCCCCTTGCTCCCCTGAGGGCGCCCCTGGCGGCCACCGCCGCAACGGTGGACACGTCCTTCGCGTCGCTTGCGCGCAGTTCCTTGATGGCCGAGTTCATGGTCATCGACATGTTGGTGCCGGTATCGCCGTCCGGCACGGGGAAGACATTCAGCGCGTCCACGGTTTTTTTGCTGCGCTCCAGCAAGGCCCCGCCGGCAATCAGCATGTCGCGAAGTTCGGTTCCGGTTATCTTGGTTTTTTGAGTCAATGTCGGTTCCTCCAATGATTCGCGTTGCAAACCGGTCAGCTCTGCTGCACGCGAACACCCTCAACGTGAACGTTTACGGAGGATACCGCGAGTCCGGCAAATTCGCGGACGCGGTAGGTAACATTTTCAATGACGTTCTGGGCGACCGCGTGCAGCGAAACGCCGTATTCGACGATCACGTACAGGTCGATCACGCAGGAATCCCCGTTTACGCTTACGGCAACGCCCTTTCTGATGTTTTCGCGTCCTAAAAGTTCAAAGAAGCTCTCGCCCGCTTTTTGGGCGGACATGCCCACGATCCCGTAGTTTTCGACCGCGGTATAGCCGGCGATCGTGGCGATGACGTCGTCGCTTATGGTGATCAGTCCGAGGTTGCTTTTGATGGTTCCGGACATAGTCATACCTCCTTGTATGGGCTGTCGGTATGGTTCCAACCGATCTTGTATTCGGCCGGAATGCAACTCATTTTATATGATTATCCACTTATTTGCAAGCGTTGTTGAGAAAGCCCGGCGCCGCGGCCCCCGTTCCTTTGAGATTACACTTGCCAAACGATTTGCCCTGTGATAAAATACCTCTGTTTGACGCCCAGGGACGAACCCCGTCGCCTGCGCTCTCATCCCGGTGAAAACAAGCGCCCGGCGCATAAACACCATGCCAAAGGAGGTGTAGTTTATGGCAAAATACTGCGAGATCTGCAACAAGGGCATCATGTCCGGTAACTCCGTCAGCCACTCCAACCGCAAGGCCAAGCGCGCGCTGGCTCCCAACATCCAGCCCACCCGCATCCTGGTCGACGGAGCCCCCAAAAAGGTGGACATTTGCACCCGCTGCCTCCGTTCCGGCAAGGTTGAGCGCGTTCGCTGACCATTAGTTTTAACAAGCGCAGGCGAAGCAATGATCGCCTGCGTTTTCTTTTTTTATGCATTTTTGGCAGCATGCGGGACATTGCCATTATGTTTATGAGGATTGAAGCCGCAATATGGCAAATCCGGCGAACAGCCGCCGGATTCAGGAAGCCAAAGCGGCCGGCGGTCCGCTTTTCCGGTTGGTTTTCAAGGTCGTCGGTGAAGCAGCCGGCATCCATCCTTGATGAAGTGCCGGAACCTGATTCCGGCGCCTATCGTCCGTTTTAACGGGGTTTTGACACGCAAAAATCCGGCGAACAGCTGCCGGATGACAGAAAAGTATTGAGTTGGCCCAGTTTGAGCCGCAGGGAAAAAGCGCGCCTGTTTTGTTCCGCGCCGGAATTCTTCATGCTTTTGCGCGGGCGAAGACCGCTCCGCCCGCGTTTCGTCGTTCCCTTACCCCCGTTCCGGCGGTTTGACCTTCTTTTTGCCGGACATCTTTTTTAACAGCCCCCGCACGAAGCGCGGAGTCCGTATCCAAACAACTTTCATCGCGTACCTCCGTCCGCTGCGGCGCCTTTTTTAAAAAACGATGATCAATACCGTGCCGGCGCAGCACAGTATCCCGCCGATGAGGGCGAAAAGCAGCGAGGCCGGCCCGCTTATCATGATCAGCAGCAATCCCAGGAGCGACACAGCCAGGCCGACAGCCGGATTTTTCCTGCCGCATCTTCCCCGTTTTTTGAGCAGCTTCATGCCGCCTCTCCTTTCAAAGCCTATTCTTTCCCGCTCCACTATATGCAAAAAGCTGTGATATTGCTTTTTGTTCCGCTTCGTTGATGGTAGAATCTAATTAAGCATGACACAAGAGCCGCAACCGGACCTCGCCGCCCGGTTTCGGCAAAACAGACGGAGAGCAGCAATGACAGCCGAGATAATCGTAGACATAACCCATTCAAATGTGGACCGCATTTTTGAATACGGCGTGCCGGAGGGGATAGAAATCCGCCCCGGCAGCCGGGTGTTGGTTCCCTTTGGCGGCGGCAACAGGACCACCGAGGGCTTTGTCGTGGGCCTTCGCGAAAGCGCGGTGTTTTCCGGAACGCTGAAAAACATCCTGAAAAAACTGGAGGACTACCCGGTCCTGACCGAAGAACAGCTGGAGCTCGCCTTCTGGATGCGGGAGCGCTACAGCTGCCTGCTGATCGACGCCTTTTGCCAGATGATCCCCGCCCAGATGCGGGGCCTGCGCGTTCGGGAAAAGACCGTGCGCACGGTTTCCATCGCCTTGGACGGCGACGGAATCGCCCTGGCGGAATCCTCTCTGATCTCAAAGACCGGGGCCTGCAAAGCGCCGGTCCAGCGGGACGTTTTGCGCCTGCTCGCCTCGGCGGACGCGCCGGTTTCCGCGGCGGACGTCGAGGCCCTGGTCCCCGGCGGGGCGAACGCCCTTCCCGCCATGGAAAAAAAGGGCTGGATCGCCTTCGGCACGGCGCGCGTGCGGCGGGACCCCCTGGCGGGGCTGAAAAGCGTCAAGGAGCGGCCGAAGATGACCCCGGATCAGGCCAACGCCGTGGACGCCGTGGACCACGCCCTGGAAAAACGCAAAACCGGGCCCCTTGGCCCTGATCGCGCGTTTTTGCTCAAAGGCGTTACCGGCAGCGGCAAGACCGAGGTTTACATGCGCTGCATCGAGCGCTGCCTTGCTTTCGGGTCGACGGCCATCGTGCTGGTGCCGGAGATTTCCCTCACCCCCCAGACCGTGGCGCGCTTCCGCGGGCGGTTCGGCGGCGTCATCGCCGTTTTGCACAGCCGGCTCTCCGCCGGGGAGCGGTTCGACGAATGGAAGCGCATCCGGAGCGGAGCCGCGAAGGTCGTCGTCGGGGCGCGGAGCGCGGTTTTTGCCCCGGTGGAAAACCTCGGGCTGATCGTGATCGACGAGGAGCACGAATCCAGCTATCAGTCGGAAAAAACCCCGAAATACGCCGCCTGCGACGTGGCGAAAAAACGCTGCGAACTGACCGGGGCTTCCCTGCTTTTAGGCAGCGCGACACCCTCTTTGGAGAGCTATTTCCTTGCCAGACGCGGGGATTACACGATCATCGGCCTGAGCCGCCGCATCAACGGCAGGCCGATGCCGCCGGTCACCGTGGTGGATATGCGCAAAGAGCTGGAAGCGGGCAACCGCACGATCTTTTCCGACGCGCTTTACTCTGCCATCCGCGCCTGCCTGGCCAAAGGCGAGCAAGCGATGCTGCTGCAAAACCGGCGGGGGTATTCCACCTTTGTTTCCTGCCGGGGCTGCGGGCATGTGATGAAATGCCAGCGGTGCGACGTTTCCCTCACTTATCACAAGAACGACGAAACCTTGCGCTGCCATTACTGCGGCGAGCGGATTTCCGTTCCGCTGGTCTGCCCGGAATGCAAAAAACCGTACCTCAAATACTTCGGCCAGGGCACCCAGCAGGTGGAGGAGGCCGTGAAGAAAGCCTTCCCCATGGCGCGGGCGCTGCGGATGGACAGGGACACGACGGTCAAAAAAGGTTCGCACCTCGCCATCCTCAACGCCTTCGCGAACCGGGAGGCGGACATCCTGATCGGCACCCAGATGATCGCCAAGGGGCTGGATTTTCCCAACGTGACCCTGGTGGGCGTGGTCGCGGCGGACGCGACGCTGTTCATGTCCGATTACCGCAGCGCGGAGCGGGCTTTTTCCCTGATCACCCAGGTCGCCGGCCGCGCGGGGCGGGACGAGTCCGACGGCACGGCCATCGTTCAGACCTATTCGCCGGGCCACCCCAGCATCCGCTTCGCCGCGGCCCACGATTACGAGGGGTTTTACGAATACGAGATCGAAAAGCGGCAAAAGTGCCAATATCCGCCCTTTGCGGATTTTGTGCGCGTGCTTTTTACCGGGCCCGATTACCGGGTTGTCAAATCCGCCTGCGAAGCGTTTGCCGAGAGCGCGAAAAGCCTGATCCAGCGGGAGCTTGCCAAAGAGCCGGGCGAGGAGGACACCCTCGTTTACCTTCGCGCCATGCCCGCGCCCATCGGCTTCATCAAGGAGGAATTCCGCTTTCAGGTTCTTGCAAAGCTTTTGAGAACCCCGGCGGCGGAAAGGGCAATTGCCCTGCTCGGCGTTTTTTGCCGGGATTACGAGGCAAAGGGCTGCCTGTTATCCATGGAGGCCAACCCCCAGAACATGTTGTGATCGTCCTTTTTATGCGCTATACTGAAAGGAAGCATAAAACTCGGAGGAAACCATGGCCTTAAGACAAATACTGACCGACGAAGACCCCGCCCTTCACAAGAAGTGCCGCGAGGTCACCGAAATCAACGACAGAATCAGAACCCTGATTGACGATATGACGGAAACGATGTATCACGCCGGCGGAGTCGGCCTTGCCGCGCCCCAGGTCGGCGTTTTGCGCCGGGTGGTCGTGGTGGACGCGGGCGCCCGGCTTTATCAGCTCGTCAACCCTGTGATTGTCGAGCAATCCGGCAGCGCCTGCGGAATGGAGGCCTGCCTCAGCATACCCGAAAAACAGGGATACGTCCTGCGCCCGGAGCGGGCCGTGATCGAGGCTTTGGACAGGGACGGCGAAAAGATCCGCATCGAGGCGGAGGGGTATCTCGCCGTCGCCATGTGCCACGAGCTGGACCATCTGGACGGCGTCGTCTTTACCGACCGCGTCATCGAACCCACGGAGGAACAGATCGCCGAGGCCGAGCGCCGGAGCAGGGAAGCCATGGAGCTGCTGGGCGAAAGCGAAGACGAGCCCGGATCCCTGACCGCGGCCAGGCCCCTTCGCGGGAAGCGGAACACCCGCACGGCAAAAACCGCCGCAACCGGGGAGGAATGAGCTTGCGCATCGCTTTTCTTGGCACGCCCGAATTCGCCCTGCCTTCTTTGAACATGCTCTGGGCCGGGGGCTATAAAATCTGCGCGGTTTTCTGCCAGCCGGACAGGCCGGCGGGCCGCAGCGGGAAACCCGTCTTCCCCCCCGCGAAGGCCTTCGCCGTCGAGCGGGGGATCCCGGTCTTTCAGCCGGAAAAAATCCGCCTTCCCGGCGGTCAGGCGATGCTGGAAGCGGCCGCGCCGGATCTGATGGTCACCGCGGCTTTCGGGCAGATCCTTTCGGCGGAGAATTTGGCGGTGCCGCGCCTGGGGTGCATCAACGTCCACGGTTCGCTGCTGCCGAAATACCGGGGGGCCGCCCCCATCCAGTGGGCGGTGATCAACGGCGAAAGCGTGACCGGCGTCACCACGATGTTCACGGACGTCGGGCTGGACACCGGGGATATGCTGCTGAAAAAAGAGATCGCAATCCTGCCGGACGAAACCGCGGGGGAGCTTTTTGGCCGCGTGGCCGAACTCGGCGCGCTGGTGCTCAAGGACACGCTCGCCGCGCTGGAAAACGGCACGCTGGTGCGCACCAAACAGGACGAGGCCCAGGCCACGAAATGCCGCATGCTGAAAAAAGAGGACGGTCGGGTGGATTTTTCCCTTCCCGCAAAAAAAGTGTGCGATCTGATCCGCGGCGTGGACCCCTGGCCGGGCGCTTTCGCGCTGTTTGGGAACGCGCCGCTCAAATTCTGGCGGGCACGCATCTGCGAAGGCAAGGGCGAACCGGGGGAGATCCTTTTTGCCGATCCCCAAAACGGCCTTGTCGTCGCCACGGGCGGCGGCGCTGTTCAAATCGGCGAGCTTCAGGCCCCCGGCGGCAAGCGCATGGACGCTTCCGCCTTCTTCCGGGGCAAAACCCTTCCCGTTGGGGGCAGATTCTCGTGAAGGACGCGAGACGGGCCGCGGCGGACGTGCTGCTTTTTGTCGGGCGCGGGGCTTACGCCAACCTGGCCCTGAAGGAGGAGCTTCCCGCAGTTCCAGTGGAAAACCGGGGGTTTTGCTCCGCCCTTGTTTATACCGTTCTTGAAAATCAGATTTACCTGGATTGGCTGATCGCAAAGTTCGCCAAGGGGCCGCTCAAGCCCGCCGTCCGGGTCGTTCTTCGCCTTGGGCTTTGCCAGGCGCTTTTGATGGGCGTTCCGGAATCCGCCGCCGTCAACGAATCCGTCCGGCTGATCAAAGCCATGGGCAAGCCCGCTTTGGCCGGGTTCGTCAACGGCGTGCTCCGCGCCGCGCTGCGGGAGAAAAGCGCCCTCGTTCCCCCTTCAGGGAAGGACGCGAAGGCCCTGTCCATCAGGCGGAGCACGCCGGAATGGATCGCCGAAGGGTTCATTGGGCGCTTCGGTCCGGAACTGGCGGAGGAGATTCTCTCCCACCCCGGGGAGCGGGGTTCCGTCCGCGTCAACACGCTGAAAACGGATGTCGCGGCCGCAAGGGAAGCCCTGGGCTTTCCCGCCGTTCCCGGCCGGTTCGTGCCGGAGGTTTTGCGCTTCGATTCCGCCGAAGGGGACCTTTCCGCCCACGCGCTGTTCAAAACCGGGCGCATCGCCCTTATGAGCGAAGCTTCCGCCCTGGTCTGCCGCGCGGCGGACCCGAAGCCCGGCCAGAAGGTGCTGGACGCCTGTGCGGCCCCGGGGGGCAAAACCGCGGCCCTGGCCGCCATCGCAAATAACCGGGCGCAGATCACGGCCTGGGACCTGCATCCCCACCGGGTGGAGCTGATCAGGGCCGCCTGCGAACGGCTGGGGGTTGGCGGAGTTGCCGCAGAAGCGCGGGACGCCTCGGTTTTTGACCCCGCTTGCGCCGAACTGTTCGACGTGGCGCTGATCGACGCGCCCTGCTCCGGCCTGGGCGTTTCCGGCAAGCCCGACCTTCGGCTGAACAAGACGAAGGAGGACGTTTTTGCCCTGGCGGAGCTCCAGCTTGCCATCCTTTCCGCCTGCGCGCATTACGTCAAGCCCGGCGGTGCGCTGGTTTATTCCACCTGCACCATCTCAAAGCCGGAAAACGAGGACGTGACAGACGCGTTCCTCGCCTCCTTTTCGGATTTTTACCCGGGGGATCTCTCTCCCTTCTTCCCCCCGGATTTTGATGGATCGCGCCTTGCCGGCGGCCGGGTGCAGCTCATTCCGCCGATCGACGGCGTGAACGGATTTTATATTTCGAGGATGCTCAGAAAATGACCCTTGCCCAAATGAACTGGATGGATATGGACCTTCCCGCTTTGAAGGAAGCCATGAAGGCGCTCGGCGAGCCCGCGTTCCGCGCCGGGCAGGTTTTTTCCTGGCTGCAAAAGGGGCGGGATTTTTCCGAAATGACCAACCTGAGCGCCGCCTTGCGGGAAAAGCTGGCTTCTGCCCGGCCCCTGGGCGGGGCAAAAATACTGGAACGGGTCGTTTCCCAGGCGGACGGCACCGTCAAATACCTTTTTCTGCTTTCGGACGGGAACATCGTCGAAGGCGTGCTGATGCGCCACAAGCACGGGAAGACGGTCTGCGTCTCCACCCAGGTGGGCTGCCGGATGGGCTGCGCTTTCTGCGCTTCCACCCTGAACGGCCTTGTTCGAAACCTCCGTCCGGGGGAGATGCTTTCCGCCGTCGCCGCCGTCAACCGGGAGCAGATGGAGCTTGAGGGCCAAAAAGACGGCCGGGCGATCACCAACATCGTCCTCATGGGCAGCGGTGAACCGCTGGACAATTACGACAACGTGCTGGCCTTTTTGCGGCTGGTCAACGCGCAGGAGGGGCTGAACATCAGCTTTCGGAACATCTCCCTTTCCACCTGCGGCATCGTTCCGAAGATGCGGGAGCTTGCCGGATCCGGGGTTCACGTCACCCTTTCGGTTTCCCTGCATTCGCCGGAAGACGAATTGCGGAAAAAGCTGATGCCCATCGCGAACCGGTATACCGTGGCCGAGGTGGTGGACGCCGCGAAGCATTACGTCGAAGCCACCGGCCGGCGGGTGATCTTTGAATACGCGCTGATCCGGGGAACGAACGACACGCCGGAATACGCGAAGAAACTCGCCGCGCTGCTTAAAGGCTTCCAGTGCCACGTCAATCTGATCCCCCTGAACGAGGTCAAAGAGCGCGGCATGACGGGAACGGCGAAGGAAGAAGCCAAGCGCTTCCTTGAAACCCTTTCCGCCCTGGGCGTTTCCGCCACGATCCGGCGGGAAATGGGGGCGGATATCGAGGGCGCCTGCGGCCAGCTTCGCCGCCGCTATTTGGAAACCGAATCCAATCCCGAAAAAGGAGCGGAATAGATGCTCAGACTGGCAAACAGATCGCATATCGGGCTTGTGCGCACCCTGAACGAGGATTGCGCCGCGTCAAGGGCGGGCTCGCCCTGGCTGCTGCTGGTGGCCGACGGCATGGGCGGCCATTCCGCGGGGGAGATCGCGTCTTCCATGGCCTGCTCCACGGTGGAGGGAGCCGTCGGTTCCGGCGAATGCTCGATCGCCAAGCTCAATGCCGCAGTTGAAAAGGCGAACCGGGCGATTTTTGAACGTTCCCGCTCGGTTCCCGATTGCCGCGGCATGGGGACCACCCTCGTTTTCGCCTGCGGGAAGGAGGGCGAGGCCGCCGTCGCCAACGTGGGGGACAGCCGGGCCTACCATTTTTCGAAAAAAGAGGGGACGCTCCGCCAGATCACCCGGGACCACAGCCTGGTCCAGGAGCTGATGAGCGCCGGCCGCATGAGTGCCGAGGAGGCCCTGGTTTACCCCTATAAAAACGTGATCACCCGGGCGGTGGGCACGGCGCCCAGCGTTTCCGCGGATATCTTCGAGGTCGAGCTTTCCGACGGGGATGCGATCCTGCTCTGTTCCGACGGGCTGACCAACGAGGTTCCGGAAGCGCGGATCCTCGAAGCGCTCAAAACATCCAAATGCGACCCGGACGAGGCCTGCGAGGCCCTGATTCAGCGCGCGCTCGCGGGCGGCGGAAGGGACAATATCTCCGTCGCGGTCGGATTCTTCCTGGAGGAAGGGGGCGGCGAAGCATGAGCGAACTGAATGCCGGCACCGTCGTCGCCGGCCGTTACCGCATCATTTCCATGATCGGCTCCGGCGGCATGGCCAACGTTTACAAAGCCCATGATTCCGTCTCCCACAGGAACGTCGCCCTGAAGGTTTTAAAGAGCGAATACGCGACGGACGCCGAATTCGTCCGGCGGTTCCGCTCGGAAGCCCAGGCGGTGCTCAATCTTTCCCACGACAACATTGTCCGCTCTTATGACGTCGGCCAGTGGGAGGAGTATTACTACATCGTCCTGGAATACGTGTCCGGAAAGACCCTGAAGGAAATCATCACAGAAGAAGCGCCCTTTGAGCGCAAGCGCATCATCAGCATGGGCTGCCAGCTCTGCGACGCCCTGGGCCACGCCCACGAGCGCAACGTGATCCACAGGGACGTCAAGCCCCAAAACGTCATCATCAACGACCACGGCAGGCCCAAGGTCGCGGATTTTGGCATCGCCAGGTTTACGGACGCTTCCACGGTCACCTATACCGGGGACAAAATCCTCGGCTCCGTGCATTACGTTTCGCCCGAGCAGGCCAAGGGCGAGCTGGTGGACGCCAAGAGCGACATTTATTCCCTGGGCATCGTGCTTTATGAGATGGCGACGGGCCGCGTTCCCTTTGACGCGGAAAACACCGTTTCCGTCGCCATCAAGCACCTTCAGGAGGAGATGGTTCCACCCATCGTCCACAACCCGAAGATCGGGGTCGCCTTAAACGGCATCATCCTTCGCGCCACCAGCAAGGAAAAAGCCGCCCGGTACGCCAGCATGCGGGAGCTCAAGCGGGACCTTCTCCGGGCCGTGCGGGAGCCGAGCACGGATTTTGCCGGGCGGGAGGCAAAGCTTCGCTCCAAGGCCGCGTCCGCCCAAAAAAGCGGCGGCCCGCTCTCCGACGGTCAGAAAAAACAGCAGCCCTCCCCCTTCAAGCGCACGATGATGCTGGTGATCATCATGCTGATCACCGTGGGAATCCTGCTTTCCTTCCTACTGATCGGCAGCGCGCTTTTGAACAAGAACAGCGGCGAAAAGCAGATTCGCTACGTGCCCTCCCTTTCCGGCAAGACGCTTTCCGCCGCTTCCGAATCGGCCCAATCCATGGGCTTTGTGCTCTTTGTGCGCAGCAGGGTCATAAGGGACGACATCCCCGCGGACACCGTGATCACCCAGGAGCCCAAGGCCGGCAACCAGGGGCGGGAGGGGGACACGATCTATGTGGACGTCAGCGCCGGCCCCGCCACGGTGGAAGCGCCGATCCTGACCGGGCTCACCGTGGAGGAAGCCACCATCGCGGCGGAGGAATGGGGGCTTTCCGTCGCCGGGGTGACCTATGAGGACGACAAGACCGTCGAGCCGGGAAAGATCATCCGCCAGAGCCCGGAAGAAGGAACGGAAATGTACGTCGGGGACGAGATCTTCATCGTCGTCAGCGGCTCGGAAGAGGATATGACCATCATGCCCGCCCTGCTGGGGGATAAGCTGGACGCCGCCATCGATCGGCTGCGGTCCTCCGGCTTTTCGCGGATCTTCGTCCGCACTGTGGAAAGCGCGGAATTGCCCGGCAGGGTGATCAACCAGCTGCCCGAGGGGAATACGCTGCAATCCGCGGACACCCAGATCGAGCTTTGGGTCAGCCCGGAAATCGACGGGGGCGCGTATTCCAAAGACGAGGCCTTCAACCTTGAAATTCCCGTAAACGATTCGAAGGTCACGGCCCTTCGCTATTTTGAGGGGGTCTACTACGTGCTTTACGAAAACATTCTCCCCGCGGGCCAGCAGACCGTTTCGCTGACCGTGCGCGGGAACACCGAAGGACCTTACGAGATCATCGTCACCGTAAACGGCGAGGAGGTCCGCCGGGAATCCGTGACCCTTATGAAACGCGGATGATGAACGGCACGATCATCAAGGGAATCGGCGGGTTTTATTACGTCGACACGGGCGGGGCCGTCTACGAATGCAGGGCCCGGGGCCTTTTTCGGCTGGAGGAGAATTCCCCCCTTGTGGGCGATCTCGTCGAATTCCTTCCCGAGGAAGGGAAGCTGAAGGGTTACGTGACCGGGATCCGGGAGCGGAAGAACAGGATGCTTCGCCCCCCGGTGGCGAACGTGGACCAGTTTGCCCTGGTCGTGGCCGCTTCCGTGCCGAAGCCGGATCTGCTCCTTTGCGACAAGCTGCTTTTGCAATCCGCCCTTTCCGGCGTTTCCGCCCTGATCGTCGCCAACAAGAGCGACGAGGCCGCAAGGGAGTTTGCCGATGCCCTTTCGGCCGACTATTCCGGTTCCGGGGCAAAGCTGCTCTTTGTTTCCGCAAAGACGGGGGAAGGGCTCGATGCCCTGGCGGCCGAGCTGAACGGCCGGATCACCTGCTTTGCGGGGCAGTCCGCGGTGGGAAAATCCTCGATCATCAACGCCCTTGCCCCCGGGATTTCCCTCAAAACCGGGGAGCTTTCCAAAAAGACGGACCGCGGGAAGCACACCACCCGCCACGCGGAGCTTCTTAAGGTGTCCGGCGGCTATGTGGTGGATACGCCGGGGTTTTCCCTTTTGGAGCTTTCGCCGTTTGCGCCCGCCGACCTTTGCCGCTATTACCCGGAGATGCGGGGCTTCCTGGGGGAATGCCGCTTCCCGGACTGCCTGCACAAGGCCGAGCCGGGCTGCGCCGTCAAGGACGCGGTTTCGGAAGGGACCGTCGCCAAAGGCCGGTATGAGCGCTACATCTTGCTTTTGAACGAGCTTTTGGAGCTGGAAAAAAGAAAGTACGACTGAAAGGGCCTGGGCCGCCGCACCCGAACCCCCGCGTGCGGACCGGCAATCTCTGCAAGGAAAGGGTTTGAACCATGAAGGCTGTTGTTCTGTGCGCCGGCGAACGGTGCGGCGACGAACTGCTTTTTGCCCAGTGCAAGGAAGCGGATCTTTTGATCTGCGCGGACGGCGGGCTGGACTGGGCCCTGGAAAAAGGGCTGAAGCCGGATGTTTTTGTGGGGGACAGGGATTCGGCAAAATCGGAAATCCCGGAAGGCTGCGAATTTCACCCCCTGCCGAAAGTAAAGGACGAGACGGACAGCGAAGTCGCCGCAATACTTGCCGCAAAGCGCGGCTGCGGGCGGATCGTCATCCTTGGAGGGACCGGGAAGCGGCTGGACCACACCCTGGGGAACATTCAGCTCCTGGTGGGGCTAAAGATCATGGGCGCGACGGCGGAGCTGATGGACGACCAAAACATCGTGACCGTAACCTGCACGGGCGCTTACTTCAACGGCAAGGCGGGGGATCTTCTTTCCATCATCCCTTTGGGGGTGAACGTGAACATCCGGGCCACTTCGGGGCTTTTGTACCCGCTGATGGATTCCGACCTCGTGCTGCAAGCGCCAAGGGGAATCAGCAACGTCTTCACGGGGGAAGTCGCGGCGATCGACGTCCGCCACGGCTGGGTCGCCGTTGTGCGTTCAAGGGAGTGAGCCAAAAACCCAAACACCGCGCCCCGAAACGGGGTGCGGTGTTTTGTTGTTCGGTTTGCTTGTTCGACGGGGATGCAGCCAATCGCCCGGCCGGGTTCGCCGCGCGCCATTCTGGCATACCGGCGGCCGGGGGCGTCCCCGATGGTGAATACCCGGTGCCGCCCTGTTGCTTCGGCAAAGCAATCCGCCGGGCCGTTCACCACCGCGAACACAGCCTGCTTTTCTTCTTCCAAAAGGGGCGCGGCGTTTTGCAGGCCCGTGCCGATGCGGCTTTGCGAAAAGTTTTCCCCGATGAAGGCTGCGCAGTTTTCCTGGGCGCGGTCGTAGGCCTCGCGGGTCAGGCCCGCCGTTTGGGGCGAACAGGCCGAAAATCCCGGCAGCGCGATGGTGAACAAGGCGGTTTTGCCCGGTTTTTCACCGGCCCGCGCCCCTTTTTTCGAATTGCGCCTTACTTCATGTTGTAAACCGCGTTGATCGTCGCAGTTACGGTGACCTGGCCGCTGGTGATGGTGCTGCCGATGGAAGCGCCTTCCGCAGGCGCCATATCTTCTGCTTCGGCAACATCATCGGCATAGTACCTGTAAGGATCGTAGCTCGCGCCGGTGGAAGAGAGGGAAATCGCCGAACCCAGGGTCATTCCGCTGGCGCTCGCAATGGCCGCCGCGCGCTTTTTAGCTTTCTTTGTGGCCTCGCCAAGAACCTTGACGTAGTACGCCTCTTCATCCTCGACGGCGAAGGAGACGTTGTTGAACTGGTTCGCGCCGGCGTTCATCGCGGCGTCCACGATGTCGCCCACTTTGTCCAGATCCCGGACGGTGATGGAGACCGTGTTGCTGACGGTATAGCCGTTCACCTTGCGGTTGCCCTCGTTGTCCCAGGAATAGTTGGTGTACATCGAAAGGCTGCTGGTCTGGATGTCCTTCTCGTCGACGCCCGCTTTCTTCAAAGCGTCCAGCACTTTGGTCATGGTCTCGGTGTTTTTCTGCTTTGCGGTCTTTGAGGAGGCGTTTTCCGTGCGGACGCCCAGGGAAACATAGGCGATGTCCGGTTCTACGGCGATCTTCGCCGTGGCGCTGACGGTTACCGTGGGCGCCGCGGCGGTGGCGGCAAAGGCGGTTGTCGCCAAAGCGACCACCATCAGTGCCGAAAGTACGACTGTTAGAATGCGTTTCATCTTTTTATCCTCCGGTTTGTTTATTCTTTATTCTGGGCGTCGTCCTCCGGCCCTTTGGGGGCCTCGGGCTGCGACTCGGTTCGCTGTTTCACGGCGGGTTCCGCCTTTTTGCCGCGGCGGCTCTTCCTTGCGGAAACATAGCCGCGCTTTCTGTTGTACCGCGCGATCAGCTTGACGGCCAGCACCACGATCGCGGCGAGGACGATCAGCCCGATGAAGTTTGCGCTGAACCAGACGATCGTGTCCTTGATCCATTCGCCGGCATTCTCGATCGCCTGGGCGAAGGCGGAGCTCATCCTGTCCCCCAGAGACTGCTCGGACGCCTGGGGGCGCTCGAACTGGGTCAGCTCGTAAAAATCGATGGAAACGGTGGAATAGCCCACTCTGTTGTCCAGATTGCGCAGGGTGGTCTCGATGGTTTCCAGCTCGTAGCGGACCCTGGCGATCTCGGTTTCGAGGGCCAGTACGTCCGCCAGCTCGGAAGCTTCGGTCAGGATGCTTTCCAGCCTTTGGAGCTGGATCTCATAGGACTTTTTGCGGGCTTCGTAATCGCGGTACTGGGTGGTGACGTTTTCGACGTTGCTGCTCTGGCTGATGATGTCGACCAGGCCGCTGGCCGCCGAAATAAAGGCATCCAGCTTTTCTGCGGGAATGCGGGCGACGATGCTGGCGTTGCGGCCGGAATCGCCGTAGGTTTCGGGCTTTTTGCCGTATTCGGACGCGCTTTCGATATAGCCGCCCAGGCTCTCCACCGCGCTTTTGATGCCCGCCAGGGCGTCTTCAAAGGCGCGGGTCTCGCCGCTCAAATAAACGGTGCGGATCAGTTTTTCGCTGCTGATGTTCCCGCCGCCCGCGACGGACCCGGCGTTGCCCGAGATGGAATTTTCATCCCTTTGGGATTCGCCGCCCGCAAGGCCGGAATCGTATTCCGGTTCGCTGGGCGCGGGGTTCGGCATGCCTGCGCTGTCCTGCGCCTGGGAGCCCTTCGAACCGGGGCTTTCGGCCGTTCCGTTTTCGTTGGCCCGCCCCGGGGAGCACCCGCTCATCACGGCGGCGATCATCACCAGGCAAAGGACTACCGGGAGCACCCGCTGCCAAATCTTCTTCTTCATTGCTGACAGACCTCCTTGCTGTTTGGGGTTCGTCCTGCCCTTAATACGACTGCTGTAAGGTTAATGTTCCCAAAGCGCCGAAAAAGCCCGGCAAAAATTGCCAGGCTTTAGTCCGACGTAAAAAAAGCGGAGATGCGGATTCCATCCCAAGGCCGCCGCGGTTACGGGCACCTTCCCCTGCCCTGGGGAACGGTCACGGAGTATTTGCGGAGCATTTCGACGGGGCCGTATCGGGATTTTGCGGTGCGCAGGCCCGAATCGCCCATGTCCTCCTCCCGGTTGACAAATTTGAGGCAGGGCGTGTCGTTGTTTTTTGCGAATTCCATGTTGATCACGGCAGAGGAGCCCTGGTAATCCCGCCGCGCCTTTTCGATATGCACAAAGAGCGTGTCCCCCACCCGTTCGCCCACGGCGATGGCGGCGATATCCCCCGCGGCCCGGATCACCCCGCCGGTCTGGCGCAGCTTGGGGTAATTGTCCAGCACCTTCATCGTCATTTCCTTTTCCAGGTCCGACTGGGAGTTTTTGTGTTCGGAATGCCTGATGAAACCGTGGAAAAAAGCGCGGACTTCGTCCAGATTCTCCGTTGTGATGGGATCATAAACGTATTCGCCGTAGAGTTTTTTAAACTTGTTGATGTTGTTTCGCTGGGCGTTGTACCGCCTGCCTTCGAGCTTGATGATGTCGTTCTTGTCGTACAGATAATCCGACCAGTCCGGCGAATAGCGCACGGTCAGCTCGCCGAAATAATGCTGCGCGATGACAGAGATGCAGGATTCCGGCACCGGCTCAAAAACCGTGGGGATCTCATGGGCCATGGCGTAGCGGTCGATGGCGCAGAGGGCGTCGTCCGCGGGGCCGGGGCCGATGGGGATGGAAAAGGCGACGGAGCCGTTTCTGAGCGTGTTCTTGATCACCAGCATGCCGTTGAACTCCGCGTATTGCGCACAAAAATAATCCGCCCACATGATCGCGGTGCCCACCGTATAGTCGCAGATGCGGTATTTCTGGGCGTTGAAATACGGGCGAAGCGCTTCGCCGGATTCCACAGTTATCGGTTTGAATGACAGCATGGTTCTACCTTTTCCTCAATATTGTTCGATTTGCGGCGGCAGGCCGCCGTTTAATCTCGTCAGCGCCGCGGCAAAACCATCGGGCAGCGGCGCGAAGAAGCGCATCGGCTCCCCCGTTGCCGGGTGGTCGAGATGGAGGCGGACGGCGTGCAGCGCCTGGCCGGAAAAGCCCAGCCTGTTCTTCGCCGCGCCATAGATGGAATCCCCGGTCACCGGGTGGCCGATGTGCGCCATGTGCACCCGGATCTGGTGGGTGCGGCCCGTTTCCAGCGCGCACAGCACCAGCGTGTTCCCGGAGCCGGAGGCGCCGTTTTGGTCCGCGGGAAAGCGCTCGAGCACCCGAAAATGCGTCGTCGCTTCCCTTCCACCCTGCACCACGGCCATCTTTTTCCGGTCTTTCGGGTGGCGGGCGATGGGCGCGCGGATCGTTCCCTCGTCGGGGCCGATCACGCCGTCCACCAGGGCAATGTATTCCCGGCCGGCGGTCCGTTGCTGGATCTGGGCGGAAAGGGAGCGCATCGCCGCGTCGTTCTTTGCCACGACCAGCAGGCCGGAGGTGTCCTTGTCGATCCTGTGGACGATCCCCGGCCGGAGCGCTCCCCCGATCCCCGCAAGATCCTTCACCGAAAACAGCAGGGCGTTGACCAGCGTGCCCGACGGGTTGCCCACGGCGGGGTGGACGACCATGCCCGCGGGCTTGTTGACGACGATGATATCCCCGTCCTCGTAAACCACGTCCAGCGGGATGTCCTCCGGCAGGGCCTCGGCAAGCTCCGGCTCCGGCAGGGCAAAACGCACGGTCTGGCCTTCCTTCAGCCTGTAATTCGCTTTTTGAACGGCGCCGTCCACCGTGACTTCGCCTTTTTTGATCAGGTTTTGAGCAAAGGAGCGGGTTATGCCCTCCGCGTTGTTCGCGATGAAGACGTCCAGCCTTTCGCCGCTTTTTAGGGCGAGTATCACTTCTTCGTCATTTTCCCGGCACATTCGCTTCCCCCGAACCGCTTTCGCAATTCTGCGGCAGCGGATTTTCGCCCTTTCCGGCGGAATCGCCCGAAATTGCGCTTTCTGCCGCGCTGTTCTTTTCTTTTTTTCCCTGTTCCGGTTTTGCCTTCTTTTGGGTGATGTGCTTGCCCAGCCAGTCCACAAAATCCTTGCCTTCAAAGAACGCCAGGCGCACGAACAGCACCGCCATCGCGACAAAGGCCCAGATATCCGCAACGTTGAAGATCACCCCGCCCAAAAACGGCAGGTGGATCATATCCGGCACATAATCAAAAAGAAGGTAGTTGATCTGGTTGCCGATCAGCCCGGCCAAAAAAAGGCAGAGGGCGATCCGGGTGATCTTTGCGAGCTTTTCCCTGTGCCGTATTAACAAATAAACCGCCAGCGCAACCTGAAACAGGCGGACGATCAGCATCGCGATACTGCGGCCGCGCAGGAAGGATACGTCCGCCCCGGTGTTTTCGGCGTAAACGAGGTTGAGCACGCCGCCGATTACGGGAATGACGCCGCCGGGCATCGCGGCCAGGGTGTTTACGGCCCAGAATTTCGTCAGCTGGTCGATCCCGATCAGAACCAGCGTGAGCACGAGGTCAGTCAGCATGGTTTCCCTCCGCTTCGCCCGCTTCCGGCCCGTCTTTTTCTTGTGCGGCTTCATCCGAAAAAGCGGCGGGTTCTTCCGGTTCGTTTTTGCCCGGCTCTGCCAAAAGGTCCTCGGCCTTTGGGCCGTTTAGGCTGACGCCTGTTTCGGGGGCCGGGTGGCCGGTTTCCCCGCTGTTTTCTTTTTTCTGCTCCGCTTCCTTTGCCTTTTTTCGCTGCCTGAACTCATCCGTGATCAGGAAGAGGACGATCATCGCCCCGCCCACGGAAACGCAGGCGTCCGCCACGTTGAACACATAGAAGTTGATCAGCCGGAAATCGAACATGTCCCGCACATAGCCGAGCAGGACCCGGTCGATCAGGTTCCCCACCGCGCCCGCGTAGACAAGGGCCAGCGCCACGCGCAGGAACAACCCCATGGAGCGGCGCTTTTTGACCAGGTAAACGGTCAGGGCGGCAATGGCGCAGAACGTGAGGATAATGAAGAACACCCGGGCGTTTTGCAGCACGCCGAAGGCCGCGCCCCGGTTCTCGACATAGGCGAAATGGAAAACGCCCTCGATCAGCGGAAGGTCGCCGCCGTGAATGCTTTTGAGCGGGCCGGCGGCCCAAAGCTTGACGAGCTGGTCGACGACCGTAAGAACAAAAATGATGATGGTTTCGAGCAAAGCGTTTCCTCCGGTTGGTTTGGTGCGGCTATTCCCCTTCGGCCGGTTCGGCCGGCGCCGTCAGGTCGTCCAGCCCCGCGATCGAGACGCCGTCCGCGTTGAACATGCTTCTTCCGTCTTTGGAAAGATGCCATTTTTCCACGGAGCGGTAAAGGTCGGTATCCCTGATGTCCGCCGAAATGGTCAGCTCCGCGGAATAGGCGATGGAATAGGTCCTGAAATAGAGCATCACAAAGGGCAGTTCTTCCGTGAACTTCGCGGTGAGGCTGGCCATGTTTGCCTTCAGCTCTTTTTCCGAAGCCGAGGAATTGACCTTGCTGACCAGCCCGTCCATCGCGTCGGAGCTGAATTTTCCGTAATTCCTGCTGCCGGCGGCGGATAACAGCGCGCTGAGATCCGGCGACCGTTCAAGGTTGATCCCCGCCAGGGCAAGGTCGAACCCGCCCGCCGTGAGGGCGGTCATATAATCGTTCGCGCCCTCGCCCCAGGGGGAGGAAACGACCTCGATCTCGATCCCCACCTGGGCCAGCTGGCTCTTGATCAGCGAGGCGACGTCCTTTCTGATCAGATTGTCCGGCGTGTCGTTCACCAGCAGGGTGAGCTTCAGCTTCGAGATCCCGCCCTCTTCCCTGAGTTCGCGGATGCCGTCCCCGTCGTAATCCATCCAGCCGGAGCTTTCCAAAAGCTCCTTGGCTTTGGAGACGTTGGTATCGTACACCTTGCTGGCCGAATCGTAAAGCCAGGAATCCGGCGGGATGGGCACGTCCACCGCGACGGCGTGATTGTAATAGCAGCGGGAGATGATCTCACGCCTGTCCAGCGCGTAGGCGATGGCTTTGCGGACGTTGGCGTCTTTCAGCCGCCAGGCGCTGTGGTTGACATATAAAAGCTCCGCGTGCTGGGTGTAGGCTTCGTAGATGCTGACCACGTTTTCCTCGCGGTAGGACGTCGCCGTGACCGAGGAGGACGGGGCGAAGTTGATCTCCCTGATCTGGAGCAGGGAAAGGGCCGTCGTGCCTTCGTCCATGCATTTGGCCAGAACGTTTTGGATATACGGCGGTTTTTTCCACCAGCCCTGGCTGGCGGTCAAAAGAGCGCCCGCCGCGGGGTTTGCCGCACTCAGAACATAGGGGCCGGTTCCCTTGTTTTTTGAAAAATGGTCCCGGGAGACGATGGGAAAAGTCAGCGCGTATAAAGCGGACATGCCCGGCTGCGCCCCGGTTACCACAAGGCCGTATTCGTCCGTCGCCTCGATGGAGGCGATCCGGTCCGCCAGCATGCGGTAAGGCGAATGCTCATAGGCTTCGCTTTTCAAAAGCTCATAGGTATAGAGAACGTCCCTGGCGGTGAAGAAATCGCTTTCGCCGTGCCAGGTCACGCCCTTTCGCAAAGAGATCACCCAGGTCACGCCGCCGTCCTGGGTGTTCCAGGTTTCCGCAAGGCAGGAAGACAGCCTGTCCGCGCTGTCATAGATCAGCAGCGGCTCGTACACCAGGGCGAGGAGGTTCTTCAATTCCTTGGTGTTGACGAGCAGCGGGTCAAAGGATTCGACGTTTTGGGGAATGCCGACGATCAGCGCCCCGCCGGGAACGGGGTTTTTGCTTTCGTCCTCCACCACGAACGAGGTGGGCTCCGGCGCATTCTCCGCCGCCTGCTTTTCCCCCCCCGCGCAGCCGGAAAGAATGAGCGCGCAGGCCAGGGCGGCGCAGGCGGACCGGAGGGCCCCGGCGCGGGCAGAGCCGCCGCGCGCCGGCAAAAACCCTTTAGTCAAAAGCCTTTGGGTAAAGCTTTTTGTATTTTTCATAGGCGCGGTCCACCTTCTCAACGTAATGCTCGGTTTCGGGATAGGGGATGTTTTTCAGCGTTACGCCGTCATCCGAGTACTGGGGGTCCGAAAGCCAGCCCCGGACGGCGTTATGCCCCGCGTTATAGGCGGCAAGCACCGTGTCCACAGGCACAAAGCGCTCGAACAGGAAGTTCAGGTACCAGCAGCCGTAGCGGATATTGGTATACGGCTCGGTGACCGAATCAAGATCATAGGGTTCGCCCAGCTTTTCGGCGATCCATTCCGCCGTCGCCGGCATGATCTGCATCAGCCCCAGCGCGCCCTTGGGCGAAACGACGGTTTCCCGGTTGCCGCTTTCCACGTGGATGATGGCGGCGACGAGATACGGGTCCACCTCGTATTCCTTGCTGTAACGGGATATGGCGGCGACGTTGGTCAGCTTATAGGTGAGCTTATCCATCTCGCCGGAGAGGATAATGGCCAAAAAAGCGGTCAGCGCAAGCAGCATCAGCGCAACGGAAAAAAGGATCAGGCGCTTTTTGCCCCGCTTTCTTCTTTTGGGGGCTCCCTGGCCGTTATCGTTGGGCATGTTGTTCTTTCCTTTCGCCCGCAAGGAAGAGTTCCCTTGCTTTTTTGATCAGTTCGCTTCTTTCGGAATCGTTGATGAGCACCCTGTTCGCATACCGGATTTTTTCCCGCTGGTCCGTCTGGGATTGGATCCTGGCCCGGGCTTCCGCCCTCGTGATGCCGTCCCGCTCCATGATGCGCGTTTCCCGGATGTGATCCGGCGCGACCACCAGCCAAATCTCTGTGCAAAGCCTGTTCAGCCCGCTTTCAAGCAGCAGCGCGGCGTCGACCACCGCCGTTTTGCCCGGATGCTCCTTTTCGATATCGGCCAGCCGCTTGATGGTCATCTTTTCGATAATAGGGTGAACAATGGCGTTCAGCCTTTTCCTCGCGTGTTCATCCTCAAACACCAGAATGCCGAGCATCCGCCGCTTGAGGCCGTTTTCATCAAAAAACCGCTCGCCGAAGGCTTTTTTCAGCGCGCGCTCCCCTTCGGAATGCGGGGCGACCGCCTCCCGCGCGAGCAGGTCCGCGTCGATCACGATTGCGCCCAGGCGGGCAAGCTCCGAAGAAACGGTGGATTTGCCGGAGGCGATGTTTCCGGTCAGGCCGATGATCCTCATTTCGTGTCGTACCAGCTTTTGCCGGAGCGGACGTCCGCCACCAGCGGCACACAAAGGCGGGCGACGCCCTCCATAACCTCTTTGAGCAGGCGTTCCACCCGTTCGACCTCGTTTTTGGGGCAGTCCACGATCAGTTCGTCGTGGATTTGCAGCACGAGCTTTGCGGCAAAGCCGCCTTCCTTCAGCGCCTTTTCCAGATTGACCATGGCGAGCTTGATGATATCCGCCGCGGTGCCCTGGATCGGCGCGTTCATCGCTGCGCGCTCGCCAAAGGAACGGGTGTTGAAATTTGTGCTTTTCAGCTCGGGAATATCCCTCCTTCTGCCGAAAAGCGTTTCCGCGTAGCCCGTTTGTTTGGCGTCCTCCACGGTTTTCTGCATAAAATCCCGGACTTTTGAATAATTGTCCAGATACGCTTTGATGTATTCCCCGGCCTGCTTTCTGGAAATCCCCAGGTTCTGGGAAAGGCCGTAATCCGAAATGCCGTAAACGATGCCGAAATTGACCGCCTTGGCCGCGGAGCGCTGTTCCTGGGTGACTTGCTCCAAAGGCGTGCCGAACACCGTCGCCGCGGTCCGGGCGTGGATGTCCTGCCCCAGTTCGAAGGCCTCGGCCATGCGCTCGTCCCCCGCCATATGGGCGAGGACGCGCAGCTCGATCTGGGAATAGTCCCCGCCGATGAGCAGATTGCCGGGGGAGGCGACGAAGGCTTTCCGGATCTCCCTGCCCAGAGCCGTGCGCACCGGGATGTTTTGCAGATTCGGCTCCGCGCTGGAAATCCGCCCGGTGGAGGCCACGGTCTGGTTAAACCGGGTGTGCACCCTGCCGTCAGAGCCGAGGGCTGCGAGCAGGCCGTCGATATATGTGGATTTCAGCTTGGTCAGCTTCCTGTATTCCAGCACCCGCTCGGCCACGGGGTGCAGGGAAGAAAGGTATTCGAGGGTGTCCGCGTCCGTCGAATAGCCGGTTTTGGTCTTTTTGGAATAGGGCAGGCCCAGCTTTTCAAAAAGGACCGCCCCGAGCTGTTTGGGGGAAAGGATGTTGAATTCCTCCCCCGCGAGGCCGCAAATCTCCTTTGAAAGGGCTTCGATCTCCGAAGCGAAGCGGACGCCCATATCCTTCAGCACCGAAGGGTCCAGGGCAAAGCCCGCGATCTCCATATCAAACAGCACGGTGACGAGGGGAAGCTCGATTTTTTCGTACAGCTCCTTCATCCCCTGGGCGGCGAGCTGCCCCTCCATCTCGTCCCGCACCGCGAAAAGGGCCGCGGCGCAGGGCTTGCCCTGGCTTTCGCAGAGCTCGGCAAGGGAATAGTCCGGGCGGGAGGGGCGCAGCAGATAGGACGCGATCATCGGGTCAAAGGCCAGGCCGCGCAGGGTGATCCCCGCTTCAAAGAGCAGGTGCATCCACTGCTTCGCGTCGTAGAGTATCTTCTTTGGTTTTTCCACGGAAAAAACCGGGCCGAGGGCCGCCATAAGCTCCTGCGGGGAATCCGCGTCGCTCAAAAGGGTCAGCTGCTCAGAAACAGGCAGGGAAAGCTGCTCGCCGGAATCCGTGGCGATGGTCAGCGCGTCCGCCAGGACAAACGAAAGCTCCTTTGCCTCGAGAAGCGCGGGAAGAATCCCCGCCACCGCTTCCTTGCCGGAGAGGGTTTTTGCCTCGATTTCCTTCTTTTTTGCCTTCGTTCCTGTTTGCTCCTGCTTTTTTTCCGGCAGGCGGCTGATGATGTTCCTCAGTTCCAGGGCGCGCAGCATGTCGATCCCGCCGTTCAGCCAGGAAGGCTCAAACGCGCAGTCCGAAAGGGAAATTTCGCCGATTTTTTCGGGGTCCACTATGATCCGGGCAAGGTCCAGGCAGAGCCTGGCCTGCCCGCCGTTTTCCCGCAGGCGTTCCTTGAGCTTTGCGCCGGGGATTTCGTCGATATGATTCAGCACTTCATCCAAAGTGCCGTATTCCCTGATCAGCTTGAGCGCCGTTTTTTCACCCACCCCGGGCACGCCGGGAATATTGTCCGACGAATCGCCCATCAGGCTTTTGACCTCGATCATGCCTTCGGGGGTGACGCCGTAAAGCTCAAAAAGCACCTCCGGCGTGACGCGCAGGGTTTCGGAGATCCCCTTTTTCATCAAAAGCAGGGTCACGTTTTCGGCAACAAGCTGCAGCGCGTCCTTATCCCCGGTTACTAAAAGGGATTTGACGCCTTCCGCCGCCGCTTTTCTTGAGAAGATCCCCAGGATGTCGTCCGCCTCGATCCCTTCCTTGGAGACGGTTCTGATCCTCATTTTTTCCAGCAGTTCCCGAAGGATCGGGAACTGGACCCGAAGCTCGTCCGGCGTTTCCTGCCGGCCGGCCTTGTATTCGCCGAACAGCTCGTGCCGGAAGGTGGGGCCGTGCTCGTCAAAGGCGACGAGCAATCCGTCCGGCTTTTCTTCCGCCACCACCTTGAGCAGCATGCTCAAAAAGCCGAAGAGGGCGCCGGTGGGCGTGCCGTCTTTTGCGTTCATCGGCGGGAGCGCGTGAAACGCCCGGTGAAGCAGGCTGTTTCCGTCGATCAGGGCCAGAAGCTTCATTTCGGTTTCCTTTCGGGTTGTTCGTCTGTTTCCAATCAATATAATATATCATACCCCGCCTGTCGGCGCAAACCTCTCGGGGTCGGGAACGCGTCGCCCGGCCCGGCCAAAATCAAAGCGGGCCAAGGATCGCTCCAAAGCCCGCGAGAGCCGGTTTTTGCTTAAGAATGGCGCGCCGTGCTTAAAACAGGGCGGAAGCGAAATCCTGTGCGTCGAAGGGCTGAAGGTCGTCCATCCCTTCCCCCACGCCCACAAAGCGCACGGGAACGCCCAGCTCCTCCTTGACCGAGATGGCGACGCCGCCTTTTGCCGTGCCGTCCAGCTTGGTGAGCGCGATGCCCGTGATCCCCGCGGCAGAAGCAAAGACCTTTGCCTGGGCGATGGCGTTTTGGCCGGTCGTCGCGTCCAGCACCAGCAGCACTTCCTTTTCGAACCCCGCGCCTTCCCGCTCGATCACGCGGTTGATCTTTTCGAGCTCGGCCATCAGGTTCTTTTTGTTGTGCAGCCGGCCGGCGGTGTCCACGATCAGCACGTCCATCCCCCGGGCCTTGGCCGCGGCCATGCCGTCGAACACCACGGCCGCCGGATCCGCCCCTTCCTGGTGCTTGACGATCCCCACCCCCGCCCGCTGGCTCCAGACGGTCAGCTGCTCGGCGGCGGCGGCCCGGAAGGTGTCCCCCGCGCAGACGAGCACGTTTTTCCCGCTTTCCTTATAAACATGGGCGAGCTTGCCAATGGTGGTGGTCTTCCCCACGCCGTTCACGCCGACGACAAGGATGACACAAGGCCCGCCGCCCGGCAAAAAGGGCGTTTCCGGGCGCATCATGTCCGCCACGATTTCGCGGAGCAAGCCCTTGGCATCCTCCGCCTGGTGAACCTTTTCTTCCTTGACGCGCTTTTTGAGCGCTTCGAGCATTTTTTCCACGGTGGGGACGCCGATATCCGCCGTGATCAGGGCTTCTTCCAGTTCCTCGTAAAAATCGGCGTTAATCGACGAAAATCCCGAAAAAACCGCGCCGAGCTTTTCGGCGATGTTGTCCCTCGTCTTTGAAAGCCCGCCGGCAAGCCGCGCAAACAGGCCTTTTTTTTCTTTTTCCATCAAGCTGCTCCTCCGCTTTGAGTCTCCTTGTCCGCAAGCCTTACGGACACCAGTTTCGAAACGCCCTTTTCCTCCATCGCGACGCCGTAGAGCGCGTCGCACGCCTCCATGCTGCCCTTTCTGTGGGTGATGAGGATGAACTGGGTTTCGTTGGCGTAGCGCTTCAGATAATTGGCGAAATTATCCACATTGGCCTCGTCCAGCGAGGACTCGATCTCGTCCAGCACGCAAAACGGCATCGGCTTGTGCTTGAGCATCCCGAACATCAGCGCGATGGCCGTCAGCGCTTTTTCCCCGCCGGAAAGCAGGGAGAGCATTTGCAGCTTTTTGCCCGGCGGCTGGGCGATGATGTCGATGTCGCAGTTGAGCACGTCTTCCCCGGAAAGCCGAAGCTCCGCGGTCCCGCCGCCGAACAGCTCGACGAAGGTTTCCGCAAAGAACCGGTTGATCCTGCCGAACTGGGCCTTGAACTGCCTGCTCATGGTGGCGAGTAGCTCCTCGATCAGCACGGAAAGGTCCCCTTCCGCCTTGATCAGGTCCTGCTGCTGGGCGTAAAGCTCGTCATACCGGCCTTTGACGTTTTTGTAATCCTCGATGGCGTTGACGTTGACCTCCCCCAGGGCGCGGATTTCCTTGCGGATCTGGTCGGTCTGGCGCTGGGATGAGGTGAAGGAAACCCCGGTTTTATAGGCGGCCGCCCCTTCGTAGGTCAGCTCGTATTCCTCCCAGATGCGGTTCTGCATGGCGGCAAGCTCCGTCTCGGCCTTGCTTTTTGCCAGTTCCGCCTGGTGCCTGCCGTCTTTTTGGGTTTCCGCTTCCTTTCGGCAGTCCTCAGCCAGGCTCTCAAGCTCTTTCGCGTGGGCCAGGCTTTCGTCCCGCTTTTGTTCGCTTTCGCGGATCTGCTCCAGCCTTTCCTCGCTTTCCTTGCGCATGGCTGTGATCGCCGCGCCCAGCCTGCCGGATTTTTTGAGGAGTTCCTCCATTTGCGAAACCGCTTCGCCGTTTTTTCGCCTTGCCGCGTCCAAGGCGGCCTTTGCTGCCGCGGCCTCTTTTTGCAGCCTGGCGCACTGCATTGCGAGGGCTTCGTGCTCCTTTTTGAACGAAAGATGCTCCATCCGCGCCGCGTTCAGCTCCTCCGTCAGCCCTTCGCGCATTGCGCGCATCCGCGCGATCTCGCCCTGGGCGTATCTTGCGTCCTTTTCGGAAACCTGCCTGCTGTCCTCCAGGGTGGACTGGAGCTTTTCGATCTCCGCCAGCTGGTTTTGAACGTCCTCTTTAGTTTCCTTCAGGCGTTCGGCGTCCGCCATATGATCGTTCAACTGGGCGGTATATTGATTGAACAGCAGCTCCAGCGTTTCGCCCTTTTCCGTTTGCTGGGCAAGGGCGATGCGGCCTTCCTGGATCCGCTTTGCGGTTTCCTCCATTTTAGCGGCGGCGGTTTTTGCCGCTTCCTCCGCCTGTTCTTCCCGCTCTTTGTGCTCGGATTTTTCTTTTTCGATGGCCCTGATCCGGTTTTGCACCCGCTCGATCTCGTTTTCCCGGCCGAGAAGGCCGGTTTCCTTTTTTTGGGCGCTGCCGCCGGTGATGGATCCGCCGGTGTGGATGATATCCCCCAGCAGGGTGACGACGCGAAAGGCGTGGCGCGTATCCCGGGCGAGGGCGATCCCCGCGGCCATATCCTCCACCACCACGGTGCGGCCCAGGAGGTTTTCGCAAATATCCTTGTAGTTCGGCTCGGTTTCCACCAGGTCGCTGGCGACGCCCAGCACGCCCGGAAGGGCCTTTAACGCGGCGCGCTCGGCCTCCGTCAGCACCCTTGGGCGCATCGCCGTCAGCGGCAGAAAAGTCGCTCTGCCGTAATTGTTCTTTCTTAAATGTTCTATCGCGCGCTTGGCTGCGTTTTCGTCCGTGGTCACAATGTTTTGCAAAGCGGCGCCCAGGGCGTATTCCACCGGTTTTTCCAGCTTTTCCGGCACGCGCAGAAGCTGGGCGACGACGCCGAGCACCCCCGGCCCCGCAAGCCCTTTCGCGCAGTCCTTCAGCAGGTTTTTCACCCCGGCGTAATAGCCTTCAAAGCCGCGCTGCATCTCTTTGAGCAGGTTTGCCCGGGAAACGAGGGCGGCGTTTTCCCGCTCGAGTTCCCTGAGCTTCGCTTCGTTTTCCGCCTTCAGCTCCGCCGCGCGCCCGATCGCCCGCTTCGCGCTTTCGCTCTCGCTTTCCAGCGCCGCAAGCGCGGCCAGGGCGGATTGGACCTTTTCTTCGTGGGCCTTTTTTTCCTCCGAAAGCTCGTCCAGCTCCCTTTTTGCCGCAGCGATTGCCGGGGCAATTTCCGCTTCCCGCTGAACCAGCGTGTCCAGCATGGTCTGGAGGCGGGAGGACTGCACCTTCGCGGAAGAAAGCCTGTTCATCGCCTCGATGATGCGCTCCTTGCGGCGCTCCAGCTCTTCCTCCCGCCGGGCGATGTCCGCGATCTTTGCGGATAGCTGCTCTTCCCGCTGCTTGACGTCCGCGGAAAGAACGGTCAGCTTTGCCTCCAGATCGTCCCTTTTTGCTGCGGAACTTTCGAACTCCCTTTTTAGCGATTCCGCCTTCGCGTCCTGCCCGGCCGCTTCCTTTAAGGCGTCGTCCGCGTCCCTTTGCAGCCTTTCGGCGCGTTCGGTCAGCACGCGGCTCTCGCCGTCCTGCTTTTCCACCTGGCGGGTAAGCTCCAAAAGCTCCCGCTGACGGCCGGAAATCAGCCCGTCCGCCCTGCGGGCGGCTTCGTTTTCGGCAGCGGCCGCGGCCGAAAGCTCCGCCGCTTTGGCGAGGAGCCCCTCCTCCCTTTTGGAAAGGTCGGCGATGGCCTCCGCCTGGGCCTGGATCCTCGCTTTCGCCCGGTCGTACTGGTGCAAAAACGCGTTCAGCTCGATTCCCTTGAGTTCTTCCTTGAGCTTCAAATACTGCTTTGCGACCTCGCTCTGCTCGAAAAGCGGATCAAGCCTTCCGGAAAGCTCGTCCACAATATCCCCGATGCGGACGAGGTTCGCCCGGGTCGAGGCGAGCTTTCGTTCCGCCTCTTCCTTCCTCGCCCGGTATTTGCTGATGCCCGCGGCTTCCTCAAAAACGGCCCGCCTGTCCTCCGATTTGGTGGAAAGGATATCGTCTATCCTGCCCTGGCCGATGATCGAATAGCCTTCCCGGCCGATGCCGGTGTCCCGCAAAAGGTCCACGATGTCCCTGAGGCGGCAGGGCGCGCGGTTGATAAAATATTCACCCTCCCCCGAACGGTAGACCCTTCTTGTGATCTGCACTTCCGAATAATCCACCGGAAGCAGCCTGTCCGAATTGTCCAGCGTGAGCTGAACCTCGCAATAGGCCATCTGCCGCTTGATCTGGGTGCCGGAGAAGATGACATCCTCCATCTTTGCGCCGCGAAGGCTTTTTGCCGACTGCTCGCCGAGCACCCAGCGTATGGATTCCGCGATGTTGCTCTTGCCGCTTCCGTTCGGGCCGATGATGGCGGTGACGCCCTTGTCGAAGCCGATTTCGACCCTGTTGGCAAAGGATTTGAAGCCGTAAAGCTCCAGCTTGGTAAGCAGCATTTCACACCTCTGGTTCATTGTTGCAGGCATGGCGCGCCAATCCGAACCCGGTCTGGCGGGCCGCCTGTGCGGCGTGGCGGTGTTGCCGCGGCTTGCCGCAGTCTCGCCTGCGCTTTCGCTGCGGCGCCTTGCCCCGCCGCGCACATTCGGCTCCGCCGGGCTTCTAAGGCCCTCAAAGGCCGAATTCAAATTGGCGCGCCATGTAACTTGTAAGATTATAACATGCATGCATCCCTTTCGCAATGAAGCCGGGGCCGCTCCGCCGGCGCGAAAAAACGCGGCCCGCTTGGCCGCGCCGGTTGATCCCATTCAGTTTTTTATTCAGTCTTCGCCCTGAACGCCCAGCCGCCCCAGCGCCTGCCCGGCCGCTTTCTGCTCGGCTTCTTTTTTGGTCCGGCCTTCGCCGCGGCCAAGGGGGGCGCCGTCGTTTAGCACCTCGCAGACGAACCATTTGTCGTGGTCCAGGCCGCGCTCCTCCACCAGTTCGTAGCGGATATCCGCCGAGCCGTTCTTCTGGAGCACTTCCTGTAGCCGGGTTTTGCAGTCGATCACCCGCTCGCCCGCGTGGGCCCGGATGGGCACAAAGCGGCGGGCAAAGGCGTTTGCCGCTTCCGCCCCGCCGTCCAGGTAGATCGCGGCGGTCAGGGCTTCGAAAGCGTCCGACACGATGGAGGGCTTCTGCCTTCCGCCGCCCAGTTCCTCCCCTTTGCCAAGGTAGAGGTAATCGCCCAGGGAAAAGGCCCCCGCGTTTTCAAAAAGGGCGCTTTCGCAGACCGAGGCCGCCCGGGCCCGGGTCATATCCCCTTCCTTCATTTCGGGAAAAGCGCGGTAAAGCTCCCCCGCGGCGTAAAGGCCGAGCACGGCGTCGCCCAGGAATTCCAGCCTTTGATTGTGGCTTGCGGACCCGAAAGAGGTATGGGTCAGGGCCATTTTCAGCAACGGCCTGTTCCTGAATTCATAGCCGATGAGCGATTGCAGTTCCTCGAGCTTGCCCATGGTTATGCGCGGGCCTGGATATAGTCCACAATTTCCTTGACGGTGGTCACCTTGGGAAGGTCTTCGTCCGGGATTTCCAGGTCGAACTCCTGCTCAAGGTCCATGATGAGCTCAACAACGTCCAAAGAATCGGCCTTGAGGTCCTCCACAAGACTGGTTTCCATCGTGATCCGGTCCTCGTCCACATTCATTTGGGAAGCGACGATCGCCCTGATTTTTTCGAACATTTTCATGCTCCTTTCGACAATAACTTAGTATGATTCCTTTTAAAGGCAAGGGGAGCCGAACTCCCCCCTGCCTTAAGCATGGCGCGGCATGCTTGTGGATTATTCGGGCAAAGGCATCGATTCGATGCTCTGCCGGATTATGTTTACGACGTCTCCGTCGATAAACTTCGCGGCCTGGTGCAAAGCCGCGGCAAAAGCCTTTGCGTCGCAGGTGCCGTGGGCCTTGATGATGCCGCCGTCGATGCCTAAAAGCAGCGCGCCGCCGTGGCTTGAGTAGTCCATTTTTGCCTTGATCCGCTTGAACGCGCCGCGGGCGAGCAGCGCGCCGATTCTGGATACGATGCCGCCCATCAGCTCCCGCTTGAGGATGGACATCACCATCGACGCCGTGCCCTCGATGGATTTGAGGGCGACGTTGCCGGCAAAGCCGTCGGAAACGACGACGTCAAACTCGCCGGAGAGGATGTCCCTCCCCTCGCAGTTGCCGGTGAAATTGACCGGGGTTTCCTGCAAAAGCTTATACGCTTCCTTGGTGAGCTCGCAGCCCTTTTCCGCTTCGGCGCCGTTGTTCAAAAGGCCCACCCGGGGGTTCTTGATGCCCATGATGCGCTCGGCGTAGGCCGCGCCCATCACCGCGAACTGCTGCAAATTCCCGGGCTTCATGTCCACATTCGCGCCGCAGTCGATCAGGATCACGTCGTGATCCTTCCTGGTGGGCAGCACCGGCGCCAGAGCCGGGCGCTTGATGCCCTTGATGCGGCGGACGATGAACGTCGCCCCGGCAAGCACAGCGCCGGTGGAACCCGCGGAAACGAAAACCTCCGCCTCTTTGTTGGCGACGGCGTCCAGCGCCTTTACCAAAGAGGATTCCTTCTTCCGGCGGACGGCGTTGACCGGGTGCTCGCTGTTCGTGATCGCGTCCGGCGCGTGGCGGATCTCCACCCGTTTCAGATCCGTTCCGGGGTGCTTTTCTAGCTCCTGCTTGATCCTGGCCTCGTCGCCTGTCAGGATCAGATAAAGGTCTGAAATCTCGGAAAGCGCCAGGGCGCAGCCGGAGATGATCTCCACCGGAGCGTTATCGCCGCCGAAAGCGTCAACCACAACTCTTTTCAACTCAATACCCCTCAAAAAACAGACTTTTTTGTGCCCCTGCCCGCGTCAAAACGCGTTTTTGAGCTTGGATTATGACCGCAAAACAATCTATAGTAGTATATACCAGTATCTGGCTGCTTTGCAAGCCAAAGAGTGGATTCGCGCCCTCTGACTGAAGCGTCTTTTAGCGATCGGAATCCGCCCGGCCGGCCGCGGGGTTTTCAAGCGATTTTGCCCGGGTGCCCTTTCGATCAGACATGTTGCATTTTGACCCTTGAACCACTATACTGAAGCATGCTCAGTCATTACGCAAAATCTGGAGGAAACGCCGTGTATTACAGCGATATCTTGGAGGCCATTGGCAACACTCCGCTCATACGTCTGAACAGACTGCCGGATCACGACTGCGCGACGGTGCTTGTCAAGTACGAGGGCGTGAATATCGGCGGTTCCATCAAAACCCGCACCGCTTTCAACATGCTGAGCCAGGCGGAAAAGCGGGGGCTCATCAGCAAAGACACGATCATCGTGGAGCCGACCAGCGGCAACCAGGGGATCGGCCTTGCGCTGGTCGGGGCCGTCCGCGGTTACAGGGTCGTCATCGTCATGCCCGATTCCGTCAGCGAGGAGCGCAGGAAGCTCGTGACCCAATACGGCTCCGAGGTCGTCCTCGTCCACGACGAGGGAGACATCGGCAAATGCATCGAGGCCTGCCTCAACACCGCCCTGAACATGGCGAAGGAGAACAAAAACGTTTACGTTCCCCAGCAGTTCACCAATCCGGACAACCCGAACGTTCACCGCAATTTCACCGCGCTGGAGATCCTCGAACAGGCCGGCGGGCCGATCGACGGCTTTTGCTCGGGCGTCGGCACCGGCGGGACCCTTACGGGCATCGGCGAAATCTTAAAATCCCGCAATCCCAAAGTCGAGATCTGGGCGGTGGAGCCGGAGCACGCGGCCATCCTTTCCGGCGGCTCCATCGGGACCCACGTCCAGATGGGCATAGGCGACGGCCTGATCCCCGAGAACCTGAACACGGATATCTATTCCCAGGTTTGCATCGTTACAGACGGCGAAGCCATGGAAACCACCCGCCGGCTCGCCAGGGAAGAGGGGATCCTCTGCGGGATTTCCAGCGGGACCAACGTCACCGCTGCCCTCAAGCTGGCAAAGAAGCTCGGCCCGGGGAAAACCGTGGTCACCATCCTTCCGGACACCGGGGAACGGTATTTTTCCACCCCGCTTTTTTGCGAATGACCGGGCCGCGGCAGCCGCCGCCCGGTTGCAGCGGGCCTCTGGCCGAATCAGGCAAAGCGGGCGGGCCCGGGCGGAAAACTCTCTTTGACTTCAGGCAAAACGGCGTTTCATCCCTCTAAATTGAATGATTGGCTTCCTTAATTAAGGAAGCAAACGATCCGCGGAACTGATTTTCGCGGATCGTTTTTGATTGGGAAAACGCAAGGCGACGCGCGCTGCCCGCTTTCATGGATTCTGATTGCCGGCCGCCCGGGCCGCTCTGGGGCCGGAACCCTTTGAAAAGGCTGCACGGGCTTTTTCGAAAATCTTTCAGATTTCCTTCAGCATGGCGGCGGCGGTCACCCCGTCCGTGATCAGCACGTTGTAAAACCCCAGCCTGGCCGCATAGATCAGGGATTTGACCTTATCCAGCCCGGAACCGATGCAGATGGATTTTTTGATGCTGCGCAGCCTTTTGAGGTCCAGGGCGATGAGGTCGTAATTCTTGTTCACCCCGACATAGGAACCGTCCTCACAATAGACCTGGCCCATGCACTCGAACCGCATGGACTGCTCGTCCGGGCATTCGACGTCCAGCCCGCCCTGCCAAAGGTCGCTGTACACCTCGCTGACGATGAGCTGCTCCGGCGAGCTGAGGCCGAAAATCGCGGCGTCCAGCGCGTCCCAAAACACCGTGAGCTGCCGGATGTTTTCCAGCTCGGCCTCGGTCCTTTCCCCTTTTTTGCGCGGCTGGTGGGAAATGTTCAGGTAATAGCAGTTCGAGCGGAACCTTTCGCCGAAATAGCTCATGATCACGCTGGTCTGCAGGGAGGGGACCGTGTACGCAAAATTGTTGACCAAAGGGATGAACAGCTTTTTCGGCCCTTTGGTATACGGGAGCTGCAAAGCCGCGTTATAGACCGAGCGCCCCCAGCCCACCCCCACCATATAGGAATCGGCGATCAGCCGGGGCATGTGCGCGGCGGCGGTGGCGGTCGTCGAGCGGAGAAGGGCCTCCTCGCCCGCTTCGCCCATGACCACGGGCGCCATGATGACTTCCGAAATGCCCAGGGCGTTTGCCAGCTCTTCCGCCATGCGCGGGGAAGGCGGCTGAACTTTCGGCATGGTAACGTCGATATGCACCATGTCCATATCCCGGGCGATGCGTAAAAGGCGGCAGATGGTCGCTCTGGACAGGTTTTCCGACTGGGCGATCTCAACCTGGGAACGGCCCTCGATATAAAACTTCACCGCAACCTTATAAATCAGGTTGACATCCTCTGTGATGGGCAATTTCATCCCCTCCCCCTGATCTCTTATTACACATTATATAGTTTTATATTTATAAAAGCAAATAGAAAGCGCGTCCTTTGTCGCGATTCTGAAATTAGTTTCTCATCCGGCTGATTCATATCAGTTATGGCAGGTTTGAACGAAAATTTCTTTAATTTTCATTAGAATTAACAACAATTCCTGCTTGCATTCGTATCTGGCTCGTGCTATCCTAGTCCCATGGTAAAAAAGTCGAATCCTGTCGCACTTCTTATCCCAATTGCGCATGCCATGAGTTTCTGCCCCCAAGAAGAGTCTGAGAAAAAACTTAAAGGAGAGCAGCCATGTCCAACTATGTTATGGGTATCGATATCGGTACCACCGGCACCAAGTCGATGGTCGTGGATCTTTCGGGAAACATCCTCGGCAAATCCTACCGCGAGTATCCCCTCAAGTACCCCGCGTGGAACCAGGTCGAGATCGACGCGGATTACCTGATCGAGCAGGTGTTCGACACGGTCAAAGAAGCCATCGCGAACGCGAAGGTCCCCGCGGAGGAGATCAGGTCCATCAGCTTTTCCGTCCAGCGCGCGACCTTCATGATGCTGGACGAAAACCTCAACCCGATCAACAACACGATCTACGTCTGGCTGGACAACCGCGCCGAGGAGGATATGGCGGAAATCGCGGCGCTGATCGACCCCCACCGCCAGGCCCATATCTCCGGCATGCCCACTTCCTGCATCTACACGGTAGAAAAATTCTATTGGCTGAAAAAGCACGCCCCGGAAATCTACAACAAAACCAAATACATCGCCCTGGTGGATACCTACGCGATGCACAAGTTCGGCTCGGACGAGCTGGTCGCGGAAGTGACCAACCAGATGGTCAGCGGCATGATCGACGTGAACACCTTCGAGTGGAGCGACGAGATCCTCGACGCGTTGGGGCTGGATAAGCGCAAGCTTCCCCCGCTGGTGGACCCCTGCACCATCGTCGGAAAAATCAAGGAAGACGTTTCCAAGCGCACCGGCCTTGCCGTCGGCACGCTCATCGTCGCCGGCTCCGGCGACCAGCAGGCCGCCGCGATGGGCGCGGGCGTCACCGAAGACGGCTCCATGTCCCTCACCCTGGGCACCGTGGGCGAGCTGGTGGTCGGCCTGGCGAAGCCGGACTTTGTCAAGCTGGAAGGGCTGATGATTCCCTCCACCCCGGCCAAGGGCGTTTTTGAGATCGAGGGGAATCAGGTTTCCGGCGCCACCTGCTACCGCTGGGCCAGGGATGTGCTCTGCCCCACGGAAGTCGCCCTGGCGGACGCCATGGGCGTGGACGCCTTCGAACTGATGGGCCATTACATCAAAAAATCCAAGCCCGGCAGCAACGGCGTGATCTTCTATTCCGGGATTTTCGGCACCGGCTACCCCACCTGGAACGCCAAGGCGACGGGGGTTTACGTCGGGCTCAAATCCTCCAACACCCGGGCGGACATGGTGCGCGCCGTCATGGAGGGCATCACCCTGGAATCCCGCTACATCTACGAATCCATCAAGGAAACCGGCGTTTCCATGAAGGACGAGATCACCGTCACCGGCGGGGCGATCAAATCCCCCGAATGGCGGCAGATCATCGCGGACGTCATGGGCTGCAGGCTCAAGATCCTGAAGGTTTCGGACGCGGCGATCATCGGCGTCGCCATCGAGGCGGCCTATGCCGCCGGCCTTGTGAGCAGCCTGGCGGAAGGCGTTGAAAAGATGGTTCAGGTCGTCGGCACCGTGGACCCCATCCCGGAAAACGTCGCGCTTTACAGCAAGCTGTTCCCGATTTATCGGGATGTTTACCACGGATTGAACGACAAAAAGGTGTTCAGCCGGCTGGCCGAGCTTTCCTAAAACCCAACCAAACGATACGAACAGGCAGGGGGGCTGAACCGCCCCCCTGCCCCCTGCGGAGGCGGGCAATGTCAGTTTTTAACGGAGATATTCACAAAGCCCATTCCTTTGAATGCACCTGCGGAAGAACCCATGCTTCCCCCATCGGCGAGGCGCTGATCGGCGAGGGCACCCTTGCCGGACTGCCGGGTATGCTCAAAAGGCTGGGAATCGGCAAAAAAATCCTCGTCGTGACGGACGAGATCGTGTACAAAATTGTGGGCGGGCGGGCAAAAGCCCTTTGGGAAGCCGGCGGCCTTGCGCTTTCCTTCTTCATTTTCAAATGCCCCATGCTGCCGGATGAGGCGGCTTTAGGGCAGGTGCTCGTCGCCGCGGAGCCGGATACGGACGCCCTCGTCGCCCTGGGCGGCGGTTCGGTGACGGACGTGACCCGCTACGTCGCCCACAGGATCCAAAAGCCCCTCATTCCCGTTCCGACGGCGATCACCCACGACGGCTTCTTCACCGACATGGCGCTGCTGCTCGTCGGCGGCATGAAGACCACCGTCGTCTGCGAGCCGCCCGCCGCCTTTTTGGCGGATATGGACGTCATCAAAAACGCGCCCCCGGCCATGAACGCCGCCGGATTGGGCGAAATGGCCGCCAAGCTGACGGCGATTTCGGACTGGTACGCCGCGCACCTGATCAAAGGCGAGCATTATTGCGCGGAGATCGAAAACCTGATGAAAGAGGCCATCGATCAGGCCTTCGCCACCTCGGAAGGGGTTTCAAAAGGCGACCCGAAGGCCCTTCTTTCGCTGACGGACGCCCTTTACAAAAGCGCGGTGGACATGAACTGGTACGGTTCCGCCAGGACCGGCGCGGGCGCCGAGCACCACCTGACCCACTACTGGGTGATGCGCCACGCCGCCCGGGGGGCAAAGCCCAATATGCACGGCGCGGAGGCGGGCGTCGCCGCCGTGCTGGTCATCGACATGTGGAACCGCATGCTTGCGATCGACGAAAAAAATTTTGATATTGAAAAAGCCGTTCAGGCTATGCCAAACCGGGACGAATGGGTTAAAATGGTGGAGAAGGGCTACGGCCCCTCCGCTCCGGAAGCCTTCAAAGCCCAGAAAAACAAATCCTTTGACAAGAGCGAAAGGCAAGAAGAGATCAAACGTATCCTCGCCGCCCTGCCCGCCCTGCGCGAAAAGCTTTCCTTCCTGCCGGATTACAGGGACCTTGCCAAACGGCTGAAAGACGCGGGCGCGCCCTTTGTTCCCTCCCAGCTCCACGTCACCCGGGAAGAACTGACGGACAGCGTGCTTTACGCCAAAGAGGTCCGAAGCAAATACACCTCGCTCTGGATCGCGGACGCTCTGGGCCTTTTGCCCGAACTCTCCGCCGCCCTGGCCGACGACGCGGAAGCGCTGGAAAAAGAACTGACGGTTTGACCGCTCAGCATATATCATTCTTTGGAGGTACCGTTATGCCAAAACCCAAACTGCTCAAAGATCTGGATCTGTCCCGCGAGGCGCTTGCCCAGCTGATGGACTTTTCCGTGCTCAACTCCGACGCCAGCCGCGCGGATATCGACAAAGGCATCGAGC
Organism: Christensenellales bacterium; assembly: GCA_040768925.1. GTDB lineage: Bacteria > Bacillota > Clostridia > Christensenellales > CALWSW01 > CALNBC01. The sequence continues at coordinate 613,123 of JAXGLZ010000002.1, forward strand.
TTTCCCTCAAGTATCACTTCAAGGGCTTCCACACCAACACCTTCTGGTCCGCCTATGTGGCCGAGCGCGTCGCCCACGCGGGCATCGAAGCCGGCTGGCCCGTCGCCTTCCCCTTCGGCTGCGTTTCCACGGACGTGAAGGTCGCCGAAGCCAAAGAGGGCGCCCGCCTTTTAAAGGGCAAGCCCTGGGTCATCGACATGGTGGCAAACAGCGGCATGCTCAAATCCGGCGAATACGAGTATTATAAGAACGACATTGCCGAGATCGTCAAAATCGCCCACGACGGCGGGGCCGAGTGCAAGGCCATCCTCGAAGTGCAGCTGCTTTCCGACGATCAGATCAGAGCCGCGATCGAGCTGGCTTCCGAAGCGGGGGTGGACTGGGTCAAATCCTCCACCGGCCGCCATGGCGGTCCCTCCCTGCGCCAGGTCAAGATCATGTGCGAAACCGCGCCCGACCCCGTGAAGGTCAAGGTCGCGGGCACCGGCTCCTTCTGGACCCCGATGGTCGTCCTCGGCTGCATGCTTTTCGGCGTCGAGCGCATCGGCACCCGGAACGGCCCGGATATCATCGAGGATATGGCCCTCGTCGCCCCCCTGCTTCAGGGCTGAAAGATGCAAGGCAAAACCGCCGGCTGAACGCCAAAATTCTCCGGCAGCACACAGCAAGCCCAAAGGGCCGCGTTTGAAGCGGCCCTTTTCGGACTTTTGGACTGTTGCAAAAAAACCACCCCTGGGTTTTCGGAGCCGAAGCCCTTCGGCTTCGATCAAAGCCGAACTGTTTCGGTCGCTTTCGGCGGAAATTGCCCCCGCGCGGAAGCGAAAGGCCGTCCCTGAAAAAGGCCGGGGGCGCGGGCACTCCGCCGCGCCGGGGCAAGCGGCCGGGCCGGGCGGACCCCATCGGCCCTGGAAGGCTGTTTCCCGGCGCGCGGCGCTTAAAAGCATCCCATAGATACCGGGGATCAGACATGGAAAAGATTTTATTGGTCGAGGACGATCCCACCGTTGCGGATATCATTCTGGAATACATCCGCGCGGACGCCAGATACGGGTCTGCTGGGCGCTCGGCTCCCGGCAGGTTCCGGAAATGGCCCATCAGGGGTTTTCCCTGATCCTTTTGGACATCATGCTGCCCGGCATCGACGGCATGGAGCTTTGCCAGCGCTTCCGGCGCACGCTTTCCCGCCCGATCGTGTCCATCAGCAGCCTGGACGACGAAAAGACCATCGTGCGGGCCCTGCAGCTCGGGGGGGCGATTATCTGGTCAAGCCCTTCAGGGCCGCCGTGCCGCCGGCAAAGATCGACGCGCACCTTCGGCGCGTGCGCAACGATTTTCCCGCTCTTGAGCTTGATGCGCAAGGAGGCGACCTGCGGCTGAACAGCCGGGACCATACCATCCGCACGCCCGCGGGGCAGGCGTATCTTCCGCCCACGGAATTCAGGCTGCTTCAGTTTCTTTCCCACAACAGAAGGCGGGTACTAGAGTTAGAGGAAATCTACCAGGCGATCTGGGAAAAGCTCGGCTTCGGCGACGTTCGGACGGTGCCCGTGCACGTCTTCAACCTTCGAAAAAAGATCGAGCGGGAGCCCAACCGCCCCCAATACCTCAAAACCATCAGGCGGATCGGCTACTGGTTCGACGACATGCCGGAAGAATAAACCGGCCCGGCCCGGGCGCAGACCCGGCAAAAAGCAATACCCGCCGGCTTCCGCCTTGAGCCTTTGCCCGGCTTGCTTTCGTGCGCCTGACGCAGCGCCGTTTATGCACGCCTGCATAACCCGCGGCAGCCAGCCTTTCACCACAAAAACCCCGCGCGAACAAACGGACGCCGGGGTTTTTCATTTGATCTGAAAAAGGCGCGGCAAAAAAGCTGCCGCCCTTCATAATGCAAGGGCCGCCTTCAGTCCTCCCTTCGCATCAGCTCCACGATTTTCAGCACCGCTTCGATCCCCTCTTCGTCCATCTTCGCCGTGCGGGAAAAAAGCACCTTAAGCTTCGGGCTTTTGTGCATGGCTTCCACCATTTCGTCCACGCTGCCGTCCAGGCCGTATTTTTCCCGCAAGGTGGCCTCGCCCTCGCTTTCCTTGCCGGTCAGCAGGTATTGCGGGGAGACAAACAGCGCTTTTGCGATGTCGATCAGCCTGCCCGTCGGCAGGCTGCCGATGGAACCGGATTCGTACCGCTGAAGGGTGGCCTTGTTGATCCCGGTTTTTCTGGCGAGTTCGCCGTAGCTCATGCCCAGTTCCGCCCTGCGGGCTTTGATCCTCTCTATGACTTGCCTGGTGTTCTCATCCATCCCTGTCCCTCCTTTCTGGGATCCATCATACCCCTTTCGTTGCACTTCTGCAACATAAAACCTCTGGACCGTTGCAGACATGTTGACGGGATCACGCGTTCGTGTTATTCTTCGTTTGTAGCATTTACGCAACGGAACGAGAAGAATCACGGTTGCAATACAGCGACGAAGGAGGAATCATGGAGGACAGGATCTACGAAATCGAAGGGGAGGACGAAGACTTCGGCGGCATGACCTGCGCCTTTTTGGAAATTGCGCCAAAAGAGGCAAAAAGGCTGTATGACGGGCTGCTTCCCTTTGCCAAAAACGGCAACTGGGTGGACGCCCTCTGCCGCAGGCTTTTTCCCCTTGCGGCCCAGAGCGAACCCGGTGGGGAGGACGATCTTTCGCGGCACGAATTTTTTGCCCTGTTTCTTTCGGGGGCCGGCGATGGTTTCTAAAGCGGCGGAAAAAGGGCGGAAAGAGGTGCGAGCGCTGCTCAGGCGCTGGGGGCTCGCCAGGGATATGTGCCGCGAAAAAGCCCAAAAGCTCAGGGAGTTCAAAGAGCTTTCCGAGCAGATGCGGGAGTTCCCGAACCAGTACGAAAGCGCCGTCGGCTTCTTTGAAGCGCGCTGCGCCGCCGAATTCGCCTTCGGCAGGCGGATGACCGAACTGATCGCCGCGCTTTCGCCCAGGCAGCAGACCATCCTTTGGATGCGGTATTCCGGAAACAGCAGCTTTTTGCGCATCGCCCTGCGGCTGAACTGCTCTGTGGACCACGCGAAAAGGCTGGAGCGCGAAGCGGTGGACAAGCTTTCCGCCATGCCGGGCTGCTTGGATCTTTTAGGAGGTGATTGCGCTTGACGGACGCCAAAGACATCGCAAACAGGATCGACAGATACTTCGGGCTTTCCGCCGCGGGGCCGCTGCCAGGCGAAGGCGGCAAAAAACGGGCCAAAAGCGGCGAACCGGATGCGGCGGAAAAATACCCCCCCACCATGGCCGGCCTTGCCGTCGCCCTGGGGATGACCCGGGAGGAACTGCTCGCCGCAAAGCCCGACGGCGAGGCGGGCAGGCTGATCGCCCACGCCCGGGCGCGGGTGGAAGCCTTTGCCGAGGAAAAGCTGTTTGACAAAAACGCCGCTTCGGGCGCGAAATTCGCCCTTGCCCGCAACTGCCCGAGCTGGGACGGAAACAGGGAGGACACGCCCCCTGAACCCGCCCTTTTGACCGACGAAGAGCTGGAGGATCGCATCCGGCAGCTTGGCGGTGAATGAGCTTGGGCGAAAGCAAAAGCAGGGAGCTGGCGCTTTTGCGCAAGGAGCGGGAGCTTCGCAAGGCGGTGCGCAGGGGAAAAAACGACGCGGCCTTCTTCGTTGAGACCTTTTGCCGCATCGAGGACAGGGACGCCCCGGGCGTGATCGTTCCCTTCGCCCTTTGGCCCGCCCAGAAAGACGCCCTTTCCGCCTTCAGCGAAAACCGGCTGAGCGTGGTGCTGAAGGCGCGGCAGCTGGGGCTTACCTGGGGTACACGAAGATCGGGTCGGACACTTCGGCCATCCTGGGCTACCTGAAGCAGCGGGATTCGCTGATCGTCGTCAAGGAGGAAAACGACCAGGACGCGGAATTGTTTTTGCGCACCGCGGCTCTGACCGAGGACGGCGCCGTCCTTTTCCCGGTCCGGCAGGGGGCGAAGGGCGTCGGCGCGGTCAGCCGTCACGCCTTCGCCACGCTGCGGGACGATCCCCTCTTTCTTTCGGAAAGCGGGGTTTATGCGATCACCTCCGACGGGGTGACCGACCAGCGCGCGGTGCAAAAGCGCAGCAGCCGGGTGGACGCGAAGCTCTGCGCCGAGGTCGGGCTTTCCTCCGCCGTTTCCGCCGTGTGGAACGGGTATCTGGTGCTCTGCGTGAACGAACGGTGCTACGTCGCGGACAGCAGGCAGAAAAGCGCAAGCGGCGAATCCTTCGAATACGAATGGTATTACTGGGACAACATCCCGGCAAGAGTCTTTTTGCCGCTGGATGGCGCGCTGTTTTTCGGCACGGAATCCGGCTATCTCGCAAGGTTCAACACGGACATCGAAACCGTTTCCCGCTACAGCGACGACGGCGCCCCCGTCACCGCCCGGTGGTCGACCAAGGCGGAATCCTTCGGGGATTTTACGGTGCGCAAAACCCTGCATAAGCGGGGCTGCGGGGTGATGATCAAGCCCTATTCCCGCTCGGGGGTCGAGGTTTATTACCTGACCGAATCCTCCCACAAGGGGCTTTTGTGCTCCGCGAACATGGATATTTTCAACTTTTCGGACATGGATTTTTCCCGGGTGGACTTCAACACCCTGGACATGCCCCAGGTCAAGCCCTTCAACGCGAAAATCCGGCGGTTCAACATCATCCAGCTCGTCTTCGAAAACAGCAGGGCGGACGAGGGCTTTGGCATCTACGGCGCAAAGCTTTCCTTCTCGCCGGAAAACCATCTGAAATAGGAGGAAGCCATGCAATACACGATTCAAAAAGGCGACACCCTTTCAAAGATCGCCAGGCAAAACAATACCACGGTGGAGGCCCTGGCCGCCCAAAACAACATTAAGAACCCGAACAGGATCTACGCCGGGGACACGCTGATCCTCGGCGAAGAAGCAGCCGAAAGCGCCCCGGCCTATGCTGAGCCCACCGGCTTCGACGCCTTCCAGCAGGGGCTTTTGGGGCTTTCCGCCCCGGTTTACACCCCGCCGGACACAAGCCTTCAATACACCGCCGCGGCGAACAGCTACCGCGCCGCCCTCGATTCCGCCTACGCGAGGGAAAAAGCCGGCCTTGAGGCCCAGGCAAAGGCCCTTTCGGCGGAATACGAGAAGACCAGGAAAAACGCCTACGCCAATGCCCGGCTGAGCGCCGTCGGCAACAACGAGGCGATGGCCTCCCTGGGGCTTGCGGGCAGCCTTTATGCGGGGCCTTTGTCCGGCGCTTCGGAAAGCGGCAGAGTCCGGCAGGACGTGGCCCTGCGGGCGAACCTTTCGGAAGCGGACCGGCAGGAGCAGGCCGCGAAAGACACCATTGCCCAAAAGATCGTCGAAGCGGGGTACACGAAGGATGCGGAACTCGCCAAGTGGCTGGCGGAGCTTTACGCCGCCCAGGCGGCCGCGGAGCAGCAGGCCGCGAAGGACGCTTACACCGCCGCCAGCGACCAGTACAAAACCCAGGTGGACCTCCTGCAAAGCCTTTTTAAAAACGCCATCACCCAGGGGGAATACGACCTCAAGGCCGCCAAGGAGAACGCAACGGCTTCCTCCTCAAAATCCGGCAAAAGCGGACAGTCTTCCCAGCGGGACAGCACGGCCCCCGGTTTGTTGTACGACATCATGAAGGGCCTCCTCGGCGGCGGCGGAACCGCGGTCAACATGACGAAGTAGCGGCTTTTTTCAAAAAACGGACCGCCAAAAGGCAGCAGCCTTGGGAAAGGCCGAAAGCGCGGCCTGACGGCAAACGAACCGAATTTGCGGGCGGCCCCGCAAAACGGGCGGCAGGAATGTACGCGGCATACTCCAAAAAAGCGGCAAGCGCCATCAGCGTTTGCCGTCTTTTGTTTCTGCCCTGCCGGGGGAGATCTTCCGGCCGGCCGTCTTCATGCTCCAAGGCCATCCTATCCGGGCCAAAGGCGTTTACATACACTTCTTCCGCCAGCCGGTGCGTTCTTATCAGGCTTTGCGTGATCCTTCCCAGTTCATCGATCGCATCCGCCTGCGCCCCCGGCAACCGGCGGCACATTGCGGCATAATCCGGCATGCGTATTCCCTCTTTTTTTACAGACGCTTTCGAAAACACGCTGGCATAGGCAGCCGGTAGCATGCATAGCCCAATAGTAGCACGCATAGCCTATAACTTCAAGCAATTTCCTGTAGACTTTGCGTAAAAAGGCGGTGATTTTTTGGATACGGTAACGGCAGTGCGAAACCGGATACTGCAATTGTGCGAAGCGCGCGGCATCAGCATCAACAAGCTGGCAAATCTGTCCGCGCTGCCGCCTTCGTCGATCAAAAACATTTTGTATGGTAAAAGCCAAAATCCAAAAATAGAAACGATCAAAATAATCTGCGACGGACTGGGCATCACCCTGGGCGCGTTCTTCAGCACAGCGGAATTTGACCGGCTGGAGCAGACGGTCAAATAGGCCAGGCAAAAGCCCCGCCAACCGGCGGGGCTTTTGGGCGTCAAAGCGGCCTGCGGACCGCTTCGTCGGTTGGTTTTTCGCTGGCGCGTAAGGTCGTCGGCGCAGCCGACATCAATCCTTGTTGAAGCGCCGGAATCCGTGATTCCGGCAAAGGAAACTTCGGCCGCAAGTGACTGAAATAGCACGGCAAAACTGACGCCCCAGTCGTCCGCGCAGCCGATATCATTCCTTGACGAGGTGCCGAAATCATAGATTACGGCGCATGCCGCCGGTTTTGATTAAAGCTCAGGGGCCGCGGCCCCCGAACCCCGGGGAACGAGCTTTTTTGACAGTCTGAGGCCCCGTCAAAACCGGCGGGGCCTTTTGCGGTCGTCAAACCGTGATCAGCGGCTCGGTAAAATCCCTTCCCGCCGCGCAGCGCCAGGAAAGGGCCGCGACGTCCGAAGCGCGGACGTCCAGATCATACAGCGCCCTGGCGTCTTCGCCCAAGTATTGCGCGTCCGCCTTTTTGACGATGACCGGCAGGCCCGCCCTGCGGGCAATCTCCCCCAGCAGCTCCTTCGCATCTTTTTTGACCCCCAGCACCCGAAGGTATTTCGGCCCTTCGTTGGCGACCGCCTGTTTTTCCTTGGTGATGCCGAGCAAAACGGCGCAGAGCATCCTTTTCAGCCTCGCGAGGGTATAGCGCCTGCTCTTGACAGAAAACAGCGCTTCGTTGAGGGTGGTCATGCCACCGGCCCTAAAAAGCGGGTATTCGATCCCCTCGTCCACCCCGGCGAACGCCGCCAGTTCTTCAGGGGTCTTTGTGCGCAGGGCGTAAAGCAGCGCCTGCTCCAGATCATCCATGCTGCCGCAGTGCAGTTTGCCCGCGTCTTCTGCGACGAACGCGGGAAGCGCGGCGAGGGCTTGCTCCCTTTCCTGCGGTTCTTTGGACAAAAGGGCCCGCCGAAAAGCCGAAGCGCTGGAAAACCTGCCGAAAAGCCCGGAATCGTTGTAATCCGCGCCCTGCCGACGCACGGTCGCCAGCCGCACCTCCGGCGCGAAGGCCGAAACCGCCCGGGCATAGGAAAGCCCCAGCAGAAAATTCGGCTTTTGAACAAGGCGCGAAAGTTCCGGCGAAAGGGCAGCGAGCGCTTCCTGCTCCGCTTTCGCGTAGCTCATCCCCAGGGAAAGATTCGCCTTCACAAGGGAATCATATCTTTCATCCCCAAAGCAGCCGCAAAGGGCAAAAAGCTCCTCCCCGCCGCCGTGCTCGCAGCCGAAGGACAGGGCTTCGAGCATTCCCGTGGCGGCAAGGGTCCTCACCCCGCCCGCGGCGAATCCTGAAGCGGCCTGAAGGGCGTATGCGGCGGGAAGCTCAAAAACCACGTCCGCCCCGGCAATCAGCGCCCATTTTGCCCGCGCCCATTTGTCAAAGGCCGCGGCCTCGCCCCGCTGGACAAAGGCGCCGCTCATGACCACGGCGATGTGTTCGCAGCCCGAAACCGCCCGCGCCTTTTCAATCTGGTACGCGTGGCCAAAATGCAGCGGATTGTATTCCGCGATGATTCCGCAAAGCGACATGGCGTCCTCCGATCGGGGCTTTTGGAAAGTATACCCCATGCGGATCGCGTATGGCAACCATGGAGAGGAAAGCGTCTCTTTTCGCGCAAAAAGGCCCAAATTGTTGCTTTGTCGGGTCCGATATACTATAATGTCAATGCAGTTTTAGCATCATTTCAATATGAATTTTTTTACAAAGGAGATCAGTCATGTCGTTCATAGAAAGCGTCGTTCAGCGCGCAAAGACTGCAAACAAGCACATCGTGCTTCCCGAGGGCAGGGAACCCAGGATCGTGCGCGCTGCGGCAATCGTCAAGGCCGAGGGAATCGCCACGCTTACCATACTTGGCAAGCCTGACGAAATCAGGAAAATAGCCGAAAAGGAAGGGGTTGACATCGCAGGCGTCGCGCTTGTGGAGCCCGAAACCGCCCCCAATTTTGCCGAGTATGCAAACGCGTTCTATGAACTGCGCAAGGCAAAGGGAATGACCGAGGAAAAAGCGGTCGAGACCATGAAGGATCCCATGTATTACGGCACCATGATGGTCAAGATGGGCGCGGCGGACGGACTCGTCGCAGGCGCTCTTTGCACAACGGCGGACACGCTGCGCCCGGGTCTTCAGATCGTTAAGACCTCTTTGGGCGTGAAGACGGTGTCCTCTTCCTTTGTTATGGAGGTTCCAAACTGCGAATACGGGACGGAGGGCGTGCTGGTCTTTGCCGACTGCGCCATCAACATCGAGCCGACCGCGGAGCAGCTTGCGGACATTGCCATCGCCTCTGCGAAAACGGCGAAAAACGTCGTCGGCATCGAACCGCGGGTCGCGATGCTTTCCTATTCCACCAAGGGCAGCGGCAAGGGTGAAGCGGTGGACAAGGTCGTCACCGCCACCGCCCTCGTCAAAGAGCAGGCCCCCGGCCTGTCCATCGACGGCGAGCTTCAGGTGGACGCCGCCCTGGTCGAATCCGTGGCCAGGCTCAAAAGCCCCGAAAGCGCGGTCGCCGGACACGCGAACGTTCTGGTGTTCCCGGACCTTCAGTCCGGCAACATCGGTTACAAGCTCACCCAGCGCCTGGCAAAGGCCGCGGCCATCGGCCCCTTGTGCCAGGGCTTCGCAAAACCCATCAACGATCTTTCCCGCGGCTGTTCCACAGAAGACGTGGTGCACGTTGTGGCGCTCACCTGTTTGCAGGCAATGAACTGAGACGAAAGGATTTTTAGTCATGCACAACATACTCGTTATCAACGCGGGCAGCTCCTCCATCAAGTTCCAGCTCATCGACATGGACGAGAAAGCCGTGTTGGCAAAGGGCATCGTCGACCGCATCGGCATCGAGGGTTCCCTGCTCAAGTACAAGAGCGGCCGGGGCAGCACCGTCGTGGAACGCCCCCTTTCCAACCACGTCGAAGCCATCCAGCTCGTGCTGGACACCCTGGTGGACGGTTCGGTCGGCGTACTCAAATCGATGGACGAGATCAAGGCCGTGGGCCACCGCGTGCTGCACGGGGGAGACAAGTTCTCCGGCTCTGTTTTTGCCGATCAGGCCGTGCTGGACGCGTTGGAAGAATACGCCCCCCTTGGCCCGCTGCACAACATTCCCCAGAAGAAGTGCGTCGAAGCCTGCATGAAGATCATGCCCAACACCCCCATGGTCACCGTGTTTGACACGGCCTTTCACCAGACCATGCCCCCCAAGGCCTTCCTTTACGGCCTTCCCTACGAGGATTACGAAAAGCTCAAGATCCGCCGCTACGGCTTCCACGGCACGAGCCACAGGTACGTTTCCCGCCGCACGGCCGAGCTCCTCGGCAAGCGGCCACAAGAGTGCCGCGTGATCGTCTGCCACCTTGGCAACGGATCTTCGATATCCGCCGTTGACCACGGCAAGTGCGTGGACACCTCTATGGGCCTTACCCCCCTTGAGGGCGTCATCATGGGCACCCGCTGCGGCTCGATCGACCCCGCTATCGTCACCAAGCTGATGGAATGGAAGGGCATGTCCGCCGCCGAGGTCGACGAGTATCTGAACAAAAAATCCGGCGTGCTCGGCCTTTCGGGCTTCTCCAGCGATTTCCGCGATCTTGGCATCGCCGCCGTGGAGCAGGGGAACGAACGCGCCATGCTCGCCCTGGAAACCTTCTCCTACACGGTCAAGAAATACATCGGCGCCTACGCGGCGGTCATGAACGGGGCGGAGGCCATCGCCTTCACCGGCGGCATCGGCGAAAACGACGAGATCGTCCGGAAGATGATCATGACCGGCATGGACTATCTGGGCATCGATTTTGACTTCGAGCTGAACGACCATTTCCAGCGCGGCGTCGATTTTGAGCTTACGAAGCCCGGCTCCGCCACCCGGGTCTTCATCGTTCCGACGGACGAGGAGATGACCATCGCCACCGAAACTTATGAGATGACCCGCTGAGCCGGTTTTTGCAAAAATTCCGGCAAACCGCCCGAAAGGCGCGGCCTTGGGAATTCCGCTTTTGCCGCTTTCCCAAAGCCCGCGTTCCCGGGCGCTTTGCGAAAAGTTCCGAAAGTCGGGAATAGAAACCCGCGCTTTTGAAAAGCTTAGGCCTGCCGGGGACTGCTCCGGCGCGCGGGCCAGCCGGCTTTTCTCAGGAATTTTGGGCCTTTTGGGTTTCTTTTGCCCGGGCCGGGGCCGCTTCCGGGGGGCGGAAAAGCGCTCTGCGCGGCAGGCCGGCCGGCCCGCCGCGCAAGGCCGAGAATTCTGATTGACAAACCCTATCCCGCTTACTATAATAACAAATGGTCGTATTGCGAGGTGTGCCTTATGACGTTGGACGTCAAGTCCGTTTCCGGCTCTCCCGGCGAATCAGTCCCCTTTGATTTTTCCGAGGATTTTATGAGCATCGCCCCCGGCGAAGCCGGGGCCGCCTTTGACGGGCCGGTCAGCGCCGCCGGCAGCGCCGTAAACATCGGCGAGGGCATTTTTGAAGTCACCGCGGTGGTCAAAGCCAAGTGGCTTTCCGAGTGTTCGCGGTGCCTTTCACCCATTTCCGTCCCGATCAAGACACGGCTCTGCGAGCGCTTCGTCAAGTCCCCCGCGCCGGAGGACGATTCCTACGTTTTTACGGACGATTCGCTGGACCTCAATCTGTTCGTGCGCGACGGTCTGCTGCTCGCCCTGCCTTCGCAGGTGCTCTGCGGCCCGTCCTGCCGGGGTTTTTGCCCGAAATGCGGCCAAAACCTCAATATAAATTCGCATTGTTCGTGCGGAGGCGCCCCTTTGGCCGATCCAAGGCTGGCCGCGTTGTCCGCGCTTTTGAACGATGATGACGAGGAGGTGTAACAAATGGCGGTTCCCAAGAGAAAAACTTCCAAGGCAAGGCGCGACGCCCGCAGGGCGAGCACCTGGAAACTGTCGGCCCCCGGCATCGTCGAATGCCCGCAGTGCCATAAGATGAAGCTCGCTCATCGCGTATGCAAGGCTTGCGGTTATTACGACGGCAAGCAGCTCGTGAAGGTCGGCGAGTAATCTCCTAACCGAATTGGGCATCAAAAAAGCGGCTCGGCCGCTTTTTTTGTGTTGGCCGCAAGCCGCCCGGCGTTTGGCGCGGGCGGGATTTTTGCCGGGTGGTTCCGTTTTTTTATTTTGCGGGCGCTTCAGGCTCTTTTGCGCACCGGCAAACCGGCGCTTTTTATGCCTTATTTCGTCGGAGCCCCCGCTCTTGCAGTTTTTCTCATTCGTCAGTTCAAACTCTCGTCATATTTTTGCGGTATACTTTTCAAAACAGCCGATGAATACGCTCCGAAAGGGTGCTTTATGAGGAAGGTTTTAGGCAGCATCGCTTCTTTTTTCCGCGTTTTGGGCGAGCTGGCGCTTTCACTGGTGAAAAGCGCGGCGCGCTTTTTCCGCCGTTTGTCGCGCAAGGCCAAAAAGGGAAACACCCGGGTCATCTGGGCTTTGGGCGCTGGCGCGCTGGCGGTGGTCCTGTTTATCGTCATACTCGCCGCTCCCGGCGCGGGGGCTGTGGGCGCCGGGGTTTCTGCCGGCGTGTCCGAAACGCCGACCCCCGGCGGGGAGGATGATCCTTCCGCCACCCCGCCTTCTTCGACGGATGGCGGGTTTTTCCCCGGCATTTTAAACCCCTCGCCTTCCCCTGATCTGGAAACGGAACCCACCCCCTCGCCTTCCCCCACGCTTCCCCCCACGCCTACCCCGGAACCCGAGCTGAAGCTCAAATACGGCATGACGGACGAGCGGATCTCCGAACTGCAAGCCAGGCTGATGGAGCTCGGCTATATGGATTCGGATGAAACGACGGAATATTTCGGCTCCATGACAAAAACCGCCGTCCTCCGCTTCCAGCGCCAGCACAGCCTGGACCAGGACGGCATCGTCGGCCAGCTCACCTGGGACGCGATCATGGCGGAAAACGCCCAGCATTACGCCCTGATGAACGGCACTTCGGGGGACGACGTCAAGGAAGTCCAGCAGCGCCTTTACGAGCTGGGCTACCTCTCCTCCTCCGGCCAGGTTACGGGCTTTTTTGGCGATATCACGGAAGAGGCCATCAAAAAGCTCCAGGAACTGAACAAGATCAAGGTGGACGGGAAGGTCGGCGCGGAGACGTTCAACCTGCTCTATTCCGATTCGGTAACCCCGAACTATTACTCCTATGGCGAAGAGAGCGACGCCGTCAAAAAATACCAGCAGAAGCTCAAGAACCTCGGTTATTTGACCACCGAGCCGGACGGCAAATACGGCAGGGACACCCTGGCCGCCATCCGCCAGTTCCAGAGCCGGAACGGCCTGGTGGTGGACGGTTACCTCGGCCCCTCCACAAGAAAGGCCATCGATTCCTCCGGCGCGCGGCCGAACGCGATCTCCCTGGGGGACAGCGGCGACGCCGTCACCCGGGTCCAGAATCTGCTCTATCAGTATAATTACCTCAAGAAGGGCCATGTCACCGGCTATTTCGGCGAGATCACCGAGGCCGCCGTCAAGCTCTTCCAGAAAAACAACGGCCTGGGCGTCGACGGCGACGTCGGCAAAAAGACGATGGGCGCCCTGACGGGCAGCGGCGGCGTCAAGGCGGGCAGCCCGGTATCTTCCGGCGGGTCCTCCGGCGGGTCTTCCGGCGGGTCCTCCGGCGGGTCGGGGTCCACCTCCTCCGGCGTGCAGAAGCTCATCGAGGTCGCGAAGACCAAGCTGGGAACCAAGTACGTCACCGGCGGGAAGGGCCCGGGCAAGTTCGACTGTTCCGGCTTCGTTTACTGGTGCCTGAACCAATCCGGCGTGAGGCAGAGCTATCTGACCTCCTACGGCTGGCGCACCATCGGCAAATACACGAAGATCACCAGTTTCAGCGATATCCGCGCCGGGGACATCATCGTCGTCAAGGGCCACGTGGCCATCGCCGTCAGCAGCACCCAGATCATCGACGCCTCCTCCAGCAACGGCAAGGTCGTTCAAAGGGGCTTCCAGTCCAACTGGTGGAAGCGCAACTTCATCTGCGCCTGGCGCATCTTTGACTGACGCGCGCAGGAAAAAGCGGTCCCAATGACCCAAAAGACGGTATTGGGCCGCTTTTTCTTGCGGTATGAACCGGCATTTAGTACAATGTATCGGTAAATGCGGAGGTTTTCGTTGCGATGTTCGGTTACCTGACGCCGGAAAAAGGCGAATTAAGGGTAAGGGAATATGAAGTTTACCGCGCCCATTACTGCGGCGTTTGCTTTTCTTTGCGCAAACGGTGCTCGCTGATTTCCTGCGCGACTTTGACCTATGATTCCGCTTTTTTGTCCGTCCTCGGGGCGAGCCTGGCCCCGCTTGTTCCCGTCGCGTGTTCCCATTGCCCCTTCAAGCCGTATAAGCGCGTCAACGTTTCCAAAGGCGAATGGGCGGATTACGCGGCGGACGCCAACGCCCTCCTCTCCAAAAAAAAGTGCGAGGACGATAAGAGGGACGACCACCCCGTCCGCGGCGCGCTGGGCGCCCTTGCCCTCGGGAAGGCTTGCCGGCGGGCGGTTCCCCGGCTTTTGCCCGTCCTTCCGGCCATCGAATCGGGGATGGACAGGCTAGCCTCCCTTGAGCGGGACGGGTGCGACAGCATCGACGAGCCGGCCCTGGCCTTTGCCCAGGTGATGGAGGCCGTGTTCGCGGGGATCCCCGGGCAAAAAAGCGCAAGGGAACCCCTTTTGTGGATGGGCAAAAACATCGGGCGCTGGGTTTACCTGCTGGACGCCTGGGACGACCTGGAAAAGGATGAAAAGCGGGGCAATTACAACGTTCTGATCCGAAAATTCGGCTCCGCCGCCGCGGCGAAGCTGCAAAAGGAGCGAGTGGAATTCAACCTGCTTCACTCGCTGGGCGAGGCCTCGACGGCGCTCCCCTTTTTGCCGGAAGGTCCCCTGACCCCGATCGTGGAGAACACCCTCGTCGACGGCGCGGCTTTGCGGACGCGAAAGCTGCTTGCAAAATATGATCCGGCGCAATGTTCAAAGAACGAAGAACATGGTACAATTGCAGCCAGCGAAGCTGTCTGCCGCCGTGCCGACACACAGGAGGAAACATGAGCCCCAGCCAAGCATACGAGATTCTGGGCCTGCGCGAAGGCGCCGGCGAAGACGAGATCCGCCGGGCGTACCGGGATCTTGTTAAAAAATACCACCCGGATCAATATGTCAACAATCCGCTTTCCGATCTTGCGGCGGAAAAGCTTAAAGAGATAAACGAAGCATATGATGTATTGACCAGGCGGGAAGCCGGCTACCAGAAGGGCTCGAAAAGCTCTTCCGGGAACGCCCGCTATTCCGGCGGCTCCACCGGTTATTCCGGCGAGTACGCGTCGGATTTCGTCCGGGTGCGCCAGTTCCTTTCCGCGAACAACGTCAACGCCGCGGAAGCCGTGCTGCGGGGCATCCCCGTGCAGAACGCCGAGTGGTTTTACCTCAACGGCATCATCAAGATGCGCCGGGGCGCTTACGACGCGGCGCGGGATTCCCTGGGCCGCGCGGCGAGCATGGACCCGAGCAATACCGAATACCGCAACGCCTACGAGGCGCTGACCCGTTCCTATCAGTCCTACGGCGTGCAGCGAAGGGGCGGGGCGGATATGTGCCAGGTGTGCCAGACCCTTTGGTGCCTGGACTGCTGCTGCGAAATGCTGGGCGGCGATTTTATCCGCTGCTGCTGAGGGCATGGCATGAACGCGAAATCTCCTGCACAACGGGCGGCTTTTGGGGGCATACTGGCGGCGCTTTCCGTCGTGTGCCTAATTGCCGCCGCTTATCTGCCCGCCGGAAGGCTGGGCTTTTACTTTATCGCCGCCTTCCTTCCCGCCACCGCCGTCGCCGAGGGCAGGCGGGGGCTGGCCGCCCTCTGCTCCGCCGCGGCCTGCGGCGTCGCCCTGCTTTTGCTGCCGAACAAGATCGCGATCCTGCCCTATGCCTGCTTTTTGGCCTGGTACGCGGTGCTGCGGGATGTGTTTTCCCCCCTGAACCGTTTTTTCGGCAAGCTGCTGCTTTTGCTCTGCTTTGACGCGGGGGTCCTTTTGTGGGGATTCCTGCTGGCGAACGTTTTCGGCGTCGCCCCGGCCGCGCTGTTTCCCCTGGAAATGAAGCCCCTTCTTTGGGCCGCGGCGGCGGTCGCTTTGCAGATCGCGTTCCTTGCCGCGGACTTCTTTTTCGGGCTGTTTCTCGAATACTATATCCAGCGGCTTAAGCCCCGGCTTTTCGGGCGGTGATCCGCCTGTTCGGGGCGGTATTTTGCGGGTATTCCGCGGGATGCGGCGCTTTTTGCCCGCTTCTTGTTCTATTTTGGGGACAACCATAGTTATCAAACGAAAGCAAGTTGACCGAAGCATGCACTTTACCGGTATTGTCATCGCGGCCTGTTCTTTTGTCGTCATTTGGGTGTTCCACCCCATCGTGATCAAGTGCGAATATTACTTTTCGGCAAGGAGCCGGCCTGTTTTTCTGGCTGCGGGGTTCCTGACGCCGGCTTCTTCGCTGCCCGTTGGGAACACGGTCCTTCCCTGCCTTTTGGGCGCCGCCGGGCGCGGCGGCCTTTGGAGCATCGGCGGGCTGAAGGAACAGGCAAAGCGCGCGGAAAAAGGCTGGTTCCCCAAAAAAACCGAACCGCAGGCATCATGAATGACCGCGGCAGGGCAAAAAACCGCCCGCTTTCGTGTTTTTGGCGGCGCGCCTGCCACTTCCTTTTTGTGCAGAGGGTAAACCCGATGTATGGACAGACCCGGGGCCGTGTGCTATGCTTGGTGGTGCGAAACAAGAAATATTAGCGGAGGCTAACATGACCGAAGACCGACTTGTTGAACGATTTTTGAGATACGTTTCCTGCGACAGCGAATCCCGCTGCGAACTTCCCTTCTGCAAGCTCATCGAGGACGAGCTGAAGGCCCTCGGGCTGGCCGTTACTATCGACCGCGTCGGCCCGCCCTGCGGCTCGGACGGGTACAACATCATCGCAAAGCTGGAAGGGACGGGCGAACCGCTGCTTTTTTGCGCCCATCTGGACACCGTTACACCGGGCAGGGGCATCCGCCCCGTGATCGGGGACGGGGTCATCCGTTCCGCCGGGGACACGGTGCTGGGCGCGGACGATAAATCCGGCGTGGCCGCCGTGATGGAAACCCTGCACGAGATCGCGGAGCACAACCTCCCCCACCGCCCGGTGGAAGTGCTGTTCACCGTCTGCGAGGAGGTTGGGCTGCTCGGCTCCAAGCACGCCGATTATTCGAAGATCAGCGCGAAGGAAGCCGTGGTGCTGGACAGCTCTATGGCCGGCTGCATCGTGAACCGCGCGCCCGCCATGGTGGTGCTTTCCGTCTGCATCGAGGGCAGGGCCGCCCACGCCGCCATGGACCCGAAAAGCGGCATCAACGCCATCAAGGTCGCGGCGGACGCCATCGCCGCCATTCCCTGCGGCAATGTGGACGAGGATTCCACCGTCAACGTCGCGAACCTGCTGGCCCCGGGGAAGTACAACATCGTCCCGGACAGGGCGACCTTCCAGATGGATGTCCGTTCCTTTGAGGAAGGCACCCTGGAGGGCCACATCCTCTTCATCGAACGCGCCCTTTCCGCCGCGTGCGACAAGTTCGGCGCTTCCTACACCATGGAGCAGCAGCGCCATTCGGACGTGCTTTTCGTCCCCGAGGAAAGCGGGATCATCCGGCGGCTTTTCAACATTTACGAGCGCCTGGGCATCCCCGTCCGCGCAGAGCGCACCTTCGGCGGGTCGGACGCGACCTGGCTGAACGCCAACGGCATCGCCGCCGTCAACATCGGCACGGGCATGGCAAACGTTCACAGCGTTTCGGAGCAGATCGCCATCGACGACCTCAAAACCACAAAGGAGATCGTGCTCGCTTTGGCGACGGAGGTTTAATCCGGAGGAAAAGCGAAAACAGCAAAAAAAGAACGGCTTCTGATGAGCCGTTCTTTTTTTGGGCAATCACAGGTTGACCTTTGCCTCCCGCGCCGGGGCTTCATACTTCGAAAGCATGGGCAGCGCGGCGCTTTCGATGAATTCTCTGGTCTGCATGGCCGCGCAGCCGATGAAGTTTTCCGGCTTCAGGCTGTTTTGGATCTCGGCTTCGGTCATGCCGAAGGCCTCGTCCCTTGCGATCCGCGCCGCAAGGTCGTTCGGCCTGCCTTCCTCCTTGACCATCCGGGCGGCTTCCAGGCTGTGCAGCCGGATGCGCTCGTGCAGGGCCTGCCTGTCCCCGCCGGCCTTGACCGCGTCCATCAGGATATTTTCCGTGGCCATGAAGGGCAGCTCCGCCGCAAGGTTGGCGGCGATCACCTTTTCGTAGACCACCAGGCCGGAAGCGATGTTCTGATACAGGGAGAGCACCGCGTCCGCCGCCAAAAAGGCTTCCGCCACGGCGATCCGCTTGTTCGCCGAATCGTCCAGCGTCCGTTCGAACCACTGGGAAGCGGCGGTAAAGGCGGCGTTTTGCGCGTCCGTCATCACGTACCGCGCAAGGCTGGCCATGCGCTCGCTGCGCATGGGGTTCCGCTTATACGCCATCGCCGAGGAGCCGACCTGCTCCTTTTCGAAGGGCTCCTCCACCTCTTTCATATGGGCGAGGAGGCGGAGGTCGTTGCTGAACTTCGCCGCGCTCTGGGCGATCTGGGAAAGGACGTTCAGCGCCCGCGAATCCGTCTTTCTGGAATACGTCTGGCCGGAGACGGCCACGGGGGCGTCAAAGCCCATCTTCTGCGTGACCAGCAGATCCAGTTTTTTGACCTTTTCATAATCCCCTTCAAAAAGCTCCAGAAAGCTCGCCTGGGTGCCGGTGGTCCCTTTGCTGCCCAGGGGTTTTAAGGTTGAGAGCACGAAATCCAGCTCCTCAAGGTCAAAAAGAAGGTCGTTTACCCAGAGCGCCGCCCGCTTGCCCACGGTGGTGGGCTGGGCGGGCTGGAAATGGGTGAAGGCCAGGGTGGGCAGCGCCGCGTATTTTTGCGCGAAGACGCAGAGGGTCTTTGCCACGGCAGCGACTTTTTGCCGGAGGAGCGTCAGCGCGTCCTTCAGGATCAGGATGTCCGTATTGTCCCCCACATAGCAGGAGGTCGCCCCAAGGTGGAGGATCGGCCGGGCTTTCGGGCAGGCGTCGCCGTAGGCGTGGACGTGGGCCATCACGTCGTGCCGCAGTCTGCGCTCGTATTCCGCCGCTTTTTCGAAGTCGATATCCTCCGTGCGGGCGGCGAGCTCCGCAACCTGCTCCCTGGTAATGGGCAGGCCCAGCTCCATCTCGCTTTCCGCCAGGATCACCCAGAGCTTTCTCCAGGTGGAAAATTTGTGCTGGGCGGAAAACAAAAACTGCATCTCGTCCGACGCGTAGCGGGAGGAAAGAGGGGATTCGTAACGGTCTTTGCTCATATCGTCCTCACCTGAAATAATCGACCGCGCCCCGGAACATGCCGTTTTCCGTGTTCCCGGGCACATTTTTGTAAAGGTTTTTGCCGGTGCGCTCGCTGTGGCCCATTTTGCCGAAGACCCGGCCGTCCAAAGAGGTGATTCCCTCGATCGAGCCGGCCGAACCGTTCGGGTTGACGGAGCTTTCCATCGAGACGTTGCCGGATTCGTCACAATACTGGGCGGCGATCTGGCCGTTTTGCGCCAGAACGTCGATCAGCGCCTTTGACGCGATGAACCGCCCCTCCCCGTGGGATACGGGCACAAGGTGAACGTCCCCCACCTTCGCGCGCATCAGCCAGGGGGATTTGTTCGAGGCGATGCGGGTGCGCACCAGCCTTGACTGGTGGCGGCCGATGGTGTTGAAGGTCAGCGTCGGGCTGTTTTCATCCGGCTCGATGATCCGCCCGTAAGGCACAAGGCCGAGCTTGATCAGGGCCTGGAAGCCGTTGCAGATGCCGCCGATCAGGCCGTCCCTCTTTTCCAGCAAATCCGCGATTCCGTCCGCAATCAGCGGGTTGCGCAGAAACGCCGTGATGAACTTGCCGGAGCCCTCCGGTTCGTCCCCGCCGGAAAAACCGCCGGGCAAAAAGAGGATTTGGCTGCTTTTCAGCAGCTTTGCAAAGGCGGCGGCGCTTCGCTCCACGCCCAGAGAGGTCAGGTTGTTCACCACGAAAATTTCCGGCTTTGCTCCCGCTTTTTCGAAGGCCCTTGCGGTGTCGTACTCGCAGTTCGTGCCGGGGAAAACGGGGATCAGCGCCCGGGGCCTCGCAACGGACACGCCCGGCTTTGGCCAGGCATCCGCGCAAAAGGAGAAGGGCTCCGCCTGTTCTTCCCCCGCTCCGGCTTTGGTGGGGTATACCCCTTCCAGCCTGCCTGAATAGGCGGCTTCCATTTCAAAAAGGTCGATGTTTTCCTCCCCGCAGATAAAGCGGTATTCCGGGATCGTGCGGCCGATGAACTTCGCACCTTCCGCCCGCTCCCCTTCCGCAAGCTCCAGAATGAAGCCGCCCGGGACACGGGAAAAAGCGTCCTTCTTGTCAAAGCCCGGATCGAACGCAAGGCCGATGCGGTTGCCCAGGGCCATTTTGAACAGCCCCTCGGCAATCCCGCCGTGGGTAACCGCCCAGGCGGACAGGACTTTTTTGCCCCGGATCAGTTCAGCTACCCTGTCGAACAGCGGAAGGAAGCCCGCATCATCCGGCGCGAGCAGCACGACGCCGTGCCCCGCGCCCTTGAATTCCGGGGAAATCACATCCTTCGCCTCCGCCGTCGAAACGGCGAAGGAAACGAGGGTGGGCGGAACGTCCAGATCGATAAACGAGCCGCTCATGGAATCCTTGCCGCCGATGGCACAAAGGCCGAGCTCAAGCTGGGCTGAAAAAGCGCCGAGCAGGGCCGCGAGCGGCTTGCCCCAGCGCGAAGGCTCGTCCCGGAGCCGCTCGAAATATTCCTGGAACGTCAAATGGGCTTTTTTGTGGTCCGCGCCCGCCGCCACGATCTTCGCGACGGACTCGACAACCGCAGCATGCGCCCCAGAAAATGGGTCCGCAAGGGTCAGACGGGGGTCATACGCCCAGCTCATGACCGAGCAGTCGTCCGTTTCGCCTTCAAGCACCGGGATTTTCGCCGCCATGGCCTGGACCGGCGTCGTCTGGAACCTGCCGCCGAAGGGCATCAGCACCGTCCCCGCGCCGATGGTGGAATCGAACCGCTCACAAAGGCCGCGCTTGCCGCACACGTTCAGATCGGAAACCAGGGCCGTCAGGCTGGTTCTCAAATTGCCGTCAAAGGGAAGCGCGTCTGTCTGTTTCGGCGCCAAAACCAGGGCCTTTGCCCGCTTTTTCGCGCCGTTGGTGTCCAGGAATTCCCGGCTGAGGTCCACGATCGTTTTTCCCCGCCAGCGCATGACGAGGCGCGGTTCCTCCGTGACCCTCGCGACCACGGCGGCTTCCAGGTTTTCGCCCTTCGCCAAGGCGAGGAAGGCTTCCACGTCCTTCGGGTCCAGCACCACGGCCATGCGCTCCTGGGATTCGCTGATCGCGAGCTCGGTGCCGTCCAGGCCGTCGTACTTTTTTTTCACCAGGTCAAGGTCGACCGAAAGGCCCTCCGCCAGCTCGCCGATGGCCACGGAAACGCCCCCCGCGCCAAAATCGTTGCAGCGCTTGATCATCGCCGCCGCCTTTGGGTCCCGGAACAGCCGCTGGAGCTTGCGTTCCTCCGGCGCGTTGCCTTTTTGCACTTCCGCGCCGCATTCGGCAAGGGAATGCGCGCCGTGGGATTTGGACGAGCCCGTCGCGCCGCCGCAGCCGTCCCTGCCCGTGCGCCCGCCGATCAGCACCACCGCGTCGCCCGGAGCCGGAACCTCCCTTCGCACATGGGCGGCCGGGGCCGCGGCGATCACCGCGCCCAGTTCCATGTGCTTTGCGACGTAACCGGGGTGATAAATCTCGTCTACCAGTCCGGTGGCAAGGCCGATCTGGTTGCCGTAGGAGGAATAGCCCGCCGCGGCCGTGGTCAGCAGTTTTTTCTGGGGCAGCTTGTTGGGCAGGGTTTCGGAATAGGGCCGGGTCGGGTCGCCGCCGCCGGTGATGCGCATGGCCTGATAAACGTATCCCCTGCCGGAAAGGGGGTCCCGGATCGCGCCGCCGATGCAGGTCGCCGCGCCGCCGAAGGGCTCGATCTCCGTCGGGTGGTTATGGGTCTCGTTCTTGAAAAGGAGCAGGTAATCCTCCTCTTTTCCGTCGATTTTAACCTTGATTTTGACGGTGCAGGCGTTGATTTCCTCCGATTCGTCCAAATCGGTCAGCCTGCCCGTTTTTTTGTGGTATTTCGCCGCGATGGTGGCGAGATCCATCAGGGTAACGGGCTTTTTGACGCCCAGCTCTTTTCGGATGGCGAGGTACCGGTCATATGCGGCCTTGGCGCGCTCGTCCTCAAAGGCGGCGTCGGTGATCTGTGTGTTAAAGGTGGTGTGGCGGCAGTGATCCGACCAATAGGTGTCGATCACCCGAAGCTCGGTCACGGTCGGGTTACGGCCTTCCGACCGGAAATAATCCCGGCAGAAGCGCACGTCCTCCCCGTCCATGGCGAGCCCGCGGGATGTTGCGAACGCTTCGGCCTTGTCGTCCGGCAGGGCGGTGAAGCCTTCTATCGTCGGGATGTCTTTTGGCTCGCGGGCGGAAATATCCAGCGCGGCGGGCTTTTCCATGGCCGCTTCCCGGCTTTCGACGGGGTTGACCACATAGGACTTGATTTTCTCAACGTCCGCTTCCGTCAGATCGCCGGAAACGAGGAACACCCGGGCTGTGCGCACCGTCGGGCGCTCCCCCCGGGAGATCAGCTGGATGCACTGGGCCGCGGAATCCGCCCGCTGGTCGAACTGGCCGGGAAGATATTCCACGGCGAAGGCAAACGCGCCGCCCTCATCCAGTTCTTCATAGATATCGTCCAGCTGGGGTTCGGAAAAGACCGTTTTTTTGCAGGTTTCGAAAAGCCCCTCGTCCAGCCCTTGCGCATCGTAGCGGTTGAGGATGCGCAGGCTTTCAACGGGCAGGCCCAGCTCGGTTTTCAAATCGCTCTTCAAGGCTCTGGCTTCCACCGCGAAGGGCGGCTTTTTTTCAACAAAAATCCTGTATACCATATTCCCTCCGGGGTCAGACCGTTTTTTTGGCTGCAAGGGCTCTGGCGCCAATGTCTTTTCTGCAATACGCGCCGTCAAACCGGATGCGCCCGGCCGCGGAATACGCCTTTTCGACGGCCTGCTCCAGCGTTGCCGCGGTCGCGGTGACGCCCAGCACCCTGCCCCCGCTGGTGACGAGCTTATTGTCCTTCAAAGCGGTCCCGGCGTGGAAAACGTCCACATCCGGCAAGCCGTCCGCGCCGTTCAGGTCGATCTCCTTGCCTTTTTCATACGCCTTCGGGTAGCCCTTCGAGGCCAGCACGACGCAGCAGGCCGCGCCGTCCTTAAAACGCACGGGGGTTTCGGCCAGGGTTCCGTTTGCCGTAGCCCGCATGGCGGATAGCAGGTCCGTTTCCATCAAAGGAAGCACGACCTGGGTTTCCGGGTCGCCGAAACGGCAGTTGTATTCGATGACCATCGGGCCGTCCGCCGTCAGCATCAGGCCGAAATACAGGCAGCCTGTGAAGGGCCTTCCCTCTTTGTTCATCGCGTTGATGGTGGGCAGGAAAATGCGCGCCATGCAGTCTTTTGCGATCTCTTCCGTATAGTACGGATTGGGCGCGACGGCGCCCATCCCGCCGGTGTTCGGGCCCTTGTCCCCGTCGCCGATGCGCTTGTGGTCCATGGAGGAAACCATGGGGACCACCGTTTTGCCGTCCGTAAAGGCAAGGACGGACACTTCCGGCCCCACAAGGCACTTTTCGATGACCACGCGGTCCCCGCTTTCGCCGAAAGCCCTGTCCACCATGATGGTTTTGATCGCTTCTTTCGCTTCCTCAAAACTGCTTGGGATGATCACGCCCTTGCCCAGGGCCAGGCCGTCCGCCTTGATCACGGCGGGGTATTCGCAGGTTTTGAGGTATGCAAGGGCTTTATCCGCGTCGTCGAACACTTCAAAATCCGCGGTGGGGATGCCGTATTTCTTCATCAGTTCCTTGGCGAAAACCTTGCTGCCCTCGATAGCCGCCGCCGCCTTTTTCGGGCCGAAGCAGGGGATGTTCGCCTTGTTCAGCTCGTCCACCGCGCCGAGGACCAGCGGGTCGTCCGGCGCGACCACGGCGAAATCCACCCGGTTTTTCACCGCGAAATCCACGATCGCGGGAATGTCCTTCGCGCCGATGTTCACACATTCGGCGTCCGCCACGATCCCGCCGTTGCCCGGCATGCAGAAAATCTTTTCGACCATTGGGTTCTTCTTCAGGGATCTGATGATCGTGTGCTCACGGCCGCCGCCGCCGATTACAAGAAGTTTCATGCTGCGCTCCTTTTATGGATCAGTGGTGGAACAGGCGCATTCCGGTGAACGCCATGGCGATGCCGTATTTATCGCAGGTTTGGATCACGGAATCGTCCCGGATCGAGCCGCCGGGCTGGGCGATGAAGGCGACCCCGCTCTTTTTCGCGCGCTCGACGTTGTCCCCAAAGGGGAAGAAGGCGTCGCTGCCCAAAGAAACGCCGGAAAAACGGCCCAGCCAGGCGCGTTTTTCCTCCGCCGTCAGTCGTTCGGGCTTCCTTGTGAACAGCCGCTGCCACGCGCCCTCCGCCAGCACGTCGTCGCATTCGTCGGAGATGTAAACGTCTGTCGCGTTATCCCGCTCCGGCCTGCCGAGGCCTTCGATAAAGGGCAGGTTCAGCGCTTTTTCGTGGCTCCTCAGGTGGAAAATATCCGCCTTGTTCCCGGCCAAACGGGTGCAGTGGATGCGGCTCTGCTGGCCCGCGCCCACGCCGATGGTCTGGCCGTTTTCCGCGTAGCACACGGAGTTGGACTGCGTGTACTTCAGCGCGATCAGCGCGACGATGAGGTCCCGCTTCGCGCTTACCGGTATGGTTTTGTTCGCCGTCACCACGTTTTCCAGCAGGGTTTCATCGATCAGAAGGTCGTTCCTGCCCTGTTCGAAGGTGACGCCGAACACCTGCTTTCTTTCGATCGGGTCCGGCGCATAGTCCGGGTCTATGGTGATGACGTTATAACCGCCCTTGCGCTTCCCTTTGAGGATCTCCAAAGCCGCCGGCTCATAACCCGGGGCGATCACGCCGTCGCTCACCTCCCGGGCGATCAGCTGGGCTGTGGGAACGTCGCACACGTCCGAAAGGGCGATGAAATCCCCGAAGGAGGACATCCTGTCCGCCCCTCTTGCCCGGGCGTACGCCGTGGCTAAAGTGGAAAGCTCCAGATCCTCCACCCGGCAGACGCGCTTCGTAATTTCGTCCATAGGCACGGCCACCGCCGCCCCGGCCGGGCTGACGTGCTTGAAGGACGCCGCCGCGGGCAGACCGAGCGCGGCCTTCAGCTCTTTGACGAGCTGATAGCTGTTCAAAGCGTCCAGCAGATTGATGTATCCCGGTTTGCCGTTTTCCACGGTGATGGGCAGCTCGCCCTGCTCCACAAAAACCCTTGCGGGCTTCTGGTTGGGGTTGCAGCCGTATTTGAGCGAAAGTTCGCTGGCCATGATTCCTCCTTTTTAAGGCGGAGGGACGTTGGGGACTCTGTCCCCAAGCCCCTGCCAAGGGGCAATGCCCCTTGGATCCCTTTATAAAATAATGATGGGGTTCCAAGGGGCACTTTGCCCCTTGGCGGGGGTCTGGGGGCGGCGCCCCCGGCGTCTCTCTCCCCGTCAGCCGTTGGCGTTGATGATCCGCGTTTCCTTCCCGCCGTCCTTGCCGATGAAGCGCACGAAGAGAGAAACCCGGAATGCGGGGTTCAGCGCGTTCCAGATCTCCTTTGCGAAGACGTCGATATCCTCCAAAACCGCCACGGCGACCGGCTCCCCGGAAAAAGGGGGAAGGGGGTTCCCGTCCCCCGAATAGGTGTGGACGAGGTGGGCGGTTCCCGGGTTCAGTCGGTCATACTGATAAAACGCGCGAAGGCCGCGGTTCGGGTCATTTTCCTCCGCTTTCAGGACGGAGAGCCTGTACCCGCCGTTTGGATCGAGCAGGCCCGAGATGCGCGGGGTGTAATTCGGCGCGTCCGGCTCGAAGGTGCGGGTCAAGAGCGCGTCCTCAAAGGTGCCGCCGGTGCTCAGGCAGTCAAAAATCGTGTCTGTCTGGTCGCCGTTGGTCACGATGGTGCTGCCCCCGCGCTCGCGAACGGGGTAATAGATGATCAGGCTGGGGTCCTTCATCTTCGCGGAGTCGAAGGCCTTTGTGCGAAGGTCGTTCCCCTCGGCCACAAAAACGCGGTTCTTGCTGTTTTCGCTTCTGCCCATGATGAAATAGGCGAGGGCCGCTTTCCCTTCCGGCGTCGCGCCGATCAGGACGCCCCGGCCGGGGTAGGCGTTTTTGCCCAGGTATTCCGTAATCGTTTTCATTTCTGCTTCCCCTTTGCGATTCGTTCGGCCAGCGTTTCCACGGCTTTGGGCAAGATCACCCATTCCGCCTGCTCCATCACCCGTTTTTGCAGGGTTTTTGGCGTGTCGCCTTCTTGAACCTCCACGGCTTTTTGCCGGAGGATCCTTCCGCCGTCCGGCACCTCGTTGACCAGGTGCACCGTCGCTCCGGTGACCTTTACGCCGCAGGCAAGGGCCGCTTCGTGGACCTTCAGCCCGTAATACCCCGGCCCGCAGAAGGAGGGGATCAGGGAGGGGTGAACGTTCACGATCCGATCCGGATACGAGGCGACGAATCCCTTGCTGAGGATGCACATAAACCCCGCGAGCACGATCAGCTCCGCGCCGTGTTCCCTGAGCTTTTTCAGCAGCTTTTCCTCGAATTCCGCAGCCGTCTGGCAATCCTTGCGGCTGACCGCCGCCGCGGGAATGCCCGCCTGCTCCGCTCTTTTTAACGCGTAAGCTTCCGGATTGCTGGAAAGCACCAGCGCGATCTCGCCGTTTTTGAGGTTCGAATCGATCAGCGCCTGAAGGTTCGTCCCCCCGCCGGAAACCAGCACCGCGATGCGCGTTTTGTTCAAAGGAGGACGCCCTCCTCCCCTTTTGTGATTTCACCCAGGACGTACGCTTCCTCGCCCGCGGCTTTCAGCGCGCGAAGGGCCGCGTCCGCCTCATCCGCGGCGACGACCGCGGCCATGCCCACGCCCATGTTGAAGGTGTTGAACATGTCGTGCTCGGAAATATCGCCGGTCTTTTGCAGCAGGCCGAAAATCGCCGGGATACGCAGGGCGCTTTTATCGATCCTGGCGGTCATGCCCTTTGGCAGCGCCCTGGGGATGTTCTCGTAAAACCCGCCGCCGGTGATGTGCGCCGCGGCCTTGACGGTTGCGGCGGCCTTCAGCGCCTTCATCGCTTTGGCGTAGATCCGGGTGGGCGTTAGCAGCGCGTCCCCCAAAGAGCAGCCCAGCTCGTCCACATAGCGGGCCAGCGCGCCCGGCCGCTCGACGTAAAATACCTTGCGCACCAGGGAATAGCCGTTGGAATGCAGGCCGGAGGAGGGCAGCGCGATTACCGTGTCCCCCGCTTGGATCGCGGAGTTGTCAAAAATCTTCGGCTCGTCCACCATGCCCACGGCGAAGCCGGCGATGTCGTATTCCTCCGGCGGGTAAAAGCCGGGCATTTCCGCCGTTTCGCCGCCGATCAGCGCGCAGCCCGCCTGCACGCAGCCTTCCGCCACGCCGGAGACGATCGCCGCGATGCGCTCGGGCACGTTTTTGCCGCAGGCGATGTAATCCAGGAAAAACAGCGGCGTCGCGCCGCAGCATAATACGTCGTTTACGCACATGGCCACGCAGTCGATCCCCACGGTATCGTGCCTGTCCATCAGAAACGCCAGCTTGAGCTTGGTGCCCACGCCGTCCGTCCCGCTCACCAGCACCGGCCGTTCCATCCCGGCGATATCCGGCGCGAAAAGGCCGCCGAAGCCGCCAACACCGGAAAGCACGCCGGGGGTTTTTGTCTGTTCGACGTGCGCACTTATCAGCTCCACCGCGCGGTAGCCGGCGGTGATGTCCACCCCGGCTTCTTTATAGGATTCGGAAAAACTCTTCATCTTCCACGCCCCAGCCTTTCCCCGCTTTTTCCTTTGGGAATCATTCTTTTTCCGCCCTTTCGCCGATCTTTCTGGCGTATTTGTTCTTCCCGGTGTATTTCGGGCATTCGCAGGGGTAGTTCCCGGTGAAGCACGCGTCGCAAAAGCCCGTTCTTGTGTTTTCCGCAAGCTTGACGACGTTTTCCGGGCTGAGGAAGCCCAAAGAATCCACGCCCAGCATTCTGGTCACTTCTTCCGTGGTGTGGTTGTGGCAGATCAGGTTTTCCTGGGAGTCGATATCCGTTCCGAAATAGCAGGGATACAGGAACTTGGGCGCGGAGGAGCGCATGTGCACCTCTTTTGCGCCGGCTTCGCGCAAAAGCGCGACCACCCGGGCGGAGGTCGTTCCCCGGACGATGGAATCGTCCACCAGCACGACCCGCTTGTCCTTCACCGTGGCGGTGACGGGGTTCAGCTTGATGCGCACCAGGTTTTCCCGGCCGCTCTGGGTCGGGTGGATGAAGGTGCGCCCGATGTATTTGTTTTTGATCAGCCCGATGCCGTAGGGAATGCCGGACTGGCGGGAATAGCCGATCGCCGCGTCGATCCCCGAATCCGGCGCGCCGATCACCACGTCCGCCTGGACCGGATGCTCCAGGGCCAAAAACGCACCGGCCCGCAGCCGGGCGTTATGCACCGAGCTGCCGTCCAGCACGGAATCCGGCCGGGCAAAGTAGATGAACTCAAACACGCAAAGGGCTTTTTGGCCTTCGCGGCAGTGGTCGCGGATGCTGTGCAGCCCGGTTTCGTCCACATAGACGATCTCGCCCGGCTCCACGTCCCGCAAAAACTTCGCGCCGATGCTGGTCAGGGCGCAGGTTTCGGAAGAAAAGACATACCCCCCGTTCAATTCGCCGATGCAAAGGGGGCGAAAGCCCAAAGGGTCCCTGGCGGCGATCAGCTTTTTGGGAGACATGATGACCAAAGAATAGGCGCCTTTCAGCCTTTCCATGGCGCGGTTGACCGCCTGCTCGATAGAGGGGGCCGTCAGCCTTTCCTTGGTGATGATGTAGGAGATCACCTCGGAATCCGAGGTGGTGTGGAAGATCGAGCCGGCCATCTCCAGCTCTTCCCGCAGCTCGCCGTCGTTGGTCAAATTGCCGTTGTGGGCCAGGGCCATGCAGCCCTTGACGTGGTTCACCACGATGGGCTGGGCGTTGAGCCTCGGCTCGTTGCCCGTGGTGCCGTAGCGCACATGGCCGACGGCCATGTTCCCCCTGCCCAGCTTTTGCAGCACTTCCGCGGTAAAAACGTCGTTCACCAGCCCCGCGTCGCGGTAGGAAGCGATCACCCCGCCGTCGTTCACGGCGATGCCGCAGCTTTCCTGCCCCCGGTGCTGAAGCGCGTAAAGGGCCAGGTAGGTCGGGGCCACAACGTCCGAATTCGAAACGGAAAAGATCCCGAACACCCCGCACTCCTCGTGCGGCTTTTCAAAACACATGGCTCATTCCCCGAGCAGACGGCGAAGGATTTCCTGATAGGCGTCCTCGACGCCGCCGAGGTCTCTGCGGAAGCGATCCTTGTCCAGCTTTTTCTTGGTCGCCGAATCCCAGAAACGGCAGGTGTCCGGCGAGATCTCGTCCGCCAGCACCAGTTCGCCGTCCGCCGTCACGCCGAATTCCAGCTTGAAATCCACCAGCTCGATGCCGAGGTCCATAAGGTAATCGGAGAGCAGCCGGTTGACCTTCAGCGCGTAATCCGCGATTTTTTTCAGCTCGTCATCCGTCGCAAGGCTGAGTGCGCGGATGTGGTACTCGTTCACCAGGGGATCGCCCAGGGCGTCGTCCTTATAGCAGTACTCGAGAACGGTGGAGGAAAGCTTTTTGCCCTCAGGCAGGCCCAGGCGCTTGCTCAGCGACCCCGCGGCGATGTTGCGCACGATCACTTCCAAAGGGACGATCCGCACCTTTTTGACCAGCGTTTCCCTTTCGGAAAGCTCCTTTACCAAATGGGTGGGAACGCCCTCTTTTTCCAGCATGCGCATCAAATGGTTGGTCACGCGGTTGTTGATGGCGCCCTTGCCGGCGATGGTCCCCTTCTTTTCGCCGTTGAAGGCCGTGGCGTCGTCCTTGTAAGACACGATGCAGAGCTTCGGGTCCGCGGTGGCGAAGACCTTTTTCGCCTTCCCCTCGTAGAGCTGGACTGTCTTTTCCATTTTATTTATTCCCCCGTAAAGATTCTTTATATATTCGAATATTCCCTGCTGATTTGTTCATCCTTCGCGATCACCGCTTCGCCCTGCTTTTTCCGCTGCGCTTTGAGCTTTTCAAAAAGGCGGCCGTCGGATACGGCGAGGATCTGGGCGGCTAAAAGCGCGGCGTTTTTCGTCCCGTCGATGGCCACCGTAGCCACGGGCATGCCCGCGGGCATCTGAACGGTGGATAAAAGGGCGTCCAGCCCGTCCAGCTTCGAGGCGGAAATCGGGATGCCGATGACGGGCAGCAGGGTGTTCGCCGCCAAGCTCCCGGCCAAATGCGCCGCCTTGCCCGCGGCGGCGATCAGCGCGCCAAAGCCCTCTTTTTCCGCGTTTTGGGCGAAATCCACGGCGATTTGTGGCGTTCTGTGGGCGGAAATCACCCGCACGCAAAAGGGGATCCCCAATTCTTTCAGGGTGTCTATCGCCGGGGCGAGGGTGGGCAGATCGCTGTCGCTGCCCATGATGATCGCGATCTTTTTCATGCTGTTCTCCTTTGTTTTAAACGCAAAACGGACCCGAGTCCCCCCCGCGTCCGCCGTCTATGCCCCGCCGCCGCCCGGCAAAGCGCCCGGCGGACAGCGCGTTTTTTGCGAAGATGCTGCTCATTGGTTCCGATCTCCAAAAATACTTTGCGGATTCCCTGGTCAGATGAAAAGAGCGTACCAGATCATATGAACTTTATCAACGCGATACTTGTCAATGTTCGGATTCATTTGAGCCCGCCAGGATCTGGATGCCCGGATTCATGCGGATCGGGCAGGATTCGCTGATAAACGCCGTCGCCCCTGGCAAAGAAACCGTGGAATTTGATTTTATCCCATGTATAATGGCGCTGAACACGCAGAAAATGGAGGACCGCGATTGGGTTATCGACACGCTGGATCTGAAATACGGGGAACCGTTCATCGGCCTGGTGAACGCCTATAAGCGCGCCATTGGCGAAGAACCGCTGAATCGGGAAGACATCGAATCCCTGTTTCGGGCGGTCCGGGACGAGCATATCCAATTTTTCACCGCCATGGAAGGCGAAACCCTGGCCGGGATGTGCTCCCTTTGCAGGACTTTTTCCACCTTTCATTGCGCCTTTGGCGGGATCTTCGAGGATTTCTACGTCGAGCCGGCCTTTCGCGGCAAGGGCGTCGCGCGAAAGCTGGTCAGCGCCGTGATCAACGAATGCAAAAGGACGGGGATCACATCCTTGTGGGTGGGCTGCGCGGATGCGGACGTTCAAATGTACAAATCTCTGGGCTTTGAGATTCCTTTGGGCAACCTGCTGGCCTGGGCGGACGCGTGACGCGCTTTCGCCGCCGCCCTTCGCGCCCGCCCCGCCTTGCCCGCAGCCGCCTCCACCGCTTGCCAAATCCTGCGGTTGCGTATAGAATAAATGGAAATCAGCCGGCCCTTGCCGTATTAAGGGAAGTGATCTCCATGCACAGGAGCGGTTCGAAGGACAAAAACGCCTCTACAAAACAGCAGATCCTGCGCGCGGCCCGAAAGCTTTTCGCGCAGCACGGCTACGAAGCGACCACCACCCGAATGATCACGGAGCAGGTGGGCGTTTCGCAGTCCGCCATTTCCTTTCATTTCGATTCGAAGGAGAATCTGTGCAGAGCCGCTGTGGAATACACGGCCAGGTTGATCGACGCGTATTATGAAGAGGTTTACGGCGAGATCGAACAGGCCTTCAAGGCCGGCGCAGCCACCGAAGAGACCGCGGTTCTCCTGATTTCCCGGCTGCTGGCAAAGCAGATCTCCCTGGTTTTTGACCCCCGGAACCAGAACAGTGTCAACCTCGCCTTAAAGGACAAATCGTTTCCCCCGATCGCCCAGGGGATTCTGCCCAAAGAGCTTTTCGACCGGGTCGAGGGCCAGCTTTCGCGGCTGATCCTCGCCTATTCAAAAAGCGGCAACGCGGTTTGGGCCGCGGCCGTCAGCCGGGCGGCAAACGGGGCGATCTTCGCCTTTTTTGAGAAGCCCTCGCTGATGCGGGAAATGCGCGCCCTCTCTTTTGAGGACGATTCCGGCAGGCTGGAGGGCTATGTGCTCGATTTCCTGCTCGGCGCGATCAAAAACTGCGCGCCCCCCGCGGAACCCGGATAACCCTTTTTGCCGCATCCCAAAATCGTGGATTTTCCCCTTCACGGCGGAATACAAAATAAAGCCCGGCTTGTGCGGCCGGGCTTTTAATCCGTGAATATTCCCCGCGCGGTCATTCGGAATTCGTCGTCCTTGGATCGTATCGTTCCACCAGGGCGTTCACCCACGCCCTGTCCGGCCCTTCGATGACCGAATAGGCCTGGCCCTGGGTGGTCCCGTCGTCCGGGAAGAGGTAGATCTTCGGACCGTTGCGGTCCACGCCTTCCCAGATCTGGGTGTGGAACAGCGCATAGGGGATATAGCCGTCCTTATAGATCAACAGCGTCACCTCGCCCCACTGCTGCTGCTCCATGCCGTTTCTCGGCTCGGGGCGCTCTACAGGCAGGGCGAAGGGCTCCGTTCGGCCGTCCTCCCCCGTCATGGCGGTAAAGCCGGTTTCCGGCACGATGACCGTGCAGTCGGAAAGGGGCTGTTCGGTCCTTCCGTCAACAATCATGAGGCGAAGCGTGCCCGTGGGGCCGCCTCCGTCCCTGCTCAGCATAAACCAGAGCAAAGCCACCGCCGCCACCGCGAGCAGCCCCCAGAATATCACCTGGCCCAAACCAGATCTGCACTTGTTGTTTTTCAACTTGCTCTCCCCTTCCCCGCGACTTGTTTTACTGCTACAATGTATATTATGGAAAAATACACGGTATTCCGCTTCTGAAAGGAGTTTAACCAATGGAAACAACCGCCCTTTTGCGACTTGATTTCAACAATATGACGGCCGGCGCCATCGGCGAACACGGCATCACCGAAGACGAGCTCGAATCCTATCTTCCCATGGCGAAAGCCGCGGCAAAGGCGATGGAGGAAAAGCGCCCTTTGATGAAATGGCGGGAACTTCCCCACAACCAGGGGAACATCGTTGAGGAGCTCAAGGAATGCGCCGAATACGTCCGGGCGAATTTCGACGATTTCGTCGTTCTCGGCATCGGCGGCAGCGCCCTTGGGCCCATCGCGGTCCAACAGGCTTTGAACCACCTGCATTACAACGATCTTCCGAAGGAAAAGCGCAGCGGCCCCCGGCTCTTTGTGGAGGACAATGTGGACCCCGAGCGCATGGCCGCCCTTTTGGACGTGATCGACATCAAGCGCACGGCCTTCAACGTCGTCACCAAATCCGGCAGCACCAGCGAGACCATGGCCCAGCTTCTGATCGTCTTCGACCTTTTGAAGAAGCATTGCGGCGGGGATTTTGCCTCCCGGGTGATCGCCACCACGGACGAAAGCAAGGGCAACCTCATCAAAATCGCAAAGGAACACAGCCTGAAGACCTTTTTTGTGCCGGACGGGGTGGGCGGGCGTTTTTCCGAACTTTGCCCCGTGGGCCTACTGGCCGCCGCCGTGTGCGGGATCGATATTTCCGCCCTGCTTCGCGGCGCCGCAAGGATGGACGAAGCTTGCCGCGAACCGGACGTGTGCAAAAACGGCGCGTACATGGCCGCCCTTTTGCAGTTTATTTCCATGAAGCGGGGGAAGAACATCTCTGTCATGATGCCCTACGCCGATTCTTTGAAGTATCTGTCCGACTGGTACGCCCAGCTCTGGGCGGAAAGCCTGGGCAAGCGCTACGACCTTTCGGGAAGGGACGTTTTTGTCGGCCAGACGCCGGTCAAGGCTCTGGGCGTCACCGACCAGCACAGCCAGGTCCAGCTTTACGTCGAAGGCCCCTTCGACAAGGTCGTGACCTTCCTGGGGGTGGACGGCTACCGCGCAAGCTATGAAATCCCCGAAGGCTTTTCGCACATTCCGGACGTTTCCTTCCTTTGCGGCCACACGCTGAACGAGCTGATCAAGGCCGAGCAGCAGGCCACGGAATACGCCCTGATGAAGGCGGGCAGGCCGAGCTTTTCCATCACGCTGCCCTGTGTCACCCCCCAAACCGTGGGCGCGCTGCTTTATTTTCTGGAGGTGATGACCGCCTTCGCGGGCGAGCTGCTGAACATCAACGCCTTTGACCAGCCGGGCGTGGAGGGCGGAAAGCAGGCGACTTACGCCCTTTTGGGCAAGCCTGGATTCGATGAAAAGCGCAAAGAGCTGGAATCCGCGCCGGCGAAGAATCCAAAATACGTCATCTGACCGGATCCGGCTGGAACCCTTTGGCCGATCCCTTCCAAAAACGCCCGCCTGTTCGATCGCAGGCGGGCCTCAGGGCGTCAAAAAAGGCCTGCGGGCCTTTTTCGCCGGTTGTCTTTTCGCTTCGCGCGAGGAAATTTCGGCCACAAGTGACCGAAATAGCACGGCAAAACTGACGCTCATGTCGCCAGTTTTGATTGAACCTCAGGGGCTGCGGCCCCTGAACCCCGGGATAGGTTTTTTTGACAAGCTGGCGTCCGCCTGTTCGATCGCAGGCGGGCGTTTTTGCGCGGTCTGGCTCCGGCGCAAAAATTCGGCTGATGAGGCGATTCCGCTTGTGTTTTGGCCAAAAAGAGATATAATATCCGCATCAAAGGCAGAGTAGGATCACATGTGTTTGGAGCCTTGCGCTCCTTAGTGCCGAAAAGACGGGGAGTTGCTTTTCGGACAAATGGCAAAACGCCTGCAGTATGTGATCCGCATCCCGCTGCCGCATACCGGGATGTCCTGCGTCCTCCCTCTGTGCGGCGATCCATAACGGACTGCCCAAAAAGAAGGAGGCGATTTTTTATGTCCCGTTTTCCCACCCCAAAAGTGAAGCTGCTGACTGAGCTTGCGGTGCTGGCGGCGCTTTGCGTGCTGCTTTCGCTGCTGACCATCCCGATCGGGAATATTCACATCACCCTGGAATCCTTGCCCATCACCGTGGCCGCCCTGGCTTTTGGCCCGCTGCCCGCCGCGGCGGTGGCCCTGGTTTCCGAACTGCTGATGCAGATTTTGAGCTACGGCTTCACCGCAACCACCATTCTTTGGCTCATTCCGCCCATGGTCCGCGCTCTGGTGATCGGCTTTGCGGCCGTCAGCTTTAAAAAACGCGGGCAGTTTTTGGAAGAGCGCCCTGTTTGGTGCTATGTGTTCTGCATTGCCGCCGCGGTCGCCACCACCCTGCTCAACACCGGCGTCATCTGGCTGGACAGCGTGATTTACGGTTATTTTTCCGTGGCCTATGTTTTTGGCAGCGCCCTTGTGCGCTTCGCGGTCGGCATGCTTGCGGCGGCGATCACGGCGACTTTGTCCATGCCGCTGGTGCGGCTGCTGAGGCAACAGAAGATCGTGTAAAGCAGAACACAACATGGCCGAAAGACGCGGTTTAGGCCGTGTTGTGCATGCCGCTGAATCAAAAAAAGGACGCCGGCGCAAAACGCCGGCGTCCCGAAGCGTCAAAAAGGCCTGCGGGCTTTTTTGAGGGCTGGTTTTTCACTTCGCGCAAGGTCGTCGGCGCAGCCGACATCAATCCTTGATGAAGTGCCGGAATCATAGATTTCGGCCAGGGTAATCCCGGTCAGGACCGACCGAAATGGTACGGCAAAACTGAAGCCAGGGTCGTTGGCGCAGCCGGCATCATTCCTTGATGAAGAGCCGAAATCATAGATTTCGGCTCATGTCGTCAGTTTTGGTTGAAGCTCGGGGGTTCCGGCCCCTGAAACTACGGAATAAGTTTTTTCGACAATCTGGGACGCCGGCGCAAAACGCCGGCGTCCCTTGTTTTTTTATGGGCTTACTTTTTGCCCCGGATGTATTCGTCGATCCCCTTGGCGGCCCGCTTTCCCGCGCCCATGGCCAGAATGACCGTGGCCGCGCCGGTGACCGCGTCGCCCCCCGCGAATACGCCGGGAATGCTCGTGGCCCCCGTTTCCTCGTCCGTCACGATACCGCCCCTTTTGTTGGTTTCCAGGTTCGGGGTCGTCGACCGAAGCAGGGGGTTCGGCATGTTCCCGATGGCGATGACCACCGTCTGCACATTCAGCACATGCTCGCTGCCGGCGATCTCTACCGGCCTTCTTCTGCCCGAAGCGTCCGGCTCGCCCAGCTCCATCTTCACGCATTTCAGCCCGGTCACCCAGCCTTCCTCACCGATCACCTCGACCGGGTTGGTCAGCATGGAGAAGACGATCCCCTCCTCCTTGGCGTGGTGCACTTCCTCCGCCCTGGCGGGCATTTCAGCCTCGCTCCGGCGGTAGACGACGGTCACGTCCTTCGCGCCCAGGCGCTTGGCGCAGCGGGCGGCGTCCATCGCGACGTTCCCGCCTCCCACCACGGCCACGGATTCGCCCACGGTGACCGGCGTGTCCGCGCGGGGGTAATCATAGGCCTTCATCAGGTTGATGCGGGTCAAAAACTCGTTGGCCGAATAAACGCCGTTCAAATTCTCGCCCGGCATGTGCATAAAGCTGGGCAGCCCGGCGCCGGAGCCGATGAACACGGCCTCGAACCCATCCTCGAACAGCTCGTCCATCGAAAGGGCCCGGCCGACGACGACGTCCGTCTCGATGGTGACGCCAAGGTCGGCGACCGCGGCGATTTCCTGCTTCACCAGCCCTTTGGGAAGGCGGAATTCGGGAATGCCGTACATCAGCACGCCGCCGGGGGTGTGCAGCGCCTCGAAAATGTGAACGCCGTACCCCATGCGGGCAAGATCCCCCGCGCAGGTCAGCCCGGCGGGGCCGGAGCCGACGATGGCGACCCTGTGGCCGTTCTTTTCGATTTTTTCCTCGGTTTTGATTCCGCGCTCCATGGCGTAATCCGCAGCAAAGCGCTCCAGCCGGCCGATGGCGACGGGCTCGCCCTTGATCCCCCGGACGCACTTGCTTTCGCACTGGCTTTCCTGGGGGCAGACGCGGCCGCAGATGGCGGGCAGGCTGTTTGTGGACTTGATGACCGCCGCGGCGCCGGAATAGTCCTTCTGCGCAA
The DNA here is from genome assembly GCA_040768925.1 of Christensenellales bacterium. Lineage (GTDB taxonomy): Bacteria > Bacillota > Clostridia > Christensenellales > CALWSW01 > CALNBC01. The sequence continues at coordinate 649,845 of JAXGLZ010000002.1, forward strand.
TTTTGGCGATGAACTCGGGGATCCGCACGTTGACCGGGCAGCCGGAAACGCAGGGCATATGCTTGCAGTTGAGGCAGCGGCCGGCTTCGTTCAGGGCCAGCTCCTCGGTGTAGCCTTTGGCGACCTCAAGGAAATTGCCCGAACGGACGGACGGCTCCTGCTCCGGCATGGGCGTTTTTTCCGATTGCATATTTGGCATGTTAGTCCGCCTCCTTGTTGATGAGCATGCAGTCCGCTTCCCGCTCTTTTTGCTTATACATCGAATTGCGGCGCATCGCCTCGTCAAAATCGACCAGGTGGCCGTCAAAATCCGGGCCGTCCACGCAGGCGAATTTCGTTTCGCCGCCCACACTCAGCCTGCATCCGCCGCACATACCCGTTCCGTCGATCATGATCGGGTTCATGGAAACGGTGGTCTTGATCCCGTATTCCTTGGTCAGCTTGCTGACGAACTTCATCATGGGCAAAGGCCCGATGGCGATGACCTCGTCATACTGCTCGCCCTTTTCCAGCAGGCCCTTTAAAACGTCCGTCACGAAGCCCTTGTTGCCGTTGCTGCCGTCGTCCGTGGTGATGTAGACGTTGGTGGCGGCCTGTTTCAGCTCGTTCTCCAGGATCACGAGGTCTTTGTTCCGAAATCCCGCGATGACGTCCACCCTGGCGCCCGCTTCGTGCAGCGCCTTTGCCTGGGGGTAGGCGATGGCGGTCCCCAGGCCGCCGCCGATGACCGCGGCGCTCTTGATCCCCTCAAGGTGCGACGGCTTTCCCAAAGGGCCGGCAAAGGTGGGCAGGGTATCCCCGGCCTGCTTTGCGCCCAAAAGCTTCGTGGTCTTGCCCACTTCCTGAAAAACAATGGCGACCGCGCCGGTTTCGCGGTCGTAATCCGAGATCGTCAGCGGGATCCTCTCGCCTTCCTCGTCCACCCGCAAAATGATGAACTGACCGGGCAACGCTTTTTTTGCCACCCTGGGGGCGTGCACGACCATCCGCACAACACCGGGGGACAGTTGCTCGCGCTTCAAAATCTGGTACAATTGCAGTTCCTCCAAATCGATCCTTCATTTCAGCATAAATACTACGGTTTTTTATTATAGTACCTAACCGATTCAAAAACAAGGTTAAAGGATCAAGTTAAACTTTTTTCCATTTTCAATGCGAAAAGATTCAAAAAATCTGCCAACGGCCAAATGGATGGCTCCAAAATCGGCGTGACCGCCGTGCCTGTGGGCCGCGATCGCAATTTGCTGCAAAAAAAGATTAACTATCTGTGAATGCGTAAAGGCTGTGAGCAATTGTTTCGTCAATTTGTTATCAAATCCCACATCGCGGAACACCCAGATGTTACATGCGCAATATATTAACTTGTGCTTGACGGAAGGCCCTATTCGTACTACAATGATCTCAGCGTGGGAGCGTTCGGATGGCCCCACAGCTTCATCCAGTCCAATTGTCACAGCCCGCTTTATTGTTACCAACAGCCTCTGCGGCGTTTCGGAATGTGACCGGATCGTCAGCATCTTTCACCCGATGAGGCATGTGCCTTGTCCGGCTGCTCAGGAGCAAAGAGTCTCAGCGTCGCCTCGCCCGGGCGAATCCACAATTACGGAATTCTTCATAACTTGGCTTACGGTCTTTGACCGGCCTGATTCATCCCGGGATTGTTTTGACACGAAAGGCAATTTGCCCAAGGGCATCCAAGGGCATCGCGTGGCGGGGTTTTTGCCCCGTTTCCTCCGTCGGTTTGAGCCCGTGTTCGATGGCGTATTCTCCCTATTCCAACGGACACCAGCCTGCTTAAGCCTTCGGATTCACGGAGCGCTTGCGCTCCCGCGGCCGTCTGCGCATCTGCGCTTGGCCGCCAAAGCCGCCCATTGCGTGGGGTATCCGGTTTTTTGCTTTTCCCGTGGGGGCAAGGAACGGTTTATCCGCCAGGCACTGAGCCGGCCAAGGCGGCAGCGGCAACGGCGATTTCGTCTGAAAGACGCATTCTGTCCGCCATACTCCTTAATTAGCCGAGGTATAACACGGGATGTTGCTGTTCCAAAATCCTTGGAACAATCAGCCTTTCATTCGATCAGGAGGATTAAAATGAGTATTGCTGATCTCGTTGCCTCGTTTGTGGCCGGTCTTGCCGCTGCCGGTTTTGGCGGCGTCCAGTTCTTCATCATCTGCGCCGGCACCTGCCTGTTTGGCGCTCTGCTCGGTGTCAACACCCTCGGCTTTGCGTTCAGCCCCCTGCTGAACCCCGCCTCCACCTTCCTGCCCGCCGCGGTCGCCGCTGGCTACGCCAACTATAAGGGATACAACGGCGGCGGAAATGGCCCCGCTGCTTCCCTGATGGCGCTCCAGAAGCCCGACGTCCTGCTCCTCGGCGGCGTCGCCGGCGTTCTCGGCTGGGCTGCCAACTGGGCGCTTGCTCAGATCGGCCTGGGCGGATTTGACACCATCGCTGCTTCCGTCGTCATCGTTCCCCTTCTCTTCAAGGTGATCTTCCAGAAGACCGCCATCGGCGTTGTGCCGGACGAAGACAAGGCCCTCGGCGGCCGTTTCAGCCCCCTGGGCGGACGCGGCTGGTACGCCGGTATGCGCCGCGGCATTGACAAGGCCATCTGGCCCGCCGCTTACGGCGCCTTCATCGGCATCGGCATGGTCCTGCTGCTCCAGGCCGGCTCCCCCGCAGCGGGCGTGCTCGGCTTCGGCTTCGGCGGCTTCGTGCTGCTGTTCCCCACCGTGCCCGCACAGCACTTTATCGGCTGCGCCGTCTGCACCGCGCTGGGCTTCATTCCCAACCTGGCCACCAACCCCGACGCCATTCTGCTCGCGGTTGCCCACGGCTTTGGCTGGGGCGCTCTGGCTGCCAACCTGGCGGACCTTTCTTCCGACCTGTTCTACCGCTATGGCTATGTCCATATCGACATTCCCGCCGGCTCCATCGCGATGTCCACTCTGATCATCGCGCTGTTTGGCAAATTCGCGCCCGACCTGTTCACCAGCATTGCACTGCCTGCTGTGATCTGGGTCCTCTGCGTTGCCTACGGCCTCTTCTACGATTCCAAGTGGAAGAAATTCGCTGCCTCCAAGGGTCTGGCATACTAATCCAGCCAGTTCCAGGATGAAATCCGGAGCCTGCTTCTCGCAGGCTCCTTTTTTTGCTGCCCGCCGCTTCGGGCAATCCGCACACCTGACCCCCGGTCCTATAACGATGAAGGCATCCCCGTGCAAACGCCCGCCGCAAAGCCGTGCGCGCGGTCCCGCGCTCCGTGCCGATCCGTCAAAACCGCGGGTTTTGATAGAAACAGGGGATTTAGCCATATCCGCCGGCCCGGATTGATTCAAAAAAGCCATGACAAAGCCCCCAAAGCGATACGCTTCGGGGGCTTTTGCCGGGCTGTCCGTTCATCGGCCGCGTTCTTTGCCGCGCCGTTATTCTATGATCCGGAATTTGCTCTCGTCCCTCGGCCTGGGATCGGGGGGAGCGGATTTTCGCCTGCCGATCGCCGCGGAAATCACCGGCTCGTACCCTTCCGGCACGCCGAACAGTTTTTTGTATTTCTCGTTCAGCTCAGGATACTCCGTCAGCATGATGATGGAATACCCGTTCACCACCGAGCCCAGATCCAGATCCGTTGCCGCAAGAACGACGTTTTCGATGGCCATCGCGCAGTCCAGGCGGGAAAAATCATTGCTTTTTTTTGTGTCAACATAGGCGAAGATCACGGCGGGGGCGTTGAAAAACAGCCTGTAATCCTCGTTCAGCGGCTTTTTGCTGACCGGGCGGGCGTCTTTATACACCCTGTGAAAATCCGCGTCGAACTCGTTGAGCAAGGCCTTGTTCGCAACGGCGGCAAAATACCAGGGCTGGAGGTAATGCGCTGTGGGCGCCTTAATCGCGCAGCGAAGAAGGTAGGTCAGCGTTTCGTTGTCAATGGGTTCATCCGTAAAGGACCGGATGCTCCGTCTGTCAAAAATAGCTTTCAGCATGCTGTTTGCCTCCTAAAACTGATACTTCAACATTAGGGGTTTTCCCAGCGATTGTCAACACAAAGCTTGTCAAGCGACCCGCCCTTTGCTTTTGCCCATTGCCGGACCGGCGCCGGGAACCCCGGTCCCGCCGGGCGCAAAAAACGGTTCGAATCTTCTTGATTTTCCTTTCCGGCTGAGTTATAATACATCCCGGACGCAATCGCAGGGCGGCGGAACGGATGATCAATCGGGCATTCGCATCCGGCCGGGATTCGGTTCGCAGGCAAAACGAGCCGGTGATTGCGGATCCATTCAAGGGGCATTAGCACAGCTGGTAGCGCGCATCGTTCGCATCGATGAGGTCAGCGGTTCGAATCCGCTATGCTCCACCAAAAAACTTAACATACGAACATCCACTACTCATCTTCATAAATGGATTGTTCGGGATCATCTGCAAGCGATGAAAGAAGACCTGCCTTATTCATAGGGCAGGTCTTCGCTTTATGCTGTTGGCGCGGGCGCATGTTTTTTGGCGGGCGGCCGTTGGCTTCCCTTCAAAAAGGCGCGGGCCGTTTCGGACGATGCCTGCAATATCCGTTGGGGATTTGCAATCACCGCGGGGGATCGGCGCTGTTTGACCAGTATCGGTTCGCGGCGGCCACAGTCTGGAAATTGGTCGCCACCACCTGCGAAACATGGATGAGGCTGTCCGCGTCCTTTGAATACTTCGGGCGCAGCCTTTTCCGGATGCTTTCGGACGGCTGGGTGTATTCCACCGCTTTTTGCGATAATTTGATAGCCAGTTCAAACCCCTCTTGAGGGGTTTTCGTCATCATGCTGGTAAGCCAGGTTTTCATGGTCCTCCCTCCTTGCTCATAGCTTATGCTTGTTGGAACAGAAAGTTCGCCGGCGTGGCAAAGCTTTGGATACAGCAAAAACCCGGCGGATGAAAGCAATTCGGGTTTTTCCGGCGCGCGTTCGTTTGCACGCCTCTATTTGTTTTTCCATATATTATTTTAGCGCAGGGCTTTCGGGCTTTTGAATTTGGCAAGGGTCCTTGCGTTCTATAGGCACAAAAATATGCCTCAAAGGAGGGCTATCATGCTTCCCGGATCTTCCCGCACCACGAGCGGCGGGCTGACGTGCGCACAATTGCGGGTTTCGGATACGAACAGACGGCTTTGGACCGAGCATGTGCTTTGGACCCGATTTTTTATCATCAGCACTGCGTTCTGCTTGCCGGATCTGCCGTTTGTGACGAAACGGCTGCTGAAAAACCCGCGTGATTTCGCCGACGAGTTTCGCCCGTTTTATGGCGAGCAAACGGCCACGCGGTTTGAAAAGCTTCTTGCCGAGCATCTTCTGATCGCGGCGCAATTGGTCAATGCGGCCAAATCCGGCGATACCGCAGAAGTTGAAAAACAGCGAAAGAAATGGTACGCCAACGCCGAAGACATCGCGCGCTTCCTATCCCGTATCAATCCTTTCTGGAGCGAGTGTGTTTGGCGAGACCTGCTATTCGATCATTTGCGCATGACAGAAGACGAGGCCGTACAGATTCTGACCGGTCAATATGAACGCAGCATCAAAAAATTCGACGACATCCAAGCGGAGGCGCTGCAGATGGCCGATGTGATGACCTGCGGCATCATCCAACAATTCTGTATTTAGGAATCTACCGCTATATGAGAACAAAGCGTTCGGGAAGAGCGCTCTAAAAAGGGCGCTTTTTCTCATCCATCCCTTATTCTTTTTTGTCTTTCGCGCGCGGTCAGTGCAGCATATCCGCCGCGGGCGGGTCCGGCGTACCGGCAACGGCGTTCGCGGCCGGAGGCACGCCCGGGCCGCAGCATCGGCAAAAAGCCGCGAGGGAAGCTCTTCAATAAAGCGCGCGCCGTTAAGCATCCGCGTAACCAGCCCGGCCGCAGCACCGCGCCGGCATAGGCGCCAAGGGCCGCCCAGGTGACGGGCCGGTTTGAGTGATGCAGGCTATGCTCCGCCAAAGCAAAGCGTACGAACTCCCCCCGGCAAATCATTGCGGCCGACGGGGCATTCGTTCCGCTGATTTCATCGCAAACAAGAGCCGGGGGGCTTCCCCTGGCTTTTGCTCGGTTTTAGGCCCGTCCCCGCGCCGATCCGCCGCGATCTGCCCGAGGACGTCTGTTGCCGCTTAAGGGAAAGGACAGCAGCGCTGCATGGATTGACAGCCGCAGCATTAAATTATACTCTAAAATCAGAAGTATTGTATCTATCCGGGTGACAGGCCTGTCCGGATACCTCAAAATCGGTTGAAAGAGGCCGCAATTGAAGATCAAGACATTCTCACAATCGAAAAACGCCGGCAAACCGGCCGGGGCAAAAACGGACTGCCGCGGTTCGCCGGCGGGAAAAAACGCGGGCTGCATGATCTGCGGCAAGCCCCTCGTTTATCGCGCAAAAAGCGAGCCGATGGCTTGCGGGATCTGCCGTCAGGTTTCCCTGGCCAACGCCGTATGCGAGGACGGGCACTATGTTTGCGACGCCTGCCACATTTGCGCCGGCTCGGAGATTTTGCGGTTTCTGGCCGCAAGCCGGGAGAAGGACCCGCTGGCTTTGCTTGAGGCGGTCTTTCGGCAGCCCCCCGTGCATCTGCACGGCCCGGAGCATCACGGCATCGTGCCCTGTGTGCTGCTTACGGCGTATCACAACTGCGGCGGCGCGCTGGATCTGCCCGCCGCGCTGGCGGAAGCGTGGAAGCGCGGCGGCCGGGTGCCGGGGGGCGTCTGCGGCAATTGGGGCGTCTGCGGCGCGGCGGCGGGAGCAGGCATCTTCGCCAGCGTGGTGGCGGGGTCCAATCCCCTGAACGCCGCGGTATGGCACCTTCCCCAGCAGCTTGCGGCCAAATGCCTGGAGGGGATCGCCGCGTGCGGCGGCCCCCGTTGCTGCAAGCGCACCAGCCGCACCGCGGTCGAGACTGCGGCGGCTTTTGCCAAAGCGCACTTTGGCGTCGATATGCCCTGCGCGCGCGGGCCCTGCGGGTATTTTGAAAAAAATCGGGAGTGCATCTTAGACCGGTGCCCTTATTACGGGATAGAGCAAGAGCGATAAGATACGGATTCGCAGACCTTGGCGGGGCCGTCGGCGAAGCGGCATCAAGCCCTGCCGGGGCGCCGGAATCCATACTTTGGGCTCATGCCGTCCGTTTCTCCATGGCTTTTAAGGGCCGCGGCCACCAAAACCCCCGGGGAGGGGTTGCCGATCATTGAAAGGGACGCCGGGCAGTGCCGGGCGTCCCTTCGCGGTTTACAGCTGTTTGAATTGGGTTACTTCGCCGCTTCCTGGCCGGCGATGCGCCCAAAGTGGAGCGCGGAGCCGATCGCCATGCCGCAGCAGGGGTATTCGGTGCCGAACAGGCCGGTGAACGCCACTTCTCCGGCGGCATACAAGCCGTTCACAGCCGTGCCGTCCGGCCGCAGCACGCGGGAGCTCAGGTCGGTGACCAGGCCGCCATAGGTGACGGTCACGGCGGGGTTCAGTTTGATGGCCGCGTAGGTCGGGCCATTCAGGGCGATCATTTTTTCGGCGGGTTTGCCGAAGTCGTCGTCCTTTCCTTTGGCGCACAGTTCATTGTAGCGGTCCACCGTCGCCTTGAGCGCGGCGGGGTCCACCTCGATCAGCGCGGCAAGGGCTTCGATGGAATCGGCCTTGGGGGTCGAATCCAGGGTCAGGCCGTACTGCACGGTGGGGTTCGGATCGTTTGCGCAGGCGATGTAATAGCCCAGATTGCTTTCCGTTTGGGCCATCTGGTCGCCCACGTGGTACTGATAGGTGTACTCGTTGGCGACGCGCGCGCCCTTATTGTTCACGATCAGGCCGGCTTCCTCGTTGATGCCGACGCCGCAGGTGAAGCTGACGTACACGATCTGGGTGGCGGGCGCGTCGAACACGTCCGCGCCGACGGCCGAAGCCATCACCAAACCGTCGCCAACATTGCCGGCGGGCACGGATGTGCCGTAGCTCCCGGCGGCGGGGTAGCGGGCCATCATCTCGCGGTTCTGGGCATAGCCGCCGGTGGCGAGGACGACGTTCTTCGCGTTGACCGTCAGCACGCTGCCGTCCCTGCGGGTCGCTTCCAGTCCGACGACCTTGCCGGAAGCGTCGGTCAGCAGCCTGGTCGCCGCGGTTTCATAGGCGATGCCGCCGCCCAGCGCCGCGTATTCTTCGGTCATGGGCACGGTGATCTGGCCGCCGTGGCCGTCGGTCATGCCGCCGCCGCCCAGGGTGTTGTGCACGCGCCAGGGGCTGAGGGAGGTATGGATGGGCTCCACGTTCTGCACCTTTACGCCCATTTCCTCCAGCCACAGCATCTCTTCATAGGCGCTTTCGCAGAAGGACTTGACCTTTTCCAGATCCAGCAGATCTCCGCCGACGCCGGCGAGATAATCGAACATCTGTTTCGCGGTATCCTTGATGCCTTGGGCTTCCTGCCACTTGGTGCCCGCGGCCAGCAGCTTGCCGCCGCTGCGGGCGGTGGCGCCGCCGGTAACGCCCTGTTTTTCGACGATCAGCACCTTCGCGCCGGTCTTTGCGGCCTCGATCCCCGCGGCAAGGCCGGCAACGCCCGCGCCGACGACGACGACGTCCACCTCCGCCGTTTCATCCGCGGATTTTTCCACGGGCCTTTCCGCTTTCAGCGCTTCGGCGTCGCCGCCCGCCTGGGCCACGGCGTCCGCCACGGCGCTGAGAATGGCCGCGCGGGTAATGGTCGCGCCGGTGATGGCGTCCACAGCCAGGGTCTGCTCCTGCACGATCTGCCGGGGCACGACTTCCACGGGCGCCGTGGGCAGGCCGCAGCCGATGCCGTAAGTCTCGCGCTGGCTCGTCACCTCGACCCTGGTGATCTGGGTGTCGCTGAACGTCACGCCCACAATTACGTCGCCCTTCATGCCTTTGGCCGAAGCGGTGTAGGTGCCCGCGTTGTACAGCTTTTCGGGCGCGCCGCCGCCGATGTATTCCGCTGCGCTTTGGGCGGCCACGCGGCCCCAGGTGATCGCGGCGGAGATCGTGTATCCGTTGGAGTTGGTGGTGGCGGTCACCTCGCCCGCCGCGTACAGTCCGGGGATGGCGGAGCCGTCGAGCCGGGTCACCTCGGACCGGTCGTTCTTGGTGATGCCGCCGTGGCACACGCTGGAGAAGAAGGTGGTTTGCAGCGCGTAGAACGGGCCGGTTTCGATCCTGTTCCACATGCCCGCGCGGCCGAATTCCGCGTCTTTCTCATTGGCCGCCATCTCGTTCCAGGCGGAAACGGTGGCCTTCAGCCCTTCGGCGTCCACGCCGATCATCTTGGCCAGTTCGTCCAGGGTGTCGGCGCTGACAAGGCCGGGGTAATCCGCGGTTTGCAGGCCAAAAGCGTCCATCGCCGCCTGGTCGTTGATCGCCCAGAAGTAATCCCAGCCGTCTTTGCCGTACTGCCGGATCACGGCGTCGCGGTTGGCCTGGTTATAGGTCTGGGGGATGCGCTTTTCATCCATGAAGCGTTTGCCTTCCCTGCCCACATAGATCGTGTACAGGTAAGGCGTTTGGCCCACGGGGTTGTTGTATTCCCTGAGGTAGCACTGGATCTGGTCCAGATTGTTGGCGCCCGCGCCCGCGGCGGTGGCCATCAGCAGGCCGTCGCCGGTGGAACCGGGCATCAGGCTGGATTGGAACACGGCGTTTGCGGGGTGCACGGCGGCAATGAGTTCGCGGTTGGAATTGTATCCGCCCGTGGCCAGCACCACCGCCTTCGCGCCGATGCGCTTCGTCGCGCCGCCGGCTTCCACCACGGCGCCGATCACGGCTCCGTCCTGAACGATCAGCTCGACGCCCTTGGTTTCCGTCCGCACTTCGATCTGGGGGCGGGCCGCCAGCGCCGCTTCATAAGGCGCGCGCATGCCGGGGCCGCCGCCCTCGACGATGTGGATGACCCGGAAGCTGCCGTAGCCCGGCTTGGTGATGACCTCCGGCTTAAACGCCATGCCCAGGTCGTCGATCAGCCAGTCGATGGTTTCGCCGCTCTTGAGGGTGGTCAGCCAGGTGAGGGCGGGATCGAGGTTGTACTCCTTTTCGCGCATCTGGTCGGCGAACATGTCCGCCGGGTCGACGTGCAGGCCCAGCGCCTTGGTCACCCGGGTTTCCCATCCGCCCAGGATCCCTTCGGAAACAAAGGCGGAGCCGCCGGTCACGGCCAGTTTCTCGACCACGAGGATCTTGTCCAGGCCGTTGTCGGCCGCCTCGATGGCGCTGGTCAGCCCGGCGACGCCGCCGCCGATGACCAGCAGGTTCACTTCTTCGTCCCACTTTGTGCCTTCTGGGGCTTGTGGTGCGGGGATTGGCGTTGCCTCCGCCTGATCGGGCGACGCGTCCGGGACAGAGGCCTGGGGCGCGCACGCGGCCAGCATCAGCAGCGCGATGATCGCTGCGAGCAGCCTGATGGTCTTTTTCATTACCTCTCCTCCTGTTTGCACTGCGTTTTTTGTATTGTGGTTGTATCTGCGAGCGGGCAAGGCCCGCGGGCGGCCGATTCTTTAGCGCGCAAGGCAGTCGCGCACGGTCTGGTACGCTTTTTCCCAAAGCCCGGCGTCCTCCGCCAGGTTGGGATTGGCGATCAGGTAAAAATAGAAGGCTGCGCCGATCGCAAAGAAAATCTCGCCCAGAAGCGTCGTGGGCAGGTCTTTGAGCTCGCCCTTGGCCACGCCCTGCCGCATGATGGCGTCCACCGCCTTAAAATGGAGCGGCTGCCGGACGTAGCTGGTTCCCGCGGCGGACCGCGACGGCAGCGAAAGGTACATCCGCTCGATCGCCGCCTCCTCAGGATGGGCGAGGGCGTAGCGGATCGCGTTTTCCATGCGCAGGCAGAGTTTCTCCGTGGCTCCGCCGACCCCGTCCAGCCCTTCCGCGCAGGCCGTCGCGTCCTGTTCGTGGCAGTGGGCGTAGGCCTGGTCGATCAAAGCGTCTTTTGAGGGAAAATACAGATAAACCGTTCCCTTGGCCACATCGGCCTCATTGGCGATATCCGCCACCGAAGTGTTTTCAAAACCCCTGGCGGCAAACAGCGCGATCGCGGCTTTCAGGATTCTTTCGCGTTTTTCTTCATCTGCTTTTCTCATGCGTCCCCCTCTATGACTGACCGGTCGGTCATTTTGTTAATTTTATCACATCTCCCTTTTCCCGTCAATAAAAAAACGGGGAATCCGTCCTTCTTTTATCCATATTTTTGCCCCGGCGGGCGGGATGGGATCGGCGGTTTGAAAACCCCTGTTCGCCGATCAAAACGCCCGAACGCGCGGGGAAAAAACCGCTTCTTCCGCCGCGCGGGCCCCGGCGGAGCGGCTTAGGGTCCGCCCCGGGCCGATGGTATGCAAAACGGGCGGCATTCGGGGCGAATCGGAACCGTATCCGGCCAATCGGAATATGTTTTATTGGATCTTGAAAGGAGGCCGCCATGTACTGTTTGGAAGATTATGGCCCCAGGCCCACCGTTTTGAATATTGAGCAGGCGACAATGCAAAACACGAATTTTCGCACCGCTCTTTGGACCGGGGAACACCTGCAGCTTACCGTTATGTGCATTCCCGTTTGCAGCGATATCGGTCTTGAGCGCCATGAAGACACGGATCAGTTCCTGCGCGTCGAGCAGGGCTGCGGAACCGTTATGATGGGCAGAACCAGGGAAGCTTCGGACGTTACCGCGAACGTCGGGCCCGGGTCCGTGATTCTTGTTCCCGCGGGGACCTGGCACAACGTCGTGAACACCGGGAAGATTCCGCTGAAGGTTTATACGATCTACGCCCCGCCCCACCACAAAAGGGGAACCGTGCACAGGACAAAGGCGGATGCCGAAAGAGACGAATCGGACCATTGAACAAACCGGCCGGCGGTGAAAAACCCCCCGGCCGATTCTTTTTTTGGGGGCGCGCGGGCAGCCGGGCGCAAAGCGGCGGGGCAAAGTCTTTTGCGGAATCAAACCCCCGCTTTGGTTTTGCGCTGATCGGCCTGGCAACCGCCCCGCCGGGGCTCGGGCCGCCAAAAAACCGCGGGAAAGCACCGGCGCGGCAAATGTTTCGGTTTTGTTGAGTGATTCAGTATAAACTTTCAATACAGCGCGCGGGGCAAATCGCAAAAAACCCCGAAAAACAGGCGCGTTTCCGCCCGGGTTCCAAATATTAACAATTCCAAAACTCCCGCAACATTTTCGTAATATTTAATTGACAACCTTTTCAAGCTCTGGTAATATGAGGCTGTGCGAATGGGAATGCAGGCGCCCCCGCGAACTGCTGACTCAAATTTATATTTTCTCTTTTGAAAGGAGAATCCCTCATGAAGAAGACCCTCACTATCGTGCTGGCTCTGGTTCTGGCTCTGAGCATGCTCGCGTCCTTCGCGTTCGTTCTCAATCCCGGCACCGGCGGAGCCATCAAGCCCGACAAATCCCCCCTCGTAATCACCGGCTTCTTTGTCACAGATAACCTCGCCATCGTCGGTGGTGCGCGTGTTTACGCCCCCTTGGCTGACAACACTAGCGCGGCCTATGCAAAGAACGAAGTCATTCGCTTTGCCATCACCATGGACGTGTTGAACCCCATGATTCCGGCCAACGCCATTGACCCGAACTGGAATACCGCTGAAGACGCCGTGTTGACCGTCACCTCTGACACGGTTGACTTCGCGGTTTCCGCCATGGCCGGCCAGCAGGCGCTGCATGTGCCTCTTTCGCAGTTGGTGAGTGCCATCAACTCCAGAGTATTAACTACGGAAACCTTCGGCGCCACCCTGGGCGACACCCCGGCCACCAAGAACGTCCTGACCCTCAAGATTCACCTCGCCGCCGGAGACCCCTCCACCGCCAACTTTGTTGAAGCTCCGGGTGTTAAGGGTGATCCGATCGCGCTGTTCACCCCCGATGTCACCACCCAGGCGAAGGCTTCCTATGCCTTCATCTTCACCGGCATCACCAAGGGCGAGATCACCGATCAGGGCCTCGCCAAGCTCGTGACCTCCAAGATCGCCGGCACCGAATTTGAAGACGACGAGGTCATTGCCGTTGTGAAGAACGGTCGCACCTATCTCGTTCAGAAGGTTGAAGAAGCTAGTGCCGTTGACCCCGGCGTTCTGGTCAAGCATCCCACCATCACCACCGGCCTCAGCCCCGCTTACTATCAGCTCTTCAAGGTCGGCTACCGCGTGTACCTCGTGACCGCCGAAACGGCCGACGACTACACCGCTATCCCCGTCGCGCAGCTTGACAGCGAAAGCGTCCGGTGGGCTGCCTCCCTCTTGGACCTTGATGAAGCGGAAGTCGAAGGCCTTGGCTACTCCCTCGGCCTTGAAAAGATCAAGCTTGCGGCTCAGACGGTCGATAAGACCGGCGTGAATGCTATGGCTGCTCCCAACGTCGTTCCCGCCAATGATCAGGCCCGCGTGTTCCGCACCGTCCTTTCCGACGGCACCGTCCGCTACATCCTGGGCGACGGCACTGCCGTCGAGATTGGCACCGACGCCTTCAACGCCACCGAGCTGGCCCGCCTGAACACCATGCTGGCCGACTTCGGCTTCAGCACCGCAGACAACTACACCTATAAGCTCGAGGACAAGTACTTCACCACCGCAGGTGCGGATGCCAACGTTCTGACCGCCACCTACAACAATGGCACCGTCGTTCCCGTTGAGCCCGACGAGGAACCCGACGTTGGCGAAGAGACCGACGACGAAGATCTCCCCGATGAGGATCTTGACGAGATCGAGGAAGGCGAAGACGTCATCGAGGACGATGTCCCCGCTGAGACCGGCGATTTCGCTTCCGACATCGCTATCGCTCTGACCGCTGCCGCCATCGTGGCCGCCGCCGCCCTGGCCTTCGTGATGAAGAAGGCCCGCGACTAATCCGAATTCCCAGTACGATTCGAATTAGCTCAAAAACCCTTTAGCGGGTAACCTGTCCAAGCGCACACTGGAGCCGCCCCTTGCCGGGCGGTTCCTTTTTTGTATGCCAAAAACCCTCCCGCGGCAATCCATTCATCGCCGGGGGAGGGTTTTTTCATCGGTCGTGGCGCGAAAGGCGTTTTGCAATGCCCTTCGCGCCCCGCCGTTATGCTGCCGTTGTGCGGTCCGGGCTATTCTTTCATACCTTTTTTGGAATCGGCGCGCCGCGCTTTTTATCCTCAAAGTATTCCCTGGTGGTTTTGATGACAACGCCGGAAAGGCCGAGCAGCGCGATCAGGTTGGGGATCGCCATCAGGCCGTTGAGGGTATCCGCAATGTCCCAGGCGAAGGAAAGATCCATGGTCGCGCCCGCGATGATAAAGAGCACGAAAAGCACCTGATACGGAATGCGGCTCTTTTTGCCCAAAAGGTATTCCGCGCAGCGCGTGCCGTAAAGCGACCAGCTCAAGATGGTCGAACCGGCAAAAAGCAGAATGGCGATGGCCACGAACACGCTGGCAAGGCCGCCGCCAAAGGTGCCAGTGAACGCGGCGGTCGAGAGTTCCGCGCCGTACTTCCCGCCCCAGGAGAAGGCCGTTCCGTCGATCACGCCGCTCATCAGGATCGACAGCGCGGTCAGGGTGCAGATGACGATGGTATCCACAAACACCTCAAAGATGCCCCAAAGGCCCTGTTTCACCGGGCTGTCCGTATCCGCGGCGGCGTGGGCCATCGGCGCGGAGCCCAGGCCCGCCTCGTTTGAAAACACGCCCCGGGAAACGCCGCGTTTCATGGATTCCAGAATCGTGATTCCCACCACGCCGCCCACAACGGCCTGGGGATTGAACGCGCCTTCGAAAATAGCGGCAAAAACGCTGCCGATATTGCCGATATTCGAAAAGACAATGACCAGCGAACCGATGATATAAAGGCCGCTCATGAAAGGCACGAGCTTTTCGGTGACGGACCCGATGCGCTTGACCCCGCCGATGATCACCAGCGCGACGATCCCCGCGATGACCGCGCCGATGATCAGTTTCGCGATGAGAAGGGCGTCCCCGGTCAGCTCGGCGCCGGTAACCGTTCCGATTGCCCCGGTAATCGATCCCGCGATCGTGTTCACCTGGGTGCAGTTGCCGATTCCGAACGCGGCCAGCGCGCCGAACACGCTGAACACAACCGCCAGCCACTTCCAGTTTTTGCCAAGACCGTTTGTGATGTAATACATCGGGCCGCCGACCCAGTCGCCCTTGTCGTTGCGCTCGCGGTATTTGATGGCGAGCACGACTTCGGAATATTTGGTCGCCATGCCGAAAAGGGCGGAAACCCACATCCAAAAAACCGCGCCCGGCCCGCCAAGGGCGATGGCGCCGGCAACGCCCGCGATATTGCCCGTTCCCACCGTGGCCGCAAGGGCGGTCGTCATGGCCTGAAAGGGGGAAACCGCGCCCTTGTCCTTCACCTCGACGCGCTTACCCAGAGCGCCCACGGTGTTCTTCCACATATAGCCAAAGCGGCGGAACTGCAAGAATCCGCAGCGGGCGGAAAGGTAGATGCCTGTCCCCACAATGAGGATCAGCATCACCGGGCCCCAGGCGATATTGGCGTTGATCCAATCGTTCACTGACTTGATAAATTCCATGTTGACCTCCGGAAAATAAGATAATCATGAAATGAACAATGTATGTTAATGCAGTATACCATAATACGTTAAAGTGTTGAATAGCATGTGCGATTTTATTCTGCGCAAAATCCGGTTTTCTGCTCTCCTGCGCCGATTTTTCAGCGCTTTTTTGCCGGGGATGCGCCGTGCGCGGTCCGGGACAGGCGGCCGGCGCGCCCGCCGCCCCGAAACAGGCTGAGACCGCCGCCGCTTTGCTGGCGAAGGGTTTCATGCGAAGGGAATGAATCGCAAACGGCGTCATAACAATAGAAACGGTTCTTTTCAAAATTAACGCCGCAAACAGGCCCGATTTTGTTTGACACTTGAAAAGCAAACAGATATAGTAAAATATGTAATTATCTTGATGGAGGTAGGCCTTATGAAACTGAAAAATAAGACTATTTATTCCCTTATTGCGGCCGCGCTAGGACTGATCGGTTTCTTTTTTGGATTCGTGAGCGTAAGCGCGTATGGTTTCGGCTATTCGTTCAGCGGATTCCAAACCGCCTTTATGTTCGACGGCGCATCGATCCTCATTTTCTTTGCCTTCCTGCTTGCGATCGCCGGCGTTGTGCTGATGTTTTTGCGGATGGACTTCTTTTCCGGCATCGCGTTTTTTGCCACCGCCCTCCTGATCCTCATCTTCCGCATAACCATGCCTTATGGCGGATTCGGGATCTGGTGGTGCATCATTTTCTTCCTTGCCGCCGGCGTTTTTACCGCCTTTGGCGACAGGATCCCCCTTCCCGTCATCAACGTGGATCAGATCAGGGAAAAAACGGCCGCCAGCTTCAAGAACGCGCAGCAGCAGGGCCAGAGCGGCGCTGAAGGCGCCCAGCCCGGCGCATCCTTCTGCGTCAACTGCGGAACAAAGCTGGATAACGACGTTCGCTTCTGCCCGAATTGCGGCGCCAGGCGCTGAAGCCAACCCACACGGCAGGCCGGAGTTGTTCCGGCCTTTTTTTGTGCGGCGATTGACCTTGGCTTTGCCGGGGTGTTATAATGCGGTAAACCCCAACTAACAATTCATCCGATCCGTCAGGAGTATAAAATGTCCGACTGCGTCAAGATCTCCACTTCCAGCGAGAATTATCTGGAGGCCATCTACAATCTTTCGAAGGATTGCGGCTCTGTTCGCTCGATCGACGTTGCCAACGGCCTGGGCGTGAGCAAGGCCAGCGTCAACAAGGCCGTGAGCATCCTTCGGGAAGCGGGCATGGTCGAGCAGGAGCTTTACGGCGCGATCACGCTGACCCCCCTGGGCGAAACCCGGGCCAGGGAAGTCTTTCACCGCCACTGCACGATCAAGCGCTTTTTGATCAGGATTCTCGGCGTTCCGGAAAAAGTGGCCGAGGAAGACGCCTGCCGGATGGAACATGTGATCAGCGGGGAAACCATGCGCCTTTTGACCGATTATCTCGAAAGCCGGCTGGGGGACGACGCCTGCCCGAAGGACTGAGAAAACGGGCGCCGCATACGCCGCCGGACCCGACGCGGCCTTGAAACACCATTGAGAAGAGCGTCCCGCGGATGCGGGGCGCTCTTCTTTTTTGGACATGCCTTTGGGGCATTTGGCCCTGGGTTATTCTCCTTCAGGATTTCCCGGCAATCTCGTCATACGCTTCCCGGGCGGCCTTCAGTATCGCGTTTGATGTGACTGTGCAGCCCGCAACGGCGTCAACCGCAACCGAATTGGCCTGAAGGATACTTTCGGGAATCGTTTTGACCGCGTTCGTGCCGATCCCTTCGGTTTCGTCCGGCGCATCCACAAGGCATTCGGTGATTGTGCCGTTTTCCACCGTCAGCGTAACGGTGATCTCGCCGCCGAATCCTTCTGCTTTTGCGCTTGCCGTGTTTTCGGAAGGGCTGTTTGAACCAGCTCCTTCCGGATCCTTGTTCGCCGGGCCCGCGTCTTTGGAACAGCCGGCAAAGCCCGCCGTCAGCAAAGCGCAGACCAAGAGACAAACCACTCTTTTCAAAACATAAACTCCTTTTCGCGTTCCGCGGGAACGCGTTTTCTGTTGCCGGTGCAAATGCCCGCTGCCTGTTCAGCGGCAGAAGCTCCCTTACTTTGAACCGTGGCCGAACTCAGACCTTTTCGCTTGCGGCCGTCTGTCCGGCCCTTCTGCCAAAGGTGATCGCAACGGAAACGGCGGTTCCGGAGCCGGGGTAGAGCTTGCCCCTCCAGCCGGAGGTGGTGCTGCCTGCGGCAAAGAGGCCGGGGATCGCCTCGTCCCACTGGCTGATGACCTGGCCAAAGGTGTCGGTGATCAGCCCGCCGGCGGTATCGCAGGTTGCGGGAACGGTCTTCGCGGCATAGAATGGCGCTTTGATCACTTCGCCCAAGCCGGTAGCGCGGCCAAAATCGTCGTCCTTGCCGTTGCGCGTCATTTCGTTGTAATGGGCCACCGTTTCGGCCAGCACTGCCGGGTCCACGCCGATCTGCGCCGCCAGCCCTTCTATGGTGTCGTCCCTGAACATCACCCCGCGCTCGATCTCGCTTTCACAGCCCGGGGAGCAGGCGGGCACCGTGATGACGGAGCTGCCCATATCGGTGATGGTCTGATCCCAGATGCACCAGACGTATCCGCCGTCCTGGGCCGCGATCTGGCCGCACTGGTACTCGTAATACAGATCCTCCGCCATGTGGCGCCTACCGTCTTTCGAAACGAAGACGCAGGGAAGCTGCCAGATGGCGATGACCATGCAGGGGCACATTTCTTCCGTGATCTGAGTGCCGATCGTATCCGCCTGGGTGACCCACATGTTGCCGATCTTTGCGCCCACGGCCATGCCCATTTTGATGCCGTCTCCCTGCTGGTGGGAGGAGCCGAAGGAACCGCCGGTGGCCAGGTCCGGCTTGAAGGACTTGATCCACTCCTTGTTGCGGGAGAAGCCCGCCGTGCACAGGATGACGCCCTTGTTCGCGCGGTACGTTCCCTGGTCTGTGATCACGCCGACGACGCGGCCGGTTTTGTTGGTGATCAGCCGCTGGGCGGTGGTCTTGAATTTGACTTCTCCCCCCTTTTCCACGACCTTGTTATACAGCACTTCGCAGATGGAGGAACCGCTGTTTTCAGCGGTGATGCAGCCCCTGGGAACGACGGGCGCCACGTCCTCATACCCCGTTTCGTTGCCGGACATATACAGCTTGTCCACCGGGAAATTCACGCCGAGATCGATGAGCCAATCCAGGGTGCTCCCGGATTCTTCCGCCCACACGTCCATCATCGCGGGGTCTTCAAATCCGCCGCCCACCGCTTCCAGATACTTTCTGAAATTCGCTTTCGAATCCTGCACGCCGGCCGCCTGCTGGATGGAGCTTTCCGCAGCCATCACCACGCCGCCGCACAGGGCCGTGTTGGATTTGAGGTGGTTGTTCTCATGCTCAAGGACCAGAGTGGAGCACCCGGCCGCCAAAGCCTCATAGGCCGCGGCAAGCCCGGCCCCGCCCGCGCCGACGACGATCACGTCATACTTGCCGTCATAGTTCATGGCTTCGTCCGTTGTCAGCGTCGCGACGCCCGTTCCGCCGGTATGGGTCGCCGCGCCCTCGGTGCTTGTCGGGGCGCATCCGCCCAGAAAGCCCGCGGCGGCAATGCCCACGGCGCCGGCGGCCATGCCTTTGCAGAAATCCCGTCTTGAAATCTCTTTTTTCATGTCCTTCTCGCTCCTTATTCTTTTGTGGGGTGCAGGTATCCGACCAGGAATTGATAACGAATCATTTACACGTGTAAAGATTATCTAAATAATATCCGCTTGCCATGGATTTGTCAAGCTCGGTTTGCGCGATTTCGGCAAGGGTGCGAAAAGCGGTGATTTGTGCTATAGTTAAGGCATCCCAACTTGATCAGGCGGTAACATATGGAAAACCCAATCAAACAAAGAATCATCGATCAGGCGATCGTCCTTTTTCGCACCCAGAACCCGCAGCATATTTCGGTCAGCGAAATCTGCCAGGCCTGCAACATCACCAGGCCGACTTTTTACAAGTATTTTAAGAACAAAGACGCCCTTTTTACCTATTTTTATAAATACATGGGGGATATCATTGAAAAAGAAATGATCAATCTGGTGTGCGAAAACTCCTATGTGGAACAGCTTTGGTATATTTTTGACAGTTTTATCACGTATGTCGAGGAATTCGGCGCGGACTTCATCTCCCAGCTTTTGATCGCCAATATGAAGGAAAAAGTGCTTTCCTTCGAGATTCTCGACAATCTGCTGAACGTTGCCGCCAGCCTGATCGAAAAAGCCCTGAAGGTCGGGCAGATCAAAAACAACACGTCCGACCCCGCGGGGCTTTATGTTGTGCTTTGCCGGTATTACGACGGCTGCGTGCAGTATTGGTGCAGCCAAAAAGGCGAAACGGACGTGCGAAAGCAAATCCGGCAGGGCTTTGACCTTATTTTGGATGTTTCCCCGGAATTCCTGAAGGGCTGACCCGTCGCCTTCCTCATCAATTTGAAACAGCGCGTGCACTCCCGGCTTTTGCGCCATGCGCAGCCGGCTGAAAACGAAAAACCATCGGAGGAAACCCCGATGGTTTTTCGTCTTTGCCGCCAAACGGATTCCCCGGCCCAAAAAAGAACCGCGCTCTGGCATACGCCGGGGCGCGGTTCTTTAAAAACGTCTTTATTTATCCGCCAAAAACCAGGCGGATGACCTCTTGCGGCTTTTCGATCCTGTATTTCACGTGGGGCACCTTTTCCGGCTGGATGCAGCCCCAAAGGGCCAGGGCGAAATCCACCCCCGCGGCCTCGCAGCAAAGGGAATCCGCCGGGCCGTCCCCAATATAAAGAATGTTTTGCGGCTGCCCGCCGGAGCGCTCGCAGTAAAGCCTAAGCGCTTCCGGATCGGGCTTGGGCTTTTCCACGTCCCCGGCCAGCACAATATGGTCAAAATACGGCCGAAGCTTTTTGACGCAATCGTCGTACATCTCCCGCTCGGTGCGGGAAGAGACGATCCCAAGAATGATTCCCCTTTTTTTCAGTTCCTCGACGGTTTCAAGAACGCCGGAATAAATCTCAAAACCCGTCGGATCCTCGTCGATCAGTTCGTTCCATCTTTTTTCCGCCGCGGCGAAGTCCGAATATCCGAAATAATCCAAAATACCGGTGGTCGGCAGCCCCATAAAGTGCTGATGCAGCTCTTCTGTCAGCACGATCCCCTTTTCTTCCAGCAGCATGACCCCAAGGGAGCGGAGGATCGCCCCGCCGGAGTTGATCATGGTGTTGTCAATATCCCAAATAACGTGCGTATACATCTTCTTTTGGCAGTTCTCCACAATGTATTTGTCATATATCATAACAGGATCGGAGTGAAAATGCCACAGTCTGAACACGATTGGTCACAAAAATGTTGGGGTTTTTCCGTTGATCTGCCCAAAAGTTATGTGATACTCTCATCATGCGAAGGATAAGATAGCCACATTGGTACGAAAGGAGACCTGAAATGAACGGCAACGACTATGAATATTTTGACCAACCAAACCAGCAGGAGCCAAAGCCCCCCAAAAAAACGGGAAGGGTTCTCGGTTTCATCGCGATCATGCTTTGCCTTGCGTTTATCTTCAGCGTGGCGGGCTACGCCATAGCGGACGCCAAAAACGCCCGGGAACTGGCGGCCCAAGGCGGCCAAAGCCAGCCCGGCGAAGACGCCGGGAACGCGGATTCAAGACCTAAGGGGAATTTTTCCTTTGAAAGCCCCTCTTTTACCAACACCGAGGGCGGCAGCTCAAGCGTTTCGGAAATCGCCTATAAGAATCTGGACGCCGTGGTCCTGGTAACGTCGATGATCCCCGTTAGCGGCTATGGTTACGATTTCGGCTACGGCGGCGGTTATGGCGGAAGCTTCCCCTTTGGGGACGGCCAGCAGCAGTACGGCGAATCCATGGGCAGCGGCTTCTTCATCAGCGCGGACGGCTACATCGTAACCAACAACCACGTGGTCGCGGGCGCGGATTCCGTTTCAGTCACGCTGAACAACGGAGAAACCCTGGACGCGGCCGTAGTTGGGGCCGACGAAAAGTCGGATATCGCCGTTTTGAAGGTCGAGGGTTCGGGGTACACTTACTCCAACATGGGCGATTCCAGCAAGCTGATGGTCGGCGAACCCTGCGTCGCCATCGGCAATCCCCTGGGTACCCTGACCGGCACCGTGACCACCGGTGTGATCAGCGCCCTCGAGCGCACGATCACTGTGGAAGGCACGGAAATGAACCTTTTGCAGCACGACGCCGCAATCAACGAGGGCAATTCCGGCGGCCCGCTTTACAACGCCAGGGGCGAGGTGGTCGGCATCAACAACGCAAAGACCGCCGCTTTGGGGATCGAGGGACTGAGCTTTGCCATCCCGGTGAACAGCGTAAAGCCGGTGATCGAGGATTTGATCAACGTGGGCTATGTGACCGGCAGGCCGTATATCGGCATCTCGGTTCAGGAGATCACCGAAACCCAGGCCAAGCATTATAACGTTGCGGCCGGGGTCGGGATCGTCGGCGTTGCGGGCGGTTCCCCGGCGGAAAAAGCCGGGCTGAAATACGGCGACATCATCACCGCCGCCAACGGCGCGCAAACCTTAACCCTTGACGCCCTGAACGCCGTCAAGGAATCCCTCAAGGTGGGGGACGTCATGACCCTGACCGTGTGGCGGGACGGCTCGACCCTGACCCTAAGCGTCACCCTGGGCGAGGATATTCCCCAGACCGCCACCCCCACGAGCTCGAATTCAAACGGCGCGGCAAACGCCGCATAACCCATCGGTATGAACGCCGAACGGCCCGACAACCCCGGCGTTTCATATACAGGCGCTCTGTTTGCGAGGCAGAGCCGCCGGGAGCATCCTTCTTCTTCTTCCTCTAGGCCGGCAAGCCTTTGGCTGCCGGCCCCTTTTTTATTGCGCCCGACGGATCCAACCCCCCCTGCTTTTAGCCCACTCCGGCTAAAAAGGCCGCAGGCGTTGCCGCGGCCGCGCCGGGCGTTTATAATTGCAGGGTAATGCAGGCCGCAAAAACCGGTTTTTTGCCGGCGAAAAAAGAATGGGAGAAACAACATGGTGATTGCGATATTCGGCGAAAGCTGCACGGGAAAATCCACCATTGCGGAATGCCTGAAAGGCGAACTCGGCGCAAGGGTTTTTTCCGGCAGGGATTACCTGCGCCTTGCGAAAACCGAGCAGGAAGCAAGGGCGAAATTCAAAGAAATGCTGGAAAACGGCGAAGAACCGGCAATCTACGTCCTTAGCGAAAAGCAGGACCTCGGGCTCTTGCCAAAAAACTGCCTGCGCGTTCTCGTCACAGCGGATCTTGCGCTGATCAAAGAGCGGTTTGCAAAGCGAACGGGCGGCGTTCTTCCCCCGCCCGTTGAAAAAATGCTAAAAAGCAAGCACGGCATGTTCAACGGCGAACCCCGCGATCTTTGGATCATCAGCGGCGAAGGCAGCGCCGAAACCGCCTGCGAAAAAATACTGGCCATGCTTCGCGAATAGTGTGCGAATGCGCGCTTCGCCGGGCGCCATTCGCCCAGACCAGACTGTTGAAAAACCCTATCCTGGGTTTTCAGGGGCCGCAGCTCCTAAGCTTCGATCAAAACTGACGACAAGGGCCGAAATCATGGATTTCGGCTCTTCATCAAGGATTGATGTCGGCTTCGCCGACGACCTTGTAAACTCTCCGGCAAAAAAGGCCCGCATTCCTTTTTTGGCGCCCTGCGCCGGGCGCCATTCGCCCGGCCTTCAGTTTGCCCGAACCAGACACCTTTTTCCAAGATAAGCCGGCAAATCGGATTCCTTGCAGGGCTTTTCCGCAACGTTGATCTCAAGCTGGGGATAGATCCTTTCGGCCAAGGCGCGGATCTCCCCGCCGCAAGGGGCGCCGGTCAGCGCGCGTACGAAAAGGCCTTCCCCCCGCTTTTCGGCGCGATAATCGATGAGCCGCGGCAGGGCAAACAGCGCGTCGTCCAAAGCAAAAAGTGCATCCGGGTGTATGCGCGCGATGCCGTCCAGCCGCTTCGTTACGCCGCCGCAGGGGCAGGAATTTTTGAGGATGCGCGCCGTGTCCCCCGTTTTGTAGCGAATGAGGGGCATCGCTTCCATGCCGATGGTGGTCAGGCAAAGCTCGCCTTCCTGCCCGTCGGGCAGCACCGCGCCGTCTTTGCCGATGATCTCCGCGATGACGTGGTTTTCCCGAAGGTGCATGCCCTCGTGGGCCGGGCAGGTCACGGCGCCGCCCAACCCCATCTCCCGCGAGCCGTAATGCGGAAAAAGCCTTGAGCCGAGGATGCCCTCCGCCTCTTTGACGACGCTTTTGGGGCAGGCGTCCCCCGAGATTAAGGCGCGCTTGAGGCTTTTTGGCCCGCAGTACCGGAGCATCGAAAGCAGCGGCACGGGCATGCCGACGAAAGCGGCCGGGCGTTCTTTTGACAATACGCGTTCAAGCTCGCCAAAGGTCTTGCCGATCCCCGTCTTAATCGGGTGGCCGCCCAGCTTTTCGATCGCCGCGGCGATCAGCTCGCCCAGGCCGAAGGGGCCGGAAAAGGGCATGGCGATCATCACCGCATCCTTTGGGAACACCAGCTCCGAAAGCCCGGCGGCAAAAAAGCCCACGGTGTTTTCACAGTCCCGCTCCGTGTAAAAAACCCGCTTGGCTTCGCCGGTGGTGCCGCTGGTGGCGTCCGTGATGATGCGGGTGATTTCCGACTGGGAGACGAGAAGCATGCCCGCGCCGCGGTTTGCAAGCTGTTCAGGGGTGGTGAACGGCAGGTTCTGAAGTTCTTTGAGCGAATCGAGCTTTTCCGGCAGGCCGGAATAGTATCCGCGCCGTTCCTTTTCCCGCAGAAGCAGCGCGTTCAGCTTGCGAAGCTGAAGTTCTTCCAGCTCCTGCCGGGAAAAGGCGGCGATCCCTTCCGTTTCGCAAATCCATTGTTCCAGGTTGGTTTTTTTCATTTGCGGTAAAGCGATCTCCCGTCCAAAGCGGTCAGGTTATAGGCGCAAAAAGGCACCATGCCCCGCTCGCTGTCCACCTCGCAGATGTAGCAGCGGCGCAGGCGGTCTAAATCCAAGGTCCAGGCGTCCTGAAACAGCATGCCGGAAACGGTGAGCGTCCCCAGCCGCGCTTTTTCCAGGAATTCGTCCAAAGACGAGGTCTCGGTCATCGCGTCCTTCTTTTTCAGTTTCAGCCTGCTTCCGCTCCACTGGCGGGAGACAAAATCCCGCGCCTCTGAGGATTTGACGCAGCAGCACTGGCTCCGCCTGCGGGGCAGCGCGCGAAGGGCGCCGCCTTCCTCCTTCATATAGCTCGCGTGGAAGGAGCAATAGGGGCTTTCCGCGCCGCCGCCGCCGAAATCCGCGGCCTTCATGCCGCCGCCGGTCTGCTCCTCGATCCCCTTCAGCATCCGGGGGATGGTGAGCCTTCGCTTTGGCGCGGGCAGGCCGCAGCGCCCGAAGTAGCTCACCGGCTGAAAATGCACGCCCCGCACATGGGGCATCCGCTCCGCTGCAAAGCGCAGGATCTGCCCCATCTCGTCGTCGTTCACCCCCAAAACCACCGTGGGAACGAGCACCACGGGGAGCCCCGCCTGCCCGCAGGCGTCGATGGCGGCCAGCTTCTCCTTCAGAAGAGGGCGGCCGCGCAGGGTTTGATAGGTTTCGTCCCGCAGGCCGTCAAACTGCAAAAACGCGCAGGAAGCGCCCGCTTCTTTCAGCTTTTTTGCGTAGCCCGGCTCGTGGGCGAGGCGCAGCCCGTTGGTGTTGAGCTGGAAAAAGGAAAAGCCTTTTTCCCTGCCCAGCGCGATGATCTCGGGAAGATCGTCCCGCACCGTCGGCTCCCCGCCGGAAAGCTGGATGTTGAACGGCCCGCCTTTTGCCATCAGCATATCGTACTGCCGCGCGATCTCCTCCAAAGAAAGGTCCTTCGGCTCCCCTTCCCCGGCGGAAGCAAAGCACACCGGGCAGGAAAGGTTGCAGCGGTTCGTCAGCTCCAGCAGCACGCAGCAGCCCGGCCGCTCGTGCTTCTCGCAAAGTCCGCAGTCGTAGGGGCAGCCGTCCTGCTCCGGCAGGGCCGCGGGGGGTGTGTCCTTCTGGCTCCCCGCATCGTCCCATTTTTGGTAATCCTCTAAGCTGCCCTCCCAGATCAGGGCGGAAAAATCCCCGTGTGTTGGGCAGGTCTTTTCCAGGTAAACGCAGCCGTCCTCCCCGACGGCCCGGTTCGCCTCGATCACCCGCAGGCACACGGGGCACACGCTCTTCGTCTTTGAAAATACTTCAGACATCCGTTCCTCCCAGCCATTTTTCAAAGGCGGCCTTCTCCTCTTCCCATCTATTTGCGGGGAAGCTGGCTTTGATCAGGTTCTGCGAAAGGATTCCCTTGACGTTGACGCCGTTTTTATCCGCCAAAAAGACCGGCCGCCGCAGCTTTTGGTTGACGCGCACCGCCCACCCCGAAAGGAGCGGGACAAATTCTTCGCCCGTCACCGGGAGCTTGTATTCATACGTTTGGGAATCCGCGAAGCAGTTTTCCGTCTTGGCGCACGCGAACTTCATCCGGCGATGTCCTCAACGGCGCAGACGGCCTCCTCCACCTCGTCGTCCGTCGTAAAGCGGGAAAGGGAAAGGCGCACCGTGGATTTGACGGACAGCCCTTCGAACACCTTGGGCGCGCAGTGCAGCCCCGTCCGGCAGATGATGCCGTAACTCCCCGTCAGCATGAAGCCCACGTCCTCGGCGGACACGCCGGGCACGTTGAAGCTGACCACAGGCGTGCACGCCCCTTCCGGTTCCACCACGATTGCGCCGGCTTCCGCCAGGCCCCTTTTGAGCCGCTCGGTGCGGCCGGAGCAGGCGGCAAGGTCCAGCGGGTTCCCGTCCGCCCAGTCCAAAGCGGCGAGCAGGCCGTGAAAGGAAGGCTCGTTGCCCGTTCCGGCCTCCAGGCGCAGGGGCATGGCTTGCGGCATCGTATCCGAATCGCTGTGGATGCCGGTGCCGCCGACGAGATGCGGCGCAAGCTCCATCCCCGGCCGCACCCACAGCCCGCCGGTGCCCTGGGGGCCGAGGAGGTACTTGTGCCCCGTGAAGGCGGCCATATCCACCCCCCAGCTTTCCGCGCGCAGGGGGATCCAGCCCAGGGTCTGGGAAGCGTCCAGCAAAACCGCGGCCCCGGCGGCTTTTGCCGCTTTTGCCAGGGCGCAGGCGTCGTTCACCGCGCCGGTGACGTTGGAAGCGTGGGTAAAAACGGCCAGGCGGGGGCGGTATTCCTCCATCGCCGCGCGCCAGGCATCCAATGAGACGCGGCCGGCATGGTCCGTATCGAGGCAGACCACTTTGACGCCGCAGTCGCGCTCCAGCGCGTGCAGCGGGCGAAGAACGCTGTTGTGCTCCGCTTTGGTGGTGACCACCGCGTCCCCTTTGGAAAGGGGAAAGCCGAAGATCGCCGCGTTCAGCCCCCAGGTGGCGTTCGGCCCCAGGGCAATGCGGGAAGGGTCAAAAACCCCCAGCCGCTCCGCGAGCTTGATCCGCACGGCGGAAAACACGTCGTAATCCTCCATCCCGCCGCGGTGCATCGCGCCAGGGCGTTCGGTGAGCGCGCGGGCCGCGGCCTCCGCGACGCAGGGGGGCTTCGGCCAGCTTGTGGCCGCGTTGTTCATGTAAATCAGGCTCATAGGACACCCCTTTCGCCCAGCAGCTCCATGCACTTTTCAAACACGGCCTGAATCAGACCCGGGCAGCGCTGCATGCGGTTTTTCGGGTCCCCCGCCAGGATGGCGCTGCAGGCGTGGCCGCCGTATTCTTCCGTATACCCCTTGAACCATTCGATCAGCTCCGCCGTCATCGCGCGGAATTCGGGGTGCTCCATCTCGTCCGGCTCGCCCTTGCCCGCAAAATACGAGATCAGGCAGCAGCCGCCGGAAAGGGCGCCGCAAACGTCCCCTGTGAAGCCCAGCCCTTCGCTCAAGCCGCCCAGGGCCCGGACGAGGTCCGCGTCCTCCTTGCCTTCGGCTTCCAGGGCCAGGACCATTATGATCTGCGCGCAGAAAAAGCCCTGCCTGGCAAGCTCGAGCATCCTGTCAAACATGTCCATCCCGTCACGTCCTTTCGCATACCGCAAGATAGTAGCCGCATTTTCCCCTGCGGGCGCAGTCGCAAAGCAGGTCCGCCGTGCCGTTCCAGATGCATTCGATGTAGTATTTCTTCCATTCCTCCGTCTCGTCCGAAAAGGCGAGAACGCGAAAACCAGCCTCCTGAAGGCTTTTTTGAAAGGTTTGCCCGGAACCGAAAGCAACGTCCGAAAGAAGGAGCTTCCCGCCTTTTTTCAGCAGCCGGCAAGCCTCTTGGAGCGCCGATTCCGGATCGCCGGAAACGAAAAACGCGCATTCGGACAACACGGCCCCAAAGCTGCCGTCCGGAAAGGGGCAGCGAAGGAAATCCCCGGCCATCACGCCGTTCTTCCCCGCTTTGTCGATCCCGATGGCGTCAAACCCCAAAGCGCGCAGCAGCGAAACGGCTTCGCCGCTTCCCGCGCCCATGTCCAGCACCTTGCAGGGCGAAAGCCCCGCAAGTGTGATCAGGCGCATGGTCTGCGCTTTTCCGTCCGGATGCCGCGTCATGCCTTCTCCTTTTTGTTCCCACCCGGTTCGCAGGCAAGCACGCACCGGGGAACGCCGCCTGTTGTCGCGGGTTTTCGGCGCGCGCCGGCCATTGGGTCAGCCCTCCGGCATTTCGGTCGGCGCTACTTGTCCTCCAGCGCTTTTTCCACGGAAAGGACTTTGCCAAGGGCCAGATCCTCCGGCACGTAGATGAAGCCGCATTTGGGGCATACGGGCAGCTCCACGGGAAAGGCGTTGTCCAGATAGCCGAAGGTGGCCGAGCCTTTCACCAGGGGAACCCCGCACTTTTTGCAGGCGAGCTTCCCCAAAGGGTCCACCGTGTAATAATTCTTGTTTTCAGCCATGATTCACCCTCACTGAACGGTCATGCGGTGGCTGTATGCCCCGCGGACGACGAATCCCCCGTCTTTCTCCTCGAACTTCACCCAAAAGGTGACGTTGCCGATGCGGTGGCGGGTGATCAGCAGATCCGTCTCGCTGTCGACCACCGCGTCACCCGTTTGGCAATACGCCTGCATCACGGCGCAGACATCCTCATCCAGAATCATGCGGTCGTCCATCTGAAGGCGGGCCTCCTCGGTTATGACAAGCGGGAAGCCGCAGTTCTTTTCCATCCCATCCTCACCCCACATTTCCTTCAACAGGCTGTTTTTGAGCGAAAGGCGGTTGCGGCGCTTTTCGCTGATATCCGGCGGGCTGCCCGCAATCGGGCCGTAAACAAGCTCCAGAATGTGCGCGGATTCATGCCCTTCCCGGGCGAATCTGTCCTTGCAGGCCATGCAATAGGTCACAAAAGGCGCGTCTGTTCGCGAAACGCAGGATTGGGCCAGTTCGTGGGCCACTTCCCGGTTTGCGTAGGAAACCAGGCCGCCGTAGCCGCAGCAGGGGCTTTTATCCCCCGAATACCCGGTTTCGATCAACTCCAAACCCAGGCTTTCCGCAAGGCTCCGCACCGCCTTTTGGGTGTTTTCGTCCCCCCTTGCGCCGCAGGAATCGTGCATCGCCACGGCTTTTTGCTCCTTTGCCGCGCCTTCGGGCAGGCCGATTTCGTTCAGAATGTCCCACACGCCCAAAACCTCCCCGCCGATACTCTCCCGCAGGGTTTTCTGGCAGGTCGGGCAGCCGGCGATGACCCTGGGCTCGCCGAACTTTGCCAGTTCGGTTTTCAAAAATTCGGAGGTTTCGCCGAATAGCTCGTACCGCCCGGCCCAGTCCGCGATGGCCCCGCAGCAGCCGAGGATCAGGGCGACGCCGCCAGATAGCCGGTCGCAGAGATCAAGGTAAGCCCGTTTCACCGTTTCCGGCGCGATCGCCCCCGCCTGGCAGCCGGGGAAAAAAGCGTATGCGCAGGTTTCATACCCCGGCTGCGGCCTTGAAAGGAAGGCTTCGCCGTTGGAAAACAGCATGTCCTGAAGGGCGAATTCGTGGGTGGCGAGGGGCATTTTATCGGTCGAGACCATGTTTTCCCGCGCGGTATGGCAAATACCCGCCATGTCGTACCCAAAGGGGCAGGTGACCGAGCACTGGCCGCAGAGGGCGCAGGAATTGATGGGCCTGTTCATCATGTGGTCGCCCATGATGATGCTGACGTTGTTGTAAATCTCCCGGGTCAGCTGCCGGGGGAACTTCTTGTAATGCCGAAGATAGGCGCAGCCTTTTGCGCATTCCTCGCAGCTGCACTCAATGCAGCGGGAGGCTTCTTCCCTGGCTTCTTCCGGGCCGTATCCGCCGCCCTCGATGATCCGGGCGGAAGGCTCCACCCCTTCCATGTTGGTGAACAGCCTGCTTTTGACCGTTCCTTCCGCCCCGCGGGTGGAAGCGGGGTCCATGTTTTGCGCCAGCCGGTCCACCGACAGGGCGGCGCGCTTGGCGTCAAAAAGGGAACGGAGCACGCCGGAGGTTCCTTCCGCCGGGGCGACGATCCCCAGTTCGAGGGAAACAAGAGTCGCCCCGTCCGGCTCCTTCGCCGGGTCAAGAGCCTTGGCGAAAGCCCGGGAGGCGCACAGGATGTCAAAATCACCGCGCCGATCCTGAAAAATCCCGGGGGACAGCTTTGAACGGTATTCCATGGTGATGTCAAGACCGGCCATGCGCTCCGACTCGGCCTTCGCTTCCGCTTCGGTCAGAAAAGGCGCGCAGGACTCAATGACAGCCGAAGCGTCCCCTTCTTCACAAAAAAAGGTGATGGGGTACGCCTTGTTCGCCAGCTCGCCGGCGAGGGCAAGGGAAAACAGATCCGCGCCAAAGATGGCGACGGTTTTTTTCTTTTTAAATTTGAGCATGCCGCGGCCGGCTTTTTCCGTTCCCAGCGCCATGCAGGCCCGCTCCAGGGCGCCGATGCCCACGCCCTCGCCCGGTTCGGACAGGCGGCACGCGCCCTCGCAGGGGGCTTCGCAGCCCCTGGAAAGGATGAACGGAAAAGGCGCGATCCGCTGAAGCTGGGTGCGCGCGCCGGAAAAATCGCCGTCCTTCATGGCCTTCACAAAGGCCCTGGCGTCCAGCTTCAGGGGGCAGGCGGCCGAGCAGAAGGCGGGCTCGTCGCGGACGCAGACGTTTTCGCGCTCTTCCAGCTCCTGTTTGCCGAACATCTGCTTTTGCCTGTATACCCTTGTGGAGCGTTCCTCGAATTCTTTCATGGATTGTACCTCAATCAGCGGGCCGTTCCCGCCTGCGGGCGGTTTTGTGTTAAAAACCAAAGGTTTATGAATAGAGAGGCGGTTTCCCGCCCCTCTATTATCTCATAAGGATGCTTGTTGATAAAGTGTTTACTTTTGGGCCTTCTTCAGCGCCTCAAGCACGACGGAGGGCAGCGCCGGCACGCGGGTGACGCGGGCGCCCGTGGCGTTGAAGATGGCGTTCAGGATGGCCGGGTGGGGCGCATCCAGCGGGGCCTCGCCGCAGCCGGCGGCGCCGTAGGGGCCTTCCGAGCGCGGGTGGTTCTCCTGGTAGATGATCTCGATCTCGTCCGGCACGTCGTTCGGGTAGGGGATGCCGCACTTGAGCAGGCTGGTGTGCTTGTTCAGGTCCTCAAAATCCTCCGAAAGCGCCAGGCCGATGCCCTGCACAAGGCCGCCGTAGAAGTTGCCGTCCACCGCGAGCCTGTTCAGGATGGTGCCGACGTCCGCCACGGCGGTGAACTTTTCGACCTTGACCTTGCCGGTCTCGGTGTCGACCGCCACCTCGGGCAGGAAGATGGTGTACATATAGACGGAGAAGGGCTCGCCCTGGGAAGTCGCCTGATCCATCGGATTGGCGGAGCAGTATGTGGCGACCCAGTTGCCGACATAATGGGTTTCGATGCCTTCGGCCTTCATCTCGTCATAGGTGCGGAAAGAACCGTCCGGCTTCTTCATGGCTTCGACCAGCTTCTCGCACGCAAGGCGGACGGCGTTGCCCGTCATGACAGCCGAGCGGCTGCCGCCGGCGGGGCCGGAGTTCGGGGTCAGCTTGGTGTCGCACATCTTGAGGCGGATCTGCTCGGGGGTAAAGCCGGCGTGCCGCAGGGTTTCGTGCGCGGCGGAAAGGGTGCCGATATCCGCGCCCTGGCCGTGGTCTTCCCAGGAGTTGGTGATGGTCGCCGTTCCGTCCGGGTTCAGGTCCGCCCAGGCTTCGGAGCCGTCCACCCCGTCAAGTCCGCTGCCGTAAACGCCCAGGGCGACGCCGACGCCGTACTTGATCCTGCCGTCACCGGCGGCGTTCTTTTCCGCCGCGCGGCGCTTGGCCGCCTCGTAATGCGGGCGGGCGAGCTTGAAGAGATCCTCCTCGCAGTAGACCTCCGGCGGGAAGCCGGTGGGCGTGGTGGAATCCTCGGACGCCTTGTAGCAGTTCATTTCCCTGAAGTCAAAGGGATCGATGCCCATCTTCGCGGCCAGCATATCCATCGCGATGTCGCTGCCCATGAAGGCCTGGGGTGAACCGTAGGCCCGGAAGGCCGAACCCCAGGCGTGGTTGGTGAACACCGTGGTGCTCTTGTTGCGGATGGTGGGGATGTGGTACCCCGCGCCCACGAACTGGGAAAGGCGGTGGGTGAGCAGATCGCCGAACTCGGAATACGGGCCGTGGTCGATGTAGTTGTTGCCCCACAAACCGAGCAGCTTGCCGTTCTCGTCCGCCGCCAGCTTGACGTTCATGTGGCCCGGGCTGCGCTTGCCGGTATAGGTGATGGACTGGTACATGTTGAAGAGCAATGACACGGGCCGCTGGCAGACAAGGGCCGCCACGCCGAGGATCGCCTCGTTCGTGGGGGAGAACTTGTATCCGAAGGTGCCGCCGGTGTTGTTCTGCACAATGCGCAGTTTATCCATGGTGACGCCGACGCCGTCGGCGATCATGGGCATATGCAGGTGGATGCCGATGCTCTTGGAGTGGATGGTGAGCATGCCGTCCTCGTCGATGTAGGCAAAGCCGTTGTCCGGCTCCAGGAAGAGGTGCGGCTGGCGGGAGCAGTAGCTCTCGACTTCCACCACGTTGGGCGCGGATTCAAAGTCGAAATCCGGGCCCTTGATGCAGTTGGTCTCGTAATAGGCGTTGGGCACGCCGGGATGGATCTCGATCGCGTCGGGAGCCAGGGCTTCGGGCGCGCTCATGTAGGCGGGCAGGATCTCAAGATCCAGCTTGACGGCCTTGGCCGCTTCTCTGGCGTGTTCTTCGGTGTCCGCCGCGACGATGGCGATGGCGTCGCCATACTGGAAGATCTTTTCATCGCAGAGGATCGGGCGGTCCCAGCCGTCGCACTTGTTGTTCAGCGGGAGCATGACGAGGCCGTTGATGCGGTTTTTGCCGGGAACGTCCTTCGCGGTGATGACCTTATAGACGCCGGGCATCTTTTCGGCTTCCGCCGTGTCCACGCCCTTGATGTTGGCGTGGGAAACCTCGGCCTGGACCAGGGCCAGGCGCAGCGTGTTTTCGGGCATGTGCAGGGCGGCGTCCGCGCCGAAGTCCCAGGTGCCGGTGACCTTCGCGGCGGCGGAGGGGCGAACGAAGTTCTTGCCCAGGATCCTGTTGTCCGTCGGGGTGAAGATCAGGTCTTCCTTGGTCATTTCGCCGCGCAGAACCTTGGCGGCGGCCATGGTGGCGTCGATGAGGGGCTTGTAGCCCGTGCAGCGGCAGAGGTTGCGGTTCCGGTTGAACCAGTTCCTGACTTCTTCCCGGGTGGGGCTCGGATTGTCTTCGAGGAGCGCCTTCGCGCTCATGATGAAGCCGGGGCTGCAGAAGCCGCACTGGGCGCAGCCGTAGGCCATCCACGCGACCTGGAGCGGGTGCAGGTCATTGATCGTGCCCACGCCCTCGATGGTGGTGATCTCGGAATAATCCTCGACCTTGCTGATCTTGGTTACGCAGGACCGGGTGACCTTGCCGTTCACAATGACGTTGCAGGCGCCGCAGTGCCCTTCGCCGCAACCGATCTTGCAGCCGGTGAGCAGCAGGCGCTCCCGCAGGATGGTGGCCAGCGACTCGTTGCCTTCGACGATCAGTGTGCGTTCGACTCCGTTGATGACCAGTACTTTCTTAATCATATGGCGTCCTCCTTAAAGGTTTTGGGTTCGTTTGTGCCGCCAAAAAGCGCCCAGCGCTTAAATACCGATTTGAGAAGCTACAATTGATGGATATCTATGCTATAATGAAAACAATAAGCCGGTAAAATAACAGAACAAATCAAAAACGGGGGTTCAGTTCATGGAAAACGAAGATAAGATTTTTTCGATCACCGCGAACGAAGTGACCGTCGAGGTCACCGACCGCGCCACGGGCAAAACGTTCAGGCGCGCCCTGCCGGTCGATTATTTCGAGAATTCGAACTGCCTGCGCCTTCGCGGCGAAGGACTGGACGGAAAGCCGGCCGAGCTGGTGTTCTTTTCGGGCGCGGGCGTGAACAAGATCCGCGATCTGACGGGAGGCGGCCCGGACAAGGACCCCTGCGGAGGGCATGGGGGTACGTAAAAAAACAGAACGCGCGACGCAAAGCTTATTTTCTGTCACTAGTTTATCAGACGCGGCATCCATCTTCAAATTGTATCTGTATACAAGTCGGTGTGTTCGCGTCACATTGCCGGCGCGTACTGGCGGTCTTTTGAAGCAAGGCACAATCCGGGGGAAAGCAAATGGAAACAGGCGTCGTGATCGTGGCCGCGGGAATATCTTCCAGAATGGGCGATTTCAAGCCGATGCTCAACATCGGCTCCATTTCCATTGCCCAGCGGATCATCGCCACCTTCAGGCAGGCCGGGATGGAAAGAATCGTGGTCGTCACCGGATACAACGCGGATGTTCTGGAGCATCACCTCTCAAAAAGCGGGGTCGTTTTTCTGCGCAACGAAAACTATAGAACCACCCAGATGTTCGACTCCGCGCTGATCGGCCTCAGATACCTTGCCGGCAAGTGTTCACGGGCGTTTTTTACCCCGGTGGACATCCCGCTTTTCACCGCGGATACCGTCGCGCGGCTGCTGCGCTCCGGGGCGGAGCTGGCCTGCCCGGTCTGCCGCGGGAAGCGCGGCCACCCGATCCTGATGTCCGCCCGGGTCATCGCCAGGGTGCTCGCGGATTCGGGCGAAAACGGGATGGCGGGCGCGCTTTCCCGCTGCGGGGTGCCCGTTGAGGCCGTTTATGTGGAAGATGAGGGTATCCTCCACGACGCCGACACGCCGGACGATTACCGTTCCCTGCTGGAATACCACAACAGCCAGCTCGTCCGGCCCGAGGCCGAGGTTTCCCTGGCAAAGGAAAAACCGTTTTTCGACGCCAGAATCGCCATGCTGCTCACCCTGATCGACGAAACTTCCTCCGTCCGCAAAGCCTGCCAGCGGATGCAGCTTTCCTACAGCTCGGGGTGGAACACGATCAACGCCACCGAGGAGCAGCTCGGTTACGCCCTGGTCGAGCGGGTCCAGGGCGGCTCCAGGGGCGGGCGGAGCGTTCTGACCCCAAAGGGCCGGGAACTGCTGGGGCTTTACAACCGGTTCAGGGCAGACGTCAAATCCGCGGCGGACAAGCTCTTTGACGCGTATTTTTCCGGCGTGCTTTGAGAACATGAAAAAGGATCCGCAACCGGATCCTTTTTCGTGGCGTCAGAGCGGCCTGCGGGCCGCTTCGCCTGTGGATTTTTGCTTCGCGCAAGGAAATTGCGGACGCTGATGTCCGCAATCGCGCGGCAAAACTGACGACGTGAGCGCCAGTTTTGATTGAACATCCGGGGCTTCGGCCCCTTAAACCCCCAGGACGGAGTTTCTTGGCAGTCTGAGGATCCGCGTCCGGATCCTTTTTCACGGTCCGCCCGTTCCCCCGCCGCGGGGCCGCGGAATCCGGCGTTCTCTATTTCCTTTTCGCTATGATCCCAAAGGGCGAAAGCCCGCCCGCTTCAAACCGCATGCTGTCCGCCACTTTAAAACCCGCGCCTTCCAGCAGGCGGGAAAGGGCGGCGAACTGGGTCGTGTAAAAAACGGCGACGCCCTCCGCCGAAAGGTAAGCGTTCAGCCGCTGGACCAGCCCCCGGTAAAAAGCGTCGTTCCTTTGCGCCGTTCCCACCCGGGTCCCAAAGGGAAGGTTGGCAAAAAGCTCGTCAAAGGGCTTTTGGGGAACAAACCGGGTGGCGTCCGCCCGCACGAAGCCCGCCCTAACCCCCGCCGCGTCCGCGTTGCTTTGGGCGATGGCAAGGGCGGCGCCGTCGATATCCACCCCCAGCAGGTCGGAAACGGGCAGGCCCAGCTTCGCGCGCTCGACGAGCAGGGTCCCGCTGCCGCAGCAGGGGTCGATCACCCTTGCCCCGTCTTTGAGATGGGGCCGGGCGAACCGCATCAGCGCGGCGGCGTTCACCGGATGGATGGAGGCGCTGACCGCGCCCTTCCTGTAGGCAAAGCGCGGATCGGGGGGAACGAAAAGCTTCGCAAAAAGCAGGGTTTTCCCTTTTTCGCATATTACCCTGAATTCCGCGTCGTACCCCGAAGGGGAATTGGCCAGCCCGCCCGTTTCGCCCAACACGGCGGAAAGGGCCGAAATGGCCGTTTTTCTGTCCTCGATCTCGCCGCGAAGCTCAATCCTGTAAGGGTAGGGCCTGCCGCCGCTCAGGCAGGCGGAAAGCAGCCAAAGAAACCGGTTCGCCGCGGACCGGGCCGCCCCCGCCCATTCCGAAAAGCCCTGCCTGTTCGCGATTTTGGGCGCCGGGATCGCCCCGAGGGGGAACAGCGCTTCCTCAAACGTTCTCAGCGAAAAAAGCGCCCGGTAATCGATCACCCTTGCGGCCGGGCCAAGTGGCGTTCTTCTCAGCCCGATTCCTTTTTCCCGCGCTTCGTCAAAAAGCAGCTTCTCGCAGGCCGGCTGAACGGTCAGCACCACCTCCGCCGGGGCCTTAAGGCCGGTGAATTCCCGGCGCTGTTTCTGCTCGCAGCGGGAACGGGCGGCCGAGAGGGCTTCTTTCAGTTCCGCGATGTGCTTTTCGTCCTCCGGGCCGTTGACCGGGGGCAGGTTTTTTGCGTAATGCTCCAGCGTTTGCGCCGCCGTTTCCCCGGCGTTCCCCAAAGCGAGCACAATGGAGGGCAGAACAAACCGCGTGTCCTCGCGAAAAAGGGCGTTTTTCAGCGCTTCGAAATCGCCGGGAAGATAAAGCTCGCCAATCAGCCGCGCCGCGTTCTTCCGCACTTTTGGCCGCTCGTCCGAAAGAAGAACGCGGAGCTTCGGCCGCTCGGGCCGGGCATTCAATAATTCCTTCACCCTTTCGTCCTTCGCTTTTGCGCAAAGCTCCGAAAGGGCGCTCTGGGCGTCTTCCGAAAACACGCGCCCCCAGGTTTTTTCCAGCTCTTCTTTGCTGATTGCCGGGCGGATCCGGCCCGTTTTTCTTTCCATCAGCGCCCCTCCGCCGCGGCGACGATCTGCTTCAATACCGCTTCAAGGCCGTTTTTGTTCGGCTCAGCGTCCATCTTTGCCCTGTATTCTTCCCTTTTGTCATAAAGCCTGAACAGCGCGGCAACCAGGGTCTTTTCCGTCATATTTTCCTGGAGCAGCACGTCCGCATAGCCGCGCTTTTTGAAGTATTCGGCGTTTTGGATCTGGTCCCCCCGGCTCTGGGCCAGCGGCAGGGGAACGAGCAGCGCGGGCAGCGAAAGGGCGAGGAATTCGAAGATCGAATTCGCCCCGGCGCGGGAAAGGGCGACCTCCGCCGCGGCGAAAACGTCCGGCAATTCGTCGTTCAGGTATTCAAACTGGCAATAGCCCTGCCCGTTGTTCCGTTTTTCGTCCAGCTTTCCCTGGCCGCAAAGGTGGGCGATGTCGAACCGTTCCAAAAGTGCCGGCAGGGCCGAACGGACGGCGTCGTTCAGCGCGCTCGCGCCCTGGCTGCCCCCCATCACCAGAAGAACGGGCTTTTTGCCGTCAAACCCCAAAAAGGCGAGGCCCCGCTCCCGCCGGCCGGAAAAAACGGCCGGCCGGATGGGCGTTCCGGTGAAAACGCCCTTGCCCTTTGCGCAAGCGAGGGTATCCTCAAAGGTGACCAGCACCTTTTTCGCGTAGCGCATGCCCAGCCTGTTCGCCAGGCCGGGGGTGTAATCCGATTCGTGGATGACCACCGGCACGCCGCAGCGCTTCCCCGCCGCGCAGACGGGAACGGTGACGAAGCCGCCCTTTGAAAAAACCGCCTCCGGCAGGACCTGCCGGATCACCTTTTTCGCGTCGAAATAGCCGCCGATCACGCGAAAGGGGTCTGTCAGGTTCTTCAGCGAGAAATAGCGCCGCAGCTTGCCGGCGCGGATCGGGTGGAAGATGACGGGCTGGTTCTGCGTAAGCTGCTCCTCAAAGCCGCCCCGCTCGCCCAGATAGTGGATTTCGTAACCCCGTTCGACAAGGGACGGTATAAGCGCCAGATTGGGCGCGACATGGCCGGCGGTGCCCCCGCCGGTCAGAATAATGGCCTTGGTCATCGACTGTTCCTTTCGGACTTTATTTTTCGCCTGCATTGCGCTACATTATAGTATGTGGCGGCGCTTTTCGCGCGACAGCTTAAGCATAGCGCGCCATTTTGAACCCGCCCCAAAGGCCGGGCTCCGACGCCCTGCTGCGCCAAAATGGCAGCATTGAGGCGCAGGAGTTCAGTTCCCTTTGCCTCATGGCAAATCATACCACGGGGCCCATGCCGGCACAACCCCGAAAGGAGCCCGATGAAACACGCACTTTTGTTTGCTCCCCACCCCAACGCCCGCTATGACGCGGAGCTGAAAAAGCTCTGCGCGGCGGAGCTTTCCTGCATCGCCGCGGGGATGGGGATCGCCGCGCCCTTTGTTTTTGAAACCGTCGGCGGACTGCCGCTTTTCACCGTCGAGTGGGCGCTGACCGACCGCCAGAAAGCCGCTTTGCTGCGCGCTTCTTCCCTGCTCGCCCTTTTCGCCCTGGAGGGGAACTCGCTGACCCCGCTGATGGAGGGCTTTTCCAGAGGCGCGTTTTTCGACATGCCCGCCATTTTAAAATACAAGGGCAAGACCAACGAGAGCTTTACGCGGCTGCTTGTCAACCTGGCGGTCTTTTCCGCCGCGAGGGCGGCTTTTGAAAAGCGGCTGACCGTCCTCGATCCACTGTGCGGCAAGGGGACCACCCTTTTTTGCGCCATGGCTTCCGGGTATGATGCCCTTGGCGTCGAGCTGGACGAAAAAGAAGTCGCCGAGGCGGTGAACTTCACCAAAGCGTACCTGCGGAACGGCCATTTCAAGCATTCATACGAAAAATCCTCCGCCACGGTAAAGGGCAGGCCCGGCGGGGAGATCCACGCCTTCGCAACCGCCCGGAACGCAGAAAGCTATAAGGCGGGGGACACCCAACTGCTCAAAATTGCCCGGGGCGATTCGGGGAACGCGCCGGCGTTTTTCAAAAAGACTCCGGCGGACGTCATCGTCGCGGATCTGCCCTACGGCGTACAGCACAAAAACGACGTGAGCAAAAAGGGTTCGGACACGCTGGGCATGCTGAACCGGCTGCTCCCAAGGTGGAAAGAAGCCCTGAAAGCGGGCGGGGCCGCCGCCCTGAGCTTCAACGCTTACACGCTCAAAAAAAGCGACGTGCTTTCCGCCCTCGAAAAGGCCGGCTTTTCACCCGTCGAAGAAGCCTGGGCCCAGAATCTTTCCCACTGGGTGGAGCAGGCCGTCCTTCGCGATGTCGCCGTGGCGCGCCGCTGAGAGGAAGCCAAACCCGCGCAAAAAGGGGCAAAAATCACATTTTTCCTTTCCCTTTGCGGCGTTGGCGCGCGCCGTTGGCATTGTGCAGTTCATCCCGGCGTGATAAAATTATATGATTCTATGATTATATGGAGCTGCCATGAAACCTTACGTCACCGAATATTTTGCGGAGAACGTGTTCACCGACTCCGCCATGCGGGCCTATCTTTCGGCGGAAGCCTACGCCGCCCTTCGCAGGACCATCGACGAGGGCGCGCCTTTGACCATCGAGCTGGCGGACCAGGTCGCGGCGGCGATGCGCGAATGGGCCGTCGGCCTGGGCGCGACCCATTACACCCACTGGTTCCAGCCCATGACCGGCCAGACCGCCGAAAAGCACGACGCGTTTCTTTCCCCCGGGAAGGAACCGGGCAAGGTCATCCTTGATTTTGACGGCAAAAAGCTGATCCGGGGCGAGGCGGACGCTTCGAGCTTCCCCTCCGGCGGGCTGCGCGCCACCTTTGAGGCCAGGGGCTACACCACCTGGGACTGCACCAGCCCGCCCTTTGTGCGGAAGGACGGGGACGTCGCCACCCTTTGCATCCCCACGGCCTTCTGCGCCTATTCCGGGGAAGCGCTGGATGAAAAAACCCCCCTGCTGCGCTCCATGGAGGCGCTGGACCGCCAGGCGGTCCGGGTACTTTCGCTCCTTGGGGTCAGGGCGAAAAAGGTGCTGCCCTGCGTCGGCGGCGAACAGGAATATTTTTTGATCGACAAATCCGCCTATTGCCGCAGGAAGGACCTGATCTATACCGGCCGCACCCTTTTCGGCGCGCCACCGGCCAAGGGGCAGGAGCTTGAGGACCAGTATTACTCCAGCATGAGCGCCCGGGTGGCGCGGTTCATGGCGGAGCTGAACGAGGAGCTTTGGAAGCTGGGCGTCATCGCGAAGACCCAGCATTACGAGGCCGCCCCCGCCCAGTACGAGCTCGCCCCGGTTTACGCCACGGCGAACATCGCCACGGATCACAACCAGATCATCATGGAGATGCTGCGCAAGGTGGCGGACCGGCACGGCTTCGCCTGCTTGCTGCACGAAAAGCCCTTCGACCACGTGAACGGCTCCGGCAAGCACGACAACTGGTCACTGATGACCGACACGGGCAGGAACCTGCTCAAACCCGCGAAAAAACCCGAGGACGCGGATGTTTTCAACACCTTTTTCATGGCGGTGATCGCCGCCGTGAACGAATACGCCCCGGCGCTGCGCATGAGCTGCGCCTCTTTGGGCAATTCCTTCCGCCTGGGCGGCAACGAAGCGCCGCCTTCGGTGATCTCGGTTTATATCGGGTCGGACTTCTGCGCCCTGGTCGACCACCTTGCCGAAAAGCAGACCGGCTCTTTGGCGAAAAAGATGGAGATGACCATGGGCGTCTCCACGCTGCCCATGCTGCTGCGGGATACTTCCGACCGGAACCGCACCTCTCCCTTTGCCTTCACCGGCAACAAGTTCGAATTCCGCATGGTGGGCTCCTCCCAGTCCCTGGGCTTTCCGAACACGGTGCTGAACACCATCGTGGCGGAGCAGCTCATGCGCATCGCGAACAGGATGGAAGCCGGCGAAAGCCTGAAGGACATCCTGGCCGACCTTGCGGCAAAGAGCCGCCGCGTGCTCTTCAACGGGGACAATTACACGGCGGAATGGCGGGAGGAGGCGAACCGCCGGGGGCTGCCCTGCATCGAAAGCACGGTCGAGGCCATCGAGACGATGACCGCGCCGGAACTGGTGGACGTTTTTGCCCGCAGGGGCGTGCTTTCCGAGGCGGAGCTTTCCGCCCGCAGGGAAATCGCCCTGATGAGCTACGCCAAGCACGGCTCCATCGAATCCGCCACCATGCTCAAAATGGCCCGCCAGAAGATCCTGCCCGCCTGCATCCGCTATTCCGCCGCGCTGGCGGCGGCCGCGGCGGCGGTTCGATCCGCCGGGTGCGACGATTCGGTTCACACCGAGCTGCTTGCAAACCTTTGCGAGGGGATCCGCAATTTCAAGGACGCCACAGACGGACTTGCGGCGGCCCAGGAGGAATTCTGCGGCAAAAAGCGCGGCGCAAACGATTCCGCCCGTTACATCGAGGAAAAAATCAAGCCCGTCATGGCCCTCGTCCGCAAGCGCGCCGACGAGCTCGAGATCATGGTGGATAAGGAATACTGGCCGCTGCCCAGCTATGGCGAAATGATGTTCTGCAACTGACCGGAGGATACCATGAATGAGACGACGACCACCCCGGCGGAAAACGCCCGGCGGATCACCTTTCTGCTGAACAGGCTGACGGTGCTGCGCACCCTTTTGCGCACGGAGCCCGCCGCGAAGCTTATGGAACTTTGCGACGCCGTCGCTTTGGGGGACGCCACCTGCGCCGCGGCGCGGTACCATTCCATGACCGCGGCGCTTTTAGACCAGCCCACAAGAAGGGTCACCGGGGATATTTTCAAGGATTTTCTGTTTTCCGAGATCCTCGAATCCTCCAACCGGTTTTCGCTGATGGCCTCCGCCGGGCATTCGGACCCGCCGGTGCTGCTGGCCATGGAAAAAGACCTGCGCATTTTGCAGGAGCTGTTTTCCCTTGCCTGCTCCACCCTGATGGACTGGATCGGCGGCCTGAACAAGACCGGGGCCGCCCAGCCTTCCCGCATAGCGGAAAGCAGGCGCACGGGGAACGAGGAAAACATCTCCCGCATGGCGTCCTCCGCCTGGGGGGGCGGGTTCTTCCCAAAGGACAGGATCCGGGCAAGGGTGCCGGAGCCCGCGGCCGCCGCCCAGCTGCCGGACAAGCTGGAGACGCCCGGCTGGGTGCGCTGGGAATACAGCGATCCCGGCGAACGGATCACCTATGTGGCGGACGACGGGCTGGCCGTGATTTACCGCCGCTTTTTGGCGGAGGAGGACTGGGGCCGCCTGGTGAACCCCCTTTACGATTTCCACAGGCAGCACGGCTGCGGGGATTTTTTGCGCTACCGCGTTTTTGCGGATACGGACGAAGGGCTGATCGGCATGGAACTGCGCGACGCCCCGGTCTGGGACGAGATCACCGTCAGCAACGGTCAGAAGGAACGGCTGTACGCCAACACCCTTCGCTTTTTGCACACCGGCAAGGGCGAGCACGCCCTGCTTTACGGCCCCGGCGGCATGGGAAAATCCAGCCTGGTGCTGGCCCTTGCCAAGGAACTGCCGGAGATCAGGCTGATGTTCATGGCCCGGCGGGATT
The DNA here is from genome assembly GCA_040768925.1 of Christensenellales bacterium. GTDB lineage: Bacteria > Bacillota > Clostridia > Christensenellales > CALWSW01 > CALNBC01. The sequence continues at coordinate 692,407 of JAXGLZ010000002.1, forward strand.
TCGCCTCCTGCATGTATACTTTGCGCATGCTTCAGGAGCAGCCCTTCCGCTTCATCGCCTTTTTTGACGATCTTTCCCTTTCCGAACGGGAATACAGAAGGCTCAAATCCGCGGTCAAGGCCCAGCTTCATTCGGGGAACGCCCTGATTTACGCCACTTCCGGCAGCACGCCCCCCGATTCCTCGGTCTTTGGGCTGGAAATCGGATTCGATATGCTCAGCCCCGAGGATTTCGAGCGCCATGTGCGGGAGGAAGTCCGCAGAAGCGGCGCCATCGCCGATTATTCCGCCGTTTCGGAAGCGTGCGGCCGCTGGAAAGAGCAGCGCGGGGAGCTTACCCTGCGGTGCGGCTCCAGGCTGGCGGAGGCCATCGTCCGGGGGCAGAACGCCGGCCGCTGATTCCGCGCCGCCCTTGCTTCAAGCTTGGATGTGTGTTATGATTTCGTGGGTTTTTTCGTTTCTTAACGTTCATTTATACGGGTTCTAGGAGGGTACTGCAATGTCCGGCCATTCCAAGTGGGCAAACATCAAAAACAAAAAGGCGAAGACCGACGCCGTGAAGGGCAAGATCTTTACCAAAATAGGCCGCGAGCTGGTCATGGCCGTCAAGCAGGGGGGCGGGCCCGATCCGGCCGCCAACTCGAAGCTGAAGGACGTCATCGCCAAGGCCAAGGCCGCCAACATGCCGAACGACAACATCAACCGCTCGATCAAGCGGGCGGCGGGCGACGCCAACGCGGACAATTACGAGAGCATCACCTACGAGGGCTACGGCCCCTGCGGCGTGGCGGTTATCGTCGAAGCGCTGACGGACAACCGCAACCGCACCGCGTCGGACGTGCGCCACCTGTTCGACAAGTATGGCAACGGCCTGGGAAACACCGGCTGCGTCGGCTGGATGTTTGACAGGAAGGGCGTCATCGCCATCGAGCGCACCGCTTCTTTGGACGAGGACGAGGTCATGATGACCGCGCTGGACGCCGGAGCCGAGGATTTTGCCGCCGAGGACGACGCCTTTGAGATCATCACCGCGCCGGAGGATTTTTCCGCCGTGCGCGAAGCGCTAGAAGCCGCGGGCTATGAATTCCTCTCCGCCGAGCTCGATATGGTGCCCCAAACCACCGTTTCCATCGCCGATCCGGAAGACGCCGCCAAGGTTTTGCGCCTGATCGACAATTTAGAGGACAACGACGACGTTCAGAACGTCTATCACAACGCCGACCTTCCCGAGGAGGAAGAGGAGGACTGACCGGGCGGCAGGGCGCTGCCCGTCAGCCTTTTGTCGGTTTTTTGGCAGGATTCCGGCAATAGCAACAGATGGATCAACCCCCGCGGAAGCTTCGCGGGGGTTTGCGTTTGCCGCGGGCAAAAACCGCGGCGGAATCCCTTCCTGCCGTGCGGGCCGCTGTGGAATCCCGGCGGGTTTCGTGATAAAATAACGGCGTCTGTTCCCTTTTGATCGCAAAGCATTGATAAAATCAGAGGTGCCGCCATGTATCAGCCCGCCGTTCACTGGAATCCGAAGCAAAACAGGCTCAAGGAGATCCTGCGGAAGCCGGATTTCTTTGGCGAGGCCATCGGTTTGTGCCTTGAGCTGCACGCCTTTGTCCATCAGTCCGGCGTGTCAAACAGCACGGAAAGAACCCTGGGCGACGCGGTCTGCGAAAACCTGCGGGAGATCGACTATTGCCATATGCCCACAAAAAAGGATGTGACCATCGCGTGGAACCTTTGGCATATCGCCCGGATCGAGGACATTACCATGAACCTTTTGGTGGGCGGCGGAGAACAGGTGCAAAACGGCGCCTGGCTGGACAAGCTGGGAACCGCGACCACCGACACGGGCAACGCCATGACGGACGATGAGATCCTCCGGCTCAGCCGCGAATTGAACAAGGCCCGGCTGCTGGAATACCGCCGCGCCGTCGGGATCAGAAGCAGGGAGATCCTCTGCGCTTTGCAGCCTTCGGACATGAAGCGCAAATTTCCCAAAGACCGGGTGGAGCGGATCATGTCCCAGGGCTGTTTGACCGGGCATCCCGAATCGGTCTGGCTCAAAGATTTCTGGGGCAAAAAAGACGTTGCCGGGATCCTTTTGATGCCTCTGACCCGCCATCAGGCCGGGCATTTGAACGATTGCCTGAAGCTGAAGAAGAAATGCGCGAAAATCAGGGATTGACGCCGTTTTATGCCGCGGCCGGCGCGTTTCTTTCAGGGTTTTTTCGCTCTGCCCCCGCACCCCGATCCGGCCCGCGCATCCCTTCGCCCTCGCCCCGGGGCTTGACAACACCGCGCCGATCGTGTTATTCTTAATAGGTTAAAGGGGAGTAGTCATCGGCCTTTTCGGCCTTCGCGCGGTTCAACATGCTCCGGCGCCCGCCGGTGGACGCGCGCCTTTCAATCATTCTGACTGGGACGAGACTTTTGACGCATTTTTTTGCGTCTTTGGTCTTTTTTTTATGCGCCATCAACCCTTCAACCGGAGGACAGCCATGTCAATATGGGAAATCATTGCCGTGGGGCTCGGCCTTTCGATGGACGCGGCGGCAGTCGCCCTGTGCAATTCCCTGGCTCATCGGGAAACCCCGGCTGCCAGGCGCCTGGCCCTGCCCGTTTCCTTCGGCCTTTTTCAGGGTGTGATGCCCGTGCTGGGTTATTTTCTCGGCAGCCTTTTTTCCGGCTTTGTTTCCCGCTATGCCGGCGCCATAACCCTTGTGATCCTCGCTTTTATCGGCGCAAACATGATCCGATGCGCCCGCGAGGATCAATGCGGCGGGCGCCCGGCAGAGCTGACCCTTGGCAGCCTGCTTCTCCAATCCGTCGCCACCAGCGTCGACGCCTTTGCCGTCGGCGTCAGCTTTTTCGCGATGGGCGTAAACGTCGGCCTTGCCGCGCCGATCATCGCGCTCACCACCTTTTGCTGCTCGCTGTTTGCCCTGCTGCTGGGGAAAAGGCTGGGGGAACGCTTTGGAAAGAACGCGGAAATCGCCGGCGGCGTCGTGCTGATCCTGATCGGCGTCAAGTCGGCGCTCGGCCTATAGTTCCCGCGTTTTTGGGGAAGCCTAGAGCCTGAAAGGGGCTTTGCGCATGAACACAGGGAACAAAATCAAAAAAACCCTTTCCTCTCCCCGGGGAAAGGTTTTTTTCGGCGTTTCGGCAGGGCTGATCAACGGCCTTTTCGCTTCCGGCGGCGGCATGATCGCCGTGCCCGCCCTCAAGGCCCAGGGCCTTGACCAGCAAAAAGCCCAGGCGACGGCCCTGGGGTTCATTTTGCCGCTCTCCGTCCTTTCCGCGGCCGGCTATGTCCTTGGGACCGGGTTCCCCGAAGGCTGGTTTCCCGCGGCAGCCGGCGCGACGGCCGGCGGCGCGGTCGGCGCGTGGCTTTTGGGGAAGATCAAAAACGTCTGGCTGAACCGGGCCTTTTGCGCGCTGATGTTTTACGCGGGCGTCAGGATGCTGTTTTGAATGTTCTTTTGATCGGCTTTTTTTCCGGCATCTTCTCCGGCGCGGGCATGGGCGGCGGAACTGTGCTGATCCCGATGCTGACCCTGCTGCTCAACACGCCCCAAAAAGACGCGCAAACGATCAACTTCCTGGCCTTTTTGCCCGCCGCGTCCGTGGCGCTGCTGCTGCATTGGCGGGCGGGGCGCGCCGTCTGGCCCCTGGTGCTGCCCGTTCTGCCCTGGGGGTTTTTGGGGGCGGCCGGGGGGCTTGTTCTGGCGCTTATTGCCCCGCAGGAGCTGCTCCGCAGGCTTTTTGGCGCTTTTTTGATCGTCCTTTCGGTGATGCAATGGATAAGCGGAAACAAAAAGGGCAAAAACGCATAAGGTAAAGGGAGCTGAACACCTGCGGTTAACAAGGGCCGAAAAGCACGCCGTCGCGTGCCGCCGGCGCTTGCCGCAGCGCTTAACCTGTTGCATAAGGGGGGGAGCGCAGGCAATGAAAATGACCTTTGACGAACTCTGTTCCAAGGAAGTCGTCAATGTGTGCGACGGGCGAAAACTCGGGCATATTGAGGATCTTTGCGTCGAGCTGTGCGACGGGCGGATCCTGAGCATCATCGTTCCCGGCCGAAGCAAGTTTTTCGGGCTGATCCGGTCCGAGCAGGAATGCGTCATACCGTACTGCAAGATCGTTAAATTCGGCGCGGACGTGATACTCGTCGATATCGGCCCATCGTGATTCTTCCGTCTTATTGTGCATCGATTGCCAAAAGCACACCATACGTGGTATAATCAGTCAATCCGGCAGATATGCCACGGGGGACAAGCAGTCCAGAGTTTTTGGGGGATTCGCCATGAAATGTCTTTATTGCGGCTGCACCGAAAGCAGGGTGATCGATTCGCGTCCCACGGACGAGGGAACCGCCATCCGCAGAAGGCGGGAATGCCTGAACTGCAACCGGCGGTTCACCACTTATGAAAAGATCGAAGAAATCCCCATTATGGTGGTCAAGAAGGACGGCCGAAGGGAACCCTTCGACAGCGGCAAGGTCCTGACCGGCATCCGCAAGGCCTGCGAAAAGCGCCCCATCCCTTCGAGCGAGGTTGAGCGCGTGGCGGACGAGGTGGCCCGCCAGGTCTTCAATTCCCTGGATCAGGAGATCACCTCGGAAAAAATCGGCGGGATCATCATGGGGCAGCTCAAAGGGCTTGACGACGTCGCCTATGTCCGCTTTGCCTCGGTTTACCGCCAGTTCAAGGACATTGACGCCTTTATGGAAGAAATGCGCCTGCTGCTTGAGGAAAAGGAAACCAAATGACCGATTTTGAACGGGAATACGAACGCGTGCTCTTTGGCCATACCCTCGCCAAACACGGGGGTATTTCCTTTTGCCGCCTGCCCCTTTTGGAAAACGCGGGCTGCGGCCACGGCTTTACGCTGCGCTATGGCGGCGTCAGCCCCGCGCCGATGGACAGCCTGAATCTCGGCCACAACAGGCCGGACGACCCGAAGAATGTTGAAGAAAATTACCGCCGCTTTGCCCGCTGCGCCGGGTTTTCCCTTTCTTCCGCCGCCATCGTCAGCTATTGCCACGGGGACGGGATCGAGGTCGCGACCCAAAACGAACGGGGCTGGGGCTTTCCCGGCGCGCCGCGCTTCCCGGCGTGCGACGGCTTTGTCACCGCCGATCCGGAAGTCACCCTGATCACCCTGCACGCGGACTGCATGCCGGTCTTTCTGTTTGACCCCGTGCAAAAAGCGGGCGCTCTGGTGCACGCGGGCTGGAAAGGGGCGAGCCTTCGGATCGGCAAAAAGGCGGCTTTGCGCATGGCCGCCGAATTCGGCTGCAAAAGCGGGGATATTCTGGCCGGGATCGGCCCTTCGATCTGTCCATCCTGCTTCGAGGTGGACGAAGACGTTTTTTCGGTTTTTGAAAAGGCTTTCCCCGACGTCAACTGTTCCGTTTTTGACGAAATACGGCGGAAATACCGGATCGACCTTTGGAAGGTCATGGCGGCCCAGCTCGTCGAAGCGGGGATCGCGCCGGAGCACATTCAGATTTGCGGCCAGTGCACCTGCTGCCAAAACGAGTATTTTTCCTATCGCAGGGACAAAAAGCTCTTTGGCGGAACGGGCGCGATGGCGGCCTACCTGAGAGTATGAGGTTTTTTTATGCTGCATTATCATTGTTCCGCAAAAAGCTTGAAACCCCATCACGGGAACGATCAACTCCGGCATTCCACCGGCGGATGCGGTGTTTTCGTTGGATAACGGCTGTTGTGATCAATGCAATGCTGAGCGCCCGATGGTCTTTGGCGGGCTTGTGCGATACGGCCCGCGCTTTTTTGCCGCCGGCCGTTTGACAGGACTGTGCAAACGCTTTGGCGGCGGTTCCGCAGCCGCCGGCGCGGTGATCAAAAAAGTGTAAAACTTCCCCTCGCATATCCCTCCTTGCGCGCCGCAAACTAAAATCGCCGCCCGTTTTATCATGCGGCCAAGAAAGCGGCAAGGGGGATTTTGGTTTCATGTATTCCGATTATGCCTTTTCGATAGGGTACCTTCTGGCATTGTGCGCCCTTTGCGCGGTTTTTACCGGCGTTGCCTCGCCTTTTCTGCGCGCGCTTTCCATCCGGCCCTTTTCCGCCGGGCTGACGCTTTTTTCCCTTGTGATCCTCGCCTCTCTGGACGGGCTTTTTGCGGCTCTTTTCATGCTGCTGCCCGCGCTGGCCCTGGCTTTTTCCATGCGCTGGGCCACCGGGTCCCTGATCGCCGTCCTTTCTTCGGTCTCCCTGGGCTGCATCGTTTTCGGCGTGATGAGCGTCTGCTCCACCCTGCCTTTTCCAGGCGTTTGCGGCGGCGCGGCCGCCGCCCTGCTTTCCCCCCTTCTGATTTACCGGCGGATCCGCCTGAGCGCAGCTTTTGGCTCCATCGCCTTCGCCGTTATGATCTCCTTCATCCTCGAAGGGGCCTTGGGCGTTGTGCTGCCCCTTTCCCAAAGCGCGTTTTTTGACGCCGCGGTCACCACGAGCATCCTCGCCCCGGCGGTCACCCTGCTTTGCGAGCGCGCGGGGCTGCGCCTGCGGGAGGTTTGAGGCACGGGGCGGCGGCAAAGACCCGAGGGCCTTTGCAGGCGTAGATTCGCGCTAGCGCGCAGGAAGATTTCGGCATTAACGCCCGAAATAGCACGGCAAAACTGACGCCCCAGCCGTCGGCGCAGCCGACATCAGTCCTTGATGAAGGGCCGGAATCTATGATTTCGGCCCCTGTCGTCAGTTTTGGGGGCTGCGGCCCCTGAAACCCCGGGGTTGGGTTTTATCGGCAATCTGGGGCGGCCGACGGGCCGCCCGTTGTTAATACGCGCCCGAATTACAGCATATGCTCCTTTGGGGGTGATCTGTTGAGGGTGCTCGTCATTGGCGCGGGATACGTCGGCGTGACCGTCGCCACGGTGTTTTCCGAACGCGGCCACGAGGTGGTCCTTTGCGAGCGGGACGGCGAGAAGCTCGTCCGGCTCCGGCGGGGCGAACTGCCTTTTTTTGAGCCGGGATTGCAGGAAGCTTATTCCGCCGCCCAGTCCTTGGGTCTTTTTGCCGTCCAGCGGGTGGACCGCGCCCTCGGCGCCTGGGCGGACGCCGTGTTCGTCTGCATCGGGACCCCTTCCGGCGACGGCGGCGAGCTGGATACTTCCGGCCTGTTTGAGCTTTGCCGGTCGCTGCCGCCCATGCGGCGGGAATGCGTGCTGGCGATCAAATCCACCGTCAACCCCGGAACCACCGATTCCCTTGCCGCGCTGCTCTATTCCAGGGGGTACCGCTGCTCCGTCGCCTTTGTTCCGGAATTTTTGGCCCAGGGAAGGGCGCTTATAGACGCGCGCTCGCCCAGCAGGGTGGTGCTGGGCGTCGAATCCGAACGGGCAAAAACGGTCCTCGCCCGGTTTTACGAGGGCTTCCCCATCCTTTCCATGCGCAGGAAGGAGGCGGAGCTGGTCAAACTCGCGGCGAACGGATACCTTGCCGTGCGCCTCGCGTATTTCGGCGAACTGGCCGCCCTTTGTTCCGCGCTGGACGTGGAGTACAGCGCCGTCGCCAGGGCGGTGGGCATGGATTCGCGGATCGGCGGGGCGTATATGGATACCGGCGCGGGCTTTGGCGGCTCCTGCCTGCCGAAGGATTCCGCCGCGCTTTTGAGCTGCTCCGGCCGGTTTTCCCTGCCCATGACCGTCGTTTCCGGCGCGCTGGCGGCAAACGAAAGGCACAAGCTGCTTCCCCTCATCACCCTGCACAGGTATTACCGCAGCGTGCGGGGGCTGACAGTCGCCGTCCTTGGCGCCTCCTTCAAGCCGGATACCGACGACACGAGGAATTCCCCGGGGATGGAGCTTGTTTCCTCCCTCGTCGGGGAGGGCGCGAAGGTCCAGCTATTTGACGGCGCGGTCAAAACCACGGTCAAGGGCGCAACTTCCTGCAAGACCGCCAAAGAAGCCCTTGTGGGCGCAAACGCCGCCATCGTCATGACCGCTTGGAAGGAAGTAACGGAGCTTTCGCCCGCGGATTTCATCACCGCCATGCGGGAGCCCCTCATCATCGACGGCCGGGCCTGCCTGGACGGCGCGGCCCTGAAAAAAGCCGGCGCGGCCTACGAGCGCATCGGCGGCCGGATGTGAAAAAGTGAATTTCAAACGCGGTACAAAGGCCCTTTGGGGCTTTTTTTTGATTGTCCGCCTTCCCCTTGTATTTGCCCGCCGGCCCGGCGCGTGTTATATTTGTTGCATGGGAGAAACAAAACACGGAAAGAAGGGGGCATCGCCTTGTTTTATACCGTAACCCTGAACCCCGCGCTGGATGTTTTCATAGACGCGCCCGGTTTCCGGCCGGGGGCGGTCAACTTCGCCTCCGGATTTTACCGGGTTTCCGGCGGAAAGGGCCTGAACGTCGCCCGGGTCCTCAAAAGCCTGGGCGCGCCCTGCACGGCGTTGGGGATCGCCTGCGGCGGCGCTGGGGATTCGCTGCTTTTGGGGCTTTCGGAACTGGGCATCCCCGCCGATTTCGTGCGCGCCGGCGGCGAAACCAGAACGAACATCAAGATCACCGACCGGAATACGGGGATTACGACGGACGTCAACCAGCCCGGCCCGCAAATCCCCCAAAGCGCGCTGGACGAGCTGTTTTCCCGCCTTTTGGGGCGCGTTCGGGCCGGGGATACCGTCGCCCTTTGCGGCAGCCTTCCAAAAGGCGTTCCGGACGGAATTTACGCTGAATGGACAAAAGAGCTGAAGACCCTGGGGGCGGCCGCCGCCCTGGACGCGTCGAAAAACGCGCTGCTTCAAGGGCTTTCCGCCCGACCCGGCATCATCAAGCCCAACCTTGCCGAGCTTTGCGAATTGCTGGGCAGGGAGATCAAAACGGCGGAAGAGGCCCTTGCGCAATGCCAAAAAATCGCCGGTTCCGGCGTCGGGCTGGTCGCCCTTTCTTTGGGCGCTGACGGGGCGCTTTTTGTCCGCAGGGATGAAAGCGTCTTCGTTCCCGGGGTCCGGGTGGCGGTTCGCTCCACCACCGGCGCGGGGGATTCGATGCTCGCCGCGTTGCTCTTCGCCCTTGACCGGGGGGACGGCCTAAAAGACGCGGGGGCCTTTGCCGTCGCCGTCAGCGCGGCCCGGGTTTCCACAGAGCCGGGAAAAACGCCGGAATTGGGAAGAATCGAAGAACTCCTTTCCGAAGTCAAGAACAAAATGGCCGAAGCGGACCCTGAAAGCGCTTTTTGACCGAATCGATCTGGAGGGTGCATGCTTACTGTGATCACCGGCCGCTGCGGCTGCGGAAAAACCCAAAGGCTGCTTTCCCTTGCCGCGGGCCGCGCAAAGGCGGGCGAACGCGTTCTGCTGCTTTTGCCCGAACCGAATACCTATGACGGCGAGCTCGCGCTGATGGACGCTTTGGGCGGCCCCCTTTTTAACTGCGAGGCGCTGGGAATGGACCGCCTCGCCAGGCGGGTGCTGGATTCCGCCGGCGGCGGGGCGCGGCTTTTCCTTTCCGCCGAAGGGCGGAGGATGGCGCTGCGCCGCATCCTCGACGAGAAAAAGGACCAGCTTGCGCTCTTTTCCGGCGTTTCGGCAAGGAGCGGCTTCACCGAACGCGCCGGCGAGCTGATCGACCTTTTTAAAAACGCGGACATCCTGCCCTTTGATTTGAAAAACGCCGCCAGGGAACTGGGGGACGGGCTGCTTTCCGGCAAGCTGGGCGACCTTTCGGTGCTCTATTCCGGCCTGCTGGACTTTATGGCCGGAAAGTACATCGACCGGGCGGACGCCCTGCGCCTGCTCTGCGAAAAAATGGAAGGGTCCGAATACCTGCGCGGCCTGCACGTTTTTTTTGATTCGCCCCACGGATTTTTGTACGACAAGCGCACCTTTTCGATCCTCGGCGGCCTGATCCGAAACTGCGCCTCCGTCACCATGACCCTGCGCCTGAGCGATCCGGGGGATGGGGACAGGGAGATCTTCGCCCTTGAGGAACGGGTGCTGGCGAAGCTTTCGGAGCTTTCCCCCTTTGACCGCGTTCACCTGCGCCGCGGCGAAAACGGCGGAACGCCCGCGGGGCTTTTCGCCCTTGAGCGCAGGCTTTTCGCCCCGGGCAACAGACCGGAACCGGATTGCTCCGGCATCTTCGTCTGCGCCGCGGCCACCCCTTTTGAGGAACGGGAAGCCGTTTGCGACCGCGTGATCAGCCTATTGAAAAGCGGCGCCAAGCCGGGGGATATTTATATCGTCACGGCGACGGAAAGCGCCGCCGCCCCCCTTCGGGCGGACATGGCCCGGCTGGGCCTGCCCCTTTTTATGGACGAGCGCCGCCCCCTTTCCCACCATCCCCTTGTGGAATTCATCCTTTCTTCCCTTTCCGCCTGTTTGCACAATTTCAGGCGGGAGGATGTGCTGCGCGTCGCCAAAAACGCCTTTTCCCCCGTTCCTTTTGACCAGGCCGAAGCGCTGGAGGATTATTCCACCCGGTTCGGCGTGTCCTTCGGCTCTTTTTTGCAGCCCTTTGAGCGGGGGGCACAGGAGCGGCCCCGCCTGGCCGCGGCCGCGGAACAGGCGCGCTTTGCCCTTGTTCCCCAACTGCTTGCCCTCGCCCAATCGCTGAAATCCTGCGCGACTTCAACGGATTGCTGCCGCGCACTTTACGATTACCTGATCGCCGCAGGAATTCAGGGCAAGCTGGCCGAAACCGGGGAAAGGCTGACGGCCCTGGGCCGGGCGGAGGCGGAATCCATCAACGCCCAGGCCTATGACGCCGTGATCGACCTGCTGGACCAGATCGCGGAGCTGATGGACGGGGAGATGACCCCGAAAAGATTCCTTTTGGTTTTGGACGAGGGCTTCGCCGCCCGCACCATCGGCCTAATCCCCCCTGCGGCGGACGCGATCAGCTGCGGCGATTCCCAGACCGCTTCCGGCAGGGACATGCGCCATTTGATCGTCATGGGCGCTATGGACGGCACGCTGCCCAAAGCCGTCAAAGACGACGGGATGATCGACGACGGGGACATCGGCCTGCTCAAATCCGTGGGGATCGACGCTTTTTCCTCTTTGGACGGCCGGGCCGTCCACGAGCGGCACATCGCCTATGCCCTGCTTTCCCGCCCCGCCGAATCGCTCTTTTTGAGCTACGGCGAAACGGACGAATCCGGCGCCCCCGCTTCCCGCTCCGAAGCGGCGGACAGGCTGATCGCCCTGTTCCCGGACTGCTTTTTCCGGTATTCCCCCAAACCCGCCGCCGAGCGCACGGACCCGGAACAGGGCTTTGCCGCCCTTTTGCGGGGCTTGCGGGTGTTTTTGGACAGCGGAACTGCCGAAAACGGCCTCGGCCGGGTCTATGCCCATTACGCGCAGGACTCCGCGTATCGGGAACGGCTGCGTTCGGCGGCCGCGCGCATGTTCCGCTCTTTCGGCATGGCGCCGGAGGACGCAAAGGCCCTTTACGGCTCCTGGAAGGGCAGCACGGTGACCCGGCTGGAAGCCTTCAACCGCTGCCCCTTTGCGTACCTCGTCGATTACGGCCTGAGGCCGGACGCCAGAAAGGAATTCGACGAGGATTTTTCCGACGAGGGCTCCTATCTGCACGACGCGTTTTACCGCTTCTTCCAAAAAATCAGGGAATCCGGCCTGCCCTTTGCCGGTCTTTCGGACGAACAGGCGCTGGCCCTGCTGGACGGGATCCTGAACGAGCTGGAAAAAACCCACAACAACGGCTGGCTTTTCGCCACGCCGGAAAACATGCACACCGCGACCCTCCTTCGCCGGGCGGCCCAAAGGAGCGTGCTGGCCATGCTGGCCCAGCTTCGCTGTGGGCGGTTCTTCCCGATTCTTGAGGAAGCGGAGCTGGGCAAAGACCTGCCCGCGATCAGAATCCGCATGCCGGACGGAGCCTTTGCCGAGCTCGCGGGCCGGATCGACAGGCTGGACCAATACCGGGGCAAAAACGCGGTCTACGTCCGCGTGATCGACTACAAAACCGGGGACAAAACCTTTTCCCGGGATGAACTTGAGGCGGGAATCCAGCTTCAGCTCCCCCTTTATCTTCGGGCGGCCGCAACCATCGGGCTGCCCGCGGGGATGTTCTATCTTCGGGTGGGGGACCCGGTGCTGGACGCCGCGGAGGAAAACGGCGGCCTGAAGCGCTATAAGCTTAAAGGCGTGCTGCTGGGGAACGAGGAGATCGCCCGGGCCATGGACGACCGCTCCGCCGGCTGGTCGGACATCATCCCCGTGCAGTTCACCAAGAACGGGCTTTCGGAAAAAAGCGGCGCGCTGCTTTCCGCCGAAGAAATGGAGGATACCCTGAAGACGGCGGAGGACGTGGCCGCCGCCACGATCGCGCGGATCCTTTCCGGCGAATGCGGCGCAAAGCCCTATGCCGCAAAGGGCGGCCTGGCCTGCGATTTTTGCGGTTATTCCTCGGTCTGCCGGTTCGAGCCCCGCCGCCGCCGGTAAAAGTCCCGGTTTGAGCGTTTTGGCTGAATTCCCGCCCGCTTTTCATTTGATTTTTGCCGTGTTATCATAAGTATAGCTATGCTTAAACGCAAACCGACTGCCGGAGGAAGAATGAAAAAACCGGATTCCTGCCTTGAGCGCCTTCTTTCCGCCTTTTACGCGGCAGACGACCGCAACGCTTTTTTGAATGAGGCCGGAGAAATCCTAAAAACCCGGCTGTTTTTTCTGAACCCGGGGGAGGCGCCAAACCCCCTTTCGTCCGCTTCGGCCGCCCCCGGCCCGCCGTATTCCGCGGGGTCTTTCGGCGCGGCGCTTCCCAGCATAGACGTTCTGGAGGACGGCATTTATGCCTGCACCATTCTGGCGGAAGCCGCCCCTGGCAAAGAAACGGCGCAAGCCCTGGAAACCGCCGCTTCTTTGATCCGCCTCGGGATCGGGCTTTACGGCTGGTTCGGCGAAACCCGCTCGGCCCACCCGGATCTTTTCCTCGAGCGCGCCCCCGGCCTTGGCAAGGGGATTTACTGCCTGTATTTCCCCGCGGATATGTCCCTTTGCGAAGGGGCGAGGAACTGCGAGCGGCTGTTTCGCGCCGCCGGCGCCCTGCACTGCTTCCGGGAGCGGCGGGGCTTCGCCCTTGTCCTTCAGCGGGGGGAGAAAGAGCGCCCGGCGCTTTTTTTGGCCCTTGAGAAGGCGCTTTTGGAAACCGGGCTGAAGTGCGGCGTCGCCGGGCCTTTCGCCTCTTCCAGCCTGGCCGGGGGCGGCATGGAAAAAGCCAGGGAGGCCGCGCTTTATGCCAAGGATCAAAGCGGCTCCCCCCTGCGCTTTGTTTCGGACCTGCGCTGGAGCCTTTTTTGCGCGGAGGCGGAAAAAAGCGTGCAAAAAGAGGGCTTCGAGATCGGGGATTTCCTTCAGCATGCCCTGAAGCGCGTCCTCGCCTGCGACGCTGAAAACGGCACCCGGTATTACGACAGCATGTTCCAATACCTGCTTTGCGGCAAAAGCCTGAAGCTCGCCGCCCAAAAGCTGGGGATCCACAGAAACACCCTGGATTACCGGATCGGCAGGATGGGCGAGCTTTTCGGCATCGATTTCGGCGACAGGCACACCTGCTTTGAGCTGCTGTTTTCCTGCCGGCTCATCGAAGAAACGGGGTGCCGCCCATGAACGCGCTCTACAGGCTGATCCTCGAAAACGCGCCCCTTTCCCGGCTGGTGGGGGAGCTTTCCGCCCTGCTGGGGGTTTGTGCGCAAATCATCGATCCTTTTGGCAATATCATCGCCGGCGCGGGCGAGCTTGGGGAAGGCCCCGTCCGCTCTTTTCCCCTTGAATGGAACGGCGCTTTTCCCGCAATTTTGCGCCTGGGCGGCGAAGGCGGCGATTTGCCGGAGGTGGTGCTCCGCGCCCTGGCCGCCGGGGTTCACAGCCAGACCGGCCGGGAGCACGCCCTGGAGGCGCGCCTTTTTACCGCCCTCAGAAACGGGGGCGAAAACGGCACACAACCGCCCTTCCCAAAAGACGGCTTTGGCGGGGATTATCTTCTTTTTTACGCGGACGTCAACGAGCTGGAGGAAGACTCCTGGCCGAAGCTCTTTGCCGCGCTGACCGCCGTCCATCCCGCGGGCGTCTCCGCCGCGGCTTTTTACGGCGGCGCGGCGGCGGTGATCTTTCGGCTGAGCGCCTGCCCAAAGGCCGATCTTGAGGATTCCCTGAACGCCGTTCTGCGGGAATTCGGCGTTTTCGGCGCCCTTTCCCAGCCTTTTGACGGATACCGCATTCCCAAACAGCTGGAATTGACAAAGCTCACCATCCAGGCCGGCAGCCGGCTGTATCCCAAGCAGCGGCTTTATCGCTTCGAGGCCCTGGCATCCTTTGTTTTTTTCCTGGTGGCGCAAAGAAACCTGCGCCTTGCCAATTACCACAACGAGGACGTGCTTCAGATCATCCACCACGATTACGAAAAGGGCACGGACCTTTCCAGAAGCCTGTATGTCTACCTCTTTTATTTTATGGACCTGAAGTCCGCCGCGAAAGAGGTGCAGGTCCACCGGAACACCCTGGATTACCAGATCAAAAAGATCGGCCAGCTCCTCGGCCGGCTTCCGGATACCGAGAAGCGCTTCGAAATGATGTGCACCTACGGCATGCTCGCGATGGAACAGCCCGAATAACCATCCACGATGAACAGATTGCAAAGCCCAACTCACGGGCTTTGTAATTTTTTATAAGGTCTTTAGCGGGAGTTGCATCGTCAATAGCAGGTTTATAGGCATCATTTTGGGGATTGCGCGGGAATTTTCAACGTGCTATAATCTGATCACCGGAATGGTTTTATAAAAAATTACAAAAGGGGCGGGCGCATGTTTGACAAAATTGGTACTGGCGAATTCATCCTCATACTGATCATTGCCCTGTTCGTCATCGGGCCGAACAAGCTGCCCGGCGTGGCGAAATCCCTGGGGAAGGTTGTCGGCTCCGCCCGCAAGTATCTCAAGGATGTTACCGAGGAAGTCAAGGATGAAATGAAGGACGTCACCGGGGATCTTGCTGAACTCAAAGACGGCCTGAAGGACGCCGAAAAATCCCTGAAGGATTCGCTGGCCGACGACCCGGACCCAAAAACCAAGGCCCTGGCCGCCGGAAGCGAAGCGGGGGCGGCGGCAGCCGAAGCGTCCGCGTCCGAAGAAGCCCCCGGAGCTTTCAAAAGCCCGGAAAATCCCGCGAATTCCGAGCCCAATGCCGAAGCTCCTTCCGCAGCGGAAGAAGCCCCGGCAGGCGATACCCCCGCGGAAGCGGTTTCCGCGATCTGACGGATCAACGGATTCCATTACAACACATCCAATCAGGAGGAACACACTATGTTCAGTAAAATCGGCGTCACGGAGCTCTTGGTTATTCTTGCCATCGTATTGCTGATCTTCGGGCCTTCGAAGCTGCCCCAGCTGGGAAAAGCCATCGGCCAGACCCTGAGCGGCTTTAAGAAGGGCCAAAAAGAAGGCGCCGAGGACAGCGCAAACGCGGAAGAACACAAGGCTTCCGAGGAAAGCTCCACCCTGTAAACGGCCATGGCCAAAAAAGACGCGTTGAGCGTTCCGAACAAGGGCGCGCTTTTGCCCAAGGCCAAAAGCGGCGCAGAAACCGCATCGGCTGATGTCAATATGAGCATTGCCGGGCACCTGGTGGAGGTCAAATCCCGCCTGACCCGGGTGATTCTTGCCTTTGTGGCCGGGATCATCGCGGGTTCCTTTGTGGTGGAGCCCATCATGTCCGAACTGATCCGCACCGGCCGGGGGTTCAGCTTTATTTACATCGATCCGGGCGAGCTTGTGGGCAGCTATATCAAAGTCGTGCTGATCATTTCGCTCGTGCTTTCCGCGCCCGTGATCCTTTATCAGATCTGGGGGTTCATCCGCCCCGCGCTGAAGGCCAGCGAAAAACGCATGGGTTTGTTTGCCCTCCTGGGCGGCACGGGATTCTTCATCGTCGGCGTGCTGTTCGCGTATCTTGTCGCCGCGCCCTTCACCATCAATTTCTTTGTCAATTTTGACACCACCGGATTGGTCCAGGCGCAGATTTCCATCAAGAGCTACATCGATTTCATGCTGACCACGATGATCACCTTTGGCCTTGTGTTTGAAATGCCCATGCTGACCCTGTTCCTTTCCCAGCTCGGCATCATCAAGCCCAAATTCCTGATCAAAACCAGAAAATACGCGATTCTGGTCATCGCCGTCATCGCAGCGATCCTCACCCCGCCGGACGTGGTTTCCCAAATCACCATCGGGGTGCCCATGATCGTGCTTTATGAGATCAGCATCCTGGTCTGCCGCGTGATCGCCAAACGCAAAGACCTGAAAAAAGCCGCCCAGGCGGCCTAGGCCGCCTTGCGCCCGCCGGATGACAAAAAAGCCCTGTATAAGGGGCTTTTTTGCTTTTCTGCCCGCGGGATCCGCGCGGTGGCGCGTCGAATTGGATGGATTTTTTGCCGGTTTCATTGTATGATAAAATGATCACATTTCATATAGGAGAGGAGCATACGGATGGCAGACATCATTCGCGCGACCGGCCTGAACAAGTCGTTTCAGCTTTCCGCCAAGCAGCAAAAGCTGGAAAACACCAAAGAAAGGGTCATTCGCGCGGTCAGCAACCTGTCCTTCACCGCGGAACAGGGGGAGATTTTCGGCCTTTTGGGGCCGAACGGCGCAGGCAAAACCACCACGCTGCGCATGCTCGCCACCCTGATCAAGCCGGACAGCGGCGACGCCGTTTTAGACGGGGCGAGCATCGCCGCGCAGCCGGGGCTTGTGCGTGCAAAAATCGGCTTTTTGACCAGCGAATTGAAGCTGGAGGACTTTTTTACCCCCAATTATCTGTATAACTTTTTTGCCGCTCTCCATGGCATCGACCCCGCGATCCGGGACGAGCGCAAAAGGGCCATATTCGACAAATTCGGCATCAACGAATTCGCCGAGGTCAAGGTCGCCAATCTTTCTTCCGGCATGAAGCAAAAGGCTTCCCTGGCGATTTCTTTGGTGCACGACCCCGGCATCATCATCTTTGACGAACCGACGAACGGGCTGGACGTGATCACCGCCAAGGTGGTGACGGATTATCTGCTCGCCCTGCGGGAACAGGGCAAAACCATCCTGGTTTCCACCCATATTTTCAGCCTGGTGGAAAAAATCTGCGACCGGGTGGGGATCATCATCAAGGGCCGAATGATCGCCTGCGACACGCTGGACAATATCCGCGCCGGCAAAAGCCTGGAAGACCGGTTCTTTGATATCTATTCGGAAACGGCGGGTGCGGTGATATGAAAAGCAAAAGCAATATTATGATCGTTTTTAAGAAGGAGCTGGCCCGGTTTTTTGGCGACAGGCGGCTGCTTCTCACCTCCGTTTTTTTGCCGGGGATCATGATTTACCTGATTTATTCCTTCATGGGCAGCGCGATGGCGGATATGTTCGAAACCGAAGAAGGCTACCGCTATTCCGTTACGGTCGTCAACATGCCCGATTCCGTTTCGGCGATGACGGGCGGGCTGCCCGCCGACTTCACCCTGCGCGCTCCGGGGGATCTTACGGAAGAAATGACCGCGATCGAGGAGAAGAATCTCGATCTTCTCGCCGTTTTTCCGCCGGATTTTGACGCCGCGGTCGCGGCGTATGACCCCGCGTCCGGCGAACCGGCGCCAAACATCGACCTGTTTTTCAACGGCACAAAAACGGAATCCTCCGCCGCATACGACCAGATGACCGCGGTTCTGAACGCGTATGAAAGCAGTCTGTCGAACAAGTTCGACATCAACGCGCTCAAAGAGCTGGACGGAATCCCCGTGGCCTACAACCTCGCGAGCGAAAAAGACACGTCCGGGTTCGCGTTTTCCTCCCTGCTGCCCATGCTCTTGATGGTGTTCCTGTTTTCCGGCTGCATGGCGGTTGCGCCCGAATCCATCGCCGGCGAAAAGGAGCGCGGGACCGTCGCCACCATGCTCGTCACGCCGGCCAGGCGCAGCGAGCTGGTGATGGGCAAAATCCTTGCCCTGGCGGTGATGGCGCTGCTTTCCGGCGCTTCCAGCATTCTGGGAACCCTGCTTTCCCTGCCGAAGATGATGGGCGGCGCGGCGGGCATATCCGCGGCTTATTACGGGCCGGCCGATTACGCCCTGCTGGCGGCGGTGGCCCTTTCCACCGTGCTGCTGCTCGTTTCGGTGATCTCCGTCATTTCCGCCTTCGCCAAGACCGTGAAGGAAGCCCAAACCTCCGTCATGCCGCTGATGGTCGTCGTCATGCTGGTGGGCGTGACCGGCCTGTTCGGCGGCGGCGCCCAGGCGGGGCAGCTTTATTACCTCATCCCGATTTACAACAGCGTGCAGAGCATGGTGGGCATCTTCTCGTTCAGCGCTTCGGCCATGAACATTCTGATCACCGTGCTGGCAAATTTGCTGCTTTCCGCGGCCTTTGGGCTGGCGCTCACCAGGATGTTCAACAGCGAGAAGATCATGTTCAACAGGTGACGGCGTTCCGCGCGGCAATCAACAAGGCGGCCTTTGCCGCCTTGTTGAGGTTTGCGTGAAACATGGCGGTCCCCCGGGCCGCGAAGGGCCGATCGCCTTCCCCGGCGGTCTGGGGCAGGCCCTCAAATCCAGTGTTGGCAAAGCCTATGGGCAGGGTTCAGGTCATACCGAGAGCCTAAAAAAATAAAAACTGCGGCAAAACTGTGACCTTTGGGGCAAGGCAAGCCGCTTCGCACAAACAATAACCCCCGGAAACGCCTGTTTCCGAGGGTTGAACTGGTAGCGGCGACCTGATTCGAACAGGTGACACTCCGGGTATGAACCGAATGCTCTGGCCAGCTGAGCTACGCCGCCATATGAGTGGAGCGCCGATATTAAGCAACACCAACGCTCCAAATGGTTGCGGGGGAGGGATTTGAACCACTCGACCTCCGGGTTATGAGCCCGACGAGCTACCAGACTGCTCTACCCCGCGACGCGTCCGCTTTCAAGCGGCAAATAGAATTATAACCTAGCGGCTCCGCATTGTCAAGCCGAATATTTTCATACTTGAACGGCCGCGCCGGGTGTAATAAGATATAGAGTATGATGCAGGGCTATTTTTGCGGCGAAAAAGCGGCCCGGCGAACACGGAGGACCAGCCATGAAAACCCCCATGCTTGACAAGCTGCGGTCCGCCCTAAAAGACGGCAGGCTGATCCCGCCAAAAAGCAGGGTGCTTGTCGCCCTTTCCGGCGGCGCGGATTCGATCGCCCTGCTGCACGGGCTGCTCGCCCTTGCAAACGAGCTGGATCTTTGCGTTTTCGCCGCCCATTTGAACCACGGCATCCGTGGGGATTCCGCAGACGCGGACGAGGCTTTCTGCAAAAACGTCTGCGAAAAATGGGGCGTGACCCTTTTTGCGAAAAAGGCCGACTGCCCCGCCCTCGCGCTGGAACAAAAGCGATCCCTGGAGGAAGCGGCGCGAGCGGCCCGCTATGCTTTTTTGGAGGAAACGGCGAAAAAAATAGGCGCGGACCGCGTCGCCGTCGCCCATCATAGGGACGATCAGGCGGAAACCGTGCTTTTGAACCTTTTTCGCGGAACCGGCGCTTCGGGGCTTCGGGCCATGCGGCCCCTGCGCCAAAACATCGTCCGGCCGCTGCTTTTTGCGTCAAAGGGGGAGATTTTGGAGTACGTTTCCCAAAATGGCCTGCCTTTTGTTCAGGATGAAACCAATTCCGACAAAGCGTATGCCCGGAACCGCCTTCGCGCCCTCGATCCGCAGCTTCGGCTGATCAATCCGGCCTACGCGCAAAACATTTGCCGCGCAGCCGCCCTGATCGGCGAGGATGACGACGCCCTTTGCGCCTGGGCAAAAACCGAGCTGGAAAAATCCACCCATGCAGAGGGCCTTTCCTGCGAGCGCGTGACCGCCCTTCCCCGGGCGGTGAGCGGGCGGCTCATCCGGCTGTACGCGGCCTCCCAAGGGTTAAAAGCCGACCTTTCCTTCCGCCATGTTGACGCGATCCGCTCGATCTGCGCGGGCAAAACGGGCGCTTGCGTCGATCTTCCCCAGGGGTTTGCCGCAAGGGTGGATTACGGCGTGCTGACGATCGCCCGGGCAAAAAAGGATTCCGGCGGCCGGGATTATTGCGTTCCGCTGGCGGTTGAGGGGGAAACGGTCACCCCCTTGGGCGTTATTTCCGCGTCCATGGTTCCCCGCCCCAGGAATTTGGCGGCCCCGCCCTTTGAATGCTTCGTCGCCGCCGAACCCGTTGTCGGCGCCGTGGTGCGGCCCCGGAAGCCGGGGGATACCATCCTTCCCTTCGGCGCGCCGGGCAAAAAAAAGCTGAAGGATTTTTATATCGACAAAAAAATCCGGCGCGAGGACCGGAGCCTTCCCGTCATTGCCGCCGGGAGCGAGGTTCTTTGGGCCATCGGCGCGGGGCTGAGCCAGATCGCGGCCGTCGGCAGCCAGAAAACCGTCCTTTGGCTGAAGTTCACCCCCGTTGAAACGACCGGCCCGCTTGAAACGACCGATGGGAATCATCCGATTTTTTGATCATTTATTGTTATGGAGGGCATATCCGTGCACGACGATATTAAAAGAATACTTCTCAGCAAAGAAGAAATCAGCGCAAAGGTCAAAGAGCTTGCGAACAGGATCACCAAGGATTACGAGGACAGCGATTCGCTGGTGGTGGTCTGCATCTTAAAGGGCGCTTCCGTATTTTTTGCCGACCTCATCCGCAAGATAAACCGTCAGGTTCAGATCGACTTTATGTCGATCTCCAGCTATGGCAATTCCCGTTCTTCCTCCGGCGTCGTCCAGATCAGGAAGGACCTGGACATCAACATCTTCGGCAAGGACGTGCTGATCGTCGAGGACATCATGGACTCCGGCCAGACCCTGGCCTACCTTTGCGAAATGCTTTCGGCCAGGGACCCCTCAAGCCTGAGGATCTGCGCCCTGCTCGACAAGCCGGAGCGCCGCATCGCGGACATTCAGCCCGATTACTGCGGCTTTGAGATCCCGGATGAATTCGTCGTCGGATTCGGACTGGATTTTGCGGAAAAATACCGCAATCTTGAGTACATCGGCGTGCTCAAACCGGAGCTTTATTCGGACTGACCGGATCACGGGCGGGCAGTTTGTTTGAACAGGCGGCCTTTTGAAGAAGGAAAGCGCCATAAGCCCTGTGATCCCGCTTTTTGCGCCGCCGCTTTCGTTTTCGCTTTTTGCGTATCCGTTCGAAGTTCAAAAAGCCGGAAGGCGGTTCAGCAAAATGGCTGCCGCTTTTCCTCGCCTCAATCGTTCCGGCGGCCGTTTGATTTGTGATACCCACCTCCAGAGCGGAAAGCGCAGGCGGGCTTTATGCGTGCTTTATCAGCGGCCTGAAGGCCGGCGCGCGGTATGTTCCCTCCGCGGCGGGAGATGCGGCGGGGGAACATCCTCGCGGCCATCCTCCTGGCCGGCCCGGTGATCGCGGGCGCGATCATGGTTTTCGCCCTTGTTTGCCGGTTTTTTTCGGCCCTTTGCCGCTGCCGAAGCAAAGGCCCGTCAAAAAAAGCTGTGTCGTTTGGCCGGCGTTTTGCATGGGGCCGTACTTTTGGGGCCTTGTCCTGATGTATTTGACCCTTAAATCCGCCCGCAGCGGGGATTTTCTCGCGGCGGGTTACCAAAAAAAGCAAAAAAAGGACCGGCGTTTCTTCCTGCCGCCACCGGGCAATCATCGCGGCGGCTTTCGCCGTCCTTGCGCCGGTCATCAGATAATAGGAATCATTTTTTACGGCGGCCGCGCTTTGCGTCAATTTGTTCGCCGCCGTTGACACCTTACACCGTTATTCCATGCTTTGGCGCCGCTGCTCTTGTGCCGTGGCGCTTTTGATGATAAAATGTGAAACGCTGTAAACCCCAAGGAGGATTTATATATTTTGAAGAAACGCAACTTCCGGACAGTTGTCATATACCTCTTGATGATTGCCGCCATCGTGTTCATGGCCTCCCGCTTTGGGATGGGCACCGCCAACGCGGTCAACGAGCTTTCTTATGAGGAATTCCTCAAGGAAGTCAAGGCCGGGAATGTCGCCGGGGTGGTGCTGACCGGCACCCAGCTTTCCGGCATCTATACCGGCTCGGCGCTGACCATGGACAACCTGCCCAACAGGCGCGAATTCACAGCCTATGTGCCGTCTTATGAGATCCTGAAGCAGGATCTTGCCGCCATCGTCGCCGAGAGCAGCGGCAAGCCCGCGTCGGACATTTCGGCGCTGGATTACGGGTTCCAGCTCGATTACCGCGAGCCTTCCGAATTCAGCTTCTGGAGCCTGGTGCCTTATCTCATCCTGATCGGCGCCACCGTTTTCCTGTGGTACATCATGATGCAGCAGCAGGGCGGCGGAAAGAGCATCAACGCCTTTGGCAAATCCAAGGCGCGCATCGTCACCAGCGAGACCAACAAGGTCACGTTTAAGGACGTCGCCGGAGCGGACGAGGAAAAGGAAGAACTTGTCGAGATCGTCGAGTTTCTGAAAAACCCGCGACGTTTCACGGATATGGGCGCCAGGGTCCCCAAGGGCGTGCTGCTGATGGGCCCCCCCGGAACGGGCAAGACGCTCCTTGCCAAGGCCGTCGCCGGCGAAGCCGGCGCGCCGTTTTACTCGATTTCCGGTTCGGATTTCGTGGAGATGTTCGTCGGCGTGGGCGCGTCCCGCGTCCGGGACCTGTTCAACACCGCGAAAAAAACCGCTCCCGCCATCATCTTTATCGATGAGATCGACGCCGTGGGCCGCCACCGCGGCGCGGGCCTGGGCGGCGGGCATGACGAGCGCGAGCAGACGCTGAACCAGCTGCTGGTCGAGATGGACGGCTTCGACCCCCACGCGGGGATCATCGTCATCGCCGCCACCAACCGGCCGGACATTTTAGACCCCGCCCTGCTTCGCCCCGGCCGGTTCGACAGGCAGATCACCGTCGGCACGCCGGACGTCAAGGGCCGCGAGGAGATCCTGAGGATCCATTCCCGCCAGAAGCCCCTGGGCTACGACGTGGACCTGAAAGTGCTCGCCAGGCGCACCCCCGGCTTCACCGGGGCGGATCTGGAAAACATGCTGAACGAGGCCGCCATCCTGGCCGCCCGCAAGGAGCTGCGGGTCATCGGCATGGAGGAGGTGGAGGAGGCCATCACCCGGGTCATCGCCGGGCCGGAAAAACGCAGCCGCGTGATTTCGGAAGAGGATAAGCGCATCACCGCGTACCACGAGACCGGGCACGCCATCGTCGCAAAGCTGCTGCCGAACTGCGACCCGGTGCACGAGATTTCCATCATCCAGCGCGGCCGCGCCGCGGGCTACACCATGACCCTGCCGGAGAAGGAAACCCAGCATATGGCCCGTTCCAAGCTGAAGGACAACATCGCCATGATGCTTTCCGGCCGCGTGGCCGAAAAGCTCTTCATCGGCGACATCAGCACCGGCGCGTACAACGATCTTCAGCGCGCCACCGATACCGCCCGCAAGATGGTCACGGAATACGGCATGAGCGAGCGCCTGGGGCCCATCTTTCTGGGCGGCGACCAGGAGGTCTTCATCGGCAAGGATTTCGGCCACGCAAGGAATTACAGCGAGGAGATCGCCTCTTTGATCGACGAGGAGATCCGCGCCATCATCGACGAAGCCTTTGCCCGGGTGGAACGACTGCTTTCCGAAAACGCCGAGGCCGTGCACCGCGTCGCCAACGCGCTGATCGAGCGCGAGAAGCTGGACGGCGAACAGTTCGATCTGCTCATGAAGGGCGAACCCCTGCCGGACACCCCGGCCACCGCCCTGGAAAAAGAGCTGAACGGCGCCGCCGCGCCCGGGCTTTCCGCCCCGAACGCAGGCGAAGCCGGGGATGACGGCGGGCGAAACGCCGAAAAAGCCCTCGACCGGATGGACGGGGAAGGCGAAGGCGGCCAAAGCAAAGCCGAATAGCGCACAATCGACCGCGCCAATAACAGCGGTCAAATAAAATGATCAAAACCGCGCCGCTTCCCGTCAAGGAAGGGCGCGGTTCTTCGTTGCCTGGGGTTGTATGCTGGGGCTTCCAACACTGGTCGGATCGATCGCCGCAAGCGGACGGCAGAAAGGCCTTTGCCGCTTTTAAAACGCGTTGTTCACCCTGGGGATGGGGACTTCCAAGGCTGGGTGGATCGCCGCAAGCGGACGGCAAAAAGGCCTTTGCCGCCTTTCAAACGCGTTGTTCACCCTGGGGATGGGGGCTTCCAAGGCTGGGTGGATCGCCGCAAACGGACGGCAAAAAGACCCTGATCGCCTTTCAAACGCAGGGAACCCGGCCGCGCCCGAAATCCCATCCCCCGAATCAGCGGGCAACCGGGCGGCCCGGCATGCGAATAAAGCGGCGCGGGCGCAAATCCCGCAGATTCCCGCGAACGATAAGGCGGGCGGCAAATTTGCCGCCCGCCGCGCGCGCCGGTCAAAGACCGGCGCCGCTGCCGGAAAATTGTTTTGCTTTGCCGTCTGGAAGAAGGCGCCCAGCCTTATTTCGCGCTTTCGGCGATCCGTTCGGCCAGCTTTGCGCCGCTCAGGCCGTGGGCGTCCACCAGCTCGAAATACGGGCCGTTCAGCGCGGCGCCCTCGGGGATGCCAAAGCGGGTCAGCCTGGCGGTCAGGCCAGCGCCGGCCATCAGCTCGGCGACGATGGAGCCCAGGCCGCCCTCGGTGATGTGTTCCTCGACGGTATAGACGAATTCGCTCGCCCCGCAGGCGGAAAGGACGGTCTCGCCGTCGATGGGCTTGAGGGTGGGAACGTTCAGCACGCCGGCCTCGATCCCCTTCGCCGCGAGAATGTCCGCCGCGTCGAGGGCCTGGGCGGTCAGCATGCCCGTGGCGATGATCGTGACCTTTTTCGGCTGCCGCAGCACGTACGCCTTGCCGATCTCGAAGCTTTCGCCGGCGGGATAGGGGTTATCCTCCACCGCGGCGCGGGGCATGCGGATGTATACCGGGCCGTCATACGCGACGGACTGGCGCAAGGCCATGTCCACCTCGTAAGGGTCCGCGGGGTTGATGATCACAAGGTTGGGCACCGCGCGCAGAACGGCGATATCCTCCACCGCCTGGTGGGAACTGCCCAGGGTGGACTGCTGAAGGCCGGAGGAAGAACCGGCGATCACGACGTTCGCGTGGCCGTAGCCCACGTCGTTGCGGATCTGCTCATAGCAGCGGTAGGTGATGAAAGGCGCGATGGCGGAAATCACCGGCTTAAAGCCCAAAGAGGCCAGGCCGACGGCGACGCCGATCCCGTTTTGCTCGCTGATGCCGCATTCGACATAGCGTTCCGGGAAGGCCGCCACAAAGGGGGACATTCCGGAGCCGGCGGCAGAATCGCAGGAAAGAGCAAGGACCTTTTCGTCCTGCCCGCCCAGCTCCAGCAGGGTTTGGGCAAATACCTTGCGTGGATCGCGCTTGCTCATGCCTGCCACCTCTTTCCGTATTCGTCGAGTTCGGCAATGGCTCTTTCGGCCTCTTCCTTGCCGGGGTTCCAATGGTGGTATTTCACGTTGCCCTCCGCAAAGGACATGCCCTTGCTCTTGATGGTCCTGGCCACGATGAGCGTGGGCTTCCCGGGTTTGACGGGGCAGTTGGTCAGCGCGGCGTACAGCTCGTTCACGTCGTGGCCGTCGATGTTGACCACGCTCCAGCCAAAGGCGCGGTAGCGCTCGCCCAGGGGGGTCGCGCAGCAAACCTGGTCATTCGTGCCGTTGATCTGAAGGCCGTTGTTGTCCAGTATGCCGACGAGGTTGTCCAACCCCTTGGCCGCGGCAAAGGAGGCGGCTTCCCAGACGGAGCCTTCGCCGTGTTCGCCGTCGCCCATCAGCACATAGGTCTTAAAATCCTTGCCCGCGAGCTTTGCGCCCAGGGCAAGGCCGCAGCCGAGGGGCAGGCCGTGGCCGAGGCTGCCGGTGGAAAAATCGATGGCGTCGATCTTCTTGGCGTCCGGATGGCCGGGAACGCGGGTTCCCAGGGTGTTATAGGTATCCAGCACGGCAGCGTCGAGCACGCCCAGCTCCACGAAAGCGCCGTAGAGCGCAAGGCACTTGTGGCCGGCGGAAAGCAGGAAGCGGTCCCTGTCCGGATCTTTGGGGTTCTTAGGGTCAAAATTCATCACGGCGAAATAAAGGGTCGCCATAATATCCGCGCAGGAAAGCGACGGGCCGGCGTGGCCGTCGCCGCGTTTGGCGCAGGTTTCGACGATATGGCGGCGGATCATATACGCCCTGTATTCGACGGCATCCTTGAGCTTAGCGTCCATTTCAGGCTCCTTTGTACTCTTTATTGTCCCTTCTCCATGGCGTAGATCTTTTGGATCTTCGGCGTGGAGCGGCCGTCCTTAAAGGTCAGACCCAGCCAGATGTCGGTCAGGGTTTCGGCCGTGGCGGAACCGATGACGATGGCGCCCATGCACATGATGTTCGCGTTGTTCGAAAGGATGGAACGCTGGGTAGAATAAACGTCGTGGCAGACGGCGGCGTAAGCGCCCTTGACCTTGTTGGCGGTGATGCTCATGCCGATGCCGGTGCCGCAGATCAGAATGCCGCGGTCGAACTTTTTCGCGGCCACCGCGGTGGCGACTTCGAAGCCGATGTCGGGATAATCGATTTTATCGTCGGGTCCAACGCCGAAATCCGTAAACTCATGACCCTGTTCCGTAAACTTGGAGATGAGCCTGTTCTTGAGATCAATCCCGAGCTCGTCGCAGCCGATTGCGATTTTCATGGTGGTCCTCCTTAGTACTATGTCATGTGGTTTTTTAGCGAGTTGCTTAATACCTGTCTATACAACACTATATGTTTTCATGCCCTCAATGTCAAGCAAAATGTGACGCCGGGGCCAACCATGTTGCACTTAGGCTGGGTATGCGATACATTAAATATACCATATTCTGTGCTTGGGAGGCAATCTTAATGGACGATATCCGAACCGGCCTTGTGGGCCGCAGCATACTCACCGTTGCCGAGGAGGATACGGCAAGGGCCATGGGCAGCGGGGATCTTCCTGTTTTTGCCACGCCGGCCCTGGTCGCCTTGATGGAAAACGCCGCGCTCAACGCCCTGGCCGGCCAGCTTCCCGGCGGGGCCGCCACGGTCGGGGCCCACATCGCCGTGGACCACATCGCTCCCACGCCCGTCGGCATGGCGGTTTCCGCCACGGCCACCCTGGTGGGGATTGCGGGAAATTCCTTCACCTTTGAGATTACCGCCTCGGACGAACGGGGGGAAATCGCCCGGGCGCGGCACAAACGGGTGGCGGTTCAGGCCGAACGGTTCATGAAAAAAGTTTCGGAAAAACAAAATGAAAAGTAAACTATGTGAGTTTGAGAACAAGCGCGCCCTTGTATACCTGTTAAATCTGTTATAAAATACAGGAGATGAGCCGACAGGCTACGACATAAAAGTGAGGTTTTCCGCAATGAGCGCAGAGGGCAGCGGCATAATAAGAATATTTGCCGGTTCTACCGGCCGCAGCTTCGCGGCCAAGATGTGTGAGTATCTTGGAGTCCCCCTTGGCGATTCGAAGACCATCCGGTTTTCCGACAACAACATCTTCGTCCGCATCAACGAAACCATCCGGGATAAGGACGTTTATCTTGTTCAGCCCATCGGCGAGGACCCGAACAACGAGTTCGTGGAGCTGCTTTTCTGGCTGGACGCCTTTAAGCGCGCGAGCGCCAATTCCGTCACCGCCATCATTCCCTTTTTCGGCTATGCCAAGGGCGACAAAAAGGACGAGCCCAGGGTTTCCATCCGCGCCCGAGTCTGCGCCGACTGCATCGAAATGGCCGGGGCGGACAGGGTCATCGCCATGGACCTTCACAGCCCCCAGGTTCAGGGTTTTTTCAGAAAGCCGCTGGACCATCTTTACGCCCGCACGCTGCTCTGCGAATACGTGAAACGCGCGAATCTGATCGACGACAACACCGTGGTCGTCTCCCCGGACGGCGGCTTCGCAAAGAGCGCCCGCGCCTTTGCGGACGAGCTTGGCGTTCCCGTCGCCATCGGCGACAAGGTCCGCACCGGGCATGATGAAAACGCGAAGATCATGTCCGTCATCGGTGACGTCGAAGGCAAAACCTGTTTTATTGTGGACGACTTTACGATTTCCGGCGGCACCCTGGTAGACGTTGCCAACGCCTTAAAGGCCAAGGGCGCGAAGCGCATCTTCTGCGGCCTTTCCCACATGATGCTCAAGGAGGAAGGCCTGAAAAAGATCGAGGCCAGCCCCATTGAGTTCATCGTCGCGACGGATACCGTCCGCTGCCCCTTTGAAGGCAAGTCCGACAAGATCCGCATCATTTCCGCGGCGCCGCTTTTTGCGGAAATCGTGCGCCGGATCCACGACCGCATGGGCATCGGCGAACTTCTCGCCCATATCCCCGAAAGCCTGCTGGATCAAAGCTTCACCAGGCAGCTGAGTTTCACGGATTGACCGTTTTTGAGCGTCAGAAAAGGCCTGCGGGCCGCTTCGCCGGCGGATTTTTCGCTGAAGCAAGGTCGTCGGCGAAGCCGACATCAATCCTTGATGAAATGCCGAAATCATAGATTTCGGCTCGTGTCGTCAGTTTTGATTGAACCGCAGGGCCGCGGCCCCTGAAGCCCCAAGGATGGAGTTTTTTGACAGGCTAAGACCGGAGGGGGATCCTCCGGTCTTTTTTGTAAGATGCGCTCTTTACTGGTTTTGATTGACGGACTGCTGCGCCAGCGGGCGGCCATTGCCTAAAGGCGGCTCACCCGCCGCCCGAAAACCGGATCCGGCGCTTTGCCGCCGCCGCTGTTCAAAGCTTCTTGTAGCGCTCGTAGGCGGAGCTGATCAGCGCCCGGTCCTGGGAATACGTCACGAGGCGCAGGGCCTCCCCCATCGTATAAAACCCGCCGTCCTTAAAGCCCTCGGGCTTGCTGGGGGCGCTTTTTTCACTCGCGGCGCGCATCATGAACCAGGTCACCTCGTTGCAGACGGGTTTTTGCCTGGTCACGGAGTAAAACTCGTAGCTGGTCTGCCCGGCGACGCCGACGATCTCCGCCTTGACGCCGGCCTCGGTGCTTACCCTGGCGACGGCGACCTCCCGGGCCAAAAAGCCCGGCCGCACCAGTCCTTTCGGCAGAACCCATTCGCCCTTCTCGTTCTGGAGCAGCAGCACCGAATCCCCATGGAATACGACTCCTCCGGCGCATGTGCGAAACAGCATGATTCGTTCTCCTTTCGGCGGCGATTGAATGATTTTATGTATGATTCAGGTCCTCCAGCAGGCCCAGATCCATCAGTTCCTTCCGTTTGTCCCGTATCGCCTGAAAATCGGTCCAGGCGTCCTTCTTTTTTTCGGGATCGCGCAAAAGGGCCGCCGGGTGATAGGTCGGGATGATCCAGACCCCCTTTTTGTTTTTGAATACGCCCCGGTCCCGCGTGATGCGGACGTTTTCGTCGTACACATATTTTGCGGCCGTCGCCCCGAGGCAGACGATAATCTTCGGGGAAACCAGCAAAAACTGCGCCCTGAGGTACGGCAAACAGCTTGCCGCCTCGCTCGCTTCGGGCACGCGGTTGTTCGGCGGCCGGCATTTGACGATGTTCGCGATATACACATCCTGGCGCGAAAGGCCGATGGCGGCGATCATCCTGTCCAGCAGCTGGCCGGCGGCGCCCACGAAGGGGCGTCCGGTGGCGTCCTCGTCCCTTCCCGGTCCTTCGCCCACAAACATAATCCCGCTTCTTGGGGAACCCTCCCCAAGCACGGCGTTTGCCCGGGTCGCACAAAGCCTGCACCGCCTGCAGCCGGACACCGCGGCAAAAAGCGCATCCCATGTAAGTTCCAAGGCCGCTCCTTACTCGAATGGATATGTGTATTCTATCATACTATACACCTTTGCGCGCAAAATTGGCAATCCTTCTTCCCGGTTCGGCATTTTCGGCCCGTCCGTTATTATTTCCCCGGTTTTGCGCATTTATTTCCCTGAAACCGCGCCCGGCAAAAAGCAGGGCGGCGCTTGGCGTGCCAGCGGATTGGGAAGCGCTTTTTTTCGCGAATAAGCACGCCGGCCAAAAAAACATGCGCGGTTTCCCAACCGCCGCCAGGAGCGGCAGCTGCCCCGCCTGGGGCGCGGCCCGGCACAGGGCCGCCCTTCGCCGGTTTTCGGCCGAAACCGAAGCAACGCAAAAGGCGAAACGGAAAATGCCGTTTCGCCTTGATAACGCGCCTGATTCTGCTTTTTGCCTACTTTACGGTGACCTTGAAGCGGGCGGTATGCTCCTCTTTGCTCTTGTCGGTATAGGTGCCGTAAATATAGCAGGTTCCCTTGGCCTTAATGGTGACGTAGCCGTTCGCGTCCACGGTGGCAACAGAGGTCTTGCTGGAGGACCACTCCAGGTTCTTGTGGGCGATCTTGGCGCCGTTGAAGGTGATGTTCTTGGCCGTGACGCGGAAGCGCACGTTCTTCTGGGTGGCGAGGGTCCGGGTGACGGAGGCGGTCTTGATGACCAGGCCCTCAACCTCTTCCGGCTCGGGGGTTCCCGTGTCGGTCAGCACAAACAGGTGCTTGTAGATGACCTGCACGCCGTTGCAGTAAACCTCAAGGGTGGTGACGCCGGTGGAGAGCGCGGTGATCAGGCCGGTGTTCGAAACCACGGCGACCTTGGGATCGGTGATCTTATAGCTCATCAGCGGGGCGGTGACCGGCACGCCGCCCAGCATGTTGGAAGTGATCTGCTGGGTGTCGCCGGGCTTCATGATCGCGAGGTTGTTGGTGCTTTCAACGACTTCGATGATCGTGTAGCCGTTCGGAAGGGTATAAAAGCCGTAGCCGCTTGAGGAGCCTGTTCCTGTTCCCGCAGAGGAACCCGCGCCCTTCTTGACGCCCGCGACGATGTTATAGGTGAGCACTGCCGGGCTGGAGTCGGAAGCGGGATAGAACGTCATCGTCCTCGGGGAAGCGTCCGCCATATAGCGGGTCATGCCCACGGAACGGCCCACGGGGGCGGAATACGTCCGGCTCAGGTTGGTGAATTCACCCAGGGTCCCGACTGAGAGGGGATCTGCGATCAGAGCGCCGCCATTGTCCCTGTCAAGGTAGGTGAATATAACCTTGCCGCAATAGGCCTTGACTTCGCCAGTGGTAATCGCCTGATTGTTGTAAGAGACGACAGCACCGGTGTTGTCCGTAGAAACAATGGATTTATCAATCTGCGCCGCGTTGCCAGCATTGTTTTTACCGTGAACCGTAACCTTGACGGTAAACTCAGTGCCTAATTCGGCATAAGGGACGGTGTCCAGCTTGATGGATGCGGTCTTGCCATAATTGCTGGTGGTGATGGTTACGCCCAAACCGGGAGTAGAAACCTCCCAAACATAGCGCAGCTGGCTGGAAGAAAGCTCAACTCCGGAGGCGTTCTTCACAGTCGCGGTGACTGTGATCTTTTCGCCCGGGAACACGTTCTTGTTCTGGGTGGTCAGATTCATTTTGAGCGTGACAGAACCGCCCTCGATGTTCGCAAGGGCTCCGCTGCCTGAGGAGGAAACCGTGACATTGTAAATCTTAATAATGGTACCGTCCTTATCGACTACGTTGATCACCGTGGTGCCGTTGGCAATGCCGATGACGAGGGCGTCAGCTCCAGTCGGGTTGCCCGTTGTCGTTCCCGTATAATGGGGGCCGGTTACCTGCACGATCGACGGATTGTAATCCGACTTTATAGTCTGGTTCGTGTCAAGCACAATGGTAAAGCTGTACCCCGCGCCGCTGGAAACAGGCGCTATATTCCAATATTCGGTGGTCGCCGCCGCCGCGGTGGCGGGCATCAAGCCGACCAACACACCGGTCAGCATCGCAAGAGCGAGGATGAGTGCTGCGCGTTTTTTCATAGGGAGCTCCTCCTTAAAGAACGGTACTGGATAAAAAATACACTTCTTTTCCTTTGTATTATACAGCCAAATAAGGCAATTCTCAACAATGAAATAAGTATTTACCGATAGTTCACAGATTCGAAAACCCTTTATTTTACCATCTGTTTCGTTTGATTTTGCAATTTTCGGGAAAAATAGGTATAATATGTACTTGCGGCGGGGCGGGAATATTCCGCGTCCATCCGGCGGATTTTCGCATGGCCGCGCAAAACCTTCGCCAAGCTTCATCACCCGGGCTTTTTCCGCCAAAAAGCGGGATAGCGGCCATCCGAAAAAGCCGGCCCAAAGCCGAAAAAAGCGCGCTTGAGCGCAAAAGCAAACGAAAATACTCAATGCCGCAAGATAAAAGCATCGCGGCCGGCCGCCCTTCGGCGGGCTGTGAATCGGCCCCGGATTTTGCAAATCGTTCGAAGATCGGGGAAAAATCCTGCGGCAAGTTTAAAGGAGACCGTTTATGAGCAAGCCCATCGTGGCCGTCGTCGGCCGCCCAAACGTGGGAAAATCCACGCTTTTCAACAAAATCGCGGGCAGGCGCATCGCCATTGTGGAGGATACCCCCGGCGTCACCCGGGACCGCATCTATGCCGACGCCGAGTGGCTGAACCACGCCTTCACCCTGGTGGACACCGGCGGCATCGAGCCCTTCAGCGAGGACGTCATCCTTTCCCAGATGCGCCGCCAGGCGGAGCTGGCCATGGAAACGGCGGACGTGATCCTCTTTTTGTGCGACGCGCGGGAGGGCGTGACCCCCGCGGACCACGACGTGGCCCAGATGCTCCGCCACACGAAAAAACCCGTGATCCTCGCCGTCAACAAGATCGACCACATCAACCTTGTGGATAACATGTACGACTTTTACGCCCTGGGGATGGGCGAGCCCTTCGCCATTTCCGCCGGTCAGGGGCTGGGGATCGGCGACCTTCTGGACGAGATCGTCTCCCGCTTTCCAAAGCACGATCAGGAGGATGAGGAGGACGGCGTGATCCAGATCGCCGTACTCGGCAAGCCCAACGTGGGCAAAAGCTCCCTGGTCAACGCCCTTTTGGGGGAGGAACGCACCATCGTTTCGGACATTGCCGGCACCACCCGGGATTCCATCGACTCCATCCTGACCTTTGAGGGTAGGACCTACAGGATCGTGGACACCGCGGGCATCCGCCGCAAGCGCTCGGTCGAGGACGAATCCATCGAGCGTTACAGCGTCATCCGCGCCCTGGCCTCCGTCCGGCGGAGCGACGTCTGCCTCATCATCGTGGACGCTACCGAGGGCATGAGCGAGCAGGCCGTCAAAATCGCCGGTTACTGCCACGAGGAAGGGAAGGCCAGCGTCATCCTCGTCAACAAGTGGGACCTGATCGAAAAGGACACCTACACCATGGACGCCTTCAAGAGGGACATCGCCAGGGACCTGGCCTTCATGAGCTATGTTCCCCAGCTTTACATCTCGGCAAAGACCGGCCAGCGGCTGGGCAAAATACTTGATCTGGTGGATTCCGTCTACGCCCAGTCCATGATACGGGTGCCCACCGGCAGGCTGAACGACGTGATCAGCGAGGCCGTTACCGTCACCGAGCCCCCGAGCGACAAGGGCCGCAGGCTGAAGATCTATTACGCGACCCAGGTTTCCGTCCAGCCGCCCACTTTCGTGCTTTTTGTCAACGACCCGGAGATCCTGCATTTTTCCTACAAACGGTACATCGAGAACTATGTGCGGAAAAGCTTTGGATTGACGGGTACGCCCATACGCATTATAGTTAGGAAAAAGGAATCGGAGAAATAAGAGGCACAGGAGGTCCCCAATGGTTTTTAAGATTATTGTCTGCGCCGTTTTGGCCTATTTCTTGGGCACGATCCAAACGGCGATCATCCTGAGCAACGCCATCCCCAAGCAGGATATCCGCAATTTCGGCTCAGGCAACGCCGGCTCCACCAACATGATCCGCACCTTCGGCTGGGGAATTGGTTCTTTGACCTTTCTCGGCGATCTGGCCAAGGGCGCTTTGGCCACGCTGATCTGCGGCTGGATCGGCGGGGACTGGTGCATGCTCGCGGGCGGAATCTTCTGCATCCTCGGCCACGTCTGGCCCATTCAGTACGGCTTTCGGGGCGGAAAAGGCGTCGCCACCACCTTCGGCGTCATGCTTGCCGTCAATCCGCTGGTGGCCATCATCACCTTTGCCGCCTGCCTGATCATCGCCCTGATCACCCGTTTTGTCTCCATCGCCTCGCTGCTTGGCGTTGCCGCCTTCTTTGTGGCCAGCCTGTTTATGGGCCGCCTGGCCATCGTGCTGCTGTTCCTTGCGGTGATGCTCCTCGTGTTCTTCACCCACAGGGAGAATATCGCCCGGCTGATCAACGGCACGGAAAACCCTTTCTTCGGCAAATCCCGGGGGGAGCCGGCCGGCGGCAGAGGAAAGGCAAAGGCCGCGGGAAGGAATCTGAAATAAAACCCCCGTCTCTTTTGACGCGCAAAACCAACAGCCCCGCCAAATCTCCGGCGGGGCTGTTCTTTGAGCGGCTTTGAGCGCCTTTTCATTTTGGGCTTTGCGGCGGGTATGCCATGCAAAAGGCGCTTCCCGGCGCCGGGCGCAGCGCGGATCGGGAATCTTTTGCCGCAGTCAGCTCTGGCTGGACGGGGCCGCTTTCCTTGCGCTAGGCGTCCGAAGCCGCAATATCCAGCCTGGCGGCGTTTTCCCCCAGGGGTTTCAGCACCTTCAGGACCCGTTTTTCCTTCACGTCCTTTGCGTGGAAAAACGCGCAGACCTCTTCCACGGTCCTTTCGTTTTCCTTGAGCCAGGAATAAAGCTCCCCGTCCACAACGGCCCAATAGCTCGCCACATTTTCCGGCTCGTTGAGGGTATAAAAGGTCTTGATCTCGCCGGGCAGCACCCCGGGGCCGCCGTCTTTCGGGAAGCTCTGCCAGACGGTGGAGCGGTCGATCCGCTCGATCGCCCGCGCCATCAAAAGATCAAAACTCAGCGGGCTGCCGATCTCGTGTTCGGAAACGCCGATCGCGGTTCCGTTGGCAAACACCACGAGGTATTCGTCTTCCAAGGGACCGACCGCCTCGCAAAGCGTGCGCTCGATCCGCTCCCTGCCGATCCGCTTTTCCTGCTTTTTGATTTCGGCCCGCAGCGTTTTGCCGCGTATCGGGTCCAGTAGTTCCCGTTCTTCCCGTTCCACCTGCCTGCCGTACAGGGAAAGAATCTCTTTTTCCAGGCATTCGCCCAGTTCCATCATGATTTCCGCGCGGCGGGCTTTATCCCCGGTTTCAAAGGTTTTCCCGATCTCTTCGGCGCAGCGCTGAAAAACCGGAATAAACCGCAAATAAGCCGCAAAAAGCGGCGCGTAGAGCCTTTCGATTCTTCTTTTTATCGCGTCGTATTTCTCCGGTCTCATTCCGCGGGGGCAGGGGGGCACCAAAGGATGGGTGCAATCATAGGCCCTGTTCCTGATTTTTTCCAACCAATCCGCGTACGGCTGCTTTTCATTCTGCATCGTCGTTGCTTCTCCAAAAGATGTTCGCCTGCATATCGGATAACAGAATTATACCGTATATTCATCCTCTTTTTGGGTTTGTGACCGATGTTGTCCCAATATTCATATTTTATCGGGCAGGCCGGCATTAGGGGCGCGCTGTTTTTTTCCCTTTTTGCCGATGGGCGTCCATTGGACTTTGGCGCAGCGAAAAGCAAAAAGGCCGGCCGCGGGATTTTCCGCGGCCGGCCCCAGACTTTTGAAAACCACTCTTCCAAAATTTCAGGAGCCAGAGCCCCTGAGCTTCAGTCAGATTTGCCGCGCTATGTCAGGCATTCATGCCCGATTTTTCCCTGGCCAAAATCGCGGATTCCGGCGCTTCATCTCTTCCAAAATTTCAGGAGCCAGAGCCCCTGAGCTTCAGTCAGATTTGCCGCGCTATGTCAGGCATTCATGCC
Source organism: Christensenellales bacterium (assembly GCA_040768925.1). Lineage (GTDB taxonomy): Bacteria > Bacillota > Clostridia > Christensenellales > CALWSW01 > CALNBC01. The sequence continues at coordinate 728,219 of JAXGLZ010000002.1, forward strand.
CGATTTTTCCCTGGCCAAAATCGCGGATTCCGGCGCTTCATCTCTTCCAAAATTTCAGGAGCCAGAGCTCCTGAGCTTCAGTCAGATTTGCCGCGCTATGTCAGGCATTCATGCCCGATTTTTCCCTGGCCAAAATCGCGGATTCCGGCGCTTCATCAAGGGATGATGCCGGCTGCGCCAACGCCTCTGCGCGAAGCGAAAAACCAACCCGCGAAGCCGCCCGCAGGCCGCTTTGACGCCCGAGCCCCCGCCGCGGGCTATTCCATAAAGCCCTTCAGGATGCAGTCTTCCGCCTCCTCGGGGGTAAGCCCCAGGGTCTCCAGCTTTAAAAGCTGATCCCCGGCGATCTTGCCGATGGCGGCCTCGTGGATGAGCTGGGCGTCGGTGCTGTTGGCCGCGATCTCCGGAACCGCGTGGATCTTGGCCTCGTCCATGATGATCGAATCGCACTGCACATGGCCGAAGCACTTCGCGTTGCCGATCACGCAGGGCCGGAAGAACTGGCTGGAAGCGTCCCGGGCGACGGAGCGGGAAATCACCCTGCCCTTTGAATCCTCGCCGTTCAGCTCAATCACCATAACCGAATCCGCCCTTTGGCCGCCGTGGGTCATCAGGCGCTCGGTGACCACCGCTTCCGCGCCGGCGCCGCAATAGATCCTGGTGTCCCGCTTCGTCGAATCGACGCCCCCGATCTGCACGGTGTCCATCTGAAGGGAAGCGCCCTCGTCCAGGTAAACGACGGTTTGGGGATTCATGATCCTGCCGCCTTTTCCGTCGCCTTCGCCATAGTGCTTTTCCGAATAATGCACCCTGGAATTTTTGCCCACGCGGAAGGTATGCACCCCGTCGTGCCGGGAATCCTCTTCCCCGCAGTTATGGATCCCGCAGCCGGCGACGATGGTCACGTCGCAGCCCGGGCCGATTTCAAAATCGTTGTAGACCGTTTCCTCAATGCCCGGCCGGGTGATCACAACGGGAATATGGCAGGTTTCCCCCACCGTGCCTTCTTTGATGCTGACGACGATGCCCGGCCTGCCCTCTTGATTGGTGATCTGGATGTTGTTTGTGCTGGATCGGCCGTCGCACCCGCAGTCTTTGCGGATGTTGTAGGCGCCTTTGGGCTTTCCGGTCATGCCGGCTATTTTATCCAGCAGATTTTGCACGATTTCGTTCCCGTTCATTTCGCGCGCGCCTCCCTCGTCAAAATCGGGCAGATTCCCTTCGTGTCCGCAAGGATTTTCGGCAGGATCTCCTTTGCCGGGCCGGTGTGCAGGATTCTGCCCCCGTCCACCACCACCACCTCGTCCGCCAGGGAGATGATGCGTTCCTGGTGGGAAATGATGATGGTGGAGGTTTTTTCTTCCCTGTGGATCTGCTCGAAGGTTTCCGTCAGCCTGGCAAAACTCCAAAGGTCTATGCCGGCTTCCGGCTCGTCGAAGATCATCAATTTGCTGTTGCGGGCAAGGATGGTGGCGATTTCGATCCGCTTGACCTCGCCCCCGGACAGGGAGGAATCCACCTCTCTGTCCAGGTAATCGTTGGCGCAAAGGCCGACTTTTGTAAGATATTGGCAGCAGAGCCCCTTCGGCAGGCGGCTGTTCCCCGAGGCGAGGGTCAACAGCCTGCGGACGGTGATCCCCTTGAACCGCGGGGGCTGCTGGAAGCCGTAGCTGATCCCCAGCTTCGCCCGCTCGGTGATGCCCAGCCCGGTGATATCCTCCCCGTTGAAGAGGATGCGGCCGGAAGTGGGCTTCATCAGGCCCATGATGATCTTCGCAAGGGTGGTCTTTCCCCCGCCGTTCGGCCCGGTGAACACCGTCAGGCGGTTGTCGGGCATGGTGATGGAAACATCCTTCAAAATGTCCGTTTCGCCCTCGGGCTCACGGACCGTGTAGGATATATTTTTGAGTTCCAGCATTTGTGCGGAACCTCCTTTAACCGATTCTGTTTTGCAAGGATAATATAGCAGAATTCCGATCAAAAAGCTAGAGATTCTTTTTCCCGGTTTTCAATCCGTTTTCCCCGGGCCTGCTCCGGCCAAAAACAGGGCGGCGCGGGCGCGGGCTCCCCTAAAAACGCAAAACGGCTCCGCCCAAACAGTGGGCGCAGCCGCGAATGAAACCCGCAAAAAGGCTATTGGAAGTATTCCTGCAGGGTCGCGTATCGTTCCTGGGTCATCAGCGCGTCCAGCTCCGTATCCTTCAGCTTGACAATATACGTCCACCGCCCATAGGGATAGATGCGCGTGATGCGTTCGATATTGACGATGTAGGACTTGTGGCAGCGGAAGAACTTGTCCGTCGGCAGCCTTTGCTCCAGCTCGGAAAGGGTCTCGCTGGTCACGTGCTTTTCACCCGGGGTATAGATGACGGTCGAGCGGTTTTCCCGCTGGATCAGGATGATGTCCGAAGCGTCCACCAGGGAAAGCCCGTCCTTGTGGCGAAGGAGCAGCTTGGAGCTGCGCTGGGGCTTGGGCGCGGGGATCGCGGCTTCCATCCGCCCGGAACGCAAGTTTTCGATCCGCTCCAGCGTTTCAAAAACGCGCTTGACCTCAAAAGGCTTGACGAGGTAGTCGAAGGCGTAAACCTCGAAGGCTTCCTTGCGGTATTCCTCGTGGGCCGTGGCGAAGATCAAAAAGATGCGTGGGTCGATGTCCTGGATGCGCCGGGCCGCTTCCACACCGTCCATATCCGGCATTTCAATGTCCATAAAAATGACGTCCGGCCGGGCGGATTCCGCTTTTTCGACGGCGTCATTGCCGCAAGCAGCCTCCGCCACCACCTTGTGGCCCGCCTTTTCAATCGCTTTTCGCAGCACCAGACGCATTCCGTCGTTGTCGTCGGCAATCAGTACGTTCAGCATTTGATACGCTCCTTTAAGAAAGGCGGGCAAAGCTGCCCGCCGGTATGCTTGCTCATCCGCGCCGTTTCTGGGGGCGCTTGAGGATTTCGCTCCAGATGATTCCGTTGACCGCAGGGTTTTGGGCAAAAACCAGGGAAGGCCTTTTCCCCGCCCTTGAGGGCTTATCCCCGGTGAGAAAACCGTCGGAGTCCTGGTCGAAAGCCGGCTCAAAGGCGCTGTCATAACGGCCCGCAAGGTCCAGCGTGCTGCCGGCCGTGCCGCCGTGAAGGTGATCCGGCGCGCATTCGCCCTCATTCGAAGTAAATCCCTGAAGGCTTCCCCAGCCAAGGTTTTTCTCTTTTGGGGCTTCGGCCGGCGCCGCGGCAGGCCGGGCGGCTGCCGCCGGCCGTCGTTTTTCAAAGGGGGCGGGCGCCTGGGGCGCGGTTCCCTCCATAGGGGGCCCGGCCTCAAACTTGCCGTATTCGCCGTATTCGCCGGATTCGGCCGCAAAATTTTCCTGCTTGGGAACGGCCATGTTCCGGCTGACGAACTGGTTCGCCTCCTCAAAGCTGTTCCGCTCCTTGGCGCGCCTGGCCGCATCCTTCTGTTTTTTTGAACTGCCCTTGATGACCGCAAACAGAATGAGCAGGATCAGTGGCAGGATATCCAAGCGAACACCTCCTTTCCAACGGGGGCTTTCACGTTACTCCTTAACGTGGGGAGCGCCGGTTCCGGCCGCGATCGCGTCCCTCATATTGGTGTCGGACTGGACGTTCATCATGTTGTAATAATCCATCACGCCGAGCTTGCCCGCGCGGAAGGCTTCCGCCATCGCCAGGGGGATCTGGGCTTCGGACTCGATGACCTTCGCCCGCATTCCGGCAACGGCGGCCTTGTTTTCCTGTTCTTCGGCGACGGCCATGGCGCGGCGTTCCTCGGCCTTGGCCTGGGCGATGCGCTTGTCCGCCTCGGCCTGGTCGATCTGCAGCTGGGCGCCGACGTTTCTGCCGACGTCCACATCCGCGATGTCGATCGAAAGGATTTCAAAAGCCGTTCCGGCGTCCAGGCCCTTGCCCAGCACCGTGCGTGAGATCAGATCCGGGTTCTCCAGCACCGCCTTGTGGGTGGCGGAGGAGCCGACGGTGGTGACGATGCCTTCGCCGACGCGGGCGATGACCGTTTCTTCCCCCGCGCCGCCGACCAGCCTGTCGATATTGGCGCGGACGGTAACCCGGGCCTTTGCCCGGAGCTCGATGCCGTCCTTTGCGATGGCGGCGACGATGGGGGTCTCGATCACCTTGGGGTTGACGCTCATCTGCACGGCGTTCAGCACGTCGCGCCCGGCGAGGTCGATGGCGCAGGCTTTTTCAAAATCCAGCGGGATTCCCGCCCGCTGGGCGGCGATCAGGGCGTTGATCACCCGGTCGACGTTGCCGCCGGCAAGGTAGTGGGCCTCAAGCTTGTTGGTCGGCACGGAAAGGCCGGCTTTGGTGGCCTTGATCATCGGGTTGACGATGCGGGCCGGGCGGACCTTCCTGATGCGCATTCCGACGAGCTGGAAGATCCCGATCCGCACGCCGCTCGCAAGGGCGGAGATCCACAATGATATGGGGAAGAAGCTGAAGAAGATCGACAGCACGATGACGATTGCCGCGATGATGATGATGGCGGGTAATGCTCCTGGCATTTTAGGCTCCTTTCTTGATCGGCGGCAGACAACCGCCATTAAAAACTGCGAAGATGCGCGCCGCCCGCCCGTTTTTTGGGCGCGCTTTTATCAGACTGACAGGTCGTTCGGGGGCGCTTCGTTATTCTTTGCAACGGCCTTGACGAGTATCCTGCGGCCCTCTACCCGAAGGACCTTTACGCCGACGTTGCTCGGAATGAATTCCCCTTCGGAAACAACATCCAACTTGACGCCGTCAAAATTGGCCATGCCCGCGGGGCGGAGCACGGTCTCGGTGATTCCCTCCCTGCCGACGAAATACTCCATATCCCGGGTGGTCATGAATCCTTCCTCCTGCTTGAGCTGGTCGTTGAGAATCAGCGGCGATCGGGAGATCGCCCCCTTGGCCGCGCTTCTCATGAACACCAGCAGGATGACGCCGACGATCACCAGCACGAGGATCAGCATCCACAATGCGGAAGTGAAGGAATCCGCCCGGAGCAATATGGCCGCGACCAGCGACGCGATCCCCAAAAACCCGCCGACGCCAAAGCCAGGGATAAACATCTCGACTATCAAAAGCCCGATTCCGGCTACCAAGCATATAACCACCGGCAGTGTGAAGCCCTGAACAAATTCGGCAAATGTGAGTTCCATGTCACTACCTCCGTTTCTGATGGTATCCTACCACGCCCCTTTGTGAGAGTGAATGGATTTTCTCTATATCCCTTCGTTTTATGGTTTAAATGTCGCATTCGGGGGCGGCGGCGCAAAGTGCGGCGAATCGCCCGCCGTTTCTCCTTTTTTCCGCCTTCCTGTCCCGCGTTTTTCCCGTTCTTTTGCGGGGATGGGGGACCTGCCCGGGCCGGCCGGCCCTTCGGGCGGCAAACGCAAAACAGCGCGCTTCCCGAAAAGGGTCCGCGGCGCTGTTTTTGCTTGTTGCCACATGGGCAACGCAGCCGTTATTCCGCCTTGATGAACCCGTGATGCTCGTAATCCCCCGGGTTTTCATAGGGAAGGGTCACCGTAAGGCAGGTTCCGTTTTCATCCGATTCCATCGCGGCGCTGCCTCCGGCGTTCTCGGCGATCTCGCGGACGATGGCAAGGCCCATTCCCCGGCCTGTGCCTTTTGTGGAAACATCCGGCAAGAAAACCGAAGACCGGAGCGAATCGGGGACCCTGGTTCCGTTGTTGAACACCGAAAGGACAATCGCGCCCTTGCGGTCGAACATCGAAACCCTGATGAGGGGCGACTCGGTTTTTTCGATTTCCTGGGCTTCGACGGCGTTGTCGATCAAATTGCCCAGCACCCGGCAAAGCTCCCACTGCTCGATGGGCAGCGTGTCCAGCCTGGTGGCGATGTCCATTTCGAACCGGATGCCCCGGCTGTCGCAGATGTTCGCCTTGGCCTGCAAAAGCGCGTTGACCGCCGGCTTCGAGGTGCGAAGGGCCAGCCCGACGTTTCGAAGGTCCTGGCTGAGCCTGGCGACGTATTGCTTCGCCTCGTCGGCTTCGCCCATCTCAAGCAGGGCGGACATCACCTGAACATGGTTCTTGAAATCGTGGCGCTGGGCGCGCAGCGTTCTGTTCAGATCCTCGAGTTCGGAAAGGGTCTGCTCGACGGTTTTGACCTGGGCGCAGGCGTGGTTGAGGGCCATCGCCCCTTCGAGGGAAAGCAGCACGCCGACAAAAGCCGCCCCCACCAGCACATAGGCTGACATGGGCAGCTCCGCCCCCCGCAGGATGAGAAGATAGGCAATCACGCCCAGCTCGATCACGCTGAGGGCGAGTATCGTGCGGGCAAGCTTAAAGACTTCCACTCCGCCGGAAAAAAACCTGCGGGCTCTCCTTGTCAGGCTTTTGCACATGGAGATCCTCCCAAAAGCATCGCGCGCCAATCTGAACCCACCTCTAAGGCCGAATTCCGGCGCCCCGCTGCGTCATCGTCAATCACCGTAGTACCGGCTACGGCTCCTTCCTCTTCTTGCATGCCATCCGGAATTCGGCCTTTGAGGTCCTTTGAACCTGGCGGCGCCGAATGCGCGGCATTGCCGTGTTCCCGCAGCCTGATGCAGCGCTGCTGCACCTGCGCGGCGGCGCTTTGCCCTGCGGCGCAATCGGCGCCGCCACACTGGATTCGGATGGGCGCGCTGCGCTTATGGCAAGCGATCCAAACCCGCGCCCCGCAAAGCCGCCTTTTTGGCGTGTTTGCCCGCCGCTGCCGGCCGCCGCGGCGCGAACGGCGCGGCTTGTTTCCCGGGGCGAATCCCTTTACCTTATGCAATTATAGCAGATATTCAACCCAATAAAAAGGCGGCCTTTGCAGACCGCTAAAAAATTCACGGGTTTTTTAAACTGCGAATCCCTGCCCGGCTTTTCCGGCCGCCGGAGGCGGCCCCTTTGCCTCAACCGGGCGCTGCGTTCGCCGCTAGATCTCTTCTCTCAGCGCCCTGGCGCGAAGGATGCATCGGATCCTTGCATAGGAGTGGGCGCGGCGGGCGTTCCTTTTCAGTGAACCTAACCAAGCAACTCGAGAACGGGCGGCGAAACGACGTATCATTGCAGGGTACCTCACACTATGTATTTTTTTCGGACTTATTGCCGAAAGCATTATAGCATGAGCGTTCTGCAAAAACAACGGCGCCCCTTGTTTTTTAGCGCCGTTTCCACAATTTCCCGGTCGAATCTGTCTTTTATTGCCGATTGTTCCCGATCGTTATCCCGCGAACGCGCTGAGCCAGGTTTTGATCGCGTTTGCGGCCCCGGAGAGGGATTCCGGAAGGGTTATCAGCCCCGCCCCCGCAAGGCCGAGGATCACCGCGCCCCCCACCAGCACGATGGCGATGGCCGCCAGCGAACCGGTCAGCACCAGCCTTGCTTTGTTGGAACGTTTCGGGGAATCTTCCCCGTCCTTTTTCTTCCTGGCCTGGGGTTTTTCGGATTTTGGTTCCTCCGCGGCCTCGGGCTCCTTGATTTCGGCCGCCGCCGCCGGGTGTTCTTCCTCGTCGGGCAGGAAAATCAGCGGCTTCCAGTCGTCTTCCGCCGTACACTCCCCGTTCTGACCCCCAGTTAAGGAGCCGTTCCCGGTAGTCTCCCATTCCCGGGTGTTTATCCTGGCGCGGGCGGCGGCCTCCTTCCACACCTCCTCCTTGTCCGTTTCCGACAGTTCCCTGCGGGAAAACGCGGCGTCCGAGCAGGTTTTTTTGACGATCGCGATCAGCCATGGAGAAAGCTGCTTGTCGTCCGTCAGAGTGTCCGTCTGTTTCCACGCGCGAAAAAAGCACTCGGCGGCGGCGTTTTTTGCCAGCGCGGTATCGCCCAGCATGTCGTAGGCCATGGCGTAAACCTCTTTGGCCCAATCGTCATAAAGGATCCTGAACGCGTCCGGATCGCTTTTCATGACCCTTCTTGCAACGCTTCTGTTATACATGGACAACCCTCCTTGTTATGAATATACATCGGCCGCCGCGCAAAGGTAAACAGAACCGCGAAAGAGGACCGTTTTCGACAAACTAAGGCAAGGGGAATTGAGGCCTTGCGCCGTTTTGCGGCCTCGGTCTCCCTTGCCTGGCGCGGACCTTCTACCTCCGGTTTCGGCCGCATAAGGTAAAGAGAGCTAAAGTTCGACTCCCTTTACCTTAAAGGCAAGGGGAATTAAACTCCTTGCCTTAAGCTTAACGGACACCCAAAGGCGGGCCCGAAGCGCCCGAAAAAAACAGGAGGTGGCCCTTTGCGCAGAAGGAAAAGGCGCATTCTTTTTCGCCGGATCGCGGTGTGCGGATTGTGCGTCATGCTGCCCATTCTCATCGTGCGCGGGTGCGTGATCGCCGGTTCCGGCAAAAAAGAAAACGAGGCCCGGGGAAAGGGCCCCCTTGTCACGGTTTTTGACGCCAGGCAAAACAGCACGTTCACCGCATCTATGGAGGATTACCTCGTCGGCGTGGTGGCGGCGGAGATGCCTTCCTCCTTTGACGCCGAGGCGCTCAAGGCTCAGGCCGTCGCCGCGCGGACGTATACCGCGAGAAGGCTGGAAAAATACGGCGGAAAAGGCTGCGCCTCGGGCTATGACATCTGCACGGACAGCGGCTGCTGCCAGGCGTGGACAAACCCGGAAAGCTTCGCCGGGACAGATAAGTACACAAAAATCAGCGACGCCGTTTATTCCACGGCCGGGGAGGTCGCGGTCTACGACGGCAAACTGATCGAGGCCCTGTTCCATTCCACCGCCGGGGGGTATACGGAAAACAGCGAAAACGTCTTTTCCACCGCGCTTCCTTATTTAAGGAGCGTTTACAGCGACGAAACCGACGCGCCCCGCTATGAATCCACGGTCGCCGTAAGCCGCGCCCAGTTCGCCAAAAAGCTCAATTCCGCCTTCGGCTCCGAACTGACGGCGGGCAGCGTCGATTCCAAGGTCTCCGTTTCGGAGCGGTATCCAAGCGGCAGGGTCAAAACCATCTCGGCAGGGGGAAAAACCCTTACGGGAAGGGAGTTCCGGTCGCTTTTCGGCCTGGATTCCACAAACATCACCATCGAATTCGGCAGGGACGACGTGCTGATCCACACCCGGGGCTTTGGCCACGGGGTGGGCATGAGCCAGACGGGCGCGGATTCCATGGCGAAAGAGGGCGCGGATTATATTGAGATATTAAAATATTATTATACTGGAATATCATTGGAAAGGTATTGGTGAAATCCGGATGAAGCTGCTGCTTTTTGGCGGGAGCGGACTTTTGGGAAGGGCCGTGCGCCGGAAATTGCCCGGGGAATGGACGGCATTCTGCCCGGCCCACGGCGAATACGACCTTTGCGAAGCGGACGCCGCAACAAACGCCCTCAAAGCGTACCGGCCGGACGCCGTGCTCAACTGCGCGGCTTTTACGGACGTTGACCGCTGCGAAAGGGAGCCGCGAAAGGCCTTTTTGGCGAACTTTGAGGCGGTCGCGCGGCTTTCTTCAGCATGCAAAAGCTTTGGGGTCCCCTTTTACCACATCGGCACGGACTATGTTTTTGACGGCGGCGCAAAAGCGCCGATTCCGGAAGATGCGGTGCCCAACCCGATCAACGAATATGGAAAAAGCAAGCTGGCCGGCGAAGAAGCGGCGCTGAAGGACGGTGGCTGCGTGCTTCGGGTCCAGTGGCTGTACGGCCATGGAAAATCCGCCTTTGTGGACAGGATATTGAATTCTGCCGCGGATTCGCCGATCAAAGTGGTGGACGACTGCTTCGGAATACCGACTTTTGCGGAGGATGTGGCGGGAATGCTCGTTCACCTGATCGGCTCGAAAGAACGGGGGCTTTTCCACGGGGCCTGCAAAGGCCAGGCCAGCTGGCTGGATTTTGCAGAGGAAATCATCGCCCAAACGGGGATCCGGCGGGCGCTTTGCCCCGTTTCTTCCGAATCCCTGGGCCGGGCGGCAAAAAGGCCGAAATACACCGTTTTGAACACCAAAAAGCTGGAAAAACGCTGCTCCCTGCGCCCCTGGCAGCAGGCCCTGGGGGAATTCCTAAAGCAGGCCGCCCGATCCGCCCCTTAAAGGCCGGCCGGGCCGCGCCCCGCTTTCTGCCGAAAAAGAGGAACCCGCCCGTGGAATCTCTTTCGGGCGGGTTCGCGAAATGCCGAAGCTTTAACGCTGGGCGGTGACGGTCAGCACATATCTTTGCGGGTTTTTATAGGAAATCGTGTATTCAAAAGCGCGGCCGTCGGCAAAGTAAACCGTCTGGTCCATGCGGATCACCGGCTTGCCCGCGCCCATCTCCAGCACCCTGGCCACTTTGGGCGGCGGCATCTCCGCCGTGATCACCTGGTTGGCGCAGGAAATAATCAGGTTTTTTTCCTTTTCGATGAAATCGTAGATCGACTGGCAAAGGGTTTCGGCGGTCGCCCCTTCGAAGGCGAATCCGGTAAAATAGGAAAAATCGATGATGATGGGCACGCCGTTCTTCCGTCTGAGGCGCACGGTGCGGTAAACCTTTTCCCCCGCCTCCACCCCGAGTTTTTCGGCGAGGGAGCCGTCCGCGCTCAAAATGGAAAAATCGAGAAGCTGGGTGGTGGGCACGTCGCCGGTTTCCAGCACCTCGTTTTTAAAGCCCGTCAGCCTGTTCATGGATTTGTGAAGCTTCCGGTCCGCGATGAAGGTCCCCCTTCTGTTTACCTTGTAAAGATACCCTTCTTTTTCAAGATCGAGAATGGCGCGCTGAACCGTCGCCCTGGAAAAGCCCAGCTTTTCGATCAGGTCGCGCTCAGAGGGAAGCTTTTCGCCCACCTTCATGTTGAGGATGATGCCAAGTATGTACTTTTTGACCTGATTGTATTTTCTGTCCATTACGACCTCGCTGTTTTTTGGGGAAAACACTCCGTTTGCCAAGTATTGGCTTACTTTATTATAGGTTTTTTTATTCCTTGTGTAAAGCGCGGGGGGTTGGCCGCCGGATGATACCGGCTGTTCCGAAGATGCAGGATTTGACAAATATCGCGTTTGGGTGATACTTTGTAAATAAACAGATCATATTCGGAGGGCAACATGGCTTTCAGGCGGGCCGCGTTTCTCGCGTTTCTCTCCATGCTCCTTTGCTGTGCCCTTCTGCCGGGCTGCGGCGGCAAAACCAGGCCGGAGCTTGTCCTTGCCGCAAGGCCGGAAGCGGGCCTCCCCTCGCCTTCAGCCACACCTTCAAAGGCGGAGGACGGCCCAAAGAGCGCCGCGCAGCCGGACGGCGCTTCGGCAACGCCCGCCCCAAAAGAGGCGTGGTTCTTCCTTTCCCCGGCGGAGGGCAACACCACATACCGCGGCGGTTTTGAAACCAACCTGCCGGAGGGGGCCGCGGTTTTTGCCCAGCTTTGCATCGCGCCGCTGGGCGGGCCGGTCACGCTGACGGACACGCTGAGCGTTGACGGCGGTTATCTTTCCTATGATTTTTCCGCCTTTATGCCCCGTTCCGCCATCGACCGGCAGTACGCGGTGCTCACCCTTTCCCTGCGGTTTGCCGACCCCCAGCCCCAGGAGCTGACCGACGCCTTTGGAGAGACGGGGGAAACCCTCGTCGAGGGCTTCGTGACGCAAAAGGCCATTTCTTCCCGGGTGGAAATGACGTTCGCCCTCCCTTTCCCGGATGCCGACGCGGTCGCCGGTCTTGAGCCCCCCTGCTTTTCCAACCCTTCGGACCTGGTTTTTGCAACTTCAACAAGATACCACAGGCAAAGCTGCCGGTATTCCGCGTCCGCAAAGCCCGTCGCAAGGGCCTATGCCCAGCACCTTGGGCTGAGCCCCTGCGCCCTCTGCGGGCCGTAAGTTTTTGCGGTTCACAGGCAAAGCAAAAACCGGGAGAAGGGGGTTGCCCTTCTCCCGGTTGGTTTTTCGCTTTATCCCGCGTCGATCATTCCCGTTATGCGCGAAACGTTTTCTGTGGAAGTATCCCCGTCGGCCAGGATCAGGGCGTACTCCGCAACGAGATCGTACCGGATTTCGGTTCCGGCACTCAGCCTGTTTTCCACGCCGGAAACGGCCACAACCTCGCTGGCTCCCACGGTTCCGCCCGCCCCGAGCACGCGCACCACGGTTCCGGCAACAGCGCCACCGCAATACACGCTCTGCACCCTGTATGAGGTGACCACAACGTATACGCTCCCGCCGTCCTCGCAGCCGTAAACCGGCGGCAGATACGCGCCCCCCTCGATCTGGGGCTGGTCTTCGCCCGGGCGCGCCGACGCGGCGTCCGCGGCGGAGACGGTGGTCCCGTCTTTCAGGCTGATGGTCAGGAATTGGGCGGAAACAACCTCCCCCGTGAACACGGCAGTAACGCCGGCCATCGGGTTTTGCGCATCCTGGCATTCGCCAAACATGATGTCGGCTTCCGGGTCGCCCGCCATGATCGCGGAATCCTCCGGCTCCTCTTCGGTTTGCTCATCGATTTCCATATCGGCGCCGTCGGTCACGATCTCATCCTCAAGGGCCGATTGCTCCCGGGGTTCCTCCTCCGGCCGGCCGGAAGCGGCCGCGCCGCCCTTTGACGATCCGCCCGCGCCGTTTCCGCCGCCGGCCGCCGGTTCGCCGCCCGCTTCGGCATCCTTGTTCTCCGGGACGCCCGCCGCGTCGGCGGGGGCTTCCGGCTCGGGAGGGGGCATGAGCATACACGCCGGGCCTTCTTCCGGCGCAGCTTCGTCATCGGCAAGGGCCCCGTAGTCCCCGACCGGTTCGTCGGCGGCGAATTCGCCGCTTTCCATGATTTCGGAAGGCTGCTGCCCGCCGTAATTCACCGCCGCTTCCATCGGGCTTTGGGCCGCGTTCCGCCCGCCGCCAAACAGCAGGCCGGAGCCGCCGAGAGCGGCGACAAGCAGCGCGGCGGCCACCGCAACGGAACTCCAGACGACGCGCCTTCCGGCGAATACCGAAACCGCCCCCCTCTTTTGGGGCGCTTCAAGGGCCGCGAAAAGAACGCGTTCCTTAAGCTCGGGGGTAACGACAATGTCCGCCATACGCTCGTCGGCTATGGCGCGGAAATTTTCCAAAAAAAGATCCAATTCCGCTTCACGCAAGGCTGATACCCCCTTTCAGTGTATTCATCAGGCGCTCCCGCGCGCGCTTGAGCCTGCTGCGCACGGTGGCGTCCGGTATTCCCAGGGTCTCTGAAATTTCCCTGGTGTTGTATCCCTCGTAATAATACAGCAGCACGACATCCTTAAAAGCTTCGGGCAGGGCCAGCACAGACTCGTAAAGCGCCCGCCGGGATTCCTTCTTCGCGACCTCGTCCGCCACGTCTTCCGTCGGCTTCGGTTCCCTGGTATCGTCCAAAACGATGCGCTTGTTCCAAAAGCTTTTCAGCTGATCCTTGCAGAGGTTGATCGTAACACGCAGTATGAACGCTTTTTCGTGCTCCTCGGAATCAAAGGAACGGTTGTCCCGAAACAGGCGCAAAAGCACCTCCTGGCAGACGTCCTCGGCACGCTGCCTGTCCCGAAGATACATATAGGCGGTTCGGAGTATCATCTGGCCATGCCGGTCAATAACGGCCGAAAGCGCCTCGGGGCTCATCGTGTCGTCGCCGGGCTCCGCCAGCGCCAGCACAAACAGCATCTACTACCTCCCCTTGATCTAACCATGAAACGACGCGGTTGATACATTTGTTCCCGCGGCGGCCGATCGTTTTATTCGTTTCCATTATAACCGCTCAAAGGGCAAAATGACAAACATTCAAAATTGGAATTCTCTCATGCAGGCAGTTCCAACGCGCCGGCCGCCTGCCGGCGGCCTTTGCGCGGCCGCATCCGCACCCTTCGCAAAACCCCGCGGATCCTTGGCCGGCGGCGTTTTGCCGCATCGGATTGGGGGTTTTTTTCATAAATGCCATAAAATAAGGCTTCCTCTGTTTTCCAAAGAAAGCCTTTTTTTGATCTGAATACCAAGGGCCGCCCCTATGGCTTCATGGCCGGCCCCTTTTACCCTGTGATTTCGCGGGGCTTTGCCCTTCAGCGGCCCGCCGCGCCTTCGTCCTGTTCGGGGGCGTCCTGCGCTTCGTCTTCCGCCTCGATCCTTTCGATCCGCCTGCGCACGGCTTCGGTGGCGATGCTTAGCGGTCCGTCATGCCAGATACCGTAGTACGTGTCGAAGTATTTCTGCCCGTTCCAGATCAGCCCGGCGCTCTTCAGCAGCCAGCGGCCGTCCCGGAATACAAACACGGCGCTGTCGTACAGGGATATTTGGGTATCCCCCTCGTCCCGGTCGATCTGGACGCTGCCTTCGTAAGACACGCGCACCTGGACCCCGTCCACGCTCATATCCCTGATTTTGACGTATGCCTGGGGCGGCGCTATTGCCTGTTCTAACGGATACTTCCTTTTGATCAGCTCGATCCTGTATTCCGACCACAGATAATTGAACACGTTCACGACGTTTTCCACGGCAAACGGGGGCAGCTCGGGCACGGTCAGGGAATAAATGCCGCTCCAGGCCGTTTCCACGTATTCCTTCAGCATTTTTTCCGCTTCCGCCCGCTCAAGGCCGCCCGCGGCCATCTCCAGTGAATAGGTGGCCAGCGCCGGATAAGCCGAGCGCATCCTTCCGTCGTGATCGCTGGAAACGTCACCCGTGGCCACGTCCACCAGCACGGTGTCCATTTCCTGAGTGTTCTCCCCGTTTACCAGAACGAACTTCCACACCGGCCTGAAAAGGGTGGCGCGGTCTGTAAACTGCGTGCTCAGGGCAAGCCCCGCGTAAATGATCCGGTCCATCTTCGGGAGCATGCCCAAGGGGTTCGCCTGGCTGCGGGCGTAATTCAGGCTGTACAGGGCCTGCTCAACGGTGAGCAGCGTGCCGGGAAGCGGCGCCTTGGTGGGCTCGAACACGCCCCAGTTGAGGTTGAAGCTGTTCACGGCGTCCTCCCCGACGGTGGCGTGCAGCCTGTGGCCCGCCACGGGCATGCCGTCCACCGCCTGGTCCCAGATGAGCATAAGACTGTTCTCCCCCCGCTCGATATCGTTGCGCAGATAATAGGTGCCGTCGATCTTTTGCGGGTGGCTGACGTAGACGTCCGAGCCCAGGATGCCCGTCAGATATTCCTCGGTCTGCTTTTGCAGCTCCTCCGGGCTTTTGGTGAGGGCGGGGTACTTCGGGTCGTATTTGTAATACGTTGCATACTGGTAATCCCAGTAAAACAGTTCCTTTTGGCCGTCGCCGCCGGTATGGGTGAAGGACTGGCCCCCGTCCCAGCGATCGACTTCGCAACCGCCCCCGGGCCACAAACGGTCCGGCACGGCGCTCAGATCAAAAGCCGGCAAACTCGCGTAAACAAGGTCCTCGTACTCGATATGCGTGATTGCTCGCTCGGAAACGCCGACGGGTTCCGTCGCGGTCAGCGGCACACAGCCTTCCGGCAGCGGCAGCCGCTCCGGTTCGGCCGTTTCGGCATCGTCCGGGGCTTCTCCGGCCGCTTCCGGATCGCCCGGCGCCGTTTGGCCGGGGGTTTGGCCGGGCGCCGCCAGCTGCTGGCACCCGGCGGCAAAAAAGCAGAGCGCCAAAAGGACTGCGGTGACTTTTGCGGCATTTCTTGCATGCATCGTTACCCTCCCTGCGGTTAAACCGCCACGGCGGAAATTCACGGCGAAAGCTTCGGAAAAAGCCGGGCGGCGGAAAGCTCTGCTCCCCGCCGCCCGGCCATGGAAAAACCGCGGACCGGCAAAAGAAATTCGCGCCCGTTTCTTTGCCGGCTGCCCGGGTTTTCGGTCCTGCTTCGCCTCGCGGCCGGAACCCCGGTCGTTCGACGGTCCGGGGTTTGCCTGATGGTAATACGAGGCAGGACTCAATAATGTTCCGGCTTTCAGCGCTTCTGGATCTTGCTCAAATCGTAGGGCGTTTCCTGATAGACGCAATAGTTCAGCCAGTTGCCGTAAAGCAGATTCGCGTGGGAGCGCCAGGAAACCACCGGGGGCTGGGTCGTGTCCCCGCCCGGGTAGTAATTGACCGGGGGCTGGATGGGCTTGCCCGCGTTTTTATCCCGCAGGTATTCTTTTTCCAGGGTTTCCGCGTCGTATTCGCCGTGGCCGGTGATATAGACCTGCCGGCCGTCCGGCGTGGCGACGAGGAAGATCCCCGCCTCGTCGGATTCCGCCATGATGCAAAGCTCCGGGTGCTTTTCGATGTCCTCCCGCCGGATCTCGGTGTGGCGGCTGTGGGGCGCGTTGAAATAATCGTCGAACCCGCGCAAAAGCGGCGCGTTCTTCACCAGCACCCTGTGGCGGAATACGCCGAACTGCTTTTCGCCAAGGGGGTATTTGGGGATCCCGTAATTGTGGTAAAGCGCCGCCTGGGCGCCCCAGCAGATATAAAGGGCGGAATAAACGTTGTCGTTCACCCAGTTCATCAGCTCCACCAGTTCGTCCCAATAGGCGACCTCCTCAAACTCCATCTGCTCCACCGGCGCGCCGGTGATGATGCAGCCGTCGAACTTCTCGTTTTTCACCTCGTCAAAGGTGCGGTAAAAAGCTTCGAGGTATTCGGAGGAGGTATGGGTGGAAGTATAGGAAGCAGTGCGCAGGAAAACGGGCTCCACCTGCAGGGGCGTGTTGCCGATCAGCCTTAAAAGCTGGGTCTCGGTCGCTTCCTTCGTGGGCATCAGGTTGACGATGGCGATGCGCAGCGGGCGGATATCCTGGGTGTTCGCCCGGGTTTCGGTCATCACGAAAATATTTTCGCTGGTGAGGGTGGCGGCGGCGGGCAGCGCGTTCGGAATTTTTACTGGCATGGGTTTAGCTCCTCTCAGCGGTATTGAAATTTGTATTATTCGGATTGTATTCGCTTCGCCTGTTATCCGTCAAGGGTTTGTGGTATAATGGTCCGGAAATTTTCGAACGGCCGGCCTGGATGGCCGCAATGGAGGAAACATGCAGTCGATCGGGGTTTTAAACGCCATTTTTGCGGAAAATGACCGGCTTCATTCCGCGCTTCAAGCGGGCGGTTCGCCTTTTTTTGAAAAGGAAGGGGCCCTCTTTGAGGCGCTTTCTTCCGTTGAACTTCCGGAGAATTCCTCGCTTGTTTTCGGGGCGGATCTTGGCGGCGGGGATCTTGTGCCCCTCGTTCTCCTTTCGGGGGACAGGATCGTGCTTTTTGACCTTTGCGGGCAGCAATCCCCGCCGGTGATCTGCGCAAAGTGCGACAGGCTGGCTTCCCTGGCCCGGCGGATCTCCCTTTTTCACAAGCCGAGCGACGGAAAGCGGGTGCACTGCGCCCTGCTTGTTTCGGGCGGCGAAAAGCTTAAGCCCTATACGGTGCAGATCTGCCAGGTGCTTCCCTTCGGCAAGCTTGCGGATTATCTGCGCTCTTTGAAGATCGAAGGGCAAAGCCCCTCGTCTTCCGCCTGGCTCGCCGCGGACCCGCGGGAAGGCAGCGTGATCCTGGCGGACAGGATCGACGCCTCTCTGGAGCGCTGGTCCCGCTTTTTGCTGGACGGCTGGGTGAACGACGCGGCGGACGAAATGGCCAAGCTGCACAAAATGGGTTACCGGCTTTACATCACCGCGGATTATTCCGCCGCCAAGGCGTATTGCACTGCCCGGTATGAGGGGACGGACGCCGCGTACGGCTTTATCACCTCGTCCGAGGCGGAAAACATGTTTGTTTACGGCGGGCCGAAAAGCGGCAGCAGGGCAAAGCGGCTGGCGCAGCCCGAGGACGAGGGCTGGGAGGACCGCTGGTTCGACCCGAAGGCGGAGGACGGCTGCCGCACCTTTAAAAGGGCGGCCCTGGAAGGCAGCTTTAAGGGCAGGCGGCTGGATTTTGCCGTCTTCGGCTGGGGGGACGATATGCGCTGGGTGGGCAGATGGAAGCCCAGGGGCTCCGGCGTTCCTTTCAGCCTCGACCTGGGGATAAACCTCGACCTGAAGGGTTACCACCGGCCAAAAGTCAAGCAGGACAACTGGGACGGCCGCGCGGGCATGGACGGCGCCGTCGAAAACCCCCGCCTGGGCGCTTATTACACCCTGCTCACCGCCGCCAAAGAGGGCATGGTGCTGTTCACCATCAGCGACCTTTACACCGATTCCGCAAGAAACGCCCTGATTCGCGCCGGAGCGGTCAAGATGTTTTGACGATCGTAGTAACAGGCGCCGCCATTTTGGAATGATCTGGCACAATTGACTCCGCTGTTTCGTTATTATAACATCGACACGCCAAAAACCTTTTCCTTTTGGAGTACGTATTAGATGAAAATAAAACTCACCGCCCTCGCGCTGGCGCTCATCCTTCTTTCCGGCTGCGCCAATGATCCCGGCCCGGGCCCGGCAGCCTCGCCGGACCCCGCCGCAACGCCCGGGATCACCGGGGAAGAACCCGCCCCCGAGGACAACCCCGCGCCCAGCCCCATCGACGAGGCGGAGCCTTCCTCCCCGCCCGGGGAAGAAACCCCCTCTCCCGCCCCCGCGCTTGTTTTTGACGCGGAAGCGCTTGCCGCCATGCCCCGGGGGGAGGAATACCTCGCCCTGCACGAAAGCAACCCGGAGGTGCTGGGCTGGATCACCGTGCCGAACACGAACATCGATTACGCCGCGGCCCTGACTGCGGACAACGAAAAATACCTTCACACCACCCTTTCGGGGGAGGAAAGCAAATCCGGCGCGATCTTTTTCGATTACAGGACGGACGGCTCCCTTTCCGGCAGACACCTGATCCTTTACGGCCACAACATGCGGGCGGGGACGATGTTCCACGACCTGAACAGCTATAAGCACAAGGGCTTTTTTGAAAACAACCGCAGGATCACCCTTTGGGCGGGCAGCGAAAAAAGGGAGTACGAGGTCTACGCGGCTTACATCGCCACCGAGGACATCTATTTTATCCGGATGTACTTCAAGGACGACGCCTATTTCCTCGATTACATGACCGGCCTTCAGGCCCTGTCGAAGTTCTCGACGGACGTGGAGCTGACCGCCGCGGACCAGATCCTCACCCTGGTCACCTGCACCTATGAGGAGGAAAACGCGCGCTTTGTCGTCCAGGCCAGAAGGGTAAGCTGAACGCGGAGCGCAAAAATCAAAGCGGCCGGGATTTGAATGGACTGAACCCCGGCCGCTTGTTTATTTGGCATACATCCTGCCGATGATGGCGTTCACCCATCTGAGCGGGAATACTTTTTTCAGCGCGTAGACCGTCTTCGGGAAGGCCCCGCAGGCCGCCACGGGGGGCGGATTCCGCCTTTTGAGCTGCCTGGCGATGAAGCGCGCGGCCATCTTCGGGTCGTAGCCGTTCCGCTCGTCCTTTTCCATGCGCGCAACGCTCCTTTTGAAGCGCTCGCCATAGACCGCGTCCCCTTCCGTGCCTTTTGCGTAACGCCTGTTCTTGGTGAATTCCGTCTTCGTGTCCCCCAGCTCCACGCAGGTGCAGCGGACGCGAAAAGGCCGGCATTCCATCTCGATGGCCTGCATGGTGATCTCAAGAGCCGCCTTGCTGGCGGAATAAACCGCCTGAAAGGGGATCGGAAGCTGCGCCGCCAGGGAGCTTACGCAGACGATCCTGCCCCCGGACGCGCGCAGGGCAAAAAGGGCGTTTCGCGTCACCGCCAGCGCGCCGAGGTAATTCGTGTTCAGCTGCATGGCCGCCTCTTTTTCAGAGGTCAGCTCCACAGGCCCGGCGATGCCCATTCCGGCGTTGTTGATCAGCGCGTCCAGCCGGCCTTCCGCCCCGACGACCCGTTCGATCGCCGCGCGCACCGAATCCTCGTCCCCAACGTCCATATAAACGGGGATAAAGCACGGGTCCTTCGGCGGGTTATTGCGGTAAGTCCCGTAGACCCTGTGCCCCTGTTCGCACAGGACTTTTGCCGTTGCGGCGCCGATGCCGCTGCTTGCGCCGGTCAGGAGTATAACCATGGCAACCTCCGGTTCTGCTGTTTGTTCGATTATAATCCATTGGGGAACATATTTCCACCTAAAGGCCGTTTTGCCTCGCTCCCTTTTGCCTTGCCACGACAATATTAATATCTAGGTATAAAAACACCCCCCGGAAAAAAACCGGGAGTGTTTTTGCGGTCCGTTGCGGTTTGCCCGGCCGGTTCTTCACAAACCGCGGCCGGTTTTTCGTTTTTTTGTCCTATGGTCAGCCCGTTATCTTGACGAAAGGCACGTCCCCCACCCGGTATTGGGTGGTAAGGTAGCCCGCGTCCGCCCGGATTTCCGAGCCGTTGACGCACTTTGTTTCGCTTGTGAGCAGGAATTTGACGGTTCCGGCAATGTCCTTTGCGGTGACCCGCCGCCCGAGCAGGGAAATGCGCTCCGGGCTCTGGCGCTGGTCAAGGTCCGCCGCGTCTTCGAACTGACCGTCCACAAAGCAGGTCGTTACGGTGTTCACCTGGATGTTGTCCGCCCAGTAGGACGCCGCAAGCTCCCTGGTCAGCGCGTTGATCGCCGAAGCCGCCACCGCGTATTCCATGTGGAAGCCGTCGGCCACGTGGCCGTGCATCGAGGAAAGGTTGACGATCCTTCCGCCGCCGCTGTTTTTCATATACGCCGCGCAGGCCCGGGCGCAATAGAACATCGGGGCGACGTTTTTTGCAAAAAGCGCTTCCATTTCGCCGGCTTTGATGTGCTTGGCGGGCTTTCTCTCGATCGTCAGCGCGGAATTGAGCAGCGCGTCCGCCCCGCCGGCTTTTTTTACGGCGGCAAGGATGCTCTGCTCGTCCAGCGGATCGATTTGCACGGCTGCGCCCCGGGCGTTTTTGGGCAGCGCAGCAAGAAGGTCGGTTGCCTTTTGGATGTCTTCGTCAAGGGCAAAAACCTGCCAGCCCATCTCCGCCAGCCTGATGGCGGTCGCTTTGGCGATGTTTCCCGCGCCGTTCAGTATCAGTTTTTTCATGCCTTTTTCCTCCTTAAACGCCGCTTTCATACGGCTTGCCGCGGCAGATCACCGTTCCGCCCTCGCAGGGGATGTCCGCGCCGTTGATGGCGGCGGCATCCTCCGAAGCCAAAAATTCCACGACCTGGGCGATGTCGTCCGGAACGAGCATTTTGTCCATCAGCATGATGTTGAGCTGGTTCTCCAGCCAGCCCTCTTCCTGAAGGTGGACCTTGGTCATCTCGGTCAGCACATAGCCGGGGGAAACGGAATTCACCCGGATGCCGAAGCGCCAGTAATCCGCGGCGAGCTCCGCGTTTATGCCGGTGATCCCCTTTTTGGTGATCGCGTAGATCGTTCTGTCCCCGGTGGCGAGATAGGCCCGTATGCTCGCGGTGTTGACGATCGCGCCGCCGCCGGATTTGGCCATATAGATCGCGGCGCCCCGGGCCATAAAAAACACGCCGCTGAGGTTGACGCCTATGATCTTGTTCCAGTCCTGTTCCGTGATCGTTTCCGTGGTCCCCCTGTGGGAGGAAATGCCCGCGTTGTTCACCAGCACGTCCACGCTGCCGAAGCGCTCGTAGATTTTTGCGAACAGCCCCTCGCACTCGCTAAGCTTCGTCACATCGAACTGGAAGAAGGCGAATTCCCCCTCCCCGCCGAGCTTTTTGACGGCTTTTTCGCCCTGGGCGGGGTCATAATCGACGATGGCAATGTTGCATCCCTGGGCGGCGAAGCGCGCCGCCATGGCGGAGCCCAGCCCGCCTGCGCCGCCCGTGATCACGACGGTTCTTCTGTTTTTATTGTTCATGATAACTCCCTTTCTGGCATGATTATCAATAGTTGCTGAAAACAGTTCATGATATTCCGCTGAACGGATTGGATTTGAGATTTTTTCGCGGGGTAAAACAGAATCGATACTTTTGTATCTGATATCATGGATTATAATACGCAATTCACCATTCGTAAAGCTCTTTTTTTAGCAATATCTGAAATTAAATTCATTTTAGGCGCATTTACTGCAAACAAATTACACGTTAAATTTAAAATTAATGTTTTTTTGAAAAATTCTCTTGCTTTCCGCACAACGGTATGCTAGTACTATAGACATCATCTCAGTTTCTTGCTGCAGCAGTCATGGGGGCGAGTGTACAGCGCTCCTTGCAACTCAATATTCAGGAGGATCACATGGCAAAGTACCTCATCGGCATCGACGAAGGCACCACGGGCTGCAAAACCTGCGTTTTTGACACGGAAGGAAACATTATCGGCAGTTCTTACCGCGAATACCCCTGCTATTATCCCCGCCCCGGCTGGGTCGAGCAAAAATCGGACGACATCATCCCCATGCTTTATGCATCCTGCAAAGAGGCGATCGCCCTTTCCGGCGTCGATCCCCAGGATATCGCCTGCGCCAGCTTTTCCACCCAGGGCTCCCTCGTCTGCGTGCTGGACGAGAACAACCGCCCCGTCCGGGATTTTATCGGCTGGCAGGACGTGCGCTCCGTCGCGGAGCAAAAGGAACTCTTCGGCATGCTCTCCAGGGAAGAAACCTATCGGGAAGCGGGCGCGACCCAGATCACCCAGTCCATCAGCAAGCTTCTGTGGATCAAAAAGCACCAGCCGGAACTCTGGTCGAAGGTGCGCCGGATCGCCACCTCGATGGACTACGCCCTTTACAGCTTCGGGGCGGACGGCTTCTTTGCCGACGCTTCCAGCAGCGGCAGGCTGGGCCTTTTCGCCGTGGACGAGTACAAGTGGAGCCCCAAGCTCATGGCGCTGCTCGGCGTCGACGAATCCATGCTTCCGAAGCTCGCCTCCCTCGGCCAGGTGGCCGGCCGCGTCAAGCCGGAAATCTCCGAACTGACCGGGCTGCCCGTCGGCTGCCCCCTCTGCGTGGGCGCCATGGACTGCTGCTGCTCCGCTTTCGGAACGGGCAACTACAAGGACGGCGAGGCCTCCATGGTCATCGGCACCTACGGCGCGTGCTTCATCACCTCCCACAAAAAAGTGCGCGATCCCGCCGGCCTGCTGATGATCAAGCCCTATGTCCCCACCCAGACCTGGACGATCGAGGGTTCCACCTCCTGCGCGGCTTCCAGCTACCGCTGGTTCAGGGACGTCTTCTGCGATCTGGAGAAGGCCGCGGGCAGCGTTTCGGGCATCTCCAGCTACGATATGATCAACAATCAGATCGCGTCCGTCCCTCCGGGGGCCAACGGCGTGACCTATCTGAGCTATCTCCAGGGCGCGGACGGCGTCCGCTCCAACCCGAAATGCGCGGGCGGCTTTGCCGGGCTGCGCCTGGGCACCACCAAGGCCGAAATGGCACGCGCCGTCATGGAAGGCATCTGCTATGAGATGCGCGTCGTGGTGGAGCATCAGCTTTCAACCGGGGTCAAGCTCAACGGGATCCGCCTGGCCGGCGGTGCGACGAAATCCCCCATGTGGTGCCAGATGATGGCGGATATCTTCCAGCAGACCATCATCGTCACCAACGCGGAGGAAGCAGGCTGCCTCGGCGGCGCGCTGATCGGCGGAATCGGCGTCGGGATCTATCAGGACGCGGAGGACGCTTCCAAACAGGCGTGCAGGATCGTCAACACGTTTGAACCCAACCCGGCGAACAAGGCCGCTTATGACGACGGCTTCAACCGCTTCAACAAGCTTTACGATTCCCTGAGCGCGGGGTTCTACAACGACTGATTTTTCCCCACACCTGAAAACACCGCTTTCATAAGGGGGAGCGGAGGCCGCCTCCGCAGCCGGGCTGCTGCGGGGCGGCCGTTTTGTTCGATCCCAAAAAGCCGCCGAAAAAGAGCTTCGTTTGACCGCAAGGCGGCGCTTCTTCGGGTTTTGCGCCCGGAATCCGCCTGTTGCGCCGCGCGCGCCGTTAAAAAACGGGCCGGCGCAGAAAAACGCTTTGGCCGGGCGGATGTGCCGCTCGATACATTTATGCTTTTATGCTTTACGAAAACACCGGTTTATGCGAAACTCAATATAGAGTTTGATTGCAAAAAAGAGGGACAAATGGCTCTGATCGACGATTACAATCTGATTTACCGCATCGCGAAGATGTATTTTCTGGACGGGCTGTCCCAGGTGGAAACCGCAAAGGCCACCGGGCTTTCCCGCGCAACCGTCTGCCGTGCCCTGGAAGCGGCGAAAAGCAGCGGCATGGTCTCCGTCAGCCTGCATATGCCCGCTTCCGCAAAGCCCGATTCCAAGACCGCCCAAAGGCTTTGCGCCAGCCTGGGCCTGAAGGAAGTCATCCTTGCGCCCACCTGCCATGACGACGAAACGAGCGAAGGGATCGAGCTTTTATCCCACGATGTGACCTCCGTCGCCGCTGCCCACCTGCCCCGCCTTCTCGCCGATTCCCGCATGATCGGCCTGGCCTGGGGCCGCACGGTCTACAACACCGCCTTGCACCTTCCCCCCGTGCGCGACGGCGCGCGCAGGCTTTTTGTGCCGCTGATCAGCAACTTTTCCTCCTGCAACTCCTATCTGCAAACCTCGTCGATTGTCGCGCGTTTTGGGGACGTTTTTTCCGCCCGCGGCTATTACCTGAACATCTCCCCAAAGGAGCGCTCCAAAGGCGAGCGCACCCCGGAGGAGGCCGCCCAGATCCGGCAGCTCGCCGTCTATTGGGACGCGCTGGATTCCGCGATCGTCAGCTTCAGCTCGCCGGACAACCTCACGGGCTATGAGTACTGCGGGGACCTTTGGAAGAAATACGCCGCCGAAACCGACCCCCGCGACAACCAGATGTGCTTCGAGAGCATGGCCCAGGTCTTTTATCAAAACGGCTCCTATTACAGCGTAAACCAGAATTTCGATATCGTGGCCATCGACCTTCAGCGCCTCAGGGAGATTCAGAACGTCATCTGCGTCGCGGCCGGCAAAAAGAAGGCGAAAGCCCTCATCTACGCCGCCAAAGGCGGGTTCTACAACACGCTCATTCTGGACACCCCCACGGCGGAGGAAATGCTCAGCCAGCTCAAGAACGGGGAAAAGCCCTGCTGAGCGCAACAATTTTGTTAAAATTTCGAAAAATCAACCATTGATTTATTGCAAAACGCAAAAAAGAATGGTATTCTTATGACATAAAATCTGAAAGGAGGTACGGGAATGTCCATAGCAGCCATCGCTAGAGCAGAAATACTCAAAAACAGCATAAGCAATTTGACCTCTCGTGGGCGCGGCTTTAATTTGTATGCCGTCGTATACCCATGCGCCGTACCTCTGCGTCCTGCATCGGAATAGGGACTTTTATCCTGAATTCATCAGCAGCGTAACAGCGGTATGTCGCAAGATCATGCCGCTGTTTTATTATGCGCCTTGAAAGGAATGATGGATGATGGATCGCCCGCTGGGTGAAAGAATAAAGACGCTGAGGGTTATGCTCTCGATGTCGCAAAGGGAGCTGGCCATGCTGATGGGCGTAACGCCCCAGGCCGCCAGCAAATGGGAGCATGGCGTCTCCTGCCCGGACATTATGTCCCTTTACAAATTGTCCCGCGTGCTTCAGATCTCTTTGGACGATCTGTTTGCGCCGGAATTCGTAAAACCGATGGAGTGATGAATCATGAATTTGAACGTTATATTTTTTGTAATCAAAGCCGCGCAGAACAAGCGCCGCGAAAAAAACCCCAATTTTGCCGAGCTGCGCGCGGCGCTGCAAAAGAAGGAAAAAGTAATCCGGGAAGCCAGGGAACTGGCCGCCCGCCGCCAGTTGTTCTGAACCCTTGAGGCATTTTAATCCGCCTGTCCACAGCTGTTGACAAACCGTCGCATGGGAACTATAATAGTCAATGCTGATGCGCCGGTAGCTCAATGGATAGAGCATCTGGCTACGGACCAGAAGGTTGTAGGTTCGACCCCTGTCCGGCGCGCCACAGCCGCAAAAGCCCCTGATCCAGTATGATCAGGGGCTTTTGTTTTGCCCGGGATTTTGTGTTGGTTTGCTGCCCGCGAAAGCATGCTGCCTACTTTCTGCCTGCTTTTCGAAAGTGCGCTCCCCCTCAAGCTTGCCGCCCCGCTGCGGCAATAAAGCTTGATTTTTATACAGCGCTTGCCGTAGTATTGATGTGGGATGAATGGGATTCATCGAGATTTCACCGATTCGCGTTGTGGCGGCAGACGATTGCCTCAGACAGGAGGGCAAAATGAAACCGGCAATGGCTCCATGCGGGATCGATTGCGGCGATTGCGCCGTATACCGGGCGGCCTTTGACGCACGTCAGGCGGCGTTGCTGGTCCCGTGGTTCAAGCGCAGCGGAGAGGGCTCAAAGCCGGGGAAGGCGCCGCGGAAATCATGGCGAAAGCGCCCTTATGCATGGGGTGCGGCGAGGGCCATATGGCCCGGTGGTGCGGGAATTGCTCCATCAGGCTTTGCTGCACGGGCGAAAAAGGCCTGGCCCATTGCGGAGAATGCGCGGATTTTCCCTGCGCGCGGCTGGATGACTGGGTTTTGCTGGGGGAGCATCACGCCGCCGCGCTGGAAACGCTCAAGGCGGTCAGAACCCGCAAAGAATAGGCCGCCCTATCGGCGCCGAAACGCGCGCTCATATCGGGCGCACTTCTTCAAACAGCCGATCGGCAAAAACCCGAACGGAGTTCTTTCGGGCGGCGCCGCTTAACCCTCACATCCTGCTTGCAGAACGAAAAACACCCCCGCCGGCGATAAGGCCCGCGGGGGTGTTTGGCGTTTGGTTCACTCGGTTTTTACGCAAAGCGAACGTTTACGGCTCTGGTCTTGCGGCTGTTCTTGGGATCGGGCTCAACGTCAAACGTGACCTTCTGCCCGTCGCTCAGGGACTTGTATCCGTCCGACACAATAGAGGAAAAATGCACAAACACATCGTCGCCGCCATTGTCGTTGCTGATAAAGCCGAAGCCTTTTCCGGAATCAAACCATTTTACTGTACCGCTATACATTTGGGTACCTCCTAAATTCTATTTGTACCCAATCCAAAAACAAAACCCGCTCCTTCGTAAATCATAAAAAAGAGCTATGATCCACGCCTGAACGAGATAAAAGCAATTATTTTGAATACGCCTTTAGTATGCCCCGGATTTCCGGAATTGTCAACTGTTTTTTATTTTATGATCAGGAAGGCGCCGCACGGGTGCTCTTTCATTGAAACCGCGGATGCCGTTTTGCCGCGCGCCCGGCCGAAAAGATCAAGCGGGATCATGAGCCCGCCGTGTCGGTTAAGGCCGGGAACGTTGGGTACCCGCGCCGCGAAGCTGCCGGTTTGGGCGCAGTTCCGGGACGTGGCCAGCGGCTGCCTTTTGCTAAAACGAACGCAAACACCCCGCAAAAGCAGTCCGGATTGGTTCATAATTTTCCGAATGCCCGCAAAAATTGATCTGAATCCGGCAAAACGAATCCCTTTATTGAAGGCTTTTTTGTTTGTTATGTTTTTATTGATTTGATATAACCCGTTTGAACCATATCATCACATTAAAATGTGATTATTGCAGTCTTTATATCCACAACGTACATCGTTCGCTCTTTTTTTTTGATTTGCGCCCCCCCTAGATATCATTAAAGCGTTTGAGTCTATGTATTTTCTGTAAAACAAGTAATTCTTGACACAGGCTGCGCCTGACAATAAGCTTATAATAGCTCTAATATCATCGCGGATCCATGCGCAATGGATTGTTTTGATAATGATGTGGCATTGCGCTTGTGCGCAATAAATTTCTGAACGAAATGGAGGTTTCTATTTATGAAGAAAAAACGGCTGATCGCATTGGTCGCCATGATTATGGCCCTGTCCCAGATCTTCATGGCCTTCCCCACGGCGTATGCCGACGGCGAAAGGGATGTGCTGGGCCTTGGGTTAGTCGATATCACAGGCGCGAGCTTTAAGGTCTATGGCCCCGGCGGCGAGGAGGTTTCACCCCCTTATACAGACCTGCCGCAAAACGCCGGCTTTGAGATCATTTACGCCTTTGCGGTATTGGACGCCGGCGATCCCGCCGACGACGTCAAAGCGGGCGATTATTTCTCGATTACCCTGCCGGCCGATCTGGTGGCCATCGCGGATTTTACGACGTCCGCAACGCTGACGACCGAATACGAGGGTGAAACATATACCATCGGATACCTGAGCATCTCCGAAGAGGGAATTGCCAGGGTAACCTTCGGCGAGGGCGTCGAGCATCTTTCCGGCGTCGCCAACACCCTGACCATCGAGGGAGCTTTTCAGGAGGAAAAAATCAGCGGCGAGGAGCCGGTCAGCTTTGCGCTGGAAGAAAGCGGAATGATCACCATCGTTTTTGAAGAAGACGAAACCCCTGAGCCGCCGCCTTCCGCCACGATCGCAAAAAACGGTTCTTATGATCCTTCCAAAAACGAGATTTCCTGGACCGTCACCGTAGACCCGGACGGGCAGGAGCTCACCGGGGTCACCGTAGTGGACACGCTGGGCGAAAACCAGACCTTCAAATCGGCCGAGTATTCCTCAGGCGGCAGCGGCGATGTGAGCTATGCCACAGAAGACGGCATCAACTATGTGTTTGACCTCGGCACGATTGCCGGGGTAACTTCCTTTGTCATCAAGACCACCCCGGCGGACGGCGCGTTCGGCGCCGAAGGCGCCACCGTAACGCTGACGAACGACGTGGCGCTGCACGTCGATTCCGTCCCGGAACCTTTGGATGACGCCCACGCGGAAGTCACGGTGACCACGGACTGGATCCAGAAAAAGGGCGTAACCCGAAAGGATCCCGACACCGGCGAGGTGTTCATCGACTGGACGTTCACGCTGAATAACAACAACCGCACGATCCCCGCAGGCTCGACGCTGACCGACACCATTCCCCCGCTCCTTGCGTTTGACCTCGGCACGGTCAAAAGGAACGGCGAAACACCGGCCACGTTTGGCGACATGGCCAGCCTTGTGGGCCAGAACTTCACCTATACCTTCACCAGCGGCGCTTCGGGCGTGCAGACCATCACCTTCACCACCGAGGTGCTCCCGGGCTATTTTGAGCAGCAGGCCCAGACCGGCTTTGACAATTCCGGCACGCTCACCATCCTTGGCGGCGGCTCTTACACCGGGGGCTCCGGCAACGTGGGCGTCAACACCAGCCTGATCGCCAAAAGCGGCAAAGGATACGACGCTTCCACCCAGGCGATCACCTGGGAGCTGGAGGTCAACAGGAACGGAAAGGCGATCACCGGCGCTAAAATCGTCGATACGCTGGGCGCCAACCAGGAGCTGTACGGCGGCTTTACCCCCACCCGGAAGGACGGCGGCGCGACCATAAACCTCACCGAGGTGGCAAATCTGGCGGACGTAACGGCTGCCCCAAACCGGTACCATTATGATCAAACCGCTAAGGTGCTGACCATCTACCTCGGGGATCTTACCGTCGCGGACCACCCGTACATCACCTTCAAGACCAGGGTGACCAACCCGGACGACTTCGCGAACAACAAAACCACCGCCTATTCCAACAACTCCGCGGTGCTGACCGGCGGCGGGATCACGACTTCCACGGTCACCAACACGACCCAGAGCGTCGTCAGCCAGGTCATCGCCAAGGCCGCCGCAGGATACGATTACACGAACCGGGAGCTTTCCTGGAAGATCACCGTCAACCAGAACAATATGTTCATGCCGTATGCGGAAGTCAAAGACTTTGTTCAGCCCGGGCAGGAATACGTGGAAGGCTCGCTCCTAGTCGACGGCAAGTCCTCCGGCTTCAGTCTGAGCGTGTCCGGAGACGTTCTGACCATCTCCATTGGTGAGCTCTACGTGCAAACGGAGATCACCTTTAAAACCCGGGTGACGGATCCGGGCGTGTTCCTCGAAACCAACGGGGATGTCACCTTCAGGAACAACGCCCAGCTCACCTCCGGCATTGCCGGCGCGCCCACGGTTTCCGTCTGGGCGGACAACGTGGTGATCAACAAGTCCGTCGACAAAAACGTGGGCGTGGAATACACCAGGGACAACGGCTACATCGGCTGGGAGGTTTTCATCAACGCCAACCAGGCCCCGCTGCAGGACGCCTTCCTGGTGGATAACCTTGCGGACGGGCTCGACCTGGACAGCCAGTCCGTCGAACTGCGCTACTGGAACCAGGACGCCGCGGGCAACCGCACCGTCGGCGATCCGGTGCCGGCGGAGGCGTACAGCTTCACCTACAGCGCCGTTCCCAACCGCGAATTCAAGATCTTCCTGCCCGACGGCGCCCAGGGCTACAAGCTGACCTTCAATACGGATGTGCTCAAGGCCGGCAAATACAGCAACACCATCGCGTTCAGCGGTTCCTATACCGGGTCGGACAGCGCCGATTCCACCCAATATGTCGCCAGCGGCGACGTGGACTTCAGCAGCTCCGGCTGGAACGGCAGCGTCAAGGTCATCAAGGTCGATCCCAGCGGAAGCCGGATCGCTTCCGAAGCGGTTTTTGAGCTGCTGGACAGCATGAAGAATGTCAAAGCGGTCCTCACCACGGACGCCAACGGCGAAGCCACGTTCACCAGGCTGAAGCTCCGCACCTATTACATCCGCGAAAAAACCGCGCCCGAGGGCTATCTCCGTGACGGCGCGGAGCACATGGTCACGCTGACGAACGATTCCGCCGAAACCAGGAATCAGACCGTGCAGGTCACAAACGATCCCATGGTTGCGTCGATCACCCTCAGAAAGACCAACGCCGACGGCCTTAGCCTTTCCGGCGGCTCCTTCGGCATCTACGCCGCCGGCGACACCGGCTTTACCACCCCCATCAAGACCGCGAGCGCGGTGAGCGGCGTCGTCACGTTTGCCGGCATGGCCCCCGGCGATTACAAGATCCGGGAGATTTCCGCGCCTTTGGGCTACAGCCTGTCCCGCACCGTCATCAGCGCATCGCTGGTATACGATCCGGAGACCGACGCTGTGGCCGATGTTCAGATCGAAGAGCCCTTGGTCAACCATGCCATGCTGGCCAATGTCGTGATGAAAAAGACCGACGAGCACGGCGCGCCCCTTTCCGGCGGGCTTTTCGGGATCTACCACGCCGTGGACAGCGCCTTGACCGTGCCCGTGCAGACCGCGAAGGCCGTGGACGGCGTGGTCCGGTTCACCGGGCTGCCCGTGGGCGATTACAAAATCCGCGAACTGGAAGCGCCCAAGGGATACGTGTTGTCCGATATCGTCGTGAACGCGCCGCTGGTGCTGGATTTCAACACCAACCTGCTTCCCGACCTGATCATTGGGGCGCCTTTTGTCAACCATACCGCTGTGGCGGATATCTCCATCAAAAAGACGGACGAGCGCGGCGCGCCCCTTTCCGGCGGGCTTTTCGGGATCTACCGCGCGGCGGACGGCGCCTTTGCCTCCCCGCTGCAAACCGCGGGCGCGTCCAACGGCGTGGTCCGGTTCACCAGGCTGCCGGAAGGCGACTATGTCATCCGGGAAATCGAAGCCCCCAGGGGATATGCCAAGTCGGACGCCGCCATCCCCGTTTCGCTGAAGAAGGACGAAGAAGGCAGGATCGCGGACGCGAACCTTGCGGAGGCCCTTGTCAACCGGCGCGTCTACGGCTCTGTGGAACTGCGGAAGGTCGACGGGTACGGAAACCCCCTTGCCGGCGCGGAATTCGGCCTGTATGACAGCGACGGCAGGCTCGTCACCACCGCCAGATCCAACGGCCAAGGACTGGTTCTCTTCACCGGGGTGCCCGGCGGGGACTACACCGTGAAGGAGCTGACCGCGCCCAGGGGCTATGTCCGCAGCGACAGCACCGCCCAAG
Organism: Christensenellales bacterium; assembly: GCA_040768925.1. GTDB lineage: Bacteria > Bacillota > Clostridia > Christensenellales > CALWSW01 > CALNBC01. The sequence continues at coordinate 759,803 of JAXGLZ010000002.1, forward strand.
CCGGCGTAACGGATTCCGGCGTGACGAAGGCGGCGCCCTATGAAATCGTCAATCAGGTTTCGTCTTCCCCCTACCCGGACGACGATATTCCCGCCGGAACGACCCTGCCCCAGACGGGCAGTCCCTGGGATTCCACGGCGCTCCTTGCGCTGGGCGCGCTGCTGATCCTCGCGGGGGGATTGCTCCTGCTGCGCCCGGTCTTTGGGAAAAAGAAGCAATGACTGAAAGCCCCCTTCGCAGCAGCCTGTCCAAACGGAGGGTCTTTGCCTTCCTGGTGCTGCCGGTTGTTTTGATCCTTTCGGGCCTGGCGCTGATCGTCTTTGTTTTGTGCGCCGAGCAGGAAACGAAATCGCAGCAGCAAAGCCTGCGCGAGGCTTACGCCATGGGGGCGATGCCTTCGGGGGTTTTATCCTACGATCCGGACCCCGCCAAAACGCCCCAGGACCCGGAAGGCGGCGATCAGGCCGGGCCCGAAGCCGAAACGGAAGAACCGGCGGTTTTGCCCGGCGACCCTTCGGCGGACGGGGAGGAATCCGAGACTGGCGAAAAAAAGCCCCTCGAACCCGTCTGCATCCTGAAAATACCGAAGATCGGTCTGGATGTGGTGGTGGCCGAAGGGACGAGAAGCTCTGTGCTGCGTTACGCCGTGGGGCATTTCAAGGGAACCGCGCTGCCGGGCGAGTTGGGCAATTTCTGCCTGGCGGGGCACCGGAGCTATGTTTCAGGCGAGTTTTTCAACCGGCTTGACGAGCTGGAAATCGGCGATCCTTTGATCGTCGAGCAATATGACGAGGTTTTTACCTACACCGTTTCGGAAATCCTCGTCGTGCTTCCGGAAGACACCTGGGTGCTCGATCCGACGGCGGACGCCCAGATCACCCTGGTCACCTGCACCCCCATACGGGTCGCCACCCACAGGCTGATCGTCAAAGGGGTTTTGGAACCTTAAAATCGATGCGAAAAACGAACCGTCCGGCAGCCTTTTGACGGCTTCCGGGCGGCTGCTTTTGTTCTGCCCTTGCGGTAAGCGTTTTGTACCGGCAGGAATGCGCAATAGCGCTGCGCTGCGTGTCATACGCCGGAAAAACCCCGGCAAGGGCCGCAACAGCATTTACAAGGGCCCGGTTCGTGCGTTATGATCTGCATAACGGATCGGCGGTCACAACCTGACGGGCAGGAGGGGCAAAAATGGGCGACACATACATCAGCCTGAACGCGGGCAATCTCGCTTCTGAGCATCTTTGCTGCGCCATTGCGGACAAGAAGCACCAGCCGGGCGTGGAAGCCAAGCGGAATTGGCTGAAGGACAGGCTGGCACAAGGCCATGTGTTTCGCAAGCTGGACGCAAAGGGCAAGGTTTTCATCGAATACGCGCCTCTGGAAACGGCATGGGTGCCGGTCGTCGGCGCCGATTATATGTACATTTACTGCCTTTGGGTCTCGGGAAGCTTCAAAAACAAAGGCCACGGCAAAAAACTGCTGGAATCCTGCATCGCCGACGCCAAGGCGCAAAACAAATCCGGCGTCTGCGTGATCAGCTCAAAAAAGAAAAAACCTTTCCTGTCCGACAAGAAATTCATGCAGAAATTCGGCTTCGAAACCGTGGATGCAGTGGGCGGGGAGTATGAGCTTTTGGCTTTGTCTTTTGACGGAACGCTCCCGGCATTCGCCCCGAACGCCAAAAAGCAGGCTGTGGACAGCCTCTGCCTGACGATTTATTACGGGTCCCAATGCCCGTACATCCCAAACTGCATCAGGGAAATCAGGAATTATTGCGAAAACAACGGAGTCCCGCTCGAACTCATCAAAGTCGATACCCTGGAAAAAGCAAAATCCGTGCCCTGCGTGTTCAACAACTGGGCCGTGTTCTACAAGGGGAAGTTCGAGACCGTCCATCTGCTTAACGAGGGATATTTGAAGAAACTCCTCGGCTGATCCGCTTCACTGCGGCGCAGTTCATGCCCTTTCAGTGATGCCGCGTACGCTTTTCCCCGGATGAAGCGCCAAAAGGAAGCGCCCCGCGCCGCCCTGCCGGCGATCACAAAAAACGCCGCCTGTACAGGCGGCGTTTATGCGTTTCATTCACCCTTTTCGCAAAAACAGGCCGCGAAAAAGCGGCCGCTTTTGATCGGCTCGCCCGGCAACGGCAAACGCCGCCGGGCCGCCGGTTTTTTTAAAACAGCGCGGGGATCTTGGCTTCTTCCCTCAGCGCGGCGTCCCGCTCGATGGCGCGCAGGGCGGCGGCTTCGGCCTCCTGCCTGGCTTTTTTTGCCTGGGCCTCCTCCCTGTTCCTGCGGTCCTTGATGGCGAGCATCCCGCGGAGCTCCGCGATGTTGTTCGCCCCGAACTGGTCCGCGCAAAGGAGCACCAGCTGGGCGCAGGCCGTGGCGTCGCCTATGGCGTTGTGGTGCCGAAGGTCGAGGCCGAACTGCTCGGCCAGGGAATTCAGCCTGTGGTGCGCCAGCTCCGGCCAGGCCACGCGGGACATTTCCACGCTGCAAAACGGGTCCACTTTGGGCATGGCAAGGCCTCGCCCGTCGCAGGAGGCCTTTAAAACGGCCACGTCAAAGGGGGCGTTATGGGCGACGAGCACCCGGCCGTCCAGCATATTGAACAGAACGGGGTAAATATCCGAAAACGTGGGCGCGGTTTTGACGGCGCTTTCGGTTATGCCGTGGATATAGGTGCAGTACCGCTGAAAACTGGTCTGGGGATTGATGAGCGAATAGCGCCTGTCGGCGATGCGCCCTTCCTCCACAATCACAACGCCCAGAGAACAGGCGCTGTTCCGGCTGCCGTTTGCAGTCTCGAAATCTATTGCGACAAAGTCCATACAAAATACCTCAGCAGGCATTATAACACTTTTTTTGTTACGAAACAACCGTTCCCGGCGGGACGCCGGTATCAATCGGAGCAAATGCGGCAATAATGAAGACTACACCAATACAGGGAGGTATCCCCATGCGCATCAACAAAGACGGACGCGGTTTTAAGGAAAAAGCCGGTGAATTCATACGGCAAAAGGGCTTTTATCTTGTGCTTCTGGGCTGCCTGGCGGTTGTGGGCGTCACCGCTTTTGTGACTTTTGCCCAAAGGCCCGGCGAGGAAGAAAGCCAACAGGCAGGCCAATCCGGTGACGAAACGCTGGAACAGGCCCAAAACGCCACCCCGACCCCAAAAATTATTCCCACTCCGCCCGCTTCCATGACCGACGGAAGCCGGGTAACCCCCACGCCCTCTTTGGAGCCGTCGCCCCCGCCCGAACCGGGCGAAGAATCGGACACGGCGGCGCCAAAGGAGGACAATCTCCTGTTTGCCCCGGTTGAAGGCGAGGTACTGACAGCTTTTGCGGACGACACGCTGCTTTATTCAAAAACCCTGAAGCAGTGGACGAGCCACAAGGGGCTGGACATCGCCGCAGCCAAAGGCACGGCCGTGCGCGCGGTGGCGGACGGCGTGGTAGGCACCGTTGAGAACGACATCATGATGGGCTATACCATAACCATACGCCACGACGGCAACATGCAGTCCGTTTACGCCAATCTCGATTCGCTGCCCAAGCTGACGGCCGGCGATTCGGTAAGGGCGGGGACGGAGATCGGCGCGGTGGGCGCAAGCGCGATCGCGGAAAGCGCGGACGGGCCGCATCTGCACTTCGAGCTTTACATCGGCGAAAAGGCCGTGGACCCGCTGCCATACGTCCGCGGGCTGGTCAGCATTCCCGTCAAATAACCGCAAAAAAGCAAAAGGTCTTCCCGTTTTTGGGCAGGGGCTTCTGCGGATCCCAAAAATCACGGGCAGTCCTTTGCCGGTTTTGCCAGATCTTCCGCCCAAAAAGCGGTTGGGGCCTTTTGGGCCGGGCCATGTCGTCGGTGGTTCCGGCCCGCCGAAGGTCCCCCTTTTTTTGCCTGCCGGAGCTTTCCGGTTTCAACCCCGGCGGTGCTTTGAAACCCGGGGGGATTCCAAAAAGCCGTTTTCCCGGGAAAGGCTATTTTGCTGCCGTACCGTAAGGCCAGTCGATGATCCCGCCGAAATCAAAAACATTGGTATACCCAAGTTCGGCGAGCTTTTTCGCAGCCTGGGCGCTCCGGTTGCCGGAACGGCAATAAACCAGGATCTCGGCGTCAAGCTCCGGCAGTTCCTCCGGCTGCGCCGTTCCGATGCTTTCGTTCGGCAAAAGCACCGCTCCCCCGATGTGCGCCGCGTCGTATTCCGATTGGGTGCGCACATCGAGGACGATCGCGTCCGGGTTTTCTTCCATCCGCTCCTTCGCCTGCTCGGCGGTGATTTTTGTGTACATCGGTTCCTCGCTTTCGTTCCGGCTGTTTCCCGCCGCGCATCCGGTCATCAGCAGCAAAACAGCGGCCAGAACGGCAAAAAGCAGTTTTTTGTTCATGTTGCGCTCCTGTTAAGTTAACCATGGGTTACAAATAGTATACGCGTTTCGCGCCTTTTCATCAAGTGGAAATAATACAAAAAAGCCCCCGCCCAAGCGGAGGCAAAACCGGCGGCAGCGCTTATTCCATGGGTTCGAAAGCGTCCTTGTCCAGCCCGCAAACGGGGCAGACCCAATCTTCGGGAACGTCTTCCCAGGCGGTGCCGGGGGCGACTCCGTTGTCGGGATCGCCGATTTCGGGATCATAGATATAGCCGCAGGGGCATAGATATTTCATGCTTGTACCTCCACAGTTTTATTCGATCAGGTTTGTCCGATCTAATGGAATAATACCATGGGAAGAAGAAATCTCCAAGTAAAACTTTTCATTTCCCGGCAAACGTGGTACGATCAAGCTGCAAAGTTAATTTCGGCTTACTAATCGCCTTAAATGAGGAGGTATTGGATCATCATGGATAAACCGACAAAACCGGTCAGGATCGCGGACGGCATCTTCTGGGCGGGCGCCCTGAACCCCGAAATGAAGCGCTTCGACGTGATCATGGAAACCGAGTTCGGCAGCAGCTATAACTCCTACGTCGTTTTGGGGGAGGAAAAAATCGCGCTGATCGACTGCGTGCGGGACGGCTATCTCGAAGAGAGCCTTGCGCTGATACGCCAGGTGGCCGATCCCGAAAAGATCGACTGCATCGTCCTTCAGCACACCGAGCCGGACCATTCCGGCGCCCTGGCCGAGCTGATGGACATCGCGAAAAACGCGAGGGTGTATTGCAGCAAAGCCGCTTCGCTGTATCTTCCCCACATCGCCCACCGGGAGCTTCCCGTCACCGTCGTGAAGGACGGGGACGAGATCGACCTCGGCGGCCGGAAGCTGCGCTTTATTTCCGCGCCTTTTCTCCATTGGCCGGACACGATCTTCACCTACGACGAAACCACCGGCTCCCTTTTTACCTGCGACGTTTTCGGCTGCCATTTCGCGTCTTTTCACGTGCTGGAAAGCCTGACGGACGAGCGCTTCAAAGGCGCCCGCAGGTATTATTACGACTGCATCATGGCGCCCTTTGCGCCCCACGTCAAAAAGGCCGTCAACACCCTGAAGGAGCTGGACCTGAAGATCAACGCCATTTTGCCCTCCCACGGCCCGGTGCTGGACAAGGACCCGCAGGAGGCGATCGAGCTTTATGACCGCTGGTCCAGGGAATACGACCGGCCCGAAGGGCAAAAGAAGGTGTTCATCCCTTATGTGAGCTCCTACGGATACACCGCGCAGCTTGCAAAGGCCGTGGCCGACGAGCTGGATTCCCTGGGGGTCGAGACGGACCTGGCGGATATTGCCGGCCTTTCTTCCGAAGAAGTGGCGGACAGGATCTATTGCGCGGACGCGCTGGCCCTGGGCTCCCCCACCATCAACGCGGACGCGCTGCCCCCCATCTGGCTTGCCCTGAGCCATCTTTCCGCCCCTCTGGTGCGCGGCAGAAAGGCCGTGGTCTTCGGCTCTTACGGCTGGAGCGGCGAGGGCGTGCCCTTTGCCGAGCAGCGCCTGAGCGGCCTGGGCTTCAAGGTCGTCGGGACTTTAAGGGTCCGGTTCAGGCCGGACTGCCAGGCCCTGGGCGACGCCCGCGCCCTGGCGAAAACCCTTGCGGATGCAATGAAGTAAAAGCGGGAACAGCACAGAAGCCCACGCGCAAAACCCGGGGGAGCAATTCCCCCGGGTTTTCATTGGGCTTTGTATCCGCCGGCCGCTAAAGCACCTCGATGCCGTTTAAGGCCATGTATTTTCTGTAGCTTTCCGGGAACGCCCCGTCCACGATGAAGGCGTCCGCCTCGTCCAGCTTTGCCATGCTGTACAGGGAATGCTTGTCGCACTTTGAGGAATCCGCCACGACGTAAACCTTTTCCGAAACGGAAAGCAGCGCGCGGTTGTTTGGAACCTCCTCCATGACCGGGTGGGTGATCCCCCGGGAAAGGCTGACCGCGGAAATCCCGAAAAAGCACTTGTTGATGGAAAAATTGCGGATGAAATCCCCCGCGTCCGGCCCGATGGTCATGCCGGAGGAGGAGCGCACCTTCCCGCCGGGCAGGTAAACCTCTACCCCCGGGATGAGGGAGGCCTTGGCCGCCTGGTTGACGTTCAGCGTGACGATGGAAAGCGGGGTTTTTCCGCCCAGGTAGTCGAGGATGTATTCCACGGTGCTGCCGGAGTTGATGGCGATGATGTCCCCCGGGACGACGAGATCCGCGGCTTTTTTCGCGATGATCTGCTTCGCCTCGAAATTCTCCTTGCGCTTGTGGACGATGGTCTCTTCCTGAACGCTGCCCACGGTCACCTTGTCTTTGAGGTAGGCGCCGCCGTAGACCACGGAAATGTCCCAATCCGCGGCAAGGGCCTTCAAATCCCTGCGGATGGTCTCGCCGCCCACGCCGTAAAGCGCGGCCAGCTCGTTGACCTTGACGGAACCGTCATGGTAGAGCTTGTCCAGTATGCACTTTCTCCTGTCAATGGTCAGCATGACCGTTCACTCCTATCGCAACGCCCCCGTTTTCTTACGGGGGCTTTTTCATCAAAAACGATTGTGTATGCAATGGGCCGCGGGGGCAAAAGGCCGCCCCTTTGCGGCATGTTGTTCAATCATCTCAGCGTCTTAAATGAACACCGCCCGAAAAACCGCAAAATAATCCCAAAAGCCGTACAACGATTATCGGCGTGCCCCGCCGCGTTTTCGGCTCCCCCTTCACAGTGCCATTCTATCAGCATTCCGGGCGGCGTTCAAGCTTTCAAGGCAAGGAGAATTGCACCCCTGCGCCGTCAAGGGGCCGGTTTGGCGCATTTGTTTGTCATCGTCGGTTGCCGCAGCCCCGCTACGGCGCCTTCTTCTTTCGCGCGCTGCATCCAAACCGGCCCATTGGCGGCCGGAGCGTTTTCAGGGGTTCAACTCCCCTGCCTTATCCGATTAGGGCCAGATAGTAAACCGGCTTGAGCCCGGCTTCCTTTGCGGCCCGGAACTCAAAGGGATCGAATACCACGAGCTGGGAATACCCGGCGCGCTTGATTTCCCGGATTCCGTTTTCGAGGATGCCCTCGTTCACCTTTTCGTTTCCGCCAAAGGCGGCAAATTCCGCGCAAAGGGGCGCGAGCCACATCGTGGGCAGGTTGACCCGCCTGCCGTTTTCGATCAGGGGCAGGAATTCCTTGCTGTTTTTGATCCTGCGCTCGCCTTCCGCCGCCGTCAGCCTGCCGATCCTCTCGTTGATCTTGGGCAGATAGCGGCCGCAGAAGCTGCCAGGCAGGAGGTACGCCCGGTCGATCGCCAGCGAATCCGCATATTCCAGGATGTGCCTGACCCGAAGCTCATGTTCAATGCCCAATGCGGCGCAAAGGGTCGTCAGCGCATAGTGGCTTTGGCCGGAAAGGGTAACGACCGTGTGCGCACCGCCGTCTTTCAGCCTTTTGACCAAAGCGGAAAGATGCTCGATCCCCTCGTCGATCAGCCCGGCGGCGAAATATTCAAACCCCAAAAAATGCGGACCAAGGTCCTTTTGCACTTCGATCCCCTTCTTTTTCAGGAACGCGCCCAGCTCGTAGGCGTTTTCGGAAGCAAAGGCAAAGGTCGCGTCGTCGATCAGCAGGCAGATGCCGCTTCCCTCCAACCTGGGGATGAAGGCCTCCCAGCGGGCGCGCTCCTTTTCGTTTGCGGCGACGATGTGGCCGCCGTTTTTCTGGACCGTTTCGCGCAGGGCGTCGGCGGCGTCCTTCTTGAAGCCCTTTTTCACGAACAGCTCGCGGAAAAGCAGGCTGATTAGCAGGTAATCGTTCCGGTCTTCGCCGAAATTCTGCCACCGTTCGCCAAGGCCGGAAAGGATGGGGGCAAAGACCGTGTCCGCCCCGTATTCCGACGCTTCCAGCTCACCCTTCCATACGGCCCGGGCGATCTGGGCAATGCGGGAGGGGTAGTGCCGCATCGCGCCAAAAGCCAGATATTCCGGGTTATAGCAGATGCCCTGATCCATGTGGATCGTCTGGCGGTCGACGGAGGCGGCCATATTTTCAAGATGAAAGCTCCTCATAGTCCCAGCACTCCTTTGTTGAGTATTCCCTTGGGGTCCAGTGCGTCCTTGATCGCGCCCATGACCTTCATGCCCGCTTCGCCGTGCTCCAGGCTCATCCATTCGGCCTTGGCCGTTCCCACGCCGTGGTGGTGGGAAACGTTCCCGCCGTATTTCAGGCTGGTTTCCACCGCGATTTTCAGGCATTCTGCGTAACGCGCCTCGCCGTCGCGGTCATCCCCGCCGGTCAGCGAATGGAAGATCACGTAAACGCTGGCGCCGGTGTGGTAAACGTGGGAAAAATGGCAGTCCAAAGAAGCGCAAAGGGGCTTTAAGGCTTTCCGCATTTCCTTCCAGACCGCTGTGATGCAATCCCAGGGGGCGGCGACCTCGATGGCGTCCGCCGTGCCGCCGGTTGTAGCGGCGTAATCCAGCATCTTTTTGGTGGAGAACCGGGTGTCGAACCATTCCTTTGCCGCGAGCGCGCCCTTGTCGATCCCGCCCGCCGCCAGGCAGATCTCGTGGGTCTTTTTGGCTTCCAGCTCGGTCATTTCCGCAAAACCCTCGAAGGCGAGGATCAACAGGACGAAGCCCTTTTCAAACCCGTAATGGCCGATCTTGTGGGAGGCTTCCTCCTCGTCGTACAGGCGGACGACCGCGGGCTTTAAGCCCCTTTGCACAAAGGTGCGGATGGCGAAAAGGCCGTCCTCCGTCGTCGGGAAGGTGTAAGTCGCGAAGATGCGCTTTTCCGCCACGGGGTAAATCCGCATGGTGACGGAGGTGACGATGCCGTAAACCCCTTCGCTGCCCAAAAAGAGCTGGGTCAGTTCCGGCCCGGTGGAGCGCTTGGGCGCGGGGTGGGTGGTCAGCACGCCGCCGTCCGGCAGGACGACGGTAAGGCCGGTGACCATATCGTCCATCTTGCCGTATTTGGTGGAGAAGGTGCCGATCGCCCGCGTCGCCGCCATGCCGCCCAGCACCGCGCTCTGGAAGGACTGGGGATAATGGCCGCAGGTGAAGCCCTGCTCGTTCAGCGCGTTTTCGAATTCCGCGCCGGTGAGCCCCGCGCCGCCCGTTGCGGTGCAGTTCACCGGGTTTATGGAAAGGCTCTTGAGCCGTTTCGTATCGATGATCACTTCCCCGTTATAGGGGATCGAGCCGCCCACGATGCCGCTTCCCCCACCATAGGGGATGATGGCGACGTTTTTCTCGTTCGCGAGCTTCAGGATCGCGGAAATTTCCCCTTCTGTGGAAGGGCGCAGCACCGCGTCCGTAACGTAAGGATACGCCCCCTGGCGCAGCCATTTGTATTCCTTCGGATAGCATCCGTGGGAATAGATCAGCCTGTCCTCAGGCGTCGTCAGGATTTCCGTGTTCGGGCATTGTTCGGCTACGCCTTCGAGAAACGCGGAAACGTCCCCCTTTGCCCTGTTCAGCGTGCGTGCGGCGATCATGTCCACCCCCGTATTAAGTATATTTGGAAGGATAATGCCGCCGGCTTCCACCGGCGCTTTTACTTCGGTTTCATAAAGCAGTTTCAGGCATTCGCCCAGCTTGCCCTTCGGCACCGGAGCGGTGCTGATCACCGGCAGGCGGCTCAGATCCGCCCCGGTGATCTTCACCGTGGTGGTGATCATCCGCTTTGGATCCGTGTATTCGCTTTTTGCGTAAACCTCACCCCGCTTGCAGGCGTTGCCGGTGACGGTCAGCGTTCCGCCCTCGTCTCTCAAGGTCAGATCACAGCTGATCGGGCAAACGATGCAGGTGTAGTTTTTTTCAATCATAATGCGCTCCCCCTATTCCACGTCCACAACGATGGGGCCAGTAAGCTCCGTTTCAGGTGTGAAGCTGATTGCGAGCATTTCCGGCGGGTTGGCGACGGCATGCTTCTTCGCATAAAGGGTCTTTCCGCCGCATTTCACGGTGGCGGCGACGCCCTTTAAGGGCTTCTTCACGCGAAGATAAAGCTCGATCTCCCGCCCCGTTGCCGCTTTTCGCACCGTTTGGGGGAACACGAAGGAAACGTTTTCGCCGGGAACCGCCGAGACGGTCTCTCCCCCCGCAACGCCTTGCAGGTATTCCGCCGCGCCGATGGCCGCCGTTTCGCCGGTTTTGGAAACGTAATCCACAAGGTCGAAGACCGCGGCCACGTTCCCTGCCGCAAAAACGCCGGGCAGGCCGGTCATCATCGCGTCGTTCACCACCGGGCCTTTGGTCACGGGGTGCAGTTCGATCCCGGCGGCGCGGCTGATCTCGTTTTCCGGGATCAGGCCGACGGAAAGCACCAGCAGATCGCAGGGAATCGCCCGCTCGGTGCCGGGGACGGGCTTTCTGTCCTCCCCCACTTTGGCAACGGTGACGGATTCCACCCGCTTTTTGCCGAAAACGGAAACGACGGTGGTGGAAAGATGCAGCGGGATGCCGTAATCATCCAGGCACTGGGCCTTGTTCCTGCGCAAGCCGCCGAGATTGGGCATGACCTCATAGACACCCTCCACCTCCATGCCCTCCAAGGTCATGCGGCGGGCCATGATGAGGCCGATGTCCCCCGAGCCGAGGATGACCGCCCGTTTGCCGGGCAGCCAGCCCTCGACGTTGATGTATCGCTGGACGGCGCCCGCGGTCAGCACACCCGCCGGGCGGTCGCCGTAAATCCGCACCTGGGGCCGGGTGCGTTCCCGGCAGCCCATGGCCAGGATCACCGCGCCCGCCTGAATCGTGACCAGGCCGTGTTTGGCGCTGGCGGCGGTGATTACCTTGTTCGTCGAAAGATCCAGCACCATCGTGTCCGAAAGGACCTCTATGCCGCCCTTTTGCACTTCGTCTATGAACCGTTGGGCGTATTCGCCGCCGGAAAGCTGCTTTTTGAAGCGGTGCAGGCCGAAGCCGTCGTGGATGCACTGCTGAAGGATGCCGCCCAAATGCCCGTCCCTCTCGATCAGCACGATCCTGCCGATGTTCAGCTCCCGGGCTTTGACCGCCGCCGCAAGGCCGGCGGGGCCGCCGCCGATGATCACCAGTTCGGCGTTTTTCATGGTCTTTCGCCTCCTTTAACCGGGCGGTTTTCGGTGAACAGCACCTCGGAGCCGGCTCCTTTCAGCGTGACCTCGTTTGGGCTTATGCCCAGTTCCCGGGCAAGCAGCGCCAGCACCTTCGAACCGCAAAATCCCGCCTGGCACCGGCCCATGCCGGCCCGGGTGCGGCGCTTGATGGCGTCGATCGTCCGCGCGGGGATTTTGCCGTGGATGGCTTCGACGATCTCGGCCTCGGTCACCGTTTCGCAGCGGCAGACCACCCTGCCGTAAGCCGGGTTTTCTGCGATCAGCTTTGCCCGCTCCTCGGCGTTGCAGTCCCGGAAGGGCTTTTTGTGTTCCCGGATCGGGTTGAAGGAAGGATCGAGCTCCGCCTGCGGGTTCTGCTCCAGATAAAGCTCCTCCACCCGCTCTGCGATGGCCGGGGCGGAGGCAAAGCCGGGGGACTGGATCCCCGCGGCGTGGATGAAGCCCTTGAGCTTCTTGGAATTCTCGATGATGAAATCCTCGTTGTAGGTGGAGGCCCGCGCCCCGCTGAAATAGGTGATCACCGTATCCGTGCTGATGCCCTTGGTAAGCACCATGGCCTTGTCCAAAACGAAGCGCACGTCATCCTCGTCCACCCCGTGGTCTTCCTTGTCCGGCACTTCCTTTGCGGAAGGGCCGAACAGCAAGGTTCCTTCCGGCGTTTCCATCGGGCCGCCGCCCTTGGTGTAATTGCTGGGGGCGAAGCCCGAATAGGTGCGGATCTTGCCCTTGTTTTCCTTGTCCAGGATCACGAGGGTTCCCCGGCGGTTATGGATGGAATAGAAGCGGTCCTTCGCCATTTCGGCGATATCGTCCGCATAGACCCCCGCGGCGTTGATCACCACCGGCGCTTCGATGATCCCTTCGCCTGTGAGCACGCCGCGCACGCGGCCGTCTTCCGCCAGCACATCCAGCACTTCGCAGTTCAGCTTAAAGCGGGCGCCGTTGTTTGCCGCGTTTTCCGCACAGGCCAGAGCCACCTCATAGGGCTCGGCGTAGCCCGCCGTGGGCGTCCACAAAGCCCAGGTCACCGCGTCGGACAGGCCCGGCTCGATCTCCCGCGCGCGGTCACCGGAAATGACCTCGATGCCCGGCACGCCGTTTTGGGAACCGTTTTCGAAGAGCTTTTCGATGGTTTGCTTATCCCCGTCGTTAAACCCGCAGACGAAGGAGCCGGTCCTGTTGAATTTGAAGCCCAGTTCTTCCGCCCACTGGGTGAACATGGCGTTGCCCTGGACGTTGTATTTCGCTTTTAAGGTGCCGGGCTTGGAATCGTAGCCCGAATGCACCATGCCGTTGTTGCCCTTTGTGGTGCCTTCGCAAAGGTCTTCCTGCCGTTCGAGCACCAGAATGTCCAGCTTGTATTTCGAAAGCTGGCGGGCGGCGGCGCAGCCCGTGATCCCGCCGCCGATGATGACGACGTCCGCCCGGTCGGCAACGCCCCTGGCCAGGCAGGGCGCAAGATCCCGTTCTTCCTTCTTCGGAAGGTCGGGGGAGGTGATGTCCACCACGACGTTGACCACGCCGGGCAGACGGGCGGCCATGTGGCCGATGTCCACAGCCATGGGCCATGCGTCAACCTCGCCAAAAAGGGTGAGAATACCCTCCTTCGCCCGGGCTTTGACGCGCTCCGGCGAAAAGCCCCGCTCCTTCAATGCTTTTTCAAACGATGCAACAAGCTCGTTGTCTGTCAATTCAATCATCCTTTCCCGGATACTGCCCGCACGACCGCCCGCGGGCGGATTTCACCCGTTTGCCCCCTGCTTTATCGCTTTTGCCCAAAATGCGATCAGGGAACAAAGCCCCGGCAAAATCCGCCCGGTTCGGGCCTGCCGACAAGGCTGGTGACCGGGCGTTCCGCGCGCCCCGAAGACCGAAGCGCGCGAAACGTCCGCTTCCTGCGCTTAGTGCTTGATCCAGTTGGCGCTGCGCTTGACGGCCTCGCTCCATTCGGCGTAGCGGGCTTCGCGCTCGTCGTCCGTGATGCTGCTGGTGAACTCGGCGTCGTATTCCACGGCGCCCTCGAAGTCCGCTTCCGTCCAGATCCCGGCGAAGAGCCCCGCCATCTGGGCGGCGCCCAGGCTTGTGGCTTCCACGGAAGCGGGCCGGGCCACCTTGCAGTCCAGAATGTCTGCAAAGAACTGGGCGAGCAGGTTGTTGGCGGACGCGCCGCCGTCGATCTTGATCTCCTTGACCGGGTTGCCGGTGTTTTTGCCGATGTCGTCGGTGATGTCCTTGATCGAGAAGGCGATGGCCTCCAGCGTTGCGCGGCAGATGTGGGCCTTTGTGGTGCCGCGGGTGATGCCGATGATCGTTCCGCGGGCAAAGGGATCCCAGTACGGCGCGCCAAGGCCGGTCAGGGCGGGCACGAAGTACACGCCGTTGGTGTCGGTCACGCTCCTTGCCAGGGCTTCGGAATCGGCGGATTTTTCGATGATGTTCAGCCCGTCCCTCAGCCACTGGATGGCGGAGCCGGTGACAGCCGCGTAGCCTTCCATGGCGTAGAGAATCTTTCCTTTGATCTTCCAGGCGATGACGGTGTTGATCCCGCCTTCCAGCACCACGCACTTGTCGCCGATGTTCACATCCAAAAAGGAGCCGGTGCCGTTGGTCAGCTTGGCGGTTCCGGGGGTGCGGCAGCCCTGGGCGTAAAGGGCGGAGTGCTGGTCTGCGATGCAGGCGCCGATCGGGATGGCCGCGCCGAAGATCGCCGGGTCGGTCGCGCCGTAATCGCCGGAATCCTCGCGGATTTCGGGCAGGATGTGCAGCGGGATGCCGAGGATGTCCAAGAATTCCGTGTACCAGTCCGCCGTGGAAAGGTCCAGACTGCCCATGACGGAAGCGTTGGAATAGCTGACCGCGTGCACCTTGCCGCCGGTGAGCTTCCAGACCAGCCAGGTGTCGATGGTGCCGCACAGGGCTTCCTTCGCGTCCACCTTGGCCTTGACGGCGGGGTTGTTCTTCAGCAGCCATTCGAGCATCAGCGAGGAATAAACCGGGGCAATGGTCCAGCCCGTGGCTTTTTTCGCCTTTGCGCCCCAATCGGAGGCGTTCAGCTCCGCGCATCTTGCGCCCGTGCGGTTGTCCTGCCAGACGATGGCGCGGCAAAGGGGTTCGCCCGTCGCCTTATCCCACACGACGGTGGTGGCCCGCTGGTTGGTGATGCCGACGGCTGCGATCTCCTCGGGCTTGATGCCCGAAGCGGCAAAGGCCTTTTTGCACATGCTGACGCTCTTTTCATAGATCTCCATGGCGTCGTGCTCGACCTTGTCCTCGGTCGGGGTGTACTGGGTGAATTCCTCGTAGCTTTGGGCGACGATCTTGAACTGTTTGTCGAAGATCAGCGCCCTGGTTCCTGTGGTGCCTTCATCAATGACAAGTACATAGTTCTTCATGTGGGGCTCCTTTCGCGGACGTTATGATGAGATGCGCGGCGGGCCGCGTGCCATTTAGAGAACGATGCTGTGGAATATAGTTGATTTATGCCGGTTTTCTATGAGATTTGTGTTGAATTCATTGAGATTATATACAACATCGCGGTCAAAGTCAACTATTATCTGTATTGTCACAAAATTTCACTGATTTCTATGAATTCTTCTCCTGTGAATCCACATGCCCGGAGCAAGTCCGCCTGCGTGGAATTGTTTCTTCTTTATTCCGGTGCAAAACAGCGGCGGGACCGCGGTTCCAAAAGGATGCTCTGGCGGCGCTATGCAGCCTTCGGTCCGCACGCTTGCGCAAAAAAGAGCCGCCGGCATAAAAGGCAAAGGGCGTTGAATTCCCTTTGCCTTAGGCCGGTCGGCCCGTCATCCTGGTTTTGGTGTTTGCGCTTTGCTTGCTATCTCACATAGCCCACGACATCCTCCCTGCTGCTGGCGGCGATGCGCTGGCAGGCCACCCTTCCGGTCCATTTGATCAGCTCTTCCTGCACGCTGCTGATCGGCTTTTCCGTTGAATACAGCAGCTGGACCCAGGGGAGCAGGGGCTCGTCCTCCCATTTCAGGCGAACGAAGCCGTCCTCCAGCACCCTTTTGAGGGAGGTGGCGGGAATCAGGGTGATCCGATTGTCGCAGCGCACGCTGTTCAGCACGGAAACATAGCTTCCGAGGAATACCGAGGATTTGGCCTCGACGCCGTTCTTCCGCATCCGGTTGATGAACTCCGCGCAGAAGGAGCATTCGCCGTAGGTGAAGGCGAAATCCCTTCCGCGAAGATCTCCGTAATTCACGGATTCCCGGTCGGCCAGCGGGCTTTTCGGGGCGGAAACAAGGCAGACCTCTTCCCGGTAAAAGGGAACCACATCCATATTCGCGGGCTTGAGGATGTTCATATCGTGCACATAGCCGATGTCCGTTTCGTCGTTCGCGATCATTTGGGGGATATCGCTGCAGCAGATCATCTCGACGGTGGCGCGCACATTCGGATTCTCCTTAAAAAAATCCAGTAGCATGTCCGAAAAGCTGTATCCCACCAGCGGCTCGCCGCCGGCGACGCGGATGGCCTTTTCCTTTTCGGTATCGATGCAGAAATCGCGGAGCATACCGTCGTAATCCTTGAGCAGCTGCTCCGCGTGGGGCAGGAACTTCCGCCCGTCCTCCGTAAGCTCGATGTGCGTTCCCCTTCTCTCGGTAAGCTTCACGTTCAATTCCTCTTCAAGTACGCGGATCTGCTTCGCCAGTGTGGACGGCGCGTAATTCAGAACAACAGAAGCCCTCTGATAGCTTCGCTCCTTGGCCAGGGCAACGAAAGTTATGAGCTGTTTGGTCTCCATGTATCCTTTTCCTCCGCACGGTAATCCTGTGTGTTTTGGGGTGGTGTTTTTCGGGATGATTGGCAGAAAAACGGCGGCAAGTCGCGACTTTTTGCCCATTTTAGCGGGCGAAGGTCCGCCCCGGCCTGCCCGGCTTCGGGGGTTTGTCTGCATTATAACAAATACTGCGCATTTTTGCATCTGGGCAAAAACGGGTAACCACAAAAAACCGGGGGACGTTTGAGTCCCCCGGCCGGATTTCGGCAAACCCATTGATTCAGGATGCGTTTGTCGAATTTTTTGGTGATGGAAGCGCTTGCGCTTACTCTGTGGCGATGGTCTTGCCCGCCTGCCTGCCGTAGACGACCGTGTCCACCACGGCGTTGCCGCCCAGGCGGTTGGCGCCGTGGATGCCGCCGGTGATCTCGCCCGCGGCCACAAGTCCGGGAATGATGTTCCCGTTCGCGTCGAGCACATGGCACGCTTCGTCGATGGTCACGCCGCCCATGGTGTGGTGGATGCAGGCCTGGCGCGCCGTGGCCACAAAGGGACCCTTCTCCAGCTTGACGGAAAACAGGGTGCGGCCGAATTCCTCGTCCTTGCCGGCGTCGACACAGGCGTTGAATTCGTCTATGGTGCTCTGAAGCACGGCCGCGTCCATGCCGAGCTTGCCGGCCAGCTCCGCAACGGTGCTGCCCACGACGATATAGCCGTTGTCCTCAAGATACTCGAAGGTGAAGCCGTCTGCGGAAATCGCGGTGGCAATATCCACATAGCTGCCGTCGCCGGACTCGATGAAGTAGAACTTCTGCTCGGGCTGCTGCAAAACGGCGAGGCAGATCTGGTCGCGGCGGCCGTCTTCCCGGACGAAGCGCTCGCCGTTCACGTTGACGAAGATCTCCTGGTCGGTTCCGTTGACGACCCGGGGCGGGTACTTGGTCAGGCCGCCGTCCACGCAGTTGCCGAGGTACAGCAGCTGGATCTGCTCCATATCCGTCAGGGACGCGCTGGCTGCAAGGGCCATGTTGATGCCGTCGCCCTGGGAGCAGGAGAAGCGGTTGGTGGTGGGCACCTTGCTCAGGTCGCTCCACTTGCCGGAGGTGTTGTACTGGGAGATCATCTTGGAGTTGGCGGAGAAGCCGCCGGTGGACAGGACGACGCCCTTGGTCGCGGAATAGGTCACCTCGTTGCCGTTTTTATCCGCGCAGACCACGCCGGAAACCCTGCCGTTTTCCATGACGAGGCTTTTCGCCGTGGTGTTGACGAACAGCTTGATGTTGTCGTTCTTGCGGATATTCTCCACATAGGTGCTGATGAAGCCGGTGCCCATCTGCATGGTGGAGGTGTGGGTGCGCTGCCACAGGGAGCCGGCGCCCTGGCTGATGTGGGCGTCGAACGCCATGCCCAGGGACTGGATCCATTCGTAGCCTTCGGCGGAATCGTAGCAGAGCTTCTTGACCAGGTCGAGGTTTGCAACCTTGTCGCCGTTGATCCAGGTCTGAAGGGCGAACCATTCCCTGCTGTCAAAAAGATCGGTGCGGCCGGAAGACTTATACGCCTCCCACTGGGCCTTGACTTCCGCCTGAAGCGCCGCGTGGGCGTCGTTCACCGGGGTTTCGGCCAGGGCGGCTTCGATGGTGTTCTTCACGGCGTCGGTCATGGTCACCTGGCTTTGCAGGGCCTCGTCCGGGGAATTGTAAATAGCGCCGCAGACGAGGGTATCTCCGCCGACTTCGCCGTTCTTTTCCACGACGATGACGGAAGCGCCGTTCTGGGCGGCGGATACGGCGGCCGCAAGGCCCGCGCCGCCGGCGCCCACCACGATGACGTCCGCGCTGTCGTTCGCGGCGGCGGCAGCGGGGGCGGGAGCGGTCTTCCACTCGTCGATCTTCGCGCCCGCCTGGGTCAGGCAGTCGGTCACCGCGCCGATGATCGCCGCGCTGGTGATCGTGGCGCCGGATACCGTATCCACCTGGACGCTCTGGGCGGCCACGATCTCTTCGGGGATCAGCTCGGTGGGCGCTTTGCCCCCTTCAGGCAGGATGCTGCCCGAAGCGTCGGTCAGCGGGCTGCCGATTCCGGGGGTTTCGAGGTTGCCGGTGACGGTGACGGATTTGATCGCGTCCTCGGTCACCTCGACTTCGACGGCCACGTCGCCGTTCATTCCCTGTTTTGTTGCGGTATAGGTTCCCGCCTTCAGGGGGGCCTTGCCGGAAGGTTCCCCATTGTCGACGGGCGTGTTGACGCCGGCGTCGGGCGTTTCGACGGCGCCGTTTTCATCCGCCGCGTCCGCGCAGGCCGCAAGGCCCGTAAGCAGCGCGAGAACAAGCACCAGAGCTAATGCCTTTTTCATTTTCCTTTTCTCCTTTGATTTGGTAATCGCAAAGATGCGGCAGGATGATGAAAGCTTTTTATGACTTTTTTTGTTTCGCCACCCTGCTCCGACAATATCCTAGCACATTTCGTTTGATATATAACCGACAATAAGTGTGGCTTAACCACACTTTTTTTCAGCTTTGCGCGGCGAACAGATGAAAAAAACCGCGGTTGTTCAGCCGCGGAGCATGTCTTTTTTCTGTTTTGCGCGGGAGGTGGGGCGGCCTTCCGACTCCGTGAAGCCCGCGGGGCGGCTTACAGGATATCGAACATAAACGGGTTTTTTACCGCGCCCTTCCCCCAGAGCGCCGCCGCCATTTTGACCATCGCCTTGGCGTGGATCCTGTCATGCCAGACGAATCTGCGGATCACCTTGCGAAGGGACCATGCTTCGCCGTAGCTGCCGGCAAAAACCGGATTGTCCAAAAACCCGAGCAGGGCTTCAAGGGCGGCAAAGCCCGCCCTGCGGCAGGAGAGAATATCCGGCCCGTTTTCGGCGCGCACCCCGATTTCGCCGAAATAATAGCTGTTGACGTTCTTCGTGTGGCGGTACATTTCCTCCGCCGTGATGGGAACATCCCCGTAAAAGGTCTTTCTGGGCTTCAACGCCGTGCTGGTTTTATCCGGGATGGAATCGTAAAGCAGCAAAAAATCCGCCGCGGATTTCAGCGCGAGGGCTTTGAGGGTTTCGTATTCCCCAAGGCTCAGAGGAGCCCTTTCCGAATCAAAGAGCACGTCCGAATCCGCGTCGCAAATCTCCAGGCCGCTTTCCTTTTGCTGGACGATTTCCACGGCGAAAGGATCGCCGCAAAACGCCCCTTCCCCGCCCAGCCAGCAAAGGTAGCTGCGGATTTCCGAAGGGAACTTGGCCAGGGCCTCCTCCTTCGTTCTTCCGCGGACGTAAGCGCCGATGTAATCCGAGGAATAGATCAGGAAGCCCCCCGAATTGTATTCCATTACGGCGTGAATCTTCATAACCTGCGCCCCCTTCTTCGGTCCGCCAAAATCAGCTTCCATATAATACCGGCATGCATCCCGTGCATCGATGGAAGGCATGGGGGAAAAACCGGCAAGCATTCGGCTCCGGCCCTTCCTTTGCCCGATTTTAGGGTATCACCGCGCACCGTCTGTTGGCAAGTCCCCGTTCCGGGGCGGTTTCCTGCCATCCACAACCATCGGTACTCAAAATGCGGGCGGGGCGCTCCGCTTTTGCGCGCCCCGCCGCCGTTCATGTCCGCTATCCTTTTGTTCTCCTGCCCGCCAGCGCGTCATACCCGCCGTTCGCCGCCAGCGACACGATCACGGCGTTGACGACGCTCAGCCCCGCGGTGGCCAGATCCAGCGTGCCGGTCACCGCGTTGGTAATCAGCAGGACGATCAGCGCGATGACGTAGGCGACGATGCGCGTCGGGATCCTGTCGATAAAGCCGATCCCCTTGATCAGCTGGGTGATCAGCGTCGTTGCCAGCACCGCGCCGGCGTAGGTCCCAAGGGTTGCCCAAGAAAAGAATTCGTTCATCCGTCTTTTCCTCCTTCAGCTCGTCGGTCAGCCCGGGCGCCGTCCGGCCGCCCCTCCGTTCGCCACGGAATCGTTTTAACCCGGCTTTTTAAAAATCCGCCTGTACTATAACACTACGAGCCCGTTGCCAAAGAAAATACCACCGATTGGGCTTCTTTGAGCCGCAAAACACCGGTTTGCGCCACAAAAAAGACCTGCCGCCGGGCGGCAGGATGGGTTTTCGGGGCAGATCGGCCCGGCAGCCAAAATAAGGAAAAGCCCCCGGCCGCAAAAGCCCGGGGCAGGCGGCCCTTTACCCAAGATAAAATTAAAGGAAAAGGCATCCCGCGCTCCTTTGCGTCTTGTTGTCGCGCAGCCCCTTGACTACAGCCAAACCTTGCATTGCCGGATTTGATAAAGGGCGTAATCCATATCCGGAGAGAGTATGGTATTATGTTGACACAAGCCTTCACCGAGACCCTTGACAGCCGCGGCGACCTGTGCCAAATCATGACCGATACCACCGGAACCAGCCTGATCGTCGAAAACGGCCGCGTAATCGGCGTCAACACCACCGGCAAGGACGGCAGTGCAGTGACCCTGACAGCCGGCAAGGGCGTCATCGTCGCCACCGGCGGCTTCGCCGGCAACGCCGAGATGCGCGTCCGATACTGCCAGGGCGAAAAGCGGCCGGATCTGGGCGCAAGCCTGATCACCTCCAACATGCCCGGCGTCACCGGCGACGGCATCCGCATGTGCAGGGATGCGGGCGCGAACCTTGTCGACATGGAGCAGATCCAGCTGCTGCCCGTCTGCAACCCGACCACCGGCAGCACCTCCGACCACTACAATTGCCTCCGGCGTTCAGGCGTATGTCCTCATCAACAAAGAAGGCGTGCGTTTCGTTGCCGGGGACGGACGCCGCGACGTGATCGGCAAGACGCTCCCCGCCCGGACTGGCGGCACGGCGTATCTGCTCCTGCCCGCCGATTCCATAACCGATCCCACAACCCAGGCCGTGGCCGGCAGACGCACCATCGCCGACATGGCCGAGACCGGCGATTCCGTCTGGATCAGCGCGGATACCCTGGATGAGTTGGCCGCGAAGATGGGCGTTCCTGCCGACGCGCTCATCCAGACCATCGACGACTTCAATTCCCCGGTGGGAACCGGCGAAGCCGACGGGTTCGGCCCGTATGCTGTTCAACTACAAATTCGAAACCGGCCCCTGGTACGCTTATCCCCGCGCTCCCGCGGCGCATCACACCATGGGCGGCGTTGAGATTGACACCCAGGCCCGCGTGCTGTCCGCCGGCGGCGGGATCATTCCCGGCCTCTATGCCGCGGGCGAAGTCACCGGCGGCATCCACGGCGGCAACCGCTTAGGCGGCAACGGTGTGGTTGACTTTGTGGTGTTCGGCCGCATTGCCGGCGCCACCGCGGCGGCAGCCGAATAAACGCTTCCCCGCAAAACAGTTGCCCTCCCAACCGGGGCATAAAGCTGCGCACCGTTCCCGGCAAGAACGGTGCGCAGTCATTTTTGCCGGAAAACAAAAAAGACCCGCACGGTTTTATATGGCGGGTCTTCTCTCCACGCTGTTATAATCCCGTTTGATCGTTTTGCTTTACGGCCTTGGCCGCCGCGTCATACCCGCCGTTCGCCGCCAGCGCCACGATCACGGCGTTGACCACGCACAGCCCCGCCGCCGGCAAATCCAGCGTTCCCGCGACGGCGTTCGCGGCCAGCAGGACGGTCAGCGCAACGGCGTAGGCGACGATACGCGTCGGAATCCTGTCGATAAAGCCGATCCCCTTGATCAGTTGGGTGATCAGCCCCGTGGCCAACGCGCAGCCGGCGCAGGTGCCAAGGGCCGCCCAGGTGAAGAATTCGTTCATTTGCGCCTCCTCCTTTTTAGTCAACAGATTCACAGGGGCTCTCGAAAATATCCGGCTTGCAGGGATAGTTCTCTCCCCCGCCCGGTAATGATCCAATCGCCCGCATTGGCTTTCATTTTGCCTTTTGGCGTATGGATGATCCTTTGCTTGCCGGTCTGGCATGTTTCAACCGCAGCCGGCTTCCCGCGGCATTTTGCCGCTGCGGCTTTCCTTCCGCCGTCATAGTTGCCCCAGCAGCCAGCCCACAAAGCCGGCCGCCGCCAATCCAATGACTTGCGCCACAAGGGTTTCCCAGCGCCTGCCGCCTTTTCCTTCGAGCGTGCGGATTCTTGATTCGTGGTCGCTTATGTCTTTAAGGCTCCTGTCCAGCTTTTGTTCAATGCGCGCGAGTGTTTGCTCCACGTTGCTCATCCGCGCCTCCATATCGGCCATGGGCGTGTCCTTCCTTCCTGATTTGATTGCCAGCCAAACAAGTTCAGCCGTTTATTGGGCGGTGTCCCCCGGGGGCTTTTCATCGCTTGCAGACAGGGTGACTTCGTTGCGGCTTCACACTTTGCCGTGAAGGGCTGTTTTTTGATAGCTTCGTCGTAAGGTCTGGGCCCAGGAAATACCCGTCCGGATAATCCGGAACCAGGTTTTTTCCGCCATTGGATTCCGCGGGCTCATGCATCGGCCTTTTCCTCCCATCCGTACACGCCCGGCTCCCAGGCATTGCCGTCCACCGTGCTTGTCCAGCGCTTTCCGTTGTGGGACACCTTTGCGCCCGCGGCATAGGCGTCATGGCTGCCCAAAGGCTGCACCCAGCCCGGCCACTCGACCGCCGGGTCGGCCACCGCCACCCACAGACTGGGGGCCGCGCCGGGCAGCCAATCGGATTGTGCCGCATGGGATTGCAGGCAGCGGTACAGTACGCCGCCGCAGCGCACCCGATCGCCCGTGGAATAATCGGCGCTCTCCCGCCAGGCCGGGAATACCTCGATCGCGGCCAGCGCCGATTCGTCGTCCGCCGTGCCGATCAGCCCGTCCAGCTTCGCCCGGTAGGCCCGGGCTGCTTCTTTTGTTCTTATCATTCTCCCTCTCCTTCCCCCGTCAGGATGTCGATGATTTCTTCCAGTCCGCCGTCGGGCTGCTGCAAAGTTACCCGCTTTCCATCCCGCCAGAAGTCTATTCCATCGAACTCATCCCCGATGATAAGCGGAAGATCGCCAACATAGATTCCCTTGCCGTAATCCCTGTCAGCCACGATGATGTTTGTGACGATGCCGTTTTCAACGATTGCTGTTTTCATGCTATCCTCCTAAGCCACGAGGGACGCATAGTTGCCCCATCCAATTACTACAAGGCCGTCGCCGCCCGCTCCGCCGCGTCCGATGCCGGTCGCTTGGTATGTGGGCGCTCCGCCGCCGCCGCCGCCGCCGCCGGCTCCCCCGCCGCCATCCCCTCCATATCCGGGGTCGGTGCCCGCAAGGCCGGTGCTTCCGGTAGCGTTTGTTCCGCCAGTGCCGCTGTGCTTTATACAGTCAGAGGCGCCCCCCGGCACACGGGTCGAACCTGAGGAAACTGCATGCAATCCGCCCGCGCCACCGCCCGCATGCTTTCTGCCCAGAATATCTACTGTCGGAGAGCCTTGACTGGTCCCCACTGTTTGCCCGCTGGGATACCCTGCTGCCGGAGGCTGCGCACCGTTCGAGCATCCCGCGACGGCGGCGCCATATCCGGAATTATGTTTAACGCCTCCAACACCCCCGGCATTGCCGCCGCTGCCGGCGAGGGTTCTTATGTTCGGAGAGGCGGTGCTGCTTGCGCCGCCCCCGCCATTTGCGGAACAGAAACTGCCGACGCTTGACGTACCGCCCGCGCTTCTTTCCAGCCCGCCGCTGCCGATGGCAATGTCGGTTTCGGCGGCAAGCGCGGCACCGAATACGCTGTTCACAAATCCGCCGGCGCCGCCGGATCCCGCATAATAGATGTTGTCGTTGGTGTCAAAGTCAACTCCATTCGACCCGCCTCCGCCCGCGCCGACGCACGTAATATCCGCCGACGCGGGAATTTTGCCGTCCTGCCATGTCAGCGTCCCGGACGAGAAAAATTCTGCATAGCCGCTTTTCCCGTCCTTGGATAGGGCGAGATTCCAGTACCCGTCAAATAGGGGCAGATATTTTATTCCGCCGGCCGCCCCCGCCATGTTGAATATCATTGCCTGTCCTCCTGATTGTGTATTGGCATATTGCCTGCCATCACCATAACCCCCGCGAAGCGGCAGGAAGTGTCCTCAGCCCAGCACGCCGACGTTGACGGTGATCGCGGCCGCGGGGATGCTTTCCACCTGAAATGCCGGCCGCACACCCTGCGCCACACCTGCGTGGCCCGTCTGCTTGCCGAAGGGATTCCCGCATCGGATGTTGCCGCCTATGTCGGACATGCAAGCACGCAGATGACCCTTGACGTTTATGGCCACGCCGCCGAAGGCCGCGCGAAGTTTTGTGCCGAAACCCTGCGAAACGCTTTGCAAATCGATCAACGATTGGTCAGCACAGCGAAAATTGACTCCCTTTTCGCTTCTGCCAAAAACAAAAAAAAGCCCCTAACCACGGGGGTTAAGGGCTGGCAGCGGAAGCAGGATTTGAACCTACGCAATGCGAGTCAGAGTCGCAGGTGCTACCGTTACACCATTCCGCTATAGTGGTGGACGAATCGATCGGGTTTACGCAAATAGAATCCCAAATTGCCGTTCGCTCCGGATTAAACACCCGCCTCTCGGCAGGGTGGGACCCTGTGCGCCGGCGCTGCCTTCCCCGTATCGGCCCGAAGGCCGGGGGCTTGGCATTGCCGCCACAACCGGCGAGCCCCTTTTGTGTTTTGTGGGTTTTAGCCCGAAAGCGTCACGCACAACTCAGGACTTTAATGGTGGGGTTAAATGGACTCGAACCATCGACCTCTACGATGTCAACGTAGCGCTCTAACCAACTGAGCTATAACCCCGCGTCGGTCCTCGCGCCTTGCCGATGACTCCAAGCGGACATTGATTATTATACACGATTGCCGACGATTTTCAAGCCCTTTTTTTCGTTTCGCCGTCCGCCTGGCCAAAACGGCATCATCCGAACCCGCCTTGCGGGGCGTATTATTTGCGCCTGGCTTCGTTATCCTTCTAGGCAGGCGACAGCCCGCCGTCGTCGTCTGGCCTTGCCAGCCACAAAAATCCGCTCCCGCAAGGATGAAGATTTTTGAGGCCGTGGGCCGTTCTGGGGCAAGGCGGAGGCTCGCAGGAAGGCCGGGATGCCTTGCAAGGGCCGACAACGCCGCACCGGGCGGCCCACAGCCCCAAAAACAGGTTCGGATGATACCGCTTTGGCTAAGCCTCATGCTGTGATATACTTTATGGAAAAGGAGGCGATTCCATGAGCGTTTTTGCCACTGGAGATGAAAGGCAGCGGCTGACTCTTCTGTATTTTCTCGATTCTGTGGGGATCCTTTTAACCTCCGAACAGATTTTTTCGGTTTTTCTTGAACAGGACTGGGGAGATTATTTTTCCTTGAGCATCGCGCTGGACGACCTGGGGGAAAACGGCCTGCTCCGTGCCAACGAGAAGCCCGCCGGCATGTCCTATCTGATCACCGGCAAGGGAAAGGACGCTCTGGCGGAGTTTTTGGACAGACTGCCCCACTCCCACAGGGACGCGATCGAAAAATACGCGGCAACACACAAGCACCGCTTTTTATCCGAACACCAGAACCTCGCCTCGTTCCGAAGGATCGGCAGCGGCGAATACATGGTCACCTGCCGCATCATCGAGGGCGAGCGCACCCTGCTCACCGTCGAGCTGAACGTCGTTTCCGCGGATTCCGCCAGGGATATCGCCCGCCGCTGGGTGGACGCCGCCCCGGGCCTTTATTCGGATATCGTCCGCACCCTGGCAAAGTAGAGAGGCCTTACCACAGCGCCAATCCCCTCGGCTCGCTGCCGACGCGCACGGAATAGATCCTTTCCCCCTTCAGCGTAAAGGCTTCGACGGAATCCTCCATCATGCAGCTTACGAACACGGTTTCTTCCTCCTGGTCCACGCAAAGCTCGTCCGGCATCCTGCCGCAGGGCGTTTCGCTGATCAGCTTCAGCCCGCAGTCCGTCAATTCAACAAAGCTTAAGCCGTCGTCCCAGACATGGGCAAGGACGGCTTTTTCCTTTTCGCCCTCAAAAAAAACGATCCCCTTGGAAACCGGGCAGGAAAGGGAGAGCGCGGCGGCTTTTTCCTCGCGAAAAAGCGTCACCACCCCCTTTCCGTCCCCGGTCACCCCGCCGCAAAGCCAGCCCTTTGAGCAGGAGGCGACCCAAAGGGGCATGCCTTCCGAAACGTATTCCTCCGTTTTTTCGAGATCGGAAACGCCGTGCACGCAGATGTGCCCGGTCATCAGCTCCGCCACCGCGAGCTCGTCTCCCTTTGCCGCCACGCCGATGGGAAAAGCCCCGGTGGCGGCGCAAAGCTCCGGCGCAAAAGCCTTTCTGTTCACCTTCCAAAGGCTGTTGGACTCGCCGCAGGCAACGTAAACATGCCGCGAATCCACGGCGATATCCGTGGGGCAGGCACCGACGGACACCTCGGTCTGCACATGGGGGCGCTCGACGGGAAAACGCCCCACAGTGCCGGAGAACGTGTCCGCGCGGTAAAGCGTGCTTCCGAATACCGCGAGCCTTCTCGGCCCGCAGCCCGCGCGCAGAAGCGGTATTCGCGTGATTTCGCACTTGGATGCGACGGAGATTACCGATATGCTGTCCTCGCCGCTGTTGGCGACATAAAGCCTGCGCGCCATTATGCACCTCCCTGCCTCCGCTGGGTTCATCATATGTGACGAAAGCTTGGCTTGTGCGCCCGAAGGCAATCATGAAACCCATTCCGGCCGCATAGCATTTAACGTGCAAATATCACAATTCTGGGAGGACAGGTGTATGGAAGGAAGGGACATTTACCGGACAATCGCCGAACGCACCGCTGGCGACGTGTACATCGGCGTGGTAGGCCCGGTGCGCACGGGCAAGTCCACGTTCATCAAAAGGTTCATGGACCTTCTGGTGCTGCCCCAGCTGACCGATGAAAACGAGCGGCGCAGGGTTACGGACGAATTGCCCCAAAGCGGCGCGGGCCGGACGATCATGACGACGCAGCCCCGTTTTGTGCCGAACGAGGCCGCGACGCTGCATCTTCAGGATGTCGCAAACGTCCGGGTGCGCATGGTGGACTGTGTGGGTTACATGGTGCCGGGGGCCCTCGGCACGTCCGAAGGGGAAAGCGCCCGCATGGTGAGCACGCCCTGGAGCGACGAGGATATGGAATTCGCCAAGGCGGCGGAGCTGGGCACCCACAAGGTGATCTCCGAGCATTCGACCATCGGGGTCGTGATGACGACGGACGGCAGCATCACCGATCTTCCCCGCTCGGCGTATGTCGACGCCGAGGAGCGCGTGATCAGGGAGCTTAACGATTACGGCAAGCCCTTTGTCGTGGTCCTCAACTCCCGTTCGCCGAAGAGCGAGGACGCCACCCGGCTTCGGGACTCGCTTTCCGCCAAGTACGACGTGCCCGTGCTGTCGCTGGACGTTTTGAACATGTCCGAAGGCGACATCATGGATCTTTTGGAAACCGTGCTTTTCGAGTTCCCGCTGAAGCAGGTGCATTTCACCATGCCCGCCTGGGTCAACGCCCTGCCGGACGACCACTGGCTGGAACAGGAGATCCTGACGGCCATCAAATCCCGGATGGGCAGCTTCACCCGGGTGCGGGATTACGCGTCATTGCTGGACGCCTTCGACGAGTGCGAGCATCTTTCGCCGCCCCAGGTCACCTCCATCGAGCTGGGCAAGGGCGAGATCGAGTATTCCCTCACGCCGACGGAGGGCCTGTTCTACACCGTGCTGGGCGAATCCTGCGGCTGCGAGATCGAGAGCGACTACCACCTGATGACCATGCTCAAGGACCTCGTGACCGCCCGGAAGGAATACGAGCGGGCCGCCGAGGCCATGAAGGCCGTCCGGGCCACGGGTTACGCCATGATCCCGCCGGATATGTCCGAGCTGACCCTCGACGAACCGGAGCTGATCCAGCGCGGCAGCCAGTTCGGCGTGCGCCTTAGGGCGAGCGGCCCGTCGCTGCACATCATCCGGGCGGACGTGGACTGCGAGGTTTCGCCCCTGATCGGCACCGAGGAGCAGAGCGCCGAGCTCGTCAAGCACCTGGTGGAGGAATTCGACGCGGACCCGGCGAAAATCTGGGAGACCAACATCTTCGGCAAATCGCTGCACGCCCTCGTCAGCGAGGGTTTGACCGGCAAGCTGGCCAGAATGCCGGACGACGCCCGGGAAAAGCTTCAGGAAACGCTGACCCGTATGCTGAACGAAACGGGCGGCGGCGTGATCTGCATCATTCTGTGAAGCAAGGCGGCGAAGCGGCCCGCGGGCCGCTTCGCCGCAGAGCGTCAAAAAAGGCCTGCGGGGCCTTTTTTGACGCTGGGTTTTTCGCTGACGCGCGGGGAAATTTCGGTCCCATGGAACTGAACTGGTTCGGCAAAACCGACGCTAAGGTCTCCGGCACAGCCGGCATTAATCCTTGATATCCTTGATGAGGCGTCAAAATCATGGAACAGAGCACCTGCCGTCAGTTTTGATTGAAGCTCAGGGGCTCCGGCCCCTGAAGCCCCGGAATCGCATTAGCTGACAGACTGGCAACGCCCGGAAGGGGAATTCCTCCTTCCGGGCGTCTTTTGTTCGCTGCAAAAAATCACTGCCCGAACCCCGGGCGGATTCTGGCCATCAGGTATTCGTCCGCGTATTTGCCGTTTCTGATTGCGGCCATGCGCTTTTTGCCCTCGATCTCAAAGCCCGTCTTTTCATAAAGGTGGATCGCGCGCTCGTTTTCGCAAAAGACCGTCAGCTCGATCCGGACGAGCATCAGCCAGTTGTCCGCAAGGTCCAGAACCGCTTTCATCAGGGCCGTGCCCACCCCGTCGTTCTGATAATCCCGGTGCACCATGATCCCGAAATTCGCGCTGTGATAAAGCCTGGGGTTGCGCATCACCGAAAGGCCCGCGGTGCCGATGATCCGCTCCTCGCCGTCCTGCCGGATCACCGCGACGTACTGGTGGTCGTTTCGCAGCAGGCCGTCGATGTATTCCTGGCAGAAGTCCGCCCGTTCGGACGGAAGGCCCAGGATGTTTTCAAAAACGCCGGGCATGATCCGCAGGGCGTTGATGCCCTCCGCGTCCGTTTCCCGGACGGGTCTGATCCAAAATTCCAATTCCGGTTCCTCCAAAACGCCCAAAAATTACTCCGCCGGGCCATCCTCCGGCTGCTTTTCCTTGTTTTTCCAATACTTGCTGCCGTTCGGCAGTCGAAGCAGCCATCCGCTTTCGATCAGCCCCCGGCGCAGGGTGAAATAATCCCCGAACGTATGCCAGGATGACAGGATCCCGTTCACGTCCGTTTCGGAATAGTCCCTTCCGTACTCAAATTTTTCCGCAAGATACCCATAGGCCAGGCCGCGGACGGACTGCTTTGCGGGAAGCTGCTTCAGCCTTCCCTCGCCGTCCAAAAAACGGGCGAGCTTTGCGTCCATGTTCCCATCTCCTTCGCCTTTTTATTTGGATTATACCACCTGTCGCTCTCCGGCTCAATAAACCGGCGGCTAACGTCCGATCCGTTTCTTTCGCGCGGCTTTTTTGTGATCCGTTCCCCCAGAATTGATCCCGGCGTCTTGCCGCCTGCGGTTCTTCCCCTTTCCTTCTGTTTACGGGCATGCTATCATCTTTGCCGGGGGGTGACGTTTTTGCGGCTCGAACACGGTTTTGACCCGGTTTTTGACGATCGTTCCCGGGTTCTGGTCCTGGGGAGCTTTCCTTCCGTTTTGTCCCGGCAAAACGGATTTTATTACGGCCATCCGAACAACCGCTTCTGGCGGGTGATCGCCGAGATCCTGGGCGCCGGAGTTCCAAAGAGCATCGAAGAAAAAAAGGCCCTGCTGCTTCGCGGCGGCATCGCTCTTTGGGACGTTGTCAAAAGCTGCGAGATCGAGGGTTCCAAAGACGCAAGCATCCAAGACGTTGTGCCGAACGACGTGGCCGCCCTGCTTTCTTCCTGCCCCGTCGAAGGGATCTTCGCAAACGGCGCGGCCGCCTTCGCGCTTTACAGGAAATATCTGCTGCAACCGACGGGGCGGGAGATCCTCCGCCTGCCCTCCACCAGCCCGGCAAACGCGGCCTGGTCTTTTGAGCGGCTGGTTTTTGCCTGGCGCGTGATCGCGCCAAACAGCCGCCAAAACTAGTTGAAAAACCCCGCCTGCGGCCTTTATGCGCAATCGGCGGGGTTTTTCGCTTTATGGATGCGCTCAATAATCGTTGGGGAACAGTTCCCGCATCCGCGCGTCCGAAACGCCGAAGGCCTTCTTGAACTCCTTCAGATAGTTCGCCCTTCTGTCTATTACGCACTGGCGGAAGGCCTTTACCTCGCTCTTCCAGCTCGAAACGGAAGAGGGCCTGTTCCACCGGCCGATGTGGCGGGCCATTTCCGGCTCGATCATCGCCGTCATGCCGTCCAGGATGCCCACCAGGCGGTCGGTGGTCAGCACGGTGTTCATCACTTGTGCAAAGCGGATGATGAACTTTTCCTTCCAGGCGTCATTCTTGTAGAAGCCGTAGTAAAGCCCCATGTCCACAAAATTCCGGTTGCCCTCCTCGTCCGGCACGCCGACGTAGATCACGTCCGGCCGGAAAAACATGCCGAAAACGCCCCTTGATGGGTTGTTCCCGGAAAGGCCCCAATCCAGGTCGTAGAACACCGGCCGCCATTTTATGGAACCGTCCGTGCTGCCCATGTACTTCTGGTTGTACGCGTCCGAATTGGAAAAGAAGCACTGGGCGATCAGGTAATCGATGAACAGATCCTCGTCGGCCCTGGCCGCGTACTGCTCATAGACCGAACCGGCGGAGGTATCCCGCTCCGCGAGGGCAAAAAGGTCCTTGATTCCTTTGTTGTTGCCCACGCCGTTATAAACAAAGGTGTTGGAGCGCACGCCCTGAACGACCCCGGGGTCCGCGCCGTATTTTTCGGCGAAGTAATCCTCGTTCTGATTTTCCTTGAGCTCGTAAATCCCCCAGTACTTGCCGTTGATGTAAACGGTGGCGAAGGTGGACTGGGCGTTGTCGATGTTCATGCCGTTCACCGCCATGGAACAGTAAGCGTCCCGCAGCAGGGTGGTGGCGTTGTCCTGGCCGAAATTCCGCAGCACGAGGGAAGTGTATTCCGTCACCCCGTAGCCTTCAAAAAAAGGATAGGTGACGGAGCTTTGGCCGTATCCGCCCCGAAGGTGCAGGCTGAAAGTGCGCTGGGGATAATGCCTCGTGCCGTTGCCGCCGATGCGCATCCCCACGGGGAAGCGCACGCCCAGAGCGCCGCCCGCCGTGTAATACTCGGCGTAGCCTTCGCGCTCGCGCCTGTCCCGCCTGTTTTCGCTGGCGCTGATGTACGAAAGGTCGCCCTCGTCGATCGAAAGGCAGATGACCGGCATCGTGTGGGTCTCAAAAAGATAGGTGGCGGCCATCTGGTCGCTGGTCAGCATCCCTTCGGCCTTGGCGACGGCCTTGACGCAGGCGGCTTTGCCCACCTGAATCGGCCCGGAATACACCTTTGAGCTGGTGGTGGGCTTTGATCCGTCCGTGGTGTAATAGATCGCGGCCCCTTCCGTCGCGCAGGTGATCGTCAGCTCGAATTCGCCGGAAACGTATCCCCCCTGGTGGGAAAACACCGGCTCCGCCGTGTATCCGGCGATCGCCGAATCGCCGTTTGGCGCGCCGGGGGTGGCGCGCTCGAAGATGCCGCGGGAACCGTTTGACGAAAGGCCGGTGCTGTATCCGGGGCGGATCAGCCCCGTCGCGTAGCGGTCGACGGCCCGGCCCGCCGCGTCAAAAAGATAGAGATTCTCCCCGGAAGCGGATACGCTCAGCCCGCTGTCCACCACCAGATACCCCCCCGGCTTGAGCGTTCCGGAAAGGGCCACGCCCTTTTCGGGGTCCGCAGAAGCGGAAAGCCGCCAACCCGAAAGGTCCACGGCTTCATCGCTTCCGTTATAAAGCTCAGCCCAGTCTCTGTGGCTGCTGTTTAAGGGCTTTGCGGCGGCAACCTCGTTGATCAGCACCGCGGGAGCGGAGGCTTCCATGGCCGCGGAGAGTTCGGAAAAGCTGGCCGTGGTGTTCGCGGTACCCGGGGTAGGCTGCGCGAAGTACGCCCATTGCTCCTCGGTGTTCACGCCGAAGGATACGTTCTTCCCGCTTTCCTGGTTGATGGGCACGGTCTGGACAAGGCCGGTTCTTCTGTCCGCAAGGGTGACGCAAACGTCCGCGTTCCCAAGCTTGAAGCTTGTGTGCAGCTCGCCTTCGCGAACGTCCTGCCCGGAAAGGAAAATCACCAGAAATTCGCCGGGGCTCAGGGTGATGTCCGGCAGCATCCACTTGAAGCGCTCGTTCCCGTCGTCCGAAAGGGCGTAGGTGGAAAGGGAAACCGGCCCGTTCGTGGGGTTATAAAGCTCGACCCAGGGCGAACGGTCGCCAAAGCCGTCGATCAGGGAATACCGGTTGTCCCGCAGCACCTCGTTGATGCGGACGGGGGTGATGCCCTCTTCGATGATGGCGGAGGGTTTGGCGGCGGAATCGTCGTTCGCCGCGCCGGGCGTGGGCGCGCCGAAATAGACGGTTCCCCCTTCGCCGTTCAGGCCGGCGGAAAAGCCCGCTTCCATCCCGATATCCCACTTGAGCGCGGAAAGCGCGTTGCCAAAGGAATCGTAAAGGCCGATGAAATCCTCTTCCCGGTTGATCCCGAAGGGCAGGACGTTTTCGCCGCTGCCGTCGGAAAAAGGAAGTTCGATGTATTCGCCGGGGTTCAGGGTGACGGCCGGCAGGCGGCATTTATCCGCCTTGAATTCGTCGTCCGTAATAAAAAACTGGGAAAGCAGCACCGGCTGCGTTCCGTAATTGAACAGCTCCACCCAGGTGTGCTCCCCGTTTGCTCCATAGGGCAGGCATTCCGTGATCCGAAGGGTTCCGCCCGTTTCCGAGGGCTGGTTCAAATCGCCGGTGGTTTTGCCGGAATTGGGGGCGTTGGGGGTGGGCACGGAATAAAAGGCGTATTCCCCGGATTCCGTCAGGCCGTAGGAAACATCCGTCTGCAACGCGGGGAGCAGCAGGGTCTGGATCACGGCGCCGGAAGGGGCGGCAAGCTCCAGCGTGGTGCCGCTTTTTGGCAGCTTAAAGCCGGTGCAGATCTGCCCTTTGGAATCCGCCCGCTTTTCGCAGGCGTAGATCACCAGGGTCCCGCCCGGCTCGATCACCGCTTCCGGAAAGGTGAACGCGTTCCCCGAATCGCCGATCCTCGCGATGGAATAGCCGGCAAGATTTATGGCCTTGTCCGAAAGATTGACCAGCTCGATCCAGTCCGGCGTGCCGTATTCGTCGTCGAACAGGCTGCCGGAATTGCTGGATACAGCCTCGGAAATATAGAGGCCCCGCTCCGCCTTTTGGCCTTCTTCCGTCAGAAAGTAATAAAGCAAAAAGGACGCGACCAAAAGGACGCTCAAAACGAGTATCCAGACGGTCATTCCCTTTTGTTCGCGTTTTTTTGCCATTGTCTTTCCTTATCCAGAAAAACGCAGTGCGCCAGCCCGGAAAATCCGGCCGGCGTTCTGCTTTTTGGTATCGATTCAGTCAGCAGCGGTTCTTCAGCCCAGCAGCTTTTTCAGCCGTTCCATGGCCTCGGCCGTTTTTTCGCGGTTGCCGAAAGCCGTCAGCCTAAAAAAGTCCTCGCCGTTTTTGCCGAACCCCGCGCCGGGCGTGCCGACGACGTTGGCCTCGTTCAGCAGCAGGTCGAAAAACGCCCAGGATTTTGTCCCGTTCGGGCAGCGCATCCAAAGGTACGGCGAATTCCTGCCGCCGGTGAACCAGACACAAAGGCTTTCCAAAGCCTCGGCCATGATGCGCGCGTTCTCTTTATAATAGGAGATATTCTCCATGCACTGCCGCCTTCCCTCGGGAGAAAGGGCGGCCGCCGCGCCGCGCTGGACGATGTACGGCACGCCGTTGAACTTGGTGGTCTGCCTGCGCAGCCACATCCTGTTCAGCTCGCCGTTTTGAATCTCCTTTGGTACAACTGTATATCCGCAGCGCGTTCCTGTAAACCCGGCAAATTTTGAAAAAGAGCAGAATTCGATGGCGCACCGCTTCGCCCCGGGGATGGAATAGATCGACCGGGGCAGCTCGGGATCGCCGATAAACGCTTCGTAGGCGGCGTCGAAAAAGATCACGGCCTTCTTCGCGATCGCGTAGTCCACCCAGGCTAAAAGGCCCTCTTTGTTATAAACCGCGCCGGTGGGGTTGTTCGGCGAGCAAAGATAGATGATATCCGCGTCCGCCTGATAATCCGGCAGGGGCAAAAAGCCGTTTTCCTCGTTCGCGTCCATGAACAGCACCCGCCTGCCCGCCATCACGTTGGTGTCCACATAAACAGGGTAGACCGGGTCCGGGATCAGGGCGGTGTTCTCAACGGCGAAAAGGTCCAGCATGTTGCCGAGATCGGACTTCGCGCCGTCGCTGACGAAGATCTCGTCCTCGTCCAGCCGCACCCCGCGCTCGGCGTAATAGGCGGCGATGCTTTCCTTCAAAAAACCGTAGCCCTGCTCCGGGCCATAGCCCCGGAAGGTTTCCGCCCGGCCCATTTCCGCAGCGGCTTCGCGCATGGCGTCAACGGTCGCCTGGGGCAGGGGCAGGGTCACGTCGCCGATGCCCATGCGGATGATCTGCGCTTTTGGATGGGCCGCACAATAGTCGCGCACCCTTTTCGCGATTTCGGAAAAAAGGTAGCTTTCCTTCAGAGCGCGGTAATTCTCGTTGATCTGCATGCTGTCCTCCCTTCAATCGTCCGGTTGACGGTGCTTCGAAGCCCTGATGAATTCCCGAAACAGCGGGTGGGCGCGGTTCGGCCTGCTCTTGAATTCCGGGTGGAACTGCACCCCCGCAAAGAAGGGATGGCCGGTGAGCTCGACGGCCTCGGCCAGCCTGCCGTCCGGCGAAGTGCCGGAAAACACCAGCCCGGCCTCTTCGAACCGGTCTTTGTAGTCGGGATTGACTTCGTAGCGGTGGCGGTGGCGCTCGGAAACAAGCTCCGCGCCGTACATTTTTGCAAGCCGGGTGTTCGGCTTGATCACGCAGGGGTATGCGCCCAGGCGCATGGTTCCGCCCAGGGGGATGTTCCCCTGCTGGTCGGGCATCAGATCGATCACGCAATGCCCGCACTTTGGGGCGAATTCCCGCGAATTCGCGTCCTGAAAGCCCAAAACGCCCCGGGCGAACTCGATGACCGCGACCTGAAGGCCCAGGCAAAGGCCAAGATAGGGAACGCCGCTGGTGCGGGCGAAGTTTGCCGCGGTGATCATGCCCTCGACTCCGCGGTCGCCGAAGCCGCCGGGGACGAGGATCCCGTCGCAGCCGGAAAGCTCCTCCGCGACGTTTTTGGGGGTGAGCAGCTCCGCGTCCACCCATTTGATCTCCACATCCACGTCGTTTTCGTATCCGCCGTGCTTTAACGCCTCCACAACGGAGAGATACGCGTCGTGCAGCTGGACGTATTTCCCCACCAGGGCGATGCTGACGGTGCCGGAAAGCTTGCCGGCCCGCTCCAGCATGTCGTCCCATTCCTGCCAGTCCAGCTCTTTCGCCTCGATGCCCAGCTTTTTGCACGCGATGGCGGACATGTTCTGCTCCTCGAGCATTTTCGGCACGCTGTACAAAACGGGGAGGGTGCCGTTTTCGATCACGCACTCCGGCGCGACGTTGCAAAAAAGAGAAATCTTCTGTTTGACGGAAGAGTGCATGGGAACGTCCGTCCGGGCGACGATGATGTCCGGCGTGATGCCAAGGCCCTGAAGCTCCCGCACGGAATGCTGGGTGGGCTTTGATTTGTGCTCGCCGGAAAAGGGGATGTACGGCACCAGGGTCACGTGGATAAAAAGGCAGTTCTCTCGGCCGATCTCCTGGGCGATCTGGCGCACGGCCTCCAAAAAGGGCTGGGATTCGATGTCTCCCGTGGTGCCGCCGATCTCGGTGATGACCACGTCTGCGTTGGTCTTTTCACCCACGCCGTAAACAAAGCGCTTGATCTCGCCGGTGATGTGGGGGATGATCTGGATGGTTTCGCCCAGGTATCCGCCGGAGCGCTCCCGGCTCAGAACATTCCAGTAAACCCTGCCCGCGGTCAGGCTGGAAAACTGGTTCAGGTTTTCGTCGATAAACCGTTCGTAATGACCAAGATCCAAATCGGTTTCCGCGCCGTCGTCGGTCACAAAGACCTCTCCGTGCTGATAAGGGCTCATGGTTCCCGGGTCAACGTTCAGATAGGGGTCCATTTTCTGGGCGGCCACCTTGAGCCCGCGCATCTTCAGCAGCCGGCCCAAAGAGGCGGCGGTGATCCCCTTTCCCAATCCCGAAAGCACGCCGCCCGTCACAAAAATGTACTTGGTCATACCTCAATTTCTCCTTCGAAAACTTTATCCGCAGGGCCGGTCATAAAAACCGTGTCCTCAGTGTAGCGTATTTTCAGCGTGCCGCCCAAAAGGCGCACGAAAATATCCTCATTGCGCGGCGAAACGCCGTTTTCAACGGCGGCGACGGCCACGGCGCAGGCCCCGGTCCCGCAGGCCAGGGTTTCGCCGCTGCCCCGTTCCCAGACCCGCATTTCAAGGTGGGCGGGGTCGATCACTTTGACGAATTCGGTGTTCACCCGTTCCGGGAACAGGGGGGAATGCTCGAAGGCGGGGCCGATTTTTTCCAGATCCAGCCCCGCGATTTCCGGCAAAAACAGAACGCAGTGGGGGTTCCCCATGCTGACGCAGGTGATGTTGTGAATCCCTTTTGCGATCTCAACCGCCCGGTTGATGACGCTTTCGCCCTCCAGCGTGCAGGGGATATCCGCGGGATGGAGCTTGGGCGGGCCCATATCCACCTTTGCGGCGGTGCAGAGGCCGTTTTCAACGGTCAGCTCCAGGGTTTTGATCCCGCTTTTGGTTTCTACGGTCACGACGGGCTTTTTCGCCCTGCCGGAATCGTGCAGGTATTTGCCCACGCAGCGCACGCCGTTGCCGCACATTTTGCCCTCGCTGCCGTCGGCGTTGAACATGGTCATTTTCCCGTCCGCCACATTTGACGGGCCGATGAGGATCACGCCGTCCCCCCCGATCCCGAACCGCCTGTCCGACAAGCGGACGGAAAGGAGCGCAGGGTCCGGCACCGTTTGCTCGAAGGTGTCGAAATAGATGTAGTCGTTCCCGCAGCCCTGCATTTTTGTGAAGCGAAGTTTCATATTGCCTCCCTGCCGCATTGGCCGTCAACGCATGATTTGAACCCGCACGGCGGGTATGATATCGTTCTTATTGCTACTATATTACCCGGGAAGGCCGATTACCGCCGCCCGCTCTGTTTTTGTGGATTTTTTATTCCTTCGCTTCGCCGCAAAAGGCGGAATGCCCAAAAGCAGCCTGTTTTCGCCCCAAAATTCAAAAAAACCGCATCGCCTGGCCAATATACAAACAAATAACCAATCTATTATACTGGCTTGCCGTATCCCCGTCAATCCCTTTGAAAACGCAATCAGGGGGCTGGGAAAACCCTTCTTCGGGTGCGCCAAAGCGCGTACCCGGCGCGCTTTGGCGCTTGGGTCCCGGCCGCCGCGGGCGTGCGCGCGCCCCCGCCGGCCAGGCGGATCGGCCGGGTATTCGGGATCAATCCCGCAGCCCGAAAAGCCGCCGCCCGGGCCGCGCTTCTTTCGTGTGTCACGGCGATGGAACGTTGGGTGTCTCCGCCGTCAAAGCGCGCGCCCGCGCGGTCGTCGAGGGGCTTGAACCCCTCGTTTTCCCCGAATATTGGTTCCCGGCTCATGGCGGGCCCGCTGTTTTGGCCCGATCTGCTTTTTCCCGCGTTCGGGCGCGCAAAGGCGCGTATTCGCGTTTTTCGCAACGGTGCGCGCCTTTTTTCGTGTTCTCCGCGAAAATCCCCGGAGATTCTTGGGATAAAAAATGCCGCCGGAGCGGAATACTCCCGCTTCGGCGGCATAACCCTCGATTGTTTTTTCAGCCGCCCAGATAGGCTTCCTTGACCTGCCTGTTGTTCAGCAGCTCGGAGGCCTTTCCGCTCATGGATACGCGGCCGGTTTCCAGAACGTAGGCGCGGTTCGCGATGTTCAGCGCCATCTTGGCGTTCTGTTCGACGAGCAGAACGGTCATTCCGGATTCGTTGACGTCCGTTATGATGTTGAAAATCTCGTGGACCAGAATGGGCGAAAGGCCCATGCTGGGTTCGTCTAAAAGCAGCATCTTGGGGGCGGACATCAGCGCCCTTCCGATGGCCAGCATCTGCTGCTCGCCGCCGGAAAGCGTACCCGCGAGCTGCTTCCTGCGCTCCTTCAGCCTTGGAAGGCGCTCGAAAACCATTTCGTAATCCCGGTTCAAATTCTCCCTGTCCGGCCGGACGTAGGCGCCCATCTCAAGGTTTTCCTGGACCGTCAGGGTGGAGAAGATCCGCCTGCCTTCCGGAACCTGGGCAAGGCCGAGGCGCACGATCTTCGGCGCTTCGGTGGCCCGAAGGTCGTGGTCCAAAAAGCGGATTTCCCCCGCCTTTGGCCGGACCAGGTTGGAAATGGCGTGAAGGGTGGTGGATTTGCCCGCGCCGTTCGCGCCGATCAGGGTGACGATTTCGCCCTCGTTGACCTCGAAGGAAATATCCTTGATCGCGTGGATGGAGCCGTAAAACACCTCAAGATTTTTGACGGAAAGCATGGCCATATCACTCTTCACCCCCCAGATACGCGGCGATCACCTTAGGGTCGTTCCTGACCTCTTCCGGCGTGCCCGCGGCGATGATCATTCCGTAATCCAGAACGATGAGCCGCTCGCAGATTCCCATGACAAAGCTCATGTCGTGCTCGATGAGCAGGATGGAAACGTCAAACCTGTCCCTGATCAGCTTGATCGTTTCGAGAAGCTCCAGTGTTTCCGTCGGGTTCATGCCCGCCGCCGGCTCGTCGAGCAGCAGCATCTTCGGCTTGGTGGCCAAAGCACGGGCGATCTCCAGCTTTCTTTGCCGGCCGTAGGGCAGATTGCCCGCCCTGGTTTCCGCCAGCTTCTCCAGACCAAAGACAGACAAAAGCTCCATGGCCTTTTCGTCCATCGCCCGTTCCTCGCGCCAGTATTTCGGCGTTCTGAAAGCCGCCTGGAACATGTTGTAGGTCATCTGGCCGTTCATCGCGATCTTCACGTTGTCGATGACGGAAAGATACTTGAACAGCCGGATGTTCTGGAAGGTGCGGGCGATGCCGTTCTGGGTGATCTCATAGGTGCGTTTGCCGACGATGCTGGTGCCGTCGAGCAGGATGGAGCCTTCCGTCGGAACATAAACGTCCGTCAGCAGGTTGAAAACGGTGGTCTTGCCCGCGCCGTTCGGGCCGATCAGGCCGACGATCTCGCCGGAATCCAGCGTGATCTGAACATCTTTCAGCGCGCGGAGCCCGCCGAATGCGATTCCAAGGTCTTTGACTTCAAGCAGCGCCATGGATCACACCTCCTCTTTTCCGGCGGGTTTTTCGCCGTTTCGGCCGCCGGAAAAAACGCGTTTCAGCCAGCGCCCGAATCCGGCGATGGAAAGCTCGCTCCGGCCCAAAAGCCCGCCCGGCCTGAAAAGCATCATCACGATCAGCAGCACGGAATACAGCAGCATGCGGTAATCCGCAAAGGAGCGCAGCGCTTCGGGCAGGACGGTCAGCACGGCCGCGGCGACGACCGAGCCGGTGATGCTGCCCATTCCGCCCAGCACGACCATGACCAGCATTTCCACAGAATAGTTGAAATCGAATTTCCCCGGGGCGATGACGCCGATGTAATGGGCGTAAAGCCCGCCGGCGACCCCGGCAAAGAACGCCGCCATGATAAAGGCGATCATTTTGTATTTCGTCGTGTTGATCCCCGCGGCTTCGGCGGCGATCTCGTCCTCCCGGATGGAGAGCACGGCCCTGCCGTGGCGGGAGGTCAAATAAGCGTAAATGAAGTAAACCGTCAGCACGCTGATGAAGAAAACGGCGTTGAAGCTCGTCAGCCCCGGGATCCCGCGAAGGCCGAGGGCGCCGCCGGTAAAGGGCAGATTCAAAATGACGACGCGGATGATCTCGCCAAAGCCCAGGGTGATGATGGCGAGGTAGTCCCCCTTCAGCCGAAGCGCGGGAACCCCGATCAAAAACCCGATCGCCGCGGATACGACGCCGCCGACCGCAATGGCCAGCAGCAGCGTCAAAATGGCGGCGGGTCCGGAAGTCGGCAGCCCGGAATGCAGCGTGAACAAGGCGGCGGTATACGCGCCGACGGACATGAAGCCCGCGTGGCCTAAAACAAGCTGGCCCAGGATGCCCGTCACCAGGTTCAAAGAGACGGCCAGCATGATGTTGATGAAGATCAGCTTGATCAGGCCGGCGTAATAGCGGTTGATCGCGCCGGAATCGATCAGCACCGTCAGGATCGCGAAAAGGGCAAGGACAAGCGCCATATTAACGGCGTAGGAGACGAGCTTTTTTTTGATTTTCGTGTTCATGGCCCCCTCCTTACACCTTTTCGCTCACGTTCTTGCCCATGATTCCCGTGGGCTTGAACAAGAGCACGACGATCAGTATTCCAAAGACGACGGCGTCCGCCATGGTGGAGGAAATATACCCCTTTGTCAGGCTTTCCACCACGCCCATGATCAAACCGCCCACCATCGCGCCGGGAACGGACCCGATGCCGCCGAGCACGGCCGCCACAAAGGCCTTGAGGCCGAGCATGGAGCCCATAAAGGGCGAGATCTGCCTGTAAGTCGCGATATACAAAACAGCGGCGACCGCGGCCAGCGCCGAGCCCACCGCAAAGGTAAAGGCGACGGTGCGGCCGGTATGGATCCCCATGAGCTTTGCGGCCGCGGCGTCCTCGGAAACGGCGCGCATGGCCTTGCCGATCTTCGTCCTGCCGATCAGGGCGGAAAGGCCGATCATCATCACGACCATGGTCAGTATGGTGATGATCGTCACCACGCTGACGGAAGCGCCGAACACGTTAACCGAAT
Source organism: Christensenellales bacterium (assembly GCA_040768925.1). Taxonomy (GTDB): domain Bacteria; phylum Bacillota; class Clostridia; order Christensenellales; family CALWSW01; genus CALNBC01. The sequence continues at coordinate 800,986 of JAXGLZ010000002.1, forward strand.
CGCCCGGCACCAGGCTGGGCATGGCCTTGGCGGAAGAGGAAAAAATGATCTGCGAAAGGTTCTGCAGCAGCATGCTGACGCCCAGCGCCGTGATGAGCAGGGATATTCGCGGGGCGCCCGCGTTTAAAAGCCGCCTGTATGCCAGCCGCTCGATGAGAACGCCGGCAAGCGCCGTCAGCACCACCGCCGCGATGATGCAGATCCAAACCGGCACGCCGGAAAGCACCAGGGTAACATACATGACGTATGCGCCCAGCATGATCACTTCGCCGTGGGCAAAGTTGATCAGCCGCACGATGCCGTATACCATGCTGTAGCCCAGCGCGACCAGAGCGTAGATGCTGCCGACGCTCAGTCCGTTGATGATCTGGGAAAATAAACTCATTGGGGAACACCGTCCTGCGAAAATTCCCGCGCAAAGGCCGCGGATTTATTGGGTATATCGTAGTATTAATGCGCTAAAGTCTCCGTACTACTATCATATTATGATATACGAAGAGCCTGCTTAAGGTCAAGGGCCGCTTGACAAGCGGCCCTTGCTGTTAAATGATTCTTTCGACCGGTTACTTGCTGTAGGTTTCGGCAAAGGCGTAGTCGCCGTTTTCAATGGACATGATGGCGGCGGACTTGACGGGGTTGCGGTTTTCGTCAAAGGTCACATGGCCGGTGATGCCGGTGTAATCCGTGGCGTTAAGGGCGGCGATGATGGCGGCGCTGTCCGTGGAGCCGGCGGCCTCGATGGCTTTGAACATGATCATCGCGGCGTCGTAGCCCAAAGCGGCGAACATGTTGGGGGCCTCGCCGTATTTGGCCTGATACTTCTCAACAAAGGACACGAAAGCGGGGTCCGTGGACTTCAGGGAAGCGTGGGCGCAGAAGTAGGAACCCTCGATGGAGGACAGGTTGCCCGCGTCGATGGATTCGACCACGGAATCCCAGCCGTCGGCGCCGAGCAGCGCGCCGGTGAAGCCCACTTCGCGGGCCTGGGGAGCGATGAGGGCGACGGCTTCATAGTATTCGGGCAGGAACAGGACCTCCGCGCCGGAAGCGACGATTTTCGTCAGCTGGGTTTTGAAGTCGATGTCGCTGCTGGCGTAGCCTTCGTTGGCGGTGATCGTCAACCCCAGCCTGCCGGCTTCGGCGACGAACGCTTCCGTCAGGCCGACGGAATAGTCGGAAGACGTGTCATACAGGATGGCGGCCTTCGTCGCGCCAAGGCGGTTAAAGGCGTAAGACGCCATCAGTTCGCCCTGGAACGGGTCGATGAAGCAGGCGCGGAACACGTTGGGGCCGACCGCGGTGATGTCCTTCGCGGTGCCGGAAGCGGTGATCATGGGCATGTTGTCAAGCAGAGCCTGCTGAGCGACCGCCAGGGTGGGGGTGGACGTAACGTCGCCGAGCAGGGCGACGATCTTGTCGTTGCTGACGAGCTTGTTGTAGGCGTTGACGGCTTCGGTGGCGTCGCCCTTTTCATCGTAAACGATGTAGTTGATCTGCTTGCCGAGGATGCCGCCGGCGGCGTTGAGCTCTTCCACGGCGATCTTCGCGCCGTTGTTGACGTTGATCCCGTAAAGGGAAACCTCTCCGGTCAGGGGGGCAAGGCCGCCGATGTTGATCTTCTCGGCGCCCGATCCGGCGTTGCCGGCGTCGGTTCCAACGGGGTCTTCTGTTTCCGGTCCCGGGGTGCTGGGGCCGTCGTCCGCCGCGTTGGTGCAGCCGGCAAATGCGGCGGCGAGCATCACGCAGACGAGCAGCAGAGCCAAGGTACGTTTCTTCATCATTTTTTCCTCCTGAAATTTCTGGGGCAAGCGAGAAGCCAAGCCTGCGCTTCAAACGGTGTTCCCACCGTACCGAACTTTTTGACCCGCAAAGAGGATAATGTATTCAATCCGCCTTACAAATATGGATCATTATAAAGCCTTGGCGCAGATATTACAAGTTCTTTTAGTGTTTCGGCCTCATAAAAATGCAGGAAATTTCTATCGTTTTTTCTTTTTGCCTTCCCGCGGGGCGTTAAGCTTGCCGCAAAGCCGCTATATTGCAGGGTTTTATGCGATTCGGGGGGCGGGATCGTTATTTTGTGCGCAAGTTTTGCATCCGGTATATTCGTAAGGCCAAAAGCCTTTCGTGCGGCAGATCGCTGAAAAAGCCCGAATGATCCGGTCCTTACTCCGCCTTGCTCCGTTCCTGTTCCGGAAGCAGGAAAGAAAGCACTTCTTCCATGCTCTCCGCCGCAAGATACGGGTCCGCCGCCCGGACGGCTTCGGGCTTCGCCATGCCGTAGGTGACGGCAATGGTCACCACGCCCGCGTTTGCCGCGGTCAGCACGTCCGTCGGGGTGTCGCCCACCATGACGGCGTCCCCCGCGTCCACCCCAAGCCGTTCCAGAATCGTCAGGATGCATGCGGGGTGGGGTTTTGGCAAACAGCAGTCGTCCGCGCAGCACATGGTATCAAAATATTGCGTGATGCCAAGGGCGTCAAAGAGCTTCTCCGTCGCCCTTCTGATCTTGTTCGTCGCCAGGGCGATCCTGCGTTTGCCTTTTAAGGCCCGCAGCGTTTCCACAACGCCGGGAAACGGCTTTGCCAGGGTCCCCGATATTTCGACGTAAATATCCGGCGAAAGAGCCATGGCTTTTTCCACCAGCTCCGGCGCGTCGGCCATGCAGGCGTCAAAAAGCTTGCGCAGCCCTTTCCCCACCGCGGCGACGACGAAATCCTGCGGAAGCGGTGCAAGGCCCAGCCTTTGCCGCACGGTGTTCACCATCAGGGCGATCTCTCCGCCGGTATCCACCAGGCAGCCGTCCAGATCGAATATCACGAGCTTTTTGTCAAAACAATCGGCCATCGTTTGCGTACCTCCATCATGATTGCGGTTCGTTTGCGAACCTTCCGTCCAAAAATCTATCTTTTGATTCCCAGCCGGTTCGCGGCTTCGTCCATCCTGACGAGGGCTTCCGTCAGCGCCCATCCGGGGCAGGCGAGGTTCAGCCGCCTGTGCAGCGCGCCCGAAGGGCCGAAGGGCCTTCCGTCCCCGACGAAAAACAGCGCCTCGTCGAACAGCCAGCGGTCCAGTTCCGCTTCCGTCATCCCCATCTTTGAAAAATCCATCCACATCAGATAGGTGCCTTCCGGCAAGTCGATCTCCACCTTCGGGAACTTTTCCCTCAGGAATTCCGCCGCGGCCCTGGTGTTTTCGGCAATATGGGCGATCAGCCCGTCCAGCCAGCCTTCGGCCTGATTGTACGCCGCGGTGCAGGCGGGAACGCCCAGGGCGGAAATATAGCCCGAGGTGTCGTTGCCGTATTGCTCCTCAAAGGCTTTGCGCAGGGTTTTGCCGGGAATGACGATGTTTGAGGTCGTCAGCCCGGCGAGGTTAAAGGTTTTGCTGGGCGCGGTGCAGACCACGCATTTTGCGGGAATGACCCCCGGCACGTTCAAAAAAACCGTGTGCTTATGGCCCGGCAGGATCAGATCGAAATGGATCTCGTCCGATACGACGATGACGCCGTTTTCCATGCAGATTTGGGCGTAGCGGGAAAGCTCGTCCACACTCCAGACCCGGCCGACGGGGTTGTGGGGGCTGCAAAGGATGGCAAGCTTCACTTCCGGCCGCTTTGCCGCCTTTTCCAGCGCCGCAAAGTCCATTTGCCACCTGCCGCCCGTCCGGACGAGGGGGCAGTCAAAAAGCGTTCTGTTGTTTTCCAGCACCGCCGATTGAAAGGGCGGGTAAACCGGGGTCTGGATGATTACCCCGTCGCCTTCCGCACTCAGCGCGCGGACGCAGGAATAAAGGGCGCTGACCACGCCGTAGGTCGGCACCACCCATTCCGGCCGGACGCGAAAGCCGTGCCGCCTTTGCATCCAGGAGCAGACCGCGGCGTAATACGCCTCGTTCGGCGCGGTATAGCCCAATATGCCCGCATCAAGGGTTTGGCGCAGCGCGCAAAGGATCTCGGGCGCGCAGGCGAATTCCATATCCGCGACGGAAAAAGGCATCACGCCGATCGGGTGCATGCCGTCCGTGGTTCTGGAAGCGTCCCACTTGACCGCGCCCGTTCCTTCCCGGGAAATCAATGTTTCAAAGTCATACATTCAGTGCCGCTCCTTTACGTGAGTATACATGTTTAAGGTTGTATCCGCAAGGATTGTGAAACGGGCGTCCAATGGATGCCCGCGGGGGAAAGCGCTTTGCGGGGCGGGAGATCCCCTTTTGTCACCCGCTGCGGGACTTGGCCTTTGCCTGTTATTCGGGAAGAACGGCGTCGAAGACGAAGGGGAAGGATTTTACTTCTTTGTTTTCAAAATCCACGTCGTATCCGGTTCCGTTCTGATAAAAGAACCCCCGGCGCGGCTCGATCTTCACATAGCACATGTTTTCGTCGCCCTCGTCGTTGTGCTTGAAATACCACGGGGCGAAAACCCTTGTCAGGCTTTGCCGGATCGCCGCGTTTTGCGGGCGCAGCGGATGCCCGATGTTTCGCGCGGCGCCGCTGAACCGATGCGCTTGGGCGCACATCGCAACCCGCTCGTTCGCTTCCAGTTCCCTGACTTTTCTGGAATTCGCATAGGTGACCACATAGAACGCGCCGTTCTCATAATACATATCCACCATCCGGACGGAAGGCACGTTTTCGCCGGCCGTCGCCAACGCGAAGGCGCAATCCTTCCCAAACAGCTCCGCCATCACGGACATTGCCCTTTCAAAATCGCCCATGCGTTTCCCTCCCGTTTGCCGAAAAAAGCGTTATTTTCGCAATTTACATCTATCATAACCGAATTCAACCAAAAAAGCAGAGAAATTCCAGGCGGAGATTTTTCTGCTTTTTTGCCTGACGATACTTTCCCCGGTGTTCCGCCGGGTTCGGGCGCGCCGGGCCCCGACGTTCGGTTCACCCCAGGGCGATGGCCTTTTTCAGCACCTTTTGGGCGATGGGCGCCGCGACGGACCCGCCGCTGCCCCCCTGCTCGACGATGACGGCGATGGCGTAGGGATGGTCGTCGTCGTACACGAAGCCGGTGAACCAGGCGTCGTCCTCTTCCCTGCCCGTTTGGGCGGTGCCGGTTTTGCCGCCCACGGTGTAGCCGGAAATGGCGGCGGAGGTTCCCGTTCCGCTCTTGACCACGGCTTCCATCAGCTCGCGCATCAGTTCCGCCTCGGCCTTGCTCAAAGGCGTGGAATAGACCGTGGTTTTCAGGGAATTGGTGATGTAATTCGCGCTGTTGACCACGCGCTTCAAGAGCTTCGGCTCCATCATCACGCCGTCGTTCGCGATGGAAGCGGAAATCATGCAAAGGTTCAGGGGGGTCATAACGTCCTTGTACTGGCCGACGGCGGACCAGGCGGTTTCGTACTGGTTCGCCCCCTTGACGTAGGAACCGGGGTAAAGGGCGACGTCTGAAAAGGTGAAATCCTCCCCGATCCCAAAGGATTGGGCCATGCTGCTGATGCGCTCCGCCCCCAGCAGCATTGAAAGCCGGGCAAAGGAGACGTTGCAGGATTTGGCGAAGGCCTGCTTGAGGGTCAGAGTCTCGTGGTAGGAGGACTGGTAATCCCGGACGTACAGGTAGTCCGAAACGAAATCCGGGTTCTTCCTGTTTTCCTTATCCTGTTCCGGGGTGGTGTCCACCTCCTCCAAAAAGGCGCCGGTATCCTTGCCAAAGGCCAGGGGGCCGCCGCATTCAAAGGTCAGGTCCATGGCGTTTGGAAGATAGCGCAGGGCGGCCGCTGCGGTGATGATCTTGAACACCGAGCCCGGCGTGTACTGCCCGGCGGTCGCGCGGTTGACCAGGGCGCCGTCGTCCTCCTTCGCGTTGCCGTCCGCGTCCGGAAGGTATTCGATCACCGTTTTCGGGTCAAACGCGGGGGAACTGGTCATGAGCAGGATTTCGCCGGTTTTGTAGTTCATCAGCACGATGGCGCCGGAATAGCCGGAGAGCAGGCCGTAGGCGTATTTCGTCAGCTCCGCGTCCACGGTGAGCACCACGTCGCTCCCGCGCTGCTTCGCGCCGGAAAAGGCGTTGCCGATGATCTCGAAAAGCCCGGCGTCCATCCCCAAAAGGTAATTGGCGAAGAAGCTCTCCGCCCCCGTTCCCGTAAGTCCGTAATTGTCCCCGGTGACGTGGGCCAGGGCCTTCCTCAGGGTTTTGCTGTCCGCGTAGATCCGGTTGCCCTCTGCGTCCGTGGTGGCCAGCACGACGCCGTTACGGTCCTTGATGTCCCCGGCAATCACGGAGCTTTTCTGGTTCTGGACGCGCACGTTATAGGGGTTGGTCTGCCAGCGGGCGCCGTAAGTGCGAAGGGCGTAAACAAAATAACCGCAAAGCAGCAGGAATAAAGCCAGGGTGACGATGAACACCGCCCGGGCGTTTTTTCTGAAGGCTTTCAAAACTCCGTCTCCCCCTCTCTCCTTCTGCCGTTTTGGGCGGCCACCACCTGCAACAGCGCCACGGCGATCAGCCCCGTCAGCATAGAACTGCCGCCGTAGCTGACAAAGGGCAGCGTCACCCCCGTCAGCGGGATCAGCTTGATGATGCCGCCGAGGATGATAAAGGCCTGCAGCGCGATGTAAACCGTGCACCCCAGGGCTAAAAGGGCGGAAAACCGGTCCGCGGACCCCAGGGCGATGGACATGCCCCGAATCAGCAGGATCACATAGAGCGCGATCACGCAAAGGCCGACGATGATGCCCATCTCCTCGCAGATGACGGCGAAGATGTAGTCCGTGTGGTACGCGGGGATGACCTTCGGCGTGCCGAGGTTCAGCCCCAGGCCAAAAAGCCCGCCGCTGGCAATGGCCATCAGCCCCTGGGCGATCTGGTAGCCGCCGCCGTAATAGCTGGACCAGGGATTTTTCCAGGCCGCGACCCGGGCGCGCACGTGGGAAAACAGCGCGTAGCAAAGCACCGCGGCCCCGGCCCCCGCGCCGATCCCTGCGGCGGTGATCCAGACGTTGCCCGTCGCCGCGTAATACATCGCGGCGATCACCCCGGCGTAAATCAATGCCGCCCCAAGGTCCTTTTCAGCCACCAGCAGCGCCATCAGCGCCAGCACGAAAACCCCGGCGGGGATCAGCTTTTTCAGCTTGGTCCGCTCGCTCAGGTAAACCGCCAGGGCGTAAATCAGCGCGATCTTGACCAGCTCGCCGGGCTGAAGGGAGAAAAACCCCAGGTCGATCCAGTTTTTCGCCCCGCCCTGGACCGAGCCGATGGCCAGGGGCAGCGCCAAAAACAGCACCGAGCCGATCATCACCACGGCGCAGAGCTTCATATTATCGATCTTCTCCAGCCTGCGGAAGAAGATCATGATGAAAGCCATCGCCGCCACGCCGACCGCCACGGCGATGAGCTGCTTATAGGCGATGTCCGGGTTGATGCGGTATTGCACCACCATGCCAAGGGAGATCAGCGTATACACGATCACCAGCAAAAAGCCGTCCAGATGCTTGAAGGCGGCGGTGAGCAGGGCGTAGCTCCCCGCCAGCACCAGAAAGAGGATCCCCGCCGTGATGAAAGCGTCCGGGTCCACCCCGCCGTCCCGAAAGGCTAAAAGGCCGAAGGCGGAAAGCTCGAAGATCATGATCAGGGACAAAAGGCCGCCGGTTCTGCTCTTTTTCAACGGCGCCACCTCCTTTTCCGCCTTGATTTCGGCGGTTCCTCCGGCTCGTAATCCTCCTCGTCCTCCGCATCGTATGCTGTTTCGCCGTCTTCGCCGTCCCCGGAATCATACGCCGCTTCGCCGTCCTGCTCATCCTCCGGGGCGTACCGGGCCCAGCCGGAATCCTCTTCTCCGCCCCAATCTTCGTCCGTTTCGGCTTCCTGGGGTTCAAAGAATTCGGCAGGGCCGCCGTCCTCCGCCGGCTTTCTGCGGCTGCGGCGTTCTTCCACAGCCCTTCCGCCCTGGCCCGCGGCCATCAGGTGCAGCACGAATTCCACGCCGCCGATCGTGATCTCGTCCCCGTCCACCAGGGGGGTATCCTCCCGGATGCGGCCGCCGTTGAGGAACACGCCGTGCTTCCCGCCAAAATCCGACAGCAGTACCCGGTTCCCCTTTTGGAAAATGCTGGCCTGATACGGCGCGATTTTGCCGTGATTGATGCGGATGTCCGCGCTTGCCGCCCGGCCGACGCGGTTTTCCCGCTTCAGCGCGAAGCGCCTGCCGTAAAGGGGATGGATTTTGCCCCGATCGTCCAATTCCGGCCCCACGACCTCGAGCATTCCCAGGGAATAGCCCGTATCCGCCTTCTTTGCGGTGCGTTGGGCCGAATAATCGCGCAAAACCGCGCGGATGATGCGCCAAAGAAGGAACACCATCAGCGCGGTGAACCAGAAGCGCATCGCCAGCGCGGCAATTTCATAAGCGGACCCGCTCACTGCCTACCTCCACAGCTAACCAAAGCGATATCATTCGAACCCGTTTTTGAGGCCGCGGGCCGCCCTGGCGCGGTGTTGTCGGCCCGAAAAAAGGCGTCCGGCCTTCCCGCGGGCCTTCGCCTTGCACCAAAACGGCCCGCGGCCTCAAAAATCTTCGACCTTGCGGGAGCGGATTTCCGCGGCTGGCAAGGCCAGACGACGACGGGGGCCGCCCGCCGAGGAGGATAACACAGCCAGGTGCAAACAATACGCCCCGCAAGGCGGGTTCGGATGATACCGCTTTGGTTAAGCTTTTTCATTATTATAGCATAGACAGGGAAGCGTATTGTTAACATTCATTCACTTTGGTCAATCCCGAAACGCCAGCAGCGCGTTCAGCGTGCAGATAAGGGCCATCCCCACGTCCGCGAACACCGCCCACCAGAGGGACGCCACCCCGAAAAGGCCAAGGACGAGCACGGCGGCCTTGATGGCAAGAGCGGCGGCGACGTTTTGCGCCGCGATCTTTTGCGTGCGCCTTGCCAGAAAGATCGAGGCCGGGATCGAATCCACGGCGCCGGTCATATACACCACGTCCGCCGCCTGGATCGCGGCGTCCGCGCCGCCGCCCATCGCGCCGCCCACGTCCGCCCCGGCCAGCACCGGCGCATCGTTGATGCCGTCGCCGACGAATAGAATGGGTCCGGCTTTTTTGCGCAGGGATTCCATCAGACTCAGCTTGCCGTCCGGCAGAAGCCTTGCGTGCGCGCCGTCCACGCCGGTTTCCGCGGCGACTTTTCGCACGTTGTCCTCGGAATCGCCGGAGAACATGTGGACCGAAAGCCCCATGGATTTCAGGCGGCCAACGGCCTGCTTCGCGCCGGATTTCAACTCGTCCTCGATGGTGACGCCGCCCAGGAATTTACCATTAAGAGCCACCAGCACCCCCGGCGCGTCCTTTGGCGCGGCGATCCCTTTTTCTTCCAACAGCGCGACGGTGCCGACGACCGCCTCGCCCTCCATAAGCTGGGCGACGATGCCTCTTCCCGCCAGCTCGGCAACGCTTTTCGGCTCCGCCGCTGGCAGCGCTTTTTCCTTTGCGGCGCTGCGCAGCGCGGCCGCCACGGGGTGGGTCGAATGGCGCTCGGCGTCCGCCGCGATCCTGAGCGTTTCGTCCGGGTCCTCCGAAACAACGGCGCCGACGGCGGGCACGCCCTTTGTCAGCGTGCCGGTTTTGTCCAGCACCACGGCCTTCACGCCGCTCAGCCCCTCAAGGGTGGAGCCGCCCTTAAACAGGATGCCCTTTTTGCCGCCCGCCCCCAGCCCCGCAAAATAGGTGAGCGGAACGGAAAGCACGATGGCGCAGGGGCAGGAGGCCACCAAAAACAGCAAAGCCCGGTAAATCCAATCCTTCCATTCCCCCAGACCCAGCGCCGGGGGCGCGACCGCCACCGTCAGGGCGAGGGCGCAGACCACGGGCGTGTATGCCCGGGCAAATTTTTTAATGAACCGGTCGATCTTCGGCTTGTTCTGCTGGGCGTGCTCCACGGCCTCTAAAATCCTCGTGGCAGTGGATTCGGAAAGGGGCGCCGTCGCCGCCATGGTGATCGCGCCGTCCAGATTGATGCAGCCGGAGATCAGCGAATCGCCCTCGGCAACGTCCACAGGCAGGGGCTCGCCGGTTACGGCGGAGGTATCCACAGACCCGCGGCCGGAAATTACCACACCGTCCAGGGCGATCCTGTCCCCCGGGCGGACGAGGAGCAGATCCCCGGCGGCAATCGTTTCCGGCGGAACTTCGACGGTTTTGCCGTCCACCAGCTTCAGAACGCTTTCCGGCCGAAGGTCGATGGCGTCCCGGATCGCCTTTCTGCTGCGCTGAACGGCCAGCTGCTCGAACCATTCGCCCACGCGGTAAAACAGCATGACCGCCACGGCTTCGGGGTATTCGCCGATGGCAAGGGCGCCGATGGTGGCGACGCTCATCAGAAAATTCTCGTCAAAAACCGAGCCCTGGAACAGGTTTTCTACAGCCTCCCGAAGAACGCCGAATCCCAGCATCGCGTAGGAAGCGAGGAACAGCGAAAGGGAGATCCAGCCGGGCCCGACGGAACGGGTCAAAACTGCGGCAACAAGCACCGCCGCCCCAAGCAGGATCAGCGGCAGTTCGCCTTTCAGACCGTGGTCGTGGTCATCATGGTCATGGTCATGACCGCAGCCACAGCCGGAATCCGTTCCATGGCCGTGGCCATGCGCGTGATCTGCATGACTGTGGCAGTGATTGTCACGATCATGGCTGTGGCCCTGTTCGTGATCATGATCGTGGCCGTGGTTATCGTTCAGGCCGCACACCTCCCCCTCGAGCAAAGCGCAGGCCGCGCAGCACCTTTTTTCCTTACTCATGGTTCGTCTCTCCCGTTTGTATTCCGCCAGCCAGGGCGTCGATCAGCATATGGCGCACCCGCCTTCCCGCGTCGTTTTTCGCCAGGGAATAATAGACCGCCTTGCCCACCCTGCGGTAGGAAATCAGCCCGGTCTGGCGCAGGGAACGCAGGTGGTGGGAAACCGCGGGCGCGGTGATCCCCAGGGTGTCCGCCAAATCGCAGACGCAGATCTCGCCGCCGGAAAGCAGCCACAAAAGCTTCAGCCTGGTTCCGTCGCAAAGCTGGCGGAACACCTCGGCCGCGTCAAAAAAATCATCCTCGGAGGGCATCGGGTGATGGCCGTGCCCGTGATGCCTGAGTTCTTCAATATGCTCCGGGGCGCATACCGGTATCTTATTCATCGTTCATACCTCACCAATCAAGAATTAAGCAATTGTTTAATTGTATTATACATCTCCCGAGAAAAATGGCAAGCACCATGCAGGGTTAAATATCTGTCAAATCGCCCGGTTCGGGCTGCGTTGGCGCTGTGTTTAAAGCCGGTGACAGCCATCATTGTAACAACAAATGGCATCCATTCATATCATGCAGTGGGAGGGCAGACACTCCCTTCTAATACGAAAACCGGAGGCAACACTCTATGTGCGGCAATAGCAACAACAACGATAACAACAACAGTATCTGTGATTTGATACTTCTGCTCCTCCTGCTGTCCTGCCTGTTTGACGGCAACGGAAATAGCGAGCTCCTCGACAACCTGCTGGACTCCCGCTGCGGCTGCGGCTGCGGTTGCGGTTGCGGTTGCGGCTAAGACCGGCCGTCCGTCAGGCCCGTTGAAACAACCACCTTAACCTAAAAAGCCCCGCGCAGCTTCTTGAAGCCGCGCGGGGTCTTTTTCTTCACTTTCGGAATTTCAGTTTGCCTTGCCGATCGAATTCTGGAGGAAAGCGTCGACCTCCGCGTCCGTCAGCTCATAGTGCCAGAACAGGGAGTAGAACTCCTTGGTTTCCTTGGCCACGTCGTAATCGTAATAATCGGGGTAAAGAAGCTCCGCCAGCCACTTGATGCCCACGATCTGGTTGACGGAAGGCGGGCTTGCCAGCCAGTTGTACGGGCCCATGGGTATCTCGTAATACCTGTTTTCCCTGATCGCGCGAACCGCTCCCCAGGCCGCGTCTCCGCCAACGGCGGCAAAGGGGCCGCCGGACGCAAAGAGGATCACGTCCGGGTCGAAGACCATGACCTGCTCAAGGCTGATCGTGTTCCCGCCGCCCTTGCCGGAAACCTCCTCCACCACCACGGCGTTTTCAGCGCCCACAAGCTCGATGACGTCCGCGTGGATGGAGCCCTTCGCGTTGCAGTCCAGCCCGGATTCGCCGGTGCCGAACATGACCGTGACCCGCTTGTCTTCGGGGATCGTGGCAGCGACGGCCCGCGTATCCGCAACGGTGGTTTCGATATAGTTCGCGATGCTTTCCGCGGCTTCCTCGCAGCCCAGCAGCTCGCCAAGGGTGCGGTAGGCCTGGGGGAAGGTGTCCAGATTCGCTTCGATGAAGATCGTGGGGATCCCCGTTCTGGCCTGGATGTCGTCCATATCCTCCTTATGGGTTTTCTTCATGTCGCCAAGGTCGATGATGACCTGGGGCTCCGCCGCGATGAGGGCCTCCAGGTTCAAGGTGACGTTGCTGCCGTAAAACTGGCCGAATTCGGGCAGATTGCGGTATTTTTCGGGGATGTAGTCCGCGGTCTGGCCGCCGGGGTTGCTGCTCCAGCCCACCATCGTGTCGGGGGCGACGGTGTAAAGGATCATCTGGGCGACGGAGCCGCTGGGCGCAACCTTCGCAATGGTTGTGGGGAGCTCTACCTCACGCCCGCAGGAATCGGTGAAAATAAAGGTTTCGCTTTTTGGGGTCTCGTCCGGCGTTGCCGGGGTTTCGGGGGTGTCCGCCTGCTGGTTTGGCGTCGTGTCTGCGGGAGCGTCCGCGCCTTGTGTGCCGGAGCAGCCCGCAATAAGGCCAAGGATCAGAGCAAGCGCCAGAAACAGGGCCAGTTTTCTGTTCATTTTCATTCTTCCTCCGTTTTGCGTAGCTTTGGTTCCATTAAATCAGGCGCATCCGCCGGATTGAACACAGTCATGCAAAGCCGCTTCCCAATCGGCAAAAGGAACGGGAACTCCCCTTCCCGGCCGCTTTTTAGCCGCGACAGGAATTCTTCCGAAACCATCTGGGAATAAGGTTCCTTTTCATGGTAAGTGCGGAAAAAAAGCAGGGCGTCCTCTTCCGAGCGGAAGGGCTGGTCCAGCGAAAGCTCGAAGACTTCCTCCTCATGGGGGACCTTGAGCCTTTTTAAAAGCTCGCCGATGCTTTCCCTGTCCGGCTCCCGGTGGCCTTTGACGCCGCCGATGGCGAAGGCCTTGGCCGCCTTCAGGCGCCCCGCGGTTTCAAAAACCAGCCGCCCGTCCCCGCAGAAGCAAAACACGGCTGCGGAGAGCGGACCGGGAAGCTCAAGCGCCTCAAGGTCCGCGCAGAGGGGCAGGATGTTCTTTATCCCGCGTTTTTCGACGTTTTCTTTGAGCACGGCCAAAGGCGCGGGGTTTTTATCCACCGCGGCCACCAGCGCCGCACCCTTCGAAAGGGCGAGAGAAAGATACCCAAGGCCGCAGCCCGCGTCCAGCACCGTTGGGGCCGGCCCCAGCCGTTTCAGTATTTTTTCGGCAAGGGCGGCGTGGTATTCCGTGTGCTCGGAGGCGTCTTTCATAAAGCGGACCATGTCCGGATTCCATAAAAACATCATTGAACTGTCTCCCGGATTCAAACCGTGCGTTGAAAGTGCGAAGGGAACAAACGGGGAAATTCGCGCTCATGAGGAGCGGAATGGTTCAGCCGCCCATCGGGGAGGATGCCCCGGCATCGCCTTTTTGCTCCCCGTTCAGCCTGGGAAGGATGACGATCTCTTCCCCATGGTGGGAAAACTCAACGTCAACGCCGTAAAGGGCGCGCACAAGGCCAGGTTCCAGCACGTCCTTCGGCGCGCCGAAGGCCCTGACGGCCCCGCCTTCCAGGGCGAGTACCCTGTCGCCGAAATGCAGAGCGTGCTGGGGATTGTGGGAGGTGACCAGCACGGTCAGCCCCGATCCGGTCAGCGCCTTGACGCGCTGCAGCACCCGGAGCTGGTTGCCGTAATCCAGGTTCGAGGTGGGCTCGTCCATCAGCAGGATATTCCCCTGCTGGACCAGGGCCCTCGCGATCAGCGCGAGCTGGCGCTCGCCGCCGCTGATCTCGTCAAAGCCTTTTTCCGCAAGCTCCAGGATGTCCATCCTTTCCAAAGCTTCGGAAACGATGGCGTCGTCCTTTTTGGTCGGGGAGGAAAAAGGCGGCAGATGCACCGTCCGGCCCATCGTCACCATCTGGCGCACGGTGTAGTTATAGGTCGGCGCGCCGGCCTGGGGGATATACGCCACCCGCTTGGCCAAAGCGCGCGGATTGTAGCTTTCCAGCGGGGCCTCGGCGATCTCGATCGCGCCGCCCGCCTTTTTGATGTGGCCGAGGATGCATTTGAACAGCGTGGATTTGCCCGCGCCGTTTTTGCCGAGGATGAAGACCATCTCGCCCCGCCTGACGCTGAAGGTCACGCCGTTCAACACCTGCTGCCTGCCATAGGAGAACTGAAGGCCGTCTACGCAGATCGCGTTCATGTGCGCCTCCTTTTGCCGGAGAAGAAGAGATAAAGGAAGAACGGAGCGCCCACAAAGGCGGTGAGGATGCCGATGGGAAGCTCGCTGGTGATGATCGAGCGGGCGATATTGTCCACAACGATGAGAAAGGACGCCCCCATCAGCATGGTCGCGGGGAGCAGCGTTCTGTAATCGCAGCCCACGAGCTGCCGGGCGAAATGGGGGATTACCAGGCCCACCCAGCCGATCAGCCCGGACACCGCGACGGAGGACGAGGTCAAAAGCGTCGCGCAGAATACGACGATGCCGCGAAGGAGTTTGATGTTCACCCCGAGGGCCTTTGCCTCCTCGTCCCCAAGGGTGGCCACGTTCAGCCGCCAGCGCAGCAAAAACAGCGGGACAAAGCCGACGAGCATGACGGGCGCCAGCACGTAAAGATCGCCCATGCGGATGTTCGAAAGGCTGCCCATCAGCCAGTAGGTGATGGCGGGGAGCTGGTCTGTCGGGTCTGCCACCAGCTTGAGGTACGACGTCATCGCCTGAAACAGCGAGCCGATCATGATGCCCGCCAGCACCATGCCCAAAACCGGGCTTTCTTTAAAGCGGGAGGCCAGGGACATCGCAAAAAGCACGGCAAAAAGCCCCAAAGCAAAGGAAAGGACGGAAGTCCCCGCATACCCCAGGCCGAGCATGATCCCCAAAGCGGCGCCAAAGCCCGCCCCGGCGGAGGAGCCGAGCACATCCGGCGAGACCATCGGGTTTTTGAACATCCCCTGATAAACGCAGCCCGCGGCGGAAAGCGCGGCGCCGATCAGCGAGGCGGCCAGGATGCGCGGCAGGCGGATGTTGATCGCCACGCGCTCCATATTGTCTGTCCAGGTTTTTCCGATTTCGAAAATTTTGCTTGTAAAGATCTTGATGAGTTCGGGCAGCGGAACGCCGTATCTTCCGATGGAAAAAGAAACAAAAAAGCAGCCCAGAAAGACCAGCGCCAACACGAGCATTCGCCGCCTTACGGACTTTTTCGGAAAATGGGCGGCGATCCTGCTTTCCCGCCTGGAAAGCCCGTCAGAGGTTTTACGACGCAATACCCTAATCCCCCAACCGGCCGCGCGGACGGATAGTGTCTGCCGCGCCACCGATATGTTTTTCAAAATAAATCACTATTGTGAACAGTATATCATGACGCATATGCCCACGCAATAATATGCTATAAAATAATGTATTTTGTTGTATAAAACGCGGCCCCGCCACACATCAAAGCGAACAAGGCGCCCTATTGACCGCTTTTTGAAACGCCCGTCGGGAAAAACCCGGCAAAAAGCGTTTCCGCTCGGGCAAACAAAACGCATTTTATGGTTGTGCGATTCGGGCTGCCGGATTATAATGAAAAACACATAATTCTGAAGCTATGCCATGCGCTTTTTCGCAGAATGGCTTATTTTTTATACTTTTTGAACGGGAGAAAAACATGTCACGCAAGCAGCAATACCTGGCGGGATTAAGGGCGGGGTTCCCCGTGGTCCTCGGGTATGTTCCCGTGGGCATCGCCTACGCGATCATGGCCCGGCAGGCGGGTCTTTCGGTCTTTGAAACGGTGTTTATGTCCGCTTCGGTCTTTGCCGGGGCAAGCCAGATGATGGCCGCCGGAATGTTTGCCCAGGGCGCGGGCATCGCGGCGATCATCGTCGCGACCTTTATCCTGAACCTCCGGCATGTGATCATGAGCGCCTGTGTCTTTGGCCGCATGAAAAACGCGAAGCTGAAAACCAGGCTCCTTGCCGCTTTCGGCGTGACGGACGAATCCTTCGCCGTCTTCACCACCGAAAGCGAGGAACACCTGAACGCCCCCTTCTTCCTCGGCCTGATTACCGCCACCTATTCCTCCTGGGTCGGGGGTTCGGCCGTCGGGGCTGTTGCCGCGCTCTTTTTGCCGGAAATCCTTTCCGCCAGCCTGGGGATCGCCCTTTACGCGATGTTTCTGGGCCTGCTGACGCCCGGCGTCAAGCGCAGCGCGCGGCTGGTGCTGCTTGTTGCGCTGACGGCGGCCGTCAATTCCCTGCTTTCCCTTTTCATCGCTTCCAGCTGGGCGCTGATCCTTTCCACCTTGATCTGCGCGGGCGCAGGCGTTTTCTTTGCCGATCCGGATGCAAAGGCGGGTGAATCGAATGAGGCTTGAGGTTTTTCTGGCGATCCTGGGCATGGCTTTGGCGACTTACATTCCCCGGGCGCTGCCCGCCGCTTTTTGGAAAAAATTCCGTTTCGGCCCCAGGGCCGAAAAATTCCTGAAGATGATCCCGTATACCGCCATGTCCGCCCTGGTTTTTCCCGGCATCTTTTCCGTGGATCCGGCAAACTGGTACATCGGCGCGGTGGGCGGGCTTGCCGCCGTGCTGCTCGCCTGGAACAGGATTCCCCTTGCGCTGGTTGTGCTGGGCTCGGTCCTCGCCGTGATGGCGGCGCATCTCCTTTTCTGATCCGCGGCCGCGGGATACGCGGGATAGTGGAAACTTGTCTGAATATGCCCATAAAAAAAGGACCAGTCGGTTTTGAACTGGCCCCAAAAATGAGACAAAGAATTAAATCCCGCAGCGCCCTTGTCGACCAGAGGCCCGCAAGGTTTTTTTCTAAACCTTTCACCCTTGGATAAAGCTTTTGGACGCAGAAAAAAACACACACCATGCGGATTGCAGCCAAATTGCGCAAAAAGCGTTCGCGGCGGCGGCCCAATTTTAAAAAAACGCCCCCCGATACATGCACCGGTATCCTGACGGGCGTTTTGTTGTGCTTCTAGAGGCTCACGTTTGGCTGGTAAAGCGCCTCCAGCGCACTTTTGATCGACTCCACCCGCTCAAAAGTCCCATTCGAAATTCCCCACATAAACAGGTTTCCCCAATGGATCATGATGGCCGCGTCGCAGATCTGCTCGGCGTCCAGTTCGTTGCGGATCTCGCCATTGTCCTTAGCCTGCTGGATCAGGGGCAAAAGCACCCGCTTCATGTGCTGGCTCCGGTCCAAATTGTCCTTGCACGCCTTTTTCAAGTACGAACACAAATTGAGGTTATACAGGGCGACCCTGTAAGGCCCCTGGGATTCCTGTATAAAATTCAGCTGCACGCGTATCGCTTTTTCGTAAGCCGTGGGCGCGGACAATATCCACGCCAGCTGCTCCGGCGATATCTGTTCCGCAAGGGTGAAATGCTCTTCAATCAGGTCGTCTATACTCTTAAAGTGATTATAAAAAGTGGAACGGCCGATTTTCGAGGCGGTGCATATGGATTCTACCGTGACATTCTCATAGCCGTATTTCCCAATCAGTTCAATCGTGTTTTTTACGATGGTTTGATGCGTCTTTCCGAATTTAGATATCAAAATACACCCTCTTTTACCCTCTTATTTATTTTTAATTTTAGCATAGCAGCGTAAACAAGGCAACGACAGGACCTTGACTTCCAAATCAGGTTGTTATATATTTATTTAGGAACACTAGTCCAGTTTAATTGGACAAGTGTCTAATTTAGCGAGGAGGAATGGTTCATGGGAAAACGCATATTGTCTCTGCTGACGGTCGTTGTGCTGATGCTATCGGTATTCGGCGGCTGTTCACAGCCCGACGCCCAGCAGCCGGAGGGCGAATCCCCCGATGCTGTAACGAATGCCCCGGATTCAGTCGAAAAGGAATCCATTACATTTGCCGATACGATCGCCTGGGATGGCGAGTATGACGTCGTCGTGGTAGGGTTCGGCGGCGCGGGCGCCGTCGCCGCCTCCTATGCGGCCCGCGCCGGAGCAAAGGTGCTGCTGACGGAAAAAGCCCCCGAAGGCCACGAGGGCGGCAACACCCGTTACTGCGGGCAGCTTGTCGTCACAGTGGACGACAAGGAAAACGGCATGAAGTATTACCGCGCGCTTGCGGGAAACAACGAATTCCCCGAGGCCAGTATTGAAGTGTTTGTAGACGGCCTGCTGAACATGCGCAAAACGCTGCAGGAGGATTACGGCGTAGAAACCGTATACAGCGGAAGGGAAAACCCCATCGTTGCCCCCGCCATCCCCGAATACCCCGAGTTGGAGGGCTGGGAGACCATCGATCTTGTGACGGTTTCCCCCGGGATCAGCAATTCCGCGCTGTGGAACGTCATGCGGCAGGATGTGATGGACCGCCCGGACATGATCGACGTTTGGTATGAAGCACCGGGCAAACACCTGATCCAGGACCCGATCTCCAAAGCGATCATCGGCGTGCAGATCGAAAAGCAGGGCAAGCTCGTCAACATCCGCGCGAAAAACGGCGTGGTGCTGACCACCGGCGGCTTTGAGAACAACGACGAAATGCGCGAGACCTATCTTGGGTTGTCGAGCGCCGCGGTGGCCGGTTCTCTGTATAACACCGGCGACGGCATCAAAATGGCGATGGAAGTCGGCGCCGACCTGTGGCACATGGAAATCTGGGAAGGCGTGGCAGGCTACGGCGGCTCGTCCTTTGTGGTGGACGAGGATGAACACGCTTCGCTGATGATCATTCCTTCCCATTATAAAAACGGAAGCCTTATCTTGGCCGACAACGCGGGCGACCGTTTTATCGCGGAAGATTATTGGCCGCGCCACGGGCACATCTATTTGAGCGGCTCCTGGCATCACCCCATATTCCCCAGCAAATACTACCTGGTGTATGACCAGGCCCAAAAGGAAACGTTCGACCAGACGGGAGCCATCTTCGAAAAATTCCAGCCCCAGGTGCAGTCCGCCGACACGCTGGAAGCCCTTGCACAGCTGCTGAACATGCCCAACCTTGTTGACACGGTTGAGGTTTACAACGGCTTTGCCGAAACGGGAAAAGATCTTGCCTTCAAACGGAACGCCTCGTCCATGGTTGCCCTCTCTGAAGGGCCCTATTACGCGATCGAGCTGATGCCGCTGATGCTGAACACCCAGGGCGGCCCGAAGCGCAATGAGAAGGCGGAAATTCTGGATGCCAGCGGCAACCCCATTCCCAATCTTTATTCCGCGGGCGAGCTTGGCGGTATCACCGCGAACTTGTACCAGGGCGGCGGAAACATGTCCGAATGCATCGTTTATGGCCAGATCGCGGGAACAAACGCCGCCGCTCCCAAAGCCGAGCTGCCCGTCATACCGGGAAAGGCGGAGCCCAACCTCATCTATACGCCCGGCAATGATCCCGACGCGCCTTCCGCACCGGAATTCGTCGCGGGGGATAACGAATACATCGGCAAAGGTCAGGGGATGGGCGGAACCATCACCGTAAAAGTCAAATTGGACGGCGACACGATTTCCGCCATTGAAGTTCTGAGCCACATGGAAACGGCAGGAATCTGCGAACCGGCGCTTGAACGGATCCCCGCCGCAATTTTGGAATCCCAAAGTGCGGAGGTTGATACCGTGTCTGGCGCCACGATGACCAGCAGGGGCATCATCGAGGCCGTGAAGGACGCCCTGTCTCAGGCTAAATAGCGCACTGCCCGAATCGAAGGGCCGCGTCCTTTAGGCGCGGCCCACTCTCAACAGTCCGTTTTAAGGAGAGCAGCCCCGCCGGCAATAAAACCGGCGGGGCTGCTTTTTTCATGCGGCGTACTCTTCCATCGGGCGGCTTGGCCGCTTCTACCGCGTCATACCCGCCGCTTGCGGCCAACGGGGCGCACGCGCGCATAACCCCGGCACGGGCAGGCCCGGCGCGCCGGCAACGGCGTTCGCGGCCGGCAGCGCGGCCAGGGCCACGGCGCAGGCGAATGGCCCCGGGATGCGTCTGGGAAGGCCGGCGCCTTTCGGCAGCTCCGCGGCCATTACCGTCAACAGCGCCGCGCCGGCGTGGGTCCCAAGGGCTGCCAAGCAAGGATTTCATTGCATTAAGGACAAAAACGATTGCCAAATAAAAAAGGCCGGGACGTTTTGTGCCCGGGACTTTTTTTGTTGGAGCTGGTGGTGAGAATCGAACTCACAACCCCGTCATTACGAGTGACGTGCTCTGCCGTTGAGCCACACCAGCAGCCTTTTGATCCTGTGTAATCTGATTCGGTTTGAGCGCCCGCAAAATAAAGCCAAGTCTGTTTTATTGTCTTTGTTTCCCGCCCAAAGTCCGGTGATCCAAAGCTTTTTCAGACTTATGAACGGCACACGGCCCCGCCCATTACGAATGAACGGTTCCGCCTTTGGGCCGCACCCAAAACCGGGCGCGCTTGAACGGATCGGCCGTCCGGACGCAGCCCGCGCCGAACGTATTGCAGTATAGCATATTGTCCGGGGATTTTCAAATCTTTTTTGCTTGCCAGAAGCTTTGTTTGGGCGCCAAACAGCACTTCGATTCTTCAATTTTCGACAAATAACGCAGGTTTTATTGCCGCAAACAAACAATTGTGATACATTTATTTTACAAAGGCAAATTGCAAGTGCAAGTTGGACACCCCCGTGGTCGCAGGAGTGTGAGGTTGCCGGCTCCGCTGGAGTAGGAGCCGTAGGCAAGTGCGGAAGCGGGTCCGGGCGGCGTCAGGCTGCGGTGTAGAGCTCATCGAGAAAGGCGTCAAAGAGTTCTTCGGGGGTATTGTAGCCCAGTATTTTGCGAGGACGACCATTGAGCTGGTCTGCCGAGCGCAGGATGTAGTCGGCGGAGTAGTTGCTCATGGAGGTTCCCTTGGGCACATACAAGCGGAATAGGCCATTGTGACGCTCATTTTGCGGACGCTCCCACGAGGTGTACGGATGGGCGAAAAACACCTTTGTGCCCCATTGCTCAACGGCTGCAAAATCAGAAAACTCAGAACCATTGTCCAGCGTAATCGTCTTGAACACCTCGGAAAACCGATTGCCATATTCCTCTTGCAATGCGGTCATTGCCGCCATAACTGCTTCGCTGGTCTTGCCCTCGATGAGCAGGGCGATGTAGTGCCGGGTTTTCTTTTCCACGAGAGACAAGATAGCAGCCTCTTTGCCTGCGCGATGCCCTACAACGGTATCGCCCTCCCAGTGGCCTATCTCGGTACGCCCGCTTGCAACAGCCGGGCGCTCATCGATGCTGGTGCCGTAAATCCGCTTATTCTCCCGGGGCTTGTTCTTGTGGCTTTTGCGCTTCAATACCTCGGGCATATCGGTCAGAGATAGTGGCAGTTCTCCGCTCCACAGCGCGTTATATAGTGTTTTGCTGCAAACCATCTCATCCGTCGCAAACAGTTTATGTCGCCTGGCATAGCCCGCGCAGGCATCAAAAGACCAGTCATGCTCCCGAAATTGCGCTACCACCCAGTCCAGAAAATCCTGGCAGCAGCCCAACTTTTTTCTTCTGCGGCTTCTCTGCCGATTGGCTTTGTATACCGCTTCCCCTCGTTTTGCCGAATAGCAGGGTGCACGGCCTTTGTTGGATTTGCGCGGCGCTGTGCCTCGTTTTAGCTCATTGCCTACCGTTGTCGGCGAGCAGTTCACCACTTTGGCAATCTTCCTTTGGGAGAACCCCTGTCGGTGTAGCACCCGTATGGCCCCACGTTCGGACAACCCTAAATGCTGCCCCCGTTTACGCTCTCTTTCCCCTGTGGTATACTCTTGGCAGTCCATAGTGATTGCCTCCTTTGTAGATATGGGTGTGTGAGAACTCCATTCTACCACGGGAAAATATCACTATGGATCTTTTCTGCAAGTGTCCAACTTCATTTTACAATCGGCCTTTATTTTACAAAGGTTTCCGCTGAATTCATAAATCGAGATGGAGGAATCATGTACGACGGACACAGGCAACGCCTACGCGACCGTTTTGAGGACTTTGGGCCGGATTCGCTTAAAGATCACGAGCTTTTGGAGTTGCTGCTGTTTTTTAGTATACCCCGGCGGAACACGAATCCCCTTGCCCACAAATTGTTGGACCGCTTCGGCTCCCTTTCGGGCGTGCTGGCCGCTTCGGGGATTGATCTTCGCGCGGTGGACGGCGTCGGTGAAGGCACCGCGCTCTTTATCCGGCTGGTGAATGAGATCGCCCGCAGGGCAAGGATGACCAATATCGCCAAAAAACCCCTGAACAACCTGGGCGATTTGTGCGATTATTGCTCCGAACTGCTTTGTGGCGAACGTTCAGAGCAGTTTTGCGTCATATTGATGGACGCCAGGTTCAACCTGATCCGTTCTGTCCGCCTTGCCGCCGGCATCCCCGATTCCGTAACCGTTTATCCGCGGCTGATCGCCGAACACGCCCTCAAATCCGGCGCGGCCAAGGTCGCTATGGTTCACAACCACCCGGCCGGGAACTGCACCCCCTCGCCGGAGGATATCCGCACGACGGAAAGCGTATCCGCCGCCCTTTCCGCCCTTGGGATCGATCTGGTCGATCACATCATCGTTTCGGACTGCGAATCCTATGCCATACGCACAAAGAGCACGGTTTCGGGAAGATGGTCCAAAACTGCCGCTTCCAATCAAGGCAAAGGCGTCCTGGACCCGCTTATGGTGGCGGATTACCTGCGCAGGCTGGACGGGAATCAGCTTGACCAGGTCATCGCTTTGCTTGAGGACACAGAGCAGGAATAACGGACCCGGCTTTGCAAAGTAACCTGTTTTCTTCTGATTTTTTAGCAGCCGTGTGATCTTTTGTTGCTTTTGCGATCCAATCCGTCAGCTTCGGCTTGACAGTATATCCCCATTTTTGTACAATCAAGCTATTAGGAATTCACATTCTTAGTTCCCATTTAAAACCGGCGGCAATAACTGAATACCCGGTGCAAAACGCGATCCGAGTCTCTCTGTCACCTACCTGTTTCAACCATTCTGAGGAGGCGATTATTTGAGTAAGACCATAGCAGTATTGGGCACATTCGACACAAAAGGCGAGGAGTTCGCCTACCTGATCGAGCGCATCCGCGAAGCGGGCTGCGAGGTTTTGTCTATTGACACCGGCATCATCGGCAAGCCCTTCTTCCAGGCGACCATCGGGCGCGAAGAAGTCGCGAAGGCCGGCGGAAACTCCATCGCGGAGCTGGTCGAAAAGAACGACCGCGGCTTCGCCGTGACCGCCATGATGCAAGGCGCGGGCGAGATCGCCCTTTCCCTTTATGAATCCGGCAAGATCGACGGAATCATCAGCATGGGCGGTTCCGCGGGAACCACCATCGGCACCTATGCCATGCGCAAGCTGCCCGTCGGCTTGCCGAAGGTCATGATTTCCACCCTCGCTTCGGGAGACGTCGCAAAATACGTCGGCCCGAAGGACATCTTTATGCTCAACTCCATCGTCGACATTTCCGGCATCAACAAAATCTCAAAGACCATCTTCTCCCTGGCCGCGGGCGCGGTCACAGGGGCCGCCAAAAGCGCCTATCAGGGCGACGACAGCGAAGACGGCAAAAAGGTCGTCGCCGCTTCAATGTTCGGCGTGACCACGCCCTGCGTCACCAAGGCCAAGGAATACCTTGAGGGCAAGGGGTACGAAGTGCTGGTATTCCACGCCGTGGGTTCCGGCGGCCGCTGCATCGAATCTTTGGTGGACGGCGGAATGGTCCATGGCGTCCTCGATATCACCACCACCGAATGGTGCGACGAGCTCGTGGGCGGCGTGCTTTCCGCAGGGCCCGAAAGACTGGACGCCGCAGCCAAGAAGGGCATTCCCCAGGTCGTTTCCTGCGGCGCTCTGGACATGGTCAATTTCGGCGAATGGGATTCCATCCCCCAGAAATTCAAGGACCGCAACCTTTATAAACACAACGCCTCCGTCACCCTTATGCGCACCACTGTGGAAGAATGCGCCGAGCTCGGCCGCATCATCGCCGGGAAGCTGAACCAGTGCGTCGGCCCCTGCACCCTGATGCTCCCCCTTGGCGGCGTTTCCGCCATCGACAAGCCGGGCGCCCCCTTCTATGGACCCGAGGAGGACGCCGCGCTGTTTGACGCGCTCAGGAAGAACCTGAACAACCCCAACGTCAAGCTCGTCGAGATGGAAAACAACATCAACGACGACGCCTTCGCCCTCGCTGCGGCAAAAGCGCTGGACGATTACCTGAAGGCCTGACCCCTTTGCCAAAATTCTAATAAGCATCAGGAGGACGTACCATGCCCAGGATTGAAAGAGCAGACATTCTGAAGAGGCTCCGCGACCAGGTCGACGCGGGCATCCCGATCAGCGGCGCGGGCGCGGGCACCGGCATCAGCGCCAAGTGCGAGGAAAAGGGCGGCATTGACATGATCATCATCTACAATTCCGGCCGGTACCGCATGGCGGGCCGCGGCTCGCTGGCGGGCATTCTCGCCTATGGCGACGCCAACGGGATCGTGGTGGAAATGGCTTCGGAAGTTCTTCCTATCGTCAAAAACACGCCCGTGCTGGCCGGCGTCAACGGGACGGACCCCTTCCGCGTCATGCCGGTTTTTCTGAAGCAGCTCAAGGACATGGGCTTCTCCGGCGTGCAGAACTTCCCCACCGTCGGCCTGATTGACGGAACCTTCCGCCAGAATCTGGAAGAAACCGGCATGGGTTACGACCTTGAGGTCGAGATGATCCGCCAGGCCCACGAGCTTGATATGCTGACCACCCCCTATTGCTTCAACGAAGAGGAAGCCAAGAAGATGGCCGCCGCCGGCGCGGACATCATCGTTGCCCACATGGGCCTGACCACAAAGGGCGACATCGGCGCTTCCACCGCAAAGACCCTGCCCGAATCCGCCGAGCTCGTTCAAAAGATCGCGGACGCGGCCTGGAGCGTCAACCCGGACGTGCTGGTCATCTGCCACGGCGGCCCGATCTCCGAGCCGGAAGACGCCCAGTACATTCTGGACAACACCAAGGGCATCGCCGGATTCTACGGCGCTTCCTCCATGGAACGCCTGCCCACCGAAGTCGGCATCACCAACCAGGTTCGCGAATTCAAGAAGATCGCCTTCAAGAAGGCCGAGCCCGCCGCTGAGGAAAAGCCGGCTAAAAAAGCCCCGGCCAAGGCAAAATCCGCCCCTAAGAAAAAATAAGCTCGGCTAACCCGCAAAGCCGGCCCCGCCAATCAGGCGTGGCCGGTTTTTTATCCACATCCCCCCAACCCGGGGGTTTCGGGAGCCGCGGTCCCCGGGGTTCAACCAAAGCCGGCGACCTTGGCTTCAGTTTCGCCGGACAGTTCCGGTTCGCTTGCGGTCAAAATCCCCTTGCGCGATCGCGTTAACCCTTCGGCGGCCCCGCCAATCAGGCGTGGCCGGTTTTTTATCCACATCCCCCAACCCGGGGGTTTCGGGGGCCGCGGTCCCCGGGGTTCAACCAAAGCCGGCGACCTTGGCTTCAGTTTCGCCGGACAGTTCCGGTTCGCTTGCGGCTAAAATCCCCTTGCGCGATCGCGTTACCCTTCGGCGGCCCCGCCTGATTGGCGGGACCGCCTTTTTATCCGTTCCCGGCGACACGTTTGATATCGCGGCGACATAGATTATCCCAGCACCAATTAGACGGGAGGGAAAACATGTTTAAAAAGCTCGCAATACTCATGCTGGCGCTTTTGATGGCCGCCGCGCTGATGACGGGCTGCGGCGAGAAAGAGCTTAGGACCGTAAACGTCAACGAGGTCACCCACTCTGTCCTGTGAATGCCACAAGGGAATGTGGGTGAGCGGGCCCGCCTTCCGCCTGTTCACCGAGTTGAATATTTGCGTGCGCGCTTCGTGCCGCCGCTGATTGGCGCCGCGCTGCCGGCCAGATATACCTCCAGCAGATACTCGCCTTGATTGCCCGTATGAACGACCCGGATCTCTTTCAGGTATCGGCGCACAAGCCCTTCGATCACCGTGTCGCTCTCCATCTCCATTTCGGACGCAACTTCAGCGCATAGCGTTTCTATATCGCACTTTGTTTGCGCCACCGCAATATCCGCGTTTTTAACGGCGTCCAGCCGCGTGCCGATAACCGACATCTGGGCTTCTATTTTTTGAGACGTCGTTTTATATGCCGTGTTATCTATAAGGCCGTCTAACCAGCCGTGGATCAGTTTCTGCTTCTTTGCTTCCAGCCGCGCCTTCTGCCGGGCCAACGCTTCGATTTCACGTTCGTCGAAGTGCGGAGATATGGCCCGTTGTATGGCGGCGAGTATTCTGTCTGCCGCCTCGGGCTTATCCCGTCCCCCGATGTTCCCAAACACTTGCTTCATCATGCGATTCAGCTCCTTGGTATACAAATGCGGAGATTCACACCCCCTGACGCCGTGTTCTTTATAGTTTGGGCAGCGATAATAATCGCTCCCCGGACTGCCGTCAGCCCTTTGGGTCTGGCGGGTGTGATGATAAACTTTGTTATGTTCCCCGCACCTGATCTTGCCGGAATATGCGTATCTGGTCGTCCTTCTTGAGTCGTATGTTTTGTTTAATATGCCAATCTGAGTCTCGCCGCGCTTGTCGAGTATTGCGTTGCATTTGTCCCAAAGCTCTTGAGACACCAGCGGCGGCACCCGATGCTCATCGTGAACAAGGATCCATTCGGTTCTCGGTTTTCTGGTAACTTTTCCGTCGCGGTACGATTCGGTGGCTGATTTGCCATTCACAATATTTCCTGTGTAAACAGGGTGGCGTATGATCCGGGTTAATGTGTGCGTGCTGTATATGCCGCCACTTTTGGACTTGAACCCCATATGAGATAACTCTGTTGCTATGCGCTTCATCCCGGCGTTATTTTCGGCGTATCTATTAAATAAATATAGGATCATCTTGCTCTTATCGGGGTCAATGCTGTATCCATTATTCTCATTATTGAATACGTATCCGGTCGGGGCGTCGCTTCCGTGCCTGGCGCCGTTGATGGCCGCCTGCCTGTACCCGAATTTTACACGCTGGGAAATTTTGCGGCTTTCTTCCTGCGCCACGGTTGCCATAATCGATAGGCGGAACTCGGCGTCTGGTTCAACCGTGTTGAGTCCGATATCTTCAAAGAACACGCCAACGTTATACTTTAGCAGTTTTCTGGTGTATTGAATGGAATCCACGATATCACGCGCAAAACGGGACACTTCTTTGGTGAGTATCAAGTCGAACAATCCGCGCTTTGCGTCGTCTATCATCCGCAAGAAGTCCTTGCGTTTCTTAACGCTTGTTCCCGTGATCCCCTCGTCTATGTATCCCTGCACACGCTTCCACCGCGGATTTTCGTTAATTTTGTTTGTGAAATAATCGATCTGGTGCGCCAAAGAAGAAAGCTGTTCGTCCATATCCGTGCTGACGCGCCCGTAAAAGGTTACACGCAGCGGCAGCTCTGATAATTGAACGCCTTTTGACAGGCTGTCCCGAATTTCTGAAATGAGCATGGGATCTCTCCTTTGAGCCGCATACCTGTATTATATGTGGCTTTCAGCACACAAAATTCGGTCTTCATCACCCCTTTTCGCAAGCAGTTTTTTGGCCGTATCCGCGATTTCTTTGGTAATCATCCCTTTGTTACACAAGGCGTCCACCACCAGGCACTGAAGCTCCGCCTCCCCCCAGCATATGGCGGGGACTGTGTATTTATCTGTATTCACTGTCCTTCCCCCATACCTTTTGCTTTAGTAAACATATGAAAAAAGGCGGAAAGAATATGCCTTCCGCCCGGGTTTCGCGCATGGCGGAACACCTGGTCGCTATCGGTCTTTTTTATTTTGTTGTGCTTTTGAACCCGCCATTTCGTTCATTTTCAACGCAACACAAGTATGGGCAATGCGCCTTGGCTTTTCTGAACTGTTTTTGCGAAGATATCTCCGGCTTGTCTGCTTCACGCCCGGGCTTCAGGCGTTTTGGCTTTTCCCTTCAATCGGGCTACATGCCGGTTGCGTCAGCCGAAGCGTCATTACCCCGGGCTTGGGGGGTTGCAGATCAAGACGCCCCGTCAAAAGCAGCCGCTTTTGACGGTTGGGCATCTGTTTTTTACCTGTAACTTGCAATGCAAAGGCGGGTGTGCCTATACTCATATTACATAAGGAAACGGAGGACGATATGTATCGGATTGCGGTATGCGACGACGACGCCGCGGACCGCGGCGCAACGATCGGCGCGCTGGGCGGCTATTTCGAAGCGAAATCGCTTCCCTGCGAGTTTACGGAATTTTGTTCCGCGGAGGAGTTTCTTCACCCCTCGCGCGCATATTGCTTCGATATGGCCTTCTTCGACGTGGTGATGGGCGGCGCGGACGGGATCACCGCGGCAAAGCGCCTGCGCGCGGAGGACCCGCTCGTCATCATCGTGTTTTTGTCAACCTATGCGGAATTCGTCTTTAACAGCTTTTCGGCGGAACCGCTGCATTATATCGTCAAACCCCTTTCCGAAGGGCCGCTCACGGCGCTGATGGACCGCGCCGTCGCAAAGGTCGACGCGCGGAAAAAGGACTGCTTTTCCGCCTCGTTCAACAGGAACACGTTTTGCCTGCCGCTTCAGGAGATCATGTACTTCGAGAGCGAGAAGCGCGTCATCTGCGCGGCGGCCGCTTCCGGAAAGTACCGCTTTTACGGCAGGATGGACGACGTGGAGAAAAGGCTCTCCGGTTGCGGTTTTGCACGCTGCCACCAGAGCTACGTGGTGAACCTGCGCCATGTGAGAAAGGCGGACGAGGAAAAGGTGCTGCTTTGTGACGGAACTGTCCTGGCGATAAGCCGCAGCCGCGCTGCGGCGTTCAAAAAGACTTTTCAGAGGTACGTTTCCAGCCTTATCCATTGAATGGAACGCAAAAAACGGCTCGCCCCGACCGGCGGGCTGTTCTTTATGTCATTTATGGACGGCAATCTGTAATATCGGGCCCTGTGAATCGCCGCAACTTACAAATAGAATATAGTTAGACGCATATATTTTCGCGTCGGGACATGCGGCGGCGGCGCCGCGAACCGATTTGAGGAGGATCATAATGGCCGAGATCAAACTGATCGTCAACAGTAAGGAAGTTTTTGCCCGCGACCCCGAACAGACGCTGCTCAGCTTTCTGCGCGACGGCTTGGGCCTTGTGGGCGCAAAGGACGGCTGCTCCCGCGGACAGTGCGGCGCCTGCACCGTCATAATCGATAAAAAGGCCGTGCGCGCCTGCACGAGGAAGATGAAGCAGCTTGAGGGCGCCGTGGTCGAGACCGTCGAAGGCTTGGCGCAAAACGGCGAGCTGCATCCCCTGCAGCAGGCGTTCCTGTATTGCCACGCGTTCCAGTGCGGTTTCTGCACGCCCGGAATCATCATGGCGTCCAAAGCGCTGCTGGACGCCGATCCCCATCCCACCGACGACCAGATCAAGCAGGCGATCAAGTTCAACATCTGCCGCTGCACCGGCTATAAGCAGGTCATCGACGCCGTCAGGCTGGCCATCGAGATAGCCGACGGCGCCACCAAGCTCGACGTATTCGACAACCGCGGCTGGGTCGGCGACAACCCCGTGGTCAAAAACGGCGTGGAGCGCGTCATGGGTCAGCCCCTGTTCACCGACGACTTCCATATCGACAACTGCCTGCAGGGCCGTGTCGTTTTCCCGGCATACCCCCACGCGAAGATATTGTCCATCGACTGCGCCGAAGCGCTCAAGCAGCCCGGCGTGGTCGCCATCGCCACGCACAAAGATATCCCCGGCAAGAAGTTCTTCTCTCAGGAGTTATTCCCCCAGCAGATCCTCGCCATCGACAAGGTGCGCTTCATCGGCGACCCGATCGCCGTCGTGTATGCGGAATCCGCCCAGCAGGCATACGACGCGATGCCCTTCATCAAGGTCGAATATGAAGTGCTGCCCGTCATAGCCACGGCGGAACAGGGCTATGACCCCGAATCCTGCCGCGTACACGAGGAATACCCCAACAACTTCGCCAACCGCCATGTGCAAAAAGGCGACGTGGAGCGCGGGTTCGCCGCTTCGGACGTCATCGTCGAATCGGACGTCAGCGTGGGTACGCTGGAGCACGGCAGACTGGAGCTTGACGCCGCGCTGGCCGAACTGGACGAAAAGGGCAGGCTTGTGGTCTACGGCACCGGCCAGAACCCCTCCCACATGAGGCACGACATCTGCAAGGCCATGAATCTGACCGAGGAGCAGATTCGCCTTGTCACCCGCCCCGCCGGCGGCGCGTTCGGCAAGCTGGAGGACCTTGTCTGCCACATTTTCGCCGCGCTGGGCACGATGATGACCAAGCGCCCCGTCCGCGTCACCCTCACCCGCGACGAAGTCAACGCCTATACCACCAAGCGCCACGCGCTGAAGTTCCATTACAAGGTCGGCGCCGCGAAGGACGGCCGCATACTCGCCATGCAGACCTTCACACTTGGCGACACGGGCGCGTATTCCTCTTTGGGCGACTTCCTCAACTCCTGCACGGCGACCATGGGCTCCGGCCCGTATGAGGCGCCCAACGTCGACTTTAACTCCCACATGATGTTCACCAACAACCCGATCGCCGGCTGCTTCCGCGGATACGGCAGCACGCAGGTATCCGTCGCCGTTGAGACGGTGCTGGACCAGGTTGCGGAAAAGCTGAACCTATCGCCGTTTGAGCTGCGACGCGTCAACGGCTTGTCCAGCGGCAAGCAGACCCCCTCCGGCCAGATAATCGAATACAGCTGCGGCTTCCACGACACCATAAATGCCGTGCAGACGGCGTTTGAGAAAGACGGCCTGCCCGCGCCCTCCGCGCCGGGAAAGAAGGTCGGCTTCGGCGTCGCCGGCGGCTTTAAGAACATGGGCTTCGGCAACGGAATGGAGGACGGCGCCGGCTGTTCGATCGACCTGCGCCCTGACGGCAAATTCCAGATGTATACCGGCGGCGTGGAGCTCGGCCAGGGCCACGACACCGTCGTCTGCCAGATCGCGGCCCAGACGCTGGGCGTGCCCTATAACGACGTGGACATCGGGCCTGTGGACGACGATTATTCGCCCTACGCAAAGGGCAGCACCAGCGCGTCCCGCATGACGTACTGCTCGGGCAACGCGGCGCGCACCTGCTCCATCATGTTTAAGGATAAGCTTCTGAAGACGGTCGGCGGGCTTGCGGGGGTGTCCCCCTCGGCCATAGACATGGGCAAAGAGGGCATTGTCGAACTAAAAGCCGATCAGCTGCTGATGACTTATGCCGAGGCGGCAAAGCTGATCGCGGACAACAACGCGTCCGTAAAACAAGAATATTACTATGTCGCCGGCGAATGCCACGCTCCCTGCGATGACAACAACAACATCGACATGGACATGATCAACCACCGCATACACATAGCGTACCTGTTCGCGGCGCAGGTCGCCGTTGTGGAAGTCGACGAGGAAACCGGCAAGGTGAAGGTGCTGCGGGTGTATGTCTCCAACGACTGCGGCCGCGCCATCAACCCCGCAATGGTCGAAGGCCAGATCAACGGCAGCGTGGTTATGGGGATGGGCTACGCCCTGAGCGAAAAGTTCGAGATGGAAGACGGCTATATCAAGACGAAGGGATACAAGCAGCTCGGCCTGCCCACGTCCCTTGAGATGCCGGAGATCAAGGCCTTCCTCATCGAGGAGAACCATCCCTTCGGCCCGTACGGCGCCAAGGGCCTGGGCGAAATGGCGCTCAACCCCACTGCTCCGGCCATTCTCAACGCCATCTACAACGCCGTCGGCGTCCGCGTGACGTCGCTGCCCGTCGATCCGAAGAAGCTCGCCGCAGCGATCAAGGGCGACAAGATCTACCGCTGAGCCTGTGACGACAATGCCCGCGCAGATGAGCCTGCGCGGGCATTTTGAATCATCCCTTCTTTTTCGGCGGGAAATTGTCCATGACGATCTCCAGCAAAAACACTCCGTCTGCGGCGGAAAGCGTCTTTCTGCCGCCATAGCGCGAGGCGATGGAATCCATGCTTACAAGCCCGATCCCGCGCGGCCGGTCACGCATATCCTTGGTGGAGGCGATGTGGTTGCGCACGATTTTCGGCAAGTCCGCAATGGTGTTGGTTATTTTGACGACAAACAGGCCCTGCGCGGTCAGCAGGGAAAAACGGATCGCCTTTTGACCGTCCCCGGCGATCTGGTTGCACGCTTCGAAGGCGTTGTTCAGCCCGTTGAAAAGGAGAGCGGCAAGATCAATGTCCCTGATCGCGACTTTTTCGCCGATGCGGCAATCGGCAGAAAAGTCGATGCCCGACTCCCTTGCCCTGGCGGCAAAATCCACCAACACGGCATCAATGAGCGGGTCGCTGCAAAAGCCGGAAGGCGCGTTCTCGTCGCAAAGGCGAACCTGCTCCTCAAGAAGCTGCGCCGCGCGCCCGGTTTCGCCGCCGGAAAGCAGCGAATCCAGCGCGGCGAGGTAATGCTTGTAATCGTGCTGGATTATGCGCATCTGGCGCTGGCTCTCCATAAGGGTGGAGAGCTGCTGCTTGAACAGATCGCGCTGAAGGAATACCGAATCCAGCTGCTGCCGCCGCACGATGGATTTCTTCCCCGCTGCGAACATCAGTATGATCGCCACGATCGAGCAAAGCGAAACGACGGCGGTGATCAGCGGCAGGCCGTGTATAACGGTCGTTTCGCCGACGATGCGGACCGACGGGCAGCAGAGCACCGAAACGGCGTAGATCAGCGTGCAGCGCACAAAGCAGCGCACATAGCGCTCCTCGTCAAAGGGCATGATGGTGATGCTGCGCAGGCGCATGAAATACATGAATACTGTCCACAGAGCGGCGATCGCGGCAGACACCGCCGCGGCGGCCGCATCGGGAGGAAGCCGGGTCAGCGAACGGGCGGCGAGCTCGCCGGACAGTATCGAAACGGAGATGACCGCAGCCTGAATGAACAGGTTATACAGCTTGCAGAAAAGCTTTTCCCTGTATCCGGACAGGACAACGGGGATGAACAGCGCCGCGGCGGCAAACGCCTCTGCCGCCCGGATCGGGCCTTTGGGCAGCAAAAAGAAAACGTACACGAAGACGGCCGTCATGCCTCCCTGTATCAGCAGGGTCGAACGATTTTTGGCAGTGAGATAGAATTGTATCTGCAAAGGGGCCAGAAACCCGTGTATCAGAGCGCATAAAAGATGGTACATCACGCCCTCCCGGCGGCGAAGGAGAAAAGTTTTCATCATCATAATACCACATTGTGAAGGAGATGTTAACCGATCGCCGCCACACCGGCGGCTGTCCGTTCCGATCCGTCTTTTCAGCCAAAAAAGAAAGCCCCGCCGTCAGGAACTGCGGTGGCGGCGGCTTTCGCTTTGAAGGCGGCGCACAAAAGTTAGTAAGCACAAATATCAGGTTCAATACGGGAGCGGCATTACTGAATGTTCCTCATCCTGTCGCGAAAGAAGATCAGGAGGTCATGCCGTGCGTTACTATCATTGTTCTATCCGGCTTTCTGCGGCAAACGCCCTATTGGATTTAACACCTTAAAAGAGAAGTTTCGAACACATATTCCCTTATGGCACATAAAGGGTTTTCTACGCGCCCCAGTACGTGGCTATGGAGCTGGGCTACTTCGAGGAAGAAGGACTGGCGATCGATCTGGTCAACGGCGGCGGCTCGGATAAATCCATGACCGCCGTACTCTCGGGCGACGCGGACCTCGGCCTGATGGGGCCGGAAACCGTCGTCTACGTCTATAATCAGGGCAAGGAAAACCACCCGGTCATCATCGGGCAGCTTACCCAGTGCGACGGCTCGTTCCTGGTCAGCAAGGTGAAAAGCGACAACTTTACCTGGGACGACGTGCGCGGCAAGACCATTATCGGCGGCAGGCCGGGCGGCATGCCGAACATGACCCTTGAGTACGTCCTCAAACAGAAGGGCATCATCCCCGGAGTGGATGTCAACGTGCGTACGGACATCCAGTTCAACCTTATGGCCGGCGCCTTCGAAGGCAGCGACGCCGAATACGTAGCGCTTTTTGAACCCACGGCGAGCATGTGCGAGCTCCAGGGCGTGGGTTACGTTGTCGCTTCCGTGGGTGCGGAAAGCGGAAAAGTGCCGTATACCGCGTATATCGTCGACCCCGCAAGGCTGGAGAAAAACAGGGATGTTTACGAAGCCTACATGCGCGCGATCTACAAGGCCCAAAAATGGGTGCAGGAGCATACCCCCGCGGAAATCGCGGAAGTCATCGCGCCCCAATTCGCCGATTCCGACATTCCCCTTCTGACCAAGGTTGCGGAACGGTATCAATCCATCAACGCCTGGAAGACCGACCCCATCATGACCGAGGAGGATTTCAACCGGCTGCAGGACGTCATCGACGACGCGGGCGAGCTGACGGCAAGGATCGATCATACCGCGGTCGTGGACAATTCCATCGCCGAAAAAATCGTGGGGAAATAAGCCTTCCGCCGGATCGGGCGTCCCCCTATGGTCTTCGCGGCAAAAAAAGACCGCCCCCGAATGTGGAGCGGTCTTTTTATCCGGATACCCGATCGCTTCGCGATCAATAACCCATATCGAGGTACCACTTGCCGTCAATCTTGACGCAGGGCACGTCGGACGTATCCTGATCCACCTCTGTGCCGGACTTGACGGTGGCGTTGACGGTCGCCGTATCGCCGTCGACCTGAACGCTGTTGATCGTGAGCTCGAACTTGGAGCCGCTTTCAAAGCCCATCATCTCGGCAAGACCTGCGGCGTCCGTACTGCCGTAAAGGGCCAGCATAGCCTTCATGGTTTCCTGAACATCGGGCGTCATGCACTCGATCACGCCGTTGATGTTGCCGCTGTTGATGGAATCGACGAACTTCTTGACCACGCCTTCGGGGCTGCCCTGGCTGGAGCCGCAGCCGGTGAGCGCGAGGGTCAGCATCAGGACCGCCAGCATTATAGAAACCCTTTTTTTCACTTTTTCTTCCTCCATGTCTTTGAAATACTCGAATTGTTTTGCAGCGCAAGAACACATCCAAAGCATTGCGGGCGGCCCGACTTGCCCGAAACGAAATGGAATGTCTTCACAATATATATAATAACTGAGGGCTTAAAAAATATCAACCGCCATAATTGGATCGCTTCCTACAAAAATCCCCTAAATAGGACGTTTTTCACCTATTTCGCTGTATCCGTCATCCAATTTGGTTAGCCGCAGCGGCGCAATCCGAACCCGCCTTGCATGGCGCAGGATTTGCGTCTGGCTGCGTTGTCCTTCTGGGCGGGCGGCAAGCCCGCCGCCGCCGCCTTGCCTTGCCGGCCACAAAAATCCGCTCCCGCAAGATCGAAGGTTTTTGAGGCTGGGGCCGTTCCGGGGCAAGGCGGCGGCACGCGGGGAAGGCCGGGGCCTTTCGAGGGCCGGCAACACGGCACCGGGGCGGACCACGGCCTCAAAAACGGGCTCGGATGATCCCGCTTTGGCTAAGGCCGGGGCGGTATGATCCGGCGCCTTTGAAACAGCGTTTTCGCCGCGCGGTTTTTGATCTGTTCGCGAAGGGAAAATCCCGCGGGTTTTACCCTGCCGCCCCGGCTGCCGGCGCATTCGCCCGAACGCCCCGGCCCTTGCGCTTTGGGCCTTTATGGTGTATTCTCATAAAGATAGCGCGCCGGCGGAAACTTGAGTTTGACCGCCGCGCGCGGCGCGTGAGTTTTTGTGCGGTTTTCCGCATGCCGCCAGGGAGCGAAGATGATCGATTATCAGGGCGTTTGCTACGCCTATTCCGGGGACGACGCGGTGCTCCGCGACGTTACCGAACACGTTAAAAAGGGCGAGTTCGTCGCCGTGATCGGCCACAACGGCTCGGGAAAATCCACCCTTGCCAAGCTGACCAACGCCCTTTTTGTGCCTTCCGCCGGAAAGGTTATCGTCGGCGGGCTGGATACGTCGGACAAAAAAAACGTCCTTTCCGTGCGCCAGAAGGCCGGGATGGTCTTTCAGAATCCGGACAATCAGATGGTCACCACCATCGTGGAGGAGGACGTTGCCTTCGGGCCGGAAAACCTGGGGATCGAGCCCGCGGAAATCCGAAGGCGGGTGGACGAGGCCCTTGCTTCCGTCCGCATGGGGAACTGCGCGCAGAACGCGCCGAACACCCTTTCCGGCGGCCAGAAGCAGCGCGTCGCCATCGCGGGGATCCTGGCCATGCTGCCCGAGGTCATCATACTGGACGAACCCACCGCCATGCTGGACCCCGCCGGCAGGAAGGACGTTTTTGACACCGTCCGCCGACTGAACAGGGAGCGGGGCATCACCGTGCTGTTTATAACCCATTTTATGGAAGAAGCGGCGAACGCAGACCGGGTTCTTGTGATCAGCGACGGGGAGATCGTGATGAACGGCGCCCCGGCGGAGGTTTTTCGGGAAGAAGCCCGGCTCGGCGGGCTCGGGCTGGCGCTGCCCGTGCCTGTCTGGCTGACGCACAGGCTGAAAGAGGCGGGGCTGCCCGTCAACGACGCCATAACGGACGAGGAGATCGCGGACGAATTATGCCGATTGTACTTGAACACCTGACCCATACCTATCAGCCCGGCAGCGCCATGCAGGCCACCGCGGTGCGGGATGTTTCCCTCACCGTGGAAGACGGCGAGTTCCTGGGGATCATCGGCCACACAGGCAGCGGCAAATCCACGCTGGTTCAGCATATGAACGGGCTTTTGCAGCCGACCTCCGGCAGGGTGATCGTCAACGGAATCGACCTTGCGGACAAAAAAACCAGAAAAGACATCCGCCGCCAGGTGGGGATGCTCTTTCAATACCCGGAATACCAGCTTTTTGAGGAAAGCATCCGGGCAGACGTCGCCTTTGCCCCGAAAAACCTCGGGGTTCCGGCGGAAAAAATCGAAGAACACGTCCGCGCGGCCATGGAAAAGGCCGGCCTTCCCTATGACGAATTCGCGGAGCGCTCCCCCTTTGAGCTTTCCGGCGGCCAGAAGCGCCGGGTCGCCCTGGCGGGGATCCTCGCCACCGCCCCTTCCATCCTGATCCTGGACGAGCCCATGGCCGGGCTGGACCCGGCGGGCCGGGAAGAGACCCTTACCCTGATCAAGCGGCTGAACGACGAGGGCACCACCATCGTCATGGTCTCCCACAGCATGGACGACATCGCCCGATTGGCGGACCGGGTCGCGGTGATGAATATGGGCGAGCTCTTCACCATCGGCAGGACGGACGAGGTCTTTTCCCGCTCCGGCGAGCTGCTGAATATGGGGCTGGACGTTCCTTATGCCTCCCGGCTTTCCGCTCTGCTGCGCGAACGCGGGCTGGATGTTCCGAAAGGCTTGTACCTCAAGGAACAGCTCCGGGATTACCTCGTCGGCCTATACTTCAAACAACACAGGAGCGGCAATGCTTAAAAACATAACCCTGGGCCAGTACTATCCCACGGATTCCCCCGTTCACAGACTGGACCCCCGCGTGAAAATTCTTTTGACCCTGGCCTACGTGGTGCTGGTTTTTCTGGTGACCAACTGGCTGGGCTACGGCTTTCTGCTTCTTGGCATAACCCTGGCCTGCGTGCTTTCTAGGGTTCCGTTTGTTTACCTTATGAAATCCTTGCGGCCGCTGCGCTTTATCCTGATCTTTACCTTTTTGCTGAACCTGTTTTTCACCGGCGGGACCGAGGTCTGGCTGGATTGGTGGATTTTTCGGATCACCGCGGAAGCTTTTTACCGCGCGGCCTTCTTTTCCCTGCGCATGGTGTTTTTGGTCGCGGGAACGAGCATGCTGATGCTCACCACCTCCCCCATCACCCTGACGGACGGGCTGGAGCGCCTGATGTCCCCTTTGAAGGTTTTCCGCTTCCCCTCCCACGAGCTGGCGATGATGATGACCATCGCCCTGCGCTTCATCCCCACCCTTTTGGACGAGGCAGATAAAATTATGAAAGCCCAGATGGCCCGGGGCGCGGATTTCGAATCCGGCAAGCTCTTTGCCCGGGCAAAGGCCATGGTGCCGCTGATGGTGCCGCTTTTTGTCAGCGCCTTCCGCAGGGCGGACGAGCTGGCCATGGCGATGGAAAGCCGCTGTTACCACGGCGGCAGCGGAAGGACGAGGATGCGCATCCTCCGCCTGCGGTGGCAGGATCTGCTCTCCGTCGCGCTTTTAGCCTCGCTGTTTGCGGTTACCGTTGTTTGGGGCTGACCATGCGCAGGATCAGGCTGACCGTCGAGTACGACGGAACGAATTATGCCGGCTGGCAAAGGCAGGATAACGGCGTAGCCATCCAGCAGCTTCTTGAAGAAAACATCGAAAAGGTCACCGGTGAGCGGGTGCCTCTGCACGGTTCCGGCAGGACGGACAGCGGAGTGCACGCGCTGGGCCAGGTGGCCCATTTTGACACAGAATCAAGGATCCCGGCGGAAAAATTCGCCTACGCCCTGAATACCGGGCTGCCGGCGGACATCCGCGTCGTCGAAAGCCGCGAGGCCCCTTTGGGGTTTCATTCCCGGTTTTCCGCCAAAAAAAAGCATTACCGGTACGCGATCAACAACGCGGAGCACGCCAGCGCGATCTTTCGCAACACCGAGCTGCACGTTCACAGGCCCCTAGATGTTTGCGCCATGGCAAAAGCCGCGAAAATCCTTGAGGGGAGCCACGATTTTTCCGCCTTTAAGGCGGCGGAATGCAAACTTTGCGCCGTGCGCACGGTCTACCGCTCGGAAATCACCCGGTTTGGAGACAGGATCGTTTACGACATCGCGGGCAGCGGCTTCCTTTACAACATGGTGCGCATCATCGCCGGCACCCTGATCGAAATCGGCAAGGGCAAGCTTTCGCCAGCCGACATGGCGCGCATACTGGAATCGAAGGACAGAAACCAGGCCGGCCCCACAGCCCCGGCAAAGGGGCTGACCCTGGTTTCGGTGGAATACCCTGAGGAGGGCGGCCATGAAGGTTAGGGATTACATGAACGAAGCCCTTCAAGAAGCCCGGGCCGCCCTTTTGGAGGGGGAGGTCCCCGTCGGCGCGGTCATCGTGAAAAACGGCGAAATCATCGCCCGCTCGGGCAACCGCTGCGAGCAGGACAACGATCCGACCGCCCACGCGGAGGTGCTGGCCATCAAAATGGCGGCAAAAGCCCTG
Source organism: Christensenellales bacterium (assembly GCA_040768925.1). GTDB lineage: Bacteria > Bacillota > Clostridia > Christensenellales > CALWSW01 > CALNBC01. Next base: position 840,267 of record JAXGLZ010000002.1, read on the forward strand.
GGGGACTGGCGGCTGAACGGCTGCACGCTGTACGTCACCCTGGAGCCCTGCTGCATGTGCGCCGGGGCGATCAAGAACGCCCGGCTGAGCCGGGTGGTCTTTGGCGCGTTTGACGGGGCGGCGGGCTGCTGCGGCAGCCGAGGGGACGTGCGCGCCCTGGGCTGCGGGGCAAAGATCGTCGGCGGCGTCATGAAGGATGCATGCGCCGCGCTGCTGGGCGAATGCTTCAGAGAATCCCGCTGAGCGCAGCTGTTTTTGAAGGACTCAACGGCAGCTATAACCGCACCAATCCATGAAGGAGGAACCCCTGATGAGCATCACCACAAAAACGGGAGACACAGGCGAGACCCGGCTACTTTCCGGCGCGGCCATCAAGAAAAGCGACCTTCGCATCGAATGCCTGGGCACTGTGGACGAAGCCGTCGCATTTTTGGGCGTTGCCCGTTCGAAGGGGCGGGGATACGTTGAAAAATGCCTTCGCCTGATCCAGGCGGGGCTTTCCTCCGTCTTGGCGGAGCTTTCGGACGACGCGGGGATCCTGCCGGCCGAAAGGCTGGTCAGCGACGCCCAAACGGCCGAGCTTGAGGAGATCATCGCCTATTGCGAAGCATCCACCGGCCCGCTCAGGACCTTTGTCGTTCCGGGGGAAACGCCGATTTCCGCCGATCTTCACGTGGCGAGGACCGTCGTTCGCCGGGCGGAAAGGCGGATCGCCGCCCTCAACGACACATGTGGCTCCCTTCGGCCGGAGCTTCTTCGCTATATGAACCGGGTTTCGGACGCGCTCTTCGCCCTGGCAAGGCTGGTGGCGGAAGGGCCGAAAAGCAGGGTCACCCCTCTTTGAGCGGGTCCTTCACCGGGGTTTAAGTCGCCCCGGGCAATCCCCATAAAAAGCAAAAAGCCCCGGTTTTCTCGGGCTTTCGGAGCGTCAAAAAAGTCCTGCGGGCCTTTTTCGCCGGTGGATTTTCGCTTCACGCAAGGAAATTGCGGACATTAATATCCGCAATCGTACGCAAAACTTTTGATTGAAGCGCAGGAGCTTTGGCCCCTAAAAACCCCGAAGAAGGGTTTTTGACAGCGAAAAAGCCCCGGTTTTCTCGGAGCTTTGCGGAACGCGGATCATTTTTCCGGAGTCTGGGGGCCTTCGGGCTTCCGGTTTGGCCGCCTGCGCGGCCTTTTGTTCCCTTCCGGGGCGCGCTTTTCCCCCTCTGCCCTCGGCTTTTCGGCGGTTCTGGGGCGCTGCCCCTCGGGGCGGAGCTTTTGCCCGCCTTCGGGGCGGGGCCTTTGCCCATCGGGGCGGGGCCTTTGCTGGGGCCGGGCTTCCCGGTTCGGCTTTTCGCCCTCTTTGGGAACGCACTCGCCCTGTTTCGGGCGGGGATGGGGCTTCTTTTCCTCAAACCGTTCCTTTGGCCGCGCTTCTTCCGGCGCTTTGGAACGGGGCGCGCCGGGATGATAACGGTCCTGCCTTGAGCGGGGCGGCCGCTGGCCATCCTGGCGGCGGGGCGCGCCTTCGGCGCCGTTTTCCCGGCGCCTGGGCTGGGCGGCGTTCACCGGCTTTGGCTCCGGCCTTTCCGCCAGCTCGTAGGCCTCCATCGCGGTGAATTCTTCCTCGTCGTTCGGGCCGCAGCTGACGTAATCCCTGTATACCGAGCGGTTTTTTTCGTCGTATTCGTGTATGATGATCCTTGTCGCCCTGTTTTTGGGCACCGGAGCGTATTTGCTGTCAAAGTAATACGCCACCATATACGCCCCGCCGTGCGGGGTCGCGCCCACGGTGACTTCTTTGCAGGGTCCGGGTGTTGCTTTGTTCATGCGTCCTCCTGGGTCCTTGTTCAAGCTATTATATATCAATTGCGCCGCGCAGTGCAAATCAACTTTACAAACGGCGCGTTTTTGCGCAAAAGGAGTGGAAAAAATGATCGGAATCATCGGCGCGGGCGCGTCCGGAATGGCGGCCGCGATCACCGCGGCGCGGCTCGGGTCGGCCGTCGCCGTGCTGGAGCGCGGAGAGCGCGCCGGGCGGAAGCTGCTGGCCACCGGAAACGGCCGCTGCAACATCACGAACGCTTTTGCCTCTTTTGACCGGTATTCTTCCTCTTCCCCAAAAACGCTGGAAAAAATGCTGGCAAACGCCTCGCCCAAAGAGATCCGGCAGTTTTTCGATTCCCTGGGCCTGCCCACCCGCGAAGAGGAAGAAGGCCGGGTCTACCCCCGCTGCAATCTGGCCGGCGCGGTGGTGGATTCCTTGCGGCTTTCGATGGCGGAGCTGGGGGTGGACCTGCGCCCGGGCTGCGCGGCCGCGTCTGTCCGGCGCGAAGGGCGGGGGTTTTGCGTCTCCCTTATTTCCGGGGAATCCCTGTTTTTTGACAGGCTGATCGTCGCAGCGGGGGGCAAGGCGGCGGAAAAAAACGGCGGGACCGGCGACGGGGTGAATCTCCTTCGCGCCCTGGGCCACCGGATCGAACCCGTCGGGCCCGCGCTTTCCCCCCTTTGCACCGAGACGGAGCCGATCCGCTCCTTAAAGGGCATTCGGGCGGACTGCGGTCTTTCCGCCCTGTCCGGCAACACGCTTCTTCGCCGGGAACTGGGGGAAATCCTCTTCACCGAGTTCGGCCTTTCGGGGATCGCGGCGATGCAGCTTTCCACGCCCGTCGCCCGGGCAAAGGGCCCGGTCACCATTGTTTTGGACTTCTTCCCGGATCTGGATGAGCGGTCTTTGCGCGATTATTTGATGAACCGCAGGGAGGCTTTTCCCCAAAGGCCCCTTCCCGAGTGGCTGGCCGGGCTTTTGCACAGAAGGATCGCCGAAGCTTTGTACAAGCGCTGCGGATTGCCCCTTTCAAAGCTGTCCGGCGGGCTTGCCGATGCCGAGATTTTTGGCCTTGCCGCCTCCATGAAGCAGTTTTCCCTTGCCTGCACGGGGGTCAAGCCCCTGCCCTTTTCCCAGGCGACCGCGGGCGGCGCAAGCCTGGACGCGTTCGATCCCAAAACGATGGAATCGCTGCTTGTTCCCGGGCTTTACGCCGCCGGGGAAGTGCTGGACGCGGTGGGCGATTGCGGCGGCTTCAATCTTCATTGGGCCTGGGTCACAGGGATAACGGCGGGGCGTGCGTCTGCGCATTGCGAATGACTGTTCGATTCTTTTGCTAAAATCCGGCGGATTGTCCAATAAATCGGTCAATCCAAGCCCGATTCCGCTTGCTTTTATCTGAAAAATGCGATATGATGTTCGCAAACAAAGGTTCGCCGAAAATCAGTTCCGATTCTCGGCCGGCAGATAGGAGCCATGCGCATGAATCAGTGGGGTCTTTGGTTCACCTTCTTCGTTCCCGCTTTTTTAGGCGGAGCGGCGCTGGGCGTTTCGACCATGGCGGCTTTGTACAAGCTTGCCGCCCGCAGAAGAAAAATCCGGCGCGCTTCCTCCGCTTTGGGCCGGGACTCTTCCTCTTCGGCCGCGTGCCTTGAGCGCTGCGCCTGAAGTTTTTATTATTTTTGACTTTCTTTTTTAGTTTTTTCAGGGCCGCGCCTGCGCATACTAATACCGCGCACCCGCGCAAATAATCTTTTGCGGAGGCTGACCATGAAGAACCAACGTATAGGCTGCCGCGTCGACAGCTGCCAGTACAACGAAAAGGGTACCTCTTGCGGCCTTTCTTCCATTGAGGTTCAACCCTGCGATGGCTGCGGCGGGGATTCGCCTGAAGACACCCTTTGCGCCAGTTTCAAGTCCAAGCGCGACTGACGCAGCGATCTGGTCGAGGCATCCAAAAAGAGGGCCCCGCGCGACAACCGCGCGGGGTTCCTGCAAATCCTGGCGTCCTGCGCGCGAACCGCGCTTTTTCAGTTCAAAGCCGTGAATCCTTCGCCGGGCTTTGTTCGAACCGGCTCAGTTGTAATACTTCGCTGCGTGGTACTCAAACAGGGACTTCAAAACGGAAGTGATGTTGCTTGTGGTGACCGTCGCGCCGGAAACGGCGTCCGCGCTGACGCCTTCGAGCTGTTTGCCGTAGCCTTCCCAGGCGTCAAACTCCGCTTTGCTCTTTTTGACGAGCAGCTGGACAAAGTTCTCGTCCATATACTCCTTGGTGTAATCCGGCCGGCCGTGGATCGGGTCGCTGTCTCCCCAGAGGCCGGCGGTGTATCCGTCTTTTTTGCCAAAGGAGATGAAGCGGATGGATGCTTCCTCCGCCGTTTCCTTGGTGTTCAGCAGTTCAACGTACATCACGGAGGCGAAATTGACGGCGGTATCCCGGCAGGTGCAGGAGGTAAATCCGACCTGATAGGCGGTAAAGGTGGAATTCCCCCGCTCAAAAAGGATGACCGCAAAATTCTCCTCAAAAACGCCGCCGCTGGAGTAATGCGTGAATCCGAACTCGGGATAGGCGCTTTCCTTTTCGGCGGAAGCGACGCAGCCCGCCAGCGCAAAGGCCGTCAAAAAGGCCAGGCAGAAAGCGATCGATCGTTTCATGCCGGTCATGCCTTATGCAGCCTAGAAAAGTCGATGTAAGCGTAATCGGCGCGCCAGGTGGCGTAGATGTCCGTGCCGTCCGCGTCCTCGGAATACTTGATCAGCTCGACGCCCTTTTCGCCCTCATAAGCCCAGAGCCCGCCGACGTTATAGACCTTCGAGGCGTCCCATCCGAGGTGCACCAGCAGCGCTTTCGTCATGCCCGCGTAGCCGCCCCCGCCGCAGACCAGGAAGATCGCCTTGTCCTTCGGGAAGAGTTCCTCAAGGATCGTGGGGGATTCGACGTAGTTCGCCGTGGCGGAGGCGATGCTGCCGTCCTCGTTCCAGGTGAGGGTATAGAGCGTTTCACCGGCATAGGCGCCGCTTACCGGCAGATCGGTCAGGGTGGCAAGATAGGGATACGGAACGATGCGAAAGCCCTCCAGCGTCAGCGAAAGGTCCGCGTTCCCGCCGATCGCGGCGTAATCCGCCGGGTCAAACAGCATGCGGACATCCCGGTAGGCCACATCGTCCCGCCCGAGGTAATCGTCGATCGTTGCGACGTTGATGTTGAGATCGACGCCGAACATGCTCTCGGGGTCCGGGCTGGCCGCGGGGAGCGCCTTCTGGGTCGACGCGGCGCTGCCGCAGGCCGCAAAGGAAAGCAGCATGGTCAGAACAAGAAGCATCGCTGTTGCTTTTTTCATAGAAAATCCCTCCTCGCTGTGTCGTTGCGCGTCCAAAATCACAGAAGTGTGTGTTTATGATACTACATTGACAGACTTGCATCAACACATCCCTTTGATAGGAATTCCGCGTTCCCGATCCACCCGGCCCGCTTTTTTGACGGCGACAGATCTTTGGTCCCGGCCCGGCGGCCTGGCGGGGTCTTTCGCCCATGGCAAACCCGCTCTTTCGATCCCGCGCGGATCCGGTTTTTGAAACAGGAGTGCAAAACCATGCATTACGCTGACGCAAAGGGGATACTTCCACCCAAAAACGGCATGAACCTTTACCGCGGGTGCACCCACGGCTGCATTTACTGCGATTCCCGCAGCGCGTGCTACCAGATCGCCCACGATTTCGAGGATGTCGAGGTCAAGCGCAACGCGCCAAAGCTACTGGAAGCCGCCTTGCGGAAAAAGCGCGGCAGGTGCATGATCGGCACGGGCTCCATGTGCGATCCGTATCTTCCGATCGAGAAAAGCGAAAGGCTGACCCGCCGCTGCCTGGAACTGATCGACAGGTATGGCTTCGGGTTTTCGGTGCTGACGAAATCGGATCTGGTGCTGCGCGATCTGGATCTGCTGAAAAGCGTCAACGCCAAGGCCAAATGCGTGGTCCAGATGACGCTGACCACCTTTGACGAAGCGCTGTGCGGCATTCTGGAGCCGAACGTCTGCACCACTTCGCGGCGGTTCGAAGCGCTGAAGATCCTGCGGGACGAAGGCATCCCCACCGTGGTTTGGCTGTGCCCCATCCTTCCCTTCATCAACGACACCGAGGAAAACCTGCGCGGGATCCTGGACTGCTGCTTCGAGGCCGGGGTCCGGGGAATCCTGTGCTTCGGCATGGGCGTTACCCTGCGCCAGGGCGACCGGGAATACTTTTATCAAAAGCTGGACGAGCATTTCCCGGGCATAAAGGCGCGTTATATCCGCACCTTTGGCTACAGCTATGAATGCGTCAGTCCGAAAAATGCGGAGCTGATGGCAATCTTTCGGGAAGAATGCGCCACGCGGGGCGTTCTCCACCACCCCGGCAGGGTTTTTGCCTATTTGCACGAATTCGAGGACAGGCGGTCCGGCGAGCAGATGACGCTCTTCTGACCGGCGTGTTTTGCTCGCCGCTCCCGCTCCCGGCGCAAGCGGCGGCGGGCACCGCAAAAAAATCCCCCGGTGAAGCCGGGGGTTTGCATGGATGGCGGGCCGATTGCCCGCGTCCGCGCGTCCTGTCAGTTCCCGGCGGCAAACCGGCGTTCAGGCCTGGGAATCCGCCGTCTTTTGCGACCTGTCTTTCTTTGCCCTGATTTCGGCAAGGATCCAGATGAGCAGCGGAATAAAGATCTGAAAAGGTATGGCGTAGATCTGATAGATCTTCAAAAATTCATACAGCTCGATGTTTCTTTCGTAAAGCGTGCCGCACAGCGCCGCGGCCAAAAGGCCCAGCGGCAGCACGAACTGCTTGTAGCCGCGCAGTCCGAACAGGTGCTCGACGCCCCTGGCGGCCCCCAAAAGACAGATCGAGATTTTCGCCACCCCGCCGATGACGAAATTCATGGCGATCGAGCCCTCGATCCTGGAGATGATATTCCCCAGCTGGATGACCTTGGACGCAATATAGGAGGGAAAATACACCGCGTCCAGCACCTTGGTCCCAAGCAGCAACGTGTTGCGGAGGTCGATGGTGACCAGGGCCGCGGTGCCCAGCAGAAACGCAAGAATGTAGGGTTTATAGGGACGGCGGCTTTCTATGGCGCCCTGAAACGCGCATAAGAACACCACGGTTTCCAAATACGGGAAGGCGACGTTCATGTAGGCGCTTTTGGCGATATCGCCGATATCGTGGGCCGCAACCGGCTGAATGCGCGAGAGGTCCATGATATTCAGCGAAAAAAGCACGGTCATCACAAGAACCATCAAAATAACCGGCAGCATGAAGATCGACCACTTGCCCATGGTCTCCACGCCGCTTTTGACCAGATAGACAACCGTCAGCATCATGATCAGCATGATGGGCATGTGGGGGGTTTCGGGCATGACGCACACGCCGACAAATTCCGAAAAATCCCGCAGGACCAGCGCGCAAAGATGCAGGCAATACCAGGCCATCAGGGCGATGACGATCTTCCCCGCGATTTTCCCCAGGAGCATTTCCACGAGATCGAAGAAGCCCTTGTCCGGAAACAGTCGGCCCAGCCGCCCCAGGAGCAGAAAGAAGGGGGCCGAAAATGCCGCGGCCATCAGCAGCGCGATCCACGAATCCTGCTCGACTTCAGTTCCGCTGCCTATGATGGCTGCGCTGCCGAATAAAAACATGGATACAAGGCAGATGGTTTGCCTGGAAGTCAGCATTTCTTTTTTCATTGGCCAAACCTTTCAAACAAAATCATCCGGCATTCGGGAAAATAGCCGTCACAATGGCGACGATGGCCTTGGTCGGGCTGGGAAGCTGCGCGTGTATGCTGTGCAGAAAAAGCCCGCAAAAACCGATGAGCAAAACGGCGCAATAGACCGCGCCCTCTTTAAAATTCCAGGTTTTCTTTAAGGGAAGCAGGTCGAGCAGCACGACCAGGGCATAGAGTCCAACGACGATCGCCGTAATCATTCCTTACCTCCTTTTAAGATTTGCAGATGGCCCCGGTATTGATGATATGCACATCCGTCTCGACCTTCACCTCAAGCGTTCTGAACAGGCTGTCCCAGCGGTCTTTAAGCTGATCCCAAAGCTGGGGGTCCGTTCTATGGATCAGGTCTCCGAAACCGAAAATATCCGCGCCGTATTCCGACTGCACTTTTTTGATCAAATCGCCGATATCCTTCCGGAGCTTTTTTGAGGCCAACTCCTCCAGCTCAATGATCATCGCGTCGTCAAGCTGGACATCGGGGTTCATAATCTCATCCAGGAAGGTGTACATCTGCACGCTGATATGAATGCCGACCTGCCCGTCCCTGTTTTCGATAGACCTTTTGGTCTGGCACTCGTTAATCTCCAGGGTGACGTCGTCCTTCCCCTCCCCTGTGTGCGAAAAGGTGAACACGCCGCCTTGGACGGAGTCTATGCAAAAAAGGTAATACTTCGCCTCTTCCGGCGTGAGGTAGCCGACCAGCCGCCTGTCTTTAAAAACCGCGATCCCGTCTGCCTCACAGATTGTCACGCCGTTGTTTTGAACGGTTCGAAGCGCGGCCAGGGCAAGGTCCTTCCCCGGGGTGTTGATCGTTTCGAACGCATTGTAAAGCTCCATACTTAGGGTGGATGCGGTGATCTTATTGTCGGTTTCCAGAATCTGCCGCAGTTTGATCGACAGGATCTTCTGGTCTATGCCCACAGCATTAAAAATGTCCTGAGCGGTCTGCTCCCGGGAAATCGCCATATTAATGGTCTCCCGCACTTCGCCGTCCCGCATGAACCAGTCCATGATGCTGCCGATATCCTCTTCTTTCGCGATGTCCTGGTTGATAATAAGCATCTGGGCGTGGCCGAAATAAAGCTTGTTTCTGAGTTTCTTTTTCGCGTTTCTGACGGCTTCAAAAATGGTCTTGCCCTCGGATTCGATGATCTTGCTCTCCGGCCCGTTTTCCTTGACGGAGCCCGAAAGATCCACAAATTCAAAGCTGAGAAGGTAGTTTCCGGTCTCCTTGTCCTTGTCTAGGGCGATTCCCGAGACGATGGTCATCTCGTCGAGGCCGCGGTAACTCCAGCACCCCGCCGCCGGCAGCGCAAAAAGGAGCGCAAGGATCAGGCAAACGCATTTTTTAATCACGATGGGCTCCTTTTGTATTCTGCCGGATCTTGTTCGCCGTAAATCTGGGGCGCCGGATCATTTGCCACCAGGGCGCGCGTATGAACGTGTCCTTTATGTTCTGGTACCGCAGCTTTCTGCTCAGCATGATTTGCGGCACCCCGAAGGAATAGAGGTTGAGTATGTGGATGGCCAGGCAGGTCATGCCCAGCATCAGGCCAAAAAAACCCAACATCGAGGAAGCGATCAGCAGCATGATCCGGATATAGATCATGGGGGCGTTCAGCTTTGGAACCAGCAGCGCGGTGATGCCGGTCAGCGCGATGATGATCACCATGGGCGCGGCCACAAGCTTGGCGTCCACCGCCGCCTGCCCGATGACCAGCGCCCCGACGATGCTCAGCGCCTGGCCGATGGTCGAGGGCATCCTGACGCCCGTTTCCTTCAAAATATCGAACAGGATCAGCATGACGAACGCCTCCAGCGCAGCCGGCAGGGGAACACTTTTGCGTTCCGCCGCTATGCTGATGAACAGCTGCGGGGGAAGCATTTCGTGGTGGAACCCTTCGACGGCAATATACAGCCCCGGCACCGTAATGGTGAGCAAAGATCCGATGATGCGCAGTATTCTGGAGAAAGAAGTATAAAAAAAGTTCATGTAATAATCTTCGCTGCTCTGAAAATTCTCAATGAAAAGATAAGGCACGGTCAGAACAACGGGGGTGCCATCCACAAAAAGGGCGATGCGCCCCTCCAAAAGCTTTCCGACCACCACGTCCGGGCGCTCGGTATAACCAACCGTGCGAAAAGGCGACCAGGGCACGTCCATAATCTGCTCGGTGATGTAATTGGCGTCCAGAATGCCGTCGATATCGATGGCGTTCAGCCTGGTATACAACTGGGCGAGGATCTGTTTGTTGACGAGACTGTCCATATAGCACACATAGATCTTGGTCCTCGTGCGGGCGCCCAGGATCATGGATTTCATCTTCAGATCGGCGGTGAGGATCCGGCGCCTGATCAGCGAAAGGTTGCCCAGCAGCGATTCCGTGAAGCCGTCCCTCGGGCCGAGCAGCCCTTTTTCGTTGTCCGGCTCGGAGACCGACCGCGTTTGGAAGGCCTTTGTGTCCAGCAAAATGGCCTGGTCCTGCCCTTCGGCAAACAGGATGGTATTTCCATAGACGACTGCCTCCACGATTTCCTGAAAACGGTCGGCTTTTTTTGCGTCGCAGATCTGCACAATGCTTCTGATCACCGTGTCCACAAAATCATCCCCCGAAGGACAAACCTGGGAGAGCATGAGCGGTTTGATGAGGTTTTCGTTTATGGCGTCCGAGTTTACCACGCCGTCGCAGTAGATGATGCAGTAGCGAAGGTCTTTGTCGTAATTGTTTTCGATAAACCTGACCCGCAATATATCCACGTCTTCAAAAAGCGTTCTGATTATCTTGACATTCCGGTCAAGAGAGGAGGTCAGGACGAGGTCTTTCGTCTCCTGATCCGCCCCTTTTCCCGCGTTTTCTGACCTGTTTTTCTTTTTCTTAAACAGCCCGAACATGCAGCGCTCCGTCCCCAATCGTTTGTGTTAAGAATTCCCCTCCGCCCTTTCGAATATGCACGGCAGCGCCCCGCCAAACGGAAGCATCGCCCTCCGGCCAAAGGTTTGCGGCAGCCCAAAAGCGCTGCCCGCCGTTTTGTGAAGCGCCGCGCTTGGCGCCCAAAACCCTTGGCCCGCGCAAATCCGGCGTTTTTTTCGGCTTTGATCGTATCGCCGGAACAAATCGCCCGCGCCAAGCCGGGCCTGAACGAAAAAGCAGCCCGCGGGCTGCTTTTTCGTTTGGCCTTTCGGCGGTCAAAGAGATGCGCAAATCCATTTTGCCGGTAGTCTATACGCTTTGCTGACTGCCAGAAAAAAGCAGGATAAGAAAGAAAGGACCGGTTTCATCCCGAACGCGCTTTCCGGCGGGATGCGATAAAAATCGAAAAACAGATCGAAGCGCTTTTGCGGGAAACCGCTGCCCGCCGGCAGGGCCCGGATGGGACGGGTCCATTGCCGTTCATCGCAGGAGATCCTTGGGCCCCCGGGGCTTACCGTTGAAAAAACGGCCGCCCGCAGGGGCGCTGCCGTTTCCGTGCGGTTCTTGCCCGGCGCGAAGGCTTGAACGGGACTGGGCAGCCGAAGTTCGCGCGGCGGCGCAACCGCCGCTCAGCCCTCGCCCTCTTCTCCGCCGCAATAGTGCTTTCTCAGCACAAAGATCACCTCTTCGATCCTGTGGTCGGCGATGGAATAGGTGATATTTTGCCCCGCCTTTGAGGAATCCAGGATTCCGTGGGCTTTCAGGAGCGCCAGGTGCTGGGAAAGCGCGGACTGGGTGATGTTCGGCAGCTTTTCCCCCAGCCCGCTTACGGTTCTTGGGCCCCTGATCAGTTCGCACAGAATGAGCAGCCGGTTTTCATTGGCAAGCACCTTCAGCAGCCGCGCCATTTTCTTTGCTTTGTCTTCCAAGTGCGCGTTCCTTTCTGTGTTTTATTTTGCAGATTCCCTGGGTCATCGTTCCCATCGGGCAATAAACGCACCACGAACGGGGCTTGAACAGCAGCATCGTGACCAGCCCGAGCAGCGTGGAGGTCAGCATCACCCCGTAAAACCCGAAGGCGAACTGCGCAATCCACGGGGCCGCGGCGGAGGTGTTTGCCCAGTGCCAGGGCAGCTTGAACACCCACAGCAGCGTCACCGCCTCTTTGAGATCCGCTCCCGCGAAAACGAGATAGGTCGTGTAGAGCATGATGAAAAACATCGTCATGAAGAAAGCCAGAAATCCGTAGCGGAACCCTTTCGCGCGCAGGAATTTCGGCGGGGCCTTTTTGCGCGACAGCCCCAGCCTGCCGCCTAAAAGCTCAAGCAGCTGGCCGCGGCCGCAATACTTGTTGCAATAGGATTTGTTTCCTTTGGCGATCGAGATCAGCAGGGGCGCGGCAAAACAGATCAGCCCCAGCCACGCAAACAGGATGTTGAAAAACCCCAGGGCCAGATAAACCGCCGACGCGATCCAAAGATAATCATACCACCGCTTTTGCTTCAGCATGCCGCGCCCTCCTTTGCGGCGACGGATATGACCTGGGCCGGGCAGGCCTTTTCGCATTTTCCGCAGCCGACGCACCTGCTTTCATCCACCACGGCATACAGGCCCTTGTATACCGAGACCGCGCCCAGCGGGCAGGCTTTTACGCAGCATCCGCAGGCCACGCATTCCCTTGAGACCAAAGCCGTTCTTTTCCCTCTTGTCATCAGGCGTCCCCTTTATCAAGAATATTAGCAATTACTAATTTACTTATATTCTTCGCCCGTGTCAAGTGTTCCCAAATGAATCCACTGATTGTTGAAAAAACGGAACCGAAACAACCCTAAGCCCGAGCCGGCCCGCCGGGGAAGCCGGCGCAAAGGGGATTTTGGGGTTTACAAAAGGCCGGCATTCGAAAATACCGGCCTTTTTTTCTTCGCCGGCCCCGGCCCGGGTCAGCCTTCGGCGTCAAAGTTCTCGAACACCCAGGCCGTCAGCTCGTTCAGGGAAGGATGGATCACCATGGAATCGTTGATCGGCGCATAGGTGCCGACTTCGGGGCAAAGCAGCCTCAACCCCTCGATCTCCTTGGCATCACCCAGGCTTTGCAGCTTCTTTTGGCACTGGTAGCCCGCGTTCATCAGGTAAACGAAGGGCTGAACCAGAACGGCAGCCTGGGGGCCGACGATGTGCACGCCGAGGATTTTCCTGTCCTCCCCCACGATCATCTTGACGAAGCCGTTGTCGTCGTCATCGTTTCGATACCCCATCGCCCTGCCGCCCACGACCTCGGAATAGCGGTTGATCGCGGTGTTGCAGGCGATGCCGCGATCCTTCAGCTCCTTTTCGGTTTTGCCGGCATGGGCCACCTGGGGATGGGTGAAGATCGCCCAGGGCACGGCCTCATAGCTGACTTCCCTTTTCCCCTCTTTGCCGAAAAGGTTTTTGGCCAGTATCTGGGCCTCGTAGTTCGCCTTGTGCCTGAACTGGTATTTGCCGTTGATATCGCCCAGGGCCCAGATGTTTTTTTGGGAAGTTTCCAGATACCCGTTCGTGATGATCCAGCCGTTTTGATCCGTCTCCACCCCGGCTTTTTCCAGCGCCAGGGTGTCCCCGTTGGACCGGACGCCGGAAGCGACGAAGATTTCTTCGCATTCGACGGTGACCCTGTTTTTTTCGGCGCGGTTTTCCACTACCACCCGCTTCAGGTTCCCCTCTTTGGATACCGAGAGGACGGAACTGTCCGTCAGGATGTCGATGCCGTTTTTGGCGAACTGTTTTGCCACGAACGCGGAAATTTCCGGCTCTTCCTTGCCAAGGATGCCGCCCGATCTCGCGATGATCGTCACCTTTGTTCCAAACGCGGAAAAAATGTGTGCGAATTCCGCGCTGATGGCCCCGCTGCCGATGATCGCAAGGCTGTTCCAGGGTTTTTGGGGGTATTTTTCGCCAAAGAAGGTTTCGGAGGTCACATAGCCCGCATCCTCCAATCCGGGAACGGGGGGAACCAAGGTCCTCGCCCCCGCGGCGATCACAAATTTCTCCCCGTGGATCAGATCTTCCGGCCTGCCGCCGCCATAGCGGATCGCCATGCTGTTCGGCCCGGCGAAGGACCCGGTTCCCTTGTATACCGTGAGGTTGGGGATCTTTTTCAGATACCCTTCGATCTTTTGATCGAAGCCGATCTGCTCCCACATCCTGCCGGAAACGGTTTCCCAGTCTATCTGCGGGCGGCCGGCATGCACCCCGATTCTGTCCGCCGTTTCGATCTCCCGGATCAGGTCCGCGGGATACACCAGCATCTTGGAGGGGATGCAGCCTTTGGTCAGGCAGGTGCCCCCGAACTTCGCGTTTTCGACGATGGCGCAATCCAGCCCCTGCCTGACGGCTTCTTCCAGCACCATCAGACCCGCGCCGCTTCCGATTATGACGATATCGTGTTTCATGACGCCTCCTGTATCTTCCCGTTTTCCGCAAGCATAGGGCAAGGGTATCCCTTTACCTTACCGCAAAATCCTTTTTCAAAACGGCGTTGCGCCGGATCCACAATCCCGCCCGCGCGCGCAAAAGGGCGTGGTACTGTTCAGTCTATAACAAAATGGGGATTTGTGTCAATTCGCCGCGATCCGCAAAGGGCGGCCTGCCGCCGCCGGGCGATGACTGCCGGTCCTTCGAATCAACAAACAGCGCGGCTGGCCGTTTGCCCGCCGCGCTGTTTGTTTCGTTTTTGCCCGGAAAGGCCGAAGCGGCGGCCCAGGCCGAAGCCGTCATTCTTCCAGGGGCTGGCAGACCGGGCACCAATAGACGCTGCCGCCAAGATAGGCCGCCTTTTGGATCTCTGCGCCGCAAACGGGGCAGGGCTTGCCAGCCGTGTTTTTGCTCAAAAGGGTCTTGTATCCGCCCGGGCTGCCGAAAAGATCCTTCTCGGTATCTCGGCCGTTCAGGCTCACCATTTCCGAAAGCGTTTCCTTGACGGAGCGGAACAGGCCGTCGTATTCCTCCTGCGAGACCGTGCCCATCTTCCGCTTCGGGTGGATCCCGGCGCGAAACAGAATGTCCTGCAGCACGCCGTTGCCCAGCCCGGGGATGCGCTGCCCCGTCGCCAGAAACGCCTTGGCGGAAAGCTTGGCCGTGCCGCCTTCGCGAAGGGCGGCGAAATAGTCCCGGTCGAATTCTTCGGTCAGCGGCTGGGGCTTTTCCCTGGCGATGAGGTAATACCAATTCTGATACGCCCCATCTAAAAAGGCAAGGACATTGCCGTACATCTGAATGGTGCAGGCCAGAGCGCTTCCGTCTTCCAGCGCGATCAAAAGCTGGTGCTTTGCCGGCGCTTTCGCCTGATCCCGGCAATAGCGGAGGTTTCCCCCGTCCCCCAGCACGATCCGGCAGTCGTCCGCGGCGATCTCGATCATCGCGCCCAGGCCGGCGCTCCCGCCGATCACCTTCCCGGTCAGCAGCGCGGGGTAGTCCGCCGGATCGCCATGATAAAAAGCGAATTTGTGGGGGGACTGATTCGCGACGACCCGGCTGATCCTCTTTCCGCGCACGCTCTGGTTCAGTTGTTTCGCAATGGTCAGGCTTTCGGGAATCTCCAGCATGTTCACGCCCTCCTGAATTTTTTTCTTGGGTTCATTTCGTCCGCAAAGCGCGCTTTGCGCCTTCGGCAGCAGGCCGGTCGGACCGCAAAAGCGCGCCGGGTCATCCTGCCGTGATCCTGTTCCTCCGCGGGCGTCATCCGCCGCGCAGCTCTTTTTGCGTCTTTTTGGGGAGTTTATCTAAAATAAGGCGGTAGGACCTGTCGCACAGTTCCCTCAAAACATCGTCGGGCACATCTCCGTCCAAATAGACCGAATTCCAGTTGCGCTTATCGCTGTAAAAACCGGGCACAACGTCGGGGTATTCCTTCCTGAGCAGCTCCGCCAGCAGCGGTTCGCATTTCAGGATCACCATGCTCCGCCCGTTATGCGGCGCGTATTTCGGGTCCGGGGTGCAGATGGCGGCAAACATTTTCCCGCCCACAAGGTAGCGGTCCCACTGCCATTCGGCCTTAAAATCGCGCTCTGCCCCGGGATTTTTCAGCAGATACTCATCGAGCCACCCGTATTTCATCACCGATCCCCCAAGTTGCCGTTTTGCCAATTTTACCACATTGCGGAATCGAATGAAATCGAATCGTACCGGTGCAAAACGGATGAACCGCGTCGGTTGAATCGAGCCCGCGGCCGGAATCGGGGCCGACCCCCGTTAACGCGCTGCGATCAAGCGCGATCATGACTGTGTTTTGCACACGACCGGGTTACTCTTTTTGTTTTGCCCGGGTTGCGGGGAACGGCTAAATCGCGCCCGCCGCGATGATTTTATTCCAGACCGCTGCCGTCCGTTTGGGACCGATCGTCCTGACAGTATTTTAATTCTGCTGCCTGGTACCATGTCGCTGCGCCCGCGAAGCCGATACGGTTTGGGGGCTGTTTCTCAATAGAGGCCGTCTTTGTTTGTATGCCTTCTCATTTTTGCAAAACAGCTTTATTTGCCTTGGCACAGAGTCTTGCTTTTTAGAGCTTTGACGGATATAATAAAAAAGCTTGCACCGGCTGTCGGCCGCGCATTTCGGCATACGAACCTTCGCTCTTTCGCGGCAAGGCTTGCGAAAAAAACGGGCGGCAAAGCATGTTTGCCCGGGCATGCGCGGGGCGCATGCCGCCGGTCTTTTGAAAGGGCTGGTTTAAAACCGTTTATCGCAAACGGAATACGGAGGGATATCGAAGCGGTCATAACGGGGCTGACTCGAAATCATGTTAAAGTGATTCGAAATCGCTCGTTTATGCAGAAAAGTGAATATGGAGAGGTATCGAAGTGGTCATAACGGGGCTGACTCGAAATCATGTTAAAGTGATTCGAAATCGCTCGTTTATGCAGAAAGGTGAATATGGAGAGGTATCGAAGTGGTCATAACGGGGCTGACTCGAAATCAGTTTGAGGGAAACCTCACGTGGGTTCGAATCCCACCCTCTCCGCCAAATCTAAACCTCGTTATTGATACAATGGCGAGAAGCGAAAAAGTCCAGTAATGCTGGGCTTTTTCGCATTTTAGAGAAAAACCTGCACCGTTTTTAGAAGCGTTTTTTATGTCTTTTTTGCACCTTTCCGTGTCTTAATGCACCAGAGGTTTCTCTGTACCCTGCCTTTCGTGTCATAGTTGGGGAATCGTGTCATAATGCACCAGACATGAATTTGCCCCGCTGCCAGCCGGTTTGCTCCGGAAGACGGCGGGGATTTTTTGTTTTGCTGATCGATGGCACAAAATAAAAATTGTCGCATTTGCAGTACTTGACAAGCGCAAAAAAGTTTGCTATTATTTGGTACGTACGTACGAACTAATTGGAAGCCGGAGGTGCACTATGCAACGAAAGACCGACAAAACAGGACCGTCCGAAAAAATTCTAAATACGGCATTTGAATGCCTTTCTACGAGGGGGTATGCCGCTGTAACAATGCGGAACATAGCTGATGAAGCTGGAGTTGCTTTGGGTCAAGTAACATACTATTACAAAAGCAAAGAGAATCTGTTTTTAGAGGTCATCAATATGATGATCCACCAGTATTTAAGTGAGATTGAACAGAAGCTGGAATCGGCCACAGGTAAGAAGCAAAAATTTACTGCGCTTATGGCTTTTTTCAAAGAATTGCTCCAAGTCAATCCCAGTCTATTCAGGTTGTTTATTGATTTTACCGCACAGGCACTATGGATACCGTCCTTCCGAGAGAAAGTTAACAGCCTGTTTGAGAGACTAGCGGAAATTATAGAAAAAAATCTAATGTTGAATGCGGACAAGTCAAGTTGGAAATCGGATTATTCCCCCCGAAGCGTTGCAAAGTTAATTCTTGGCGCTTTATATGGAACGTCTATTCAACTCATGTTGAGTTCAGATAGTGATGTTTCTTTTGAGCCCTTAGATCTGGCAGAAAGCTTACTGGAATGAAAGGAGTGCTTATTATGACAAATGCATTTGAAAAATCGGTCAACCTAGGATTGGGCCTTTTGCTGTATTCACGTGAAAAAGTGGAGGAGTTTGTCGAGGAACTGGTCAGCAAAGGCGAGGTATCGAAAAAAGACGCCCGGCAGTTTGCGGGCGACATCGTGCGGCGTGGAGAAGAGCAGCGTGAGGAGCTTAAAAAGTTAATTCAGGGTGAAGTCGAAAAGGCTTTGCGGCAAACCAATTTGGCTCAGAAAGAGGATACCGTGTCACAAGAGGAGTTAAGGCGCATTGTAAGAGAAGAGATTCACAGCGCGCTCCAAGAATGGGAAAACACGAAAGAAAACAAACTCGATTAATGCACTTTCCAGTTGATGCAAGGGGGTAGTAAGTCTGGGATAGGATGTGCCTTTACAATCACTTCCCCCTTGCCTCATACTGCATGCGCGGAATTGGATGAAAATGATGAGCTATAAAAGCAAGAGGTATCGCGAGATCATCGCAGTCTTTACAAAACATGGTATAGGACTAGGCGAGCGGTCTGTATCTCACGATTCTAGAAGGAAACAGTCAGACATCTTCGATATTGATGCGCCTTCAACCAAAGGTAGAGCTTCTAGGGGAAGACGGCTAAGGTA
>JAXGLZ010000003.1:0-604863 GCA_040768925.1 Christensenellales bacterium
CAGATCGTTAATCCTGTTATAATATTCCTTTTTCTTTTGCTCATACTCCGCTTCATAATCCCTTTGTTGAAAAGGCAGTCCTATCGTTGGAATGCGCGGTGTAAAATTCGAGCCATAAGATTGCGAATCGAATTCACTAATGTTCGCAGTGACAAGCGGGCAAATCCAAGTGTCTAAACTGTCGTTATCGACTATGTCCTCAAGTTCAAACAATGGAACCGGAAAGTTTTCTGCTCTCATCAAGCTATTATGAGGAAGAATTAAGCTAATTTCGATGTCCTCATCAAATGTTGTCCCATCGTTACGTATGATAAGTTCAACATAAGGTATAGAGTCCATTTTGCGGTAATATGCATCGGAATCCGTATATTGGTAAATATCACTGACTAATTCTCTTATAAGTTCATATTTTTGTTTTTCTATATCAGTGCCAACAAGTGACTTGCTACGCCCACCGCCCATGACATTGAATATTTGACTTATCTCAATTTGCAATTCACCCAAATTCCAAAAATCATTGTCAAGTGCTATTTTATTTGTTTTACAGAACTCTGCGACAACAGACCTGTCGTCTTCTGTAATAATTGCCTTTTTCTTCGAGGAAAGCAACCCGGTCATTTTTGCTGAACTTGAGAGATTCGTTATCAAATTTGAGTAAGACTCAGAAATTGCAGATGGTTCAAGAGTGGATTCTTCTTCGACTTTGGTTTCTGGAGGTATAACAATCTCCTGGACGATTCTAATGTTCTCTACGATTGAACGTTTCCGGGCCTCCATGGCCATTTTAACTGATAGATTCAGATTTTGTATTCGTGCTTCAGGTGTGCCATCTACTGCAGTGATAGTTAAAGCAGATTTTTCGTTGCCTGTTGAAGTGCCGGTTTCTTCGGCAACTTGCTTTGCAAAGTAAAGAAAAAGGTGTTGTGAAAACTGTTCCTTTAATGCCACTTCATCAGCAACAACCCAGTAAAGTCCTTTGTTCTCGTATTTTTTCCGAAATGCAGCAATTTGTTTACGTTGCTCTTGATATGCATCAGAGTCCGTCACGGATGGCGGTATGGCTTTATCAAGAAAGTATAGGAAAACTTGCTTTTTGCTGTTTATCAAACGCTCAATTTCTTCTTCAGTACCAGAATCGTATTCGTCTGTCGGCGTTCCGAAGCGAGTCCAAAAAATTGCAACAGCAACGTCCGCAGAATCAACGATTTGATTGTTTAACAATGTTTGTGGATGACCACCCGACTGAGGATAGCTGTCTGTTGTCCAGTGTGTCAAATTCACACCTAATGACAGGCTTGACTTGGCGTATTTATTGAAGTCATCAACAGCGGTCTTTATAACCGTATAACATTCTTTATATGCATCACCGGGACATGAAAACAAAAGGTTGTATTCTGTCAATCTTCGTGGCATATCTGTACCTCCCTATTTCACACTCTATACCAGTCCATCAATCAATGAACAATTCGGGAATGTTAATGCTCATGTCCTCAACCTCTGAAATCACACTGAAATTCCCACAATTGAGGATGTCCTTTTTTATTTTGACAGGCTTACTGTCGTCTAATCCCACCACATACTCACTTCGATGCCTCCGTATAAACAGAGCTGTCTCACGAGAAAACCCGTTCCGTTGGAGGAATATGGTCAGCTTGTTTACCGTGCCGTACTCGACGAACTCATACCAGTCGTTGTTCATTTCGCCCTCGATGCCGTGAATTCGCTTGTATGCTTCGGAAAACCTCAAAAAGTAGTTTGCAAAGCTAAACAACACGACGCTCTCAATCGCTTGGAGCGTTTCTGACATGACAATGTTTCTGTGCATCATCAACTGATGGTTGTAAGGAATTAATTGACCGCCAATGCGAACTTTGTAGTTGGGGTTATTCTGTGCATAGGTGAGCGATTTGTCGATAATCATTCCGAGCCCATTACCGCTAACCCATTGCCGCAAAATAACAGCATACCAACTGAGGCGATTTTTATTCCCGATAGTTTCGGAACTTTCACATTTGCCCCAACCGAAGATATCATATAACTTCTCGAGGAAAGCTTGCGGCTCACCTTGCATTGTGCGACCATCGCCATCAATAGTCGGATACGCTAACCCCCACGCTATGTTAGCAGATAGGCTTTTGGTCTGGTCAACAGATGTGTTAATATCGTCGTCCGGTTTTATCTCATCTGTTTCGAATGCCGCCTTGATTTTACGCTCATCTTCCAGCGTTAAGAATTCGCTGAACTCCCGTCTTACAATACTTTTTCTGCCTTTCATAATGTCCCTGAGCAGGATTAGGCAAAACTTCCGTGTTAAATCAAAAGAATCCTGCGATTGATTTGTCCCTTTTTCAAGATTGGTATGCCCTTGCAACAGACATGCAACAATCTGTTTCTTTTGCTTGGGTTTCAATTCGGTGACAAGGGAAAGCTTCTGTTCCGGTACTTTCTTTTCAAGCAATTCAACAAAATCTTTGATCTGAAGATTCTCTTCAAGCCGTACTAAGAACACATTGCCATATAAATTGTAGTTGATGCGTCCGACGCGTCCGACAAGATTTCTAAAATCAACGGCGGTCATTTTTGTTTGTCCACGGCCTTTTCTGTAAGTAGTGATGAACAGATTATCAGCAGGCAGATTAACGCCTTCAACAAGTGTACTGGTGCAAAACATTGCTACGATTTTCCTGTCGCGGAACAGCTTTTCTATTTTCATGCGAATAGAAGCTGGCAAATAACCAATGTGGTAGGCAACGCCCCTCTTGATTAACTTTGCAAGAAAATAGTCCTTATGTACTTGATTCGCAATCTCCTTAGCAAGAGCATCGAGTTCACTGTCGTTTTTATCCTGTTCGAGTGCTGCATAATCAATTGCTGCTTGAATGGCCTTGTCTTTCGAGTTGAAATAGACAATGGTCTGGACGCCCTTCCCCAAGTGAGCGACTATATTGCTTAACGGCACTTTGATCGCAGCCTTGCTAATTTCCATTAACTGACTACTGCGATCATTAAACAGATGTATCCCTCCATCAACACAGTCAATTAGATATTTTACTTGGCTGACAGGTGAAAAACTTGTAGCCAGTTTATTGCCACCCAAATCAATCGTTTCGAGTGCTTCGGGAACCAACTTGAGATAGACTTCAGGGTTGGGGATATTTGGCGAAGCAAAAATGATATGGGGTTTTCTTTCTCTCTCAGCGAGCATGTCTATATCTTTATAATAGAAGCTGCTACGCTTGTCCTTGGATGTAATTTTGTGCGCTTCGTCGATAAACAAGTAATCAATATCTTTGTCTTTATAGCGAATCAAAAGGTAAAGTAGTCTCTCAGGTGTGAGAACATAGATAAAGTTATGTTCTTCCTCCAACGCCAATGCTCCGGCAGATGTAACGACGCGATAATTCTTCTCATTAAGGAGCGAACCGAGGTCGCCGATGATTTTGCTCGACACTTCATTAATTAATGCCTTGGTAGGGACAATTAGAGCGTAGTTGAACTTCATGTCGTCCTGCACTTGTTTCTTGATAAACATCCGCATAATAAAGGATTTGCCCATAGAGGTGGGACCCGAATAGCTAAAGTAGGGATCTGTTAGACGATCGTAAATTTGCTTTTGCGGGCGAAAAAACAGCTTATCAGGCTCAGCAGGAATGGATACCAGTTCTTTGCTATATTCTTCATGAAAACGCTCAAGCAAACTACGACGCAAGGATATCGGATTTGTTTTTTTCTGCTCGACTGTTTCAAGCCCCTGATAATTCCCTGTGCTCGAAAGCACGGAATTAAGATAGATATCTATTTCTGGATTACTGGGTTCTATCTCCTTCAAAAGTGCGACGATTTCTTGTGCCCAAGTCATATGGCTGTCGGAAGGTGATTTTGACAATATATCAGCAAATCGCAGGGCATCTGAGATATTTACGGGCTTGCTATCACCATTGATTTGGAAGAGACGCAATGAATAGTTGTACAAGATATTCTCATACAACTCGTTAAGGTAGGGGTTCTTATCCATATCATCAAATACGACATTACCTAAGGAAACTGTGTTCTTATCAGCCACTTTGCGCCCCTCCTTTCAATCCCAGGAGCGAGCTCATTATGCTCTGTTTCTCACCATCAGCTTTATTGAAAGGCAGGAAGTAGAAGTAGAACGAATAACGCTCCATCTTTGCATTCTTGATTTTGTCCGCTATGTAGGATACGTGGTTCTTTATATCGAGCCGCATTTTCTGCTCCAATTCAGAGCGGAATTGTGCCGATGTCTTGTTATCTGTGTCTAACCCAAGTGAGTAACCAAGGAACACACCAAAAGCGGTATCGTGGTAAACGGGAGAGCTCTTACTCGGCAAAATGATATTTTTTAACTGCTCAGCTACTTCAGGAGCGAAGTGTTGGTCGAATGCGGTGCTTTCAACGAGCCTCATTTCACGCGAGGTATCTTTCTTGATTTCCTCAAGCGTCACAAATGCGGCATCAATTGCATCGCGCGGGTCGCCAACGATACGCGACTTGCCGAAAACCATCTGGTAGGACGGGATGCCTTTGTCAGGTTGAAGAAGGTGAACACCACCGCTCCTCGATGCAAAGTGACCATCAGACGGGACATCAAATTTGCTAAATACCTTCGGGGCATCAAGAATCTGTTCCAGAAAGACATACAGCATCAGATCGCCCAGTTCATCACCGAGCCAAGCAAAATCGCCATTGCAGCGGTCGCGCAGCAACTCAACTGCTTTCAGACCAATGAGCGTAATCTCATCCTCGTCCATAAACTTCTTTATCCGTTCCCGCGAATATATGTAATTCCCTATATTTTTTAACAAGAATTTCTTCAGCCCATCAAAGGAGAATATATTATCGACCACTCCCAGTTGGAAAAGGCGCAACTGGTGTGGATTGATAAGCTCCAACACTTCATCGTGAGTTACCTCGGTAAAGATGCCATCAAACCCTGCATCGATTAGAGATTTCTTCAGTACACTAGATTTGGCTTGTGTTTGCCCTTTTGAAGATGATTCCGTAGAGACGGGCTTCGTCGTTATAAATTTAATAATTGCTCCTATAGCCTGTTCATCGTTTTGGGGGTTCGGATTGTTTGAATCACGAATATCTTTCAGGAATTCTCCAAGCAAAAGGAGTATTTCGCTTACGTGCTTAATCTCGGCTGTGATGCTGTCTATACTTTCACCCGGCAGTCGTTTCTTCTGTTCTTCAAGGGCAGCCTTCTTCTTTTGCCAATACTGGATATACTGCTCATGGTTCGCCACGGTGTAGACCTTCTGGTCGGCATTACCAAGCACTACATACATCCTGCGTGATTTCCAATTGACATCCCGATATAACTGGCAGGCCTCATACATACAGTTAATCGACTTCAAATACTCGTCTGATATCAAGAGAACGGCGTAATCGGCTTGACGAATCCGGTTCATGAATTCCTCAATACTACCCCAAGGAGCGATGTCATTTGTATCGCGCAGGACAGGGCAAACCGTGCGAACAAAGGACTCTATCTCATCCGCAAAGCTTTTTTGCTCTCTATTGTACGAAATGAATAGTGACATCGCTTTTCTCCTTTAAATTTACTGAGCAGTCCAGACATCCGCCAAATTCTCTGCTTGTTTCATAACAAGCTCTATCGCAGCGGGTTGCTTGTCTGGCGGGTATCCGTATTTGTTAAGTATCCTACGGACGATGACCATAATGCGAGCACGGGCTGTTTCCTTAATAGCGAAGTCGATGGTTGCGTTCTTCCGCACCTTTTCGGCTATCTCTCGTGCGATTGCCCGAAGCTGGTCATCACCCAGAACCTTGACTGCGCTGTCGTTTGTCTCAAGTGCGTCATAAAACGCCAATTCATCCTCCGAAAGCCCCATGTCTTGACCGCGCCTGTCTGAGGCACTGATTTCGCGGGCGATACGGATTAGTTCTTCTATTATCTCGGCAGTAGTCAAAAGGTTGTTCTGATACCGCTTTATCGCTCCGTCGAGCATCTCCATCAAGGACCTTGACTTGGCGAGGTTGTGCTTGGAACGTATCTTTATCTCGTCGTTAAGTAGCTTTTTTAGTAGTTCTATGGCGACGTTCTTATATTTCATCCCCTCGATTTCTTTCAGAAACTCCTCTGAAAGGATGGAGAGTTCCGGTTTCTCAAGACCTGCTGCACTGAAGATGTCCACAACTTGGTCGGAGGCAATAGCAGAGTTTACAATGTTTCGTATGACCGAATCATAACTCTCGTCTTTTCCATTACCGCCTGTTTCAAATTTCGTGAGTCGTGCTTTGACGGCTTGGAAAAACGCTATCTCATCAGCGTTTTCAAAAGTGGCAGGGTCGGGTTTGGCGAGAGCGTATGCCTGCCCTAGCAGCGAGACCTCACGAACATAACGGTTCTTCCCATCGTCCACGCCAAGAATGAAGTCCTCCGCACGGAGGATCAGCGACAGCTTATCCTTGACCGCGCTGGAGAAAAATGGCGAGTAATCAAACCCATGAAGGATGCCTCGAACAACCTCCAACTTTTCAAGCATAATCTCGACGGCTTTCTGGTGAGTTTCGGCAGGTACGCCTTTGCCGCCGCTTTCCGCATAGAAGCCGAGAGCCTTTTTCAGATTGGTGGCAATACCGATGTAGTCCACAATCAAGCCGCCGGGTTTATCCTTAAACACACGGTTGACGCGTGCGATGGCCTGCATGAGGTTGTGATCTTTCATTGGTTTATCTATGTACATCGTGTTCAGGCATGGGGCGTCGAAACCAGTGAGCCACATATCACGCACTATGACAATTTTCAGCGGGTCGTTCTCGTCCTTCAGTCGAAGGGCGAGAGCTTTTCGCTGTGCCTTGGTCGTATGGTGCTTTTGGATGGCGGCACCGTCCGAACTGCTCGAAGTCATAACGACCTTGATAACGCCCTTTTCCAAATCGTCGCTATGCCATTCGGGACGTAGCTTGATAATCGCATCGTAGAGTTCCACTGCAATACGGCGACTCATTGCCACAACGAGCGCTTTCCCTTCAAAGACCTTCTGCCGCTCCTCAAAATGGGTCACGATGTCATTGGCAAGGATACGGATTCTGTCCTCATTACCGACAATAGCTTCCAACTTAGCCCATTTGATTTTTGCAGCTTTCGCTTCGTCAGCTTCTCCAACTTCGTCCAGTTCCTCATCGAACTGCTCCACGAGCTGTTTCCCTTCCTCGGTGAGGTTCACCTTAGCAAGGCGGCTCTCATAGAATATGCGGACTGTAACATTGTCCTCGACCGCTTGGGCGATGTCGTAAATATCTATATAGTTACCGAAGACAGCAGGTGTGTTTGCATCCTGCTTCTCAACAGGTGTTCCTGTGAAGCCGATGAAAGTCGCTTTAGGCAGAGCGTCGCGGATATATTTTGCAAAGCCATAAGCAATCCGCTGACCGACCACTTCGCCGTTCTCCTTGATGTCACGGAGTTTGGCGTTAAAGCCGTACTGAGTACGGTGAGCTTCGTCTGCGATAACCACGATGTTTTCACGGTCAGACAGCAGTTCATAAACTGCGGAATTGCCTTCAGGGATAAACTTCTGTATGGTCGTGAACACAATGCCTCCTGATGCCACTTTCAGAAGGGTTTTCAATTCCTCACAGGAATCGGCTTGCTTCGGAGGCTGGCGCAGAAGTTGGCTGTTGCCTGCAAAGGTATCAAATAACTGGTCGTCGAGGTCGTTGCGGTCGTTGATAACCAGAATGGTTGGGTTGTTTAAGGCACGGACGATTTTGCCCGCATAGAACACCATCGAGAGAGATTTTCCCGCTCCTTGGGTGTGCCAGACCACGCCTGCTTTGTGATCGCCTTTCGGTTGATCACTTGCCGCAGGTAGGCCATAGCTTGCCGGGTCTTCTTGAAGTGCTAAGCCGGGAGTGCCTACGCCGCTGGCTCGGATGGTTTGCTCCACGGCCTTATTGACGGCGTAATACTGGTGGTAGGCTGCGATCTTTTTGACCGTCTCTACCTTCACTATGTGTGTAACCTTATCTTCTGTCTGGGTCTTTTCATAAGTCACAAAGTTCTGAATGTAATCAATTAGCGTCACAGGATTGCAAAGACCCTGAATCAGCGTGGATAGTTCATCATCAAACTTGGCAGCTTCTTTGATACCATCCTTTGTCTTCCATGCACTAAAACGGGAATACGACGCGGTCAGCGACCCCGCCTTTGCTTCCAATCCATCGGATATAATGCAGATTTCGTTATAAGTGAAAAGCCCAGGAATCGCCAACTTATATGCCTGCAACTGGTCATACGCCTTGTGGCAGGTAGCATTCTCATCAGCGGGGTTCTTCAGTTCAAATATAACAAGCGGAATGCCGTTAACAAACAACAGCACATCAGGCCGCTTGTTGTTATTGTTCTGGACGACGGTGTACTGATTGACAACGAGGAACTCATTATTGAGTGGGGTTTCAAAGTCGACGGCATGGACAAAATCGCCCTTGATGTCACCGCCCTTTCGGTATTCCACAGGAACGCCATCCACGAGCATTCGGTGAAATTCCTCATTGTCGGCGAGCATATTGGAGGTGGCTATACGTGACAGTTTCCGAACTGCACCCTGAATTACGTCGGCAGGGATGGCCGGATTCAGTTTGGACATTGCCGCCTGAAGCCGCTCCATAAGGAGAACATCCCCGTAACTGTTGCGTTCGGGGTTCGGGGCGTCCGGCGAGAGGTCAACGCCGGATATGTAGGTATAGCCGAGGCTTTGCAGTTCCTCAATAACCATTTCTTCTACTGCGGATTCACACAGTTTAGGCATTAACGTTACCTCCCTTTGATTTGCCACGTACAGTCGATGGTTTGTGGGTCATCGCTTAACGTGGACTGCGTAATTGGTTTTCCATCAGCCTTTAACTCGTTCAGCAATGTGATTACATCTTTTTCGGAACATTTGACTTCGTCCATAATATCCCGAGCCGAACAAATAATACATTTTGAAAGTACATAATAAATTTGTTGTTTTAATTCCAATCGCTTGTGCTCAGAACTTTCGTTATTGCGTTCAACTAAAAGCGAATCAATATACTCTTTTGCTGCTCCATAAAAATTCCTCACAATTTCAGCTTGTTCCTCAGCTTTTAAAGCACTTTTCTTGGCAGAGACACTTTTGATAATGGAAACAACTGCACCAATAACAGCAATAGCTATAGTGATGCCATCACTCACAGAAAATCCACTCAACCAATTTAATATGTACTTCATTTCGATCCTCCTGCTATTGCTTTACCCGCACCTCTCCGCTGATTAACTTGGGCAGAAGCGTGTCACGAAGTTTTTGCAGGCTTCTAATCTGTTTAGCGTTTTCGAAAATTTTGTTAACCAGTGGTTCAGCTAACATCTCAAAGGCATGAATGAGGCCCGATGGTGGTAAAACAACCTCGAAAGCATTCATAGCCTGCTGATTAAGTCCCGGTTGGGCAGAGTTAGAGTTCAACTGAGCAAGTTCTTCCTCTTGTAACAAAAAGTATAGAAACATCTGCCCAATCCTCTCGTTCGCCCTCAATATAAAAACGTGTTCATTTACAGCAAACTCAGAAAACGGAAATCCATTCCCAAACATTCCTTTTCTACCCACGTATGCACCGTCTTTGTATATCAGCACATCATGGCTCTTTACAACGCCACGGCGCATATTGTCAAAGAATCCTCTCGTCACATATTTTGTCTTTGAGAAATCATAAACACCTAAACCATTTACACTCTCAGCACCAATGCTAGGCACCCCGTCAATCAAGTTTGGGTCAATGCCTCCCTTGGGGCGGCTTCCTGATTCGATGGTTTCAAGAACGCGCTCAAGCCGGACAACATCCCAGTCATTGCTCGCTCCAACGATGAATTTTTGCCGAAAGTTAATTTCTATCTTTGCCTCAAGAGTAGCGTTCTGTCGTTTCAAAAGGTCAATCTTGGCATCAAGCGACAGAAGGACTTCCGCAACAGCTTCCTGTTCATCGATGCAGGGTAGTGAAATCTGTAGCCCTTCTATTTGACCCGCTGAGATATTTGCCTGATTCGCACTTCCACCTGCGGACAAAGCCAATCCATAGTTGGTCTCGTCCCATTTCAGAAAATAGAACAAAAAATCCTCGTTTAGCTTGCTCTTATCCTTACTAAAGACTTTTCCTACACGTTGATTTATGTAGGCAACATCGTCCGTTGAGTATCTCGTAACTTTCCCAACCATTGAAGACGGTTGGTGAACATGCGACCCCGTCATGGCTATGAGAATATCCCCCCGGCTTGCCCGAAACCTCGTAGCGGTATCAGCAACCTGACGAGATATATACTGGCATCCAGCCATATCCAAGGTGCCGCTGGCGACATTTTTTATTTTGATGACTGGGTAATCGCCGGTATTGCCAAAGTCGCCTGACTTAAAGGCGTACCCTCCCAGTACTTTTGCGAAATCACCCAAAGCGCAATCTTGCCACTCACTCATCAGCTCCAACCTCCACTTTCGCAAGGTTCTCCTTTATGCGCTCATCGAGAACTAAGCCCTCTGCCATCTGTGCTA
Source organism: Christensenellales bacterium (assembly GCA_040768925.1). GTDB lineage: Bacteria > Bacillota > Clostridia > Christensenellales > CALWSW01 > CALNBC01. Next base: position 10,554 of record JAXGLZ010000003.1, read on the forward strand.
CCAGTTCAGCAGTCAGGGTTTGTATCCGTTCGGCGAAATCAAAGTCATCCTCTTCATCAGGTAGTCCTATATAACGGCCGGGGGTGAGAATGTATCCAAGAGCGGCAACATCATCTATGCTTGCCGACTTGCAAAACCCCGGCACATCCTCGTAGTCCTCGTTCACCTTCCAACGGTGGTAAATACTCGCAATCTCCGCGATGTCTTCAGGCGAGAACTCGCGAGTTTTACGGCTAATAAGGCCACCAATGTTTCTTGCGTCAATAAATAGAATTTTGTCTCGACGCGGATGGCTCGTGTCGTTTTCTTTTGTACGGGAAAGAAACCACAGGCAAGCAGGTATTTGAGTATTCAAAAACAGCTTGTTTGGAAGGCTTACAATACAATCAACCAATCGAGCCTCAATGAGCGCCTTGCGAATATCGCCTTCACCGCTTTGCTTTGACGACAGCGAGCCCTTGGCCAACACAAACCCTGCTGTGCCTTTTGGGTTTAAGTGGTAGATAAAATGTTGAATCCATGCAAAGTTAGCATTTCCTGTGGGCGGTGGCGTTTCGCGGCTATACTGCCAACGTCCATCCGTGCGGAGCAGTTCTCCACTCCAATCGCTATCGTTGAAGGGCGGATTGGCAATAACATAATCCGCTTTCAGGTCAGGATGAGCGTCATTAAGGAATGACCCCTCGTTGTTCCACTTCACGTTCGAAGAGTCAATGCCACGCAAGGCAAGGTTCATCTTACACAGCCGCCAAGTGGTCTGGTTACTTTCCTGCCCATAAACAGACACAACTTTGTCAAAGAGCTTATCTATTTCTTTTGCCTTACCATTATACCGGTCAGCATGGGCTTCTATAAATTTTTCGCTTTGTACAAACATTCCACCGGAGCCACAGCAGGGATCAAGTACACGACCTTCATAGGGTTCAAGCATCTCAACGAGCAATTGAACCACACAGCGTGGCGTATAGAACTGGCCGCCCTTTTTGCCTTCAGCAAGGGCAAACTGGCCGAGGAAGTATTCGTAAACCCTACCCAGTACGTCGTTGGAACGGGATACACTGTCGCCAAGGGCAATGGTACTGATAATGTCTATCAGTCCACCGAGGGACTGCTTATCCAGCTTCTCCTTTGCGTATTCTTTCGGCAGAACGCCTTTGAGAGAAGGGTTGTCCTTCTCGATAGCATCCATTGCGTCGTCTACGTCTTTGCCGATGGTGGCGAGTTTCGCCCTGCCTTGCAGATAATCCCAACGGGCTTGCGGCGGCACATAGAAGACGTTTTCTGCTCGATACTCGTAGGGGTCATTCGGATCGGCACCTGCATAATCGTCTTCGCCAGCCTCCAACTTGTGATATAATTCGTAGAAATTGTCCGAGATGTATTTCAGGAATATAAGCCCAAGAACGATGTGCTTATACTCCGCAGCGTCCATATTTTTACGTAGCTTGTCCGCAGCAGCCCAAAGCACCTGCTCGACGGGTTGCTCTTTTACTTCTTTCTTAGCCCTCGCCATTGTTCTCCTCCTCCGTTTGTTTATCTTTATGTTCGCTGCGGTCTTCCGCTCCACCGGAGCGAATCCATTCGTCTATTTCAGAAAATTTGAACTTCCATACCCGCCCGACTTTGTGCGCGGGCATATTCCGATGGGCTATCCATCGCAGCACTGATTCCCGGCTTACATCTAGATAATCTAATAATTCATTCATAGAAGCCCATTTTTCAATATCATGCCGTTGCATTATCAAACCTCCGTTTTCTGACTTTTTGTCAGACTTCATTTCGTCCACCCCACAGTGACTGGCAGGCGTAACTCCGCTCGTTTGTCGGGAAAGCATAGCCGACCTTCGCAGTCTTTCATCTCCATAATGATTTCGTGAGTTCCTTCTATGTGTCTTGCTTCAACATTTACAGTAATCGTGACCTCGCCACCCGGCGGGGTCTTTTTTATTTCAATTCGGTTGATCTCCGGATTCAGTTTCAGAGGCGTTTCACCGATATTGACAAAATCCATATACCGCCCGTCCCAAATCGCCACGCCACAGTTCTTTATAACCCAGTGATGGGTGAAGGTATCGTAAAACTTCACCTTGTGAGGTTGGGCGGGTGCTTGTCTCACCAAGCGGAAATCATCTCCGGCGCAAATTGGGACAACTATGCTTTCCACTTCATCCGTTTCAGTCGTCTCTTCTGGCAGATTCATCAGCCGATCAGTCACAAAATCGGCGACGAAGGTATTCAACGCGCTGTCTGCTCCCGACCTCGCAAACTCTATGAACATCCCGAAGACACCCTCAAAAACCAATGCCCTGCTTGTATCTTCGGATACGTCGAAGTCGTTGCATAGCCCCTTGAAGTTCTCAACCGACACGTAGGCTTCGCAGTAGGAGATAAAGGCAGACTTATCTGCGTTCTCTTTGATGTGCTTTTTTATCGGCCTCGTTAAGCCCTTATACCTATCAGTGTTGCCGAAGAGCCGTTTCCGGCTCGTAGCGTCGCTACCACTAAGACCTGCAGGAAGAAATCCACTAAAAGCATAGTCACTCGGTCGATTTGAGTTGACGGGGTCGGTCTCGCCGCATAGAGCGGAGATGATTTCAAGCACGAACTGCCCTTGGTTAGAGCAAGGGAAACGCTCGTACAGCTTATTCAAGAATTCACAGAAGCGCATCCCGTTCTCCTTCCCGTTTAGCATCCTCAAAAAGTCACTAAAGAGTCACCTTTGTCCTGTAAAAGGCCACCTTATGCGCTCCTGATTCCTTGAACGAGCCACCGTATTATTAAATCAGACGGTAGTTATACGACGCCGTAGAACGACGAGAAGCGGCAAGGCAGACTCCAATACATTATAAAGCATTGAGATATGTTTGTCAATATCTATGCTACGTCGTTTGGCATTAAGACGCAATAAGCCACAACGAAATTCGCAAGAGAAAGGAGGAAACCCCATGAGCGAAGTTACAAACCTTGACCACAAGCGGGTTTGCGACGTTAGCACCGATTCGCGTGTTATCGAGATACGCAGGAAAGACTGCGTGACCCGAATCACCGCAAACTCTGACGGCACGTTAAATATCACCCACGAGCGCGTAAAACAAGCGGTCTGACAGCAATTCCAATAATAACTTAATAACCGAAATCCGCCAGAACGCAAGACGGCAGCGCGGAACTCTCTGAAATGAGGGTTCACCTGCCGTCTTGCTTCGTTTATGCGGATTCAACGGCTCTGGCGGATTTCAGAAGTCTGAAAACCAAAGGAGCCAATTTTATGAGTAAAAACAAGTCTTTCAAACTCACCCCCATTCCTCATCGCGCCAAAAACGGCGAGCCGATGGCGTACTACATCCTATCGGAGGACGGCGAACAGGAATCCAAAGTAACACGGGCAGAGTGCCTTTCCCGCACCGAAGAACCCGAAAACCCATTCCCGCAGCGGTGGTTCGTAGATGAGGAATCCGGCCTTGTCCTCCGCTTGCCTCGAAACAAAATGGGTGAAGACCTCGCCCGCTATAATATGCGTTCTATATGACGGGCGTCCAAGGCTCAGTCGGCGGCGAGAACTGGTGCGTCTATGCCGATCTCGATGCTTACTGTGACACGGCAGCAATTATGTCATACGGTATGGCCTGGGCAGGCAGCGCACCGGGTCCTGTCTCTCCACGGGACTGGCTTGTCGGTGTTTATGATTATGCCGCCAGAGTAATGAATCCGCAAAAGATCTATATGGGTTTACCGGGTTACGGTTGGGAGTGGCAGATATATACAAACCCTGCCGACCTCGGCCAGACGTATCGTGGCGTGTCGCTTACCTATTACGCCGCCAAAATATGGGCGGAGGGCGGCTATAACTTCACGGGTAATGCACCTCCGCAACCGATGATACCGTGGCTTGCCTACTGGGACGATTACGACCAAGTGCCGTATATGCTCCCTCAAGTCTACGATTATGCTGAGGGTGGCGATGCAACCAGCCGAGAAGCTCCAATAATCGGGGAAACATACAACCGCCGTCGATACTTAACTTGCTACGGCAAAACACAAAAGGCAGAGTTTGGCACAATCTATATTGACCGTGACGGAGAGCCGGATAGTTACACAGAGGGCGTGGTGATCGGCAACGGCATGATTACGCTATCATCCGAAACGGGTACAGCGACCTACGATTTTACCGTTCCGCAATCGGGAATTTATGATGTCGCTGTCCGTATCTGCTATCCGTATTGGGATAAGAACGGTATCAACATCTCCCTTGACGGTTCCCCGGTCGGCTTTTACGAAAACCGCCTATGGTGGCCGTATTGGAGAAGCACCTTCTGGGCGATTCTTGCCAAAGGACGCAGCATGTCGGCAGGAGAACATACCATCACCGTTGATGGCGGTGTGGTGGGCGCGCAGTTATATGGCTTTCGTCTTTGCTCATCGTTTTCTGAACAGCCCTCGGCAGGTTCGGCTACCTTTGAACTCTCTCCTCGTAGCTTCAAGGACGTGAACGGGAATATGGCTGTGCCGGACAAAGGCTTCAAGCTGACCACCGAGATTCTGCGGCGAAAACCCGACTCGGCTCTGGTGTGGTATGAGGACTTCCGAGATCCCATCACGCTGCAAAGCACTTACTGGACTACACTTTCAGGCAGTTGGGCAGTCTGGCGAAGCGATGAATATGCGTCCGGCAGGGTTTATTCACAGTTGGAAGGTAGTGGCCAGCTTGCCTGGAGATATGACGGTTTCTCCGACGTTCACCTTCGAGCACGGCTTGCCTTCCCTCACAACGGGAGCGGGCGCGCCGGGGTATTTATCGGCGACATCTTCTGTTGTATCAACATCGACACTGAGCGAGTGGAACTCTATCAAGGCTCTATTTTGCTCGACAGTTATGGTGCAGCTTACGCTAAAACACCTGCCACCGACATCCGCACAAACCCCAATATGTATCTCATTGAAATGAGGAAACGCGGCAACCGTGTGAGGGTCTATTCCGGTAACAGTAACACCCTCCGCTTCACAGCCACGGTATCACCAGCAAGTGGTTATTGCGGCATTCAGTCGGATAATGAAATCAAGTGTGAACTTCTGCGTTTAGGCGATGCCTGGACTTACGAGCCGTATGAAGCCTTTGATGTGACGATGCCAAACGGTACTACCGAAAACTACGGCAGGATCGCCCGGAGTAGCGTGACATGGGACAGTGAATTCGAGGTATTCACGCTTACCTCAGATGTGGAGGAATCTGCTACCCGAAGCGAGGATATCTCTATGGACTATGACTTCGTGCATTCAGCAATGCTATACATTCCATGCAACGCTGACTACACGGCAAAATTTACGCCACGTGACATCAACGTCTGGTGTTCGAGGGTATTCCTCGGTGATGGGGATGGTTTTGGAATTGTCTACTACCAAGACGTGGACTCGATTGTCTACTGGGCAAATGAAGCGGCATACCGATGGCGGTTGCGTGGTTTTGCCCTATGGTCACTCGGTCAGGAAGACTTGCGGCTTTGGGAGGCACTCCCAAAACAGAGTTAAAGAATAATCATTCATATTGGCATTCGCGCCTGCATATTCAGCAGGCGTTTTTTATGCGAAAAAACAGGAGGTAAAACGACCCTAAAGGAAAGGTTGGTGAGATAAATGAGCCACACACCATTCGGCTACCGCATTGAGAACGGAAAAGCCGTAATTGATAAAGACGCTGCAGGGCAGATAAAGACTTTGTTTCATTCCTATTTGTCCGGCGATTCATTGGCCACCGCTGCAAAGAAGGCGGGCATCACTGCCTTCCACGCGGGAATCGGCAGGATGCTTCGAAACGCCCGTTATCTTGGTGATGAGTATTATCCGGCGATTATTGACCCGGACACTTTTGAAGCTGCTGAAGCAGAACGTATCAGACGGGTTGAGGAGCTCGGTCGTATTTATGAACCAAAAGAAGAAAAACAGGTCATCTTTCCTACCGCCTTCTGCATCAACGAAGGTACAGAGCAGTTTGACGACCCATTTGGGCAGGCGGAATACGCCTACAGTTTAATCGAAATGGAGGTGAACGAGAATGGCAGTCAGTAAAAATGTTACCGTGCTTCCGGCAAGGAAGCATACCACAGGACAAAACAAGGATGAAGAAAAGCCAAAGCTCCGGGTAGCAGCATACTGCCGCGTTTCCACCGACAGTGACGAGCAGGCCACCAGCTACGAAACACAGATAGAGCATTACACATCGTATATCAACGGCCATCCGGACTGGACGCTCGCCGGGATATTTGCAGATGACGGTATCACAGGCACCAGCACCAAAAAGCGTGAGGAATTCAACCGCATGGTTGATGAGTGCATGGCAGGCAACATTGATATGGTTATCACCAAGTCCATCAGTCGATTTGCCCGGAACACGCTGGACTGCCTAAAATTCATTAGGCAGCTAAAGGAAAAAAGCATTCCCGTTTATTTTGAAAAAGAGAACATCAACACCATGGACTCCAAGGGCGAAGTCCTGCTCACGATTATGGCCTCGCTTGCCCAACAGGAAAGCCAATCGCTGAGCCAGAATGTGAAGCTGGGTCTGCAATACCGCTACCAGCAGGGTGAAATCCAAATAAACTGCGCTCGGTTCCTCGGTTACACCAAGGATGAGAATAAGCATTTGGTGATTGTGCCAGAGGAAGCTGAAATTGTAAAACGCATCTACCGGGAATACCTCGAAGGTGCCAGTATGTTGAAAATTGCCCGTGGTTTGGAGGCTGACGTTATCCTGAACGGAGCGGGCAAGGAACGCTGGCACACCAGCAATATTAACCAGATTTTGCGGAATGAAAAATATATCGGCGATGCCCTCTTGCAGAAAACATATACGGTTGACTTTCTCACAAAAAAGCGGGTCAAGAACAACGGTATCGTTCCGCAGTATTATGTAGAAAATAGCCATGAAGCCATTATCCCGCGTGAAATCTTCATGCAGGTACAAGAAGAGCTTATTCGCCGCCGTATCGTCCATACCAGCCCGAATGGGAAGAACAGAACCTTCAGCAGCAACCACTGTTTTTCAAATATAATTATCTGCGGGGGCTGTGGCGAATTTTTCCGCAGGATACATTGGAACAACCGGGGTAAAAAATCGATTGTCTGGCGGTGCATCAGTAGGCTCGAAAACACCGGCCAATTCTGCGATGCCCGGACGGTACTTGAAAGTACCATCGAGCAGGTACTGGTCACCGCCATTAACAACACGCTCGGCGAGAAGGACACTTTTCTATCCACACTAAAGGAAAACATTTCCACCGTCTTAACCCGTGAAAACGACCAGACCTTAGCGGATATCGATAAACGGCTGGAAGAACTGCAAATGCAGCTTTTGAAACTTGCCAGTTCCAATGCGGATTATGAAAAGGTTGGCGATGAAATTTACCGCCTGCGTGACCAGAAGCAAAAATTGCAAGTTGAAAATGCCAACCGAGACGAAATGAAACAGCGCATGGCAGATATGACCACATTCTTAAAGAAGCAACCCACCGCCCTGACCGAATACGACGAGCAACTTGTCCGGCGGCTGATTGAGAAGGTTACGGTTTGCGAGGACAAATTCACTGTGGAATTCAAGTCCGGTGTGGTGGTGGATATTGAGGAATTAGGTTGAAAATAAGCAAGGCGCTCTACGAATCATAACGTAGGGTGCCTTGCTTATTTATTGTGAATAGATCTATACTGTTCTGTCTATTGCTTTTAATTCTTCTAATTCGATTTCATATCTCTTTATTGCATCTGACATCAACCATTTGCGATTTTCAGCAGGCCATGTATTTAAGTTTTTCCTATCATAAAAAAGCGAAAAATCGTGTATAGTACAAGCGATTTTCGTATGCACATTTGCCCAGTTATGTAATTCATTGGGGGGAATTGGTAAATCGCTTTGTTTAAAAAAGAGTACCGATGTTTGATTATTAAAGGGTGCAATAGCATTTATGAGTTGTTCTTCTGTTATAGTGTTATTCAGATATTCCCTAAAAACTTTGATATATTGTTCAGCTATTGAAATTATTTTTGAAGTATATTCCCTTGTTAAAGCGATTAATTCATCTTTATTAATGTTATCAGCTTTTAGGCTTTTAATCATTTCGTATGAAGTATTTACATCAATGTGTACCCCGTTAGCAAAAATCGTATTTTTTGAGGTACGATACCACCAATTTTTATCCTGCAAATCATCGACCCATGTTGTACGACAAATAAAATTTCCATTAACCATATCGTCCTCATCATATCCAAAATGACACCAAACCATATTGGCCGCTTTGTTTTTGTGGCGTGATTCTGCAATTTTGTTTTGATGTACTTCATAATAAAGAACTTTTCTTTGAACTTCCATAGAAATGTCAGCAATTTCTTCCATTGAACTATGGAAACGGAGAATGACTTTTACAACTAAACGCTTTGAATTGTTATGTATGGCTTTAACTCCATAAATAATGTAGGTGTCTGTTTCCTCATAAATATCGTTAATTTTATACGGAGAATATTCTTCAACATCAAAAAAGATAGTGCCGCCAATGTTAGAACGAAATATGGGTTGCTGAATATTACCATTATATTTCCTGTTCCACATATTTGCATAATGAAAAATCGACTCGTTTATATCTTCAAGCGACTTTTTTCCTTTTTTAATTAAAAAACGAGATGTAAGTGCATCGCATACAAAACTGGTATATAAACTAATTTGCCGTTCATTATTAAAACCAGATACCTGTTCCGCTCCACAAGAAGCTAAGACAGCGTGTCCATATCCTGCAAAATTCTCTACGGTTTCGGTGATATCTATTTGTGGAATACCTTTAATTGAAAAGCCTCCTGAATGGCAACTATCCAATATTATAATCTTGTTTTTTGTGTTAACGCTTTCGATTATATTAATCAAATCCTGTAATCCTATCAATCCATCACTTAAAGCCAAACAATCTTTCCCACCATGGCCTGAAAAATAAAAAATAAAAGTATCTTCATCCGTAGCATTAGAAAGAATGGTGTTAATAGAAAATATTAAGTCTGCTGATGTAACCTTTCCAGCTTCACCGCATAATAATATATTTTCTATGGCAGCATTTAATCCATTAATGAGGGCAGATCTCATTGCATATAAATCGTTTCTACACAAAGGCAATGCAGTGCATCCCAACGTAGGATATTCACATACCCCAACCAAAAGTGCTTTAATTAATTTCATATAATCCTCCCCCTCGCAGCTACTATATAAGTATATAACTTAGCTGTATTTCCCCCACATCCAACCCGACCACACAACCTCGACATAAGCCGAAAAAACATCTAACCTGACCACTCGCATACACTGACATCTAACCCGACCACTCGCGGGGCTATGACATCTAACCTGACCACTTGACTATCAAAAACCGCCTATATGGACTTGTTTCCGCGAACCGAAAAATCATGGTTTTCAAACAATGGGTTTCGTCCACATGTGTGCTAAAAGCCCTGATATATAAGGGTTTCCCGCACACTCATTCTTTTTCCCTCGACATCAATACAACCGTCTCAACGTGTGCCGTCTGAGGGAACATATCAACCGGCTGCGCCGCAACAAGCCCATAACCCGCTTTTTTCAGCAGGGCGCAATCCCGGGCGAGGGTCGCGGGGTTGCAGGATACATACACGATCTTCTTTGCGCCGGTTTTGGCGATCGCGTTGACCGCCTGCGCCTCGCACCCTTTTCTGGGCGGGTCAAGTATCACGACGCTGGGGGTCAGGTTCCCGTTTTGGGCCAATTCAGGCAAAACTTCCTCCGCGGCTCCGCAAATAAAGCGCGCGTTGCCGACGCCGTTCCTTTTTGCGTTTTCCCGGGCGTTTTCGATCGCCTGCTCCACGATTTCGATCCCGATCACTTCTTTTGCCTTTTTCGCGGCTGAGAGGGAAAGGGTTCCGATGCCGCAATAAAGATCAAGCACCACGTCCTCCCCGGCAAGCGCTGCAAATTCGATGGCTTTTTCGTACAGCACCGAGGTTTGAACCGTGTTCACCTGCAAAAAAGAGGCTGAAGCAACGGAAAAAACCAGGCCGCAGAGTTTTTCGTCCAGAACTTCCTCGCCCCAGACCACGCGGTAATGCTCCCCTGTGATCGCGTTGGTTTTTTCTTTGTTGACGTTGTGTATAAGGGAAGAAAAATACGGAAGCCGTTTCTGCAAAAGATCCGCCAGGCGCTCCGGTCTGGGCATCCGCCCGGTTGTCACAACGGTCACCATGGATTTTCCAAAGGACGAAGTCCGGACGACTACGTGCCTGACGTCCCCCCTGCCCGCGGCTTCGTCATACGCTTTAAGCCCGCATTCCCCCGCCCATTCCTGAACGGCCTGCATCGCAAGGATCCCCGCCGCATTTTGAATCAGGCAGTCCGAAATGGGGATGACCCGGTGTGAGCGCGGGGCAAACAGGCCAAATTCGATCCCTTTTTCCGCGTTGGCGGCGGGAAAGGCCGCCTTGTTCCGGTATCTGTACGGCTCGTTCATTCCGATCGCGGGGAGCACGTTTGGATCTCCGAATCCGCCGATGCGCACGAGCGCGTCTTTGACCAGCCGAGTTTTATAGGAAAGCTGCGCCCCATAGCTCATGTGCTGGAGGGCGCATCCGCCGCACCGGCCGAAATACCGGCATTTGGGCGTCACCCTTTCATTTGAGGGAAGGATGACGCGGTTCAGCTTTCCCACGCCAAAGGAAGCCCCGGCCTTGATGATCCTTGCCGAAACTTTTTCGCCGGGCAGGGCGCCCTCGACAAAAACGGCATAGCCCAAGTACCGGCCGATCCCCTGGCCTTCACTTCCCAGAGCTGTGATCTCCAGCTCAACATCCTGGTTTTTTGTCACTGGTATTGCCATTTAAAGCTTCTCCGATGAAAAATTTGCGCGGGCTCATCGCCCGCGCCGCGTAAAAGTATTGGTTCAGCACATTGCCAACAGGTTGTTCAGATTGTAAAGGTCATGGTCAAAATCACGCTTGACATCAAGGGCTTCGGCCAGGTCCATGTCGTAAATCCTGTTGTTTTTGATGCCGACGGCCCTGTTGTACACGCCGTTCAGCAGGCAATGAACCGCGTGGGCGCCCATTCTGGAGGCGATCACGCGATCAAAGGCGGAAGGATTGCCGCCGCGCTGGGTATAGCCAAGAACGATGGGCCGGACGTCGATATCCGACTGGTCGCGCACATAATCGCAAAAATCCTTTGCTCCGCCAGCGCCTTCGGCGATCATGACGATGCTGGTCAGCTTTCCGCGCAGCCGGTTGCCGATCAGGGTTTCGCAGGCTTTTTCGTACCCGGTTTTCGCGTCTACTTCCGGCACGATGATGTAATCCGCACCGCCGGCGACCCCCGCGTGGAGGGCGATGTTTCCGCAGGCGCGGCCCATGACCTCGATCACGCCGACGCGGTCGTGGGAACGCATCGTGTCCCGGATCTTGTAAATTTCGTTCACCACGGAGTTGACCGCCGTGTCAAAACCGATGGTAAAATCAGTATAGGGCAGGTCGTTGTCGATCGTTCCGGGAAGGCCGATCACCGGCATGCCCAGCTTCGAGAATTCCCTCGCGCCGATTAGCGATCCGTCCCCGCCGATGACCACCAGGCCGTCGATCTGGTACGCCTCGGCAACGCGCATGGCGTGGCGGCGGCCGTCGTCACTCCTGAAAATCTCCGATCTGGCGGTTCTGAGAAAGGTTCCGCCCTTGTCGATCGAATCTTCAAAATCGGCGTCCGTAAGGCGCTCGAGCTTGCCGGTCATCAGCCCCGCATAGCCGTGATAAACGCCCATAACGTTCAGTCCGTAATAATCCCCGGTCTTGAATACGGCGCGAAGGCATGCGTTCATGCCCGGCGTATCGCCGCCGCTGGTCAAAACCGCAATTGTTTTGATCGATTCACGCCTCATAGGGAATTCACCATAACCATTCCGAACCGGGTGTATATCTCCGCTTTTCCCCGGACTTTCATGGCCGAGGTGTTTTCGGTAAACTGAAGGATGCAGACCTCGCCCTTGTCCAGTTTTTCGGTGTGAAGAAGCTTGGTTTCACGACCGCGGGTCATCCCGATGATGCTAACTCCGTTTTCGAGCGCCTTCACAACGATATACTGCCCGTTGGTCTCGGTGATCTCGTTCATTGCCGCACTACCTTTCAGATGGTTTAATTTGCTTGTTGTAAAACAGTATCGCCATAAAACAATGCCGCCGGCTTAACGCGGCTGCGCGTCGCCCCCGTGGCGGGGGTTTTTGCGGACGATCTCAATCGCCCGGACGATGGCGCCCGCAACCTCCGCCTGGTCCTGACTGGTCTGCGCCTCAAAGCGGGCAAACACATCGCCCCGGATGCTCGTGACATAGCGTGGCGAAAGACGGTTCAGCGCAAGCGCCCGAACATCGGCACGGCACTGCGGGCACCCGCACATGTTTGCCATACCCATCAGTTCGTCGACGCGTTTGTCAACCAGTTCCTCCATCAGGTTCCTGCATTCCATCACCACAAATCACCCCTTTCAGAATCTGCGCCATCCGCGCCGTTTGAGGGGATTATATCACATCACATTTCAGCGTACCAGTTTGACATTTTCCCCGCCCAAAAGCCGCGAAAGCTTTTGGATCAGTTCTTCTTCCGGCGAAACGTCAAACCCTGCCGGCGCTTTCAGCACCCTGCTGCCCACAGCGAGAACGATCGGCAGGCTCCCGGGGTAACGCGCGGCAATATTCATGACCTCTTTGGCCTTTTCGCCGCTGCATTTGACATACAGCCCGGGATCGATCGGCTTTCCGTTCTGCTTTGGGGCGGAATCGCCGAGCTTTGGCCGGCGCTCCTGCCGAAGCGGGGTGATCTCGTCCGCCACGATCACGTTCGCGTTGTCGTCCCGGATGTTCACCCGGCCGTTGACCATGACCAGGGTATCGTCAATGAGCAGGCTGCGGGCCGCTTCCAGCACTTTGGGGAAGACCACAAGCTCGATGGAGCCCGTGAGGTCCTCGATCGTGGCGTAGGCCATGACGGACTGGGCGCGCGTCGTCTTCCTGCGCACAGCGGTGATGATCCCGCCGATTTTGACCCGTTCGCCCTCCTTCACCTCGCCTTCCAGCTCGTCCGCCTCCAAAACCTTGGAAATCGTCAGCTTAAGGCCGGAAAGCTCCTTCTCGTAATCGCCGAGGGGGTGGCCGGAAATATACATCCCCGTCGCTTCCTTCTCAAAAGCGTACCGCACCTGGGGGGAATATTCGTTGATGTCCGGCAGCTCGATCTTCATCGCCATATCCGGCTCGTCGGCAAACATGTCAAACAGATTCACCTGACCGCTGATCTCGCGCTTCCGCTCCTCGGCCATGGCGTCCATCGCCCGGCCGCAGCCTTCGATCAGCTGGCTGCGCCTGTATCCGAAGCAGTCGAAAGCGCCGGCCTTGATCATGCCCTCTACCATGCGGCGGTTGACGAATTCGCCCGCGCGCTTCAAAAAGTCAAAGAAATCCCGGTATGGGCCGTTTTGCTCCCGTTCGGCAATGATCGCCTCGCAGGCGTTCACGCCGGCGTTCCGGATCGCCCCCAGGCCGAAGCGGATGGCGCGCTTGCCGCCCTTTGCGGATTCCACCGAGAACCGCGTCCTTGAGGCGTTGATATCCGGCGGAAGGGTGGTGATCCCGTGGTCCTTGCTGGAACGGACGTATTCCGCCACCTTATCGATGCTGTACAAAAAGCTGTTCATCAGGCTGGCCATGAAGGCCTCGGGGTGATGCAGCTTCAAATAGGCGGTGCGGTAGGCGATGACGGCGTAGCCCGCGGCGTGGGATTTGTTGAACGCGTACTGGGCAAAATCCATCATCTCGTCGAATATTTCCGTCGCAACAGCCCTGGGAACGCCGTTTTTCAGGCAGCCTTCGATGAAATCCCCCCGCTCGCGCTCCATGACGTCCTTCTTTTTTTTGGACATGGCGCGGCGGACAAGATCGCTCCTGCCCAGGGAATACCCGGCCAAATCCCGCACGATCTGCATGACCTGCTCCTGATAAACCATGCAGCCATAGGTCGGCTCCAGAATCGGCTTCAGCAGCGGGTGCGCGTAGCGCACAAGGGAATGGTCCTTCTTGCAGGCCACATAGCGGGGGATTTGGTCCATGGGCCCGGGGCGGAAAAGGGAGATCCCGGCGATGATATCCTCAAAGCAATCCGGCGCGAGCTGCTGCATGAACGCGCGCATGCCGTCGGATTCCAGCTGGAACACGCCGTCCGTATCCGCGGCGGCGATCATCCGGTAAACCGCCGGATCGTCGAAGGAAAGCTCCTCCATCACCGGCGGGGTTTCGCCCATGGCGCGGATCTCGTCCAGCGTGTCCCGGATCACCGTCAGCGTTCGAAGGCCCAGAATATCGATCTTCAGCAGGCCGAGCTTTTCAACCTCCGTCATGGTGAACTGGGTGGTGACGACGTCCCCGTTTTTTTGAAGGGGCACGTGCTCCACCACCGGCCGGGCGGAGATCACAATGCCCGCCGCGTGGGTGGAGGTGTTCCTCGGCATGCCTTCGACCTTGATGGCTAGGTCGATGATCTTTTTGGCGTTTGGGTCAGAATCGTACATCGAACGCAGCTCTTTGCTGACGGACAGCGCGCGCTCGATGGAGATGTTCAATTCCCTGGGAACCAGCTTCGCCAGTTTGTCCACCTCGTCATAGGGGATGCGGAGCACCCGGCCGATATCCCGCACTGCGGCGCGGGCCGCAAGGGTGTTGAAGGTGATGATCTGGGCGACGTGGTCCGCGCCGTATTTTTCAGAAATATAATCGATCACTTCCTGCCTGCGCTCGATGCAGAAGTCCACGTCAAAATCCGGCATGCTGATGCGCTCCGGGTTCAAAAAGCGCTCGAAAAGCAGGTTGTATTGGATGGGGTCAACGTCCGTAATGTCCAGGATGTAAGCGGCCAGCGAGCCCGCCCCGCTGCCCCTGCCGGGGCCGACGGAGATGCCCCTGCTCTTTGCAAAGTTGATAAAATCCCAAACGATGAGGTAATAATCCGTATACCCCATGCTGTTGATCACGGAGAGTTCGTAATCCAGCCGCTCCCTGTATTCCAGGGTGCAGTTGCGGCACTTTTTTTCCATGCCGCGCTCGCAGAGCCGCTTCAGGTATTCGGTGTTGCTGATCCCGTCGGGAACCTCGTAATGGGGCAGGATCGTGTGGCCGAATTCAAACTCGACATTGCATTTTTCCGCAATTTTGACCGTGTTTTCCAGCGCTTGCGGGCAAAAGGCAAAGATTTCAGCCATCTGTTCCGCGGATTTGAGGTAAAATTCGCTTCCGTCCATGCGCATGCGGTCTTCCTCGTCCACAAAACGCACCATTTGAACGCACATCAGCGCGTCCTGGGCTTGTGCGTCCTCCGCGGCGACGTAATGCACGTCGTTTGTGGCGATGGGGGCGATCCCCGTTTCCTCGCACAGTCGAAGAAGGTCGGGCATCACTTTTCTCTGCTCCAGAATGCCGTGATCCTGAAGCTCGATATAAAAATCCTCGCCGAATATGCCCTTGAGCCTTAGGGCAAGGGCTTTCGCCTCGTCATATCTTCCGTTGAGCAGAAGCTGGGGAATATCGCCCGCGAGGCAGGCCGAGGAGCAGATCAGCCCTTCCGAATGTTTTGCCAGCGTGTCGTAGTCGATGCGGGGTTTATAATAAAAGCCCTCGGTAAAGGCAAGGGAATCGAGGATGCAAAGGTTTCTGTACCCCGTTTCGTTTTTTGCCAGCAGGATCAAGTGGGCGTACTCGCGGTCCGCTTTGCCCTGCTTGTCCCGCATATCCCTGGGGGCGACGTAAGCCTCAAGGCCGATGATCGGCTTGATTCCGTGCTCCTTGCAGGCCTGATAAAAAGCCACGACGCCGTACATGACGCCGTGGTCCGTTAGCGCGAGGGCTTTAAATCCCAGCTCTGCCGCACGCTTTGCAAGGTCTTTTATGCGCGCGGCGCCGTCCAGCAGGCTGTATTCGCTGTGGACGTGCAGATGAACGAATTCACTCATGATGTACCGTACTCCGACTGTTTCTCAAAAAGCGCTAACCCCCAAGCAGCGCGCTCAAAGCGTCCGCCGCCTGCTCCTCGTCCGGGCCGCTGGCGAAGATATGGACTTCGTCCCCTTCCGAAACGCCCAGGGAAAGTACGCCCATAATGGACTTGGCGTTGATCTTCTTGTTTCCGACCTCAACGAGTATCTGAGAGGAAAAACGGCTGGCGGCGGCCACGAAAAGCGCCGCCGGACGGGCCTTCAGGCCTTCGGGGCTTTTGATCGTTACGGTTTTGTGGATAGCCATTATGCGTCCCCCTTTTGATGTTTGATGGAAAGGGCGATATCCTCCAGCTTGCGAAGCCGATGGTTCACCCCGGATTTGCCCAGGGGCGGTTCCATCAGCTTGCCCAGCTCCGCCAGGGAAAGCTCCGGATGGTCGATCCGGAGTTCGGCCATGGCGCGAAGCTCCACAGGAAGCTTTGAGAAAGCGCCATGATCCAGCAGATAGCGGATTAGCTCGTTCTGCCGGACTGCGGCTTCGACCGATTTTTTGATATTCGCGGTTTCGCAGTTGAATTTTCTGTTGAGGTTGTTGGTAAAATCCTTTTCCGTCCGGACGTTCTCCAGTTCCAAGAGGGCGCCGTTTGCGCCGATCAGGGCAAGAAATTCCGTAATCTTATCGCTTTCTTTTAAGTATACCACATAGGAACCTTTGCGGGATATCATTTTGGCCTTCAATCCGTAACAATTCAGCAGTGCGCAAAGCTCTTTCGAAAACCGTTCTGAGGCCACGACAAACTCAAGGTGGTACCCTTTTTCCGGATTGCTGATCGACCCGCCACCCATGAACGCGCCGCGCAAAAACGCGCGCCTGCAACAGTCGTTTTCCAGCATATTTTCCGGGATCCCGCTAAAAAGGGAAAGACCGTCTCCGGTTTTCTGCAAAAACCCGGTTTCCAGCAATGCGCGCTCCAAGGCTCCGCCAAAAAGCAGGATCGCAAAGCTCCGGTTCTTGCCCAGCCTTTTGCGTTCGCGGATCAGGATTTCGGATTCGAGGGGATACAGGCTTTTTGCCAGCCGGATCGTCCACCGGGCGACGGCATAACTTTCCGTCGTGATGCGAAGGCGGCGCTTGCCGCCGCCGGCCAGCTGCAAAGAGCCGGACATGCGCGTCAAAGCGGAAAGCGCAGCCAGCCGGCAGCAATCGCCCCTGATGCGCTCGTTCGCCAGTTCCAGCTTGGCGCGGGAAGAGAATGACAAGCCGTCACCTCCCCTGAAGGTCGTTTTCGATATCCCTGTGGGTCAGCGCGACCGAAACGCCTTCTTTTTTAAGCATTTCGGCGAGGGCCGCGGCCACGCAGACCGAGCGGTGCCGCCCCCCGGTGCAGCCGATGGAAACCGTCAGCCTGTGTTTGCCTTCCCTGGCATAGCAGGGCAGGATCCTCGCGATCAGGCCGGAGACATCCGAAACAAAATCCAGCACCTCGTCAAAGCCCATCACGTATTGGGCGACGGGTTTGTCCAATCCAGAAAGAGGGCGCAGCCCTTCGATCCAAAACGGGTTGGGGATGAAGCGCACGTCGAACATCATGTCGCTTTCCGGCGGGATCCCGCGCTTGAATCCGAAGGACTGCACGATCACCCCCGTGCGCTCGCCGCCGGAACGGGTGATGCCGTCGATCGCCGCGCCAAGCTGGGCGGGTTTGAAATCGCTGGTGTCGATGAAGTGATCCGCCCGCTCGATCAGGGGCGCAAGCAGCTCCCGCTCCTTTTTGATGCCATCGGTAACCGGCCCTTCCCCGGCCATCGGGTGGGAACGCCTGGTTTCGCTGTATCTCCGGACGAGCACGTCGTCTTTCGCGTCCAGAAAAAGCAGCCTGGCGTCCACCCCTTTATTGCGAAGGGAGCAAACGGCGTCCCAAAGCCCGCCGATGGAGGAACTGTCCCGGCAATCGATGCACATCGCGGCACGTTCCACGCTCTTTTCCGCGGCCATGTCCACAAAGGCGGACATCAGGGCCAGCGGGAAGTTATCCACACAGTAATAGCCCATATCCTCAAGCTTTTTCAGAGCGTGGCTTTTGCCCGCTCCGCTCATGCCTGTTATGACGATCAGTTCCATGACCGCTCCTCCCCTATAATCTTGACCTCAGGGCACAGCATCACCCCGGAATGCTCGAAAACGCGCTGCCGGACAAGCTCGATCAGGCTGGTGACGTCCTTTGCGGTCGCACCGCCCGTGTTTACGATAAACCCCGCGTGAAGCTCCGAAACCTGGGCTCCTCCTATGGAAACGCCCTTGAGCCCCGCCTGTTCGATCAGCGCCCCGGCGTAATACCCCTGCGGCCTTTTGAATACGCTGCCCGCGCTGGGGAGGGTCACGGGCTGCTTTTGCCTTCTGCTGGCAAGATACGCTTCCATCCGCCGCTTTTCGGACCCGTCGTCCGGCGAAAGCGCGAACTCGGCTTCGGTCACGATAAACCCCCGATCCATAAAGACGCTGCCGCGATACCAAAAATCGCCTTCGGAGACGATCCGTTCATCAACCGTGAGGGTGGCGGGGTCAATATAGCGCACTTTTGTAACGACGTCCTTGATCTCACTGCAATATGCCCCGGCGTTCATCGCGACCGCGCCGCCGACGCTTCCGGGGATGCCTGCGGCAAAGGCCAATCCGGCCAGATTCTTTTCGTTGACCGCGGCCGCCGCAAGGGTCATCAGCCTTGCTCCTCCTTGTGCGGTCACGCGGGACCCGTCAAAGGAAACGCCGCTCATCCCCTGGCCGATCTTGATGACAAGGCCCCTGATCCCCCCGTCGCGCACGACGAGGTTGGTTCCGTTCCCGATGACGGTAACGGGTATTCCCGCTTCCCTGCAAAGGGTCAGGGCGCGGAGGATCTCATCCGCGCAAGCGGGAAGGAGCATCGCGTCGGCCGGGCCGCCCACGCGAAAGGAGGTGTGCCCGCTCATGGGAACGCCTGTGAGGACCTCGCTTTTTTGAAGCGCGTTTACAACAGGCGAAACATCCATTTTTCCCCTCCCAAAAAGTCTGGCGATGCTGTTTCTATTTTACCAGTTTTGACGGTTTAACACAACAAGCACGGGTTTTGCTCATTCCGCAGTGTTCGTGAGATCAAAAAGCAGCTCCGCAAAGGCCTTTGCGCACGCGCCTTTCTCCCCTTCCGCCCGGACGGAAACGACGAACCGCTGGAATTTTTCCTCCTCCGGCTCCTCGGCGTCGGGGTCCGTCACGTCGAACTCGAAATCCTCGGTGATCACGTTTTCCCCCGGCGGTTTCGGAAGGGTGATCACGATGTCCCCCTCCCCTGTTTCCAGATACCCTTCCGGAAAAATCCAAATATCCGGCGCAGCTTTGCGGGTCAGCAGCGCCTCTACGGAGCCCTGCGGCACAGTCGAATGGGAAATAAAAGCCCCCCGGTTCCTTTTTTCATAACGCTTGACGGCCCTGGCCAGAGCTTCTGAATCAAAGCGCGCGTCGGTATACACGTTCATCAGGGAGATGACGCCCTTCCACTCGGACTGCTCCGTCTTGACCCATTCTCCGTAAAAATTCCGTTCGAGCTGTTCCGCGATCATAGGCGGGGCTTTGATTAAAAACACGGCCGCCGCCGCCAACGCAGCCAGCCTTAGTATGATGTGCTTTGGCTTCATGGCAACCTCCGAAACTTCCCTCTTGGGTTAAGCATAGATAGCGCGCCAATCCGAATCTCTACGGTTTCAAGTGCTAAAAAGCACGCCATCGCTGTGTTGCCGGCGCTTGGAGCAGCACCAGTGCCTGCGCGCCGCCGCCTTGCGCTCCCATACTTTTTAGCGTTTGAAACGCTCCGACCGCAAAGCTGCCAGTTTGGATGCAGTCCTCGAAAGAGAAATGCCATAGTGGGTGGCGCTATTGCGACTGACGATGGCAATGAACTGCGCCCAAATGGCAGCTTTGCGGCGCAGGGATTCGGCTTCCTTTGCCTTATCCTATGCAATGCCGCAGCCTGTTTTGTTAGGCAAAGCATAAACCTTCGGACTGGCGCGGCTAAATGAACCGCCATACCGCGGCAAATGGCAAATACCGCTCCCGCAGGCGGCGCAGCCGAAGCGGAAACGGTATCGCATGATCAAGAGGGGACGGACCAAAAGCGTTCAGACGCGGATCATCCCTTTGTTTGCGGGTTTTCAGATCGAATAAGTTTCGCCTTCCTTCACGGCTCTGGCGACCGGGCAGCCCTGCCTGGCTTCCCCTTCCACCTGCTCGTCCGTCACCCTTGGGCTGATGTGGGTGAGCAGGACCTGTTTGCAGTCCGTTTTGGCAAAAAGCTCGCCGATCTCCTGGGCGGTCAAATGGGGGGCGGCGGGGCCGGTTTTTTCATAGGACATCAGCCCCGCGTCCACCAGCGCGGCGTCCGCTCCGCCGAAGAAATCGGGAAGCCTGGGGTTCAGGTTCGAATCCCCGGTATACGCAAGGGTGCGCCCCAAAGACGTCACCCGTACGCCAAAGGAAGGCACCGGATGGGTCATTTCCCAGAATTCAAGCTCGGCGTCCCCCAGCTTTGCGCGCATTCCGTCCGAAACGGGGATCAGCTCGAAGACGCCGCCGCCTTTGAGCATGTCGTATTCGGCGTAAGGCCGGTTCGGCAGGAAGATCTTGAGGGGCGGCATTTTGATGAACTGCAGGGCGTACCTGAGGATAAAAAGATCCGCGATATGGTCGCTGTGCAGATGCGAGATGATGATCGCGTCCAGCCGGTCCAGCGAAAGGTGTCCCAAAAGGCGCGAGAGCACTCCGCTGCCGCAGTCAAGGAGCAGATTTGTGTTCCCGGCTTTGAGCAGATAGCCGCTGGTCGCCCCGCCGGCGACCGGATACGGCCCGTATTTTCCCAGTACGGTAAGCTCCATGGCATACACCTCCGTCACAGAATAGCTTTGGTTTGCGGCGGGCGTTCTATCCTCCCATTTGCATGGAAGGGTAGGCGTTTTGAGAAAGCGGGCCGGTTTTGCCCGCGGCCATCCGGTAATATCCGGCGGAGCCGATCATCGCGGCGTTGTCCGTGCAAAGCGAAAGCGGCGGGAAAAGGAATTCGATCCCTTCCGCCCCTGCCGCCCGCTCGATCGACGCGCGCAAAGCGCCGTTTGCCGCGACGCCCCCCGCCAGGGCAAGCTTTTTGCAGCCATGGAGCTTTGCCGCGCGAACGGCCTTGGCGGCGAGCAGCTCGCTCACCGCATGCTGAAACGACGCGGCCAGATCCGCCCGGCTGATCGTTTCGCCTTTTTGCTCCGCGTTGTGCAAAAGGTTGATCGCCGCGGTCTTTAACCCGCTGAAGGAAAAATCGAAGTGCTCGCCTGCGTTGAAAGCGCTGTGGAAGGAAAAGGCGGACGGGTCCCCCTCCCTTGCCAGCGCTTCAAGGGCGGGGCCGCCGGGATAAGGCAGGCCCAGCACCCGCGCAACCTTGTCAAAGGCTTCGCCCGCCGCGTCGTCCCTGGTTTTTCCCAGCACTTCGAATGCGCAGTAATCGCGCACCAGCACGATCTGGCTGTGCCCCCCCGAGGCGACCAGGCAGAGAAAGGGGGGCACAAGCTCCTTATGGGCGATGTAATTCGCCGCGATATGCCCTTCGATATGCTGGACGGGTATCAGGGGTTTGCCTGCCGCAAAAGCCAGCCCTTTTGCGTAGGAAAGCCCAACGAGCAGCGCACCCACAAGGCCGGGCCCGGCGGTCACGGCGATCCCGTCGATCTCCTTGACGGTTGTTCCGGCTTGAAGAAGGGCCTCTTTTACCACCGGGCCGATCTTTTCGACGTGACTCCTGGAGGCGATCTCCGGCACGACGCCGCCATAGACCTTGTGCAGCGGGATCTGGGTAAAAACCGTGGAACTCAGCACCTCCCGGCCGTTTTTCACCACGGCGGCCGCGGTTTCGTCGCAGGAGGTTTCGATGGAAAGCAGAGTGATGTCTTTTTCGAAAAGCAGCATTTCATTCCTCGATGATGGTCATAAGCGAATGCCTGCGGAACCGACTGACCAGCATATACGCGATTGACGCGAACAGCGGTATCCCCACAGCTATGCCCAAAAGCCCGGCGATCCTCATCACGAGGTCGAAGAAAAACTGGGAGGGCACCATGTTGATCAGCACGCTTTTCGCCGGATCCAGCAGCCAAAGGTCGTTTGTGAAAAACAGCTTGTGGAAATTGATCCAAAAGGCGTTGAAATCCACGGCGGCCCAAACGGCCACAGCGCCCACGACGGCGCCGGAAATCAAAAAGCCGATGATGCAGCTTTTTGCAAAGAGCCTTGCCCTGCCCTTTGCCACCAAAAAGAACGCGGCTGCAAAAAGGAGCAGTATGGCCGGAACCAGCCAGTTGCGAACGGCGCGGGTGGCGAGGAACAGCGCCTTCACGTCCGCCATGTGGGCGGTGTCCGTCTTGTCAAAGACGTTGATTTTTCTGCCGTTGATCTCGGCCTTGATCGAAAGCTCCTCCGCCTTCCCTTCGGTGTAATCCAGCAGGTGATCGGTAATGGTCATCAGCGCGGAATGCTTCATGCCGATGGTTCTTGCCGTATCCAGCTTTCTGTATTCCTGTTCGTAAAAACCCCTGTCAAAACAGGCGTGTTCCACGCAGGAGAGCAGCGCGCAAATCACGAACAGCGCGCAGGCTGCGGTGCAGAGCACCGTTGCGAATCTTTGCATATCTTTACCCGGTTTTTTTACTTGCTTTGGGTCGGCTGTTTCGGTCAGTTCTGCGAGGCCGCGTAGCCCGCGGTTTCGTGCTGGGCCGGGCCGAGATCCTCAATGACTCTGCCGACCGCGATCCAGCGCTTCAGGTCTTTATCCGGAACGCTTCTGGAAACGCAGGTCACCAGGGTGACCAGGGTATCCGCAGCGCTGGGGGCGTATTCCTCGTCCTTGAATCTGGCCTGGGTCGTGAGCGCGGTGTTGATAAAATCCAGGAAGCTGGCATCATCCTTGAACTTGGTCTGGATGAAGTTGTATTCCTTGTAATTGATCATTGCCACATAGGCCAGCCTGATGCGGTACCGCTTGCCAAACATCTCCATCTCGTATTCCATATGGTTCTTAAAGAAATTCTCATTCTCATACTTGTGGAGATCGCCGAACATGGTGTCGTCTTTCATATTATGGCCGTAGATGACCACGTTTTTGCGGCGGGCGGATTCCGCGTTCCTGTAATCGAAATAGATCCAGCCATAAACGGTCTTTTTGCCGTTGATATCGTGGTCGAGGTAATAATCGTTATCCTCGGCAAGGGTGATGAGGTAATCGATCTTGGTATTCTCGATGGAAATATGCCCCTGAACGCCTGCTGCGGCATTGGGCTCCGGCGTCGGGGTGGGTTCCGGAGTGGGCGAAGGCGTCGGCGTGGGCTCGACGGCCGGCGTGGGCAGAACGTCTTCGATCAGATCAGGCGTGGGCGACGGTTCCGGTTCAGACGCGCAGGCGCCCAGCAGCGCGGTCAGCGCCAGCAGAAAGAGTATTGTTGTGAACAGCTTTTTTCTGGTCATAGGGTCCTCCGGTTATGTTCACTTTGGCCGAATTTTGAAAGAAGCGGCAACAGAGCCGCTTCTTATCATTTTATACTTGATCAGTTATCAGCGCAAGGGGCGGCAGACCGTCAGGGCAGGGCAACATAATCCGCGGAGACGAACCCGCCTCCCTTAACCTGGATCCAGTTGCCGGTAACCTTGGTTCCGTTATAGGTTTCGCCGTCAAGCACCGCGCCGACGATGATGATCGAGACGCCCTTTTCCAGCTTGCCCAGCTGGACCGCCGAAGTGGAGGGCTTCGCGCGCTGGCGGACGGCGGCGGTCGTCACAAGCTGGGTGCCCAGGGCAATCTCAACGCTTGATTTGGCGGTGGAGGACGAGGCGGAAACGTATTTCGCCTGGATGTATTTGCTGGTGCCGATCTGGTACCACTTGCCGGAAACGGCCGCCGAAAGGCCGGTGAATTTCGCGCCGTCGCTGATGGTCTTCTGGATGCTGACCGCGCTTCCCGAAGCGAGGGTCCCGTTGGTGGAAGCCATGGTGGTGGGCAGCTTGTATACCGTCACCTTCTGGGTGGTTTTATAGGTGGTTTTGGTATTCCTGATGGGCAGCTTCACGGTTGTTCCGGCGCCCGCGGGCACCGTGCTGACCTTGATATAGTCCGCGGAAACATAGCCGGTTTTCCCGTTATACATGATCCCGTACCATCTGCCTTTGACGGTCACGCCGCTAACCGCATCCCCGTCCGCGTATTCCGCGGTGATGGTGACGACGGCGTTGCGCGAAAGCTTGGCGATCACCGTTCCGCCGGAGCCGGGGGCTGCGCGCATGTTCAGGGCGGACGCGTTGACAGTGCCGGTTTTGATTTCTTCGTCGTCGATCGGAAGTTCTTCTTCCTCAAGATCGTCCGGAAGGGCTTCTTCGTCCTCGTTTTCGACGGGGATTTCGCCCTCGTCGTCAACGGAGATTTCCTCGCCGTCGTCCTCTATGGTGATGTCGCCGTCGCCATCGCCGTCAACATCCTCAAAATCGATCTCTTCCTCGTCATCCGGGGGAAGCTCGTCATCATCGTCCGGCGGAAGCTCTTCCTCTTCGCCGTCGAGCGGGGCGCTCAGGGTGACATAATCCGCGGAAACAAAGCTTCCGTCCGAAAGCTTATACCAATCGCCGACGACGACAAAGGCCTTGGGGGAGCCGTATTCTTCGCCGGCCCTGACCATGGAGACGACGGACACGGCGCCCCCCTTTTTGATGGTGCCGATCACGTTCGGACCGGAGATCGTGGGCGAAGAACGCTTGTTCAGATTGGCGGTGGCCTTGCCGCTTACGCTGGCAAGCGCGACGGACGTGCAGAGCGCCAAAGCCATGGCCATCGCCAACAGCAGTGTAATGGACCGTTTTAACCTGTTGCTCATCGATAAAAACCCCTTTTAGCGCAGCCGCGCATTATTGAACCAATTTCAGGTGTATTATAACAATACCCGGTTCCACATACAAGGCGTGGGCTGGCTGCAATGCCAAAAGTTACACTTTTTTTGCATTTGAAATTGGTATATACTGTAACCAAGAATGACGGCCCGGCCCCAAGGAGCAGCAATGAAACCTATCGAAACGCCCAGGCTGAACCTTCGCCGCTGGTATGAATCCGACGCGAAGGATCTTTTCGCCTATGCCCGCCTTCCCCAGGTCGGTCCCGCGGCCGGATGGCGGCCCCACAAAACCCTTTATGATTCGGTCGATATCATTCGCAGGTTCATCGCCGAGGATGAAACCTGGGCGATCGTCGAAAAAGCTTCCCGCCGGGTCATCGGCTCCGTCGGCCTTCATCCGGACGATATGCGCGCGTTCAAGAACTGCCGCTCGTTGGGCTATGTGCTTTCACCGGATTTTTGGGGGCGCGGCTACGCCACGGAAGCCGCCCAGGCCGCGCTCGGGTTCGCGTTTTTGGATCTGGCGCTCGGCCTGGTTTCGGTTTCCCATTTTCCGGGCAACCACGCTTCAAAAAAAGTCATCGAAAAGTGCGGCTTCAGGCACGAGGGCACGGTCCGCTGCGCCGCCCAGAATTACGACGGCACGGCGATGGACCTTGTCTGCTATTCTATGCTGAAGGGCGAATACCTTTCTTTGCACCCCGAGCTTTCCTCGACTGATCGTTAGGAGAATCCGATGAGCATTGTTTTTGAGCCGATCGGCCGCGTTGAAAACGGCCTTACCCGGAAAACCACGGCGGATGGGAAGAAAAAGACTCTGTGATCGCCCTTGATTCCGGCCTGGCCGAAGCGCTTCTTGGGCTTGACGGATTTTCCCATCTGATCGTACTGTATGATCTCGATCAGGTGCGGGATCGTTTCGCCGGCAGCCCCCTCCCCCAAAAAGTCCACCCCAGGGGCCGGAAGGACATGCCGCTCATCGGCCTTTTCGCTTCCCGCACGCCCGCGAGGCCGAACCCCCTCGCCATGACCGTCGTCCGGCTGCTGAAGATCGAAGGCGCCCGGCTGACGGTGCGCGGGCTGGACGCGATCGACGGCAGCCCCGTGCTTGACATCAAGCCCTATCTTCCCGCCAACGACTGCGTAAAGGACCCCGTGATACCCGAATGGGCGGCGGCGCTTGCCCGGGGGGAATGACCTTTCCTTAAATAGAGCCCGATCACGAACCCCCGGCTGTATTGCCGGGGGTTTTTGGGCGTCAGCAAAGGCCTGCGGTCCGCTTCACCGATTGATTTTTCGCTCCGCGCAAGGTCTTCGGCGCAGCCGGCATCATTCCTTGATGACGCGCCGAAACCTGTGATTTCGGCTCATGTCGCCAGTTTTGATTCAAGCCCAGGGTCTGCGGCTCCTGAAACCCCCGGAGCAGAGTTTTTCGACAAACTGAAACCCCCGGCTGCTTTGCCGGGGGTCGCGATTTGATTATCCTGAGCGGTGCGGTTACGCCTTTTTGACCTTCGGGCCGTTTGGCGTGTCCTCCACCGCATAGCCCGCGGCGGCGATCTCGTCCCGCAGGGCGTCCGCCCGCTTCCAGTCTTTGGCTTTTCTCGCCGACTGGCGCTCCTCGGCCTTTTCGAGGATCTCCTGAGGGATGCTGTCCTTCTTGCCGAGTATGCCCAGCACGCCGGTCAGTTCGTTCAGTAGCTTGAGGGCGGCCTCCGCCTCCTTCTTCGGGCGGGGGTCCGCAAAGCGGATGTTCGTCTCCCGGATCAGCTCAAACAGCACGCTCAAAGCGTCCGCAGTGTTAAGGTCGTCGTCCATGGCGTCGATGAACGCCTGGCTGTGCTTTTTCAGCAATTCGGCGAATTCCGGATCAACCTCGCCATCCACGCCGTTTTTTGCCGCGTCTTCGATGCGGTCCTTCGCGTTTTTCAGCCTTTCCAGGCTGCTTTTCGCCTGCTCGATCAGCTCTCTTGAGAAGTTCACGGGGTTTCTGTATTGGGCGGAAAGCATGAAAAGCCGCACGGCTTCGAGGTCGTACTCCTTGGAGATCTCCCTCACCATAAAGAAATTGCCCTCGGATTTGGACATCTTTTTGTTGTCCACGTTGATATAGCCGTTGTGCATCCAATATTTCGCGAAGGTCTGGCCCGTCGCCCCTTCGCTCTGAGCGATCTCGTTTTCATGGTGGGGGAAGATCAGGTCCATGCCGCCGGCGTGGATATCGAAGGTTTTGCCCAGGTATTTCATACTCATCGCCGAGCACTCGATATGCCAGCCCGGCCGGCCCTCGCCCCAGGGGCTGTCCCAAAAGGGTTCGCCGGGCTTGGCCGCCTTCCAAAGGGCAAAATCCGAAGGGCTGCGCTTTTTTTCGCCCACCTCGATGCGCGCTCCGGCTTCAAGATCGTCCAGCGGCTGGCCGGAAAGCTTTCCGTATCCGGCAAAGGAATGGGTGTCATAATAGACGTCGCCGTCCTCCGTCGCATAGGCGTGGCCTTTTTCGATCAGGGTGGTGATCAGCTCGATGATCTCCTGAACGTTTTCCGTGGCCCTGGGGTTCACCGTCGCCCGCTCGATGCCCAGGGCGTCGGCATCTTTATAATACTCTTCGATATAGCGGTCCGCCAGCTCCTTGACGGTTATGCCTTCCTCGTTTGCGCGGTTGATCATCTTGTCGTCGATATCCGTAAAATTCTGAACAAAGGACACCTTGTAGCCCCGGTATTCCAGATAGCGGCGCAGCGTATCAAAAACGATGAAGGGGCGGGCGTTCCCGATGTGGAAAAAGTTGTAGACCGTCGGTCCGCAGGCATAGATTTTCACCTCGCCCGGGGTGACGGGAACAAGCTCTTCCTTTTTTCTTGTCATGGTGTTGTAGATTCTCATGTTTTCCTCCTGCTGAATCTGTGATTTTTCTTAAAATATACGCCGCTTTTCCTGCGTGTTGCCCTGTTTTGACCGATGATCGCGCATTTTGGCGGCCCAAAGTTTCTTCCATGCGCAATCCCGAACGGATTATGCTTTTCCCACGGGTTTTTCAAGTCCGGCAAGGCGCTTCTCCAGCTCCTCCACCCGCTTGACGAGTCTTCTCATCTCGATCATCACGGGGTCCGGCAGATTGACCTGGTCGAGATCGATGGCCTCGTCCTGCCGCATTGCCCTGGCTTTGCCATGGCCGATCTGGCCCGCGGATTCTTCCTGATCGGCCTTGGGATCGGCTTTTTTCTCCCTTTCCGGTTCGGGCAGAACGACGATCGTCGTGCAGCTGTCACTTTTGGGGCAGGTTTTGCATTCTTCGCAATCCCTGCAGGTCTCCTTTTCGCAGCCCGGAATCGGGACCTGCTTGACAACCCTTCCAGGGATGCCCACCACCGTTGAACCCGGCGGAACCTCCCTTAAGACCACGGCCCCCGCGCCGATCTTGCTGTGCGCTCCGACGGTAAACGGCCCCAGCACCTTCGCCCCGGAGGAGATCACGACGTCGTTCTCGATGGTGGGGTGGCGCTTGCCCACGTCTTTCCCGGTCCCGCCCAGGGTCGCCCCCTGATAGATGGTCACATTGTCTCCCACCACGGCGGTTTCGCCGATCACCACGCCCATGCCGTGGTCGATGAACACCCCTTCGCCAATCGTGGCTCCCGGATGGATCTCGATCCCGGTCATAAACCGCATGAATTGAGAAATCATTCGCGCCAGCAGCTTGCAGTGGTGATTGAACAGCCAGTGGGAAATCCGGTGTATCAAAAGGGCCCAGAATCCGGGGTAGCAGAGCACAACCTCAAGGGCATTCCTGGCGGCCGGATCGCGGGCGAGCACCACCTGTATGCTGCGTCTGATCGTTTTAAACATGTTACCCCCGATTTAATCAATAAAAAATAGACCGCTGCACAGAGGCGCAGCGGCCGCGGTTCCACTCTGATTCGACGGCGAAACGCGTTCCGCCATCCTTTGGTGCCTTTAACGGGGCAAATCGTCCCCGGCTAATCGGGCAGCGCCCTTTCACCGAAGAGGCTCACGGGCGCACTTCCCCATTTCGCTTCGTGACCGAGCGGCTTTCAGCCGGTGGCGCGCTCTCTCTTTCGGTCAGCTCCGCGCGGTACTTTCCCGCTCATCGCCGCTTTTTAGATGTTTTAATCATTATATGCAAAAAGCGTCGAACAGTCAACAGGTCAATCCGCCTTCAGCCGGGTCCATGCTTCGTGGTAGAGCTTTTCGTATTCGCCAAGGTCGACAAAAGCGGTGCAGCGGGCGATAACGTCCTGCCCGGGGTTGAACACCTCGTCGTCAACCATTTCGGCGTCCAGCAGTTCCATGGCCGCGGCGTTCGGGGTCGAATAGCCGATGTAATCCGCGTTGGCCGCCGCGACTTCCGCCCGAAGGAGATAGTCGATAAACAGGTAGGCCGCGTCCTTGTTCTTGCTGGATCTGGGGATCACCATATTGTCAAACCAGATGTTGCTGCCCTCGTCCGGCACACAATAGGCGAGATCGGGATTCTCGATGATGGCTGCGTAGGCGTCCCCGCTGTAGGTCACGGCCAGGGCGCTGCTGCCGGCGATCATGCGGTCGCGCAGGTCGTCGGTCCCATAGGCCGCCACAAGGGGCTTCTGCCGCTTGAGCAGGGCTTCGGCCTCGGCGATCTGGCCCGCGTCCGTCGTGTTGCCGGAATAGCCCAGCTTGGTCAGGGCGACCATCATACTGTCGCGCACGGAATCGTACATATAGATCTGATCCGCGTATTTTTCGTTCCAGAGAACGTCCCAGCTGTCCACCGGCTCATCCACCATCGCGGTGTTGTAAAGGATTCCGACGGTCCCCCAGTGATACGGAACGGAATACTCGTTTTCCGGGTCGAACTCAAGGTGCAAAAACCTGGGGTCCAGATTCCCGTAATTCGTCAGCCTGGCGGTATCGATCTCGGCCAGAAGATCTTCTTTGATCAGCTTTGTTATGATATAGTCCGAAGGAAAACACAGATCGTATATGCTGTCTGCGCTTTGGAGGCGGATGACCATTTCCTCGTTGCTGGTCATGGTATCATAATGAAGGTCGATATACGGGTATTCCTGGCGGAAGGCTTCGAGCATTGCGTCGTCGATGTAATCGCCCCAGTTCAGCACATAGAGCGACATGGTTTTTTCCACCCCGCCGCCGGAGCAGCCGGCGAGGGCGGCCACCGCAAGGATGGCGGCAAGCAGCACAGCGAGCTTTTTCATGTTCAGTTTTCCTCCAAAACGAGTATCCCGGACTTTCGCGCCATACGGGCTTCTTTCTTTTGGGCGCGTTTCTTTCTTGCTTCGGGAGAACCCTTTCCCCCAAGAATGTTCACCGTCAGCAGCAACGCCATCACCACCACGAACATCAGGGCCGAAAGCGCGTTGATCTTCGGGTTGATGCCCCGCCTTGCCAGGGAATAGATGTATATGGACAGGTTCTGCGTTCCCTGCTGACAGAAAAAGCTGATGACGAAATCGTCGACGGAAAGCGTGAACGCCAGGATCGCGCCGGAAATCACCCCGGGCATGATCTGGGGCAGGATCACCTTCCTGAGGGCGACCGACGGCTTTGCGCCAAGGTCCAGCGCGGCTTCATAAAGGGAATTCGAGGTCTGCCTGAGCCTGGGCATGACCGAAAGAATCACGTATGGGATGTTGAACGTAATATGCGCCAGCAGCAGCCTCGTATACCCCTGGGGCACAACCAGCAGTGAAAAGGCGAACATCAGCGCCACCCCCGTCACGATGTCCGGGTTGATCACCGGAATGTTCGAGCAATACATCACGGCGTTCCGCCAGCGGCGCTTCATTGAGTGGATGCCGATGGCCGCGGCGGTGCCGATCAGCGTCGCGCAGAGGGAGGAAAGCACAGCCACGGAAACCGTGACTTCCAGCGCGGCCATAATGTCCCTGTCTTTAAAGAGCGCCTCGTACCAGTTGAGGCTGAAGCCCCCCCAACTGGCCATGGTCTTCGACAAGTTGAAGGAATAGACGATCAGCACGATGATCGGGGCATACATAAACAGCAGCATAATCCCGATAAAGAGATTGCGGCCGAAGGAGCGTTTGCTTTTCATCAGAGCAGTGTACCCCCATTCTCTTCGCCTTTGTCAAAGCGGTTGGTGATCGCCATGCAGATGAACACCAGCACCATCATGATGCAGGAAAGGGCGGCGCCGACGTTCCACCCGCCGTTCACCTGGCCGACGGAAAGGAACTGGTTTTCGATCAGATCGCCGTAAAGCATAAACTGGGAACCGCCCAGCAGCCTGGAAATGGCGAAGGTGGTGATGGTGGGGATCAGGACCATGGTGATCCCCGAGACGACGCCGGGCAAAGAAAGCGGGAAAACCACCTTTGTGAACACCTGCGCGTTCGTGCCGCCAAGGTCCTGGGCGGCCTCGATGTTTGCCTTGGGTATCTTTTGCAGAATGTTGTAAATCGGCAGGATCATGAAGGGCAGGTAGTTGTATACCATGCCGACGATGACCGCCCCCTGGGTGTTCATCAGCTTGGCGCGGCCAAGGTTCAGGGCCACCAGCATCTGGTTGATCAGGCCGTTGGTGTCCAGAATATTCATCCAGGCATAGGTCCGAAGCAAAAAGTTCATCCACATCGGCACGATGAACAGCATGGAAAGGATCGCCGCCTTCCTCGCGCTCATGCGCGAAAGGAAATAGGCGATCGGATAGCCCAAGAGAAGGCAGATGACGGTGGAGATTACCGCCAGCTCCAAAGACCGGAGCAGCACCTTCATAAAGACCGGGTTCAGGGCGGCCTGGATGTTTTCCAGGGTGAAAGCGCCGTCGGCCTGGCCGGTGAAGGCGTAGATCATGATCAGGATCATGGGCGCGACGATCAGCACCATCATCCAGAGCATATAAGGCGCGGCGAAATACTTGCGCTTCATTCTCCCGTGTCCTTTCGCATGATGTGGATATCGTCCGGGAAGAAGCTGAGCCCCACATGGGCGCCTTCCTCCGCCTTGCCGGTCGAGTGAACGAGGAAGGTGTGCTCCCCGGTGTCGATCTGCATTTCATAATGCACGCCCATGAACACGACGGAGCGCACGACGCCGGAAAGCGTTCCGTCGTCCGGCGGGACGATCTTAATATCCTCGGGCCGGATGACGACGTCCACCGCCTCGTCCGGGTCAAAGCCCTTGTCGACGCAGTTGAAGCCCATCCCGGCAAACTCGACGAAATAATCCTCCGCCATGACGCCGGGCAGGATGTTGCTTTCGCCGATGAAATCCGCCACGAAGGCGTTTTTCGGCTCGTTGTAAATGTCGATCGGGGTGCCGATCTGCTGGATGAGGCCTTTTCGCATCACGACGATGGTGTCGCTCATGGTCAGGGCTTCTTCCTGGTCGTGGGTGACGTAAATAAAGGTGATGCCAAGCTGCTGCTGCATGCGCTTCAGCTCGATCTGCATCTCTTTTCGAAGCTTGAGGTCCAGAGCGCCCAGGGGTTCGTCCAGCAGGAGAACCTCGGGCTCGTTGGCAAGGGCCCGGGCGATGGCCACGCGCTGCTGCTGGCCGCCGGAAAGGGCGTCCACCGAGCGGTTTTCAAAGCCGGTAAGCTCGACCATTTGCAGCATTTCGCGGACTTTTTTGTCTATCTTGTTCTTGTCGATCTTTCGGAGCTTCAGGCCGAAAGCGACGTTGTCATATACGTTCAAATGGGGAAACAGCGCGTATCTCTGGAAAACCGTGTTGACCTTGCGCTTATGGGCGGGGACGTTGGTAACGTCCTTCCCGTCGATATACACTTTTCCGGAAGACGGCGACTCGAAACCGGCGATCAGCCGCAGCATCGTGGTTTTGCCGCAGCCCGAGGGACCGAGAAGCGTCAGAAATTCGCCGTTTCGAATATAAAGGTTGATGCTTTTGAGCGCTTCCTCGCCGTCGAAGTCCTTCGACAGATCAACCAGATCAATCAGATGCTGAGCCATGTCCTTCCTCCGGAAACAAAAATGTGCCCTGCTCTTTCATCAGAATGAGGGCGGAGAGCTAACCCATAAAAGCTTTGCCTGGAGCTTGCCGGTGTTTTCCAGCCAATGCTGGTCTGTGGGGCGGTAATAAAACGAATCCCCTTTTTTGACCTTCAGCCGCCTTGAACCGATGCACAAGGTGATCCCGCCTGAAAGCACATGGCCGAATTCCTCGCCCTCGTGGGCGTTGTGCACCATGCTCCTGCCGCCCGGCTCAAGGGTCAGCATGATGGGCTCCATGGAATTCTTTTGCGACGTGGTCACCAGCCAGCGGATCTGGAATCCGGTTTCGTCTTCCTGGACGAAGATGTCGTTCGCCCCGAAAACGATCTTTTCGTCTATCGTCTCGTTGAAAAAATCGCGGATATTGGTTCCGAGGGCTTCGAGAATATCCATCAAAGTGGCGATCGACGGGGACGCGAGATCGCGCTCCACCTGGGATATGAAGCCCTTTGAAAGCTCGGTCCTCGCCGCGAGCTCTTCCTGGGTCAGGCCGTATTTGATGCGGAGGCGGCGAATTTTGTCCCCTATGCTCATCGATTCATTGATCGTCAAAACCGCTTTCTCTCCCTTCCGCGTGACAGTCCTTCTAAATATCCTGTTTAGTTTTGCTAAACAGAACCGAGTATCATTTTGCCATATTGGATTCACTTTGTCAATGTATTTTCTGCCGCGGATTTTGCCCCCAAAAACTGCTAAAAACCCCGGTAAACCCATGATTCGACGAAGTTTTCGGCACATTGGGGCCC
Source organism: Christensenellales bacterium (assembly GCA_040768925.1). Lineage (GTDB taxonomy): Bacteria > Bacillota > Clostridia > Christensenellales > CALWSW01 > CALNBC01. Next base: position 44,243 of record JAXGLZ010000003.1, read on the forward strand.
CATCGCTGCCAAACAGCGGGTTTTCCACCCTGTTCGCCGGGGCGAAGATCCTGCCCGGGTGAACCGGAAGTTTAGTATAGCAAAACAAAAAGCGGAATAATCCGGCGTTTCATCCAAACTTCTGTGTTACGCGGTGTTTAGCAATACCTTACTTTTCGGACAAAACAGGCCCGGCTCCAAATCCGGGCCGGGCCTGAAAAATCGATTTTTAAAATAAGGGGAAGCCGCTATTCACCGTCTGTTGCGCCGCTGCTTCCGGGAATGTCCGAATACACGCCGATGCCGGAGCTTTGGGGCGCATCATCCTGGGGCGGAGCATCCACTCCGCTGTCGTCGATGATGTTGTCCGTCGGCTTGGCATCGGGTCCCTTGTGTATGATCGTGCTGATGGCGCGATACGTTGTCTTGTAGGCCAGGACGCGCTTGATCAGCGTTCCGTCCGCTGCGTAATATTCCTTGTAGGTTTCGTATCTTGAGCCGCTTCTGCCCTCTCTGTCCACGGTCGACGTTCCGGGCTGCATGGTTTTGACTACGACGACTTCATCCGGGGGCTGGCTGACGGTTCCAGTGCGCTCGGAGACGAGCTTGATATACTGGTTCTCCGGAAGGGGCTCGCCGTAAATCGTGATGGTGAGCTCCTTTTTCTTCGTGTCGATATCCGTCGCGATGACGACCGGCGTTTCCCTGTCGTTCCTGAAAATGAAGTCCTGGGTTCCGGTGTTTATCGTGGCGTCCTGGCCGGCGGGCAGATAGGACAGCGGCCAGCTGTGCGGCGCCCGTTCCACGATGGTCAGATCCGCCAGCAGCACGGCGTTGAAGGTGGTCGAGGAAACCTGGCACACCCCGCCGCCCGGCTCTTCCACGGATTTGCCGTTGTTGATGGCTCCGGCGAGCTTCCATCCGTGGGAGGTATAGCGCGGCCCCAGCACCGTGTTGAAGGAGAACTCCTCCCCGGGATTGAGGACGTAGCCGTCAAATATGCCCAGGGCTTTTTCGATGTTGAACACGCGGTTTTTTGCGGCGTAGCTTCCCTTTGCAAAGGAAGAAGTGGCGACGCTGACAACGGTGGTCAAGCGCTTGACGTCTTCCACGGTGACCGCGGGCTCGACCTCGCTGAACGGAGCCTGGCAGGGCTGGGAAAAATCCCCGGCGGCAACGTAATTGGAGATCACCTCAAACAGCGCCTCGGCGTCGACCTGCCTGCCCTTGGTCCCGTCCGCGTACACAAATCGGCCTTCGACGTTCCTGTCATAAGTATACGAAGCGTCGACCGGGGCGACGCTCATCTGCGCGGCCAGCTCGGTCACAAGATCTTTGAGGGATGTTATGTCATAGGTGTATTCAATGGTGAAAGAGGTTCCGTCCTGGGCGAAGGCCGCGGCGAGCAGCTCGTCGATCTGGGCTTCGCCGCTGACGGAGGAGCCGTCCAGCTTGAACAGCTCGTCCCCGCAGGCGATCTGGATCGTCCCCAAGGTGGGCGCTGTTTCGGGGTCGACAAAGAAATTCCTGACCTCCTGCTCGGTCAGGCCGCCGACGTCAATACCATTTATTGTTATACCGTCCGGCAATACCTGCGGCAAGGCGGAGGGACCCGGGGTTAATACGTTTCCTTCCGGATCCAGCCCTGAACAAGCCGTAAAAAAGACAGCCATTGCCAAAACGGTGATCAGAACAGACAATAAATGCAGACGGTTTTTCATTTCTTCCTCCCGAAAAAACTAAAGCAAGTTTATGATACCTTTCTTATGCTCCTTTGTAAAGAGCAAAAGCCCCTTGCATCGCGGGTATAAAGCAACTAAAATGTAAATATAGTATGTCCGTTTTTCATTTGTGTTCCCGGAGGTTTGCAATTGAAGGATAATCCTGACAAACGCGGCAAGCGCACGCTGACAGATTATGTTTACAACGCGCTGCGCTCGGACATCCTCAGCGGGACTTATCCGGCGGGCGCCAGCCTGGTCGAGACCCGCATAGCGGAAGAGCTCGACGTCAGCAGGACGCCCGTCCGCGAGGCTTTACGCCGACTTGAGTTGGAAGAGCTGGTGCGATCCACGCCGAACAAGGGCATGGTCGTGCTTGGCGTTACCCCGAAGGACATCGACGACATCTACGCCATCCGGTATTTGCTGGAAGGCCAGGCGGCCAGATGGGCGGCGGAGCGCGCTACCCCGGCGGACATGGCCCGCCTTGCTGAAAATCTGGAAAGTTTTGCCTTTTATGTGCAAAAAGGCGGCCACTTTGAAAAGCTGGCCCAGCTGGACACGGATTTTCACGACGCTTTGTATTCCTCCTGCAAAAGCGGGGTGCTTTATCATATTCTCGCCACGCTGCACGGCCATTCGTCTTCCGCCCGGCTGCGCTCCCTGCAAACGCCCAACCGGGCGGCGCGCACGCTGGAGGAGCACACGGCGCTTTTGACCGCCATCGCAAAGGGGGACGCCGAGGCCGCGGAAAGGCTCGCAAAGGCCCACATCACCCAGGCCAACCGCAGCCGGGGCGGAAAAAACGCCGGGGAGGACATTCGATGAACGGTAAAAACTGCCTGGGCGAGCAGCTAGGCCAGGGAATGAACAATCTTTTTGTCCTGGGCGACGCCGTAGCCAACATGTCAAGGCTGATCGAATCCTACGCCGGCCAGGTTCAGCTGATCTATCTTGACCCGCCGTTTCAGACCGGCAGCCGCTTTACTTGCAGGCTGCAGATCGGCGGGCACAAGCACGCCTCCGTTTCCGTCCCCTCATACGACGACAACATGCCCCCCGCCGAGTATTATGCCATGATGGGCGAGGTGCTATCAGGCTGCCGCGAGCTGCTGAGCGACGAAGGGAGCCTGTTCCTTCACATCGACCCCAGAACGTCCGCCCGCCTGCGCATCATGCTGGACGGGATCTTCGGCGAGGAACATTTTGTAAACGAAATCATCTGGCATTACAAGAGCGGCGGCCGCGCAAAAAACCATTTTTCGCGGAAACACGACAACATCCTGTTTTACCGCAAGACCAAAAACGCCTATTTTGATATTTCCAGCGTCGGCATGCCCCGGGGCAAGGATATGCAAAACCACATGCGCCGCACCACCGACGAGGAGGGCCGCGTCGTCTATACCATCAAATCCGGCGGAAGGACCTATACCTATTCGGAGGATACGCCGGTCTATCCTTCGGACGTTTGGACGGATATTTCCCACCTTCAGCAAAAGGACCCGGAACGCACCGGATACGACACGCAAAAGCCCGAAGCGCTGCTCAAACGGATCATACTCTCCGCTTCCAGGCCAAACGACCTGGTGATGGATCTCTTTTCCGGAAGCGGAACCACCGCTTCGGCGGCGGCCAAATTCAACCGGCGCTTTGTCGCCATGGATTCTTCCCCCATCGCGCTTTCTCTTTTGAGAAGAAGGATCCTGACCAGGGAACCCACCCTAATGGACATCGAGCTGCCGGGAACCCTGCTGCTGTTTGACGCTTTTAAGCCCCCGGAAGCGGGCCAGCTTGCGTATACCTGTTCGAGGGCGAACGGCCGGGCGGATGTTTCCCTTTCTTCCTACATTCCGCCTGCCGGCGTCGATGTTCCGGAGAACTGCGCAAGCCTGTCGCTGCTGGATTACTGCGCGCTGGGCTTCGTCGACGACGGCATTTTCGCTCCCTGTTCGCACAATCTGCGGCCCTTGCGCGGGGGATCGGTTTCCAAACTGTATCTTGCGCCGGACAAACCCGGGCTTTCCCTGCTGGTGAACGACGTTTTCGGCTGCCAGAGCGTCATTCCCGTGGAGTGATCCTCCATCTGGGCTGCAAAGGCCAAATCCTCCAACAAAAAGGTCCCGCCTTCTTTGAACGCAAAAAATCCGGCGCAACCGCCGGATTTTGCTTTTATTTTTCTTCGGATTCCTGAAAAGGCCGCTCGCAGCTTGGGCAGACGAGCGCCTCCTTGCTTTCTATCAGCCCGGAATCAAAGAAGATGGTGTCGTTGCAGTGGGGACAAACCATTTCCACAAATCCGGGGTCGTCATCCTCCTCATCCTCCTCGCACCAGGGCGAAAAGTCGTCAAGCTCTTCGCCATAAATCCGGGATTCGAGGCAGTCGATGTCGTCCTTGATGGCTTCAATGGCTTCGGTCAGCTCGTCCACGCTGGTCTCGTTGCTTTCCGCCGAATCGGCGATCTCGTTGAGCAGAGAGATCATCGCAAGTATCAGCTTTCCTTCCTTTGTGGAAGAGTCCATCGAAAGGCCGTCCGCCATTCCGCGGATATAGGAAACCTGCTCTTTCAGATAACCCATGATGCGCCTCCTTGCTTTGCTGCTGCGCCTTAAATGGTCAGACGCGCTCCATATATTCACCCGTGCGGGTATCGACGCGGATCTTGTCCCCCGTATTGACGAAGAGCGGAACGTTGATCTTGTATCCGGTTTCGAGCACCGCGGGCTTGATGGCGCCTGTTGCCGTGTCGCCCTTGAAGCCGGGGTCCGTCTCGGTGATGGTCAGCTCGACGAAGTTGGGGGCGTCCACCGAGAACGCGGAACCCTTGAAGAAGGAAACGGTCACGTTCATGTTCTCGGTAATGAAGTTCATGGCGTCTTCCACAATGTCCCTGTTCAGGGGGAGCTGCTCGTAGGTTTCGGTATCCATGAAGTAGTACAGTTCGCCGTCGTTGTAAAGGTACTGCATCTCCTTGCGCTCGACATGGGCTCTGGGGAACTTGTCGTTGGGGTTGAAGGTGCGCTCCAACACGTTGCCCGCAATGACATTCTTGATCTTGGTGCGCACGAAAGCAGCGCCCTTGCCGGGCTTGACGTGCTGGAATTCGACAATGACCCAAACGCCGCCGTCGATTTCGATGGTTATACCCTTGCGAAACTCACCTGCACTGATCATGGGAAATTTACCTCCGAAGTATAAGTAAATAGAAGCTTGTCCAAGGACATAAACTCGCATTTGTCCGATGGTATTATACCGCTAATTGCCATGATGCGCAACGCGCGGTTTTTCAGGCATTCAAAGCACAAAGGTAGATCCCCCGCATGGCTGCGGCGTCTTCCGCCATCGTGCCGTTCGATTCGCAGATGACCCGGGGCGCGTACCCCCGCTTTGCAAGCAGCGGGGCCAGCAGCTCAAATCTTGGGCCGTATTCGGCTTCCGCAAAGGTCCTGTGGCGCTTTTCCCCCATTTTTGTGAATTCGATGGTGGAAAAATGAATGTGCACCGCCTTGGCCCGCTCTTCGCCCAGCCCGTTTTCCAGCGCGTCCAGCACCCGGGCAAAGTCGCCTTCACCGGTGAGCGCGCCGTTGCCCCTGGCGTGCAGATGGGCGAAATCAACGGCAGGGATCAGCCTTTCGTCCGCCGCGCAGATGCGGATCATCTCGTCAAGGTCGCCCAGCTGGTTCTGCTTCCCCATCGTTTCGGGGCAGAAACGGACTGCGCCCAGCCCGAGGGCGTCCAGCTCGTCCAATATGTCCTTCAAAAGGGGCAAAGCGAGTTCCATGGCCTTTCCCCTGGTCATCTTCGTCACCGAACCGGGGTGGAAGACCGCCCTGTCCGCCCCCAGCATTTGGGCGGCCCCGGCCGTTTCGAGGAAATAGCGCCTGTTTTTTTCGATACGCGCCTCGTCGTCCACGCACAGGTTGATGAAATACGGGGCGTGCACGCTCAGGGCGATCCCGTATTCCTCCATCGCAGCGCGGATGGCGGCCGCCGTGGACTGCGACATCCGCACGCCCCTGCCAAAGGAATACTCAAAGGCGTCAAGCCCCATTTGAGCCAGGTATTCCGGCGCCTGGCAAGTATGCTTGTACCCCTTTTGATAAAAGCTTTCCGAATTGCCCGAAGGGCCGAACCGGATACCCATCAGTATACCATGGCAGGCACAAACACCTGGAATTCAACAGTTCCGCCATCCTCGGTCACCGCGGTGCCGGTAAACATCCAGATCGGCTGAAGATATCCCTTGATCTCTTCCAGCCAGTACGCCAGCTCGGCCTTTGTGACCGTTGCGCTTGCGGCTTTTTTCCAAAGGGTGTGGGCCCCGCCGCCGGTCAGGGCGAGTTCCCAGGCCTCCCGGGAAGAGATGATGGAAACGGACTTGTATTCGTCGAAATCGGCGCTGTATTTATCCACCGAAGAAACGGCGCCGTCATACCAGAAAACGATCTCGACCTCGCAGCTGCCCTGAATCGTGCCGTCCGCCCCGTTCGCAAGCAGATAGACGGAAACGGTGTTCGCAAGGTTCCCCTGGGAATCTTTCTTCTGCCCTGTCGAAACGTCGTCCACCGTGTATTCCTCAAAGGGCAGGCTGCCGTTTTTCGTCAGTTCAACGGCAAGGCGCTCGTATTCGGTGAGCGGCAAAAGGGTTCCCTCGCCGGAAGCGACAAAGGATTCGTCCGTGTATTTCCATTCGCCGGTGACGTAATAGTTTACGGTTCTTGCGCCGTCCGCGACCACCGCGCGCCTGCTGACGTCGTTTCCGTCAACCGCCTGGGCGCTGCCCGCCATCCCAAAGGCGGCGGCAACCTTTTCCGCGCCCTTTGCCGCGTCCGCGGCCGCGGTTTTATACGTCATCGCGCTGGAGCGGTCCGTGCCCAGGCCGACCTCCATGGTGATGCTTGCTGGAAGTGGGTTGTCCGGCGTGAAGATGTTCAGCTTCTCGAATTCGCCGCCGCTGTCCACAACGATCAGGGCAACGCAGGCCATATAGACCGCAAGGACCACCAAAAGGGCGGAAATATGGGTCTTCCGGCTCATCTGCGGCTCTTTGAAGAACGCGGATTTCGAGAAGAACAGCTTCACAAAAGAGAAAAGCCCAAAGCCGGTCAGAATTCCCAAAAAGGCGCCTACCGCGCAGTCCGCTTGAAACCCGGAGAAAACAAAGGTCGCCAGCGCGGTGACCGCCGCGCCCCCGAGGGCGAAAACGGCCGCTTTGCCGAGCTTGTCGCATTTTTTTGCGAATTTAGGAAGCAAGAATCCCGCCGGAACAAAGGGCAGCACGCATTTGGCAAAACCCATCCAGATCGCCGCATAGCCGATTTCCCGCACCCTTGTCCACTGAACAAAGGGGATATAAACGGGGCCGGTGTTCTGCGCCAGCGCCACGGCAAACGCCAGCCCCCCGGCAAACAGGCCGAAAAAAGCGGCGACGGTCAGGGGCGAAGCAAAAAACGCGCGTTTCCTGGACTTTAGGGCAAATGCGGCGGCAAACGAAACGATAAAGCCGCACACGGCGAATACCGCCGCGTTAAGATAGATATTTTCGAACATCGGACCTCCCCAAGATCGATTGAAACCCCTAAACCAGCTCCGCTCCCAGGCAGTTCTTCATATGCCCCAGCGCAAAGGAGTGCCCTTCCGGCGAAAAAGACGCCACGGCGTTTTGCGGCACGATTACGTCAATCCCGAGGTTGTACGCCCCGATGGCCGTGTGCAGGATGCAGATATCCGTGCAGACGCCGGCAAGCTCCACGGCGTCCACCTCAAGCTTGTTCAGCCTTTCGGCCAGATCCGTGCGGGCGAAGGAGGAATAGCGGGTCTTGTCCATCCAGATCACCTGCTGGGGGCGCTCGCGGTTCAGTTCCTCCAGCGCTTTTCTGGTTTCGCCGTAAAGTTCCCTTCCCGGCGTTCCAAAAATGTTGTGTGCCGGGAAGAGCTTGCTCTCCGGGTGGGCTGTGTCGCCCTCGTAGTGAAGGTCCCTGAGGACGAATATGGGTTCCTTGGTACTTTCGTACTTCTTGATCAGCTCGACGATCGCGCCGTCGATCTCCTGCCCCGGCTTGCCGCAGGTCAGCTTTCCGTCGTCCGCAATGAAGTCGTAAGTATAATCAATAATCAAGAGCGCTTTTTTCATTTTTACACCTCCGGTTTTGTTTTTATTTTATTTTCCCGCCGAAACGTTCGGCGATCAGTTCCGCCATGGCCGTTGCCTCGTTCCGAACGGTCTGCCCGTTCTCCCCTTCCATCATGACGCGGATCAAAGGCTCGGTGCCGGACGTGCGCACCAGCACCCGCCCCTTGCCGCCAAAGGCGTTTTCCGCCGCGCGGACGCGGTCGGCAATGCGGCTGTCTTTCGCGTAGGCCCGCTTGGCCTCCTCCGGCACCGCGACGTTGATGAGAATCTGGGGATAAATCTCTATCGTGTGGGCGAGCATCGAAAGGGGCATGTTCTTCCGCACCATGACGGACAAAAGCTCCAAAGCGGAAAGCACGCCGTCCCCGGTCGTGTTCTTGTCCAGGAAGATCAGATGCCCGGACTGCTCGCCGCCCAGGTTATAGCCCCCCGCCAGCATGCGCTCAAGGACGTATCTGTCCCCCACGTCGGTGATTTCGACGCTGATGCCGTCCGCCCGCAGGGAATTAACCATGCCGATATTGCTCATGACCGTGGCAACAAGGGTGTTCTTTTTGAGTGTTCCCCTGCGAAACATATCCCTTGCGCAAAGGGCCATGATCCGGTCGCCGTCCACGATCCCGCCCTGCTCGTCGGCCGCGATCAGCCTGTCGGCGTCTCCGTCAAAGGCAAGGCCGACGTCCGCCCCGTGGGAAAGCACCAGCTTTTGAAGGTTCTTCGGCTTTGTGGAACCGCAATTGTCGTTGATGTTGATCCCGCTCGGGGAAACAAAGCAAGGGATCACCTCCGCCCCCAGGCGGGAAAAAACCTCCGGCGCGACGGGCGCGGACGCGCCGTTCGCGCAGTCGAGGACGATTTTGATTCCGTCCAGCCGCACGTCCGACGAATCGACAAGGTGTTTGATATAGCCCTCTGCGCCGGAAGGAAAATCCGCGTTCCGGCCGATGGCGCCGTCTTCGGGGAGCTTTTGGGGATTCTTTCCCAGCACGATTTCTTCGATGCGGTCCTCCGCTTCGTCGGTGAGCTTGAATCCGCTCTTGCCGAACCACTTGATGCCGTTGAATTCATAAGTGTTATGGGAAGCGGAGATGACAACCCCCGCGTCCGCCCCGTGCTCCCTGATCAGATACGCGATCCCCGGGGTGGGGATCACGCCCACATCCGCCGCCATGCCCCCGGCGGAGCAGATCCCCGCCATCGTGGCGTTCAGCAGCATATCGCCGGAAATTCTTGTGTCTCTCCCAACTATGATAACGGGTTTTTCCGTTCCTTTTGTAAGCACCTGGACCCCGGCCTGGCCGATCCTGAACGCGAGTTCGCAGGTCAGGTCCCTGTTTGCAACGCCTCGTACACCGTCGGTGCCGAACAGTCTTGCCATTCTATTCCTCCGTCCTATTGAGATTTCAACTGCTATCATATCATTATATACCGCTTGTTGGATATTAGAAATCTGTAAACACAAGAAAAGCCGGCAAAGCTTGCGCGATGCCGGCTGATTCGCTGGGTTTTAGTCTTCCAGCTTGGGGAAAAGATCGGCCAAAGAGGTGGTGGCGCTCTCAACCGGGGGGATGACGACGCGGCCGTCCGATTCGGGTTCCATGGAAACGGAATCGGCATCGTCCATCATGATGTCTTCGATGGGAGGCATTTCCTCGAGCAGAACCTCGCGGCGGCTCAGGCTGATGCGCTTGGCCTCGGGATTGACGTCCAGCACCTTGGCGCGGACGATATCGCCCACTTTGAGCTCATCCTCGACCTTTGCGATGCGGCTGGTGGCGACCTGGGAAATGTGGATCAGGCCGTCGATCGTGGGTTCGAGGGAAACAAAGGCGCCAAAGGGAACAATGCGAACGACCTTGCCCTCCACCACGGAGCCGATGGGATAGCGGTCTGCGGCGGTGGTCCAGGGCTTGGGCTGGAGCTGCTTGTAGCTGAGGGAAACGCGTTCTTTTTCGGGGTCAACCGCCAGTATGAGAACTTCGATCTGGTCGCCGATTTTGAGCACATCGGAAGGATGCTTGACGCGGCCCCAGGCCATCTCTGTCACATGGATAAGGCCGTCCACGCCGCCGATGTCCACAAAAGCGCCAAAATCGGTAAGCCTGCGAACGGTGCCGTTCACGTGTTCGCCCGGCTTAAGGGAGCCCCAAAGCTCTTTCTTCTTCGATTCCGCTTCAGCAAGCAGAACCCTTTTCTGGGAAGCGACAACGCGTTTTTTCTTGTCGTCCACTTCGATGATCATCAGGCGCATCGGCTTGCCGACGTATTCGTCCAGCTTCTCGACATAGCGGGTAGAAACCTGGGAAGCGGGAACAAAGGCGCGGATGCCGTTGATGCTGGCGATGACGCCGCCCTTGACGACCTCTTTGCATATGGCGTCGTATACAGCGGACTCGCCGTCTGCAGCCTGAATGAACTTCTCCCAAGCCTTTTTGGATTCAACGCTCTTGTGAGACAGCAGGACGTTGCCCTCGCCGTCGTTTACTTTGACGATCTCGACCTCGATCTCGTCCCCGACTTTGACCATGTCGGCGGGATCGGCGTCCGCGTCAGCGGTGAATTCGCTCCTGGGGATGAAGCCGTCGGATTTATAGCCAATGTTGACGCAAACTTCGCTGTCTGTGATCTGGACGATGGTCCCGGTAAGAACCTGTCCATTCCGGATGCGGACAAGGGTCTTTTCGAAAGCCTGGGTAAAATCGTCCGAAGCGGATTCTGATTCCGCAGCTTCCGCAGCTTCCGCAGCTTCCGCAGTTTCTGCAGCTTCTGCTGCTTCTACGGCTTCTACGGCTTCCACAGTTTCCGCGGATTCCACAGCGGGTTCAACATCGGTCGCCTGCACGGCTTCAGGCTCAACGGGCTGTGCGACTTCGGCGGCAGCGGCCTCTGCTGCCTGGATCGCGGTGTTTTCGAGTTCGCTCATACTGGTAAGTACCTCCAAAATCATACATTTCGGCGTCGAAGCGCCGGCAACAACACTTATTATATCATGTGCGTTCAATTTTGCAAGTATAGATGCGAAAGCTTTCGAATTTTCAACACAATATATGTTTTTACAGTACTGCCCGCAAATGCGCGCGAGTTTTTGCGTGTTCGAGCTGTGCCTGCCGCCGATCACCACCACAGCGTCGGAAATCCGGGCAAGCTCTTCGGCCTCGCGCTGCCTTTCCTGTGTTGTCGTGCAGATTGTGTCGTGTATGTCAAGCTTGTCCACTTTTTCGGAAAGTGCAAGAATCACTTCCGAAAATTGCGTTTTCGATATGGTGGTCTGGGCAACCACCGCCGCTTTTGCAATGCGGGGCAGATCGAGCGCGTCATTTTTTGAGGAAAGCACAAGGGCGCCCTCCCCCGAACGGGCGCGAATTCCGATGACTTCGGGGTGGTTTGCGTCCCCGACGATCAGCACGGTTTTGCCTGCTTCCGCTTCCTTTTCAACAATATTGTGGATCCTGGCGACAAAGGGGCAGGTGGCGTCATGGACTAGTAATCCCCTTTTTTTGCATTCTTCAATTACAAAAGGGGAAACTCCGTGGGATCTGACCACGACCTGCGAACCTTCGGGGATTTCTTCGACGGAATTGACGGGAACCGCCCCGCGGCTGACAAGGTCGTCCACCACGTCCCTGTTGTGGATGAGCTCGCCGAGGGTATACACCCGCTCGTTGGACTGCAAGAGTTCTTCAACCTTCTCCATCGCTCGCCGCACGCCGAAGCAAAAACCGCTGTGCTTGGCGACGTTGACGATCATTCCTTGTCCTTTCTGGAGATGGCGATGATCTCCCTGCGGATGGCGGCGGTCATGGCTTTCAGCCGGGTTTCCTTGTCCGCGTCCGGCTCAATCTCCGAAATATTCAGCGGCGGGGCAAAGGCCACCCGCCTTTTGCCCCTGGTGCGCCCGAACTGAACGTGCGCGGGGTAGACCACGGTGCCGCAATGGCTGGCGATGAAGCTCGCCCCCTCTTCAAAGGGAAGCAGCTCCCCGGTTTTGCTCCTGGTTCCCTCCGCGAAAATGACCAGAATCCCCCCGTCCTTCACCACGCGCATGCATTTGCGCACGGCCACAATGTCCATCTTGTTCCGGCGGACGGGTATGGCGTTAAGCCGCCGGATCAGAAAGCCGACGACGGGGATCCGAAACAATTCCTCTTTTGCGAGGAAGTGCAGCGTCCTGTCCGGCAGGCAGATGGCAAGCAGCAAAGGGTCCATCAAGCCCACGTGGTTGCTGACCATCACCCCGCCGTTTTCGGGAATGTTTTCGATCCCGTCTGCCCGGGGCCGCCAAAAAAGCCAAAGGAACGGGCGCAGCAAGCGCACGGCGAATTTATAGAACGTCACGTCTCTTTTCACCCTCTTCGATCATACCAAGGATTTTTTCAACAACCTGCTCCAGAGTCATGCTCGTCGTATCTATAAAGTGCGCGTCTTCTGCCTGTTTCAGCGGCGAATGAGCCCTGTGGCTGTCGTCGTAATCGCGTTTGATGATTTCCTGTTCGAGTTCTTCGGCCGGTTTTGCCGGCAGCCCTTTTTCAAGGAGCTCCGCGCGCCGCCGCCTTGCGCGAATCGCGGGCGAAGCCGTGATAAAGAACTTGTATTTCGCGTTGGGAAGAACCACGGTCCCGATGTCCCGCCCGTCCATAATCACGTCGTTTCCTTCCGCGATCTTCCTTTGCTGGGCGACGAGCGTTTCCCGCACGGCGGGAATCGCCGAAATCGCGGAAGCGTGCATGCCGCACTCAGCAGAGCGGATTTTAGCCGTAACGTCCTCTCCGTCCACAAAAAGGCGCTGCTCTCCATCTTTATATGCCACGACGAGCTCGGTATTCCCCAGCATGGGAAGAACCTCGGATTCGTTCCCGGGGTCAAGCCCCTGTGCCGCGGCCTTATACCCCAGCGCGCGGTACATTGAGCCGGTATCCAGATAAAGCAGCCCCAGCTTTTTTGCAACGGCCTTCGCGGCGGTGCTTTTGCCCGCGGCCGCGGGGCCGTCTATTGCGACAGTGATCAATCAGCCGTCCTCCAAAGTGTTCAGATTGCCCTGTGACCAAGGCCGATGGCGATCTCGTCCAGATGAAGCATCCCTATTCCGAAGAAAATGCAAACCGCGATGTTGCCGGTGGTTCTTGCGATCCCGATTTTCCCGCCGACGTTGAAGCCGACGGCCTTGGCGGAGATGGCGGAAAGCGCCTCCCGCGCGGCCCCGGCGACGGCGCCTTCAAGATGGTATTCGCTGCCGATCAGCCCTTCCCTTTTTGAGGCGACCACCGCCCGCTCGATGATTTTCCCCGCCGAGGAAACGAAATCACCGCCAAAATCCACCGCCGCGGCCTGGATCCCTTCGCCCGCGAGCTTTGCCTTCAGCTCCCGCTCTTCCTGGCGGTCGACGGTCAGCGCCATGGATATCGCGGCGCGCGTGATCAGCTTGGTGTCATAAACCGAAGGTTCCGTCATCTTTCGGGCTCCTTATCCGTCATAAATCGACATTCCCGCCAGATGCCCGGTCGAAAATGCGATCTGAAGGTTAAAACCGCCGGTCAGCGCGTCCACGTCGATCACCTCTCCGGCGAAAAACAGACCCCTAACAAGCCTTGATTCCATCGTCGAGGGGTTGATCTCCTTTACGGAGACGCCCCCCCGGGTGACGACCGCCTCTTCCACCGGCCTGTAACCGGAAACATGGAGCTTTAGGGCCTTGAGCGCATGCCCGATGGCGGCGCGCTCTTCCCTGGTGACCTGGTTGACCGGCTTTTCCTCGTCCACCCCCGCAGCAGAAAGAACGACGGGGATCATCCGGTTCGGGAGCAGGTCCACCATCCCGTTTCTGGCGGATTTGTTGGCATAGGCGGAAAAATCCCGAAGGATCCGGGCGTCCAGCTGTTCCGGGGAAAGCCCGGGCTTCAGGTCGATCACAAGGGTTACGGGCTCTTCCTGCCTGACTAGGCTGCTGGCGGAAAGCACCAGCGGGCCGGAAACGCCGAAATGGGTGAAGAGCATTTCCCCCAGCTCGTCAAACGCGATCCGTCTGCCGGAAAAAGCGGTGAGCCGAACGTTTTTGAGCGTCAGCCCGGAGAGGGCTTTGGGCCAGTCTTCCTCCGTCAGCATCGGGATCAGCGCCGGCTTCGGCGGGATCACCGTATGCCCCAGGGACCGGGCGAATGCATAGCCGTCCCCCTTTGAGCCGGTGGACGGGTAAGACACGCCCCCCGTGGCGAGGACCAGGGCTTCGCACCCGACGGCCCCCTTATCTGTCCTGACGCCTGCGATCCTGCCGTTTTCAACATCGACCGAATGAACGGCGGTATTGAAAACCATATGGACGCCGCAGGCTTTTAAATGCCTGGTAAGCGCGAAGATCACGTCCGACGATTTGTCCGAAGCCGGGAACACCCTTCCCCCTCTTTCCCGCTTCACGGGCACGCCCAGGGATTCCACAAGGGCGATCAACTCCCCGCTGCCGAAGGAAGCAAGGGCGCTGTAAAGGAATTTCGGGTTCCTCGGAATATTCCGAAAGGCTTCCTCGGCGCCGGCAATATTGGTCAGGTTGCACCTTCCCTTGCCCGTTATATAGAGTTTCCTGCCCAGTTTTTCGTTCTGCTCGACAAGGGTAACCCCGTGCCCTTTTTGGGCCGCGGCCGCCGCGGCGAGCATTCCGGCCGGACCGCCGCCGACTACTATAGTTTTTGCCAAGGAAGCTCCTCCATCAGGTGGGTCGTATCGTTGAACAGGCGGAGCACCGCCCGGTCCTCATAAAAATCGATGATGCTCATGGAGGCGTTGTCCATCCTCAAAGAATGGATCCGCGAGAGCGGCAGCCCGATGGAAAGCGCGACCATCGCCTTGCAGGGAACGGAGTGGGAAACCGCCACCACCGTTTTGCCGTCATACTCTTTTCTGACGCGGGACAGAAAGCGCGAAGAGCGTTCCGCCACCTGCATGAGCGTTTCCGCCTTTCCGGGCGGGGCGCAAAGGTGCGGGTCCGTGTTCCAGAGCTTTAGCTCCTCCGGATAGCGTTCGCCTATTTCGTCAAAAGTAAGCCCTTCCCATTCGCCAAAAGCGATTTCCCGAAGGTCGCTGTCCGTCGCCACAGGCGCTTTTACGATGGAGGCGATGGCGTTCGCCGTTGCCAGAGCCCGGGAAAGCGGGCTGGAAAACACGCATTGGATATGCATGTTGCGCACTCTTGCGCCCATGCGCCGGGCCTGCCTCAACCCTTTTGAGGTAAGCCCGGTGTCGGTCATTCCCTGGGTTTTGCGAAGCCGGTTCCAGTCGGTCTCTCCATGCCGAACGATGATAAGACGCATGGGGTTCTCCTCAATGTCCATCTTTCCCTATGTATACCTTCTGCTTGTCCCAGATCGCCTCAAGCTGGGCGAATCTTTGTGAGACCTCGTCCTTCCTGCGGATGCTCAGGGCGACGATGATCGCGTTGATCAGGCTCAAAGGGGCGACCAGCGAATCGGCAAAGGAGGCCATATCGCTCCTTGCGATAAGCACTTCCTCGGCGCAATCCGCCAAAGGGGAGATCAGGCCGTCCGTCAGGGCGAAGACCCTTGCGCCCTTCCCTTTTGCAAATTTCATCCCCTCGACGGTGCGGGTAGAATACCTTGGAAAGCTGATGCCGACGCAGACGTCGCCGTCTTCGATCCTTATCATCTGTTCGAAGATATCGCCCGTGCCCGCGGTGATGATGCGCACGTTCTCCAGCACGAAATTCAGGTAATACCCGAAGAATTCCGCCAGCGGGGTGGAGCTCCTCTGCCCCAGAACGTACACCCGCCTTGCGGAAAGCAGCCCGGTGATCACCCTGTCGAAGGCCTGCTCGTCTACGCTTTCGATGGTCGAGCGGATGTTGTGCATATCCGCCTTGAGCACGGTCTTCAGCATGTCGCCTTCCTGGATGTCCTCGGTCAGCTGGATTCTTTGCACGCTGGTCAGCTTGTTCCTGATCAGCTCCTGAAGGGAGCGCTGCAAAGAGGGGTACCCGTCGTACCCCAGGGCGTAGGCGAACCGCACCACCGTGGATTCGCTGACCCCGACGAGGCTGCCCATTTTCGAGGCGGTGATAAAGGCCGCTTTGTCGTAATTATCAAGGATATACTGGGCGATCTGCTTTTGCCCTTTGCTCATGGTTTTATAGGAAGCGTTTATGCATTGCAGAAGGTCGCTGGGTTCCATAGGAGCCTCCTTTCAGGCCATGGCGGTTGATCAGATAAAACAATCGAATTCACGCAGCTTTTCGATGTACGCATAGTCGCTCATATCGATCCTGATCGGCGTGACGCTCGCATAGCCGCAAGAGACGGCGTCGCAGTCATTATTCGGCGATGTTGCGTCGCTCTGCGCCCGCTGCGCCGTGATCATCAGCCAGTGGTAGCTCCGGTTCATCGGGCCTTCGCGCGTTTCATAACGGTAAGGAAGCCCGCCCGGCTCGAGGGGTACGACCGTAAAGCCCCTGATCTCCTCAAGAGGCAGGGTGGGAACGTTCAGGTTCAAGAGCATCCCTTTGGGGATGGGGTGATCCTTAACAAAATTGACCAGCCTCGCGGCCATTTCCGCGCTGGCCTCAAAATCGCTGCTCATAAAATCCACAAGGGAAACCGCGATGGCGGGCACGCCGTCGATCACGGCTGCGATGGCCGAATTCACGGTGCCGGAAGGGAAAACATCCATCCCGATGTTCGGCCCCTGGTTGATCCCCGTCACGACAAGGTCGGGTTTTTCGTCCAAAATGGAACCGATCCCGAACTTTACGCAGTCGACCGGGCTGCCGTCCACAGCGTAAGCCGCCGCTTCCACCCCCGGAATGCTGACAGAGCGCGAAAATATGGGCGTTAAATAAGTGATGCTGTGCCCCACACCGCTCTGCTCTTTAGAAGGCGCCACAACCGTTACTTCGTGCTCCTTGGAAAGTCTTTTTGCGAGCGCCCTGATGCCCGGCGCCATGATTCCGTCGTCATTGCTAATCAGTATACGCATAATATCCTCCAAAATGTTCTCAGCATGTATTCTAACAAGAAAGGCCATCGTTTGCAATAACGTCTGCTCGAAACTGCATAAAACCGCAGGATTTCCTGCGAAACCCCGCGCACACGGGCCGGGGCATTTTTCACCGTTTGGGCCGGAAGCGCATAAGCGCGCCGAAAAGTCTGTCGATCCGATCGGCAAAAGAATCACAAACAGCTTGAGCGGGGGGCTTTGCATCCGATTTCCCAAATCCGGCCGCCGCTCAAAGAAAAAGCGTAAAAAATCCGCCGCCCGCGGCCGGATGACGGATTTTGCATATGCATTTTATAAACCGGAAGCGCAGCCAATCCTGCGCGGGCCGCAAAGCAATGCGGCGTCAATCGTTTATGTGGACATTTCGTAGATCCCCGCGGCGTTCAGGGCGGCGTAGATCGCGCGCTTGACCGCCCTGTTTTTCGAATAGATCCTTCCGCGATCCTCGTCCGGCAGGAATTCCTCCTCCGCGCCGGTCATCACGGCCCGAAAGGCCGATTCATAATCGCCGTAAACGCCCCGGCTGACGCAGGCGGAAATCAGGCAGCCCATGACGGTCGCCTCGGAATTTTTGCGGCGCAAAACGGGGATTTGGGCGCTGTCCGCCATGATCTGGCAATATGCCGGCGATCGGGTCAGCCCGCCGGCGACGAACAGCCTTTTGACTTCCCCGCAGTTCTCGGCGATCAATTCAAGATTGTCCGCGATTTCGCCTGCGATGCCTTCGATGACGGCGCGGCTGATCTCTCCCCTTGTGGTGCCCAGCCCGAGGTTGAAGATCATGCCCTTGGCCAGAGGGTTCCAGTTTGGCGCGGCGCTGCCGGAAAAATGGGGCAGCACGACGACGCCGTTGCTCCCCGGCGGGACCGCGGCGACCTGGGCGTTGATGCGGCCGTAGGGGTCGGGATCGTTTTCGGTGCCCTCAAAAAGCTGCTGCCTGGCCCAGTTGAACATCGCGCCGGAAGCGTAAATCCCGGCTTCCGCGATCCATCTTCCCGGAATCGCCGCAGCGGAGCAAAGAATGCGCTGTTTGGCGTCGAACATGGGCTTTTCGGCATAACCCAGGACGAATCCGCCCGTTCCGGTGTTCGCGGTGGCCGTTCCCGGCGCAAAAAGGCCGAGAGCCAGCGCCGCGCACTGCTGGTCCCCGCCGCAAAGCAGCACGGGCAAGCCTTGCGGCAGCCCCGTTTCCCCCGCGGCGCCCTGCGTAAGATTGCCGGCCTGGCCGCCCGGAGGGATCAGCCCGCAAAGCAAGTTTTTGTCGATCCCGAACAGATCAAGGAGCCTTTCGTTCCAGGTAAAGGTCGAAAGATCCATCAGCATCGTCCGGCAGGCCTGGCTACAGTCCGTCGCCATTTCCCCGGTCAGCAAAAAGGCGATGTAATCCTGCACGCCGATGAGCTTTTTGGTCTTCGACCAGATTTCTGGCTCGTTGCTGCGCAGCCAAAGCATTTTCGGCAGGGAAAAATAGGGGTCCAGCCGCAGCCCGCACGCGTGATAGAGCTCTTCCCTGCTGATTTTCGATTCGATCCAGCCGCATTCCGCCCTGGCGCGCTTGTCCTGCCACATCAGGGCATTGCGCAGCGGGTTGCCCCCTTCGTCCACGGGGATGACGGAGGCCCGCTGGCTGGTGATCGCGATGCAGTCCGGCTCCGCTTCCGGGCTGCAAACAAGGAATTCGCCCACCTTTTTGAGGGTGCCAAACAGTGCGTGCCGCCAAGTTTTCGGGTCCTGCTCCGCCCGGTTTCCCGGGGAAAACACGGGGCTGTATTCGCTGCTGGCGGAAAACAATATGCCGCCCCCGGCCGTCAGCACGCCCGCCCGAAGGCTTTGGGTTCCGGCGTCTATGGTGATGATCGTCTTCAATCCTCTTCCTCCCCAAAGCGAAGGGCAGGCTCTCCCGCCCTTTCAGACTGTCGAAAAAACCTATTCTGGGGTTTCAGGGGCCGCAGCCCCTGAGCTTCAATCAAAACTGACGACATGAGCCGAAATCTCAGATTTCGGCACCTAATCAAGGAATGATGTTGGCTGCGCCAACAACTGGGGCATCAGTTTTGCGGTACCATTTCGGCCACTTGTGACCGAAATTTTCTTGCGCGAAGCGAAAAACCTCCGGCAAAAAAGACCCGCAGGCCTTTTTTGACGTCCTAAAAGGCAGGCTCTCCCTCCCTGCATCGTCAGAATCAGCCCGCAAAGAAACGGATGTATTTTTCCACGATTTCCGCCACCCACTCCTGCTGCTTTTTCGCAAGGACGCTCAGGTGGGGCCTTTTTTCGCCCGGGGCCAGCAGTTCCGCCGTTTTTTTCATGCAATGGCTGCTGATTTCCGTGTTTACGTTGATCTTCGCGATTCTCCCGGCGATGCAGGCGCGGATTTTTTCCTCGGGAATGCCGCTTCCGCCGTGCAAAACAAGGGGGATGCCGCAGGCGGCGTCGATGCGCTCCAGAATGTCCGTCCTGATATTCGGCTCGCCTTTATACAGCCCGTGCATCGTGCCGATGGAAACGGCCAGGGCGTCCACCCCGGTGAATTTAACGAATTCCGCGGCTTTTTGGGGGTCCGTATACTTTTGAACATCCGTTTCCTCGCCCTCGTGGCTCTCAAGCCCGGCGGCGATGGAGCCGAGCTCCGCCTCGACGCTGACGCCGCAGGCCCGGGCGACCTCGCAGACCCGCCTGGTATTTTTTGCGTTCTCTTCAAACGAAAGGGCGCTGCCGTCGTACATGACGCTGCCGAATCCCGCCCGGATCGCCGCGTACACGACGTTCATATCCTTGCAGTGGTCGAGGTGCAGGCAGATATCGACGCCTTCGTGACTCATGGCCGCTGCCATGGATACGGCTTCCGAAAGGCTCATGTTTTCCAGGTATTTGGCGCCGAAAGCCATGATCACCTGCTTTGTACCGGTTTTTTTTGCGGCTTCGAGCACGCCGCGCATGGTCTCGTAATGATAAACGTTGAAGGAACCCACGGCGTAATGCCTTTCATAGGCATTGCGCAGCATGGCGTTGAAATTCGTCATCATTTGCGCACGCCCTCGATCCAGGCTTTGAATGCCGGGTCGTTCAGCACTTCCCGGTTCACGATGAAGCCGGAATCTCCGTCTTTGATGAACTTTGCCATCTCGTTCATCAGCAAATAGGGGGACTTGCCCAAAGCGTCCGCCGTAGTGCCGGCGATGTGGGTGGTCAGGGTCACGTTATCCAGTTCCAGAAAGGGCGAATCTTCGGGGAGGGGCTCGATGTCGAACACGTCCAGCGCGGCGCCCAGGATGCGCTTTTCCCGCAGGGCGGCTATTAGCGCGTCCTGATCCACCAGGCCCGAACGGCCGGTATTGACGAAGACCGCCGTGGGCTTCATCATGCCGATGAGGCGGGCGTCGATCATGCCCTTGTTTTCCTTGGTCAGCCGGGCGTGCAAGCTGACGAAATCGGATTCGCCGAACACCTCTTCGAGCGTCGCGGGGATGCAGCCGGCGGCCTTAATGCGCGCGGGGTCCGCGTAGGGATCGTAGACAAGGATGCGGGGGTCCCAGCCCTGAAGCTTTTTCGCCACCAGGCTGCCGATATAGCCGAAGCCGACCAGGCCGAAGGTTTTGCCTTCCAGCTCGGGGATGAAATCGCTGTTTGAGAATTTCTTGCGCCACTGGCCGTTCTTGATGGCGTTGAAAGCCCGGGCGCTGTTTCTGGCTTCGGCCAGCATCAGGCCTACGGCAAAATCGCTGACCGCCTGGGCGTTCCTGCCCATGACGTTAAAAACCAGAATGCCGCGCTTGGTCGCTTCGGCGACGTTGACGTTTTCCAGCCCCGCGCGGCTGACGCCGATCATGCGCAGGGCCGGCATGGCTTCCATAACCTTGGAGGAACAGGCGATGAACAGGCCGCAAAGCACGTTCGCGTCCCTTCCGTGCTCGAGAATCAAAGGATCGCAGGGCTCAACTTCGGGTCCTTGCTGCTCGACCACAAGGCGCCGGCGCTGCAGGCTGTCCCAGCTGGTCTCCCAGTCGCCGGCGAAAACCTTGTCGCCATAGGGGGCAAGGTATTGATCCCACGCGCCGTCAAAACCCGGGGAAGGGATCATCGCGTCGCCCAGCAAAATTCCTTTTAGTCCGCTCATCAATCAGTTCCTCCTGCATGCGAAATGGGGGGTTTCCGTTTATCCGGATGCGGCTGGCCGCACAGCTTTTCAAACCGTCGCCCAAAATGAGCGGCGCGTTTTTTAGGGGAGCCGGGAAACAGCGGCTGCGCTGCCGCCCGGCTTTGCATTCAATTATAATTTGCCAATGGGTATTTTGTCTATCAGACTTCCGCGATGCAGACGACCTGGGTGCTATCCAGCCCGATCACGCGCAGGGGCGCGTTGATGAACTTTTTGAGCTTTCCGGCGGGGCAGTCCGAAAGATGCATGTCCTCGATGCCGGAGACGAACTTTTCGGTGTAGAATCCCAGCAGGTTTTTGTGGGATTCAGGGGGAAGGTCGTTCGCCGGGGTGCCGATGGACAAAAAGTCCATGCCGAGCACGAGCAGATTCGGGAAATTGGCGCAGAGCCATCTGCCGGTCTCGGGATGGATAAAGGGGCCCTTGGCCTGGTAACGTTCGGGTTCCGCGTCCTTGTATTGTTCAAAGCCGGTTCGGACGAGCAGGCAGGAAACGCCCTTGATCAGCTCGGTATAGGGAATGAGATCCTCGGGCATCACGCCTTCGGCGTCGCCCTTGGGAACGTCGATCAGGGCGGCGTTGTCATGCACGAAATACTCGATGCCCAGCTGATTGATGTTCAATCCCCCGGGAACAAAGTGGCGGGGCGCATCCATGTGGGTTCCAAAATGGTTGGGCAAAGTGGTGATAAAGCTCGCGAAGGGGCAGGTATCCGTGATCTCTGTGCACTGCTTGATCTCAACGGTGGGTTCGCCGGGCCACGCCAGCCCGCCGGGCACAAGGGGAGCCGAGTATGGCGTCCCGGATGGCCTCAACGGCCGTGCGAAAGAAACAGGTGCATTTGGGGTACCTCCTAAATTTGATTTGAACACTGAATCGACAGTTTTACTACCTACTATTACCGATATGTGGTAGTAAAACTACAATGATGATAGCACGGCAAAAATGCCTTGTCAATCCAGATTCCGCCATCCTAAAAAATATTGCCGACGCAGGCAAAAAACCGTTTTTCAGCAGATCTTCCGGTTGCCCCGGCCAAACGCGTCCATCCCGTTCCCGCGCAAACGGCGTTTGCCAAACTTCTTTTTTTTGTCTATACTTTATGGTAGAATTCCGGCGGAGGCTTTTGAATGTCCAGAAATATGAACGGCGTAAACAGCAATGCTTTTGCCCTGATCCGGTCGAGGTATAACACCCTTTCGGCTTCCCAGCGCGCTGTGGCGGATTACGTTTTGAACAACGCCGAAAGCGTGATGACAAAGAGCCTGAGCGATCTTGCCGCCGACTGCTCCGTCAGCGAACCGACGGTGATGCGCTTTTTGCACAAGCTTGATTACGAATCCTATCAGGTTTTTCGGGTGAACATCGCCCAGGAGCTGACCCGGGCCGACGTTGCTTCCGGCGGTTCCCTCCCTATTTACGACGAGGTCCAGACCAGCGACAGCATCGGACAGATCATCGAGAAGGTCATCCTCTCCACAGCCCAATCCGTAAAGGACGGCCGGGAGATCATTGATCCCGCGGCCGTTGAGGCCATCCGGGACGCCATACTCGGCGCAAACCGCATCGTGGTAACCGGAATCGGCGCGTCTTCCGCCATGGCGTTTGACCTGCACCACAAGCTTCTGAAGCTCGGGCTTTGTGCCTCGTACAGCCACGACCCCCACATGATCAACATCATGTGCGGCAATCTGGCCGGGGGCGACCTGCTCGTAACGTTTTCCCATTCCGGCGAAAGCCGCGAGATGCTGGACGCCGTCAAGCTCGCTTCGGGGTTTGGCTGCAAGGTCGCGGCCATCACCAGCTATCCGAGGAGCAGCCTGGCCCTGAGCGCGGACTGGGTGGTGCTCAGTTCCTCAAAGGAAACCAAATACAGAAGCGATACGCTGACGAGCCGGATCATCCAGATCTGCATTACGGACATGCTTTACATCAGCCTGGCCCTCAAGATGGGCAAGCCCGCCCTTGAAAGCATCAACAGGAGCCGGGTCGCGGTGGCAAAAAACAAGACCTGATCGGTTTTTCACAAAAAGAAACCGGGCGCGGATCCCCGCCCCGGTTTCTTTATCTTCTGCCGAAATCAGACGGCTTCCTTTTTTGCCGCTTTATCGCGGTCTTTCGGAAGCTTCAGCTCATTCAAAAGCGTGAACCCGAGCACGAGCCCCCCGCCGGCGATCTGGAGCGCCGTAATCGTTTCCCCCAGCACCAGAACGGAAAGCACGATGGAAACCAGGGGGTCGATGTAGCTCAAAATAGCCGCTTCCTGGCCTTTCAGCTTGCTCAGCGCTGAGAAAAACCAATAAAAACACACGCCCGTATGCACCACGCCCAGCACAAAAAGCGCCGCGATTTCCAGCGCTTCTCTTTTCGCGATCGTCATTCCGCCCGTAAAAAGCACGTACGGCAGCAGAACGGCGACGGCTCCGGCGAACTGGATCAGGGTCTTGTCCATCCCGGAAACGTTTTTTACCCGCTTGTTCAACAGCACCACAGAGGCGTACATAAGCGCCGCGCCCAACCCCAGCGCAATGCCCAGCGCATCGCCGCCGCCTTTTCCCGGTTCCCCGATGCCGGTGATCAACACGATCCCCACGGTCGCCATGGCAAAGCAGAACGCCTGTTTCTTCGTCACCCGTTCTTTAAACAGGACGGGACTGGCGATCATCACCACCACGGGCGCGAAATAATAGCATATCGTCGCCACGGATACCGTCGTGTGGTGATAGGCCTCGAAAAGCAGCACCCAGTTCAAGCCGATCATGGTTCCGGATAGCAGCAAAACAGGAAGATCGCCCCGGACTTCCTTGAATGAAAGGCGCTTGCCGGAGAACAGCTTCATCACCCCGACGGTTACCAGCGCAATGGCCGCGCGGAAAAGAGCGATCTCCGCCGAGGGCATATCAATGAATTTGACAAACAGAGCGATCGTTCCGAAAAGCGACATGGTCAGTATCATTTGAAATCTTGCGCTCATTTTCGCCCCCGAAGATGGATAATGAATTTACTATATCACCACGTTAACGCGAAAGCAATCCAATCATCGCTCCCGCTGCGCAAAGAATCCGGCGTAAACGCGCCGGATCCAAGGCGTCGAAAAAGGCCTGCGGGCCGCTTCGCCGGTTGGTTTTCAAGGTCGTCGGCGGAGCCGACATCAATCCTTGATGGAGTGCCGGAATCTGTGATTCCGGCGCGCTTCGCGCGGGGAAATTTCGGCCACAAGTGACCGAAATAGTACGGCAAAACTGACGCCCCGGTCATCGGCGAAGCCGGCATCAGTCCTTGATGAGGTGCCGAAATCGACGGTTTCGGCTCATGTCGTCAGTTTTGATTAAACCTCAGGAGCTGCGGCCCCTGAGCCCCCGGAACAGGGTTTTTGACAATCTGGATCCGGCGCAGGCGCGCCGGATCCAGCATAAACTCGAACCAATTCTCGTTGTTATTTAAAGCACGGTGAAGGTATTCTCCCGCTGGGCAAGATAGAAGGAATCGCCGCTGTTCAGCCCGTATTGCTGATAGGGGGTGAGCTTTGTTCCGTCCGCCAGGAAGGTTCCATAGCTCGAATCAAGATCCATGACGGCCAGCCCTCCTTCCGCAGCCAGCAGCTTGCAGTGCAGCGTGCTGATTCCCGGAGTTCCGTCCGGATAAACGATGTTGCAGGTCGAAGCGTCCCTTCCGAGCAGAATGCTGTCCTCGATTGAATAATCGTTCCCCGCAAACGGGCCGGAAACGCACCGGATCACAAAGCTGGACGATTCCTTCCTGGCCTTGTATTCCTCGAACGTTTCGTAGGGGACTTCCTCCGCGCCCTGTTTGGGAGCTTTCCGCTTCCTGACGTAACCCGCGCGCCCCGCCGAATTCTTCGCGCGCTTGACCATAAAGATCGAACTGATGATAAGCAGCACCACCACGCCGCCAATCGCTATGATCGCGCCCGTGCTCAGGCCGCCGAGGGGATTCGTCATCGGCTGCGGTTCGCCAATGCCCCAGAATGCGGCTTCGCCGGGGTCACTGGGGGCCGGGGAAGCTTCCGCGCCGCCTTCGATATAGGGAACGCCGGCTTCATCAAGCACATCCGTCACGTAATCGATATAGATCGAGCCAAAGGTGGAAACACCCTGGGTGGCGGAAAACGTGTTTATGCCGATGCAGACGCCATCCTCGGTCAGGAGCGGGCCGCCCGAATTGCCGCCGTTGATCGTGCAGTCGCTTTGGATATAGCTGACGCCCTCGCTTTGGGCGTTGGTCTTGCTTACGATTCCGCGGGTGATGGTGATGTCGTCAATGGTGGAGGGCAGAATATACCCCGCGTCGTTGATCGAATCCGAAACCCCGGGGAAGCCCAGGGCGTAAACCGTTTCGGACCGCTCGATTTTCGTGGCGGACATCAGCGCCAGGGGCTTTCGCGCCGTCGTCGGCTCGATCGAGAGGATCGCGTAGTCGATGGTGGCGTCATACGCCACCGGCTCCGCGACGAGCACGGATTCCAAATGGTCCAGGTCCTCCAGCACGACGTAGACCTCGTCGCAGATGTTTCCGTTAACGTCGGTGATCACGTGGCAGTTCGTCACGATCAGCTCGACCGGCCGATCCTTCGGCCCGACCGCAAAGCCGGTTCCGATGTAGCCCTCGTCCGCCGAGCTGGAATAGGTATAGACCCGCACCACGCTGTTGCAGGCGTCCAGCACCGCTTTGTTCGTTTCCGCAAGCGAGGAAACAGGCGCCAGCGCCAGCAGCGCCAGCGCGGTGATTGCCCAAAGGATTCTAAGCTTGTTTTTGCGCATTTCCGTCACCATCAATCGATCAATTTTAGGGGCATTCGATGAGTATCGCCGTGTAATTGTCCTGCTCGCTGTCATTGTGGGCCAAAATGGATTGTTCCAGGCATTGGGCGGAAGCATAAACATCCTGCTTCATGCACCCAAGGATCTTTTCGTCATCCAGGGCGTTGAACACGCCGTCGCTCATGAGGATCAGCCTGTCGCCCTTTCGGAGTTTTACGGGGCTTTCGCCGCAGTCGATCTTTTGCAGGTCCCTGATCCCGATAAAGCTGGTCAGCGCGGCCCGCTTGGGGTGGGCGGCCGCGTACTGTGGGGAATAGACGCCTTTTTTCGCCAGTTCGTCCAGCTCCGCGCCGTAATTGTGGATCCTGTTCAGGGTGCTGATTTCCCCGCCGCGGACCAGGCAGAGCCTGCTGTCCCCCACGGAGACAAAATCCATCCGCCCGTCTTTGATCAGCGCCGCAACCAGGGTGGAGCCGCCCGTTCCACCGGAGCGCTCCGCCAGAAAATCGGCGACTTTTTGATCCGCAAGGCGCAAAAGGGCCATCAGTTCTTCCCGGGGGGGCGCGGACCCACGGCCGCCTGCAAAGCCGTCCATCATGGTTTTTACGACGATCCCGCTGATTTCCGCCCCGTAAGAAAGGCCGCCCATGCCGTCCGCCAGGATGGCAAGCACGCCCTTTTTTGCGCAAAGCGTCTGATCCGAAAAGCTGGATACGGCAAAGGCGTCCTGCTGGGAATCGCGCTTTCCCAGGCCGTGGATATTCGCGATCATCGGAAGGCGGGGATTTTTGGCGCTTGCCCCCCTCCTTCGCCTCGCCGGCAGGATGACCGCGAACGCGATCAGCGCAACCAGGGCGGCCGCGGCGCAAATCCAAACGGGGTTCGAAAGCAGTTTTGCAGCTTCGTCAAAGAAGCCCAGCCGGATTGTGCCCGGTTTAGCCGTCATTGGTTTCACTCCATCGTCAGCCCGCTTTTATTCCCAGCAGAAATCCTTGCCGCAAAGGGGAACAAAAAGCAGCTTCGTCGTTCCGATTTCCAGTTCGTCTTTGGGCGAAAGCTCCACGGTCGAAAAAATCGGGTTCCCGTTATGCCGGGTTATGCTGCGCCCCTCGTCCGGTGAAAAGTAGAAGATGCCCGTTTGGGAATCGAAGCTGATCACCGCGTGGTTGCGCCTTGAGATCGTTTCGTCCGAGGTCAGCGCGATGTCCATCTGCTCGTCGCGGCCGATGAAATTATTGTCCGCGTGGATTCTGAAATCCCGGCCCTTGTCCTTCCCCTCAACGCAGACCAGCCAGCCGACCACCGGGTCCACGCCCAGCTTCTGGGCGATGATCGCCACGGTATGGCCGCCGCTTTTTTCGGCGGGCTCCCGCGCCTTGCCGGCTTCCGCCTGGGGGGCGGGCGCCTGCGCCGGAACGGGCCCGGCCCCAGCCTGCATGATCCCCACCGTCTTCGAACCGCGCCGTTCTTCCTGGGTGCCGGCGCCCGTCGCCTGCGCCGGAACAGGCCCGTCCCCGGCCTGCATGATCCCCACCGTCTTCGCACCGCGACGTTCTTCCTGAGTGCCGGCGGCGGGCGCAAGGTTTTTGCAGTAGGGGCAGGTCTGATCCTTGATCTGGTCATAAAAGTGACCGTTTGGGCATTGTTTCATTTTCATTTTTGGTCTTCTCCCCGGTTTGAGGTTTTTCCTGGCCGGATCATTTCATTTAATACGGGAAGGCCATGCCCGCGCCCGTCGACCAGTTATACGCCATAAGCGTCATTCCGTCGTCGGCAAGATAAAACACCATGACGTAGTCGTTCCCGGCAATAACCGCCGGGCTGGACGCGTCCTCAGCCATCTTTATGGCGCTCCCGCCATTCATCGGCACCCGGTACAGGCAGGAATCGTCCTTGCTGATGAAATATATGTCCTCCCCGTCCCAGTTCAGCTCCGTTGCCGCCATAGCGCAGATCAGCTCCCTCTCGCCGCTTCCGTCGGCATACATCCTATAGATGTAGTACTCGTTGTTCTCCGCTCCGGTGTAATAGAGGTAATTCCCGCAGAGGATCATCTGATAAACGTCTTCGTCTGCGATCTTCGTAGCCGTCAGGCTCTCGCCGTCTATCCAGAAAATCCCCACTCCGTCCACGTCGCTGGCATAGACGCCCGACGCGACCGGGTTGATGAAGTAACCTCCGCCAGGGGCGACGATCTCTTCATTTCTGCCATTCAGATCCATGCGGCGAAGGGTGCTGTCGTTCGTATCCCTGAAGTAGATGTAATTCCCCAAAACGTAAGGCAGGGCCGCGCACTCGCGCAGTAGATCCACAGAACTGGTGTTCCGCTTGTTGGCGCAGCGGTAGATCGAATAGTAATCGTCCGAGCTGCTGTATGCGCTGAAGTAAATGTAATCGCCCCGAACGTTCAAATGCCTTGCGAACGTGGTCTGCTCGAAGATCAGCTCGCTTTCATTGGTGTCGATGTTCATTCTGTAAATATACCCGGTGTCCGTATAATCGGAGTAATACAAATACCTTCCCTGAACGGCGGTGCAGCTTCCGTTGATGATGTTCGGCGCCGTGTTGCCCCGGTAATTGATCCCGCTGTACGTATAGTTCGGGTTGCCCAGCGCCAGCCATTCGGTGTAGTTTATGCCGTTGTTATGCAGATACAGATACGAGACGCCCGGGTCATAGAAGGTCACGGAAGCCCCGGCCGGGGTGATGATCTCAAGCATCCCGTCCACGTAATTAAAGCAAAGGTAAGCGCCGCCGTTCTGCTGGATATAAAACAGGTTATACGCGTCCCCGGTGTCCCCCACCGTCAGCCTGTCGTCGCCGTAGACAACTTCCAGATACCCGATCAGGGCGCTGTCGTCATACCTGTACAGCCTGACGTCGCTGCCGTCCTCCCCGTAATACTCATCCTCGCAGTAAAGGCCGGTAAACAGCTCGAAATCGGGCAGGGTGACGATGCCGTTGCCCAAAGAGAGGGCCCCGATCCCGGGAGCGGCGGGCGTTTCTTCCGGCGGCTGCGCGGGGGTATTGAACGCGCCGCCGTAGGAGGAAGGCGCCGGGCTTTGATCGGGTATGGCGGACTCGGTCGGATTTGGGGTGTTTGCCGCGGCCTGCTTGGCCGGGTCCGGCTTGAGCAGGAAGATCAGCGCGACGACCGCGCCCACCGCCAGCACCCCGATCCCGGCAAACAAGGCGATCGGCGGCTTCTTTTTTGCTTTTTGGGGGTTTTGCGGGGCAAAGCCTTCAACCTTTTGAATCGGAACGGTTTTGTGCCCGTGATCCGGTCTGGCGGAAGTTGAAAACCCATCCTCCGCGGCGTGGGCGGCTTTTTCCGAAGCGGGCACGCCTTCCGCGTAAAGGGCGTTATACAGCGCCTCCATGCTTTTGAACCTGTTTTCAGCCTTGACGGCAAGGCCCATCAGCAGAGCCTGTTCGACGGGGGCAGAGATATTCGCCCCCAGCCTTGTGGGGGGGACCAGCCTGTCTTCGGCCATTCGCTCCAGGGATTCCTGGGGCGTGATCCCGGTGATCAGCTTGTATATGGTGGCGCAAAGGGCATAGCAATCGGTCCAGGGGCCCTGCTCGCCCCGGGTCCTGTACTGCTCTTCCGGAGCGTAGCCCGGCTTGAGCATGACGGACACGCTCTTATTGTCCGAAGCGAGTTCCTTTGCGGCGCCAAAATCCAGCAGCTTCAGCTCGCCCCGCTTGTTTTGCATGATATTGTCGGGGCTGATGTCCCTGTGGATGACGCCGCTGTTGTGCACCACGCAAAGGGAACGGATCAGGGGCTCCATTTTGCTCAGCACCTCGGCCGCGGGTATGGGTCCTCCCCTTTTGCCGAGCTCTTCGGCCAGGGTGTTCCCCTCGATATAGTCCATGGCGATATACGCCGTGCCGTTTTCCCGGAAGAAATCGCGCACCCGGGCGATTCCGGGGAGTTCCGAGAACTTTGCCAGGGCCTTCGCCTCGTTCAGGAATTTTTCCATCCCCGCCTTGTAATAATCCTGGTTCATCCCGGTCAAAAAGGTCACGGTGTTCCTGATGGTGGTCTCCCTGGAGACAAAACCGGCCGGGTAGTATTCTTTGATGGCGACCGTGCAGTCCAAGTTGAGGTCATAACCCAGATAGGTGATTCCAAAACCACCCTCGCCAAGCACCCTGCCGGTCATAAATTTCCCGGCCAAAATGGTGCGCGGGGGCAAATGGTGCGGCGACTTCGGCGAGCCGTTGTCGAATCCGCAAAATTCGCAGATTCCCCCGGGCTCCGCCATCTGCCTGTGGCAATTCATGCACATTTTTTCGATCTGG
Source organism: Christensenellales bacterium (assembly GCA_040768925.1). Taxonomy (GTDB): domain Bacteria; phylum Bacillota; class Clostridia; order Christensenellales; family CALWSW01; genus CALNBC01. Next base: position 74,316 of record JAXGLZ010000003.1, read on the forward strand.
CTGAAATCTTTCATAGATGCCCCCTCCGCAGCTTTTACGGCTCGGCTGCGATGTTTGTTTTCAGTTGATGTATATTATATCAGAGAATGCACGACCAGTGTTAAAAATGACCAAGTTTTTTCCCGCAAGGTTGGGTTTTTTTCGTTCTTTTTCGGAAGAACGCTTCCGCTTTGGGGCTGATCCGCACCCGGAAGAAAGACCGGAACCGCATCCTTCCTTGTACTATAATAACTGTCAGGGCGGTATTTTGCCAATCAAAGCCTTCCACGGTCCATCCTCACCCATCCGTTAGGCAAAGGGAGTGCAGCCTCTGATCCGCCAAACCGGCGGCTTGGCGGCCGCGGAGTGTCAAGAGCCAAAAATATGGGCAAGGCCGGTGCGCAGGCGCAGCGGTGTCCTGCGGCGGCTGACGGCGACGCAGCAATGCGCCGCAATTCGCCTTTGAGCGGGTTCGGATTGGCGGCCACGCTTAAAAGAAAAACCGCACGCGGGTGCAAACGCAGTTTTGGCGCGGCGGTTTGGTTCTTCGGCATTGTGCGAAATGCTATTGCTGTTTGGTAAGCTCGGCCCCCAGCGGCTGGAAGATCGCGATCGTGTACTTGTCGCCCACGATGATCTGGCGGGAATAATAGATCGGCTCCTTGCTTTCGCCCAGCACGCCTCCGTTGACCATAAGCAGGGGATCGCCCGGCGTGATCTTCAGAAATTCCGCCTCCTGTTTTGTGGCGTACGCCTGCTCGATCGTCAGGTCGAAAAACGCCACCGAAAGGCCCAGCACCGACTTCACGACGTCTGTAACCGAGGAAAACTGCGACTGGTCCACTGTGGAAAGGCAGCTGTACTTTTCGGGAAACACGATGCGCTCGAAGATGACCGGCTCGCCGTCGGCATAGCGCACCCTTTGAAGGTGCAGCAGCGGCACACCCTCCTTTGTTCCGGATTTTCTGCGGTCCCGGTCGCTCGGGCGCATGAAGCCGAAAAAGGTGACCTCTGTTTCGGGGGTGATGCCGTTTAGCAGACAGTCCGCGGTAAAGCTGTTGATGTTGATCACATGCCGCGAATGCTTGCGGTTTGCGGCGAAGGTTCCGGTCCCATGACGCTTGACAAGGTATCCTTCGTCCACCAGCTCGTCTACTGCCCTGCGGATCGTGATGCGGCTGCAGCCGTATTCCTCTATCAGTTCCCGCTCGGAAGGGATTCTCTTCCCGGCGGGGTATACCGAATTGATGATCTTAACTTTTAAATCATTTCTGACGATCTCGTAAAGATGAGAGATTTTGGAATCTAACGATTGATTGCTCAAGGTTCCCTCCGAATTGACGAATTGGCGCGAATACCGCCGCGTCGTATTGCTGCCAGTATAGCATAAACAAACGCGAATGTGAATTGGGATGACAACCCCCGCTGTTAAAATTTACAGGGATCGCCGCAAATCATACTGACCGTAATCAGGCGCTTCCCCGCAATATTTACGCAATTGATTCAACGCGCTGACTAAATGAATATTCTCGGGAGGAATGGTTCTGAACCGCGCCTGGTCCATCCTTCTGTGCATTGCGCTGATCCTTTCCTGTGCGGCAGGCCGCGCCGGTCAAAGCGAAAACTCACCCTCATCCCCTGCGGACACACTGCCCGAAGCGTCCCGGCCGCAAAATACAGCCGACGCGCCGTTTACCTTTGCGGATACCATCGCTTCCTTGACAAGGCAAGCAACCCCCTTCCCCGCCTCTGCTTTGCCGGCGCGCTTGGCGGCTTCACGGCGCCGCGCGATCTGGAAGGCGCGAATATTGCCGAATGCACCGTGATGGGCGGATCGCCGGGCAAAACGCAGCGAAGACAAAGGGTCCGCTTTCTTACTGCAGGGAGCAAAAAGTCACTTCAACGCCCGCCTATGCCCCCATCACCGGCGGCAGCCGCCTTTTGAGCCGCCGGCCCAGCCCGTGATTTTCAGACAAAAAAAATCGCCGGACATCCCTGTGCCAGCGATTTTAAAAGTGCGGGTCAGTCTTCGTTCCCGCCCCGGCCGCCCTTGTAATAGCTCAAGACGGAATGGAGGATCCCTTCCAGCAGCCCGGCAACGGGGAACACCAGCCAGCCCGGATGCCAAAGATTGTGGGCGAACCCGGCGTAAAGGTATCCTCCGACGATCAGCACCCAGGCGCAGCCTTCGATGGCGCCCAGAAGCTTTCCCTCGCGCCGTCCGTCGACCCAGGTGTTATAAAGGATCGTCAGCAGCGTTGCGCCGACGAACAGCATCCAGCCCGGGTGCCAAAGCCTGAACACAAAGCCCATGATCAGAAAGGCGATGATGCAGAGCGGCCACAGCACCGCTTCGAAGGGAAACCGGTCCATCCTTTTGCCGTCGATGGTCACGTCCCCATCCCCGTCTATTTCGATGGTTTTCGAATCGTTTTCCTTTGATTCCACAACGCGCACACCGTCCCAGCCAACATGGACGTGATCCTTGCCGTCCATTACGTCCAAACCTTTAAAGCTGATTTATACCCTGGATTTTTCCTTCTTTTCCCCGCTCAGATCAGCCTTGAGGTCATCCGCGCTGCCGATTCCCATGATCACCGTGCCTATGGCTTCGGCCTCGGATTTTCCGGCGGCGACAAGGGCGTTGTATTTTTCTTCGAGGTTCAAAAGCATATCCTCTTTGAGCCGGTCCGCATCCTCCGAATGCGGGATCGAAGAAAACAGGGATTCCACGTAGCTTCGTATTGTTTCCATATTTAAGCGTCCTTTCGGGTGAATTTATCGATCACTTGTTTGGTCAGCTGCCATTCCCGGCATTTTTCCAGATAATACTTTTTTCCCTCGTCTGTAACCGAATAATAAATGCGCCGCCTGCCAAAGCTTTCATCCCCGTAATACGAGGTCACCAGGCCTTTTTTTTCCATCCGCGCAAAGGCGGAATACAGCGTGGTTTCCTTGATCGGATACAACCCGCAGGAATCGGTTTCGATCCTGGCCGAAATCGCATAGCCGTAATTATCGCCGTCCATCAAAACGTGCAGGATGATGGTGTCATTGTATCCGCGCAGCGTATCGCTTCCAAGCAATCTCCCGCCCCCTTCAAAAGTACTTTATCTGATGCAGTAATCATAGCACATCTACTCCATCAGGTAAAGTACTTTTTATTAATTTTATATAAAAAAATCCGCGCGGATTTCTGATCGGCTGCCGGCAGTCCTTTTTGCCCATACCATGGATTTGCATGCGCTTTATGTTTGATGCAAAAAATTTGAAAACCGCTGCCCGCAGGCTGCGATTGCAATCCATTCGAAAGGGCTGCTTGCCTTTTTAATCCTGCGATTTGCCTCGGGCGGCGCGATCTCCAGCACGCGGCGGCAGCGGACACGGTTTTTTCGGGCGCCGCGATTCCGCAATCCTTCCGCCGGCCAAAAAAGACGCGGGCTTTTTTCGCCGTATTCCAACGTTTGCCCAATCGGGCGCGCCGCGCGTGACCACGCAAACGATCTTGCCCGCCATGTAAGCCGCCCATTCCGCCGTCGGCCGCCGGCGGCTCAAATTGCAATAAAAAAGAGAGCGGATGCCTGGCCGGCATCCGCATGACACGTTAAATGGAGCAGGAAGGCATACCGCAAAGCCCGGTGGAATTCTATGGACCCTGATCTCCACACCGTCAGCTTTGCCTGAGTCCCATTGAACCGATTACCTGATCGGCAGGGCATACAACTCCTCGATACTCATCCCGAAACGCTCTTGGACCAACTGCTCAAAACGAGCGATCGGCTTATCATAAAAGTCCTTGCCCTGCGTGCCGAAGGCGTCGTTGAACATCTCCCTTATCGTATCCGGATCGGGGTATTCATCAACGTATTCACCCGTGGCGGGGAAGTAATTGAAGCCCCCGCCCGCGTTGTTTTTGCTTAGCGATATGCGATACCTGCCCTCGTCGGCATGGTATGTGATCATCAGATCGTAGCCGTTCACCTCATCCATATACTCAATGTTCCAGCCATCGGGATGCTCGCCCCATTCCGGCCTGTGGATGGCGATTTCCATGTAGTGCGGTTCGTGCTGCGCATAGACGCCGCATACATCCTCCTGATCGAAGCCGAAGCCCAGCTTGGTCAGGGATGTTTCCGGCGCGACATATTCGCTCAAAGCGGTATCAAACTCAGTTATCGCCTGATCGACGTAGAAGCCCTCACCCCTGCGATCAACGCCAATGCCGCAAGTTATCATGCCGTAAGACAGACCCATCTTGCCGTTCTCGGCGTCGTACCAATCGCTTTCCACATTCTCGGCTATATTTCGCAATACGGCGCTAGCGTCCGGAATATGATACACGACGGAAACGCCGGCCTCTTTTTTATGCAGATTGATGTTGAAGCCGCATTGGGCAAAATCCGGATCTATATCGAGGTATTCCGAAATGGACGCTAGGGCGTTCAGGTTGTAATTATCCCGCACAAAGATGGTATATTTCTCCATGTCGGCTACTTTCACATCAACCGTTATTTCAATGTGGCAGCCGTCCACATAAGCATACCGGTCGTCATTGGGATCGGTTTTCCTGACGGTAAACACGGTTCCGTCCTCGCCATAAATTTCGCAGAAACCGCTGCTTTTGACGTCCTCGGCATGTTGGGCTACGGTTTGCGCATCCGTGATCCCGGCCAGCTTCGCCAAAAAGGCAATCGACTCGTCCGCCTTGCCCTCGGCGGTCATGGACAAAACATAGGGATTCCTGCCCTCCAGCTTTGCCGCCCCCTTGTTGAAAGAGGCCTCGTAGATGGTGAAATTTCCGGGAAAGCCCGCGTCGGCATACGGGTTGAGCGCACTGCCGAATAGATCCTCCGGCACGAACAGTTCCGGCTCGGGCGTGGGCGCTTCGGTTGGCGCGGGCGTATCCTGCGTTACTGTCTGCGCGGGAACCGGTGTTTCTATTGGCCCGGCCTGCTGCGAACAGGCCGCCAGCAAAACGACCGGCAAAACAAGCAATAATGGTGATAGAAACCGTTTCATTCTCTATCCTCCTGTAAGCTTTTTTTATCCCATTCTATAGCGCCAAAGCATCCGCTGCCATTCGAATTCGATTCCTTCGTATCGAGCGCCGGGATGTTTCAGACGCCGGGACGTTTCAGATCAAAATAGTCCGGGCCCCCGCAATGACAGATATCGCGCGGATCCTTTCTATTTGGCCTTGAACACCATCGTAATATCGATCAGCACAGAGCCGGATTGCGTTGCCATGCCATTTGCGCTGCCGGAGAGGATCGCCACTTCGCCGCTTCGCGTCAGGCGCAGTTCCCTGGACGCTTCGTCATAAACCGCCGTGAACGCGGGCCCGCCATAGGTCAGCGTTACTGTTCCGCTTCGATACGTCCAGCCGGAATAATCCTTCAAATCGAGGTCGCTGATCGAAAAAGGCAGTTCGGGTACCGCATCGATCAGCGCGCTCAGGTCGATGAACGATATCATTTTCATATCCTCGCGCAGCACCAAATCCCGCCCATATTCAAAACCCTCGGATATGCTCATGGCGGCGTCAATCGTGTATATGCCGTTGTTCTCATCCGGGGTGCAAAAAATAATCGAATCCAGCAGCCATTCACCGCAAAGCGCCTGCGCGCCGTCATCAGAAGCGGCGGCCGCGCCGGCGGAGGGTTCGATTGCCGGAAAGGCTTCTATCGGCAGCGCCTCCAGCATGGAAAGATTGATCGCGATTTCCTCGTTTTCGCCGGTATGAAAAATCGTGCCGCCGGCGGGCAGCGCAGCGCCCTTTGGGAGCGCAAATTCAAATGTCACACGCGCCGTATAGCCCGGCGCGTCCTCGGCCTTGATGAAGCTGATGTTGCTTGTATAAAGCGGCGTACCCTCCATATCCAGCGTCATATCAATGAGGCTTTTATAGCCGCCGCCGGAGATGGCGATGGGCGCAACGCCTTCCCTTTGCACAAAGCAAAGGCCAACGCCGGTTTGCGTGTCCGTATCGTATTCGGGCAGGGCCACCCATTTTTCGAGGGCATAGGTTTCATCGCCCAGCTTGAAATCCTCGCCGGCGGTTAAGGCGGCCGCCTCGGGTTGGAATGTTTCCCGCGGCGGCGCGGCCGATTCGCCGGCCGGCCCGGCAGGCCGCCCGGAGCACGCCGCCAATGAAGCAACCAGCAGAACGAGTAATAGCGCCGATAAAGAACGTTTCATTTTCTTCCCTCCGAAATTTTGCTTGACCATTTTCTTGTTGCGGGGCGTTTAGGGCTTTTCGCTTTATCCCGGCTCTTGGCAACGGGTTTTACGTGCTAGCAGGCAGCGCATAAAGCTCGTCGACGCTCATGCCGAAAAGCTCCTGTACCACCTGCTCAAAGTATTCCATCGGCTTATAGTACAATTCCTTTCCCTGCGAATGGAAGGCGTCGCCCACCATCCGATGTACCGCTTCGATGCTAGGGTCTTCCCATCCTTTTGCATCCGTGGCAGGATAATCGTCATAAGCGCAATATGCACCGCCCCGCTCCATGTAAACGTGCCATTTACCCTCGTCGGCGTAATATTGCATTACCAAGCTATATCCGTTCACATCGGGATCGTGAAACTCGATATTCCATTCCGCCGGACTTGCGCCCCAATCGGGTCTGTGTATGGCAATTTGCAAGCCTGATTTCTCATACAGGCAAGCCGCCTCGTCCTCGTTATCGGTAAATCCAAACGGCTCATAGGGCAGCGCGTAAGCCGGAGTCGTTTGCTCCGGCTGCGCCGCGGTCTGATCAAACGGCAGTGCGTAGAGCGCGTCGGCAGTTACGCCGAAGGTCATTTGAATCGTATCATTGAAAACAGGGATGGGCGCAAGCAGCGCGTCCGTTTCGCCCGTTTCGCCCAGCGCCTCCGTTATCATCCGCTCAAAGCGTTCCCTGTTGTTGGAATCCACCATGAATGTACCGTCCGCCGCGTTGTAGATGTAGTTCATCTGTTCACCATTGATGTTCATTTGAAAGACATAGGCGCTTATTTCCGGATAGTACAAGACGACCAAGGTATACCCGCTATCCAGCATTAAGTCCATTCTTACGCATTTCGTCATATCTTCAGACTGCGGAGCGCCCCACTCGGCGTGGTTGATGTTCACGCTCAACCCGTCGCGCTGAACGTCCCCATAGCTCGCCTGATTGTTGGCGTCGCTCATGGTAAACCCAAGCTCGGCGAGCGTGAATGCAATGGTGAAATCCTTTTGCTCTAAACTTTGGTAGATATCCGACAGCGAGAAATAGTTGCTTATGGGGCAGTCCGCCAGATACAGCTGCTTTAGGCTTGTCAGCGCGGCCAACGGCGACACATCGGTGATCGTCGAATGGTCAAGCACCAGGACATTCAGGTTGACCAGTTTCGCAAGCGGGCTGTAGTCCGACGCCGCGCAGCTGGAAAGTGTCAGCACTTTCAGGTTCGTCAGCCCGGCGAGCGGCGCGATATCGGCGATCGGATTGCCGCAAAGCGACAGCGAAGCGAGCTTTTTGAGCCCCGCCAGCGGCGTGATATCGGTGACCGCGTGAAAGGACAGGTCGAGGCTTTCGAGGTTTATAAAGCTTTCCAGCCCGCCGATATCCTTAACCGTCGTCTCTTCGGAAACATACCGCTGCCATTCCATACTGAGGTTCAGCCTCGTCACCGCCTCGGCCTCCGCCACGGTGATGCCGCCTTCCGGCTTGCCCATCGCCCCGCGCACCATCGCCTCCAGCACCGGGTCGGCAAACGTCACGTCGGCGGGCGCCGCCGCTGCGGGGGGCGACTCCTCCGGCTGCGGCAGCGGCGATTCCGTTGCGGCGGGCACGCCGCAGGCAGCCAGGCTCAACGCCAGCAGCATGGCCAGCGTTGCGCACAACAATTTTTTCATGGTGGTGCCCCTTTCGCTTTATTCAATGAAAGAACTTCTCACTCTGACCGCCCGCAATGGTGACACATGCCCGCAGGCGCTTTTAATCCGGATAACAACCGGTATCATATCTTATCCGCTGTGCCTTTCTCCAAATCGAATTGATGCCATGAACCGCTGCCGAAAGCGTCGGAGATATACACATTCCCGGCGGTGTCCGTGCAGACGGCCCCTGTGGCAAACGTCCCGGATTGCACAAGCTGGTTCATGGTTTCCGCATCAAGCACAAGCACATACTCATCGCCGCTTAGGTCGCGCACAGCAACGACGAGGCGGCCGCCGCAAACCGCAAAGACAACGATCTTTCCGTTATACTTCCAAACCACTTCTTCCCCGCTTCCGTCTGTCTTTATTTTTTTGATGCATAAGCCGTTGTTATCTGAAACGAAATATAACCATTCCCCGCTGGCAACCACGTTGACATGCCACTCGTTATCAAGCAATTGCTGCGTCTGCCCGTCCTCAAGCGACAGACGATACAGATTCCTTTCGTCCTTCGTCGAAAAATACAGCCAGTCGCCAACTATGAACAGGGTGCTCGCGCTGCCGCCGAGGGGCTGGCGTTCGCTGCCGTCGGCGCGAATTTTATATATGCGGCCATCTTCGTTTTGATTGCTGTAACAGATCCATTCGCCCTTTGCCGCGACGGCTCCGCACGGGTCGTCCGAAAGCTTCGTCTTCATGTCCCCGTCGGTGCGGATTTTGTACAAAGCGTTATTGTCGCTGATATTGGCAAAATAGATCCAGTCCCCGACAATATTGATATCATTGGCGACATCCCCGCAAAGCCGCGTTCTTTTCTCACCGCTGCTGACTTGCTTTTTATAGAGCGCAAAACCGTCGTCCGGATCGGCAAAATAAATCCAGTCTCCCTGCGACGCGAATAAGCCTCGGTAAACCGCCCATTCGGGGCCTAATATGACGGACATGAGGTTTTCCGGCGTGCTGCCGACGGCATTCATTTCCCCGGCGGCGGTATAGTCGGACGCAAACGGAAAATCGATCTTTAAATCCGCTTCGCCGTATAAATTCTTCAGCCATTCCACGTATCCCGCCTTATTGCCCGCGCGGGCAAACCCTTGGGCTATGATATCGTTCAGTTCTTCGTATTCTGACTTCAGAAGGAGTATCCTTGCCTCCGCCTGCGCATACCAGGCGTTTTCATCTTCCGGGTCAATCTCCAGCATCCTGTCCGCGCAGCGCATCTGCGCCTCATAATCGCCGCTTACCACATACGGCTTCATGATATCACCGACCTCATCGATGGTGGCCGCCGCCCGCAGCGCGGTTTCCAACTCATCCTGCGAACCGGAAACTTCCGGCGTTTGCAGGGCGGGCGCGGGTTCCGAAACCTGCGGGGATTCCGTCGCGGCGGGCGCGCCGCAGCCAAGGACCCCCAGCGCCAGCATGACCGCCAGCGCTACGCACAAGATCTTCTTCATGGCTTTGCTCTCCTCTTTTCTGTAATCATGGTGCGTTTGAATGAACCGGGGAACGGGTCTTTCTTATTTTTTCGCGGGAAATCCATGGCGGCGCCGCGTTTTAGCGCGGCGGCAGCGTCGCCCGGCTCGGGCGGGCCGCCCGCGCCGCCATTCCGCGAGCTCGCAACGCGGCCGGCAATGCGCAAAGCGCTTCTTTCATTGAAAAAAACTTTTTATTATTTCGTATCCAGGTGAATGAGGATTCAGTTGTTATTCCGATATCATCAGCAGTCCCCCTTGATCTGTTTGAGATTCGCGATGCCCATAATCAGCCAAAGTACGGCACGACCACTCGTATGCGCACGAAAAACCATTGCAACAGCCGGCGGGAAGACGCGCCGGCCCCGGCGGCGGCAGGTGCAAAACCGCACCGTCACTTCCCCGCGGCGACGCCCGCAGGCGCTTTTATGCCCGAGTGCCAAACAGGTCAACAGAATCATAACCGCATTCCGCACCCGGAAGAAATCATAGGGGTAGCACACCTTTTACGCCCGGAGCGGCGCGCCCATGGAGAGCGGGCCGGCATGCCAAACCGGTTTTCGGAGGGGATATCCCGCCGGATACGGCAGCGTTCATTTTTGCGTGGAGTTGCGGCAAGGAAACCTGCCGCCAGACCGGCGTATCAATCTACATGTCAGATTGTAGCAAAATAAAAAGCCCCTTTGGTTTGCTGGCAGCAGACTCGCGGGGCTTTTTTAGAATAATGTATCCTTCGGGCGGTTATTCATAGGATGCGGTAAAGCTCACGTTCCCCAGCGCCAAAAACGCCGGGCGCATATCCTCGCTGATCACCAGCGTTTGCAGATTGGGCAGAAGCAGCACCGGGGAAAGGTCTTGGATTGAGCACCCGGCAATATTCAGGCAGGTCAGCTCCTGATGCGCCTCGATACCTTTTAGGCTTGTCAGCTGGCTGTGTTTCACTTCCAGTGACGCAAGCCCCGCCACGCCGGAAATCCAATCAAGGGAATCCAGCCCGGAATATCCGAGCTTTAGCTCACGCACCCGGCGGTTTCCGAGGTGCGCAAAGCTGTCCGTATCGTTGGCGAGATCCAGAAACTCAAAATCCCCCAGCTCGCCCAAGAAAGCCGGATCATAACCCTTCACATCACACAAATCCAGGAACCGCAGATTAACGCATTTGCCCAAGGGGCTTGTATCCGAAACCGGGTTGCCGTTCAGGCCCGCGGAGGCAAGCGCGGGCAGGGAGGCCAGCACCGAGATATCGGCAATCCGATTGTGCTTGAACTCCACCTTTTCCAGAAGCGGCAGCGAAGCAAGGGGGGAAATGTCGGTAATCTGCTGCGCCGCCAGGCACAGGATGCGCAGATTGGGCAGCAGCTTCACATCTTCCAGGGAGGCGATGTTACCCTTGGCTTGATTGCCCGACGAATACCATTCACTTGCGGATGCATAGAAGCCGTCCTGGCTGGCGGATGGGGTGTTCCCGAAAACATACAGTTCCGCCACCGAGGCCAGCTCTTCCGCTGAAACCGGATCGGTTTCAGATTTGCCGAGAACAGCCCGCACCGCCCGCTCCATGAGGGGCTCCGTAAAGCCCAGGGCCGAAATCGGCTTGGCTTCGGGCTGATAGCGATTGGCGAGCTGCGGCGGAAGACCGTCGCCATAGGCGCGGTCGGCGTTATAGAGCATCACCGCCACATCGCCCAAGGTGATGCGGTCCGTCCGGTTCACATTGGCATAGATGCCGTTCTCTTCCGCAAAAGGCCTGGCAACCCGTATGCCGGGGTACTCACCCGTATCGTCCTTCAGGCCCGACCAATCCCTTACCACCCTGGGCCAGTATATTTTGACGGCGAAATAAACCATCATATCCAACGGCACGGTTTGTGAATCTTCAAAAGCCCACGGCAGAAAGCTGTCCTCGACCTCCACGGGCGGCATGGCTGCGGGCCGGGCGTTGGCATAAGCTTCATCATAGCCATAAACGTTTATGAGCAGATCGCGAATATCCCCGATATCCGCCGTTTGCACGCTGTTCTGGAAAGAATCCGTTCCATATTTCTGATTTAAGTAATCTGCGGCTTGCGCGGTGATTTCTTCGCCGGTCATAAAGGCGGGAACATGGTTTGCATCGTCAGGAATGCTTTTGCCGGCCGATTGCGTGATCGAAATAAAAGCAAGCACGATCCCGCAGAGCAGCGCCGCGCCGAGAATACCGCCCGCGGCCCGGCGCCTTTGGCGGCGCACCGGCAGCTGAGCCGATAATGAACGCTGCAAGGCGGAAACGTTTGCATAGCGGTCTTTCGGCGCAAAAGCGGTGCATTTGGCAACGATGCGTCGAAGCGCGCGGTCGTCAATACCGCCGGGCATTGCGTCAAGCTCCGTATTGCGCGTCAGCAAAAAGCCCAACACCATGCCGAGCGAGAAAATATCGGACCGGCAATCGGTCTGGGCAAAGCCGTATTGCTCCGGCGGCGCAAAGGAAGCCGTTCCAAGCGTTACCGTATCGTTCCTGGCGTCTTTGTCGAATACGCGGGAAATGCCAAAGTCGATCAGCGTGATCCTGCCGTTCTCTTTGAGTATGATATTCTCGGGCTTGATATCCCTGTGGATGACCGGCGGGGTCTGCTCATGGAGATAGCGCAGGATATCGCACAGCTGAAGTCCCGTATCCAATACTTGTTCCCTGCTGAGCGGACTGACTTTGACGGCATCCGAAAGCGCGGCGCCTTCAACGTATTCCCGCACAACACAAAGCATGTGATCATTTTTATATTCCGCGATGAACGCGGGAAGCGCCGGATGCCGCAGCCGGCGCAGCAAATCGCCCTCGCCGCGCCCGCCGATCAGCCGCATATCATAGCATTTGGCGACCGCGGCCGCGCCGGTGCCGCGGCTGCGCACAAGCAGTGTTTCGTTCCATTGGCTGTGGCCAAGGCACTCTTGCGCTTCATAATCTTTTAAAAAGTCTGCGGGGAAGATGCTGTCGTCAAACCCCTTGAGAAAGTCTTCGATATGGGACTTTATACGCGGCTCTTCCATCAGCAATCCCGCTCCTTCCCAAGAACAGCCATGTCCATCCCGGAAAGAACGGCCTGTGTGTCCGTAAAGCTCAGATGCCTGTTCAAGCAATAAATAACCGCCGCGTCCCGCTTGATCCTGGGATACAGCGCGGGCTTTTGCGCGATTTTTAAGAGAGCCTGCGCTTCCTCATAACCGAGTCTAAAACCTACGGCAAGCTGGATGATCTTGTCGCGTGATGGGTTTTTTGCCCCCTGGAATATCTGAAAGCCAAAGGAACGGTCAATGCCGGCCTGCCGCACAACCTCGACACGCATCATTCTTTTTTCCCGGCACAAAGCGTCCAGATATTCGGGAAGCGTGGGAAGCCGCAGGGCGTCCTCATGCTTTTTTATGAAGTCATCCAGCGCCGAAGCCCTGAAAATACCATCAAGAAGCGTATTTGTGCTGTCTTTGCGTTTTGATAGATCTGTTTCCATTGGTAGACCCGCCTTGCAAATTGCTGGTGCCTGTTTTGTATCATTATACAGCAAAGAGTGCCGCTATCCAAGCGAAAAGAAACTTGGCATCCCGGACTTAATCGCCTTTAAAATCACCGCTTGCTCCGGATTTCGGGGTCAAACAAAATCAGCCGTCGTGTTTAGAAGGGAAATATTCATTATCCTGTCAGCGCAGACGCGGTCGGCGATATCGTCGGGTAGATGCGGTTCCGCCGTATCGCTTTTTTCATATCACGGTTACTCATCCTTTCCGCCCTCCCGGACTTCTTTACAGGCCGCTAATCGGCCAACGGCTTTTTATCTGCGGAAAAATGTAGACAAAATCGTGCAGGCGTTGACGTTCTAACCGCTCAAAAATGGCTGGGGCGCGCGGACGCGAAAACAACGCTGTCGATATATTCGCATCTTTCGGAGGATTATGAGCTCAAAAACGCAGATAAATTCAACGAAGCCTTTTCAAACAAAGTTACCAGAAAGTTGCCAAAAGCATGGACTTAAAACAAAACAAAACCCCGAAAGCGCCTGTCTGTGGGCTTTTCGGGGCTTCTTCTATGGAGGCGCCACCCGGAATCGGACCGGGGATGAAGGATTTGCAGTCCTCTGCCTTACCGCTTGGCTATGGCGCCGGATTATGGAGCGGAAGACGGGGCTCGAACCCGCTACCTCCGCCTTGGCAAGGCGGCGCTCTACCAAATGAGCTACTCCCGCAGATGGTGCCTCAGAGTGGAATCGAACCACCGACACAGGGATTTTCAGTCCCTTGCTCTACCGACTGAGCTACCGAGGCGTTATGAAATTGGCGACCCGGAAGGGGCTCGAACCCTCGGCCTCTAGCGTGACAGGCTAGCGCTCTAACCAACTGAGCTACCGGGCCATTTGTGGTGGGAACAACAGGGCTCGAACCTGTGACCCCCTGCTTGTAAGGCAGGTGCTCTCCCAGCTGAGCTATGCTCCCGAGCGCTGCCATTTGCGCGGCACGTTTATTATTATATGGATTGGGGGTGATATTGTCAAGCAAATACTTGGGGTCTTTGGCAAAACGGGCGAAAGAAAAGCGGCGGCGGGACAACCGCCCGCGCCGCCACAACACCGGCCGCTTTGATTACTTGGGCGCCTCGATATCATCCGCTTTTGCGACAAAGCAGACGGCCAATGTACCCGGTCCCGCGTGGGAACCGATCACGGGGCCGACGGGCTGGACGCAGATCTCTTTGGGGTCGACGGCTTCTTTGAGCATGCCGCAAAAAAGCTCGCAATCCTTTTCGCAGTTCGCCTGGCAGACGACGATATACTCGTTTTTTTCGGGGTCGTAATGCTCTTTGGCAAGGTCGACGATGCGGCGCAGCGCCTTCTTGCGGCCCTTTGCCTTTTCAAAAGGCTCCAGCTTGCCCCGGGAACTGATATAGAGTATGGGCTTGATGTCCAGCATCGAACCGAAAAACGCGGCGGAAGAGGAAACGCGGCCGCCGCGCTTCAAATAATTCAGATCGTCCACAACGAAGAAAGCGGTGAAATAATTCCTGTTTTCCTCCGCCCACCGGGCGGCTTTTTCGATGGGTTCTCCGGCAAGGCGCATCCTTGCGGCTTCCCGCACGATCATCGCCTCCGGCGCGGAAATCGCCAGGGTATCCACGAGGATGATCTTGCGTTCAGGATACGCTTCCAGCAGTTCCGCCCGGGCCAGAGACGCGCAGTTGAACGTTCCCGAAAGCTCCGAAGAAAGGCCGATATAAAGCACGTCCTTCCCCTGCTCCAGGAAGGGGGTCCAAAATTCCTTAAAATCCTCGGGATTGCGCTGGGCGGTGGTGACCTTTTCGCCCGCGCGCAGCCTGTCGTAAAAATCGTTGAAGGGCATTTCCCTGAAGAAATTAAAAAAATACTCTGTGCCGCCCATGGTATAGGGCATCAGGATGGCCTTGATATCGAACTGTTCCAGCCACTCATAGGGCATTTCGGCGTCTGAATCTGTGGTCAGGACGTAATCGAATTCCAAATTCGGATCCTCCTTTTAAATGGATGATAAAGCCAAAGAAAAACTCACTGTGATTATATAACGCAGTGAGTAGCAGTTCAACACAATGCCGGCATCTTAAGAAATACTTCAGAAACTCTGCATCAGCGCCTTGAAAAAAGCGATCCCCTCGCAAAGGGATTCGACGCTCACCCGTTCGTTCACGCCATGCATGGAGCCGAGTACCTCTTTTGCGCAGGAAAAGGGCGAAACCCGGTAAATGGCGTCGCAGATCCCGGCAAAAAACCGCGAATCCGTCGCCCCAGTCATGATTCCGGGAATCGGCTCAAGCTGCGGAAGCGCGGCCTTCAGCGCACGGACGATCCTTTCATGCGCCTCCCCCTCCGCAGGAGAGACCGCGGTGGCCGGATTCCCTTTGACCAGCCGCATCTTGACCCCCGTCCCCTTCGCCGCCCGTTCGCAATGGACAAGGATTTCCTCGGGCGTCTGCCCCGGAAGCAGGCGGGCGTTCAGATTGGCCCTGACGGTGCTTGGCAGCACGTTCGGCGCGTTGGACGCCGCGATCATCGTCGGCGAGACCGTGGAGCGAAGAAGGGCGTTCGCGGCGGGGTTCCCCGCCATCCTTCGCAGCAATCCGGGCCTTTTATAAATAGGAAGGGCGCGCGCGATCGCCCGGATCAGCGCCCGGGTGGCAGGGTTTTTGAAAGGCTTGGGCTGGTTCCCTTCGATGGCGGCAACCGCCCGGCAGACCCTTACCAGCGCCCCATCCTTTTTGGGCGTGGACGCGTGGCCGCCCTCATCTTTGGCTTCGATCTCGATGTCCGCATAGCCTTTTTCGCACAGGGAAACGAAAATCCCGTCCTTGCCCATTCCGTAATCCCCGCCGCAAAAGGCGTAGCCCCCCTCGTCGACCGCGACCGAGAACCGCACTCCCCGCTCCGCCAGCAGCTTCGCGGCGGCTTTTGCGCCGGTTTCGTCCGAAGCTTCCTCGTTATGGGTAAAGCAGAAGTAAATATCCCGGTTCGGGGTGAAGCCCTGGGCGGCCAGTTCTTCCGCGGCCTGCAGGATGGCCGTGAGCTGGCACTTCATGTCGAAAGCGCCCCTGCCCCAGATAAAGCCGTCCGAAACCTCCCCGGAAAAAGGCGGGTGCAGCCAGCCTTCCTCAGCCGCGGGCACAACGTCCTGGTGCGCCATCAAAAGAGCGGGCTTTCCGCCTCCGCCCTTCCAGCGGTAAAGCAGGGTAAAGCCGTCGATCAGCTCCCATTCAAGCTTTTCATGCACATGGGGAAAAAGTGCAAAAAGCGCCTGCCTGAATTTTATGAATTCCCCTTCCGGGAAGGGCCGGCCTTCCTCGCAGGAGACGGTTTTGCAGCGGATAAGCTCTGAAAGCTTGTGTTCCGGGCCGGTCATTTCTTGACTTTTCCGGATTTATACAGGATCCTGGCGTATGCGATGGCAATGACCGACGCAACGGGCACCATCAGGCCCACCAGGCTGCCCGGCGCGCCCAGCAAAAACACAACGGTCATGATGAAAAGCGGCACAACCGCGATATACCACCGCTTGGCGACAAGCATGACGCCCAGCGCGCCGAAAAGCGCGGGAAGCACGTTGTCAAACGCCGGAGCCAGGGCGGGGCTGGTGATGACCGGGGTGAGCGGGACTAAAAGCAGCACGCCGAGTATGATGATGACCGTGGTGACGATGGTGGACATGGCCACGGCGATGGTGCTGATCAGTTCGCCTTCCTTGCTTCCCGGCTGAACGTCCACCGCCCGCATGGCGGCGGCCGCCGCGGGAACCTTCATGTTCGCGATGTTTCCGCTGACGAAGGCAAGGTAGGACCCGCCCGCGCCCAGCATCGGCGAATAGTTGAAAACCTCGATGATCCCGATCGGCAGATACACGGACGATACGGCGATGATGCCGTTCAGCAGGCCTTCGATCTGCGGCCACGCAGCGAAATACAGGCACACGGCTGCGGGAACCGCCAAGAACAGCAGCACCGCCGCGATGCCCGAGAGCCTTCCCAGCCTGTGCAGCGATCGCTCGTAAGGAGGAAGGACGGGTTTTTCCTTTTTTTCTTTGACGCGGTTTTCTTTCATTGTTTTATCCCCCTATGCGAGCCAGCCGGTGTAAAGGATCGCCATGCCCATCGACCCCACCATGGCGAGGGACATGGCAAAGCTTTCCATCCACTTCATTCCCTTGAGCTTGGAAAGGCCGAGCAGCCCCGCCATAAGGACCATGCTGGTGACAAGAGTCAAAAGCGTCGCCCCGCCCGTTGCGATCATCTGTCCCCCAAAGGCCGCGGCAAGGCCGACGAACAGGCAATCCACCATGATCACGGCCCAGGTCGTATCCTTGTCCCTAAGGGTCGAGATTGTTGTTTGCAGCTTTTTCTGGTAAAAGGTCGAGAAGATCAGCCCCCACAGGATGCCCACGGTCATGACGATCGCAATGGCGGCAAAAACCCCGGCCCCGCCGGAAGCCGCCCCCGCAAGGGTGGAATACCCGAGGCCCTTTGCCGCGCTTTCCGCGGCCACCAGCTCATAGGACGCGGAACCGACAACCGAAAGCCTGATCCAGGGCAGCGGGATGCCCAGAATCGGCATCATCGCAAAAAGCGAGATGATGATGGGCAGGGATGGAACGATGGAAAAAACCGCGCTGCTGGCCGCCGCTTTTTTCAGCTTATTCGCGTCGATCCCCATCCGCTTTGCCTCTTTCCAGGCTTTGACCAAAAAGACCAGCGACTGAAGGATGACAAATGCGATCACGATGATTGCGATACCGTATAACAGGCCGCTGTTGGCCGCCTCCATAAATGGCATGACGCATTTCCTTTCTTCTATCATTTTTGCCTAAAACGAAAGAGCCGCTGGTGCGAAACGGCTCTTTTCGACGCTTCTTTATGATTATAACACTTTTGATAAAAACGCAATAGTCCTCTCGTTCGCCGGATTGGAAAAAACTTCCGTGGGCCTGCCTTCTTCCACGATCTTGCCGCCGTCCATAAAGAGCAGCCTGGAGCCGACCTCCTTGGCGAAGCCCATTTCGTGGGTCACAACAACCATGGTCATGCCGGATTTTGCAAGGTATTTCATGACGTCCAGCACCTCTCCCACCATTTCCGGGTCCAGGGCGGAGGTCGGCTCGTCAAAAAGCATGACCTCCGGCTGCATGGCAAGGGCGCGAAGGATGGCGATGCGCTGCTGCTGGCCGCCGGAAAGCTGCCTGGGATAAGAATCCGCCCTGTCCGCAAGGCCCACGCGCTCAAGTAAGGCCATTGCCTCTTCCCTGGCCTGTGCTTCGCTGAGCCCGCGCAGCTTTATGGGGGCCAGCGTGATGTTCTGCATCACGGAAAGATGGGGGAACAGGTTGAACTGCTGGAAGACCATGCCCATTTTCTGGCGGTGGATGTTGATGTCTACCGATTTGTCGGTAATATCCGTTCCTTCGAAGATGACCTGGCCGGAGGTTGGCATCTCCAGCAGGTTCAGGCAGCGCAAAAAGGTGGATTTACCCGAGCCGGAAGGCCCGATCACGACGACGATCTCCCCTTTTTTGATGCTGGTGGTAATGTCGTCCACAGCGAGAAGCTCGCCGAACTTTTTCGTCAGATTGAAGACTTCGATCAAATTATCGCTCACTTCTGGCCAGCCTCCTTTCGAGCTTGCGCATGCCAAAAGTCATCAGCATGACGATTCCGAGATAAACAAGGGCGATCACAAAGAGCGGCACGGGGCTGTACGTCCGGGAACGGATCAGCGCCGCCATATAGGTGATGTCCCCCACGGCGATATAGCCGAGGATCGCCGTTTCCTTGAGCAGGGTGATCGCCTCGTTGGCAAGAGCGGGCAGGATGTTTTTGATCGCCTGGGGCATGACGATCAGGCGCATGGCCATGTTTTTGGTCAGCCCCAGGCTGCGGCCGGCTTCCGTCTGGCCATGGCTGACCGCCTGAATCCCGGCGCGGACGATCTCGGCAACATAGGCCCCCGAGTTGATCCCAAACGCCAGGATCCCGACGATGGCCAGTCTGTCCATGGGGATCGAAATGAAGATGACCCATGAAAAGATCAGCAGCTGGACCATCACCGGCGTGCCGCGAAAAACCGTAAGATAGATATCGCAAAGCTTCTCAAGGAGCCAGAGCTTTTTGTTGTCCTTGGCATAAACCTTACAGATCGCCACAAGGCTGCCGATGATGATGCCGAGAATCGCGGCGCCCAGGGTTATGACAAGCGTGGTGCCAAGGCCTTCGAGATAAAGCTTCCACCTGTCGTTCAGGATGATGTTGTCGTATAATTGCTGGCCGAAGTTATTCCACATGGCCTTCCTTTCCGCGCCCGATCACAAGCGATGCCGACTTTGTTTTTACGTAACCCAAGCGGTATAATCCGAACCCGTTTTTGAGACCGTGGGCCGCCTCGGTGCGGTGTTGTCGGCCCGAAAAAAGGCGTCCGCCTTCCTGCGAGCCTCCGCCTTGCACCAAAACGGCACACGGTCTCAAAAATCTTTGACCTTGCGGGAGCGAATTTTTGCGCCTCGCCTGGCAGGGCCAGACGACGACGGCGGGCTGGCTGCCAGCCTAGGAGGATAACACAGCCAGGCGCAAACAATACGCCCCGCAAGGCGGGTTCGGGTTCTACCGCTTTGGTTAACCCGAGGGATGAACGTTCATCCCTCAGCTTTGTAATCTCAATTTCCGCTTTGACTGACGAATAAAAATCTTTTTAGTTTCCTCATAACGCCGCGAAAAAAACGTTCCCGGTTTTTCGCCGGTTTCAGGCAAAAGCCGATATAAGAATACCGGATTTGCCCAGGCAGCCCTGCGGCGATCAGGCGCCGCTCGCCGCCTTGTGCTGCTCGATCCACTCCGCGATCTGGCCGGATTCAAGAAGCTCGGAGATGACCTTGTCGATCACTTCTTTCAGATCTTCGCTGTCCTTCGCGATGGCGATGGCGTACTGCTCCTCGGTCAGGGGGGTGTCGATGAGCTTCAGCCCCGCGTAAGTCGCCACGATCTGGTTGGCGGGCATTTCGTCGATCACCACCGCGTCCAGCTTGCCGTTGGAAAGCTCCATGGCTGCGTCCGCGGCGGTCTTGAAGCGGTAAGGCACGGCTTCGGTCTCATCGGTGACAAAGATGTCGCCGGTGGTGCCGCTCTGCACGCCGACGTTCTTCCCGGCGAGATCGTCCGGGCTGGCGATATCCGCATTGTCCGCCTTGACGATGATGCACTGGGCCGCGTCGACATAGTTGATGGAGAAATCCACGGATTTCCTGCGCTCGTCATTCGCGGTGATCCCCGAAGCGCCGATGTCTCCCTTGCCGGACTGGATCGAAGTGACGATGCCGTCAAAGTCCATGTCCACAATCTTGAGGGTAACGCCGATTTCCGCCGCGATCGCCTTGGCAATCTCAACGTCCACCCCGGCGACCTCGTTGTCGCCGCCCAGATACTCAAAGGGCGGGAACGCGGCGTTGGTGAGCATCACCAATTCCCCGGCTTCCTTGACGCGCTCAAGGGCGGATTGCTTCTGCCCGCCGCAGCCGGCAAAAAACACCGCCGCCATGACGACGCACAGCGCCAGGGAAACAAGTTTTCTGGTCTTCTTCTTCATGATGATAACCTCCAAATGCATAAAACAGTAATCGTTTCGGATGCTGTGTATCATTATACAGCCTTTATACATTTACATCAAGTGCTTTTGCAAAAAAATACAGCGAATAATGCATGACCCGCATACATATTCGCTGTTTATAACGTTACTGGGGTTTTTTAACTCCCTTGACCGGGATGTTGGCGACAAGGGCGGAGGCCGTGGAGCGCGTTTCGTCGTCCAGTCTGGTCAGCTCAACATCCATCTTTTCCCTGTCGATCTCAAGGTATTTATCCAATACCGCGATGATCTCGTCCTTGATCACATCCACCAGGGCGGGCGGAATCTCCGACCTGTCGTGAAACAGCACGAGCTTAAGCCTTTCCTTGGCAACGTCCTTGGTCTGATTTTTTCCCGTAAGTTTCTGAATGAAATTCGCCCAGGATCCCATACCTTGCCACCTACTTTCTGCCAAAAAGCTTTTTTATGGAAGAGAAGAATCCCGTTGGCTCCTTTTTAAGCTCCATGAGCGGAACATCCTCCCCCAGGATCCTGGCCACAATATTCCGATAGGCGACGCCGGCCGGCGATTCGGCCCGGATCACCACCGGCTCGCCGATGTTTGAAGAGCGGATGATGTCCGAATCCTCCGGAACGATCCCCAAAAGGTCCACGGAAAGAATCTCAAGGGTATCGTCGATGTCGAGCATGTTCCCGGCGTCGATCATGTCTTTTCTGAGGCGGTTGATGATCAGCCGGACATAGTCGACCTCGTTCGCAAGAAGCAGGCCGATGATCCGGTCCGCGTCCCGCACCGCGGAAACTTCCGGAACGGTGACGACGATCGCCTTGTCCGCCGCGACGATGGCGTTTTTGAAGCCGTGCTCGATTCCCGCCGGGCAGTCGATCAGAACATACTCGAACTCTTCCTTGAGATCGGCGACAAGCTTGGTCATCTGCTCGTTGTTGACGGCCGTTTTATCCCTGGTCTGGGCCGCGGGAAGAAGATAAAGGCCTTCCGTCCGCTTGTCCTTGATCAGGGCGTTTTTCAGCTTGCAGGCGCCTTCCACAACATCCACAATGTCATAAACGATGCGGTTTTCCAGGCCGATCACAACGTCGAGGTTGCGAAGGCCGATGTCCGCGTCCACCAGGACGACCCTGTGGCCGCGCATGGCAAGGCCTGTGCCGAGATTGGCGGCAGTGGTGGTTTTTCCGACACCGCCCTTTCCCGACGTTATCACGATAGCTTCACCCATTGAGTCTCTCCTTATCCTTTGTGTGCTATAACTATTTAATAACGCGGCTCGCCGGGGCGATGACGATGGTATCCCCGGCCACGCGCGCGATTTCCGGATAGCTGACCTGCTGGGCGTTCTTTGGGGCGATGGCGATGATCCCGCCGATGCGCAGCTGCTGGGGCGAGAGCCGATACGCCGTCACGACGGCGGTTTCGTCCCCCGCGGAACCGGCGTGGGCTTTTCCCCGCAAGGCCCCCATGACGGCGATGTTCCCCGTTGCCACCAGTTCCGCGCCGAAGTTGACATCCCCGCAGACGACGATATCCCCGTCAAAATCGATCCGCTGGCCGTTTCGAACCGTTTCCCGGATGAACACCGCGGCCCCGATCTTTTTTGAAACGACTTCGCTCTTCAGTTCGGAAACCGGCGCCGCTTCCTCACCCTTGTCCTGGGTTGTTCTGGAAAGCCTGCTTTTTTGCCTTTTCCCGCTTTCGAATTCGACGCTGAGCATGCCGAAATCCCTTTTCAGCATGCCCGCGAGCTCATTTTGCTGTTCTTCATCCAAAGAGCCGCCCACGACGTTCACATTGGCTGATCCGGCAAAAAAGCTGCGCTTCGCTTCCAGACGGTCGGAAATGGCCCTGAGCGCTTCCGAAAAATCCGCTTCGCGCGCGATCTCGATCTCAAGGCTGCTCTGTTTGCCCTTAAAGGCGACAATATCCCTCATCTTCCCCTCCGATTGTATCCTATGGCAGCAATTCATTGGTGCCGGTCAGGTTTTCGCTTGCGGACGCGGTCTTTCTGTCCAGATAGAACTGGATGACCTCCTGGATCGTGATATAGGCCCTTGCGCCCGCCCAGCCGTTCGGTATGCTGACCACCACGGCAATCTCGGGGTCGTCATACGGTGCGAAAGCGATGAACCACGCGGTGTTTTCAAGGTCGATATTCTTGTCGCTGGTGGAAATCTGGGCCGAGCCGGTCTTTCCGCCGATCTGATCCCTGTATTTGTAATCGGCGAAGTACTTCGCGGCGGTTCCGCCGTCCTCCAGCGAAACGACCTCGCGCATGCCTTCTTTGATCGCGGCAAGGTTTTCTTCCGAAGCGTTCAGGTTCCAAAGCAGGCTGGGCTCGAATTCCCGGATTGCCGCGCCGTTCGCGTCGATGATGCTCTTGATCGCGGAAATTTCCAGAACATTCCCGCCGTTCACCAAAGCGGCGGCATAACGCGCGATCTCGATGGGCGTTACGGAAACCACCGCCTGGCCCATGCCGGTTCGAACGGTCTGCATCGGGTTCCAGCGCAGCTCGGAAAGGGCGCTGGAAATCTCGCTGCTCCAGCCGTTGCTGCTGGAAACGGCCTCGGCGATCCCCAGCTCCTCCCGCATGATCCGGCGGATGTCCGAACCGATCTGGGTGTTTTCATCCACCAGGCGGACAAGCTTTTCGGCGCAGGACTCCACCGTCGCTTTGTCGACCGTTCTGTCCAGCCGTTCGAGATACCCGTTGAGCATGGTAACGATATTCTTATAAACCAGATAGGCGACGCCGGAGATGGACCCCTCGTTGTCAAACAGCACCTTCTGCCCGCCGATCTGGCCGGTGGCTTCGCCGCTGACCTCCACGCCGGTCTTCAGGTCCAGCCCCAGCCTGCGGCACCATTCGTTGATCCGGTCTATCCCCAGCCTGTTGGCGCATTCGAAAAAATAATAGTTGCAGGAATCCTTCAGCGCCTTGATCACGTTCTGGTCCTGGTGCTTGCTGATATTGGGATACACCCAGCACCGCGGCGCGCCGACCTTGCTCCCGCCCTCGGCGGTGGTGGTATAGTACCCCTGGTCGTTGATGATCTCGTCCAGCCGGACCTCCCCCTCTTCCAGGGCGGCCAGGGCGATCGCCATCTTGAACACCGAGCCCGGCGCCATTTTGGAAGCCACCGCCTTGTTGAAAAGCGGGTTGCGTTCATCGTTGAGCAGGGCGTCGTAATCCGACTGGGAAATCCCGCCGGTGAACAGGTTCAAATCATAGGAAGGGCTGTTGACGCAGGCGAGCAGCTCGCCGGTTTTGCAGTTGATGACCACCGCAGAGCCGGAATCGCAGAGGTCGATATTGGCGACGTCCTTGCCGGGGGCGGCGTTTTGATACGTTTCAAGATTCGCGGCGATGTGCGCCTCTTGATCCCGGCGGATTTCGGCGATGTTCTTTTCCAGCGCGGATTCGCAGACCTGCTGAAGCTCAAGGTCCAGGGTGAGCACAACGTCGTCCCCGTCGCTGGGGGCGGTGGTGTCCAGCACCCGGATGATTTTCCCGCTGCTGTTGACCTCGACCCGCTGGCTGCCCTGATGCTCGGTCGTATTGCCGGTGAGGTGCTGCTCCATGGTGGATTCCACGCCGGAAATCCCCACCGAATCCGTCGTGCTGTACCCCAGGGCGGTAAGGGCTTCGATCTGGGCTTCGGACTGCATTTTGCCCATATAGCCGATCGTGTGGGCCGCGGTGGCGCTCTTGGGATACATGCGCACCACGCTTTCGGAGGCGGACATGCCGGCAAGCTCGTCCGACCGGGTTTCGATCTTTGCGACGGTTTGTGCGGAAACGTTGTAGGCGACGGTCACGGGAATGTAGGAGCGCCAGGTGAGCAGCTGGATCTCCTGCCAGACGGAAAGGAGCTTCCTGGCGTCCTCATAGGACATTTCCTCCGGTATCTGGTAAACCCTGCGAAGATAGTTGTAGATCTCTTCCGCCGAGCGCTGGGTTCCGACGTTCATGTTGGTGCGCCAGTTTTCCTCGCGCTTGGCCTCGGCCTCGGCGGAAAGGCCGATTCCCCAATAGAAATAAAATTCAGGCAGGGCGGCGCCGTTTTCGTCGGTCTGGCCGGGCGCCCTGCGGTAAATATTGAAGGTGTCGATGCTGGTTCCGCCGAATTCCTCGATGATTTTGATCGTTTCCCAGACGATATCCGTATCCAGGGCGCGGCCGGTTTCCGTTCTGTTGTCGGTGTTGCGGAGGAACTGGATGTTGTAGCTCTTTTCGTTATAGGCGAGCACCTGGCCGTTTCTGTCCAGGATTTTTCCCCTTTCGCCTTTGAGGACGATCGTTCTCAGCGAGCGCCCACCGGACGCGTCGCCGGTATCGCCGGCGGAAAGGGTGACGCTCCCCAGCTGAACGATCAGCACGATGAACAGCGTGGCGACGACAATGCCGAAAGCGACCAGCCTTTTGTTGACCTTTTCCATCTAAAGCTCCTAAATCGAGCCGCTAAAGCTCCGTTTTCATTCGTAGCGCGCCCGGCGCATCTTCGCGCTCGACGAACGCCTTTTCAGGAAATAAACCGGCGCGCAGATGAGCGCGGTCAGCGCGGCGGAAACGAGCATGGGCGTGATCGCCGAGAAGAACGCTGTTCTAACCCCAAAGGGAATGACGATCAAAACCAGCAGAATTTCCTTCACAACGCGCGCGCCGAATGCCGCGGCGGCTGAAAAAAGCCAGTTTTTCGCGTAATACTTGCCGGAAAAAAAGCCGACGATCAGCGCCGTAAGGAAATAGGCCAAAGCCTGGGCGCCCACGGCCGGGGAAAGCAGCACGTCCATCACCAGCCCGGCGGCCGCGCCGTAAAACCCGGCGGCAGGCCCGGGGTAAACCAGGGCGATGACGGTGATCGCGGCGACGACGGTGTCCGGCCGGAAAACAACGGGCAGGTACCGCGCGATGATCACCGTCTCCAGCACGACGTTTGCCAGCAGCAGCAAAGTCCAAATCACGCCGCGCTTCATCAGTCGGCCCCGACTTCGTCGATCGTGTCCAGCAGCACCATGACTTCCTCGATCTGGGAAAAATCGACCTCGGACTGGATCAGGGCGACGCGCTCCGTTCCCGTTGAGGAACGGCTGACCTCCACAACCTCGCCGATGACGATTCCCTTGGGGAAGACCCCCCCAAGGCCGCTGGTCAGCACCGTGTCCCCCGGAACGAGGTCGTTGTCATAGGGCAGGTGATACATGCCGCAGCGGGGGCCGTCAGTCTCCACATCCGAAGTGCCGCGAACAACGCCCACGTCCCTGGTGCGCTCGATCATGGCGCTCACCGCGCTGTTTGAATCGATGATGGACTGGACCTTGGACCAGCTGCTGCCCACGTCAATCACCCGGCCCACCAGCCCCTGGGTGGAAAGAACGACCATGTCCTTCTTGATCCCCTGGCTCCTGCCCGCGTTGATCAGGAACGTGTCGAACCAATAGCTCGAACTCTTCGCGATCACCCGGGCGGTGAGCAGCTCGTATTCCGGATGGTCGCCATAATAATTCACGATCTCGCGCAGGCGCTCGTTCTCATTCTCCAGATCGCCGTTCAGGGCGATCTGCCCCTCGAGCTGGGCGACTTTTTCCTTCAGCTCCGCGTTTTCCTGCTGGAGTTTGGACCTGCCGATCAGGCTCAAAAACCAGTCGCCGATCCCCCCGGTAACGGCCGAGGCGCCGCCCTCAACCGTAGAGGCCACCGTTCCCACCGCGTCCCCAACAAGGGTCGAACCGCCGGTAAGGGAGGTTATGATCAATATCAGCAGCAGTGTGACAGCCACCACAACGGCGGTCAGCACCGGATGTTTTTTAATAAAATGCACGGGAAAATTCCCCCCGTCATCTGGATTTCAGCGTCTTGTGCATAGCATCGCTGATTATACCATATTTCCCTAAACATCGCAAAACCCGCATTCATTCGTTTGCCCAAAAACTCTTTTTTGCGATTAAAATAAATCCGGGCCGCCGCAGCCTGTTAAAAGGCGGCCCGGCAGCCCGAAAACGTTTTTTGTTCCCACTTGTTTCAGCAGTCCGCCGAAGCCCGCATCGGCAGCGCGGGCAGGCTCGGAAAGCTGATGCGCGCGTCCGTCATGCGCTCGATCGCCCTGCCCGCGCCGACCACGGCGCAAAGCTCCGGGTCGTCCGCAACGGTGACGTTCAGCCCCGTGACCTCCGCGACGCTGGCGGCGAGCCCTTCCATCCGCGCAACGCCCCCGGTCAGGGTGATCCCGCTGTCCAGCAGGTCTCCGGCCAGCTCGGGCGGCGTATCCGAAAGGGTTTCGCTGATCGCGAGCAGGATGTTCTGAATCATCGGCCGCACGGCAAGGCATACTTCCTTTGAGCTCACTTCGCAGGATGCCGGCAGCCCTGTGGACATGCTCCTCCCCCGGACCGTGACCGTTCTTTCCGGGGGTTCGACGGCGCAGGCCAGCTCGCACTTCACCTTTTCGGCAGTCCTTTCGCCGATGACGATGCCACGGGTCTCCCTGAGCAGCCGGATCAGGCTCTGGTCCATGGCCTTGCCGGCCGTGTTGACGGAGCGGGAGGTAACTACACCCCCGCAGGAGAGGATCGCCACATCCGCGGTGCCCGCGCCGATGTCGCAGATCATGGAACCCCGGCACTGGTTCACGGGCAATCCCGCTCCGATGGCCGCGGCGAGGGGCTTTTCGATCAGCTTTACCCGAAAGGCCCCGGCGTTTTTAACGGCTTCCTCCATGGCGGAGGCTTCCAGCTCCGTGGCGTTGGCCGGGACGCAGACCACGGCCTGCATCCTTCGGATGAAGCTTTTGCCCATCGCCCGGTCCACAAAATCGGCGAGCATGTCGGAGGTGAGCTTCACTTCCGAGATCACCCCGTCGCTGATCGGCGAAGACGCCGTCATTTTTCCCGGCGCTCTGCCCAGCAGTTCCAACGCCGCCGTTCCATAGCAGACCTGGCCGGTTTCCCCGACCGATGCCGCGCAGACGGACGGCTCAGAGAGCACAAGCCCCTTGCCCGCCTTGTAAATCCTCGTGTATTCGGTGCCGGGATCTATTGCGATGCTTGTTGTAATGAGAGCCATTTATTTCCTCCTTCGCAGTCATGAGTGAATTATGCTCACCCGACGCGAAACTATACGCCCCTTTTGAAAATATCCTTTTTGTGATAGTCTATGTATCAGGAGTTGACGATAGAATGATGGAACGCATCCCGCCGCTTGTTCTCGCTTCCGCCTCCCCGAGAAGGCGTCGGCTCATGTCCATGCTGGGGCTGCCCTTTACCTGCGTCGCCAGCGGAGCCGATGAGGACATCCCCCCCTGCGCGCCGGAAGAAATGGTGCAAGAGCTCGCCCGGGTCAAGGCTTTCGCCGCTTTGCCCCTTGTTCGGAGCCCTTCCGTCATCGTCGGGGCGGACACCATCGTCCTGCTTGACGGTGAGATCATGGGCAAGCCGAAGGACGAAAAAGACGCCCGTTCCATGCTCGGGCGCCTTCAGGGGCGGACGCACGCCGTTCTGACCGGGCTCTGCGTGCTGAACAGCGAAAACGGCGACTATATTCTGGACTATGAGCGCACGGAGGTCACCTTCGCCGAAATGACGGAGGAGGAGATTTCCGGCTATGTTTCCACAGGCGAACCGATGGATAAAGCCGGGGCGTACGGGATCCAGGGGCTTTGCGCGGTTTACATCTCCCGGATTACCGGCTGTTATTACAATGTCGTCGGCCTTCCGCTTCACAGACTTGCGAAAATGCTGAAAAAATTCGGCGTTTTTTCGCCGAGAAAGGAGCCAGAATGAGCATTCTTATTACGTGTCTGGGCCATGCCTGCTTCAAGCTTGAAACACAAGGGTACTCGATCGTGATCGATCCCTATTCCGACGGTTTTCCCCCCGGCTTTTCGCCCCTGCGCGTCACCGCGAACCGGGTGCTTTGTTCCCATATGCACGGCGATCATGGCAACGTCGGCGCGGTCACACTCGCCGGCGAGGACGCGCCCTGCCCTTTTTCGATCAAAACGGTCAGCTGCCTCCACGACGACGCGGGCGGCACAAAGCGCGGGATGAACCTGATCCACGTGCTGGAATCAGGCGGCCTGAAAATCGCGCATTTTGGGGACATCGGCTGCGCGCTTGACGGCGGTCAGCTTGCGGAAATCGGCAAGCCGGACGCCGCGATGATCCCCGTGGGCGGGTATTACACCATCGGAGCAGCTGAGGCGAAAGCCCTGGCCGATCAGCTTAGCGCAAGGGTGGTCATCCCGATGCATTACCGTTCTTCCTCCTTCGGATTCCCAAACATCGGCGAGCTTTCGGAATTCACCGCGCTTTGCGAAGACGCCGTCGAATATGAAGGCAACTCGATCGAGCTTGACGAAAACACAGCCAGCCAGACCGCGGTCTTAAGATACATTCCGTAACCGCTGAAACCCATAAAAAAAGAGCGCCCGGCTTTTCTGGGCGCTTCTTTTTTATTCCGGCCTATTTTTTGTATTTCTTCATCTTGACGGCGATTATCATGCCGAGGGCAAATACGCAAACAGCCACAATCGAACCGAGGATAACGAAGACCTTCAGCGGCGTGGTGAAGTGACCGCTTCCGACCGGCGGGAAACCGCTGAACATGCTGCTCGACGCGATCCAGAAAAAGAGCACCATCAGGCCCATCAGCGCGCCGATCCCCATATAGTAATATCCGGCGATATAGCCTTTTCGCTTTGCCAGCCTGAATATGGGCGCAAAGGGGCCGGTTTCGAAACCGTCCGCGTCTGTGAACGGGGTTTGCCATCCTTCGCCGCCCCCCGATTCGCCTTGGTGTCCTTCGCCGCCGTATGGGTCCTTCCCTTCGGGGTCATTCCCGCGCAGCAGCTCGTCCGTGGTCACGCCGAAAACCTGGGCGATCAGGATGATTTTGTCGAGTTCCGGAAGGGACTCCCCCGTTTCCCATTTCGATACCGCCTGGCGGGAAACGCCCAGCTTTTCACCGAGCTGCTCCTGGGACATTCCCGCGTCTTTTCTGAGATTTTGGATGCGTTCGCCTATGTTCAAAAACCGTTCCTCCTGTTTTCTTTGGGAACATGAAAGCATGTTTTCCGGTTGCGATCCACAAATCCACGGTTGCGTTTTGTCAACCCGCCGTTGCGAAAGGCGTTTACCACCCGGTCGTGTCGATCGAAAAGCTCTCCGGCTGGGGCTCTTCCCACTCGTTGGTCCAGTCGCAATCCTCAAGAAAGGGGGAATAGGCCGTCATCTCGATCCTGTCGGCAAAAACCTTCAAAATCCGCAGGTACCCCTGGCCGCCGTTGCCGACGGCCTGGTAATTGCCCATGATCTGGTAAACCTGCCGTTCCGGGCTGCCGTCGCCGTCGTCGTCAAACGCGTCGAGTATTGCCCGGGAAGCGTACCTGTGGCCGCAGAGCACCAGTTTGACGTTCGGGTATTTTGCCACGATCTCGCTTTGAATCTTTTCGCCAGCGGGCAGCAGCGTTCCGTCCGTCGCGATGTATTCGTGGAACATCAATATGGCGCAGCGGTTTGGGTATTCCCCGAGCACGGATTTCATCCAGCGCAATCCATCGTCGTCCGCCGCCTTGAACCCAAGGCCAAGGAACAGATAGTCCCTGCCGCCGAAGGAAAAAAGGTCGTACCTGCCCACTCCCTTTTTGTAATACTTCGAATCGGTGCCAAGGTCTTTGAAGTGATCCTCGCCGAACCGGCTGAGGTAATCGCCGTAATCCGGGGCGCTTGTTCCCACGTCGTGATTCCCGGCGATGCAGAACCAGGGGACGGATTCGTCCAAGGCCGTCATGGCAAAAACCGCCCGGTCCCACTGCTCGTTCGTCCGATCCTCCACGAAATCGCCGGTCATGAACACGTATTTGATGTTCAGCGGTTCGACGCTGTTGGCGATCCGGCGGGTCATCTCGCTGCAGATATGCGGATAGTCGGACATGTAATACTGGGTGTCCGTCAGCCAGACGAAGGAATAAAACTCCGGCTCCGCCGCCTTGTCCGCCGGCGCGGGAACGGCCGGGGCGTGGCTAGGAACGCCCCCGCCCTGCTCAAAAACCGCCTCGTTCGCCGGCGCGGGCGTTTTTTGCGCGGCCTTGGCGGAAGGCTTTGAGAGGGCGAAAATCGCGATGACGATCCCCACAAAAGCGCAAACCATGGATGCGATCAGCGCCATGGCGGGCAATTCGGCAAATGAAAAGCTATGTTCTTCGTTGTTCATGCCTCGATTATACCGCAAAGCCGCCCCATTTGCCATCGGCTCGGACGCCTTTGCGCAAACGGGTTGCCGTTCTGAATCGAGAATCAGTTCTGGGTCTATAACGAATGATGATATCAGATCCCAAAAAAGCGAAAGCGCCCGAGCATTCAGGCGCTTCCGCTTTTGTTGTTAGAACTTTTTCGGTGCCAGGCCGACTTTTTTATAGACCTTGTTCAGCGTACGGTAGGCCGCCCGGGCGGCTTTTTCCGCGCCCTGCGCCATCACTTGCGTCAGATAGGCCTTGTCCGCGATGATGCGGTTATACCTTTCCTGCAGCGGCTGCAAAACGGAGATCACGGCGTCCGCGCAGGCGGATTTCAGTTCGCCGTAGCCCTTGCCTTCAAAACTGCTCAGCGCTTCCTCCATCGTCACGTTCGCGCAGGCGCAATAGATGGAAAGCAGGTTGGAGACGCCGGGCTTTGCCTCAACGTCGAAGACGATCCTGCCGTCCGAATCCGTAACCGCCCTTTTGAGCTTGCGGACGACCGCGTCCGGCGGGTCCAGCAGGGAGATGAAGGCGTTCTCGTTCTCGTCGGATTTGGACATTTTCGCCGTGGGTTCCTGGAGCGACATGATCCTCGCCCCGACCTCGGGGATATACGGCTCGGGAATCGTGAACACGTCCCCGTAAATATTGTTGAAGCGCAGGGCGATGTCCCGGCTGATTTCCAGGTGCTGCTTCTGGTCCGCGCCGATGGGGACGAGATCCGTCTGGTAAAGCAGGATGTCCCCCGCCATCAAAACGGGATAGGTGAAAAGCCCGGCGTTGATATTGTCCGCGTGCTTTGAGGACTTGTCCTTGAACTGCGTCATGCGGTTGAGCTCGCCCATATAGGTGTAACAGTTCAGCACCCAGGCCAGTTCCGCGTGGGCGGGCACATGGGACTGCATGAACAGCGTGGATTGATCCGGCGAGAGCCCGGCCGCGAGATAGATCGCCAGGAGGGCCGCGCAGCGCTTGCGCAAAGAGGCCGGGTCCTGCCTGAGGGTGATCGAGTGAAGATCGACGACGCAGTAATAGCAGTCGTAAGCGCTCTCCAGCGCGGCGAAATTCCTCAGCGCGCCGATATAATTGCCCAGCGTCAGCACGCCGGAGGGCTGAATCCCCGAGAAGATCACCGGGCGCTTTTCGTTGGCTGCCTGTTCCATTGCGGGAACCTCCAAATCAATAATAGTTAAATCATGCTCTTCCGGTCAGGAAAACCGCTTCCGTCAGGACCAGCTTTCCAGAGCGGAAAACAGGGCTTTTTCCATTTCGCACTTCTCGCAGGAGCCGGTGAAGCGCACCGGGGCTTTGCGAAGGGCAAGGATCTGCCCGGGGATTTCCGTTTTTGTGCGGTCTGAAAGGGCCGCCGCCGCTTCGAAGCCGTCCTTTGGCGGCGTCTTCCCCGGTTCGATGGCAAAAAGCACATCCTGGGGGAATTTATACGGGCTGGCGGTGGAAAGCACGACGGTAACCGTTTCGTCCTTCGTCTTGTCATAAACCGCCTGGGCGACTGCGGTGTGGGTGTCTATCACCGCGCCCGTCCTTTCAAAAACCCCAAAAAGCGCGCCGAAGGCTTCCTCTTCGCCGGCGCAGCCCGCGGAAAAATCCTTCGCGATCACCCTTCTGGCTTCCTCGCCCACGTCGTAGCGCCCTTCGTTTTTCAACCCTTCCATAAAGCGGGTCACCGCGGCCGCATTCCTGCCCGAGGCCTCAAAAAGCAGCCTTTCCAGGTTGGAGGAGATCAAAATGTCCATCGAGGGCGAGCTGGTCTTTTTAAACGCGCGGTTTTTGTCGTAGATTCCCGTTTCAAAAAAGTCCGTCAGCACCCTGTTCGCGTTGGAAGCGCAAACCAGCTTCCGAACGGGCAGGCCCATCCGCTTTGCGTAATAACCCGCGAGGATATCGCCGAAATTGCCGGTCGGGACGACGAAATCGATGCTTTCGCCCAGCCGAACCGCCCCTTTGCCCGCAAGCACGGAATACGCCCAGAAGTAATAGGCGATCTGCGGAACCAGCCTGCCCCAGTTGATGGAGTTCGCGCTGGAGAGCCTGTATCCCGCATCCTTGAGCTTTTTTGCCGTTTCCGCGCTGGCGAAAAGAGCTTTAACACCGGTCTGGGCATCGTCAAAATTGCCGCGGACTGCGCAGACGGAAACGTTCTTCCCCTTTTGGGTGGCCATCTGGAGCTTCTGCATGGCCGCCACGCCGTCCTCGGGGTAAAAAACGAGGATCGCGGTGCCGGGAACGTCCGAAAATCCTTCCAGCGCGGCCTTTCCGGTGTCCCCGCTGGTGGCGACGAGGATCAGCACCTTGTCCTTCTCGCCTGTTTTTGCGATGGACGCGGCCATCAGCCTGGGCAGCATCTGAAGCGCCATATCCTTGAAGGCCAGCGTCGGGCCGTGGTAAAGCTCCATGATATACTCGCCGCCGCCAACGTCCGTCAGCGGAACGACGGCGGGATCGTCAAAGCCCGAATAGGCTTTTGCGGTCATCCTTGAAAGCTCTTCTTCGGAAAAATCGGTCAGGTATTTCCCCATGATGGCGGCCGCGCAGGCTGCGTATCCCCTTTTGGCATAGGAAAGCGCTTCCTCAAGGCCGACGCTTGGGAAGCTTTCCGGAACGAAAAGGCCGCCCTCGGCCGAAATGCCGCGGACGATGGCCTCCGCCGAAGATACAAAAAGGGATGAATCTCTCGTGCTGGTGAATCTCATAGGGTCCCCCTGCGAGCAATATTTTTTATTGTAACCCCAATCCGGGAACGAATCAAACATAAATCACGTTTCCTTCGGCCTGCCGTCCTTGTCAAATTCCTTGCGCAGCCTGGATTCGACGGCAAAAACCGGCGCCCAAAGGGCGGCAAGCTGCGCCAGCCCCGAATACAACGCGGCTGTTTTAAGCCCTTCATAAGACCCGACGGCCAGCGCGACAGCAGCGGCCGCCATGGCGGCAATCAGCAGGATCATTCCCAGCCGGCGAGCCAGCTTTGCGAAGTATGCATGGGCGAAATCCCAGGCCTGTTGCGAAGCGGAGGATCGCCGCTTCCGGTAGCCATACGCCCAGTTGATCTTCTTTGGGGGGTGTTTTTCCCAAAGCAGGCCGATCCAAAGAAAAATCAGCGGAACGACAAGCATCATCAGGATCAGCAGAACCGTCACAAGGTCCTCCTTCCTTCAATCCGTCGTCTGGCGGATCGGCCGGGCCGGCCTTTTCAACTTGCCTTGTATGCAAGTTTCTATTTTATTAATTATATCAGACAGACCGGGGCTTCGCCACCGTTTTGCCGGGTCTGCCGTCAAAAGCAAAGGAAAAGAGGCCTTCGGAAAGACCCGTCAGCCTCTTGCCCGTCGATTTCAACGGAAACGCCCCTTATGCAAGGCCGCGCCCCGCGGGATCAGACCACTTTTTTTCGAAGCGCTTAAGCGTTGTCTACCTTATACATATAGGCGATGAGGTCGATGAGTTTGTTGGAATAGCCCCACTCGTTGTCATACCAGGAAACAACCTTGACGAAATGCTCGTTCAGGGAGATTCCGGCGTCCGCGTCGAAGATGGAGGTGCGGGGATCGTGGATGAAGTCGGAGGAAACGACCGTGTCCCCGGTATAACCCAGGATGCCGGCAAGCTCGCCCTCGGAAGCGTCCTTCATGGCCCTGCAGATGTCCTCATATTTGACGGCCTTCTCCAAACGGCAGGTCAGGTCGACCACGGAGCCGGTGGCGGTGGGCACGCGGAAGGACATGCCTGTCAGCTTGCCGTCCAGCGCGGGATACACCTTGCCGACGGCCTTTGCCGCGCCGGTGGAGCTGGGGATGATGTTGTAGCAGGCGGCGCGGCCGCCGCGCCAGTCCTTCTTGGAGGGGGAATCCACAACCTTCTGGGTGCCGGTAACCGCGTGGATGGTGGACATAAGGCCTTCGATGATGCCGAAGTTCTCGTGAAGCACCTTCGCGATGGGCGCCAGGCAGTTGGTGGTGCAGGAGGCGTTGGACACGATCTTCATGTCTTTATTGTAGGTTTCGAGGTTCACGCCGCAGACGAACATGGGGGCGTCCTTGCTGGGGGCGGAGATGACGACCTTCTTCGCGCCGCCCTTGAAGTGGGCCGCCGCCTTGTCCATGGTGGTGAACACGCCGGTGGACTCGATGATGTATTCCGCGCCGGCTTCCGCCCACGGGATCTCTTCCGGGTTCATGCAGCCGTATACGGCGATCTTCTTGCCGTTGACGACGAGCTTGTCGCCCTCGACGGCAACGGTTCCTTCAAACCTGCCCTGCACGGTGTCGTACTTGAGCATATAAGCCATGTAATCGACGTCGATAAAAGGATCGTTGATCGCGACTACATCTACATCGTTCCTGGTGGTGGTAACGCGGAAAGCGAGGCGGCCGATACGGCCAAAACCATTGATACCAACCTTGATCATTATTTTATCCTCCAATATAATATTTCGGTTGTGATCGTTGCAGCTTGGCCCTGGACCAGACCAGCTTTAAGCACATTATAAAACAAGAAGAATTCCCATGCAAGGGAAAAACATGAAATTATGCGCAAGCGCAACCATTTCATCTTACTCCTTCTCTGCTTTGATTTTAACGCAAAGGCGCGGGCATTGCAATACCGAATTGCCTTTCCTGCAAATTTATGTTGTTTTTTTGTCAATCCATTGGGCTCAGGCGAGGTTTTCCGGGTTCAGGCAGGCCAGTTCCTCAATGACGAAGCGGCCGTCCTTGCGGATCAGCACATCGTCGAACCAGATTTCGCCGCCGCCCCATTCGGGGGTCTGAATGAGCACCAAATCCCAGTGCAGGGAGGATTTATTGCCGTTGGGAGCTTCGTCGTAGCAGGAACCGGGGGTAAAGTGGATCGATCCGGCGATTTTCTCGTCAAAAAGGATGTCCTTCATCGGCCTGGTCACGAAGGGGTTCACACCGATGGCGAATTCGCCGACATAGCGGGCGCCCTCGTCCGCGCTGAACACCTTGTTCACCCGCCCGGTGTCGTTGGCGGCCGCCTCGATGATCTTGCCGTCTTTGAACTTCAGGCATACGTTTTCGTAAACAAAACCGTCCTTCGGGGAAGGGGCGTTATAGGTGATCACGCCGTTGACGCTGTGTTTTACCGGGGCGGTATAAACCTCGCCGTCGGGAAGGTTCATCTCCCCGGCGCAGGGAATCGCGGGGATGCCCTTGATCGAGAAGGTCAGATCCGTTCCGGGGGCGGTGATCCTCACCCGGTCCGTCCGCTCCATAACCTCTTTCAGCTTTAGCATGGCCTTGTGCATCTTCGAATAATCCAAACAGCAGACGTCGAAGAAAAAGTCCTCGAAGGCCGAAGTGGACATGTTCGCCTGCTGGGCCATGGAAGGCGTGGGATAGCGCATGACCACCCACTTGGTCCTGGGTACCCGGATCCTGCCGTGAACAAGATCGTTGTACACCCGGTTGTATAGCTCCATTCTGTCTGCCGGAACGTCGCACAGTTCCGTCAGGTTATCACCGGCGCGGATGCCGCAAAAGGCCTGCATCCTGCTCATGAGTGCGGCGTCCGTTTCCGCCATCAGCCTGATCTGCTCTTCCGTGGCGTTCATCAGCAGCTCGCGCTGAATCCTTGTATCCATCTTCCAGACAAAGGGCGTTCCGCCCACCCTGTAAGTCTCTTGGATCAGGGCGGCGGTCAGTTCGTCCACGGGGCCCACCGCCTGGATCAGAAAATTTTCCCCGCTCTGCAATTTGCAGGAGTAGTTTACGATGATCGAAGCCAGTTCTTTGATTCGCGGATCCGTCATGATCCTTCTTCCTCCGTTTATATGGATTTGATGGTATCGGAATGTGTTAAGCGCCGGTCAGGCCGGTCGATCCGGGCTTGTCCTTTCGGAAACGATATAAAGCGGGCGGTTTTTCGCTTCGTCATATATTCTGGCGATATACGCGCCGATTACCCCCATGAAGGCCAAAATGGCGCCGCAGATCAAAAACAGCAGCGCAATCACCCAGGGAAGCAGCGAGAAGCCGTTGACGATCTGCACCACGAGCAGGGCGATCATCGAAGCCGCCGTCAGGCCGATCACGCCGCCGCCGGCAAAAAACGCCATGGTCAGCGGCTTTGAGGAATAGCCGATAATGCCGTCCGCCGCGAGCTTGAGCATCTTTTTCAGGGTGTACTTCGTCTTGCCGGCCGCGCGCTCGTGGCGGACATACTCCACCGGGCACTGGGCGAACCCCGTCCAGGCGGAAAGGCCGCGCAGGAAGCGGTTGTGTTCCCGCATTTTGCCCATCGCATCCGCCACCCGCCGGTCCAAAAGGCGGAAATCCCCTGTGTCCAGCGGGATCGCGCTGCCGGACATGGACTTCAACAGCCGGTAATACGCAAAGGCGGTGAATTTTTTAAAGGAAGTTTCCCCTTCCCGCTTTTTGCGCTTTCCATAGACGACGTCGAACCCTTCCTTCCATTTTTCCACCATTTGGGGGATGACCTCCGGCGGGTCCTGAAGGTCAGCGTCGATCACCGCCAGGGCGTCCCCGGTCGCGGCGTCCATACCGGCCGTGACCGCGAGCTGGTGGCCGAAATTCCTGGCAAAGCGCAGCCCGCGGATATGGGCGTTCTTTTTGCTTTCGGCCTCGATCACCCTCCAGGTGGAATCCCTGCTGCCGTCGTCCACAAGTATGATTTCGTAATCGCAGCCCAGGGACGCCAGAACGGCGATCATCCGTTCACAGAACAAAGGCAGCACTTCCTGCTCGTTATAGGCGGGCACAACCGCCGACAGTTTTTTAAGCTCGCGCTTCATCGTTGCCTCCAGCTTGCACAATGCATCCTTCTTGCGGTAACCATTCCCAATTCGTTCTTCCTTGAAACGCCAAACAGAGAATATGACCCGCGGCGGCGGGCCATAGTAAGGCGTCAAAAAAAATCCTGCGGGCCGCTTCGCCGATTGGTTCCAAGGCCGTCGGCAAGGTCGTCGGCGAAGCCGACATCATTCCTCGATGAAATACCGAAATCTGCGATTTCGGTTCAGCCGGCATCATTCCTTGATGAAGTGCCGAAATCTGGGATTTCGGCGCGCTTCGCGCTGGGTCGTTTTGGTCACAAAGGATCAAAATCATACGCAAAACCGGCGCCCCAATCGTCGGCGAAGCCGGCACCCATCCTTAATGAGATGCCGGAATCAATGATTCCGGCTCATGTCGTCAGTTTTGATTGAAGCCCGGGGGCTTCGGCCCCCGAAACCCCGTCACAGGGGTTTTCGACAGGCTGATGTGGTTTTGAAGCAGTCCTGTTTTTGGCAGGCTCAGAAAACAAGCTGCACGCCGGCTTCGGCGCAGGCGTTGATGATATCCTCGGTGGGCCGGACGTCGGTCACGAGGATCTCAACGTCGGAAAGGTGGGCAAAGGTGGTGGGCAGGCTGCGGCCGATCTTGCTGCTGTCCACCAGCATAATGGTCCTTCTGGCGCGGCTGATCACGGCGCGCTTGACCTCGCAGTCGGTATACGAGCCGCTGGTAAAGCCGTATTCGAGGGAAAAGCCCGAAGTGGCCATGACGGCGGTGTCGATATTGACGGTGTTCAGGTAAGCCAGCGCCTGGGCGCCGCCGCAGGAAAGGGTGTTGTGGTTCAGGTGGCCGCCAAGCAGGGTCACGGAATGCTTGGGGTTTTTCGTCAGTTCCAGGGCGGTGTTGACGCCGCTGGTGAGCACGGAGCAATGCAGGTCCGGCAGCTGCTTGGCGAAAAACATGGTGGTGCTGCCGGAATCGATGTATAGCGAGCAGGAAAGGTCGATCAGGTCGATGGTTTTCCTGGCAATGTCCATCTTCGAAGAGGTATGATCCATCACACGCTGACTGTACCGGCCGTCGATGATTCCGCCGAGGCGGTCGATCGAAACGGCTCCGCCGCGGGTGCGCTTGACGATGCCTTCTTCCTCAAGATGAATGAGGTCCCTGCGCAGCGTCATCATGGAGCAATCGGGGAACATTTCCTGCAATTCGAGCAGAGTCACTTCACCCTTGGCCTCTATGTAATGGCGGATGTCCTCTCTGCGTGCGATTTTCATATCTAATAACCTCCAACAGTTGAATTTACAGTTTCTTTAAAGAAGAATATCATCTATTGCTGAAATTTTCAACACTTTGTTCGTGATATTCCAAGATTATATTGTAAATGTGCTGTCAAAACGCTCATTTTAGATGTAGTATTCCCCAAAATGGTTTCTTTGCCGATTATAGGGCGGCCGTATTGCCTATTTGTGGCGTTCGTCATAAAATATGTTCGGGCACGGTTGTTTCGAAGTTTTTTGCCAGCTCGTCCTTTTGGGCGTGGCTGAGCTTTTTGAGGGCGGCCTCCCTTTTCATCGCGCCGCCCAGGCTTGGGAATTCCTCGAAATACACCAGCCGGACGGGGAGCCTTGAACGCGTATATTTCGCCCCCGCGCCGGAATTGTGAACATCGATCCTTTTTTTGAGATTTGCCGCGCTGCCGGAATAATAACTTCCGTCTTTGCAGCGGACCATATAGGCAAAGGGCATCGCTCAACCATCCTTTTTGAAACGAGATAAAGAATGAAGCGCATCAAACTGCTTGCAACAGGGGGAACCATCGCCTCCGTTGCCTCTTCAGACGGTTACTCCCCCGGAATGAGCGGCGAGGAGCTGCTCGCTTACCTCGGGGATTTTTGCGGCGACTGCGCCCTTTCCGCCCGGGATATCCTCGCCCTTGACAGCTCAAACATCCAGCCGGAGGAATGGGCCTTCATCGCGGCGGAAGTGTACGCCGCCCTAAGCGAATACGACGGCGTGGTCATCACCCACGGCACGGACACGATGGCCTATACCGCGGCCATGCTTTCCTTTATGCTCCGCGGGCTTGATAAGACCGTGGTGCTCACCGGGTCCCAGCTTCCCATGGACCACCCGCTGACGGACGCGAAAACAAATCTGATCTCCGCGATCCTGACGGCCAGAACGGGCATTCCCGGCGTTTACGTCGTCTTTAACCGGAAGATCATCAACGGCGCCCGGGCCGTAAAGATCCGCTCCACGGGGTTTGACGCCTTCGAAAGCATCAACGCCCCGCCCGCGGGAACGATCAGCACCGGCGGCGTCATCCTCAACAATCCCCAGCCGGTAACGGGTATCCGCAGCCTGGAGAGCGACCTCGTCAGCGACGTTTTTCTTCTGAAGGCCATCCCGGGCACAAAGCCGGAGCTTTTCGACGCTTTACTCGGCTTACATTACAAGGGCGTGGTGGTGGAGGCCTTCGGCGTCGGCGGTCTGCACTACCTTCGCAGGAACTTGGCGGAAAAACTAAACCTGCTGGCGGAAAACGGCATCCCCGTGGTCGTCACCAGCCAGTGCCTTTACGACTTCGCGGATCTTTCCGTCTATGAGGTGGGGCGCAAATTCTCCCGCGAAGGGGTGATCAACGGCTGGGACATCACCGGCGAGGCGGCGGTCACCAAGCTGATGTGGGCCCTGGCGAGAACCGGCTCGATCGCGGATCTGCACCGGCTCATGCTGAACCCGCTCTGCGGCGAGATCAGCGTCCCGGCCAGATAGCGCCGAAAATCGCGGGGCAGCCCAAACGGCGGCCCCGCGATCTTGTTTTTCGTGAGGATCGCAAGTCAAACCATGTTCAGGCTTTCAAGATACAGGTTCAAAACGTCTTCTTCGGTGAATTTGTGGGGGTTGTCCCTGGCCATGACTCCTTCCAGGCACACTTTTGTCATCCTTTCGACATCCGTCAGGGTATAGGTGTTCCTGTCCTCCAGCAGATCGCCGATATAGCCCTTGAACGCCTCCGGCGAGGAAAGGCCGAGTATGCCCAGAACCTCGTCGATCTTTTCCTTTGCCTCGGCGTAGTTCAGCTTAACGTAAGCCGCCATGGGCAGCCCCACCGCAAGGCCGTGCTGCACGCCGTAAAGGGCGGTTAAGGGATAGCTCGCAACGTGCAGGCCGAGGGTGCGCTCCTGGGCGATAACGATCCCGGCATACATCGCGTTCATCAGCAGCTTTTCACGGGTTTCGAAATCGAGGGAATCGCGAAGCAGCGCGCCGCGGCATTCGGCGAAGCCCCGGAAAACCTCCCGCGCGAAAACCGCGCCCATGGGGGTGGCGGCCGGCTTTATATACCCTTCCAGCGCGTGGGCGAAAGCGTCCACAGCGGTGTTCCTGGCAAGGTGCATGGGCAGCTTTTCGGTATACGAAGCGTCCAGAAAGGCCGCTTTGGCGTGAAGGGCGGTAGTGCCGAAGCTTTTTTTGTTCGTTCCGCCGTCAACGGTCAGCACGCCGGTATAAGACATTTCGGAGCCCGTTCCGGCGGTGGTGGGGATCAGAATAAGGGGCAGCGGCGGGTTTGGGTATCTGTTCTTAAAAAGCTCGGAAGCCGGGAAATCGTTGGCCGCGAGCACCGCCGCGGCCTTCGCGCTGTCCATCGGCGAGCCGCCGCCCAGGCCGATGACGAGGTCGCAGCCGCTGTTCCTGGCGAAATCGCCCAGCTCGTCTGCCATCTTAAGGCTGGGGTTGTTCTCGCACCGGTCAAAAACCGCATAGCCCATTCCTTCCCTTTTAAGGGCGGAGATCACGTCCTCTCTGGAGCCGTTTTTGGCCGAGGAAGGCGTGGTTACGACCAAAGCCTTGGTTCCATGGGCGGCGATCAGCGACGAATGCCCGTTTACGCAGCCCTTGCCGTAAACAACTTGAACAGGGCAATTAAAAATGTTGGTCATAGCCTGCACCTCTGTGTGGTATCATCTTTGCCGTCTGCCACAATATGGGTTTTTGCAATTATACAGGATTATACCACAGTGTGCTCTGCGTGAACATCGCAGCCTGCCGAAGT
Source organism: Christensenellales bacterium (assembly GCA_040768925.1). Taxonomy (GTDB): domain Bacteria; phylum Bacillota; class Clostridia; order Christensenellales; family CALWSW01; genus CALNBC01. The sequence continues at coordinate 115,862 of JAXGLZ010000003.1, forward strand.
TTTTTCCTTTGCTCTTTCTGCGGCGGAAAGAAGGGCGTATTCCCTGTGGGCCGCTTCCATTTCATAAATCGCGTAATCGACCCCCGCGTCATCCCTTGCCTGGGCGAAGGCCATCAGGGCGGCCTGATACCGCTTCAGCGCGTTTTGCACATCCCCGCCCTGGGTTGCATTTTCATCTTTTTTAAAAAACAGCACGGTTTCTCACCTCCTTTTGGATTATTCCCCTCCTATTCCATGCGCAAACTTGATTTGCGTGCCCCGATATATTATCATGTACACGCATAGCGAACCGGAGGAACCAACATGGCAAACGTTTTTGACAGGAGATTTGCGTTCATTTTCGACCTGGACGGCGTGCTCATTGACAGCATGGAAAATTATTACCTGTCGTTTCGGGCGGTGATACTCGGCCGCTTTGGCGTTGAGGTCGAGCGGGAGTATTATCTCGCGATGTCCGGAATGTCCGAAAGCGGGCAGCTCGACGCGATCTGCGGCCGCTACGGGATCAGGGCGGACAAGGCGGCTCTGCTCGACGCCATTCACGATCACTACCTCGGCATCCTGCACACCGGAAAGCCCATCGTCTGCAACATCCAGCTTCTCAAGCTGCTGATGAACAACGGCTTTCCCGTGGCCATCGCCAGCGGCAGCAGCATGGATGTCATCCAGACCTGCCTGAAAACCTGGGGGATTGAAGGGTTTGGGACCATCGTTTCCATCGACGAGGTAACCCGTTGCAAGCCCCACCCCGAAGCGTTCCTGCTGGCTGCGAAAAAGCTCGGCTTTGCCCCGAAGGCCTGCGTGGTGATCGAGGATTCGGACGCCGGCGCTGCGGCCGCGAAGGCCGCCGGAATGCGACTGCTCCGTTTTTACGACACCCGGGAATAGCCCTGTTTTCGGAGTTTTTCCCCGCTTGCCGGTCAAGCGCGTGAAACGGGCGCAAGTTTTTTGAAATTGGGGGATGACAAACCATACCCCGTATGCTATAATTCTTTTTGTTCGCGGGAGTAGCTCATTTGGTAGAGCGCCGCCTTGCCAAGGCGGAGGTAGCGGGTTCGAGCCCCGTCTTCCGCTCCACTGTGGGTGATTAGCTCAGTTGGTAGAGCACCTGACTCTTAATCAGGGTGTCCAGGGTTCGAGCCCCTGATCGCCCACCACGCAAAAAAGCCCCTAACCATCTAAGGTTTGGGGCTTCTGCATTTCTCTGATTTTACGATCAGCGTCGCTGAAATCGAAAAGCGACGCGCCTCCGAACGCAATATGGTCTGCTCCTGCGCCACCAGCGGCACCATCGCCCAGGCCGCGGTCAAGAGCGTCAGCATTTCAGATATTCTGGAGCCGGTCGAGCTGGAAGAAGGCGTCAACACCATCGCCTTTAAGGACGGCCAGGGCTACGGGCTGCCGATGCCAATGTCCTATGTCCTGAAAAAAGACGCCCTGCTGGTTTGCCAGATCGGCGGCCAAGACCTGCCCGCATCCCAGGGCGCCCCGCTTCAGGTGTGGATGCCCGGAACCGTGGCGAAGCACTTTACCCGCCGCGTGACGGAGATCGAGCTTACCCAAGAAGACAGCGCACCCGAAGTCCGCGAAGCGGACCAGGAGCGCCGCGCGAAGGTCGGCATCGTCAACCGCTTTGGGAATTCGTTCAAAGTCGGCGGCCAGATCCGTTTTGAGGGCTATGCGGATGATTGCGGCGTGCAGGTTTCCGCAGTCGAGTTCTCTTTGGATGGGGGGCGAAACCTGGACCGTCTCTGACACCTCGTCTTCTTCGGCAGACAAATGGGTTTACTGGTATTTCCGCTATACCACGGAGCAGCCCGGCACCTTCAAGCTGGACGTGCGCGCTCGGACGGCGGACGGAAACGCGTCCCCGCTTTATTCCAGCGTCGTTTTCAGCGTCGCAAAGGCGGGGGATTCCGCGCTGTAACAAAACCGCGACACAAGCGGGCAAGCCCCGGCAGATGATTGCCGGGGCTTGCCTTTTTTAAACCCGGGAACTGGCGGTTCATTGCCAAAAAACAGATCGTGGCCGCCTCCGGCTATTTCCTTCCTCCCCGCCCTTTTGCGGGCACGAACAAAAAAGCACCGGAACATCCCCTGCACAAAACTGCCGAAACAGCCGCGCCGGATGCCAGAGCTGCAAAAAAAGACCGCAAAGCGGCGGCTTTTTCCGCTCCGCGGTCATTTGGTGCGGCTTTTATTCCTTTGCGTCCAGATAATCGTTGAGAAGCTTGAGGACTTCCGCTTCGTCGATGCCGTGGGCGGCGCAGGCCTCGCAGACGGATTCCTTTCGGGAGGCCGGGCAGCCGAGGCAGGGCAGCCCGCAGGAATGCAGGATCGGCGCAAAACCGGGCTCCAGATCAAGGACGTCCCCGATCAGCATATCCGCCGTAATCCCGCCCTTTTTTGCGTCACCAGGACCGAAGAAAAGCGCGATGTCGTCCTCCACGGTGCCGATCCCCGCGATTTTGAAGTTCTCCACCAGCACTTTCGCAACATTGGGCGAAAGGAACGCGGGCAGCGTGGGCCCAAGGTGGATGTTCTTGACCCCAAGGTACAGCAGCGCCAGCAGGACGATGACCGCCTTTTGCTCATACCAGGCGATGTTGTAGACGATGGGCAGATCGTTGATGTCGTCCAGCCCGAAGACTTCCTTCAGCTTGAGGGCGATGACGGCCAGCGAATAGGAATCGTTGCACTGCCCCGCGTCCAGCACCCGGGGAATGCCCCCGATGTCGCCAAGATCCAGCTTGTTGTATCTGTACTTCGCGCAGCCGGCGGTCAGAATGACCGTGTCCTTCGGCAGGGCCTTCGCGAATTCGGTGTAGTAATTCCTGGCTTTGACCCTGCCGTCGCAGCCCGCCATGACCACGAACTTTTTGATGGCGCCGGATTTTACCGCGCCGACCACGGCGTCCGCCAGCAGCAAAACCTGATTGTGGGCAAAACCGCCGATGATTTTTCCGGTTTCGATCTCCTTGGGCGGGGCGCACCTTTTTGCGTGCTCGACGAGCCGGGAAAAATCCTTCTCTTCCCCGATTTTGCCCGGAATGTGCGCGCACCCGGGGTAGCCCGCCGCGCCGGTGGTGTAGAGGCGGTCCTTGTAGCTCTCCTTCGGGGGGACGATGCAGTTCGTCGTCATGAGGATCGGGCCGTTGAAGCTCTCGAATTCCTCCCGCTGCTTCCACCAGGCGTTCCCGTAGTTCCCGACAAAATGACCGTACTTTTTGAAGGCCGGGTAATAGTTCGCGGGCAGCATCTCGGAATGGGTGTACACGTCCACGCCCGTGCCCTCGGTCTGCTTGAGCAGCATCTCCATATCCCGCAGGTCGTGGCCGGAGATCAGAATCCCCGGGCGGCTGCCCGCGCCGATGTTGACGGCGGAGATTTCCGGATTGCCGTAGGCAGCGGTATTGGCCTTGTCCAGCAGGGCCATGCCGTTGACGCCGAATTTGCCCGTTTCCAGGGTCAGGGCCACAAGGTCGTTTACGCCCAGCGAATCGTCCAGCGTTTTTGCCAGCGCGCTCTGGATGAAGGCGTCCAGTTCCTCGTCGTCCTTCAGCAGGGCATTGGCGTGCTTGCTGTATGCCGAAAGCCCCTTCAGGCCGTAGATGATCAGTTCGCGCAGGCTGCGGACGTCCTCGTCCTTTGTGGAAAGCACGCCTACCCCGGCGGCCTTCTCGGCAAACGCTCCGGTGTCAAAGGATTCCCACAGCGCGGCTTTTGGCAGCGTTGCACGGTCTTTCACCTGGCCAAGAAGCTCTTTTTTGGCCTTCAGGGTTTCCAGAATGCGGTCGGTGATCACCTCTTCGTCAAAATTGGCGTTCGTGATCGTCACAAACAAATTCCGGGTGATCAGGTGATTTGTTTTTTGGCCGATTTCCCCGCCCTGGGCGCGCAAGCGGGTCGTCACCGCGGATAAGCCCTTGGTCACGAAGATCAGCAGATCCTGCAGGGCCGATACTTCCGGGTTTTTCCCGCATACGCCGAACTGGGTGCAGGCCGTGCAGCCCGCGGTTTCCTGGCACTGATAGCAAAACATCTTGTTTTCCATATTCCGCTCCTTTTCAAACGCTGTTACAGCAATCATAATGGTTACTCGTCAGGCTTATCTTATCAGGCGGGCGGCAAAAAACCCGTAACAATTGTTACGGGTTTTAAATTTCACAAAATCTCTTGCAAGGCGTTTAGATTCGCAATGGCGATCTCTTTTCCGTAGGCCCTCACGAGCCCCTCCTTCTGCATTTTCATCAGCTCCCTGGAAAGGGACGGCCGCGCCACGTTTAAAAAATCCGCCAGTTCCTCCCGGTTCATCCCCAGGGTTACGGTTCCGCCCGCCGATGAATTCTGAAAAAGGACCCGGGCGATTTTCTGCCGCAGGGTGGAGCCGGAGACGACCTGCAGCTTCTGGTTCAGATAATACGCCTTCTGGGCCAGGATCGACAGGATGTTGGAAATGAGCTTTGTGTGGTAATCGCAGTTTTTTGCGCAATTATGATATAAAAACTGCTTCGGCATCTGCAGAACCTTTGCCGGGCACGCCGCCTGGGCGTAGTTCTCATACTCTTTTTTGTCAAGGAACAGAAAAACCTCGCCAAAAAGCTCCCCCGGCTGGGTGAAGGCGGCGACGATGGTCCGCCTTCCGGAAACGGAATCACTGCATACCGCAACGGCACCTTCCAAGAGAACATGCAATTTTGACGGAATATCCTGCTGGAAGAAGATGATCTGGTCTTTTTCATAGGAGACGATTTCCGAACCGCTGCATTTTAGGCAATTTTGGATATCGGAATCGGTCATTCCGGCGAACAGAGGGCTTTTTTTCATCCGTTCATACATGTGCCACCTCTTTGACGCGGCGCAAAATGCTGTTTGGCGGCAAAACAAATACGCTGGGCAAACAGCCGTCCGACGTTTTTAGTGATTATAGCATCCGCATGTTTCTGCGGCAAGGAAGGCACTCCCGCCTTTGCGTTTTTGATCGTTTTTTGGAAGACGGCTGACTTTGCCGTTGACGGGATTTTTGCGCAGGGAAAAACAGGGGGCTGCGGCGGCCGCGCCGTTTGCCGGGAAGGACATCTGCGTCGCCAGCCCCAGCCGATCACATATCTGTCCGCTTCCAGCGCATGGGGCAGCGCACAAACAGATCTGCCCGTATTCCAAAGGAATCGCCGGCGGCCGTTCCTTCGGCATCGCTTCGGAGCGCTTCACGCTGCCCTATCCGGCGGCGCTCTGCGCCCTGTACGCACGCGGGTGAAGTGAATCGATCGAAAAAGCGGGACGCCGATGGGGCATTCCCGCTCTTTGATCCGAGTGATCTGCAACGGTCTTTTCTATTGATTTTGCGGTTGAAGCGCGGGAGTCACCGGATGATGATGAACTTTCCGATCACGGGAAGAGGTTTCATCTGCCCCCCCGCAGCGTTGATGATGCCGATGACGCAAAGCACCAGAACGGCAAGCCAGCAAAGCCCCAGGACGGTCGAGAGCACGCTCCACAGGCCCCAGGCCCCGGAATGGAGCAGGATCGAGGTAAGGATCGAAACCAGGATCCAATAGATCACGCCGAACGCCAGCGACGCGATGAACAGCAGCGTTCCCTGATTGGTGTGATACTTGACGAAGGGCGATGTTTTGTGCGCCCCGGTGATCAGGGGGATGAAAAAGATGATGTAGGCCAGTATTGCCATTGTTTTGTTTTCCTGGGCATCCTTTTCGGATGACGAAGCCTGCATGACGGGCGGCCGGTAAGACGCCGACTGCTGCCCTTGTTGGGCGGAATCCGCACCGACGATCTTGCCGCAGGACGGGCAGAATTTCACGCCGTCCTTGACCTGTTCCCCACAGTTCCCACAGAATGCCATCAATCATTCCTCCTAAATAATCGTATTTTCCACCCCGGCCGCTTGTTGCGGCAGCGGATTTGGAAACTTGTTAAATGCTTTAGAATCCCCGGGCTGTTTGCCGGCGTATACGCCACCCGGCCGGGCGCGCGCCGCAGCATGCTGAAAGCGCGCCGTCAAGAATCGGATCGCTTTTGACCCATGTATTCCAGCAGCCCCTGCTTCCAGCGCTCGGGCGAGTAATGGATCACGCGGCCCGCAAAGCAGCGGCGGATGAACCCCAGGGAAGCGTTGCGCCTGATCGCCATGGCGTACTCGGCGTATTCGGGCTTTTGAAGTTCGGCATCGCTCAGGCGGATCACCTCCCTCTTGAACGCGATCGCTTCGATCGCCCTGTTGAACGTCCGGACAAACGCTTCGAACCCGCCCTGAAAGCGGTAGACGAAGGTAGCGGCAGATTCATCTTCCGCAACGGCGAATTCCACCGCCGCAACGCCGCCGTTTTCGCCCGGGGCGATCATCCATACCATGGTTTTCTCTTCGCCGTTTGCAGCGGTCGCGTCTTCGGGTTCGTCAAAAACCCCTTCTTCTCCGGGGATATCCGCTTTCGCGTCCGCCCATTTTTCAAAGCCCTTCCTGATTCCGACGCAGATCTGCTCCTTAGCGCAGATGGTCTTCAGCACGGCGTAGCTTTCCGCAGACCGGCTTTCTTTCACCTTTTCTTCCAGCGCGCGGACAAAGGAAGGGGCAATGGCGGCCAGCTCCCCCGTCCGGGCGGCCAGCCCTTCGGGCATGAGTTTCGCAATGGCGGATGCCTGGGCGGTTCCGAGGGCCGGGTCGAGGGCCTTCACATTCTCCAACGCTTTTTTGCGCAGGGCTTGCAGCCGCTTTGTCAGCACATCCTCAAAGGGCGCCGAATCATAACCCAGCTTGGAAAACGTGTAGCTTTCGCCGGGGTCCAGGCGCAGGGTAAGCGCAAAGTCGCCTTTTTCCACAGCAGTCACAAAGCACATCGGCACCCTGCGCGCTTCCGTGTTCGGGGGCAGGATCAGGATGCAGTCCCCGTAAACCTCGATGGGCGCCGATCCTTTGGCGGTTATGCCGTTTTCCGCATAGCGGTACTCGCCCTTTGCCTTCAAAAGCGGCGTTTTGCCCACAAACAGCGCTTTGCGCACTTTTTTGTTATAGGCGGCGTACAGCTCGTCATAAAAAGGCTCGCAGGCATTCCCCAGCCTTGCGATGGTGAACGCTCCCGCTTCCGTGCTGATATGAACGGCGTAATCCCTGATTTCGAAAGCGTTCACATCCGCATACGGAATGTGGTGCGCGTCAAAAAGCGTGATGAGGGCGAGCCCGTCTTCCTCCACGCAGAGCGCCGCTTCGCCGCTGATCGGCAGCGAATCCACCCAGCCCGTGTATTCCAATGGCGTTTCTCACCTCCTTGGCTATCCCAGCTTGGCTCCGCAGTTGCCGCAGAACTTGGTTCCCGGCGGGTTTTCCTCACCGCAGCCGGCACATTTGCCCGCGGCTTTTTGGGCTGCCATGGGGCTGCCGCAGTTGTTGCAGAAGCGAACGCTTTGGGCGTTCTTTGCTCCGCAGTTGGGGCAGGTATTCAGATCGAGGGAAGCTCCGCAGTTGTTGCAGAACTTGCCGGTTCCGGTAGGCTTGCCGCAGGAGGGGCAGGTCGTCGTCTTGCTTTCGATCTTTCCCTGCCAGACGGTGGCCTTGTCTCCCGCTTCGTCTATGTTGCGCTGCATGGCGTGGGCCCGGGCCTTGGCGACGTACACTTCCTGCCTGGGCGCGCAGGAGACGCACAGGCCCTCGTCCTCGTTATGGCAGGCGTCGCAGACGTATTTATGGCAGGCATGGCAGCGGTGAAAATGCTGCTGGGATTCGTTCTGCGACATCTCGAACGCCTTTTCGTGCTCCTTTTGCCATTCGGGGCTCATGCCCTGGAACCGTTCCGAAAGGATGCTGCCCCCGCGTTCGGCCGCGTAGCCGATGCTGGACAGCCGCCCCCCGATCAGGCTGCCGATGATTCCCGCCCCCGCGGAAATGCCCCGCAGCCCTTTCTTTTTTTTGTAGGTCTCGGATTCGATGAAGCTGGACTTGTATCCGTCCTGGCAGTTATCGCAGTAAAAGGTGAACTGGAACCCCGCCTCGGTGGAATTGTCCTCATAATTCCTCGTGAAAGACTTGAGCATGAAATCGCCCTCCCCTCAATTGCTATTTGATCAGCTTTTTCCCGCAGGCTGTGCATTTCGTGTTTTCAAAGAACTGCAATGCGCCGCAGCGCCTGTTGGCGCACTGGATCATCAGTCCTGCGCCGCACTGCTCGCAGCGCTCGTCCACAAAGGTCTGCTTTTTGCAGGCGGGGCAGAACACGCGCAGCGGCCGGCCGCACCCGGCGCAGACCAGCTGGCTTTTTTCGATGGGGCGCAGGCAGGTCGGGCAAAGGTACCCGAAAGGGCTCCGGCTCCCGCATTTGGGGCAAAGGCGGGCGTCTCTGTCTATGAATTCCCCGCAATGAACGCAGGGCTGTTTGTATGTCGCCATCGCTCATCCCTCCTGCTTTGCGCCGCATTCGCCGCAAAAGCGCGTTCCCGGCGCCAATTCCGCCCCGCAGCCGGTGCAGTGCGCCTTTGCGGGCAAGCCCAGCTTCGCGCCGCATTCCTGGCAGAATTTCGTGCCTTCGGGGTTCTGGTAATCGCAATTGGGGCACCTGTTCTTTGCTTCGGACGCGGCCTTGGCGTCCTCCTGCGCCTTCTTTTCTTCGTTCAGGGCGGCCAGCTTTTCCCTGGCGGACGCGATGTTGCTCCTGACAAGACGCAGCTTCTCGGCCTGGGGCCAGGCCGAAGGGTCGGCTTCAAACGCCTGCCGCCCGATTTGCGCAAAAAGCTCGGCCTCCTGATTTTCCAAATCGGAAAGCTCGCTCTGCACGCCGAGCAGTTTCACGTCCGGGTCATCCTGGGGCATAAACCCCGAAAGCCCTTTCATCAGCCCGCCCAGTCCCCCAAAAAGATCTTTTGCCATTGGCGTTCTCCTCGCTATTTTTGTTTCGATCGCGGCGCGCAGCAATCGCAGGCCATTTCGTCCTCGTTGTAATGCCTGTCGCAAACCCACTTGCAGCATTTGCGGCAGCGGTTGAAATACTTCCTCGCCTCGTTTGCCGCAAGTTTGAACGCTTCGTCTCCCGAGGCCGCGCTGATCAGACCGGTGGTATGCGCGTTTTCGCAAAGCCCGCAGAAAAACTTAAAGCGGAAATAGCCGTCCTCGCTCAGCATGATGTATTTGGCGGTAAATTCGGGTATCGCAGCCATCCGCATCCCCCGTTCTGCGTCCTGTTGCCGGCGTCCGTCCGGCAGGGTCCGGATCTTCCCCGGCCGGCTTGGCGGTTCGCCGCGGCGGTTTGTGAAATTTCTTTATATGCCTGTATTCACACGGCGGAAATAATACGATATGATGGAATCACCCCGTTGCCCCCGTTGGCGCCGGCGCGCAAACGCAGTGTTTCCCGCTGATTTCAACATAGCTTTTTTGCCGGTTTATGTAATCACCCCTTACGGGTGATTTTGCAAAATTCAGTGTGATCCGGGCGGTTTTTGGGGTGATTTTTAAAATACGGATCTGGCAGAACAAAAATACCTGAGCTGTTGGAGGCATTCAAATGAAAAAGCCGGTCGCATGGATCGCGGTGATTCTTCTCTTTCTGGCCTCTTTGTTCGGATGCGGCGCGTCCGAATACGGCCTTGACCCAAGTGATCCCATAACCGTTACGATGTGGCACAATTACGGCGGCCAAATGAAGGATACGATGGACGCCCTGATCACCGAGTTCAACAATACCGTCGGCAGGGACCGCGGCGTCGTGATCAACGTCACGTCCATCCAGGCGTCCAAGGATCAGAACGAGAAGCTCGCCATGATCGCCGCCGGCGACCCGGGCGCGCCGGAAATCCCGGATATCGCCACGGCTTACCCTTCCATGGCGCTGCTTTTGTCCGAAGCCGGGCTGCTGGCGCCGCTGGACGCGTATTTCACGGAACAGGAGCTGTCCGCTTATCTTGACCCGTTTGTGGACGAGGGCCGCCTGCCGGATGGGAAGCTGTACGTCTTTCCGATTTCCAAATCCACCGAGGCGCTGTTCGTGAACAAAACGCTGTTCGACCGCTTTTCCGAAGCGACCGGCGTGACCCTTGAGAGCCTGTCCACCTTCGAGGGCATTGCGGCGGCCGCGGCAAAATACTATGCATGGACGGACGCTTTGACCCCGAGCGCGCCGGGAAACGGCAAAACCTTTTTCACCGCCGATTCCTGGTTCAACATCGCCCAAGTCGGCGCTGCTCAGCTCGGCGGGGAGTTTGTGGGAGCGGACCGGCTGAACACAAGCGCGGCCGCATTCAGGAAGATCTGGGATTTTTCCGTCCTGCCCGCGCTCAACGGCGCTTACGCCGTGGCGGACGGCTATTCTTCCGACCTTGCGAAAACCGGCGAGATCGTCTGTTCCATCGGCTCCACCGCCGGCATCCTTTTTTACGGGGACACCATCACTTATCCGGACAATACGAAGGAAAGCGTGGAATACGCCGTGCTGCCCTATCCGGTCTTCGAAGGCGGCGAAAAGATCGCGCTCCAGCGCGGGGCGGGGATGATCGTCGCCAAATCCACGGCGCAAAAGGAATACGCGGCGGCGCTTTTCCTCAAGTGGTTCACCAGCCCCGAGCAGAATATGCGGTTTGTTTCGTCCACGGGTTATCTGCCGGTCACCAAAGAGGCGTTTGAGCAAAAAATGACCGAGGAGATCCAGGCGGTGGACAATCAGGCCGTCAAAAGGCTGCTGGAAACCGCGACGCTGATGCGCGAGGAGTATTCCTTTATCGTCGCGCCGAATGCGGAAAACTTCTCCGCACTGTCCGCCGCCTATGAGAAGGACATCAAAAAGGCCATGCGGGACGGGCGGCAGCAGGTGCTTGCCGGAGCGGACGCCGCGGCCGTCGGCGACGCATTGTTCGCCGGCTTTGCCCGCTGACAGGCGCCGCGCCCCGAAACGGCAGAAAGCAAGAGGAATCGATGAAACAGCGTCTCGCCAAACTGAACGCGTTGTTCCACGAGCTGTTTTCAAGCGAATCCGGCTTCTCTCTGCGGCTGCGCCTTTTTTCCTTTCTGATCCTTTTTCTTTCCGCCATCATGCTGACGCTGCTGGTCATCCTGTTTTCCACCGGGGTGTTCTCGGTCGGGCTTACGGAAAGCCGCATCTTCCTGGAAAACGAGCTGAATCACATTGCGAAAAACACGAAAAACGGATACGGAACCTTGTCTGTGGAAGGGGTTGCACTGTCTGAAAAGATCGCGGCCCAGATCGAAGCAGAGCTGGGCGAAAACGGCGCGATCCCCGCAGACCTGAAAACAGATCCGGCGCTTTTGGAGCGGGTTTTGCAAAGCTGCGTTGATCCGCTGATGGCGGCTTTGGAAAAAAACGCGGCCAGCGCGGTTTTTACCATACTGGACGCAACGGTGAACCCCGGCCTTCCCGGCGCCGAAGGCTCCCGGGCCGGGCTTTTTATGCGGAATATGGAACCCAACGCGGTCAACCGCACCAATCCTTCCATTCAATACATGCGGGGACCCATCACCCTCGCCCGGGAGCGCGGAATACGGGTGCTTCCCCAGTGGGAAATGGAATTCACGGTGCAACCCGACGGCTTTTTTTACAAGACCCTCCAGAGCGCCGCAAACAGCCCGGACCCTTCCCGGTCGTATTACTGGAACCCCAAATCGGTCCTTGACGGCGATTATGAGGAGGCGATGCTTCTTTGCGTTCCCATGATCGCTTCGGACGGCTCGGTCCTCGGCGTTTGCGGGTTCGAAGTCAACGCCATGCTGTTCAAACTTCAAAACACCCCTTACGCTTCCCGGCACAAGCGGGTTTTCTCCCTTCTTGCGCCGATCAGCGGCGATACGCTGGACGCGTCCGCAGCCATGTTTGCCGGCAGTTACGATGAAAAATCCGGCCTGACGGACAGCACCCTGACCGCCGGCTCGCAAAACGCCGGGATGACGACCTTCGCAGCGCCCGGCGGCCTGCGCTTTTGCGGCCTGTATCAGGAAATCAACCTTTACCCGAAAAACGCGGCGCACAGCGGCGAGCGCTGGGCGGTCGCCGTCATGCTGCCGGAAAGCGATCTGAACGGATACGCCATGAGCCGGAACATTCCCATCCTGCTTTTGCTCGTCTTCCTTTTGGTTTTGAGCGTCGGCGCGGCCTCGCTGATCAGCCGCCGCTATCTCGCCCCCGTGCTCCACAGCATCGACAAGATGAAAACCCAGGGGCTCGCCGAATACACAAAGACCCATATCAGAGAGATTGACGACCTTTTTGCTTTTCTGGCGGAGAAGGACGCCGCGGCAAACGCGGAGCGGAAAGAACCGAAAAGCGCCGGCATTGAAGCCGGGCGCCCCGGACCGGACGCGGAAGCGATGTTCCTTGAGTTTTCCCGGAAATTTGAAACGCTTTCCCGCGCGGAGAAATCGGTGTTCAACCTGTATGTGCAGGGGTATGACGCGAAAGAGATCACCCAGATTTTATGTCTTTCCATCAATACGATCAAAACTCACAACAAGCGCATCTATTGGAAACTCGGCGTCAATTCGCGCAAGGAGCTGATGGGTTATCTGCGCAAAATGAGGGAACAGGGATTTGACGTGCACGTTGAGTGAAGGCGGTTTTCCCGTTCGTCAATCAGCATTTTTTTGATTTTATTACGCCGTGGTTTGGCGGTTGTTTTCCCGCTGCAAGGCATTTTGCCCTCCGTTCGGGCGAATCCCCTTTCGCGTCTTTGTTCCTCGCGCGGCAAAGACTTGAATCATCCGCCCGCACGCAAAAAGGGCGGCAGATTCCGGGGTTTGTTCAACCCCCACTGGAACCTGCCGCCCTTCTTGGTTTGCCCCGGAGCGGGCCATGCCGCTCCCGGGGAATCCTGTGGAAAAAGCCGTTTCCCGCGCGCTTTTTAGGCCGCCCGGGCGGTCAAACGAATCCTTTTGATCAGAATACGTGGATGGCGCACTCCGCAGGATCGGCAAGATACGTTTCCATCTCGTCGTCCAGCTTCAGCAGGGTGAGGGAGAATCCCTGCATCTCCAGGCTGGTGCAGTAGTTGCCCACATAGTTCCGCACCACGGTCAGGCCCTTCTCCCCGCACCTCTTCGCGACGACGCCATAGAGGAGGTAAAGCTCGCTGATGGGGGTTCCGCCCATGCCGTTGACCATGACGGCCACCCGGTCGCCGGAAGCAAAGGGCAGATCCCCGTAAATGGCGGTGAACATTTCATCCACGATCTCGTTGGCGGGCCTGTACTTGTCGCGCCTGCGGCCGGGCTCGCCGTGGATGCCAATGCCGATCTCGATCTCGTCGTCGGCCAGGGTAAAGAGCGGGGTGCCCTTGGCAGGCGGGATGCAGCCGGTCAGCGCCATGCCCATCGAGCGGACGTTGGCGTTCACCTTCTTGCCCACCTCGACAACCTCTTCCAGGTTCTTCCCGCGCTCGGCGGCCGCGGCGCAGCACTTGATCACGAAGAAATTGCCTGCTACGCCCCGGCGGCCCACGGTATAGGTGCTGTTCTGCACGGATACGTCGTCGTCCACGATGACGGTGCCGATCTTGATGCCTTCGGCCTCCGCCATTTCGCGGCCCATATCCCAGCTCATCCTGTCGCCCTGGTAGTTGTTGATGATGTGCAGCACGCCGGCGTCGTTGGCGATCAGCTTGGTGCACTCATACACGTAATCCATGGGCGGCGCCGCGAATACGTTGCCGGGGCAGGCGGCGTCCAGCATGCCCTTGCCCACGCACATGATGTGGGCGGGTTCGTGGCCGGACCCTGAGCCCTGCATGATGGCGACCTTGTCGGCGGGGATGTCGTTTCGGGCAAGGATGTTGAACTCCGGCTTGTAAATATACTTGCCGGGGTTCGCCAGATTGATGCCCTCGATCATTTCCTTTACGAAGGTTGCGGGATCGTTCAGGAATTTCTTCATGGTGCGCTCCTTTCAGATTTGCGATGGCTGTGTGCGAACGTGTCTTCTTTGACCCGTTTATGAGACGCGTGTTTTTTCCCCTCAAAGCGCCCGCCTAGCAGGGCGGCTTTGGGGGGAATTTTTTAAGGGCAAATTGCAAGTGCAAGTTGGACACCCCCGTGGTCGCAGGAGTGTGAGGTTGCCGGCTCCGCTGGAGTAGGAGCCGTAGGCAAGTGCGGAAGCGGGTCCGGGCGGCGTCAGGCTGCGGTGTAGAGCTCATCGAGAAAGGCGTCAAAGAGTTCTTCGGGGGTATTGTAGCCCAGTATTTTGCGAGGACGACCATTGAGCTGGTCTGCCGAGCGCAGGATGTAGTCGGCGGAGTAGTTGCTCATGGAGGTTCCCTTGGGCACATACAAGCGGAATAGGCCATTGTGACGCTCATTTTGCGGACGCTCCCACGAGGTGTACGGATGGGCGAAAAACACCTTTGTGCCCCATTGCTCAACGGCTGCAAAATCAGAAAACTCAGAACCATTGTCCAGCGTAATCGTCTTGAACACCTCGGAAAACCGATTGCCATATTCCTCTTGCAATGCGGTCATTGCCGCCATAACTGCTTCGCTGGTCTTGCCCTCGATGAGCAGGGCGATGTAGTGCCGGGTTTTCTTTTCCACGAGAGACAAGATAGCAGCCTCTTTGCCTGCGCGATGCCCTACAACGGTATCGCCCTCCCAGTGGCCTATCTCGGTACGCCCGCTTGCAACAGCCGGGCGCTCATCGATGCTGGTGCCGTAAATCCGCTTATTCTCCCGGGGCTTGTTCTTGTGGCTTTTGCGCTTCAATACCTCGGGCATATCGGTCAGAGATAGTGGCAGTTCTCCGCTCCACAGCGCGTTATATAGTGTTTTGCTGCAAACCATCTCATCCGTCGCAAACAGTTTATGTCGCCTGGCATAGCCCGCGCAGGCATCAAAAGACCAGTCATGCTCCCGAAATTGCGCTACCACCCAGTCCAGAAAATCCTGGCAGCAGCCCAACTTTTTTCTTCTGCGGCTTCTCTGCCGATTGGCTTTGTATACCGCTTCCCCTCGTTTTGCCGAATAGCAGGGTGCACGGCCTTTGTTGGATTTGCGCGGCGCTGTGCCTCGTTTTAGCTCATTGCCTACCGTTGTCGGCGAGCAGTTCACCACTTTGGCAATCTTCCTTTGGGAGAACCCCTGTCGGTGTAGCACCCGTATGGCCCCACGTTCGGACAACCCTAAATGCTGCCCCCGTTTACGCTCTCTTTCCCCTGTGGTATACTCTTGGCAGTCCATAGTGATTGCCTCCTTTGTAGATATGGGTGTGTGAGAACTCCATTCTACCACGGGAAAATATCACTATGGATCTTTTCTGCAAGTGTCCAACTTCATTTTACAATCGGCCAAAAGAATATGACGGCCGCTTTCTGGGATTATTTGACGCATATGGCCGGAGACAAAGCGTATAACAGCCCCAATAATCGCAAAATTGCAAAAACGCTATCCGATTATATCCGGCTGCTGAAGTCATAACGTTAGAATGATTCAAAGAATAACGGGAAAAAACCCGCTGGGTTCAAATCCCGCGAGCTAAACTGCGAATGTTGATTGTGGGTAAAAATGGCCGGG
The DNA here is from genome assembly GCA_040768925.1 of Christensenellales bacterium. Lineage (GTDB taxonomy): Bacteria > Bacillota > Clostridia > Christensenellales > CALWSW01 > CALNBC01. The sequence goes on from JAXGLZ010000003.1 coordinate 131,367, forward strand.
CGGATTTTAACTGCCTCCCTCTCAATTCCTAACGGCTATTTGAGCATCAGCAGCGCCGCCCGGAGGCGCCGATCACCACGCCGATGCACAGCAGCACGGTATCCGTTTTGCTGCTTTTGACTTTTTTATTGATCTCGGACGGTCTGGTTGGGTTAACCATAATTTCTACCGTCTGCCCGATTGTATAAGTGCCGGCAATCCGATTTTTCCGTCCTCAACGGGCGGCGGCACAGCGGCCGTGGCGCCTCGATGATCTCCACGCATAGTGCTTTTGCGCGTCTTTAGAGTATCGACGGGGATGAAGTCCTGAACGGCTGAAGTCATTCTCGCTTCCAGGAAGCGCGGTTCACCCTTTTGGGACAAATCCCCGTACTTTTTGGTGATGGCCTCAACCATCGCCTTTTCTCCGGGCTTTTTGCCGAAGCTTCCGGGCTTGAAGCTTCCCATAGTATCCTTGCATCCCACTAAAAAGTAGGGATAGCGCGGTCAATACAACCAATACGGAGAATGCTGCTTTTTCATAAATAACCGCCACCTTTCAAGATAGTGCTTTTCCACCATTCTGACGGGTTAAAACAGCAGCCGGCAATCGTGTCGTTATTTACCTTTTTGCGGCATAACACGATTCGGCGTATCCCTCTCCGATATCATCGCGGCTTTTCCGTAACCCGTGCCGCCTTTATTCCGTTTCGGAGGCCACCCGGCCGCCGAAGGCTTCGCGGAGATCGCTTTCCAGCTTTTTGCGGTCAATTTCATTGGCAAACGTGCCGAAAAAAGTGTTTTCCTGGGTCTGTATCTCTATGCCGGGGCGCGTTTTTCTGCCGAGCGTAACGGCGGTGATTTCGGCCCCGGCGATCACGACGGCATCGCCCGGCGTTCCGTCCGCCGGGTCGAGACGGATGGCGCCGGAAACGACCGAAAGCGAATAGGCCGCCGTTTCAAAGAAGCCTGTTTTCAGCCGTATGGGATAGGTCATGCGGATCACCTCATATTGAATAAAGATCAACTTATTGCCAACGGTTGAGGATACCGGATGCCCCGGATTTGTTCTATCCGAATACTATCCTATCTTTGTGTATCCATATTCCATTTCGGCGCGCTTGCCGCCAACGGTTTTATTTCATCAAAGATACCACTTCTATCGCACCTTCGTGAACGTGTAGTTAACGGTATTCTTACCAATGATCATCGTGCCCTTACCCACGATCGACCCGTCGTCTTCCCGGCTGAATGTGATAACGAACGATTTGAACACTTTGGAGGCTCCGGCGGTTAAAGTGTTGCCCAAGACGGAGAAAGTCAGGCTGCCTTCAGGATTGCTGAAGGTAGCGGTGTTGCCAGAAACGGAAAACTGCGCTGTATAACTGATGTTCGTCGCCTTTACCGTATACGTGCCGCTGATTTCCTCGGCTGTGAGCGCCGTATCACCGGAAGGCGGCGATTCGGAGGGGGTCGCAGACGGCGCCACGGCTTCGGCCGTGGGCGCGGGGGTTTCGAAGGAGGGCGTTACAGGCGATTCGGGAGGGGCCGCAGACGGCACCGCGGGTTCAATTGATGGGGCGGGCGTTGCGGGTGCGGGGGTTGGACTTTCGGAAGCGGGGGCGGGCGTGGCCTGGGGAGCGATAAAGCCGGATTTCTGGAGCTCTTGCGCGATCTGCTGCGGGGTCTTGCCCGCTGTGGTGATGGCGTTGACCATCACCGACATGCCGTCGGAATCGCCCGCCACTTTGACTCCTAGAATTTTCCCTTCAAAAAACCAGTCGGCCAGCGTATCGCCGATGTAAGCGATCTGCTCGCCGGTTGACGCGGGATTGAAGGTTACGAGGCCGACCACCGCCGATAACGGGGCGAGCTTATCCTTGAGATCCTCGGCTGCCACGGTGACCTGGCTGCCTTCGCCCAGAATAATCGTGCTTCCGGTGGTAGCGACATCCACGATGCAATCGGTACCGCCGACGATCACAGCGCCCGCTTGGCCCAGCGTCATGCTGCTTGCCGCGAGGGTTCCCAGCGTGCCGCCTCCTGTTGCAATTGTGGCGGTGACAAACAACCCGACCTTGCATGCCGTCTTTGTGGCTTGGGCTATTTTTGTCAGCTGATCATAGTAGGCGGCATCCTCCGCGGCGCCGCTGCGGATGATATCCTGCGCGAGCGTCAATTGCGCGTACGCCTCCTTGGCGTCTGTGCCCAGTTGGGCGGCAAGCTGCTTGATCGTATTGGCGCCTTTGATGGAATCGTACTGCTTGGTGAAGTTCTCCGCCCAGGATTTCGGGTCGAAGGTGTTCGCCGGTGCGCCTGCCGCCCCGCTGTCAACAGACAAGGCGCGGACCGAGCAGCGCTTGCCCGCAGAAGCGCTCAGAAACGCCGCCGCCATACCTTTCGATGCCGGATCCTTCATCGCGCTCGCGCTGTTTTGGAGGGCTGTTGCCTGATCCAGCGCGGCTTCCCAAAGTTGAGCCAGCTCATTGATCATTTGGGCTCTCGCATCGGCGGACATGGCGTGAAAATCAGCCGCTACGAAGGCGTCCGTTTTTATACGGGCTTCCACGTACCGGCGCACCGCCGCCGCGGCCGCTGCATTCATAGTCTGCTGTTCTTTGGATTCCAGGGGATGGCTGACCGTAACCGGCCCCGGTTCGCTTTGCGGACGAACCGCTGCAGTCTCCTCGGGGCGGGAACTTTGGGCGGCGCATGCCGCAAGTGTCAGAAAAATAATTGCTGATAATACGCTCGCAATGAACCGTTTTTTCATGGCGCCATCCTTTGAAGTATCCAGACCTATTGGATACCGTTTTTTATTTCATTATATTGAAATGGTTAAGCCCTATCCATAGCGCGGGTTGATTTGTCATTGCCAGTTATTTAGGCACAGATTGTGACAGGCCTTGTATCCGTCGATACGCCCTGAAACATGAAGACAGGGGCACTCGGGCCGCCCCAAAGATCGCGGATGATGACGCGCCCTTTGCCGGAGCTGGCTTTTATCGCTTTGCCCTTCCCGATATGGATGCCGGTATGATGTATTTTCTTCCAAACCATCCCAATCAGAACCGATCAATATGAAGAAACGCGCATTCGTCCTGTTCCCTTTGCGAAACAGTCTTTATGCGCTTTATTCTAAAAAACCATTCCATGCGCATGCATTCCCGCCATTTTGATCGTTTCCGTTACCCAAAACAGGGAACGCTTTTAAGCTATTCCCTGAAATTGAACCTGCGGTTGGCGCCAAGATGATTAAGGGTAAAGAGAGGCTGTTGGTCCGCCTCTACTTCAAACTTTCTTTGTGTTTGCCGGTGAGCGCCATAATATCTTCTTTCATTTTTATTTTGACCGCATCGTTCTGCGCTTTCAGCAGTTTATAGTCGCTCTGGTTTAGAATGATCTTGTCTCCATTTACCATTATGGATATTGTGTCGGTTCCGACAGGCTTGCCTGCAACAGACTTAATAAAGGCTTCTGTCTGGCTTGTAATTTTCTGTGTTGCCGATCGAATAATATCGGATATTTTCGCGCTTTCGAGTATTTTTGACATAATCGTTTCCTTTCTTTGTTGCTCGTAACGTTATTGCGGTTGAAAACTCAAAATTTTGCAAACTGGTATTGCATCTATTTGTGTTGGGGAAGCAAGATCATCAACCAAATATACAATACCGCTATTTATTTTGTAGATATATCCCACAAATGACGTTTTTGCAAGATTGATTTGAAGCTGAATTCCCGCAGCGTAATAGGGCTGCAACTGACTCAATACGTTTCTGGTGCAGCAAGCGTCATTGGAACCGTTCTGGTCATTGGCAGAAACGGGCAGTGCTTGCAAATAGGCCAGCAACAGCGAAAAAAGATTAGGCGTTGCCGTGACCGGTTCAAAGGATAAAGCCTCCAGAGTATCTATAAGAACCGTTATCTCATTTCCTTCCGATTCAGGGGAAACCACAAAAGTGCAGTCTGTGACGCTGCCGAGGTTTCCAACATCTGGTGAAGTTTCAAGTCCACAGGAATAGAACCCGATCAGCGATGATGATGGTTCCGTTATCGCGAGCGAAAATGTTCTTATCAGAGAAAGCAAGGAACTGATTGCGTTTCTGCATTCAAGCCGGCAATCGTTACAGCTGTCGCGGGAGTTCTCTTTACAAACGTCATCGCACGAAACTGTAACGTTCACGTTAACCCCGCTCACGTTGACAGGAGTCGCAATGGTGGGGCTGCTGGATAACGTTTGGTCGCCCTGTGTTTGCCCGCCATGGCCTGTCATTGTTTGATTCTGTTCGCCCTGCATCTGTCCGCCATGACCATTCATGGCCTGCGTCTGATCGCCTTGTGTCTGATCGCCTTGTGCTTCTCCACCCTGCGTTTGAGACTGGTCCCCAAGTGTTTCCGTCTGGCCGCCCTGCGTTTGGGACTGGTCGCCCTGGGAGGCGGACAGGTCACCCTGGGTTTCCGTCTGGCCGCCCTGCGTCTGGGATTGGTCGCCCTGGGAGGCGGACAGGTCACCCTGGGTTTCCGTCTGGCCGCCCTGCGTCTGGGATTGGTCGCCCTGGGAGGCGGACAGGTCACCCTGGGTTTCCGTCTGGCCGCCCTGCGTTTGGGACTGGTCGCCCTGGGACGCGGACAGGTCACCCTGGGTTTCCGTCTGGCCGCCCTGCGTCTGGGATTGATCGCCCTGGGACGCGGACAAGTCACCCTGGGTCTCCGATTGATCGCCCTGCGTCTGGGACTGGTCGCCCTGGGATGCGGACAAGTCACCCTGGGTTTCCGACTGGTCCCCTTGTGTCTGGGACTGGTCGCCCTGGGACGCGGACAGGTCACCCTGGGTTTCCGACTGGTCCCCTTGCGTCTGGGACTGGTCGCCCTGGGACGCGGACAAGTCACCCTGGGTTTCCGACTGGTCGCCATGCGTATGGGACTGGTCGCCCTGGGAGGCGGACAAGTCACCCTGGGTTTCCGACTGGTCCCCGTGTGTCTGGGACTGGTCGCCCTGGGACGCGGACAGGTCACCCTGGGTTTCCGACTGGTCCCCTTGCGTCTGGGACTGGTCGCCCTGGGACGCGGACAAGTCCCCCTGGGTTTCCGACTGGTCGCCTTGCGTCTGGGACTGGTCGCCCTGGGATGCGGACAGATCCCCCTGGGTCTCCGACTGGTCGCCCTGCGTCTGGGACTGGTCGCCCTGGGATGCGGACAGGTCCCCCTGGGTCTCCGACTGGTCGCCCTGCGTCTGGGACTGGTCGCCCTGGGATGCGGACAGGTCCCCCTGGGTTTCCGACTGGTCGCCCTGCGTCTGGGACTGGTCGCCCTGGGACGCGGACAAGTCACCCTGGGTTTCCGACTGGTCGCCCTGCTTTTGGCACTGGTCGCCCTGGGACGCGGACAAGTCACCCTGGGTCTCCGATTGATCACCCTGCTTTTGGCACTGGTCGCCCTGGGATGCGGACAGGTCACCCTGGGTCTCCGATTGATCGCCCTGTTTTTGGCACTGTCCTTGCGTCTGGGATTGGTCGCCCTGCGCCTGGGTAGAATCACCTAGATCCTGAGACTGATCTCCCTGGCACTGGCTTAAATTGCCTTGTTCCTGTTCTTGGCATACTTTATTGTCATGCGGTGAACATGACGGGTTCGCTTGACAGGGCCGCATACGGTTTGCCGAACAACACCGAGGACAGCAGCACTGCTGTCTATGGCCCTGCTGTCCATTTTTGTATGGAATACCTTTGTTTCTATACATTTTAAGGATAGCTCCTCTCTTTATACACCCTTGTGATATTGCTTTCACACGAAGATGCCTAGGCTATCGCAGGAGATGGGATATCATTCACCCGTATCAAAGCGCTGATAAACGGCCGCTATGTCTTATGCGGTACAATTCCCGTTCGCAGCGCCTGCAAAGGTTAAGAGAGCCTAAGTCTATCTTCCGTGTTACATAATATGCAAACCCATATAGATTGGTACTGTGTTTCATATATGTAGAAGGGCAGCGATCGAAAGGCATGGCATTGGTGGGCGGTCATACCGACCCGGGCTTCACAGACAAGGTCTGCAATCATCCGGATATTCAAAAATTGCGTGAAACCATCAACAGTATGTGGCAGAAAATAGCAAGGGTTTTTAAGGCTTACTACACTCAAATTACACCCAAAATAAAATTTCTACGTCTGAGTCAAAATAAGCAAAACCCCCGTAAACTTATTGTTTACGGGGGTTTTCATGGTCTGGGTGAGAAGATTTGAACTTCCGGCCTCTTGAACCCCATTCAAGCACGCTACCAAACTGCGCCACACCCAGTCGCCTCAGCGGCACCAGACTATTGCGGAACCATTGCGCAAGTGTTATTATACGCAATCGTGCCCGCAAATGCAAGCCCTTTTTAAAAAACGGACGCAAGGATTTGCAAATCCGCAGGGCCTGCCGGGCAATGGAAAAAACCGGGTTTTCGTTTGAGGCCAGCAGGCAAAACCGGGCTGCAAACGACGCAAAGGACATGGCAGGGCCCAAAATCGGACCCTGCCATGCTTTGAAGGGAGGAAAACTTGGGGAACCGTTGGGACTAGATACGGGCTACGCCGCTTTTGCGGGCGGCATCCGCAACCGCTTTGGAAACCGCGTCACGAACGCGGGGATCCAGCGCGGCAGGGATCACATAGTCTGCGCTCAGCTCTTCGGGGGTGATCAATCCGGCAATGGCCCTGGCGGCGGCAACCTTCATTTCCTCGTTGATGTCGGACGCGCGCACATCCAGCGCTCCGCGGAAAATACCCGGGAAAGCCAGCACGTTGTTGATCTGGTTCGGGAAGTCCGAACGGCCGGTGCCGATCACCTTCGCGCCCGCTTCGCGGGCGAGGTCCGGATGGATCTCGGGGATGGGATTGGCCATCGCAAAGATGATCGGATCGGGGTTCATCGACTGAACCATCTCTTTTGTGACGATATCGGGCGCGGAAACGCCGATGAAGATGTCCGCCCCGACCATGAGTTCGGCAAGTCCGCCCTTGATCTTTTCGCGGTTGGTGACCTTGCTGATCTCCTGCTTAAAGGAATTCATGCCCTCGCGCCCTTCATAGAGCGCGCCTTTGCTGTCGCACATATACAGGTGACGCACGCCCAGTGCCATTATCAAATTGGCGATGGACATTCCCGCCGCGCCGGAACCGTTTATGACGACCCTGACGTCCTCGATCTTCTTGTCGACGACCTTCAGCGCGTTGAACACGCCGGAGGCGACGACGACGGCCGTGCCGTGCTGGTCGTCATGGAAAATCGGGATGTCGCAGCATTCTTTCAGCTTGCGCTCGATTTCGAAGCAGCGGGGAGCGGAGATATCCTCAAGGTTGATGCCGCCGAAGCTTCCCGCGAGCAGCGCCACCGTTTTGACGATCTCGTCCGGGTCCTTGCTGCGAATGCACAGGGGGAACGCGTCCACGCCGCCGAAAGCCTTGAACAGCACGCACTTGCCCTCCATAACGGGCATGCCGGCTTCCGGGCCGATATCCCCCAGCCCGAGGACGGCTGTGCCGTCCGTCACCACTGCGACGAGGTTCCAGCGCCGGGTGTATGTGTAACTGAGGTCGACATCCTTGCTGATGAGCTTGCAGGGTTCCGCAACGCCGGGCGTATAGGCCATCGAAAGGTCTTCCCTCGTGGAGACCGGGCAGGTGTGTTCGACGCTGATCTTGCCGCGCCATTGCTCATGTAGTTCCAGGGCCTTCTTCTGCGCGTCCGTCATGTTGTCAGTCCTCCCAAACGAATTTAAAGTCTACCTTCAGCTGGTCGCGGGCATCCGACAGCGATTTGCGGACCGCCGCGTTGAGCGGAATGCCGTTCTTGCTGCGCTCGAGGAACGCCAGGTATTCCTTTTCGCCCGCTGTGTAGATCCGATCATGGCCCTTGGCCTTTTTGGAGCCGCGCAGGTCGCGCAGGATGTCTCCCGCGGTCTTTTTGAATTCCTCCACCGCGGTGAAGGCGTTGATGTCGATGGCGATGAAGAAATGGCCCAGATGGTACGGCCGCTTGCTGCCGTCCGGATCGAAGCCGTTGAGCGCCCTGAGGAAGGTGCCCCCCTGCAATGCCGCAGACAGGACTTCCACCACCGTCGCATAGCCGTAGCCCTTGTAGCCGGCCAGATCCTCGCCGATGCCGCCAAGGGGCGCCAGCGCGCAGGCGCCTGTGCCGAAGCCCTTGAGGGCCACTTCCGGGTCGGTCACGGGTTTGCCGTCGTTGTCGATCACCCAGCCGACGGGCATCTCGTGTTTGATGCGGGCATAGTGCTCGATCTTGCCGCGCTGGGTGATGGAGGTCGCGCAGTCGATGATGAAGGGGAACGCTTCATCCGTGGGGAAGCCGATGGTCAGCGGGTTCGTGCCCAGCATGTTTTCCACGCCGAAGGTGGGCGCGATCGAGGGGCGGGCGTTGGTGCCGGTGATGCCGATCATGCCCGCCCTGGCCGCCATGATGGCGTAATAGCCGGCGATGCCGTAGTGGGTGGAATTGCGCACGGCCACCATGCCCATGCCGTATTCCTTGGCTTTGTCGATGGCCATCTGCATGCTGCGCACGCCGATGACGTGGCCCATGCCGTCGTGTCCGTCCACCACTGCGGTCGTTCTGGTCTCGCGAACGATCTCAAACTGGGTGTTTACGAACTGGATGCCTTCGTTGATACGGTCGATATAGATGGGCTTAAAGCGCCCAACGCCATGGGAGTCGATGCCGCGTTTGTCGGATTCGATCAGAACGGCCGCGCAGGTCTTGGCCTCCTCCGCGGGAACGCCAATGGCAGTAAACGCGCGGGTCATAAAGTCCTCCATACGTTCGAAGGATTCGTAATAAGTTTTTTCCATACGCTATCGGTCCGCCTTTCGTCTAGAATTGTTCGAAACGTGCAGGGAGATCATCCGTCCCTTTCATTCCTGTCAAAAAGGGATAGAAAAAGAGACATGAAACAGGAAAAAAGTTCCTATTCGTGTCTCTCATAATCTCGAACACTTGATCCGGCTTTATTATACCCTGCTTTTTCCAAGATTGCAAGTGTATTTCGCGATTTTATTCAATTTTCTCAAAACTTTGATAGATATGGGATGGCATACAAGAAAAAAAGTATGACAAATTTGTGCAAAACAAGGCAAGGGGGAACCGAGCGCCCGATTCACGCGGGGGGCAGGCGGCCTGTTTTGGGGACCCGCAAACGGCAAACGGGCACAAAAGCGCGGCCCTCCGCTTGGTTTTCGCGCCCAAAGCCTTGGTCGCAAAACATCCCGCCGCTGCAAAAAGCGGTTTCAAAACAGCGGCCCTGCGTCAGATCGGCGCCTCATAAAGCAGAATGACCCCGCCGTCCCCGTATTGCGCCCAGGGGCTTTTCGCCTCGCCGAGGCAGTTCATCCCCAGCCTGTTGTAAACGCCGATCGCCTTCTCATTGTCCGGATAAACGACAAAACGATAGCATTCGCAGCCCAGCCGCCTGGCCCTGGCGATGAGTTCTTCGATTATCCTGCGCGCAAGGCCCTTCCCACGCTGGTCATGGTCGACCAGCAGGCGGTGGAAATACGCCGCTTTTCCCCCGCATTTCCATGGAAGGTCCTCCACCTCCTCGAACGCTTCGTGGTAGGCCGCATAGGCGACCGCTTTCCCCGCGTCGTCCAGCATCACCAGGGACGAGCCCAGATCCTCCGGCAGCATGCAGACCGGATAATCGTCCTCGTCCGCGCTCCAGGCAGGAATCGCCTCCCTTGACAGCTCCTTTTTGAAAAGCGCCCTGATGGCCGGAAAATGCCGCTGCTCTGCGTCGATAATATCAAACAATTCATTCACTCCCTTTATCTTACTCCGCGGTTCAGGCGTCCGTTCCATCCCGGGAGACGGATTTGAGCCTGTCGAACCCTTCGGGGTATCTGCCTTTCAGCTTGTCTACATTCATTTGAAAGACGGCCTCCAGCGAATAGCCCAGGGCTGTGGCGGTTTCGGCAAGATACCAGGCGATGTCCCCCAATTCTTTTGCCAGGGCCTCCCGATCTAGTTCGTGCCCCTGGGCCAAATGTTTTTTTACGATATCGATCGCTTCTCCGGATTCGCCGCACAGCCCCATTACGCCGTTGATGAGCACGTCTTTCGTTGATAAATCCGGGTTCAGGGTTGTCATGGCAAGTTTCTGATATTCGTTTATGGTCATTGCGGTCCTTTCTTCCACCTTCCTGTTTTGCTCCATTTTACCACACGGATACATTTTTTCGCCAGAGCGCAAAAGGAGTCTGCGCGCCGGGCGCAGAGCTCCTTATAGATCGTTTTTGTTTCTTGTTAGTTGTATCCTTGAACTTACCTGATTTATTATAGGCTTACTGATTATTCGCCGCATCCGCGATGATTGGGTATGCGGCCCCATTTGTTCGGCAGCAGAGCATTTCTATTGCCATTCAATCTCAAACTGCGTTACAATACCGAAAAACACATGGAGAATTGCAATGTTTACTTATAAGACCCACGGAACCTGCTCGACCAGCATCGACCTTGAATTCGACGGAGACATCATATCCTCCTGCCGCATCCACGACGGCTGCAAGGGAAACGTCGCCGCCATCAGCCGGCTGGTTGTCGGCATGAGGATCGACGACGTCATCGAAAAGCTCAAGGGGATCCCCTGCAAGGGATCAAGCTCCTGCCCGGATCAGTTGGCGAAGGCCCTCGAAGAATACAAAGCCGCACGCTGAATCAGGCAAAGAATTTGACGTAGACCGCGTAACCGCTTATCAGGAGCTGGAAAAGGGTCAGCGCGAGGCATATTGCCGCAAAGCCCGGTTTCTCCCCTTTTTTGAAATGACAAAAACCCCAGAAAGGCACGGCGGGTATGGCCGCCGCATAAAGAATCAGCACCGCTTCCATCTGTCTCTCCCTATCCAACAATGATATATACAGCATAACAGGTTTTTTGCGGGCAAAACAGTGTAAACGGCTGGCAGTACTGCCAATCTTGGGGCGTCGCCAAAGGCCTGCGGGCTTTGCCGCCGTGGGTTCACGCTGGCGCGCAAGGAAATTTCGGGCATGAATGCCGGCCCCGCTCTTTTTCGCCCCGGCAGACAGCAAAAAGACCGCCCGTTTGGGGCGGCTTTCAGAGCGTCAAAGCGGTCCGCAGGCCGCTTCGCTGGAGCGCAAGGGAATTTCGGCCACAAGTGACCGAAATAGGACGGTAAAACTGACGCCCCGGTCGTCGGCGCAGCCAGCATCAATCCTTGGTAAGATGCCGAAATCTGTGATTTCGGCTCGTGTCATCAGTTTTCGTTGAATCTCGGCCCCTGAAACCCCACGGCGGGGTTCTTTGACAGGCAAAGACCGCCCGTTTGGGGCGGTCTTTGGGGTTTGCGGCTATCGGCGGTTACTTCTGGCCCTTGGCGGCATTCATGAAGCGGCGCTGGTAAGAGGTCACCTGGTTGGTAGAGGTGAAGCGGGCCAGATAGTTGGGCTCGGCGGTGATGACGACCTTGTGGTTCATATCCGCGAATTCCGGCTCGACCAGGAGCTTGTCGATATCCGGATAGTTGTTCGGGCCTTCCATCGAGCAGACGATCAGGCGGGTGTCGGGCATGTTGCAGCCGCGCAGCACGCGCAGGTTGTGTCGCATGCCGTCCAGACCGTCGGAACCTTCCGCCGTTTCGAACTTGCGGTACTTGATCGCGTCCTTCGCGAAGCTGTAAGCATCGTCCAGCGCGATCTTTTCGACCTCCGCGGGGGCGTAAAAATCACAGGAATAAAGGAAAGCCTTCAGGGCTTCGAGCTGCTTCTTGTCGCCCGTGGCTTCGTAAGCGTCCACAAACTTCTTCATGCCCGTGGACTGCACGAGGCGGTGGCGCAGGAAGGTGTTGATGAAGTACGGCCGGGCCTGGAGCGCGAGCAGGGTCTGATAGGGCTCGAACATCAGGGTGAAGTTGATGCGGTAGCCCGCTTCGGTCAGCTTCAGGGTCAGGTTGTGGCCGCGCAGAGCCTCGGCGGTCTTAACGTCCGTATAGCCGTTGGCGAGCTTCTTGTCGCCTTCCAGCAGCTGGCCGACGTTTTCGGGGGTGACGGCGCCGGTGTGGGGAACCTTGATAACCACGCGGTACTTGGAGAACATCTCCCTGAACTTGGCGGTCTCCTCAAGGATCAGGTTGAAATCCTTTTCGAAGGGGTTGTTCAGCTCGACGGAAATGTCGCAGCCCGGTCCGAGCACGCGGCCCAGTTCGGCCATGACTTCGTCGCGGTCCTTATACAGCCCGCCGACGTTCGCCTTGGGATTGTTGATGAACAGATCGTAAACGATGCCGGGGTTGCAGGTCAGGTTGGCCAGCAGGGGGCTGATGGGCGCAACTTCGTAAGGGTTGGCCGAGTCGGCGGAGAACAGCACCCTGGTGGGGCGAAGTTTGCCGTTTTTGTCGTAGGAGATATCGCGGACAAGATCAACGAGCAGCACGCCGTCCGCCGCCAGGCAGTACTCGCGGCGGAAGCCGGCGGGCGTTTCGCCTTCGGGGGTTTTAAAGGTTTCAATGACGTTTTTGAACTCGTCGGTCACGCCGACAAACTTTACGATGTCCTTCAGCGCCTTATAGTCGTCGAGGGAGATTGCAGTGTCAATTGCACGGTTAACATAGCCCTCGTCTCCGCGCACGGCGGGAGCGCCAAAGGTCTTCAGTGTGCATCCGATCATGATTTGTCCTCCTGAAGTTTGGGTTTTTCGGTTAAGCTGGAAGATTGGACTTGTGCCAAGCGCAACTTGTGCTATACTTGTATATATAAGATACTGCATCTGATCGCTCTTGTCAATAGCATGGCAAATAAAAGGAATTAGAATTCATCTGCGCGACCGTAGTTTTCTCATATATGCGTTCGCAACGTTCTATTTTCGCAAGCAATTGCAATAACCGACCTTTTCTCCGGCGGCGCGGCAAACGCCGTATGCCGGCGAAACTCCAGCCAAGCATACCCCAAACAGCGCGTTCATTCTGGAACGCATTGCCGCATTTTATTTTGATCCACAGGCTGCGCACGTTTTCAGTTCTGCCATTTTACGCGGTTTCCGAGAAGATTATCACACTTCAACATATGTGCGCACGTTTTTGCGACATTTTTGTTCGGCTGTTGACATCATCAAAAAGAGGTGTTAGCATAGAAAGCAGGGGGAGCACGATACCCCCAAACAGGCATTTCTAAAGCATTTTATTTCAGGAGGCAAAATCGATGGTTGATCTTTCCAAGCTCAACAAATGGGAACTCGGCAAGTTATTTGACTTCTCCGTGCTGCCGAAAAACAGCACCGAGGACGACATAAGGAAAGGCTGCCGCCTTGCAAAGCAGTATAACTGCGCCGCTTTTTATGCGGCCACCAACTACTGGCTCCCCGTGATGAAGGAAGAGCTGGCCGGGACCGACGTGCATCTCGGCGTGGGACTCGCCTTCCCCTTCGGCGCGAGCACCGCTTACTTGAAGGGTCTTGAAACCGAAGAGGCCGTCAAGCTGGGCGCCACCGCGCTGGACATCGTCATGAACATCGGCGCACTGCGCTCCAAGAAGTACAAGGATGTTGAGGAAGAGCTCAAAGTCTTCAAGAAAGCCGCCCAGGGCAACCTCACCAAGTGCATCCTCGAAGTCAACTTCCTGACGGATGAAGAAATTGCCACCGGCTGCAAAATGGTCCTTGAAGCGGGCATCGATTACGCAAAGACCTCCTCCGGCCAGTTCGAGGGCCCCTCCATGGACCAGTTCCTCGTTATGAAGAAAACGCTGAAGGGGACAAACTGCAAGCTGAAGGTGGCCGGCGTCAAGTTCCCCCGCCCCCAGAACGCTTATGCTTTCATCATGGCCGGCGCCGAGCTGATCGGCACCCGCGCCGCGCCCGAGATCATCGACGCTATCGACCAGATGCGCGAGATCGGCATCGTCCCGAAGTACAACGGCTGATTTCATCATCACGCAAAAGGACGGGTCAAGCTGCCCGTCCTTTTTATTTTGCGCCGCATAAAGCCCGGGAAAGGCGGAAAAGCCCGCCCGCCCTTTTGCATCCGTTTTTGCGGGTACGGCCGCGGCCTTTTCGGGATTGTGCGGGAAGTCCCCGGACTGTATAATGGTTAGCGTATTGTCCGAAAGAAGGATGGTTGAGATGCAACGCGATTCGCGCGCTATTTTTGGAAACCTGCTCGCCCTTTGCACGATACTGGTCTGGGGAAGCACGTTTATCTCCAGCAAGATCCTGCTGGAAATCCTCACCCCCGCGCAGCTCATCAGCTCGCGCTTTTTGATCGCCTACGCCGTCTTGTGGGCGCTGCGCCCAAAATGGGAAAAAACGACCCTCAAGGATGAGTCGCGGTTTTTCGTGCTGGGGCTTTTGGGCTGCACGCTTTATTTTCTTGCCGAAAACAACGCGCTGAATTTTACGCTCGCCTCAAACGTCAGCATCATCATCGCCTCCGCCCCGATCCTGACCGCGGTGCTGGCGCATTTCTTCACCGGGGAAAAGAAGCTCGGCAAAAACATATTTCTGGGCTTCCTGCTCGCTTTTACCGGCGTCGCCCTGGTGGTTTTCAACGGCGCGGTGGTGTTGAAGCTCAACCCCTTCGGGGATCTTTTGTCCCTTTGCGCAGCCCTTTGCTGGGCGGTCTATTCCGTTCGGGTCACGCCTCTGCTCGGCAAGATCCACCCGGTTGTGCTGACCAGGAAGATGATGCTCTACGGCTTTTTCACCACGCTGCCGGTTCTCTTGATTGAGGGCGCGCCCTTTCCGGTTTCCGCAGTGCTTTCGGGCAAGTTCCTTTTCAACCTGCTGTTTTTGGGGGTTGTTGGCAGCGGCGTCTGCTATGTTACCTGGAACATGGCGATGTCCCGCATCGGCATTGTTCTAACCAATAATTATATTTATATCAATCCCTTTGTGACGCTGGTTTCCGCCGCGTTTTTTTTGAACGAGCCTGTCAGCCCGATGGGCGTTTTCGGCGCGGTGCTGATCATCGGCGGCGTTGCGGTCAGTTCGGCAAAGTCCAAAAAAGCGGCGCGCTTTCCTTCCGCCGCAAGCGAAGGCTAGGCCGCTCCGCCTGCCTTCAGCTTTCGTAATCCTCTAAATAACTTTCGATATCGTCCAGACTTTCAAACAGGATCCCCGTTTCGAGCTGGGTTTTGACCTGTTCCGGAAGCTGGGACCATTCCGCGGAAAACGCCGCGACCACCACCTCGTTTTTCAGCACCACCAGGCCGTTCCCGTCCTTCTTGAGCACATAGGTGCCGGAGGCGGGCAGGATCTCCGCCGAAGCCGGCGGAGTCGGCGCGGGCGAATCCGTAGGCGCCGGGGCGGGGGTGTGGGGCGTGAATTCCGGGGGAGCCGCGACTTCCACCGGGGGCGGGGTGGTTTCCGCCTGGAGTTCGCCCTGGACCGGGCTCCTTTCCGGCGCGCTGACGCGGCCGATCCAGAATCCCGCCAGAGCGACGAAAATCACCACCGCGGCGATAAGCAATTTCCTGATATGCGCGAGTTTTTTCAAGATATCTCCTCCCTTTCCGTCCTAGCTTTCCCTTCATCCCGCATAAACAGTCCGTTTCTGCAAATTCTTTTTTTAAAAACATCCTGTTGTGAACCCGGCCATAAAGGGTTAAAATGCAGGTTGAATCCCAAAATGGAGGCTTGTTCATGCTGGCAGTGGCGGTCTTTCTCTGTTACCTGCTTTTGGGCGGGTCGGTTTCGCGCCTGGTTTTCAAAAAGGAGCCGGCGGGGATCCGGTGGTGGCTGGGCCTTGTCATCGGCCTGGCGGCCGCAATGTGGCTGCCCGCCCTGTTTTCCTTTGCCCTGGGGTTCAATACACTTTCGGTGGTCCTTTCCGCCGGGGCGGCGCTGCTGGTGTTTGCGCTGCTGCTCCTGAAGCGCCCGGGGAGCGCGGGGCTCGCCGAGCCGCAGCCCGTCGACCGCCGCGCTCTTTTTTGCGTTCTGCCTCTGCTGCTGCTTTCCCTTTTCATCCTGTATACCCACACGCTTTTACCCGCGGAAGACGGCTCGCTGCACACCGGCCAATCGACTTTCGGCGATATGCCCATGCATCTCGGGTTTATTTCCTCCATCTCGAACCAGTCCGGCTTCCCTCCATATTATTCGATTTTGCCGAAAACGCCAGTCGGGTATCCGTTCCTTTGCGAATCGGCCTCTTTGGCGCTTTTCTCCCTGGGGCTGCCCCTGCGCTTCGCGCTGATGCTTCCCTCCGCTTTCGCCCTTTGCGCGGTGCTTTTTGGGGGGTATTTCTTCTTCCGCCAATGGAAAAAGGACGGCAGAAAAGCCGCCCTGGCGTTCTTCCTGTTTTTCATCGGCGGGGGTTTCGGAATCTTTTATTTTCTAAAAGGCTCCCTGCAAAACCCCGGGAACTTCACCCGGATCTTCACGGCGTTTTATGAAACCCCCACGAATTACGTCGAGGAAAACATCCGGTGGGTCAACCCCATCGCGGACATGCTGATTCCCCAGCGGGCGACGCTTTTTGGCTGGGCTTTGCTTTTCGCCTGCCTGTTTTTGCTTTACCGCGCGGTTTTTGAGGGCGAGGAGCGCTATTTCTTTCCCCTTGGCGTGCTGGCGGGCTGCCTGCCGCTGATCCACACCCATTCCTTTCTTGCGCTGGGGATTATCTCCGCCGTGCTGTTGGTTTTTGCGGCGGTCAAAAAAGGAGTCCACTGGCGGACGCTGCGTTCCTGGGCAATATACGGCACCGCCGCCATGGTTCTGGCGCTGCCCCAGCTCTTGCTGTTTACCTTCAAACAGAGCAGCGAGCAGGGCTTTTTGCGGCTGAGCTGGAACTGGGCCAACGCCGGGGACAATTATTTCTGGTTCTATATCAAGAACATCGGCCTGCCCTATCTTTTGATCATCCCCGCCCTGATCAAGGCGGATAAAGACAGCCGCAGGCTTTATGCCGGCGGGCTTGCGATCCTCGCGGTCTGCGAGGTGATCGTCTTTCAGCCGAACCCCTATGACAACAACAAACTGCTTTTCATCTGGCACCTGCTGACCTGCGGGCTCGTCGCCGGCTATCTGGTGGACGTTTACGACAGGATGAAGAACCTGCGCATCCTGCGCGCCGCAGCCGCGGTTTTGGCGATCGCGGTGTGCACCGTTTCCGGCTCGCTGACCCTCGTGCGGGAGGTTGTTTCCGATTACCAGCTTTTTTCCGCGGACGAAGTCGCCCTTTCGGAATACGTCGTAAAGAACACGCCGAAGGAAGCGGTCTTTTTAACCGCCACCAACCACAACAACGCCGTTGCCGCCCTTGCGGGCAGGAACATCGTCTGCGGCTCGCCGTCCTATCTCTATTACCACGGGCTGGATTATTACGGCCAGATGGCCGCCGTGGAGGAGATGTACGAAAGGCCGTCCGCAAAACTGCTGACGGCCAACGGGGTCGAGTATGTGCTGATCGGCAGCGGCGAACGGCGGAATTACGACGTTGACGAGGCCTGGTTCGCGGAAAACTGCGAAGAGGTTTTTAAAAGCGGAAAAACCACGCTTTACGCCGTCCCTCCGGGCGGTTAAGCAAGGCCCGCCTGTCCGAACCCGGTCTGGCGGGCCAAATGCACGGCAGGGCTGTGTTTTAGTAGCTTGATGCAGCACTCTGCTGCACCTGCGCAGCGGCGCCCTGCCTTGCCACGCATTCGGCCCGCCGGACGCAAAAGACCTTATAGGCCGAAGTCCGGATGGCCTGCAAGGGAAGGGAAAGAAGCCCTAGCAACAACGCCTGCGGCGACTGACGATGACGCAGCAAGCCATAGGAATCCGGCCGTTAAGGCGGGTTCGGATTGGCGCGCGATGCTTAATCCAGCACTGCGGAGATATTCGGGACGACCTGCTTTTTCCTGCTCATCACGCCGGGCAGCACGATGTAATGCTCAGCGCTTTTTAATTCAAATCCGGTGAACGCCCGGGCAAGAAGATCCTCCGCGCCTTCCCCCACATACAAAAGCAGCGTTCCGGCGTCGATGATCTGGGTCAGCATCAGCAGAACAAGGTCGCAGTTCCTGGTCCTTCTGACGCGTTCCATGCCGGCGAGAAGCTCGTTGTGCAAATGCTCCAGGCTGTCGTAGCTCATGCAGGTGACCTGGCCGATGCCCACCTTTTTGTCCCCGATTTGTAATTCCTTGAAATCGCGCATCAGCAGGGCTTCCGGGGTCAGGTTCTCGGTGGAAACGGTGGCGGAGAACATCTCCTCCCCCAGCTTGTCGATGTCAATCCCCGAAAGCTGGACCATCCGGTAGGCCATGCGCTTGTCTTTTTCCGTGCAGGTCGGGGATTTGAACATGACGGTGTCGGAAATGATCCCGGCTGCCATCAGGCCCGCCATGTTGCGGCTGGGCGTCACCCCGTGCTCAAAATACAGGGAGGCGATCAGCGTCGTCGTGCTGCCCACCGGCTCCCCGCGGAAATAAACGGCGCTTTTGGTCTGCAGATCCGCGATCCTGTGGTGGTCGATGATCTCCAGCAATTCCGCCTGCTCCAGGCCGGGAACGGACTGGGACCTTTCGTTATGGTCCACCAGGATTACTTTTTTTCTGCTGTGGCTCAGCAGATGGAAGCGGGAAACCGTTCCCAGCACCCTGCCTTCGGAATCCAAAACGGGATAGCTCGGCGCGCGGCTTTTGAGCATGGTGCTGCGCACGTCGTCCAAAAAATCGTCGATATGAAAGCTGACGATCCCCTCGGTCCTCATCAGATTGGAAACCGGGATCGCGTGGCTGATCATGCGGGACGCGCGGTAAGGATCGTAATGGGTGGATATCACGCAAATGCCGGCTTCCGCCGCGCTGTTGTGAATATCCGTGCCCGCGTCCACCTGGCAAAGGACAAGGCAGCGCACGTCCGACTTGACCGCCGCTTCCACGATCCCCTTCTGATTGCCCGCGATGAGCACGCTGCCGCCGCACAGATCGCCGTCCATGTATTCCACGTCGTCGGTCGAGATGTGGATCGGGCCGGCGATCGTATCCCAGTCGTCCGTCTGGCTGATCAGCTGGCCTTCGAGGGCTGAAGCAAGGTTGAAGGCCGTGGCCCTGACAAAAAGCCCGTCGTGGGCGGAGCGCATGTCGTGCTCGGCGATGTCCGAAACGGTCAGCACGCCGACCAGCTTGCAGTCCTCGTCCGCAACGGCGATCAGCTGCACATTGTGATTCAGCATGATGTCCCAGGCGGTGCGCACGGTCACGCCCGAGCCGACGATGGGCGGCCTGTCGAACTGAACGTCCGAAAGCTGGGTCTTGACGGTGGTGATCAGTTCCGGCGGCTCGAACCCGAAGCGCTCAAGAACCGTGGTGGTTTCGTTGTTGAGTTCCCCCAGGCGGACGGGCATCGCGTCCCTTTCGCCCAGGGCGTTTTTCAAAGCGGCGTACGCCATCGCGGATACGATCGAGTCCGTATCCGGGTTCCTGTGACCTGTGATGTATACTTTGCTCATGGCGGCCTCCGTTATTATCTGGTAAAATAACTATAAACCGGGTGATGACCGGTGTAAAGGCTTTGTTGGTCAATCTTCCATAATGTGAGGAAATATATGTATTATACCGTAGGAATAGACGTCGGCGGAACAAAGACCGCCCTCGGCCTTTTCGATGAAAGGCGCGCGCCGGTCGAAAAGCGGGTGATGGAAAGCGACCCCGGCCTCGGTTTTGGGGAAATGCTCGGTCTGATCGGCCGGGAGCTGGGCGGGCTGCTTTCTTCCGCAGGGGTTGACCGGTCCGAACTCAAGGGCGTCGGCCTTGGCCTGCCCGGCCACGTGCATTTTGAAAAGGGCCTGCTGCTGACCGCGCCGAACCTGCCGAACTGGGCGGGAAAAAACGTTCGGGACGAGGCTGCGAGGCTCTTTGGCGTCCCCTGCCTGGCGGATAACGACGCAAACGTCGCCGCTTTGGCGGAATTCGCGATGGGCGCGGGCAGGGGCAGCCAAAACATGGCCTATGTGACGATCAGCACCGGCGTGGGCTGCGGCCTTGTTCTTGGCGGAAAGCTCTTTCACGGGACTTACGGTGCAGCCGGGGAGCTCGGCCATCTTTTCGTTTCGGATTCCGGCCGGATCCGCTGCGGCTGCGGCCGGACCGGCTGCGTCGAGGCCATGAGCTCCGGCACGGGGATGGCAAATTACGCAAAGCTGCGCATCGGCGAAGGCGCAAAGAGCATCCTGCCCGGGCTTGCCGGCGGCGCGGAACGCATCACCGCCAAGCATATCGCCCTGGCCGTAAAAGCGGGCGATCCCCTGGCGGCAGAGGTTGTGGACCGGGCCGCTGAGGGCCTTGCGCGGGCGTTTTACAACGTCTATCAGCTGATCAACTGCGAAACGCTGGTCTATGGCGGCGGGGTGGGCAAGTTCGGCCCCGCGCTGTTCGATAGGGTGGAGCAGCGTTTCTTTGAGCTGATCCCCCTGGCCCGGGAATACCCGATGCGCTTTTTGCCCTCGTTTCTTGGGGACGACGCGGGGATTTGCGGCGCCGCGCTGCTCGCTTGCCACCATGGGCCGCAAACCGTCTGAATAGGCCCGCTCGGCAATGAGCCGGCCCCGGCCGCAGCGCGCCCGAACCGCGGCAAGTTTCGCTTCCAATGAGCCGGCCGGCCATCAGGCGGCGGCCGGCAACGCAAAACCCCCGCCTGTGCAGAGGCGGGGGTCGATTGCTGCTTTTCGCGGGTCAATCAGCGCAGCGCGGCTTGCGCCCATCGTTGCGGGCTCAGTCGTTCACCGCGAGATCGCCGGAATTGAGCCTTTGCTTTTTTGAGCATACCAGCAAGGGCGACGATTTCTTCTCGATGGTTTCCCTGGTGATGATGCACTTTTCAATATCTTCCCTGGAGGGAATGTCAAACATCACGTCCAGCATGATCTCTTCCAAAATGGAGCGCAGGCCGCGAGCGCCGGTCTTTCTGTTGATCGCCTTTTGGGCGACCGCGCGCAAAGCCTCGTCGTCGAATTCAAGCTCGACGCCGTCAAGCTCCAAGAGCCTTGTGTACTGCTTGGCGAGGGCGTTCTTCGGCTGGGTCAGGATGGAGACCAGCGCCTCCTCATCCAGCTGGTTCAGGGTCACCACCACGGGAACGCGGCCCACGAATTCGGGGATGAGGCCGAACTTGAGCAGGTCCTCGGGCAGGATATCGGTCAGGATATCGCCGATCTCTTTCTCCGCGACGGTCTTGATCTCCGCGCCAAAGCCCATGGTCTTCTTGCCGGTGCGCTTTTCGATGATCTTTTCGATCCCGTTGAACGCGCCGCCGCAGATGAAAAGGATGTTCGTCGTGTCGATCTGCAAAAACTCCTGGTGCGGGTGCTTGCGCCCCCCCTGGGGAGGAACGGAAGCCACGGTGGATTCGAGGATCTTCAAAAGGGCCTGCTGCACGCCTTCGCCGGAAACGTCCCTGGTGATGGAAGGATTGTCTCCCTTCCTGGCGATCTTGTCCACCTCGTCGATGTAAATGATCCCCTTCTGGGCGCGCTCAATGTCGTAATCCGCGGCCTGGATGAGCTTGAGCAGGATGTTTTCGACATCCTCGCCGACGTATCCGGCCTCGGTGAGGGAGGTGGCGTCCGCCACCGCGAAGGGAACGTTCAGGATCTTGGCAAGGGTCTGGGCAAGGAGCGTTTTCCCCGAGCCGGTGGGGCCGAGCATCAGGATGTTGCTCTTTGTCAGCTCCACCCCGTCGTTCGTCGCCGGCGTGGAAATGCGCTTGTAATGATTGTATACGGCCACGGACAGCGCCTTCTTCGCCCTGTATTGGCCGACGACGTAATCATCCAGCCCGCGCATGATCTCCGCGGGTTTCGGGATCTGTTCGACGTTCAGCTCAGGGGCGGGTTCCGGCGTGTCATGGACGATCTCCATGCAAAGCTCGACGCATTCGTCGCATATAAAAACCCCGGGGCCAGCGACTATCCGTTTGACCTCCTGTTGTTTTTTGCCGCAGAAGGAGCAGCGTATGGTCTTATCGTTATCGTTTTTGGGCATTTTTCACCTCTATGGAAATTTGCGCTGCCGATTTTCAGCGCCTGGGCGCAATGACTTCGTCGATAATGCCGTAATCCTTGCCCTGCGCTGCCGTCATATAGAAGTCGCGCTCAACGTCGGTCTCGATTTTTTCAAGGGGCTGGCCGGTGCGGTTCGCCAGTATCTCGTTCAGCTTCTGCTTTGTCCTCAGAATCTGCTCCGCCTGGATGCAGATATCCGTCGCCTGGCCCCGGGCGCCGCCGGAGGGCTGGTGGATCATCACTTCGGCGTTGGGCAGCGCCTTGCGCTTGCCCTTCGCCCCCGCGGCGAGCAGAAAAGCCCCCATGGAAGCGGCGAGGCCGACGCAGATCGTGGAAACCTCGCAGCGAACGTACTGCATCGTGTCGTAAATCGCCAGGCCCGCGGAAACCGCGCCGCCCGGGCTGTTGATGTAAAGGAAAATGTCCTTGTCCGGGTCCTCGGCCTCAAGGAAAAGCATCTGGGCGACGATGAGGTTGGCCACATCGTCGTTCACTTCTCCGCCCAGAAAAACGATCCGGTCCTTCAGCAGTCTTGAGTATATATCATAGGAGCGTTCGCCGCGGCTGGTCTGCTCCACCACCATTGGAATTAAAGCGCTCATTTTCTCCTCCTGTGTCGCCGTGATCCCATAAGGAAGGCACAACAAGCTTTTGGAATCTTATTCGCCCGCCTCGACATTGGCATCCTCGGCAGCGTTGCTTTTTTCTTCGGGTTTATCTTCGGCCCTGGGCTCCACCATCACGGCGCTGTCGATGATGACGCTCACCGCTTTTTTGAGCGCCAGGTCCGATTTAAGCTCGGCCAGGTTGACTTCCTTCATGATCTCTTTCACCTGATCGGGCTCCATGCTCACAGATTTTGCGTAATCCGCGATTTCCTTTTCGACCTCTTCGTCGGAAACTTCGATGTTTTCCGCCTTGGAGATGGCGCGAAGCACCAAATCGCCCTTTACGCGTTCCTTTGCGGAAGGCTTGTAGCCCTCGCGCATTTTTGTGATGTCGACGCCCATGGCCTTGACGTACTGATCGAGGCTGAAGCCCTGCTGCATCATCTGGGAATGCAGGTTGTGAAGCATTTCGTCAACCTGGCGTTCGATCATGCCTTCGGGAATGACGACCTCGATCTTCCTGGCAACGGCGGCGACGGCGTCGTTTTCCAGCGCGCTGCGGGCGCGGCTGTCCGCTTCCGCCTGCATCTTCCTGCGGAGGTCTTCCCTGTATTCGGCTATCGTGTCAAACTCGCTGATGTCCTTCGCAAACTCGTCGTCCGCTTCGGGCAGCTCCTTGGTCTTGACCTGCCTGACCGTGCAGTGGAACACGGCCTCCTTGCCGGAAAGATCCTTTGCGTGGTAATTTTCCGGGAAAGTGACCACGACGTCCTTCTCCTCGCGGGCGGCAACGCCGACAAGCTGGTCCTCAAAGCCGGGGATGAAGCTTCCGGAGCCGATTTCAAGGTCCGCGTCCTGGGCCGTGCCGCCGTCAAAGGCAGCGCCGTCAACGGTTCCGGCGTAGTCCAGAACGATCCGGTCACCCTTTTCAACGGGGCGGTCAACGTCGATAAAACGGGCGTTTTTCTCCTGTTCCCGGGCGACGGCGGCGTCCACCTGTTCGTCCGTAACAGTATACTCGCGCTTCTCCAGTTCTATACCCTTGTACAACTCGGGCGTCACCTCCACTTCGGGGGCTACGGGGAAGGTGGCGGTAAAGACCAGATCCTGGTCCTGGCCGATCTGGACAACGCTGATATCCGGCGTGTCAACGGGTACGAGCTCCTGTTCCTTAAGGGCGGCCGCGTATGCGGGATAGTAGCAATCGTCGAAAGCGCCTTCGTAGAAAACTCCCTCACCGTAGGCCTTCTCGATCATGCGGCGGGGAGCCTTTCCCTTGCGGAAACCGGGGACAGCGTAGCGATTGCCTTCTTTTATGTATGCTTTGGTCAGCGCCTCGGTGAATTTCTCCGCCGGAACGGTGACCGTAAGCTTGATTGTGTTGTTCTCAAGTTTCTCGTGTTGTGCCATAGTATCCTCCGCAACTATAAATGTGTGTTGTCCGTTTTGCCATTATACCACGACAAAAGTAGCTTCGCAACGCACAAATCCTCGCTTTTCCTGTGTCTATCAAGCTCGAATTTTGTCCTTTTTTATATCTTTTACCACTCCGGTCCGCTCAAGGGCAAAGATCACCCGCTGGGCGACAAGCCCGGTCAGCACCCCTGTGATCACCGCGGAAACCAGTATCGCCGGAAAGTAGGTATAAAGCAGCTGGTATGTTCCCAGTATAACACAGGAGGTCAGCGTCTGCCCGAAATTGTGGGCGACCGCGCCCAGCACGCTCACCGAAACCACGGTCATTCCGGGAACCTTTCTCAGGGCCGCCATGACGACAAAGCTCAAAAACCCGCCGCCGAGGCTCACCATCATGGTGGTGGAAAACAGCCCCGTAAACATCAGGGAAAGCAGGAAAACCTTCAAAAGCATCAGCAAAAAAGCGCTTTTGCCGTCCATTACATAAATCCCGAAAAGGATGATGACGTTGGACAGGCCGAGCTTTACGCCGGGTATGGAGCCATCCAGTATCGGGATCAGCCGCTCGATATAGCCCAGCACGATAGCCATAGCCGTCAGAAGCCCGAAATATGCGATTTTCCCGGTTCTGATTCGCAAAAAAGTTCTCCTTCGCCGCATGTTTGCCGCATTTTAGTATTATAACGCCAACAGATCAAAAACACAACGAGTCGCGCTCCTCCCCGGCGGATGACACGCTTGCGCCATGATTTTTCTCTTGCTTTTTCACCTAGTGTGGTACAAAGTATATAAAGGTACGATACTGCCCAAGAGACCTTAAAAACAACAACGAAACTAAAGGTGCTTATTTGATGCGAAACAGATCTTACAGGAAAGCCGCGGCGTCGGTCGTCATGGCGGCCTGCATCCTCGCGACCGGCTGCACGGCGAACATCCAGGATACCGGCGGCGATCCGATCAGCTCCACCGGCTTTATGCTGGACACCGTCATAACCATCACCCTTTACGACGGCCTCAGCCAGGAAAATCTTGACGGCGCGCTGAACGTATGCGCAAAATACGAGCAGCTGCTTTCAAAAACGATAGAAGGCAGCGATGTTTGGCGGATCAACCACGCCAACGGCACCCCCACGGAGGTGGACGGCGACACGATCGAAGTGATCGGCACCGCCCTTCAATTCAGCGAACTCAGCGGCGGCGCGTTTGACATCACGATCGGCCCCGCCTCCAATCTTTGGGATTTCAAAAGCAGCAACCCCAAGGTTCCGGACGCGGAGCAGCTTGCGGCCGCGGTCACCCATGTGGATTACAGGAAGGTCAAGGTCGTGGGCAGCACCGTTACTCTGCTTGACCCCGAGGCGCAGATCGATCTCGGCGGCATCGCGAAGGGCTATATCGCAGACAAAGTGGTCGAATACCTCGACTCCCGCGGGGTGACCAGCGCCATCGTCAACCTGGGCGGGAACGTGTACGCCATGGGCAGCAAGGGCGGAAACGACTGGACCATCGGCCTTCAGGATCCCTTCAAGCGCAGGGACACCCCCATTGCCGCGGTCAAACTTCAGAACAAATCCGTGGTGACCTCAGGCATTTACGAACGCTTTTTTAAAACGGAAGACGGAACGTTCTATCATCACATACTGGATCCCAAAACGGGCTATTCCGTCAATAACGGGCTGACTTCGGTGACCATCATATCCGACCGGTCCATGGACGGCGACGCTCTGACCACCTGCTGCTTTGTTCTCGGCCTTGAGAAAGGCATGAAGTTCATCGAGACCATCGAGGGCGTGGAAGCCATTTTCATCGACGAAAACGAGCAGGCCTATATGACGGACGGCATCGGCAGGGAAAACGGCATCCCTTACCTCACCACCGAGGATCTGGGCTGACGAGCGGGCAAACGCCGCAGGGCTTGCGGGCCGCTTCGCCGGTTGGTTTTTCGTTGAAACGTAAGGCGGCATAGCCGGCATCAGTCCTTCATGAAGCGCCGGAATCTATGTTTTCGGCCTATGCCGTCAGTTTTAATTGATGCGCAGGGCTCCGGCCCCCGCACCCCTTGGAACAGGGTTTTTCGGCAGCCTAACGCCGCTTCGAAGGTTCGAAGCGGCGTTTTGTTTCTGGCGTGTTTCCATGGATTTGAGCAAAATGCGGCGCGCCCTAGCCTTGCGAAGCGACCGCCAGGGAACACGCGCTTTTTGCCTTCCGAAACAGCGCCGGCTGAATGGCGGGGTAGGTCAGATTCTCGGGCAGTTCGTCCAGCAGGCGCACTTCGGCGATTTCCGAATCGGGAAGCTCGCCCAGTTCGGTGATTCGCGCGCAAAACAGCTGCCCAAAGGACTCTCCCTCTCCCGCGTCCACCGAATAGATGCAAACCGGCGCGATTTTAAACGCCTTTGCGCCTGTTTCTTCCATCAGCTCCCGGGCGGCGGTTGTATCGATCCCCTCATACGCCTCTTTATGCCCGCCGGGAATTTCCCAGGTTTGCCGCTCCTTGTGCCGCACAAGCACCCACTTCCCCCGGTATCGCGCCGCGATGACCGCGTATAAAAAACGGCTTTCCGGCACGGCGCCCAATTCATAAAATCGGATGGTCGGCGTCATGCTGTCCCTCTTTCCAAGCCGGTTCACTGCCCGGCAAAGTAATCAAAAGCCCGCGCGAGGCGGGCGGGAAAATAAATTATGCGAGCGCGGCCTGTAAGCCGAGTTCTGTCAAAGGACGGTCATCTATCTAGGCCGAAAGTCGCCAATCGGCTCAAGCGATTACAGGGGAGCCTGACGGGCCGCCATTGAATGCTCCCTCTCTCAATCTTGCACCAAGTGGGGTTTACATGACGGACAAGTCGCCAAGCCGCCGGTGAGCTCTTACCTCACCTTTCCACCCTTGCTCCCCGAAAAAACGGGGGGCGGTATCTCTCTGTTGCACTTTCCTTGGAGTCGCCTCCACCGGGTGTTACCCGGCACTCTGCCCTGTGGTGCTCGGACTTTCCTCATCCGTTTCCGGACGCGACCATCCGGCCGCCTCGCATA
The DNA here is from genome assembly GCA_040768925.1 of Christensenellales bacterium. Taxonomy (GTDB): domain Bacteria; phylum Bacillota; class Clostridia; order Christensenellales; family CALWSW01; genus CALNBC01. The sequence continues at coordinate 158,386 of JAXGLZ010000003.1, forward strand.
AAAACTAAAAAACTAATTTAATAAATAAAGGATCCTGCCGCAGTTGTCGCACTCGACGAGTTCCTGCTCCCGAAGCCTTCTGTCCGCCACCGCGGGAAGCTCCATGTTGCAGCCGGAGCATTTGTTGCCCACGACCTCCACAACGGCAAGGGCATGGTTGCGCTTTACCTGGCGGTAAGCCTCCAAAAGCTGGGGGTCGACCGCCTTGGCCAAAGCGGCGGCCGCTTCTTTTGCGGTCTTGAGGCTTTCCTGGGCGTCGGCGCGCTCTTTTTCCACCGTCGCCTTCAGCTCGTCGTATTCCTTCCTGGCTTTGGCGATTCTGACGCGCATATCCGAAAGCTGGGTCTCCTCCTTTTCAAGGGCGTGAACCAGCTGGGCGAATTCCCTGCGTTCCTGTGCGATGCGCGTGGTGAGCTGATCAAAATACTGGGAAAATTTGGCAAGCTCTTCCGGGTCATCCTTGTCGGCCGCTTCGAATTTCGCAATGCCGTCTTTATAGCGCTTCTCGTAAAGGTCAAAGCGTTCAGCGGTCGCGTCGATCGTCTTTCTCCTGCTTTCGACAGCAGCCATCATGCGCTGGAGAACGCGCTTCTGGTCCTCCAAAAATTGGCGAACCTTGGCAAAGCGCTTGCTGGCGGGGGTGTTTTTCAGGTTTGCCTCCAGCTTGTCATACTGTATGTCGGCCTCCTGATAGTTAAGCAGGGCTTCCATATTGTTCAATGAACATACCTCTATTCCACTGCGTTCCCCGCGGTCCAAAAAACGTCGTTTTCATCCGCAAGGCACAGTACAGTCATGATATCCGACTTACATTGTAGCGCATTCAAATGTGCTTGTAAACCTTGAATTAACTGGGCCATCGCCGGCCGCTCCGTCGAAAAATGCCCGGCGTCGACCACCGCGATGCCCGCTTCCGCCGCTTCCGCTGCCGCGTGATACTTGGCGTCCCCGGTCAGGATCGCGTCCGCGCCGGCGGCTTTTGCCTCCATCGCAAGGAACATTCCGGACCCCGAGACGATGGCGAGCTTCCTGATTGGCTTCTGCGGGTCCCCTGCGGCGCGGATGGTTTTTGCGTTCAGCGCTTTTTTGATCCTTTTCGTCAGCTCCTTCAGCGTCATTTCCTTTTCCAGATCGCCGACCCGGCCCATTCCGTCCGCCGTCAGGGGCTTCGGGTCGACCAGGCCCAGCGCCGCGGCCAGATAAGCGTTGGTTCCGCCCTCCGCGCAATCGAAATTCGTGTGGGCGGCAAAATGCGAAATGCCGTTTTTAACCATCAGCAGGATGGCCCGGGATTCGCCCGTGCTGCCGTTTAGCCTCTTGATGCCGGAAAGCATGACCGGGTGGTGGGTGACGACCAGATCCGCGCCCGCGTTTTTCGCCTGGATCGCCACGTCTTCGGTCAGATCCAGCGCAAAGAGTATTTTTTTGTATTCCTCGCTGCCGCAGTCGATCAGCATACCCACGTTGTCCCAACCTTCCGCGAGCCGCGCCGGGGCGATGCGTTCCATCGCTTCAAGGAACTGTTCTTTCATCAAATACATGCTGTCTCCTCTTCGTTTCCGCCCTGTCCGCCGCTTTGGCATACGCTTCCGCCCTGGCCTTAAGGCCCAGGATCACTTCCGGCGGCGCCTGGGTTTCGGCGGCGAGACTTCCAAGCCCCCCGGCGCTCCTGCGCAGGCTCTCGCAAAGCAAAGGGTCCCCCCTTTGCCACAAAAGCGGGCCGATCTCGTCCGCAAGCTCTTCGGGGATATCTTCCGCCTGCTCGTATTGACCTTTTGCGACGGTCATCATTTCGAATATCCTGCCGTTTTCCTTGACCATGCGCTCTTCCAAAACGTGAAAGCCGTTTTCCCGCAGGAATTTTCGAAGGTCCCCGATCTGCTGCATGGGCTGAAGCGCCAGCGGAATGCTGGCTGCAATCTGGGGGGCGGCTCGGAGGATGGAGGCGATCAGCCTTCCGCCCATTCCGGCGATCACCGCGGCCCCGGCTTCCCCCGGCAAAAGCGCCGTAAGCCCGTCGCCCTGCCTGGGGATCAGCCTGCCGGCCAGCCCCAGGGACTGGGCAAGCCTTGCCGCCTTTTCGGCCGCGCTGGGGCTGACGTCCACCGCGATCGCCTTTTTGCAGGCTCCATTCAGCAGCAAATGGGCGCAAAGCAGCCCGTGGTCGCTGCCGATGTCCGCGATCACGTCCGCGCCAGGCAGCATCTCGGCCAGGGCAGTCAGCCTGGCCGTCGTGTTCTTTGCGTTCTTTTCCCGGGTATTCGTGTCCATATGTCTATTAAACAGGCAAAAGGAACGCCAGTCAAGCGTTCCCGGGATAATTCCACTTACCTTAAATTTTACCCGATCGGCCCTTGCGCAAACGGTCAGCCGTACAGCTCGGCGCGCATGCCTTCGCTGTATCTGTCCGGATAAAGGACCGCGGTTTCGCCGATCCCGATTCCGGAGGTTACGGCCACCACGCCGCCCTGTTCGAGGGCGGTCGTCACATCCCTGCGCTCCAGGCTGCCTTCGTTGTTGAGGATCAGCACGTATTCGCCGGAATTGTCCTCGCCCAGGCATTCCACGGGCAGCAGGCAGACGTCCAGCGCGGACTCAAGCGTGGCGACGATGGTGATGTCCCCGTTTGCCGTAAAGCCCGTCTCCGGCTTGATGTAAAGCACGTTGCCATCCTTTTCAACAACCCAGCCGGACCAGTTCAATCCGTTGCAGATCAGGGTGACCTCGTCGTCCGCCTCGATGCTGCCGGTGGTGTCGATGGCGGTGATCAGCCCGCCGTGGACATTGCCCGCAACGGCCAGCACGTCGCCCTCCTTCACCTCGGCCCCGGCCGTAACGCCCACGGAAAGCACGCTGCCGGAAACGGAGGAAAACACGTCAAGGCTGGCGAGCCGGGCGTTCAGCTCATCCCTCCAGCCAATGAGCCTCTGCTTTTCCGCGTCATCGGGCGCGCCGCCCTGATTCGCTTCCGCCTGGGTATTCGCGTTCGGCGAAAACACCGCGCTGGCGCTGGCGGAAATGTAGGAAGCGACCGCTTCGTTCAGCTGGGCGTATTCGATGCCCACGCTCTGGGCAAGGGCTCTGGCGCTTTCCGCATTGGCAAGGGCGATGGAAAGCGCCTGGCGCAGTGCGTCCTCCTGCGGACCCGTTGGATCCGCGTCCGCCGAAACCGCCGCCTGGCCGCTGTTTTCCAGGTTTCTGAGGGCCGTTTCCACGGCCTGAAGCTCCTGTGAAAGCTCCTGTGCGGAAAGGGTGATCACCGTGTCCCCGGCGCTGATGGAATCCCCTGCCGAAATGGCGACGGAGCCGACGGTGCCGTTTTGGGTGCAGACCACGTTGTGCCTTTCATTCGGTATGTATTCCCCAAAAAGGCTTTCCGTCCGCACAAGGTCGCCCCTTGTGACCGCGGCGCCCTGAACCACAACAGGCTGCAAAAACACCGCCACAAGCGCGGCCCCGACAAGCGCAAGGGATAAAAGCCCTCCTATGAGCACGCCTTTTTTCATAAAATTCTACCTCCCGAGTCGTTTCTCCCGAAATTATGCGCAAAAAAACATCATTGTATTCAACGCCGAAAAAACGCAAGATTGTTCTTGCATTATTTTGCATGTCGATGTATATTTATTTATACGATTTCAGGCATCAGCCCATGTTTTTGAGGTGTTTTCATGATTAAGGCAGGCATCGCGGGCGCGACGGGTTACGTCGGTTTGGAGCTTACGCGGATTCTTTCGGCCCATCCGGGGGTTTCTTTGGTAAACCTTTCTTCCCGGTCCGGCGCTGGGCAGAAAATGAGCAGTGTATATTCTTCCCTTGCGGGTTACGATTTACCCAAGGTCTTTCCCACGGACGCGAACGAGCTGGCAGATGCCTGCGACGTGGTTTTCACCGCCCTTCCCCACGCGGCGTCGGCAGGCCTTGCCGCCGAGCTTTATTCAAAGGGCGCGGTCGTGATCGATATGAGCGCGGACTTCCGCTATGACGACGAAGAGGTTTATTCCCGGTGGTACGGCGTCGCCCACCCCTGCCCGGGGCTGATGAAGCAGGCGGTTTACGGCCTGCCCGAGCTTTATCGGGAAAAAATCGCGCGTTCGGGGATCATCGCCAACCCGGGGTGCTACACCACCTGCGCGATCCTCGCCCTGGCCCCCCTGGTCAAAAACCGGCTGATCGATCCTTCGTCGATCATCATCGACGCGAAATCCGGGGCGACCGGCGCCGGCCGCTCCCTCGCGGCAGACAGGCTGCTGACCGAGCTTTCCGGCAACTGCAAGGCCTATGCCGTCGCCAAGCACAGGCATACCTCCGAAATCGAGCAGGAGCTTTCCAAGCTCGGCGGCTGCGAGATCATCCTAAACTTCACGCCGCACCTTCTGCCCATCAACCGGGGGATCATCGCGACGAGCTACGCCAACCTTTTGGGAAATCGCCGCGCGAAGGAGTTGCTTGACGCGTTTTGCGAATTCTACGCCGGGGAACCCTTCGTCACCGTGCTTCCCGAAGATTCGCTGCCGGAACTCAAGCACGTTGTGGGCACCAACCGGGCTTGCATCGGCCTGGTGGCGGACGAGCGAACGAACCGGGTGATCGTAGTTTCCGCGCTGGATAATCTGATCAAGGGCGCGGCGGGCCAGGCCGTTCAGAATATGAACCTCGTCTTCGGCCTTCCCGAAACCGAAGGGCTGAACACCCTGCCCTGGACCATCTGAAAGGAGCATTATGGTTAAAAATATAGACGTACTGTTTGAAAAAGCGGGCATCCTCATCGAGGCGCTGCCCTACATTCAACGGCTTTACGGCAAGACCGTGGTCATCAAATACGGCGGCAACGCCATGATGAACGACGGCCTGACCCAAAAAATCCTTCAGGACATCACCCTTTTGAAGTTCATCGGCATGAACCCCATCGTCGTCCACGGCGGCGGGCCGGACATCAACGCCCAGCTCAAGCTGATGCAGATCGAACCGAAGTTCCACAACGGCCTGCGCGTCACGGACGAGGACACCATGGGCGCCGTTCAGATGGTGCTGACCGGCAAGATCAACGTGGATATCGTCGCAAAGCTGAACGCCCTTGGCGGCAAAGCCATCGGGTTGAACGGCAAGGACGCGAAGCTGATCGAGGTCGAAAAGCTGCCTCCCCAAAACGGAGTGGACCTTGGATTCGTGGGCAGCATCACGAAGATCAACACCAAGCTGCTGAACCTGCTGGCGGGGGACGAATACATCCCCGTTATCGCCCCCATCGGCTGCGGGCCGGAGGGCGAAAGCTTCAACATCAACGCGGACACCGTGGCCGGGGCCGTCGCGGCCGGGCTCAAGGCGGAAAAACTGATCTTTTTGACGGATATCGATGGCATCCGCTCCGACCCGAAGGACCCGGATTCTTTGATCTACCACATCGGCGTGGCGGAGGTGCAGAAGCTGGTGGAGGACGGCACGGTCGCCGGCGGCATGATCCCGAAGGTAAGAGGCTGCATCGACGCCATCGAGCACGGCGTCAACCGGACGCACATTTTAAACGGCACGATCCCCCATCCCATCCTGCTGGAAATCTTCACGGATTCCGGAATCGGCACCATGGTGACGGGCGAATGGCCAAAAAGCGACAAATATATGTGAGGCTTCTATGGATATCAATGCATTGATGGCGGCGGATAAGGCGCATTATATGAACACCTTCGGCCGGCGCATCCCCCTTTGCTTTGAGCGGGGCGAGGGCTGCACCCTTTTTGACCAGGAGGGCAAGGCGTATCTGGACTTTTTGGGCGGGATCGCGGTGAATTCCCTGGGTTACGGCGAGGCGGGGTTCATCGGCGCTGTTGAAAGCCAGCTCAAAAAGCTGATCCACTGCTCGAACTATTTTTACAACGAGCCCCAAACCCTGCTTGCCCAGGCTCTTTGCCAAAATTCCTGCGCGGACAAAGCGTTTTTTACCAACAGCGGCGCGGAAGCGAACGAGGGCGCGATGAAGCTCGCACGGGCGTATTTCTTCAAAAAAGGGCAGCCGCGGGAGGGGTTCGTTTCCGCACTCCATTCTTTCCACGGCCGCACGATCGCCACCGTGACGGCCACAGGCCAGGAAAAATACCAAAAACCCTTCGCCCCCCTTCTGCCCGGGGTGCGTCACGTTCCCTTCAACGACAAAGAATCGCTCAAAGCCGCGGTTACGGAGCAAACTGCGGGGCTGATCCTCGAATGCATTCAGGGCGAAGGCGGGGTCTGGCCGGCGGATGCCGAGTACCTGCAATTTGCCCGGGAACTTTGCGACAAAACCGGAGCCCTTCTGATTCTGGACGAGGTCCAGACCGGCATGGGCCGCACGGGGAAGCTTTTCTGCCACCAGCATTACGGCGTGGAGCCGGACGTCTTCACCCTTGCCAAAGCCCTGGGCAACGGCCTGCCCATCGGCGCCGTGCTTGCCAAGGATTTTTGCGCCGCTTTTGAGCCGGGGGACCACGGAACCACCTTTGGCGGCAATCCCCTTTGCTGCGCCGCCGGGCTTTACGTGGTGAACAGGATCACCGCGCCCGGCTTCCTCGAAGCCGTCTGCGAAAAAGGGGCCGGGCTCAAAGCCACCCTTTTTGCGCTGATGACGGAATGCCCGAAGATCGTGGACGTCCGCGGAACCGGCCTGATGCTCGGCGTCCAGCTGAGCGAAAGCTGCCCGGTGAAGGAAGTCACGGCAAAGCTCAGGGAACTGGGCTTCGTCGCCGGCACCGCGGACAGCAACACCCTGCGCTTGCTTCCGCCGCTGATTATGGAAGAGCGCGCGCTGCTTTCGATTGTTCCCGCGATCAAAACTGCTGTTTCGGAGGTTTGAATCATGGATCTTTTTAATTATGTTCCGGAAGCGAAATTCGGCCAAAATCATCTGCTGACCCTTCAGGATTATTCCAGAGACGAGATCCTCACGGTGCTTTCCACAGCCGCAAAGCTGAAGTCGGACATGAAAAAAGGCATCCGCCTTCCCCTGCTTTTCGGCAAGACCCTGGCCATGATCTTCACCAAATCCTCCACAAGGACGCGGGTTTCCTTTGAAACGGGGATTTACCAGCTTGGCGGAATCGGCATGTTCCTTTCCGGGAACGACATCCAGCTCGGCCGCGGCGAACCCATCGAGGACACCGCGAAAGTCCTCGGCCGAATGGTGGACGGGATCATGATCCGCACCTTCAAGCAAAGCGACGTTGTTGGCCTTGCCCGGCATTCGGGCGTCCCCGTTATCAACGGCCTGACGGACGAATGCCACCCCTGCCAGGCCCTGGCGGACCTTTTGACCTATTACGAACATATCGGCGATTTTTCCGGCAAACTGGCCTTTGTGGGGGACGGAAACAACGTGGCCGCCTCCCTGCTGGTCCTCTGCACAAAGCTGGGGATGGACATTTCCGTCGCCTGCCCCAAAGGGTACGAGCCGGATCCGAAATACCTTAACTTTGCCCTTAACAACGCAAAATTCAGCGGCAGCAAAGTGGCGGTCACCACCGAACCGGAGGAAGCCGTTTGGGGCGCGAACTGCGTCTATACGGACGTTTGGGCCTCCATGGGCCAGGAGGAGGAGGCCGCAAAGCGGATCGCCGCGTTTTTTGGGAAGTACTGCGTGACCAATGCGCTTTGCGCCCTGGCGGACAAGGATTTTATCTTCCAGCACTGCCTGCCCGCCCACAGGGGCGAAGAGGTTATGCCCGAGGTGATCGACGGCCCCCATTCCGTTATTTTCGACGAGGCGGAAAACCGCCTGCACGCCCAGAAGGCCGTGATGGCCCTTCTGATGGGTAAACTCTCATGATCCCCGCAACAAAAACGGCGGTGCGCCCCGCCACGGCGGAAGACGCGCCCGCCATCCACAGCATAACCCAGGCTGCTTTCAAAAAGCTGCTTTCGGAGCCGGGCAGCGCGAAAACCCTGAAGGCCTTGCAGGAAACCGAGGAAGACATTCTGAAAGACCTTGGCGAAAAGCGCGTGCTTATGTGCGAGCAGGACGGAGGGCCCGTGGGGAGCATACGCTATCATGTGGTCCTGGGAAACATCGCGTACATCAGCCGTTTCGGCGTCCTTCCGGAAGCCCAGGGCCGCGGCATCGGCGGCGCGCTGATCGACGCGGTCGCGGCGGAGTGCCGGGAACGGGGCCTGCGGGCGATGGTGCTGCACACGTCCTCGGCGGTGCTGTCCAGCATGCGGTTTTATTACAAAATGCAGTTTTTCGTCGCCGGCGTTTGCACGGACCGCGGCTATTACCGGGCGATTCTGGTGCGGGAGCTGGACCGCCCCGGGCAAATCGTCGATTACGCGGAACTGTTCAAAAACAGCGGGCTTTGAGCGTAACCGGCGGGGGACCGCGCGTTTTTCCGGCAATACCGGCAACCGAACGATCCGCGCCGCGCCCTTGACAGCGCGCCTTCGCCGCTTTATACTTAAAAAAATTAAATTTGACCGCTAGGGGAGCCGGCAATCCGGCTGAGATCGCATCTGCGGACCCTTGGAACCTGTTAGTTAACACTATCGTAGGGAAGCGGCACAAACGCGCATCGTCTGTGTTGTTTCCCCGCAGGTATTTAAGCCTGCGGGTCTTTCTTTTCCCGCGGTCGCAGGAGGTTTAACATGCCCGAATTCTCACTGTTCACCAGCTTTGCCGAGATGAGCCTCAAGGAATGGCTGCTTTTTGGCATTCTGGCCCTGGCCGCCGCCGGTCTTGTCGCGCTTGCGCTCAGGAACCGCAAAAAAACAGCCGCACCCTCGACTTTTGACACCCGCGCTCTGGTTTACGGCGCGCTGGCCATCTCTCTGGCTTTTGTGCTCAGCTATCTCAGGCTGTTCCACATGCCCCAGGGCGGCTCGATCACCCCCGGCTCCATGCTCCCCATCTTCATTTACGCTTATTGGTACGGCCCGAAGAAGGGCTTCATCGTCGGTTTGGCCTACGCCGCCTTGCAGATGATCCAGGACGCCTGGTTCGTTCACCCGGTTCAGATCCTGCTCGACTACGTCTTTGCCTTTGGCTTCCTTGCCGTCGCGGGCTTCTTCAAAAAGAACCTTTACCTTGGGATCACCGCCGGCGGCGCCATCCGCTTTGCCTGCCACTGGGTTTCCGGGGCGGTCTTCTTCGCCGAATACGCGCCGGAAGGCGTCAATCCCTGGATGTATTCCCTGGGGTATCAGGCAAGCTGCATCCTGCCGGACCTCGTCATCTGCATCGTGATCGCCGTGCTGCTGAAAAAGACCATCGACCGCATCCGCCCCACGCCGATGCCCGCTTGAGCCGGCTATGCAAAATCCCGGGAAGCCTCTTCGCTTTCCCGGGATTTTCTTCATTATTACTCTATTGTCTATGCTGCCTGGTACCCGGTTCCGACCGCCGCGGGCCGGGCCAAATTCCCTAATAGCAGACGATCCTACAGCCTTCCCAGGCGTTTTTCCATCCTTCGCGCACGGCCATGGCCCGCACCCGAATGATGGCGGAAGGCATGGATTCATCCAGGGTTACGAAGGTCTTCCCGTCCGCCATGATGAATTCCGCGCCGTGGCCGCCGGTTTCGCCGGTGATGGCGTCGACCATCAGTTCCTCCGTGTGCGCGAACATCAGCTTCTCCGCCTTCCGGTCGGCAAGCAGGTCCGCTTCCTGTTCATAGGCGATCACCATGCCCCGGGTGCCGTCCAGCATTTTGAACCGGTATACCCGATGCGCGCCGGAATACGTTTCGTATGGTTTTTCCACAACGGAAACTTCCGTCAGCTTGCCCAGGGGCGTGAGGGCGGCGGGAACTTCGGGTAGTTCCGGCCGCGGCGCGTTCAGGTCGACGGTTTGAATTTCATCATGGCTGTAGCTGTAATCCCCCTGGCCCAACTGGCCCCAGGAATTGCCGCCAAATGCGCGGATGCCGCCGTCCTTCGCCACGAACAGCGCGTGGAAATCACCGAACGCGGCGGATTGCACATTTTCTGCCAGCTTGGCGGGCTTGTGCAAATCAAAGCCGTGGTTGATGCCGTCAGATCGGTACAGGCTTTGCTCTCTTTCCTGGGAATACGTCTTTTTCAGCACGATCTGGCCAAAGCCATACAGCACGCCGTCTTTTGAAACCGTCAAGCTGCCCTGCCACCCGGCGGAAGCCGCGCGGATGTTTTTTGCAATGCGGACGGGGGCTTTTTCCATTTCGCCCTTTGCGCTGCCGAGCTGGCCGAAGTCGTTCTGGCCGCAGCCATAGAGCGTGCCGTCTTTTTTCACGATCAGCGTGTGCCTGCCGGAGGTGGAAACCGAGGCCGCCGAGCGCATCACCCGGACGGGTTTAGGGCGTTCGCCGTTTTGCCCGTACCCAGGGCGCCGTGCTTGCCGTAACCCCAGGCGTACAGGTCGCCGTTCTTCTTCACGGCAAAGGACACGTTCCCGCCCGCTTCCACCGCCGCCGCGCCGGTCATCACCTTGACGGGGGTGGGGCGGTTTTCAGTCGTTCCGTCGCCGATAGCGCCGCCCCGGTTTTTTCCGAACGCATACACGTCGCCGTTGGTTTTCAGCGCAAGGCTGTGCATGCTGCCCGCGCTGATGCCCTGCACGCCGGTCATCACCAGCTTCCAGCCGCCGATGTTCTCTGAGCCTTCAACGGCCGGGGTGATGATCCCGTCGCCGCAGGCGTAAAGCTCCCCCTCCGCGGTCAGCGCAAGGGAATGGCGGCTGCCCGCCGCGACGGCCGCAATTTTCTTCCCCGGAAGCGTTCGCTCAGGGCTCACGATTTCCTCGTAGCGCCCGGTTCCCAGCTGGCCGTAGAGATTGCTCCCCCAGGCATAAAGATTTCCGTCCTTGTCGACGCAAAGGGAGTGGTCGTCCCCCGCGGCGACGATCGGGAAGCCCGTCGTTTCCTCCGCCCGGGCGACGATCGGCAGCAAAAACAGCGTCCCCAGCAGCAGGATGAACAAAATTGGCCAAACGAGATCCTTGATTCTTTCCTTCATTGTTCTCCCTCCCTATCGCCCGGTCAGGACGGGTTGTTGACGACGCCCACGAACAGCGTCACGCCGCGGTAAGCGATCGCAAAGGCAAAGGGCCGGTCGAGCACCATTTCCGCCCTGTCCTGTGGCATCCCGCTGCCCGCGTAGAAAAGTTCGGTATACGCCGCGGCGGAAACGCCGTTTTCGTCGATCGCGACTCTCGCCGCCTGCCTGGCATCCGCGATGAACAGCGGTTTTAGGTCGGATGTTTCGGAAAAATCCGCGTCAGAATCAAAGGCGGACTGCACGCCAAGGCTTTTCAGCATATCCACCAGGCCAAGCTCGCATTTGAAGTCAAACTTCGGAACCGACCAGGTGATTTCGCCATACAGGCTTTCCACCCCGGCGGAATCGCCGGGCGAGAGCATTTTTTTGACCTCGTCCGCGTCGGCGATCAGACTGTTTATATCTTTGCCCTCATCCGGAAGGATGAAGGACATGCGCGCGCCGTTCTTGCAGGAAAGGGCGGCCTGGGTCCAGCCGTTTCCGCGGTAAAAACCGCCTGTTGAGCCGCGGTTCATATACTCCGCGGCAACCTTGCCGCCGTCTGACAGGGTAAAATCGCCCGTCGTGTTTCCTTCCTTTGGAAACCGGTCGGTCCATTCGCCATAGAAATCGATCACGGAAACCAGATTCATGACGATTTCGCCGAGCTCGGACGGCTCGCGCTCCAGCTTGCCCCCGGTCTTTTCGCTGACCCAGTCCGAGATAGGGTCGCTTTTTTGCGCCGCGGAGGGGTCGACGGTGAAAACCTCGGCAAAGTAATCGTCCTTCGCGCCGTTCAAAAAGCCCTGATGAAAGGTGTTTTCAGAGGAGAGCCAAAGGGAGTTGTATAAAAACAGATGGCCGTATTCTTCCCGGCCGTACAGCTCCTTGTAAAGGGCTTTGACCGAATCCGCCACGTCGCTCTTGCTGCTGAGCGAAAGGCCCATGGCGGAATGCAGTTCTTCGAGGGTATCCCCCGCAGCGCCCGAAGCCGAAAGCGCCAGCGCCATATACAGCGAGACCGGGGAATAGACCGTGTTCTTTTGCCCGCCGCCAAGAAGCACGGCGGCGGATTTTGAGGAAAACCCGGAAAGCGCGGTCAAAAATTCCATCGTATCCCCTGTTTCTTCCTGTTCTTCCTCGTTTTCGGGGTAAACCGGCGCGGCGACTTTCTTCACCCCTTCTGAACTGTTGCGCTGCGCACCGGAAACGGCTCCGCAGGCAATGCTGTCCAGTTCATTTGTGTTACAGGCGGCTGCAAAAAGCAGGGCGGCGCAAATACCAAGAAGAAATAATCGCTTCATCGTTCTCCCCTCAATAGATGTATTTATCAATAATACGAACCGTTTCCCCCAACCGTTCCTCAATTTATTGAAATACGGGAAATTTGTGTAAGTATTCGGCGGCTTCCCCTTCAATATATACTAAGAACCCTTGCAAAAAACCTCTTTTATTTTGCTGACGGCGCATCATATCCTATAAGCCTATCGGATTTATTATAAATCGCCCGCGTCCCGCCTGATAACCCTTCCCAGAAGGCCCGGCAGCGGCGAACGGCGGCGTTTTTCCCAGGCTTTGGTTCAGGACCGGCGCGCGCATATTTGATTGACAACGCCCGCATAAACTCGTATAGTATTCTATATATATCCACAAAAAAGGAATGGAATCCCGAAAATGCAGGCAAACACTGGGGCGGAAGGCCCCATTATCGAGATCAGAGGACTTTCAAAGGCTTACACCGGCCCGGACGGCGGCACCTTCAACGCTTTGACCGATGTGAACCTCACCGTCGAGCGGGGGGATATTTTTGGCATCATCGGCATGAGCGGCGCCGGAAAGACCACCCTTGTCCGCTGCATGAATATGCTTGAAACCCCGACCTCCGGTTCGGTCATCATCGACGGAAACGATCTTGGCAGGCTCTCCCCAAGAGAGCTTCGCGAAGTCCGCAAATCCGCCACCATGATTTTTCAGCACTTCAACCTGCTCATGCAAAAAACCGTGCTGAAGAACGTCACCTTCCCCCTCGAGCTCATCGGAACGCCCAGGGAAGAGGCCCACAGGCGCGCGATGGAACTTTTGGAGATCGTCGGCATGCCGGACAAGGCGAACGCCTACCCGGCGCACCTTTCCGGAGGCCAGAAGCAGCGCGTGGCCATCGCCCGCGCACTTGCGACCAACCCGAAGGTTCTGCTTTGCGACGAGGCCACCTCCGCCCTCGACCCGATGACCACCCGCCAGATCCTTGAGCTTTTGAAGGACATCAACACGAGGCTCGGCCTAACGATCGTGATCATCACCCACGAGATGGGCGTCATCCGCGAAATATGCTCGAAAGTAGCGGTTATTGACGGCAGCCGGCTGGTTGAAACCGGCACGGTGGAGCAGGTTTTCACCCGGCCGCAGACCGCTTCGGCCCTTCGGCTTTTTTATTCTTCCGATTCTGCCGGCGTTGTGGGCGAAGGCGCGACCGTCCGCCTTGTTTTTGAGGGGACAAAGGCCTATGAACCGATTCTTTCCGGCATGATCAACGCCTGCCACGCGCCCGTTTCGGTGCTTTACGGCAGCATTGAACGCATCAAAGGCAAGGCTTACGGCCAGCTCGTCATCCAGCTTCCGGCGGACGAGCGCGCCGCAAGGCTCGCCCTTGAATACCTCGAGTTGAGCGACGTTATCGTAGAGGGGGTGGGAAATAATGTTGACGGCTAGTTTCTGGTCGCAGATGGGAATCGGACTGCTTGAAACATTATATATGACCCTGGTCTCCTCCGTGATCGCTTATGTCATCGGGCTGCCTCTCGGGGTGCTTTTGGTGGCGACGGACAGGAACGGCCTGGTTCCGCGGCCCGCCTTGAACAAGGCGCTGAACGTTGCCGTCAATTTGCTCCGCAGCGTTCCCTTCCTGATCCTGATGATCGCCGTGGTTCCCCTTTCGCGGTTTATCTTCGGAACCACCCTCGGGTCCACCGCCACCATCGTTCCGCTGGTGATCGGCGCCTCGCCCTTTGTCGGCCGCGTTGTGGAATCCTCGCTCCGCGAAGTGAGCCCCGGCGTTGTTGAGGCCGCGGTTTCCATGGGCGCCTCGCCCTGGCAGATCATCAAAAAAGTGCTGCTTCCCGAATCGCTGCCCTCCCTGATCATCGGCGCGGCGCTTTCGGTCACCACCATCCTCGGCTACTCCGCCCTTGCGGGCATGCTGGGGGGAGGGGGCCTGGGCGCTTTGGCGATCAATTACGGCTATTACCGCTATATGATCGACTATATGTACGTGCCCCTTGTCATACTGGTCATCGTCGTGCAGGTTTTTCAGCTCGTTGGCGACGCCCTCGCCCGCGGGGTTGACAAACGCAGATAAAGTTTTTTCTACATTTTATTATTTTGGAGGATACATCCATGAAAAGGTATTTTTCTCTGGTGCTGGCCGCGCTGCTTGCGGTCTTTGCCCTGGCGGGCTGCTCCAACGATCCCGCTAAACAGCCGGACGGTTCCCCCGACGCGGAAAAAATCACGATCAAAGTCGGCGCTTCCCCCTCGCCCCATGCCGAGATCCTCGAACAGGTCGTCGACAAGCTTTCCGAGCAGGGCTATACCCTTGAGATCATCCAGTACACCGATTATGTCCAGCCCAACCTCGCCCTGGAAAGCGGCGATCTTGACGCCAACTTCTTCCAGCACAAGCCCTATCTTGAGGATTTTAACGGTAAAAACAGCACCCACCTCGTTTCCGTCGCAAACATCCACTATGAGCCCTACGGGCTTTATGCCGGCAAAACCGCTGCCCTCGACGCGCTGAAGGACGGGGCGACCATCGCCGTTCCCAACGACTCCTCGAACGAGGCCCGCGCCCTGCTGCTGCTCGAGGCCGCCGGGCTGATCAAGCTCAATCCGGACGCCGGGCTGCTGGCCACCGTGATGGACATTACCGAGAACCCCAAGAACCTCACCATTCTGGAGATCGAGGCCGCCCAGCTTCCCCGTTCCCTTCAGGATGTTGACATGGCCGTCATCAACGGCAACTACGCGATCGACGCCGGCCTTTCCATCAAAGACGCCCTTGCCGTTGAGGATAAGGACTCCATTTCAGCCGAGCGCTACGCCAACATCCTCGCCGTCAAGGAAGGCCGCGAAGAAGACCCCGGAATCAAGGCTTTGATCGAAGCGCTTCAGGGCGAAGAAGTCCGGTCCTATATCGAGAACACCTTTGACGGCGCAGTCATACCCATGTTCTGATCGAAAAAAACGCTCCCTTTGCGCCGCGGGCCGCCAGATTCACCGGCTTGCCCGCGGCGCAGCATCCAAGATGAGGTATCCAATTGAAAGACTTCGATGACAACAATGTGCGCAGGCTTGCCTATGCCGGCCTGTTCACCGCACTGATCGCCTGCGCGACGCTGATCCGCCTCCCCGTTCCCGCCACCAATGGCTACGTCAACCTGGGCGACGGCGTGATCTTCGCCGCCGCGGCGCTGCTTGGGCCGTTTGCCGCGGTTGCCGGCGGCGTCGGCTCCGCTTTGGCGGATCTTCTCTCGGGATACAGCCATTACGCGCTCATCACTCTTTTTATCAAAGGCGCCATGGGCCTTGTGGCCGGCTTCGGGCTGCATCACTACAATTCCCGCAGGGCGAGGATGCGCTCCGCCGCGCCCCGTTCGATCCTTCCCCGGGGCCTGGTCGGCAACGCGATCCTTTTTACCCTGTGCGAGCTGATCATGGTGCTGGGCTATTTCTTCTTTGAGATGGTGATGTATAACGCCGCCGCGGCCGCGGGGGCTCTGCTTCCGAACATCGGCCAGGCCTTGGCCGGGATCATACTCGGATGCGCGTTTGTTCCGGCAGTCAGCCGCATTGCCTCCCGCATGTAGCTTCGCCAACGCCCGAAAAGGGCAGCCGTTTTCGGCCGAATCCAAAACAACGTTCAAAACGCAGCCCTCCCGGCAAAATCGCACTGACGGGAGGGTCTTTCGTTCCCAAACGGCATGATTGAAGAGCATCCGCGGGCTTATTGCACTTGCCAACCCGGGATTCGATATTTAGTTTTACAGATTTATACCGATACTATAAATAGAACCGCACGGAAGCGTTCAAAAAACAGCCAAAGGAGTGGTAACCATGTCTGTTGAAGTGAATTCCGGCAAATCCGTTATCGACGCGCAGAGCGCAAGCCCGCTTTCCCCCCAGAAAAGCTCCCGGAGCGCTTCCCCCGCCGCGAATGCCGAGGAAGAAGCCTACAAAACCAGCATCACCGGCGAAAAGCGGAGCGAGTTCGAAGTCAATTACAACAAGATTAAGGCGCTGAAGGCCGAAAGCCGCAAAGGCTACGCCGCCTTCCGCCAGATGGTCTCCGCGCTGCTCGAAAAGCAGGGAAAAAGTTCGCACGCCCTGCTCGCGAAAATCTTTGGAGAAAGCGGCGACTTTGAAGGCGTAACCGATCTTGAAAAAATGATCGCCTCCCTGGAGGTGGACGACGCGACCCGGGCCGAAGCGGCGGCGCTGGTCGGGGAAGACGGCGCGTATGGCGTCAGGCAGGTTTCGCAGAACATCCTGGCTTTCGCAAAAGCGGCCGGCGGCGGCGATCCGGCCCAAATCGAGAAGATGAAAGCCGCCTTTTTGAAGGGCTTTTCCGACGCGGAGCGCGTTTGGGGCGGCGCCCTGCCCGAGATCTGCTACAAAACGAAGGAAGCGGTCCTCGCAGGGTTCGACGAATGGCAAAATGCGGGGAGCGGCGAAGCGTAGCGATACTCCCCCAACGATCAAACAGGGCGAGCCAGTTTTGGCCCGCCCTCAGACTGTCGAAAAACCCTATCCTGGGGTTTCAGGGGCCGCAGCCCCTGGGCTTCGATCAAAACTGACGACCTGTGCCGAAATCACAGATTTCGGTACCTAATCAAGGAATGTTGTTGGCTGCGCCAACAACTGGGGCGTCAGTTTTGCGGTGCTATTTCAGTCACTTGTGACCAAAATTTCCCTGGCCGGAATCATAGATCCCGGCACTTCATCAAGGATTGATGTCGGCTTTGCCGACGGCCTTGCGCGAAGCGAAAAACCTCCGTCAAAAAAGGCCCGCAGGCCTTTTTTGACGCCCTGAGGGCGGGCCAGTTCTGGCCCGCCCTGCTGCATGATTTTGTTTTGAGACTGATTCATCCGTCAATCCAGGGTTATGAATTCCTTTTTGACATAACCCTCATGGCTCTCATAGCGGATCTTATACCATTCGCCGCTCTCGCCGATGATCTCCACCCTGGTGCCGTTGTTGAGGCTGGTCACTTTTTCCGATTCCGCGGAAGGTTCCTTGCGGACGTTGAGGGACGTCGCCTTGACCGTGCCCGTTCCCGAGGCTTCATCCGGCGTTTCTCCCGGATCGGGGGAGACCGGCGGAGCGTCCAGCACATAGAGCGATTTGTAATTGCCGTACTTGTCCGTCAGTCCCTGCTCAAGAGCCTTGGTCACCAGGGCGTATCCCTGTGAAAAGTCCCCGGCGGATTCGAACTGCGGCTGGATCACCCAGGCGCCCAGCGCGTCGATATACCCCCATTTGCCGGTTTCGTCACAGGCGGCGGCAAAGCCTTCCGAGAAGGAGGACGCATCCGCAAACTGGGCGGGAATGACGAAATTTCCCAGGGAATCGATGTAGCCCCATTTGCCCTCCTGCTTGACCGCGGCCAGCTCTTCCGAAAACGCCTTCGCGGACTGGAAGACCGCGTCAAAGGCCTGCTTGCCCCGGCGGTTGAAGTACACCCACTGGCTGGAGCCGGTCCGCACGGGGGCCAGGCCGCTGCCAAACACCCCGGCTTCCTCGATCGTGACCGCGGCCACGACCTCCTCTCCGTCGGTAATCAGGTAATACTTGCTGTCGTCGTTCTCGGTCTTTGCGACAAAAGCCAGCCCTTCGGAGAAATCCGTGGCGTAATCGTACTGGTTGGTGATCTTGAACTGGCCGGTGGCGTTGATATACCCCAGCTTGCCGTTCTTTTCCACCAGGGCGAGGCCGCCGGAAAAATCCCCCGCCTTTGTGAATACCGGGTCGGCGATGAATTCGCCGGCGGGGTTGATATAACCCCACTTTTGATTGTATTCCACCGCGGCCAGGCCTTCCGAGAACGCCCGGGCGTTGGAATACAGGGGCTCGACCGCCCAGGCCCCGGTTTTGTCGATGATTCCGTAAAGCTGCTTGCCGTCTTTTTCGATGGCTGCAAAGGCGTAATCCTGCGAAAAAGGCTGCGCGGCGACGAATTGCGCCTCAATGGACACGGCGCCGGTATTGCTCTTGTATCCCCATTTGCCCTCGGACCTGAACGGGAAGTGCAGCCCCAGATCGGTCTCGGGGGATTGGTCGGGCGTTTCCACCGGGGGTTCCGACGGGCCCGGCGTATTCCCGGGCTCAACTTCCCCGCCCTTGAAGAGCAGGGCGAAAAGCACCGCCGCCAGAATGACCGCCGCCAGAATGACAAGGTACCATACCTCAATCCTCAGCCTGCGTCTGCGCGATTTCATGGTTGCCTCCTGATTGGATTATTGGCCGCCCTCCGCCTTTTGCCTGTCCCTCTCGCGGATCTCGACCCTGCGGATCTTGCCGCTGATGGACTTGGGCAGGCTGTCCACAAATTCGATCACGCGAGGATATTTGTAGGGGGCCGTAGTCTTTTTGACGTAATCCTGAAGCTCCTTTGCGAGCTCCGGCGAGCCGGAATAGCCGGAAGTCAGCACCACCGTCGCCTTGACGATCTGGCCGCGGACAGGATCCGGTATGCCGGTGACAGCAACCTCCAGCACGGCGGGGTGCTCCATCATCGCGGATTCCACCTCGAAGGGGCCGATGCGGTAGCCGCTGGACTTGATCACGTCGTCCGTTCTTCCAACATACCACAAAAATCCCATTTCGTCACGATACGCGGTGTCTCCGGTATGGTATAAATCATCATGCCAGACCTTTTGGGTGAGTTCCTCGTCGTTGTAATACCCCAAAAAGAGGCCGAAGGGGTTCCCGCCGCCGGCCTCGTCCGTCCGGATGCAGATCTCGCCGGTCACGCCGGGGTCGCACTCGCTGCCGTCGGCATCCGCCACGATGAGCCGGTAACCCGGGGCGGGCAGGCCCATGGAGCCGAGCCGGGGCTGCATAAAGGGATAGATCGTCAGGCAGCAGAGGGTGGTTTCCGTCTGGCCGAAGCCCTCGAAAATCTTCAGCCCGGTGGCGTTGCACCACTTGCTGTAAACCTCTGGGTTCAGGGCTTCGCCCGCGGTGGTGCAGTGATGGAGCGACGAAAGGTCGTACTTTTTCAGGTCTTCGTGGATCAAATAGCGGAACATCGTGGGCGGGGCGCAAAAGGTGTTCACCCGGTATTTCTCGATCTTTTCCAAGATGTCCGCCGCGTTGAACTTTTCAAAATCGTAGACGAACACCGCGGATTCGCCAAGCCACTGGCCGTACATCTTGCCCCAAAGGGCCTTGCCCCAGCCCGTGTCCGAAATGGTGAAATGCAGCCCGCCCGGCTCGACCCTGTGCCAGAAGCACCCGGTGAGGATGTGGCCCAAGGGATATTTGCAGGAATGCCAGACGAGCTTTGGGTAACCGGTGGTTCCGGAGGTAAAGAAGGCCAGCATCGGGTCTTCGCCGCCGGCAAAATCGTCGCCCGTCGGCTTTTCCCAATCCTCGCTCGCGGCGTCCACCGCCGCGTCAAAATCCAGCCAGCCGCCTTGGGGGCGCTTGCCCTTGGTCACGGCCATGACCTCCACCGTGGGGCACTCGGGCCGCGCTTCCATAAAGCGCTCGGTCACGTCGTCGTCTCCGGTGATGACGATCATCTTGACGCCGGCGGCGTTGCAGCGGTACACAAAATCCTTGGGCATCAGCTGGTTCGTGGCGGGGATCGCGATCGCGCCGATTTTGTTCAGCCCCTGCATCGCGTACCAGAACTGGTACCCGCGCTTTAAGACGAGCATGACTTTGTCGCCCTTTTTGACGCCGCAGTCCTTGAACACGTTGGCCGATTTGTCCGACAGGCGCTTGATGTCCAAAAAAGTGAATCTGCGCTCGGAATCGTCCGCCCCGAGCCAAAGCATGGCCAGGGAATCGGGCATTTCCTTCGCCATTTCGTCGATCACGTCGTAGCCGAAGTTAAAAGTGTCCTCCGCCGTAACGCGGTAGTTTTTGATCAGGTCATCCAGGGTATAAAAATGATCCCTGCTGCGGGTTACAAAGCGTTCGTAAAATGCCATGTTTTACTCCGATTTTCATTTCATGACCACCGCGATGAAGCTGGCGGTCTTATTGTCGCGCGCGCGCATGGCATGGGGAACCCCGGAATCGAAATAGATACTGTCTCCTTCTTCGAGCACGTAAACCATATCACCGAGGAAGAAATCCATGGCGCCGCTGACCATGTAATTGAACTCCTGCCCGTCGTGGGCGTGGAGCACGGGGGTTTCGTCCTTTGGTTCAACCGTGACGAGGAAGGGCTCCGCTTTTTTGTTTTGGAAGGTGAAGGCCAGGTGCTTATAGGAATAAGCCTTCCGCCGCTGGATTTCATACCCCTCGCCTTTTTTTACCATGCACGCAAGGGAGAGCTTTGGCGAATCGCCGGACATCAGGTCCATAACGTCCACCCCGAGCACCTTTGCGGCATTGTACAAAAAACTGAACGAGAAGTCCCTCTCGCCGCGCTCGTAGGCGGCCAGCTCGTCCGTCGAAATCTCGCAAGCTGCGGCAAGGTCGGACTCGCTCATGTCCGTCACCTCGCGCAGCGCGGTAATTCGCCTTCCGATTTCGATCAACTGGTCTGTCATCATAAACCTCCTTGGCGCATGGGGAAAGTCGTAACGACCTCAACCCCCAGCGAATTTAGAAAATCTTCCGCGAATTTGCGGTAGATTCCGTCGTTCAGCTGGTCCGGCGCGTGGGCGTCGGTGCCGATTATCGCTTTGCAGCCTTCGGCCGCGGCAATTTTCCAAAAATGATCGTTCGGGTAGCCGGTTTTGCGGGCGGCGTCGCCCCAGTTCCTCAGCCCCAGAAGGCTGTATTCAAGGATCCGGCCGTTTTCCTTCGCCCGGCGGCAGATTTTCGTGAACACGTCCTCGACGGCGGAATCGAACTTTCCGTAAGGGCGCATGATGAGGTCCGGGTGGGCAACGTAGGCATACAGGTCGGAATCCATCCCCGCGAGCATGGAGTCAAGGTAAAGGCCGAGATCCGCGCAATGCCCGAAATACCGGTTTACTTCATCGCTGACGGCGTAGTGGTTGCCGAATATGATATAGTCGAGGCCCGCGCCGTCGACGAATCCTCTTAGCCATTCAGTATAATTGGGATAATATTCGTATTCAAGCCCAAGTTTTATACTTATTTGATCGGCATATTTCTCTTTAAGGTTCAGCACGCTGCTGCGGTAATCTTCGAATGCGGCGAGAGGCATACGCATGGTTGCAACGTAGTTGGTATTATACCTCCACGGGCCGTGATCTGCAAAGCCCAATTCATCAAAACCTTCGGATATTGCGGCAAGGACGTATTCCTCGTCCGTTCCTTCCGCGTGGAGGCATCTCGTCGTATGGGTGTGGTAGTTGGCTTTCATGGCTGTGGTTTTTCCGTGTCCTTTCTGAATACAGTGCGCAGGGGGCGGTTGATGTATTGAAGGATTCCCTTTGCCGACCGCTCCTCTGGCCTTATGATGGAACAGCGCTCTGAAATATCCCACAAATCATGGGCGTCGCTGTTGAACATCAGGTGGTAAGACGACGTATCCGCCTTGCAGGCGGGCGATCTCGCGCTGATTTCCAATGTGTTGAAGGTGTTCGGGGGAATAAAGCCCAGGACGTGTATCATCGAAAAGCTCCGCTTGTTGATGTGGGCGGGAACCGCCGCGCCCCCCAGGGCTTTCACCTTTTGAACAAGCTCGTCTATGGTCAGATCCGCCGACTGAAGGAGCAGGCGCTCTTCCCTGCCGGTTTCCTCGTCGTTTTCGTTCATGATGATCTGGGGGCCGAAAAGGTCCTCCCGGTTCGGTATGGGCAGCAGCCGCGCGTAGAGGAATTCCCCCAATTCCAGCGCGGTTTCCACAGTGGGAAGGTAAGCGAGGACGTGGACCTCCTCCCGGGTCTGCACCTCGATCGCCGGCAAAAACAGAATCCCCGCCCGGTTCGCCAGTTCGGCGGCGGCGGGAAGATTCTTTGCGGAATTATGGTCCGAAACCGCGATCGCGTCCAGCCCCTTGAGCCTGGACATGTTGACGATGTTGTTCGGGGTCATGTCCTCGCTGCCGCAGGGGGAAAGGCAGGAATGGATATGCAGATCGACGGCCAGCTTCATCTCAAACGCCCTTCACCCCGCAGCGGGAGAGGGCGGCGCAGATTTCAAAAGCGTTCATGGGCGAGCAGATCAGCGCGATCCCCTCCGCCGCGGCCTTGTTGACCGTGGCTTCTTCCGGGATGATGCCGTCCGGCAGAATCACCGCCGGCATGTCCAGCAGCGAAGCGACGGCGACGACGTTCATATGGGTCTGAACGGTGATCCAGACGGAATTCGCCATGCCCTTCGCCATCACCCAGGAAAGAAGATCGCAGACGCAGCACCGCTCAACAGAGGCCGAAAGCCCCTGACCCGGGGTGGCCAGGGTCGCGTTTGTCGCTTCGATGATCTCTTTGATCGTCATGGTCCCTCCCTTTTGACGCTTGCCGCGCCGTCGGGTTTCTGAAAGCCCGGCGGCTATCCGCGCCGGTGCACATCCGCCAGCTCGATCATCTCCTGGGCCATATAGCGGATCTTGTCCCGCATTTTGAAGATGCAGTCCAGCTCGACGGCGGTTCCTTTTACGATATCCTCCGCCAGGGTGCGGCAGCTGGGCGATCCGCAGGAGCCGCAATCCAGGCCGGGCAGCCCCTTTAAGATCTGCTCCGCCTTTTCCATATTGCGGGCGGCGGTGATGAGGTCCTCGCCCATCCGCTGAACGGGCTTGGGCATAAACGGGCGCTCCAGGCCGACGATATCCTGGGTTTTATTCCGCCGGACGTATTCGTCGCAGCCGAAATCGTAGCGCGGCAGCGAATTCGCGATCCGGCGCAGCCTGTTTTTCGCCGTAAAGGAATATTCAAAGGTCAGCGGGCCGCCGACGCAGCCGCAGTTGCAGGCGGAAAGCTCGATGAACAAAATATCGTTCAGCTTCCCGTTTTCCAGCTCTTCTAGGCAGCGGACGATGTTGTTCATTCCGTCGACCGCAAGGTAGCGGCTGGTTCCCGTCGCAACGCCGACGCCGCCGGACATTCCGGTTCCCACGCCGTACGCCCCCGCCCTGGGGGCGCGCATGATCGGCTTTTCGCCCTCCGCCCGGCCAATAAAGCGGGCCAGGTCGCCATACACTTCCAATATGGAGATCACGCCGTCGATGGCGGATTTTTTGCCGCTGATCGGCTTCTTTGCGCTGGTCATGCGGGCGGCGCAGGGCGAGATGTGGAACACGCCGACCTCTTCCGCAGAAACGCCCTCCAGCTCGCAGAATTCCTGCCTGGCGAGGCGCGCCGCGACTTCCGCCGGCGCCTCAAGGGGCAGAAGGTTGTCCACCAGGGCGGGGTACTCCTGCTGGACCAGCCTGACGACCACCGGGCAGAAGGAGGAGATCACCGGGGTGATCGCCATTCCGCCGAGCAGGTAGTCCCTTGTGGCCTCGGCCACGATTTCCGCCGCCTTTGCTTCTTCGTATACATAGTCAAACCCAAGGTTCTTCAGGCCCTCGGCCACGAATTCGACATCCCAAAGGCCCTTGAACTGGGCGTAAAGCGCGGGGCTGGGGATCGCGATATTATATTTGAAGCTGGTGAGCTGGGCCATTCTGCTCATCGCCGTCACCATGGCCCCGTGGGGACAGGCGATCAGGCACTCGCCGCAATCGACGCAAAGGTCATCCATGATGCGGGCTTTGCCGTTCTGCACCCGGATCGCCTGGGTGAGGCAGCGCTTTATGCAGTTGGTGCAGCCGACGCACCTGCGGCGGTCAACACGGACGGAATGATCCCACATTTTCGCTCCCCGCATTTATGGTTTTTGCAGCACGAATTCCATCGTGATGGACGTTCCCGCAGGCGTAGAGGTGATCGAAAACCTGTCGGCCTGCCGCTTCATGTTCGGCAGGCCCATTCCGGCGCCAAAACCCATGGCCCGGATGTCCTCCGGCGCCGTGGACCACCCTTCCTGCATGGCGAGGGAAATATCCGGAATTCCCGGGCCGTAATCCTCGCTTTTGAGCACGATGCGGTCGGAATACACCTCCATCGTCAGCTCGCCGCCAAGACTGTGGATCACCAGGTTCAGCTCGGATTCATACGCCGCGACCGAAAGCATCCTGGCCAGCTTCGTGTCCAGCCCAAGCTGCTTCGCCTTGCGCTTGAACCCGGCGGATACGTTCCCGGCGGAGGCAAAATCCCCCGAGGATACGCGGCACGTCTCTTTCAGCACAGGTTCCAACGCTATCTCCTCTGGCATCCGGGCAGCCCGGCGTTATACAGGATTCCGCACGAGACATACAGCGTCTTGCCTGTATGCAGCAGGCAGATCCCGGCGTCTTCCGCCTGTTTGATGATTTCCTTCGGCACGGTCTTTCCCCGGACGAACAGCACGCACTTCACGTCTAAAAGCTCCGCCGTCCGTATCACGTGCTGATTGACAAGCCCGGTCAGGAGCAGTGTGTTTTCCACATCAAACGCCAAAACATCGCTCATCATATCCGATCCGAAGGCCGAGGCGATCTCAAAATCGTCCCCGGCATGTCCACCCAAAATATTGGCGTCCAACAGGCTTATTATCCGGCTCAGCTTCATTTTCTCTCCAATATCATTGCTGAATTCACCCTATTCCTTTGAGGAAATCTGCAAAAGCACACACCTCTTTGATTTGAGTATACTTTAATGCGGCGGAAAATTCCACAGTATTTTCGCCGTTATTCGCGGCGCAGTCCCGCAGGTCCTTTGCCATGCCCTCAAGCAGCGCGTAAAGCTTGCCCGCGTCGCTCCCGGGCTCGTCGGCCAGCGCCTTTGCCGGAACCTCGCAGGAAGCCGCCAGATCGTTCAGCCTGCCCGCAACCTGGGCGGCGGACAGCTCGCCTTTGTCGAACCCCTCGCAGATCTCGAACAATTCGGAACACGCGGAATCCGCCGCCGCAAACGCGTCCTGGACCACGCTGAACTGCTCTTCCCCGGCGTTCACCCGCAGCACCACGGCCGGCAGCACCAGTTCGTTGACCTTGGAATCCAGCCCGTTCTGCGCCATGAGCTGCTCTTTTACCGCCCGGGCGTCGTCCCTGCTTTCATACGCCGCGGCAAGGACCCGATAAAGCCCCTCGTCGGAATAGACGTATCCCGCCGCGGCTCTGCCCTTCAGCTCCCCGGCCAGCTTCTCGGCGTTTTGCTCGCTGGAAAAAGCGCCCAGCTGCAGTGTGTAATACGTCCTCGATTCCAGGCGTATCTCGCCTGTGGTCCCGTCCGTGGCCGCGGGCGCGGCAGAGGTCGAGGAATACCCGCCGGACGGGGTCAGCGGCAGCGCGTCGCCGCTGGCAGCCGGCGTATCGGTATGGACGATCTCCTCGGCCGGCGGCGTTTTCGACGGATTCTCCTCGCCCGAAAGCGCCCTGAATATCGGCGCGATGAGGTTTTCCGCCAAAAAGGTGCCTACGGTGGTCGCGAGCGCAATATAGGCAAAAACGCCCACAAGGGCGACCGCGGCGATCACGCGCAGCGTCTGGGGGGATATCCCCCTTTTTCGCGAGCGGCGGCGGCTTCTTCTTTTGGCAGCCATACATGTCCCCTCCCGGATGTGATTTGTACATTCTATGAGGGGCGTTTCGGATTCATTCCGGGCAGACGCGCGAAAAGCGGCCATGCATACGGCAAAACAAAAACGCCGCCGAAAGAGCCGGCGGCGTTTTTTTATTATTCTGCGCCTGCTATTGCGGCGGGCTTGTCCTCCGGCCCGTCCGAAGGGATGGGGCTTTCGCATTCCCCGGCTTCTTCGCGCTTGACCGCCGCTTCGGCGGTTTCCACTGTCTTTTCGAATCCCGCGGCCCGGGCGGGGCTTTCGGCCGGATGCTTTTCGGTCCGCCGTCTTATGGCGTGGCGGATTCCGGAAATCGTCAGCACGGCGTTGGCGAAGGACATTGCCGCCAGCGCAAGAATAAACCATTTGCTCATCTCGCTGGTCATGAACTCCATGGCGGGATTGAACCTGTCCGCGATGAAGAATACCAGGACCATCAGCCCCGCGACGATGCAGGCGTGGCTGAGTATGGCGCGAACGCTTCTGAGTTTCATGTTAATCCACCTCCGCGATTCCGACGATATCGCTGCACTTGCGGCCGCCGCCCGAGGGCCTGTTCACGACTTCCCCTTCAAAAATCATCGTCGCTGTCTGGCCGCCGTCCAGATTATACGCGTCCGCGCAGCCCAGGCGCTCGAACAGCTTCGAAAGCTCCTCCATAGTCATCCCCGAAGAATAGCCTTCCTGCCTGCCGTCCACTAAAACAAAACAGTAGTGGCCGGGCGCGTAATACCCGATGGCGCACCGGGGATTTTTGTTTTTCACGGAGCTGTTGAACTCCGTGGCCGCCTTGCCGTCCACAAGCAGCTTCGGCCCGAAATTCCAAGCCTGGTACGCGCCGCGCTCGACCGCGGCGTCCACGTCGAAGCTGTGCTGTTCATAGGATTCCATCGTGCCGTCCGCGTAAACCACGCACACGTCCGCGCTGGCCGTATCGCGGTAAAGGTCCCCGTTCCTGATCACGACGCCGCTGTTCCGCGCGCCGTAATAATCGCCGTTGACGGCAAAAATCGCGCCGCTGCTTTCGGCTATTTCCGCAGGGTCCTGGCGCTGGCCCCTGCCGTATTTCCCGTTGGCAAAGGCGGTGATCAGATACTTGATATGCCTGACGTAAACATCCGCGACAAAATAGGTGATGCCGTCTTCCTGGTGCTCGGTGATCGCGATGCGCACGTTGTCGCTCTGGTAGCTCTTTAGGGCGTTTGCGCCGGTATCGTAATTTGGGAAAGTATCCCCAAAATCGCCGGGGTCTGTTTTGACATAGGGCGTTATTTCGGGAGCAGGCGAAGCGGGGTTTTCCGCGCCGCCCTGATTCGTTTCTTCTTCGCCGAAGGGGTCAGGCGTTTCCGACGGGGGAAGCGTTGGGGGATCGATTTGGACGATATGCTTGATCGCGCCGCCGCCAATTGTTGGCAGCACGTGATGAAAAAGAGCGAAAACGCAAAGGGCGGCCCCTAGCGCCAGCAGGTCCATCCCGGCCACGGCGTACCATGGCCAGAGTTTTTTGCCAGATTTTCTCATATTATGGCTCCTTAAGCTACTATACAGCCTTCAAAGGATAGCATCAAGGGCTTGTAAAAGGGTGAAAATATTATTAAAATCTGATAAGAAAGGCGGCCTTTGCCGAATTTTTGCGTTTTCAGCTTTGTCGCACACCAAAGGCAAAAGGAGTTGTTGATTTGCGCATTCTGATCATAGAGGACGAGGCCTCGATCGTCCGTTTTTTGACGCTGGAGCTCGAACACGAAGGCTATGAGACAGCCTCCGCGCCGGATGGGCGCACCGGGCTTTCCATGGCGCTTTCCGGCGATTACGATCTCGTCCTGCTGGACGTCATGCTGCCCGGGCTGAGCGGGATGGAGGTTCTCCGCCGCCTTCGCAGGGAAAAGGAAACCGGCGTGATCCTCTTGACCGCCCGGGATTCCGTTTCGGACAAGGTCGCCGGGCTCGACGCCGGGGCAAACGATTACATCACCAAGCCCTTCCACATCGAGGAACTGCTGGCTAGGATCCGCGCCCTCACCAGAAAAAACCCGTCGGCAGACAACGGCAGCGCTCTTTTTGCCGGCGATCTTCAGTTGGATCGCTCCTCCCGCATGGCAACGCGGGCGGGGAAGTCCATAACCCTGACCAAGACCGAATACGATCTGCTGGAATGCCTTGTCCGGAATAAAAACCTCGTCCTGACAAGGGAGCAGATCCTGAACGCCGTCTGGGGCTATGAATACGTCGGCGACAGCAATATTGTGGACGTATACATCCGTTATATTCGCGCGAAGATCAACGATACGCCGGACAACAAACTGATCGAGACCGTCAGAGGGGTGGGGTATGTCGTCCGCTGCCAGAACTAAGCCGAAAAAACTCGCAACCCGGCTCGCATACGCCAATGTGGGGCTTTTTTCGGGCGTTCTTCTGTTGCTGAGCGCGGTTGTTTTTGCCGCCGCGTACATGCATCTGACCCAAACCCACGCCGAAAACCTGCGGGGAACAGCTCTTTTGATCTCGGATCACCTGGCGGACGAATACAACGAGGGCGAAGACCTTTCCAGGAACGGCCTGCTGAGTGACCTGAACACCAACTGGGACCTCAACCTGATCGTCCGGGATGCCTCGGGCAGAACCGTCAACGCCCTGCGGAACTATTATTTTGACGAAGGCCCCCTTTCGGACGCGGACGAAAACATCCGGCTGAAAATGGTCCGGGGGCTGCTTTTGATGTACGCCAAAGTCCCCATCGGGCTGGACGGCGCGAATCCCGCCTCGCTGCTTCTTGTGCTGAACCTTCAAACGGAGATGGATTTTCTGACCCTGATCGCGGTCCTGCTGCTTTGCATGAACGCGGCGGGCATTCTTGCCGCGGCGGTCTTCAGCAGGAAAACGGCAAAGCGGATGCTCGCCCCGGTGGAGGGGATGATCTCCGCCGCCTCCGCCATCGACAGCGCAAACCTCAAATGCAGGCTGGAGGTTCCCGAAAGCTACGAGGAACTGCGCGCCCTGGCCCTGACCGTCAACTCGATGCTCGACCGGGTGGAAAACGCCTTCCGGCTCCAGGGGCAGTTCGCGGCGGACGCCTCCCACGAACTGCGCACCCCTCTTTCCGTCATACAGGGGTATATCGACCTGCTGATCCGCTGGGGCGGGACCGACCCGGCGGTTCTGGCGGAGGCCGTGGCGGCATTGGACCATCAGACCCAATATATGAACCGGCTTGTGAACAATCTTTTGCTGATCGCCAGGCTGGAAAGCGGCCAAAATGGCATCAACAGGGAAGAATTCGACGTTTCGGCGCTTTTTAAGGAACTGATGGCAGAGCAGGGCGTTTTGGACGCGGAGCATGAATATGCCGTAGAGGGCCCGGATTCCTGCCCCCTTTTTGCCGACCGCAGCATGGTGCGCCAGCTTTTGCGGATCCTTCTGGATAACGCGGCAAAATACACTCCGCCCGGGGGAACCATCACCCTTTCCTGCGCAAAATCGCCGAAAAAAACGGCGCTTTCAGTGGCGGATACCGGCATAGGCATGGACCCGGAGGATCTGACCCACGCCTTTGAAAGGTTTTACCGGGCGGACAAGGCCAGAAGCCGCGCGACGGGCGGCATGGGACTGGGGCTTTCCATCGCCCGGTCCATCGTCGAAAGCCACGGCGGAACGGTTTTTGCCCGGGCAAGAAGCGGCGGATCCGGAACCGTCATCGAGATCGCCTTCCCGAATCCGGAATAAGCGGAGCGCGGTTTTTAATGCGCTTTTAATGATCTGCGGTTATCCTAATACATACCACAGAAAACGAGGAATGCGGATGCCAAAACACTGGGTATTGATCCCTGCCTACAAGCCGGATTCCCGGCTTCTTGACCTGATTGAAAAGCTCCGGGGAGCGTTTGATCTGCTGATTGTTGACGACGGAGGCGGTGAAGCTTTCGCCGCCGTTTTTGATTCCGCCGAAGGATTGGGCGCCACCGTGCTGCGCCACGAGGTCAACCGCGGCAAAGGCGCGGCCATTAAAACCGGCCTTTCCTGGCTTTTGGCAAGGCCGGAGGTTTCAAGCGTCATCACCGCGGACGCCGACGGCCAGCACACGCCGGAGGACATCGAAAAAATCGCAAAAGCCCTGGACGAGCACCCCAAAACGGTAATCATCGGCGGCAGGGATTTTTCCCACATGCCCGCAAGGTCGCGCTTTGGCAACACGGTTACGCGTTTTTTCTTCCGTTTGGGAACAGGTTCGAGAATATCGGACACCCAGAGCGGCCTTCGGGGGCTGCCTTCCGTTTTCTTCGATCGGATGATCGCCGCAAAGGGCGACCGTTACGAATACGAGATGAACGTGCTTTTGAGCCTGGGGGAATGGGGTGCGCCGGCGCTGGAAATCCCGATCAGCACGATCTATATCGACGACAACAGTTCCTCCCACTTCAATTCGGTCAAAGACGGGTTGAAGGTCTTCTCCCGGGTGATGCGCTATTTTCTGTCCGCCGTCATCAGCACCGGCGTCGATTACGCCCTTTACGCCCTGTTCCTGCTTTGGCTGCCCGCAAGTTTGAGCTATGCGGCGGCAAGGTCCTTCAGCTGCATCGTCAATTACCTGCTGAACGCCAAAATGGTCTTCAAACGCGCCCCCACCGCCCAAAACGCCCTGGGTTACTTCGCCCTGGCGATCGCCGTTATGGCCGCCGGCAGCGCGGGCGTAAAAGGCCTGACCGCCCTTGGCCTGGGGAACCTGGTTGCGAAACTCATCGTAGACTGCGTGCTGTTTGTGCTGAACTACTTCGTGCAAAAAAAGGTGATATTCAAGAAATAACCCGGGCTTATCCGCCAAAAACTCGGCGATCCCGCCCTGCTTCTTTGGCAGGCAAAAACCCGCGCCTGCCTTTTTTTGCCGCAGCCGCAGTTGAAATAGCTTCCGTTCGGTGTTAGAATCACATGCACAGTATCATTGGGAGGTTCATTATGACTTACGAAAAAATTGCGGTCATCGGCCTCGGCGCGGTCGGCTGCTCCTACGCGCATCTGATCCAGAAAAACGGCCTGGAACTGAAAATCATCGCCGGCGGGGAACGGGCGGGGCGCATTTCCTCCGGAATGCTGATCAACGGCGAAACCATCCTGTTCGACACCGTTGCTCCCGGCGAAACATACGACGCGGATCTGCTGCTCGTGGCCTGCAAATTTCACAACCTGAACCAGGTGATCGCGGATATGGCCGGCTGCGTCGGCAAGGACACCGTGATCGTTTCCCTTCTCAACGGCCTTGGGGCGGAGGAGCTCCTTCAATCGGCATACCCCAAAAACACCGTGCTTTATTGCCGCGTCGCCGGGCTGGCGGTGCTGAAAAACGGCAGCGAGCTTTCCATCGGCGGCTATGGCGGCTGGAAAGCCGGCGCGGCGGACAACACGGTGGTCAGCCCCGCCGTTGCGGCGCTTGCCGCTTTTTGCGAACGGATCGGCCTGCCGCTGGTCGTTCCCGCGGATATGCTGCACGCGGTCTGGTGGAAGCTGATGTGCAACGTCGGCATCAACCAGTGCTCCGCCGTGCTCCGCGCGCCTTACGGCGTTTTCCAAAAGATCCCGGAAGCCCGGAACATGATGCTTTCCGCCATGGAGGAAGTCCGCGCCGTCGCCCCGTCCGCCGGAGTGACGCTGACGGACGAGGACGTTGCCGAATGGCTCGGCCTGCTGGATTCCCTTGTGGACTGGGGCAAAACCTCCATGCTGCAGGACGTTGAGGCCAAAAGGAAGACCGAGGTGGAAATCCTTGCCGGTTCCGTCATCAAAGCCGGAGAAAAGCTCGGCGTTCCCACCCCCGTGAACCGCTTCCTTTTCAATCAGCTCCGCGCCATCGAAAAGATGAACGGCATCGGCTGAACGGGCCGAAAACGGATTTTACGGACTATCAAAACGGCGCTCCCGAATGAACGGGGAGCGCCGTTTGATTTTGCGGTGCTGTTTGGCTTTTCCCAAAGAACGCCCGGTCTTAACCGAGGTTGCAGATGGTTTCCTCGCCGTTGACGGTCACGATCGCCCCGCCCTCGGTGCAGCGGACCGCTTCCGCGCTTTCCCCGGCGAAGGCGCCCCAGTTGATGGGAACCTCCTCAAAGACGGAATCCGCCCTGTCGGCGCCTATCGCGCAGTTCAGGCCGTTCGCCCCGGTGAAATAGCGGGTGTTCGCGTAAACGCTCTCGCCGTCCCACACCTGGGCGTAATACCCGTCCGAGCCCTTGACGACCTCGATCGTCCTGACCGGGGTTTCGCCGTCGGTGCCGAACACGGTGCAGGTCATGCGAGTCATGGTCGAGCTGATTTTGCCCTCGATCCGCGCGCCCGTATTAAAGCTGGCGGTCATCGTGTAATTCCCGCCGGCCGCTTTGATGATTGCGCCGCCTTCCCCCCATTCGCCCGGGGTCTCGCCCTTTTCCAGCCCTGTGAAATAAGAGCAGATGTCCTCCACCGTTCCGTTGGCCTGGGCCAGGGCGAGCTTAAAGCTCAGCATGCGGAGGGAATGGGCCCCGGCCACCGCCGCAAAGCGCGATTCGGATTCTTGATACGCCTCCCTGTATGCGAAAAGAAGCGTTTCCACAGGGTTGATTGCGCCGGTCGATTCTTCTTCGCCGTTTTCGACGCCGTCCCGCCCGTTTTGCCCGTCCTGGGGATCGGTTTCGCCGGCCGGTTCGGCCGGCGCGTTCGCGCTGACGGAATCCGGGCTGGCGGACACGGTTTCTGCAGGCGTGGTCGAGGGCGTTATTGTGGAAAAAGGCTGCTTTTGGTTGCTGATGATCAACACCGCGACAATCAGCGCCACAACCCCAAAAAGTACCAGAAACGCCGTCTTCCATCCGCTTTTTTTCGGCCGCGCGCTGTCGAGCATAACGGGAATGTATTTGTTGGTCCTTCGCAGCATGCTAACCTCTCAGCTCAAGCTTATAGGTGGCGCGCAGGGTCGTAGTTTCGTCCGCATAATAATGCGGGATGAACAGCACCGCCGGGTCCGGCGTCACCCTGAAGTCCGAAGCGGCCATTTCCGCGCATTTTGTCGTTGTTTGGGAATCCATGTCGTAGGAATACAGTTCAAATCCGTATTCCGCCTCGCCGGAAGTATCCGTTCCCTCGGTATAATAAAGCAGCCCGCTCTGGCCCCATTCGAAGTTGATGACGTACTTGTCCTTCACGAGGTAGGTTTCCTCCCCCGTGGTCATCGAGCGGATCTTGATGCTGGTGTTGTTCTGGGTTTCATCCCCTTCGTCGCCGATGCCGAAGGATTCGAGGATCGCCATATACCTGCCGTCCGGCGAGATGGCGAAGCTGTCTCCCGTGGTGATCTCCGCCCGCATGCCGCCTTCCGGCTTGATCCTGTAGATCCTTCCCGTCCCTTCCTTGTCCGGATTCGAGAAGTAAAGATCGCCGTTATAAAAGGCCAGGTCGCCGTCTTCGATCTCCTTGTCCTCGACGACGGTGATGCGCTGGGATTCGTCGGTGATCGTGAAGTCGTACTTCATCAGCTCCAGCGAATCGTTGCCGCTCATCACGTAGATCTCGGAGCCCAGAAGATCCCAGATGAAACGGGTGGTGATCTTCCCGAGCCCGTAATCGCTGACGTTCGTCAGCTTTTGAGTATCCAGGTTCAGAACGTAAAGGTAACAGACTTCCTCCGCCCGCTCAAGGATCGCCAGCTTTCTGCCGTCCGGCGAATAGCGCGCCATGATGATCGAGAAAAAATCCGCCTCGGTCAGGCGGTTCAGCCTGCCCTCCGCGTCCAGGGACCAGAGTTCTTCCGTGCTCTCGGCGCCCTGGGTCCCCTCCTCCCGAATCACCCGGGAAAAAACCGCGGTGTTCCCGTCCGGCGAGGAGCAAAGGTAAATCCCGTCCTCCATCACCACGGGAAGAACCGTGGCTTCGCCGTTGAGCTTCACGACGGCGGTTTCAAAGATCCTGGCGTTGGCGTTCACGGTGGACCAGTCGGGAAGGCTGTTCCCAAAAAGCGCCTGCACGCCGGTTCCGCCTTCGCCCAGGTTCTGACGGACCCCTTCCGGCAGTTCTTCGATAAACGCTTCGGCTTCTTCCTTTGTGTCAAACGGGCGGGAAATCAGGGTGGTCTTCCCGCAGGCGCACAGCGTCGGGAACAGGCCGATCCCTTCGGCGGTCCCTTGCGCGAAGGCGGCCAGGGCGTCCGCTGTTGCGTACCATTTGGCGGAAGCGTCGATCTCGCTTGGCGTGAAGGTGACCGAGAGGGCGCCGCCGGACTCCCTGACCGACGCCTGAACCCCTTCCCTGAGCTGAAAAATGATGCGGAAGCGGTCGTCGTTGGTCTGGAACTGCCTGAACACGCCGTAAAACAGGTCGGCGGCGGAACCGAGGTCCAGGGTGCGGTCGTAATCCCAATAGTTCAGCTCAAAAAACTCAACAACAAAGCGCTGGGGCGCGCCGGTCATATACGCCCGGTATTTGGGAACGTTCTGAACCTCCGTCTGGGTGGTCCCGTTCCGTTCGCTGCCGGAGGCAAAGGCCATCGTCGCGGTTACCGCGCCGTCCTCCTTTGCAAAATCGATGGAAAGGCAGTTGCTGTTCGCGATTTTTTTGCCGCCGGAGGCGACGATTTCATACGGCGCGTCGGGCAGGGGCGTGGGCGACGGGGTCGCCGAAACGTCCGGCGGGGGGGTTGCCCCCGGCGAGCAGGCCGCAAGGGTCAGCGCCGAAACGGCGGCCAGCAGAATGGCGATGATCTTTCTCATTGGATACCCTTCATCAAAAATTCACAGCATGGATTCACAGTTCGTAACGCTCAACGATGCGAAGGACCTCCGAGGAAACGCGCTCCAGATCCAGCGAATAAAACGCGCCGTTTTCGTAGAGGATCCGGCCGTTTACCATGGTCATCCGCACGTCCGCCGCCGCGGCGGAATAGACGGCCGCGGAGCGGAGATCGTTCCCCGGCAGCATGTTCGGAACCTTTGTGTCGATGCGGATAAGATCCGCCAGCGCCCCGGGGGCGAGCCTTCCCGCGTTGAAGCCCAGGG
The DNA here is from genome assembly GCA_040768925.1 of Christensenellales bacterium. Lineage (GTDB taxonomy): Bacteria > Bacillota > Clostridia > Christensenellales > CALWSW01 > CALNBC01. The sequence goes on from JAXGLZ010000003.1 coordinate 193,156, forward strand.
CAAAGGCGCCGTTGACCGTGGCCATGGAAAGGGCCTGCTTTGCGGTGACCACCGTCGCGTTTGCGGCGATCCCCTTGTGCAGCGTCGCGGCGAGGCGCAGTTCCTCGAACATGTCCAGATTGTTGTTGCTGGCCGCGCCGTCCGTCCCCAAAGAGATGTTGATCCTGTGAGCAAGCATGACGGGAACGGGGGCAATGCCGCTGCCCAGCTTGAGGTTGCTCTGGGGGCAGTGCAGCACATGGGCCCTGGCCGCGCCGATCAGGGCGGCGTCGTCCTCGTCGATATGCACGCAGTGGGCCAGCAGCGTCTTTTCGTGCAGCATGCCCAAAGACGCCAAATACGCCGCGGGGGTAAGCCCGTGGCGGAGCTTGCATTCCTCATGCTCCTGGAAGGTTTCGCTCAGGTGAACGTGCAGCGGCGCGTTCAGCTTTTGGGCCAGATCCCCCGCGGCCGCGAGCGTCGCGCTGTTGCAGGTGTATTCCGCGTGGGGGGTGATCCCGATTCTGATCCTGCCGTCTTCCGCACCGTCGTATTCCTCAAAAAGGGACTTTGCCAGGGCCAGGCGGGATTTGCCGTCGTCGTTTCCGGTGATGATCCCCTGGCCTAAAAGGGCGCGCATTCCGGAATCGGCGACCGCCTTCGCGGTCTGATCCATAAAGAAATACATATCGTTGATGCAGGTGCAGCCGCCCCGGATGCACTCCGCAGCCGCAAGCATGGCCCCCCAGTAGGCGTCCTGTGCCGTCAGCCTGTCCTCAAGGGGCCAGATCCGCTCCCGCAGCCAGGCGGAAAGCTCCATATCGTCCGCCGCGTTGCGAAAAAGGGTCATGGCCATGTGGCTGTGGGCGTTGACAAGGCCGGGCATCAGCAGATCGCCGCCGCAGTCGATCACCCTTTGGGCGAGAAAGCCTTCGGGAACATCCCCGACGAAGGCGATCAGCTTGTCCGCAACGCCGAGGCAGCCGGAAACGACTTCCCCCGTGGCCAAAAGGATGCGCGCATTGGTGAAAAGCGTGTTCATGGACGGGTCTCCTGCAGGGTCTTTCTCCTTTTGAGTTCCGCGGCGATCGCTTCGTGCACGGGCAGATTCTTGTCCAGCGAAACGGCCGCGAGATAGCGGGCGAAGGACGGCGAGAGCGTTTCGTGGCGCAGGGCGTATTCCACCGTCGCCGCGAGGTAGCCGAGCTTGTCGCCCGTGTCGTAACGGGCGCCCTCAAAGCGGCAGGCGTAGATGTTCTGAGTGGTCAAAAGGGTCCTCAAGGCGTCGGTCAGCTGGATCTCGCCCTTGACGCCGGGCTGGGCGTTTTTGAGGATGGAGAATATTTCCGGGGTAATGATATAGCGCCCCAGGATCGCGATGTTTGACGGCGCGACGTCCAGCGAGGGTTTTTCCACAAGGTCACGGACCTTGCAGAAGTTCCCGGTGAACGGACCCGCCGGATCGACGATGCCATAACGGCTGACCAGCGCGTCCGGCACGGTCTGCACGCCGAGCACCGAAGAGCCCGTGTTGGCGTAAACTTCGATGAGCTGGCGCAGCGCGGGCTTCCTGGGATTGTAGACGATATCGTCCCCCAGCAGCACGGCAAAGGGCTCGTTGCCGATAAAGTGGTTCGCGCAATAAACCGCGTGGCCAAGGCCCAGCGGCTCCTGCTGCCTGATATAATAGATATCCGCGAGGTTCGCGATCGCCCTGACCGTTTCCAGCATTTCGGTCTGGCCCTTGCGCTCCAGTTCCTGCTCCAGCTCGACAGAGCGGTCAAAATGATCTTCGATGGACTTTTTGGTGCGCCCTGTTATGATGATGATCGTATCCACGCCCGAAGCCACCGCCTCTTCGACGATGAACTGTATCGCGGGCTTGTCCACGATGGGTAGCATTTCTTTGGCCTGTGCTTTCGTCGCCGGCAAAAAGCGCGTGCCCAGACCGGCCGCTGGGATGACGGCTTTGCGTATCCGCATGGCTGCCTCCTTGTGTTGATGATCGGCCGCTTCAAATCCGCAGACCTTTTCAAAGTGCATTATATCACAACCGGAACTAGGGTGGGCTTGTTTTTTGGCCAGAACTTTCCAATGGCAGATAATCCCTGGTTTAAGGCAAAGGGCGCGAATCCATGCTGATAAAATGATCGGCGAGCGTGGCGGCAAACCGCCCTTGCGTTTCGCCAAAAAAGTTTTTCAAAAAAGGTATTGCAGAACAGCGGTACTATGCTATAATTGAATCGAAGGTCAAAGATAGTCAAAGTAAAACCAATTGGAGGCGATGTGATTGTCCGCAGTGAGCGATTCGATCGAACGTTTCATCGTTGAGCTGTTGTCCGAAGCGAACAACGTCGAGCTTCAGCGCAACGAGCTTGCCCAGGCCTTCGGCTGCGCCCCTTCCCAGATCAATTATGTGCTTTCCACCCGCTTTTCCCCCGAGCACGGCTACATCATAACCAGCAAGCGGGGCGGCGGCGGGCACATCACCATTGCCCGGATCGTGCTGACCGAGGGCGACCTTCTGCGCCAGCTCGTCACCGGCGGGATCGGCGAGGCCCTTTCCCTGAGCCGGGCAAGGGCGATCGTCTCCCGGCTGCGCGCGGAAGACGCGGTTTCCGACCGGGAAGCCGCCCTGCTCCTTTCGGCAGCCGGCGACAACCCTTCGATCCCCGCCGCCCTGCGGGATCATCTCCGGGCGGAAACGCTGCAAAAAATGCTGATGGATCTGATCCGGGCAACCCCCGGCGAATGACCCGTAAAACGACTATGAACGATTTGTTTGAACAGGCGAGGTGATATCATGCTTTGCGATGAATGCAGGCGCAACAACGCCGCCGTCCATCTGGTTACGATCATCAACGGCGAAAAGAAGGAACGCCATATCTGCCCGGAATGCGCAAAAAAACTGGGGACGGACAGCTTCATGACCTTTTCCTTGGGGGACGTCTTCCCCACCGCTTTCGGGTTTGGAAGCCCGGCCGCGTCCGCCCGCTGTGCGGCCTGCGGAACCACGCTGAACGACGTTACGCGCACCGGCCTTCTCGGCTGCCCGGCGTGCTATACCAACCTTCGCGGCGAAATCATGCCGATCATCGGCAGGGTGCAAAACCGCTCGCGCCACAGCGGCCGGGTCCCGGTAGGATACGAAGCCCCGAAACTCGATAAACCCCTTGAAGCCGCCCCGGAAACGCCGGACGATTCCCCCGAGGCAAAGCTTCGCGCGGAGCTTGCCGAAGCCGTGGCTGCCGAAGAATATGAACGCGCGGCCGCGCTTCGGGATAAGATCAAGCTTTTGGCCGGCGGAAACGGGCAAAATCCGGACCACAACGCAAAAAAGGAGGGCTGATCCATGTCTGCTCTGATCGATTCGGACATCGCGATCTCCACCAGGGTCCGCCTTGCCAGAAATTATACGGACCTGCCCTTTCCGGCGAACATGACCCGCCCGCAGTTCAAAAAGCTGAACGAGCGGATCGTGAACCGGCTGGGCAAAAAGGAATTCACCCGGCTGGATATGGCCTCCCTCTCCCCTGTCGAACGGCAGGTGCTGGTCGAGCGCCACCTCGCCAGCAGGGAGCTGATCGACCGGCCGGACGGCATGCTTCTTCTCTCCAAATCCGAAACCATTTCCGTCATGGCCGGGGAGGAGGATCATCTCCGCGTCCAGTGCGTGCTGAGCGGCCTGCGGCTGGAGGAGGCGGATAACCTCAGCCGTTCGGTGGACGCCATGCTCTCGGCGGACGGATTCGCCTTCGACCCGGAGCTGGGCTACCTTACCGCCTGCCCCACGAATGTGGGCACGGGCATGCGGGCTTCCGTCATGCTGCACCTCCCCGCGATGGCAATGACCGGCTCCATCCAGAGCCTGATCGAAACCGTCGGCAAGTTCGGATACACCCTTCGCGGCTATTACGGCGAGGGCACCCGGGCAGACGGGGACATGGTCCAGATCTCCAACCAGGTTACCCTGGGCTTGTCGGAGGAAGAAATCATCGGGAACCTTTCCGAGGTGGTGCGCAGCATCATCAGAAAGGAACGTTCCGCCCGGGAAGCCCTGCTGAAAGGGGACAACGGCCAGCTTGCCGACAGGCTGAACCGCAGCCTGGGCATCCTGAAATACGCCCGCCGCCTTACCACGGAAGAGATGATGCAGCGCCTTTCGGACGTCAAGCTCGCCCTTTCCCTCGGGCTGTTCGAAGGGGTGACCGCCGCGGATCTTGAAAAGCTGACCACCCTTTGCCAGCCCGCCAGCGTCTCGGCGACGCTGACCGGCGCTTCCACCGCCGACCAACGGGACGAAGCCCGGGCAAAAATGCTGCGCGTCGCCCTGAAGGACTGCAATGTGTTTTAGCATAAGAAGTTTACAGTTTTAAAGTTTAAATCGAGGTGATACATCAATGGAAACCAACAACAGGTTCACGGAAGGCGCCCAGCGCGCGCTTATGATCGCCCAGCAGAGCGCCCGACAGCTTGGTAATAATTACGTGGGCACCGAACACCTGCTTCTCGGCCTTGCCCTGGAAGGGGACGGCGAAAGCGCCGCGTCAAAGGCCCTGCGGGCAGCCGGCGTGGACCAGAACGCCATCCTTTCCCGGCTCAACCGGGGCGGCGTAATGGAAGACGCGCCCGTGTTCGATTACACCCCCAGGGTCAAGCGCATCATCGCCGCCAGCATGCAGGAATCCAAGGCGATGGGTTCCGGCTATGTAGGCACGGAGCACCTGCTGATCGCCCTTTTGAAGGAGCAGGAAGGCGTTGCCGACCAGATTTTGAGGGATATCGGCGTCGACCCTTCCGCCCTCGTTTCCCAGCTTACCAGCGGCGAGGCCGCGCAAAACGGCGCCGCCTGCGCCAAAGCGCCCACCAACACCCCCACTTTGGACCAGTATTCCCGGGATTTCACCGCCGCGGCCAAAGACGGCGAACTTGACCCGGTGATCGGCAGGGGCGTTGAGCTTGAGCGCATCGTGCAGATCCTTTCCCGCCGCACAAAGAACAACCCCGTGCTGGTCGGCGATCCCGGCGTCGGCAAGAGCGCCGTGGCCGAAGGGCTGGCCCAACGCATCGTCGAGGGCAACATCCCCGAAACGCTGAAGGGCAAACGCCTCGTCGCGGTGGACCTTGTGGGCATGCTCGCCGGGGCGAAATACCGGGGCGAGTTCGAGGAACGCATCAAGACCGCCCTGGAAGAAGTCAAAAAAGCGAAGAACGTCATCCTCTTCATCGACGAGCTGCACACCATCGTGGGCGCGGGCGCTTCCGAAGGCGCCATCGACGCGGCGAATATCCTCAAGCCCATGCTCGCCAGGGGGGAAATGCAGATCATCGGCGCGACGACGCTGAACGAATACCGGAAATACATCGAAAAGGACGCGGCCCTGGAACGCCGGTTCCAGCCCGTCACCATCGGCGAGCCTTCCAGGGAGGAATCGGAACAGATCCTGCTCGGCCTCCGGGACCGCTACGAGGCGCACCACAAGGTCCGCATCACCAACGAGGCGATCAAGGCCGCGGTGAACCTTTCCGACCGGTATATCTCCGACCGGTTCCTGCCGGACAAGGCCGTAGACCTGATGGACGAGGCCGCGTCCCGGGTGCGCATCCGCTCCTTTGTCGCCCCGCCGGACGTCCGGGCGCTGGAGGAAAAGCTGGCCAGCATCGGCAAGGAAAAGGAAGAAGCCGTCAAGAACCAGCAGTTTGAGCGCGCCGCGCAGCTGCGCGACGAGGAGCCCAAGATCAAGGCCGAGATCGAACGCCTGCGCGGCGAGTGGGAAGCCAGCAAGAACAGCGCGACGGCGGTCGTGATGGAGGAGGACATCGCCCATGTCGTATCCTCCTGGACGAACATCCCCGTCGAGCAGATGACCGAGGACGAGAGCGAACGCCTGCTCAATCTGGAAGAGATTCTGCACCAGCGCGTGGTCGGCCAGGACGAGGCGGTCAACTCCATCTCCGCCGCCATCCGCCGCGCCCGGGCCGGGCTGAAGGACCCCAGGAGGCCCATCGGGTCCTACATCTTCCTGGGCCCCACCGGCGTGGGCAAGACCGAGCTGAGTAAGGCCCTGGCCGAAGCCATGTTCGGCAGCGAGGACGCGATGGTCCGGCTGGATATGTCCGAATACATGGAACCCCATTCCGTGGCGAAGCTTATCGGGTCCCCTCCGGGATACGTGGGATACGACGAGGGCGGCCAGCTTACGGAAAAAATCAGAAGGAAGCCGTATTCCGTCGTGCTGTTCGACGAGATCGAAAAAGCCCACCCGGACGTGTTCAACATGCTGCTGCAAATCCTGGACGACGGCCGCCTGACCGATTCGCAAGGCCGCACCGTGGATTTTCGCAATACCATCCTGATCATGACCAGCAACGTCGGGGCGAGGACCATCAAGTCCGCCCGGGTCGGGTTCGATACCGGCGGAAGGAACGTGCTCGACTTCGAACGGGCGAAGGAGAACATGCTGGCCGAGCTCAAGCGCGTATTCCGGCCTGAATTTTTGAACAGGGTGGACGATATCATCGTCTTCAGCCCCCTGAACGAGGAAGACACGAGGCAAATCGTCAAGCTGATGATGGACGCCGTCGAAAAGCGGCTGGCGGAGCGCGGGATCGAGCTGGCCATGACCGACGCGGCCCTGGATTTCCTGGCGAAGGAAGGCTTTGATCCCGAATACGGCGCAAGGCCGTTGAGAAGGGCGATCCAGCAGAAGGTGGAGGACAGCCTTTCGGAAGAAATCCTCAAAAAGACCATCGCCATCGGCGATCACGTCACCGGGGACCTGGAGGATTGCAGGCTGGTGTTCAAAAAAGCCTAGTAAAAGATTCAGCCAAACAACAAAAGCCGGGGGAAGCGCAAGAACTTCCCCCGGCTTTGCTGTTTGCGTCAAAAATACTCGAATTCTCCCTCGAAGTCCCCTTCGAACGCTCCCTCGCATTCCCCGTACGCTTCGGTGCATTCCCCCAGGAAGATCTTCATAAATTCCCGCATGCACGGAGCGAGCCCGGCCTTCATGAATTCTGCCAGCTCCATCCAAAACACCCGGCCTTCCCTGCTGCCGCCGTTCAGTTCGCCCGAGAAGGCGCCGGCCCCATACAAAAAGATGATCCAATGGCTGCCGTCCGTCCGGTTGAACCAGTGGACGGTGCCAAGGAGCTTCAAATCGGCCACGGTCAGGCCGGTTTCTTCCCAAACCTCCCGAACTGCGGCGGCAACCAGGCTTTCCCCGGGTTCGGCGTGGCCGCCGGGGAAGGTCAGGCCGTCCCACTTAGAGCCCACTTTGTCCAGCACGAGAACCTTGTCCCCATCCCGGACCATGCACATATTCAACAGCATGACGGGCGCGTATCTGTCATTCTTCATAGATCAGCTTCCGTATCTTGGGCAGCGCTTCCTTGGCCGCGGCCCTGCCGCGCTCGATGATCTCCGCCGCGTCCGCGGTGGAGTGCGAATCAAGATCCCAGACATAGGGCGCGACGATCAGATCCGCGCACATATTCAACAGCATGGCGGGCGCGTATCTGTCATTCTTCATAGATCAGCTTCCGTATCTTGGGCAGCGCTTCCTTGGCCGCGGCCCTGCCGCGCTCGATGATCTCCGCCGCGTCCGCGGTGGAGTGCGAATCAAGATCCCAGACATAGGGCGCGACGATCAGATCCGCGCACATATTCAACAGCATGGCGGGCGCGTATCTGTCATTCTTCATAGATCAGCTTCCGTATCTTGGGCAGCGCTTCCTTGGCCGCGGCCCTGCCGCGCTCGATGATCTCCGCCGCGTCCGCGGTGGAGTGCGAATCAAGATCCCAGACATAGGGCGCGACGATCAGATCCGCGGCGCTTTCCTTCATCCGGGCAAGCTCCCACTGCATGATGCGCATACAGGCGTTCATATAGTCAAAATTCCGGCTCATGCGAAGGGGGTATTTTCCGTCCTCGTGGCCGCGGTAGCCCACGTCCACCCCCACGACGACTTGGGCCCCCATTTGGCGCACCACATCGCAGGGCACCCGGGAGATCACGCCGCCGTCCGTCAGCAGCATTCCATTCAAAGGATACGGCTCGAACACCCCGGGAAGGGCATAGCTCCCCCGGGTGCCTTCGTGGAGCTTCCCTTCCGAAAGCACCACCAGCTTTCCGGTATAAAGGTCCACAGCCACGCAGGTGAAGGGGATCAGGGTTTCGTCGAAAGATTTGTTCTTGGTGAGGAGTTTCACCAGCGCCTGGAATTTTTCCCCCTTGATAAAACCGCCCTTCCGCGGGATGCGAAAATCAAACAGGTCTTTTTCGTTGAGTTTTGGGATGATCTGGCCGGCGATCCGAAGGTCGGTCCCGCAGCAGTAGACCGCGCCGACCACCGCGCCCATGCTGGACCCGCAGATGAAGTCGACCGGGATGCCTTCGTCCTCCAGCACCTCTAAAAAACCGATATGCGCAAAGCCCTTCGCGCTGCCCGCTCCAAGGGCAAGGCCCAGGGTTTTTCGTTTTTTTCCCGATTCACTCATGTTCTTTTTTTGACTCCAGCCCCTCGTGAAGGGGGATATTTTTGATTTCTTCCATACTTTGCGCGGTGATCCCGCTCTTTTTCAGCGTTTCCACAGCCTTTTCGCCAAAGACCGCAACCATGGCCTTTGCCACGTTTTCCGGCAGGTCCGACGTGCAGACGGCCACGACGTCCACAAAAACCGAGGCGGCCGGCTCATTCTGATTTTTGTAGGATTCCGCCGGTATTGATCCTTCGGAAAACGCCTCGTTTTCCGTCAGCGCGCTGATCGCTTCCTCGCTCAGCGGAACGATCACGATATCCATCCCCTGGGCCAGTTCGGCGATGGCCGCGCTTCCCGGAGCGGCAAGGACAAAGCAGGCGTCCAGGCTGCCGTTTTTCATTTGTTTAAAGGCTTCTCCCGGCTCCAGGTACTGCCTTTGAATGTCCCTCAGCTCCAGATTGGCGGAAGCGACGACCTTTTCGGCCAAAGCCGCGGTCCCGCTGCCTTCCGTTCCCAGGCTTACCCTTCTTGCCTTCAAATCAAACAGGGAGCGGATGCCCGAGGTGCCCGTGGCGACGACGTGGAGCGCCTGCTTAAAAAGCGGGGCGATTGCGCGGAGCTCCGGATTCTTTGACGAAGCTTCCGCGGCCATGTCCAAGGTCATCAGGGCGACGTCCGCCGAGCCTTGTGCAAGCAGGCCGGCGTTGTCCGCGCTGCCCCCGGACTCGATGGGGTTAAAACGCGTGCCGGACACGCCCTTGGTCAGATCCGCGCAGATCCCTTCGCCCAGAGCATAAAAATCGCTGCCCTTTGGCCCCATGGCAAAGGAAAAGGTTTGCTTGTTGATCGCGCCGCATCCCACGAGCACCAGCGCCAGCGCAAGCAGCAGCGCGGGGATTTTTGCCGTTTTATTCAATTATGCCCTCGCCTTTCGCGTTCGGCCGCGTTCCGTTTGCATGGCCAAACGCCTATGATAGACACCGGAATCTGTGATTTCGGTGCAGACCATCGACCCTATTTCGGGGTTTCAGGGGCCGAAGCCCCCTGAGTTTCAATCAAAACTGACGACATGGGCCGGAATCTGTGATTTCGGCACCTCATCAGGGAATGCTGTCGGCTGCGCCGACGACCGGGGCGTCAGTTTTGCGGCACGATTTCGGGCAGCAATGCCCGAAATCTCTTTGCGCGAAGCGAAAAACCCACCGGAGAAGCGGCCAACAGGCCGCTTTGACGCCCCCAAGACACCGGAATCCGCGATTCCGGCGAATGTTCCTTTCAAAACCGATATATTATAACACAGGCGGAGTACTTGTGTCATCACACCCGACCGAAGGGAGGCCCGAATGAAGCGTGCGGTGCCGATCTTGTCCGGCGTTTGCGCTGCGCTGTGCATCGCGTTGTGCCTTTTATACCCGGAATCCGTGCTCACTGCCGCCAGGGACAGCTTTTCGCTGTTCATCAACGGCATACTGCCCGCCCTTTTCCCCTGCTTTGTGCTTGCCTCCGTGCTGACCGCCTCCGGCCTGCCGGCAAAGCTTGGAAAGCTGATCTCCCCGGCGATGCGCAGGCTGGGCCTTCCGGGCGAGGCCGGGCCGCTGGTGATTCTGGGGGCCGTTTCGGGTTATCCCGTCGGCGCGAAGCTGACCGCCGAGCTTTACAACAGGAACGAAATCGACCTTCCGGCCGCCGAAAGGCTTTGCGCGGCCTGCAATCTGGCCGGTCCGATGTTCATGTCCGGCACGCTGGCGGCCGTGATCCTGAAAAGCCCTTCTTTGGGCATGATCATCATGGCTTCCCACTGGATCGGCGCGATCGTTGTGCTGCTTTTGGGCGCGTTTTCCAAGCGGAGCAAAACCGAGGCAAAAAAAGCCGCCCCTGCCCCGGCAGAGGACTTTTCCCTCGTCCGCGCCCTGATGAGCGCCGTGGCGGAGGGAATGCCCGCCATGTTAAGGGTATGCGGCGCGATCATGCTTTTTTCCGTGATCATTGCGGCGCTGCGGGTCAGCGGCATGCTTGGGGCTTTTTCCGGAACATTTTCCGCCGTCGGCCTGGACGCCGGCCTGGTGGAGGCGGTCGTTTCCGGTTTTTTTGAAAAGACCACGGGAGCCGTCGCCGTTTCGGCGCTGCCCGGCCTCTCGCTGCCGGTCAAGGCGGCTTTTTGCTCGTTCTTCGCGGCTTTCGGCGGCTGTTCCATCCTGCTTCAAACCTTGTTTTTCATTCCCGTGCGCCCGGCGAGATATTGGGGTTACAAACTCATCCAGGGCGCGGTGGCCGCAGGGGCGACGCTGCTGCTCGCCGGGGGATAAAAACAATCTCGATAGACAAAGACCGAAATAATGCGGCAAAACTACGGCACGGGGCGGAGTAGAGTCGCCGAAAAGAAAAGCCCGGGTAACCGGGCGCGGTTCCGCCCAAAAACGAAAAGAACGGCGTGCGCCGTTCTGAAGGTATTTTCTATTTTCGGCCGACTTGGAAGTTCCCAAAAGGGCGGTCATTCGCCGTCCTTTTCCTGTTCCGTTTCGTCGGGAAGCTCGGTATCCTCCGGCGCGGGGGTGGGTTCCTCGGGGTCGTAGGCGCGGTGAAGCTCTTCCCTGTTCTTGTCGATGATCTCGACGTACTCGCGAAGGTAGCGCTGAAGGTCATACAGGATATCGTCGGTATAATGGCGCGCGCCGTCCGTTATGATCTCGGCGTTGCTCTTTGCGCGGTAGATCATCTCCCTTGCGCGAAGCTCGGCCTCGGCGGAGATGCTTTCCTTGTCGATCAGCTTTTCGCGCTGCTCCCTGGCCTCTTTAACGATTTCCTCCGCTTCCCTGCGGGCGGCGGCGACGGTTTCGTCCCGCTCGGAAAGAACGCCCTGGGCCCAGCGGATCTCGTCCGGTATCGTGACCCGAAGATCGGAAAAAACGTCCGCCAATGCGTCCATATCCACGATGCGCTTGGCCCCGGCGCTGATGCGCGGGCGGGGGCTTTCGTCGATGGCGGTCTCCAACTGGGCCAGAAGGTCAAGTATTTTCGTGCTCATTTCTTCAGCAGCCTTTCTGAGATATAGTCCTCCGTCTCGGGCGGGATCATGCCCTGAAGGTTCCCGCCGTAGCTCCCTATCTCGCGCACGATGGAAGAACTGAGGTAGGCGTATTTCGCGTCCGTCATCATGCAAAGGGTGTCGACCTCCGGCGCAAGCCTTCGGTTCATCGCCGCGATCTGCAGCTCGTATTCATAGTCGGAAACGGCCCGCAGCCCGCGGATGATCACCCCGGCACCCCGCTCGCGGCAGAAATCCACCAAAAGCCCGTCAAAGCTCAAAACCGAAAAATTCCGGACCCCGGCTCCCTTGGCGGATTTTTCGATCAGGGCGATCCTTTCTTCGACCGTAAAAACCGGCGTTTTTTTGATGTTGATCAGGATGCCCACCGTCACATGCTCAAAGATCTTCGCGGCGCGGCAGAGTATGTCCAGATGCCCGAGGGTGAAAGGGTCAAAAGTTCCGGGGTAAACGCATACCGACTTGGACATTGGTTCACTCGCTTTCGGGATTCGTCAGAAAAACAAGTTCCGTATCGCCGTATTTCCGGATGGAAAGAAGCTTTCCTCCATAGGCGGAATCATCCTTCGCGCCGCGCTCGATGACGATGCGGCCGCCCTGCGCCAGCAGGCCCAGGGCAAAAATCTGCTCCACCGCCGATTCGGCCAGATCCTTTTGATACGGCGGATCGATGAATATAAAATCAAAGGGCGGCTTGTTTGCCAAAAAGGCCAGACAGGAGGCGTAATCCCTTTGCATAATGACCGACCGGTCTAAAAAGCCCAGCTTTTCCGCGTTATTTTGGATGATGCGGACGCATTCGGCCCCGTTGTCGTTAAACACGGCTTCTTCCGCCCCGCGGCTTAGCGCTTCAAGCCCCAGACTGCCCGAACCGGCAAACAGATCCAGCACCCTGGAATTTGCAATATCGAACTGAATGCTGCCGAACAGGGCTTCCTTGACCCTGTCCAAAGTCGGGCGGGTGCTTCTTCCTTCCGGGGCGTCAATGCGCCGGCCCCGGGCTGTTCCGCTGATGATTCTCATGGCAGTATTCTAACACACTACGGCGATTCAATACAAGCGGATACGTCATATTTAATCGGATGAATACAACATGTTGTGTGCCGATACGGCGGGAACACCAATTTGGGTTTTCACGCGGTTTTCTTGGCGGCCGGGCGGCCCAGCGCGGTCGGGCCCTGCGGCCTGTTATTCTTCGATGTAGACCCGCGGCATCCTGGCGGTGAAGGACAGGATCACTTCATAGCTTATGGTGTTGGCCCATTCGGCCATTTCGTCCGCGTCTATCCTTTCCGAGCCCATGCTGCCCAAAAGAACAGCCTCGTCCCCCGAGGTCACGCCGGGGATCTCCGTCACGTCCACCATGGTTTGGTCCATGCAGACCCGGCCGAGGATCGGCGCGCGCCTGCCCCGGATCAGCACCGCGCCCTTGCCGGAAAGCGCCCGCTTATAGCCGTCGCCATACCCGACGGTCAGGGTGGCCACCACCGTGGGCCGCCAGGTCGTATAGGTGCGGTCATAGCTGATCGTTTCGCCCGCGGGCACGGTCTTCACAAAGTCGATCTGCGTCCGCACGGACATCACGGGCTCAAGGGGGATGTTCCTGTGCACATTGTGCGACGGATAATAACCGTACATCATGATCCCGGCGCGGACCATGTCCAGATGGGTTTCGGGCAGATCCGCAATCGCCGCGCTGTTTGCGGCGTGCAGGATCGGGTTGAAACCGTGGCCCACCAGCCGCCTGTGCAGCGCTTCAAACCTGGCGAACTGGTCGTGGGCATAGCCTTTGTCCGCGCCGTCGGAATTGGCGAAGTGGGTGAAAAGCCCGTGCACCCCCAACGAGGTGCAGCCCTTCAGGCAGTCGGCCATCCGGTCCAGGCTACGCTCGTCCCGGATTCCGATCCTGCCCATGCCGGTGTCCACCTTTAGATGGACCGGAACCCACTTGCCCTGTTTTTTGGCTTCGGCGTCCAGCGCTTTTGCCAGGGACTGCTCGCAGACGGTGGGCTGAAGGTCGTAGGTTACGATGGCTTCGGCGGCGTCCGGAAGATTGTTGCCGAGGATGATGATCGGCGCCGTGATCCCGGCTTCGCGCAAGGCGATTCCCTCTTCGGGAATGGCCACGGCAAGGCAGGCGGTGCCGTTTTTCAGCGCGGCCTTTGAAAAGGGCACGAGCCCGTGGCCGTAGGCGTCGGCCTTGACCACGGCGATCATCTTGGCGTTTTGTTTCAGGGAAGCGCGGATTGCGCGGACGTTTCTTGCCGCCGCTCCGAGATCTATCGTACAAAAGGTTTTGCGTATCATGATCGACCTCCGGTCTGCATCGTTCATACAGAATATTCTATCACCCGCAATACCGCCATACAAGGACGCAAAAGTGAATATTCCGACACACTTGCAAAGCTTTGCGTTAGCTGATAGTATAATCCAAGAATCGGTTACGCAAGAGGTACTCGGCAAAAAATGGCTCAGTCTAAAAAAAATCAGCGCAAAAAGGGCAAACTTGCCCGTTTTTTATCCTATTATAAACCCCATCTTCCGCTATTTCTGGTGGATATGGCCTGCGCAACGCTCATCGCCGGCGTGGATATCCTGTTCCCCATGGCGTCCAGGCACGCGATGTATCAGCTGCTGCCGGACAGGGATTACAGCTCCTTTTTCTGGCTGATGGGGATCCTCGTTCTCGCTTATATCGTCCGCTCCGCGATGCAGTATGTGGTCACTTATTTCGGGCACGTTTTGGGCGTCCGCATGGAGGCGGATATGCGGCGTGACCTTTTTTCCCATATGCAGACCCTTTCCTTCCGCTTTTATGACAAATCGCGCACCGGCCAGCTGATCAGCCGGGTGGTGGGCGATCTTTTTGAGATTTCCGAGCTTGCCCACCACGGGCCGGAGGATATCTTCATCTCCGCCTTAACCTTGACCGGCTCCTTCGCCTTCATGGCGTCCTTGAGCTGGAAGCTTTCCCTGGTGCTCATTCTCGTTTTGCCCGTCCTGCTGATCTTTACCCTTCGCCAAAGGGTGCGGATGGCCAGGGCTTCCAAGGAAGTTAAGAGCAAGCTGGCCCTGATTAACGCGGACATCGAATCCAGCATTTCCGGCGTGCGCGTCGCCCAGGCCTTTGCCAACGAAAAGCACGAGATCGAAAAGTTCAACCGGGGCAATTCCAAATTCGAAACCTCGAAGACCTTTTATTACAAGGTGATGGCCGAATACCAGGCGGGCATGGAGTTCATCACCCGCATTCTGAACGTCATCGTCATCGCCGTCGGCGGCACGCTGATCATGATGGGCGATATGGACATCGCGACGCTGATCACCTTTTTGCTCTTTGTTTCCGAATTCCTTCAGCCGATCCGCAGGATCACCACCTTTATGGAACAGTATTCCTCCGGGATGGCGGGCTTTGAACGCATGATCGAGCTGATGGACACCCCGCCGGACATCGCGGATACCCCAGGCGCGACGCCTTTGAAGAACGTCAAGGGCGAGATCCGCTTCAACGACGTAACCTTCGCCTATGACGGCGAGGTGACGGTGCTTTCCCGCGTGAACCTGACCATCAAAAATGGAGAAAAGCTTGCCCTGGTCGGCCCCTCCGGCGGCGGAAAGACCACCCTTTGCCAGCTGATTCCCAGGTTCTATGAACCCGTGAGCGGCAGCATCACCATAGACGGCAAGGACATCAGGGACGTTACCCTCAGCTCTCTTCGGGCGAACATCGGCATCGTCCAGCAGGATGTTTTCCTGTTTGCCGGAACCATCAAGGAAAACATCCGCTACGGCAACCTGAACGCCACGGACGAACAGGTCGTTCAGGCGGCCAAAAGCGCGGAAATCCACGATTTCATCATGACCCTGCCCAAGGGGTACGACACGAATGTCGGCGAGCGTGGAATCATGCTTTCCGGCGGGCAGAAGCAGCGCGTCTCCATCGCGCGGATCTTCCTGCGCAACCCGCCGATCCTGATCCTGGACGAAGCCACCAGCGCCCTGGACACCGAAACCGAGGTCAAGATCCAGGACGCGCTGGACAGGCTCTCCGCCGGGCGGACCACCCTGGTCATCGCGCACAGGCTCTCCACGGTCAAAAACGCGGACGAGATCATCGTGATCGACGACGAGGGGATCGCCGAGCGCGGCGCCCATCTGGAGCTTCTGGAAAAAGGCGGCGCTTACGCCGCGCTGTATAAAGCCCAGTTCGCGATCCATGAATAAGGCGGGCGGATCGAAAGGCGCGGCAGGGAAACGGCCGCCCCCGCCGAAACAAAGCGATGCCTTGGCTTTTGCGGTTATCGCCGCAAAATTGAAAGCGGGGCCCCGCGCAACGCAAAAAGCCCGGCGCAGAAATGCCGCCGGGCTTTTGTGTTGGGCTGAGCGGTTTTGCCGCGCGGCCCGCCGCTTTGATTTTGCGAGATGGCGGGGCGCCGGAACGAACGCCGGCCCCCTTTGGACTTACTCTTCCCCAAGGGCGGAGTATTCCCCGTAGGTTTTGAACCTGCGGCTGTTTTTCCACTCATTCTTGTCCAGAGTTGCCGAATACCCGTGCAGATTCTTCACCTTGAACGAAAAATACTCGTCGATACCCCCGGCAAACATGCTCATCAGCGTCATGATGACCCCGCCGTGGGTAACGACATACACCTTTTCGCCGTCCTCTGCCTCGCCGACGATCCTGTCGAAAGCGACGATAACTCTTTGGGCCAACTCGAGTATGCTTTCGCCGTTTGGGCAGCGGGCGTCATATCCGCCCTGCTTCCAGCGTTCATAGGCGGGCAGGTTTTCGACTTCCTTTCCCGTTTTTCCCTCAAAATCGCCAAAGTTCATCTCGCGCAGCCCTTCGAGAAGCACGAGCTCGGCGTTCGGAAAAAGGGCTTTTGCGGTTTGGCGGGTCCTCAGCATCGGGCTGGAAAAAACGCGCGCAACCTCGGGATGGGCGGGGGCCTTCAGCAGTTCCTCCATCCCCCGTTTCCCCACCGGAACATCCGTGGCGCCCTGGTAAACATTCGCCACGTTCAATTCCGTCTCCGCGTGGCGGATGATCGTCAATTCTATCATTTCTCTCCTGTTAATCCCGGGAATCGCGCAAAGCGCCGTTCGGGCGCGGCCGGCGCTTTCGGCCCGCCGCGTTTGCGCGCTTCCTTCTCTCCTCATTCATTTTCGACCGTTAAAGCCATACGGCGACTATTATATACGACGAACCCGAAAGCGGCAAGCCCGGCCCGCGCCCCGGCATTGGGCCTGTGCGCGCTGCGGCCGCTCAGCCCTTCCATTGCGCGAGGAGTTCCCGGTTCCAGGCGGAAACGTCCATGCCGTAGACTGCCTTGAGATTGCTTTCGTTCAGCGCGGAACCGATCCCGCCAAAGGCGGCCATCCGCCCCTCGTTCATCAGCAAAGCGTCCGTTCCGTAGGCCTTCGCGAGGGTTAAATCGTGGACCACCGAAACGATCGCCCTGCCCTTCTCCCGCATCCAGCCTGCCAAAACCTCCATGACGTGCTTCTGATAGACAAGGTCCAGGTGGTTGACCGGCTCATCCAGCAGCACAAGCTTCGGGTCCTGGGCGAGAACCTGGGCCAGGAAGGTCCTTTGCAGCTCCCCGCCGGAAATTTCCAGCACGGATTTGTTCCGCAGGCCCAAAAGCCCCGCCGTTTCGATGGCGTATTCGATCTTTTCCTCATCGTCCGCCCCGGCGTTGGAAAACGCGCTCCGCCTGTGGGCGTACCTGCCCATGCGCACGGCTTCCTCCACGGTGAAGCCGTAGCCCACCGTGTGGGTCTGGCAGAGCACGCCCACTTCCTTCGCGAAGCTCGCCGGGCTTATGCCGCCGATCTCCCTTCCGTTCAGCAGGATCTGCCCTTTGTAGGGCACACCCCGGGAAACGGCCCTGACGATCGTGCTTTTTCCCGCCCCGTTGGGGCCGACGATCATCAGCCAGCTTCCTTCGGAAACGCTGAAGCTGACATCGGAAACGGCGTCGGCGCCGCCATAGCGCACAAAAAGCCGGGAAACTTCCAGCAGGTTCATTTCATCCTCCTGCTCTTGCCGAAAATGTAGATGAACAGCACGGCCCCGATGAACGAAGTCACCACCCCCACGGGAAGCTGCTTCGGGCTGGCGATCACCCGGCTCACAAGGTCGCACAGCATCAGGAAAACCGCGCCGAAGAACATCGAAACCGGCAGCGATACCTTGTGGTTCGGCCCTGTCAGCGCCCTGGTCATATGCGGGACCACCAGCCCCACAAAGGCGATGGTCCCCCCAGCGGAAACGCAGACGCCGATCAGCGCTGACGCGGCGATCATGACGGTCAGCTTGACCCGGCGCACGTCCACCCCGACGTTTCTGGCGTTGTCCTCCCCAAAGGCTAGGGCGTTGAGCTCCGTCGCGCAGCTATTAAGCACCGCCCCGCAAACGGCCAAAGCGACCAGCAGCGTCAAAACATCCGCGTAATCGCTGCCCGCCAGGGAGCCCATGGTCCAAAAGGTGATGGTTTTTGCCTTTTCACCCACGCTCGCGATGATCAGGCTGATCGCGCTGCTGGCAAACATCGAAAACACCACGCCGATCAGGATGATCGTATTGGTCGCCAGCGAGCGGTCGATCCTGAAAGAAAGAAAGAGGATCAGGCAAAGGGACAAAAAGGCGAAAACCATGGAAAGCACCATCGTTCCGCCAAGGGGAAAGCCCGGCAGGGTGATCCCCAGGGCGATGGCAAGGACAGCGCCCAGCGAAGCGCCGGAGGAGACCCCCAGCGTCGAACCGTCGGCCAGGGGGTTCCGGAGCAGGCCCTGCATCGCACCCCCGCAGAGGGACAGCGCGGCCCCCACCAGGCCCACGGCCAGCACCCTGGGCAGGCGGACGAGCACGATGATCGACCGCACGTTTTCGTTCGCCACGGCTTTGCCGAACACCGTGTTCCAGATCGACAGAAGCGTGTCCTTCGGCGTGATCTCCACGCTGCCCGCGCACACGCAAAAAACCACCGCCGCGGCCGTCGCCAGCGAAAGCGCAAGGTATCCGGCGGGGCCCAGGCCCCGGCGGGAGTCGGTTTTAAGCAGCGTCTTCACTTTGCGGCGTATCCGTCCCCAGCACAAATTTGTAAAGCGCCCCGGCGGCCTCGGCAAGCCTTGGACCGGGACGGGAGGTCATGTCCGCGTCCGCGTTGAAGACGGCCTGATTTTTGATCGCCTTCATGCCCTGCCACCCCGGCCGGGACAAAATCTCTTCCACGGGGTTCGGGCCCTCGCCGTAATACATCGTGATGGTCACAATGTAATCCGGGTCCCGGGCGATCACCTGTTCCTCGGAAACTTCCGCCCAGCCGGAAATGTCCGCAAAGGCGTTTTTCAAGCCAAGCAGATTGCAGAGTTCGTCCATAAACGTGCCGGTCCCGGCGGTCCACAGCCCGTATTCAAGGGGCGAAACCTCAAAGTAAACCGTCTTTTCGCCAAGGTTCGCTTCCTTTGCCCCGGCCGCGATATCTTCAAAGGAGGTCTTCATGGATTCGACCACGCCGGCGGCCTCGTTTGACCTGCCCGCAGCCGCGCCGATCAGCCCGATGGCCGTATAAACCTCGTCGATCGTGTTCGCGGCGGTCAGGATCACCTTGATCCCCGCCTGTTCAAACACCGGAATGTTTTCATCGGGCTTGTGCATCGGTCCCATGATCACGAGATCCGGCGCAAGGGCGATCACCTGCTCAGGGTCAACTACGTCCGAAGGCACGGTTTGGATCCCGCCTACTTCTTCGGGATAGTTGCAGTACTCCCCGCGGCCGACCACGGCTTCGCCCGCGCCGAGAGCATAAAGGATCTCGCAGTCCGCGGGATTGATAACCACGATCCTTTCGGCGGGGGAATCAAAAACAACCTCCCTGCCCGCCATGTCGGTCACCGTTACGGCGCCGTCGCCCGGATCCTCCTTCGCGGCGCCCGCGCAGCCGGCCAGCGCGGCAATCAGCAGCGCGAGGGCCGGCGCCAGTATGAGCAGCCTGTTCCTTTTCATTTTCCTTCCTCCTTATGGTGCGTTTTATCTGCACACACCGCCCCGATAAAACGCAGCCATCCCCAATCAGCCGAAGACGCAAAATGCGCCCCCGAAAAAGGGCGCACTTGTTGCGCGTTTGCCACGCAAAGCGTTTCCCATCCCCAGGGTTGTGGTGTGTAAACAGGTCTCCCGGCTTGGCTTCATCCTACTAAGGCGCCTTCCCGCAATCATCTTGCAGTGGCCTTGTGCCTTTTCGTCGGCGTTACGGTTACTGGGATAGCCCGGAATTCTCATCCGTGTTCCCTTGGCGGCAAACCGCCAGCGCTGTTGCGCGCGGATACACATGCTTGATATTCAGTTGAATCAATTCTAATACGAGTTTTAAGATCCGTCAAACCCTCTTTGCCATTTTGGGGCGGGTATTTTATGCGCCGGCGCAAACGCAGGTTTTGATGAGAGCAAAAAGCCCGGTCCGCAGCTGGGCGGGCCGGGTTTTTTGCCGTAAACTCACGCCTCGGCAGGCACGGCGGGTTTGGAGCCGGAAAGTTTGACGAAGTCGACGATGGCTTTGGTCGGGCAGTTTTCCACGCACACGCCGCAGCCCACGCACTTGTCATAGTTCACGACGGAAACCCCGCCGATGACGTGGATCGCGTCATACTCGCATTTCTTTTCGCACAGCTTGCAGGCGATGCACCCGCGCATGCAGATGGCGCGCACCTCCTTGCCGGCATCGGTGTTGCGGCAGGCGACGCCCACCGGCGCCTTGGCGGAAATAATGTCGATCACACCGCGGGGGCAGGCGGAGGCGCAGATCCCGCAGCCCACGCATTTTTTGCGGTCCACCGTGGCCAGTCCGCCAACGACATGAATCGCGTCAAAGGGGCAGGCGCGCTCGCAGTCGCCCATCCCAAGGCAGGAAAAACGGCAAAGCAGGTTGCCGCCCGCAACATCCGTTGAAGCCTGGCAGGTTGAAACGCCGCTGTAGTTCGCCTTGGACTTGACTCCGCCCAAAGCGCCCTGGCAGCGCACAAAGGCGACCTTGTCGTCCCCGGCTTCCGCTTCTTTGCCCATGATCTTGGCAATCTTTTCGGCGACGGGCGCTTTGCCAACGGGGCAGCCGTTGATGGACGCCTCGCCCTTGACGACGGCTTCCGCAAAAGCGTCGCACCCGGCAAAGCCGCAGGCGCCGCAATTCGCGCCGGGCAGCGCTTCGCGCACAAGGTGGACCCTCTCGTCCTTCTCAATGCTGAACTTCTTGGAGGCGAACGCGAGCACGAGGCCGAACAAAAGGCCCATTGCGGCCACAATCAGGGCCGGTACGACAATATCCATAATGTTCATTTCCGCGCCCCCTTAATTGGTGATAAGGCCGGTGAAGCCCGCGAAGGCAATGGCCATAAGACCGGCGGTTATCAGGGAAATCGAGAACCCGCGCAGGTGTTTCGGCGTGTTGCCGAGCTCCATGCGCTCGCGGATTCCCGCCAGCAGAACGATCGCCAGGGTAAAGCCCAGCGCGGTTCCCACCGCGTTGATGATGGCGGTGCCCAGGTCGTAGCCGTGGGTGATGTTGAGGATGGTCACGCCCAGCACGGCGCAGTTCGTGGTGATCAGGGGCAGGTATACGCCCAGGGAGCTGTACAGCGTGGGGCTGCTCTTTTGCAGGAACATCTCGACAAACTGCACCAGCGCCGCAATGACCAGGATGAAGGTCAGGGTCTGGAGGTATTCCAGCCCGAGGGCATCCAGTATGAGTCTTTGCACCACCCAGGTGACCAGGGCGGCCAGCGCCATGACGAAGGTGACCGCAAGGCCCATTCCCGTCGCCGTTTCGACCCTTCTCGAAACCCCGAGGAAGGGGCAGATGCCCTGGAACTGGACCAGCAGCACGTTGTTGCACAGGATCGCGTTCAGAAGGATCAGTGCTATTTTGGCGATCCCGGTTGCGGATTCAATAGACATTAATTTCCCTCCTTACGCGCTTTCCTCTTCGAATCGATTTTCGAAAAGACCAGGTTGAACAAAGCCAGGAACAGCCCGAAGGTGAAGAACCCGCCCGCGGGTTTTGCAAAGATCCGAAATGCGTTCGCCGCAAAGCCCTCGCCCAGCACCGAATAGCCAAGAAGCGTTCCGGAGCCGACGATTTCGCGGAAGGTGCCCATCAGGGAAAGGGCCAGCGTAAAGCCGATGCCCATTCCAAACCCATCGATCGCGGAAGCGCCGATGCTGTTTTCTTCCTTGCCGGCAAAGGATTCCGCCCTGGCAAGGATGATGCAGTTCACGACGATCAGGGGAATGAACACGCCCAGCGCATTGTAAAGATCCAGCAAGAACGCCTGCATGACCATCTGAACGATGGTGACAAAGGCGGCGATCACGACGACATACGCGGGAATGCGCACCTTTTCGGGTATGAAGTTCTTGAGCAGCGAGATCACCATGTTCGATCCGACGAGCACGAACATGGTCGCGATGCCCATCGAAAAGCCGTTGATCAGGGATATGGTCGTCGCAAGGGTGGGGCAGGTGCCCAGCACCAGGCGGAAGGTGGGATTCTCGGCGATCACGCCGTTCATGAAAATCCTTCCGAGCCCGGCCTTATTGGTCGATTCTTTCAATGGTTATCCCTCCTTCCTCAGTTGCCGGCGAACTTGGCGCAGGCTTTGCTGACCGCCTCGATGACGGCCGTGGAGCTGTACGTCGCGCCCGAAAGGGTGTCCACCCCTTCCGCGCTGGTCAATCCGGCGAACTTGCCGAGGAAGCCCACTTCCCCCGCCCTGTCGCCGATGCCGGCGGTCTCTTTAGAAACATCCGCGATGACGCTTGCGATGGTGCCGTCGTCGTTAAAGGTGACCTCGACGGTCACGTCGCCGCCGAATCCTTTGGCGGTTTCGGTGATCACGTTGCCCGGGCCTTCCGAGCCGCCGGAAGCGAACTGCGCGCAGGCCTTGTTGACCGCTTCAATGACGGCCGTGGAGCTGTACGTCGCGCCCGAAAGGGTGTCAACCCCGTCCGCGCTGGTCTTGCCCGCGAACTGGTCCAGGAATTCCGGCTTGCCGGCCTGATCGCCGATGCCGGGGGTTTCCTTGGAAACATCCGCGGTGACGCTTGCGATGGTGCCGTCGTCGTTAAAGGTGACCTCGACGGTCACGTCGCCGCCGAACCCCTTGGCGGTTTCGGTGATCACGCTGCCCGAACCGCCCGAACCGCCGGAAGCGAACTGCGCGCAGGCGCTGTTGATCGCCTCGATCACGGCCGTGGAGCTGTACGTCGCGCCTGAAAGGGTGTCCACCCCTTCCGCGCTGGTCTTGCCGACAAACTGATCCAGGAAGCCCGGCTTGCCGGCCTGATCGCCGATGCCGGGGGTCTGGGTGGAAAGGTCCGCGGTCACCGCGGCGATGGTGCCGTCGTCGTTAAAGGTCACGGTGACGGTCACTTCGCCGCCCGAAAATCCCGCGGCCGAGGCGGAAATCACGCCTTCGCCCTGATTCGGGCCGCCGCCCTTGCGCGCTTCGATGATGGGCGCGGTCAACGCGTTGACCGCCGCCAGCGCCAGCACGGCGACGAAGCAAATGACCATCAGGCGCAGACCCAATGTTCTGTATTCACGCATTGGTCTTCACCTCGCTTCCATAAATACGGGGCTTGGTGGCCTTGTCGATCAGGGGCGTCGCCAGGTTCATCAGCAGGATCGAATAGGACGCGCCCTCGGGGTAACCGCCCCACAGCCGGATCACGCTGGTCAGAATGCCGGCGCCCACGCCGAAGATAAGCTGCCCCAATCCCGTCATCGGGCAGGAGACATAGTCCGTAGCCATGAAGAACGCGCCGAGCATCAGCCCGCCGCCCAGAAGCTGGGGCAGCACAAAACCGTCCATCGGCTTGCCTGTGGCCAGGGAATAAACCGCCATGAACACCGCGACGGAGCCGATGTACGACACGGGAATCTGCCACTTGATCACCCTGCGGCAAAGCAGATACAGCCCGCCCAGGATGAGCAGCAGCGCGCTGACCTCGCCGATGCAGCCGCCGGTTTTGCCGAGGAACATATCCAGCAAAGAGGGCATTTTTTCGACGCTGCCGGATTTAAGCAGGGCCAGCGGGGTTGCGGCCGTCACGCCGTCAACCTGGAAGGTGCTGATGCTGCCCACCCAGGAAATCTGCAAAACGGCCCGGGCGGCCAGGGCGGGGTTGACGATGTTGAAGCCCAGCCCGCCGAAAAGCTGCTTGACGATGACGATGGCAAACACCGAGCCGATCATCACCTGCCACCATTCCGCGGTGGCGGGAACGTTATAGGCGATGAGCAGGCCGGTCACCGCCGCGGAAAGATCCGTTACCGTAACCGTGTGCTTCGCCGCCTTTTGGAACAGGAACTCGGAGGCCACAGCGGAGATCACGCCCACCGCGATGAGCACCAGGGCGTTCAGGCCGAAAAAATACACGCCTGCAATCCCGGCGGGCAGGAGCGCGATCAAAACGTCGCCCATCAGGCCCTGGGTGGTCCGCGCGTCGTGAATATGAGGGGACGCCGAAACGTGAAGCAATTTATCCATTTCCCATACCCCCCTTACTTCTTTGTCGCCTTGGCCAGGATCTTCTTGCCAAGAGCGATGGATTGAGCGAGATCGCGTTTTGCCGGGCAGACATAGGTGCAGCAGCCGCAGTTGATGCAGCTCAACGCGTCCTTGGCCTGCAAAACGTCAACATTGGACCGCAGCGCAGCGGCGTTGAGGATATACGGCTCCAGCCCCACCGGGCAGGCGTCCACGCAGCGGGCGCAGCGGATGCAGTTCGACTCGACGACGGGCTTGTAGTCCTTCGTGGAAAAAACGGTGATCCCCGAGGTCCCCTTTGTGGCGGGGATCGCCGGGTCCGCCACGGCAAGGCCCATCATGGGGCCGCCGCTGATGATCTTGGCCGCTTCGCCCTCAAACCCGCCGCAGGCCTCGAACAGATCGGTATACAGCGTTCCGCAGGGCACGACGAGGTTGGACGGCTGCCTGACCGAGCCGGTGACCGTCACCGCCCGGCGCACCAGGGGCATTCCGGTCGTTACCGCGTCCGCCAGGGCCGCGGCCGTGGAGACGTTGGAAACGATGCAGCCCGCGGCAATGGGAAGGCCGCCGCGGGGAACCTCTCGTCCCGTCACGGCGTTGATCAGCTGCTTTTCACCGCCCTGGGGGTATTTGGTCTGAAGCTCGGCAACGGAGACCCCCTCGTACCCTTCGACGGCCTTTTTCATGGCCGCGATGGCGTCCGGCTTGTTGTTCTCGATTCCGATGATACACGCGGGCGCGCCCGCGGCCTTTTTAAGCAGGGCGGCGCCCAGGGCGATTTTATCGCCGTGCTCCAGCATCATCCTGTGGTCGCTGGTCAAAAAGGGCTCGCATTCCGCGCCGTTGAGGATCAGATAATCCACCTTCTGATCCGGCTTGACGGCATACTTGACGTGGGCGGGAAACGCGGCGCCGCCCATGCCGACGATGCCGGCTTCCAGAATGATCTTTTTCAATTCATCCTGCGAGAGGGAATCAAGCGTGCCTTTGGGCTTAACAGAAGGGTCCGGCTCGTCTCTGCCGTCGTTCTCGATGACAACGGACATCACTTTGGTTCCGCTGAGATGGGGGCGCGGTTCAACGGCAACGACCTTGCCCGAAACGCTGGCATGGATGGGGGAGGAAACGAATCCGCCCGGCTCGCCGATCAGCTGGCCGAGCAGCACGCGATCACCCACGGCCACACAGGGCTTGCACGGCGCGCCGATGTGCTGGGACATCGGGATGACGACCACCGCCGGCGCAAACGCGCGCAGCGCCGCATCCTTAGAGAGGTTTTTGCCCTCGTGCTGCTTGTGCAGAGGGTGGACGCCTCCCTGAAAGGTTAGGGCTTTCAAACAACTACACCTGCCTTAAAATTAGAATGAGGTTTGAGGAATCGAATATAATGTAAGATAACGAAGTCTCAGACTCACATTCAAATATAACTTCTCAACCGGCTTTCGTCAACCGTAGTATGAAGACTGAGCTTATTTTAATGCAATTTTGTGTGGACCTCAGTAAAGATATCACTTATCAAACAGATATTGTCAACATAGCAACATCCGTATCGCGCCATCCTTATTGTTCTGCAAAAAACCGCCCGCAATGGACGGTCAAAAAGCCGCGGCCGTCTTTTCACATATTGGGCCGCCCTTGCGGCTTTTGACGGTGCGTAATACCCGCGGTTAAAGCCGGCCGAAGGGCCCTGCGGCTTGAATCCGCGGCCGGCCCGTTGCGCGCTTTTCCGCCGGGCCGGCCATGCCAGGCATATCGCGCCGCACCCCAGGCAAGATGATTGGAATACAGCCCCGGCAGCCTTCCTTCTGGAACCCCCGGCTCCTGGGTTTCTGCGCCGTTGCGGCCGGCCGGAGCCAAAATGCGGCCCTCGGGTAATCCCTTCCGATTTGCGCATAGATTCAAGGGAGCAGCACGCCCCGGCGCGGGGCGCATCATAGTAAAAGCTGGAAAGGAAAGCCGCCGCTGTTTTGTGTGATCTTTACTTTTTGCCCCGCTTGAAGATATCGCTCAAAAATTAACTTGTTTTCGTAAATCCCTAAGTCGCACCATCTTTCCGGCCGGTTTTTTTGCGCCAGCATACTGCAAGCCCGGTGCAGGCGGATATATTGTCCTCCACCAGGCCTTTGCCGTACTGTCCGCGGTCCTTCAATTCCCTTGCGCAATGGTGCAGACCCCTCGGGGGAAGTGTTTTTCCTTCCTCCAGGGCTCCTCATGGATCCCCGTGTTTCTATCGGTGGATCGCCGTGTTTTTTGCGCGCGTCATACGGCGTCATACGATCATCCGACTCGATGATCCTGCCAAAAGACGCGATGTCTTCTTGCACGGCCTCCTGCCGCCAAAAGCCCTCATCCTATTGACCAGGCCAAACCCTTGTTCCGCGAAAAAGCCCCGATCAGGCGCGCCGGCAAAACGCCGCTCCTGATGCGAACCCCCCCCCCGGCAAATCTTCCATCAAACCGGTTCTAAGCCGAATAAGGGGCCGCGCGGGCAAAACCGCCCCCACGGCGGCGGGCTGGCGCCTTTTCGCGGGTTTCACAAACAGCCCCGAGCGGACGAAACCAGTCACCCTTCGCCGCGCGGCTGTACGATCACTAGAAAAAAAGTTTTATTTTCCGGCCAAACCGCCGTTTTTGGCCGTTTTTTGCATAAAAGATCCAAAAAAAGGCACGGAACTTCCTCTGTTCCCGTTTGACAAATAAACAACCTGTGTGCTAATATTAGGTTGTCACAACGCAAGCGAACGGAAGCGAAGCAGGCTCAGCATGAAGGCAAAGCCAGCCGGTATTGCAAAAAGCGCTGATTGACCGCCTATGGCGTGCAACCGTTCAAAGTCCAAATTTTGAATTTTATCCAAGATTTGAACTTGGTTTTTTCTGGCTTTGTCATTTTGGGATCAATCTCATAAAGGTTCCTTACTATCGCTGCGCCGAAATTCCCTTCCTGTTCCGGCGGCAGTGATTTTGTCGTTTCATTGGCTCTGGGCAGGCTTGAAAGGAGAGAACACATGAAAAAAGCGACCGCGATGATACTGGCGCTTGTGCTGATTTTTGCAATGACCGGCTGCAATTCGCCGTCCGATAACAAAGGGGCGGGGGGAACCGCTGAAAAGACGCATATCGTCTTTGCCGACGTAGGCTGGGACTCGATCCTTTTCCACAACGCGGTGGCGGGAACGATGGCGGAAGCCGTCTTCGGCTACACCTGGGAGGAAGTCTCCGGCTCCACCCCCATCACCTCGGAGGCCCTGAAGAAGAACGAGATCGACGTTCACATGGAAATGTGGTCGGACAACCTGAGCACCTATGACTCGGATATCGAGGCCGGGGCTTTTCAGGAGCTTGGCGTCAATTTTGACGACAACTTCCAGGGTTTTTACGTTCCCCGGTATGTGATCGAAGGCGACCCCGCCCGGGGGATCGAGGCCAGTGCGCCGGACCTTTTGACCGTTGCGGACCTCGCAGATTATGCCGGCGTTTTCCCGGACCCGGAATCCCCGGGAAAAGGCAGGATCTACGGCGGCATCCCCGGCTGGGACATCACCGAGATCATGCGCAAAAAAGTCGATTACTACGGCCTTGATGAAATGTACAACTATGTCGTTCCGGGCAGCGACGCGGCCATGAACGCGACGCTGATTTCCGCCTGGGACAAGGGCGCGCCCATCGTGGCGTATTACTGGGAGCCCACCTGGCTGCTGGGCATGTACGATTTTGTGCTGCTGGAAGACGCGCCTTACGAGGAAGCCGCCTATCAGGAAGGAAAAACCGCCTGCCCGCCGGTCAGGGTGACGATCTGCGTCAGCAATGAATTCTCTGAATCCAACCCGGACTTCTGCGCGTTTTTGAAGAACTACCACACGTCCTCCGCCCTGACCAGCGAAGCTCTGGCCCATATTCGGGAAACCGGGGACGATTACAAAGAGACCGCGAAATGGTTTCTTCAGAACCACCCCGAGCTGGTCGAAGACTGGCTGACCGCCGAGCAGGCCGAAAAGCTGAAAGCCGGATGGTGAGGGGCGTGAACATTCATGAATGTTTCCCTGCGCGCAAAAAACCCCCTGATCCCGGAACCGAGGTGAACTACGGATGAACGGACTTTTTGAATTCCCCTTTGTCGCGAAGCCCGACGTCAATGCGATCGACAGCGCGACGCGCGCTTTCGCCGCGAAGAGCTCCTGGTTCTTTGAGGACATCATCGGCGTCGGCCTGACCAATTTCGTCAATTCGATCAACTGGCTGTTCAACCACATTCCCTGGTTTGTGCTCGTCGCCCTTGTTTTCTTTCTCGGATGGAAAGCCAGGGGCAGGCTGATCAGCGGCGTCATCTACGCCGCGATGCTGTTCTTCATCGGCGTCGTCGGGCTGTGGGGCCTGATGCTGATGACGCTGTCGATCGTCGTTGCCAGCGTGATCATCGCCCTGGTGCTGGGGTTCCCCATCGGGATCCTCATTTCCGGCTCTGAGCGCGCAAACAGCATCATGCGCCCGATTCTGGACACGATGCAGACCATGCCCGTATTCGTCTATCTGATCCCGGCGCTGCTGTTTTTCGGCATGGGCTCCGCCTCCGCGGTCATCGCGACGGTGATTTACGCCATCGTTCCCGTCATCCGGCTCACCAGCCTGGGCATCCGCCAGGTGGACGCCGAGGTGGTCGAGGCTGCAAGAGCCTTTGGCTCCACCAAAATGCAGACCCTCGTCAAGGTGCAGATCCCCCAGGCGATGCCCACCATCATGACCGGCGTCAACCAGACCCTGATGATGGCCATGGCGATGGTCGTCACCTGTTCGATGATCGGCGCCAGAGGCCTGGGCAACGAGGTGCTGATCGCAGTGAACAGGACCGAGATCGGCCGGGGGCTGATTTCCGGAATTTCTGTCGTCATCCTTGCCGTGCTGCTGGACAGGCTGACCCAGGGCTGGTTCGCAAACAAGAATAAGCCCGAACAACAGGAGCGGGGCTGCCGCTTCCCCCTGAAGCTTTTCAGCAAAAAAGCGGCCGGAAGCGCCAAAAAGGCCGTAAAGGGGGACGAGCAGAATGTCTGAACACAGCGAAACCATCATCGAGGTGAAGGGCGTCTCCAAGCTTTACGGCCCAAACAAGGCGGAAGCGGCAAAAATGATGAGGGCCGGCGCCGAAAAGGACGAGGTTTACAAAAAAACCGGCACCACCGTCGCGCTGTGGGACGTCAACCTCAAGGTCAAGCGCGGCGAGATCTTCGTGATCATCGGCCTTTCCGGCTCGGGGAAATCCACCATTGTCCGCTGCCTCAACCGGCTCAACAGGCCCACGGGCGGCCAGATCCTCTTTGAGGGGAATGACCTGACGAAGCTGGGCGGAAAGGAGCTTCTGGATTTCCGGCGGAGCAAGATTTCGATGGTTTTCCAGTCCTTTGGGCTGATGAGCCACCGAAACGTGCTGGGAAACGTGGCCTACGGACTCGAAGTCCGGGGAATCCACAAGGAAGAGCGGGAAGAAAAGGCAAAAGAGGTCATCGCCATGGTCGGCCTGGAAGGCTGGGAAAACCAGTCCTGCGAAAGCCTTTCCGGCGGCATGCGCCAGCGGGTCGGGATCGCCCGGGCCCTGGCCAGCGACCCGGAAGTGCTGCTGATGGACGAACCTTTTTCCGCCCTGGACCCGCTGGTCAAAAGGGATATGCAGTTCGAGCTCCTTCAGATCCAGCGCAGGCTGGAAAAGACCGTGGTCTTCATCACCCACGATATCGACGAAGCCTTCAAGCTCGGGGATACCGTGGCGATCATGCGGGACGGCAAGATCATCCAGACCGACACCCCCGAAAGGATGAGCGCAAGCCCCGCGGATGATTACGTGCGCCGCTTCATCGAAAGCGCGGACAAATCCAAGGTGCTTTCCGCAAGAAACGTGATGATCACCCCGGCAAGCATCATCAGGATTTCCGACTCCCCCGCCTTCGCCCTCGGGGAAATGCGGAAAAACGGCCTTTCGACCGTTTACGTCGTGGACGACAAGCTGCGTCTTCGCGGGATCCTCACGATCTATGAGGCCCTGCGCGCTCACAACGAGAAGCTGGCCGTGGCGGAAGTCATGCAAAAGGATATTCCCGTCTGCCAGCCCGATTCCCTTGTGGCGGAGATCATGCCCGCGGCGGCGGTAGCAAGCTACCCCATCGCCGTGGTGGACGGCGAAAAGCGCCTGATGGGCATCGTCACCAAGGCGAACGTGCTCGCTTCCCTGATCTGACCCGCGCCGCCTGATTGTTGCCGCGGCGCAAAGCGAAAGAGCCGGCTTTTTAAGCCGGCTCTTTCGCTCAGACTGTCGAAAAACCCTCTACCCCGGGGTTTCAGGGGCCGAAGCCCCTGCGCTTCAATCAGTTTTGACGTACTATTTCGGCTATCAATAGCCGAATTTCCCTGGGCTGGAATCACGGATTCCGGTATTTCATCAAGGACTGATGTCGGCTGCGCCGGCAACCTTGCGAAGCGAATAACCTTCCGGCGAAGCGGTCCTCAGGCCTTTTTTGGCGCCAAAGCAAAAGGGCCGGCTAAAAAGCTGGCCCTTTTGCTTTTGGGCAACGCGCCGGCGCTCAGTCTTTTGTGCTGATTACGCCCACCGGGCAGCCGTCCGCCGCTTCGGCGGCGCAGTCTTCCTGGTTTTCATCCGGCTGGGCGTATACTTCCGCCTTGCCGTCGTCGTCCATCCGGAAAATTTCCGGGCAGGTTGCGGCGCAAAGCCCGCACCCGATGCATCCGTCCCTGTCTATTTCCACTTTCATCTTTCTGGCCTTCCTTTTTTGTTTTTTCTTTATGACTTAAAAACAACCGTCAACTGCATTTTGAACGGTTCACAGCCAAAAACCGCGTGGGGTTTTCTTGCGGGCATGACGAGGGACTCGCCCTCTTCGAGTATATACTCTTTCCCGTCCACTGTAAACAGGCCCTTGCCGCTCAGAACCGTCACCAGCGCGTCTCCGCCGGATTCGTGGGAGCTGATTTCCTCCCCCTTGTCGAACGCAAAAAGGGTGACGCTCACCGCCCGGTTCTGCACCAGGGTTTTGCTGACCACCTGGCCGGGCAGGATCTCCACCAGTTCGGCAAGCTTCAGCTTTTTCTCGGATTCGATGTTTTTAAGGACCTTTTCCGCCATTACCTTTCCCCCTATTCTTCGATTGCTATTCCGTCTCTGGTGATTACCGCCACCTGCCAGGGGATGGTTTTCCCGCTGGCGGCCAGCGCCTGCCTTACGGCCTTTTCGATCCCCGCGCAGCAGGGAACCTCCATCCGCACCACCTTGACGCTTTTAATATCATTGTTTTTTATTATTTCCGCAAGCTTTTCCGAATAATCGGTTTTGTCCAGCTTGGGACAGCCGATCAGGGTGATCCGGTTCCTGATGAACTTTTTGTGGAAAGCGGCATAGGCGTATGCCGTGCAGTCCGCCGCGATCAAAAGGTCCGCGCCGTCAAAATACGGGGCGTTGATCGGAACGAGCCTGATCTGCACAGGCCACTGGCCGAGTTCGCTCTGCCGGGAACCGAATTCTTCATGCTCGGACGCGCTTTTCCTTTTCCCGATACTCATGGCCTTGTTCATGATGGAACAGGCGGACGAGGGGCAGCCCACGGTTTTTTTTGCCGCGTTTTGCAGCACGGCTTCCTTGTCGAAGGCGGCGGCTTCCCTTTCCACAAAGCTGATCGCCCCCGTCGGGCAAACGGGCAGGCAGTTCCCCAGGCCGTCGCAATAATCGTCCCGCAAAAGCTTCGCCTTCCCTTCGATCATTCCGATCGCCCCTTCGTGGCAGGCCGCGGCGCAAAGGCCGCACCCGTTGCATTTTTCTTCGTCTATGTGAATAATCCTGCGTAACATGATGTTGTCTTTTCAAAAGCCTTTCTTGTTATCTTGATCAGATTATACTATATTCTTCTTAAGCAGAGCTATTGTTTTTACAACAAAAGAGGTGCCAATGAAAGGATATTTGCCCGTTTTCAGCGATTCCCTTCTTTTTCGCGGAATCAGCCAAGATGATTTGCCCCGCATGCTGAACTGCCTGAACGCCCGCAGGACCCGCCACAGCAGGCAGGACCTCATCCTCCGCGAGGGCGAAAAAATCTCGGAGCTGGGCTTTGTTCTCTTTGGGCAGGCCCAGGTCACCAAGGACGATTACATGGGCAACCGCACGATTTTTGCGGACATCCTCCCGGGGGACGTTTTTGCCGAAGCCTACGCTTTTCGCAAAGAGCTGCCTGTGCCGATCAACGTTATCAGCATAACCGAAAGCGAAATACTCTGGCTGGACTGCGGGCGGATCACGGGGATCTGCTCGAAGGTCTGCAATTTTCACACGAAGCTGGTCGAAAACCTGCTTTTCATCATGGCTTCCAAAAATATCCTGCTGAATCGGAAAATTGAGCATATCTCCAAAAGAACAACGCGGGAAAAACTGCTTGCCTATCTTTCCGACCAGGCCTTTTTGCAGGGTTCCCGGGCGTTCAGCATTCCCTTCAACCGCCAGGAACTGGCCGATTACCTTTGCGTGGACAGGAGCGCGATGTCCAGCGAGCTGAGCAAACTGCAATCCGAAGGGATCATCCGATACAAGCTGAACCACTTCGCTTTTTTGAACATGCCGCCAAGATAGCCGCTCCCCGCGCGTTCGGCCCGTCTGCCTTTTCTTTTTTTACAGGATCGCTGTTCAATATCAGCCAATCGGCCGTTTGCCGGGTTTCAAACCGCATCCGGCAGAAAAAAGCCCTGATCAAGGCAAAGCGCCTTGGATAAGGGCTTTTGTGATTGCTCCTCAAATCCCGGATCGCCGTCCATGCATCCCTGCGCCGGCCTTCGATTTTGCCGGCCGGTTTCCTTTGTGTGCAGCCGGCCGATCCCCTGACGGCACATAGTTTTGAAAAAGCGGTACATACTACCAATCAACAACGCAAGAAAGGAACTTCCGCTTTATGCTTCTGGGATTCCTGGCGCGCAAACTGCGCTACATGAACAATTCCAGGCGTCATGACGACAACCGCGGCAGCGGCGAAGAGCAACGGCAGCCAGAGATCGGGGAATCGCTTTCGAAGAACCTTGAGGAACTCAGGCAATTGCTGGGGAATGACAGCGATCTGAAGGTCCATTTTTTCCGTTTTGGCGAGAACGGCTGTTTTTCCGGTGTTCTTGTGTATTTCGACGGGCTGGTCAACAGCGGCTTCCTCTCGGATTCCATCCTCCGGCCCATCGTAAACTGGAAGCCGGAAATCGCCCGCAAACCCCTTGAAAAAGACCTTGCCGAAACCCTTGGCCAGGAGGTCATGTATGCCGCGGATACCCTGTCCGTCCAAACCGTCGGCGAACTCGCGGGCGGATGCCTTTCCGGCGATGTGGCACTGCTGATCAACGGCTGCGCAACGGGATTGGTCGTCAGCGCCAAGGGCTGGGACAAGCGAAGCGTGACGGAGCCGCCTTCGGAATCGGTCGTCCGGGGGCCCAGGGAGGGCTTCACCGAAAACCTGCGCACAAACACCGCGCTGATCCGGCGCAAAATCAAGAGCGGGCAGCTCCGCGCCGATATGCTCACCGTCGGCAGGAAGACCAAAACAAGCGTGTGCATCATGTATCTTGAGGGCGTGGCCAATATCAAAGTGATCGACGAGGTGAAATTCAGGATCAGCGGGTTGGACATCGACTCCATTCTCGATTCGGGAAACATCGAGGAATACATCGAAGACGCGCCGTTTTCCCCTTTTCCGACGGTCGGATACAGTGAAAAGCCGGACGTCATCGCGTCACGGGTGCTGGAAGGCCGCGTCGCCATCGTCGTGGACGGGACCCCGTTTGTGCTGACCGCGCCGATGCTGTTTGTCGAAAGCTTTCAAACAGCGGAGGATTACTACACGCGCACGATTTACGCGAACCTCATTCGAATGCTGCGCTATCTGGCTTTTTTTCTCTCCGTGTTTGCCCCCGCCATCTATATTGCCCTGACCGGTTATCATCAGGAGCTGATCCCCACAACGCTGCTGTTTACCATCGCGAACGCCCGGGAGGGCACGCCCTTTCCGGTGTTTCTGGAAGCGACGATCATGGTATTTGCATACGAGATTGTGCGCGAAGGAGGAATCCGCCTTCCGCACCCCGTGGGCCAGGCGATCAGCATCGTCGGCGCGCTCATTATGGGCGACGCTGCGGTTTCCGCCGGGATCGTCGGCGCACCGATCGTCATAGCCGTCGCCATCACCGCGGTGGCGGGCTTTCTTGTGCCGACGCAGAATGATTCGGGCTCCATCCTGCGCGTCATCATGATGATCCTTTCGGCAGGCGCGGGTTTTTACGGCTTGTCTTTGGGATTTTTGGCGATCCTGATACACCTTTCCACCTTAAGCTCCTTCGGCGTGCCGTATTTTGACGGCTTTGCCCCATCCAGAAACCTGCAGGATTCGCTCATCCGGATGCCCCTGTGGTCCATGGTCAAAAGGCCGAAATACATCGCCAAGGGCGATACCACCCGGCGCAAATACTTCGTTCCCCCGTTAAGGCCCTACGCTTTGGAGGACGACGATGATCTGGAGGAGGAATCATGACCAAAAGGACGTTGACGCGCGGGGTCCTCCTTCCCCTGGCGCTGGTCTTTCTTGCCTTATTCCTTGCCGGCTGCTGGGGGGAAAACGAGCTTGACTCCCTTTTCATCGTTACGGGCGTCGGCCTGGATTCCTCGGATGATCCGGAAAAGATGAACATCACCTTTCAGGTTGCCAAAACCCAGTCCGGCCCGGCCAGCGGCTCCGGCGACGCCAGCTCCACGGAAAGCGCGACCATCTTGCTGAAGACGAAACGGGGGACGGTTGCGGAGGGGATCGCGGACTTCAACCGCGACAGCAGCCGGAAGATCTTCATCCAGCACAACCAGGTCATACTGATCGGCTCTTCCCTTGCCGAAGAAGGGATCAGCGACAGGATCGATCTTTTTGTCCGGGATGAGGAAACACGCATGGAAGTTCCCATCGTGATCGTTGACGGAGAAGCCGAAGGGGTTCTTGCCGTCGAGATGGATCAGGACAAGATCTCCGGGCTTTTTCTGTCGCACGTTATGGAGCGGCAGGGTTCCGTCTCCAACCAATACCGGACCCGGCTGCTGGATTTTGCTTCGAGGATTATCGACGAAAGTTCATCCCCCGTCGCGCCGATCGCCCAGGTCGTCAAGATCATGGACAAGGACGAAATCCTGATAACCGGAATGGCGGTTTTCAAGGACGACAAGCTGATCGGCCGCCTGACCAACGATGAAACC
The DNA here is from genome assembly GCA_040768925.1 of Christensenellales bacterium. Taxonomy (GTDB): domain Bacteria; phylum Bacillota; class Clostridia; order Christensenellales; family CALWSW01; genus CALNBC01. The sequence continues at coordinate 228,472 of JAXGLZ010000003.1, forward strand.
CTGGGTTACATATGGACCATGGGAGGCGTTAAAAACAGCAGCGTCGCCGCGGAGGATGACGCCGGCAAAGCCGTTTTCATCATCGACGAACTCAACAGCAAAAGAACGCTTGCCCTGAGGGAAGACGGCGGCGTCGGGGTGAAAATATCCGTGGACGCGCTGCTGTCCGTCAACGAACTGAGCGGATTCAGCGAAATGGCCTCCCTTGAGCTGATCAACCATCTGATCGAGCTTTCCCAGGATACGATCAGGCAAAGGATCGCGGATACTTTTGAAACCGCGCGGAACATGAAAGCGGACATCTATGAATTCGGCGTTTCGGCGCACCGCAAGTTCCCGAAAGAATGGCGGCAAATGAGCGACCGGTGGGATGATTATTTTGCCGGCATCGAATTCGAAGTGGAGGTAAAAGCCCGCATTCCCAGCACCGGAAAGGTCATAAAATCGCTGCAAATGGAGGAGGACAGCCATGACTATTGACAAGGGGCGCATTTCAGGCACCCGTTTTATGCTGACGATTGCCTGCTTCATCCAGGCGTCGTCGCTGCTTACGGCCTTCCTCACGGCGATCAGCCTTCAGGATTCCTGGATCGTGGTGCTGATCGGAATCGTGTTCTGCCTGTCTTTGGTATGGATGTACAGGGAGCTGATGCTCACGTTCCCCGGCAAGAACCTGATCCAGATGCTTGAGGAGGTCTACGGCAAGGTTGCGGGCAAAATCCTGGGCGCGGCTTATCTGTGGCACTTCATGACGCTGGCGTCGCTCAACCTGATGGATATGGGCGAAACAACACAGCTTGCCATCATGGGGGAGATGCCCATTCTTGCCCTGGTGATCATGTGCGCCCTGGTCTGCGCTTACGCGGTGCGCCACGGCATAAAAACCGTCACCTGGCCCAGCACACTGTTTACCTTCACCACCATACCGATCATCATTGCGACGCTGCTGCTTACCGCCAACCAGATGGACTATCAAAACCTTTTCCCCATGATAGATCAGCCTGCGATCAATTATATCCAGGGGGTGCATATCATTGCCACGATCCCCTTTGGCGAGCTCGTCATCATCACCATGCTGAACCCCAATGTCAAGCTGACCCGGAAGGATTCAAAAAAATACATGTTCGGCGGGTTCATGCTGGGCGCCGTTACCCTGTTCATCGTGGTGCTGCGGGACATCGCCGTGCTGGGAAACACGATCCATCTCTTCGCCCAGCCGTCGCTCATAACCTTGAGGATGGTCCGCCTTGGCGAGGCGTTCAGCCGCGTGGAGATCCTGTTCGCGATCGTGCTGATCATGCTGCTGTTTTATAAGATCACCATGCTTTATTATGTTTCGGTGCTGTGCGTCGCGCAGCTTTTTGAAGCAAAAAACTACCGCCGCCTTGTGGCGGTCACCGGCGCGCTGATCATCGCTTACGGGCTGACCCTTTATCCGAACATGGTGGAGCATGTCAAATCCGGGCAGAACACCACCCCCATCATATGGACTTTTTTTGAGATGATCGTGCCTTTGGTGACGCTGATCATCGCCAAGGCGCGAAAGCTTCCCGCTGCGGCAAAGGCAAAGGAGGCCTAGGGCATGCTGGTGCTGTTGTTATGCTTTGCGGTCATCGCCTTTTTTGACCTCGTTCCCCTGATCCGGCAAAAGCAGCGAAACGCCATCGCGGCGTTTTCATTTCTGTTCCTTTTTGCGCTGGTCATCGCCGTTCTGCTTTCGCTGGGCATCCGGGTGCCAAGCTCCATGCTGTTTCTTGGGGATGTGCTCGAATCGATCGGCCTGAGCTATTGACGCGGCGCCCAAAGGCCGGGCCCGTTTTGCGGCGTCGGGCGATCCGTTCGCCGTGCGCGGCAAAATAATAAGGAAGCGGAGTTCTTTTTTCCGCTTCCTTATAGGTTTTGAGAAACAAAGCGCGGCCTTCTTCCTTCCGCGCCGTTGCGGCCCTTCGCGATCCATCCCGCCGAGGCCAAAAATCACAGCCATTCGCCGTATCGTCGGATATAGAGTCTTTTGATCAGCTGCGCGCAGAGGAAGTAGCCCAAAAGGATCAGCACCAGCCAGGGCACAAAGGAAACGGGCAGCGGCAGCATGTCGATCCCGACGGAGAACCTGGAAAACCCCACGAAAACCGCGACCGCCGCGCCGGCGAAGGTCGATGCCAGCAGCGGCAAAGAGGGCCTGCTCTGGAAAAACGGGATCTTCCCCGTGCGGATCATGTGGATGACCAGAACCTGGGAAACCGTTCCGAAAACGAACCATCCGCTCTGGAACAGGGGAGCGAGCGCCTTCGTGTTCGCGCCGATGATCCACCACATGACCGCGTAGCACAAAATGTCGAACACGGAGCTGAGCGGCCCCATGAAGGTCATGAAGGACCTGATCGATGTTGTGTCCCACTTTCTGGGTTTTTTGATGTACTCCTTATCCACGCTGTCAAAGGGGATCCCCAGCTGCGAAAAATCGCAGAGCAGGTTCTGGACCAGGATCTGGACGGGCAGCATCGGCAGAAAGGGCAGGAAGATGCTGGCCGCGATGACGGAGATCATGTTCCCGAAATTCCCGCTCGCCGCCATCTTGATGTATTTGACGATGTTTCCGAAGGTGCGGCGGCCCTCGATCACGCCCTCTTCCAGCACCATCAGGTCCTTTTTGAGCAGGATGATGTCCGCCGTTTCCTTGGCGATGTCCACGGCGCTGTCCACCGAGATGCCGACGTCCGCCTGCCGAAGGGGAGGGGCGTCGTTGATGCCGTCGCCCATATAGCCGACGGTGTGCCCCGCGGTCTGGAACGCCCGCACCACCCGCTCCTTTTGCGAAGGGGAGAGCTTGGCGAACAGATCGCAGGTTTTGACCGCTTCCTGCAGCGCGGCGTCGTCCATCGAATCCAGCTCCCGCCCAGTGATCAGGTGGGAGGAATCCACCCCAACCTTGCGGCAAACCTTCACGGCCACGCCTTCGCTGTCCCCCGTCAGCACCACCGAACGCACCCCGTGCTCCCGCAGTGCGGTGATCGCGGCTTTCGCGCTTTCCTTCGGCGGGTCCAGGAACCCGACGAAGCCGATGAGCACCATGTCCTTCTCGTCCGCGACGGTGAAGGCGCCGCTGCCCGGAACCTCGTTCTTCTGGGCGACGGCGATCATGCGCAGGCCTTCCGCGTTGTGCTTTTCGTAGGTCTTTAACGCGAGTTCCCTGGATTCCTCGTCCATGGGAACGACTTTCCCGTTGATCTCCACAAAGGAGGAAATCGAGATCATCTCTTCCACAGCGCCCTTGGTGATCAGCTGGCGCTTGCCGTTTTTATCCGTCAGCACAACGCTCATCCTGCGGCGGGAAAAATCAAAAGGGATCTCGTCCACCAGGCTGTATCCGCCGATCAGGTTCTCCAGGCCGTATTTTGCCGCCCTGCTGATGATGGCGAGGTCGATGAGATTCTTCAGCCCGGTCTGGAAGCTGCTGTTCAGATACGCGTGCCGCAGCACCCGGGTATCGTCCTCGCCGTGGAGGTTGATGTATTTTTCCAGAACGATCTTATCCTCGGTCAGGGTGCCGGTTTTATCCGTGCAGAGCACATCCATTTCCCCAAAGGTCTGGATCGCACCCAGGGTGCGGACGATCACCTTGTGTTTGGACATGGAAACGGCGCCCTTTGCCAGGGTCGAGGTCATGATGACCGGGAGCATTTCCGGCGTGAGCCCGACGGCGATGCTGACCGCGAACAGCAGCGCGGACGCCCAGTCCCCCTTTGCCGCGCCGTTGATCAGGAACACGACGGGCACCATCACCAGCATCATCCTAACCAGCAGCCTGCTGACCGAGGCGACGCCGCGCTCGAAGCTGGTCTGTGCCCTGTCTCCGGAGAGGGACTTCGCCATCGAGCCGAAATACGTTTCGTTGCCTGTCAGCAGCACCATCGCCGCCGCGCTGCCGCTGACGACGTTCGAGCCCATGAACCCGATGTTCGCAAGGTCGGTCAGAGCGTCGTCCTCGCGGCTCTTGACGGCGCTGAATTTCTCCACCGGGTTGGATTCGCCGGTCAGGGCGGACTGGGCGACGAAGGTGTCCTTCGTGGAGAGAAAGCGGACGTCCGCCGGAAGCATATCCCCCGCGGAAAGGCGGACGATATCCCCCGGAACCAACTCGTCCATGGGGATTTCGATCAGCGTTCCGTCCCGCCAGACGTCGGCCTTGTTCGAAATCATTTTCGACAGCTTTTCCGCCGCCGCGTTGGAGCGCTGGCTCTGCACAAACGCCACAAGGCTGGAAAGCAGCACCAAAGAGACGATGATCATCACCGTCAGGTAATCGGGTTTGAGCGAGGCGACGACGTCGGTAAAATAAGTAATGACTGCGACGATCAGCAAAATCGCGTTGAAGGGGTTGATGACCGCTTCCCTCAACCTGTGCGGCACCGTGTTCCTGTTGCCCACCGTGATGGCGTTTTTCCCGTATTCGCGGAGCCTGTCTTCCGCTTCTTCCCCCGTCAATCCCTTTGGGGTGGTGGAAAGCTCGCCGCACAGCTCGCCGGTCTCCAAAAAGGCGAAGGAGCGGAGCTTCAGCTCCGAATCGCGCTTGTTCTTCTGAATCTGCCTGTTTACATTTTTTTTGATGCCGAAGTTCACTGGAATCATCCCTTTCTGTCTATGATTCCCCAGCGAAAGCATAATATGGCAACAAAAAAGCCGCCCCAAGAGACGGCAGTGCAAAAGCGGGCGGTATCAGACCATATGCAAAAGTGCATCATGGACAACAGCCCGTTTGACAACGCCGTCAAACCGGTATATGCCTGCGCGCTGAGGTTTGAAGCCGCTCAGCGGACTTCGGGGATTGCCGTCCATTTTTTCACTTCCTTTTCCATAGTCTGTATTATAAACTATACCTTTTTTGAGCGGAACAGTCAACACCGCAAGGGCAGCGGTGTTGGTTTTATTCAAATCCCCGGGCCGCGCCCCCCTTTTGCGCGGCGGTTCGTTTGTCCGCCGCAAGCGGAAAAAGTGAGCCGCTCACTCCGAAAGGCTTTCGTGGATTCTCAAAAGATTTTCTTCCATCCGTTCGAGATAGGTCCGGCCGTCCTCGCTAGTTTCCATCGTGAAGATGGTCTGCACTTTTGCGCCGACCTCCGCGGCCAGGGTCTGGGAAACCGCCGGGCTGGCCATTTCCTCCGCGAAGATCGTCGTCACGCCGTTTTCTTTGCAATACTCCACAAGGGCGGTCAATTGCTGCGCGCTGGGCTCGCCCCCGGCGTAGATATCCATCACGCTTTTCTGCGTCAGGCCGAAATCCCGGCAAAGATAGCCGAAAGCGGCGTGGCCGGTCACAAAACTGTTTTTTTCCGCCTGGCTGAACTTTTCTTTGTATTCGTCATAAAGCGCTTCGAGCCGGGAAACGAATTCCTGGCAGTTTGCCTCGTAATAATCTTTATTTTCCGGGTCTATGAGAACAAGGGCGTTTTTGATGTTCACGGCTTCCGTTTCCGCCCCTTTGACGCCCAGCCAAAGGTGGGGATCATAGCTGACTTCGCCGTGCCCCACCCCTTTTTGACCGGCTTCGCCGCCGGAACCTGCCCGCTCGATCAAATCCGCCCCTTCCGACGCGACGACGACGATGAGCCCTTCGTTGTTCGCCGCGGCGACGGCCTCTTCCGCCCAGCCTTCCATTCCCAGGCCGTTGTAAACAAAAAGATCCGCCGCGGCCAGGCCGGCAAGGTCCTGGGCTTTCGGCTCGAAATCATGGGCCTCCGTCCCGTCGGGAATAATCGCGGAAACCGTCACCCTGTCCCCGCCCACCGCTTCGGCAAATTCCCCAAGCGCGTTGAAGGAAACCGAAACCCTGATCCTTCCTTCCGCCTGCGAATCCTTTTCACCGTTCGTTTTGCCGCACGCCGAAAGGCCAAGCGCCGCGGCCGCGCACAGCAAAAGGGCAACTGCTTTTTTGATCATGCTGCGATCCTCCGAAAAACCACTTGCAAATGCTTCCCATTTGCATTTATAATACAGTATATTTGCCGGGAATTCCGCTGTCAAGCGCAAAGGATGCGCATTTGCGAAAGGATTCCGTCGGGTTGCAAGAAGGAGTTTCTATGGTTCGTATTGAGAATTTGTTTTTTTCCTATACCGGGTCGCCGCCCTATGTGCTGAACGGCATCGATCTTGAAATCAAAGACGGGGAATACGTTTCCTTCCTTGGCGACAACGGCAGCGGAAAGACGACGCTGATGCGCCTTGTTCTGAAATTTCTCTCCCCGACCTGCGGAAGCATTGCCCTTCACGCAAAACGGATCGGGTACGTTCCGCAGAAAAACGACTTTTCCAATTCCCAGTTTCCGATCACGGTTTTTGAGGCGATGAATTCTTACCGCAGGCTTTTGAAGATCAAGGACAAAAGCGTGATCCAAAGCTGCCTGGAACGGGTGGGCATGGCGGGCTTTGGCAGCTCGCTGATGGGCGCGCTTTCCGGCGGGCAGAACCAGAAAATCCTCGTCGCCCGGGCGCTCCTCGGGGACCCGGACCTCTTGGTGCTGGACGAACCCTCCACCGGGGTGGACGCCAACAGCCAAAGGGAGATCTACGCTTTTTTGCGGCGGCTGAACCGCGAAAACGGCATCACCATCCTTTCGGTGGAGCACAACCTCGAAGCCGCCATCGCGAATTCCACCCTGATTTACCACCTGAAGGCCGGGAACGGGCATCTTTGCTCCCCCCGAAAATACGCGGACGAGTTTTTGAACGCAAAAGGAAGAACCGACGCAAATGCTTAGCTTTACTTTTATGCAAAACGCCCTGCTCGCTTCGGCATTCATTTCGATCCTGTGCCCCTGCATCGGGATTTTTCTGGTGCTGCGCCGGTATTCGATGATCGGGGACACCCTTGCCCACGCTTCCCTTGCGGGGATCACCATCGGCCTGGCCACGAACCAGAACCCGATCATCGGCGCGTTTGTCTTCACCTCGATCTGCGGGGCGCTGATCGAATTTCTGCGCAATTATTTCAAGAAGCACACCGATCTCATCCTGTCCATTGTGCTTGCCCTGAGCGTGGGCACGGCGATCACCATCATCAGCTCGGGCAGGCTCCACGCCAACGCCGATTCCTTTATGTTCGGCAGCATTCTGACCGTGACCCGGCTGGATACGCTGCTGGTTTTCATCCTGAGCGCGATCTCCGTACTGACCCTCGTCCTGCTTTACCACCAGATGGTGTACATCGCTTATGACGAGGAGGCCGCGAAGATCGCCGGCGTCCGGGTGCGGCTGATCAATTACGTCTTTTCCATCCTTGTGGCTTCCGCGATTTCCGTTTCCATCAGGATCGTGGGGGTGCTGGTTTTGAGTTCCATGATCGCGCTGCCCGTCGCCACCGCCCTCCAGCTTGGCAAGGGCTTTAAGCTCACGCTGGTTTTCTCCATTGTTTTCAGCGTGATCGACATCATGCTCGGGCTTTTTATCTCTTATTACCTGAACGTCGCCCCCGGCGGCTTCACGGCCCTTGTTTCCGTCGCCGTGCTCGTCCTTGTCCTCATCGGCAGGAAAATAAGCGCAAGCGTCAGGGCCGCCAGGCAAAACTGAGGCGCGGCCGCGAATGCGGCCTCCGGGCGGGATTGCCCGGGAATTTTAAAACGGCTTTTATCCTCTTTTCAGCAAAGTAGAACGAAGGTGAACGATTTGAAAGAAACGCCGAACCCCTGGCCCGCGGGCCTCAAAAGAACCAGGCAGCGCGAGGGCGTGCTCGCCGTGCTTGAGCAGGCGAACAAGCCCTTGAGCGCCGCGGAGATCTGCTCCAAGCTGGAAGAAAACGGCGAAAAAGCCTGGCTTTCCACCGTTTACCGGATACTCGAGCTTTTTGTCGAGAAAGAAATGGCCGTCAAAACCAGCGTCATGAACAGCGATGTGGCCGTTTACGAGTTGAACCGTTATAAGCACAAGCATTACGCCGTGTGCATCGGCTGCCACAAGATGATCGGGATGAACAACTGCCCGATGGACGCGTTCATCCCCGAGCTCGACGAGCAGAACTTCCGCGTCGTCGGCCACAATCTTCAGGTTTTCGGCTTTTGCAAGGATTGCAGGCAGCGCGACGGCTGACGCGCCGCGCGTTTTTGTTCGGCTTTGGCGCATGGGTTTTTCTTTGGGTGGTTTTTGCGCCGGGCGGGCCAAAAGGGAATAAAGAGAAAAGAGCCGCCGGACGCCCGGCGGCTCTTGCCTTTTGCTGAATAAACCTTACTTCTTGGCTGCCGCGTTGGTTCCGGCCAGCCTTCCCGTTGTGATGCATTCGGAAATGGCGTTCCCGCCCAGGCGGTTGCCGCCGTGGAATCCGCCGGTAACCTCGCCCGCGGCGTAAAGCCCCGCGATGATGTTTCCGTTTGCGTCGAGCACGCGGGCTTCGACATCGACCTCAACGCCGCCCATGGTGTGGTGAACCGCGGGAGCGCGGGGGTTTGCAAAGTACGGGCCGGTTTCTTCGATCTTTGCCGTGGTGTTGAAGATGGTCCTGCCCGTAAGCTCGTCATACCCCGCGTCGATGGCGGCGTTGTAATCGTCCACCGTCTTTCTCAGCACGGCGGGATCGATGCCGATCTGAGCGGCGAGCTCTTCGATGGTATCCGCGCGGTAAACCGCGCCCCGGGCGACAAGATCGTCCACGGAGATGCCGTAGGTGTTGACGAAATTCTCGTCCAGACGGCTGTTCTGATAGCTGCTGATGATGTACATCATGCCGTTGGTCTGCTCGAGGGTCGCGGCGCAGAGCACGTCGCGTCGTTCGGTTTCGTTGACGTAGCGCAGGCCTTCCTGGTTGACATACATGCTGGTGGTGTCGCCGACGTTCGTGGAAGTTTCGCCGGTCTTCGGGTCGGCGATAAGGAGCTGGATCTTGTCCATTCCGACCAGGTTCGCGCCGATTTCCTGGGCCATGATGATGCCGTCGCCCGTGATGGCGGGGCTGTTCGTCGTCGGCACCGTCGGGCCGAGGTCCGCCCAGATGCTGTTGTATGCGACGCGCATTTCGACGTTCGCGCCGAATCCGCCGGTGGCGAGGACCACGCCCTTTTCAGCGGTATAGACATAGGGGGTTCCGTTTGCGGCCACCGCCTGGACGCCGGTCACCCTGCCGTCTTCAACGATCAGGGATTCGGCCTTGATCTCAAGGTCGTATTCGATGTTCAGGCTCTTGGCTTCCGCGTCGTCCTTCATGACTTCGATGAAGCCGATGCCGCTCTTATAGGTCTTGGACATGTTGGACCTGGGCCACAGCGAACCGACGATCACGATGGAGTTGTCCTTCCAGTCGAAGCCCATGCCCCTGAGCCATTCGTAGGTTTCCGGGGCCTTGGCGCACATCGATTCGATCAGCGCGGGATTGCCGATATAGTCGCCGTCCACGTAGGTCTGGATCATGTGCAGGTAGATGGAGTCAAACAGATAGGTGCTTCCGGCAGCCTTATAGGCGGCGAACTCGCTTGCGAGGTTCTCCTGCCAGGACTTCATGATGTCGTCCTTGGGCTCCATCGTGCAGTAAGTTTCGACCTGCTTGATCTGGCCTTCGGTCATGGTCTGATTCTTCTGGTTTTCCGGATACACGGCGTTAAAATACCCGCCGGAACGCACCGTGTTGCCGCCGAGGGCCGCAGTTTTTTCGACGATGATGACGCTTGCTCCGTTGTCCGCCGCGGCATGGGCGGCGGCAACGCCCGCTCCGCCTCCGCCGATGACGATAACGTCCGCTTTGCGCTCGACGAGTTCGCCCGCGGCTTCGGCTTCGATCGCAACGGCTTTGAGGGCGTCGACATCGCCGCCCGCCTGGGCAACGGCGTCCGCAACGGCTGCGAGTATCGCTTCACTCGTCATTGTGGCCGTCGCGACCACGTCCACCGCAAGGGACTGGTACTTTACGATTTCCTGGGGTATCCTCTGGATGGGCAGATCGGAGATCCCCTCGGTTTCGGTATGGGAAACGATCTTTACTTCAACGATTGACGTTTCGTCGAAAGTCACCTCGACTTTGAGTTCGCCGTTTCTTCCCGCGCCGGTTCCCGTATAGGTTCCGGGGGTGTATTTGGCCGCTGCGTCGCCTTCGTTTACCGCGAGCGACGGAGCCGGGGTATCTGCGGCCTGCTGATCGGGCGCCGTGCCGCAAGCGGCAAAGCTAAGCGCCATGACCAGGCAGAGAACAAAAGCCGCAATCCTCAAGGGCATCTTCTGTTTCATTTTCTTCCTCCTGTTTTTGCTTTTTGGAACATTCTCCATCCTTTTTAGCTGAAAAGCCCCAAAAGAATACGCAAAATAATAGGCCAACCATTCGTTGGCCGTCGCCGCCTTGCGTTTTGCGCGCTGTCAAATTGTAAAAACCGTATGACGTTTACGCATTCTTTGCGGATACTTTAACAACCAACTATACGATACACCTTAAAGGCGTTTTAAAGTCAAGTATCCTGTCAAAAATGATCAGCGATGTTTGAACGGGAGCCAAACCTCGTGGGCGCGCTCGTGAAGGGTGCTGTGAAAAACCGTGGTCACGGTTTTTCCCGCCGCGTTCCCGGCGAGCTCCATCCCGTTTTCGTTCATGTAATCAAGTGCGTGGGCAAGCATTTTGCAGTCCAATTCCTTTCCGCTGTCGGCCATGATGACAGTATAAACGCTGGGAACGGAAGGCAGGTATTCCAGCTCCACTTCAGCGCTGCCGATACCGGCGAATTCCGCGTCCTCCTCCATAACGCACAGGCCGATCCCGTAATTCTCATTGCCCTTTAGGATATCTTCTTTCATAAAATACGGCGTAAGCGATACGATCGGCATCCTGTCCATCCACTTCGTCATCTGGCGCATCACTTTTTCGTCTTCTATGAACTCGCCCTGGGTCAGAAACCGGAAGCGGTACATCGCCGGGCTGTTTTCCACCCTGCATTGCCACGCCATCCCGCTTATGGAACGGTATGTGGCCGCCATCTTGTCCATCGCGCAAAGCAGCCTTTGATTCCACTCTATCGCTTGGCGAACATCTTCCTGTTTTTCGACAATCCTGTCCGCCAGTTCTTCAAGCGTGCTCCGGTTCAGGAGCTGTGAGCCTTCCTGCACGGTGAATCCGCAGTTGCGGTACATCCTCAGCCTCATCAGTACGTAAACGTCCAATGCGGTATAGTACCTGTATCCGCTTTCGCTGTTCACATGCTTTGATTTGACCCCTCCCTGCCGTTCGTAATAACGGATCGCTTCCGAGGATATTCCGAGAATCTTTGATACCTCTCCGATCTTATAAAGCACAATTCTCCCCCCCTTTCCGCCACAATTGACAAGATTGTACCATGCCTGCGCCAAATTTAAAATAGGACGGGCGAACATAGGCATCGCGCTGCCGCCTGGCATTGCCGCGCTCGGGGGCCCAAATACGGCAGCGTCCCGGCTGATCAAAACGATACCCGGCTGTTGTTTTGATCTGCGCGCAGCCGGCCGCTTTTTCCCTTTTGCCCGGATCCCGCGAAGGACTTTGCCAGTCCTTGGGGCCAAATAACCGACCGGTTTTTTCCTTGGCGTCGTCCACCGAAAAAAACGGAATACTGCCCCTTTCGAGGATGGCCATGTCTCTCCGGGGGAGGATGACTGCATTGCGCCGGTATATCGAAACGGCCACCGCCATTTTGAGTATATCAAGCTCTTTTACGGCCCTGTTCGCGGCAGCCGGCGGACCGCCGGCATTGACCTTCAGATGGAACGCCTTCCCCGGCTGATCGTCATCGGGGTGAAAATAGTCCTGGCGTCGGCCCTTTTTGGCGGGGTTCGCCGCAAAATCGGCCTGGTTCCCGCCCTGCAGAGCGGGGCTGCGACCCCGGCAACCCTGCATCGGTTTCTTTTAGGGCCGGGACGCCGTCCGGCCGGCTGCGGGCCAAAAGCTCCGTCATCCGGCGATCTCCCCAGTGGCCGCGGATATCGTCCGGATGCGCGGGGTAACAGAGAAAACGCCCCCCCACGTCCGCCCTTGTCCTTTGCGCGGCAAACACCGCCGTTTTTATTCGCTTGCTGCGACTCAATGAGTCCCGCATCCGTTTGTCTTTTGCGCGGCAAACACCGCCGCTTTTATTCGCTTGCTGCGACCCAATGAGGCCCGCATCCGTATGCCTTATATTCAAAATCCAAGCGATTTTATGTCCGCCAAAACCAAAAATCAACCGCCCCGGAAAACAGGATCGCATGCCCGACTGCCGGCGCCGTTGGATTGCGGCGCCGTCCCGGCGCAAACGGTTGAGCACCCAAAAGCGCGCGGATCGGCCGGAGCAATCAAATCCCGTTGCCGGCCCTGCGCATATTCTGGAAAAGCGGGCAAATCGCGCCGCCGCTCCCCCGGTCCGCCCCATTGCCCTGATTCGGCAAAGCGACCGCGGCGTGTTGGCGGGCGGCCCGCCCGGATAAAATCAAGCGCCCGCCCGCAACCAAAACAGGCGAAGCGGCTTCATGACAGGAAGGAGAGGCATCCATGAGAATATTCGCGACGGGCGCCCTGCAATCCCCTCCGGACCCCAGGGACTTCCGCCTGGCGGCAGCGAAGAAATACGAACTGCCCAAAAAGCACATGCAGCAAACGCCCCCGGTCATCGACCAGGGAAACGTGGGAAACTGCGTCGCCCAGGCGTGCTGCTATGCGAGCAAGGCCTCAAACGGCCCGGATTTCGACCCAAACTGGATTTATGGCAGGCGCGGGGAAACCGATTTTCAGGGATCGGGCTGGTACATCAGGCTGGCGCTCAACACCCTGCTGAAAGAGGGCAACGTTCCCTGGACCGGCCAGGAACCCCTGGAGGTGGAAGACGTTCAGAACTACGTCAGGAAGAACGAGCCGCGGCTGCTGGCTCTGGCAAGGAACTACAAAATCGAGAATTACGCCCTGCTCGGCAGCCCGGCCGAGATCAAGACCGCCCTTTTCAGCGGAATGCGGGTGGTTTTCAGCGCGCCCATCACCGTTTTCGAAACCGATGAAGACGGCCTGTTCCGCTGCACGATCAACAATTACGGCGGCCACGCCATGAGCGTCTGGGGTTATGACGGGGAGCTTTTCAGGGTGCAGAACAGCTGGGGAACGGACTGGGGCGAAAACGGGCGCTGCTGGATGCTGGCGGAGGATATCCTGCGCTGGAACGATTGCTGGGCGATCACCGACGTGCCCTCAAAAAGCATCATCAAGTCGGAGATCAGGGAAAAGGCCGTTCGTTACGTATCGAGGATCAGGACCAAAACCAAGGGCGGCAGGGTGATCCTCAGAAAGTCCGGTTCGCGCGGATCGCCAAAGGTGGGCGGCGTCAAAGACGGCGCCATCGTCCTGGTCATCGCGGAGCGCGGCGCCCGCCGTGAAATCTGCTTCAGCGACGGAAAAACCTATCACTTCGGCTGGATCCCCGCAAGCTATATCAATCCCGGCGCGGGCTACAGGGAAACGGACGAGGAGCCGTGATCATCCTGCTCAGGCGCTTGGCGCAAGAAAAATCCCTCGCCCCAAGCGGCGCGGCCGGGCGCCGCTTTTTGCCGTCTTTCCGCCTGGTTTCTGAGCCCTGCGCTAAAAAGCCCGCCTTTGCCCGGCGGCCTTAAAATGGCGGCAAGTTCAGGGCGGGGGCCGCGATCCCGGGTTGATCGAAGCGGCGATCCGAAAAACACCGGTCCCGGCCCAAATCCGAATCCTTGCGTTCTTTTCGCTGCAAAAAAAGTGATTTGCTGAAAAAAGGGATGCAAAAAGGACCCGCGCCCTTTTTGCCGGGGCGCGGGCCCTTTCATCCGCCAAGGATCGGTTTTTTCGGCTGCGGCCGGGTGCGGCGGCCGGCCCCGGTCTATACCGTTGTGATTTCAGACGGTTGCGTAACCACAACATAGCCGTTCTTGTCTAAAAGCGGCGTGATCCCGCCGGCATTCCCATAGCTGGTAAAAAGGTAATTCACCCCGGTCTCCCTGTCCACAAATACTTCAAAGACGCGCATGGCGCCCTGCTTATAAATCCGGACAAAACGATCGTCGTTCTTGCTCATTTGCTCGCCCCCCTGCTTTCTTTTTTGTCATTGCCTTGTGTGCATTTGCTTTTTGCGAATATTCTGTATGCCAGCACGCCCAAGGCGGACAGGATCGCGGTAACGATAAAAACGATAATCGCCGTTTTCATCTTTCCGTCCCCCAGCGCGCTGCCCACAATGGTCGACGTGATGACGGAAGGGATCCTCGCGACCGTGGTCAGCCCCAAAAACCGCCACATGTTGATGGGCGTCAGCCCCGCGGCATACGAAAGGACGTCCTTCGGGGTTCCCGGTATCAAAAACAGCATAAAGGTCAAAAGCTCAAGCTTGCGGCTGTCGTTAAGGAATTTGACGGACTGCATCTTCTCCCGGGAAACAAAGGCTTCCACGAGCTTGACCCCGTATCTGCGCACAAAAAAGAAAATGATGAGCTGGCCCACAAAAGCGCCCGCCAGGCAAAGGAACATTCCGCCCCACGCGCCAAACGCGTATCCCGCGCCCACCTCCATGGGTTCGCCGGGAATGATCGCGACCAGAACCTGCAGCGCCATGATCCCGATCATCGCAAGCCAGCCCAGCACGCCATGGCCGTTCACCCATTCCCTGAAACTCTCGGGATTTTCCACAGTGGCCAAGAGCGGCCTGCCGATCACAAAATAAGCCGCAACCAAAAAAACCGCCAGAACGATGATCGAGATGACGCTCACCACTTTTCTGTGGCGAAGGTATTCCGCATCCTCTTTCGAGTCAGGCGCAACGCTGTTTTTTGGGGACTCCGCTCCAGCCTTTTCTTCGTTTGACGGCATCTTGTGATCCATATCATCTCCCAAGAAAGCAAGGTTAGCATCATTATATCAAAGATGCCGGCGGAAGTGGATGTGAATTTTAAAAAAACCCCAAATCCAGCCCTTTTTCTCGAATAATTTATCCACATTGAATGAAATGCTGTTGACATCCGCAAAGTACATATAGTATTGTCTGTTTTAAGATCATCTCATCATCTTTTCGGTCCATTTTATGAAAGTGAGAATCGCAAATCATGCAGAACGAATTGAAGCGAAAATATGGTTTGCCCACCGCCATCTCAATGGTGGTCGGCATCATCATCGGCTCCGGCATTTTTTTCAAGGCGCAAAAAGTGCTGGAAGTTTCCGAAGGCAGCCTTCCGATTTCCGTGCTGGCCTGGGTGATCGGCGGCCTGATCATGATCGTATGCTCTGTTGCCTTTGCCAATCTCGCTTCGCGTTATGAACGCGTGAACGGGATCGTGGACTACGCCGAAGTCGCCGTGAGCCCGAAATACGGCTATTTGGTCGGCTGGTTTATGACGATCATCTACTACCCCGCGATAACATCCGTCCTTGCCTGGGTATCGGCCCGCTATTTCTGCGAGCTTTTCGGGATGGACATAACCGGGGGCGGCTGCCTTGCCATCGCGGCGTTCTTTATGTGCGCCAGCTACGGCATCAACGCGATCTCCCCTAAGCTTGCCGGCAAATTCCAGGTCGGCACCACCGTGATCAAGCTGGTTCCCCTCATTGCCGTCGGCATCATCGGAACGGTGATCGGCCTTGCCAACGGCCTGACCGCGGCGAATTTCTCCGCGCCCGTCGTTTCCGCGACTTTTGCACCGGGAAGCGCGCTCTTTATCTCCGTCTGCGCGACGGCTTTCGCGTATGAGGGCTGGATCATCGCAACCAGCATAAACTCCGAGCTGATCGACGGCAAGAAGAACCTCCCCAAAGCCCTCGTGAGCGGAGCGCTGATCGTCATCACCGTATATATCCTTTATAACGTCGGCCTGTTTGGCGCGGTGGAAAGGGACGTCGTTCTGAACCAAGGCACGACCCCCGCTTTTTCCGCCCTTTTCGGCAGCGCGGGCGCAACAATCGTCGCGGCGCTGATCGTCGTTTCCTGCCTGGGCACACTCAACGGACTTATGCTTGGCTGCACCCGCGGATTGTATTCCATTGCCGTGCGGGGCGTCGGCCCGAAACCCGAGGTTTTTCGCCAGGTTGACCCGGCGACGAACATGCCCAGCAACTCTTCCATCATCGGCGTCGTGCTTTGCGGATTCTGGCTCATGTATTTTTACGGCGCGAACCTGACCTCGCCGCTTTGGTTCGGGCCTTTCAGCTTCGACTCTTCCGAGCTTCCCATCATCACGCTCTATGCGGCGTATATCCCGATCTTCATCATGACGATGAAGAAGGAAAGGGATATGAAGCCCTTTGCCCGCATCGGCATCAATACCCTCGCGATCATCGGCTGCCTTTTTATGATGGTTGCGGCCGTCGTCAGCCACAAGATGGCCGTGGTTTATTACCTGGGGATCTTCGCCGCCGTTATGCTCGTCGGACTGATGTTCTATAAAAAAGGCAAGGCCGAATAGTTCGGCCCCCCGCCGCCTAAACGCAAAAGAACCGGGCAGAGCCCGGTTCTTTTCAGTCTGCCGGCCCTTTGCCGGCAGACTTTTTCATTGCGCGAAAGCATGGCAGCCGAAAGAAACGCTGGAGAATGCCATGCTCGAAGAACAAAAGAGCCGTCAAAGCGAAACGGGACGGGTCATCATTGATTCGCTGGTTCCGGAAGATCACCTTTTGCGCAAGGTCAAAAAGCATATCGGCTTGCGTTCCATCAATGACATGTGCCGGGACTGTCCTGCCGGCTTCGGTCCAGCCACCATTATTTTTTCGGATTGTTTCGCCTGCGCCCTCATGTAACCCGATAAAGACACGAAGTATATACCATAGGGAAGTCGCCAAAATGGGAAACCCCTGATCTTTTCCATGGAAAAACGTGCTCTTCGGCAGGGAAATCCGCCGCATTCCCGAGATCGTCGGGATTCGGCCCATTGCCGAAGCTCCGGGGACGCCCGGCATTTCAAGGGCGTCACCAACCTTCGGGGCAAGATCATTCCCGTTAGGGACGCCCGGCTGCGCTTTAAAAAACCGGCCGGGGAATACGGCGGCCGAACCCGCATCATCGAAAACGAAAAAACGCGAAGGGCGCCGAAGAAGCGCCCGTTGGGAAAATCAATGATTATGATCAGCGAACAGGATTTCAGGCAATTTGCCGACTATGTCAAAGCCAATTACGGCATTTATTTTAAAAAGGAGAAAAAGACCCTGGTGGAAGGCAGGCTTCGCAACGTGCTTTCCAGCATGGATTTTCGCAGTCTGGGGGAATACCTTGAATATGTGAAATCGGACAAGACCGGAAAGGCCGCGGCCACCATGCTGGACAGGATCACGACCAACCACACCTTCTTCATGCGGGAGCCTGCGCATTTTCACTATTTCAGGGATACGGTCCTCCCCTATATGATCAAAACACAGCGGGAAAAAGATCTGCGCATCTGGAGCGCGGCCTGTTCCACCGGGGAAGAGCCCTATACTCTGGCGATGATCATCGCCGATTATTTCGGCGCAAACAAAGACGGGTGGGACACCACCATCCTGGCCACGGATATCTCCCAGGCCGTTCTCAACACCGCGAAAACCGGCGTCTACCCCAGCGAAAAAATGGGCGATATTCCGGAAGGCTGGCTGAAGCGGTATTTCACGGGAAACGGCGCGGGGAGCTTTGTGCTGTCCGAGAAGATCCGGGACGAGGTGATTTTCAGAAACCTCAACCTGATGGACCCGACGTTCCCCTTCAAGCGGAAAATGCACGTCATATTCTGCCGGAACGTCATGATCTATTTTGACGGCGAAGCCAAGGAAAGGCTCGTCGAGCGGCTTTATGAAATCACCGAGCCCGGCGGGTTCCTGTTCATCGGGCATTCCGAAGGGCTGAACCGGGAAAGAACGAAGTACCGATATGTAAAGCCCGCGGTTTACCGGAAGGAATAGGGGCGGGAAAAATTCCGGCCGTTTGCCGCAAAAAAACGCCCCCGGGCCTTAAGGCCCGGGCAGCCGGAAAACATTCCCCGGGTGCTGCCGACCGGTTCTTCGGCCAGGTGAGCGGGATGGACTGATCGCGGGAACGGGCGGCTGCGGCGTGACCGACAGGGAAAACGGTGTTTTGCGGACCTTTTCTCTGGCGTTCTATGTGACCGCCACCGCATACACCCCTGGAAAAAAGGCGGCGGGGATGATCCATGTGGTTCTCCCCGCCTCCCCTGACGCAAAAAACAAATACGCACGCCCAAGCTGCTTTGCCGAAACGGGCGTTCCGCTGCTTGCCGATACCCTTTGCTAAAATACGGATGCAGGTCTGTCGTTCAAACATTTGAGCCGGTTTGGCGCGGCGCCCGCGTATTGCGCTCAGACGCCGCGTTTGCCCCGGGACCGCCGAGCGCGCACGACGCCCGGCGGCGGCCCGTCCCCCCTTGAAATACCCCGGAACGCGCGGAAGCGCCGCGTTTGCCCCTGCGCCCCATGGGGGGGGCCTGCATTCGCCCAATCCCGGCAGAGCCGGCCAGGCCCGTCGCGTTCTCGCCCGCGGGGGGAAAACCCGCGCATGAACGCAGGCCAAACGGCTTAAAGCGGAGCGTTTCCCACACTATTTTTTCTTGACATTTGGGCCAAACTGTTGCATTCTTGCTTCAATTCCATTATTGCAGGAATGCAACCGTTTTTTTCCACACCCTGCATGGTTGGATTGAGAAATCAGGCAGCTTGCCTTTGGGGAAGCCGCGGGCGCATGCTGTTGACCGGCCGCCCGGGCCGAACAGCGGCATTCGCCGGCTGCACGCGCCGGATTGTGCCGGGGCGCTTTGCGCCCTTCCCCTCAACATTCGGGAAAAAAGCGGAAGCTCTAAGCAATTCACAAAGAGAGCAAAGAGGAATTTTCTTGAACGCGCAGCCCCAGCGCGGCAACCCTTCAAGGAAAGGAAGACAATCCATGACTGACGTTTTCAACCGGGATATGCTGGAAATCCTGCCTTTTGGGATCGGGTATCTCAAACCGCTTGTAAACAGCCGCAACGAGGCTGAGGACTATACATTCATAGAAATCAACGCCTTCTTTTGAAGCGCTGTCAAACCTGAACCGGAAGGATATCCTCGGCATGCCCGCATCCCGCGCGTTCAGGAACCTGACGGGCGCCGGTTTTGACTGGGTTTCGTATTTTAACGGCGTCCTGCGCACCGGAAGGAAGCAGGAAGCAACCCAATGGATCGAAAGCCTGCGCGGGAACCTGAACATCACCGCCGTTCCGTCCGAAAGGAAATTCCTCGCCCTGGTCATACGGGATGTTGCCGGGCGCTCCCCGTTTTCTCAGCAATCACGATTCATTGACCGGCCTGTACAACAGGCGTTATATTGAAGAGAGCCTGAACCTGATGGATTCCCCGGAAAACCTGCCGCTTTGCTTCCTCATGGGGGACGTCAACGGCCTGAAAATCACAAACGACGTTTTTAGCCACGTAGCGGGGGACAACCTGCTGATCTCCGTGGCGGATAATTTCAAAAAAAGTGCAGAAAGCGCGATCTGATCGCGCGCTGGGGCAGCGACGAGTTTGTCGTTCTGATGCCCCAGACCAGCTTGGAAACAGCCGAAAAGATCATTGAGACCATCAAAGGCCCATGATTTCGCCCTGGGCGGGAGCGGCCTTGCCCGAGCCTGTCTTTCGGCTGCGCCATCAAGGAGACCGCCGGCCAGAGCATCCGGGCCGTGATGCGGGAAGCGGAAGAAAACATGTATCACCAAAAGTTCCTAAAAGGCAAAAGCTGTCGCAACGCGATCATCAGCACGCTCCTTGCGACGCTCTATGAAAAAAGCATGGAAACCGAGGGGCACTCAAAAAGAATGGAGGCGAACTGCCATTCCATCGGTCACAGGCTTCAGCTTTCCTCCAAAGAAATGGACGAGCTTTCGCCGCTCGCCTTCCTGCACGATATCGGCAAAGTCGGCATCAATCCGAACATCCTGAAAAAGCCCGCCCTTCTCACGCCCGCCGAGACGGAAGAGATGCGGCGGCATCCGGAAATCGGGTACAGGATCGTCCAGGCCACGCCGGAGCTTACAAACGTGGCGGAATTCATCCTCTCCCATCATGAACGCTGGGATGGAGCCGGCTACCCCCGCGGGCTTCACGGGAAGGAAATCCCCCTTGTCTGCCGAATTCTTGCAGTTACAGACGCCTATGACGCCATGACGAACGACCGTAGTTACCGCAGCGCGATCAGCCGCGAGGAAGTGCTTCTCGAATTGGAAAGAAATGCCGGCACCCAATTCGATCCCGAAATTGTGACCGCGTTTATCGAAACCATGCAGTCGGAGCGTGAGGCCAACGGCGGCAGGGATCCTGTGTGAGCAAAGGATGGCAGAATCATGAAAAAGAGCTTGTTGTTATCCGCTTTCATCATTTTGATGATTCTCGTCTTTCCGCTCACCGCCGCGGCCGTGAAGGGCGGCCGGGGCCCGGGCTTTGCCGGCATGTGTGGCGGTCATGGCTTGGGGCTTTCGCTCATCGATTCCGTTTCGGGGAAGATCCTGTATGCCGGCAATGCCGCGGCGAATTCCGATGGCCATGCAAAAGGGCGGCTCGCTTCCATGAAAACCGCGGGGATCGATTCCCTCAGCCCGGCGCAGACCGAGGCTGTAATGCGGGAGGCCCCGAACCAAAGCAGACCGGCCGGCAGAGAGTCCTGCGCGGCAGAAGTCAATTCCTATCCAGCGGAACAAGGCGCCGCCACCGCGCTGCTTTCCACCGTCTATGACGTTACGGAAAAAAATTCGCCGGAAGCGGACCACCGGAGCCTGCTGATTGCCGGCGGCATCGCCGGCGCCGGCGTTCTGGCTTTTCTGCTGTTTCTTTTGGCCGCGCTGAACAGGAAAACGAAATCTCTTGCAAAAGCCAACAGCGAGCTGAAAAATTTCAACGAACTGAGAAAAACCTTCATAGACGCGGACGGCAGCATTGTTTTTTTGAAGGACGAAAATCTCAAATACGTGTTCGTGAACCAGGCGCTGCAGGAGTTTCTTCAGCGCCCCTCCGACGAGATCGTCGGCAAGGACGATTTTGCGCTGCTCGATCCCGCTTATGCGCAAATCTTTACGGATTCGGATCTGAACGCCTTGGCTGAGAACAAAGTGGTGACCGACACAGGCACCTGGAACGACCGTTTTTACAGAACCACAAAATTCCCCGTGCGCATGCCCAACGGCAAATACGGCGTCGGCGGATATATGACCGACATAACCGAGGACCACAACCATCAGGTCAGCCGGGAGCGGATGCTGAAGCGAAACAAACTGCTGCTGGATGTTTTGGGCAGCAGCTTCAAAAGTAAGCAGGAACAGCTCGATTACGCACTGCACGGTCTTTTAAAGCTGTCCGGAAGCAAATATGGCTACATTTACTTTTACGATGAAAAAAAGGCGGAGTTCACCCTCAATTCCTGGACGAAAGGCGTCCTGGCGGAATGCAGGGTCGAGGATGAACCCATGGTATATAAGTTGGAAAACACCGGCATTTGGGGCGAGGTCGTCCGCCTGCGAAAGCCGATCATCGTAAATGATTTCGCGTCCCCCAACCCGCATAAAAGGGGATATCCGGCAGGGCATGTGCAGCTTGAGCGATTCATGTCCGTCCCTGTTTTCATTGATGACAGGATCGTCGCCGTCGTGGGCCTGGGCAACAAACAGACCGATTACTGCGAAACGGACGTCTATGAAATGAACATGCTCATGAGCGGCGTCTGGAATGCCGTGCAGCGCAGGGAAACCCTGGAAACACTGGCTTACGAGCGCAACGAATACCTTCAGATCCTGCTTTCTATCGGGGACGCCGTCATGGTGATCAACCGCCATAAAAACGTCGAAATGCTGAACACGGTGGCATGCAGGCTGACGGGCTGGTCTGTTGCCGACGCCGTCGGCAGGCATTACAGGGATATCTTCGTTCTGTCCCACGAGCAGGAGGGCTTCACCATCGACGATCCGGTCGAAAAAGCGTTTGAGACGGGCGAGATCCAGGAACTGGGGAATCACGCCATCCTCCTTTCCAAAAACGGCGGCAAATACCACCTGGAGGACAGCGCCGCCCCCTTTATGGACGACAAGGGCTCTTTTGCGGGCGTCGTCCTCGTTTTCAGGGACGTGACGGACAAAAAAGAGCAAAGAAGAAAAATCGAGTATATGAGTTTCCACGATTCCCTGACCGGGCTTTATAACAGAAGGTTTTTCGAAGAAGAGCTGCGCCGCATAGACACCGAGCGGAACCTGCCGATTTCCATCATCATGGGGGATGTCAACAGCCTTAAGCTCACCAACGATATTTTCGGGCACGCCTTTGGGGACATGCTGCTCGAAAGGATCGCGGAGGTGATGCGAAACGTGTGCCGGTCCGACGACATCATCGCCCGATGGGGCGGCGACGAATTCGTGCTGCTGCTGCCCAGGACGGGCTCCGGGGAAGCGAAAAAAATCGCGGAAAGGATCAGAACGGAGGTCTCCGAGCAGCAGATCCGCGCGATCAGGGGCAGTATTTCCATCGGGTATGACACCAAGGCGAACGTGGACGACGACATCCTCCACACGCTGGGGATCGCGGAAGCAAAAATGTATTCCGCCAAAACCCTCGAACGCGAAGAGGTGCAAAGCCGCGAACTGGAGGCGATCATCAGCGCGCTGTTCGAAACCAACGAACAGGAAAGCCTGCACGCCGCGAGGGTCAGCCAGTTGTGCCAGGAGCTTGGCCGGGCGCTGGGGCTGCCCGAATCCGACGTCCAGCGGCTTGCCGAAGCGGGACGCCTGCACGACATCGGAAAGATCGTCCTTGAACCCGGCCTTTTGAAAAAAGGCTACCGCCTTAGTTCCGCCGAATGGAACGAGATCAAGCAGCATCCCGTCGTGGGATACAGGATACTCAACTACTTCAGCGACACGCTGGAATTGGCGGAAGCGGTCCTGGCCCATCACGAAAACTGGGACGGCTCCGGTTATCAAAAAGGCCTGAAGGAAGCGGAAATACCCCTGCTTGCGCGCATCATTTCGGTTGTCGAGGCCTATGACCGGATGATCCACGCGCCCGACGGCGCGGCGGGAAAAAGCGCCGAAGAAGCGATCCAAGAGCTGCGGCGCTGCGCGGGAACGCAATTTGACCCCAAAGTGGTCGGGGTCTTTGTTGAAATGATGAACGCCAAAAATAACGAATGACCGCGCTCAAGCGGCCATCCGCCGATCCAAGGCGCAAGCGCCGCCTTAATCCGC
This sequence comes from Christensenellales bacterium, assembly GCA_040768925.1. Taxonomy (GTDB): domain Bacteria; phylum Bacillota; class Clostridia; order Christensenellales; family CALWSW01; genus CALNBC01. Next base: position 251,614 of record JAXGLZ010000003.1, read on the forward strand.
CAGGCCCAGCAGGTAACCGTACCCTTCCCTTTCCATGTCCTCTTTCGGAACGAACCGCAAAGCGGCGCTGTTGATGCAATAGCGCATCCCGCCCCGCTCTTTGGGGCCGTCGCCAAAAACATGGCCCAGATGGGCGTCTCCCGCGCGGCTTCTCACCTCGGTGCGATGCATGCCGTGGGAGGCGTCGTTTCGCTCCCGAATGACGTTGGGGTCGACGGGTTTTGAAAAGCTGGGCCAGCCGCAGCCGGATTCAAATTTATCCGCGGAAGCGAACAGCGGCTCGCCGGTGGTGATGTCCACATAAATTCCGGGCGAAAACGTTTGATGGAATTCATTCCGAAACGGCGGTTCCGTGGCGCCGTTCTGGGTGACGTCGTACTGCATCGGGGTCAGGGCTTCGCGAAGCGCGCGGGAATCCGGCTTGGGATAAGCCGCGGGATTCACCAGGGCTTTTGCCGCCTTTTCGAACTTTTCCTTTCGGATGTGGCAATAGCCGCCCGGGTTTTTGTCCAGGTACTTTTGGTGGTATTCCTCCGCCGGGGTGAAATTGAAAAGAGGCCCCGCTTCTATGGCGACCGGCTTGACAAAGCGCTTTTGAAGTTTGGCAATGGAGCGCTCGATCACGATTTTGTCGGCCTCGTTCACAAAATAAACGCCCGTTCTATACTGCGTTCCCGCGTCTCCCCCCTGCCTGTTCACCGAAACGGGGTCGATCGACTCATAATACAATTCCAGCAGGAATTCCAGGGGAAGGATTTCGGGATCGTAGACCACGCGCACCGTTTCGGCATGCCCCGTGCCGCGGGTGCAAACGTCCTCATAAGTCGGGTTATCGGTCGTTCCGTTCGCATAACCCGTCTGCGTTGACTGAACGCCTTGGATGGACGCGATGTATTTCTCCGTTCCCCAGAAACAACCGCCCGCAAGATAGATTTCGGCCATAGTACACCTCTGTTTCTTTTTCGGTCCTTGGTCACGATCGGATCCACCCTATGAGCTTGCCTCCGTATTGGGCAATCCATTCAGGCGTTCGCCATTTCAAAACTCGCAACTGCCAAAATCCGGCTGCCCCAAGCAGGGCATCGCACGGCCATGCGAATGATGCCCGGATTCATGTGCATTGAAGAATCCTTCCCGGGTCCGTCACCGGGAAAAAAACGTTGCGCTTATTATAGCATTCGGCCGCCGAAAGCTCAATCAGACGAGGCGCGAAGCGGATCGCCGAGCATCTAAAACAATCGGAAACCATCCGGCGAAAAACTGAATAACGGCAGCAATGAACCGGGGCGCATCTTCCGTTGAGCGCCCTTTTATCCGTTTTTATGCGTATTTTTTCGTCATTTTGCATTCGCCCTTTGCCGGCCCTGCAAAAAGTTCAGCAAAAGTTCAGACAGAAGACAAGCAAGGTTCAGCCTAACGCGGTTTAATGGGCGGAGCTTATCAGACAAGGAGTGTGCAAATGGAAAACGCAAGCGGCCGGCATGAAATCAAGCACTATATCAACCATGCCGATTACCTTCAGCTTCGCGCGAGGCTGCCTTTTATCGCAGCGCCGGACGAGAACGCCGCCGGCGGCAACGGCTACCGCGTGCGCAGCCTGTATTTCGACAACCACGAGGACAAGGCGCTGCGGGAAAAAATCGACGGCGTGAACGAGCGGGAAAAATTCCGGCTCAGGCTGTATAACGGCGATCCCTCTTTCATCCGGCTGGAGAAAAAGGGCAAAAAGGGCGGGATCTGCTTTAAGGAAAGCGCGGTGATCCCGTTTGAGGCGTGTTCCCAGCTGATCTTGGGCAGATACGGCGCGCTCAAAGAAACCGGGGATCCGTTGATGCTGGAATTTTACGCCAAGCTGCATTTTGAGCTTTTGCGGCCGAAGATCATCGTGGATTACCTGCGCGAGGCGTATGTTTTCCCCGCCGGGAACGTGCGGGTGACCATGGATTACGACATCCGCGCCAGCCTTGATCCAAGCGCGTTTTTGAATCGACAGGTCATAACCGTTCCCATACCGGATACGATCATCCTCGAAGTCAAATACGACGCCTTCCTTCCGGAATTGATCCGGGGCATGGCGGCGCTTGGCAGCAGGCAGCAAACGGCGTTTTCAAAATACGCCGCAACCAGAACCTTTTGACAATCCTTTTGACAATCATTATGGAGGTTCACCCATGACGTTCAACGATATTTTCAAGAGCAGTTTTTTGGAAGCGGCGGCGGAGTTTTCGCTGCTGGACGTGGTGATGGCCATGGGGCTTTCGTTTGCCATCGGTCTCTTCATCTTCTTTGTTTACAAAAAGACCTTTGCGGGCGTTATGTATTCCGCCTCATTTGGCGTCTCGATCATGGCCATGACGCTGATCACCACCCTGATCATCCTCGCCGTGACCTCGAACATCATCCTTTCCCTCGGCATGGTCGGCGCGCTGTCCATCGTCCGCTTCAGAACGGCGGTCAAAGAACCTTTGGACATCGCCTTTCTCTTCTGGTCGATCTCCGCCGGCATCGTGACGGGCGCCGGGCTTTTGCCCCTGGCCGTTGTCGGCTCGCTGATCATCGGCCTCATCCTTGTGGTGTTTGTCAACAAAAAGAGCACGGACACGCCGTATATCATCGTTTTGAACCTCGAGGGCGACGACGCGGAGGACGCAGCCGTAGCCCTGATCCGCTCCAAGACCAGAAAAACGCTGATCAAGGCCAAAACCGTCACAAGAGAGGGCATCGAGCTCACCATCGAGGTGCGCCTGATCGACATGTCCGCAAAGCTCGTCAACGAACTTTTGAACGTGACCGGCGTGCGCAACGCGACGCTTGTGAGCTACAACGGGGATTACGCGGCCTGACGCGCCGCCGATTGGGACGAAACCATGATTAACAGCAAAGGGATCAACATCGTCGTGGCGGCCGCTATGATTTTCGCCTTGCTCATCGTTTCCGGGTTGTTCTTCCTGGGAAACACCGCGAAAACGGACGGCGCGAGCGGCAGTGAACCGGCCTACGCCCAGCAGGTTTTTGGCGCGGAGATCATCACCGTCGATATCCTGGTGAGCGGGGAGGACTGGCAGGAGATGCTAAACAACGCCCTGAGCGAGCAATTCATCATGGCGGACGTGGTCGTCAACGGCACAAAATTCCAGAATGTCGGCATCCGGCCCAAGGGCAACTCCAGCCTGACCCAGGTGGCGCAGTCAAACAGCGACCGGTACAGCTTCCGTCTGCAATTCGACGAATACATCAGCGGCCAGACCTGCTTCGGGCTGCAAAGCTTTGTGCTGAACAACATGCTGGGCGACTACTCGTACATGAAGGAATATGTTTCCTATGACCTGATGCGCGAAATCGGCGTGGACGCCCCGTATTTCGGCTATGCGGATATCCGGGTGAACGGCGAATCCTGGGGGCTGTATCTCGCGGTGGAGATGTATAACGACAGTTATGAGCAGCGCATTTTCGGGAATACCTCCGGTATGCTTTACAACGTAAAGAGCATGGACATCGGAGGAAACGCGGGGAACGGCGGCGCGGCGGGCAGCGAAGACGGCCTTTTGGGCTTCTTCGGCGGCGAAGGCTTTGGGCAAAGACCGCAGTCCGATCAGAGCGGCCAGCCGGATGGGACGGACGCGGCCGAGACCCCGGCCGGCGGCGCGGATGTCCGGCCCGACGGCGAAAACTTTGGACAGAGACCGCAGCGGGGCCAGAATAGCCAGGACGGGGCGGATGCCGCCGGGAGCCCCCCTTCTTCAGCGGATATCCAACCCGGCGATGATGCTCAGCCGGAAAACGGCGCCCAGCCGGAAGGCGGCGCTCAGAACGGTGCTCCCCCCTCTTTGCCCGGCGCGGATGACGAAAACGGCGAAGTTGCCCAGGCAGACGACGCGCAGAGCGATTCCAACGCTCCTGCCTTTCCCGGTTTTGACGGTGAGCGCGGCGGCTTTGCGGGGGAAGGCGGCGGATTCAACGCCGGGCGGGGCGGCTCGGGCGGCAGCCTTGCCTATATTGACGACGATTCCTCCAGCTACAGCGCGATTTTTGGCAATGTTGTCGGCAAAGGCAAGGAAAGCGATTACCAGCGCGTGATCGAGGCGCTGAAAGCGCTGTCCGAAGGGCGCGACCTGGAAAAATACTTCGACGTCGACAAGATCCTCCGCTATTTTGCCGCCCACACCATCGTCGTCAATCTGGACAGCTATTCCTCCGGCATGGCGCAAAACTACTACATCTGCGAAATGGACGGCCAGATCACTATACTCCCCTGGGACTATAACCTGGCCTGGGGCGGGTTCCAGAGCGGCGGCGCCGAATCCGTCATCAATTTCCCCATCGACACGCCCGTGAGCGGCGTGGAACTGGCGTCCCGCCCGCTGCTCGAAAAGCTGCTCGCCAACGAAGAATACCTCGATCGGTATCACGGCTATTTGCAGGAGCTGATCGACGATTACTTCGCAGACGGTAAGTTCGAGGCAAAAATCAGCGAACTCGACGCCCTGATCGGCGCATACGTTCAAAACGACGCCACCGCTTTTTGCAGCTACGAGGAATACAGGGAAGCGGTTTCGGCCTTCGCGACGCTTGGGAATCTGCGCGGCCAGAGCGTTCTGGGGCAGCTTTATGGCAGTGTCCCCAGCACTTCGTCGGAGCAGAGCGCAAACCCGGACAAGCTGATCTCCGCAGACGGCTTGGATTTATCCGCCCTCGGCAGCTCGATGAACGGCGGGAACAACCAAAACGGCGCCGCATTTTTTCAGGGCGATCAGGGGAACGCGGCCGACGGGAGCGGAACCATGTTTGACAGGCAGCTCATGCAGCAGGCGATGCGGATTTTGCAGGAATCGAACGGGGAGCTTACGGAGGCGGTCAAAGAAAGCCTGTACCAGCTCGGCCTTTCCGACGAGCAAATCGGGCAGTTGTCTTCCATGGGCGGCCGCGAAACAGCGGGAAACACGCAAAATGCACGGTACGGCGCTGGATCCCCCGGCGGGGATCCCGCTCAAACCTCGGGGGGCGGCGGCTTTCTCCTGCTGACTGCGGCGTTGTTTGCCTGTCTGATCCTCGCGACGCTGCTTATCGCCAGAAAAAAGCGAACCTACTAGGGAAGCAAGTTCATCCGGCGTTCGGATGCTCTTATCAGGCGGCGGCGCGGTGTGCTATAATCTGAGCGGAGGTGAAGAAGGAATGCCGAAAATCCTGATCTGCGACGACGAGGAAGGGCTGCGCGCCGTGCTGAAGCGATACGCCGTCTTTGAAGGATACGAGGTGGCGGAAGCGGGCGACGGCATGGAAGCCGTGGAGCTGTGCAGAAAAAACACCTTTGACCTCATCGTTATGGATGTCATGATGCCCGAGCTGGACGGGTTTTCCGCCGTAAAGGAGATCAGGAAAACGGCGGACACGCCGGTGATCATGCTGTCCGCCCGGGGAGAGGAATACGACAAGGTGCTGGGCTTTGAGGTGGGGGTGGACGATTACGTCGTAAAGCCCTTCTCGTCAAAAGAGATCATGATGCGCATCCAGGCGATCCTGCGCAGGGCGGGCAAGAACGCGAACCCCTCCTTTGACGGGCACGCCGTCTTCGAAAAAGAAGGCTTTTTGGCCGATCTTACCGCGTACAAGGTCTTTATCGACGGCGCGGAAGCGGATCTGGCCCCCAAGGAATACGATCTGCTCTTCTTCCTGATCCGAAACAAAAACATCGCCATCCCCAGGGAAAAAATCCTTACCGAGGTCTGGGGCTTTGATTACTGCGGCGACGACAGGACGCTGGACACGCACATGAAGCTGCTGCGAAAATCCCTCGGCCCCTATGCGGGCTTTATCAAAACCCTGCGCGGATTGGGGTATCGCTTCGATGGATAAGGTCAAGCTGAAATGGAAGATCTTCTCGTTCCTGCTGGGCTTCTGCGCGCTGCTGCTCGTTTTGCTGTGGCTGTTCCAAACGGTATTTTTGCACGATATGTATAAATTCATCAGAACCCGGGAGATCGAAACGGCGATCGCCTACGTTCAGGAGAACATCGACTCCCCGGAGCTGTTCTCTATACTGGACGGGCTGATGCGGGAAAAAGAGATCGTCGTCACCCAAACGAACGAATTTGTGCCGCCCCAGCTGTCCTCCCCGGGCGACAGGGGCAAACCCAGGCAGGAGACGATCACCAAAGCCCAGGTGTTCACCCTGAAGGACGGCCGGGAATTGTCCCTGACCTTCCACGCGATCATCACGCCGGTGGACGCCACGGTGACGACGCTGAAAATGCAGCTGACCATCGTCACGGTCGTCATGGTCGCGATGTCCGTCCTGCTGGCGATCGCCATCGCGAGAAAGATCTCTGCGCCCCTGGAAAAAATCAACAGCAGCGCCAAGCTGCTCGCAAAGGGCGATTATGGCGCTTCCTTTGAAGGCAGGGGCTTTTTGGAGATACGGGAACTGTCCGACACGCTGAACGCCGCGGCAAAAGAGCTGTCCAAGGTGGAGGGACTGAGGCGCGAACTCCTGGCCAACGTTTCCCACGATCTGCGCACCCCCCTGAGCCTGATTTACAGCTGCGCCGAGCTGATGCACGATTTCCCCGGCGAAATCACCCCCGCCCAGACCCGGATGATCATGGACGAGACCAAACGCCTGGCCTCCCTGGTCAACGACGTGCTCGACCTTTCCAAGCTGGAAAACGGGATGCAGGAGCTTCATCTTTCGCGCTTCAACCTTACCGGCATGATCCAAAAAACCACAAAGCGCACGGCCGAACTGGTGAAGCAGAACGGCTACACCATTCATTTTGATTGCGACGGAGCGTATTCCGTCTTCGCGGACGAGGTCAAGATCACCCAGGCCTATTACAACCTGCTGATCAACGCAATCAATTATTCGGGCAGCGACCGGGCGGTCGAGGTGCGTCAAAGCGCCGCGGACAAAAAAGTGAAAATCGAGCTGATCGACCGCGGCGAAGGCATTGCCGCCGAAGAACTGCCCTATATCTGGGACAGATATTATAAATCGGACAAAAACCACAAACGGGCGGTGACCGGCAGCGGCCTTGGCTTGTCGATCGCAAAGAAGATCTTCGATTTTCACGGCATCCAATACGGCGTGGACTCAAAACTCGGGGAAGGAAGCGTTTTCTGGTTTGAGATGGACATCCAACCCTGATCCGCGGGCCGGTTTGGCGCCGCGGCCGTTTGAAAGGGGCCCCTTTGACCGGGGCCTTCTTTTTTTGAACCCGCCCGGCCTAAAGGGGCTTTCCGGGAGCCTTGGCAAGCGGATGCCCTTCTCTTTTCGCGCAGACTGCCTCCCGGTTCAACGGTGAAAGGCGTCCGGCTCCGGATTTGACGCGTGTGTGCTTGGCGTCTTTTCCCCACGGACGCAGCAATGATCAGTATGGGCTGACCAGCGCCCTCCGGCGCTCTTTTTTTCGGCCTGTGGTTAGCCTGACCGGACGGCGGGAAGTGTTCGGCCAAAAAGGCCCTGCGCACCATGAAAAGGCGGACCATCGCTATGGAGTTCGGCAATCGGCGTATTCGTTACCGGCGCCCAGGTGGCGCCGCGGGCGGGCACCGGCATGCCGTGCCCATCGGCGCTGCCTGCCGGCGGGCAACTCAAACTTGCCTCCCATGCCGATGTTTGTGCTGCTCGCCGTGCGCATGGACGGGCCGGCCCTCGCCGGGCTCACCTTGCCGCCCGCGCTTTTATACCGCCGGATCGCCGTCAAACGCATGCGCGGCCCCATGGCTGTAAACCCTATGGAGGGCGGCTCCGACGCGTTATATGTGCTTCGTTTTCAAGGACGCGGCCCTGATCAACGGCATCATCTGCAACAGCATCCGCATCGGGAACATGGACGCCGCTAAAAAAGAGGCGCCCGCCGCCGCAAAAACCCCCTGCTGCGACGAGTGCGCAACGCCTGCCGGAAGGCTGCGACATTCTGCCGGAGAAAAACGGCCCCGCCCTTCCCGGCTGGAAACGGCGGCGGACCTCCGTCGCCCGGCGCGCTTAAGGGCGTTTCCATCGTGCTATTAAACGAATCCGCGGCCTTCTTTGGCCCCGGAGAAGAAAGCCCCGGCCCAAAGCGCGGTTTCCACACTGATCCGGGGGAAGGCCGCAATCGTCATCGCCGCCTGCGGACTATCGCGGGCGCGGGCCGGATCCTTGCGCCCGATTGCCGCAGGATAGCAGAGCGGGGCGCCCAGCGAAGAACTGCCCGCAAAGGACGGGCTTTGCAAAAAGCTGCTCGCCATCCGGCCGGAAAACCCCGGCCGGTCGGGGGCGGCGTGAAGAAAGGGATAGGAACCATGGACCGAAGCTTCGAATCGCTTTTGGCAAATCACTGCGCCCCGGTATTGTTCGGCAAAAAGCCCGCCGCGCTGCTTGCCGAAAAGGCGCTGCCAAAAAACTGCCCCTGGTCGCTGCTCCATAAGCGCGGATTCCATGTGCTTCGGTTATGCTGGCGCGGCGGAACCGCGCTGACGCTCGTCTATCACCCCGCCCTGCTCGGCGCGGCATTGTCCCAGAGCCTGGTCAGTGGGGAACTCGCCGCGATGGGGTACCCCGCCGGCGGGGATTGGCGGGCGCATTTGCGCTTTTTGCGCGGCCGGTTCAGCGAGTCCGCCGAATTCCCCCACGAGATCGGGTTTTTCCTCGGGTATCCCCCGGAAGACGTGATCGGGTTTATGGAGTGCAAAACAGCCTGCAAGCTGTCGGGCCAATGGAAGGTCTTTGGCGATATGGAGCGGGCGGCTGCAATGTTCGAGGAATACGACCTTTGCAAACGGGCTTTGCTCAGCCATATTGAAAACGGCGGCAGCATTTTTGCCGCGGATCTGCCCACATTGGCAGTTTGAAACAAAACCAAACAAAGTGCAACGGGCGGCACGGAAGCGACAGACTGGGCCGCAGAGGCAGGAATGAAGGAAAAAGACGCACAAACCGCGCTGTTCCCGGCGGACGGGGCGGACGCCGGCATTGCGGATCGATAGGAAGAACCCGTCTTCGGCCGCCCCGGCGTGGCGCAGTTAAAATCCTGCCTGATCCGGGAAGCGTTAAAGCCCATTTCAACCGAAAGCTCCCCGGATGAAATACGCTCGATCCCCTAGCCTGAAGATCCTGAAGATGGCGGTAGTATTTGGGCAGCGGAAGAATTGGAGAAGGGGAATTCGAGCCGTTTTTCACGGCGATCGCGGGCAGGCTCCCCGGCAAAAAGAGTATGGCTGTGGCGCGGCGAATGGACGCGTTCTCCGGCAGGAGGGCGCAAAAGGGATCGGCGCTCCGCTTATTCGGCGAGGGCCTGATCCGCCGGGGCGCGCCAGATGAAGACGCGCGCAAAGCATTCGGCAGCGCGTTCGCCGGATTCTAAATCGCGCAAAAAGAAGCATGACCGCTCCCGGCAGTCACGCCAGACTGTCACAAAACTCTATCCCGGGGGATTTGGGGCCGAAGCCCCTGCTCTTCAATCTAATCAGACGGCATGAGTCAAAATCATAGATTTCGGCTCATCAAGGATTGATGTCGGCTGTGCCGACGACTGGGGCGTCAGTTTTGCCGTACCATTTCGGGCGTTAATGCCCGAAATCTCCTTGCGCGAAGCGAAAAAGCCAACCGTCAAAGGGGCCCGCGGGCCCCTTTGACGCCCAAAGAAGCATGACCGCAGCCGCGGCCATGCTTCTTTTTGATTCCGGTTATTACTTTTATTCCCCGTCGTCCGTGACCAGGCGCTTTTCGCCCCTGATTTCCTGGATCGGCTGGATATTCTGGGTCATTTCAAGGACGCCCAGGTATTCGCCGGATTCGCTTCGAACCGCGAAATACCGGATCAGGATGTACTTCCCGCCCATATGGATCCAGAAATCCTCATGGTCCTTTTTGCCGGACGCAAGGTCCTCCACCAGCTTTTCCACGATGTGCACGCTCACCGGGGGGTGGCAGTTGGACACTTTTCGGCCGATGACGGTTTTGCTGCGGGGGAAGATCCGCTCCGCCCCCTGGGAGAAATACTTCACCCTGCCGGCCTTGTCCACAAAGGTAATGTCGATCGGCAGAGTGTCCAGCATTTTGGTCAGCTCTTCGAGTTTCAGCGTGCCGGTGGGCAGGGTGATCACGCCGGGCTCGACGCTTTCCTTTAGGGCCTCCTCCGCCTGCTTTTGTGCCGCCGGCTTCCAGCCCGGCACATTGTCGATCAGGCAGTACCCGAACTCGCCGCTGTTTTCCGCAATGATCTCCCACTCGTCCTGGATCAGGTTTTCAAAAAGCATGGGGAGCATGATGTTTTCTTCCTTGAAAACCATCTCGGAGATCTTGTCCAGCAGCGCTTCGATCTGCGCTTTTTGCTGCGCGGCTTCCGCCGTTTCCAGCTTGGCCCGAACGTCCTTGAGCTGGGCGCGGATCTCGTCGTCCACCCCCCACATGACCTTGGGCGGGGCGGTGATGCCGTAATGCTCCATATAGGGGAAGAACAGGTTTTCCTTTTTCAAATAGTGACGGTTGATTTCCGCCAGCCGGGCCAGCCCCTGTTTGAGCGCGTTCTCGGCATTGCCGTCCGGCAGGCGGGCAAGCTGTTCCCGGAGGGACTCGACCAGCTTTTCGATGGCGCGGTTTTCCCTTTTCAGCGTGTGGGCCGGATGCCCCGGAATTTGCGACGGGTCCGCCGGCTGGTGAATCTCCTCGATGGAGCCCTTGAACACCGCGGCGTGAACGTCGCAAAGGCGCTGGATCTCGGAAACGGGAAGGCCGCTTAGGATCAGGGCCTGCTCGGCCTGGGCGATCTCTTCCACGGAAACGTTCTCAAAAACCTCGGCAAATCTGCCCTTGACCTCTTCCACGCTTTTGCCGTCGTGCAGCTGCGAGATCAGTTCCTTCAACACCTGTTGGCGGTATTCCCTGTTGTTGATTTCCGCGCTCATACTTTTCCCTCCTTTATGGTATAGCCGTGTTTCGCAAAGGTCTGTTTCACGGTTTCCAGGTCCAGCTTTTTCAGCGCCGCGCCTTTGGGTATGGTCATGAACCGTCCCGCCGTCGCCAGCATGCTGGGCTTCGTAACCTCCGAGAATCCGGCTTCTTCCAGTATGGGAAGGATTCCCGGATCAGCGGTGCATAATTCGTAAACCGTCTTGTCAAGGTCAAGAACTCTATCGGCCATCTTTGCACACCTCCCCGTGTGTTATGGGTCCAATTCATAGGCGGGATGCCCCGAGAAGGCGGATCGGATTGGGCGGACCCGCCTTCGGCAGCGGCCCGCCGCCCCCGGCATCGTCGAAGCGCTCAAGATTCATCCGTCACCCGCCATACCGCCCCGGCAAAGCGTTGAAAATCCTTTAGCGGGACGTGTCTTCCCGGCGCCGAAGTTAGCCTGATCTAATTTATCTTAGTGTACCATATTGATACCGGCAAGGTCAATTGAAACCAACCGCTCGAATGCCGGTTTTGGAGGAAATTTCTTCTCGCGGGGAAGGGTCCGTTTCAATTGTGTCCATCCCCGCTCCCCTTGCGGGGAGCGACATGAGGCGGGGGCGCTGCCCAACAACTACGCCATATTTCAATCCCCGCTCCCCTTGCAGGGAGCGACAGCGGTTCACGGGGGTGTAGGCACATGAATCTTTATTTCAATCCCCGCTCCCCTTGCGGGGAGCGACACTGCCAGTACTTAAGTGGCACTCTTCTCACAGAGTCATTTCAATCCCCGCTCCCCTTGCGGGGAGCGACACCGCCATAACATTGATACTTTTTTCGGTCAAGGATTTCAATCCCCGCTCCCCTTGCGGGGAGCGACTCCATACGCCCAGAAGTCGCCAACCGTAAGGTGATCATTTCAATCCCCGCTCCCCTTGCGGTGAGCGACAGATCACCGGCGAGCTGAATGGCCTGCTGGACTGATTTCAATCCCCGCTCCCCTTGCGGGGAGCGACTCGAGGTGCCCGCGCCGCGCTTGACATCGATGTATTTCAATCCCCGCTCCCCTTGCGGGGAGCGACACCGAGGCCGATCGCTTCGCTCGCTCGCTGCTGAGATTTCAATCCCCGCTCCCCTTGCGGGGAGCGACCAACGTGCTGAACCCCGAGATCCACAAGAAAGAATTTCAATCCCCGCTCCCCTTGCGGGGAGCGACGGCGCTTGGGTTGAAGCATGAAACAAGGTCATGGGATTTCAATCCCCGCTCCCCTTGCGGGGAGCGACCGACCGCCTCCGCGAACTGGTGGGGGCGGACAAATTTCAATCCCCGCTCCCCTTGCGGGGAGCGACATACGAGCGGGGCGAATACCACTCAGGACAAATATTTCAATCCCCGCTCCCCTTGCGGGGAGCGACACAAGAGAGCGCCAAGAACAGCACAACATAAAGGAATTTCAATCCCCGCTCCCCTTGCGGGGAGCGACCAGCACCTCCCCCAGCCGTGCGCCCGTATAGTACAATTTCAATCCCCGCTCCCCTTGCGGGGAGCGACGCCAGAAGATCAGTGCGATAATCAGCCGGCTCAGATTTCAATCCCCGCTCCCCTTGCGGGGAGCGACTTATTTCATGGGTTGACAGGTACTCCACGACGTATTTCAATCCCCGCTCCCCTTGCGGGGAGCGACTACATCCACACGTTCAACTCGACAACGGTCGGGCATTTCAATCCCCGCTCCCCTTGCGGGGAGCGACGGTAAGTACTACGACCGTAACGCGCGCGCGGAAAGATTTCAATCCCCGCTCCCCTTGCGGGGAGCGACGTTCGCAGAATAAAGCCTATAATCTATCAAACTTATTTCAATCCCCGCTCCCCTTGCGGGGAGCGACGATGCCTTGACCGCCCGCAACAACGGTTGTTGAGTATTTCAATCCCCGCTCCCCTTGCGGGGAGCGACTTCGTTCTAACGCGTTGATTGTCGCTTCAAAGAAATTTCAATCCCCGCTCCCCTTGCGGGGAGCGACCGTGAAGGCTTTTTAATTTAGATAACCTTTCTAATATTTCAATCCCCGCTCCCCTTGCGGGGAGCGACTATGGTGCGAATCAGAGTATCGCCCCGGAGAAGAAATTTCAATCCCCGCTCCCCTTGCGGGGAGCGACACGGCGAAAAAATGGTAACCGGGAATTCAAGACCATTTCAATCCCCGCTCCCCTTGCGGGGAGCGACGCTTGCGGGAGCGGGAGAAATCCGCACCACTTGGATTTCAATCCCCGCTCCCCTTGCGGGGAGCGACGATATTGATGCGCTTTTGAGTTCGGGGCTTTATATTTCAATCCCCGCTCCCCTTGCGGGGAGCGACCGGCATTAAGATTACACCAAAACCGGCGTTTGTATTTCAATCCCCGCTCCCCTTGCGGGGAGCGACGCGAAATAGCGAAGATCACCGAAAATGTTTCAATATTTCAATCCCCGCTCCCCTTGCGGGGAGCGACTACGAGTTTGATTGTTTGAAGGGAAGAAACATTAAATTTCAATCCCCGCTCCCCTTGCGGGGAGCGACGGGAGGCGGTGGTGCTTGCCGCACTTCTGAATATATTTCAATCCCCGCTCCCCTTGCGGGGAGCGACATCAAAGATTGGAGGTGCGCACATGCCTAACGAATTTCAATCCCCGCTCCCCTTGCGGGGAGCGACTGGGCGACCAGGGCCTGGACGTGCTCCCGATATCATTTCAATCCCCGCTCCCCTTGCGGGGAGCGACCATCCTCATCCCGCCCGCCCCGCGCACAGGTGACATTTCAATCCCCGCTCCCCTTGCGGGGAGCGACACTTGATTGGCTGCGGCAGCCAGCGGAAAAGGAGGATTTCAATCCCCGCTCCCCTTGCGGGGAGCGACGTGTTTGAAAACATTGCCCTTTATTTGTCCAAGGATTTCAATCCCCGCTCCCCTTGCGGGGAGCGACAGATATCAGCACCCCGGCCATACAGGTGTTGACTATTTCAATCCCCGCTCCCCTTGCGGGGAGCGACAAGGCCGAATATTGAGGTCATCACAAACAGCGAATTTCAATCCCCGCTCCCCTTGCGGGGAGCGACCCCTTATCTCCCCACCCCGGCCCCCAGCTGTTGAATTTCAATCCCCGCTCCCCTTGCGGGGAGCGACTCCGCATGTATCTGGTTCTCTGTCGCACCCACTTATTTCAATCCCCGCTCCCCTTGCGGGGAGCGACACCGTATGCTCCGCCATTGCCCCCAGCATTACTTATTTCAATCCCCGCTCCCCTTGCGGGGAGCGACCAGAAGGGCGGCCAACAGCTGCTGAACGAGTTCGTATTTCAATCCCCGCTCCCCTTGCGGGGAGCGACCTCCACCCCGTGGTGGGGAGGGTGACGGTGAGGATTTCAATCCCCGCTCCCCTTGCGGGGAGCGACCCCCGTACTTTGCGAGGTCCTTGGCAGCCTTGCTATTTCAATCCCCGCTCCCCTTGCGGGGAGCGACAGCACCTCCCCCAGCCGTGCGCCCGTATAATACAATTTCAATCCCCGCTCCCCTTGCGGGGAGCGACGGAAGATCGGAGAGGACTTTGAAACGCCGCCGAAATTTCAATCCCCGCTCCCCTTGCGGGGAGCGACCCGGCAACCTTCCCCTTGGATACTGCAGAGGGAAATTTCAATCCCCGCTCCCCTTGCGGGGAGCGACGAGATAGTGCCTTATGCCGCTGTCGATGAAGCAATATTTCAATCCCCGCTCCCCTTGCGGGGAGCGACGCCATTCTCGGCCTGAATGTCGTTGAGGATTTGAAATTTCAATCCCCGCTCCCCTTGCGGGGAGCGACCTGCGGCGGGGCATTGGGAGAAAGCCTTGAATTGATTTCAATCCCCGCTCCCCTTGCGGGGAGCGACGTTTAACACCGACTATTTCAGCAGCATTATTGTATTTCAATCCCCGCTCCCCTTGCGGGGAGCGACTCGCGGTTCCTTCGGGCGTCGTGATCCTAATATATTTCAATCCCCGCTCCCCTTGCGGGGAGCGACTTCGAGCGCGAAGTCCGTAAACGTGATCTGACCATTTCAATCCCCGCTCCCCTTGCGGGGAGCGACGCTCATACTTGCCTGCTCCACGCGCTCAAAAAACATTTCAATCCCCGCTCCCCTTGCGGGGAGCGACGCGGTCAGAGCTGCGACGCCCGCAACCACTCCGAATTTCAATCCCCGCTCCCCTTGCGGGGAGCGACGCTGGGCAGATGATCAAGGTTGCGATACCGATAATTTCAATCCCCGCTCCCCTTGCGGGGAGCGACGTGGTAGTGCTGGGGGTGGCGGGGTGGGTGACGTATTTCAATCCCCGCTCCCCTTGCGGGGAGCGACAATCACCGCAATGCTAGAGGTCTCAAAGCAATATGAATTTCAATCCCCGCTCCCCTTGCGGGGAGCGACTTGCGCTGGGCGCCGCGATCGCCTTTGCGGTGAATTTCAATCCCCGCTCCCCTTGCGGGGAGCGACTTCGAGGATGCGCAGATAACACTATTTGATTTTAAATTTCAATCCCCGCTCCCCTTGCGGGGAGCGACCCGGCTCGCTCTGCGTTATATCTCTACGATCTGTAATTTCAATCCCCGCTCCCCTTGCGGGGAGCGACTTTCCAATGCGGTTTTCGCACTTTTCCATTCAAATTTCAATCCCCGCTCCCCTTGCGGGGAGCGACCGTCAACTACGGTGCTTTCTGTCCCCACATAAGTATTTCAATCCCCGCTCCCCTTGCGGGGAGCGACGGGGATTGTGACGCTCGCGAGGGAGTAGCAATATTATTTCAATCCCCGCTCCCCTTGCGGGGAGCGACCGTCAACTACGGTGCTTTCAGTCCCCACATAAGTATTTCAATCCCCGCTCCCCTTGCGGGGAGCGACGGGCGCTCGAATCCAGAGCCGGCCTAACAATCGGATTTCAATCCCCGCTCCCCTTGCGGGGAGCGACAGCGATTTTATACAAGAATCAATGTATATCCGTGCATAAAACCGACATTTATGCGACAGAGTACAGAAAAAGAGAAAAAGTGGTTATCCAAAGTCTGAAAATACACTGTTTTTGGGTGCGAACCTACCCCAAAAACATGTGCACTGCATGTTCGCACTAAACGATCATTGTTCCTAGCGCGTCATAAGATGGTTTTGCACCAATGTGGAAGACCTTGTTCTGATGCTTGTTGCCGAGGTTATAAAACCGCAGGCTGTCCGTATCCGGGTCGATAAGGCCTCCAAGCAGATGCTGAACAAGCTTAAACTGTCCCGCATCCAGTTCACATTCAAATACGGAATTCTGCACGCGCTGTCCGTAATTGACGCATTGCTTGGCCACCTGACGCAATCTACGCCTTCCTTCCGACGTTTCCGTATTTACGTCATACGTGATTAAAACGAGCATATTGCCTCCTTCATTTCCACAGGAAAGGCGGATACGCATCCAAATCGCCGCGCAAGAAGCGTGCCAACAACAGCGCCTGCACATGCGGCACAAGGCCCCATGGCAATTTCTCCCCTAAGAACGGATGCGTGATCAGTTCCTTCTTTCGTTCTTGATATCCGGCGAGCATCGTCTTTCGCGCTGCATCCGTTAACAATACTGCGCCGTTTTCTTTCTGAATGAAATCCTTTTTCGCCAGCATGCGGTTGTTGATGAGATAAAGCACGAATCGGTCCGCAAAAACGCTTCGCAGTTCCTCCATCAAATCAAGCGCAAGGGAAATGCGCCCGGGGCGATCCCGGTGAAGAAACCCCACATACGGGTCCAGTCCTACGCCCTCCAGCGCCGAGGCACAGTCGTTGCCAAGCAGCACATATGCAAAGGATAATAATGCGTTCAGGTTGTCCATGGGGGGCCTGCGCGTACGTTCACGAAAATAAAAATCGCTTTTGTTCTGCAAAATCAGCTCGTTAAAGCAGCCGAAATACTGTTCCGCCGCGGAACCCTCCATGCCGCGCAGTTCCCCGAGATCGGTGCAATCCATCAGAGCGGGCAGCAGGGCAAAAAGGCTTGCGGATACTGATTTTAGGCGATCCATATCCACTTGCAGCGGATGGTCGCGCGTCGCGCGTTCCAGGACCCAACGGCTGTTGTATAATTTGCCAAACAAGAAACAGCGGGCAATCTTTGCACTTTCTTCCTCATGGTCGGATATGCGGTATTGCTGCTTGCGCAGCAGAACATTGCCGCGGTTCTCTCCGCAGGCTGCGGCCAGAAAGCGGCCGTTCGGGGTAAGAAAGGCCAGACGGATCCCGCGGCCCGCACACGCGCCCATCAGAGCCGGGCTTGCTCCCTTGTAGCCGAAGTAGCAGATGTTCTCAAGCGTGTGCAGCGGCAGGCGCAACATGGTCTCATCTTCTTTCAGAACAACCACGTTTTCTCCGTCCAACGCAAGGTATGCTTCAGGCGTGGTCACATAAAGGGTATTCAGAAGCTTTTTCATGGCGCTTCCCCGTTCAGGCGCTCCAAAAGATAGCTTCGCGCGGAGCGATTTTTGCAAAGCGCAGGAAGGCAAACGTCTGCAAAGGAGCAGGAGCGGCAGCCCTTATGCTGCTTTACTTTTGGGGTATGCTGCCTGTTGTAGCAGGCGTGCATCCGCATAAAAAATGCATGCACGTTTTCGCGCAGGGCGGGCGTAAGCGGGACTTCCTCCCGCTTGCGTGTTTCCCCATAGTACAGGTAGGCGCAATCAATGGCGCAGGAGAACATTTCTTCCAGGCAGATTGCCTGCGCGCAGAGCTGCAGCCGGTCCCCATCCATAGCCTTTGGCGCACCTTTCTTGTATTCGACGGGAACAGGCAGATACTTCTCTGCCTGCCCGCGTATGGCCGCTCCATGTTCGCTTTGCCAAAGCTCCACGACATCACACTGGCCATCCGCCATCAGGCGGGTGGAGCGGATGGGCATGCCGCGGGAGATCAAAAGCTCCCCGCGCCGCTCCAAGCGATATGCATCATGCGCCCGCTCATGAAAAATGTGGCCTTCTATCGTGTAAAGGTTCTCGTTCCATTGCTGCTCGATCTGCCGCAGCGCCCACTGCCTCTGGCAAAAGGCGAACGCCTGGATGCCCGAAATGGGAAGATAGGCTTCTTCCGACACAGGATGCATTGCTACACCATACGCATGCAGGTTACGCTCTGCGGCAGCGCGTCAAGGTTGATTTCCACCTTGTAATCTGCATAACTGCGGGTGGGAGACGGTGCTCCTTCCCTGCGGTTGACCGAAACGAGATCAAAGAGCTTGTGGGCTGGGGCATTTCCAAGCTCGCTTTCGTGTTTGAATACGATCAGCTCCCGGAGCGCCATCTGCCCGCGCGCTGCGGAATGGTCATGCTCGAACATATTGATGATCGCCTCCCAGAGCAGTTTAAGATCATCTTCCGAAAATCCCGTGACCTTTCTTGCGAGGTTGGCGGAAATATGCCCGTGTGCGCGGTAGAGGCCATAGGGGATAATGTATTTGCGTCCCATCTCCGTTTTCTTGCGCTCCGCGTCCGCCTCGGTGGTAATGGCGGTACGGGTGATGGTGATCTCCTGCTGCGCGATGGGCTCAACGCTGCGTGCAAACCCAATCTGCACCGGGCCGCGCACCTGACCGCAGTTCAGCGCCGCTTTTACAAAAGTGGTCATCACCGCGCCGAACGTGCGGATATCGTAAAAATTCCCGCACATAAAATCGCGGATTCGCGCATCGATCCCGGGATCGGCTTTTTTATTCAGCTTCTTTTCATCGATACCGAGACGGGTATAGGCGAGCTGGTCGCTTGTGTTGAGCGGGACCCCTTCTTTAATATAAATCTGGCAACCTTCCGCGTTTTCTTTTACGATTTCCACATAGTTGCGGATTTTACGTTTGAGGCATACGTCGGTCACGAGGCCATATCCGGTTTCAGGGTCCACGCGCGGCATATTGCCGGCATCCGGGTCGCCGTTGGGGTTGCCGTTTTCCACATCGAACAGTATCACAAAATCATACCGATTTTTAATCGCTTCAGTCATGATGTTCTTCCTCGCTTTCTGTATTCTGTTGCTATTCGTTCACGGCGGGAGTTTCTGGGGCGGATTCGTTGGGCGCGGCGGGCTTCTTCTGGTAGAAGCGCTGTACCTGGTGGTGGTACCCAAGCAGAAACTGGCATTGATCGGCATTGCTTAGCCGGCTGGGGAAGGCTTCCCGTTCGTTTGGCGCGGGGAGCCTTCCCATAAGGTCCAGCACGAGTTTGCTGTAGAAAATGCGCTTGCCTTCGGATTTCATGCGGTTGAGGTATACGGGGTACTGTTTGAGCAGCTCATTAAAAATGAGAGCGGGCGTATCGCAGGCGGTGCTAAAATACTTCTTTTTAATGTTCGCGCCGATTTCGGCCTCGCTGCTGTCCGCCTGAATAAATTCAAGCGCCGCAAACAACCGGCCCAGCACATAAGGAAGAACGGTACAATCTTCATTGAGAAACACTTGTGCTACCTCCTTTGTTTCGGGATCATGCCCGTGGTTTTTTAGCAAATACGCTTTGAGGATCGCGGCCTTGCCGCGGGTAATGCTGCGCTCCGTGTGCACGCGCAGCAGCACGTTCTGCATGAGTGCCTCCGGATACTTTGCGTTGCTTAGGATCGCCCGGAGCACAGCGCCCGCAAGCAGCGGGGATGCGGCGCTGTCCTTGGACATGGGGTGTACGGTTTCAAGAAGCATCCAATAGGGGGTAAGATAATCCGGTTCATAGGGCGCTTTTGCAATTTCCAGCCGTTTGTAATGGGCTGCGATGTTCTTGAGTATGTTGCCAAAGGTATCCTGAAGGAAAAAGCGCACGGCAATGCGCGCGGCGTTGGGCGCCAGCCCAAGCACATAAAAAGGCGTACCGGGATCCAAGCCTTCCGCCGCAATGGGCAGGCCCCGCGTAACCTTTTCTATAATGCTGCTTAGAAGATCGTTCTGACACTCCCGCGGGGAAATAACAACAGAAAACCAATCGGTATAAACGGCGTTCGCGTCCTCGGCCCAATAAACAATGCTGGTATTTGCCAGATACGCGTTGTGGGAAGAATGGGAAAGCAGGTAGTTGAGCGCCGTCCCATAGGCAAATGCCGCGTATTCGCTTACCGGCGCGTTAATGCTGGAACTTAACCCGTAGGATTCATATGCGGACGCATTGAAGGAAACAAGGTTTGCGCCTGCGCTTTGCGTATCCCGCACGCCTTTGATTTTTGGATGCAGCAAAGCGATGGGCTCGTCCGCCCCGCCCGTCACCAGGCATTGCATACGCGTATCGCTCAATTGCGCATTTCTATAACGTACCCACGCTTCCTGCAGCTTGACGTCATCCTGCGCATATGTACCATCCGGTGCAACGAATATAAAATATCTTCCCGCCTTCATTTCCTCCATGAGCGCGGGATCGGAAAGGCCGGGATGCGGCGTTTGCGGGTCATACCGCTCAAAATACGCATAGACCGCCCTTGCCGCGGGAGAATCGATGCCGGATAATATTTCCTGATGCAGCTTTTTTGAGGCCGCGAAGCATTCCGCGGTGCGCTTCTTATCGCCCTTATAGTCATACCCCAGCAGAAACAACGCGTTGTCGCATAAAAAGTTCGCCAGAATATTCACGCCGCGCACATACGGCAGGGGGAGCGTCATGGATTGCGGAACCTCCACCGTCTTTTTGCCCGCCTGTATTTCTTGCTTCAGGGGCAAAATATGCGTGAGCGTCCCATCTTCCTTCAGGCAAAGCCCATAGGAAACCTTTGCCTGGGCAAACCACAAGGGCGGTATCCGTTCCTGTTCACGCAAACTGTCCCGCGCCGCATCCATGCGCCCATAATAGCGCGCCAGGGATTGTAAAATCATTGGAACACCTCCACGCAGGAAAGATCCAGCACGCCATCGCGGAGCACCGCATGGAAAAACCGGGGCTTGATATCCGCAGGATTGGTATAGTCCATGTCATAGAGCATAAAGCCAAGATCCCGTTCCCCCTCATAAGCGGCTTTTGCTATGGGGTGCTCTGCGGTGCGCACATCCGCGGGAAACTCACGGCTGCCTAAATAGGGGTGCTGAAAGCACTGGCCCTTCTGGAGCCGCCGCATGATGATGGCATAGAACTTATCCGCGTTGTCGCCGGGCGCGGCCTTTTCCGTAAGATCAAAGTGCGCCTCAATCACATAGCGCACCTCCCGCAACAGCAGCGAGGCACGCTGCTGGATGCATGCCGAAGCACTGATATAAAGCGGCTCGTTACTCCCTTTCATTACGGTGAGCGCGTTGGCGGCAGAAAGCTTAGCGGATACCTCGTTGCGGCGGATGTTGGTAAACCGGATTGGGTGCATGACGTGGATCTTGTCAATCTTCCATTGGATTCCGGGGTGCCAGTAAATCGATTCCAGCAGCCCGCGTGCGGCGGAAGGCGTGATCATATCGTAGCTCACGCGCTCCACTTTGAGCTCCGGGCGCGAAAACAGCGCATACTGGCCAGAAACTTCTATTACAACACCCAAAAAATCACCTCCTTAACTTCTTTTTGGGTTATCGCAGTATCAGGCCCACACGCCTATTCCGGTATTCGGCGTGCAAAGGCCAATTTGTTCGTCATAAAGGGAATCATCGCGCAATATGGCAAGTTCATCATCCAATACATTCAAAGCGCCCACACCAAGCAGGGCAAAATAAGCGGTTTCATAGACATGCACGCTAAACCGCCCGGCATCGCGGAGGAGTTTTCGACTGCGGAGGCCTTGCCTGAGCCGGTTCGCAATCTCCATTGCAGCAGGTTCGTCGTTTCGCGCAATCATAATCTGGTGCGTGTTCTCCTCAATCAGGTGAAATTTTTCCGCAACGGAAGCAAAGGGAAAAGAAGGGGGCCGGGATTTCACGCTATCTTCCAGCCGGCCCACGATGTTTTCCTTATCCAAAGAAGAGCCCTTGTAACGATAAAGCTGTTCAAAGTAAGCGCGAACGGTTGCGGGGGATCCGATGTCCCCGCATTCCTGCATCAGTTTGTCCGCTACCTCAAAAGGTAACGTCAGACTTGCGGGGATACGGGGACTTTGATCCTGCGCAAAACGGAACAGATGTACCGGGCTTTCTTCAATGGATCGCGTGCCTTCCCGGTTGCAGCGGCCCGCCGCCTGGATCATGGAATCCAGCCCGGCACGCTCGCGGTAAAGCGAAGGAAAGTCGAGATCCACCCCGGCCTCGATCAGGCTGGTGGAAACGACTTTGCAGGGGAGTCCGCACTCAAGCCGTTTTCGGATGATATCCAGCGTCCGCTGGCGGTGAAGCGGATACATCAGCGTGGATAAATGATAGCAGCCCTCGCCCAGAAGCAGCGCAAATACCGCCTGCGCCTGCATGCGCGTATTGACGATGCAAAGCGTTTGGTGCTCGCGGTTTAACCGCTCCGCCAATTCCTCCGTAGAAAAGGCCTTATCCTCCACGGCAAAGCGCGTCCGCCGGAAAAAGGCGTGGAGTTCCTCATAGTCCGGGCAAATTTCAACCGGACACATCCCTTTGGGGATGTAGGCTTCCAGCGCGGGTTGCGTGGCGCTGCATAGCACCGCCGTGCAGCGGTAGTTTTTCACAAGCTCCGCGATGGCGCGCACACAGGGAAGCAAATAGGGCATGGGCAGCATTTGCGCCTCATCAAATATCACGACGCTGTTCGCGATGTTGTGAAGTTTTCTGCATTTTGATGGCCGGTTGGAAAAAAACGATTCAAAGAACTGTACGGAGGTTGTGACAATGATCGGGATATCCCAGTTTTCGCTGGCGTGGCGTTTATATAGACGGTCTGCATTGCAGGTTTCTTCCGCATCGTCATAGCCCGCGTTGCTGTGGTGTTCCAATACGGCCTCATCCCCGAATATTTTACGGAATACGCCCGCGGTCTGTTCGATGATATTTGTATAGGGGATCACATAGACGACCCGCCGCAGGCCGTGTTCCGCCGCATGGCGCAAAGCAAACGCCATAGAGGAAAGCGTCTTGCCTCCTCCTGTAGGCACGGTGAGCGAATACAGGCCGCGCAGCAGTTGCGCCGCCTCCTTACAGCGGACAAGAATCTCCGTTCGTTTTCGGTTAAGTTCATTTTTTGGCGCGCCAAACGAGTTGAGATGCCGATCAAGCAATGCAAGGAGGGGCGTAATCGGAAGGTCATTTTGCCTGACCGGCGCGTGATTCATGAACGCTTCCGTATCCAGATAATCCGCATCAACCAGGCAGGAAAACAGCATCCGTGTCAGAAAAGAAAGCGAAAATCCGTGCCCTTCCAACGTGACGATGGGCGGCGGGGGCAGAACTGTGGAGGGAGGGAGACCCGCTTCGTTAAGATAGCCGGGGATATCCCAGCCGTATTTGTTTTGCCTTTGCAGTTTTGCGCGCAATGTGGGCGCATCGGGCGTATCTGTGCTATCGCCTCCATCCGGCATGCCGGCGTGGTGGCCTGCGGCGCAATAGGCAAGAAGGTGGGTATTTGCTTGGTAGAGCGCGATTGCCGCCGCCGCTGCGTGCTCCGTTTTCGGGGCGCCGTTTAGAAGATACCGCTGAAACGCCGGGGCGGATTTCCCAATATCATGCACCAAACCCGTATGCTTCGCCCACGCTTCGCATCCGAATTGCCATGCAAAACAGCCCGCAAGGTCACCTACGTTCTGCAAATGCTCGGAAAGCGGCTGGGTACGGCCATCCTCGCTTGTGTGGGCAACGAACATGGATACAATCTCCATATATATAATGAAAAAAGAAAACTCGGATACGAATGCTGTTTGGAATTAGATAGTACCAATTCTTGGTATATTAATATTATACATCTTGTCGATTTGGTATGCAAGGTGCCGGTTCCCGTTATATTGTGTTTATGGCGCGATTCCCTGGAATTGGAAGGTCATAATAATATATTCGTCAATATCTCATTGTCTGTGAATTGCATATCCGCTCCGATCGTTGAAGTCACCATTGATCAAGTCAACCGCAGCAAGGAATACGGTTTCCGCGTGGTCTTCTCTCCGAACCATCACTGGCACTCCCTGGTGCATGACCTGCTTGACGGCTCAGGCATCATCATGTCCACCCCCATCAATTTCCCTGACGGCAAACAACCCTGCGGCGCGATCGCCAAGCAGGCCGAAATCGCCTACAAGGCCGGGTGCCGCTCCGTTGATATGCGCCCGGATATGGACGCTTTTGAAATGCGCGACTGGGATAAGCTGGCCGACAGTGTTCGCGCCGTTGTTGAAAACTTCGGTGACGGCGAGGTCAAGGCCATCAAGCACACCGTAACCGAATGATGCTGGACGGCAAACAGACTGTCATTGCCAAAGACCGCACGAAAACGAAATCCAGTTACCGCAGTTTGCCTTTGGTAGCGCCCTTTGAAAAATTGCTCCGCAAGCTGAAAGCCGAACAGGAGCGAAACCGAAAGTTATGCGGTAACGCCTATTGCCTGGATTACCTAGAGTATATCTATGTAGACGAGCTGGGCGACCGGATCAAGCCAGGGTACATCACGCAGAACTTTACGCTCACGCTTTCAAACCACGGCTTGAAGAAAATCCGCTTCCACGATCTGCGACACAGTTGCGCCAGCCTCCTGTACGCCAACGGCGTAAGCCTGAAAGAGATACAGGAATGGCTTGGGCACAGCGACATATCCACAACGTCCAACATCTACACGCACCTCGATTACAGCTCAAAAGTATCGTCGGCAAACGCTATTTTAGGGGTGTATCCGGTGTAACGGAAGCACCGGGGGAGCAGTATTGTGGCAAAAATAAAGCCCCAAAGGTTTCCCTCTAGGGCTGAATTGACTGGTGCCGGTGGTCGGACTCGAACCGACACGTCCATAGGACAAAGCATTTTGAGTGCTTCACGTCTGCCATTCCATCACACCGGCACGTTTTATTTTAATCTCCCGCTCCACAAACCGCCTTTGGAAGTTGGAGGGATATGAAGGAGGGATATTAAACCAAAACCAGATATTTTGTTTTCAAGAACCCCCTATTTATCAGGGCTTGCGCACTCCGGCGGGTGAACGGGCGAACAGGATTTTGAGTCCGTCACGTCTGCCAATTCCATCACACCGGCACAAAAGCGAAATACGACGTTAAAAATGATACACCATGGGGCGCAAAAAGTAAATAGCCAATCAGGCGCATCCCCCCCTTTTCGGGCATGCAGGGCATTCCCTGTTGAGGTTTTGTGCGGGGCTTTTCACCGCGTCAGGTCCCGCGCGCCTGTTTCGGCCCGGCCCGCCATCGCCGCGTTCGCCGGGGTTTGCGGCAAAAATCCCCCAAGCGCCGGCATCGGGCAAGCAACAGTCGCATCAGAGCAGCTTTGAAAGCAGCGCGCAAAACCCGCGGATCCCCGCGGCCGGTCCACTTTCCGCAGCCCCTACTTCGGTTCCTCATTTATGGGCATATCCCCTGATCGAAACCAGGATTTTTGCATAGATGGAATAATCCGCATAATTCGGGATAACATATATATTGAGGTGATATACTTGAAAGTCACGAGAAAGGATTTTTCCGCCGAAGCCGGCGCGCTGGTTCCGGCTTCACCCAAAGCACCGGCGCAAGGCAGGAAGCTTGCGCTTCCCGCCTGGACTTCGATGTTCATTTGCATTGGCCTGCCTCTTTTTTTGGGGACCGCGATAGAGTTTATTACCGGAAGCGCTTCGACCGAACTGCTGGCGAGGATCAAGCTGCCGCCGCTGTCCCCGCCGGAAATGGCCATCAAAGCCGCCTGGCTCGGGCTGTACATCCTGACGGGCGCTGCGAGCTACCTTGTCTTAAAAAGCGGCTGCGCGCCCGTCCGAAGGCGAAGGGCGCTGATCGCGTACGGCGTGCAGCTGGCGGTCGGGGCGGCCTGGGCTCCCGTTTTCTTCCTTGCGGAGTCCTTTGGCATCGCCGTGGGGATTTCACTGCTGTTTATGGCCGCAATCGCGGTCACGATGGATTTTTTTACCCGGTGCTCCGCCGTTGCCGGCAAATTGCTGATTCCCTGCCTGCTTTGGTCCTCGTTCCTTTCCTATTTCACAATCGGCGCGGCGCTTTTGAACTGACGCAAGAAAGCCCCTGCCCGCGGCTGAACCGGCCCCAAAAAGTTGGACAGCATGGTGAATTGTTTAAATGGGAAGGAGTACATTTCCATGCCCAAAGGGAAGCCAAGGCGGGAACATACGGGCGAATCCAAGCAGCAAACAGTAGAAACCATGCGAAAGAAAGGATCAAGCTGCCGGGAAGCGGAACGCCGATTGACTCTTTGGGATAAGAACCGTGCATTCTGCGGGAACGAATCAACCTGGAAGAAGGCCCCGAAGGGTTGTACACTGAGAGGCCTTGACAGCATAAATCCCGCCGCCGGAGCTGGACAAGCAGGTCGAAGAGGGCTTGGAGCATAGACTGTCCAAAGAAACAGGAATTTGGGCAAGCCCTTAAAAAAAGGCTGGGCCGGCGCATCTGAATCTGCGCCGGCCGCCTTTATGTTTCATGCAACAATCCCGGGTTGCGCTTTATTTCCCTTCCGGGTGGTATTTCAGAAGGGTTGCTTTCCCCCCCCGGATGTGCCTTTCGGCCTTGTTTGCGGCAAGCACCGAGCGCACCTGCCCCGCCAGCCTTGCGTCCACGATCGGAAGGCGCTCCGTGGCATCCTTATGGACGCTGGATTTGCTTACGCCGAACTTCTGCGCGGCCTGGCGCACGGTGCAGCCGGTTTCAACGATATGCGCGCCCACTGCGCGGCAGCGCTCTTTGATGTATTCCTGCATGGTCTCCCTCCCCGCGTCATTTGTACATGTGTATGACGGGGATGGGCCGAGCATTACAGGAAAGGCATTAATACCCGATTATGTTCGCGACATACATATCCGCGACGTTCATCGCCACGGCGAGCTTGCACCGGTCAAAGGCGGCTGCCAAAGCCTGGCCCCCGGCGTATTGGCGGGCGGCGTCGTCAAATCCGCCCATGTGCCAGCGGATGGCCATCAGCTCGTCGTCCGTAAGTTCGATAAAGCGCTGGGCAAGCATGGCGGATTTTTCGCCGTGGCCAAGGGGAAGCTGGTCTTCGATGGCGTAATACTCGTGTTCTTCCCACTGGCGGTCGCCCACTTTGACGTTCCTCGTGCGGATCGTGTAAAAATTCGCCTTGCAAAGATCGTGCAAAAGGGCGGCCAGAACGGCGGAATCGTCCGGAATCCCGTCGCCCAGGGGCTTGACGAAATTCCGAAGGTATTTGAGCACATAGACGCAGTGCTTTAAAAGCCCGCCCGCGACGGCACCGTGCTTGGACGCGCTGGCGGGGGCGATGAAGAAATCCGTTTCCGACGAAAGCCACTCGATCAGCTCTTCCACGCCTTCCCTGTCGGTGGCGCGGAGCTGGGTTTCGAAGGCCGTGCGAAGCTCTGTGATTTCCTCCTCGGTAAGGGACGGAACAGGCACCATTTTTCAACTCCAAATTTTCAATAATCAGTCGGGTATGCCGTCTCCGTCCAGATCGACGAAGGGGCGGGGCGGAACCGCGGCGTGATCCCCGTGGATCCCGCCGGCGACGCCGAACATCTCCTTGCCCTGGACGCGCTTTTCCTCCCTGCGCTGCTCGATGATTTTGCTGAGAAAACGGCGGACCTTGTCCGGCTTTTTGATGTTCTTCAGCTCGAAGGTGGACTGGTTGCTGTCCGCCGTATAGAGCGTGATCGTTCCGACGCCGCACAGCTTCTGCCCCAGGGTTCTGACGAGCCTGATGTCTAGTATGCGGTAGAGCAGGATCTCGTTGACTTCCGTCCTCAAAAGGCCGGCCTTGGTAATAACCCGTTCATCCTCCACCGAATAGCGGGTGAAGGACAGCGGCATCCCGAGGATCCGCTTTCTGTCGCGCCAAAGTTCCTGGTTTTCCGCTTCCGAAAGGTTGTTGATCATTGCAGTTCCCCCGCGGGGCCGGATGCGCCCCTGTTGTCCAATATGCTGCCTTCTTTTCTTAGGAATTCCAGCGCCCAGAGCATGTCCACCATGATAAAATCGTCGTCCTCGCCCCAATCGCGGCTGCCGACAGCCTCATAAAGGGCAAAATACAGCTTTTGCGGCACTGCGAGCTGGTGCATCTCTTTATCCCGTATGCCCAGCATGATGAAATGCCCCTCGTCCCCCTTGCCCTGGAAAACCAGCGTGTCCGGCTTGAAGCCGGCATCCGGGGCGGACATCATGGAAATGGCGGTATACGCCTTGAAAAGCTCCATCACCCGGTCGTCCAGCCCGTTTTCGAAGATGGCGATCTTCTCCATCAGTTCGGTATAATCGTCCACCAGACGGCGGGTTTTGACCGAGGCGTCTTCGGTCAAATTCTCCATATCCCCTTTTGCGGGGATGGAGCGCGCCTCCGTCCTTGGCAGGAAGTAGACCGCGAAGCTCTTTTTCGGGTCCTGATACAGGCAGGGGTAAATCAGCCTTGTGGTCACACTGCAGCTTGGGCACGCCGCGACGCAGGTGCCGCCGGAAACAACCTGCTCCCGAAGGGCCGGGTCCGTTTCGGCGTTGACGCTCAGGCAGCACTCGTGTTCATAAACGAAGCCGCACTTCGGGCACGTTACTTTTTCATTGAGACGAATGGACATCTTCGATCCTCCCTGAATTGCGCTGACTCTATTATACATAATCGGCCCGGGGATTTACAGTCCCCGGGCCAATGTTTATTTGCCAGGCTGTCGAAAAACCCTATCCCCGGGTTTCAGGGGCTGCAGCCCCTGAGCTTCCATCAAAACTGGCGGCATGAGCCGTAATCTATGATTTCGGCACCTCATCAAGGAATGATGCCGGCGCGCCGAAGACTGGAGCGTCAGTTTTGCGGCACTATTCCGGTCACTTGTGGCCGGAATTTTCCTCTGCGAAGCGCGCCGGAATCACAGATTCCGGCACTTCATCAAGGATTGATGTCGGCTGCGCCGACGACCTTGAAAACCAACCGACGACGCGGCCCGCAGGACTTTTTTGACGCCTTGGCAAATGTTTCTTTGACTGATCTATTCGGCCGGCACGCCGGCCAGCTTGAGGATGGTTTTGAATCCCACCGTGCAGTTGAACCAATAGGCGTATGTGCTGTCATCAGACTCGTAGTGCACCTCGTAGTATTCGGTGTCGGTTTGCGAAATCGTCAGCTCGCCCTCTCTTCCGATGGCGTTGAAGCGGATCGTGACGGTATCGGTGATTTTGGCGCCGTTTGGGCTGTCCATCCGGCGGCCGCCGGTCAGAAACGAGTAGATGCGTGAAAAATCCTTCTTGGTGGTCTCGTAAATTTCCCCTTGATATTCGGCGGAGATCTTGCTCTTTACCTCGCCCGAAATGCCGGAAAGCTCCCTTTTGAAATTGTTGAACCGATCGTTTTGCGCTACCGTTAAAACCAGGGCGGCGACGGCCACAAAAAGAACCAGAAAAACCGACCAGATGAGAATTTTCGAGCCGATCCCCGAACGGTACCGCTTCCTTGCCATTTTCTCCTCCTCAAAGCGCGTTTTGTCAACACAGCGCCGGCTCTTCCGCTCTACCGGCCCCAACCGCGCCCGTCCGCCACAAACGCTAATCGGCGATGCGGCCAAAGCTCTCAAAGGGCCAGATCACGAACACCGCCCTGCCGATGATGCGGTAATAGGGCACCGGGCCTTCCATCCTGCTGTCCAGGCTGACGTTCCTGTTGTCCCCCATCACGAAGACTGCGTGCTCCGGAACGGTAACGGGGCTCATATCGCCCAGGATATAGTCGTTCCAGTAAGCCGATTCATCCAGCTCCACGCCGTCGATATAGGTCTTCCCCTGGCTGATTTCGACGGTTTCCCCCGGAAGGCCGATCACGCGCTTGATGACGGCCTTGCCGTAATCCGTATAGCGGCAGATGATCACCTCTCCCCTTTTCGGTTCGTTCACAAGGTAGGAGAGCTTCTCGACGAAAACCTGCTCGTCGGTAAAGAAATTGGGGTACATCGAATCCCCGTCCACCCGGGTGTTTTGAAAAACGTACCCTCGCAGCGCCATCGCCGCGATGAGCACGAAAATCAGCCAGAGCACCGTGCCTCGGTTGTAATTCTTCTTGTATGCGGGTTCCGCGTCGTTTTGCCTGTTCGCGCTTTTTCGCAGCGCGCGCATCATCGCGGGGTCAGCGTAATTCGCCATCTGCATCTTCCTTTTGTTCGTTGGCACTCGCCGTTATTTTTGCCGCGCGCTTCAAAAAAAGCTCCCGGTCCAGCATCACAACCCGGCCGCAGCCAAGGCATTTGATCTTGATATCCGCCCCGGTGCGGGTGATGACCCATTCGCTGCTTCCGCAGGGATGGGGTTTTTTCATTTTTACCGTGTCTCCAAGACCGAATTTTTCAATCATCGCTCATCGCCCGCCCATCCGCGGCCGAAGCGCTCCCGCTTGAGCAAACGGGATTTTGCGCCGCCGCTTTTCATGATTCAATGGTTTCGCCTTCGACGGCCGTTTCGGCCTTTTCGCCGCTTTGGCATTCGTTCACCAAAGCCACTTTCGGGTACGGGATCCTGATCCCGTTTTCGTCAAAGGCTTCTTTGATTGCAAGACGGATCCTTCGCTCCAGCTCCCACTGCTTGGTCGCTGCGGCCCGGCAGACGATGCGGAGGCTCAGCGTGCTCTCGTTAAAAGCGGCAACGCCCATCATGCTGGGCTCCTCCAGGGCGTGCTCCGGCATTTCCTTTGCACATTTTTTCGCCGCTTCCAGGGCGATGCCGCAAAGGCGGCGCGTGTCCTCCTCATAGGCGACGGGAATATCCACCACCGCCATCCAGTCGCCCCTGGTGCTGTTGACAACCAGGTTGATCGCGCCGTTCGGCACGATGAACTGCTGGCCCAAGAGATTTCGGATGTATGTCACACGCATGGCGATGGCCTCGACAGTTCCTTCGACCTCGCCTCCGGTGGAGCTTACTTTCACAAAATCGCCCACGGCGTACTGGTTTTCAAACACCATGAAAAATCCGGCGATCACGTCCTTCACCAGGTTTTGGGCGCCAAAGCCGATGGCGATGCTCCCGATCCCTGCGCTGGCCAGCAGCGCGGTCGCGTCTCCGACGCCTAAAACGGAAAGCATGACCATGATCGCGATGAAATAAATCAGATAGCGCAGAGTCGACCGCGCCAGGGTCGCGATGCTCTTGGCCCGGCGGGCGTCGTCGGTCTTCTGGTTTTTCAGCGTCCTGGTTCCCTTGAGAACGCCCGCCGTGTATTTTGTGATCCGGGAGATCAAAAAGCGCGCAAGCAGCCAGATGAGCGCGCAGATGATCAGGTCAACCAGCAAGGTCGGCAGATATTCGGCGACGCTTCCCGCCAGGCTTTCGATATACTCCCACACGCTTTGGAGGAAGGGCGCCTTGGCGGCGGCGTCGGCCGGCAGCGTTGTGGTCACCAGCGCTGCGGTCATCAGCGGTGCGGTCATCGATAACCTTCCTTTCGGTCAGCGCTTTGGAACGACCCGTCAGTCCCTTTCGGGTCTGTCGATCCCGTGCTCAAAGAAATCCAAAACGTATTCGAGGAACCGCTCGGGCTTCTCCTCGTGGAGCACGTGCCCGCAGTTGCGGATCAGCGCAAACTGGGCGTTGGGCAGGGCGATGTGGAATACCTCGGCGGAGGAAACTTCCCTCCAGCGGTCGTCAACCCCCCAGATGATGAGAACGTCGTTCTCGATATCGCGCAGGGAAGGCATGACGTCCTCCTCGTCAAACGCCCTTAAGGCGGCGCGGAGCGCGGCGCCCGCCGCCTTGTCCGCATACGGTTTATAGTATTCTCTTACCATCTCCGGTGTTATGAGGGTTCGGTCAAAAAAAGCGTCCGTCAGCAGATTCGCGACGGTCTTGGGAGAGATGGTCGCCGCGGTCAGCCAGCCTGTGATCGAGCTTTCGAGGGAACGGACCCGATAGGGCATGGTGGCGGTAATGCCGCCGGGACAAATGAGCACCAGAGCGCCTATGCGGCTGGCAAAGCGGGCGGCCATGTCCAAAGCGATCATGCCGCCCATGGAAAAGCCGATCACATTGGCGGTTTCGACACCCAGTTCATCCATAAAAGCCACAAGAGTGTCGGCAAGGGCGCCGATGGCGTAAGACGGCTCGTCCGCCGGCTTTTCCGAATAGCCGTGCCCGGGCAGGTCCACGGCGATGACCCGGTACTGCGCGGAAAGCGCGTCGATCACCCTGTGCCAGGTGAAAAAAGACTGGCCCAGCGAGTGGATCAGCAGCAAAGCCTCGCCGGTTCCCTGCTCAAGGTAATGGATGTGGCGGCCGTTGGCGTCGGCATAGCGGCCAATGTGCTCCGAATTCTGGAATTGCCTGGTTTTTTGATTTATTTCCGGTGTCAAGTCAAACCTCCTATACGCTCCTGATGATTCGAGCATATACGATGTCATAATACTGCAAAATGGGTCTGTTTGCAAGATATGGGAGGCTTTCATATTCCCCGGGCGGCTTTCCTTGCCTTAAGGTAAGGGAAATTGTATCCCCGCGCCGCAAAGCTGCCCTTTCGGCGCATTTCATTGCCATCGCCAGGCGCCATAGCGCGCCGCGTCAGGCCGAGGAAATACAGCCCTGCCGCGCATCCGGCCCGCCGGGCCAGGTTCGGATCGGCGCGCGCTGCCGAATCCGCTTTACAACGCTCCAAACTCGCGGTATCCTATTAACAGAGATAGCTGGAGGTAACTCATGAAGATCACAAACATCGCCAATCCTGGCCGCTTTTTTGAAGCCCTGAACAAAACCCGGGGCTCTGTGGAGCTTGTTACCGGCGAGGGGGACAGGCTGAACCTCAAGAGCAAGCTTTGCCAATATATCGCCCTAACCCAGATGTTTACCGACGGCAAGATCGAAACCGTTGAGATCATTCTTTCCGAACCGGGGGATCTGGCCGTTATCGCTCCCTTCCTCAAGGCGGAGAAGCCGTAAAAAAACGGCCCTGAAAGGACGATATGAACGACACCATCTATGCCCTTGCCACCCCTTTGGGAAACGGCGTTGCCGTCATCCGAATCAGCGGACCGAAGTCCGAAAGCGCGGTTTGCGCCCTGTTTTCAAAAAAGGCGGGATTCGAGAGCCACAGGCTCTATCACGGCCTGATCCTAAACGGCGAACAGCCGGTGGACGACGCGATGGCCGTGATCATGCGCGCCCCAAAGAGCTACACGGGGGAGGATTCCGCCGAGCTGCACATCCACGGTTCCCCGGCCATCGCAAAAAAGGTGCTGGAGCTTTTGTCCCGCCTGGGCCTTCGCCTGGCGGAACCGGGGGAATTCACCCGCCGCGCCTTTGAAAACGGCAAGCTGGAGCTTTCCCAGGCCGAAGCGGTGATGGACCTCGTCTGCGCCGCCGCCGAATCCCAGGCCAAAGCCGCCCTGGACCAGCTCCGGGGCAGCCTGGTCGCCCCGGTAGCGGATTTGCAGGACAGGCTGACGGACGCCATCGCCAGGGCGGAAGCGGGGATCGACTACCCCGAGGAAGACTGGGAGGGCGAGATCGCCGACGAACTGATCCCCGCCCTGTGCGAGGTCAAGGACCGGCTGCAAAAGCTGGCCGACGGTGGAATTCAGGGCCGCATCATCCGGGACGGGCTGAAGGTCGCCCTTTGCGGCCGGCCAAACGTGGGCAAATCCACCCTGCTGAACGCCCTTTTGGGCGAAAACAGGGCGATCGTTACCGCCCTTCCCGGAACGACGAGGGACATCATTGAGGAGCGCGTGGACTGGAAGGGACTGCCCGTCCGGCTGATCGACACCGCCGGGCTGAGGCGCGCCGGGGACGAGGCGGAGCAGATCGGCATCGAGCGGGCGCGTTCCGCCATGCAGGAGGCGGATCTTGCCCTGATCCTTTTTGACGGCGCGCAGCCCTTTTCAACAGAGGACGAGCAGATCGCCGCAGAAGCGAAAGGCCTTCCCGCCCTGGCCGTCGTCACCAAGGGGGACCTTCCCCAGGTCGTTTCCGCTTCACAGATCTCGGAGCGGACCGGCCTTGAGGCCGTTTCCGCCTCCGCCCTTGCCCAGGACGGGCTTGACGCGCTGAAGACGGCGGTTTATGCTTTCTTTGAATCGCGCTCGCCTGCGGAAAAGCCGGATGCCCTGGTGACGAACCGCCGCCATCTGGACGCCGTCCTTTCCGCCCTGGAATCCGTCGAAAGCGCGGTCATCGCCCTTAAAAAACAGGATCTCGACTGCGCGACCATCGACCTTCGCCGGGCCTGGCGCGCGCTTGGGGAGATCAGCGGCCTTACGGTGGACGAGGCGATCGTCGACCGTATATTCGAAAAATTCTGCCTTGGGAAATAAACGGAGAATCCTATGAATTGGAGACCCCTGGGCGCGAAGCTCCGCGCCATGTTTCGTTCGCTGGACAAGCGGGAGTGGATGGTGTTCGGCATCGTTGGAGCCGTGATTCTGGCGATTGCCCTTGTTTTTTTCCTTCGGCCGGGGCCGGACCCTTACGGTTCCGCCGAAATGGCCAAAATTCTGGACCGCGGCGTGCTGCGCGTCGGGGCCAGGGGCGACGTCCCCTCCTTTGGTTACGAGGATACCGAGGGAAACCGCACAGGCTTTGAGGTCGACCTTGCGAACCTTCTCGCGGCCCGCATTTTCGGGACCGCTGAAGCGGAATTCACCACCGTTAATTTCAACACCATGCCGGCAAAGCTGCGCAAAGCCCAGCTGGACTGCTGCGCCGCCCTGGCGCAAACGGGGATGTCCACCTCGTTGGCGTACTCAGAGCCCTATTATACCGACGCCGTGGCCGTCATGGTGCTCGCTTCCTCGCCTTATCAGGCCCCGGAAGAGCTTGCCGGGCGCTCCATCGGCTGCATCAACAGGGACGGCACGAACATGCGCTATTCCGCCAGGAACGCGCTGAACGCCTTTGCTGAGGGTCAAAACCCCAAATGCACGGTGATCGAATACTCCAGCTCGGCGGACATGATCGCCGACCTCGCAAACGGCAAGCTTTCCGGCGTTTGCATGGAATACGCCCTGCTTTTCAGTTATTTTTCCGCAGACGCCCACCGCATCCTTCCCCAGGCCATCGGAACGATCTCCTATTCCCTCGCCTTTCAGCCCGGCAGCACGGCTCTGGTCGAGATCGCCAACGAAATGATCCGGGAAATGCGGGCGGACGGCTCCCTTGGCGCGCTTTTGCAAAAATGGAGCCTGGAAGATTATTCGCAGAAATGAGCGCACAAAGCGCATAAAACCCGCCGCCAGCAAATTGGCGGCGGGTTTTTGCCCAAAGCCGCGAAGCGGCCTGCGGGCCGCTTTGCCGGTTGGTTTTTCGCTGGCGCGCAAGGCCGTCGGCGAAACCGATATCCATTTTTGATGAAATGCCGGATTTTGTGATTCCGGCGAAGGGGATTTCGGCCGCAAGCGACCGAAATAGTACGGTAAATTTGATTAAAGCTCGGGGGCCGCGGCCTCAAAAACCCTGGGAATGGGCTTTTTTGCTTTGCGCCGGGTCGGGATGCTTTTGACGGCGCCGGCGCCCTTTCGTCAATCCATCAGCGCCTTGAAACCCTCGCCGCGAACCTCCGTCGCGTCAAGGTAGATCACAAAGGCGGAATCATCGTGTTCCCTGACGATCTTCTGAATCGCCGCCAGTTCCGTCCTTCTGGCGACGGTCATGATCATCATTTTGTCCCTTCCGGTATACCCGCCCCGGGCAAAAACCTGGGTGACGCCCTTGCCCAGATCCAGCGTGAGCTTGCGGACGATGTCCTCCCCATTTTCGGTAATGATGTAGACGACCTTGGCGTAATCCACGCCTTGGATGATCGCGTCGATCACCTTGGACGAGCAGAATATGGTCACCATGGAATAAAGGGCGATCTCGATCTCGCCAAACACGAGCACGGCGACGGCGACGACGACGCTGTCCAGCAGCAGCATCAGCGAACCCATCGACATGTGGGGACGCTTTCTTTTCAGGATCAGGGTTAAAAGATCCACCCCGCCGGTGCTGATGTTTCTGGTGAAAAGAAGGCCGATCCCGATGCCCATCAGCCCGCCGCCCAGCACGGCGGCGAGCAGGATGTTGCCCGTATACTGAATGGGCAGCAGGGAGAACACATCGATCAGAACCGACAAAAAAAGCGTGGCGATCCCCGTTTTGATCAGCGGGCGCAGGCCGAGGATCTTCAGCGCCAGCGCAAAAATCGGAATGTTGATGATCAGCGACATGGCGCCCACGGAAATCGGAACCATGTGCGCGGCGGCTGTCGCAAGGCCGGAGACGCCGCCGGGGGCGATGTTGTTCGGCAGCGTAAAGCAGGAAATCCCCAGCGCGGTCAGCCCGGAGCCGACAACGATTGCCGCGGCGTCGATGATCGCCGCTTTTTTTGAGTCGATTTTATCAAGTATTCGCATGGCGCTCCGCCCTCGTCCTATTATTGGATCCATTTGTCTTTTGCGGTTGCCGCATCAAGCCTGCCGGGGCCTTCCGGTAACTGCAAAAACCCGGGCCCAGGCTCGTTTTCCTTTTCATTCAGTTTAACCTAACGCCAGAAAAATTCCGGATAGAACGCCTGCAAAAGCTCATAGGCGGCATCCGCCGCTTGTGAATGGGAATGATCGAGCTGAACCCCGCAGGAGCCAACGTATGCGCGGCGCCTTTTTTCATAAAGGGCGCGGAGGGCCTCTTCCCCGTCGATCAAACCCCGGTATCGCGGATCCTCGATTGCCGCAGCGATCCGTTCAAGGGGCCTGTCCAAAAACACCACCGCCCCCGTATTCTGCATCAGTTCAAGCGTTTCGGGAAACAGCGGGTCTTCCGCGGAGCAGGCGACGATCTGCCAGTCGCCCTTCGCCGCGTCCTTCAGGGCGCGCTTTGCCCGCTCCCTCAGGCCGGCGGCCCCCTCTATGGAAAGGATTTGGGCAAGGGTCATCCCCGCGCTCCGCTCGATCTCGCAATTGATATCAATAAAGGGAAGGTTCGCCATGCGGGCAAGCTCTTTGCCCACGCTCGTCTTTGTGCAGCCTTCCATACCGGTCAGATAAAGGTTGTTCAAGCCGTGATCGCTCCTTTTTCAAGATAACAGACAACAATAGAGATTTCGCCGCTTTCTGCGCGCACGCAAAAAACGCTGTTTTTCGCTGATCGCCGGCAATGTCCCCATTGATCAAAAAACTTCAAAAACCTCCGGCATCGGCCAAAACCCGCTGTTTCCCAGATTTGCGCCATGTACACAATAACATCCGGCCCCCCTCGTTGGCAAGAAGCCCGTGGCGTTTTAGTCTCATGGGAATACATTGTACTGTGCGGGCGGGCTTTGCTTCTGCCCGCGCCATCAAACACGGAGGATATACTATGGAACCGGTTTTGAAACTTGCGAACGTATCGCTCGCTTATCATACTCCGTTGGGAGAGACCCTCGCCGTCAAAAACCTTGATTTTTCTGTAGACGAAGGCGAATTTGTTGCCATTGTCGGACCTTCCGGCTGCGGAAAGTCCACGCTTTTGTCCATGGTGGCCGGGCTTTTGCCGCCAGAGGAAGGAGAGATATTTCTTCGCGGCAAGCCGATAACCGGTGTGAGCGCGGATATTGGATACATGCTCCAGCGCGATCATCTTTTTGAATGGCGCACGATCTGGCAGAATGTGCTGCTCGGGCTGAACGTGCGCAAAATCACGGATGAAAGAAAAGACCGCGCGATGGAGCTTCTGAAAACCTATGGCCTTTTCGATTTCAGAAACGCCCGCCCCAGCGAGCTTTCCGGCGGCATGCGCCAGCGCGTCGCGCTGATCCGC
Source organism: Christensenellales bacterium (assembly GCA_040768925.1). Classification (GTDB taxonomy): domain Bacteria; phylum Bacillota; class Clostridia; order Christensenellales; family CALWSW01; genus CALNBC01. The sequence continues at coordinate 289,246 of JAXGLZ010000003.1, forward strand.
ACCCTTGCCATCGATCCGCAGATCCTTCTGCTCGACGAACCCTTTTCCTCCCTCGATTACCAGACGAGGCTGCACCTGGCGGACGAGATCTGCGAGATCATCCGCCGCGAAAAAAAGACCGCCCTCTTCGTTACCCACGACATCGCCGAAGCGGTCAGCATCGCGGACAGGATCATCGTGCTTTCCGGCAGGCCGGCCGTTCTGAAGCGGGATATCGCGGTCGATCTTCCCGTAATCAGGCCGCTGCTGAGAAGGAATCTGCCTGATTTCCGCACCTATTTTGACACCATCTGGAAGGAGCTGGACGACAATGCCGGTCAAGAAATCCTCTCATAAACATCAAAAATACCTGGCCAGATTAAAGCGAGACAGGCTGATCATCCGCCTGTCCCGCGTTTTGGTACTGTTCCTTCTCATCGGTCTTTGGGAGCTTGCCACCGCCCTGGGCATGCTGGATTCGTTTATTTTCAGTTCGCCCAGCCGCATAGCGGCGACGATCTGCAGGCTCTGGTCCACAGGGAATCTGCTTGTTCACGTGGGAACCACGCTGTTTGAAACCGTTCTGGGCTTTTTGATCGGCACCGGACTGGGCGTGTTTTTTGCCGTTCTGCTCTGGTGGTTCCCCAGGGCGGCCCAGGTGGCGGACCCGTACCTCGTTATTTTGAACTCGCTGCCAAAGATCGCCCTGGGGCCGGTTCTCATCGTCTGGATGGGCACGGGCATGCCCGCGATCATCACCATAGCGGTGCTGGTCAGCGTCATCGTCGCCATCGCCAGCGTCCATACCGGCTTTTCCGAAGTCGATCCGGAAAAGCTCCTTCTTTTGCGTTCCCTCGGAGCAAACAAGCTTCAGGTGCTGACCATGGTCATCCTTCCCGCCAGCGTGCCGACCATGGTTTCCGCTTTGAAGCTTTCCGTGGGAATGAGCTGGGTGGGCGTGATCGTCGGCGAATTCCTGGTTTCCAGGGCGGGGCTGGGCTATCTGATCGTCTACGGGGGCCAGGTGTTCCAGCTGGACATCGTCATGGCCGGGGTCGTCATCCTCTGTGTGCTCGCGGGGGTGATGTACTACGGCGTCGCCCGGTTCGAAAAACACATCACCCGAAAAAGGCACGCATAGATCGGCCCGAACAGAACCTTCAACCGGCGTGAAAGCACGCCGGTCTTTTTTTTGCAGTTTTTTAACTGACGGTTAAAAAAATCCTGTACCGTTTGTAAAACCGGTATGTGGTCATTCCAAGGCCGATCTGCTAAAATAACTATCAGCAACAAAAGGAAGGTGAAGGCTGTGCGGCTCAAGCTGAGCGAAAACATACGGTTTTACCGCAAGCAGCGGGGCATGACCCAGGAACAGCTCGCGGAGGCTATGGGGGTGTCTGTCGGCGCCGTTTCCAAATGGGAAAACGGGCAGTCCAACCCGGAGCTTGGGCTGATCGCCGAGCTTGCGGATTTTTTCGGGATTTCCGTGGATGTGCTTTTGGGGTATACCCTGACCTTTTCCAACAAAGAAAACACGGTTTTGCGCATCAAACAGCTGAACCTGGAAAAGAAGTTCGACGAAGCGCGGACCGAAATCCCGAAAGCCCTGCAAAAGTACCCCAACTGCTTCGAGATCGTTTATCATTCCGGCATCCTTCTTACCAATCTGAGCCTGGAAAAAAGCGACGACGACGTGCTGAACAAAGCCCTTGAGCTTCTTGAGCGCGCCTGCGAGCTGATCGATCAGAACACCGATCCGGAAGTGAGCTGCGGCACGATCCAAAACAGGATCGCCATGATTTTCGCCACGCGGAACCAGTACGAAAAAGCGATCGGGCTTTTGCGTAAAAACAACGCGAACGGCGTGAACAACGCGCGGATCGGCCATCATCTGACGATCCTCGGCAGATTTGACGAGGCCCTGCCCGTCCTTTCTGAAAGCCTGATCGATTCCGTGGTCAATCTGTATGTCAGCGCCGTCGGGATCGCGACGAGCCTGGCAAGCCGCGGCGACACCGATGAAGCCATCGCGGTCATGGACTGGATGATCACCGTTTTGCAGGGGTTGGAGCCGCCGCAAAAGGTTTCCTATGTTCAAAAAATGGCGGTCTGCCTGCAGGCGATCAAGGCCATGATCTGCTTTTCGGACGGAAAAGAGGACAGGGACAGGGCCCGGGAATTCCTGAAAATGGCGGCGGAAAAAGCGGAGCAGTTTGATAAAGACCCGAGTTTCAGCTGCGACAGGATCCGCTTTTACCACGGCAAAGAGCACAGCCTTTACGACAACGCCGGCGGGACCGCGCTTCATGCGATCGAGCAGATTCTGAAGATGAGCGACGACAAAAAAGAGCGCGACGCGCTGCTGGAAATCTGGCGGGACTGCCGGGGAGAAACACATGAAAGCAACTAAAAAACCCCTTGCAAGGCTGATCGAAAACATCAGGGCGAACGACGCCGGCATTTTTCAAATGTGCGGGATCTACACGTTTGTCGCGGTTTGCGTCCCCTTGTTTTCCGTGCTTCCAAGAGTGCTGATCGGGTATCTGACGCAAGGATCGCCGGCGCTGGGGGGGATTCTGCTCATTGTTTGCGGGTTCTTCGCCGTCGGCGCGGTATTTTATTTTTTGAAGCAATGGGTGAACGACTGCACGTATTCCCGCCTGACCGCCCTGCGGATCGACTACGTGCGGGATATGGCGGTCAAGCTGCTGCGCATGGACTACAAATACATGGAATCCGCCCGTTTTTTTGACGAGCGGACCAGCGCCTTCCGGGCAACCAACACCAATAACAACGGCGTGGAAGGCATTTATCACAAGCTGTTTGAACTGCCCCAGCTCTGCCTGATCGCGCTGGCCCTTTCCGTATTCATCGGGCTGAAAAGCCCGCTTGTGCTTCTTGCCCTGATCGTGAACGCCGCCTCCGCGACGCTGGTGGCCGTCGCCGTGCACAAATACCAGTACGCCAGGAAGGAAGAGCTTGCGAAGCGGGAGCGCAGGGTTTTCTATTATTCCGAAACGGCAAAGGATTTCGCCTATGGCAAGGACGTGCGGGTTTATGACCTGAAGGGCCGGATACTGGACAATTTTAAGGTCCAGATCAAAGGGTATTCCGACGTGTTCCGCGCCGTCAAGAACCGGGAATACGCCCTGGGCTTCATCACCCTTGCGACGCTGCTGGTCTCGGACGCCGCCACCTATGGCCTCTTGACCTGGCTGACGGTGAAGGGCATGTCCATCGCGGATTATTCGATGTATATCATCGCGGCGTCCACCCTTTCGGTCCAGATGAAGGCCCTTTCGGAAAACATCACCTACATCATGCAGGAACACATGTACATCCGGGATTTCTTCGATTTTTTAGACGAAGACCTGGGCGAAGGCGGCGGCGCGCTGGCGGCCGTTCCCGCCGGAACGCCGCTGGAAATCGAATTTGAGGACGTCACCTTCCGTTACCCGGGGACGGACAAGAATATTTTCGAAAACTTCTCGCTGAAGATCCCCGCCGGCCAGAAGCTCGCCCTCGTCGGCATCAACGGCGCGGGGAAGACGACCTTCGTCAAGCTGCTGACCGGGCTTTTTAAGGCGGATTCCGGCCGCATCAAAATCAACGGCCAGGACGTCAACGATTACCGCAAATCCGAGCTTTTCGCCATGTTTGCCGCCGTTTTTCAGGAGGTGAACATCCTGGCCTTTACCGTCGCCCAAAACATCGCCTGCCGGCTGGACGGCATCGATTACGGCCGGGTGGACGCGGTTTTGCAGCAGGTCGGCCTGCTTGAAAAAATCCAGAGCCTTCCGGAAGGCGCAGATACGATGATGCTGCGCATCATCGACGAAAACGGGGCGGTGTTCTCCGGCGGCGAAAGCCAGAAGCTGGCCATCGCCCGGGCTTTGTATAAGGGCGGGAACTGCGTGATCATGGACGAGCCCACCGCCGCCCTGGACGCTTTGGCCGAAGCGGAAATCTATTCCGAATTCGACAGCCTGACAAAGGGCAAAACCGCCATCTATATTTCCCACCGGCTGGCGTCCACAAGATTTTGCGACAAGATCGCCCTGATCGACGGAACGGGGCTGCGGGAATACGGCAATCACGACGAACTGATGCAGCGCGGCGGCGCGTACCGGGACATGTTCGTCACCCAGGGGAAATACTATCAGGAAAGCGGGGAAGCGGTATGAAAAATTCGAAGAAGGCGGCCCTCGTGTTCAGGCTCGTGTGGGGGATCAGCCCGGCTTATTTCTTTTTGCTGCTGTTCAACTCCCTTTCCTATTCCGGCCAGATCCTTGCGAACGTCGTCTTCCCCAAATACCTGATCGACGAGCTGATGGGCGGCCAGAATCCCACTTCCCTCGTGTTTTGGGTCGCGATCATCGCCGCGAGCAACCTGCTGTTCGCCTTTTTGACCAAAACGGCCAAGCGCCTGCTGGACGTTCGGGAAAAAGAGGTTCTCTGGCAGGTCGAGCGCGCCTTTGCGAAGAAGATCATGTCCGTCGAATACCGCTATCTCGAAGATCCGCATTTTCTGGATCTGAAGGAGCGCGCTACCTTTGCGATGCAGAACCAGGGCGCGGTTTCGAACCTGATCGGCAGCACGGTGTCCTTTTTGAACCAGCTGATCACCGTGACCGGGCTGGTGGCGATCATGATGCGCCTCTCCTGGGTGCTGGTGGCCGCTTTGCTGGCGACCGTAGGCATCCTGCTGGCCATTCAGGCTTTGTTCTCCAGGTATCAGCAGCAGTTCTTCAAGGACGTGCTGCCGGAAAACAGAAAATACGGCTATTACGTCGGCCTGACCTTCGACAAAATCAACCACAAGGATTTCCGCATCTACGACATGGGCCCCATGATCGGAGACACCATCACCGCCTACAACAAAAGCATCACCAAATGGTTCGGCAGATTCCACAGAAGGATGGGGCTTTTCCTCGGCCTGTTCCAAGTGGTGGTGGTGCTGCAGACCGCCCTTGCCTACGGTTACGTCGGCGCCCACACCCTAAACGGCGGGATCGGCATCGGGGATCTGACCATGTATGTCTCCTCCGCCGTCAGCTTCTCTTCCGCCGTCATCGCCCTGGGTTCCGCCATCGTGACCATCCTTCAAATGCTCGGGTACCTGGACCCCTTCGCCGAGCTGATGAGCGTTCCCAGCGAAGCGGACTGCACAGGCGGCAAAAAGCTGGGCAAGGTGCGCTCCATACGCTTTGAGAACGTGACGTTCGCGTATCCCAAGACCGAAAAGAAGGTGCTGGACGGCATTTCCTTCGACATCGGCGAGGGCGAAAAGATCAGCATCGTCGGCCTGAACGGCGCGGGAAAGAGCACCATCGTCAAGCTGATCTGCCGGCTGTACCGGCCGGATTCGGGAAGGATCCTCATCAACGGGACGGACATTTTCGAATACGGCCAGGAATCCTACCTTGCCGGGATCGCCGCGGTTTTTCAGGATTTTAAGCTGTTCAACTTCTCGATCCAGGAGAATATCACCGCCGGGCCCGTCGGCGCGGACAGCGAAAGGGTAGAGAGCATCCTGAACGATGTGGGCATCGCCGAAAAGGTGGCCTCCCTGCCCAAAGGCATGGAAACGCTCTTTGGCAAGGAATACGACGAGGAGGGCGCGGAGTTTTCCGGCGGCCAGTCCCAGAAGATCGCCATCGCTAGGGCGCTTTATAAAAACGCTTCCCTGGTGATCCTTGACGAGCCCACCTCCGCCCTGGACCCCATCGCCGAAGCGGAGATCTATGAGAACTTCAACCAAATGGTGGGGGACAAAACCGCCCTTTACATTTCCCACCGCATGTCGTCCAGCGTGTTCTGCGACAAGATCCTGGTCGTCAACAACGGCAGGATCGAGGCGTTCGGCCCCCACCGGCAGCTGATGGAGGATCAAAACGGCCTTTATTCCAGGCTGTTCGCCTCCCAGGCGAAGAATTATAAGGTGGGCTAGCCAAGAGATCGAATCCTTCCAAAACGCAGCCGGCCGGGGAATCAAATCCTTCCCCGGCCGGTTTTTGCCCGTTTATTTCGGAATCGTTATGCCTGGGTTACGAACTGTCCGCGCAATCGAATTCCATCAGGATCATCATGAGCAGCAGCTGATCCTCGGCGTTGTTGCGCGGGTCCAGGTTCAGGCATTTTTCCAGCTTTTTTCTCCTGAAGGCGATGGTGTTCCTGTGGACGTAAAGCTTTTGGGCCGCGTCGTCATAGCGGAATCCGTTTTCCAGCAGCGCCCTTGCGGTGCCGACCGCATCCCCCGCCCCATCGCCGAATTCGCGTTTGATCGCGCAGATATAAGGCTTTACGATCATTTCCCTGTAATCCGCGGGCAGATTGTCGAAAAGGGCTGCGCTCATGCGCCTGTGGGCGAATTTCAGCCCCTGCCGGGCAGGGTAATGGGTTTGCAGCCGGCCGGCGTCCGCATAGGACAGGCTGTATCCCGCGATCCCGGGATGAAACGCGCCGACGCAGCAGCGCAGCCCCTTCAAAAACTCGGAATCCGGGCCGGATTTGATGCCCTCCACGTATTCCGAAACCTCGTTCTCGATCTCCCAGGGGGCGGAGCCCTTCAACGATTTAAAAACCAGGACGTTATTCCCCATCGAAACGGAAATATCCTGCCTTTTGTGGAATTCGGAATCCTTGACCGCGTTGAGCCTGCACTCCTGCCGCTCGATCCCCGCGCTTTCTCCGCCGCCGGGCGAATCGATCAGGCAGGCTACCCTGGGGATCGCCATGTCGTACCCCAGCTCAAGGGCCCAGTTGGATATGCCCTTGATGTTTCCGGAGGCCGCGTCGTTCAAAAGGGAGATGACAAAGGCGTTCTTGTCGTTCCTGTGCATAAAAAAGCGATAGGTGTTCTCCTCCTGCTCGACGATCAGCTCCGCGGCCATGCGGACGAGCTGGGCGACCCCCTTGATCTCTTCCGGGTCGCCGGTTATCCCCACCACGCCCACAACCGTTCCGTTGCTCTTGATGGGCATGTTGATCCCCGGGCGCACGCCAAAAAGGGCCACGGCCTCTTTTTCCGTGACCATGATCGTCTCGCCGCTCTCGATCACCCGCATGGCCGTTTCGTGGAAGGAGCCGATGCGGGATTTTGAGCCGCTGCCGATGATGACGCCGCGGTCGTTCATCACGTTTACATTGTATCCAAGGCCGGACATCACCTCGTCGGCGATCCTTTGGGCTATTCTTGATGTCAGCATTCGGCCACCTTTTCAATCCGGGCGCGGGCGCTTCTATTTTCCCCGCGCCGCCTCCAGCGCGCCAAAAAGCTGGTCTGCGGCAAAAGCGAGGGCTTCGCGCGCGTGCTCAAGCTGCCACTCTTGCGAATGTGTTCCGTCAGAGCAGGAAAACATCGCGGTTACACCCATAGTATACAGCTTCCCGCATCCCTCTTCCAGTGCTCCGGACAGCACAATCACGGGTTTTCCGGCTTTTTTTGCCCGCTGGGCGACGCCGGAAACGACCTTGCCCATGGCGCTCTGGCTGTCCGTCCTGCCTTCGCCGGTGATCACGATATCCGCTCTTTGGCAGCGCTCGTCAAACCCCTGGGCGTTCAGCACGATCTCCAGCCCGCGCTCCATCCTCGCGTTCAGAAACGCAGCAAGGGGCAGGGCCATTCCCCCGGCGGCGCCCATGCCGGGAACGTTCAGCAGCTTTTTCCCGCTTTCCGCCTCCATCACCGCGCAAAGCTTAAAAAGCCCCTCGTCCAGCCGGCGCACAAGCTCCGGCGTCGCCCCTTTTTGCGGGCCGAATATGGCCGAAGCGCCGGTTTCCCCGCAAAGGGGGTTGTCCACGTCGCAGGCGAGGGTAAAATCGGCCGCAAGAAGCGCCTTTTTTAGGCCGGAAGCGTCCACCCTTTCCACCTTTTGCGCGTTCCCGCCGCAGGGGGAAAGCTCCCCCCCGTCCCGATCCAGATAGCGGATCCCAAGGGCCGCCCCAAGGCCCATCCCGCCGTCGTTGGTCGCGCTGCCGCCCAGGCCGAGTATGATGCTTTTGCACCCCCTGGCAACGGCGTCAAGGATCAGCTCTCCGGTTCCGAAGGTGTTTGCCTTCAGGGGATCCAGCTCTTTTTTGGGAACCAGGGTGATGCCCGAAGCGGCGGACATTTCGATGGCCGCGGTTTTGTCCGCAAGGATCGCGTAGCGCGCACCGACTTTTTTGTTCAGCGGCCCCCGGACCACGACATCGATCAATTCCCCGCCGCAGGCGGAATAAAGGGCGCTGACCAGTCCTTCCCCCCCGTCTGCCACGGGAAGGGATTCGCAAATTGCGCCCGTTATGCGTTTTTTGGCCTGAATCGTCAGGATTTCGCAGACTTCTTCCGCCGCAAGCGTGCCCTTGAATGAGTCAGGCACGAACAATAGCTTCATTTTTTCACCTTTTTTCAGCTTTGCCGGCACGGCCCCGGCCAAGAAAATGCTCCCCGCCCGAACGCCGAGTAAGGAGCATTTTCAGCCGGGCACAGCGGCCGGTTGGAATATTGGTTTTTCAAAACGATTTGTTTATGCGCTTTCCGACAGTTTAGCTGTTGACAAACTCCGCAATCGTCTTGTTGAACTTCTCCGGCTCCTGCCAAAAGAGCATATGGCCCGAGTTTTCGAAGAAGACGGTTTTTGCGCCGGGGATGTTCTCGCCGACCCAGGCGCTGCCCTGCCAGTTGAACACCAGGCTGTTTCGCGCAACGCAAACCAGCGTCGGCAGCGTGATGTGCGGCAGGAAATCGCGCCAGTCGAGGTTCGTGTGGTCGCGCATGATCTCGATGCGCACATAGGGCGGGCATTTCGAAATTTCGTCGGCTACGAACTTCACCTCGTCGGCCGTCGGCGTGCCGTTTATGCAGGCGTACGCCAGTCCTTCGGCCGCGCCGCGCGGGTTGTATTTGATGTCGTAGCAGGTGCGGATAAACATCTCGACGTCATAGCAGCCGTTTTGCCCCCACGTCCAGTCCGGGCCGGTGTATTGCGCCGGTGATTGATCGACACAGACAAGCTTGCCGAGCCTGTGGTTGCCAAAAAGCTCAATATAGCTCCAAAGAACCGCCGCGCCCATCGACCAGCCAAGAACAGTTACGTCGCTGAGGTCAAGTTCGTCCAGCAGATTCTTGAGGTCCATCGCATAACGCGATATGCGATGGCTGTGCATGACTTTTTCGGATTGGCCGTGTGCACGCATATCCATGCAGACAACCTTGCAGGTTTTGGCAAGCTCTTCAACGTTTTTTTGCCAGAACTTGGTCGTGCAGGTCCAGCCGGGCAGCATCAGAAGGGGTTTGCCTTCGCCCGTGATTTCGTAGTAGATTTCCACTCCGTCATTTGTTTTAAAAGTAGACATGGCGCTCTCCTCGGATGATTGATTTATACTCAGTTAACAGAAGGTCAAGAGTTGCCATACAGCCTGTATAGACAGTATAACCACCAAACCCGGTGCCAACAACGTACAGCGAAACAATATGCGAACGCTTTGCGCGCTGTGCTCAGCGCGGCGTCAATAAGCTATATGGCGGTTCACGCCCAGCTTCTCGTTCCAGTACGCCCAGGCGCTCTGGAATTCCTTGCCGGCCCTGGGGCTGCCCTTGGATCCGGCGGCCTTTTTGAGCCATTTGTCGATAAACGCTTTTTCTTCCTTGGCGACTTCCTCGCAGAAGGCCTTGCGGACGTCCGCCGGCTTGCCTTCGAGTTCGTCCGCCTTCTTCAGCCAGCCTTCTTCCAGGGCGTGCATCTCTGCGAGGTACGCTTCCTCATCGATCTTCCCGGCGACGAAGGCGCGGTTGATGCCTTCGCGGCAGATCCAGGATTCCATCGCCTCTTCCTGCTTGTCGTACGGGAATACGAGGCTTTCGGAATAAGCGTCGAACCAGAAGGGCTTGAAGGGCGCAACGTAAGGAACGGACATTCCGGTGCCCCAATAAGTCGTCTTGCCGTCCGGCCGGATGACCGCGACCATGCTGGCCGTGGACTGGCAGTCGCCCAGGCCTCTCGCCTGCATGCAGGGGGCGCTGAATGGGCTGCCCGTCCAGGGGTCGTTGCCGTTGTGGCTTCTGAGGGCGCGCATCATGGTTTTTACGTCCACTTTGCCCTCGTCCGCCCGGATCGTGCGGTTCGTGCAGCCGGAGCGCAGGGTTCCGCTCATATTGACCGGGTGGAAGTGGTCGAGATAGGTGGTGCCGAAGTTGAAATCCGCCTCGCCCTTGCACCAGCCCTTGGAAACGGCGTAGGAAATCGCCTCCGGATGAATGCGGTCGTACTTGGAGACGCTCATCACGTTGGAAATCGAGCGGATGTCCTTGATTTTTTCCAGCGCCCAGAATTTATCCGAGGTTTCGAGGATGTATGCTTCCTTGGGATCGGAAACCAGATAGGTGTTGTGATAATGGAAAACGCCGTCAAAGGCGCAGTTGCCGCCCTGGCCGTATTTTTCCAGCAGGGCGATGAGAACGTCCACAGCTTCGGAGGCGGCTTTTGCGCGCTCAAGGGCCAGGCGCAGGGAATCCATCCCCAGAAGCGCCGGATCGCCGTAGGGCATCTTGGTCCAGATCGCTTCGTTGCCGATGGTCACGCCGAATTCGTTGGTGCCCATCTCGCCGCCCCAGATCCAGGAGGGCTTGCTGAGGATCAAGGCATAGGTGTGGGGGACCTGATCGATTTCGATGTAGGTGCATTTGACCTTCGAGCCGGGGGCGTGGTCCGCAGCGGGGATAAAGGTATAGTACTGGGGTTCGTTGGGATCGCGGTCGCTGTTTTTCGCAAACACATTGTAGCCCGAAAGCGTACTGTTGCCCAAAGCTATCATGGTATCACACATTTGCATTCCCTCCTATTTGTCGTTGCCAAGATGTGCTGTCTGCGTGTCAAGAGAATCCAGAATTGTCAAATGGCTGCGCCGCAACCTGTGACAACAGTATATCCCCCCGCACCCGCCGCCAACAATGTGCCGCGAAACAATATAGAAAATGCCCATTGTGCTTTTGAAACAATAAAAACGGCGGGACTCGTCCAACATCCCGCCGTTTTGGGCGCAAGCCGTATTAAAGATTGGCTCCGCAGCACTTTTTGAATTTCTTTCCGCTGCCGCAGGGGCAGGGGTCGTTGCGCCCGGCGGTCTTGTCCGAAACGAAAACGCTGGAGGCGCGGTATTCCTTTGTGATCTCCTTCCGCTCGTTTTCGGAGAGGATGCCCTCCCACATCGGCAGGGTGTACAGCCATTCGGCCTTTGCGGAGAGCATGTTGAAATAGAGCTTTTTCATGTCGACAGTGAGGTCGACGTCCGAATCCTCGGTCAGCGCCTCAAGGACGTATTCCCCGGCTGCCAGGGAGGTGTTGATCCCGTCGATAAAGCCGCAGAAGATCTCCTTTTCCATGCCGAATTCCGCGGCAAGCTCGGAAAACTTGCCCTTGTACGGCTCATTCGGCCTTGAGAGTATCTTTTCATAGCCCGTTTTTTCAATGTCGAAATACGCGGTCCAGAATTGCGCGTGCTCGGCGTCGTTTCGCGGGCTTTGGGCAAAGTCGGTCCAGTCGGAATAGATGCTCATGGTGTTTTCCTCCTATCGGCGGTTCAACGCGCCGTTTCAGTCTGTCAAAGCGTGCCGTACGCACGCTTTGAGGTTGCACGATTTGCCTGAACCGCTGCGCATTTCCGGCCGGCAAATCGCGAAAGGTCAGAAAGCCTACGGCTTTCTGCACCGGAATCACAGATTCCGGTATCCATCAAGGAAGGATGTGTTTGCCCTGCGGGTCAAACGCGGCCGACCGTTCCGGCGCGCAGGCGCCGAAGCCGGATCGAAGTCAAGGGGCGCGGCTCTTGACAATCCCAAGGATTTTTTAACAGGCTGGGCAGCTCAAAGCGCCGCTTCCAGGTTTTTTCTGATTTCCCGGATGAAGTCTTCGGTGTTCACCGCGGTGACGTCCACGCCCTCGGCCAGGGCCGCAAGGTCCTTGGTCATCACACCGCCCTCGATGGTGGCGATCGCGGCATCCTCCAGCTTTTGGGCAAAGGCGAATAGGGCGCTCAAGCCGTCCAGCTCCGCGCGCTTTTTGAGGGCGCCGGTCCAGGCGAACAGCGTGGCCACGCAGTTGGTGGAGGTTTTTTCGCCTTTTAAGTGGCGGTAATAGTGCCGGGTGACGGTGCCGTGGGCCGCCTCGAACTCATAGCAGCCCTCCGGCGAAACGAGGACGCTGGTCATCATCGCCAAAGAGCCGTAGGCCGTCGCCACCATGTCGCTCATCACGTCTCCGTCGTAATTCTTCAGCGCCCAGACGAAGCCGCCCTCCGACCGGATGACCCGGGCCACGGCGTCGTCGATCAGGGTGTAGAAATACGCGATTTTGGCCTTTTCGAAGGCCTGTTTGAACTCCTCCTCAAACACCCGGGCGAAAATATCCTTGAACGTATGATCGTAAACCTTGGAGATCGTGTCCTTGGCGGAGAACCAAAGGTCCTGCCGCACGCCAAGGGCGTAGCCGAAGCACGCCCGGGCAAAGCTTTCGATGGAATCGTCGCGATTGTGCTGGCCAAGGAGGATGCCGGGGCCGCTGAACGCAAAGACTTCCTGCTCCTCCCGGATTCCGTCCGCCCCTTCAAAGACCAGCTTCGCCTTCCCCGGCCCCTTTGCGCGCAACTCCACGGCTTTATACACATCGCCGTAGGCATGGCGGGCGATGGTGATGGGCTTTTTCCAGTTTTTGACCACGGGGCGCACGCAGTTCACCAGCACCGGCGCGCGGAAGACCGTGCCGTCCAGGATCGCGCGGATGGTGGCGTTCGGGCTTTTCCACATCTTCTTCAGCCCGTATTCCAAAACCCTTTGGGCGTTGGGGGTGATCGTCGCGCATTTGACGCCCACGCCAAGGCGCCTGATGGCGTTGGCGGCTTCCACCGTAACGCCGTCCTCGGTTTCGTCCCGGTGCTTTAATCCAAGGTCGTAATACTCCGTTTTGAGGTCGACAAAGGGGAGGATCAGCTCCTCCTTGATCGCGGACCAGATGATGCGGGTCATCTCGTCCCCGTCCATCTCGACTAAGGGGGTTTTCATGGGTAGTTTCGTCATGTTTCCTCCGGCAGGGGTTTTATTCTTGATCCGGGAGCATCAGGCGTTTTCTGGCTTCCCGGCGTTCTTCAAGCGTGTTCAGATAGGTCCTGAGATCCTTTGGGTTGGCGACGCGCTTGATCAGCTCGCCCCCCTTCAAGATCCATTTGGTGATCGCCCCGACGCCCAGGGCGAGGATGCTGGTCTGCTCCTCCATAATATCAATATTATAGACGGAAGCGAAGCCGGGCAGGGTATACCCCACGTTTTCCAAATTCCCGCGCATGAATTTCTGGCGGTACATATAATAAGGCCGCATGCCCATCGCGCTTGCCGCGCCCTGGGCGACGGCGAGCATCTCCTCCGCCTGTTCGGCCGTGGGAAGGAGGGTGAACGCCAGCTCTTCCTTCAGTTTGGAGGAGCGCTTGATCGCCAGGGTATGCACGGTCAGGTTTTCCGGGCCAAGGAGGGCGATGCGCGCCATGGTGTTTTCCACGTTTTTCGCGGTTTCCCCGGGAAGGCCGATGATCGTGTCCATATTGATGCAGGGGAAGCCGGCTTTTTTCGCCAGTTCGAAGGCGATTTCAACGTCCTTCGCGCTGTGGCCCCGGCCCACCCGCAAAAGCGTTTCGTCGTCCATCGTCTGGGGGTTGATGCTGATCCTGCCCACCCCGAGGTCGCGGAGCATCTTGAGCTTTTCTTCCGTGATCGTGTCCGGCCTGCCCGCTTCCACCGTAAATTCCAGAAAATCTCCGCCGCAAGCTTTCAGCGCGGCTTCCGCCACCCGGCGAAGCTGGCCCGCGGAAAGAGCCGTGGGGGTGCCGCCGCCGATGTACAGGCTTCTGGGTGAATACCCCGCCGAAAGGGCAAGGGGAACGTTCTCCCCGATCTCTTTGCAAAGGGCGGCAACGTATTCCTCGATATTCGCGGCCGTGGCGCAGCCCTTGCCCACCTCGTAGGCCGCGAAGGAACAATAACTGCACCGGGTCCTGCAAAAGGGAATCCCGATGTAAAGATCAAAATCCTTTTGCCGGGCGGAAGCAAGTATTCCCCGCTGCTCGTCCAGTATGGAGAGGGCCAGGGCGATCTTTTCCTCCGAAACGTCGAACCGTTCCCCCAGCATTGCCCGGGGGTCCTCCCCCGCCGCCTCAAATTCCCGGGCAAGCCGGGTGGGGCGGATGCCGGTCAGGCTGCCCCAGGGCGGCTTGATTCCGGTCAGCTCTTTCAAAACGCGGTAAAGGGCGCTCTTCATCGCGCGTTTTTCGTACTTTTTGACCGCCAGGGGCGAAGCGCCGTGTTTGATGAGATCACCGGGCAAATACGGGTCGTTACACCGCGCCGTTCGCCCTTCAAAGGTACCGGAGGCGAAAACCCGTCCTCCGTTCGAATCGCAGCGCAGGAGTGCATTTCCTTCTTCGGGCGCTTTCTCCGCTTCTTCGGCCCCGATTTCGGCCATTCCAAAAAAAACGCGAATTACCTCGCACAGTTCGTTCCGATACGATTCCCGGTCGGTGGAAAGATAAATCAAGTCAGTTTCTCCGAATAAATGGGTTGTTTTTCGCCTCGTCGCCGATGGTGGTGGATTCGCCGTGGCCGGGGAACACCGCCGTTTCTTCCGGCAGTTCGTAAAGCTTCAGCACCGCGGAAAAAAGCGCGTCCATATCCCCGCCGGGAAGGTCCGTCCGCCCGATTCCCCGGTGAAAAAGCGAATCCCCGGAAAACAGCGCGCCGGCGGTAGAATAGCCCACCCCGCCCGGCGTATGCCCGGGGCAGCCGATCACCCGGAACTTCATCCCGGCGGCCGCGAGCTCGTCCCCGTCTTTCACCGTATTTTCCGCGGGGGATTCTTTAATAACCTCACCCAGCATCAAAAGACTGCCGTTATGGAGCGGATCACCGAGCAGCCCTGCGTCCCCCTCGCCGATATACACCGGGCAGGAAAACGCCTTTTTCAGCCCGCCAATGCCGGAAATATGGTCAAAATGCCCGTGGGTCAAAAGGATCGCCGCGCAGCCGAGCTTCCTTTGCTCAAGGGCGTCTAGAATGACCTCGGCGTCCGCGGGGTCTATGACCACGGCGCCTTTTTGGCCGTCCATATACACGATATAGGTATTGGTTCCGATCGCCCCGCAGGGGAGGCGGCAGATCTTCATTTCGCTCATTTCACAATCCCAAAAACTCAAAAAATCCTCCGGCTGTCCAACAGGATCGTGACCGGTCCGTCGTTGACCAGCTCGACCTCCATATGCGTGCGAAAAACGCCGGTTTCCACCCGAATCCCCAGGCACGCGAGGCCGCTTTTCACGACGAGGTAAAGCTCGTCCGCCCGCTCCGGCCGCTCGGCGGCGATGAAGCTGGGCCTTCTGCCCTTCCTGGCGTCCCCCAGCAGGGTGAACTGGGAAACCAGCAGCACTTCTCCCCCGGTTTCCAGAATGGAGCGGTTCATCTTCCCCTCCGCATCCTCAAAAACGCGGAGATTGGCGGTTTTTTCGGCGATGTACTTCGCGTCCGCCTCTCCATCCTCCCGCTCGACGCCGAGCAGCACGACGAAGCCCGGCCCGATTTGGCCGGAAACCTCCCCTTCCGAGCGGACCGCCGCCCGGGAAACCTTTTGGATTACAGCCCTCATTATCCCTTGATCCTGTAAACGTCCGTAACGCCGCGCACCCTTTTCAGCTGCTTGATGACGAACTGAAGCTGGTCGGCGTCGTGAACGTCGAATTCCATGGTGATGTTCGCGATCATGTTTTTGTCCGTCTTGGCGGAGAAGCGGGCCAGGCTCATGTTCATTCCCATAAAAATCTGCGAAATATCCATCACAAGGCCCACCCGCTCGTTGGCGACGAGCTGGATCTGGGCCGCAAAACCCCCGCCCTTTGCGTTTTCCGCCCATTCGACCTTGATCGACCGGGCGTCGTTGTCATTCATATTCGTAAGGTTTTTGCAGTCCGACCTGTGCACGGAAACGCCCCGGCCACGGGTGACGTAGCCGACGATCTCGTCCCCCGGAACCGGGGTGCAGCACTTGGCGATGTGGACGACCATGTCGTCATACCCGTCGACGATCACGCCGTTGGAGCTCGGCCGCCGCTTGTGCTGCTTGGTCGTCAGCTTTTCGATCAGGGCGGAGGAATCCTCGGGTTCCTGGTCTTCCTGCTGCTTTTTGTATTCCTCGATCAGCCTGGGCAGCACCTGGTTGACGGCAAGGCTGCCGTAGCCCACGGCGGCGCAAAGCTCATCCCCCGAGGCGATGGACATGCGCTTCAAAAGCCCTGTGATCGACTCCGGCTTCATGAGCTGGGCAAGGGAATAGCCCTGGCGCTTTGCTTCCGCGGTCAGCATATCCCTGCCGCGCTCGATGTTCTCCTCCTTGCGCTCCTTCTTGAACCAGGAACGGATCTTGCTCTTGGCCTGCTGGGTTTTGACGATGTTCAGCCAGTCCCTGCTCGGCCCGACAAGGGATGAGGACGTGATGATCTCGACAATATCGCCCATCTGGAGCGTGTAGTCCAAGGTGACGATCCTGCCGTTGACTTTTGCGCCGATGCACCTGTGCCCCACTTCGGAGTGGATTCTGTACGCGAAGTCGATGGGCGTCGCGCCGGTGGGAAGGTCGATGATCTCCCCCTGGGGGGTAAAGACGAAAACATAATCGCTGAAGAAATCGAACTTCAGCATCCGCATGAATTCGTCCGAATCCTCCACCCGCTCGTCCATGATCTGGCGCACCCAGTCCATGACAACGTCCAAATCCGAGGATTCCTCCCGCCCTTCTTTATAGCGCCAGTGGGCGGCGATGCCGAATTCGGCCTGCTTGTGCATCTCCATCGTGCGGATCTGGACTTCGAAGGGAACCCCGTTTTCGCCCATCAATGTGGTGTGCAGGGATTTGTATCCGTTCGGCTTGGGCGTCGAGATGTAATCCTTGATCCGAAAGGGCAGCGGCCGCCACATGCTGTGCACAAGACCGAGCACGGTATAGCATTCCTCCACGGTTCTGACGATCACCCGGATGGCGATCAGGTCGTAAACCTCCTGAAACGTGATGTTCTGCTTCTGCATCTTGCGATAGATGCTGTAAAGGTGCTTCGGCCTGCCGTTGAGGGAGGCTTCAATCCCGTTTTCCCTGAGCTTTTCCCGGATGGCGTTCATGCTTTCCGCCATGTAGTCGGAGCGCTCCACCTGCATCCGCGTGACCTGCTCCCGCAGGCTTTTGTATTCCTGGGGGTTCAGGTGCATAAAAGCCAGATCCTCAAGCTCGCTCTTCATCTGGCCCATGCCTAAGCGGTGGGCCAGGGGGGCGTAGATCTCCAGGGTTTCCTTCGCCTTGCGAATGCGCTTTGCGCCCAGGCAGTATTCGAGGGTGCGCATGTTGTGCAGCCGGTCCGCAAGCTTGATGGGAATCACGCGCATGTCCTTCGCCATCGCGAGGAACATCTTGCGCACGTTTTCCGCCTGCTGCTGCTCCCTGCTGGCCTGGCCGAGGCTGACCTTGGTCAGCTTGGTCACGCCGTCCACCAGTCCTGCGACGCCGGAGCCGAACTTTTCGGTTACGGTGGAAAGATTGATGTCGTCGTTATCCTCGACCGTATCGTGCAAAAGACCGGTGATCGCGGATTCCTCGTCCATGCCCATTTCGATGATCATCCCCGAAACGGCGAGGGGATGGACGATATACGGCTCGCCGGAATCCCGAAACTGCGCCTTGTGGGCGGATTTTGAAAACTCGACGGCAGCGGCGAAGCGCTCCCTGTTGCCCTCCGGGTATGCTTCCGCAAACTTGCCCATCAGCGCCAGTTCGTTTCTGCGGATCTCCACCGCGTCGATCAGCATCTTCGCCCGAAGTTCAACAAGGTCCTGCCCGGCTGCGTCGGGATAGGAAAGTTCCAGGGGGGATTTGGTCAGCAGATCGTAAACCGCTTCGGGGGGAAGGCTGCCGGGGTCCGGGGTGCTGCGGGCGTGCTCGCCGTCCAGCGCGCGCAAAAAAGCCTCCAGCGACTTTAAGGCCGCGGCGGCGCATTCGGAAAAATCCGCCCGCGTCGGCGCATCGCAACACGCCTCAGCCTGTTCGGTCTGAAGCATCACCAGAAGGGCTTTTCTCACGCCTTCCGCTGTATTGCGAATGTCGGTCTGGGGCATGTTTACCTCTTTTTAAAAGTATGATAAAGAAACTCGCGCCCTTTCAGGAAGGGCGAGAGACTGTCGAAAAAACCTGTCCCTGGGTTTTTGGGGCAAAAGCCCCCGCGCTTCGATCAAAACCGACCATGAGCAGGAATCATGGATTCCGGCGCCCCATCAAGGATCGATGCCGGCTGCGCCGACGGCCCTGCGCGAAGCGGGAAACCAACCGGCGACGCGGTCCGCACGCTTTGATGCCTTGGCACCCTTTATAGAAGGGCGAGTTTTCACCCGCCCGTTTAACCGTCAATACTGAATGAGGGAATGGACGTCATAACCCTCCAGGGTGTCCCGCCCCCCAAGGTCGGTAAGCTCGATCATGAAGCGCATGGCGACGACTTCGCCGCCCATGGACTCCACCAGCTTGGCGGTGGCATACGCGGTTCCGCCCGTGGCGAGAAGATCGTCCGCAATGACGACCCTGCTGCCTTTTTGGATCGCGTCCTTGTGGATTTCCAGCGCGTCCGTGCCGTATTCAAGGGCGTATTCATACCGCGAAACGGCCGCGGGGAGCTTGCCCGGCTTCCTTGCCGGAACAAAGCTCAGCCCGGCGGCATAGGCCACCGGCGCGCAGATGATGAAGCCCCGCGCCTCGGGCCCCACCACCGTATCCGCCCCCGAATCCCGGATGCTTTCGACGATTTCGTCAATAGCCTGGCGGTAGGCGGCGGGGTTTTTTAAAAGCGTGGTAATGTCCTTGAACTGGATTCCCGGAACGGGAAAGTCCGGGATATTGCGGATGACGGTCTTAAGATCCATTTGATCCCTTTCTCGGCAAATTGCCTGTTCAGTACATTCCGCGGTTCACTGCCGCAAAAGTCGGGCTTTCGCTGAGCAGCCTTCGTATGGAGTCTTTTGCGGCGGTTACCCGAAAGGCCCCCACGGTTTCAGACCGGAAGAACCCCAGCTCCGAAAAAACGTTCAATCCGAATATCAAATGCTCCATCGGCGAGGAGCAAAGCTTTTTGAGTTCCTCAAGGTAAGCGGAGCGGCTCAAAAACACGGTTTTCGCCACCGCCAGCCTGTTCATCGCCTCGAACACCGGGATCAGTTCCTCCCTGCCCACCTTGGCCTGTTCGGCAAAAGCCCCCAGGGGCATCCCGGCGGTGACGATCTCCTCGTTTGCGCCGAAAGCGAGCAGGGCGCAAAGGGGGGCGGGAAGGCTTTCCACAAAAAGCACTTTCCGGAACCCTTCCAAAGGGAGGGGCATCGGCGCCATGATCACGGCGTTGTGGGCGCGCTCGTCCAGCGTTTCGCCAAAGAGCACGTCCAGCTTTTCGGAAACCCCGAATTCGCGCATTTTCAAAAGAAAGGCCTTCGCCCCTTCTGGCGTCACGCAGACGGCCGCGGCTCCCTGAGGAGAATCCCCGGCCCACTTGGCGAAGCGTTCGGCCCAGTCCGACCTTTTATCGACGGCAATCGGGCCATAACTCTCGGATTTCCGACAATCACTATTATAGCGGGCCAACGCAAAAAATGCATCATGAAATTTGTAATCGCATTTTTCCACGTAGCCGTCCGTATCCGCGGGCAGCGTGGCGCGGATGCTCTTGATCATCAGCTGCTCTCTTTTCTCCCCGCGGAAATCGTTGATCTCCAGCGCGCAGAGAAGCTCCGCCGTGATGTCCGTCAGGATCTCCTGCTTGTCGCCCATGCCGAAGGCGACGCAGCCCAAAACATCCCTCCCCCGGGAAAGGGTGAACCGAAGGTGCCGGTTTTCGCTGCCCATGGTGATCGGATTTTTGGGTGAAACCCCCGCCACCCGAAAAATGGGCGCGGGATTCCCGGTTCCAAAGGGCGCCATGCGTTTGATCGCCTCCGCAAGCTTCAGGGAAAGGCTTTCCGGCGGCAGCGTCATATCGTAGTCCGCCCTGGGAACAAAAGCGTCCTTTGGGGTGTTCTTCTTCAGATAATCCATGAATCTTTGGCGGAATTCCGGCATTTTTGACTGCTCGATGGTCAGCCCCGCCGCCATTTCGTGCCCGCCGAAGCGGACGAAAAGCCCTCCCATGGAATTGAGGGAATCAAAAAGATGCACGCCCTTGATCGACCTTCCCGAGCCGACGCAAAGGCCGTCCTCACAAGTAAAAAGCAGCACCGGCCGAGTATAGCGTTCCACCAGTCTGGAGGCCACAATGCCGATCACCCCGTGGTTCCAGCCTTCGCCCACGAGGATGATCGCCTCGTCCCGGACGACGTCCGCCTCCCCCCGGGCGATCCTGGCCATCACGTCCTTGTAAATCTCCCCTTCGATCGCCTGCCTGCGCCGGTTTTCGGCGTCCAGTTCCGCGGCGAGTTTTTGGGCTTCCTGCTCGTCGTCCGTCAAAAAAAGGGAAAGGGCCGTCCGGGCGGTGCCGGTCCTTCCGGCGGCGTTGATGCGCGGGGCGATGGCAAAGCTGACCGCCCCGGCTTCCACAGCCCGGCCAGAATAGCCGCAGACCTCGACCATCGCCTTAATTCCGGCCAGGCAGTTCCCGCTGTTGATCGCCTTCAGCCCTTCGGAGACGATCGCCCGGTTTTCCCCGGTCAGCGGCACGATGTCCGCCAGGGTGGCGAGGCAGGCGCAGTCGATGTATTTTTTCGCTTGCGCGATTCCCCCCAGGGCCTGGACCAGCTTGAAAGCCACCCCCGCGCCGCAAAGGCATTTGTATGGATAGGAATCCGCCGGGTTTGCCGGGTCCACCACCGCCAGGCAATCCGGCAGCGCATTCAGGCACTGGTGGTGGTCGGTGACCAGCACGTCGATCCCCAGCCCCTTGGCATAGCCGATTTCTTCGATTGCGGTGATCCCGCAGTCCACGGTGATCAAAAGGGAAACGCCCTTTTCAGAAAGGCTGTCGATGGCGGCTTTATTCAGGCCGTAGCCCTCGGTGTGCCGCTGGGGAATATATTGGGTGACCCTGGCCCCCACCGAGGCGAGATACCGCGCAAGGATGGTAACCGCCATGATCCCGTCCACATCGTAGTCGCCAAAGACGCAGATCAGCCTGTCTTCCGCCATGGCGGAAAAAATCGCGTCAACCGCCTGCCGCATGCGAGAAAACAAAAAAGGGTCGTGCAGCTGTTCCATGGATGGATTCAGGTATTCTTGGGCGGAGCCGGGTTCGTCAAACCCGCGCCTGCACAAAAGCTCCGCCAGCTCAAGGGGCAGATTCAGAGCACGGGAAAGCGCCGCGGCGTTTTCGACGCGGCCTTTGGGCGTGTTCTGTCTGAACTCGATCATGGCGTCACCTTTCAAAGCCGACGGGCCCTCCCCTGTTGCCGGAAAGGCCCGTCGGCGGTTTATTTAAGGGCCCGATATCAGATTCGGGCGGGCGTTACCTTGCCCCGGCTTTTTTCTTCCTGGACAGATAGCCCCAGAAGGGCGCGGCCATAAAGATGGAGGAATACGTTCCGGCGATCAGCCCGATGATGATGGGCAGCGAGAATTCCTTGACGGAATCAACGCCCAGCACATAAAGGGCAACGATGGTGATGAGGGTGGTGATCGACGTGTTCACCGCGCGCGACAGGGACTCGCGGATCGACGTGTTCACCAGCTCGTCGGTCAGCACGTGGTTTTTCTTGCCTTTGAACTTTCCGTTTTCCCGGACGCGGTCGAAGATGACGATCGTGTTGTTGATCGAATAGCCGACGATGGTCAGCACTGCGGCGATGAACGGGCTGTTGATCTGCACCTGGAGGATGATCGTCAAAGAGAGCATGATCGCCACGTCGTGCATCAGCATGATGACGGCGGCGATTCCGCTCATCAGCTCGAAGCGGATCCAGATATAAATCAATATGAGCGCAGACGCGATCACGACACACAAAATCGCGGAACGGACAAGATCCGCGCTGGCCACGGCGCCCACGCGGTCCACGGTGGTGATCTCAACCTTCGGGTATTTTTCAGAAAGCGCGCCGACGATCTGCTGCCTGGCCTTGTTTTCGGTTTCGTCGTCCGCAAAGGCCTTCATGCGGATGACCGCCTGGTTCTGGGCCGAACCGGTGGAGCCGGATTTGATGACCGGAGCGTCCTTGATCCCGGCCTGTTCCAGGGCGGCATTGACGTCCGCAACGTCGAAATCGCCCCCCATATCCAGGGTGAACAGCGTTCCGCCGGAGAAATCCACCCCGACGTTCACGCCCATGACCACGGCGGCGATCACGCCGCAAAGGATGATGGCCGCGGAGACGAGCGCCGCGTACTTGAACTTGCTGGAGAACTTCATCAGGCATTCCCTCCTCTCCGGCAATAGAGCGCGGGCTTGTCGCTGATGTTGACAAACAGCTTCAAAATCCCGCGGGATACGACGACGGCGGTGACAAAGCTTGCGATGATTCCGATTAAGAGCGTGGTCGCAAAGCTCTGGATCGTGCCGGAGCCGAAGTAAAGCAGCACGCCGGCAGCGATGATCGTTGTGACGTTGGAGTCCAAAATGGCGGAAAACGCGCGCTTGAAGCCGTTTTCGCAGGCGGTTTTCATCGACCGCCCGGCTTTGACCTCTTCCCGTATGCGCTCGAAGATGATGACGTTGGCGTCCACCGCCATTCCGACGGCAAGCACGATCCCCGCGATGCCGGGCAGCGTCAGCTGAACGCCCGGAACGGTCGCCAGGGCGAAGAAGACCAGAAGAATGTATACGGCGAGGGCGATATCCGCGACGACGCCGGCCATTTTATATACCGCGATCATAAACGCCATCACCAGCACCACGCCGATGATTCCGGCAACGATGCTGTTGCTCAGGGCGCCTTCGCCCAGCGTGGCGGAAATCGAGCGGACCTCGATCTCGGTCATTTCGATGGGAATGACGCCGGACCGGATCTGGTTGGCCAGGCGGCTGGCGGATTCGTAGTCAAATCCTCCGGTGATCTGGCCCTTGCCGCTCGTTATGGCGGAGCTGACCTGGGCTTTGGAGATCACCTCTTCGTCCAGCTTGATGGAGATGGTCTTTGAAGTGCCGACGTATTCGCTCGTCACCTTTGCAAAGATTTTCGCGGCGGTTTCGCTGAGCTCGAAAGCCACGGCGTATTCGCCCGACTCCTCCACCGCGACGCCGACGTCCACCATGTCCTTCCCTTCGAACATGGCGTTGCCGTCATTATCGACAAAGGTGACCTTTGCGGTGGCGACGAGATAGGAAGTGATCTCGTTCGGGTCCTCGACCTGCTGGCTTTCGTTGATCGGGATCTCGATGCGGATGCGGCTTGCCCCCTGCTGGGTGACGGTCGCCTCGGTAAAGCCTTCCGCGTCCAGACGCGTGCGGAAAACCGCCATGACCGCGCCGAGATTTTCCTGAAGGTCGGGATCGTTTTGGTCCGCGGCCTCATAAACGGCGGAAACGCCGCCCGTAAGGTCCAGCCCCTGCTTGATGGCGGACGCCAGCGGCTTCACGGTCACCCTGCCAATGGTCATGCCATTCAGGGCCAGAAAGCCGAAGGCGCACAGGGCCACCAGTATGACGCCGAGCCATACGATGCTCTTTTTGCGCTTGTTCAAAGATCATTCCTCCAATTGTAGTCAAAGTCATTGACTTGATCAACATCCATAAAATTATATGACAGCATGGTTGGCGTGTCAACGCGTCACCGCCCATCAGCATGGTTCCAAAAGGCGCTTCGGGCGGCCGCCCGAAGCGCCGCAGCCGTTGGCGCCGGGCGCTGCTTTTTCTTTCGTTCTCAACCCCCTGCGGCCGGCGCTCTTTTGCGGGCGCAAGCCATGGGAAGGCGCGCTACGCCCTGCGCTCTTTGACGTAAAGCCCGATGGCGCATTCCAGCCTTTTCCGCTGCATCTCGCAGGCTAAGGAATAGGGTTTTGCAATATCGCGGTTGAAATTCTGGGCGTTTGCCGCGCAGCCGCCGGAGCAGAAGTATTTTGCCCAGCAGGAGCGGCAGTCGGGCTTGCTGGCGATGGTGTTGTCCGAAAAGCGCCGCTGGATATGCGGATCGAACGCGCCGGTCAGCACGCTGCCCATTTTGAAAGCCTGATTCCCCACGAACTGATGGCAGGGATAAATATCGCCCTGGGGGGTAACCGCGATGTATTCGCTGCCCGCGCCGCAGCCGGTCATGCGCTTGGCAAGGCAGGGTCCGTTCTCAAGATCCACCATAAAGTGGAAGAAATTGAACCAGCGGCCCTCCTTCCTGCGCTCCTGAATGATGCGGGCCAGCCTATCGTATTCCTCGAAGACCCGGGGCAAATCCTCTTCCCGGATCGAAGCGGGGTCCGAATCGGGCAGCACGACGGGCTCGACGGAAATCTGCTCGAAGCCCTCATCGGCCAGAAATTCCACATCCTTTGAAAAATCCAAATTGTTCCTGGTGAAGGTGCCGCGGATGTAATACTCCTTGCCAAGGGCCTGGCGGGAAAGGCCCAGTTCCTTTGCCTTCGGCAGAACGAGGTCAAAAGAGCCCGTTCCCGTTTTCGTGACGCGCAACGCATCGTGGACTTCTTTTCGGCCGTCCAGGCTGATCACGACGTTGTGCAGCTCCTGATTGGCGAAGTCCACGACCTCCGGCGTGATCCCAAGGGCGTTGGTGGTCAGCGTGAAGTGGAAGGATTTGCCGAATTCCTTTTCCAGTTCCCGGCCGTAAGCCACAAGCTGTTTGACCACTTCGAAGTTCATCAGCGGCTCGCCGCCGAAGAAGTCGACTTCCAGGTTTTTTCGGTTCCCCGAGCGCGCAATCAAAAAATCCAGCGCCGCCCTGCCGACTGAAAAGGGCATCAGCGCCCGGCCCAGGTGGTATTCCCCGGTGGCCGCAAAGCAGTAGCGGCAGCGAAGATTGCAGTCGTGGGCGACGTTCAGGCACATCGCCTTGAGCTCGCCGTTGCCGTTGACGCGGACTGTGGGCTGCTCTTCGTGAAAGAGCGCGCCGGAAGCGGCCAGCTCTGAAAGCTCGGCCAGGACTTCTTTCGCGTCTTCTTCCGGATAGGTTTTCGCAAGCCTGGAAAAAGCGCCTTCTTCGCCGTGTTCCTGCATGAAAAGGGCGGCGTCATAGGCGAGCTTGTCCACCAAATGGACTGCGCCGCTCTCCACATCCAGAAGGATGTGCAGACCGTCATAAGTAAATGCGTGTATCAAATCGTTCCTCCGCCAAAAAATCGCCCGCACATGAAAAAGCAGCAATCGCAAAAGCCGCGTTGCGCGCCGATCGCCATTGCTGCGTTTTTTGCCCTGTGCCGGCAGTTATTTTTTCAGGCACTTCTGGTTGGCGACAGTGCAGGAAGTCTTGCAGGCGGACTGGCAGGAAGCCTGGCATTCGCCGCAGCCCTTCCCCCCGGCCTTAAGGCAAGCGGGCTGAATAGTCTTGAT
Organism: Christensenellales bacterium; assembly: GCA_040768925.1. Classification (GTDB taxonomy): domain Bacteria; phylum Bacillota; class Clostridia; order Christensenellales; family CALWSW01; genus CALNBC01. The sequence goes on from JAXGLZ010000003.1 coordinate 314,734, forward strand.
ATGCTTCATCATTAAACCTCACAGAACATCGGCAAAGCCGGTTTATCGTTGATATTATACATGATCCCGCTCAAATGCGCAATCATTGGGCCGGCGTTTTTTTGCCGAACATCACTCCGACCAGAGCGCCGACGGCGAGGCCCATGCCGATATCCAGCAGCGTGGACGCGGAAAAACCGGCAAATCCCACAAACAACGAAAACACCGCGATCCCGGTGATCATGTAGGCAAGCCCGGCGATCATCCCCCTGAACCAGGGATGCGCAGCCCCGTTTCGCACGGCCATGAAGGATGCGGCCGCGATGCCCAGCACCTTGAGAACCTGATTGGCGGCGGGAACCGCGTCCTCGCCGATGATGCCGTTTTTCAATAAAAGCGCCAAAAGCAGCATGAGCAGCATGGTCAGAACCGCCGAAATCAGCACGCTCTTCGCGATGATCCAGCCCGGCCCCCCGCCCTGCCGCCTGTGCTTGCCTGCCGGCCTTCTGCCCTTTGCCATGCCGCACCTCCACAGGAGTAGTTTTGGTGTATATATATGAAGGGCGGCGCCGCGTTATTCGGCGGCGGTACAAATATGAAAAGGCGGCCCCCAAATCAACGGGGCCGCCTTGATCCGCGGGCGGTCAGGCCTTGATTCCGCTCTCGTTCTCAACCTCGGTATTGTCCACCGTGGCGACGGCGTTTTTGGCCAGGCTGAGCTTGACCTTGTCCGGGCCGCACTCAAAGGTTATGATGTCTTCCTTGACGTTGCAGACGCGGCCGTAAAAACCGCCGATCGTGCGGATGCGGTCGCCTTCCTTGATGCCTTCGAGCATGGCTTTGACCTTTTTTTCCCGCTTGCGCTGGGGAATGATCATCACAAGGAACATGGCCGCGATGGCGATAATAAAAATGAACGTGCCGCTGGAGAAAAATGTGGTAATGGAGTCGGGCATTAGACTACCTCCGGTATTTCGATATTAAGGGCGAGACAGTTTTTGTCATGCTTGTTGATTATACCCGCAGGGGACAGGCCTAGTCAAGCGGGATGATCCCAAACCCTGGAAAGCGCGCCAAAAACCGGCGGCGCGGCGCTTAAGGCTGCTTAATAATGCTCAAAAAAACAGGCTTTTCTTCTGGGGAAGGCCGCGAAGGCGACGGCATTGTCCGACTCGAACAGGCCCATCACCCTTGCCGTAATCCCGTCCATTGAGCCGCAGGCGAGGGAGGAAAGGGCGGAAATATCGCACCGGCAATCCGGGCGGCCCCCGCGCTTTGCGGCCATTCGCCCGCCTTCGCAGGTTATGGTGAACGCGTCGTCGTTCCATTCGCAGAGCCCGTCCTCCACGCTCACGCAAAAGGCGCCCTCCGCCGGGGTTTTCAGGCCGCCGACGAGGGCGGGAACGTCGATGATGCGAAACATCGCGTGGGGCTCAAGGCGGGCAAGCCCGCGGCTGTCCGAAAAAAGGTGGTGGGGGCATTCGTCTTCCGGCAGCTCGCAACGCAAAACCGCGCAATCGGTGCTCCTGGCCGCTTTGGTCAGAGCCAGAAGCAGCGCGGCAAGGGTTTCGCCGTCCTCATAGAAGATCTCCTCCACGGTCAGCTCGCCCTCCAAGGGGGCAAACAGCGCGTAACCCCTTGCTTCGCCTCCAACACGGCAGCACAGGGAACTGCCGCCGTCGCATCGCCATTCCTCAAGGCGGAGCCTGCACCGCCCAAGGCTTCTCACCGGGCCGACCTCAAAACGCCTGATCCCCTTCGACCACACGAGCAGCATATCCTCCGGTTCAAGGGCGGTGATCTCCCCCGCGGGTTCCTTCCAGTGGCGGGCTTCTTCCATCACGTCCGCCACCGTCAGCTCCAGCGCGGCGCATTCGTCCAGCAGGCCGAAGCCCGCTTTTCTGTAAAATCCGTAATGAAAGGGGTAAAGCCCGATGCAGGAAACCCCTTTTTCCCGCTGCTCTTTGAAGGTTTCCCCCAACAGTTCCCGCATATAGCCGCGCTTTCTGTATCCGTTCAGGGTGCCCGCGCCGTATACGAAGGGAAGATCCGCCTCTTTTCCAGAAAGGCGCAGCCTCAGCGGCAAAAGATGCAAAAGGGCGACGAGCTTCCCGTCCTCCTCAAGGGCGCGGCAAAGCCGGGGATCGTATTTGTTGGCCATCAGCCAGTCAATATACGCCCTGCTGTCCTCGGGGAAGCATTCTTCCCACAAATGGACGACTTCCTTTTCCCTTCCCGCCGTGGCGCTGTGAAAAATCATGGCATCCCTTCAAAATCAGCGTCAGTCCCTGTGCACCTTGGGCAGCAGCTTCGCGCCCTCGGCAACCTCGACGATCTCGTCCGCGTTGTCCGCCAATCCGGCCTGGATCGCCGCGACGACAACCCCTTCGACGATCGGCGCGTCAACGATGCGGACCTTTGCCGCCACTTCCGGCTCCAGCAGGTCCATCGCCATTTCCGTGCTGAGGATCGAGCTTCCCAAATCCGCAAAAACGAGGATGTCGTCCCCGCAGTAAACGCTGTTTATGGCGTTGACGATCAGTTCCGTGTTTGTGCCGATCCGGCCGTCGCCCGTTCCCCCCGCCGCGACGATCGGAATATTGCCCGTGTTCATTTCGGCGGCGATTTCCGCCGCGCCGGTCGCGACCTTTTCGCTGTGGGATACGATGACTATGCTGACCATGAACGTCCTCCTTATTGTTGCTCGAAGCGCCGAAATACCGTCCGAACCCGGTTTCAGCCGGGATTTGCATGCTTCCGCTTTGTTGAATGCGCTTGAACAAGCGCCGCTGTTCCCGCGCGCATCCGCCGTGCATGACCACGCAGCTTCCGGCTGACCCCCCCCCGGCCCCAAACGGCTTGGCATAAGGAAGGTTCAAGGCGGAGGAATGGGCCCGGCTGCGCTATTTTGGCCGGCGGCAACGCGAAAGCGGCCCAAGATCAGTCATTTTGGGCGGGGTTCGGATGATGCTTTGGCGCTTAACTTAAAGAATTGTAGCACGGGCGGCGGGGGTTTTCAACCAACAATCAAAAACCGCCCCGAATTTGCATTCGGGACGGAGGTCGTTTTTCCCATTCTTTTCCGAGGGGTGGTTACCTGCGGGCCTGGAAGCAGGCGCTGCAATAAACGGGCCTGTCGTTCTTCGGCTTGAAAGGAATACGGGTAGGTGCGCCGCAAGCCGCGCAAACGGCTTCATACATCTCGCGCTCACCGCGTTCGGTGCGCTCGCCGCGGGAGGTCTTTTTTGCATCGCGGCAGGCCTTGCAGCGCTGGGGTTCGTTCTGGAAGCCCTTCTCTGCATAGAACTGCTGCTCTCCGGCGGTGAAAACGAATTCAGCGCCGCAGTCACGGCATACGAGAACCTTGTCTTCGAACATTGTGGATAATCCCCCTGGAAAAAATAAAATGGTTTGTTGCTAATGAATCGGCTGACCTGGTCTTTGACCCCACACTCGCCGACTGCAAGGTTCGCTACCGGGGGACCACCCTTCCACTACTGCTTGTCTCAAGGGAATATGCCGTTTTAGTGACCGCTGATCTACGCAAGAAGTGCAAATAGACTGAAGTACACGGGAGACGGATATCACCTGGTCGGACTTACTCCTAAGCCGCACCATGATCACCGGAAGAAATATATCCCGGCTTACGTGGGTCGTTTCGCCTGCGACTGGCATCGACTCACAACCACAGACCCCATCCAGAGCAACATATACAGTTTACAGCCAATCCTACAAAAAAGCAACCAGTTTTTTGCAGGGAATATTAGCTTTTTTGCAAGTTATTTTGCATATTAACCAAATTAACGCGATTAAATTGTATCGAGCTGCTATCTCAATGGCAATTCGTAACGCTTTAAGAAAAAAAGAGTCGGATTTTGCGCCTCGAAGCTTCCGTTTGGGAAGGATTTATTGTCTCCGCCGGTTGCAGCGGACCGGCTAGGGCAGAATCTCCCCCGCGGGGCAGGGCGTCAGCCCGCGCGCGACGAGGCCGTCGATGATCTCGGGCAGCGCCGCCACCGTGTCCCTGGTCGGGTGCATCAGTATGATATCACCGGCCTTGGGATCGCGGAATACCCTTTTTAATATCGCATCCTTTCCGTCCCGCCGCCAGTCGATGGTGTCGATGCTCCAAAGAATCACGGTCTGGCCGGCTTCTTTTGCCGCGTTTACGCTTTCTTCGTCGCAGTCGCCCGAGGGCGGGGAAAAAATCGTCGGGGTGATGCCTGTGGTCTCCTTGATCAGCTCCGCGGTCCGCGTGATTTCCTGCTTGACCCTTTCTGCCGAAAGCCCGCTGTGATTGACGTGGTAATAACCGTGGTTGCCCAGCTCATGACCGGCTTGGGCGATCGTCTTCAGCTCCGCCCTGCGGGTTTCCGCCCATTCGCCCAGGATCACAAAGGTGATCGTCACGTTCTTTTCCTTTAGGATCTCCAGCATTTCCGGAAGAAATTCCTCGCCCCAGGCGACGTTGCAGGTGATCGCGATCTTTCCTTCCGAACTGTCGCCGGTTCTGTATGGCCCGTCCTGCAGGCTGGCAAAAGCCTGCTCGGCCATTACGCCCTTGAGCAGGAGCGCGCCAAAAACCAGAACGGCCGCAAGAGCCAGAACGGAAAGCCGCAAAACGCCCATTCGTTCGCCCAGCTTGATTCCCGCGTTCTTTGCCCTTTTGCCAATTTTTTTGATTCTTCCAAAGGCCATATTCACACTCTCCCCCCTTCTTTGTGCATTGGTATGCTTGGATGCATGGACGTATTACCTGTTTTGTCCCCCAAAAGCAAAAAGCCCGCCCGTTTGGGCGGGCGGGGGGGTGAAGCGTTATTTCAGATTGTATTTCGCCTTGATGAATTCCCGGGCGAATTCGAGCTCTTTCGTCGCTTCCTCCGGCCATTCGGTTTCGCCGGAAGCGGCGCTGGCCGTTGCCCTGCGGATCAGTTCGTCCGGCGCCACGCCCAAAACATCGGTAAGGGCGAACAGCTTGTTCACCGATACCCCGGATTCGGCTTTTTCGATTCGCGCAAGCGTTTTTGCGGAGATGTTGACCAGCCTGGCCAGCTCGTCTATCGTATAGCCAGACTGCTTCCTCAGCACCCGGAGGGCGTTGCCAAGTTTCTTCACAGAAGCGTGGATGGCGGTCTTGCTTTCATCCTTCATCATGGCGAAATCCTTTCATAAATATATTCAGCATGAGCGAATTATATCAGAGTACCCATATTTTGTCCATCAAAATGTGGTTTTGTCGTTCAAAAAGCACTATTTTTTCCTGTTTTGAAACTTATTGTGACTGCCCGGGCCCGCTGCTCCAACCCATATGTACAAAAATATGCCCTTGATACCGGAACCGCCCGGCCGCGCCTTTGAAGGGAAAGGTCCCTCCGCTTTACAAAACCCCCCCGGCACACTATAATCTTTTTATCCTATTATTTTATTGCGCTTTGGAGGCCGGCCTTGCACATCACCGTTTATGACGCCACGCTGCGCGAGGGCGCCCAGGGCCCGGGTTCTTCCTTTTCCCTGGATGACCGGCTGCGCACGGTCGAGCTGCTGGACGCTTTGGGCGTCGAGTATATCGAAGCCGGGCAGCCCACCGCGGGCCGGGCAGACGCCGAATCCTTCCGCCTGCTCGCAAAAGATCCGCCGAAAAACAGCAGGCTTGCCGCCTTTGGTTCCACGAGAAGGCCGGGAATACCCGCCGATAAGGACGACGGCCTGAAGGCTCTGCTCCTGGCGAACACCCCTTCCGTGACCCTGTTCGGCAAGTGCTGGGATTTTCATGTGGATCAGGTCCTGCGGGTTTCTTTGGACGAAAACCTGGCCATGATCGAGGACAGCGTCCGCTTTTTGAAGGAAGCCGGGCGGGAAGTGATCTTCGACGCCGAGCATTTTTTTGACGGCTGCCGCAACAACGAGGATTATGCCTTTGCCGCCCTTTTGGCCGCAAAGAACGGCGGGGCGGACTGGATCTGCCTTTGCGACACCAACGGCGGAACCCTGCCGGGGGATATCGCCCGCTTTACCGAAAAAGCGGTCGCCGAACTCGGCGTGCCCGTCGGCATCCACTGCCACAACGATTCCGGCCTTGCCGTGGCAAACAGCATGGCGGCGGTCTCCGCGGGGGCGACGATGGTCCAGGTCACGCTGAACGGCTGGGGGGAACGCTGCGGGAACGCGGATTTCTTCACCCTGATCCCGAACCTTCAGCTGAAGATGGGCTACGACTGCATCTGCCCGGAGGCGATGCCCTCGCTCTGCTCCTTTTCGCGGGATATTTACGAGATGTTGAACCGCCCGCCGGATAAGCGCGCCCCCTATGTGGGGCAAAACGCTTTTTCCCACAAGGCGGGCATGCATATTGATGCCGTGGAGAAAAATCCTCTGACCTTTGAGCACGTTCCCCCCGAATCCGTGGGCGCCACACGGCACATCCTGCTCAGCCGCATGTCCGGCCGGAGCGCCGTTTTGAACAAAGTGAAGGAGATCGACCCCTCCTCCACCAAGGATTCCCCTGCGGTCAAAGAGATCACCGGGCTATTGAAGGAGATGGAGAGCGACGGTTACCAGTTCGAAGGGGCGGAAGCCTCGTTTGAGCTGATGGTGCGCAGGAAGCTCGGCCTGTTCAAACCGTTTTTCCACCTTGAGGAGTACAAGGTCGTGGGGACCTCCCCTTCCGCGGAAGGGCATACCTGCACCGCCATGGTGCGGCTGAGTGTCAACGGCGAGCAGGAAATCAACGCGGCGGACGGTTACGGCCCGGTCAACGCCCTGGACATCGCCGCCAGAAAAGCCCTGGAACGGTTTTATCCCGAACTCAAACAGATGCGGCTTTCGGACTTTAAGGTGCGCGTGCTCAGCTCAAAAAGCACCGCTTCGAAAGTCCGCGTGCTGATCGAATCGACGGACGGGGTGAATGCCTGGACCACGGTGGGCGTGGATTACGACATTATGCAGGCCAGCAGCATCGCGCTGTTTGACTCGCTGGAATACATGCTGATGAAGGCCGACGCTTTTAAGGAGGTTTGAATGATGATCGAAACCGAAAAGCTTACATCACAGGCAAAAGCCGCGCTTTTTGCCCTGCTTGAAGTCGCGAACCTGAAAGCGGGGCAGATCGTCGTCCTCGGGTGCAGCACCAGCGAGGTGCGCGGCAGCAGGATCGGCTCCGATTCGTCCGAGGACATCGCCGCCGCGATCATGGCGGGTATCCTTCCGACGATTAAAGAAAACGGCCTGTTCCTGGCCGTTCAGTGCTGCGAGCACCTGAACCGTTCCCTGGTCGTGGAGCGAAAATGCGCGGAAAAATACGCGCTGGACGAAGTCAACGTCCGCCCGTCCCTGCACGCCGGCGGGGCGATGGCGACGACCGCCGCAAGAGTGTTCGATGATTTCTGCATGGCGGAGAAGATTTCCGCCCACGCCGGGATCGACATCGGGGACACCCTGATCGGCATGCACCTTCGCCCTGTCGCCGTGCCCGTCCGCTTTCAGGGCGGCGTGATCGGCCAGGCGAACGTCGTCATGGCCCGCACAAGGCCGAAATACATCGGCGGCCCCCGGGCGCAGTACGACACCGACGCGAGGTGAGCATGAAAGCGGTTTACCTTTACCACAGCGGCTTCGCCATTTTCGGCGAAAGCGCGAACCTTCTGATCGACTATTACGCCCATCCGGACTGCCCGGCGCTTCCGAAGGAGCTTTTTGGCGAAAAGCCGCTCTACGTCCTTTGCAGCCACGGGCACCACGACCATTTTTCGAAGGAAATCCTGGATTTTCCCGAAAAATACGGGGCGCACCTGGTCCTGGAAGAAAAAGTGGGCGAGCAGGCCGATCGCGCAGGCGCTGCGGCAGCAATCCTGGGCCCCGGCGGCCATTTTGACGACGGGGTGATCAAGATCGACGCTTACGGCTCGACGGACGAGGGCATTTCCTTTTACATCGAGCTGGACGGCAAGCGGCTCTTCCACGCCGGCGATCTGAACAACTGGCACTGGCAGGAGGAATCCACAAAGGAGGAAATCGAGGAAGCGCGGGAGCTGTTCTTTGCGGTTTTGAACGCCATCGCGAAGGAACACCCCGAGATGGACGTTGTTTTCTTCCCCGTTGACCCCAGGATGGTCACGGATATCGGCCGGGGCGCCAGGGAATTCTTGATTGCGGTTTCCTGCAAAGCCTTTGTTCCCATGCATTTTTGGGGGGATTTCGAGGCCGCCAACGCCTTTGAACAGGAGGCGGTTTCCCGCGGGGCGCGGTTTGTTCCGCTGCACCATAACGGGGAAACCTTTGAACTTTAACCGAACTTTAAGGAGGCGCGACCATGCAGTTTCGAATGGTACACAACAACATCAACGTGCTCGACCTTGAAAAATCCATCGCCTTCTACAGGGAAGCGCTGGGACTTGAAGTCGTCAGGAACAAAACCGCGGCGGACGGTTCCTTCCGCATCGCTTTCCTGGGCGACGGCGTCAGCGGCCACTATCTGGAGCTTACCTGGCTGAAAGAAAAGACCGAGCCCTATGACCTTGGCGACAACGAGTCCCACCTTGCCTTTACTGTGGACGATTACGACGCCGCCCACAAAAAGCACCGGGAAATGGGCTGCATCTGCTATGAAAATACCAAGATGGGATTGTATTTCATCCACGATCCGGACGATTACTGGACCGAGATACTGCCCGCCAACAGATGAATCGGCAATTAATTTAAGGAGCTAAAAACCCGAATAATGTCCATTGTCTCCTTCGACGACTGGAAAAAGAAAAAACAGCGGGGTTCCGCCTACAACGCCCGGGGGGGCCTCAGAGACGACGTGGCCGCCCGGGAGGAAGAGGGCTACGATCTTTGCGTATTTCTTTCGGAAGAGCGCAACGCCCCGGACGCGGACCCGGCGAGGATCGACGAACTTTTGCAGCAGCTGAAAGCCCTGACCGCGGCTTTGCCCCGGGAGCACGCCTACCATTACTTCATGGCCTTTTTGGCTTACTGGGAGGGCGGCGAGCAGGAATTCTTCAGCCAGTTCGACCAGTATCTTGAAAGCGAAAAGCGCCTTTACGGCGAGCTTGCGGACTGCGACTGGTGGATCGACAGCTTCGTCTGGGTCTTTACGCCGGCTTTTCCCGGCATGTATGGCCGCGTTTCCGAGCTTTTCTTCAAATACTGGCCCCTTTGCGCCATGGGATGGGTCTTCGAGGCTTTGGAGCTTTCCGAATCCACGGAAGAAAACCTGGAGCAGGAGCTGGATCTTCTGATGCTGGCCCTTTCGGCGGACCCGAAGTGTTACCTCGCGCATTATTTGATCGCGACGATTTATTACGACCTTCGGCTCTGGCGCTCCGCCCTGCCCTATTTCGAAAAGGCGGCGGAAAGCACCATGTATTCCCAGGACCCCGCCTTTTATTTCGATTACGCCTGGGCGGCGGACAAGGCCGGGAAATACGAGCTTGCCCTCAGCCTGTACAATTCCTGCCTGCTCTTGGACGACGCGTACCCCTGCGCCGTGAACAACCTCGGCTGCGTGTATCTTCGGATGGACAAGGCGGAGGAAGCCCTCTCCCAGTTCACCCGGGCGGTCAAGCTGAACCTCGACGGCATGCTGCCGTATCGGAACACCGTTTCCGCCCTGGAAAAGCTCGGCAGGTATGACGAGGCCATGCGCTTCATCAAAAAACACGTGGAAGACGGCAGGCTCAACGGCCGCTACGAACTGGAGCTTCCCCGGCTTTCCGCCCTCTCTTCCGGCGAGATCGTCTACCAGAACTACGCGTCCCTTGCCGAATCCGGGGGAAAGAAGACCGAACCCGCCTTTGACAAGCACGTTATCGCGGACGAGCTGGAGCGCCGGGCCGAGCAGGAAGGAACGCTTTTTGGCAGGCCCTGTTCCGTCTATGAGGACGAAAACGGCTACGGCCGGGAATACCACATTCCCGGCGCCGGGCGGATCGATTTGCTCCTCAAATCCGGCCGGGATTTCGTCGTCGTCGCCATCGCCCAAAAAGGCGGGGACGAGCGGGGCATGCTGCGCCTGATCCGGCAGATGAGCGTGGTCAAAAAAGCCCTTTGCAAGCGGTTTGAGCGGGTTTTCGGCGTGCTGGTCTGCGCGGGCCCTTCCCCCGCGCTCCTCGCCCTGAAGAAAGCCCTTCCCGCGGAGGATATCTCCGTCTTTGAGCTGGGCTTCACCCTCGACGAAATCGATTGACCCATTTTATTTACGACTGAGGAGAAAACCACATGAAGCTTGACACGATCGCGGTCCAGGGCGGATACAAGCCAAAAAACGGCGAGCCGAGGGTCCTGCCCATCTATCAAAGCACCACCTTCAAGTATGACACGGCGGAGCAGCTCGGCCGGCTGTTTGACCTTCAGGAAAACGGCTTCTTTTATTCCCGGCTGGCGAACCCCACCGTGGACTGCGTCGAGCAAAAGGTCGCCGCGCTCGAAGGCGGCGTCTCCTGCGTGCTGACCTCTTCCGGCCAGGCGGCTTCCATGCTCGCCGTGCTGAACATCTGCTCCTGTGGGGATCACATCGTTTCCGCGGCGACGATCTACGGCGGGACCTTTAACCTCTTTGCCGTCACGCTGCGCCGCTTCGGCATCGAGACCACGTTTGTGGACGCCGAAGCCCCCCTTTCCGAGCTGGAACAGGCCTTCCGCCCGAATACGCGGCTGGTTTTCGGCGAAACGGTGGCAAACCCCGCGCTGAAGGTGCTGGACATTGAGAAGTTCGCCGCTCTTGCCCACGCCCACAGCGTTCCGCTGATTGTGGACAACACCTTCCCCACCCCCATCAACTGCCGGCCGTTTGAATGGGGCGCGGACATCGTCACCCATTCCACCACGAAATACATGGACGGCCACGCCCAGGTGGTGGGCGGCGCCATCGTCGATTCCGGCAATTTTGACTGGGCGGCAGCCAAAAAATACCCCGAGCTGACCATGCCGGACGAATCCTATCACGGCGTCGTGTACACGGAAGCCTTCGGCAAAGCGGCCTACGCCACCAAGATCCGCACCCAGCTGATCCGGGATATGGGCGTTGCCATGACGCCGAACACCGCGTATATCCTCAACCTCGGGTTGGAGACCCTGCCCCTTCGCATGGCGCGCCACTGCGAAAACGCCCAAAGGGTCGCGGAGTTTCTGTTTGCAAACGAGAAGGTCACCTGGGTCAATTACCCCGGACTGAAGGACAACGCCTATCACGCCCTGGCGCAAAAGTACATGCCCAACGGCACCTGCGGCGTTATTTCCTTTGGCGTCAAGGGCGGCCGGGAAGCCGCGGCAAAATTCATGGAAGCGCTGAAGATCGCCCAAATCGTCATCCACGTCGCAGACGCGAGGACCTGCGTGCTGCACCCCGCCAGCACCACCCACCGCCAGCTTTCGGACGACGCGCTGGCCGAAGCCGGGGTGCTGCCCGACCTCATCCGCATTTCCGTGGGGATCGAAAACCCCGACGACATCATCGCGGATCTTGCCCAGGCCTTGGGGCAGGTGTGACCGTCTCGCGCGGGCCGAACCCAGTCGCGGTTTTGCGCCGCCGCACCCGCGTCAAAACAAACCGCCGCTTTCGTTCAGCGGCGGTTTGTCTTTGGCTTGATTGATCAGGTATGCTCCGGTTGACTGGCAATCCGCTTGGATTTTTTCTTTGGCATGGCCTCCTCGGGAACTTCGCCGGCTTTCATCAGCGCGATGCGCGTCAAAACCGGGCCAAAAAGTTCATATACCAGGGTCGCGCAAAGTACGACGGCACGTATCTGCTCGCCATACATCGGCAGCGCGGTCATGACCACCTGCGCCATTCCGATCGCCACGCCCGCCTGGGGCAAAAGCGTGATTCCGAGGTATTTCCGAATCTTTTCCTCTGCCTTGACCAGTTTTGCGCCGAAGAAGGCGCCGCCGTATTTTCCGACCGAACGGGATACGATATAAACCGCGCCCAAAACCCCCACGCCGGAGAGCACGGCAAGGTCCAGCTGCGCGCCCGAAATGACGAAAAACAGCATGAACAGCGGGGGCGTCCAGCGGTCTGTCTGCTCGATGATCGCTTCCGCGTCGTTCCGCAGGTTCACCATCGCGGCGCCGATGGACATGCAAAGCAGCAGGGCGCTCAGGTGCAGCATGTCCGCAAGGGCGACGCCAAGGAGCACACAAGCGACCACGATGGAAAGCCTGTTGGCCCTTGAATGGAAAAACCGGAAGCAGAAGGACATGACGCAGCCAATGGCAAATCCCATTGCCAGGGAAAGCGCGATTTCGATGACCGGGTTCACCAGCATGTTCATGACCGTGGGAACCGCGCCGGTCGCCAGAGAACGGGAAATCGCCAGCAGAACGGCAAACACGCCCAGTCCAATGGCGTCATCCATGGCGACGACGGAGAGGAGCATGCTGGTCATGGTTCCTTTCGCCCTGTACTGGCGGACCACCATAAGCGTTGCGGCAGGGGCCGTCGCGGTGGCAATCGCGCCGAGGGTAAGGGCAAGGGGCGTATCAAATCCGAAGATCAGCAGCGCCGCGGCAACCAGCGCCGTTGCCGAAAGCGCCTGGAAAAACGTAATGACAAGCGCTTTGCTTCCAAGCTTTTTGATGTTGTCGAGCTTGAACTCATTGCCGATCGAAAACGCAATGAAACCAAGGGCAACGGTCGTTATTTCGTCCAACGAGGAAAGGTTTTCCCCGTTGAAAATTCCGATGCAGTAGGGGCCGATCACCAGCCCGGCAAGCAGGTATGCCGTGACGTTCGGCAGGCGGACTTTTTTTGCGCCCCGCGTAAACAGCAGCCCCATGAGCATGGCGGCCGCAAGTGCGAATAATGTGCTCATTTTTTGTTCGGGTGAACTCCTTCAAAATGCATTACGGGAACCGTAAATATAATACCGGTGTTGGGCTGGTCAAAATCGCCGCATATTTTTTTGATCGCCTCCTTGGCCGGAAGGATCAACTCATCCGGCATCACCGCAAGCAAAAGCTGACCCTGTTCGTACTCGCTGTTGAAAAGGCTGCGGATCGCGCCGAACATCGGCGTGGCTTCGTCGGTTCCGTCGCTGCCCAGCAGGCGCGCCATTCCTTCGCAGTTCACCACAGTCGCTCCGCTGACCCCGACCTTGACCAAAGACCCCAAAACTTCCGGCATCTTTGTGGATTGATTCGAAATATAAACCAATAGCTGCATGGTTTCCCTCTTTTCTTTTTCGCGTTTGATCTTATGGCAAATCCTCATTCGGTATACGCCTGAAAAGACGGCATGTCAAGCTTTTTTCATGAAAAAATGGTATTTCGCCTCACCTTTTGCGGGTATTATTCACAATCTTAGCCCTTTATATATGTTTATATATTATTTATAATTCATTGACTAAGTATGCGCTTTTTCTTTTTCTGCACGGCCATCGCCGGGCAACGCATGATCTGCCCGCAGAAAAACCAGTCCAAACGAGCCCGGCGCAGCAAACAAAAACCGGCCCGAATGCCCGGGCCGGTTGAAGGGAGGTTTGCTCTTTTCAGCGGACGATCAGCGATTCGCCCGTCATATCCGCGGGCTTTTCCATGCCCAGAATATCCAGCAAGGTGGGGGCAAGATCCGCCAGGCGGCCGCCTTGGCGAAGCTTTGCGCCGGGGTCTTTATCGTTGACGTAAATCACCGGAACGGGGTTCGTCGTATGTGCGGTGAAGGGGGAACCGTCCGGTTCGACCATCTGCTCGGAATTGCCGTGGTCCGCGGTGATGATCGCGCAGCCGCCGGTCTTTCTGACCGCTTCGACCACCTTTGCGGCGCATTCGTCCACCGCGTGGATGGCGGCGGTGGCGGCTGCCATCACGCCCGTGTGGCCCACCATGTCCGGATTGGCGAAGTTGAGGATCATGACGTCGTACTTCCCGGATTCGATGCGCTTCACCGCCTCTTCCGCCACCTGATAGGCGCTCATCTCCGGCTGAAGGTCATAGGTCGCGACCTTGGGGGAAGGGATCAGGCTGCGGTCCTCGCCGGGATTCGGCTCCTCCACCCCGCCGTTGAAGAAAAAGGTGACGTGGGCGTATTTTTCCGTTTCCGCAATGCGAAGCTGGGTTTTTCCGTGGGCGGCAAGGTACTGGCCCAGGGTATTGTCCAGGCTTTGGGGCTTATAGGCCACCAAAACGCCGGGGAATTCCAAAAAACGGACGTCATACTGGGTCAGGCAGACGAAATCAAGGGGGAAATACCCGTTTTTGCGCGCGAAGCCGCTGAATTCGGGGTCGATGTAAGCCCGGCTGATCTCGCGGGCCCGGTCGGGGCGGAAGTTGAAGAAGATCACGCTGTCCTTCGGGCCGACGGTGGCGACGGGCCTGCCGTTTTCCGTGATCACGCAGGGAACGACGAACTCGTCCGTCACGCCGGCGTCATAGGAATGCTGCATCGCCTCGGCCGCGTCGGTTTCCGCCACGCCCTCGCCATAGGTCATGGCGGCGTAGGCTTTTTCCACGCGCTCGAAGCGGTTGTCCCTGTCCATCGCGTAATAGCGGCCCATGACGGTGGCAATCTTTCCGAAGTTCAGCTCCTTCATCTTTTCCTGAAGCTGTTCGATGTAGCCCTTTCCGGAAGTCGGGGGAACGTCCCGCCCGTCCATAAAGCAGTGGACGTAGGCGTCATTCAGCCCCTGGTCTTTGGCAAGCTGCAAAAAAGCGTAAAGGTGCTCGTTGTGGCTGTGCACCCCGCCGTCCGAGCAAAGGCCGAAAAAGTGCAGCTTAGTGCCGTGCCGCTTGACGTTTTCAATGGCCGAAAGAAATTCCGGCTTGGTGAAAAAATCGCCGTCCTCGATGGATTTGGTCACCCTGGTGAAATCCTGGTAGACGATGCGGCCCGCGCCGATGTTCAGATGGCCGACTTCCGAATTGCCCATCTGACCCCGGGGAAGGCCCACGTCCATCCCGGAAGCGGCGATCGTGGTATTGGGGTAGCGGCCGGCGAGGGCGGTGATGTTTTTCGCGCCGTCCGCCTTGATGGCGTTGCCCACTTCGGATTCGCGGATGCCGAAACCGTCCAGTATGATTAATGCGGTGATGGGTTTTGTCATTTGCTCTCCTGTTTTTTTTCGATAAACTTTGGCGGGGACCGGCTTCCTGACCGGTCCCCGTTGATCAAACTCAGTATTTAACGACCTTTGCGAAGTCCTCCGGCTTGAGGGCGGCGCCGCCGATCAGGCCGCCGTCGATCTGGTCCATGGACATCAGCTCCGTCGCATTTTTGGCGTTCATCGACCCGCCGTACTGGATGCGGACCGCCGCGGCGGCTTCGTCCCCGAATACCCTGGCGACGGTTTTGCGCACGACGCCGATGGTGGCGTTCGCTTCTTCCTTGGTGGCGGTTTTGCCTGTGCCGATGGCCCAGATGGGCTCGTAGGCGATGACCACCTGCTTCACCTGCTCGGCCGAAAGGCCGTTAAGACCCGCTTCCACCTGGCCGGAAACGAAATCGTCCGTGATCCCGGCCTCGCGCTGCTCCAGCGTTTCGCCGCAGCACATGATGGGCGTCAGCCCCTTTTCCAGGGCGGCGACGACCTTTTTGTTGACGGTTTCATCCGTTTCGGCAAAATACTGGCGGCGCTCGCTGTGGCCGATAATAACGTATTCAACGCCGAGCTCCCTGAGCATGTCCGCCGAAATCTCGCCGGTATAGGCGCCTTTTTCGGCAAAGTGCATGTTCTGGGCGCCAAGGCGGATGTTGCTGCCCCTGATGGCTTCGCCCACGGCGACAAGGTCCACAAAAGGCGGGCATATGACCACATCGCAGGCCGCGTCCGCCACAAGGGGCTTCAGCGCGGTCACGAGTTCCACGCCCCGGCTGGGGGTCATATTCATTTTCCAGTTGCCTGCGATTATCGCTTTGCGCATGATGCTTTCCTCCTGAGTGTATGTTTGACCAGACCGGCAAAACGGGAGATATTCCGCCGGCCGCCCGTTGTTACCTGTCGTTGATCGCCGCTACGCCGGGCAGTTCCTTGCCTTCGAGGAATTCAAGGGACGCACCGCCGCCGGTGGAGATATGGGTCACCTTGTCGGCAAAGCCCAGCTTCTTGATGGCGGACGCGGAATCACCGCCGCCGATGATCGTAGTGCCGTCGCACTCGGCGCAGGCCTGGGCCACGGCCCGGGTGCCCTTTGCGAAGGCTTCCATCTCAAACACGCCCATCGGCCCGTTCCAGACGACGGTCTTGGCCTTTTTGACCTCTTCTGCATAGATCGCGGCGGTTTTTTCGCCGATATCCAGCGCCATCCAGTCTTCGGGGATGGCGTCTATGGCCACGGTCTTATGATTCGCGTCCGGCGCGAAAGCGTCCGCCACGACGACGTCCACGGGCAGCAGCATCCTGACGCCGCGTTCCTTCGCTTCCTTCACCAGCTCGTTGGCCAGATCCAGGGATTCCCCATCAACCAGGGACTTGCCGACTTCGTTGCCCGCGGCCTTGATGAAGGTGTTCGCCATGCCGCCGCCAATGACCAGGCAATCGCACTTGTTCAGCAGGTTTTTGATGACGCCGATCTTGTCCGAAACCTTTGCGCCGCCCAGGATGGCCACGAAGGGGCGGACGGGATTTTCCACCGCGCCGCCCATGACCTCAAGCTCCTTCTGCATCAGCAGGCCGGCGACGGCGGGGATATAGGCCGCGACGCCGACCGTGGACGCGTGGGCGCGGTGGCTGGTGCCAAAAGCGTCCAGCACGAAGATATCCGCCAATGAGGCGAGCTTCTTCGCGAATTCGGGATCGTTATCCGTTTCTTCCTTGTGGAAGCGGACGTTTTCCAGCAGGACGATCTCGCCTTCCTTCATCGCGTCCACCGCGGCTTTGGCGGATTCGCCCACGCAGTCCGGCGCAAAGGCGATCTTGACGCCGGGCAGAACCTTTTCGAGGTGCCTGGCAACAGGCGCAAGGGAGAAATCCGGATCGGCCTTCCCCTTGGGGCGGCCGAAGTGGGAACAGAGGATGACCTTTGCGCCCCGGGAAAGCAGCAGCCTGACGGTGGGCAGCGCGGCGACGATGCGCTTGTCGTCGGTGATGTTTTTGTCGGCGTCCACGGGAACGTTGAAGTCTTCGCGGACGAGAACCCTTTTGCCCTGGACGTTTACGTCGTCTATCGTCTTCTTGTTCATAAGTGATCCTCCGAATATCTTCAGTTTATCATAATGAGTTACAATTGGTTGGAAGGATATTGCACCGTTCCAAATCCTGATTTTGGAACGAGGGCCCTATCCTTGCCAAATACATTTTAGCACATGAGCCGTCAAGATTAAAGTATTATTCCACGCATTTGTCAATATTTTATCATCGCCTGGCGCCCTGACCTCCCCTTTTGTTTCAGGTGTTTGCCAGTTATCCGTCTTTGGGGTATAATCTAGCAATCATCACTGCAAACGTCTGATGCAAACTCGCCTTGTATGGAGGTCAACATGACCCGAAAATACGGTTTTGTTCTTTTTGCCCTTGTGCTGACGCTTGGGCTTTGCGCCTGCTCCGACGGGGCCGGCGAAAAGCCTTCGCCGACGCCTTTTGTTTCGGAAAGCCCGGAACCGTCGCTGCCCGCTCCCACAGCGGACGGCGCAAACGGCTCCCCGGAGGAAACGCCGGCCCCGCCCCAGTCCGCCGGCGCTTCGGTCACCCAGTGCGCCGCCTACTATTTCCCGAATATTCAGGGCTGCGCGAATCTTTACGCCGCCGCGGAATTCAAAAATGAGTCTTTGGCAAACGCGGTGGTTTCCTCGGTTTCCGTCACCTTCACGGTGGACGGGAAAACCGTGGAACACAGCTTCACCCCGCCATGTACGGAAAGCGACATCGTCGCCCCCGGGGCTGTTTCCACCGTTGCGGGCTGGTTTTCCTATTCCGGCAGCGCGCCGAAGGACGCCGTTTCCGCCACGGCAACGGTCACCCTGGAGCCGGTCGGCCAACCCCAGCAAAGGCCGCTTTCGGTTTCCAGCCTGATGATCGTTCAGAACTACCCCGGTTTTGCCACGGTTTCCGGCCGGGCGGCCAACGCCTCCGAAGAAACGGACTACGACCTTACCATGATCTATCTTTCCTTTTATGATTCCGAAGGCGCTTTGCTGGGCGTTCAGTTCTTCACCAAGGATTTGATGGTCAAGGCCGGGGATTCGAGGGATTTTGTCTATCACCTGCGCTGCCTGCCCATCGAGGGACTGACGGAAAATACCGCGCAGATCACCGCCCGGGGCATGGGGATCAACTGAGGATGCGTTCCTTGATTTTGAAAAGGCAGTAATACAGGCGCTCCATCTCCTCCTCTGTTCCCGCCCAAACCCGAATATGCCCGCTCCCCGTTCCCACCGCGATGCCGCATTGGAGCAATTCAAAAAAGGCGCGGTTGGGCTCGGGGATTTTGATGTCGATATAGGGGCCTTCTCCGCCTTTTGCCTGAAAACCGTTTCCGTTCAGCAAAAGCATCGCCCGGCGAAGGGTGTTTTCCACCATACCGCGCCATTTTTCAACGCTTACGGGGTCTTTCACCGCGGCCAGCACGGCTGCGGAAGCCACCCTGTCCGGTCCGCTGATCCGCAGCCTTGCGCAGATTGCCGCAAGCTCCGCCGCCGTCTTCTTCGGCGCGATCAGCGCCCAGGCGTTGACGCCAAGCAGGCCGAAGCACCGGCCGAGATCGTATAGGCTGGCCGTGTCTTCCTGAAGCGCGGCCTCTTCCTGCCGCAGCAGCCGGCTCCGGTCCAAAACTTCGATCCCTTCGCAGGCAAAGGCCGCGGCGGGGCAGCAGCAAAGGCAAACATTCGCTTCCGAAACGCCAAAAATCTCCGCCACCGCTTCTTTCAGCTCCTTTGCCTTCTCCTCTTCCCGCAGCGAACCCGCGGCGCAATCCTGCACCGCGGTCAAAACGGAAGCGGGCGGAGGATAGGGGCACCGTGAGCCGTCCAATCTTATGATGTCCGAAATGCCGAGAAGCTCCTCTGTTTTTCTGGCTTCCCTGCCTGATTGATCCGTCAAAAACATGGCGCAATATCCTTTATTAAATGCCGTTCACCTTGACACCCGTCGTTTCCTGACAGTATAATGCAATCGGGACAGGCGTTGTTTCAACGTCGATTTTTGCGTGCGCCTGCCCAGCCAAGCAAAATGCTTCCCAATCTGCAGATTCACAATACACAGGAGGTTCCAAAGCATGGCAAAGACTATGACCATCGACGGCAATACCGCTGCTGCCCATGTGGCTTACGCTTTTTCCGACGTTGCCGCCATCTATCCCATTACTCCCTCCTCGCCTATGGCCGAATCCATGGACGAATGGGCCGCTAACGGCCGCAAGAACCTGTTCGGCCAGACCGTGAAGGTCACCGAGATGCAGTCCGAAGGCGGCGCCGCCGGCGCTGTTCACGGCTCTCTTTCCGCCGGCGCCCTGACCAGCACGTTTACGGCTTCCCAGGGCCTGCTCCTTATGATTCCCAACATGTACAAGATCTCCGGCGAGCTTCTGCCATGCGTGTTCCACGTGTCCGCCCGCGCCCTCGCCGCCCATGCTTTGTCCATCTTCGGCGATCACAGCGACGTTATGGCCTGCCGCCAGACCGGCTTTGCGCTGCTGGCCTCCGCCTCGGTGCAGGAAGCCATGGACCTTGCCCTGGTTTCGCATCTTTCCACCCTGGACTGCCGCGTGCCTTTCGTGCATTTCTTCGACGGCTTCCGCACCTCCCACGAGATCCAGAAGATCGAGGCCATCGATTACGAAGACATGGCGAAGCTCACCAACTGGGACGCGATCGACGAATTCCGTAAGAGCGCCCTCAACCCCGAGCATCCCATCATGAAGGGCACCGCCCAGAACCCGGACATTTACTTCCAGAACCGCGAAGCCGCGAACCGCTTCTATCTCGCGATTCCCGCCCTCGTCCAGAAGAATATGGACAAGGTGGGCGAGCTGACCGGCCGCAACTACAAGCTGTTTGACTATATCGGCGCGCCGGACGCCGAGAGCGTCGTCATCTGCATGGGTTCCTCCTGCGACGTTGCGGAAGAAACCATCGAATACCTCAACAAGCGCGGCGGCAAGTTCGGCGCCATCAAGGTCCGCCTGTACCGCCCCTTCTCCGCCGAGCATTTCCTTTCCGCCATCCCCGCTTCCTGCAAGCGCATCGCCGTGCTGGACCGCACCAAAGAGCCCGGCGCCTTCGGCGAACCCCTTTATACGGACGTCTGCTCCGCCCTGATGGACGCCGGCCGCGGAAACATCCGGGTCGTCGGCGGCCGCTACGGCCTGGGTTCCAAGGAATTCACCCCCACGATGATGAAGGCCGTTTTTGACAACCTGGAAGGCGAGCTGAAGAACCACTTCACCGTCGGCATCGTGGACGACGTGACCAACACCTCCCTGCCCTTGGGCAAGACCATCGACGCTTCGGCCGAGGGCGCTTATTCCTGCAAGTTCTACGGCCTCGGGTCCGATGGCACCGTCGGCGCGAACAAGAACTCCATCAAGATCATCGGCGACCATACCGATATGTTTGCCCAGGCGTATTTCTCCTATGACTCCAAGAAGTCCGGCGGCTTCACCGTCTCGCACCTGCGCTTCGGCAAAAAGCCCATCCAGTCCCCCTATCTGATCGACAACGCGGACTTCGTCGCCTGCCACAACCCCTCCTATGTCACCCGGTACGACATGACCGGCGCGGCAAAGGAAGGCGGCGTGTTCCTGCTGAACAGCCCCTGGAACACCGTCGAGGAACTGGACGCCAACCTGCCCGCCTCCATGAAGAACGACATCGCGAAGAAACACCTCCGCTTCTATAACGTGGACGCGATCTCCGTCGCCCGTTCCGTGGGTATGGGCGGCAGGATCAACACCGTCATGCAGGCCTGCTTCTTCAACGTCGCCGGCATCATCCCCGCCGCCCAGGCGATCGATTATATGAAGCAGTACGCCAAAAAGTCTTACGGCAAAAAGGGCGACGCCGTGGTCAAGAAGAACTACGACGCCATCGACGCCGCCGTCGGCTCCCTGGTGGAGATCAAGTATCCCGAATCCTGGGCCGGCACAACAGAAGGCGCGCTGCCCGAGCGCGTTGAGGCCACCGAATACTACAGGAACGTCGTCGCTCCCATCCTGGGCCAGCGCGGAGACGATCTGCCCGTTTCCACCTTCATCGGCCACGAGGACGGCGCCGTGCCCATGGGCACCTCCAAGTACGAGCGCCGCGGCATCGCGGTGGAGATCCCCGTCTGGCAGGCCGAAACCTGCATCCAGTGCAACCGCTGCTCCATCGTCTGCCCCCACGCCTGCATCCGCCCCTTCCTGGTCAAGGAAGGCACCGAGGTGCCGTTTGAAACCAAGAAGGCCATGGGCAAGGAGTTCGAGGGATACAACTTCCGCATCCAGGTCACCCCTTACGACTGCACGGGCTGCGGAAACTGCGTGATTTCCTGCCCCACCGTGAGCAAGGGCACCCTGAAGATGGCCCCCTTCGACGAAGTCAAGGACCGCGAGGACGCGAACTGGGCCGCCGCCCTTGCCCTGCCCAGGTTCGATATGGCCGGCCTTAACGTCAACAACATCAAGAACAGCCAGTTCCTCCAGCCGTTGTTCGAATTCTCCGGCGCCTGCGCGGGCTGCGGCGAAACGCCGTACATCAAGCTGGTCACCCAGCTGTTCGGCGACCGCATGATCATCGCGAACGCCACGGGCTGCTCCTCCATTTACGGCGGTTCCGCCCCCACCTCCCCCTATACCGTCAACGAAAAGGGCCACGGCCCCGCATGGGCGAACTCCCTGTTCGAAGACAACGCGGAATTCGGTTTTGGCATGAACGTCGCGGTGCAGCAGCGCCGCCAGAAGCTGGCCGAGCTCGTCAGGGAGCTTGCGGCTCATACCGACGACGCGGAGGACAAGGCCGCCTGCGAGGAATGGCTCGCCAATATGGACGACGCCGCGATCTCCCGCGCCGCCGGCGAAAAGGTGCTTGCCGCCGCCAAGAAGGGCGCCGACTGCGACACCTGCAAGGCCATCGTTTCCATGTCCGACCTGCTGACCAAAAAGTCCGTCTGGATCTTCGGCGGCGACGGCTGGGCCTATGACATCGGCTACGGCGGGCTGGACCACGTCCTCGCCCAGGGGCAGGATGTCAACGTCCTCGTCATGGATACCGAGGTGTATTCCAACACCGGCGGCCAGTCCAGCAAGGCGACCCCCACCGGCGCGGTGGCGAAGTTCGCGGCCGGCGGCAAGCAGGTCAAGAAAAAGGACCTCGGCGCGATCGCGATGACTTACGGCTACATTTATGTCGCCTCCGTCAGCATGGGCGCAGACCCCGCCCAGGTGGTCAAGGCCATTGCCGAAGCCGAGGCGTACAAGGGCCCGTCCCTGATCATCGCCTACTCCCCCTGCATCAACCACGGCATCAACATGGGCCGTTCCCAGGCCGAAGCCAAGGCCGCGGTGGAAGCGGGCTACTGGCACACCTACCGCTACAACCCGGATCTTGCCGAGGAAGGAAAGAACCCCTTCATCCTGGACAGCAAGCCCCCGAAGGCCGAATACAAGGACTTCATCATGGGAGAGGTCCGCTATGCTTCCCTGACCAAGCTCTTCCCCGAAACCGCGAAAGTCCTGTTCGACAGGGCCGAAAAGGAATCCAAGGAAAAGCGCGCGTACTACGAGAAGCTGGCCGACAAGTAAAACAGGCAACCCCAAAACCCAAAGGGCGCGGAGAGTATCCGCGCCCTTTTTCATGTCATCTTAGCCATATGCGCGGCCAGTTCAGCAGGCGCAGGCACTTCACCCTTTCGCGGAATCCCGCGCCAAAACGCCTGTATGCGCGATCGGGATTCGCCATGCCCGCTGAAATCGCGATTTGGATTTCTTGCAGCACGGTACTCAAAGGAACACCGTTTTGCCTTGCCGTTTCTTTCAACGCACGGCGCGCTTCTGTCGTATTCATCTTTGCGCTCTTCCTTTCTGTCTTTCGCAACATGTCTAAAAAGTCTAACAAGACTTATTAGAGCTTATATCGCAATTCTAATTTATATACGCTATCCATGTCAACAGCTTTTGGCTGCATTTATTCAAAAAACAGCATGGATAGGGGGGTAAGCGCATGGAACCATACGGCACGATCCGCATTAAGCTGGACGAACTGATCAAGGCGGCGGGGATCAGCAAAAACAAATTGAGCCACCGGGCAGAAATGCAGCGTTCACAGATCAACAATTACTGCAACAACAAAATCAGCAGGCTGGATACCGATGTTCTTGCAAGGTTGTGCACGGTTTTGGAATGCGAAATCGGCGATCTGCTAGAGTTTATACCGCCGGACAAGCGGACCGAATAAAAAGCGGGGCGCGCCGGCCGAAAGCCCGGATCCGTGCCCTGTTTTTTTGTGCATGGGCTTATCCGATTTCCCGGATGAACGCGGCTTTTGAAGCATTTATGCCCGAAGGCAAGCTTCACGTCTTTGTGCTTTCTTTTTGTTCGGACCTGCACGTTCCCTTCTTTGTTCACGCATTAAGGGCTGTTTTTTTTGCCCGCCAAGTAGTATACTATCAGTTAGTGTAGTTTTATGGAGGTATCATAGATGGCAAACCCCATCGCGACCATATTGATGGAAAACGGCGGCGTGATCAAGGCGGAGCTTTTTCCCGAGACCGCGCCCAAGACCGTGGAAAACTTTGTCGATCTCGCCAGCAAGGGCTTTTATGACGGCCTTGTTTTCCACCGGGTCATCAAGGGCTTTATGATCCAGGGCGGCTGCCCTCTGGGCAACGGCACCGGCGGACCGGGATATACAATCAAGGGCGAATTCGCGCAAAACGGCTTTCAAAACGGCCTGAAGCACACCCGGGGCGTGCTTTCCATGGCGCGTTCCGGCCACCCGGATTCCGCCGGCAGCCAGTTCTTCATCATGACGGAGGATTCCCCCCACCTTGACGGCGCGTACGCCGCCTTTGGCAAGGTGACGGACGGCGAAAGCCTTTCGGTGGTGGACGCCATCGTTTCTTCCCGCACGCCCAGGAGCGAGATCAACGCGGGCAAACATCCCCAGGCGATCCTCGACGACGGCGGAAACCCCGTGGAAGTGCATCAGGGCAACGTCGACACGCCCCTCGCGGCCCAAAAGATCAAAAGCATTACGATCAGCAAATAGGCGCTTCTTGACCGCTCTTCAAAAAAAGGCGGATGCTCATGGCACCCGCCCTTTTTTTGGGCAATGATTTGGCTCTTTGGTGTATTTATGAACAAGAACAAGCTTTGGACAAAGGATTTCTCCATCATCACATGGGGGACCGTCATTTCCATGCTGGGGAACGCGGTCTCCAGCTTTTCATTGGGACTGCTCGTATATGACAACACGGAATCGACCCTTCTTTACGCGTTGTTTTTTGTGGCCGTGTTTCTGCCCCAGCTCGCCGCGCCGCTGATCGCCGGGCCTTTTTTAGACCGTTTTTCCAGAAGAAAAACGATTTACACGCTGGATTTCATCTGCGCGGGCATGTTTTTTCTTGTCGCTGTTTCCGTCAGCCTGAATTTCTTTAACTATCCTGTCTACCTGCTCCTTGCTTTGGCGACCGGGGCGATCAACGCCATTTATTCCGTGGCTTACGACAGCTTTTACCCGGATTTGATCAGCGAGGGCAATTTTTCCAAGGCCTATTCGATCAGCAGCCTCATTTACCCCCTGGCAAATACCATCATGGTCCCCCTGGCCGGATTGGCTTATGAGACCATCGGCCTTGCGCCGCTGTTTTTCTTCAACGCGGTTTCCTACCTCATCGCCGCGATCTTCGAAACCCGGATTTCGAAAACGGCGGAAAAGCACAGGAGGGGCGTTCCCGCCGCGTACCACCTCAGGCAATACAGGGAGGATTTCAGGGAAGGCGCCGCGTATCTTCGGCGCGAAAAGGGCCTTTTGACCATCACGCTTTATTTCGTCGTGTCCATGTTTTCCGGGATGGCGATGCACGTGGTCATGCTGCCCTTTTTCAAGACCACGCCCGGCCTCACCGTGGCCATGTACACGATCGTGATGGGCATGTCCACCGTGGGCAGGCTGGTCGGCGGGTTGATCCACTACCGGTTCAAATACCCGGCGCACCGCAAATTCTCGATCGCGATCTTTGTTTATCTCACCATTTCGGTGCTGGAGGGCGCGCTGCTGTTCATGCCCGTTTCCGTCATGATGGCGTTCTGTTTTTTGACCGGCGTTCTGGGGGTGACTTCCTACAACATCAGGATTTCCGCGACCCAGAACTACATTCCCTGTGACATGCGGGGAAGGTTCAACGGCCTTTTCCTGATGATCACCACCATCGGCACGCTTTTGGGCCAGCTGATTGCCGGCGTTCTCGGCGACGTCATGCCCGCGCCTTATGTTGTGGCGTGCTTTATGGCGGTCAACCTCCTGGCTGTGCTTTTCATCATGCTGCCGGGCGGGAAATACGTCAAAAAAATCTACAATCAGGATATTTGATCTCCCCGATGGAAAACAACAGCCCGGCGCAATGTGCGCCGGGCTGCTATTTTCCATAAAAAGCGTTAGACGCGCTCCGCTCACCCAAACCTTCGAAGCAGCAGCCATATGATCATCACCGCGGCGATGGCAAACCCGATGACGTTCATCGTTCTTTTCAGGTTCTTTGCCTGCGCGGCGTCGCGGGAGGACGTATAGTACCGCGGCTTCAGTTTTCCCTTGCAAAAGGGGCATTCGGTCATATGGTCCAGCACTTCCTTATTGCAGTGCGGGCAGGAAACAACGTGCCTTCTGATGCTTGTTTGCCATTTATCCATTCGCTGCCCTCCGTTTACAGGCGGAGGCGGCACAAAATGCCGCCCCTTAGGCTTATTTGAACCAGATTTCCGTGCAGAACAGGGTGAACAGCACCATTCCCGCAACGATAACGCCCGCCACGACCATGGCCGCGGCAACGGCGGAGCGGATGAACCGCCAAAGGTCTTTGCCGTAAAGCTCGTTCGCGTCGGTCCGCGCAGGAGCTTCCCCGTTTTCGGGATCGCATCCCGCGGAGGGCCCGCCTTCGACGTATCCGGCCATGCCGGGGACGTTCATGTTCGCGATCACGCGGCCGTCGTCGTCATCATACACTTTTTTCTTTTTCATCTGGTATCTTCGGCCCATCGGCCAGGTTGGTCTGTTTTATTTTCTTACCGTTGTTCCCAGCGCTTCCGGGGAGCTCTCCGCCGCCTGCCATCACTTCCTTGTCATACAGGTGGCAGACGACCATATGGCCGTTCTCGAGGATGATCTCCTTGGGCGCGACGGACTTGCAAACCTCCATGCATTCCCTGCATCGGGTGTGGAATTTGCACCCGGAAGGCGGGTTCGCGGGGGAGGGTATGCTGCCTTCCAGTATGATGCGTTCCATCCTGATCGTGGGGTCCGGCATGGGGATGGCCGAGAACAGCGCCTTGGTGTAAGGGTGGAGCGGATTGGAGAAAATCTCTTCCTTTTCGGCGTATTCCACCATATCGCCCAGATACATGACGCCCACAGCGTCGGAAATATGCTCGACCACGGACAGATCGTGGGAGATGAACAGATAAGTCAGCCCGTACTCGTCCTGCAGATCCTCAAGAAGGTTGATGATCTGGGCCTGGATGGAAACGTCCAGCGCGGAAACAGGCTCGTCGCAGACGATGAATTCGGGGTTGAGGGCCAGGGCCCGGGCAATGCAGATGCGCTGGCGCTGGCCGCCGGAAAACTCGTGGGGGTAACGATCCTTGTGATAGGGCTGCAGCCCGCAGGAGCGCATGATCTTGGTGATGTATTCGTCGTACTCCTCCGGCGGAACGATGTTGTGCTCGCGCACGGCTTCGCCGATGATCTCGCCCACGGGCAGCCGGGGCGAAAGGCTGGAATACGGGTCCTGGAAGATGATCTGGATCCTGGGCCGTATCCTGCGCAGCTCGCCCCTGGGCAGGGAGAAAAGCTCCGTCCCGTCGAAGATCACCTCGCCGCCGGTCTTTTCCTGAAGGCCGAGTATGGTCTTGCCCACGGTGGTCTTGCCGCAGCCGGATTCGCCCACCAGGCCCATCGTCTGGCCGCGCCTGATCCCGAAGGAAACGCCGTCCACGGCCTTAACATTGCCCACGACCTTGCCGAACATACCGGCTTTGATCGGGTAATACTTCTGAAGGTTTTTGACCTCGAGAATATATTCGCTGGCGCTTTTGCTTCTGTTTTCAGCCATCATTGCGCGCCACCTCCTTATCCGCATGCAAATAGCAGGAAACCACGTGAGTCTTGGAAAGCCTGATCTCCCTTGGATACTCGCCGTTGCACGCGGGAATGCACTTCTCGCACCTGTCCTTAAAATAGCAGTAATCGGGCATGTTGATCGGGTTCGGCACAGAGCCGGGGATGCTGTAAAGCCGCTCCACGCGCTTGTTTACGACGGGCTTGCTGGCCATCAGGCCGATGGTGTACGGGTGGGCGGGGTTTAGGAACACCTCCTGGGCGGTGCCTTTTTCCACGACTTTGCCGGCGTACATCACCACGACGTAATCCGCCATCTCCGCGATGACGCCCAGGTCGTGGGTGATCAGCATGATGCTGGAGTTGATCTTGTCCTTCAGGGTGCGCAGAAGGTCAAGAATCTGGGCCTGGATCGTGACGTCCAGCGCGGTGGTCGGCTCGTCCGCGATGATCAGCTTCGGGCTGCAGGCAAGGGCCATGGCGATCATGATGCGCTGGCGCATTCCGCCGGAAAGCTCGTGGGGGAACATGCGGTAAACGCCCTCGCCGTTCGCGATGCCGACCATCTCGATCATTTCGAGTGAGCGGGCTTTCACCTGCTCTTCAGCCATTTCGGGATAATGGAGCTTGATGACCTCGTCCACCTGCTCGCCGATGCGGAAAACCGGGTTCAGGCTGGTCATGGGCTCCTGGAAGATCATGGACATATCCTTGCCGCGGATATGCTGCATGGCCTCGATGGGCGTTTTGGCGATATCGTAGACCCTGTCGGACCCGGCGAAGCGGACCGTCCCCTTGACGATCTGGCCTTGGGGCCGCTGCACAAGCTGCATGAGCGAAAGGCTGGTCACCGATTTTCCGCAGCCCGATTCGCCGACGACGCCCACGGTCTTGCCGACGGGGACCTCAAACGAAACGCCGTCAACAGCCTTGATGGTGCCGATATCGGTGAAGAAGTACGTGTGCAGATCGTCAAACTCGACGACGTTGTTGGGGTCGCGCATCACGGTTGTGTATTCGGACGGATCGACGTTCTTGCGGTTGCGCCGCTTTTCGATCTCTTTCGTGATCTTGTTGTTTTCTTTGGATATTCTGCGGGCTTCCTTGGCGGAGATATAGTTGATCTTTTTGGCCTCGGAACGCTCCTTGTGCCTGCTTAACATACTCATCGCCCTCACCTACCTTTTCATCTTGGGGTCGAATGCGTCGCGCAGTCCGTCACCCACAAAGTTGAAACCGAGCACAGTGGCGAGAATGAGCAGTCCGGCTGGCATCCAGATAAACCAGTAATTGGTCATGACGTAGATATTGGTCGCGGCGTTGATGATCGTTCCCCAGGACGCGAGCGGGTATTTGACGCCCAGCCCGAGGAAGGAAAGCGTCGCCTCGGTAATGATGATGCCGCCCAGGTTCATCGTCGCGTTGACGATGAGCAACGGCATGACGTTCGGCATGAGATGGCGGAAGATCCTGCGCCTGACGCTGATGCCGGTCGCCTCTGTGGCAACCATGAAATCCTGCTCGCGAAGCGAAAGGATCTGGCCGCGCACGGTCCTGGCGATTCCCGTCCATCCCATGATGCCCAACAGCACCATCAAGAGATAAATCCGGATCTGCGGGGTGACCTTATAAGCGTCCAGCACCGAAACCAGGATGAGCAGCATGGGCATCTGGGGTATGCAGTTGAAAAGATCGACAAACCGCATGATGAGCGTATCGATCCAGCCGCCGAAGTAGCCGGAAATTCCGCCCAGCACAACGCCGATCAGCAGCTCGATCAGCACGACCACGAAACCCACCATCAGGGATACGCGGCCGCCGTACATCAGCCTCGTCAGCACGTCCATGCCGTTTGCGTCGGTGCCCAGCAAGTGCTCGGCGGACGGAAGGGCGTACATGTCGATCAGCTCGGTGGGTTTATCCGTTCTGATGACATAGTTCGCGTTCGACCGCATAACGGTGTAGCGCACTTCCTCCCCGTTTTCATTGGTCAGAACAAACGATTCCTGCCGTTCATCGATGGCCTTGCGGGCTTCCTCTTTGAAGTCGATGCTCAGCGTGATATCGCTGGCGGAAGGATTGACGATGATATCGGATATTGCGGCAAAATTTTTGCCGTCTTTGAGGACGACGATGTTTCCATCCTCATAATCGAGGCCATAGCGCACACCGCCGGACTCGAAGGACTTTGCGTTTTTGTTGGCGGCGACTTCGGCCGCAATGCGGAAATCAACGGAATTGACCACCGGCGCATCGGCGTTGTCATACGCGTCGAACACCTTCAGGGATGCGACGGCGATCTCCGTGCCGATGCAGATGTCGTAATCCCTGTCGTTCCCAACGATGGAATACACCTCGCCCTTATAGGCCATCGTGTCCTCGCCGGCGGCGTGAGCGGCCTCAAAAGCGGCCTTGAACGCATCGGTGATTTCGATTCCGCCCTCAAGACTCTCCTCATAATTATAGAAGGATTTGAGCACGTGAACGTTCGCCACGGTGATGGTGCTGGAAACGGCGTAGAGATTCTCTCCGACGACCTCAAGCTGATAGATGTTGTCTCCGGCGGTAAAATTGCTCTCGCCGGAATTGATGGCAAGCACCATGCGCGCCCTGGCCGCATTGTCAAAGATGATGCCTTCCTTGACGGTATATCTGAGTTCCTTGTTGTAGATCGCGCTGGCGTGCTGGGTCGGCGTCAGCTCATAGGTTTTGAAAACCTCCGCTTCGCCGTACGGACTGACAATCCCGCCGATGAAAGAGAAAGCGAACATAAGAACCAGAATGATGAGTCCGGTGATGGCGAGCTTGCTTCGCATGAAGCGCTTGAGGACCAGCATGGAGGGGGAGAGTACCTTTATGCGGCGCTCGTCGTCCAACGCGGTGTGGACTGTTTCTTCAACGTCGTGAAGCACTTTTTTTTCGTCCTGATCGAATTTGCCGTTCATGTACTCACCTCCCCTAGTTTGCCCTTACGCGCGGATCGACCACGGCGTACATCACGTCCGCCAGCAGCAGGCTGATCTGGGTAAGAATGATCAAAAAGGTCATATAGAACATGGTAAAGGGTATATCTCCCCCCACCAGCGCCTGGTAAGACGTCCAGCCTATGCCCGGTATCTGGAACAGCGTTTCGGTTATCAGCGCGCCGCCGAACATGGAAGGCAGAAGGTAGGAAAGATAAGAAACCAGGGGAATCAGGGTGTTCCTGAAAGCATGTTTGTTGATGACCGTCTTTTCGGGAAGCCCTTTTGCCCGGGCGGTGCGGATATAGTCGGAATTCAGCACCTCGAGCATGTTTGTTCTCGTATAGCGCATCAATCCGCCGATGCTCAGCATGCCAAGGGTAATGACGGGCAGCACAAAGTGCCAGGCAATGTCCAAGAATTGGCCAAAGCCCGAAAGCTGCTCGTGGTATCTTCCGACCATGCCGTAAAGATCGAACCAATGCAGTTTGATGGCAAATATATATTTAAGTAACGACGCCAGGAAGAATGTGGGCAGCGAAATACCCATCATTGCAAAAACCGTAACGGCGTAATCTGCTTTGCTGTATTGTTTTCGCGCTGCCAGGATCCCCAATGGAATCGCGCAGGCAAATTCGATGATAAAGGTAATGCCGCTCAGGATCAGGGAATACCAGATGACTTCACCAAATTTTTGGGTGACGGGCACGGTGAACTGCCAGCTGTCCCCGAATTGGCCCTGGACCGCCTGGCCAACCCAATGGACGTACCCTTCGGGGATGCTTTTATCCATGCCGTAGTAGGTATTGAGCTGCTGGAGCCATTCGGTATAGCTCTTGCTGTTCGCCTGCATGGAGCGCTGCCTGGCAATGTTCTCAACATAGGAGGTGGGCAGGCTGCGCACGACCGCGTACACGATCAACGAGCCGAAAATAATGATGATGATGCCCAGTATAAGGCGTCTGACAAGGAACTTGCGCATAGGAAAACCCCGCTCTCTAAATTTTTGCGCCACAACCGGCGAGGCCCCGTTAATCGACAAATACAGACTGAACCCGCGTTGATTCAACAAAGCTTATACGGATGTTGAGCCCACTGTTCGTGGGCTCAACACCAGTCAGTCGAGTATTGTCAGATTATGCTTTGGGACCGGCCACGACTTTTCCGTCCTTGACGGTAAAGCCGGCAGCCTCAAAGTAACCGAGGGCGGCCTGGATGGCGGCAGCGTACTTTTCCTCCTGCGTCATACTGGAGGTGTAGATGGGATTGCCGTTCACATCCACAGAGAAGGCGTGGACATAGCCTTCGTCGGTAGCCTGCGGCGCAGCCCAGGAGGTGTTAGAGATCGGGTATTGGATGACGCTGGCGGCATCGCCGTAGTAGCTGTTGATCGCCACGTCGCGATACACCGCGAACACGGTCGCAAGGGCCTTGCGCAGGCACTTGGACTCATAGGAGCCGGGGTCGCCCGCAACGTTGATGGTGGCGGCGTTCAGGCCGAGATAGCCGTAGCCGAGATTGTCAACGCGGGCGGTGGTCACAACATCGCCGGTCAATTCGCCGTTGGTGTTGTAGCCGCGGATCTCGTCGAAGTAGGCGCGGGTGCCGGAGAGTTCACCGGCGTCGATCGTGCCGGCCACAACGGCGGCCGCAACTTCGGAAGGCGTGGTGGTCTTGAACTGCACGTTTTTGGTCTTCGGAGCGCCCTTATAGTAGTGCTCGTTGGCCTCGTAGTAGATGGTCTTGTTCTCAAACTTGATGAACTTGTACGGACCGGCGCCCATGGGAACGGTCTGCTTCGCCTTGACGACGGACAGATCGCCGAAGGGATGGCCGAACTGGTTGTTCTCGTAGTCGTACTG
This sequence comes from Christensenellales bacterium, assembly GCA_040768925.1. Lineage (GTDB taxonomy): Bacteria > Bacillota > Clostridia > Christensenellales > CALWSW01 > CALNBC01. The sequence goes on from JAXGLZ010000003.1 coordinate 346,713, forward strand.
GTTCACGTCGCCATAGTAATGAAGCGGGGCGACCTGGATGCCGCAGATCGAGTAGACCGCGGGCGCGGAGAAACCTTCGGTCTGCACCTCAACGGTGTATTCGTCCAGCTTCTTGATGCCGGAGACGTTGGGAACACCGCCTGCGCCTTCGGGGTCGGCGTTGCCGAACTTGGTGATGAATTCGCCGCTGATGGCGCCGCGGATGTCCGCGCCGGCAGCGGATTCGGTGGCCGCGTAAGCGTCGGGGTCGCCCTCATAGGCGGCGTAGGTCTCTGCATAGTAGTCGTCCAGGGTGGGCACGTCGTCGCCCTCAAGGGTCCACTTGTTGCCGGAGGCGGCGCCAACGAAGTTGCCGTCGGCGTCGAAGGAGCCAAAGCCCCACATCGCCATGCCGAACATCACGTGCAGGTTTTCGTCAGCCTCGATATCGGCAGCCGTGCGGCCGTTTGCGTATTTGGTGGCGTAATCGTCCTTGAGGTAGTTGGCCATGACGTAATCGACGATGCCGGAAACGTCAGCCTTCCAGTTGGCGGTCAGGCCGTTCCAGAAATACTGCTGCATTTCTTCGGTCCAGGCATCGGCGGAGGACCACACGTGATCGGGGCCGGCCGCATAGATGGCTTCGACGATCGCGCTGTACTCCGCGTAGATCTCGTCAGAGGTCTGGGTCATATAGTTCTTCAGACCAATGATGGGATAGGAATTCAGGGTGGTGGAGCCTGCGTAATCAGGATCGAGGTATACATAATAGGTGAAGATCAAATCGTCGGCGGTCAGCGGCTTGCCGTCGCTGAACTTGATGTCATCGCGAAGCTTGATCAAATAGGTGGTCACGTTGGCGGCTTCGTCAAAATCGACGGAAATGTCCGCGGGGCCGGTATAGAGATAGTCTGTTCCGTTGAAGTTGACGGTCTCGCCCTCGATGGCATTGTAGATGATGCCGCCGAGGCGGTCGGTGGTCAACGGAGTGATCTGGGTCATCTCAACGGCGTCCATATCATAGCCGGTATCGGCCCAGAAGGGGCTGAATTTCTGAGAGAATTCCTGATAAGCGACGACGAGGGGATCGTTGGGGTCCACCATCTCGATCGTCTCGCTTGCTTTCAGCCACAGCCAGTAAGTGGTCATGTCGGGGGTCACGGTGTCCATCTTCACGCGCTGGGTGGAGAACACGGTGCAGTTCTGGCGCTGATAGGTGGGCAGCTCGACGGCCCAGTCGGCCAGCTCGTCCAGGGCCAGCTTATAGATGGCTTTGCGGTAAGCCTGATCGTCGCTGGTGCGGGCGTCCATAATGTACTGGTCCAGCGCTTCGGAGGAGATGCGGTAATGGTTGGAGTCGGAACCGCCAAGACCCATGATGTTGCTGGAATGGTACACCTGGTACATATCCGGATCGATGGTGGCGCCCCAGGCGGCGGTCCACATATCCTGGACGCCGGCGTCAAGGGCATCCCACAGAACGTTGGAGTCGGTGGGGTCGTTGATGTTGATCTTGATTCCGATGGTGGCAAGGGCTGCCTGAGCGTCGGTAAGGATCGCAAAGGCGGGGTGATCGCCCACGCCGTCGCCGGGGATGATCACCTCGTATTCGAGGTAGGACTTGCCGTCCGCACGGGTCGCAGCCTCGCCGGGGGCTTCATCCGGAACCGGGGTCGCTTCCACATCATCGGGAGCGGGCGTTACTTCCGGCTCGGTCGTTGCGGGCGCGCATCCGGTCACGAATGAAGCGATCATCACGCAAGCAACCAGGAGCGCAACAAGCGCCAGGTTCTTTTTCTTCATTTTATACCCTCCTTATCAATTAGCAATGCAGGCGGCAACTTTGAATCATACATATTGCCGATGCATTCTACTTTTTCAACTATACTCAACTATGTTTCAACTGTCAATATGAATACTTGCATTATATCCTTGAATATACTGCATGAATGAATATTTTGTCCAAATTTTCCATGTTTTTAGAATATTCAGTCTTCTTTCTGCCGCTGTTGTTTTATGGTTATAACGGGAATGGATCGTTGATATTTCCACAACGCGAATGCAAGCATGCATACGAAAAGCATCATTCCCAGGAAAATCAACTCTCTTGCAAGTTCCGCGACCTGCTCCGTTAAAAGAAACACGGCCGTTCCCGCGGCGGTCAGCCCGGAAGCGACCACCAGGCCAAGGGTGGCCTTTCTCAGCTCGGCAACCACCGAATCGCGCTCTTTTTCCGTCATTTCCCTTTTTGCGAGGAACTGCTTCACGCAGTCATACACCATAAACCCGATGGGCAGGAACATGCAGACATAGGGCAAAGCCACCCACATCCGCCTTGTTCCCGCAGTGTCCATCAACCCCGCCGCCACAAAGAGCGCCGCGCAAGCAAGGGTGGCCGCCGCGAAAATGATCCGGATGACGAGCAGCTTTTTGTCGGGGACGTCGTATCTGAAATAATCGCCTTTATATGTGTAATTGTATTTGAGCCATCTTCCCTCTTTTCCGCTGAGCTGCGGGGTGGCCTCGTATTGTTCTGAGTAGTATTTCTTTGATTTCATGAATAAACCCCCGGGCGTGATGCGTTTATTCTATCACGCCCGGGGGAGGCGGGCAACAGCACTGAATTTTACTGCGCGGATTGTGTCAAAGCGTGCCATGCGCACACTTTGAGGCTTTGCGATTTGCCTGAAATGCTGTGCATTTGCGGACAGCAAATCGCGAAAGGGTGGAAAGCCTACGGCTTTCGTCCGTTCCGGCGCACATGTATCCCAGGGCATCCTCTCTTGCCGCTTTGCGGCAATTCACCTTGCCCGCCGGAGCCGGATTAAAAGTCAAGGGGCGGCGGCCCCTTGACAATCCCAGGGTGCTTTACAGTTTGAGGCACTGAATTTTACAGCGCGTCATACAATTTTTTCAATTTTGGTATGGCCATGAATTCCTCGATCGTCAGGCCGCACTCGCCCAATTCCCTTTGGTTCTTCGTTCCCTTTTTCACGTCCGCGTGGTAGTCCGAACCGGCGGAGATCAGGAGCCTGCCGCTGTAATGGCCGAGAACGTCCTGCCAGATCTCTTCCCGCGGGCGTTTGTCCTTGCAGCTCGTTTTGTCGTAGGTGTACCTGCCTTCGATTCCGTCCAGCCCGGCTTCGACAAGGGTGTCGATGTATTCCCACCGGGTCATCTCTTTCCCGTCCTTGAAGACGATTTCGTCAATCAGCACCGGGTGGGCCAGGATCGCGATGCCCCCGGCCTTGTGGATGGCTTCGATGATGTGCGCGCCGGAGGGCTTTTCACGCTCGACGGAAAGGTACGGATCCTCCCGCACCAGCAGCTTCGCGCTTTTCCAGTCGGGCGTATAGCCCTTCAGGGCCATCATGTCGAAGATTCTCTTCTTCTGCAATTCCAGAATGTCGATCCGCTTGCCGCCAAGGCCGAGGATTTCCTCCATGTCCATCGCGTAGCCCCGCTCGTTGAGGCGCCTGACCGTTTCGATGTACGCCCGGGCCTTGCTGTGGGCGATTTCCCTGGCTTCTTCGGCCATGATATCGCCGTCCCAGTCGCAGTCCAGGCCGACGATGTGCACGTCCTGCACGGTGGTTTCGCAGGAAAATTCGATCCCCCGGATCAGCGCGACGCCCTGGCTTTTGGCGAATCCAACGAGGTCCAGTTCTCCGTTTCCGGGGATTTGGGCGGTTTTTGGCGGGATCACGTCGTGGTCCGTCACCGCGAGTATCCTGATCCCCCGGGCCGCGGCGTTCATCACCAGCTCGTAGGGGGTGTCGTTTCCGTCGCTGTTGACGGTATGGGTGTGAAGATCGACCGGATATGGAGCTTTCATGGCTTTCTCCTCAATAATTAAAAGGATGGGAAGAACCGGGTGCGCGACGGACCGGGGGGATGCCTAGAGTTCGAGGGTTTCTCCGGCAAAGACGCGTATGTGCCGCTCGATCAGCTCGCTCGCGGCCTTTTCCACGCCTTCGTCCAGCTTGATCGGGTTGATCTTGGGGTCTTCAAGGAGCCTTCTGGTCTCGCCGAGATAAATATTCTTCAACGCTGTGGAAATGTTGATCTTCGCCGCGCCGAGCCGCGTCAGCCTGTGGAAGGCCTCCACCGAAAGCCCGGTGCCCCCGTGGACGACGATGGGCGTTTTTTCTTTTCCAAGGCGCTCCACCAGCCCGTAATTCAGCACCGGAACGCCCTTGTACACCCCGTGGGCCGTTCCGATCGACGGCGCGATGGCGTCCACCCCGGTTTGTTCGATGAAATCCATGGTGTCCTCAAAGGTCGCGGCGCGGGCTTCGTCGTGGGAGATCTCGTCCTCCACTCCGCTGATCACCCCGACCTCGCCCTCCACCACCACGCCGCGGGCGTGGGCGTATTCTACCATTTCCCTGGTCTTTCGGATGTTTTCCTCCATGGGAAGCGAGGAAAAATCCATCATCACCGCGTCCCAGCCGGCGTCCACGCAGGCTTTTGCCAGCTCCGTGTCCATGCAATGATCCAGGTGGATCGCCACCTTTACCCCCGCATCCCGCCTCAAACCGTCCAGCATACGGAACATCGGCTTCACCCCGTACCGTTTCACCGTTCCCGTGGACGGCTGGAGTATCACGTTCCGGTTCGCCCTTTCCGCCGCGCCGATCACGGCTTTTGCGGTGTTGTAGTTCAGGATGTTGATGGACGCAACAGCCTTCCTCTCTTTTTTCGCCTGCATCAGTATTTCTGAAAAAAGATTCGACATACAAACCCCTCCTTTCGGGTTAATACATGCTTGTTTATGTATAGACAAGCATGGCTAAATGAAAAGGGATAGCTGGATCTTTGCCGTCCCTTTTATTTCCGGTCATCGGGCGAGAGGGGTATTCCGCCCTTCCGCGCTACGCTTCATATTCAAAATGAAGCTTGACCTTGTCTCCCCGAAACAGCACCTTTGTGTATTCGAAAATGCTGCCGTCCGCCGATTTGTTGACGTCCTCCAGCATCAAAAGGGGGTATCCCCTGTCGATCTGCAGGAGCTCGGCCTCTTCCGCGTTCGCGGGGACGGATTCCAGCGATTCGGAAACCGACGCCGTCTTGTATCCGAACTGGCGCTCCACGATCACGCAGAGCTGTTCGCCCTCAAGGTCGGCCTCTTCAAGGCTGGGACAAAGGGAAACGGGAATATAGGAACGATGAAGGCTGATCGGCTGATCGCCGGTGTAGCGGATGCGCTCGATATAGGTGACCGTGTCGCCCGGCGTTATGCCCAGGGCCGAGGCGATGTTGTTATTCGCCGGGATCTTTTCGAATTTGACGAGACGGGTGCGGATCTCGTAGCCCATCTGTTCAAGCTGCTCGCGCACGCCCATATAGGCCGGCGAACGCGTCGAGATCTTCGGTTCGGAGACAAAGGTGCCCTTGCCCTGCACGCGGTACAAGAGGCCCTCCTTCACAAGCATGGTAATGACGGCGCGGACGGTCATCCTGGAAAGCCCATACGTTTTGCTGAGCTCGTTTTCTGACGGAATCGCGTGGTTCACCTGCCATTCGCCATTCATGATCGATGTGCGCAGCAGATCCTCAAGCTGAGCGTATAAGGGCTTTGGATTGTTCCTGTCCAGCATGCTTGCCTCCCATGTTCATCACGTAATACCAATTCCAAAAGATTCATGACGATGAATAGCCTTTGGTTTACATGATTATACAAGCAAAGGTGAGTCCGTGTCAACAACCCGGCATGCCGGAACGGGTTGCTGATTCATTTGTTTCAGCGGGTCCGGGGTGTGTTCTGTACCTGTATATATAAGTTATAGCATGGCGGCGCTGTTGTCAAGTATTTTCTTCTCTTTGCGAGCACTTTTTTGTTTACATCTATTTAACAAACCTGCCTTGAATCCCTTGGCTTGTGCCCTTATGATATTAAGTAGGTATTTTTTACTATATGAATAGTTTTTAGGAGGTGCTTTGCCTGTGAACAGCCTGAAACGCTTGCTTCTTTCCTTTCTGGTCTGCGCGTTCATGGCGTCCGCCTGTTTTTACGCGGTGCTCTGGGAGCCCGAACCCTTCACAATCACCCAAATCATCGCCGCGGACGACCGGATGGGATATATCAAAGACGGACTGCTTTTTGCCGGCGCGCTGTCGGAAGCTTCCGCCGGCGGCCAATCCGGGGGATACCTGGAGTATTTCAGGAATGTGCCGCTTGCCGTCGAGATGGAGGACGTTTCCGCCGCCGCGTTCGGCAAGCAGCACACCCTGGCCGCCACAAAAGACGGCACCCTTTACGCCTGGGGGGACAACCGCTACGGCCAGCTCGGAACGAACAGCACGGAAAGCGCGGACGAGCCCGCCGCCGTCATGAAGGGCGTTGCGGCCGTTGCGGCGGGCAGCTGGTCCTCCTATGCCCTGACGGAATCCGGCGAGCTTTACGCCTGGGGGTACGATCTTTACGGCCAGCTCGGCTTGGGCGGGGGCAGGTTGTTTCGCGCAAAGCCCGGCCTTGTGCTCAAGGGCGTCGCCGCCGTTGACGCGGCGTATTCCGCGGTCTTTGCCCTGACCGAAACCGGCGAGCTTTTCGCCTGGGGAAGGAATCGCTACGGCCAGCTCGGAACGGGCGACATAGCCGACCGCAGCACGCCCGTCCGGGTGGCGGAGGGGGTCGTCTCCTTCTCCTGCGGCGGGTATCACAGCCTGATCCAAAAAGAGGACGGATTCGTTTACGGCGCGGGGCTGAACGCCGACGGCCAGATCGGCGTATACACGGACGAGAAATACCAGACCGCCTTCACCCGCATCGGCAAATTCGCGGCCTTTGACACCGGGCGGACCCACAGCGTGTTTGCCGACGGTTCCGGCGCGCTTTACGCCAGCGGACAGCCCGCATGGGATTGGGGCTATCTGACAAAGAAGCCGGGCCCGGATTCGCCGCTGGTCATGCTGACCTTCGATGTGTTCGACGCGACGGCCGGAAACGGCTATACCCTGATTCGGCACGGCCACGAAAACCCGACTCTGTACGGTGACAAAATCAACCTGAGAATCAAGGATGACAGTCCGCCGTTTCGGCTGGCGCCGCAATGCCCCGTCTGCCGGGATTTCGTCTCCTCCCAAAAAGGGCCCGCGTTCGAGGGGGGCCTCCTGGTGCAAACGCTGGGGTACCTGATGGACGGGGAGCTTCCGGACTGGTACGGCGGTTACTACTTCTGCGAAAACGGGAACCTGCACCTTCTGATCGCCGGGGACATGGAGGCGGGCAAAAAGGCGCTGACGAAGCTGATGACCAAAAAATACGCAGATGCAATCCCGCTCGAACCCGCAGCGTTCTCCTATGCCGAATTGGCAAAAGCTCGGGATTCCATCAAAAACGGCAAGGGCTTTACCCTCGATTACAACGGTTGGCTCAACGTGTGGATTGACCAGCGGGCAAACATGGTATTGGTGGGCTTGTTCGAGGAAGGGCTTGCAGACGGCAAGCTGGACGAAAACGAACTGGAGGCTTTCAGCCATTGGGACTGCGTCGCGCTGTATGTGGATATTCCGGAACAGGAGGATGCTACGCCGGACGAACTCCTGCCGGAGGAATTCCTGTCGGACGGACTCCTGCCGGAGGAACCCTTTTAAAAACCCGCGGCGGCGCGGCATGCCTTTGACCGCGCAAAAAACTGTTGACTTCTTCCGGGCATTTGGTATAATAACACCTGTCAGTTTGCCCGGTTCGTCTAGTGGCCTAGGACACCGCCCTCTCACGGCGGCGACAGGGGTTCGACTCCCCTACCGGGTGCCATTTACCAAAGCCCCTAGATCAGGGGCTTTTCTCATTTTTCCTAGATAAATAGGGTACTTCTCTGTATAACATTTGGTTGGTAGATTGCAATCTTTTATTGCTTTGCGGCACGCTTTACAGTGCAGGTGTGCCGCGAAAAGTGCCACGAAATTTGTGTTGGTTTTACAAAAATGCGCCAATTATGCTTAATCTGATCCTTCGAGCCACCGCCAAAGTACAAATGGCGCCGATAAAAAAAGACCCACCCCGAACGACTTCACTTTTTCTTGGTAAAGTATCGTATATTATGCTTTTATTACATGCTTTTCCGGCATGATCTGTAATGAAATATGTAATGGAATTCTGTTGGTTTCAAATAAATAAGTACCCGCAAGCCGAAGCTGACGGGCGCCCAACACGGGTCGGCCCGTTTTTCTATTGCGCCCTTGCTCTGTACTTGTTATTCTGGTCGCTCCCCACGCGGGAGCGTGGTTCTAAACAGCATCTTGGCGCGGCATCATGTTCCGCAAAAGGTTCTGTAGGGGCATGCGGAGGGCGCGGGCGGTTCCGCGAATTCGGCCTGCTCGGGCGTGTGCGCAAACGGCCGCGAAAGGGCTGCCAACAGGCGCTCCATCTTTCCGTAATCCCGCCGCGCCGCCGCTTTGAGGGCTTCTTCCACCCTGTGGTTGCGGGGGATCAGGGCGGGGTTGTTGTTTTTCATCAGCTCCTTCGAGGAAGACGCCCCTTCCTCTTGCCTGTTCAGCCGCCGGCGCCAGTCCTCCATCCATCTGCCGAATTCAGCGCCGGCAAAAAGCGGCGTATCCCCGGTTTTGTCGAAAGTCAGAGCAAGGAAGGTGTTGGTGTAATCCGCGCGGTGCTCCCGCATCAAGCGCAGCAGCGTTTCCGCGAGGGCTTCGTCCTCCGGTTCGTCGTTGAAGATCCCCAGCTTTGCCCGCATGCCCGCCAGCCAATAGCCGCGAAAAAGCCCGGCGAAATCGAAAATCGCGTTCTGGGCAAGCGTGACCGCCCTTTTGTGGTCCGCATCCAGCAGCGGCAGGAGCGACTCGGCGAACCGCGCCAGATTCCATTCGGCAATGCCCGGCTGGTTTTCATAGGCGTATCTGCCCTCAACGTCGATGGAGCTGAACACCGTTTCGGGGTCGTACGCGTCCATGAAGGCGCAGGGTCCGTAATCGATGGTCTCCCCGCTGACGGCCATATTGTCGGTATTCATCACGCCATGGATGAAACCGGCCAATTGCCACTTGGCCGCCAGCGCGGCCTGGCGGTTGATGACTTCCTTCAGCATCAGCAGATAGCGGTCCGGCTCGTTTGCAACTTCGGGGAAGTGGCGCGAAATCGCGTAATCGGCCAGGGCTTGCAGGTCCCCGGCAGTGCCGAATTGCGCGGCGTACTCAAACGTGCCCACGCGCAGATGGCTGGCGGCCACCCGGGTCAGGACCGCGCCGGGCAGAACTTCTTCGCGGATTACCGGCTCGCCCGTCAGCACCACGGCTAGGCTGCGCGTGGTGGGTATGCCCAGGGCGTGCATCGCCTCGCTGACGACGTATTCGCGCAGCATGGGCCCAAGGGCCGCCCTGCCGTCCCCCCGCCGGGAATAGGGGGTTCTTCCGGAACCCTTCAGCTGAATGTCGAACCGCTCGCCCGCGGGCGTGATCTGCTCCCCGAGCAGCAGGGCGCGGCCGTCCCCCAGCATGGTGAAGTATCCGAACTGATGGCCGGCGTAAGCCTGGGCCAGCGGAGCGGAGCCTTCCGGCAGCCGGTTCCCGGCGAGGGTCTCTACGCCTTCTCGGCTTTGAAGCGCCTGGAAGTCCAGCCCCAGCGCCGCCGCCAGCGGCGCGTTCAGGATGACCGGCTCGGGCGCGCGCACAGGCTCCGGGTTTTGAAAACCAAAGAACAATCCGGGCAGTTTTGCGTAACTGTGTTCCAAATTCCATCCAGCTTGCATGTTGTTCCTTTCTCTTTTCAGCGGCATTGCGCGGCCGAATCGCCGCAGTCCCATTCCGAAGAAGGCGCCTTCCCCCGCCTTTCCGAACGCCGAAAACGGCGGGGCCAGGACGGACTCCTGTCGGTCAAAAGGGTGGAATCCACCAAAAACAGGTGCTATAATGAGCACAAATACAACCGTCGGGGGGATGCCGCCATAAAGGCCGCCAACCATCTTATGCCCCTTGGTATGATAAGCGTTATCACGTACTTTATCCACGTATTTTTGGCCGGTTCCTTTGGCAGGAATGCAACCGGGTCGCCATGGACATCAGTTCGCTGACTGCGTTCGGCGCGCCGAACGCGAACCTTGTGCGCATATTCGCGGTGGTTTATGGCCTGTGCCTCCTCCTTTTTGCCGCCGGAATGGCCATGAAAGCCTTCAAAGCATACCAGCCCCCCACCAGGATCGGCTGCGCCGTGTTTCTCGCGATGGCGGCCACGTCCTTCCTGGGGTACGGGCTCTTCCCCCCTCGCAGAGGGCAAAACCGCCATAAACTTTCAAAACATGATGCACCTTGCGGTATCCGGAGCCGTCGTTTTGACCACCCTGCTTTCGCTGTATCTCACCGCCTTTGGCTATTTGAAAAAGGAGAAGTTAAAGCTCCTGGGCGGCGTCAGTCTGGCGGCGGCGATCCTAATGACGGTCTTCGGCCCCATGACGCCCGTCGGCATGGCAAGCGGATGGAACATACTCGGCGTGACGGAACGCCTGACCATCTTCACGCTCCAGCTGTTCATTTTCTTCCTTATCATTTGTGTACACGTTCAAGCCGAAGCTGACCGGCGCTGAAAAGCGGCCCGCATAATTGATTTTTGCGATGAATAGACCGCTCCTGCGGTCTTTTTTGCGCGGATCAGGCACCCGGCCGGTGCCTTCAATCGGGGTGATTTTATGCCAAAAAAGACGCCGGGTCAAGGATGCGCAGGTGGATTCAAAGCGGCTGGCTTCCCATCTAAAAAAAGGCCCCGAAAACGGCTGTTTTCGGGGCTTTTAGGTCCTTGATTCAAATTAGATTATTGTGACGCGGCTTAATTCTGGGCCGCCAGCGCGTTTTCCACAGCCGCGAACAGGGCGTTGGAGGTAATCGTCGCGCCGGAAACCGCATCCATGGGTTCGCCGCTGACCACCGCGCGGGTGCCGTTGGCGGCAATCATCTGGGGGATCAGCTGTTCGATCGCAACCGTGCCGATTCCTTCGGTCTCGCTGTGGCTGAGGACCTCAATATCCTGGATCTCGCCGTTGAGGATCGTGACCTTCAGCTTGATCTCGCCGCCCATGCCCATGGCGGTCCCGATGTATTCGCCCGCGGCGGTGGCGTCTGCGGCTTCCCCGCCGTCAGCCTTGACGAACGCTTCCGGCTGCTCGGCCACGGTCAGCGTCACGGAGGCGGGCGCAGCCTTGACGGCACAGGCGTTGCCGGCGGCGATGCGGCCGGTCACAAAGCACTCGCTCACGTTGCTGCCGCCCTGGTAAAGGCCGCTGTGCATGGACCCGAGCTCGCCCGCGGAATACAGGTTGGGAATGGGATTGCCGGTCGTGTCCAGCACCTCGCAGTTGGTGTTGCGCACGGGGCCGCCCTGGGTATTCAGGTTGCTGGGCGTCACGCGCACCGCATAATAGCCGTTGCCGTCAAAAGCGGTCAGGTTTTCGGCTGCGCGGCCAAACTGCGCGTCTTCACCATTTTTGGCAAAGCCGTTGTATTTCTCGATCTGGGCGGCAAGAACCGCGGCGTCCAGGCCGGTCTTTTGGGCCAGTTCCTCGATTGTGGCGCCGCCGACGATCCAGCCCTTCGCGATCGCCGTTGCGTTGCCTTCGCCGAAGCCGGCCAGCAGTTCCTTGCTCTCAAGGGTCGTCTTGTCAAAAACCATCCAGGAATCCGGCGGGATGTTGATCACGGAGTACACGCCGTTGACCATGATGTACCCGTGCTTCGGCGAGTAGTTCTCGTCCATGAAGCGGGTGCCGTCCGGGCCGACGAAAATCGCGGCGTTTTTGCCCACGGCGGAGGTGATCATGCGGCCGATGCCGGTTTCCGGATCCTCGAAGGCAGGGTAAGGGCCGGACGTTGCGGACATATGCCACAAATCCGCGCCGGCTTCGATGGCCATCCTGATGCCGTCGCCGGTGTTATATTTTGTGCCGAGGTGGCCGTTGTACGGGCGCTGGAGGTAGTTCTGGATCATTTCCTGGTTGTTCTCAAAGCCGCCACAGGCCAGGATGACGCCGTTAGTCGCGCGGACGTTCACCGTGCGGCCCTCTGTCTGCACCGCGACGCCGAGCACCGTCTTGGTGTACGGGTCCTGGATCAGCTTTGTTGCGGGGGATTCATACCAGACCTCGAGCTTTTTCTCGCCGACGCGCTTCTGCACCTGTTCGCTCAGGCCGGTCCACAGGCGGGGATTTCCGGGAAGCTCGGTGTAGTACATGATGACGGAGTCGGCGCCCGGCAGGGCGTAATCCGCGCGGGGGCGCGTCTCGTATTCGGTGTAGCCGAAGTCATTCCACCACTTTTCGAATTCCGCGGTTTTTTCGACGAACAGCTCGATCCATTCGTCCGTCCAAACGGTATAGCGGTCGCGGACGGCCTTGAGATACTTGACGCCGTCCTCATAGCTGGTGAAATCCACCACGTGCTGGCCGCAGACGCGGGTGTTGCCGCCCTCTTCCCCCTTGGGCGCCTTCTCGACCATGAGGACGCGGGAGCCGAGGTCGCTGGCGGTGATGGACGCCACCGCGCCCGCGCCGCCGTAGCCGACGATCACAACGTCGTAGGTAGCGTCCCACGCGATGGTATCCACATAGTTGAACGTGACCTTCGAAGAATCGGTCTGCACCGGCTGCGCCGTTTCGTCGGGCTGGACCGGGGACTGGTTGTCGGGCTGATCGGCGGTCGTCGCGGCGCACCCGAATAAGGCGGCTGCGATCAGCAGTACCGAGAGCAGCAATGCGATTCGTTTCACTTTGTACCCCTCCTGATCTCGTTTTGAGCTGGATTGTTAAAAAATCCGCTATTACGATTATACGTAACACCAGGTTCGGTGTTAAATACCAAAAACAATCAGGAAGCGGTTATCTATAACAAATTGATCATAAATTGTCAGGGAGGCACGCTCTGAGCGTGGACAAAAAGGATGCGATGCATGGATTTGCATTGTCCGAATGCCACGCGAGGACGCGATTCCGGTGTTCCGGCGGCGTAATGGACCCGATCAGCGGCAAAGCGGTCAGCTCTTCGTCGATACAGGTATCGCTGGAGACGAATACCGCCGTTTTTCCCGTGCGGGCGGTGAGCAGCAGCTCGTTGAGATTATCCGTGGTCATGACGCTGTTCGGTTCCGCCCCCGACGCGCGCAGGGAGCGCAGCGTGTTGTTGTTCTGCATCGGCGTGCACTCCTTCGAAAGGATCGCAAGATCCAGGCCGTCCAGCTCGGCATAGGATACGCTTTTTCGTTTGGCCAGGGGATGGCTGCGCGATACCACCAGCATCGTCTGGATGGGGTACAGCCTTTCATATTGCAGTTCCGCGCAATAACACACGTACCCCTCGTATATGAGCGCGCAGTCCATCTCGCGGTTTTTCAGCCCTTCGATCAGATTCGGGGGAAACGTGCACAGGAACTTCATCGCCACGTCGGGATACCGCAGGCCCATGCGGCGAATGGTTTCCACGAGATAGGGCGGCTGGCCGAGGATCGGATGGTAGCCGATCACAAGATTCTCCGCCTTGCCCGTTCGAATGCGGCGCAGGTCTTCCTGCAGCCCGTCGTATTCGGCGAGCAGCGCACGGGAGCGGCGCAGCAGCGCCTCGCCGCTTTCGGTGAGCGTCAGGCTCCTGGTCGTTCGCTTGAACAGCTCCGCGCCCAGCCGCTGTTCGATTTCGTGGATCCTTCTGCTGAGGGCGGGCTGCGCGATGAACAGGCGCTGCGCGGCACGCGTAAAGTTCCCCTCTTCCGCAACGGCGACAAAATATTCCAGATCCTTGATTCTCATATCCGCACTCATCTTTTTTCGACCCCTTTTGCTGTGGTTTTGTATGCAGCAGCCGCATTCGATCCCCCCTGGCGGATCACCGCCATCAACACCCTTCCCATCCCGCAAAAAGTTCACGTGAATAGTTTACCATAAAAAGGGGGCAAAACGGCAAGCCTTTCGGCTTTTTGGCGTTCTTGACAGGCGCGTGTTGCCGTCCATGCATGCGTTCATTTCACATCCGTTCCGCTCGCGTCTGCAACATCAGCTGGCGGGCCAAAAGAAAAAGCTCCCGTACGGGGGCTTTTTCGCATTTGTTTGAATCAGCCGGGCCTTCGCGGCCGCTTTCCCTTCCGGACGCACAAAATCACAGAGCTCGTCAAACGGCGTCGCCGGGCGTCAATGCGCAGGAGGGGGTAATCGCATAAAAAAGCTCGGCAAGGTTCGCGCCGCCGGGCGTCAATGCCAGCGCGGCCTTTCCATACATAACAGGCGCATCCCCGCTTGGGCGTCTTCCGGTATTTTCGCGCCTGCGTCACACGTATTCAAAACTGGCGTGGCGGCTGGTTTTGTCGAACGCCTCTTTTTTGCCGATAAAAAACCTGAACCTCGCCTCGCAGTTGGAGCTTTCGTGGATGATCCGCGTCATATCACCCTTGTCCGGCGCGAAAAGCGGATGCCCGCCCGGGCTTTTCAGGGTGATTTCCAGCCGGTATTTGCCCTGGGCAAGCGCGATGCGCTCCCCGGATCGCGCCAAAACCCTAGCCCCCTTATAAGTCGCCAGCCGATGCTCCTTCCCCCGCCAAAAAACGATGCAGATGCAGCCCCAAAAACGCATTCCGGCAAAAGGGATCCTCGCCACGGACGCCATGACGGAACAGGGCTCGTCAAAGCAGTTGCACTGCACCCAGACATATCGGTCGGGGAAAGACCGCCCCCGGTCGCCCTCGATGTATCCCCTGCCTCCCGTAAAGTCGATCGCCTTGCCGTTCAGCATCAACTCTCCCTCCAGCTCGTGGTCCATGCTGACCACGCTGTGCCTGCATTCCATCGGAAGGTATCGGAACGGCCCCATGATGTCATAGGCGATGGGCGTCGGGTTGTGGTATTGCAGCGATCCGGTCAGGAAAAGCCGCTCCGTCTGGATGTTCAGCTCCGCCCCGCTTCGCAAAAAGCGGCTGTTTCCTATTTGAACTTCCGCAAATCCGGATTTTTGATATGCGTCCAAATCATAGGGTATGTTGTACGCCCGTTCGGCGGTGACCACCTGAATAAAGGCCCCGCCGTTGGCCCTGCCGGGGATCAGGGCGAGCATGGCGCCGCCTTTTTGGTGCTTGTAATACCAGCCTTCGAAATACCTATTCAACGGAGATGCCCCTTTTTGCCGGATTGTCGATCAGCCGCCCGCGCTCGTCGAAGCGGGAACCGTGGCAGGGGCAGTCCCAGGTCCGTTCGGCTTTGTTCCACCTGAGGGCGCATCCCATGTGCGGGCAGCGCTTCCCGGGCAGCAGCAAATTGCCCAGGGCGCTGAATCCGTTTACGGCAAGCTGGGGATGCAGCATGGAGCGCCGGGGGGAGAACAATCCCCCGTATTCGCTCGTTCCCACGGTGATCAAATCGCGCAATACGTTCGCCGCGACCATGGAGCCTGTCATCCCCCATTTGTTGAAGCCTGCGGCCACGTAAATATGCGGAGCTGATTTTCTGTGCGCGCCGATGTACGGAACGCCGTCCAGCGTCATGCAATCCTGGGTCGCCCAGGCGAATCTTTCCGCCGCGTTCGGGTACGCGCTTTTCGCCAGGCTGCGCAATTCTTCGTATCCGCCGCCTTGTTTGCCGGTCTTGTGGTCGCCGCCGCCAAGGAGCAGCAGATCCCCGTAATTCCGAAAGGAATGGCCGTTCTGCTGCTCGTCCAGATACATGCCGTTCAGTTCCGGCGCGTTTTTTAGCGCGATCACGTAGGAGCGGTGCTGGTACATCTTGACGAAATACAGCCCGGGTATGTTGACCATGGGGAAATGCGTGGCAAGAACGATGCTCTTGGCCGCAATCGAGCCGTGCTTTGTGAAGGCCGTGTTTCCCTTGATCTCGCTGACGAAGGTATCCTCATAGATGTTCAGCTCATTTGCCACCGCGAAAAGCAGCTTCAGCGGATTGAACTGGGCCTGGTTTTCCATCCCCAGCGCCCCGGCCACGCCGAACGGAAGCGGCGGCCGTTCCTGAAAAACCGGCCGGATGGACAGTTTTTCATAGGCTTTTGCTTCGTTTTCCAGCTTTTTCCGATCCGTAAGGCTATAGGTATACGCGGTCCTGCTTTCAAAATCGCAGGGAAAGACCGCGGACAGCCTCTCGAATTCGTCGCGCGCAAGCCTGTTTGCTTCATAATATTGGCGCGCGGCGTCAAGGCCGTACTTCTTGACCAGCTTTTCGTATATCAGGCCGTGCTGGGCCGTTATTTTTGCGGTGGTGTTGCCTGTCACGCCGCTTCCGATCCGCCTGGCCTCGACCAGGACGCACGCGACGCCGGCCTGCTGGAGCTTATACGCGCACAGCACGCCCGCCATCCCGCCCCCGATGATCAGAACATCGGTCTTGATGTTTCCCTCCGGCGGTTTGGCCGGAGGCCGGAGGGCTTCCTTCACACTTTCATGCCAGACTGACCGGATCATAGCCGCCACCTATTCTGTCCGGCAAAGGCGCCGGGCTTCATAATCCATCATGCAGCATTTTCAGCGCTTCGGCCAGACGATACTTCGCGTCGTCCCCTGTCGCCGCGCCCTGAATGTATCCGATGAGCACGCTTTTTTGCTCGTTAGTCAGCCTGCCGAAAGTATCCAGGGCTTTGGGGTCCTGCGCAAGCTGCATCCCCAGCCCCAGCGGCAGATCGGGTCCGTCCGGATTGATGCCTGTTCCGATGAAAGTCGAAGCGCTCATTTTGCTTCCTCCCTGATTGTTGCTGTGAGCCGGCGTCCGCTCCCGGCGCTTGCCGTTGCCGCCGCTGTCTGAGGGTTCCGGGAAAGCGGCCCGCATCTTGCGGCAACCGCGCGGCGCCAACGCTTTGAATGCGCCGGGTTCATATTTGTCACCGCTAGTATTCCCAAAATGCCGGGGAATGAACTGGAATATGCTGGCGCATGAAGGCGCGGGCTTTTTTCCCCGCGTAAAAACCGCTTTGCGCGAAACAGCCCGCGGCGAGCAAAAAGCCGCCCGTTCTTCCTCAAGGCGGCCGAATTCGGATGATGATCGCGTCGTCCGCGTCGCAGGACGGCTTTGCGCCGAAGTATTCAAATCAAAAAAGCTGTCCGTGGATCCGGACAGCCCGAGAAAATCTTCGGTGTTTATAATTTTTATGCATCCGCGCCGCTTTGCGCCTTTTTGCGCGCCCGCAAAAAACTCCATTTCGTTTCCGAAGTAACGACCGCAGCGAAGATCACGGCAAATCCCAGAACCAGCCTTGGGGTCAGCACTTCTCCGTAAAGCAGCGTGGAGCACGCCACGCCGAAAACCGCTTCCTGGCTCAAAAGGATGGAAGCGGCGCTGGGGGAAGCGTGCCTTTGGCCATAGGTCTGGCAAAGCATCGCCACAGCCGAAGCAAGGAAGGTGAGATACGCAAGCCTCCAAAGGCTTTCGCCGGAAAAGGCGGAAGCCGCCGGGAAGCTTTCGGTCAGCCCGCCGGCGATCCAGGCGCAGATTCCCGCCGAAACGAACTGGACGATCGTCACCAGAGAAGCGTCGTATTTGCCGCATCTGCGCGAAAGCACGACGATGTGCACGGCGTATAAAAATCCGCCGAGGATGGTCAAAGAATCCCCCCGGCCAATGCTCAGGCCGTCCGACATCGAAACCAGCCCGATGCCCAAAAGGCAGAGCGCGGCGGCGGAAATGTTCCAGACCGTGGGGCGTTCGCCGCCGGCCATCCAAAAAAGGAAGGGAACGATCACGCAGTAAACCGCGGTGAGGAACGCGTTTTTCCCCGGGGTGGTTTCCGTTATGCCGAAGGTTTGGGTGGTATACGCGGCAAACAGGCAGATTCCCGCGATTCCCGCATTGACGAGCAGGCCCTTGTCGATTTTTTTGAGCCGCTTTCTGAACAGTACGGCCAGCATCAGGGACGCGGCCGTAAAACGGATGGCCAGCAGATACATGGGCGGAAAAACGTCCAAAACATTTTTGATCACCACAAAGGACAGCCCCCAGATCAAAGCTGCAGAAAGCAGGGCAATCTGCGGCAGGAAGCGGCCTGCCGGTTTTTCGTTCATGGCGGTGTACTCCTTTGCGGCGCTGGCTCCGCCGCATGCGCGGCGGACAGAGATCAGTATATGCGCTTTTGCCTGATAAAGCAAGCATATTTATTCATTTTCATGAATGCGCCTTCAGCCCGCGTCCGCTGTTCGGGCGTTTTGGCATCGATCCTCTGTTTCCTGCCGCCAATTCAAAAATCGGCAGGCGCCCCACAGCCTTTCAGGTTCTTGCAGGAGCCCGCGCCCTTGGCGTCGCTTTTGAGCGGACGCGGCCATACAGCGCTTTTGCTGAATTGACCCCCACCCTGGAGGCGGGTTATTGCCCATAACTTTTTTCATATTCCCGTATAGAAATTGCCAAGTCAAATTTGCCGAAAATTTATCAACTTATGCTCCCAAAAACATCTATGCTGTGGTACAATGTGTTGGTCCAATCGTTTCGAATTGGTATTTGCAGATTTAAGACGTCCTTTTGTACCCGAATCACCCTGACGATCATAAAACTCCCAAGTCACAAGGAGGTAGCGTTCAGCAATGACCACAGAACAAAAATATGAAAAATTAAAGCAAACCATCGACCAATGGAAGGGCAAAGAAGGCTCTCTTATGCCCGTCATGCACGAAGCGCAGGACCTCTTCGGCTGCATTGACGAAGAGACCCAGGAATTCATCAGCAAACACTTGGGCTGCAAAAAGAGCCACATCTACGGCGTGGCGACCTTCTATTCGCGCTTCACCCTTACGGGCCGCGGAAAGAACATCATCAACTGCTGCCTCGGAACCGCCTGCTATGTTCGCGGCGCTCAGGACGTGTACGACGAATTCGCGAAGCAGCTCGGGGTCCAGCCCGGCAGCACCACGCCGGACGGTCTTTTTACCCTTGAATCCGCCAGGTGCATCGGCTGCTGCGGCCTTGCGCCGGCACTCATGATAAACGAAGAGGTTTACGGCAGGCTCACGCCGCAAAGCGTGGCCGAGATCCTCGCCAAATACCGCGAGATCGGCTGAAGCCGCGAACGCCATGCGAGAGCTTTCCCTGCACATTCTGGACATCGTTCAGAACGCCATCGCCGCCGGCGCTTCCCTCGTCACCATTGGGATCGACGAACAGACAGGAAGCGATCTTCTCGCCATTTCCGTGACGGACGACGGCTGCGGAATGCCGAAAGAACTGCTGAAATCCGTTTCCGACCCCTTTACGACCACGCGGTCCACAAGAAAAGTCGGCCTCGGAATTCCCCTGATGAAGGCCGGCGCGCTCCGCTGTGGGGGCGATCTTTCCATCCGTTCCGAATTGGGGAAGGGAACCGCGCTTACCGCGACTTACCGGCTGAGCCATATCGACCGCCCCCCTTTGGGCGATATCGCGGAAACCGTGGTCACCCTCGTCGCCTGCAACCCGGAAAAGCCGGACTTTGTACTAAATTACCGGGTTGACGATCTGGAATACGCCTTCGACACGCGGCAGGCAAGGAACGCCCTTGGCCCCGTGCCGCTGACGACGCCGGAAGTCCTGGCATGGATGAGTCACAATCTGAAAGAAGGAATTCAAGACTTACACGGAGGTGCCTGAATAATGAAGACCCTGGCTGATCTCGAAGCGATCCGCAAAAGGACGCTCGACAACCTGAATACCCGCAAGGACGAGCATTCCACCCGAGTCGTTGTGGGCATGGCCACCTGCGGGATCGCGGCGGGCGCGCGCCCGGTCATGGCCGCCTTTATCGACGAGGTTGCCAAGCGCAACCTTCATCACGTGACCATCGCCCAGACCGGCTGCATCGGCCTGTGCAGGCTGGAGCCCATCGTTGAAATCACAAAAGCGGACGAAGAAAAGGTTACATATTGCAAGGTGACGCCGGAGATCGCCCGCGAGATCGTCGCTTCTCATCTGGTCAACGGCAAAGTGCTGAACAAGTACACCATTGGCTATTTCGAGAACAACTAAGACGGCGCACAGGAGGTTTTGTCACCATGAAGTTCTACCGTTCACACGTTCTGATCTGCGGCGGCACCGGCTGCACATCCTCCGGTTCCAGCCAATTGATTCACAAATTTGAGGAAGAAATCGCCCGCGCGGGCCTTTCCGACGAAGTCCAGGTCGTGCGCACCGGCTGTTTCGGCCTTTGCGAGCTCGGGCCGGTCTGCATCATTTACCCCGAAGGCTCCTTTTACGCCAGGCTGACCGAGGACCACGTTTCCGAAATCGTGGAGGAGCACCTTCTCAAGGGCCGCATCTGCACCAAATACCTTTATTCCGAATCCGTCTCCGAGGACAACGTCACGAAGCCCCTGATGGAGATCGATTTTTATAAGAAGCAGTGCCGCATCGCCCTGCATAACTGCGGCGTGATCGATCCCGAGAACATCGACGAATACATCGCCTTCGACGGCTACAAGGCCCTGGCCAAATGCCTGACCGAGATGGCCCCGAAGGACGTGGTGGACACCGTCACCGCCTCCGGCCTGCGCGGCCGCGGCGGCGCGGGCTTCCCCACGGGCAGGAAGTGGTATTTTGCCCAAATGGCCAAGGGCGACCGGAAATTCGTCGCCTGCAACGCGGACGAGGGCGACCCCGGCGCGTTTATGGACCGCTCGGTGCTGGAAGGCGACCCCCACTGCGTGCTGGAGGCCATGGCCATCGCCGGGTACGCCATCGGCGCAAACCAGGGCTATATCTACATCCGCGCCGAATACCCCATCGCCGTCAAGCGCCTGAACATCGCCATCAAACAGGCCAGGGAATACGGCCTTTTGGGCAAGGGCATCCTCGGCACGGACTTTGATTTCGACATCGAGCTGCGCCTGGGCGCCGGCGCCTTCGTCTGCGGCGAGGAAACCGCGCTGATCGCCTCCATCGAGGGCAACCGCGGCGAGCCCCGGCCCCGCCCTCCCTTCCCGGCGAACAGCGGCATCTTCGGCAAACCCACGCTGCTGAACAACGTGGAAACCTACGCGAACATCACCCAGATCATCCTAAACGGTGCAGAATGGTATTCCTCCATCGGCACCGGGACCAGCAAGGGCACAAAGGTCTTTGCCCTGGGCGGCAAGATCAACAACACCGGCCTGGTGGAAGTCCCCATGGGAACCTCCTTGCGGGACATCATCTATGAGATCGGCGGCGGCTGCCCGAACGGCAAGAAGTTCAAGGCCGCCCAGACCGGCGGGCCCTCCGGCGGCTGCATCCCCGCCAGCCTGATCGACACGCCCATCGATTACGAGCACCTGACGGCCATCGGCTCTATGATGGGCTCCGGCGGCCTGATCGTCATGGACGAAACCACCTGCATGGTGGACATCGCCAAGTTCTATCTCGAATTCACGGTGGACGAATCCTGCGGAAAATGCCCGCCCTGCCGCATCGGCACCCGCAGAATGCTCGACCTGCTGACGGACATTACCGAAGGCCGCGGCAAGCCGGGGGACATCGAGCGGCTGGAAACGCTGGGGAAAAACATCAGCGCCACCGCGCTTTGCGCCCTGGGCCAGACCGCGCCGAACCCCGTCATGTCCACCATCCGCTATTTCAGGGACGAATACGAGGCCCACATCAACGAAAAGCGCTGCCCCTCCGGCGTCTGCCGCAAGCTGCTCTCCTTCGTGATCGACCCCGAAAAGTGCAAAGGCTGCAGCCTCTGCGCGAGGAACTGCCCGGTAAACGCCATTTCCGGCGAGCTGAAGAAGCCCTATTCGATCGACACGAAGACCTGCATCAAGTGCGGCGCCTGTATCGAAAAGTGCCGGTTCGGCGCCATCTCCAAACGGTAATGAGCGTCATTCAAACGAAAGGAACATACTCATGGTAACACTTAAAATAGACGGTATGAACGTGCAGGCCGAAGCGGGTACCATGGTGCTTGAAGCGGCGCTGAAAAACGGCATCAAGATACCCACCCTCTGCCACCTGAAGGATATCAACAACATCGGCGCCTGCCGCATGTGCCTTGTGGAGGACGCGAAGACCCATCGCCTCTCCGCCAGCTGCACCCTGCCCGTTTCCGAAGGGCTGGAGGTGCTGACCCGCTCCCCCGCCGTGCTGAACGGCCGCAAATTCGTGCTGGAGCTCATCCTTTCCGACCACCGGCGCGAATGCCTGACCTGCGTCCGCAACAAGAGCTGCGAACTGCAAACCCTGTGCGACGAGCTGGGCGTGCGGGAGATCCCCTATGACGGCAAGCCCACCAAAAACCGGTTTGACG
Organism: Christensenellales bacterium; assembly: GCA_040768925.1. Taxonomy (GTDB): domain Bacteria; phylum Bacillota; class Clostridia; order Christensenellales; family CALWSW01; genus CALNBC01. The sequence continues at coordinate 368,853 of JAXGLZ010000003.1, forward strand.
ACCTTTCCCCCTCGATCGTGCGGGACAATTCCAAGTGCATCCTCTGCCGCAGGTGCGTCGCCGCCTGCGAAAAGACCCAGGGTGTGGCCGTGATCGGCATGCAGAACCGCGGCTTTGCGACGGAAGTCGGCGTTCCCTTTGACCACAGCCTTTCGGAAGTCGCCTGCATCAACTGCGGCCAGTGCATCGCCGCCTGCCCCGTGGGCGCACTGTTTGAAAAGGATTCCACCGCCGCGGTCTGGGAAGCTTTGGCGGACCCGAACAAGTTCGTCGTCTTCCAGCCCGCGCCGGCGGTGCGCGTCGCCATCGGCGAGGAATTCGGCCTGCCCATCGGCACAGCCTGCGTGGGCAAGATGGTCGCAGCCATGCGCCGCCTTGGGGCGAATAAGGTGTTCGACGTGGACTTTGGCGCGGACCTCACCATCATGGAAGAGGGAACGGAGCTTTTGGGCAGGCTGAAGGACGGCGGCGTGCTGCCGATGATCACCTCCTGCTCCCCGGGCTGGGTCAAGTTCTGCGAGCACGAATACCCCGAATTCATCCCCAACCTTTCCACCTGCAAGAGCCCGAACCAGATGCAGGGGGCGATCACCAAGACCTATTTCGCCCAGAAGAACGGCCTGGACCCGAAGGACATCTTCGTCGTTTCCGTCATGCCCTGCACGGCGAAAAAGTTCGAGATCATCCGCCCGGAAATGGGCCGCGAAAGCTATCGGGACGTGGACGCCAACCTGACCACCCGGGAATTTGCGAACATGATCAAGCAGGCCGCCATCGACTTTGTCAACCTGCCGGACGAGGAATTCGACGACATGCTGGGCGATTCCACCGGCGCGGCGGTCATCTTCGGCGTGACCGGCGGCGTGATGGAAGCCGCTCTGCGCACCGTGGCGGACATTCTGACCGGTGAGGACCTTGAAGATTTCGAATACTCCGCGGTCCGCGGGATCGAGGGCATCAAGGAAGCCGCGCTCACCCTGCCCATCGACGGCAAACCGACGGAGATCAGAGTCGCCATCGCCCACGGCACGGCAAACGCCGCAAAGCTGCTGGACGCCATCAAGGCCGGCGAAAAGAGCTATCACTTCATCGAGATCATGGGCTGCCCGGGCGGCTGCGTCACCGGCGGCGGCCAGCCGATCGTCAACGCCCTGACCCGCTATTTCGTGGACCCCAAGGCCGAGCGCGCAAAGGCCACCTATGGCGTCGACCGCAAAATGGTCATCCGCAAATCCCACAAAAACCCCTCTGTCATCAAGCTTTACGAGGAGTTTTTAGGCAAGCCGAACAGCCACAAGTCCCACGAGCTGCTGCACACCCACTATGTGGAGCGCTCCCAATTCTGACCCTGGTTTTTCTCAAGCCGCCTTCGGTGATGCAGCCGAAGGCGGCTTTTTGATTGGCCCGGTGTTGACTGCCGGCCGTTTGGGGATTAGTATTGAAACAAGCACCAAAAACGAGGAGGAGCACATGCAAAAATTCCCACAGCTTACATACGATCGCCCGGACGTTGAAACCATCAAAAAGGAATTGAACGCCGCGATAGACGGTTTCCTCGCGGCTTCTTCCTATGAGGAGGCCCGGGCGCTTTACGTCCGCCTGGAGGAGCTGGACGCCGGGTTTTCCACGATGTACAACATCGCCAGCATCAGAAACACGATGGATACCGCAAACGAGTTCTACGACGGCGAGATCAACTACTTCAACGCGGTGACCCCGGAATACATGCTGGTGCTGAAGCGCGCCTCGCAGGCCCTGACCGAGTCGCCCTTCAAGGACGAATTCGCCAAAGAATTCGGCGCCATCTTCATCAAAAAGGCGGAAAACGCCCAAAGGATCATGAGCGAGGAGATCGCCGGGGATCTTGTGGAAGAAAGCAACCTGGAACAGGAGTATTCCAAGACCGTGGCCGCCTGCTCGGCGGATTTTTGTGGCGAAGCCTGCAATTTTTACGGCCTTTTGAAGCACATGCAAAGCACCGACAGAGCGGAGCGCGAAGAGGCTTTCCTGGCCTGGGCGAAGCTTTATGAAGGCGTTTCCGAAAAGCTGGACGGGATCTACGACCGGCTTGTTCAAATCCGCGTGCGCATGGCGAAAAAGCTCGGGTTTGAAAATTATACCGAGCTCGCGTACCTCAACAAAAACCGCTTCGATTACACGGCGCAGGACGTTGCCGCCTTCCGGGAACAGGTCAAAAAAGTGATCGTTCCCGCCTGCGCGCGTATTTTTGAGCTTCAGCGCCGCCGCCTGGGGATCGACAAGCTCCGCTATTACGACGAATCCCTGGTCTTTCCCGAAGGCAACGCGGTCCCCGTGGGCGATATGGACTGCCTGGTGAACGCGGCGGGCGGGATGTATCGCGAGCTTTCCCCAGAAACCGGGGAGTTCTTCGATTTCATGATCGAGCACGACCTTTTCGACCTCGTCACCAGGCCAAACAAGCACATGGGCGGGTATTGCACCTTCCTTGAGTCCTTCAAGGCGCCCTTCATCTTCTCCAACTTCAACGGCACCAGCGCGGACGTCGACGTTCTGACCCACGAGGCCGGCCATGCCTTTCAGGCCTATGTCGCCTCGCGCACCCTGCCGATCCTGGCGATCTGCGGCTCCACCAGCGAGATCAACGAGATCCATTCCATGACCATGGAGCATTTTGCCTATCCGTATATGGAGAAGTTCTTCGGCGAAAAAACCGGTGAATACCTTTACGCCCACCTCGCCTCTACCCTGACCACCATTCCCTACCTCGTTTCGGTGGACGAATTCCAGCACCGGGTGTTCGAAAAGCCGGATATGACGGCAAAGGAACGCAAAACGGTCTGGCGGGAGATCGAAAAAACCTACCTGCCCTGGCGGGATTACGACGGGAACGAATTCCTGGAAGCGGGCGGCTTCTGGATGCAGAAGCAGCACATTTTCCTTTATCCCTTCTATTACATCGATTACGCCCTGGCCCAAATCTGCGCCTTTGAGCTTTACGGCCGCATGAAGAAGGACGCAAAGCTCGCCTGGGAGGATTATGTCAGGCTTTGCCGCGCCGGCGGAAGCAAGGGCTATTTTGAACTGCTTGAAACCGCCAATCTTCACAACCCCTTCAGGGAAGGCAGCGTTGAAGCGGCCGTTTCCGGCGTGATCGGGGAGCTCGAAGCCTCCCCCTTCTCGAAAGTTTAGCAAACGGGGGCCGATCATCAGCACCGGAAGGGAAAAAGCCCCCGAACACTTCAAAGAGGGCTATAACTGCGCCCAGGCGGTGACGCTGGCGTTTTCCGATCTTCTTCCCATCGACGGGGACGACGCTTTGAAGCTCCTTCTCCTTCGGCGGGGGACCCGGCAGGCTGAAGGGGGCTGCGGCGCAGCTTCGGGGCATTCCCCGCGCCTGGCCTGCCGGGGGGTTCTTCCGGCCCCCTCAACACCCCGCGGGCAAAGTCCGACCACTGCGGCGCGATCCGGCGCCTTGCCGGGGAATTCCTGTCAAAGCGCGGGTCCATCGTCTGCCGCGAGCTGACCTCTTTGCCGCTGGCAAGCGTTATTCCTGCAGGGAGCTTGTGGGGGACGCGGCGGAAATGCTGGAAAAATACCTGGCCGAAACTGAATCCACGCGCGGCCGTTCCCCTCGATCCGCAGGAACGGACGCAAATTGACCGGAGGAATACAAAATGGGCAATTTTCTTGGCTATGACTCGAAAAAGCTTGCCTTTGGCATGATGCGCCTGCCGAGGGCAAAGGGAAAGACCGACCTGGAGCAGACAAAAGCCATGGTCGACGTTTTTATGGAGCGGGGCTTCCATTATTTTGACACCGCGTATGTTTATGGCGACGGCGAAAGCGAACGCGTGACCAAAGCCGCGCTGGTGGACCGCTACCCCCGGGATTCCTTCTGGCTGACGGACAAGCTCCCTTTCTGGGACACGGAAAAGCCGGAAGAGCTGCAAGAGATTTTTGAGGAATCGCTTCGCAGAACAGGGGCGGGCTATTTTGATATTTACCTGCTGCACGCCTTGAACGAGGATCTTTATGCAAAAACCGAGCGCCTCGGTGCGTGGGATTTCGTAAAAGGACTCAAGGAGCGGGGGCTGATCCGCCATTTCGGCTTCTCCTTCCACGACACCCCCGAGGTGTTGGACAAAATCCTGACCGAACACCCGGAAGCGGAGGTCGTTCAGCTTCAGATCAACTACGCGGACTGGGAAAACCCCGCGGTCCAGTCCCGGGGCTGCTACGAAGTGGCGCGCAAGCACAACAAGCCGATCCTGATCATGGAGCCGGTCAAGGGCAGCGCCCTGGCGACCCTAAGCCCCAGGATGCGGGAGGTTTTTAAGGCTGCCGACCCAAATGCCTCCGTCGCTTCCTGGGCCGTGCGCTACGCGGCTTCGCTCCCCGGGGTCATGACCGTGCTTTCGGGCATGTCCACCCTGGAGCAGATGTTGGACAACACCTCTTACATGGCCGATTTTGTTCCCCTTTCAAAGAGCGAGCGGGAAACCATCCAAAAAGTCGTGGAGCTGTTGAACGAAGTCCCCGTGATCCCCTGCACCAAATGCCGCTACTGTGTGGACGCCTGCCCCCAGGGGATCGACATTCCCGGCGCCTTTGAGATTTACAACGAGCTTCTGCTCTTCGACGACAAGCCCAGGGCGGAACGCAAATACGGCCGGATCGAGGAAGGCGGGCCCTCCACCTGCATTTCCTGCGGGAGCTGCATGGAGCACTGCCCCCAGCACATCCAAATTCCCGGCGATCTGCAAAAGGTGACCGCAGTCCTTGGGGATTGACGGATTCCGAGCGCCCCGCCGAATCTTAAAAGCAGCGCGTGCCGAACGTGCTGCTTTTTTTTGTATGCCGATTTTCTTTCGGTTGCCGCCGACCTTCAAAAAACCGGGCGGCAAAGCAAATCCGAAGTGTTTTCTTTCAAATCCCGGATGAAACCGACCGGATCAACAGCCCCCGCAGATTTTGCGCATCGCGGCGAGCGCTTCCCCAAGCTCGGAGATGCTCCCGTAAAGATCGCTGTAGGGCTCGATCATCGCCGCGCCTTCGTATCCCGCGGCCCTCAGGGTTTCAAACAGCCGTGAAAAATCGAAGGTGCCCTTCCCCGGAAGGCAAAGGCCGTAATCCGGCTTCGAAAGGTCGTAATCGCAAAGGTGAACATGGCAAAGCATGCCGCCCATCGCTTCCAGAAACGCGAAGGGATCCCGGTCGGAGCGCACGGCCTGCTTGATGTCCAGCGTGAAGCCGAGGTTGCCGCTGGTGATGTGCTGCATGATGTCAGAAACGAATTCGGGATAGGAAAACAGGCACCAGCTCACGTTTTCCCAGGCGAGGCGAAGGCCGTAAGCCCCCGCCATTTCCGCGAGTTCCGAAACGATGGGGCCGATCCTTTTGTATTCCGCGTTCCGGACCGCCCCGCGCAAACGGGCCGGGCCGTGGAACACCAGGCGCTTCGCCCCAAGCAGCCTGCCCTGCCTCAAAACTTTTTCCAGCAGCTTCAGCGCGTCCTCCCTTTGGCGGACGGAAAGCGAAAAAAGCTGCGGCTCGAACTGCTGGCTCATGGCGTGAATAGAGACAACCCCAAGCCCCAAACGCTCCACCCGCTCCAAAAGCATTGCGCCGAAATCCGGCTCGTATTCGCTGTATGAATCCAGAAAAACCTCGCAGACCCCAGACCCCAGATCCTTGATGGCCGTCAGGGCGTCCTCGGTCTGCAGCCGCGAATAAAAGGAAGCCGTCGATATCCCAATATCCATAACCACCCCAAAGCGCGGCGTTGTTTTTTGACTGCATTGCCGCGCTTTTTGCTATATTATATCACACTGTTCTGCTATACTGTTAATGGCAAACCGGGCGGGCAGCAGAAAAAGGGCGATTTTCCATGATGCTGGACCATTCCTTCCGGTTTTAACCGCAAGGGCCCGGCGATTCTTGCACAAAACCCGGTCATGCCGTTTTTTTGCCGTTCGGAACCGTTTTGGCGCGCTTTGCCCGCCTTTTATGGGCGCGCCGCCACCACCCAAACAAACACATGATTTTTAGCGGAGGTTGCCATGCCCAAAAGAGGCTTTCGGCCGGTTTCTTCCCCCGTCAATCCCGAAGCGCCCCTGCTGCCCCTGCGCGCCACCAAAACCAGCGCGGGATACGACTTTTTCGCCCCCTGCGACATCGTGATCCCGCCCCAGGAAAAGGCCTTTTTCGCCACGGACGTCAAAGCCGAGATGGGCGAGAACGAGGTGCTGCTCCTCGTCGTTCGCAGCTCCGCGGGGATCAAGCGGGACCTGATGGCCGCGAACACCGTCGGCGTGATCGACAGCGATTATTACGACAATCCGGATAACGGGGGCAATATCCACATCGCCCTTCGGAACCTCAAACCGGCCATGGCGCTTTCGGGGTACAACCGCGTCGTCCTTTCTTCCGGCGAAACCGTTGAAATTCCCGTCATCAAGGACCTGAAAGGGCAGAACACCGTGGTCATCAAGGCCGGGGAACGGATCGTTCAGGGGATTTTCCTTCCCGTGCTCGCCGCGGATTCGGGGGATTCGGACACAACCCGGGGCGGAGGGTTCGGCAGTTCGGGAAACTAACTCCGGTATTGCCGGGGGACATCCGGTTCGCATATAATTGAAAAAACGTCGCAGGAGGCTAAAAAATGATCGTAATCGGCATATGCGGCGCCAGCGGGAGCGGAAAATCGACCCTGGCGGAAGAAATTAAAAACGCGCTGTCCGTTCCCACCATCGTGATCGGCCAGGACTGGTATTACAGGGATCATTCCAGCCTTCCCTTTTCCGAGCGGGTCAACCTCAATTACGACGCGCCCTCCGTCTTTGATTACGACGAATTATACGAGGATCTGATCGCCCTTTCCGAGGGCCGCCCGATCACCAAAAAGGGCTATGATTACGCGCTGCACCTTCGGGCCGACACCGATACGGTCATCGAACCGCCGGATGTGCTCATTCTTGAGGGCATCCACATTTTTTACGACAAGCGCCTGCGGGAAATGATGCACCTCAAGGTCTATATGATGGTGGATGTGGACGTCTGCCTGCTGCGCCGCATCCAGCGGGATATGGGGGAGCGCGGCCGCTCCATCGAGGGCATTTCCCACCAGTATCTGACCACCGTGAAGCCGATGTACGAGCTGCACGTGTCAAAATACGTCATGCTCTGCGATTTTGCCGTGATGCGCGGCGGCAGGAACCGCCAGTCCATCGAGGCCATCGTCGCCTATATCGAAGCTCTTCTCAAGCTGGACCCCCACGCAAAGCCCATGGGGCAGGAGGAATGATTCACCGCCCCGTAAGCCACCGCACAAAGGAGGCGACGCCTTCCTCGATCTCCGTTCTGGGGCAGTAACCCAGCTCTTTTTTCGCCTTTTCGATGCTGGCCAGGGTATCTTTCGCGTCTCCGGCCCGCATCGGAGCGTTCCTGATCCTGGCGGTTTTACCAAGGCACTTCTCTAAAAGCGCGATCAGCTCCGGCGTCGATACGCCCCGGCCCCGGCCGATATTGTAAACGCCGTTCCCGCCTTCGGCGGCCAGGTCGAGCGCCCTGATCAGGCCGTCCACCGTATCGCCGACGTGGGTATAGTCCCTTGTGCAGCCGCCGTATACGGTTATTTCCTCTTTCCGCAGGATGGCCGTGGCGAATTTGCGCATCGCGAGGTCCGGCCTCTGCCTTTTCCCGTAAACCGAAAAAAGCCGGCAGCTCACCGCGCCTTTTTCCCAGGACCTTCCGAAGGCCGAGACCAGAATTTCCGCCGTGCGCTTGGATTCGCCGTAAGGCGAGATCGGTTTTGGCGGCGCGTCTTCGGAAAAAGGGACCGCCCCGTCGCCGTATACGGAGGAGGAGGAGGCAAAAACGACGCCCCTGACCCCCGTTCTGGCCGCTCTGGAAAGCAGCACCGCCGTTCCCCTGATGTTGACGTCCGCATAAAGCTCCGCACGTTCCATCGATTCCCGGACCCCGGCCAGCCCGGCAAGATGGCAGACCGCATCCGCTTCTTTCAGCGCGGCGTCGCAGGCGCGTTCGTCCCGGATATCCCCCTTGATGAAATCGATCCTGCTTTTGGACGTCAGATACGCAAGGTTATCCAGCTTTTGCGCGGGATCGTAGCCCTCTGTCAGGCTGTCCATGACCGCGACCCTGTCCCCCCGGTCAATGAGCGCCGAGCAAAGGTGCATGCCAATGAATCCCGCCCCGCCCGTCACCAGAACGCGCATGATTCCACCCCCTCAATCCTTATTACCTATTCCTTGACAGGCTTTTGCTATGACCAACCCAATCAGATGCGTCCGGGGGAAGTCTTCGCCGGTCTTTCGCCGCCGGCAGGCGTCGGACTTTTAAAAGTTTCTGCCGCCGCATTCGATTTTCCCGCAAGAGAACGAAGCCCGGTTTTTCGCGCTCGTCCCCGCCCGGGGCGCGGCCCGAAAACGCCATGTTTGCTTTTTTTTGAATTCGCGGTAAAATATTAGTGAAAGGACGTTGCCGCATCGCTTTCCTTGCTTTACGACCTGCGCCTTAATTCGCTTGTGGAGCGGCACGATTAACGATGAAAAAATTCAGAGTCTTCCTGAAGAAAAACATCATCACAATACTGGGGACCGCCATATCCTTGGGCCTTGTGGCCTATTTTTGCATCACCACCGGCATTGATACCTTCGTCGAATCCTTTTCCAAGCTTTCTCCCCTGTGGCTTTTTGCCGCGGTTCTGGCGATGTTTCTTTACTGGCTGTTCGAGGCGCTGGCGCTGCATGTGCTCGTTCACCACATCTATCCCCAAAGGCGTTTTTTGCGTTCCTTCCGCATCGCGATGGTTGGCCAGCTTTACAACGCCATCACCCCCTTTGCCTCCGGCGGCCAGCCGATGCAGCTCTATGAGATGACCGTGCACGACGGCATGAGCATGGGCAGCGCCAGCTCCGTCATGACGAGAAAATGCCTCGTCTTCCAGGTTGGGGTCACCGCTTTTTCGCTGGTTGCGCTCATCTACGCCTATTCGTTCTTCTCCTCGAATATTTCGGGATTTTTGGTTGTCACCTCCATCGGTCTCGCGCTGAACATGCTCTATCTTGCCGTGCTGCTGATGCTTTCCTACAACCGCAGGCTGACCGGCAGGCTGACCAACGGCCTCGTCAAGTTTTTTACCAAGATCCGCCTGATCAAAAACCCCCAGAACATCCGCGAGCGGGTGGACAACCAGCTCCGCCTTTTCCATGAAAGCGGCAGGATGTTTTCCACCGCAAGGGTTGTCATCGTACTCTCGTATTTTTTCACCTTTTTGCAGCTTTGCTGCTATTTTCTGATTCCTTACTGCGTCTATCGCTGCTTTGGGCTGATGGGCGCGCCGGTGGCCATGATGGTCGCGGCCGCGGCCTATGTTTACATGATCTCGGCCTTCATGCCCCTTCCCGGCGGCTCCGGCGCCGCGGAAAGCAGCTTTTATATGCTGTTTTTGCTTTTTTTCAGCAACTCGGTCATTGCCCCCGCAATGCTCCTTTGGCGGACCATCACCTATTATTCCTGCCTGATCGCAGGCGCGGCGACGATGGCGGCCGTCAAGGACAAAAAAAAGAATTGCACCGCCGAATAAACCCGGCGCCCCGATTAACAAAAGTCGGGGCGTTTCTTTTTTTTTCGCTCCATGCTATAATATAGTGGGGTTAAATGTTGACTATATTGCCTAGCCTTGGAGGTCGCAATATGCCTGTTGTCAGTTATTCCGATATCCTTGCCTTGGCAGCGCGGGACGGGTACGCCGTCGGCTGCTTTGACGCCGTGGATTCCATCACGATAGAAGCTTATCTCGAAACTGCGGAAAAGCTGCGTTCCCCTGTCATCCTCGCCCTTTCCCAGGCCCATTTGAAATACGTCAGCGGCGAAACGCTCATCCGGTCGATGCTTGCCCAGGCTGCCGAAAGCCCTGTGCCGGTCAGCGTCATGATGGACCACTGCCGCACGGTGGAAGACGGAAAAAAGGCTGTTGAATGGGGCGTTAACGCCGTTCTTCTGGATATGTCCGACGCCCCGTACGACGAGCACCTCGAAGCGATGATCGGCTTTTCCAAATATTGCCACGAGCGCGGGGTCTGCGTGGAGGGCGAGCTCGGCAGGCACGGCTCCCGCTGGTCAAAGGAGGACGGCGGTTCCTTCGCCTCCTGCCTGAAGACCGATCCTTCCATCGTTTTGGATTACGTTGAAAAAACCGGGGTGGACGGACTGGCGATCTATGTGGGCAACAGCCGCAGCACCCTGGACGACGATTCGCGGCTGGATTACGCCCTGCTGGACGAGCTGGACCGGCTTTCCTCCGTTCCCCTCGTGCTGCACGGCTCCTCCGGCATCGACGGGGAGGACATCGTAAAAATGGTTTCCCGCGGCATATGCAAGGTCAACAATTATACCGAAATCGCCCGGGCCGCCATCTGCGCGTTGAGGGACGTTCTGGCCATCCCAACCTGGACCGAATACCAGGCCCTGCCTTCCGTGGCGAAGCAGGCCATGGTCGGAGTCGTGGAAAAAAAGCTCAATCTGTTCGGCTGCGCCGGCAAGGCTTGAGGGTAAACTCGTCCTTGCATTCCCATTCTTTGCGTGATATACTATACAAGCAATTGTGCTCGGGAGGTTTTTATTACCGTGGAAGCTCTTTACTGGATCATCAATATCGTGCTCATCTTGGGCGCTTTGGCCGTCATAACCCTTGTCATCCTGCAAAAAGGCTCTCAGGGCGGCGGTTTGGGCGCTGTTTTCGGCGGCGGTTCTACAGATAATTTTTTTGGCAAGAATAAGGGCAAGACTGCTGAGAGCAAAATGAAGCTGTACACCAAGATACTGGGTATTTCCATGGGCGTTCTTTCTGTGGCTTTGTGCCTCATCATCAAGCTCGCCTAAGCGACCCTGCCTTTTTGCGGTGCGTTCAGCCGAACGTACCGTTTTTGTTTAGGGCAACCCCGCACAAGTCGTGCGCACCGGCCGCTGCGGATCTTTTTGCACGGAAACGGTGTACAAAATGCGCAAAATAGCGTTGCTATTCCTGTGCTTTTGTCCTTGTTCCGCACAAAAATCTCCCGCGATTCCGGCGGCACTCCTTCTGTGCGGCATTGCCTTAGAATACTTTACGAATGCAAAACAGTTACAGGAGTATGAATGGATAACGATCATGAAATAACCGCCGGCGGCCCCCCTGCCGACAACAAAACAAAGGGCATAAGCCCGAATGAAAATCCGCCTGCGGGCGCTTCCGGAAAGCCCGCCGCAAAAAAGCACAGGCGGCGCCGCCCGAAGCCCGCGCAGGCGGCCAAAACGGAAAGCGCCGAGAACAAGGAACAGAGCGGGGAACAGCAGGAGAAACCAAAACCGAAAAAGGCAAAGCGGCGTTCCCGGCCCAATAAGGATGTTCCCGCCGCGGACCCCACCGCCGCCATTCGCCAGCGCATTTTTGAGATTGACGACGGCGACGTTTCGGAAGGCATCCCCCCGATCCTGCCGATCCTTCCCGATTGGTCCGGTTCCGCGCCGGTGCGCGGGAGCATGCCCGCAAAACCGCCCAAAAGAGCACGGGCGCAATCCCCGTCCGCGGGTCAGGAGGCGAAACTTCCGGAAAAGAGCAGCCTCAAATCCCCGCGGCCGGAAGAACGCAAGGCCGCTTCCCCCAAAAAGGCAACCTCAAAGGACGATTTGACCCTCCGCCAGGATATTCTGGATTGTCTTGCGCAATCCGGCATTCCCCAATCCCCGGAATTTCTGCTGGACCGGCTTTCCGTTCCCGCGATGGATTTCTTTGCCGCGCTGGACTCCCTTGAGGCGGCCGGCCAGATCTTCACCACAAGAAAGCAGCGCGTGGCCCTGCCTTCCCAGCTGGGGTACATCACCGGCCGCATGCACATCACCTCCAAGGGATACGGTTTTCTCACGCCTTCGGATGGCTCGGCGGACGTTTTCGTCGCCCAGAGGGACCTGAACGGCGCGATAGACGGCGATCTTTCCATGCTCAAGCTGACCGGCTCCGGCGGGCATTCGAGGGACGGCGAGATCGTCGCCGTCATCGAGCGGGCCCGGGGCAGCCTCGTCGGCAGGTTCGTGCTGGAATCCGGCTCCCCCCTCTTCCTTCCGGATGATTCGAAGGCGGCCGGGCCTTACCCGGCGATCAACCTTCGCCGGGGCGGCGCGAAAGACGGCCAGAAGGTCGTCTGCGAGATGGATTATGACGCCAGCCCCATTGTCGCCAGGGTTGCCGAGGTGCTGGGCTGGCCGGACGAGGCGGGGACGGACGTGCTTTCCATCATCCGCGCCCACGATATTCCCGAACAGTTCCCCAAAGCGGTGAAAAACGCGGCAAAGGCCGTTCCCGCCGAGATTTCGGAGGACGATATCCTGCGCAGGGAGGATCTGCGCCGCAGCACCGTCGTCACCATAGACGGCAGGGATTCCCGGGATTTTGACGACGCCGTTTCCCTGGAAAAGCTGCACAACGGGGACTTCCTTCTGGGCGTGCATATCGCGGACGTCTCCCACTATGTCAAAGAGGGCGGCGCCATAGACAAGGAAGCCCTCAGAAGGGGTACCAGCGTCTATTTTGTGGACAGGGTCGTCCCCATGCTGCCGGAAGAGCTGAGCAACGGCATCTGTTCCCTGAACCCCAATGAGGACAGGCTGACCCTCTCCTGCTTTATGGAGATCGACGCCAAGGGCAACGTGATTTCCCACCGCCTTTCCGAAACGGTGATCCGCTCGTCGTTCAGGCTGGTGTATGAGGATGTTACCGAACTGCTCCAGGGCAATTCCCGCCTCCGCAGGCAGTATAAGCCCATCGTGCCCCTGCTTTCGAACATGGCGGAACTTTTTGAGATCCTGCACGAGCGCAGGATCCGGCGCGGCAGCCTGGAGTTCGACCTTCCCGAAAGCAGGATCACCTTGGACGAAAAGGGCCGCACCGCCGATGTTTCCCTGTATGAACGGGGCATTGCGAACAGGATCATCGAAGAATTCATGCTGGTTTGCAACGAAACCGTGGCGGAGCACATGGCGCACCTCGACCGCCCCCTGCTTTACAGGGTCCACGAAACCCCGGACCCGGACCGCGTCACCGAGCTTGCCGCCTTTTTGGCCGGGTTCGGGCTTACCCTGCGCGGCCTGAAAAACGGCCTGCACCCGAAATCCCTGCAAGCCGCCCTTTCGAAGGCGGTGGGCCGGCCGGAGGAATCCATCGTCAACCGCGTGGCCCTGCGCTCCCTCAAAAAAGCGCGCTACGCGCCGGAAAACCTGGGGCATTTCGGCCTTGCCGCGGAGTATTACTGCCACTTTACCTCGCCGATCCGGCGTTACCCGGACCTTGTGGTCCACCGGGTCGTCAAGGAACAGCTTCGCGGAAAAATAACCAAAAAAAGGCTGGAAATCCTCGCCGCCCACATGCCGGAATTCGCCGAGCAATCCAGCGAGCGCGAACGCGCCGCGATGGAAGCGGAACGCGAGGCGGACGATCTCAAAAAATGCGAATACATGGCCGCCCATGTCGGCGAGCGGTTTGCGGGCGTAATTTCCGGCGTGACCTCCTTCGGCCTGTTCGTCGAGCTTCAAAACACCTGCGAAGGGCTCGTCCGGGTTTCGGAAATGTCGGACGATTACTACGTTTTCGAGGAAAAGAATTACCGCTATGTCGGCAGGCACCGCGGCTCGATCTACCGCCTTGGGGATACGGTCACCATCGAGGTGCTGGGCGCGGACCCCGCTTCCCGCAGGGTGGATTTCACCCTCGTTCCCTCCACCCCGCCCAAGGGCAGGCATCCAAGGAAAGTCAGGGAAGGATCAAGAAGGCAGTAGTTCTTTTTACGGCTTTGTGTTATACTGTAATTCCCGGAAAGGAGGGGGCCCGATGCCAAAGGGAAAAGGGCTCAAGTCCGTCGCGCAGAACCGCAAGGCGCGGCACGACTATTTCATCGAAGACACCTATGAATGCGGCATCGAGCTTGTGGGCACAGAGGTCAAATCCATCCGCGGCGGGAAGGTCAACCTCAAGGATTCGTACGCAAAAGTCCGAAACGGAGAGGTTTTCATCGTCGGCATGCACATCAGCCCGTATGAACAGGGCAACATCTTCAACCGGGACCCTTTCCGCGACCGCAGGCTGCTGCTGCACAAGGCGGAAATCCGCAAGCTGAACGCGGCGACCATGCAGGACGGACTTGCCCTCGTTCCCCTTTCGATGTATTTTAAGGATGGGCGGGTCAAGGTCGAGCTGGCCGTGGCCAAGGGCAAAAAACTTTACGACAAGCGCCACACGATCGCCGAGCGCGACGCAAAGCGAAGCGCCGAACGCGCAAAGCGCGGAGACGGGGAATAAAGGCGAAAAACGCTCCGCCTTTTCCCCCGAAAAAAATTTTCATGGGGGCGTACTGGTTTCGACGGGAATCAAAGAGGACGGATAAGCGAGCCGCAGACCCGAGCTGCGAAAAAAGCGGGAAACTTAAACACAAACGCTAACAACAATTTAGCTGTAGCTGCTTAACGCAGCCGCCTGAACCGGAGGTCCCACGATCCGGTTTTAGGCGTCATACCGTGGGGTACGAGCCCGCCAAAGCTTTGAGGCGGAACTTGTAATATGAAGCTACCGAGGGGTTCAGCCCGCCGCCGGGCGGAACCTGGGGGGAATCCCAAAACGACGGCTGCGCTCGGAGAAAGTCTTTCCGAAGGGTTTTCGGACAGGAGTTCAATTCTCCTCGCCTCCACCATAGAAGCACTCAATCTTTGATACAAAGGTTGGGTGCTTCTTTTTGCACATATAGCCGTCAAAAGGTCTTGATATCAAGGCTTTTTGACGGCTTTTTTGTTTTCTGCCGTTTGTCGAGTGTAATAAAAAGTTCCGTTTGAGGGGCGCAGAGCTCGTTTTCGCCTTACACTCAACAAACGGAAACTCATAGGGTGTTCACCCGACAAACGGGCACAAAGTGGATTTGAACACTGTGTTCACTCGACAAACGGGGACAAGAAACCACGCAAATACTTATTAAAATAATCAATTTGAATAATTTCTTTACTCAAACTGATTAGTATGTTATAATAGACTGCAAGTGGAGGTGTTAGCATGAAGTTTGGTGAACGATTGAGAACTCTGCGTATTGAAAGAGGATTGTCACAGAGGACTGTCGCAACGGCTATTTCTGTTTCTGTTAATGCTATATCACAATATGAGACTGATAAGCGCTTCCCAGACCAAGATGTACTTGTCAGACTTTGCACTTACTATAAAATATCAGCAGATTATCTACTTGGGCTAACAGACATTCACAGGTCCCCAAATACACCAGGAGAGATTTTATCTGGGATAATTGACAGTCAACAGCATGAGGCAATTGAAAAAATTATTGCTATGCTTACAGAAAAGGAGAAATAAGTATGGCAAATGTAATTCTATATGACGAGGCGTATTCTTTTTTGAAACATACTGATTGGGACTTTACAGAAAACCAGCAGGATGATATTTCGCTAATTCACCCATATCCTGCCAGATTCATTGAAAGCATACCTTATAAACTTATTACTGAAATAGGTTTAAATAAAAATGAAAGAGTGTTTGACCCATTCTGCGGAAGCGGTACTACTTTATTAGAAGCTCAAAAGTTGGGTTTTGAATCAATAGGCGTAGATCTGAATCCTATTGCATGCTTAATATCAAGGGTTAAGACGCAAAAGGCCTTATCTAACATTATTGCAGAGGGAGAAGCGCTTTCTTCACGTGCCCTAATAAGATATCAGAAAGAAGAACTTTCCCTGCCAAGAATTCCAAATCTTAATCATTGGTTTAAAGATGATATCCAAAAAGCTATTTTCACGTTGATTTCTGAAATAAACGTGTTGCCGAATAAATGCATGCAAGATGCATTACGTTTCTGCTTGTCAAGCATTATTGTACGGGTATCAAATCAAGAAAGTGACACTCGTTATGCTGCAGTTGAAAAGAAATCAAATGCAGCAGATGTCTATCGTAATTTTGAAAATGCTTTAAAAAGGCTTCAGTCAGCACAATCGCATAATAAGCCAAATGTCTTCACTAAAATCATGAACAGAGACATTTTGTCAGTGCGCCACGATGAAATTGGAAGTAATATTGGGTTGCTTTCGCTATTAGCGAAAGATTGGATAACACTCCTCGATACTGCAACGGTGAACCGTGACGGCAGAATCATATTCCGTTTCAAAAGTGGTGTGGAAATAATGGGTTAACAATAGAAAAGGCTAAACCCCACCCCGTTTTATATTTTTATTGACTGCCACCCAAGGCTTAAATTGCCTGGCGGGCAGTCTTTTCAAATTTTTTATGAAATTACTCAAAAGTTATTGACATATGCCATAAACGGGGGTATAATAAGAATAAATGGCATATGCCACAAACCATAAGGAGGTGAAAAGTATGCCAAGAAGGGATGGAACCGGCCCAATGGGTGCGGGATCAATGACTGGAAGAGGATTAGGGCTTTGCACAGGTGCTAATGCAGTAAAGTACGGAGCTGGTCTCGGAATGATGGGATTAGGTCTTGGACTTGCTTGCAGACGCGGTTTTGGTCGTGGCTTTGGTAGAGGTTTTGCGATTAACCAGACTTCTCCAAAAACACAAAAAGAGCTGCTGAATGAACAGAAAACCATGTTGCAAGATCGACTCGAAGTTATTGATAAGCAATTAGAGAACCTATAATGGGCATCAGAAATAACCGGAGGACGCTCTGGTTATTTCTGATTAGAATGGAGGTGATGAATTATGGCGAGACCGATGAAGTGGAGAAAAGTTTGCTGTTTGCCTGAAAGCAATAGATTTGGGCCTCTTGATTCGCCTGCCGACGCTGAAAACCATGTAAACATGACCGTAGACGAATATGAAACTATAAGGCTTATTGATTTGGAGGGCTTTACTCAAGAAGAGTGTGCCAAGCAAATGAATATTGCTCGTAGCACCGTTCAAGGCATTTATATAGAGGCCAGAAAAAAGCTGGCTGAATCTTTAGTAAATGGAAAGGTGCTTTCGATTGAAGGTGGCGAATACCGGCTTTGTGAAGGATTAGGGAATGGTTGTGGCCGTGGCTGCCATAGGCATAGGCGTGGTCGGCGCTTTATAGATGACGCGGATCGAGGTGACTGATTATATATTCAGAAAAAGTAATTGAACATTTTATGTGCCCTCAAAATGCCTATAGTATGCCGGATGCAGATGCTGAAGGAAGCTACGGAGATCCTTCCTGCGGAGATTATTTAACCGTTTATTTAAAGGTAAAAGATAATCGTGTAGAGGAAAGCAGCTATCTTGTATTTGGGTGCCCGGCTTCAACTGCAACATCCAGTATGACGTCGGTATTAGCAAAGGGTAAAACCTTAGAGAAAGCATTGAATATTACGGAAGAAGATATTATTCAGGCTTTAGATGGACTTCCTGAAAATAAGGTTCATTGCACAAATTTAGGTGTGAGTGCGCTACGCAACGCAATTGAGAATTATTTAAACAAAAATAGAACGGAGGGTTCTTATGAAAATAGCAATTCCAGTAGATGAGAAAACCTTGGAGTCGAATGTATGTGTATCCTTTGGACGTACTCCCTATTTTCTTATTTATGATGTAGAAACCAAGGAAAGTATATTTATTGACAACAGTGCGGCGGCAAGCACAGGAGGTGCAGGGATTAAAGCTGCACAAATAATAGTGGATAACAAAGCCAATGCCTTGCTCACTCCCCGCTTAGGAGAAAATGCTGCTGATGTGCTAAAACCCGCTGAAATCAAAATTTATAAAACGACAACAGGTTCAGCGAAAGATAATATTGATGCTTTTATTGCCGGAAAACTTTCTTTGCTGGATGAAACTCATGCCGGATTTCACGGGCACGGGGGCAATTAATATGAGAATAGCTGTGCTTAGCGGCAAGGGCGGCACAGGAAAAACACTGGTATCAGTGAATTTAGCTGCGGCATCGAAGGAATCCACATATATAGACTGTGATGTAGAAGAGCCGAATGGACATCTGTTTTTTAAGCCTGAAGGAGTCAGGGAGGAAGAAATAACAGTAAAGATTCCAAAAGTGGATGAAGAATTATGCAATGGATGTCGAAAATGCGTTGATTTTTGCAACTTTAACGCCCTCGCCTATATTAAAAACAAACTGATTGTCTTTGACGATGTGTGCCACTCCTGCGGTGGCTGTATCTTGGTTTGTCCTGAAAAGGCACTAACAGAGAAAGCAAAGGTTATTGGCAAAGTACAAAAAGGGATTTCCGACGAAGTAACGGTATGGACAGGAATATTGAACACCGGTGAAGCTACGGGGATTCCTATTATAAAAAAGCTACTTGAGGAAAACTCGGAAGAAAATAAGCAGACATTTATCGACTGTCCTCCAGGAAGCGCCTGTATTGTAATGGAAAGCATCAAAGATGCGAACTATTGTATATTGGTAGCTGAGCCGACATTGTTTGGTGTTCATAACCTCAATATGGTATACGAATTGGTCAAGTTATTTAATAAGCCATTTGGGGTGGTTCTTAACAAATGTTTAGAAGAAGAAAACCCTGCAGAGAAGTTTTGCTTAGAAAAAAATATTAACATTTTAAGTCAAATTCCATTTGACAATGAACTTGGAACCCTGAACTCGAATGCAGAAATTGCTGTTAATAAAAATGAAAAGTACCGAGAACTGTTTGCTTCTCTGCTTAACACGGTGAGAAAGGAGGTGCAGTGTAATGAAACAACTACTAATCCTTAGCGGCAAAGGTGGCACCGGAAAAACGACAATAGCGAGTGCGTTTATAAAGCTTGCTGATGCCAAAGCATATGCGGATTGTGATGTAGATGCGCCTAACCTGCACCTCATTACGGGATGGGGTGTTGAGCCTGCAAAAGCAGATTATTATGGGTTGCCAAAAGCAGAGATAAACCCGGAACTGTGTACCCAGTGCGATCAGTGTAGAGAAAACTGCCGATTTGATGCGATCAAAGCAGAGTCGCACTATAAGGTTGATCCTTTTGCATGTGAAGGCTGCGGCGTTTGCGCATATGTTTGTCCTGTGGAAGCGATAACTATGATACCGGCCGTGGCTGGAGAATTGATGCTGTATTCTGATGGAGAAAAAGTATTTTCAACAGGGCAGCTCAAAATGGGCAGTGGTACCTCCGGATTGCTTGTCACTGAGGTAAAAAAACAAATGAAGGCGGCAGCAGTTGAAACTGAACTGGCCATTATTGATGGATCTCCCGGAATAGGCTGCCCTGTTATTGCATCCCTTAGCGGCGTGGATATGGTTTTGATCGTCGCAGAACCTTCTATATCAGGTATCAGCGATATGGAGCGCATTATAAATACGGCGGAGAAATTCGGCACTAAGACAGCAGTATGTATAAACAAATATGACACCAACACTAAAAACGCTGAAAAGATTGAACAGTTTTGTAAAAGACAAGATCTGCCCTTTTTCGGTAGGATACCGTTTGATTCCAACGCCGTAAAAGCTATTAATAATGGTCAAACCATTGTAGATATAGACTGCATATCGGGGACGGCTGTTAAAGAGGTCTATCACAAGACGATAAACCTGCTTCTTGAAAAGGGTGGTGGCTAAAAGGCATGCGTATTAAAGCTTTAGTAGAAAACACATCGATATCAAACGACTTTGGCAGCGAGCATGGACTTAGCCTGTATATCGAAACAAAGAAACACAAAATATTATTTGATGTTGGTGCAAGCGAGTTGTTTCTTCAAAATGCAAAAAAGCTTGATGTGAATATTGCTGATGTTGATTTTCTCGTAATTTCCCATGGGCACTATGACCATGGCGGAGGACTAAATACATTTTTGAAAGAAAACACAAAAGCTGAGGTATTTCTACATCGGCTCGCTTTTGGGAAACACTACCGCTATTCTGGATGCGGATATTACCGGGCCTTCTATCCCGAAAGCCTTTGGCATCAAGGAGAAAGCCTCAGGAAATGAATTCGGTCTATTTCCTGTTAAGACAAAGACCGGTATTGACATAATGTCAGTTAATTTGCTTTTAGAAAACGATACTGATCCGGTTGTCTGGAGAGGGCCTATTATTGCCGGAACAGTGAAGCAGTTTTGGACAGATGTTATCTGGAGCGATGTGGATTTCATGTTCATTGATATGCCGCCGGGTACCGGTGATGTTCCTCTTACGGTATTTCAATCCATTGCTGTTGACGGAATTATTGTTGTGACTTCGCCACAAGAACTGGTATCCATGATTGTATCAAAAGCTGTTAAGATGGCTGAGATGATGAATATCCCCATTATCGGTCTGGTAGAAAATATGTCCTATTTTAAATGCCCTGATAACGGCAAGGACTATCAGATATTTGGCGAAAGCCATATTGAAAAAATTGCCGATAAACATAATTTAAAGGTTCTTGCTAAACTACCTATTGAACCGAAGATTTCAGCTGCGTGTGACAAGGGTATGATAGAGCTTTTCGATGGCAATTGGCTTGAGCCGGTTGCAAAAATATTAGAAAAAATGGAGGAAAACTAAAATGATGAAAATTGCAGTAGCGAGCGAAAATGGAATGGTGACGGAGCACTTTGGACATTGCGAAGGTTTCATGATTTTTGACACCGAAAACGATAAAATTGTCAAAAGTGAAACCATCGCCAACCCCGGACATAAGCCTGGATTCTTGCCTAACTTTCTTGCCGATCGTGGCGTAAATGTCATTATCAGCGGTGGTATGGGTGGAGGTGCAGTCGAGATTTTTAATGAAAGGAACGTTGAAGTTGTAGTAGGACCTTCTGGCGACGCGAAAGCTTCTGTAGAAGCGTACCTGAAAGGCTCTTTAAAATCGACTGGTTCAGTTTGCCATGAACATCAGCATCATGATGAGTGCGGTGAATAAATTAAATGCGCTACCTTCAAAGTCGTTGAAGTGATATTTTTGACGCATAATAAAAACAGAATGCTCTCCCTTTCGGCCGCCCGAATAAGTTCAGAGATGAACGATTGGGCGGTTGAATATTGGAGAAAAATCCAAATAATAAATACAAACTTACTCGAAAAACTTGTTCAACAGTGTAACAGAAACAGAATTAAATTCTATCAAGCCGTCCTCCCTCATTTTAGCGAGTTCCCTGGATAGAGATGTCCTTTGAACGCCTATTCTTTCGGCTAACGCCTTTTTTGTCATGCTAAGCTTAATTATACTCGAATTTTGTTTTTTGGCCTCAAAATTTAAGTAGCTTATTATACTTTCCCGGATGGTCCTATTCACATAGTGCTTGATTCTGTCTCCAAGGATTACCGTATGGTCTGATACATACTCAAGGTATAGCTGGAATGACATCCAACTCCTCCAAGTCAACACCTTTATATCGTTCACGAATACGCGCCTTCTGGCTCTCGGTATCCCTTATCTGTGTTTCATTCTCTTTCATTGCATTACTCCCATAAACACGGTCAGTTTTTAATGATATATGGATAAACTGAAAAAGGAAATGCACCACAGGTCAACTGATTGACCTACAGTGCATTTTCAGCATAAATTTACTTTGTTATGATATAACCCAATCTGTACGGCTTGTTTAATGAAGCCGGAGAGTTATTCCTGTTGTGTAGAATGGAAAAAAGTCTGTACAACAGGAGGATAAAATTGTGTCATTAAACTTTATACTTATAGGTCGCAGGGTAAAGGAATCGCGCTTGCAGAAAGGAATATCCCAGGCGGATCTGGCAGAACAAATTGATATGTCCGTTTCATATATAAGCCGCATTGAAACAGCAGAAAAGCAAGCGAGCCTGGAAGCGCTGGTGCGTATTGCGAATGCTCTCGGCATAACAGTGGATCATTTGCTCAACGGTAATCAGGAAAATGACCCGGTTGAGTATCTTGCAGATTTGGTGCAGCTTATGGAGGGGTGTACCAGCTATGAAAAACGGATTATATATGATGTTGCTTTGGCTATAAAAAAGAGCCTTCTTGAAAACAGGGACCAACAGTGCAATTAAACAAATTTAGTGTTATAATTCTTAAGTGACTTAGTGGAGATTTCCGTGAGGCGATCCTTGAATTTTGGGGTAACGGACGGTCAATTGATATAAAAGCAAAGCCAGATGGAGATGTGAGATATGACCAATTACAACCTTTACTGCGATGAGAGTTGTCATTTGGAGAAGGATGGCATTAATGTGATGGTACTTGGCGCCGTCTGGTGTTCGCATGATCACGTCAGGGAAATCAATAAACAGATTCGTGAAATAAAGGCTCGAAATGGGATCTCTGAAACTGCTGAGATGAAGTGGAGCAAGATTAGCTCCACCAATGCTCAGCTTTATCTTGACCTCGTCAATTTCTTCTTCGATGAGAGCGATCTGCATTTCAGGGCTCTGATCATTCCTGACAAATCGCAACTGGATCATGCTCGGTTTAATCAAACACACGATACTTGGTACTACAAGATGTACTATGAGATGCTAAAAGCGATTCTCTCGCGCGAGAATTGCTACGAAATCTATATTGATGTTAAGGACACTCATACCAATAGGAAAGCCCAGAAGCTAAGGGAAATATGTTCTAATTCCATGTATGATTTTGAAGCAAGGGCGATTCAGAAGCTGCAGCCGGTGCGCTCTGAGGAGGTACAGATTATGCAGATAGTCGATCTGTTAATAGGTGCCATGGGGTATAACAATAGGGTTTTCGAGGACGGTCACCAAAAGAGCGAGGCTAAACTCAGTATCATAGATCTGATTAAAAGACGATCTGGCCTTAGTCTGAATAAAAGCACATTGCTGCGTGAAGACAAGTTTAATTTATTTTTCTGGGAGGCCAGGTAAGAGACTGTGAGAAGTGAAGTATGCTGGTTACCGGGCCTGGAGTGCTATGGGGGTACAGGTCAAGATTGGAATATCTATGAGAATAGGCTCTACGCAATATTCAAAGCCGCTTTCATTGATTCCAAACCTGTGTATGATGGAAAGCCGGTAAACATAAGATTCAAACCGGTAGTAAATGGAAAAGCAGAAGCGTTCTACCATGTGACGTGCCGTGATTACCATTTGGTCGAGGAACGGTGTCCAGATTACCGTCGTTGTGAACGAATTCGATGGGTCAGAAGCTTTATCGAGAACTATAACTGTGACGCGACCCGTTGCCCCGAGTGCGACGGCGTTAAAGTGTGGCAGGAGCTCGCGCCGAAAGGTACTAATCTAAGGGTTCACATTTTATTGGAAGAAGAGCGCTATATGGTCATTTTAGAGCTCCGCGAATCGTACAATCTATTGATTACTGCATTCTTTATTGATCAGGATCACACTCTGCGGACGCAGCTTAGGCATTATCAAGCTTACATAAGTTCGCATCAATGAAGTAACATTTAAAAAATATTTGCGTATAATGGAAATGGGCGCAGGGAAAAATAAATTCGAGCGTTAAGAAGAGTCTGTTTTTTCTCTTGACAAGCGCTCAGCACGTGCTATACTCAAAGTAGCTCATCTGCCGCGTGTAGAAGGAGTCTCTGATGACGTCTTGTTCAGTCAAGGCGTTTTCTGCTTTTATTGGACTGCCTGAGTGAGCGATCATGTTAGAAGTTCGGCATTGCACCCTCCTCGGCGATTTTGCACCCCCTCAACGCTGAAAACGAGGGGAGCATTAAATTGTATCAATCTCGGTCATCTTAGACAAGCAAAGAAGCTCGATAACTCGGGCTTCTTTTCATTTTCCCAGACAATTAAGGCGTTTGCGGGCTGTATCTTTTTGTTGTCGGCTATAATATTTTACCGCCCCCGTTATTTATTTCGCCCCATGATATGTAACAAAATATGTAATGGAATTTGTGTTGGTTCACCCCAAGAACAAAAAAATACCCGCCAGATGAAGCCGACGGGTCAAAACGTATAGGCCGATTGCGGTTCGGCTCACCGTGCGGCACAATGCCGAATGCGGGTATCGCTGGCAGGGCAGATCACCACCTCGTCAGCATTGGGGAGGTCGTGGCAGATCAGGTCAAAGCAGCCCCCCATGAGCTGCTCCATATAATCGCCGCGCCACCTGCCCTCGCCAGCAAAGGCATTGTAGAAAAAGGGGCTGAGAACTCAACCGGACTTGATGAAGGGCCGTCTCAGCGTCAACGCCTGGGCTGCCCCATTGTTTATAACAAATAAGCGAATCAACTTTCACGATATCTTTTGTCAATACAGCTTTGCAGCTTGTTTTGTTGAAATATATAACTCACTAAGCTTGAAGATACTGCCCCAAACTCGCCGTAACTTGCCGTTTCCCGTTCTTTCCCGGTTTTTCCCGGGTGCACTCCAGCGGCCTTCTGGTTTTGCCAAATAACGCGAGAAATAACAGCATGCAATACAAAAACCGTACCCAGCATGATATAATAAAATCATTAGAATATTACGCAACTACATGGCCTTTCTGCAAGCTTTATCACTAAGGCTGTGGCTGGCTACAGAGATCGCGGCGCAAAGGAGCATACGCATGGATCTACCAAAGTTTAGAATAGGCAACGTATCAAAAATGTTGGGCATCGCGCCAGAAACAATCCGCTACTATGAGCGGAAGAAAATCATCCGCCCGTCCAAGGATACCGGCAGCGGATACCGCCAGTTTGACCTGATGGATATGTGCCTTCTGACCAGAACGCGCGCGTACCTGCACTATGGCTTTTCATTGGAAGAAGCCAAAGAGCTGCTTGCCGCGCCAGGGCTGGAGGTGCTTCACGCCGCGCTGCAGACCCGGGAAAAAGAGCTGGAACAATCCATTTTTGAAGATTTGACCACGCTGAACGGGCTCAGAAAAAAGCTGGCGGATGTTCACAATATTAAAAAAAACCTGGGGCGGTTTTCCCTTCAGAGCAGGCCCGCCATGCTGTGCCTGACCCTGTTTGAGGATGGATGCCCCCTTAATGACGAAACCGGGGAATATCTGCCCCCGCATTTTCTGGATAACCAGCTGGTAACATTCGCCTATCTTGAATTCGATAAGGATAAATTGGAAAAGGAATGCAAAGACGCCATCTGCGATGTGGGCATGGCGGTGCTGGAAAGCGACGCACCGGCAATTGGCGTGCAAACAGGGGGGGTTGTGCGCGCACTGCCCGCCTGCCCATGTCTTTACACCGCCATACCCATGCGGGCGGAACAAAAATATGGCGAGGCGTTACGGCCTGTTTTGGATTTTGCGCGTACGCGGGGGCTGTGCCTTGCCGGCAACGTAATCTGCCGCACCATCGCCGTTCACGAAGATGGGGACAGCTATCTTTATTACCGTGACGTATGGCTGCCAATCGTTGAAAGTAAGCTAAATACTCCCATTTAACAGGTTGCGCTTGACTCTCCTATTGTGACAGGCATTACGGTAAATGCAGCGATCAAATATCACAGGAGGAGAATGAACATGAAAAAATGGATATCCCTATTGCTGTGCGCCTTGCTGGCAATCGGCATGGCGGCATGCACCATTACCCCGACGCCGGAAACACCCGTGCAGACGCCGGCAGAAAGCCCCGATTCACAAGCGGCGCAAGATGGAGCGTTCGTTGCCGGCACCTATCAGGCTACCGCCACGGGGCACAACGGGGACTTTACCGTTACGGTTGAGTTCAGCAAGGACAAGATTGAACGCATTGATCTTGGCGACCACAAGGAATCCCAATATCTTGGGAGCCATGCGATGGACCTGATCTGCGAACAAATCCTGGCAAACCAGTCGGTCGATGTGGATACTATAGCGGGCGCAACCGTTTCCACCGCCGCGGTGCGCGCCGCGGTATCCAGCGCAGTAGAGCAGGCCGGAGCCAACCCCGGCGATATGCCTGCGCCGGCAGCCCCGAGTGACGTCTGGGAGGATGTTACAACCCAGGTTGTGATCATCGGCGGCGGGAGCGCGGGGCTTTGCGCCGTAGTAGAAGCGAACGAACTGGGGCTTGACGCCATCCTGGTGGAGCAGCTTGGCATCTTGGGCGGCTCTTCGGTACGCGCCGCTTATTTGCAGGCCGGCGGCACGCGCCTGCAGGCGGAAAACAACATTGCATATTCTGTGGACGACTATAAGTCCTTCCTTGCGGACGCCTCACAGGCGGGCTTTGGCAAGGGCAACCATGATGAAGCTGGAGCAGGCCTGTTTCAGCAGGATACCGCCGTGCGCATTGCGGAAATGGCCGGCGAGAATATTGACTGGCTGCAGGATTTGGGCGCTCCCATAACGGTAACCCACAATATATTTTGGGGAAACGGCAACCGCATTGGGCCTTACCTTGTAGAGACCATGGCGCAAACGATCCAAGACAGGGGGATTGACTGCCGCCTGAACACCCGCGCAAATGAAGTCATAATGGAGAACGGGACCGCGGTGGGCGTACAGGTGGAGGCGCCCGACGGGAGTTTTTACAATATCTATGCCGACGCGGTGGTGCTGGCCACCGGCGGCTACAATGCCAGCCAGGATATGATTTCCCAATATAACCCGAAATACAAAGGAGCCCCTACCGATTGCAGCAAGGGTTCGGATGGCTCCGGCATGCTGATGGGTGAGAAGGCCGGCGGCGTGCTTGCGTATATGGATGTCGGGAACTACCATCCCTTTGCGCTGATGTGGAGAGGGGCCTGCCGTTCGCTGGCCACAGTCATTGACCAGGGTGCCATCGCTGTAAATGCCGAGGGAAAACGGTTTGTAAATGAAGATACCCGCTATGGCGAAGCATGCTGCGATGCGGTTATGGCCCAAACAGGCGGCACATGCTATGTGATTATGGATCAGAGCACCGCGGAGCGGATGTTGGCGCCCGAGAGCGCAAACACGGCAAACCTGGAATGCATGTATGAAGTGGCCCAATCCCCCGAGGAACTGGCGGAAAAATTGGGTATTGATCCGGAAGGCCTTGCAAAGACAATCCAAACCTACGGGACATATGCGAAAAACGGCGAGGATACCGAATTGGGCCGCAGCGCAAAAACCATGGCAGCCAATTTTGAAGCGGGTCCCTACTATGGGGTGCGGTCCACCATCAACCTGCACACAAACCATGGCGGCCTGGTCATCGATATTGACATGCATGTGCTGGATAAAGAGAACCAGCCAATCCCCGGCCTGTATGCGGCGGGTGAGGTTGCGGCAACGCACATTGCAGGAGCCACCACGCTGACACTGAGTGTGGCGGAGGGGCGTATTGCCGCGAGATCCATCCAAGCGGCGCTGCAAAACTAGCAGATACCCTGTAATACCCGGCCTTACCGGCCAATACAAACCCGCAAACAGATTTGGCAGCTGTTTGCGGGTTTTGCATAACGGTCGAATGCTGAACCCCACGCCCAGCTTCGGTCGTTTTCATGTTTTGAAAGCGCCGTAAAGGCGAAGATTCAAGGGATTTAATTCATTTTGACTTTTAAAAAGCGATTGGCAAGAACGTTAACCTCGTGGCGAAAATAACAGCACAGATCCTGTTCGGGCCCCTTGAGCCTGGCTGAACCGACTTGTTTCATTTATGTAATCTTCATCACAACAGCCAAATTCTACGGTTTTTTCAACCAAAGCCATCCAATGTTAAAAAAGACGTGCAACGCCGAAAAAGCCCGTGGTTACGGGCTTTTTCGGTCCTCTGCCCAGATTTTCAAAAGAGTGCTTTTTTCCGGAGGCCGATTGTAAAATGAAGTTGGACACTTGCAGAAAAGATCCATAGTGATATTTTCCCGTGGTAGAATGGAGTTCTCACACACCCATATCTACAAAGGAGGCAATCACTATGGACTGCCAAGAGTATACCACAGGGGAAAGAGAGCGTAAACGGGGGCAGCATTTAGGGTTGTCCGAACGTGGGGCCATACGGGTGCTACACCGACAGGGGTTCTCCCAAAGGAAGATTGCCAAAGTGGTGAACTGCTCGCCGACAACGGTAGGCAATGAGCTAAAACGAGGCACAGCGCCGCGCAAATCCAACAAAGGCCGTGCACCCTGCTATTCGGCAAAACGAGGGGAAGCGGTATACAAAGCCAATCGGCAGAGAAGCCGCAGAAGAAAAAAGTTGGGCTGCTGCCAGGATTTTCTGGACTGGGTGGTAGCGCAATTTCGGGAGCATGACTGGTCTTTTGATGCCTGCGCGGGCTATGCCAGGCGACATAAACTGTTTGCGACGGATGAGATGGTTTGCAGCAAAACACTATATAACGCGCTGTGGAGCGGAGAACTGCCACTATCTCTGACCGATATGCCCGAGGTATTGAAGCGCAAAAGCCACAAGAACAAGCCCCGGGAGAATAAGCGGATTTACGGCACCAGCATCGATGAGCGCCCGGCTGTTGCAAGCGGGCGTACCGAGATAGGCCACTGGGAGGGCGATACCGTTGTAGGGCATCGCGCAGGCAAAGAGGCTGCTATCTTGTCTCTCGTGGAAAAGAAAACCCGGCACTACATCGCCCTGCTCATCGAGGGCAAGACCAGCGAAGCAGTTATGGCGGCAATGACCGCATTGCAAGAGGAATATGGCAATCGGTTTTCCGAGGTGTTCAAGACGATTACGCTGGACAATGGTTCTGAGTTTTCTGATTTTGCAGCCGTTGAGCAATGGGGCACAAAGGTGTTTTTCGCCCATCCGTACACCTCGTGGGAGCGTCCGCAAAATGAGCGTCACAATGGCCTATTCCGCTTGTATGTGCCCAAGGGAACCTCCATGAGCAACTACTCCGCCGACTACATCCTGCGCTCGGCAGACCAGCTCAATGGTCGTCCTCGCAAAATACTGGGCTACAATACCCCCGAAGAACTCTTTGACGCCTTTCTCGATGAGCTCTACACCGCAGCCTGACGCCGCCCGGACCCGCTTCCGCACTTGCCTACGGCTCCTACTCCAGCGGAGCCGGCAACCTCACACTCCTGCGACCACGGGGGTGTCCAACTTGCACTTGCAATTTGCCGCTTTTTTCCGGATACAAAACCGGGAGAATGGCCTTTTGACAGGATTTGAATTTTTGAGCAAAGCAAAACGGCTGTATGGGATGCGCGCATCCATACAGCCGTCTGAATACGGCGTCCAGCTTTTTGGGGAATCATGCGGCTCGATCAGACCTGCCATATGCCGGGGCATCCGCCGGCTGATGGCTCCGGCATTCGTGATTTTCGTCAGATCATCCGGCTTTTCACAAAAAGCATGCCCTCTCCTCCCCCGCTATCTGATTATACCTGACGCGCCCCTCAAAATATATTAGACTTGGCACGACTCGTGCCTGGTTATTTGGCAATGCCAGATCGCCCGGCCGTATGGATATGACTTCGCAACTTCTATATAATTGAAAATGGGGCGAATCCGCACGTCTTATCCTGTCAGGCTAAAAATAGGTTTTTTGAAACGGCCGCCTATACGTTTTGCGTTTTTTCGGGCGCCCCGGCGCTCTCTTTGCCGGACCGCGCGGGAGAGCGGCGGCGGCAATCACACCCATCATGAAAAAAACCCCCCGCTTTTCAATCCGGACCGGTGAAAGAGACGGTTGCGGGCACCTTCGCGGTTGGGATCGACCATGGCGGGTCGGAGCGGCGATGCGTGAAAACCCTGGCAGTAAAATCGTTGTTGAATCGGGGTAATGGGGATTCGGATATGAAAGAAACCGCGGCAATTCTTTTGGCTGTTCCGATGCTCCTCCAGCCCTGTCCAAATTGAGTGAAAGCGGCGGACTGTTATGCCTTGGTTCCGGCCGGATCATGGTTAAAGGGGTTGTAAAATGAAATATTGTTCCCAATGCGGATCTAAAAACAGTGACGAATCCAGGTTTTGTGTTCGATGCGGGGCCGCATCCGCCCCCGCTCAGCCCGTTATGCCCATGGCGCAGCCGCTTGTCGAGCGGCCGCGGAAAAAGAAAAAAGGCCAGGCAGGAGGCATCATCGCCATCTGCGCGTCGGGTCTGGCCCTTATCATGCTTTTCGCGTTCGTCATCGGGCCAATGATTTCGGGAAGAAGTATTTTCGACAATATATCGTTTTCTGACCGGGTGCTAAGCGCGGGGAGCGTCGTTGTATCGCCGGAAAAACCGATCGCGAAAATAGGCGATATCACGGTGGATTTCGGCGGCAGCCTGGCGGAAGAAGCCGAACTGCACGTGCAAACAGGCACGCAGGCATCGACGGATGAAAGATTCGCCGGTATCGACTTTTATGACTTCACACTTGACGGAACAGACGAGTTCGCCACCTCCGTTCAGATTTCGCTGCCGAATACCGCTCAGGAAAATGAGGCTTTCTACGTAGCCTTCTATAATGATCATTCTGGGGTTTGGGAGAAGCTGCCGTTTGAAACGAAAGGGAACGAGGTGCTCTTTTCGACCCGGCACTTTTCAAGATTCGGATTGGTCAAATATCATCGCGACCGTTACGCGGGCCCGCTGACGCCCTTGGTGGTCAATTACGATGAACTTAGAAAGGCGCTGGACGGTATAGAAAAGAATGGTTTGCTCGAACGCTTCCTCGAAGAAAAGGGGCGGATTGGGTCCGACGAACTGATCAATACCACACTGTCCCTTATGAATAATACAAATAGCTATGTATCTTTTCCCGTTTCCTACGAAGCGGCTTTGGGCGACGCCGCGGCGCTCGAGCTTTCCGATAAGCTGACGATTGTAGGCGGAGCGATTACCGCTTTGAAGATCGTCTATCAGCTGCAGGCCGGAGACACCTACACAAAAGTGCTTCAGGATAATATATTCGACCTGTGCGAGCTTGCGCTTGGCGGAGCGGCGTTAGCCATACCGACTTCTACGCTGCTGCCCGTTGCCGCCGTGGGCGTATTTTGTTTGGGGCTGGGATACAATCTTGTGCTTGTTCCGGGGTACCGGGACGATTCGTTGCAATATGCCTACCGTGCTTTCCACGATTATTGCATGTTCCCGCACATCGCGTATGACAAAGACCGGGCTAAACTTTTGGCCGACGGCACGGGCGAAGAAACCCCTTGGGTCGCGCTTGAAACATACAATACAAAAAAGAAATCGTGGGAAATGGCGCATAAGGGCTACGACCTTCTAAAACTCAGGCAAGGACGCACGGAAAAATGGGAAAAAGCCCTGATGGACTGCTATACGCTGTATCAAAAAAACCCCAAGGCAATGCAAGAGCGTATCAATGCGCTGTTTGACGAATATCTCGACGTTTACTGGTCGTTAAACGAGACGGAGCAGCTTCAGTTCGCCAAGGATTATTGCGGTATTTCGGCAGAAGACTGGCGTTGGCCGGATGTTGCCGAAACCCAGCAAATGAAGGACGCGGTAAAGGCCGAACTGATGCGGGATTTGAAGCCTGTTCTTAGGGACGTCCAGGAAACGATTGCGGAGGATATCAAACAAACGCTGATTCGCGAGACAGACGCGCTGGTCGACTATCTTAACACGGAAATCTCGTTTGTCATCGTGGATCCGGAAGCAAAAAAAGAGGGATTTGCAAATACGCGCGTTGCAAACGACATCATTCGGATCGAACCCGTAACCGGCGCGAACCAAAGCGATTGGATATGCGAACCGGGGCGGTATGGCAAGGATATTGTTTTCAGCTGCACGCTAAACAATTACTTGAAGGAAGGCTGCCCGGATAAAGTCTGCTTTTATAAGACCGAGGCGGATATGAAAGCGGGCAAACCCTATATGACGGTACCGTTAACCGTGGAGATGCCGCTGACCGAAATCATCTTGGGGGAACAACAGGGAATCCCGGGGGACTATTCCGTTGTTCAGCAGGACGCGGTCATTTTGTATCAAACGGCATGGCAGGTTGAAGTGAGCCTCATGTCTCAGTTCAAAGACATTACCGTTCAAAAGGACGGAACCATATCCGCAAAGGCGCCCGCTCAGACCGTTTCCTACGACGGCGTGCTCGGCTCTATGTCCCTATTTCGGGTCGATACCAGATTGGGGCCGGCGGCAATGACCGGGAAAATCGACCTGAGTACCGGGCGGGGCAGCGTTACCATATCCGGATCCGGGACAGCCGAGCTAAACGCCCTCGGCAGCGATTACAGATGGTCCTCAGATTTCTCCGGGGAAATGTCGGTGGCCTATTCGGAGGGGCGGCTGACTTTTACGAGCGACGATTCGAACAAAGCCGTTCACGTTTCCGGCTCCTATACCGTCGATGACGGCGACCAGGAGGCAGCCACCGATGAAATGCTCATAGGGAAATATGTTTATCAAAAAAAGGGCAATCCTTGAGCGGCATTCAATAAGGCCGAAGCAGTCAAACAGGAAAACGGCAGAATGGCGGAGCATGGTACATCGCGCCTTATCAAAGCGCCAGGGAGGTAACAGGTGAATCGTATCTGTACGAATTGCGGCAGACCGCTGAGAACCGGGCTGCAAAACTGCAGTTTCTGCGGGGCAGCGCTTTCACGCGAACCATCGCGCTCCCAGCCGGCGCATGCCAAGGCGTCTTTGCTTGGGCGTGTTGCGGTCTTCACCGCGGTCATCGTTATCGCCGTTTGCACCGCTTTGTATTTTCTTTTCTTCGCGGCGCCGCCGGTGCAAAAGCTGTCCGCCATGGCGCTGCCCGCCAATGCCGTTTCAGACCCGCCATACGAACCGCCAACGCCCACAGCGTCCCCTGCGCCGCAGCAGGGTCAGCAGGATATGGAAGAGCATGTGATTACCGTGAACATGGAATATGACAGCGGCGAAGGCGTCTATACCGGCGAGCTCAAAGACGGCGTCCCGCACGGGCAAGGCAGCTTTACCATGCAAAAAAGCGAAAGCGGCCTTGAATGGAGCTATCAGGGGCAGTGGGAAAACGGCGAAATCACCGGGCAGGGTGTTCTGGAGCAGCCGCCGTTCGTATTTAAGGGCGGGTTTCGCAGCGGATTGCTGGACGGCGCGTGCACGGTTACCGACAACGGCATATTGCGTTACCAGGGCATGTGCAAAGACGGAAAACTGCATGGCGAAGGCACGCTGTACACGCAAAGCGGCAGGTTTCTTTTTAGCGGATCGTTTGAAAGAGACATGATCGTCGAGAGCGCGATTGCCCGGCAAACCCGCGGCGAGGCATTCGCGCAGGATTGCGACGGTATGGACGAACAGCTGTATGCGGACTGTTTTATAAACGAAAAAACCTTTGGTTATCCCGTTGCCGTGTGGGGGTACCCTATCGCGATGAGCGAACAAAAAGCAAACGGCACAATCGTGATTGGTCGTATGGGCGAGAATGAGTATCCGGTCTGCCTGGTCTATCGTTACGGTACAGATGAACCGAAAATGGCAAGGGACGACTGGATCAACGCCTGGGGCGTTGTCGTCGGCATCTATGAGTATATGGATGCGGATGGGCTGACGGTCGCCTGCCCGAAAGTGGAGGTCGTTTATTGGAGAAGCGAGCGGAACGGGTTCTGACACAGCAATACGTGCAAAGGAGAATCAACCGCGGCAGCTTTTCGCCCCCGCACATTTGCTTCGGCATCCTTGGGCAAAATGCATTCGCGCTGCGGGAATTCTCCGCAGCGCTTCGGATTTTACGGGCGGCTCCGCGCGGCATGCCGGTGCCGGGGGGCGGGAA
The DNA here is from genome assembly GCA_040768925.1 of Christensenellales bacterium. GTDB lineage: Bacteria > Bacillota > Clostridia > Christensenellales > CALWSW01 > CALNBC01. The sequence continues at coordinate 402,352 of JAXGLZ010000003.1, forward strand.
TTCCTATTTGCAGTTTCTGTTGTTTGCGGATGAAAAAGTCGCAAAGGCCGCTGGATGGAATTATTTTACCGCAAGAGGTTCCTTCGTACAGTCAAAGTAATTATCCTTAACGCTTTTTAATAGTTCCAGCACATATTTCTTCTCGCCGATGACCACCGGCGTCGCAAAAACGAAAAATGGATTTCCCCGCTCCCTGGTCCAACTTTACAAAGGCCCTGCCTTGGTCCAGCGCCATGCGGGAAACGCACGTTTCGCAGGATTGTTTTCTGTTCCAGCAATGATAGCAGATATCTTCATCAACCTTGCCGCTCGGCTGCATCCCCCACGCGATATTTAAGTCCGGATCGACGATTCGGCCCAAGTCAAACACGCCGGGAAACGATTCCATCGCCTGACAAAGCTGATCCGCCAGCGCGCGCAGAATATCTTTTGATCGCGCATCTTCGCCGGAGGAGCTGGCAATGGCCTTTGCATACTCCGAAGGCGTCATCCCGGTGTGCTGCTTAAAAACTTTAGAAAAATGATTGCTGTATGCATAGCCAACCTTGGAAGAAAGTTCGGCGATACTGATCGTTGATTTTAAAAGGATCTTTTTGCTTTCCTCCATCCTGACCCTGTTGATGATATCTGTTACGCTTGAACCCGTTTCTTTTTTTATGATGCCGGACAAATAGAACTTGCTGAGATTGGTTTCTTTTGCAAGCCTTTCCAGCGTGATTTTTTCTGCGTAATGCTGCTCAATGTATTCGACTGCCAGGCGCACATGCTTTGAATACCCGCTGATACGGGTTGAGGCGGCGTACCTTGTGAGGGTTTTCAGGCCTGATTTCACAAGGGCATACATGTCGCTTACATTTTCCGTGCCTTCAAGTTCGCTGATGATCTGTTCGGAGAACCCCCTGGTTTTGTCATAAGAGACCCCCGCCTCGATCGCAAAAAAACTGCACATCGCGCAGCCTTCGATCAACCTGTTTTTGATGGAACGCACGATATCCTTTGAGGCGTGCTGATCCATCTGTATGTTTTTATCATTGATTGTGCCAAAGGCTTCGAGCAGCGCTTCCGTATTTCCCTTCGAGATGGCGTCTTTGATCTTGAGATAGGTGGCGTGACCGCAATGCCTGTCGTCGGACAGGGTCTTTTGCTTTTGATGGAACTGCTTGCCCGGCTGAAGAAGCTGATAAAGGATGGGATCCGTTTCACCGCCGCAAACGACTTGGTGGAATCGGTCCGGCGCCAATACGGATTGAGACAGCAAGCTCAAAACTTCTCCGATCGGTATGATCCTGTCGTGTGGAACAACCGGCGCCCTCAGCAATGCCGATACATAGGCCGAACGCTCTATGGAGGTCTGCGCAACGCCCTCCGGTTTTGCTTCGATGTCGGAACTTTTGCAGGCGTTTAAGGAAAACGGCTGGGTAACCGCCGCCCCGCGGCATGTGTTCCCCTCAGTAAACAGGGAAATGTTACAAACAAAATTGTAGTTCAGATAATAGGTATAAAAACTCTTTGATGCGCCGCTTTCTTTCGCAAACACATCCTTGAGAAAAGTTTCAACCTTTCCCATGCTGATCCTGAGAAAATCCGCATACATGTGTTCTTGAAAGCGGCAGAAGGTGACATTCATTTTGCAGTCAAAAAAAATCGCCCCAATTTGAGTAGCCCTGTAAAAAGTCCCTAAAAGCCGTTCAATCTTTTCTTCTTCTCCCATAGTACGTCTGCCATCCTTCCTGCCGAAATACGCCGAGCTTTCATTGTTATTCTACTCGAAATTTGCAAAAAAGAAAACAATAACAATATTTTATCCACAAATGCAATTTCATATCTGCATAATCGGAACGCGCCATTAATAATTGCCGGTCGCGTTCGATATCTAAACTGAATGGTCTTTGATCAAATGCCTGAACACATACGCGTATGTGCATAGGGCAGAAAAAACCTGCCGGAATAACAGTGTTTGCGGGTTCGTTCCCGTCCGTCTTCACAGGATCAGGGGCGCTGCCCGCCCAAACGGTTTTGGTATTGGCCCGGCGGTAAAGAAAAGCAAGAAAGGTGGATCTTTTGTGGAGCAGCTGACGTTGTTTTTTTCGCTGTTATTTTTTTGCGCCTTCGCCATTTATCTGTTTTCCGGGGCGTATATGATCCATATCAACTCGAAAGCGGCCTTGAACCGGGTGTTTTTTGCGATATGCGTTTCGCTGTGCTTCTGGTCTTTGGGATTTGCAATCGCGAACTCCGCCTCCACGGTCGAAATGTGCATCGTATGGAGAAGGGTTTCCGCCGTCGGCTGGGGCACCGTCTACAGCCTGCTGCTGCATTTTTTGCTGCTGCTCACCGGCGGCAGCCGTTCGCACAGACGGTGGAACCTGCGCTGGCTGCTGTATCTGCCCGCCGTTGTTTGCCTTTATTTCTTTGTCATTCACAACGAAACCGCGGTTGGCCAATACAATCTGGTCAAAATGAGCTATGGCTGGATCAATACGTCGCATCAGGACGCCTTGTCGATGTTTTTCAATGTTTATTACATCGGCTATGTGCTTGCCGGGCTTGTCGTCGTCTGGCGGTGGAAACGCAGCTCGGGCGAGTTTGGCGTTCGCCGGCAGGCCAATTTGATTTTCCTTTCCATAGGCATCACCCTCTTGCTGGGGAGCTTGACGGATGTTGTTCTGAGCGCGACCCTCAAAGGGCCCGTTCCGCAAATGGCGCCCGTGTTTACCCTTTTGCCGGTCGGGGTCATTTACTATTGCATGTGGCGCTATAGTCTGATGAAAAAACCAGCGCGCAGCGACGATGAGCTGATCCTCAACAGCGAAACCCGTTCAAAGCTGTATAACAATTTGGCCTTCGCGTTTTTAATCGGCGCGGTCGCCTGCGGCTTGGTCTACTTTCTGCCGCATATGGTGAATGGCGAAAAAAGCATGAAAGCCATGCTCTATACAAGCGGATTATTGTTTTTTTTAGGCATCGCCACCCTGCTGACCCAGTTTGTAAAGAATGAAAAAGCGAAAGAAACGATCATCGTAACGGCCATGATCTTTAGCATTCCCGTCATCACCCTTCAATTTACTGACTATGCCAGCATAACGGTCTGGGTTTTTCCATTGGTGCTGATGGTCGCCTGCCTGCTGTTCAATACGCGTGTGCCTTTGATTTTGCTGACCGTTGTATCGGTTGCCACCCAGGTGTTTGTTTGGATGCTCGCACCCCGGGGCGCGATAAACCTGGATGAATTCGACTATGTTATGAGGGCCAGCATTTTTGGCATTGCGTTTTTAGTGGGCTCCTTTGTGAACCGGACCTACGTCAAAAGAATGGAGGAAAATACTTACCAAATCAATTTCCAGGCGCTGATTTCGGCCGTCTCTTATGAATTTGTCAGCATCAGCCAAGGAAGTCTGGATGAAAAAATCAATGCGATGCTCGATAAGGTCGGCCGGTTTTTCCAAGTGGATCGAACCTATATTTTTCTGATCGATCAGCAGCAGCAAACCATGACTTATGCCTACGAGTGGTGCAACGGGGGAATCACTCCCGAAACCGAGGCGATCCAGGACGTCCCGCTGGATGTGTTTCCCTGGTGGATGGAGGGGCTCAATACCGACAAGCTGGTCTACATCGAGGACGTAAGCAAGCTTCCGGCGGAAGCCAGCGCAGAGAAAGAGCAGCTCACCCAGCAGGGGGTGAAATCCGCGGTTGTTATTCCCATCGAAGAAAACGGCGTGCTGTTGGGGTTTTTGGGCCTTGATTCCGTGGTGGCGATCAAAAAATGGTCCCGCTACCATATTGATCTGCTTAAAATCTTATCCAACCTGCTGACCGACGGCTTTATCAAAATCAGATCCGAAAAAGCGATTAAATACATGGCTTATTACGATCATTTGACGGGTCTTCCCAACCGCACCCTGTTTTCGGACCGCCTTGTTCAGGCGATTCATCTCGCCAAGCGAACCGAGCGGTTTGTTGGCGTCGTATTCTTAGATCTGGACAGTTTTAAGACGATCAACGACACGATGGGGCACAGCGGCGGAGACGCCATTCTCAGGGAAGTTTCGAAGGGCTTGACACAGCGCCTGCGCAAAACGGATACCATTGCCCGCTTTGGCGGGGACGAGTTCTTGATCTTGGTCAACAATCTTGCGAATGAAATGGATATGGCCAGAATTGCCGATAACATCATGGAGATGTTTGCGCATCCTTTCAATGTAGAGGATCAGGAGTTCTTTATTACCGGCAGCGCGGGCGTGGCCGTTTACCCCTTTGACGGAGAAGACGCGGAAACACTGATCAAAAACGCCGACATCGCAATGTATATCGCGAAGGAGCAGGGTAAAAACCAATATATATTGTGCACCAACGATATGAAGGAAGAAGTGAAAAAGAATATCAGGCTCTCTAATCAACTGCACAGGGTGCAGGAGCGAAATGAGCTTGCCGTCTATTATCAGCCCCAGGTAAGGCTGAGCACGGGCGAGATCGTCGGGCTGGAGGCGCTGCTTCGCTGGCGGCATCCGGATATGGGGATGATCCCTCCCAAGGCGTTTATTCCGCTTGCCGAAATGAACGGCACGATCAACAGCATTGGTGAATGGGTGCTAAAAACAGCAGTCTATCAAAATAAACGCTGGCAGCAGATGGGGTTCCCCCATTTGCGCATTGCCGTCAATCTGTCTGTCATCCAATTCGGCAATCCGAACTTTGTCTCCAATATGGACAAACTCCTGAAGGAATCCGGCCTGGATCCCAAATACCTTGAGCTGGAGATTACAGAAAGCGTCGCAACGAAAGAAGGCACGCATATCGTAGAGGCTCTAAACAAGCTCAAACAGTTGGGCGTATCCATTTCCATCGATGATTTCGGCACGGAATACTCCTCCCTCAACCGCCTGAAGGCGCTTCCCATCGACCGGATCAAAATCGATATGCAGTTTATTCAGGGGATTGAGAGAAGCGAAAAAGATCAGGCGATCACGAAGATCATCATCAATTTGGCAAAAAGCCTCGGGCTTGAGGTGTTGGCGGAGGGCGTGGAGACCATGCCCCAGCTCGAGTTCCTCAACCAGAAAATGTGCGATGATGTTCAAGGATTTTATTATTACAAACCGATGCCCGCGGACGAGATCGAGAAACTGTTCCACAGTTTTCAAGGCGCTTCAAAGGCCGGTTCGTAAGGCATATAAAAAAACCTGCTGCCACGCGGTTTGCAGGTTTTTTGCTGTTAAAACGATTAGTTATATTGAATGGCAAGACCCGCCCAATCAGGGCGTTTCGGCAGCAAAACAGAGATCGGGCAAACCCGCCCCACGTTGGCGGCCAGGGTGACGGCGGCGTTGCGGATATGCGGTGAAAACAGCGGCGCGTTTTTCGTGCCGGTCACCGCATTGGCCCGCGCGCCGCCGGCGCGGCCGCCTTCGGCGCCAGCCGGGCGGGCGTCTTGCTTTGCGATCCCCGGCCTTTGACCGATTCCGCATAATCTCACCCCCTGCGGGCAGCCTAAATCAGAGGTGAATCCCATGAGCCCCAAGAAAAAACGGCTTGCCGCGGACGGGAATCTCGAAAGGCCCGTTTCGGACGCGTATCCGGTGATCGACACCGACCTTGCGCGGGATAATATCGAGAACGACCTGCCCGACGCAGATCTGCGGGACCTATGATCCTTGCCGCCCAAACGGGCGGCTTATTCTTTTTGCGGGGCTGTGCGAAGCGCCGCAATCACCCTCCTATCATCCGCCAAAGAAAACGGAAAATGGCCGCGCAGCCGACCGCGAATCGAAAAATCCCTGCGTTTCCCCGCTTGGTTTGAATGGGAATATGGGCCTTACGCCGGAGCAGCCATAAAACCCATAACGCCGCCTCCATCCGTAACGCCGCCCCAGACGGATACTCTCCTCGACGTTCCTGCGACCGGCGGCGGCTCCCCGCTGTGGCTCGTTCTGATGGCGCCGGGCGCGCTGCTTGGCGCCCCGCCGCTGCTGCCGCGGCGCAGGCCGAAACGTGCAAGATAGAACGGGCGTATCCACGGCGCGTTCCTTCGACGCGCGTGCGGCAGCCCGAAAAGTTACAAAAAAAGCCGCTCGGCCGGGCAAATCGTTCCGGGTGAGGGCTTTTTTCTTTTATACCCGTCATACCCGCAAAGGGAGCGTCACGATAAAGCGCGCCCCCTCCCCCGGGCGGCTCTGCACGTCGATTCTGCCGTGGTGCAGATCGACAATGCGCTTTACGATGGGCAGCCCCAGGCCGCTGCCTTCCTTCAGGCGGGATGCGTCGCCTTGAAAGAATTGCTCGAAACTATGGGCTTTCGTTGCGTCGTCCATGCCGATGCCGTAGTCCGTTATTTTGATTTGGACGCCGTTCCCCATTTTTACCATCCGGATTTTCACCGTTCCGCCGTCATGGGAGAATTTGACCGCGTTATCGAGCAAATTGAACCATACCTGAAAGAGGAGTTCCTCGTCGCCTTCATAAAATAAGGGGCGCAGTTCAATGTCGAAAACGACCCCGCGATCGCTCCACGCGGGCTGCAGCGCCAGCACGGCCTGCCGGATCTGCTCGTCCAGCTGAAACCGCGTCGTCATCAGCGTGATTGCCTGGCTTTCCAGTTTGGACAGCCGCAGGATATTCGCTGTCAGGACGATCAGCCTTTGGCTTTCGCTTTCCAGTTTCTGGGCGTACTGGCGGCGTTCGCTTGCAGGCAGCGCGTCGTCGGCCAGCAGCTTTGCGTAACCGTGGATGATGGCAAGCGGGGTCTTAAACTCGTGGGATACGTTCGCGATAAAGTCCTTCTTCATGATTTCGTTGCTTCTCAGCTCTTTTACCATGAGGTTAAAATCCCGCTCCAGGTCCCCGATTTCGTCCATCCGGCCGGACACCTTGACCTCGATGCCAAAATCGCCCTTGGCGATTTCTTGTGTGGCCTTGGATAAGGTGACGATCGGGGCGGCCGTTCGCCGGGAAAAGAAGGAGATCAAAAAGACGCTGCTGACGATGGTGAACACCGGCACCAGAAAATCCCTCAGCCGCAGAGCCAACCCGCGGTTTTCCGCCAGCATCTCCGGGAACAGATAATGCCCGGTCAAAAAGGTCAGCAGGGTCGCCGCAACCGTGGAGGCCGCCACGATCAAAAACATGGTGAGCGCGAATCGCATATAAAGCTTTTTCATGATGAGAGCACCGCCCGATACCCCAGTCCCCGCACGGTTTCTATGGTGAAATTGTCATACTCCGCAAACCGCTCCCGCAGCCGCTTGATGTGAACGTCCACGGTGCGGGGGTCGGTTTCGCTGTCATACCCCCATATTTCGTCCATCAGCGCCCGGCGGGTAAAAATCCTGCCGGGGTAAGACAGCAGCATCTGCAGCAGGAAAAACTCCTTTTGGGGCAGGACCTTGATGTCCTCTCCCTTAGCCGCGGTCAGCGATTCCTGGTTCAGAGTCATTCCGCCGACGTTCAGAATGTGGTTCTCCACAATGCTGGAACGGCGGAGAAGCGCCTCCACCCGAAGGAGCATTTCCTCCATATTGATCGGTTTGATCATATAATCGTCCGCGCCTTTTTTAAAGCCCGTGCGCTTGTCCTCCATGCTCCCCTTTGCCGTGACGATGAGGATGGGGATCCTGATTTTCGCGCTGCGCAATTCGCCGGTCAACTCGTAGCCGTCCATTCTGGGCATCATAATGTCGGCGACGATCAGGTGAATGGCGGTCTTGTCGAGCACGGCCAGGGCTTCCTCGCCGTCCGCGGCTTCAAACACCCTGTAGCCCGCGCGGTCCAGGTGGATCTTCATGAGTTTGCGAAGGCTTTCGTTGTCTTCCACGATCAGGACGTTGATCACGGCCGCACACCCCCTTTTATGGATTATACCATACGATTCCCGTTGTTTAACGATCATACGGCGGGAATGTGAACCGAATATGAACGCCGTGGTTCGTTTATGGTTCACGAAGGGAGGATATACTCCTGCCTGTATGAATCACAAGGAGGTTCGGCATGAATCAGCCCAAAACCGCAAACCAACCTAAAAGGAAAAGAAAATGGCCCTGGATCACAATCCTTGTGCTGGCCGTGCTGTCGATCGTCATCATCGGCATTACAAGGAGAAGGCCGGCCTCTGCGCTCAACATCCGCTCCGCGGTCGCGGAAACGGGCAGCTTGTCCATGACGGTGGTGGGCACGGGCAATCTGGAATACGACGACGCCGTTGACATCAAGATCCCTTCCGGCGTCACGATCGACGAGGTGCTGGCGAAAAGCGGCGATACGGTGTCCGCCGGGGACACGCTGGCCACGGTAAACGCCCTTTCCCTGAAGCAGGAGATCGAATCCGTCCGCAGCCGGATCAACACGCTGGACAGGAGCGTCAACAGCGCGAAGAACGGCCCAAAAACCGAAACCGTCAAGGCCAATGTGAATGGCCGGGTCAAGCGGATCTACGCCCAGAAGGGCGACGAAGCCCTGGGCGTTTATTTGGAAAACGGCGCGCTGCTGCTGCTCTCTTTGGACGAAAAGATGGCGGTGGACTTTGAGGGAACAGCCGAGTTATCCGTCGGGGACAAGGTGAACGTCGTGCTGGAAAACGGCGGCGTCAAAGAAGGCGCCGTGGAAAAGGCGGACGGCGGAAAGTACACCGTCACCCTGACCGACAACGGGCCCAAGCTCGACGAACCGGTGGCGGTCCAAAGCAAAAACGGCGATGTTCTGGGAACCGGAACGCTGTACATCCACCAGCCCATCGAGGTCGTCGCAACGCAGGGCAAGGTGGAGACCATCCATGTGTCCGAAAACGAAAAGGTGAGCAGCGGAAAGACCCTCGTCACGCTGGAGGACCTCCCCCCTTCCGCGGAGTACGAGCAGCTTCTTTCCGACCGCGCGGAACTGCTGGATAAGCTGGACGGCCTGCTCGCGCTGTCAAAAACGAATGCGGTTACCGCCGAATTCAACGGCGTTATTATGAGCGTAAATCTTGAGGAAGGAAAAACGGCGGGCAGCAGCTCCGGCGCAGCCGGCAGTTCCGCAGGCAGCACCGCGTCAAGCGCCGCGGGCGCTTATTCGGGAACCGCCTCCGCCTCCTCTTCTTCCGTTCAAGCCTCTGACGGCGATTCGGGCGAAACCATGGTGACCGCTTTTACGGCGGCCCCCGCGGAAAGCGTCGTGCTTTCCGTCAATGTGGACGAGCTGGACATCCTCTCCATCCAAAACGGCATGGAGGCGGAAATCACCTTCGACGCGATCCCCGACCGCACTTTCGGCGGAAAAATCGTAAAAATCTCCGATTCCGCAACGGCGGGCGGCGGCGTGGCCAAATACCCCGTCAAAGTGCGCATCCCCAGGGATAACGCGATGCGGGCGGGCATGAACGCCACCGCGACGATCCTGGCCGAGAAAAAAGAGAATATCCTGCTGCTCCCCGTCGTGGCGCTGCAGGAAAGCGGCGGACGGGTGTATGTATATACCCGGCAAAACGCCGAAACCGGCGAGCTTTCGGGCGAGGCTGACGTTCAAACCGGCAGTTCGGACGGCGAAAACGTGGAGATCGTGACCGGCCTTTCCGCAGGCAGCACGGTGTATTACAGGGCGGCCTCCGGCGAAACCCCGACGGGTTTTGGAATGGGCGGCGGATTCAGGAGCGGCAGCGGCTTTGGCAGCGGCGGCGGTCAGGAGTAAGGCGATGATCCGGCTGAACGACGTATCAAAAATCTATCATATCGGCGGGCAGGAGGTCCGCGCCCTCGACCGGGCGTCCCTTTCCATAGACGGCGGGGAGTTCGTCAGCATCATCGGCCCGTCGGGGAGCGGAAAATCCACGATGATGAACATCATCGGCTGCCTGGACGTGGCGGACAGCGGCGAATACATTCTGGACGGCCAGTCTATCGAGCAATATTCCGAAGCCGAGCTCGCCCGTATCCGCAACCGCAAGATCGGCTTCATTTTTCAGGGGTTCAACCTGCTCTCACGGCTGACGGCCGAGGCCAACGTCGAGCTGCCGCTGATCTATCAGCGCGTCGGCCTGGCCGAGCGCAGGCGCCGCGTCGCCGAGGCGCTGGAGCGGGTGGAACTGTATGACCGCAGAAAGCACAAGCCTGCGGAACTGTCCGGCGGGCAGCAGCAGCGCGTCGCGATCGCCCGGGCGCTGGTCACCCAGCCCACCCTCCTGCTGGCCGACGAGCCCACCGGCAACCTCGACTCCAAAACAGGCGACGAGATCATCCGCCTGTTCCACGAGCTGCACAAAAGCGGGAACACCATTGTGCTGATCACCCACAACAGCAACGTGGCGAATCAGGCGGAGCGCAGGGTCCACATTCTGGACGGCCGCGTTCACGAGGAGGAAGCATGATTTTACAATCCGTCAAAATGGCCCTTGAGGCCATCTCCTCGAACAAAATACGTTCCTTTTTGACGATGCTGGGCATCATCATCGGGGTGATCGCCCTGGTGGTGCTGGTTTCCCTCGTCAGCAGCGCCACCACCTCCATCACGGACCAGGTTTCCAGCCTGGGCAGCAATCTGCTTTCCGTCACCATCCGCGACGACAAGGGCAATCCCCTTCACCTTGAAGATCTGTCCGAAATCGCCGCGCGCCCTGAAATCGCCGCGGTCGCGCCCATGGGGCAGATCGCCGCGACCGCGAAAAACGGCTATACCGACAAAGCCGCCACCGTTTACGGCACCACCCCGGCGTATTGCGAGATCCGGGGGCTGGAAGTGGAATATGGCCGCTTCCTGCGCACGACGGACGTGGAAAACAGCTCCTATGTGGCCATCCTCAGCCATGACGCGGCTATGGACCTCTTCGGCAAAACCGACATCGCGGGCGAGAAGGTCTCCCTGGACGGGCGGAGCTTCCGCATCGTGGGCGTCCTCAAGGAGGACAATTCCATGATGAGCATGATGGGCAGCAGCATCGCGGCTTACGTTCCCTATACCGTCGCGATGCGGATGTCCAACTCGATTTCCGGCGTCGCCGCCTTTTATGCCTCCTCCGCCAACCCAAGCAGCATGGATTACGCCGAAGGGGCGCTGACCGCCATGATGATGAGCCGCTTCAAGCAGGACGAGGACGCCTTCACCATCTTCAACCAGTCCGCGGTCATGGACGCGCTGGACAGCATCACCGACATGCTCTCCTATCTTTTGGGCGGCATCGCGGCCATCTCCCTGCTGGTGGGCGGCATCGGCATCATGAACATCATGCTGGTGTCCGTCACCGAGCGGACCCGGGAAATCGGCATCCGCAAGGCGATCGGGGCCGGCCGTGGCAGCATCATGATGCAGTTCCTCATCGAGGCATTGGTCTTAAGCCTGATGGGCTGCGCCATCGGCATCGCCGTTTCGTGGCTGCTGATCCAGATTGCCACGCTGGCGGCCGGCGGCGTGCTGACCTTTACCTTGTCCGCCGGCGTCGTCGGCGTCGCCGTGGCCTTCGCCATCGCCATCGGCGTGCTGTTTGGGCTTTATCCCGCCAACAAAGCGGCCAAAAAGCACCCCATAGAAGCCTTGCGGTACGAAGGGTAAGCCTATCGGTCCGGGCCGGAAGCGCTTCCGGCCCGAGCCGATCCCGATTGCGCGCGGCCCTTTCGGGCCGTCGCGCGATCGATTCAGCCGCTGATGAAGCGGCTTCAGGGCGTCAAAAAAGGCCTGCGGACCGCTTCGCCGGAAGGTTTTCAAGGTCGTCGGCAAGGTCGTCGGCGCAGCCGACATCATTCCTTGATGAGGTGCCGGAATCTGCGGTTCCGGCGCAGCCGACATCAATCCTTGATGAAGTGCCGGAATCTGCGGTTTCGGCGCGCTTCGCGCAGGGAAATTTCGGTCACAAGTGACCGAGATAGTACCGCAAAACTGACGCCCCAGTTGTCGGCGCAGCCGACATCAATCCTTGATGAAGTGCCGGAATCTGCGATTCCGGCTCATGTCGTCAGTTTTGATCGAAGCTCAGGGGCTGCGGTCCCTGAAACCCCAGGATAGGGTTTTTTGACAGTCTGCGGCCGCTGATGAAGCGGCTTGTTTTTTATACGTTTTCAGGACGTGGTCACAGAGAATAGAAGCCGCCGTTTTTCAGAAAACTATTGATTGGGCGGTTTTGCACAAGAGCGCGCTGTTAAGGGCGCGATTTCACGCGGTTCACACAAAGGTGATGCCGGAAACCGCCCGCGCCCGAGCCATTCGGGGCTACGCCGGGTCCACCCGCACCCAGACGAGGAGGTAATAAACGGGTTCTTCGCCCGAATTCTCAATAAAAAGCAGCCTTCCCCCGGTGCAGCTTGCAAAGACATAGCCGTGGTCTTTCGCGTGATCGATCAGCGGCGAAATGTCGTCGGGCGTCAGCGAAAGGATGTCCCTCGTCCGAATACAGGTTCTGATAAAATGCCCGCCGGGCTGGTAATACGACTTGCCGCTAAGCGGCAGCCCGAACTTTTTGACGTAATGAATCAGCGCCCCGCAGCCGATCTGAATGTCGTATTCCTCCCCTGTGCGTTTTTGATTCAGGTCTTTTAGCGAGATCGTTGCCGAAACATAGGTGAAGGGGAAATGGTCGACCCAAGCTTCGAGCTTGCAGTCCGTGATGAAGCCCTCTTTCCGGTTGACCGCGGAAACCGCCCAGGTCGCAGGCCCGTCAAACTCCTCCACCGCGTTCAGGATCCTCATCCCGCAGCTTGCGTAAACCCGGGTTTCCTGCATGCGCGAAAGCTCCAGCTTGATCCGTTCCAGGCTGCGGTAAAGCGAGGCCTCCCGCTCTTCCAGCAGCCTGTTGTATTCGGCGATGTTCCCCGCCGAGTACGAATCCCGGATGAATTCGAGGGGCAAGTCGTAGGCACGCATCTCTTTTGTCAAAAGGGCGGTCAGGGCGTCGTCCACCGTATAATCGTAATAACCGTTTTCCCGCATTTTGGGGTGCAGCAGGCCCATCTCGCGGTAGTGGCGGACGGTTTCCGGGGTCATTCCGATGCTTGATGCAAGTATTTTGGTAGGCAAATTGCAAGTGCAAGTTGGACACCCCCGTGGTCGCAGGAGTGTGAGGTTGCCGGCTCCGCTGGAGTAGGAGCCGTAGGCAAGTGCGGAAGCGGGTCCGGGCGGCGTCAGGCTGCGGTGTAGAGCTCATCGAGAAAGGCGTCAAAGAGTTCTTCGGGGGTATTGTAGCCCAGTATTTTGCGAGGACGACCATTGAGCTGGTCTGCCGAGCGCAGGATGTAGTCGGCGGAGTAGTTGCTCATGGAGGTTCCCTTGGGCACATACAAGCGGAATAGGCCATTGTGACGCTCATTTTGCGGACGCTCCCACGAGGTGTACGGATGGGCGAAAAACACCTTTGTGCCCCATTGCTCAACGGCTGCAAAATCAGAAAACTCAGAACCATTGTCCAGCGTAATCGTCTTGAACACCTCGGAAAACCGATTGCCATATTCCTCTTGCAATGCGGTCATTGCCGCCATAACTGCTTCGCTGGTCTTGCCCTCGATGAGCAGGGCGATGTAGTGCCGGGTTTTCTTTTCCACGAGAGACAAGATAGCAGCCTCTTTGCCTGCGCGATGCCCTACAACGGTATCGCCCTCCCAGTGGCCTATCTCGGTACGCCCGCTTGCAACAGCCGGGCGCTCATCGATGCTGGTGCCGTAAATCCGCTTATTCTCCCGGGGCTTGTTCTTGTGGCTTTTGCGCTTCAATACCTCGGGCATATCGGTCAGAGATAGTGGCAGTTCTCCGCTCCACAGCGCGTTATATAGTGTTTTGCTGCAAACCATCTCATCCGTCGCAAACAGTTTATGTCGCCTGGCATAGCCCGCGCAGGCATCAAAAGACCAGTCATGCTCCCGAAATTGCGCTACCACCCAGTCCAGAAAATCCTGGCAGCAGCCCAACTTTTTTCTTCTGCGGCTTCTCTGCCGATTGGCTTTGTATACCGCTTCCCCTCGTTTTGCCGAATAGCAGGGTGCACGGCCTTTGTTGGATTTGCGCGGCGCTGTGCCTCGTTTTAGCTCATTGCCTACCGTTGTCGGCGAGCAGTTCACCACTTTGGCAATCTTCCTTTGGGAGAACCCCTGTCGGTGTAGCACCCGTATGGCCCCACGTTCGGACAACCCTAAATGCTGCCCCCGTTTACGCTCTCTTTCCCCTGTGGTATACTCTTGGCAGTCCATAGTGATTGCCTCCTTTGTAGATATGGGTGTGTGAGAACTCCATTCTACCACGGGAAAATATCACTATGGATCTTTTCTGCAAGTGTCCAACTTCATTTTACAATCGGCCAAGTATTTTGGTAGTCACTTTCACAAAAACACCCCCTTTTCGCTATTGACCCTGTGGTTACCCCATAGTATAGCATTAAATTAACAAGGCCGCATCACGATGTGCGGCCGCGCAAAGGAGGATAAGAGAATGAAGAAAAGGACGTTGCTTCCGCTGGCGGCTGTGCTTATGTGCGTGCTGCTGGCGCTGACGGCCTGCGCAGGGGGTTCCCCGGAATCTCCCTCGGAGCCCACCCCGACGCAGAAATCCGACAACAACGGCCAGCCGCAGCAAACCGGGATGGTTCCCGGCGAATACTACGGTGTCGGCAGCGGCAGAAACGGCGCGATCGTGGTCAAGGTCACCCTTGGCGAAAACAGCATCGACGCAATCGAGGTGGTCAGCGAAAGCGAAACCCACAACACCGGGTCTGTGCCCGTGGAGCTTTACCCCGGGCTGATCGTCGAAAACCAGTCGCTGAACGTCGATTTCGTCAGCGGCGCAACCATTTCCAGCGCGGCGTTTTTGAGCGCCGTTCGTGACGCGATCACCAAAGCTGGCGGCGACCCCGCCCAGTTTGGCGCATCGGTTGCTCCCGCCGATGTTCCCCACGGGGACACCGAGGCGGAAGTCGTGGTCATCGGCGCGGGCGGCGCGGGCATGACCGCAGCCATCAACGCCGCGCAAGCGGGCAAAAAGGTCATCCTTTTGGAGAAGCTCGGCATCGTCGGCGGCACATCCAACTACTCCATCGAAGGATTCGGGGCGGTGGGCGACAAGACCCACGCCGGGCTGGGCAGCGACATTACGGCGGAAGCCCTGGCCGCGAGCCTGACCTCCGGCAACCCCAACGGGACCGCCGAAGCCTTCGCCGTGCTGGCGAACAACAACGGCGCCGCCGCGGACTGGCTGCGCAGCATCGGCGCGCCGCTCACCGTGGCCGCCGGGCAGACGAGCGTCGCCTCCTCCCGCGAGGTGGGCGAGCTGGGCAACACCATCATATCCGCCCTCAGGGCCGAGTGCGTCAAGGCGGGGGTGGACATCCGCACAAACAGCCGGGCGACGGAACTCGTCATGCAGGACGGCGCCGTCGCGGGCGTGAAGGTTTCCACCGAACTCGGCGATTATGCGATCTCCGCCAAGGCCGTGGTCATCGCCTCCGGCGGATTCGGCGCGAACAACGAGCTTGTTTCCCAGCATTATCCCGCCCTCAAAGGATATGACAGTTCCTGCACAATCGGAGCCACGGGCGACGGCCACCTGATGGCCCAGGCGGTCGGCGCGGAGCTGAAGAACATGGACTACATCCGCGTCAACTTCACCTATACCACCGCAAAAAACGGCTATTTCTACTATATGGGCAGCCTTTTCAACACCGGGGCCATCTTTGTGAACGACGAGGGCCAGCGCTTTGTCAACGACCAGGGCGCCTACGGCGTGGGCCTTAAGGTGGTGGACCAGGGCGGCAGCGGCTGGGCGATCTTCGACAACTCCCTGGTGCAAGGCGTTGAAGACGTTCGCGATTACGGCGATCTCGGCCTTTATGTGAGCGCGGACAGCATCGAGGCGCTCGCGGACAAGATCGGCGTCAATAAGACGAACCTGGCGCAGACCGTCGAAACCTACAAGGGCTATGTGGCAAACGGCAAAGACGAGGCATTCGGCCGGGGAATGCTGAACATGTCCTTTGACGAAGGCCCCTTCTATGCCTGCCGCATGACCTGCAGGGTGCAGGGAACCTTCGGCGGGATCAACACCGACGTGGACACCCAGGTTCTCACGGCCGACGGCGCCGTCATTCCCGGGCTGTTCGCGGCCGGAGAGTGCGCGAACGACGGCACCTGGGGCGCGAATCCCGCTGCCGTCAACATCGTGTTCGGCCGCATAGCGGGCGAAAAGGCCGCCGCTTATGTCGGCTGATCACTGAACGCTCAGAAAAAGCAAGTGCCCGCCGGAATCTTGAAAAGGCCCCGGCGGGCTTTTGCTTTGCCGCCGCGCTTGATCAAATGCCTGCGTCGTTTCAGTCAAAACCCCTTTTCAGCCAAACAGCCGCCGAACAGGCGCGGCCGCCGCTCTTTCGCGATCCGCAAACGGCGCAAAAAGCCGCCGGAGAGTGGTGTTCTAAGCGCCGGAATAGCGGGCGTTTGTTTTGCGATCTCCTGTCATCGAAATACAATCGGAGATGATCCTGTTGCGCCGATCAACGGCTCATGGCGCCTGACAATTCTTAAACCTGTTTCCATCCGTTCCTTGTACTGATACCTCTGCTTCAAATTCCGGGCGCCGTCGCCGCACCAAACGCATTTTCATATGAAATAGGCGGCGCCTATTGCTGCCCTCTGGCGTCCGTTCCCGGCAGGGTAATCCCCCGCGCCGCGCTTTTAGCCCGGTATTGGCGAAACCTTTCGCCCCGTTGGATGGGGCGGGCGAAAACCGGCATCCGGCCGCCGCCGGGATCTCCGCCCGTTGCGGCAGTCTTCCCCCCGCGCGGCCGGCCCGCGCGCTTTCGCCTGCATGCCGACAGAGCCGGGCCGGATTTTTGCCGGGAACAAAAGCGCTTATGGGGTGCGGGCGATCCGCGTGTTGTCCGCCGTTCTGTCGGACAGGCCGCTCACAGGGTTGGGCTGCGCTTCCGCCCTGTAATCCACGTTGAACCTCTGCTGGTGCCGGTCAATCACGCAGTGGCTGGCGACGGCGTTGACGTCGTGGTTGACCCGGTTCTGATACCAGAAAAACTCGTGGTCCGGGGGCAGCGTGGAAACGGGGGCGTATTGCTCCCTGTTTGCCGTAAGCCGGATCTGCCCGGCAAGCACCTGGCGGACATAGTCCCGGGTGTCGCAAAACTGAAGCAGCTTCGGAAAGCAGCCGTTCGGGATCACCTGCTGCCAGTCCTTGCCCTCGTATTTTTTCAGCAGCGCCGCCGCGTTGTGCAAATGGGAAACCTCCTGCTCAAAATGCCGTTCCCAAATGCATTTGACGTTGGCGTCCGGCTCGTCCTGACTGAACGAATAATACAGATAGCATTCCATGTATTCGTGCAGCAGCAGGTTTTCCAGCCAGGTGCAGTTGGGGTCGAGCAGCGAGCCGTATTGGCTGACGTGCTGCTCCTCGATCATGGCGATCTCCAGATACAGCCGGCGGCCGAGGTCGTTGCAATACGTGTTGCCCAGGTTCATATAGAAATTCATCGTCTGCTGTTCGCCGGAGGTGATGATCAGGGTGTTGAGCTTTGTGCGGATATCCGCGGTCTTGAAATCGAGAGGATTTTTGACGGATTCGAAGGGAAATCTGTGCTCCGCGATGGTGGGGCGCCCCGGCGTGATGTCCACATAGCTTTTGACCATCTGCTGGGCCGGAATCTGGGCGTCGAGATCGAGCAGGTTTGCATACCGGTAGAGGTGGTCAAAATCCTCCAAAAGGGCGAAATCCAGCGCCTGTTTGGCATAGGCGTCCGGCTCGTTCTGGGCGAGCCAGGCGGTGAGGTCCACGGCGACATGCTCGTAGCCGATCGTCGTTTCCAGCTGCGTTTCGTCGATCGGCTTCAGCCAGTTCACGCGCTTTTGCTGCTGCTGTTCAACGCGGCGGGACAGGGCAAGCTCCCGGCGCAGGTCGTTGTTTGGGCCGTTGCGGTGGAACTGATGCTTGAACAGCGTGGATTCCACCTCAATTCCGTTCATGAGAATGATCCTGACCTTCGTATAAGGATCGACGGTCCGCTTGTCGTAGGGCTGGGGGTAGAGGGTATCCCAATCCATGATACCGTCTTCCACTTTGATCGGTTTTAGCTCAAACGGGTTCATTTTCTGCCTCCTTTGCTTTCATTTTAGTATTCTTCCGGCCTTTGGAAATATTCAGGGCGCGGTTGCCTCAGAATAAACGCGGGGCCAGTGGAAAGACTTTACGAAATGAAGACGAAAGAAAGGTTCTGCCGAATGAATACAGCCGTTGGGAAGAGCGTGCCGCGCAAGGAAGCCTGGGATAAGGTCACGGCAAGGGCGAAATACACCGACGATCTGCCGGTAACGGGCCTTCTTTCGGCCCGGCTGCTCACCAGCACCTGCGCCCACGGCCGCATTCTGCGCATAGACGTAAAAAAAGCCCTGGCCGTGGCCGGTGTAAAGGCGGTGCTGACCGGCGCGGACTGCCCGGAGCTGTTCGGGCCGCTGGTTCTTGACCGGCCCGCCCTCGCCCACGAATTCGTGCGCTACGCGGGCGAGCCCGTGGCCCTGGTGGTGGCGCGGGACGAGCCCACGGCCGAAAAGGCGGTGCGGCTGATCGAGGTGGCGTACGAACGGCTGCCCGCGGTCCTGACCCCCTCCCAGTCTTTGGCCGAAGGCGCTCCGCTGGTGCACAGACAGGCAAACGGATACAAGCGGGTGATGGCGGACATCTACCCCGAGGCCGGCACTAACATCGCCAGCCGCTGCCGCATGCGGAAAGGAAATCCGGCCGCGGCTTTCGCGCGCTGCTGCGCCGTCATTGAGCAGCGGTTTTTCCTGCCGCCTTCGGACCATCTCGCCATGGAGGTGCGGACCGCCCGGGCGGAAATCTCGCCGGGGGGCGCCGTGCTGATCACCACATCTTCCCAGTCCCCTTATTCCATCCGGAAGCAGCTGTCGGAATCTTTTGGGATCCCCGCCGGGCAGATCCAGGTCAAGGTTCCGCTCGTGGGGGGAGGGTTCGGCGGAAAAGCCCCCGTCATGCTCGAGATCCTGGCTTTTCTCGCTTCCCGCAGCGCGGGCGGGCAGGCGGTGCGGCTGACCATCCCCCGGGAGCAGGACATGGCATCGGCCCCCGGCCGCCTCGGTTTGGAGGCCGCCGTCAAAATCGGCGCGGACAGGAACGGCGTGATCCGGGCGGCGGAAATGACCTTCTGGCTGGATTGCGGCGCGTATGCCGATATTTCCCCCTATATGACAAAAGCCATCGCGGTGGACTGCACGGGCCCGTACCACGTCGAAAACCTGTTTTGTGATTCCTTGTGTGTTTATACCAACCATACCTATGCAACCTCCTACCGCAGCTTTGCCCACGAATCCTATACCTTCTGCGTGGAGCGGACGCTGGACATGCTCGCGCGCAAATGCGCGGTGGATCCGCTGGAACTGCGGATCAGAAACGCGATCCGGCCGGGCAGCCAGACCCCTTCCCAGGTCGTTTGCACCGCGAGCCTTACGGGCGACCTGCCGGAATGCTTGAACAAGGTCGGGTGGCTTTCCGGGTGGGACGGCGGGAAGGCGGCCGCTATCAAGCCGGATACCGTCCGCGCCATGGGCGTCGCGTGTTTTTGGAAGGCGGCGAACCCGCCCACAGACGCCATATCCGGTGCGCTCATTACCTTCAACCCGGACGGCAGCGTCAATTTGAACACGGGGGTGGTGGAAATGGGCTCCGGCTCCCAGACCCAGCTTGCCCAGATCCTTGCCGAAAAGCTGCAAATAACCCCCGATCAGGTCCACGTGGTGCTGGCTGTGGACACCGCCACCGCGCCGGAACACTGGAAGACCGTGGCCAGCCTGACCTCATACATGGCGGGCAACGCCGTGGTCCGGGCCGCGGACGACCTGCTGGACCAGCTTCGCGCAAACGGCGCCCAGGCTTTCGGCTGCCCGCCGGGCGAGATCGAGATCGGCGGCGGCCGGGTCTTTTCCAAAAAGAACCCGGAGCGCTTTATTTTGTTCAAGGACATCGTCCAGGGTTATAAGGCGCCGGACGGGTCGTCGGTCGGCGAGCCCGCGCTGGGGCGGGGCGGATTCATGCTCAAGGGGCTGTGCATGCTGGACCCCGAGAACGGCCGGGGCAAAACCGGTCCGGCCTGGACGCTGGGGGCCCAGGTCGTGGAAGTGGAGGCGGATCTGAATTCCTTTTCTTACCGGATCCTGACCGCCTCCACCGTGATGGACGTGGGCAAGGTGCTCAATCCCGAATCCATGCGCGCCATAATCGCAGGAGGGATGGCGATGGGCGTCAGCATGGCCAGCCGCGAGGCGGTTTTCTATGACGCACAGGGCGTTCCCACAACACCCAATCTGCGCACCTATAAGCTTTTGCACATCGGTCAGGAGCCGGATTACCGGGTCGATTTTGTGGAAACCCCGGAAGAAAACGCCCCCTATGGCGTGCGGAGCTGTTCGGAGCACGGCATCATCGGCATTCCCGCGGCCCTGGGAAACGCGCTTTCCGCCGCGTTTGGGAGGGAGTTCACCGCTTTGCCCCTCACCCCGGAACGGCTTTGGAGACTGTCTGAGGAGGGGGCTTTATGATCCCGTTTGATTTCACCTATTGCCGCCCGGATTCTTTGGCGGAAGCTTGTGCGGCATACGCCCAGCTGCAATCCGAGGGCAAAAACGCGGTTTATTACGCCGGCGGCAGCGAGATCATCACCATGTGCCGCGCGGGCAGCATCCGGCCGGACGCGGTGATCGACGTCAAAACCATCCCGGAATGCAGGGAACTGGCGATGGACGGTCAGGCTTTGCACATTGGCGCGGCCTGCACGCTGAATCAAATCAAGGAATCCGGGCTGTTCCCCCTGCTCGGGCTGGCCTGCGGAAGGATCGCCGACCACACGAACCAGTGCCGGATCACGCTGGGCGGGAATCTGTGCGGAACCATCCTCTATCGGGAAACCAGCCTGCCGTTGCTGCTTTCGGAGGCGGACGTCACCCTCTGGGGGCCAAATGGCATGCGGATCACGCCTTTTTCCCGGGTGTTCCGGGGGTGCATGCAGCTAAAACCCGGAGAACTGATCGTTCAGGCGCATATCCCGGCGCGGTTTTTACATGCGCGGCACTTCCACGTCAAAAGGACGGCGAACGAGGAGATCGACTATCCGCTGATCAGCGTCGCCGCGCTTTGGGAAGGCGATTTTTTGCGCATTGCCTTTTCCGGCATCTGCTCCGATCCCTTTCGGAGCGAGCCGATCGAATCCGCGCTGAACGACAGGTCCATCCCCTGCGTCGCGCGGGCGGAAAAAGCGGCAAAACTGCTGCCGGAACCGGCGCATGACGACGCCGAGGCTTCCGGGTCTTACCGGCTCTTTGTGCTGAAAAACACCCTGACCGCCCTGCTGGAGAATTGGGAAAATGGTAAGGTATGACAAGAAAACGGTCGTGACATTAAACGTAAACGGCGAGCCCCGGGATGTGGCGATCCGCCCGTCGGACCTATTGCTGGACGTGCTGCGCGAGCAGCTGGGGCTGACCGGGGCAAAACCGGGCTGCAGAAACGGCGATTGCGGCGCCTGCACCGTGATGGTGGACGGCTGGCCCGCCAAATCCTGCCTGATGCTCGCCGCCGAGGCGGAGGGGCACGCGATTTTGACCGTGGAAGGCCTTGGGAGCGGCGCAAGGGTTCAGACGGCTTTTGTGGAGAGCAACGCGTTCCAATGCGGTTACTGCACCTCCGGATTCCTGATGGTTTGCCACGCGCTGAAAACGCAGCATCCGGTCATGCCGGAGGAGCTTGTCATCGAGGAATGGCTTCAGTCCAACCTGTGCCGGTGCACAAGCTATCAGGAAATCCGCCGGGCGGTTCGCATGATTTACGGAGAAGCATGACCGCCTTCGGCGCAAAAACTTTGGCAACGCGCCGGGAATTTTGGGCGCGCCGCCCGCCCCGAAGATACAAGGGCGCCTTTGGCTTGACCGGGGCTTCGCCGAAGGCACGCTCCTTTGCCGCCGATTAAACCCTGCGCCGGGCAATACGAACGTTCTTGAACTTGATGCGGACTATGTAGTAAAATGCTTTGGGGAACCAGGGGGTGTAAATATGAGAAAAACCAAAATAGTCTGCACGATCGGCCCTTCAAGCGATACGGAGGAAATCCTCAGGCGGCTGTGCCTGTCGGGGATGAACGTCGCCAGGATCAACCTTTCCCATGGGACGCACGACGAGCAGCAGAGCAAAATTGAACTGATCAAAAAGGTCCGCAAAAAGCTGAACGCACCCATCGCCATTATGCTTGACACCAAGGGCCCGGAATACCGCATCAAAACCTTTCAGGGCGGCGGCATCTTCCTCAACGACGGGGATACCTTTTCGTTTACCACAGAGGATATCGAGGGAACGCAGGAGCGGGTTTCCGTCAACTACAAAGGATTGATCGGCGTGCTTTCCGTGGGGGACAAAATCCTGGTGAACAACGGCCTTGTCATCCTTCAGGTCCAGGAGCTGACGGACACGGACGCCGTTTGCCGGGTCGTCGTCGGGGGGGAGCTTTCCAACAACAAGAGCATGAACTTCCCGAACAAGATCATCGGCCAGACCTATTTGAGCGAACAGGACAAGCTGGACCTGCTGTTCGGCATCAAAAACGACGTGGATTTCGTCGCGGCGTCCTTCGTTTCATCCAAAAAAGATCTGCTTGAACTAAAGACCTTCCTGCACGAAAACGGCGGGAAGGATATCGATATCATCGCGAAGATCGAAAACCGCGCCGGGGTGGACAACATCGAGGAAATCTGCGAGGAATGCGACGGCATCATGGTCGCCAGGGGCGATCTCGGGGTTGAGATCCCCTTTGAGGAGCTGCCGCACATTCAAAAATTCCTGATCACCAAGTGCAGGCTGCTCGGCAAGCGCGTGATCACGGCGACGGAAATGCTCGAATCCATGATCCACAACCCCAGGCCGACCAGGGCGGAAATTTCCGACGTTGCGAACGCGGTTTATGACGGCACCAGCGCCATTATGCTGTCCGGCGAGACCGCGGCAGGCAAATACCCCGTGCAGACCGTGGAGATCATGGCCCGCATCGCGGAGGAGACGGAACGGCACATCAACTACGGCAAACTGTTCGCGACCACCGAGTTTCGGATCAAGAACCAGATCGACGCCGTTTCCCATTCGGCCTGCGGCATGGCGATCGACCTCGGGGCAAAGGGAATCGTCGCCTGCACGCTTTCCGGCATAACCGCGCGGATGATCTCGCGGTTCCGCTCCCCTGTTGCGATCATCGGGATGACGACCAGCAGAAAGGCCTGGCACCAGCTATCCCTTTCCTGGGGCGTGACGCCCGTTATGAGCGAACCCTATAACTCGACGGACATCCTGTTTTACCATGCCACCGAAGCGGCGAAGAAAACCCTCAACCTCAAAAAGGGCGACAACATCGTCATCACCGGCGGCTATGTCGGCAGTTCCGGCAACACCAATCTGATCAAAGTCGAAACGATTTAGCTTTGCCCGATAGTTTTGCCCGATAGTTTTGCCCGATAGTTTTGCCCGGATTGCCCGGCAAAACCGACCGATCAGCAACACGATTTCGTCACCGAAACGTGCGGTTCAGATTATCGATAAACACGAATCCCAAGTTTAGAGGCCGCAGCCCAAAACTCCAATCAAAACCGGCGACCTGGGCGTCAGTTTTGCCGTGCTATTTCGGACGTTAACGTCCGAAGTCTCCTCGCGTGACAGCGCTGATCCCTCATCGACAAAGTCCCGAAGGACTTTGTCGCCGCCCTAAGCCGCACCGAAACGTGCGGTTTTTTGTTTTGCAGGAAGAATATGAACCGTCTGCTCCCCCGGGTTTTTTCGGATTGCTTGCCGATCAAGCCGGATTCATCACCATGTAATTTCTGGCATTCGAATCCGGGCGGGGGCGGTCCTTCCCCGATCCCCCGGCGCCTTTTCCCAAATTCTGCGCGCCGCCTGAAAAGCCCTGAAATGAAGGGTTCTCCTTTCCTTATGCAGTTTCTCCCTCGGGTCTTTCGCTTCCCCCCATTGCTTTGCCGGAACCCATTTCGGCACGCGGCCCAACACGCCCCGGAAAATATTGGCCCCACACAACCTGGCATAAATCCGTTAAACTGCATAACAAACGGGCCGAATCAATCGTTGGGCAAACGCCCCGAAGCGTTTTCGGGCAATCCGATGATGCTTTTCGGATTAAGACGACAGGAGGCAATCATGAAACGCAACACATTCAGACTCATTACGATCCTGCTGGCGCTGGCGCTTGCCGCCGGGCTGCTGCCGGGCGCTGCCGGCGCCGCCACATCCGGCTCCACAGCCGGGAGAGTGGCGGTCTCTTTTGGGGTGCTGAACGTCAGAAGCGCGGCCTCTTCCACCGCTTCCGTTCTGACGGTGCTGCAAAAGGACAGCTATGTCACGCTGATCTCCAAAAGCGGCGGCTGGTGGAGAGTCGAATACGGCAAAGGCCAATACGGCTACTGCCATGCGGATTACATCGCCCCGGTGTCCGGCTCTTACGCGGCGCACGCAACCGGGCACCTGAACGTACGCGCAGGCCCGGGAACCGGAAACGGCGTCATCGGGTGGCTGCAGCCGGGGGAATACGTCGTGGTGCTTTCCACGTCGGGAACCTGGCACAGGATCCTCTATGACGGCTCAAAAACCGGATACGCCAGCGGCAATTACCTCAGCGCGGGGTACGCCCTTGTCTCCCTCGGCGTTCCGAGCTATAAGCAGACCGATTCCAGATGGGCCGCAAAACGGATCGGCACCTCCGGCGGAACAATCGGAAGCATCGGCTGCCCCACGACGGCCCTGGCCATGGCCGAATCCTACAGAACCAAAACCACCATCTACCCGGATCAAATGGCCGGCATGCTGAGCTATACCGCCGGGGGAGCCATTTATTGGCCCGGCAATTACAAGGCCTATGCCGAAAGCGATTACCTCAAGGCGGCGTATGGCCTGCTCAGCAGCGGGATCCCCGTTCTACTGGGCGCAAAGAACCCGTCGGGCGGGCAGCATTGGTGCGTGATCACGGGTTTTTCCGGCGGCTCCCTTACCGCCGCGAATTTTCTGATCAACGATCCCGGTTCCAACGCAAGGACCACGCTGCAGCAGCTGTTTGCCGCATACCCCTATTTTTACAAGCTGATGCACTATTGAGGCGCTGCGCTCCATTCAGCCGCGTTGTAATGCGTTTGCACCGGAGGCCCAAAGCGCCCGAAATCCGCATCGCCGCTGATCCTTACGGGCGAGACATGCCGCCAAACGGCGGCGGGCGCTCCGCAAATGAGAAAAATTTCTGCACCATTCTTTCTTTATGGCAGTTTGTTCTGTCCGCATTGTTCATTATGGGTTATAATGTGCATACGGATCATTTGAAGGATCTGCAAAAAAAGGATTAGGAGTGTAGTGATGAAGATCAACATTTCGAGCAGCCAGGCGGTCATCACAATGTCGCCAAACAACCCGCCGGCGGCAAAGGCAATGCCGGGGGACACCGTATGCTTTGAAACGCTTAATTGCTACAGCGAAAGCATCAAGACGGAAAACGACAGGATGAGCCTGGTTCCCTGGGATTGCATCAATCCCGCCACCGGCCCCCTCTATGTGGACGGCGCTTTGCCCGGCGATGTTCTGAAGGTGGAGATCCTCAGCATCGAGCTCGCGGAAAACGGCGTCATGGCCATCGGCCCCGGCGCCGGCGTTCTGGGGGATGTGCTGCTGGAGGAGCGCACGAAGATCCTGCCGATCAGCGGCGGCAAGGTGAAGTTCAACGACAGGATCACCCTGCCTGTGCAGGCGATGATCGGGGTCATCGGCACCGCCCCCAAGGGCGAGGATATTCCCACGGGCACGCCCGGCGCCCACGGGTCCAACATGGACTGCAAGCTCATCAGCGAGGGCAGCACCCTGTATCTGCCCGTGAACACAGAAGGCGCGCTGCTGGCCATGGGCGACATCCACGCCGCCATGGGCGACGGGGAGATCATCATCTGCGGCGTGGAAGCGTCCGGCCGCATCACGGTAAAGGTGGACGTGGTGAAGGGATTCTCCGCCCATCTTCCCATGCTCCTCACCAAGGATCGGATCGTCATGATCTCGTCGGCCAAGACGCTGGATGAGGCGGCTGTTGACGTCACGCATAAATTCCACGAATTTTTGTGCAGCATGCTGGGCATGGAACTGCACGAAGCGGGCATGCTGCTTTCCGCCGCGTGCGATCTGCGGATCTGCCAGATCGTGGATCCCCTGTATACCGTGCGCATGGAATTGCCCCTATGGATCGCCAGGGAATACGGCTTCGAAATGCCGTGACGCAAAAAGCGAACAGGGCGCACGGCAAAAGAATGCCGGGAACCTGAACGCGGTTTGCCCGTTTTGCGGACGGCCGCAATACCTTGCGCATCAAAAAGAGGCGATCAGGCGCCCATTAGCCGGAATTGCCGGTTGCGGGCGCGCCCCTCCCTTATTCGCCCGATCCTTTGCGGCGGGCCGGGCTTGATTGTGGCTGACGGGTAATGGATTAAACGGTTTTAGGAGCCGCCCGATTTTTGCGGGGCGGCTCCTTATTTTATTGGCGGCTTTTGCCTGATATGATACGTTGCAGCATTGGTTTGTTTTTCGTACCGGCCCCCGGTTTGACAATCACGGGAGGTTCGCCATTTGATGGATGACGGCCGGCCCAATAAGGAAAATTATTGACCGAAAAAGAGGATATCAGCAATCGATTACGAATTTCAACTTAACGCGCGGCCTAAATTACCCGTTATAAGCAAACCCGGCAGTCCGCGCCGAATTGGTGTTGCGCATGATGTTTATGGTATTTAGTTCGGCACTATCATAGGGTTCATACAATCTTTCGCACGAAAAGGAGGGCCTGCAAAATGAAAAGAATACTGAGCCTTATTTTGTCTGCAGTATTATGTGTGGCGCTTGCCGCCTGCAACAACAATCAGGCAGTAAATATTGAGGGCAACGATGAAAATCCGCCTTCCCCTCCCTCGCCAACGGCTCCGGCAGCGGGGACAGGCACACCGGCGGAACCTGACGAATCCGCCGGCGCTCTTGATGAACTGTATCACGCGTATTTTGCCGCGCTTGAAAACCTGATCCAAAACCATATGCTGCCCGACGGCGCCGACGGCGGGGAACAGTTGGGCGATATGTCCGAAAACAAGTTTGCCGTTCATGACGTGGATAACGACGGAAAAGACGAGCTGATCCTTTTGTATTCCACCACAATTACCGCGGGGATGGCCGGATATGTATTTGCTTATGACCGTGAAGCCGGAACATTGCAAACGCAACTGCAGGAGTACCCGGCGCTGACTTTTTATGACAACGGCATCGTCAAAGCGCTATGGTCGCATAATCAGGGACATGCCGGCGACGACTTCTGGCCATACAGCCTGTATCAATACAATCCGGATTCGGATCGTTATGCACTGATTGGCATGGTGGACGCCTGGGACAAAAACTACGCTGAAACAGACGATCAAAGCAATCCGTTTCCAAGCGATATCGATAAAAGCGGGACGGGGTTCGTTTACTATATTATGGAAGACGGGCAATATGACAATACGCACCCGGTGGATGCGTCCGAATACAATGCGTGGGTCAACGTTCACATTGGAGACGCTTCGGAAATCCCAATCCAGTATATGGACTTGACGGAAGAAAACATCTTGCGGATAAAAAAGGGATCATGAGAAACTGGGCGGCTTGGTCAAATCGTGTTACGCATGATGTTTAAACCGGACGAGCGTATCGTTGCGATAACGTGAAGAATTCCTTATTTGCCTGCCTTTTAGAATTTGACGACCGGGCCGCAGAAAAAGAATTCCTTTTTCAGGGCCTGCCGATCGGCTGTTTTGGCTACCCTCGCGCTTCCGCGGGTCGGTCCGACGCTGTTGGCCGTGGATTTAAAAAGCGGGTTACACATGGACGGATTGCGAGCGAAAAGGAACCGATGGCGGCCGCGATTGGCTCCTTTGCTTTTTTGGTGTAAGCTTAAGTGACGCTTCATTTTGTGCGGGGGGCTGAATCATGGAAAAAAGAACGCACCCGATTTACAGGGATTACCCCGAACAGCCGTATATTTCGCCCCGGCGGGACCTGGACGCCTGGGAAAAAACGCCGGAGCGCTTTCCCTATGGCATCGTGGAAAAGCGGCAGATGCAGCGGCTTCCCGAGGGGATCCTTCCGGGGCATGTGGTCATGCTGTGGCGCATCCATTTCGGCAATTTCACCAACGAGAGCGTGCATCCCCAGTATTTTGAATACCGCTACGGCGTGGACGGCGCGGAATGCATCGAAACGCTGATCCGCCTGGGCTACGCGGAAAAATGCGGCGCGAAGGACTCCCTGAGCCTGCTGAACGTGCGGGCGCTGAAGGCGATCCTTTGGGAAAACGGCCTGGACGCAACGGGCAAAAAGGCGGAGCTGCTGAACCGAATCGCCGGGCGCATTCCGGTGGAAAAGCTGGAGGCAGCCTTCCCCCTGCGGAAATACCGGATCACGCCGGAGGGGCAAAGCGTGTTGGAAAAGCACGGCGCGATCATCAAAAGACACGGCCCAAAAATGTAGCGCTGCGCCATCGGCCCGCAGAAAAACTCCGCAAGGCTTGCGCCCTGCGGAGTTTTTCTGCATCTTATGCTTCGTTCTTCGCCGGTGAATGCACACCGGCTTTTATCTCAATCAATCGGGCGCATGGAAGGATCAGCCGCCGTTGGAAACAACCGCTCCGGCGATGCGGCCAAAGGTGATCGCATCCGTAATGGCGTTGCCGCCCAGCCTGTTCCCGCCGTGGATGCCTCCGGTAACCTCTCCGGCGGCGTAAAGCCCGGGGATGATGCTGCCATTGGTATGGTACACGCGGGTCTGGTCGTCGATTTCTATGCCGCCCATCGTATGGTGTACGGCGGGGGCGCGCAGGCAGGCATAGTAAGGCGGATCGTCTATGCGGGAATTCGGATCAAACACCTTGCGGCCAAATTCTTCGTCCACGCCTTTGTCGAACGCTTCGTTGAACTTGTTGATCGTGTCCACCAGCACATCCGGGTCCAGATTGATCATGACGGCCAGTTCCTCCAGCGTATCCGCCATATAAGCCTTGCCGGATTCAAGCAGGAAATCCCTGCTCAGGCCGTAGGCATTGACCATGTTTTCGTCCAGTTCGCTGTTTTTCTGGCTGCTGATCAGCCAGCAGACCGAATCCGTCTGGCCCAGGATCGCGGCCGCCATCACGTCGCGGCGCGAGTCCTCCGCCACGAAGCGCACGCCTTCCTTATTGATATACGGGCTGGTTCCGTTGCCGATGCGGGTGTTGGTTTCACCGGTCACAGGATCGGCGACGGGCAGCAGCTGGATTTTATCCATGCCCACGAGGTTTGCGCCTATCGCCTCCGCCATCATGATGCCGTCGCCCACAATGGCCGGGCTGTTGGACGTGGGAACGCTCGCGCCCAGCGTGGGCCACTGGCTGTTGTATTGTTCGCGCATTTCCACATTTGCGCCAAAGCCGCCGGTTGTTATGATCACACCTTTGGCGCCGAAGAATTCGTAGGGCGTTCCGTCTGCTCCTTCGCACTTCACGCCGGTCACGCGGCCGTTTTCGAGAATCAGCTCGCTGGCCCGCACCTCATAGAAGAATTCCACGGGCAGGTTGCCCTTCTCGATCGTGCTTGTAAAGGTTTCCACATAGGCCAGGCCGCTTTTGTACTCCGTTGCCTGATGGGCGCGCTGCCAAAGCACTCCCTGCGCCGTCTTCGTGGTATCCGGCCATTTCAAGCCGTGAGCGCTCAGCCAGTTCACGGTGTTGAGCGCTTCGCTGCACATTTTTTCGATCAGAACCGGATTCCCGAAATAATCGCCGTCCACATAGGTCTGAATCATGTGGAATTCCGGCGAATCGAACAGCGATGTGCTGCCCGATTGCAGGTAAGCGTCAAACTGCGCCTTCAGCGTATTCTGCCACTTTTCCATCGCCGCGTCGTGGGGTTCCATATCGATGTAGTTCTGAACGGTTCCCTTGAGGGCGTCCGTCATTTGCAGGTTTGCCTGTCTTTCGGGGTCCGCGGCGTTCAGCAGCCCCAGGGCGAGCTTTGTGTTGCCGCCCAGCGAAGCGGTTTTTTCGATCACGACCACGGTCGCGCCGTTTTCCGCCGCCGCGGTAGCAGCCGAAAGGCCCGCCCCGCCGCCGCCGATGATCACGACATCCACGGTCTTGGATACCAGCGCGCCCGCGGTTTTCACGATTTCGACGTTCATCAGCGCTTCGACATTGCCGCCCGCCTGATTGACACAATCCTTGACGGCTTCGATCAACGCTTCGCTGGTGATCGTGGCTCCGGCTACGGTGTCGACCTTCAGGGACTGGTACTCGACAATCTGCGCGGGTATGCGCTCGATCGGAATGTCGCCAATTCCTTCGGTTTCTTCATGCTGAAGAACTTTAACCTCTGTGATCTTGTTCGAATCGAAGGTAACTTCCACCACCATTTCGGCATTTCTGCCTCTTGCGGTCGATGAATAGGTTCCGGGTGTATAAACGCCCTCGGCAGCCGCATCCGGCGTATTCTGACCGGCTGTGACCGTTGGTTCCGGTTGGGCGAAAGTCTGAGAGCATGCGACGAAAGTGAGGAAAAACACCGCGCTCAGCAAAAGCACGAACAGCTTTTTACGATTCATTTGTACTCCCTCTTATTCCTCTGTTCTGCAGTTGGATTGAACATCTCCTATGAGATTCAAAAGACCGGCACATGTGCTTATATTCACCATAAACCCTCAAGCATATTGAAAGTCAATATTTTATATCAAAAAAATATCAATGCTTTATTTTTTTGCCTTAACGGGCAAAAAAACCTCATAATAACGCACGCATTTGTCAGACGACCTATGTATAACGATAATCATTCTCGTATAAGCTTCCTCCAGCGGAACGCATCCATGGTCCAGCGCATACGCATAAACGCCTTGGAACGCATTGATCCCGATCAGCGGATCGGGGCTGCTTACCTTAAGAACCGTGCGCACCGCGAGACCCTTGGGCGTCCTGCGGATGTTTTTGCTATCCCGGATGCCCAGGATCTCCGCATCCTCTTCCAGAATACCCAGCCCGGCATAATAGTCCTGTACGGAATCCCGCATGGATTCCACGGGAATGCGCAACGAAATAAATGAAAGCGGCGCAAGGGCGGACCATTGCGGAAATTGCTTCAACGATTCGGAGTCTTTCATCAAAACGCCGTTGTGGTGATAATCAATCCGCAGGATGCCCGGATGCTCCTGCATGCGGCATACGCCGGCATCGCGCTCGCATCCGGCGATCAGCTGATTCAACTCCTTCAGACGGACAAGGCAGCGCATCTGACGCTCAATTTCCTGCTGCATGCGCGCTTCCTGCCCTACCAGCGCGCGGTATGACTGCTCCAGATCATAATCATTGATCAGGCTGGCTGCTTCGGATAGGCTCAGTCCAAACTGCGCATAGGAACGGCAGCGCAGCATTGTGCCAATGTCCAGCGCATGGAAAAGGCGATAACCGGATTCCTCATCCTTCTCGGTCTTCAATACGCCTTTTTTTTCATATAACCGGACCGCCTCCGAAGAAACGCCGATGATCTTTGCGATTTGGCTGATTTTGTATTTCACATCACACTTCCTTTTACCTGCCGACACACGGATGAATTTCAATCTCACTCACATTCTGTTTGAGCCCATGGAAATCCATATTGTATTTACTATAACACACAAACGTGCATAAGAAATCAGAATAGTGTGAATTGAGACAGCAGTTGGCAAAATCCCGTTTGCGGGCTTTTGACTTTAAGCATAGCGCACGAATCCGAATCCGCCTAAAAGGCCGCCAAAGATATGCCGGAATCGAAAGGGGGAGCGACAGGCCGTCTGCGCCATGCGCGTCAGGTTAAAAGCAGCTTCTATGCGAGCGAAGAAGCGTGCCGGCAATGCCACAACAGGTGCGCGGGCTCCAGCAATGGCAGCTGGATGGGGATAGCACGGCCGAAAAAAGAAAAAAACGTAGAAGGAAGGTACGATAGGAAGCAAAGCAGGGTTGGGGATTACCCCAACCCCGCTTTATTTCAGTGGGAGTATTCGCTTCCAATTTACCCCCGTAGCGGCATAAATAGGCTGAATCCGCTTTGCAACGGAATTACATGACCAAGGATAAAGAACACGCTGTCAGCACGAAACCGAAAGATCACCATTCGCAAATTGTTTACGAACAGTTGGAACATTTTGCGTGGCAGCAAACAGGGCTGAAAGAAATCCAAGCCCTGTTTGAGTATAGTTTTGCTTAGGATACACGCCTTAAGCATGCCGTTTTTTTGATATCAATGCCGTAGAGCTGCTTCATCAGGCGAACCGCATCCTGGTTGACCTGCGGTTTTGTTTCCGTTCCCGCCGAATAACTCTCAAAAACATCACCGGCAAGATGTTTGCCCAGAGCCTCCGCAATCTGGCTGCGGCAGGCGTTGTGCGCGCAGATAAACGCTGCTTTTATCATACCCTGCCCTCCTTAAAGCGCCAGCAGGCGTTCCCCCCTGATCTCCCCGGCGCTCCATGTGATCAGCGCGAATTTGCCGCCCGCGTGCTCATCAATCCGGTTGAGCCATTCGACCTCGTTTTCCGCTTTTGCAACCAGCATGGGATTCGTCGTGTTCGTACCATAAAGAGACTGATTGACGACCCACCATTTGGCGGCGATGCCCGCGCGCTTCAGATCACCCTCCAGCCGCAATGCTTCATAAACGGGAGTTGCTTCGGCCAGAGCCACAAGAATAACCTCGGTTTCGTCGGATTTCAGCCGGGGCAACAGCCTCGCTACCGAACCGGGGATTTCGCCCTTGGTGCGCTGGATTTCGTGGTTGTAGCTTTGCGTGGATTCCAACAAAAGCAGGGTGTGCCCGGTGGGCGCGGTGTCGATCACCACCACCTGATCGTCGGCTTTTTCCACGATCTCCGCAAAGGCGCGGAACACGGCGATCTCCTGCGTGCAGGGGGAACGCAAATCCTCTTCCACATAGGCGATGTCCCCGTCGCTCATGCCGGACGCACGGGCTTTAAAAAGAACCTCGCCCTGGTACTTTTTTAGTTCTTCGGCCTCGTCGATATGGCTCATGGATACGCCGCTCGTTTCGTCCAGCACGAATTTGAGGTGCGCGGCGGGGTCGGTGGTGGTGAGGTGGACTTTCTTCCCGCGCTTCGCAAGGCCCAAAGCAACGGCGGCGGCCACGGTGGTCTTGCCCACGCCGCCTTTGCCCATGGTGAAAATGACGCGCTTTCCTTGCGCCGCCAGCTCGTCGATCACGTCGTTCAGCGTGGGAATATGGGCGGCGTTCAATGTTTGTGCATGGGCGGTCACATGGTCGGTGTGGAGCAGAGCGCGCACGTTCTCCAGTCCAGTGACGTTATAGGCCCGCAGGGGAACCAAATAGAGCGGGAATGAACGCAAGCTTTCCGGCATTGCGGCAAGGGCGGATCGCTGTTTTTCATATAAGCTGAATGACAAGGCGTCGCTATGTTCCATCAGTACGCCGTTGATAATCAGCACCTGATTGTTGACGCCCAGCGCGGCAAGCTCGCCGGAAGCCCGTTCCGCTTCTTTAAAGGGGGCGGTTTCCGGGCGGGTGACGAGGATCAGGGTGGTCAGGCTGCCGTCCGCCAGTGTTTCAACCGCCTGCTTGTAGATGGCTTTCTTGCTCTCCAGGCCGGAAAGCTGGCCCAGGCAGGACGCGCCGTGGGTGCTTTCGCTGATGAAATTGCTCCACGCGGACGGAAGCTGGAGCATGCGCAGGGTGTGACCGGTGGGTGCGGTATCAAAAATAATATGATCGTATTCCTGCTGCACTCTATCGTCCGTGATAAAACCCGAAAACTCGTTGAACGCTGCGATCTCGATGGTGCAGGAGCCGGAAAGCTGTTCCTCCATGTTGGCGATCACAGATTCCGGCAGCTTACCGCGGTAAGGCGCGATCACGCTCTCCCGATATTCAGCCGCGGCCTGGATGGGGTCGAGGTTCGCCACCGCTAAATTTGGAACGCCGGGGATGGGCGTTCCCTTGTTGGTCAGTTCCATCGAGAATACGTCCTGCAAGTTGGAAGCCGGATCGGTGCTGATGAGCAGCACGCGCTTTCCGCTGTCCGCCAGCGATACGGCGGTGGCGCAGGCGACGCTGGTTTTGCCAACGCCGCCCTTGCCGGTATAAAAAAGATATTTGGTCAGCTTAATATTGTGGGGATCAAACGAATCCATTTAACAGCAGCCCCCTTTGCAATTGCAGCCGCCGGGTTTCTTCCTGACGATCTTGCCCGTCATAGGCTCGCCCGGCTTACCCAGCACATTTTCGGGAAGGTCGAGCAGCTTTGCGAATTCCCCGTTGGTAGGATAACGGCCTGTGATCACAATTTCGCCGTCAACAATTACGGCGGGCAATCCCTCCGCCCCTTTTTCGTTGATATAGGCGTTGATAGTCTGATCGGTGATGAATTCGGCCGGCGCGCTGTTAAGGTTGAAGCGGTCGACGGTAATGCCTTGCTTTTTCAGCGTATCCAGCACGGCGGAGATGCGCAGCAATTCGGGGTCTACGCCCACGCCGCAAAGCCCGGTGGGGCAGCACATGGCGGGTTCAAAGATCTTCATTTTTTTCATAGCAGACAACTCCTTTAAATAGGGTTTCATTAACAACCGCCGATGGGCGATATTGCGTTACTTGTTTTCCGCCTCGTCCTTGCGGGCCTTGGCGGTAAAATACATTACCAAATTCTCGGGAAGATGATAGGGTTCACGTTCCGGTGCGCTCCGCTCCGGGCCATAAACTTCCCGCAGGATGGCGTTTACGATCAGCTCCTTCGGAGGCGCTGTGTATTCGGCGCCATTGTATTCCCAAACGCGGCAATCCATGGTATCGCCGCAAAGTGTTCCGCAATCTTCGCAGACCGATTCCCGCAATTCGACGGCGATATCGTTCCCGTTCACGCGGATGGTGGGCGAGCTGACAAACCGGTAGCGCACGGCCAGCTCCCTCGTGGTGATGTTCACTTTGTTAACCTTGACCTCATATCCGGCTGCGTTAAGCACCCCGGCAACGCTGGCAACCGCTTCATCCAGCGCCGCTTCCGCGCCTTGGCATCTGCCGCAAATCGTGGTGTCCAGATACAGGAAGTCAATAAAAATTGGTTTTTTCAGCTGTGTCTGCCCACAGCAGTTTTCGGCGGAACAACAACACTTACCCATTCCCCTCACATCCTTTCGGGTAGTTTGCATTCTCCTTGCAAATGCAGTTTTCCTTATCGGAGGTGATGGCGCACAAAAACTGCATGGTTTTGCGAAGGGTATCCTCATCCAGCGAGTAATACGTCCACTTTCCTTCCTCTCTGCCTTTGACAAGCCCGCACGCACACAAGAGCTTCATGTGATGGGACAGCGTGGATTGGGACATTTCGAACTTCTCCAGAATTTTGCAGGCGCAAAGCTCACCGCAAGAGAGCATATCCACGATCATGGCTCTTTTGGGTTCGCCCAACGCCTTGAATACTTTTGTATGTTCCAGGTAGTTTTCCATATCGACACCTCAAATCTATTGACTTCGATACGGCCATTGTATGCGCCAAATCGAAAAACGTCAATATAATATCGCAAAAATACCAAAAAATCTAAAAGTTTTCATCGCAATGCTGCAGGAAACAGCGAAAACGGAGATCGGAAGGTATGGAGGCTTTGCCATGCACCTGGCTTTTGACAGCTTTTATAAGCAGTATATCCTCACACTCAAGGCGCGATGGGCCACAAGATCGCACTGGGGACGGACGCGCGCGGGACCCTCACGCCCGTGGACAACGCTCTCTCCCAGATGCCGGAGCGCATCCTGCGCATGCAGGCGCCACTTGATAACTGTATGCCCCAGGTGGAAGCTAAAAAGGCAGAGATCAGCAAACACTTCCCCCAGGAGGCGGAGCTTCAGCAGAAACCTGCCCGCTGGTTGAGCTGACGGCGCAACCGGACATGGATGGCAAAATCCGCCAACACCGGGCAGAAACAACACGGCTGAAAAAATGAAAAGAAGTGAAAGAACTGAACGAAAACAAACCGAAATAGGGCCGGCGAAAAAAACGGCACCGTTTCACCCATTTTCACACAAGGGTTGCGGCAATGCCAATTGTGCCTCTATAATATTGGAGCCTTTTCCGGCCCGAGTTTTCTCTACAATGCGCAATTTTTCTTCTTTGCTATAAAGCCTTTTCCAAAGATCATTTGACAGCCTTTTTTAAGGCTGCACAGCTTCAAACAGAAGCAATGTGCATCGAATCAAATAAGCCGGAGATGTACTTGCTTGCTCAAGACGCAAAGAGTGATTGCCAAGATGACAAGTAGAAAAAGGCGCTTGGGCGCGATGCCCGAAGCGCCTTTCTGAAGTTATAGTCGTTTTTACTCGTCTTTCGGAGCGCGGAACGCCTCTGCTACCGCTTCCTCCAGGTCATAATATATAATGCGGCTGTCAGCGTCAAAGTGTCCTTTCACGCGATAGCGCATCATAGGGTCATAGTCGTCTATAAGCGCCTTAATCGGCTCCGCGATATTCTTGTTGCCTGTGCTCGTCGTCTGCGATTGTTCCGCTTTCGGCTTGGAAAATGGGACTGATTTCACTTCGTTGCTTTTGCAGAATTTAATAGCAAACACCTTCTGTTCCGGGCTGATGCAATACTGTACAAAGGCCGGATAATTCAAATCCTCTAAAACGCGCTTGGTAAATGTGATGCCGCCGCGGTTGACAAACATATCCGGGGTGAGGTTTACGTTGGCGTCGATCAACTCAAAACTGATGTTAGTGAAGTCTTTCATTTCAAAAATCCTTTCTTTATGAGCCTTCAAGCTCGCTTAATGATGTGATGATGTCAATAAATTTTTCGCGGTCATCTTTGTCCCATGCTGCATCCAGCAGGTAATAACCGCGGAGCGGGCCGGTTTTTATCTTGGCAATTACAAACCGTTTGGGCATGTCTTTGAGCCGGGATCGTCGGGGACTCCTTTTTTTCTCCTGTAGGAGCACTTGGGCCTTTTCCCAGTCGGAACGCTTAATGATGGCGGGATGGGTATTTTCCCAGTAGAATTTCCCAAGGATATTCCGGTTTTTTGCAGATTTGTGCGTCAGGTAATCCTTGGTATAAGGTTTCTGATATTCTACATCACCGCAATATTTTTCGTTGCCCAGAATGCCCTTGATCGTACCACTGCGCCATCGCTCCATTCCCTTGGGCGATTTAATGCCTTGTGCGGCAAGCGATTCAGCGATATCGTCCGGCGAGGACCCTTCAAGGAAGCTGTCATAAATGTAGTGGACAATCTCGGCCTCCGCCGGTTCGATTTTTACAGTCCCGGTATAATCGCGGTAATAACCAAGGGTGTTCACAACAGTAAATTTGTAAATTCCCTCTTGCATGCGCCAGCGTATTCCGGCCTTGATTGCCTCGCTTTTTTGGTATGATTCCAGTTCAGCAAGGACGGCTAAAATGGATATCAGCAGTTTGTTGTTGCCGTCCAATGTATTAATCCCATCGGTTTCGAAAATCACTCGAACAGGCGGGTTCAGCGCGTCAAGGGTGCGGAGCGTTGTGAGGATGTCAACTATATTCCGTCCAAAGCGCGTAATGCTTTTGGTGAGGACAATGTCGATTTTTCCGTCTTTCGCGTCCTCAATCATCTGCTGAAATTCCGCGCGGTTGTGAACCTGCGTACCGCTGATGCCTTCGTCACAATAAAGGCGTGCCAACTCATAACGGGGATTGTTTCGGATGACATCCAGGAAGTGGATTTTTTGCATTTCAAAGCTGCCCATCTGCATATCCTCCTGGGTGCTGACGCGGATATACGCCGCCGCTTTTAACAGCGGCGCGTCCGGCGCTGCTCCCTCCTTTTGAACGGGAGGAATGTACGTCATTTTTCGTTCACCGCGCTGGTTCCGCGCAATATCCTCCTGCATGTTTTGGCGCGCTTCCTCTTTTCGGCTGGCCCGCTGCTTTTTCGTCCGCTCTCGCTCAATGTGGCCGGCGTCCAGTTTCTTCGCCATGACTACAGCCCCTTATCGTCGCTTCCACCTGAAATATGCACCGGGCACACACCTCCTTCCTTGCCACGATATTCCAAAACAAATCTTCATATTTACATCACCCCCTTCACCGCGCCCATATTCTATGCAAGGCCTTAGCGTATCAGATTCACCAATGCGCCGTGCATGATGCGGCAAATATATCTTAGCACCGGCAGGTGCGCAGCCGTCCCCGAAAGGGACGATCACCGGGGCCCAGGGTATCCCCAGCAAGCAGTTTTGGTATTTCCTCCTGCCGGACGAAATACCAAAACTAGCAGGTGCATTTGCACATGCATTGCTTGCCACATTGGAAAAGCCTGATTTCAGCGGCCAAATCGAAATGCGCAAGCAATGCAAATTTGTACAATTTTGCAAAAAACGCTCGGCTTCCCATCAGGGCAGCCGAGCGTTTTTTCTTGTTGGGGCACACACCCCAAATCCTAAGATCGCCCCGATGGGGCGGCTGCGCACACGCCGGTGCTGGAGCATTAAAGGCACTCTGCACTTATGATAACACTGTTGACATAAATATTTTGATCCGGTTATTTTCTCAAAACTATTTCTTTATCAGCCGCTGGTATTCGCCAAAAGGCAAATCGCTCTCGAAGGCCCGGGCGCGCAGGCCGATGGCGTATGCGTCCCACTGTTCAAACTCCGCGCGTTCTATTCTTCCCCTTTGAAAAACGGGCATAGTGCGCCTTTTAAGCGCGGTTATATGTCAGTCCTACCGGATCGGTTTTGCACTTTTTGTTGTATTCTCCCGTGTGCCCAAGCTCCGGCAGGTTTCGGCTTTTCCTTTTTGGAATGTGATGCGGTTGCAATAATTGCCCGTGAGTCAGCAAAAATCATTCCTTGCAGTTGGCGCACTTTTGAGGCAGATAATTGTTTTTCAGCCCACGGAAAAATCAGTGTAGAGGAAAGCGCCAAGACTGTCAAAGGTATAGCTGTCAGCCAATATGCGCGTGAAGACCTCGGCAAAATGTTGGTGGCCTATTACCTGCTCGTCAACAGGGACAGGTACCAAAACAACTTCGGCGTGCTTCGCAATGCCGATACGCTGCAATGTCTGGGTATCTAAACGTAGGAATAGCTCTCTTTTTGACGAAGATATTATAAACCACGTCTATATCATGGATCCGCACAACAGAATGAATATGGAGGAATCACCGCAATGATCAAAATGATCGCATTGGATTTGGATGGAACTTTGGTGGAACACCGCCCCGAAGGAATATATGTGCCGCCCAAGACGCTGGAGCTCTTTGAAGAACTCATCAAAAAAGGGATGTATATCGGGATAGATACAGGCCGCGCGCACTGGGAAATGATCAATATACTGAAAGACCTTCAAATAGGAGCCGATTCATTGTTCCCCAGCTTTTTTGTGGCAGAGGAAAACCATATCTTTTGGAAAAAGGATGGCGCGTTTATACCGCAATCGGACCACAACATCCCCATGCAGAAAATGCTCGATGACTTTGCTATGTCCATAGCTGAAGAGACCAGAGCAATTCTCGGCTTTTTGCGGGAAAACGAAGCGGGCCCTGCTTTCTGGGTTATTTTTTCAACTTTCGCGCTAGAGATGACATATCCGGATGTGGAAAGCGCCCAGAAGGCGCTGGATCTTCTGCCGAAATACTTTGGAGACAGGGATTTCAAGCTGCATCGCAATACAGTACAGGTGCAGGTCCTCCCGAAGGATACCGGAAAAGGACGCACTTTGCTGGCCGTAGCCAGACACGTTCATATTGAGCCCAGCAAAATTCTTACAATGGGTGATTCGCTCAACGATTCGGACATGCTTGCCGACCTTTATGGGTTTGAAGCGGCGACGGTTTCCAACGCCGACCCGCGGGTGTTGGACTTGATTGCGTCCAGAGGCGGGTATATCGCCAAAGGCGTTGCCGGCGAAGGCGTCCGCGAAACGATAGAATTTTATAGAGCCAATGGAAGGCTCGCCGTTAAGTGAAGTAATAGCCATGTAATAGGCAAAGTAGGAATTCGGACTCCTGTATCCATCTGCAGGAGGTATACTGATCTCTGAGCATGAAAGGATGTCCTTACGACAATGCCGTGGCTGGATCAACCCTTCAAATGATCAAAGCCGGTTTGCTTCCTGCCGTCGTTTCGATACGCTCGACCAGCTTCAAGGGGTATTGGCGGACTATATGCATTGGTTGAACAACATACGCCTACATGGTGCGTTGGGTTATCTGCCACCGATAGAATTCAAGAGATCCTGTACCTTTTAGATCGAGACCGCCCTGATTTGGACCTGTTGACAAAGTCGTATTCTCTGGGGTAATTGGAGAAATCGAAATAAGCAAAAAGGATGACAAAAAACCCTCGGGCAGCCTTGCCATCCTTTCTATTTAACGCCAACGCCTGAAGGAATATTCTCCGAGCGTATCCCATACATACCCTACAAGAAGTATTTTGATCAGACCCACCGGATCGATTGATGGCCTGACCTTCGGCTTCAAGAAGAATGGGTGCCTCGAAATGACCGTCGTTGAAAATTTCAATGGCGTCGGTGGAAACATCACTATAGGCGTAGTCATACAAGCGCTCATATCGCAGCATCTGGCCGGATTTCTCCGCTACCACGCGCAGACTGTCACGCTTGTACCACGCGCCTTTCAGCGTGATGGTGATATCGCATTCCATACGGCCGCCTCTGATTTCGCCCTTGGCTACGCTCTCAACCTCGGCGTCCGCGAGGAACTCACCGCTTGCACTTTCATACCGAGGCGCGTACACGAGCCGCATGACATCGGATGCGGCGATGAAGTTGACCAGCGCGCGGTATCCGTCATATGCGCGCGCCCCGTTAAAGGCGATCACTCCGGTGAAGGAGCGAAGGGGGAACGCCTCGCTCACCACACGCGCCGAATCTCCGGTCAGTTCATACCCGCGTGACATGGACAGCCCCAGGCCGGCAGGCGAAGCGAGGAGGGCGCCGTTCTTTAGGTCTTGCAGGTTGAACCGCTGGTTCTGTCCGTTCTCCAAGAAAAACCTTCTGTGCATATCGCCACCCCCTTAATACGCCAAGCCGAGCCTGCGGTTGACTACGTTCACCAGCATGCTGATCTGTCCTTCGTCGAGCGCGTTGGTATGGACGTTGATCGTTACGCTGTTCCCGGCTGCAACAGGCACATTGCCGGGAAATTGTCCGCCGATTGCGATATCCGCTTTCGCACCGTCCACAGCGGCGTTGAGTTTGCCCATGGCTTGATCGACCAGCGACACGCTTCCCGTTATACCTTCCGCGAGACCAAGCCCCATGTTTTTACCTATGGCAGCGAATACGGTGGACGGGGAATGGATTCCGAGAACGCTCTTTACACCGTTAACAATGCCGCTGAAGAAACCCTTGACCTTATCCCATAACCAGCTGGCCATGGATTTGATTCCTTCCCATATACCGGTTACAAAACTCGAGGCCAATTCGCCTGCAGCCTTGACCAGATTCCATGCGGCTTCGCCTAGGCCTTTGATCAGCGCCCAGACTATCTCAATACCTGCCTTGATGATCTGCGGCAGGTTATCGATGATGG
The DNA here is from genome assembly GCA_040768925.1 of Christensenellales bacterium. GTDB lineage: Bacteria > Bacillota > Clostridia > Christensenellales > CALWSW01 > CALNBC01. The sequence goes on from JAXGLZ010000003.1 coordinate 443,936, forward strand.
CCTTTACAATCTGCGGGATCATGTCGATAACGCCTTGGATCAGCTTCGGAATCGCCTCTACGATGCCCTTGATGACGGCCATGATGATCTTAATGCCCGCCTCTATAATCTTAGGCAGGTTGTCCACAATCGCCTTGACGATTTTCGGGATCATCTCAATAACGCAGGAGATGAGCTTTGGAAGTGCGTCGATGATGCCAAGTACCAATGGGCAGGTCGTCTGCGCCCAATCGTATCAATTGCTAACTGTACATCATGCCGGGCATGACAACCTCATGTGAACTATAACCCGGCATTTTTAAGTCGCCCATCAGCGCGGCAGAATAGATGGAGCGTTTGCCAAACCTGCGGCGGATGTCCTCAATGGCGGTTTCCAGTTTGTCGCGCTTTTCGATATGCGCCATATCGGTAAACAGGTCTATCTGCTGCGTAGTGGTCTGAGGCACAAGATTAATTGCCCGTACCGTTACCGCTCTAACCGGTCGACTCCAATCATACCGCGTGCGGAAAAGCTCTCTCGCTTTTTCAGCAATGGTCATGGGGCTGCGGGTAGCCAGCCGGAACTGGCTCTGATACTGGTTGTAGTAAAGATCGTTGTTCTTCACCGTTATCTGGACTCCGCCGGCCATAAGCTCATGAACGCGCAGTTTGTGCCCGATGTCCTGTGACAACTCCAGCATGACCTTCCAAGCCTCGCCCTCATTTTCGAGGTCAGCCACGCAGGTGATACCGTGCCCGATGGACTTTACGGGAGACACAAAATCCCGGTGCGCTACCCGTGAAGTGTCGTTACCGGACGCGAAGTTCCAGATCATTTCGCCGTTCACGCCGAGCCAATCGCGCAGATACTTCGGGTCCCAGGCCGCGATGTCTCCAATGGTGGCGATACCTTTATCCGCGAGCTTTTTGGTGGTGGCTCTGCCGACATATATCATGTCGGATGCGGGGAGCGGCCACACCTTATCCTTAAAGTTCTCACGGCTGACCTCCGTAATAGCATCCGGCTTTTTCATATCGCTGCCGAGCTTTGCAAAGATTTTGTTGAAGCTGATGCCGATGCTGACCGTAAGGCCAAGCTCTTCCTTAACGCCGCCGGCGACGGACGTCAAGGGTAAACAAGCGGCTGCGCCGCCCTTGACATCCGCCCCTGTTGGCGTTATCTTGCTAACAAGGCGGCAACGAACAAGTCCGCTGCCGCCATTAAAAATTTCGCTCTGTTTTACACCATTGTTTTTAGTTTACACAGAATAAGGGATATACCAGAATCATCTGTTACATACAGCTTTGAACCTCATAAATCATGATCTGATTCTCTTTCGCTTTTTGCATCTCATTAATTAAAGTGTTGTCAAAAGTCACTGTACTTTCTGATATATCAATTTGCATATGATTAATATACTTTTTAAGCAAAAGTGTTGCAGCACTTAATGATAAACCGTTTTTCAGCAGACAAATCGTAGTCTCATCGTCAGTTCCATACTTTATCTGAGCATAGAACTTATCTTCAAGTAAACCCAAGTCATGAAGAACTTCTACATACTTAATCAGCACATTATCAATAAAGTCCTGTTCTTCTTTAATACGAACGATTGCCAAATTTACAATTTTAGTTCGGTCTTTATCGCTAAGTTTCGTATAATGGGCAACATTGCTCCCTTGACGTTTTACATCCCCCCATTTTCCAACATAGATAATAACAGATATATCTCGTTGATAGAGCTTTCGCCAATGACCGACAAAAAGTCCAATCATTTCAGAATAGGATTTGTTATCAGCTCTCCATCGCAACATCATTGCATAAAAATTTCGTGCTTCTTTATTTTCCAAACGTTTTAAGTTATCGTTCCTACCATCTGGAAGATACTGAATGAATAGGTCGTAGATTAAGTCCAACAGTTGATCTGTATCACTTATCTTCGGACTGGTAGCTTGATAAACATCTACTTTTTGCTGCATATTGGCTTCGTGAGAAAAGATATCGATTTCACTGATTCCGTTCATAATGCACGCTTTTCCAACATCGGTTTGCGTATATCTTTCCTGGTAATTTTCGACTACACCGTTTTCATAATTTTCAATAAACTCTGACGCCTGGCGCAAATCACCTTCGTTGTTAGAATCAATTTTTGTTTGGCTCAGCAGAACATTCTCAACATCATCCTTGTACTTCAACTCAACTTTAGCAACGTTCCGCAAGAAATTTTCACAATTGGCATTTTGAGCAAAGTATTGTCCGTACACAAGATATATTTGCGGTTCTAATCGTTGTAGCGTTCCATTATTTCGGTCAAAAATTTCACTGAATCTACATACACGTCCAACCAGATTTTTGAATGCATCATGGCTTAAATATGATTTACCACGCCTATTATCGAGTATAAACATCCTTTCAGCAGGAAGATTCACACCAGACAATAATGTAGAACTGGTAACAACATATTTGATGGTTGGCTCTTTTTTATATAAGTCTTCTATGTAGCTTCTAATCGCATCGGGAACACTACCATGATGATAGATAATACCTTTCCGCAGGCAAGCTAACAAATTATATTGGGGTTGCAGATACTCGGAAATATTTCCACAAGCTGTTGAAACAGGTTCCGACTCAACCTTTGGTAAGACATCGGCTAACGCCAATGCAAACTTCTCTATATCAGTTGGCTTGTTCAAATAAATGATGTTCTTATTCGCACTATACTGTTTAATAATCTCTTCTTCGAAGACAAAGGTTTCGGGCACTAATATGGGCAAATATCTGTTAAAGAATTGATCATAAAGTTGCAGCCCTTTGTGATCCCTTATGTCATATAAAAAGTATTTTTCAGATTTTATATACTCACTTACCTTAAACCCTTCGATATCATATGTTGTGTATCTTGTTTTCAAGTTTTCGCCATCAGCAAGAAATGGGGTCAGGAATTTGAATGCGACATTTTGATTTCTTTTTTGCGCAACAATAATTACATTTGCCAAAGTGTGGCTACGATCATCATCCTCCAAAATCTCATGTGCTTCATCTACAATTATACAGTCAAAAGCTAAATCAGGATCCTTCTTAAAAACTCTGAGTAAACGTTCCTGTGTTAACACAGCAAGGCAAGATTGGTCGTTGGGATTGTACATTTCAGGATGAACAACAATTTTAGGAAAAATGCCTTTGCTCACACTCTGAATTCTTTTCTTTGTTTGGATCAGAAGCGCCTTTGTTGATGTTAATACACAAACTTTCTTTCCGGCATAGTCTTTGATTGCTGACAATATTAACTCTGATTTCCCATAAGATGTTGGAGCGATGACAGACACCGTATCTGATTTCTTATTGTCAAAAAAGCTAACCAACCTGTGTTGCTGTACGCTTTGATAGACATCGCCCGCCGCATATTGCTCGAGAAATGCATCATTCCATTCGGTGAAAAAATTTTTCCTGTTATCAGAGATATAGTGTTGCTCAATAAATTTGCTAACTGGATAAAGGCCTTTGTTTATAGAAATTTCATACAAAGGAGTATAATCATTTGTCTGGTTGCAATATTCAACAATGATCCGATACCCAAACTGCTGGACATTCACATCATCAGCATTTGTAAAACAGATAGCAATCGCCAGTAAGCATTCGTACTCTTTGGGGCACAATGATTCGCCAATAATAAATCGATCATACAGCGAGGAAAAATCTGTATTCTTGATTTTTGCGAGAGTTAAATCAAACTTCATCTTTTGCCTCGCTTTCCAGGAAGTCATATACGGCTTCAAAAGTCCCCTTTTGAGTTGCCATTACGAAAACTTTCTTGAATAGCTTTTCACTAACAACCTTGGTATGCTTCTGCCCAACTTTAGATGCATTCATGAGTTCGGACAAAGGATGGAACAGTGTGCCTGCCAGAACGACATTAAATGTGTTACTTGAATTATTTCCGTCAACAGCATCATCTGCACATTGTTCTAAAAGCTTGACGACCGCATCCTTTTGGTTACAACCATTACTAATTGAAACTTTTGCTGCGTTAATTGCATTAAGCCATAGACGTGTGTTTTGCTCATTCAGACGTCCTTTTAAATCATTCTTTGCGGTATTAATCAACCCAACAATAGCCGATGATGCATTCGCCTGTTGCTTTTGTATTTTACCAGGTTTTACTTCTGCAACCCATAGCTCTCCTGTATCAGCCTCAAATAAAGACACATCGAAGCCCTTCTTGAAGCTACGTTCTTCCATGTTAAAGAATGGAGAAGCTGTGGTGAAACGCCCCTCTATCTCTAAAACAACATGAACAAGCAGTTCCCCAATCATGCCTTTTTTACGGTCTTCAGAAGCATCATTGTTTGTCTTATATCGTTTGACAAACTCTTTAACTGTAGCCTTGTAAGAATAAATCTTACTTTTCGATTGGGCTTGATCTGCACCATAGCAAACTTCAACCAAGCGACGGCGAATTTCTTGTTTCAATTCATCCGAAAGGGACTCTATGAAGTAGAGTACATAATCCGAATTATCTTCTTTTACTACACCGGGTATCAATTCCATATGGCCCTCTCTTATTCTGAGCACCTATCAGAGGATTTCGCTTGAATTAATTATTACTAATTCTGCAATAGCTCTAATTGTTGCAATTTCTGAGATAAGCTCTTTCTTGTTTTTATAAGGCTTATGTTGGTTAGCGCTCTGATCGCTTTTTCTATGTACAAAATGGTAAGCAAAACCGTTATTAGGTCTATTTTAATTTTGGAATATTTAAGCACTTCATATGTAGGAGCTATGCGTCACTACCAACTGCCCACTATTGATATGACATGCTGTTTACAAACTTCTAGTAAATGTAATTATTCGAATCCTTGCTTTCGTCCATATCCCGATCTATCGTTCGAATAATTCTACATGTAATATAATAGCACAATTTGGTATATCTTTGAAGAAATAAAATCGCCCTCAGAAAGTCAGCTTAACCGACTGCCGAGGGCTTATTATTTATTTGAGTACCTTTTCTATTCTCTCACCAACTGGCAAGGAGCAGTGGTCGAAGCACACGCTGGAGTTCATGCTCACCAACACCAAATACTACGGCACCTCGGTTATCTTCAAAACTCACACGCCGGAATACAAGGCGAAGCGAAAAGTCAATGACGGCGAAGTGGCCAGATATGCCGCAGATGGCAACAACGAGCCGATTATCCCGGAGGACATGTTTGAGCAAGTCCAGGAAGAGCGTAGCCGCCGGGGCAATGTCGAGGTCGGTGAGGATGGCGTCAAACGGAGAAGATCCACGAAATATTCAGCAAAAAAGAATGATTAGCCCAACTAACATATCGAATCATAGTGTTTGGGCAGAGCGTTTTGAACCCTTTTATTTTTCCTTGTACTCCGTTATTTTTCATAGAACTCTTTTATTTTTCCTCGTAGGGTATTCAAATTCTCCCTTGCACCCGAAGTGCCGTAGAAGCCCCATAACGCAGAAAAAGCCTGCAGTACAAAGGATTTTGCATACCCCTATGGGGCAAATCCCTTGTATTGCAGGCTTTCTTGATACGAATAATAAAAGAGTTGACCGAGGCATCGTATCAATGCCTCGGTCAATTTTTGGCGGAGAAGGAGGGATTTGAACCCTCGCCACGCTTCTCGCATGCTACTCCCTTAGCAGGGGAGCCCCTTCGGCCTCTTGGGTACTTCTCCAAAAATTAAAAGATCGATCATGTTATGGCGGAGAGCGAGGGATTCGAACCCCCGGTGCCTTGCGGCATCACCGGTTTTCAAGACCGGCTCCATAAACCACTCGGACAGCTCTCCAGACGATCAGGCGCTTGTACAGTATAGCAATTTGACCGCTGTTCTGTCAAGTAATACGGCATTATTTTATCCCCGTTTTGCAGGCGGAGCGGTCAGAATCCTCCCCGCGCGGCATCGCGCTGTTACAGCGGTATGACCGGCTGATATCCGCAATCCGAAAGCGCTGTTTGAATCGAAAGGCGCGGAAAAACAGAGCGCCGATATGCGTTGGCGCATGCAGACGCTCTGTTCAATCCATCCCGTTATTTCATCGGTTCAATCACCGTGCCGAACGGCCCTATCCGGGATTCACAAAATCCCACATCATCAAAACCCATCATGATTTGGCGCGGCGGCGGCCGGCCGTCCTTTGCCGGCCTGGCGAGGGCTTATTGATCGAAAGACAGGCTGTCTTGCCCGATGTTGAACTGGGCAATTTCTTCATAGAGCAAGGCGACCTGGCTGGAGAACTCCTCGCTTGAGGCCGCGTTCTCCTCGGAGGTTGCCGAATTGGTGTTCACCACGCCGGAGATGCGATCCAATCCCGAAGTGATGTGGTTGATCTCCTCGGACTGAAGCGAAGTGGATTGCTCGATCTCAAGCAGGGCCATTTTCACCTGCTCCACCCGGACCTCCATATCCTTCATGGCGTGAGCCGTGTAATCCGCGATTTTGTATCCTTCGTCGATGGCGGCGATGGCGTTGTTGATCAGCAGGGAGGATTGCTCGGCGGCCTCTGCCGACCGGGCGGAAAGATTCCGCACTTCTTCCGCGACCACAGAGAAGCCCTTGCCGGCGCTGCCCGCCCTTGCCGCCTCGACGGCCGCGTTCAGCGAGAGAATGTTCGTTTGGAACGCGATGCTTTCGATCGACTTGATGATTTTGCCGATCTGATCCGAAGCCTTCTTGATGTCGTTCATCGCAGAAAGCATCTTCTTCATTTGCTCGTTGCCGCCGGTGGCCCCCGACGCGGCCTGATTGGCGTAATCGACGGCCAGCTCAACGTTTCCGGAGGTTTTGTTGATGTCCTCCGAAATATGGGCAATCGAATTGGTCAGCTCCTCGATGGAATCGGCCTGCTCATACGCCCCCTGGGCCAGTATCTGGGAAGAATCCGCAATGTGTTTCGACGTCGTGTTGAACTGCACGACCGCGGCCCTCACGTTTCCAAAGGCGCTGTACAGCGAGGACGTAATGTCGGTCAGGGCCTGTTTGATGGGCAGAAAATCACCCGTATATTCGACGGTGCTTCTGGCTGTGAAATCCTTGTTCGCCATCGCAGACAGGACGTGGGTGATGTCTAAAATATAGCTTTGCAGCCGGTCGACCATTTGATGCATGGCCTCGGACAGCATGGCGACCTCGTCTTTTTTGCCTTTGGACGCGCCGACGTCAACATCCAGGCGGCCCTCCGCCAGCATTCTGGACACTTTCGTCAGTTTCAGCATGGGCCGCTTGATGCTCCTGTTGACAAACTGCAGCAGGATGAACACGCAGATCGCGATAATGATCAAAGCGGCAATGAGCATATGGCTGATGGACGCCGCGGTTGCCGCCAGCGCATTCGCCTTTGACATTCCGGAAAAGATCGCGCCGACGACATTGCCCTTCGTGTCCCTGAGCGGGTCGTATTTGGTGATGTACGGTTCGCCGAAAACATCGGCGTTCCCCGTGTATGGATTCCCCGATTCCAGCACGGTTTTCGCGATTTCGTCGCCGAGCGTCATCTCGGCAACCCGCTGGCCGTCCTGCATGATCGTCGTCGCGATGCTCTCGGTCCCGGCGAATATCGTCATCTCGGTATTGTGCAGAGCTTTTAATTCATCCAGAATGGCCGTGTTCTCAAACGTAAAACCGGTTACCACGGTTCCGATGACCGCGCCGCCGGCGTTGTATATCGGCGCGCCGGAGCGGCAGGACAGCTTGACCAGTGCGCCCGGTTCCAGCGTTGTGGAAACCTCGCCCTTCAGCGCGTTCTGCACGTTGGACTGTTTGAGAATGTTGTCGCCGAATTTTGCCGGTTCATGCTGGCGGATGACGATGTTGCCCTCCGTGTCCGTAATGCTGATGGTATCCATCTTTAGGTAGCTGTTGATGTCGTCCAGAACGGCTTTTAGCTCGTCGAAGCTGTTTTTCTCAAGAGCGGCGACCAGCCGGAAATTCTGGGCGATCGATACCGCGCTGCGCTCCGAACTCTCCAGCATCCCCTCGATTTTCCCGGTCAGATCGCGGGAAGCCGAGGTCACGCGCTCGTAGCTGATGGTTTCGTTATAGCCCGTGTTCTCGATCACGCTGAGTCCGGCGATCACGGACACGGATACGATGATCATCGCAATGACAAAAAAGATGATTTTCGCGCTGATTTTCATACTTCACCCTCCGGTTAGCAAAGAATTATCAAATAAACAATGGGGGAAAATACTATGCTGTATGGCACAAAAAAACCCATCCGGTCCAGGCGGACCAGGGATTCTTTGCGGCCGACAATACATTTATCGTGACATTTTCAGCGCAAGTTAGCTATTTCTAAGTTTCTTTTGGTTCCAAAAATTTCCAAAAAAAATCCCCCGATGAACAGTGGTTCTTTCGGGGTTTTTTGTGTTTAATCCGGCTGAAACGGCCCGTAAAGCCGATGATGCCTGCACTTTTCGGCCATCAGCCTTTCGCGGCCGCGGCGCCCGGCGATCCTTTTGCGATCCGGCGCCTTAATGGCATTTCGGAGCATGGCCGGCGGGTCCGCGCCCGTCAGGGGGTCTTCATTCCGTTTCAAAGCCCGTAGGACCGGATCAGCGAAAGGGCCGCCCCGTCCATCAGTTTTTTCCCCATTAATTCCCTTGCGCGAAGGGATTTGGACTTTCCCGTTTCGCGCAGCTTTTCAAGCTCGGCGGCCGTCCTTTCCTGGGTTTCGCAAAGGTCGGAAAACATCCGTTCGAATTTTTCCTGCCTGCCGTCTTCGAGGATCGCGACGGCGATGGCAAGCCCCCCCGTGTGGGTGATGGAAAGATGCGTCCTTTCCGCCCCAAGCTCCGCCAGCTTTTCCATCGCCTTTTGGGAAAAGCGGAGGAAGGGCTTGCCGGAATCCTCGTGATCGACCCAAACGTCCAGCAGGGACAGCGGCCCCATCCCCGTGCCGAAGGCTTTCAGGGCCGCTTCCTTGGCGGCAAAGCAGGCCGCAGCGCTCTGGGCCTTTGACGCGCCTTTTTTGTTGATATACGCAAGCTCGGTAACTGTGAACACGCGGTCGCAAAACGCCTTTTCTTCGATGTTCTTTTCAAAGCGGGGGATTTCCGCCGCGTCGATCCCCACCCCCCTGATCATGGCTTCACCGCCATCTGGACGGCTTTTGCGGTCACCTCCGCCGCGGCCGCGAAAATCGGGAACAGGGCGGTTTTATCCCCAATCGGAATCTCCCCCGTAGAAAGGCCGAACAGGGTGTCGCCGTCAAAGGGCGTGTGCACCGGCCGTATGGCCAGGGCAAGCCCGTCGTGCCCCATCGTGGCCAGGCGGTTCGCCTCTTCCCGGGTCAGCTTCGCGTTCGTCGCGATCACGCCGATCGTGGTGTTCGCCCCGGCGGCGGGCGCGGCAAAGGGCGAGGCGAGAAGGGCCATCGTGTTGAGGTGCGCGCCGCCCTTGTTCAGCCCGGCCAGGATTTCCCCCGAATGATGGTCGTAAACATCCCCCATGGCGTTGACGACGACCAGCGCCGCCACGAGGATCCCCCCCGGCAGGGTCAGCGCAAAGCTGCCCAGGCCGCCCCTTTCGCAATGCTCCATGCCCAGGAGCTTGCCGACGGTGGCGCCGGTTCCCGCGCCGACCGCGCCGTTTTTTACTTCCGCTTCGGTGGCGTTTCCGCATGCGGCGTAACCCGACTGCGCATCCGGCCGGACGGAAAAATCCCCCACGCCAAGGTCAAAGATCACCGCGGCGGGAACAATGGGCACGGGGCAGACGCCGGAATCGAAACCGATTCCCCGTTCAAAGAGCCATCGCATCGCCCCATCCGCCGCGGCAAGGCCAAAGGCGCTGCCGCCGCACAGCATGACCGCGTTCACCCGCTCCACAAGGTGGTACCCGGTCAAAAGGTCGGTCTCCCGGGTTCCGGGCGCGGCACCCCGAACGTCCACCCCGCAGACCGCCCCGCCTTCGCAAAGAATGGCGGTGCAGCCGGTTTTTGCCGAATCGTCGGTATCGTGGCCCACCTTGAGGCCCCGTATCGCAGTAAGCGTTTGGTTCATTTGCCCCTCCGTTTCAGCAGGATTCGTCCTCATCCGACAGGATCTGCCGCAGCGCGCTGTTGATGACGTCATATGAAAAGCCCTTGAGGACCAGCCTTCTAACAAGCTTTTCCCTTTTCTTCCTCGGGTCCGTCTCCTCGATCCTGCGGCTTAATTTTATTGCCCAGGAAAGCGCGTTTTCCCGTTCTGTCTCCTCGTCCACGGCCGAAAGAGCCTCTTTCGCCGTTTCGCCGTCTATCCCGAACCGGTACAGCTTGCCGGCGACCGAGCGCTTGCCCATGCCTTTATTTTCCACCTGCTGCTTGACAAATCGGGAAGCATAGTCCTTGTCATCCACATAACCGTAGTTTTCGAGCTTTTCTATGGTCGCTCTCACCACTTCTTCCGAAAAGCCTTTTTTCGCCAGGTTTCGCTCCATCTGGCTCTTTGTTCTGTCCGTCGCCGTCAGGTAATTCAGGGCGGCGTTCATCGCCTTTTTGCCCTCTTCTTCCCTTTCCAGCTCCGCCGCGAAGCTTTCCGGCATGGTGTAGCTTCCCTTTTGCATGGCGGAGGCGGTCCCCAAACAGGCGTCGCAGTCAAAGCCGCAGTTGGGGCAGACGCACCTGCTCTCCGCCCCCCGCTCCACCTGACCCATAAAAGTTCCGCAAACCGGACATCCGCACTGCATCGCGTTCACTCCCTTTCGGTTCAATGATAGCATAAAAACGCCTTTTATGGTATACTGGCACACAAGGTAAGGAGGGTTGAACTCCTTACCTTATCATCCGAATCGTTGATGGAGGCGGTCCTTTGAAACGCATCATTTTGTTCACCGCCGTTCTGCTGGCGTTCCTGCTCTTGGCCCCCGCCGCTTCAACAGCGGAAATACTGGGAACCAACAGCTCCGGCGAAGGGGTCCACAGGCTCCAGCAGCGGCTTTTTGACCTGGATTATTTCAATTACAAGCCCACCGCGAATTACGGCAGCATGACCCGCTCCTCCGTGATGAAGTTCCAGGAATACAACGGGCTTCCGGCAGACGGCATCGCCGGCGAGCAGACCGTTTCCGTGCTTCTTTCCGCTTCCGCAAAGCGGATGCCCATTCTCGGCAGCATCCCCTTCGGCCCGACGGAAGGGCCGGGAACCTCCGGCGGGGCGGACGTTGCCTGGAACGAAGTCGATTCCCTGTTCAAAAGCGGCGCAACGGCGACCGTGACCGATTGGGTTACGGGCAGGACCTTCAGCGTCAAGCGCACGGGCGGCACCAACCACGCGGTGGTCAAACCCGTTTCCGCGGAGGATGAGCAGACCTATCTCGACGTTTTCGGCGGAACCGCAAACTGGTCCAAGCGGGCGGCCGTCGTCGTCGTGGACGGCAGGCGCGTCGCCGCCTCCATGGCGGGCATGCCCAGGGGCGAGGGATCTTGGTCCGCGGGGAACGGGCTCGCCGGCGGGTTCGACCTTTACTTTTCGGGCAGCACGGCTGATTTTTGCGGCTTTGCGGACGCGGAGCACACGGCAAACATCAAAAAAGCGACCATCTGATTCAGCGGCGCATTCCAAAAATGCCGCCCAGCGCGGCTGTTTTTGCGCCCGCGTTTTCCCCGTCCCGCCGCCATGCGCAAACAAAAATAAAAATGCGAAAAAAGCCCGCCGGATCTTGTGCCGGCGGGCTTTGTGCGGTCAGCGCGGAATCGGTATCACGATTGCTCGGTCAATACAGGTTCTGGGCCAGGAAGGCGAAAATCTCTCCAAAATACGAGTATTCAGTGAACTTGACGTCCGTATGGCCCGCGCCGGGAACAAGGTGCAGGGCGACCCGGTCCCTTCCGATGGCGGCGGCCAGGGCCTCGGCCATCTCCACCGACTGGGCGGGAGGAACGATTACGTCCTCCGTCCCATGGAAGAGGATCATGGGCGGCGTGTCCGAGTTTACGAGCAGCGCCGGGCTCGCTTTTTTGTAAAGCTCCGGGGCTTCGCCGATCGTCACCCCAAAGAGCTTTGCCTCCGGCGAATCGGGGGAGGCCACGGGCGGGTACCCCCGGGTGATCCCGCTTTCTTTAAATTGCCTGTCTATGCTGGTCATGTTCAGCACGCCGAAGAAGATCACGGCGGCCTGAACATCCTCCGGTTCGTTGGGGTAGCCCAGGGAAAGATCGTCAAACTCGGCGGCACCCATGGTGGTCGCAAGCATGGCCGCGTAATACCCGCCGGCGGAAGCGCCGCAGGCGATGAAATGGTTCGGGTCCAGCAGGAATTCCGCCGCGTGGGCGCGCAAAAAGCGCACCGCCGCCTTGCCCTCGACAATCGGCTTCGGAAACCTTTCCTTCGGAGCGAGGCTGTAATTCAGCGCGGCAACGGCGTAGCCCCCCTTCAGCATGGGCAGGGCATAGACCAGTCGTTTCTCCTCGTTTTTGTCCCCCTTGGTGTAGGACCCGCCGTGAAAATACACCACAAGGGGGAAAGGGCCTTCGCCCACTTCCGGAAGATAAATGTCCAGCGCGGGGCCGCCCCCGCCCAGGGTGGTGTATGGGATATCACTGAATTTGCGGTACATTGCGACTCCTTTGGGGAATTTTCTAAATCGGCTCTAATCCCCGTTGTGTTTTTGCCCGCCGTCGTCCGCCTTCTTGACCCGCGCCCATTCGACGCGCCTGTCCGCGATTTCTTCGACCCAGATGTGCAGGCCGTTGGCTTCCACCTCCGGGGTTTCGCCGTCGTCCGGAATGATCCCCAGCTCCCCGAACACCATGCCGCCCAGGGTATCGAACTCGTCCTCCGGCAGGGGGATTTCGAAAAGCTCGCTGAGCGTATCCAGCCCGACGCTGCCGCGCATGCGCCAGACGCCGTCCCCAAGCTGCTCCATATCCTCCTCGATGGGGTCGAATTCGTCGTAAATATTGCCGACGATCTCCTCCAGCAAATCCTCCATGGTGATGATGCCGTTAAAGCCGCCGTATTCATCCACCACGATGGCCATATGGATCTGCCTGGACTGCATCTCGCGAAAGAGCACATCCGCCTTGACGCTGTCCGGCACGAAATAAGGCGGGCGGATGATCTGCCGCAGGGATTTCGGCTCCTTGACCCTCAGGTTGACGAAATAGTCCCTGAGATACAATACGCCGATGACGTCGTCCATATCCTCGTCGTAAACGGGGAAGCGGGAATGCCCGCTTTCCACGATCTGCTTCTCAAGCTCCGCGAGGTCCTCGTCCGCCCAGACCGTCACGGTGTCCGTGCGGTGGATCATCAGATCTTCCGCGGTGCTGTCGTTAAATTCGAATATATTGTCGATCATCTCGCGCTCGTCCGCGCCGATGGCGCCCTTTTCGCCGCCGATGTCCACCATGAGGCGGATGTCGTCCTCGGAGACGGCCTCTGCTTCGTCCTTCGGGTCCATCCTGAGCATGCGCAGCACGCCGTTGGTGGATTTGGAGAGCAGCCAGACGACGGGCTTGGTCAGCGCCGCGCAGAAGCGGATGACGCCGGCCACCTTCTTTGCGATCCGCTCGGGCTTTTTCTGGGCGATGCGCTTGGGCACCAGCTCGCCGAACACCAGCGTAACATAGGAAAGCACAAGCGTAACCCCGATGACGCAAAGGGTCTCGAGGGTCTTCAGTTCCATCGTCGTTCCCGCGGCCTTGACGGCCGCGACGATCCTCGAAGCGAAGTTGCTGGCGGCAAAAGCGCTGCCAAGGAAACCCGCCAGGGTGATCGCCACCTGAATGGTGGATAAAAAGCGCGCGGGATTTTCCGTTAAATACTGGAGTTTTTTGGCTTCGGGATTACCGTCTTCCGCCTGGCGGTTGATTTTGCTTTCGTTGAGGGAGATGACCGCGATTTCGGTCATTGCAAAAAAAGCGTTGATGCCAATCAAAACGACCTGCAACAGCAATTGCCATATGAGTGGGTCGTCGGACAAGAGTTTCAGCTCCTTTCAATCCGCAGGGAATGCTGGTATAAATCCCTGTGTGGCTGGTATTATATCAGAATTGTGCCTGCTTTGCACGCAATTTTCACAAAATACCGCGCCGCTTTGCATATCCTCCAAAAGGAGGTGTGGAAAATGAAACGGTATATCAGGCAATTTTGGATCCCGGGGCTTTTGTCCCTTTTCGTGCTTGCGCTTTTCCTCTTCGGCAAACCGGCCGAAATCCAACCGGACAAGTACGAAAACTACGTCGCCGCAGACACCCTTTCCGGCAAGCGGGTGCTGCCGGTTTACGGGGTGGAGCGGACGGACGGCGCGATCGCCCTGACCATCGACGCGGCCTGGGGCGCGGATAAAACCCCGGAAATACTCTCCATCCTGAAAGAACGGGGGATAACGGCCACCTTTTTCCTTGTGGGCCGCTGGGTGCGCGAATTCCCGGAGCAGGCCAAAGCGATCATCGAAGCCGGCCACCTCGTCGGCAGCCACAGCGACAGCCACGCCCATTTTTGCGCCCTGACAAACGAGCAGATCGAACAGGAGCTGAAGGCGACCGAGGACGCCCTGATCACCGCCGGGGCAAAAAAGCCCACCCTGTTCCGGCCGCCCTATGGCGAATACGACGACCGGGTGGTCCAAAAGCTGCGGGATCTCGGCTACCAGGTGATCCAATGGTCCATCGATACCCTGGATTGGAAAGAAGGGCGCACCGCGGGCCAGGTGCTGGAAGTCGTATTCCGGAAAGCGGCGCCCGGCTCGATCATACTATGCCACAACAACGCGGAGAGCATCGTGGAATACCTCCCCTCCCTGCTCGACGAGCTTACATCCAGGGGCTATGAATTTGTTACCGTTGGAGAGCTGATTTATTCAGGATTCAACATCGACAACAACGGAATCCAGCATCCGGAAAGCTGAAACCGGGTTCTTCCCCCTTTATTTTGCCGCCGCCCATGGGTTGAACGCCGCAATCGCGCAGCAAATCAGCCAATGCGCGGCCGAACAATAAGCAGCAAATCAGCCAATGCGGGGCCGAACAATAAAAAGCAAGCAGCCCGGTCCCGCCGCGCTCCCGCCCTTCCCTTTCGGCGGCGAAAACCAAAGGGCCTAAGAGCGGGATGAGCGGCGTCATCGCTTTTGCGGACAAGCCCACGGGCCGGTTGCCGGTGTTTTGCCGGTAACCCCCAGGCCCGCGCGGAACCTGCCCCGTCGTTCCGAAACGCCGCGAAAAACGGGTCCCTTTTTGAATGGAGCCCGGTGGCAGTGTATTCGTTTACCCGTCCGTCCGAAAATCGTTCGCCGGGTCGCCGGCTTGTTCGGCTTATCCGGCAGTATGCACGCGCGGGGAGGCGGGCGGCAGGGCCGTTCCGTTCACGGCTCGCGGCGCGAGCGCGCCTGGGGCCTAAAGGTTCCGGCCTTTTCCGGCCTGTGGCCAACCCATTTGACTTTGGCTGCGCCTTTCGCGGCGCAGGAAGCCCGGATTACGCCGCCATCCAGGGAGAATTCCACAGCGGCGGTGGCGCTGCCGCAGTCGTCGGCATGGCCCTCAAACGTCAAGGGAATCGCCCACCTTGAACGCCGCGCCGTCAAACTCGTTCAGAATGCTGACCTTGGCCCGCCGGGCGGGGTCGGCGGACTCGGTTTCCGGGATTTTTCCCCCGGCGGTCAGCTTGATTTCCGTCACCTGGCGGGTGAAGCAGGACGCCGCAACGTTTTACGATTGAATACTGAAACGGAACACCTTGCGAAACTCCGTTCTTTTCGTTCGCGCCCTATTTATCTCACAATCGTTTTTTTGCGGCTGATTTGCACGAACGGCATAATACCGGCACCGAACGGCATTGCTCCCTTCCGCCGGGCAAAGCTATAATAAAATAACAAATGGCAATTCTTGTATAGGTTTCTCCAAGTGGTCAATGAAATGGCGAACTGCCCGGCGGGATCTGGAGGTAGACTGACGTGCGCTTCGGAATTTATTCAGAAGACAAAGCCTTCCGGGCCTCCCTGCGCCAAGCCGTTCAGGCCTGGAGCGCCGGCGTCTGCGCTGAAGTGACATCGAAGGAATGGCCCGATTGGCCTTCATTTTTGAATGACCGGGAGACCGGTGCCTGCGGCATCCTTTTTTGGGATGCGGATAGCTGGAACGTTCAGCTTGAAACGATTTCAGACCGCCTGCACGGCGTCGGCGCCCTATTTATATGTTCCGACAGCCGCCTCGCCGCCATCGACAGTTATGCGCTGCACCCAAACGGATTTTTGACGAAGCAGGTCACGGCCGAAGTTCTGGAACGGTCGCTTTACCCCTGTTTCCATCTTTGGAAGGAAGCGCTTTGCTGCCTGGATCTTTCCATCGGCCGCAACAGGGTCAGCCTGCCGATCTGCGAACTGATCTGGGCGGAGGCCATGGGCCGAAGCTGCGTGCTCCACAGCGCCCACGGCCAGATAACGGCCAACGAATCGCTGCTCGATCTTGCCGCGCACCTCCCGCCGGATATTTTTCTGCGCTGTCAGAAAAGCTTTCTCGTCAACCTCCGCCACATTCGGGCCGTTGGAAACGGCATCCTCACCATGTCGGACGGGGCGGAGGTCCCCGTCGGCCGAAACTGCCGGAACGCCGTCTTTCAGGCGCATACGGCGTTCCGAAGCGTCTGGACCAGCCGGCACACGGAAATTTGAGGGGGGGGGCCGATTTATGGATGTTTTCATCGCCATTTGCGACGATCTTCCGGAAGAGCGGACCCAACTGGCGCAGATGATCCGCGCCTGCTGCCAAAAACGCCGGATCGACGACAGGCTCCACCTGTTCTCAAGCGGAGAGGACCTGCTGGCCTCTTTTAGGCCGGGGCGGTTTCACATGGTGTTTCTGGATATTTACATGGGGGGCTTGTCCGGCATGGACGCGGCCCGAAGAATCCGCGAGCAGGATGGCGGCTGCGCCCTGATCTTTGCGACCACCAGCTACGATCACGGCATCGAAAGCTTCGAGGTCCAGGCGTCGGACTATCTGGTCAAGCCTTTCAGCCTGCAGGATGTGGACGACGCGCTTGACTGGTGCCTGGCGAAAATGCCCGAGGAATTCCGCTGTCTGTCCATCTGCTCCCGCTGGGAACAAATGGAGATCCCGCTTCGCTCCATCCTGTATGTGGAAATCAGCGGCCATCAGGCGTATATCCATACGGAGGGCGCGACCGTGGTGACGCGCCGCAAAATGGACGAACTGGAGGCGGAAATCGCAAGCGAGGACTTTTTGCGCTGCCACCGCAGCTTTCTTGTAAACATGAACCACGCCCACAGCCTTGGGGGGAACGCCTTCCGCATGAAAACCGGGGAACTGGTCCCTATCGGCTCCACCAGCGCGGCCTGGGCCCGGGAACGGTTCATCAATTGGACTTTCATCAAAACCTGGAGGCGGAAGTGATGCTGTATTTCTTCGGCGCGGCCCTGGCCGTCCTCGTGCTCGGGCTAATATGGATGGTCCTTCGCTATCGCAGGCAGGCAGAAGAACTCCGCAGGGAAGGCGCGAAAAACGCGCAGCTTCAGAATCTGCTGCGGATCTGGCAAAGCCGCGCCCAGGAAATGCAGGCCTGCCTGCAAACCATGCAGGAGATCCGGCATGACCTTCGCCATTACCTTCGAATGTCGGAGGAGCAGAACCGTCCGCACGGAGCGGAAATGGCAGACAATCTCCGCGCCGTGCGGGATCTTTTAAACCGGAACCCCGTGCAAAACGCGGATATGGGCCCGGTGTCCGTCCTGGCGGAGTATTATCGAAAGGCCGCGGAATGTTTGGGAGTCGAGACCGACATCAAGCTGGATCTGGACGCCCGCTGGGACGGGGACGCGATGACGCTGGACCTTTGCCTGGTGGTGGGGAATCTTCTTGAAAACGCCGTGGAAGCCCTCGCGAAAGAGGGCGGCGGCTGGCTCCGGGTGCGAAGCACCGTCACGTCGGGCTGGATTTCACTGGTCGTCGGCAATTCCAGCGCCGCGTGCCTGCGAATCAGGAACGGGCGCTATCTTTCCGGCAAATCCCCCGGGCGGTTCGGCATCGGGCTGGACACGGTCCGGCGGATCGCCCTCCAATACGGGGGCAAGGCGGAATTCTGTGCGGACGGGTCGGAATTCAAGGCTCCGGTCTTTTTGCCGCTGACCCCGGCCCGGTTCGCCGGGGAGGAGGCTGAATTCCCCGCCTAGCCGGTTCAGCGCCGCACGGGGCCTGCCGCGGGCTGCCCCTGTCGTTTTTGCTCAGCAAACGGGCCAGATAATCCCCGTATTTTGTGCGCACGCGCAGCCGTTCCCGCCGGCTGACGGCGATCTCCACATTGTCCAGAAAACGGCAGACGTCGTAGTCCAAACAGCGGACATGATCCAGGTTCCCGATGCACCCCCGCGAAAGCAGCACGAATTCCGGCTCGTCGGCCAACTGGCTTGCAGTCTGCCAAAACGGGCTGGGCAGCCAGACCGCGCCGTCGGCCAGATCGATGGACGTTCCCTTGTTCCGGCTGAACAGGCGGCGGATCCGGTCCAGCGCGATCCTGTATTCCCTTCCGTCGGCGCACAGCGTCAGATACCGCTTCACGCCGTCCCGCCGCAGCAGCCGCCGGAACATTTCGGAAAAATCCTCCGCCCGCGCCGGCTTGATCAGGTAGTGGAGGGCGTCCATCTCGATCGCCCGGAACGCGCAGTCCCGGCTGATCGCAAGAAAGGCGATCTCCACCGCGGGCTCCAGTGCGCGCAGCGCGAGGGCAGTCTGAAGGCCGCAGTCCCCTTCCGCGGGGATTTCCAGCAGCACAAGGCCATACTTTGCCCCCTCGCGCCAGCGTTTGACCAGCTCGTCTCCGGAAGAAAAGCAGTCCGCCCGGCAGGCGATCGAAAGCGCGGAAGCCGCCTCGGCCATCTGGGCCAGCAGCGCCGCCCGTTCACCCGGATCGGGGCTGCAAAGCGCAATATGCAGCACGGAAACACCCCCTTTCGCCGCACCGTTCCCGGACACGCCCCGGGCCTAACGCGGAGCGGCTTTTGTTTTGTCTTTTGTAAACCGATCAAATATTCTTTTTAATGGTCAGAATATTCTTGCCGTCCTTGTACTCATAATCCACCGCATCCATGCTCTTTTTGACCATCAGGATGCCCAATCCGCCGATCCGGCGCTCCTCCGCCGTAAGGGTGATGTCCGCGTCCTCTTTCTGGAGCGGGTTGAACGGCGTACCGCCGTCCACAAACTGGATGGTCAGGCTCAGGGGATTCTCCTCCACGCAGCAGCGGACGACCGCTTCCCCCACGCGATCGGGTTGGTAAGCGTACTTGACGATGTTGACGAAGATCTCCTCCGCCGCGACTTCCAGTTGAAACCGGATCTTTTCCGGGCACTGATAGGTCTCCAACTGCTCCATGACAAAAGCCTGCACCGGCTCCAGCTGATCCGCGCGGGCCGGAAATGTCCGCTCAGCCATTTGTTCTCTCACCTTTCCCGGGCGTATATTCGATGCCCATCATCGTTATGTCGTCGAACTGCTCCGCGTCCCCCACAAAACCGTCGATCCGTTCCTTGACGCCGACCAGCAGCTCTTTGATCGTGGAATCCCCCATGCCGTTGAGCGCATCCTGCAAGCGGTCTTCACCGAAAAGCTCCTGCTGAGCGTTTGTGGCCTCTGTCACGCCGTCCGTATACAGGAACAGACGGTCCCCATCCTCCAGGCGGATGGCGCTCTCCCGATACCGGACGTCTTCCATTCCGGCCAGAACAAAACCGGGCCTGCTCTTCAGCCATTCGTACCGCCCGTTCTTCCGCTTTAGCAGCGGCGGGTTGTGCCCGGCGTTCACATAGGACATTTCGCCCGTGCTGATCTTCAGCACCGCCATCCAGGACGTGACGAACAATCCGGCGTCGTTCCCTTCGCAGAGCTGGCTGTTGGTGTTGGTAAACACGCTGCCCGGCGCGTCCCGGTTCTGCGCGTGGTTTTTGATGAGGGTCTTCGCGATCAC
The DNA here is from genome assembly GCA_040768925.1 of Christensenellales bacterium. GTDB lineage: Bacteria > Bacillota > Clostridia > Christensenellales > CALWSW01 > CALNBC01. The sequence goes on from JAXGLZ010000003.1 coordinate 463,830, forward strand.
CATGAACAGCGCCGCCGGAACGCCCTTGCCCGAAACGTCCGCAATCACCATGGCCAGATGGTCTTCGTCCACCAGGAAGAAGTCGTAAAAATCGCCGCCCACCTCTTTCGCGGGGTTCATGACCGCGTAAATATCGAACTCGCCGCGTTCCGGGAAAGGCGGGAAAATCCTGGGCAGCATATCCGCCTGGATCTGGGTGGCGACGTTCAGCTCCGCGCCGATGCGCTCCTTTTCCGCCGTCATCGCCATCAAATCGCGGATATAGTTCAGCATGTCCTCCTGCATTTTGCGAAACGCCAGGGCAAGCTGCTCCACTTCGTCGCCTGTGCGGATATCCGGCGCGCTGACGTGCGCCGTGCCCGCGGCAAGCTCTTCCTTGTTATTCTCGATAAACGCGCCGGTCGCCGCCGTAAGCAGATCGATGGGCTTGACCACCGCCCGCCGCAGGAAAACCAGAAAGACGATCAGCAGCACGACCGTAAGCCCGATCAGCAGGCCGGAAAGGCCCATCAGAAAATCCTGCCGGGTCTGCACCACCTCGTTCATGTCTATATCCGCCATCACATAGCCGGCCATGGTGCCGTCCTCGTGGAGCACCGGGCACATGGCGGTCATCAGCCAGCCGTAGCTCGCGTCGTGCTCGATGAGGGGCTCGATCTCCTCGCCGGCAAGCAGCTTGGGCAGGTTTTCCGCAAAGGAGCCCTCCAAATCCACATAGGTTCCGATCGAGCAGTTGCCGCCGGCGTAATAGTTGCCGTCTTCCCCCGCGGTCAGGTCGGAATCGAACAGGAACGTCGCCCCCACGCCGTTGGGCCGCACCACGTAGAGATACTCCACGTCGTTGTTTCCCACCAGGTCGAGGATATAATCCTGGATCTGAAAATACCTCTCGTCGGTCTCGGCGGTCTCATAGTACCGGTCGAGGTCTTCGGGGGAAAGCTGGCTCGCCAGCGTTTTGACCAGGCTGATGCCGGTCTTGTTGTAGTATTTGGTCATTTCGTCCTTAAAGGTCCGATAGCTGACCAGCACGGCGGCCGCGCCCAGCACCACGCCCATCAGGATCACCAGGGCGGTCAGCTTTTTCCCCAGGGAAATTCTCGTTCGTTTCATGATCGAAGCTCACTTTCCGCATAGGCTGTTTCGCTCAGGGCCTTTTCCACAGTCAGAACGTCCTGCAGTTCGCCTTCCTGAAAGGATACGCTCTTTGCGCTGCCCCGGATAAAATCGACGGCATTGGCGGCCGCGCCGCCTTCCCCGGCCAACAGGGGGTTCCTGCCGCCGAAGCCGCCTTTCATGCGCAGCGTCAGGCCTTTTCCATCCGGCTCCATGGCGCACTCCGCCGTGATGGGCCGGTCGTCCGCGGCGGCCCAGCAGCACAGGCTGAACAGCTCGTCGGCCAGCACCGCGATCTCGGCGATCGCCCGGCGGCTCAGGCCGTTTGCCGCCAGCTGCTGCTTGAGAAAATCCGTCACTTTTGCCGCGCCCTTTCGGTCCCCCGAAACGGTGCAATGGGCAAGATCCCGGCTGCTTCTGCGGTATTCGAGCACCGCGGCGGTAAAATCCACGACTTCCCCTAGCGATTTGGCAAAGGCTTTCCCCTCCTCGCCGATGTATCGGAGCAGGCCCTCCAAATCCAGGTCCCGGCTGCGGCTCATGTTCAGCGCAGCCTGCAGTTTCTGCTCCGCAAACAGCCTGCCGTCCTCCCCCTTGATGTCGTCCAGCCCCGCCGTGTGGAAAAAGAGCCGGTCCCCCTGAAGGACGCTGACCTGACGGATCTGATACACCACGTTTTCGTTCTGCCCAAGGGGCGCGTAGACCGGGGCCTTCAGCCATTCATAGCGGTCCTGGTCCCGCATCAAAAGCGGCGCCCGCTGCCCGGCGTTGATAAAGGAGAACACGCCGTCCTCGTCCAGCACGCCCACCAGCACGTTTAAGGCCAAGCCCCGGCCGATTTCGTGAAGCTGCCGGTTGACGGCCGTCATGGCCTCGGTGAGCGGCGCTCCGGAGCGCATCTGGCTCTTGATCGCCGTCTGCGCCACCACCATGAACAGCGCCGCGGACATGCCCCGATCCGGCGCTTCGCCGACCACAACGCAGAGCCGGCCGTGATCCAGCAGATAATAATCGTAAAAGCTGCTCGAAAGCTCGCCCGTCTGCTCCACCCGTCCACGGACGGCAAAGCCCAGGCCGCCTTTGGGCTCGGGTAGGGCCTTGGGCAGCATGGCGGCGTTGATTTCGGTGGCCAGCCGAAGCTCGGATTCCATCCGCTCTTCCCGGACGGCCAGCTCGGTCTGCTCTTTCCCGTGCATCTCGATCTCCACGAGCATCATGCGGAAGGCGTCGGCCAGGGTCTTGAGCTCGTCTCGGCTCTTGATCTGCAAATTGCTGAAGGAGGCCTTGTTCTCGCCCCCCTCATAGGCCCGGGCCGCGCCGGTCAGCTTCCGGATGGGCTGGATGACCGCCCTGCGGACAAACACCAAAAAGGCAGCCATCACGCCCAAAGTGAGCAGGAACAGCAAGATCCCCATGCGGAGCAGGAAGGCGTTTTCGGTGGCCACCACGTCGTTCATGCTGATGTCCGTCATGATATAGCCGGCCATGGTGCCGTCCTTGTAGGTCACGGGATAGCTGATCGTCATCAGCCAGCCGAAGCTGGCGTCGTGGCTGATGATGGGCTCGATCTCCCTGCCGGCAAGCAAAGTGTCGAGATTTTCCGCGAACTTTCCTTCCAGCTCCACATAGGTTCCCAGCGAACAGTTGCCGCCGGCGTAATAATCGCCGTTTTCGTTGGCGCGCAGATCGGAGTCAAACAGAAACGTGACCCCCACGCCGTTGGGCCGGACGATATACAGGTATTCCACGTCGTTGTTGTCCACCAGGTCCAGGATGAAATCCTGAATCTGGTAATACCGGTCGTCCGTCTGCTGGGTCTCATAATAATGGTCCAGATCGGCCGGCGTGATCTGGCTTGCGAGCACCCGGGTCAGGTTTCTGCCCGTGCGCTGCACGAACTGCGTCATATGCTGGCTGTAGGAACTGTAGCTGACCAGGACGGATGTGACGCAAAGGATCGCGCACAGCGCAAGCGTCAGCAGCACGATCTTTTTCCCCAGGGTAAACCGGATTTTCTGTGTTTTCAATCCACCCAACTCCCCGCGACTTTACTTGCGATGCGCCCCCGGCTCAAATGCGGACAACCAGCGTGTTAAAGCCCGCATACCGGCGGTAAAAAAATTCCTTTGCCTTGCTCTTGATCATCTTGACGCCGATGGCGTCAAGCCCCGTCTCCCGTTCCAGGCTGATGTTCTCGGTATTCATTTCGAAGGGATTGAACCTTTTGGCGTTATCCCGCAGATGCAGGGTCATCGTTCCGTCCTCATGGGGAACGATGGTGAGCTGGATATACCCCTCCTGCTTCGCGAAGCCGCTGTTCTGGATGACGGTGCAGACCTCCTCCACCGTCATGGTGACGTAATACGTTTGCTGGGGGCTTGCGTCCAGGCGCTCCATATACTCGTTTACCTGCTGCTCCACGTGGCCCAGATTGGCGGTCCCGCTGTATAAAAACGCGGTGAACACGTCTTTCTCGTCCTTCGCGAGATACGTCCAGGAGCCCTTGATCCGATTGTATACCGCCAGCACGATCAGCGAGGCGGCCTCCGTCAAAGGATAGGTCCACCAGAAGTTCTCCAAAGCGCCCCGGCCAAGCAGCAGACCAAACAGCAGGAACAGCACGAGACTGCGCAGGGTGAACAGCAGATAGCTGGCGAATTCCCGCTCCATCGCCTGATAGTAATAGGTCATCAGCATATTGACGCCGGAAAAGATCATGCCGGCGGCAAAAATCCGCACGGCGGCGCTCCCGGCGGCCAGCTCGGCCGCCTCCCGCAGGCCGAAAGCGAAGCAAACCTCCTGCGGGAACGCCACCAGCACGGCCGTCAGAAAAGCGCTGAGCCCGAAGGACACCTTAAAAGCCTCCTTGAGCGTGCTTCGGATATCTTCCCGGTTGTGTTCGCTGCGGAAGGTGCTGACCATGGGCTGCAAGGCCATGCTGATGGCGTCGTACACCGAGGCGGCCAAAAGCGCCACATTGAAGATGATGTCGAACACCGCCACGCCCAGATTGTCGCCCAGGCTCATCAGCAGGCGGTTGCATACCAGGATGGTGACGAAATGATAGATGTGCTGAACCGAGGTGGCGAATCCCGTTTTGAAGGATTTGAGCACCTCTGTAAAATCGAACTTCGGCCAGGTCAGCCTGAGGCAGCCCTTCTTGCGGATGAAGTGCACCATGCTGATGCAGATCATGGCCGCCGCCCCCACGCCCGTGGAATACACCGAGCCGACCACGCCCATGCGCAGCACCACCACGAAAATATAATTGAACAGCACGTCCAGCGTGTTGCTGGTCACAAAAGCCACCGCCGCCAGCCGGGGGTTGTTGTCGCAGTTGATGAAGTAATAAAGCGGGCCCTGGCAGAACATGATCGGCACCAGCATCAGCTGGGCGCGGACGAGCTCCTCGCAGTTTTTCCAGATCTCGGTGCCGGGCGTGCCCGCACCCAGGAATGCGAGCACCTGGTTCTGAAACAAAAGGCCCAGACCGCACAGGATAAGATACAGAAAAATAGCCGTGCGCAGCACATTCCCGAAGATGCGGTTCCCCTCTTCCGGCCTGCCGGCGCTGAGGGCGGAGGCGTACCGGATCGAACCCCCGATGGACAGGGAATAGCTGATGGTGTTGAACAGCATGTAAATGGGCTGACCGATGATGATGGCGGTGAGGCCCACCGACCCGATGGTGTTCCCCACAAAGATGCAGTCCGCGAGCCCGCCGAGGGCAATGCCCACGCAGGAAAAAAGGCTGGGGATAAAAAAGCTGCGGAAGGCCTTTCGGACAAATACATTCCCCCGGACGGTTTGGTCGTTCACGTTTGCTGCAATTTCTGCGTTCACATCTTCACCCTTTCCCCACTCAGACGATGGTCAGAATATCGACGAACCCCGTCATTTCAAAGACCTCCATGATCGCGGGGCATACGCCGCGGACCAGCATGCTTCCCTGGCGGTTCATCTTCTTCTGCGCGGCCAGGATGGAGCGCAGCCCGGCGGACGAAAGGTAAACAAGCCCGGTCATATCCAGCACCAGTTCGTCAACGCCCTTTAGCCCTTCGTTCAGCTCCTCATCCAGCTGGGGGGCCGTGGCCGTGTCCAGCCGCCCCGCGAGCTCCATCGTCAGCCTTTTGTCCTCCAGCGTCTTTTTGATGGTCATAGGTTTTTCCCCTTTCGTTCTCCTGTCGTAGTTCTTTATATCGTCACTCTAACCTCTTTGGTAAAGCAGATCGGCGTATTCCCGCAGTTCCCCCCGGACGACGACAATGTCGTTTTTCTTCAGTTCGCCGACAGCCGCGCGCAAAAGCTGCGACATGCCGATGGGGGCCCCCTCCAACGCGGCCAAAAACGCGGCGGAGAGCACGATGTTCTTGATATGCCCGCCGGAAAGCTCGAATTTTTCCGCCAGAAAAGCCCAGTCGATATCGTCCGCCAAGGGGGCTGTGGACGGGATCGTCCGGCGGTAGATTTCCTCCCGCATCCTAGCGTCCGGGAAGGGAAAATGCACCACATAGGTGATCCGCCGCATGAACGCGGCGTCGATATTGCCGATCAGGTTGGTGGCCATGATGCATACGCCGTCGTGTTCCTCGATCCGTTGGAGCAGATAGGCCACCTCGACGTTTGCGTTGCGGTCGTGGGCGTCCTTCACTTCGCTGCGCTTGCCGAACAGGGCGTCGCACTCGTCAAAAAACAGCACGCAATTGGAATTCTGGGCTTCGGTGAAGATCGCCTGAAGGTTTTTCTCTGTTTCACCGATGTATTTGCTGACGATCTGGGAGATGTTGATCTTGTACATCTCCATGTTCAGCTCATTTGAGATGACCTGGGCGCACATGGTCTTGCCCGTGCCCGGCGCCCCCACAAAAAGGATGGACAAACCCCGCCCGTAGGCGATTTTTTTCTCGAACCCCCACTCGCTGTACACCCGGTGCCGGTATTTGACGTGCCCGCAGGCGTGCTGAAGCAGCTCTTTCTGGCTTTCGGGCATCACCACGTCATCCCAGCCAAAAGCGGGCCGCACCCGGCTTGCCAGATCGCCCAGCCTGTGCACCACCTGGCGGTAGCAGCACTGGTGCATCAGCTTTGCGGGAATAATTCCCGCGCCGTCCAGGCTATGAAGCCCTTTCGCCTGCTCGCAGGCAAGCTGGATCTGCAGGGGCGTGAACCGGAATTTGGAAGCCAACTCCTCCGCGCTCAGCCCCGCTTCCAGCCTCTGTTCCCCAAGAAAGGCGCCGAACAGGATCGCCCGTTCATCCTCCGTGGCGGGGGGCAGTTTCAAATCCACAGTCAGCCGCCGCAGCCGGGCCTTGATCGGCAGCTGCGAGAGCAGAAAGACCTTTTCGCGGCTGAAACCGGGGTTAAGAATCGCGTCCAGCAGTTTTTCGGGCGGCGGGGTCAGCCTGCCCTCGCCGTCCGTCCGGTCCAGATGGCAGCAGCACAGGCAGGCGTCCGCCAGCCGGGCCGCCAGGCCGGCCTCTTGGATCAGATGCTCCGGGTTCTCACCGTCCAGATCGGCAAACACGCAGCGCGCGCCTTTTCGCGCCATCAGATGCTCCACCTGGAACCGTTTTCCGATGCCCGGATCCCCGTGCAGGCACACCGCCCAGGGGCCCTCCCTGTCAAACACCCGATCCAGCCGCCGGGCGAGGTCCTGCGCAATGATCAATGGGCCCTGCGGCTGTTCCTTTTCCCCGTCGAACAGGATTAGCTGCGGCGTGGGGGGCACCGTTTTCGTGCTCAAAAAGCCCAGCACCATCTGCTTCAGCTCCAGGCTGCCCGCCGTCAGGCGTTCAGGGTCAAACAGCGCGGTAAAACCGTCCTGCCGGGAAAAGCGGGGCAGGTAGTCCTCCACCGTGTCCCCCGCGGGCAGGAACAACTGCACCGCCAGCGCGGTGGTGGGCAGTTTTTGGGTGATGTCGTCCTGCAGATAGGCCAGCAGTTTTTCGTATTTGCGGTCCAGCGCCGCGGCATAGGCAAGGATCACACAGTCCTGCTCGAATCCATCCAGATTGCAGCGGGAAAACAGCAGCCGCAGCGGGAAATCCGCCGCCGACCTTTCCAGCCGGAGCGCGATCGCCCCCCTGGAGTCTTCGATCTGCTCCGCGTCCTCCGGTTCCAGCATGGAGGCGAGCCCCCGCTGGGCGGATTTGGCCAGATTGTGTTCGAATTCCTCGCGGCCGACCACCAGGCCCAGCATGTTCCGCAGGTCATTCTTAGGCCCCAGCCACTGGTGATGCTTATAGAAAAAGTAGAGCCGCAGATCCAGCCAGGCGAAAAGATCGTCCATCCACTCCCACTGGGTGGCGTAGCCGCTGCCCAGCCTGTCGAAGGACACGTCCCGCAGCCGTTCCTGTTCCATCGGGCTCACTCCTTTCTGCAAAAGATTTGGCAAAGGGGAGTTCCCCCTAAAGGCCGTCGCCCCCTCCCCGGGGTTTCAGGGGCCGCGGCCCCTGGGCTTCAATCAAAACTGGCGGAACCGAAATCACAGATTTCGGCATTTCATCAAGGAATGATGTCGGCTTCGCCGACGACCTTGTGTACGCCGGTTTTGCCGTACCATTTCGGCCCTTAGGCCAAAATTTCTTTGCGCCCTGGCGAAAAACCCTCCGGCGGCAAAGGCCCGCAGGCCGCTCCGCCGCCCCAAAAATTTATGGGCACTGCACCGTCAGGGCGGGGGTCATCGTCACCTGGATCACGCCGCCATAGGCGCAGATCAGCTTGCTCGTGTTGTTCAAAAGAGGCTTGCCGCCCACGAGGACCGTGGGGCAGCCCGGTGCCCAGGGCGCCACGGTCAAAGGCACGCAGGGCATGGGCGTCAGCACGCCCAGCGCCGCCGCCGTCGCTGACGCTACCGTGGGGTTGGCCGGGCAGCTGCACATGCCGAAGGTTGTGCATTTATTGTCCATAATGGTTGCCGCCAGCTGGTTGACCATCAGCACGGTCTGCTGGCTGGTGGCCAGCAGCGGCATGGGCGCCGCGCCGAACGAGCAGGTGCACAGGGCGGTATTCACCACCGGATTTGCCATTTGTGTCCTCCTTACAGAGACAGGGTATGCCGGTTCTCGCCGGCGGCCAGTTCGATCCACCCGGATTTGCCCGTTTCCGGGCAGTAATACGCCACGGGGCCGGCCGTGCGGAACACGGCGGAGATGGTTCCCGCCCCGTCCGCGCGGAACCGCTGGGCGGGAAAGAGGAGTTTCCCCCGGTTGTGGCCCTTGACGAGCGGCGCGGCGAGAACCCCCGTCTCCCCGTTCAGGCTTTCGATCGTGGCGATCTCGGTATCCGACCCGTCCTCAAGCAGGAACTCCCCGGGCACGATCAGCCGCGCGGCGGTCCCTTTCCAGAAAAGCCGCAGTTCCATTGTCCCCGGCTCCGCCCGGGTCTGGGCCAGCTTGCACTCCGGCGCGCCCGGCGCGCAAAGCCAAAGGATCCGGCCCGCGGCGGGCTGCTTTTTTTCCATAACCGTCAGGAAAAGCCGCGTGATCTCCCCCAAAAAGGGATACCGGTCCGAGGGCTTGAGCGCGACATACAGCTCGTGGGTCACGCCGGGCGCGGCCTCCAAATCCACCTGCTCGTTCTGGAAGCCCGGGCAGGCAATGGTCAGGCTGTGGGGGCCTTCCAAAAGATTGATCAGCACCAAGCCTCCGTCCGGCTTGCGGATTGGCTTATGGGGCAGGCCGTCCAGCGAACAGAGCAGCCCGCCGCTTTCCACCGCCCGGCCCGTCAGCCCGTCCCGCACATGGAGCACGGCGTCCGCGTGCATCCGGATCATGTTCTTTCCTCCCGCTTTTTCTCCAATATGTCGATGGCGACGTCTGTGACGCGGCCGACTTTGCGCTCCCTGCGGGAATCGATCTCCACCCCGGTCAGCAGCACCAGAAAGGACAGCTTGTAGGGCGACGAGGTGTTGTTCCAAATTTTCAGCAGTTGATCCTGGGTGGCCTTTTCCAGCACCACATGGATTTGCGCCTCCTGTTCCGCCAGCGAGCCGGTCAGATAGCGCTGGTCCAGCACCGGATGGTCCTTCAGCGTCTGGATGGCCGCGCCGATCATGCGGTGCTTGTCGGCTTCCCGCAGCTGGGCGGGCGCCTTGGAATGGGCCGTCGCCAAGAAGCGCAGGTTGAACCGGGACGGCCGGATGCGCTGGGTGTCCCTGTCCACCTGGTAATAGCCGCTTTGAATGCCCTGGGTATCCTCCTCTATATGGTAAAGATACAGCGTCAACTGATTGCTTTCGCTCTCGTGGGGGGAACAAAGGGAGATCAGCTCCCGGTTCCCGATGGGTTCCGGGGTCAGATTGTCCCGCAGAAGTTCCACCAAAGCGCTGCCGGCTTCCACCAGCGCGGTATAATCCGCCACAACGATTCCCTCCTTCTCCAATGATGAAGCTTTCGCCGCCGAATCCTAGGGCTGGTCTTCCTGATCCAGCTGTTCCCGGGCCTCTTCCTCTCTCTGGATCTGTTCTTCCTCTTTGACGCCGGCCTCCTCCTGCCCCCGGGCGATCTCGCCCTGGTAGATCGCGGGCAGCACGTCGTCCAGCCAGGCCTGCTTTTCGGAAAGCCACCCGCCGGACAGGCCGTTCACCACATTGACCTGGCGCGAGAACCCCGCCAGCGCGGCATACAGGGCGGCCGTGGCGTCGTCGCGCGCGATCTGCGCGTGATACAGTTCATAGCGGTCGGCGGTGCAGCGGGCATAGCCTTGCAGGGCCGCGTCCGCCGTTTCCTGGGTGCGCTGCCGGCTGTTCAGAGCGGACTGGACGGTCTGATACGAAAGCTCCAGATTGATGACCTCCGCCTTGACCGAAACCGCCAGTTCGTCCGCATTGACCGTATACCGTCCGGCCGCTATGCCTTCCGCGTGGGCGACCGCCGCCCGATACAGCCCGCCCGCGTCCAGTTCGCCCGGGTCGAAGGAGCAGATCAGCTTTTCCAGCGCGTAATCCGCCGGGTTCAGCAGGGTCCTATCCTGCACCTTGAGCGCCGCCTTTTCCATATTGGCCTTGCACAGCGCGATCCGCGCCCCCAGCCCATCCAGCTCGGTCTGCAGGGCCGCCGCCCGGGCCGCGTTGCCCGCGCCGCGCTTCTCGCTGCCCTGTTCCTCTGTGATCAGTTGCTGAAGAAGGAGCTTGCTCCCCTCCAAAGCGGTCTGGGTTTGCTTGTTCTCAAAATAATCCAGCAGGGTATCGATCAGCGTTTCGGCGTCCGCCGCGCTTCCCGTCAGCCCCACCAAACGGCTTACGTCGCTCCCCACGGGCTTTTGGGACCCCTTCCCCCCTGCCGAATCGATCAAATCCAGCGACGCGAGCAGCTGGTCCAGCCGGGCTTCCGGCGCGTTCTTGTCCCCGCTGCCGCTTCCTTTTCCGCCTTTGGCGGCGGGGGAATTCAACGCGCTGTCCCAGCAAAGGGCGGCGGGCGCGCCGCTTCCCTTTGCCAGCAGGGCGGTGACGCTCCAATCCCCAAAGGCATACCGGGCGGGCTCATACTCGCCCTCGGGCAGCGCCCCCGCCGGGACGGCCGCCTCCGGATCCTCCTGCCGGTCTTCGGCAAGCTCGCCGGCCCCGGCAGCCCAGCTGCCAAAATCCGACACCGATTGCCAGGGCAGCAGGGTCGCCAGGGAATCGGCACCCCCGCCGGTAAGCCACAGCGCGCACACGGCGGCCTCCGCGTTCTCCTGCCTGTAGCTGCACAGCGCCGTCAGCCCCAGCTCCTGGTTGACGATCAAAAAGCCGCCAGCCGCGTTGTCTGTCTCCGTCAAAGCGGCTTCGCCGAAGGCCTTGCGCAGATCCTCGACGGGCAGGCTCAAGAGCCACGCGCCGTCCAGGGTGCCCCGGTCCATCTCCCCCGCGTACACCGGCTTGCCGTTTCGGGCGTACAAGGTGCCGAAACCGTCCGGCGTCAGATTGTCCGCGCTCCCGTCGTACCACAGTTTTCCGCCGACATACCACTGGATCGCGCCGTTCGCCCTGCCGGCCGTGAAGGCCGCGCGGACGGTTCCGCCGTCGCCTTCCAGGTAATAGGCGCCGTCGCCGTCATACAGTCCTTCGGCAAAGGAGCCTTTGTAGCAAAGTTCGCCGTTCTCCCGGTAAGCGGCGCCCTCTCCGTCCTGCAATCCGGAAGCAAACGCGCCCGCATAAGCCCGCTTGCCATTCGCATAAAAGAGCGTGCCCTCCCCGGAATACGCGCCGTTCACGAACGAGCCCTCGTACGCCTTTGCGCCGTCCTGGTACGCCGTGCCAAAGCCGTTTTGCACGCCGCCGGAAAAAGCGCCCCGATAAACCAGACTGCCGTTTTGATACAGTTCGCCCATTCCCTCGTACAGCCCCTGGGAAAAGGCCCCCTTGTACACGAGATCCCCGTCCCGGTAAAGCTCGCCCGCCCCTTCGTACCGCCCGTCCGCAAACGCGCCGTCATACACCAGCACGCCCGCCTCATAGGCTTTTCCTTTTCCGTTGGGCAGGCCGCCCGCAAAATTGCCCTGATACGTGACCAGCCCGTTTTCGTCATACAGGGTTCCCTCGCCCTGAAGCGCGCCTCCCTCCAGTTTCCCCGCGTACATGGGCTCTTTCCTGTCCTGGTCATAATAGACGATCACCCGGCCGGACCAGTCCGGCACCCGGCCGTCGCCCTGATAAAAGCGCGCGGTGAGGAAATTGCTGAGCACAAACGGCCAGACCACCAGATAGATCAAAAAACCGACGGCCACAAGCGTGATGGCGAGCATGACTAAAAATGATTTCGAAATGAACAGACGCTTGGTCTCGATATAATCCTCGCGCTTGGTCGGCTTTTGGATCGCCGCCGCAGCCCCTTGCAGGGATTCGGAGGCCACTTTGGTTGCCTGGCGGGAAAAATTGGTGAGCCGTTTCAGGCGCGCGCCCACGCCGACCAGCTTCCGGGTAAAAAATGCCCGGAGCGTTCGGAAAAAGATGCCGACAGAGTTTAAAAGCTGCCGAAAAAAATGACTCAGCAAGACAAATCCCCCTGTTCCCTGGATTGGTGGGCGCGCTTCGTTTTCCAGCCCCGTTGCGGCTTCGGCCTAAAACGCCAGCAGCCCGGACTTGAGCACAAGCCAAAGCAGAATCGCCAGCACCGCCAGAATCAGCGCCGTTTGCGCCGCCCGCAGCGTTTTTTTGCGGCGGTAATCCGCCATTTCCCGCACCGGCTGCACCGGCGATTGGCGAACATAGCCGTCAAACAGCGTTTGGCGCGGCGCCGCTTGTGGGCCGTTTCCTCCGCCGTTTTGCCGGGAACGCCGGCCGGCGCCCGGCCGTCTTGAAGGCCCGCTCCCGCGGTCTGCCTTCCCGGCCAGCCGGGCAGCATGAGCGACCAGGCTCCGGCCTTCGGGCCCTGTCTTTTGTCCGATATCGTCCATCCGCCTGCTTCCCATCGCGCGCTCCTTCCGTCCTTGTCATCGTCCTGCCGTCACCGGGCGGACAGGCTGATTTCCCGATCCGGGTGCTTTTCCAGCTGATCCGCCAGATACAGGTAATAGCGCGCGCCGCCGTCGCCGGTGTTCCGATGCACCATGTCCAGAAAAATCCGTTTGGCCGCCGCAAAATCCCGGCTGTACAGGGCATAAACCCCTTCGGAAAAGCGCTTCCCGGTCAGCAGCTTCACCCGGCGGATATCATAGGGGTCGCCGTCGAAGATCTCATAGGTGCGGATGGCCTCTTTGCCGTCCACGCATTTGCCCATATAGCGGCTGCCGTACTCCCCGGCGCCCGCGGCCACCGCTTCGGTGCAAAGGATGTTCGCGTCCAGCAAATTGCACAGCGCGATCAGCTGCCGGGCCACCGAAAAGCTGGAGGAAATGGCGGTGGGCTCCATCTGGCTCTCGTCGCCGACCACGCCGATCATCATGTTCCCCTCGTCCAGCGCGATGCGCAGCGTCACCTGGGGCCGGCCGTCAAGCTCCCGCTCCCGGTTGATGGCCAAAACCTCCTGCTGCACCACCACCGCCGTGCTGACGGCCAGCGCGGGCTCGCCCGGAAATACCGCGTCGTACCCGTCGTAGGCGAAATTGAACACCGTTCCCCCCTTTTGGGAGACGATGGAGGCCGTCCGCTCGATGATTTCGTTGATATTGTCAAACAGTTCCCTGCCGCTTTTTTCGTAAGTTTCCTGGGGAAAGCCGAACCAGATCGTCATGGCCAGCATCTCCCGGGAAGCGAAGGTCCTCTTGTCGACCTCCGCCAGCGACCGCTTCCCCAAAAGGGCCATCACGCGCTCCGGCACAAAGCGCATGTAGGATTTTGAAAGCTCTTTCTGCCGGTCGTCCAGCTCGCCCATGGTTTCCGCCAGACTGTTGACGGCGACGGCCAGCCCCTCCATCTCGTCGCCGGTATGCAGCCGGATCCGCACGTCCGTGCGGCCCGCGGCCAGGCTCTCCACCCCCGCGGAAACCCGGCGCAGGCCGGCGCTGACCCCAAAAAGCACGATCAGCGACAGCAAAAGTACCAGCGCCACCCCGCCGAAAACTCCCTCGCGGACCCGGGCCATAAGCTGCCCGGAAGCTTCTGTCAGCACATCCCCGCTGACGCTGACCGTCAGCAGGAGGCCGTCCTGATACAAATAGCGGCAGAAGCGGAGCTGCCCGTCCCGCGTCAGGGTCCCCTCAGTCGGTCCCCGCTGGGCCGTTAGGGCGGCCTCCCGGTCAAAATCCGGCGTCAGCTCCGCCCGGGTACCCGGCACCGCGCCGGTATTGCCCGACCGCAGCCGCCAGACATTGTCCGCCCCTTTTTCATAAACGGACACCGCGGCGTCCCGGCCGGCCGTTTTCGCGTCCGCCAGGCTGTTCGCCAGCCGATCGGGCAGCGCCGGATCGCCCATCCCCGTTTCCTGCAAAAGCAGGGCGGTCACGCTTTCTTCAAGGTCAAAAGCCTGCCGCGCGGCGGCATCCCGCCCAAAAGGTTCCACAACCAGCCCCAGCACCGCGGCGGCGGACAGCGCCCCCACCGCAATCAGCACCACGCCCCAGCGGATCAGCAGCGGAATCTGCAGCGCCCGCCACACGCAGACCGCGTACCAGAGCAGAAAGGCCAGCAGCGCGGCCGCAAGCGCCAGCCCGGCCAGGATCAGCGCGCAAAGCCCACCCGGCCGGTAAAGGATCCCCGTAAGGTCCTGCATCGAGCTGCCGCGGTCCAAAAGCAGGGTGTTCCCGTCAAGGAGCAGCAGCGCGTTGCCTTCCCGGGTCAGCGCCAGGTCGGTGGTTCCGTTCAGGTCGTAACTGCCCTTTTCCAAACTCAGGGCGGACTGATACCTGCCGGGATTGGTGAGATCCGTATAAAACACTTCCAAGCTGGCGCGGTCAATGTAATAAATCCCCGCGCCGGCCTGCCTCAAGCCGGTGATGATCTGATTGCCGCGGCCGTAAAATTCCGCCTGGCCGCTTAAAGAAAAGCCCCCGCTGCCCGCGGCAGCCAGCCTGCCGTCCATCAACGCCAGGGCGGCCCGGGCGCCGGGAAGGGTCTCCGCGGCTTTTTTTTGCAGCCCGGTATCCCCCGGGGGCACGCTGTAAACGATGACGTCCTCCCCCTTTATCAGGGTAAAATGCGTCTCGCCGCTGACCTTGGAAAAGGAGGACAGGCGAACGCTCGCCATCTGCTCAGGAACGGTGCTGCCCGAGCAGGGCTCCTTCAGCAAAAGCTCCGCCTTTTGGCCCTTGTCGGTCAGGCGGTAAAGCGCGAGCTCCGCCGCATTTCCTTCCCCGTCCATCTGATAGACGCCGAGGTAGAAAACATCCCGGGTGTCGGGATAAAACGCGGCGACGCGGGAATCCGCCGGGATCGCCCCGTTTTTGAACGACCACCGGCCAAGGGATTCCCCGCTCTGGTTCCCCTGGGCGATGCAAAAGGTGTCGCCGTCTTGCCCCAGGGCAAAAATCTCGCCGCTTTCGCCTGCGGCCGCGGCCACATAGGGCAGCCGCCCGCGGCCGGTGCGCAGCACCGAAACGCAGTCCGCAAGCAGCGGCTCAAACAGCAGGATGCCGAATCCGGCCAGCAGCACAAGCAGGCCCAGATAGATTCCGATTTTTTTTGCCCTTCGCAAGCCCATCACCTTTTTTTCTTTTTTTTGACGTTCCACCGGATGGTTTTCCACAAAAGCGCAAACCAGCGCCGGATCGCGTTCATTCCGTCCAGCTTCTCATAGGCCTCGCGGATTTTATCCCTGTTCTCCCGCCACAGCGCGTACACGCGGACGATGGAAGCGCAGCCGCCCCGGCCGAGTTCTTCCAGGAATTCCAGTTCCTCCATCGGGGACCAAAAGCGCGGCAGCAGGATCTTTTTTACCTGATCGCCCGCAAGAAGGGCCAGTTCCCGGGCGTTCATGCCCGCCATCGGGGCGATGTGGCAGCGCAGGCGCACCCGCAGCCCCGACAGGTCGATCAGAATGTTGTCCGACAGGAGCACGGCGCAGCTGAACTGCGGCGGCAGATTGGAAAGGCCGAGCGCCTTGTTGAGCAAAAGCTCCGCATAGCCGAGCCGGGTCTGCCAGTCGTGCTCCGCCCCGCGCAGAAACACCTCGTCTATGGCGCGTCCGCCGCACCAGTCAAAAACGGACACCAGGGTTTCGCCGGACACAAACATCCCCCGGTAGTCGGGATAATCGGCCAGGCGGTCGAAGCAATCCAGAAATTCCCGCAGAAGGGGCCCCTCGTAAAGGTTCAGAAAACAGGCGTTTTTCTCCCGGTCCTGAATGTCCACCGCTTCCAGAAAGGCGTAATTCTCCCGAACGTCCAGCACCCGGATTACCTTGTACCGTTCCCGGATCAGCATGGCCTCCAAGAATACACCCCCCTTTTTTTCTGCCTGTCGGCCTTCCCGCCGCTCCGGCGCGCACAAGGTAGTCGGCGAAGCCGGCATCAAGCCTTGATGAAGCGCCGAAATCCATGGTTTCGGCGGCCGCCAAATCGGATCGCGTGCGGGGAATTTGCGAATCCCCCGCTCCCCTGGGATTGTTTGCCGGCAACCCGATTTATTCCACGATTACGAAGACGCTGGCGGCCACGGATTCGTCCGCGCCGGCCTTCGCCACGATTTCATAGGTGCCGGGCAGCTCCGGCGCCTGATAAATGCCGTTTCTGTCAATGTCGCCGCCGTTCTGCTCCCGGACCGACCAGAGGACGGTCTTGTCCTCGCTGCCCACCACGTCAGCCTTAAACTGCATCGTTCCCCGGCAGGGCAGGCGCGAAAATTCCGGCGTGACCGCAAGGCTTGTTTGCCGCCGGGAAAGGATGCGGCTGGTGTCCCGCTCGGGCTTTTGGGCGAAGTAATGCACCCGGATGCGGTTGCCGTCCACCGTGTCGTGCAGCCAGAGCCCGACGCGCATGGTTCCTTTTTCCACATAGACCACCGCGGCGGTCTCCACCCAGGGGGGCGATACCTTGACGGTTTTCGACCGGAACACCTCGCTGTTTCCGTACAGCAGGGCGGTCTCCTGATCCTCGTCCGGGAATTCCACGCTCAGGCGGATGTCCACCGCGCCCGCGCCCAGCCCGTGAGCGATTTCTTCGGAAAATACCCGGCTGTTCACCCGGATCCCGCCGGGTATGACCAAGTCGACCGTGCCGTGCACCACGGCGTAATCATATTGTTCCGGCGAGGGAATGCCGAAATCGAAGTGGACCGCCCGGCCGCCCTGCTGGCTCACGGCGCGGACGTCCGGCTTCTGCCAGTATTCCAGGCTGCGGACCGAGGTGGTGACGGCAAGCTCGCCGGCCCCGGCCCTTGGGGCGTCCCCTTCCCGGCGGACGGTCTGCCCAAAGGGCAAATTGGTCACGCCGCCCAGGAACACGCCGCCGGCGGAATTGATCAGATCGAGCTTGGCGAGATAGATCGGAATGTCCCGCCCCAGCAGGTGATGCTCCAGCCGGTCCAGGCTGCGCTGCCTGGCCTGTAGGGTCACATGGTCCCGGCAAAGGTAAACGGACGTTTCCACAGTCAGATAATTCTTGTAGCGATGGCTGCCCAGCTCCAGATTCAGCTCGCCCCCCGCGGGGAACAGCTGGCTGGTCACGTCGGAAAGCGCCCGGGCCTTCAGCCGGAAATCCACCGGATAGACGCTGCGGGTTTCCTCCCTGCTTTCATGATATGAAAGCAGCACCCGGCCGCTTTCACTTTCTACAAAGGCGCTTTCGCCTTCCAGCGTGAAGTTGACCGGCGGGGTCTTCTCGTTTTTGACCACCAGCACCTGCACCTCGAATTCCTCGCCGCCGCAGACCGCCGACGGGGCCGAAAGCACCAGGGTCAGATCGTCGCTCGCGTACAGCACCGAGATGTTCTCCCGGCCCGCGGCTTCGAGCAGGCCGTGGTATTCCGGGGGGAGGGCGGTGAGGAAGAGCCGGTACCCTTCCCGGGTCATGTTGAACTGGCGGCCCTCCGCCGCCTCGTTCCCCACGGCGTTGACCGGCTCGATGTCCGTCTCGCCGTAGGTGACGCAAAGATAAGCGTCCTGCCTGCCCGGCAGGGTCTCCTGGCCCTCCAGCATCTGGAGCTTCCGAAAGATCGTTTCCGGCAGCGCGATTTCCCGCCCCTGATAATCGAGGGCTAAGCCGCTTTCGATCATCAGCGTGGTGTCGTCGCTGGCGGAGACGCCGAAGCCGCACACCACGCCGGCGCCCTGGATCACCCGATTGAGAAGCTCGCGCTTGGCGCGGGTGTACTTCTGCTCCACCTCAAAATCCCGGACGGTCAGCAGCTTTCCGTAAAAATACCGGTTGCGCTCAAAGGGGAAAAAATGATAATGATTCATGGCCCGCTCCTCCGATCGTGGTATCGTAATGGATCGCCGTTTTTTCGTCGATCGCCACCGGCACATACCCGCCTATTCGGGAATTGATGCCGAGATAAGTATGCCAGTCAAGCTGAACGCAGGGTTTGAGCAGCACGAGCTCCATGGCGGTTCCAGCCGGGATCAGCGTTTCCATCCGCCGCCGGAAGCCGTCCATTTCTTGCCGGCTTCTGAAGGCCCCGTCCTGCAGCAGAACGAAGAAGCGGCAGGGGTTCTCCCCGTAAAGGCGGCGGTAAAGCGCGGAATTTCTGCATTCCGGCCGGTTGGGCGCCACGTCGAAGTGCTCGATGATCAAAGGGTCCCTTCCGGTCAGCCTGCGGACGGACCGCCGCACGCCCCCGACGGTATACTGGGTCTCGTAATCCGCCAGCGCGCAGGCCAATCGCTCCTTCAGCCCGCCGCCCTCCCCCTCCTCGATGCACATCCAGGAAGCGAGAAAGGCGAGCATCTCCGGATCGGCGCTCTCGTAGTCCATCCTGCGGGGCAGGTCCACGATCTCCTTCTCCATATCCAGGAACATGCTGTCGAAGATGGAGAGGAAGCGCCGGGTAAAATTCTCTTCCCGGTAAATCGCGGGCAGGTAATCGGTCATGTGATCGCCGCTCAAGCGGACGGTCAGCTTTCGGACGACGGGGGAGCGGGCGCCGGTGGCGGCCAGTTCCAGCATCAGCCACAGGTACCGCCCCGCGGCGTTCACATAAAAATCGCCGCCCTCCGCCGCCGGGGGGCCGAAAACCTGCTTCAGAACTGGCAGCGGGTCCTCCCCGAGTTCTTGGATCCCCCGGTCCAGATCCGGCCAGGGGCCCCACGCCCGGCTGTCCGCCGCATAGGCGTACACCCGAAGGGCCGTGTCGGGCGGGAGCTCCGCATCCGCGATCACCCGGCTCCAGCGGAAGCCGTTTTCCCCGCTGTCTATGGCGGGGAGGCAATAGATTCCGCTGGTATGCCGGGCGCAGTCCAGCCGCAGCCCGTCCTCCCACGGCTCCATGCCGTAAAACCGGCCGGCCATCCACTGCTCCCGGCAGCAAAGCACCAGTTGTCTTGATACCGGATTCATCGGTTTCCTTCCTTCTTGCTCTCATAAGAGCTGTTGACAAAGCGGGGGCGACAGGGTTCCGCCCATCTTAGCGGGCGCAGGTCTTATGGACCCGGCTTGGTCAGCAGCTTTGGTCAAAAATTCCCGTTCTCAGTCCTGCCCGGGCATATCCTCGGGCAGGCGCTCCAGCTTCAGCTCACGCAGAAACGGGATCGCGTGGCGGGGGAGCCGGATGTCGCCGGAAGCGTCCTGATAACAGCCCGGGCCCGGCGCGCGAAGGTCGACCCCCAGGATCTGCAAAACCCCCGGCATGGCCTGCAGCCGCGCGGCCAGCTCGCCCGGGCGGACCGGCCCGCCGATCCCCGCGCCCTCCGCCGAAAGATAGCGCTCAAACAGCGACCGAACGGCTTCCTGCGTGACGGTTTCCCGGCCTTTCAGCCGCACTGTGGCATACACGTCCTCATACGCCGGGGAAATCACCCGGACCCGGGTGCAGACCGGCCGCAGGCAAAGCAGGCGGTCCTGCACCTCTTTCAAAAAACGTGCGTCCGGCAGCATGCGCGGCTTTGAGGAGGCCGGAACCACCACCACCGTCACCACCGGCGAATTGCCGCCGCCCGAGGGCTCGTCGGGATCATAGCCGGGCAGCGCCCGGGCGGCCGCCACCCGAAGGCCGGGCGTGGTGCGCGCAAGGTCTTCGTAATCAGCGGCACAAGCGCATTTTGCGGTCACGCTCAGTTCCTGAAGGAACCGCGCGGCCGCCTCGTCCACCGTTTCCCGGTCGGCTCCGCCGGCAGCGGCGCCGTTTGGGGCTGTCTCCCCGTCATCTTGAAACGCGAGCCCCGCGCCGGCGGGTATATTGCCGCCCCCGCAGAGGGACAGCACCATGCCGATCACCAGCACGGCCCCCTCCCCCCGCTGCACCAGAGCGCCGCGCTCGCCGTCGCCAAAGGTGATGGTTTCCCGCAGAGCATCGTAAGTGAACACCCGGTCCCGGGGGCCGCAGGCGTAAAAATCATCCACGCAGCGCCAGGGGAGCAGGCGGATCCCGCCGTCTTTATCCAGAGTTCTGCACAGCAGTGCAAAGGATTCCGGCAGCACCCGCTTATCGTCCAGATGCAGCGGCAGCGTCTCGTTGGGCAGGCCGGCGGCGTCGAACAGCAAGGTGCCGGTCCGGCGCGGGTCCAGGCAGGCGACGCACAGATTCTCTTTGCCGTCCTGGGCGGCGTCCGTGGTATCCAGCCGGACCGCCAGGCCCTTTGGTCCGCGCAAGGTCTCATATTCCGCGGTCTGCACCCAATCCCCGCCTTTGCGCAGGAAGACCGCGAGTTCTGCATCCCTGGCCATGGCGTCCTGGATGCAAACTTCCCAAAGCGCGCTCTTTTGTGCGGCAAACAGAAAGCTCTGAGCCCAGGTTTCCCGCTGGATCGCCTGGCAGCGGCCGGCGGAAAGCCCAAAAAGCCGCACATTTTCCTCGCAGCCCGGGTCCGTAAGCCGCACGGTCAGCCACCACAGGCCGTCTTCGCCCACCTGCCAGTTTTCGGGCAGATCAAAGGCCACGTATCCGCTCTTGCTCAGTGCGTGGGTTTCGTCCAGCCTCGGCTCCGCGTCCCCCGCGCCTTCCAGGGTCCAGCACAGCTCTCTGGGCCGCTGGTTGGGGCGGCTGAAGGGGTTGCGGGGCACGCCCTCCGGCTCTTCCACCCCGAACCAGAGCGAAAGCCCCCCCTCGCCCAGCCGGTCGAAGCCGATGCGAAGCTGTGTATCGCCGCGGCCGCCGAAGGCAAAAGGCTGGAAGGTCAGCCCGCCGGCGAGCAGCATTTCCCACAGCTCCGCGCCGCCCGATTGCACCCGGCGGATCGAGGCTCTTTGTTCCGGCGCGGCTTCCGCCAGCTCAAAGGGAATGCCCTCCGGTGTTTCCAGGCGCGCGTTGGCCAGCCGGGCCGGGCCTTTTGCCGGCAGCTCGACGGAGCAGACCGCCGGCGCCGCCGGGCGCCGTTTCACCCCGGCCAGCTTCAGCAGCTTTTCCTTCAGGGCGGCGCTGAACCGGTTGAGCTGGTACTGCTGCATCTCCTTGTACCAGGCCATGAGCTCCAGCACGGTAATTCCGGGATCGTGGGCGTTGTGGTCCGTCCAGGAAGGGCAGATCCACGGGAGCCGGCCCAGCGCCGCCTCCATGATGGACTGATAGGTCTGATCGTCCAGATTCCGTTTGTTCAGCATGCGGGCCTTCCCCCTTTCCGTATTTTTGTGCCAGGGCATCATCCAAACCCGGTTTTCAGCCGGGATTTGCCTGCCCCCGCTTTGTTGAATGCGCTTGACAGAGCGCCGTTCCGGCACTTGTGGTTCAGCGGACCCGGACTTCGTGGAATCCGCTGCGCACGGTGGCGTACGGCACCGCCCGGTCATCCTCCAGCGGCACCGAACGGGACGCCCCGTTTTGGTCGTAGACGCCCTCGAGCAGGATCTTTTCGATCAGCCGGACATTGGGCGTATCCCGCACCGCCTGCCAGACCTGATTGACCCGGACCTGATCGCCGATCTCCCTGGTTCGCCATTCGCAGTCGATCAGTTCCGCCAGCCGGTCCTCGATGGCCTGCTGGGTCGCGGCGGCTTCGTCGGGGTCCTCCAGCTCCACGGTGATCTCGGTATTGACGGTCACCACGGTGGAGGGGATGACGTGCAGCAGCCCCGCCGAAATCAGCGTGCAGCTGCACCGGTCTTTCAGATAGTCCCACACCCGGTCGCACAGGTCCGCGGCGGCCGGGCCGCTTTCCATATCCCGGCTTTCGAGCACCACGGTCACGTGGCCGAGCGCGCCGCGGCCGTTCTCGTCCCGTTTGGCAAAGCATTTGACGTGCAGCGCCTGGGGGAACGCCTCGGCCACCATTTCCTCAAAATCCAAGATCCCCAGGGCGCGCCTGCGGTGCCGGATCCGGCGGTTGCCCAGGGCTTCCAGCTTCTCCATCGGGAACCGGTCGGTTCCGCCGCTCATGGGCGTCAGGTTTGCGCTGGCGCTGATCCGGGGCAGGGCGCCGATCAGCTCGGTCACCGCTTTGGCGGGCCGGTTCCCCCGGGCGCCGCCGCCGCTGGCGTAGGATACGCGGATGCTGCGCTCCCCGGCGGGCGGAACCCTGCCGTGGATGCCGTCCCCAAAGGTGACCGTTCCCTCGTAAGGGTCCAGCTGGTAACCCCGGGCTTCCCCGTCGCAAAGCTCCAGATGCTCCATCCTCTCCCACAGCACCCAGCAGTGGGTCAGCACGCCGTCGGTTCGCAGAAGGCGCACCCTGCCGGGCAGCCCGCGCTCCAGCGCTTCGGCTTCCGCCAGCGCCAGGGCGGCGATTTCGTCCACCCAGACGCGGCAGTTCTGCACCGGGGTTTCCAGCAGTTGCAGCACCTTGCCGGCCTCGTAAACCCCGCAGTCAAACCGCTGCTCCTCGGCCTGGCGGCGCTGGACGGCGGCCACCGTATTCAGCCTTACGGCGTTCACCCGGGGGTATCCTTTTGAATTTTCCTGATACGAGCTGCGGATCACGCGGATCCAGTGCCCGGCTTCGCCGAAGAAAACGGCTTCCGGCAGCGGGTCCGGCAGATAGAGAAAAGCCATGCCGGTGTGCATGAGATTGCGCGTCAGATCGACGGAGCGCACCGGCTTGAACCGGCCGCCCGCCCAGGCTTCGAAGGCCAGCTTGTCGTCCAGCGGGGCGCGGCCCGCCACCTCGAACAGAATGGAAAGGGGCATGGCGTGGGGGGACCGGTCGAAGCACAAATACACGGCCCGGGGCTTTTCCGGCAAACTGACGACTGCGGGAAACTGCGCGTCCTCCACGTTCTCCATCTCGTCCAGCTCGACGAGGCAGCCGTTGTTTTCCGAGCGGTAGCGCCGGACCGGGCACCCTTTTGCATAGTTCCAGGCGCATTCCGCGCCCCTGACAAAGGGGACGATCCAGCGGGGAACCATGGACATCTCATTTTCCACATGCACCACCCGGGCGCGAATGTAAAATCCCGTTTCAGCGTTGATTTCCGCCGCCCGGATGTCCCCCGGAACTTCGAAAACCGTCTCCAAACTGCCGGAATCCAGGCAGGAAAAAGGGTTTTTGCTGCCCCTGACCGCAAGGTTGGTCCATCCGACGCCGTTGAAATACTCCCAGGTGACCTCGCTGACGAACACATCCTCCGGCTTGACGGCCACGGCGCCGCTTTTATCGATGATGCGCTGGTTGAAGGCGTATTGGGGGCGATTGTCCGCCAGGTCGGTCACGATGGGGGCGATATCCAGCCGCAGATTGACGGTGGCCCCCCGTTTGCAAAAGATGCGGTCCGCGCGAAGGTAAAACAGCGCGTAGGGGGTCGGCCGCCGGCCGAAGCAGTATCCGCCCTCGTCAAAGGAAAGGGGGATATCTCCAAAGGCCATGCTGTCCGGCCTCTGCCGGCCGTCGGGCCGGCTGGTCAGCCGCACGCCGCGCAGCGTGACGCTGCCGCCGCCTTTCATCCTGCTTTCGCAGGTGATA
Source organism: Christensenellales bacterium (assembly GCA_040768925.1). Lineage (GTDB taxonomy): Bacteria > Bacillota > Clostridia > Christensenellales > CALWSW01 > CALNBC01. The sequence continues at coordinate 487,283 of JAXGLZ010000003.1, forward strand.
TAAAGGTTCCCGTCCTCCTCCGGCTCCAGCGCCGCGGGGGTCGTTTTCGTCAGCAGGATACGGGTCCCCTCGGCGCGGACGGAGTCAAAGAAAACCTGACCGCCGCCCGATCGATACAGCCATGCCGCGTGTTCGGGGTCCGCCAGCATGGCTGCGATTTCCGCCGCGGCAAAGCGGTTCTCGGAGCGGATTTCCAACTCCACGGTGCAGGGGCCAAAAAGGGCCAGCACCTCGTTCTGGGACAGGGAGAAGCGGTGGCATTGCAGGTTTTCCCCGCCGTTTGGGGCAAAAAAGGCGTGCGCCGCTTCCGGGTCCAGCCGCTCGATGATCTCTTCCCTGGCATCCACGTAATACATCTGCTTCAGCCGGGCCGGCGTGGATTCGATCCGCCGGTCCGTCTCGTAAACGATATTGGCGCCCTGCTCGTCCCGGGTGAACACCTGGGTCCCCGCGGGGACGGGCACCGGGCTCTCCACCGTGTCGTGGGCGGCGAACTGCATCAGTCCCGAGGCCGGAAGCGGGTCGGGCATCCGAACGCCGGCCAGCTCCAGAAATTCGATGAAGAGCTTGTTCGGCACGGAATTGAACCGGTCCACGGTCTGGTAAAACATCTCGCCGAACAGCCGGGCGATCGCCGCGCCGGGGTCGTCCTCCGCCCCTTCGTACCGCCATTCCGGCGTGTACGATCGGGCGAGTTCCGCCACATGGTCCATGATGTCCTGAAGGGTTCGGGGATCGAGTATCGGCGCCTTCATTCCGCGCCGCCCCCTTCCGAACCTTCGGTGATATAGAAGGGATAGACGTGATTGTATCGGTTATTGGTGCTGCGCACGGTATACGCCACCTGGATCACCACCGAGCCGGTCAGTTGGTCCAGCTTCTGGCAGAAGACCTCCACATCGGTGATCCGGGGCTCCTGGTCCGACAGATGGCGCTGGACCTCGTACGCGATCCCCGCCGTGGCTGCGGAAGAGAGCGGGTCGAAGGCGTATTCCATGGTATTGGCGCCGAAATCGGGCCGCATGACCCGCTCGCCCCGGCCGGTGCGCAGAATGATGCCGACGGCTTCTTTGATATCCTCCTCCTCGGACACCATGGCCAGCTTGCCGGTGCGCGCGTCCACCTGAAGCGGGAATTTCAGCCCGCGGCCCAAAAATTCTCTGCCTTTCACTGCTTCCTCCTTTTTGCGGCGCGGGTTCAGTTGATCTTGACGATGGCGCCCTTCAGGCTGGCCGGCCCGGACGCCTGCAGGGTCAGCGTGGCGTCGGCCTTGATTTCGCTCGTCGCGCCAGCGAGCGCCAGCTTGGCGCTGGCCTTGCCCTCGATCGTGGCGGATTCCATTGCGATCTTGGTTGTGGATTTCTCCGTGATGTTGCCGGAGGATTCCAGCACGATGGTGGTCTCCCCCGCCGCCAGGGTCAGCTTGGTCTTGGCGGAAAGCTTGATCTCCCCCTTGCTAAAATCCATGGTCAGGGCGTTTTCCTTGTTCTTATCGGAAAGGGTCGCCGTCTTGTTTTCGTCGTCCACCGCCAAAACTGCGCCGGAGGGCAGCGTCAGCGTGACCTTTTGTTTGTCCTTCTCATCGTAGAACAAAAGCTCTGTTCCGCTGGGCGTCTTGATCGAGTAATTGTTGATCACCCCGTCCGCAATGGTATAGGGGGGCGTCACTTCGTTGTTCCAGTAGCCGCCCAGCACCACCGGCCTGTGCGGGTCGCCGCCCAAATAGCCCAGCACCACCAGATCGTCCACATTCGGAAAGAAGAACTGGCCGTGCTCCTTGCCCCCGAAGGGGGTCATGACGTAACACCAGTCGGTTTCCTCTTTTTCTTCATTCATGATGGGCAGGCACTTGACCCGGTTGAGCTTCTTGTCGTCGGTGATGTTGGTGACGACGGCCAGCGTCAGCCCCCACTGGTTCATCTGCTGGTGGGCGCCGCGGCCCGCTCCGGCCAGCGTATCTTCAAATTGCTTTGCGATGCTCACTAGACTTTCGACCCCCTGACCTCAAACCTGGTGTAATATCCTTCCGTTGTGAAACTGTGGGTCACCTTGGTGAGAAAATAGGTTCCTTCCGCCTGCTCTTCCATGCCGTCTATGGTGATGAACCGCCCCGGGATCAGCTCCGGGATGCCGACGCAGGTGCCCTCGCCAAAAACCAGCCCCATCGCGATGCCGTTCAGCCGGGCCTGGGCAATCCGCGCAAGCTCGCCCTCTGTGCGGGCGTATTCATTGTGTTCCCGGAGCACGGCGCTTTCCAGGCCGGTCACCAGCTGGGCCGCGCTTTTGCCTTCCCCCCCCGTGTTGACGGAGGACGCCGTTCCCTTGATGAATTTCTGGTTCACGTCCCGGCCCCAGACCACCACCTCGCCCACCTGGCCCTTGAGGGACACCCTTTTGTTGAAGCTCAAAAGGCCTTTGCCCATGGTCAGCGTGATGAGGGAAGCGTCGTTCTGCCAGAGCGCGTCGAAGATCAGCTCGCCGTTGATCGCCGTCAGCACCATGCCGAAGCGCTCGGCCAGAATGCGCAGAAACTTAAAATCGTCCACCTGCTCCTTGAGCACCGGCGTCTCATAATCCTGAAGGGTCCCGTCACTGTCCACCTCCACGCTCTTGGCGAACCCCGCGTTCACGCTTTTTTTCAGGATTTCGGTGATGATCTCTTTGCCCTGTTTGGCGCCGCCGTAATAGGGATCGTTGCAGCTCATCAGAAAACCCAGGCCGTCGATCCCCGAAACGACCAGCTTCGGCGCGCCGGCGTTGGTATGCTCCAGGGTGTATTCGTCCACATATCCGTAAAACAGCGGCTCTTTTTTGACGTATCCGCCCGAAACTTCCAGCTTTGCCCCGGCCTTGACGGTGGTGGCCAGGTCGTTCTTCCATTTGCTGTTCTCATAATCGAACAGGCCCTCCACCGTAAAGGTGCAGCCGCCCGCGGCCCCTTCGGCGGAAAGCTCCACCTCCAGGCTGGTGATGGGGATGCTGGAGCTGTCCAGCTTTTCGCCGCCCAGCGTGATCTCCACGGCGGGGGCAAGGAACTGCCCGTATTTCTTTTCGAGCGTCGAAAGCTCATAGCTGCCCCGGTCCAGATTCCATTCCCCCTCTTGGCTGCCGCTGCGGGCATTATTTCAGCGCCGGCAGCGCGATGGTATCGCCGCTGCGCAAAACGCGCGGATTTTCGATGTTGTTTGCCCGGGCGATTTCCCGCCAATGGCCCGCTTCCCCGTATTCCCGTTCGGAAAAGGACCACAGCGCGTCGCCCTGGCGGACGATGCGGTATTTCGTGGTGTCCGGCGATTCCAGCGGCTTTGTCCCCACGTTGCTGATGAACTGGCGGAAGGCGCATTCCAGCCAGGCCCGGACCGGCACTCCGTCCTCGTTGAACCGGACAAAGGTCTGCGAACAGCGCGTCAGATGACCCACAAAAACCAGCGAGCTCCAGTCCAGCTGCAAAAGGGGCGGCACGTGAAGGGTGGCGTCGATCTCCATCAGCGAATAGACCTTATCCGTATAGGTGCGCACGTCTATGCTCTTGGCCTTGGAAGCCTTCAGGCTGTTGGCGGCGAACGCCAGCCGATCCGCCACCGTGCCGCCCACCTCTCCGCCGGCGGACATGCTGTCAAAAAACAGGGTGAATTCCAGGATTTCCGCGGCGCCGTGGGAAAACTGGGTGATGGGCATATCCATGGAAATGCCCGCCTTGTCGGAATACTGCACCTCGCGCTTGCGAACGTATTTTTCCGGGTTGTAGAGCACGTCGAAGCCCTTGTCGTCCGTGTCCTTTTTGGTGATGTGCATCTTCTTCAGGGGCATCAGGATGTTGGGATTGGGAATCCCCACAAACATGACCTGTTCCTCCTCTCGGGTCCAGTGCGTATCGGCATGGGTTGAATCGTCCGGATTTCGAGCGGATTTTTGCCGGACGGGGCCATTTTTGCGGGAATCACCGGCGGTATTCTGAAGGAATTGAACGGAATATGGCGGAAAATCCGCCCCAAGACGAGCGGTGAACGCCCGTGCCGATACGCCCCGATCAAAGCCCCAGCCGCCCGCGTTCGCGGCGGATCCGGTCCTCAAGCATCCGGTAGACCTTGTCGGCGGTGCGCCGGATTTCGGCGTCGCTCAGGGGTGCGGGGCGGGCCGGTGTTTCCTTCGGCTCCCCTTTTTTGAAAAGATCCATCTCTGCCGGGCGCCTTTGCGGCAGGGGCGCGGACCAGTCGATCTGATCCGCGGCCGGCTCCGGCTTCGCCAGAACGGAGATATCCCTGGCGGCCGCCGGCCGCATCCCTTCCCCGGGCGGGAACGCCGCCTGTTCCGCAGCGCCGCTTTTTAAAAAGCTCTGCGCCCAGCCGGGCAGGCTCCCGACGTACTCCGAATCCATCGGATTGGCGGAGCGCCCCGGCTGGGGGGTCTCCTGCCGAAGGTCCTGCGCCATCCGGCCGTATTCCAGCTCCACAGGCGGGATGACCGGGGTGCCTTTTGCGTTTTCTCCGAACTTTCGCGCCCGCGCGTCCCGCAATTTGGCAGCGTCCGCCGCCGAACCCGGGTCTTTTTCCTTCGCCTTGACCGCCCCGGTCCGCAGGGGCGGGGAAAACGGGGGATGCACCAGGGCCAGACGCAGCCCGTTCATCCGGGGTGCGTCCGCCGGCCGCGACCGCAAGTTCTCCATCAGGCGGATGCCGGGCTGAAGGCCGAATTGCGATCCGGTCCTGCCGGACCCTCTCGGCCGCATGGAAGCGTCGGCCGTTCCGCCCGCCCCGGGCCCTTCCGGCCCCCGGTGGAGCAATTCCTCCCCAGAACCGGGCGGGTTCGTCGTGGTGGTTGCGCCCAGGTGCGCAGCAAGGGCGTTTCGCCGGGCGGAACCCGCCGGAGCGAAGGCTTCCGCATTCGAATGCGAACCCCGCATCGCCCGCGACCCGGCCGGGAACGGCGCCGCGGGCCGGATTCCCCGTTTTGGCGAAACAGACCCGGTATTCCATGGCGCCCCGCCGACTGGCCCCCGCGAAATCGCGTCCGGGTCCGGCCCGCCGGCTCTCCTCCGGCCCGGGTCTGCCGGCACCGGGGCGCGGGCGGCAAAAGCTGCCGTTTCCAGCTCCGGATGGATCAGCCCCTCCGGCGGACGGGGGGGCCCCGCCGTCGCTGTTGTCGATTGGGCCGACGCGCTTGATTCCGCACCCTGGGGAAGCCCCGTCGCCTCCGCCTTGTGCGGGAACGGCGGGACGATGCGAATATCCCTGTTTGCCCAAAGGAGTTCCTGTGCTGCTGTCGCCGCAGGCGCCGGTGCCCCCCCCGGGTGTCCCCGGTCGCCGGCCGGCAAGGGGCGATCCTTTGCCCGCGCGTCCGGGCTCCGCCTGCCCTCTCCCTTCCGGAAGTTCTCCCCGGCCGGGATGTCCTGCCCGGGCATTGAAAACCTGCGGGTCGGGTCTGTCTGGCGGTTCTGTGGCTGCCGGTCCGGCATCCGGATCGAAGCATCCGCCGGCAACGACGCGCGGCCGGCCGCCGAATGGGTCAGTTCCTGGGGCGGCGCGCTGGCGGCGCTTTCCCCCGGGCGGCTCCCCGGGCCAACCGATTCGTGAACAAACAGCCCGGGGATCACGCCCGAAACCGTTTGATCCGCCGGATTATCCCGGGCCGGCGGCGGGGCGCTCCGGATATCCCGCGACGCCCGTTTCATCGGCTCCGCCGTCAGCATGGACGCACCGGAGCTTACTTCGGCGCAGGCCCCGGCATCCTCCGGCGGCCGCTCTTCCCCGGCCGGGGTTCTGCGATACGTCAGTTCCTGACGCGGAACCTGGGCGGAAATAGCGGATGGCAAAGATGCGCCGTCCCTTCCGCGATTGGTCAACTCATGACGCGGAATCTTGATCGAAACATCGGGCAGCGAAGGCGCGGAGCCATCCCCGCGATTGGTCAATTCATGGTGCGGAATCTGGATAGAAGCATCGGGCAGCGAAGGCGCGGAGCCATCCCCGCGATGCGTCAATTCCTGGCGCGAAACGTGAACGGAAGCATCGGATGGCAAAGATGCGCCGTCCCTTCCGCGATTGGTCAATTCGTGGTGCGGAATCCGGGTGGAAACATCGGATGGCAAAGGCGCAAGGCTGCTTTCGCGAAGCGCCAATCCCTGACGCGGAATCTTGATCGAAACATCGGGCAGCGAAGGCGCGGAGCCATCCCCGCGATGCGTCAATTCCTGACGCGGAACCTGGATGGAAATAGCGGATGGCAACGATGCGCCGTCCCTTCCGCGATTGGTCAATTCATGGTGCGGAATCTGGATAGAGGTATCGGTCGGCAAAGGCGCGCGATCGGTTGCCGAATGGGTCAACTCCTGAGTCGGCACGCCGGAAGCGCCCCCTCCCGGGAAACTTTCCGGAATAACGGATTCGAGATCAGGCCGTCCGGGCGTCGTCCCCAAAGCCGTTTTGCCTGACGGATCGCCCTGGACCGGCAGCGGAACGCTCCGAATATCCCGCAACGCCCGTTTCATCGGTTCAGCGGCCGGGACGGAAGCGCCGGGACCCGCCCCGGCCCGAGCTTCGGCATCCTCCGGCGTCCGCCCTTCCCCGATTGGGGTTCCGTGAGCTAATTCCTGACGAAGAACCTGAATGGAACCATCGGGCTGCGAAGGCGCGCGAACGCTTTCGCGATGCGCCGGTTCCTGACGCGGAATCTGAATGGAAACATCATGTTGCGAGGGCGCGCGGGCGCTTTCGCGATGCGCCGGTTCCTGACGCGGAATCTGAATGGAAACATCATGTTGCGAGGGCGCGCGGGCGCTTTCACGATGCGCCGGTTCCTGACGCGGAATCTGAATGGAAACATCGTGTTGCGAAGGCGGGCGGGCGCTTTCACGATGCGCCGGTTCCTGACGCGGAATCTGAATGGAACCATCGGTCGGCGAGGGCGCGCGGGCGCTTTCGGGATGCGCTAATTCCTGACGCGAAATTTGAATGGAAACATCGGGCTGCGAAGGCGCACGTCGGGTCCCGGCACCGGTGAACCCCCGGGGGGGCGCGTTGGAAGCGCTTCCCCCCTGGCGGCTTCCCGGGGCGGCCATATCCCTCGCGGTCAATCCGGGCGTTATCCCCGGGGCCGTTTTACCTGTCGGGCCGCCCCTGAGCGGAGGCGAAACGCTCCGGATCTCCCGCGATGCCCGTTTCATCGGCGCCGCGGTCAGGATGGAAGCGCCGGGGCTTGTTGCTGCGCGGGCTCCGGCGTCCTCCGGCGTCCGCCCCTCCCTGATTGGGGCCCGGTGAAGTGCCGATTCCCGACGCTGAGCCCGAATGGAAGCATCAATCGGAGGGGGTAAGCGGCCATCTTTGCGATTTATCAACTTATGACGCGGAATCCGGGTGAAAGCATCGGATGACAAGGGTGCGCGGCCGTCCCCGCGGTGTGCCGGCGCATGATGTGAAACCTGAATGGAAGCATCGATCGGAGAGGGTAATCGGTCGTCTTCGCGGTGTGCCGGTTCATGGCGCGGAACCTGAATGGAAGCATCGGTTGGCGAGGGCGCACGGCCGGTCCCGGAATAGGTCAGCTCCTGGGGCGGTGTGCCGGGGGCGTTCTCCCCCGGGCGGATATCCGGGGCGTCCATATCCCTCGCAGCCGGTCCGAGTGTTGTTCCCGAAGCCGTTTTGCCAGCCGTATCGCCTTTGACCGGCGGCAAAACGCCCCGGATGCCCCCCGCCCGCCGGGCCGTTTCGACCCCGGCAGGCAGACCGGATTTGCGCGGAACTTCCCCGGCTTTCCCCGGCATCGCGGCGGCCGGCTTTTCGTGCCGCGGCCGCCCCGCCGCATCCGGTGCGCCGCGGCGCTCCCTTTCTCCGGCGTCAGGATAGGTCATCAGGCCGTCCGGTTCCCGGAACGCGGAACCGGCGGCCGTTCGCATCGGCATTGCCTTGGGCGAAACTGCGGCGAACACCCCTTCGGACTTTTGGGGGGCCGGTTTGCGCGCGGCGAAAATCGTCTCCCCCGCCGCGAACAGGCTCCCCGCCCCCCGCGCCATCGTCCGCTCTTTTTCCAAAAGGCCGGAACTTTCCGGCTTGCGGTCCGTTCCCCACCGGGTGCGCAAAAGCGCGGGAAGCCGCGCGCGCGCCCATTGTGGGCCATATGGCAGGGCGGTCAAACGCCGCTGTGCGGCGTCGTAACGCGTTATTTTCATCGTTCGGGCAGGCGGGATGTTTTTCAGGGCCGCGCTCCCCGTTTCGCCGTCCGGCCGGACCGGGCCGCCGGGACCCCCGCGAAGGGGCGGGGCCGCAAGCCCGCCGTCCTCAGGCTTTCTGTCCGCCGTCCGGCTTGCGGGCGGCGGCGTCTGCCCGAGGATGTTTTGCCAAAAGAACGGCAGGACCGGCGGCGGGGATAGGGTCGTGCGCGCGCCGCGCGCCGGCCGGGGACCTTGTTTTTCCCTGACCCGGATCATATGCTCCAAAAGCTTCTCCGCGGCGGGTTTGCTCCGGCTTTCCGCGATTTCGCCCCGGATGGTCTTTAAAACCAGGCTCAGGTCGATATTGAAGATATTCTGTGCAGGCGGCGCTTCTGTGGCTTCCCCCTCCTGGAGGAATTCCAGCGCAACCTGCCGGTACAGGCCCTCGTGATAGCCCGCGCGTTCCATGATCCGCCGGGCGAACGCCTCGCAAAGGATCCCGAAAGCGGCCTGCGCCATCTTTTCCTTGGAAAGCGCCCCCGCGGCGTCTTTTGTAACCGAAATGGATTCCATCAGCTGCACCCGTTATACATCAGTTCGATCCGGCTGACCGCCAGACTCGGCTGATTGCTGTCCAGCCGCGGGCCGACATAGCGGACCAGATGGGCCCCGGCCACGCTCCAGGTGCGCACGGTCGCCCCGAAGCTGTCCCGCAGGGTCACCGTGCCCGCAAGGGGGATGGACATCCCCAGATTGACCATGTCGACCAGCAGGGACACGGAATCTATGCTGGTCACCGTCCCCTGCTCCAACACCAGCGTCTGGGGCTTTGCCTGCTTGAAGAAGAAGCGCGGGTAGCTGCTGCCGCCTTCGCAGTACGTCTCGTACTCGAATTCCATGTCCAGCCCGCTCACCGCCACAAAATTGCCCATGAGAAGCGCGCCGACACCCACCAGATTCACATCAAAATACACGCCCGACAGCAGTGACATCCCATCGCCTCCCCATGCCGTATACTCGTTGTTTCGCCGCGAATCATTCGGGCGGCTCGGTCTTGCGTTCCATGCCGCCGATCGAGAAAGTCAGGCTTTCCGAGAGCACCTCGCTGCGCCCGCCGTCCATGGGGGTCAGCTCGTAGCCGATGGGCATGGCGTTTTTCAGCGACCAGATCACGCCCCGGCGGCCCCGCTCGTCCAGCGCCACCACGTTTAAGGTGCGGTGAAGGTCCTGGCCGCTGGGCCCGCTGAGGCTGCCGGCGGCGGCGGCAAACAGCCAGCCGAGGAAGTCGTTGTCCCCCACCACGCCCTTGGTCAGGGTGACGGGGGCGAAGCTGGTGCCCACGGGGATCCCGGATTTCACGCCCCGGCGGTCGTCCCCGGTTCGGCCCTGGACGGTCTCGACCTCCATCTTGACGCCGGAAAAATGGGAAAAGGCCGCCACCACGACGCCGCTGTTCTCAACCTCCACCAAAAACCGGAAGGCCTTAAACGGCTCGGAATAGTTGCCCATCTCGATTCACCGCCCTCATCGGAATTCAAAGGAATTCTTGTCGGTCCCGCTCAGTTTTTTGTTGATGGCGGAAACCTCGCCGCACCAGCGCCGCCGTTCCCAGTGCGCGAGGTTCATCAAATCGTTGTGCGACCAGTGCAGATAATAGCCGAGAAAGCTCATCTCCTGATACAGCCGGTCCTGGGGGTAGAGCGGCATCCCCTGAGTGCGCCTTTTTTGAAAGGGACTATCCGGCAAAAGCGGGATCTCCTGCCAGGCGAAGCCGCTTTTTGCGTCCCGCCAGCTTTCCGCCTTGACCGGGGCGCACTCTATCCCAGCAAAAAATCCAGCGGCACCTCGAATTCCTGCCCGCAATGGGGGCAGGCCAAGGCGTATTTCGGCATCTCGGACATGTTGATGCGCTGGTACATGTCCTGAAGATAAGCGAGATCCATGGTAAACAGGCTTTCGATCACCCGGGTGTTGACCGTGCTCAGCGTTCCGAGCTTGGTGACCACCCGCGATAATAGGATGATGGTCAGATACCCCGCGTTCTGCTGGACCCGGGGGTCCCGCATGGGCAGGATCTCGTCCGCCGCGGTGGCCAGCCGCATGACGCCCCGCTTGTGCAGGTCCCCGTTCGGGTCCACATAGCCCTTGGGCAGTTCAAATTCAAATTCTGTCTGCATTGCTGATCCTCCCGGCTCCGCCGGATTTCCGTTCTCCCCGCGGCCCGTTGACGGAATCGTCAGCAGACCGCGGGGAGCAGAGCCTCATATTTCATCAGATTGTGGAAGGCTCGCCCGCTACGCTGCCGGGCGTATGCTCGAGGCCTTCGTGGCAGAGTTCCAAAGACTGGATGGCGACTTCGCCGCCCAGGCCGCTGAGGTCGGGGACCGTATAGCCCACCGGCCAGGCGTTGATCAGGTTCCAGGAGGGGCCGGGGCTGCCGGAATCGTCGATCAGGGTGATGGTCACGGTATGGCGGACGATCCCCGTGGGCGGCGCGGTATTGGTGGGCGCCACTGCGTAGATCCATTCGAGGAAATCGGAATCGTCCGACACGCCCCAGCGCAGGGTCACGTTGCCGAATTTGGTCAGGCCGGCCAGCTTGCGCGGCGTGTTGCGCAGATCGTCGCCCTCGCGGTATTCCACCGCGTCGGTGGAAGAGCTCATTCCGGATACTTCGGAGAACCCCGCGCGGCTGATCCCGTCGATCTCGACCTGATATCGGAATACTCTGTATGGATAATTGATAGCCATTTACGTCTTTCCTTTCCGCATCAAGTGCTGACGCTGGATCATTCGGAAGCGGTCTTCTGCGTGATGCGGAAGATCACAAATTCGGCGGGTTTCACCGGGGCGATGCCGATCCTGCAGATCAGGCGGCCGTTGTCGATATCGTCCTGGGTCATGGTGGTGGGGCCGCATTCCACAAAGAAGGCCTCGGAGGGGCTTGATCCGGCCAGGGCGCCGTCCCGCCAGCAGGTGGCGAGGAAGGTCTCGATGGTGCGGGTGACGCGGCTCCACAGCGTAGCGCTGTTGGGTTCGAAGACCACCCAGTTGGTGTTGGCCTTGATGGATTCCTCCACAAAGATGAAGAGGCGGCGCACGTTTAGGTATTTCCACAGGCCGTTGGAGCTGATGGTGCGGGCGCCCCAAACGCGGATGCCCCGCCCGGTGAAGGCCCGGATCAAATTGACGCCGATGGGGTTTAAGATATCCTGCTCGCCCTCGTTATAGGAGCAGGAAAGGCCCGTGCAGCCCCGAACGACCTCGTTCGCCGGCGCCTTGTGCACGCCGCGCTCGGTATCGGCCCGGGCGTAAACGCCGGCGATCGCGCCGGAAGGCGGGAAATAGGCGGAGCGCTTCGCCCCGGCGTCGTACATCTCCAGCCAGGGATGGTACATGGCGGCGTAAGTGGAATCGTACATGTCGCGGAAAGCCGCCACGTCGTTGGTCTTTTTGAGGTTGACGGGCACGTCCAGAATGGCGAAACAGCTTTTTTTGCTCTCGCAGAAACCGATGAGCGCCGCCTGCACATCGGGGGAAACGACGCCCGGAACGGCCATGATGGAGACGTTGCTGTTTTCCTGGAAGGCCTGCAATCCGGTGCGTTTGCCCGGTCCGCCGTCCTTGCCCATGTAAGCGTCCGGGGTGACGTTCAGCACGGAGCCGTTCCCGCCGCCCGCAAGGGCCAGCACCAGATCCGCTCCCTTGCCGCCGCAAAGCTCAAAGGGCACGATGGTCGCGGACTTCGCTTCCTGCACTGGCGCGGCGGGCGGCTCTTTGCCTTCCTTGTCCTTTTCGGCCGTTTCCTTGGCTTCCTTCGCCTTGGAAGGCGCGGGGGCCGCGGGGGCCTTGACGTCCAGCACCTCGATCGAGATCAGGTCGGACTTCCTCGTTTTTACGGCGGCGTTGTTGAGCGCGCCGGGGTCGAGGGACAGGTTCTCGAAGCTCTCCACCAGATCGTCCAGCCGGGCGGTGACGGTGATCTCGCAGGTTTTGATGTACTTGGGGGTGCCCACCTTGGTGTCCGCCACATCCAGCGTGCAGGGCGCGTCCAGCGTGACGATCTTATCCAGCGCGCTCTTGACCGTGGCGTAAACGGCGGTCTTGCCGTCGAAGAGCTCCACCACGTCGCCGGGATTGAAGCCGTCGGCGTTTTTCAGGGTCAGATCCGCGCCGTTGACCGCCAGCACCTGGGTTTTTGCCTTGGAGGCGGGGGAGAGAACGATCCGCATGCTCTCCGCCCAGTCGCCGGGGCTGGCCGCGGTGATCTTCAGGACGCCGGTGGTCAGCGAAGCGGCCTTGGCGTCCGCGGGCACGACCCGCATGATGTACGCGCGGGACCCGCCGTTGGCGAAAAACTGCTCCACCGCATAGGGAAGGAAGCGGGCGTTTTCGTAACCGGTCTCGCTGAGGTATCCCCCGTACATCCTTCTGTAGTCCGCAAAGCTGGTGACCAGCTGGGGCTGACCGATGACGGGGCCGCGCTCGGCGAGGCCCACAAAGCCCGCCGTACTGGTGCTCACGCCCTGCATGGGCGTCGCGCCGGAGTCGTATTCCTCTACGTATACTCCCGGGGATAAATACTCTGCCATGTTGCCGTTCCGCACGCCGCCCGTTCCCGGCCGGCGCGTGAAACATCCCTCCTTTCCAAGGTTGAATCGTTAGAGACTCCATGATGCCACAAATTACCCAAAACGCGGTTCCCGCGTGAATGGACTTTCGCCGTCGGAGCCCGAGGCCCCGTCCGCCATCAGCGTCCAAAAGGCGCTCATCACGGCGGCATTGTATTCCAGCGCCCTCGTCAGGGCTTCGGCCGCGGCGCAGGGCTCGAACAGCTCCGCGCCGGTTCTGAAAATCAGGCGCCCTTCCGAAAGGAAGCAGCCGCCCATGACCGCCCGGCGGTTCACCTCCGAGCAGGCCGCAAGCGCCGCGGCCCGGCTGCGCACCGGCGCGGGGTGGATGCCGTAGATCAGCGCCCGGTCGCCCGCGCAGTCGCACACGGTCTGCCATTTGCAGCCCCCCGACGAAAACAGGAAGCAAAACCGGCCGCCCGTGCGCTGGTAGTCCACGCCGCTTCGCTCCAGAAGATCCGCAAGCTCCGAGGCGGCGTCCAGCGGTTTGTCAAACTCAAAGCGCTTCACAAGGTCCGTCCCTTCAGGCTCTCAGGCCCGCGGCGTCAAATCCCGCCCCGGCGGCCGTTCCCGCCGCCAGCCCCGCGGGCGCGGCCTCCTGGCAGTCCGTCTTTGGGATCTTTGCCGGAATCGTGCCGGGCTCGCCGGCCGGCATGCGAAACGCCGCCTGCTCCGGCTCTTTTATGCCCTGCTGTGCGAGGGCCAGCATGGCGCTGTTGCCGATCCGCGCGGCCAGCTCCGAAAGCGTTTTGGGGGGAAATTCCCGAACAGGCGCGCCGGCCAGCAGGGCTTTCGCGGCTTCCGCCGCCCGGATCGGCCCTTCAATCTTGCGTGGGCGGTTCTGCTCCGTCTTTTGGTTCTGCTCCGTCTCCTGGCGGACCTGCATCGGGCGTTGTGGGTCCATCTTCGTCTCCTCCGTCCTCGGGCGGCTCGGGCGGCAGCACCGCCCGCCGCAGCGCCGTATACAGCGCGAAATCGAATTCCGGCTGCTCCCATTCCGCCAGCGCCTCGTTTGCCCGGTCTGACAAAAAGCGGAGCTTTGAGATGAATTCCGCCCGCATCTGCGCCTTTTTGGCGATCAGCGCTGCTGCGCGGCCCGCCGCGTTGGTAAGGATCCCCCGGGCGGGGTCCGCGCCTTCTGCGCCGCGCAGCCGTTCCCGGTATTCTATAAGCAGGGCGCGCTCCCTTGAATCGTCTAAAAACGGATACATCGCCCGCAGGGTCTGCGCCCCGCCGGATGCGCCCATCCCGCTTTTTCCGCGGATCAGGTCCTCTAAAGATTCCACCGTCCGGCGCGCGTCTTTCAGGGCGTCCACCACCAGCGCCACGGCGCTGTCTGTGAATCCGCGGTTAAACACCACCTGGTCCGGGCCGTGCCCGGGCACGTTGCGCTGCTGGGAGGCTTTTTCAAACAGCTTGCGCTGCTGCCACCGCACCGGCTGGGATTGCCCCACGGTCTTTTTCAGGCAGGAAAACAGCATCATCCGCCCCGAGCCGCGCAGCACCGCGCCGGAAAGGGTCCCCCGCTCCAGCGCGGTTTCGGAGAACCGTCTCAGCATATCCTGATCCTCGGGGCCGCCCCGCTCGTAGAACGAACGGGCGGAGGTGGGATCCGGGTAACGGGCTTCGGCGCGCTCCGGCGGGGGGGCGCCCCGCCGGGTGCCGGCGTCCGATTCCTGCCGCCCATACGCGCTTCGGCGGACCGCGGCGTCGAAGGTTTGACGGAAGCTCTCCGTCACATAACCGACGGGGTCCCGGTTCCGGAACGCTTCCGCTCCGGCGGCCCACGCCATCTGGCGGCGGGCGGCCTGTTCCGCCTGCCTGGCCACGGCGGGCGGATCCGATTCCGGCCGCTTGATCCCGACGCGTTTCACGTTGCCCCTCCCCCGATGACGAGCCGCATGCTCTTGACCACGTCGCGAAACGCCACCGGGCGAAGAAGAAATGCGGTGCAATGGATGCGGACGCTGCGGATCGCATAGTCCGGCGTATCGTCGATCAGAATGATTTTGCAGCGGCCGTCCCTGTCCCGCAAGGCGCGGGCGGCCAGAAATCCGGCCCCGCCCCCGAAGCCCAGAAACGCGAGGTCAAAGGCCCCTCCGCAAGCCAGGAACAGATCCGGCGAAGTGAAGCTCTCAAGAATCAAAGGCAGGCGGTACAGGGCGCAATATTGTGCTATCCAGCCGCAGAGCTGTTCTGCGCCGGCGGCACTGTTGTCGCACACGGCAACTCTCATCACCGCCACCTTCCGCTCCCGGTTCGATTCCGATTCTGATGGCATCATAAGGTACCCGAAAGCAAATTTCAATAAAACCGGCGCAGACGTTGCCAAAATGTACTAAAATGCGCACCCATTTCCAAAGCCGTATACTATAATAAGATCATCAGTCAGGCGCGCCGAAAGACTGCCGCCGTTCTTTTGCGCCGGGCGTACCCGGCGCGGCGACGGCCGTTTTCGCACCCGCGCCCGTCAGCAGGCGCGGAGTATGGTCTGAATTTCGTGTGAATACTGAAAGGGAGGGTTTCGGAGGTGGATGAGCTTACCTATAAAAGGGCGGCGCGGCGTTCTGCCCCGTCGGAATCTCCGAAAACGGCGCCGTTTTGCCAAAGCATTCCCAACAGCAGCCGCCTGGATGCCGCCCGCGGCGGGGAAGCCGGTCCTTCGCCGGATCCCGCCGCCCGCCTTGGCGACCTGGAGGCGAGGCTGCGCGCGAGGCAGCCTGTCACACCCCGGCCCCAGGCGCAGATCGCGCCCGCGGAAAGCGAGGCCGACCGGCTTTCCGCCGCGGTGACCGCGACCACGCCGGAAGGCGTCAAGGCGGAGCTCGGGCGGAAGCTGGACGCCGATTTTTCCGGCGTGCGCCTGCATACGGGCGGGGCCGCGGCGGCCCGGGCGGCCAGGATGGGCGCCAGGGCTTTTGCCGCGGGCAACGACGTTTATTTTGGGCCGGGCGGATTTGATCCCGGCGTGGCCGCCCACGAGCTTGTGCATACCGCCCAGCAGGGCGCCGTGACCGGCGCGGCTGTCGCGGTTTCCGCGCCGGCGGGGGGCGTGCAGATGTCGCGTTTGGGCGAATGGCTCAAAAGGAGGAGGGGTGCGGCCGCTCCGGCTACGGCTGGCGCGGCCCCGGCTGGCGCGGCTGCGGTCCCGGCTGGTGCGGCTCCGGCCGCGGTTCCGGCCGCTCCAACTACCGCTCCGGCCGCCCCGGCTGCGGTTCCGGCCGCCGGCGTCACCGGTGCGGCCGCGGCTGTGCCCGCCCCCGCCGCCCCGGCGCTCAGCCGGACGGACCGCTTCAAAAACATGATGGGAAGGGCCGGCAGGGCGGCGCTGTATGGCGTGCGGAAGGCCTGGGACGTAACGGGCGGCAGAGTGGCCCGCTGGAGCGACGAAGCCGTGGAGGAATACACGGGCGCCCAGGACAGCGGGGATTGGAACGCGCTGTCTAAAACCGACAAAGCGAAGTGGATGCTGCGCAATCCGGTCGCCTGGATGCGGTCGCAGAATGCCGGCCAGCAAGGCCAGGCCCGCAGCCGCATGAGGGAATACGACGAGGATCAGCAGGCGGCTTCCCGCATGATGGCGGGCGCGGCCCCCGGAAAAAAGAGCAGCCTGATCCGGGACCCTTCCCCCGCCCCGACGGATACAGGGGACCAAGGCTCTACGTTGGAAAGCGATCTGGAGACGGCAAGCGGCCTGGGCGGCGACGCCCTGAGCGTTATGGGCGCCTCGGGCAAACTGAGGGACGAAGCGCGCGGCCTCACCTCCGACAGCGCTTTCACCACGGGGGCCGGCCATGCCGGTTCCACCCTGGGGGCCGTCACGAGCGCCTACGGCCTTTACAAATCCGGGAAGGACCTGCGCGAAAGCGTTCAGCAGGGCAACCGGCGCGGCGCAAGGCAGGCGTTTTACAGCGGAGTTGCCAACGTTTCCAGCCTGGGCGGAAACTTATCGGGTTTCGGCAGCAGCACGGCCGCCGGTGTTGCCGGGGGCGTATTCGGCGCGGTCACCGGCACGGTCAACACGGTCGCCGGCGTGGACAGAGCGCTCAGCGGCGCAAAGCAGAAAAAAATATCCAAGGGCGTGCAGGGTGAGATGCTGCAAGGCAGATCCAGGGAGGATCTTGCGGACGACGAACTGTTCATGCACGACACCGCCGCCCAAAGCGCCATGGCTGGCACGGAAAACATCGTCAGGGGCACGGGCCAGGCCATCGGCGGCGTTTTGGACGTTGCCTCCGGCGTTGCGAACGCGTCCGGCGCGGGCGCCGCGGTCGGCGCGGGGCTGACCGGCGCGAGCCTCGCGGTCAAAGGCACCACCGCCGCCCTGGGCGCCGTCCAGCACAAACGGATCAGGGCCAAGGTTTCGGATCAGACCATCGGCCTGAACGACGACATGATCAACCGGGTCATGCAGGAGCGCGGGCTGGAGGACACCCCCTCCAACCGGCGAAGGGCGAAGCGCGCCGTTCTCCGGAGCCAGGGATACGGCACGGGCTTCCGGGAGGAGCTGCTGCGCGACCAGACTTCCAAGCGCAGCAAAAAGCTTGCCGAGATGGCGAGCGCAGCCTCGGGTAGGGACGAAGCGTCGCGGACCTCCACGGACCGCTCGGCGCTGCGCATGATGGACGCCCTCGGCGTAAGCCGCATGGGCCCCGGATACAACGCGGAAGCCGTGGCTAAATCCATGGGAAACGAAGACGGCATGGAGGGCGCCCAGAAACTGCGGGACAGCAACAAGCGCATCAGCGCGATGGCCCGTGCCCGAAGGGAGGCTGCTGCAAGGGCCGCCGCCGTCGCAAGGGCCGCTGCTACCACACCTCCCCCCGCGCCCGCCGGAGCCGCGCCCGCGCCAGCCGGAGCCGCGCCCGCCCCGGCTGGAGCCACCACACCCGCCCCGGCTGGAGCCGCGGCACCCACCGGAAGCTTGGCCGCAAGGGCAACGCTGCCCGCGGGCGCGCTTCGGCGCAGGCTGATCGGCGCCCACGGCACCCCATAAAGCCCGCCTTCTGACACCGGCGGAAAGGATTGAACGCTATGACTGAAGAAAAACAGACCCCCGTTCTGAAGATGCTCCTCGGCGGCCTGACCGATCAGATGGGCTACCAGGCCGCGATTCTCACCGTGGAAGGCCGCGAAATGCTGCGGTTTACCGCGCCCCTTTTAGGGGACGACAAAGGCTATGTGCTGATCGAAATCTGCCAGTTCGGCTACGACGAGAACTGCGATGTGTTTCAGATCTTCTCCACGATGATTCCCAAACCCGGCCCCGGCCTCGGGGAACTGCGCGCCGCGGTCAACGGCTGGAACCTCACCGCCCGCCTGGGCGCTTACGGCATATTTGACGCGCTCGGCCAGCTCTACCATAAATACAACGTGGTCGTGGGCGTGGAGGAAGGCCCGGAAAGCGTCTTCTCCCGGGTCCTGTCCGCGCTTTATATCTGTATGGACGAGATGGAGTCCCGTCTGACCGAAGCCCTCGCCCTTTCGGGCGGGGAACAGAACGCCGGCGGCGAATCCGATTGAGCAAAGGAAGCTTTCGTTTGCCTCTTGGGCGGATTCCGGCCGCCGCGCGGCGAAAGCGCGGGTGTTTGCGCCCTAGGCGGGCCGCGCGGGCCCTGGGCAGCAGCGGAGCGCCAATGAGACGCGCAGTTCCGGGCGCGCAGGTTGCAGGCGCGTCGCCCGGTCCGTTTGCCGCGGCAGCCCTTCTGTTCCCGGCAGCATTTTAAACGCTAAGGCGCTTCTTTTCCCCCGGCTGCGCGGATGCGTATGGCCGAAGCTTTGGATTCCCGCGGTTTATGGCGCGGGGAAGACAAGGGCAAACAGTTCTATTCGAACGAAAACAGGCCTCAAATTAGCCGGATGGCGAACTTGGGGCCTGTTTTTTGCTTTGCGGACGGAAGGGCGGGGGCAGTGCCGCGTTCGTTCGGGTATGACAAAATGCCCCCATTGGCGCGAAGGGGCCGAGCGGCGGGCCGGACGCCGTATTCCAAAGAGTCACCCCGGCGGGAACTTTTGCGGGCAGGCTGCCGCCCGGGGATTGACATGGCCGGGCTGCCCGTTTTGGGCGGCATCGTCCATAGCTCCGTTCATGAACCCGCGCCGCGGGCATCGTTTCCCTGCACGGGGCGTCCGGGTCGTTCCTTCGGGTTTCGGACTCCGCCGGGCACGGGGGGCTATCCGGGCCGCAGACGCGCCTTTGGGGCGCAAAAGGGATTGGTATATGCTTGCAAAAGCTTTTTTCATTTTTCGGACCCGCCGCGCAATGCGCCCGGATGCTTTGCCGGTTTTCTGCCGCAGTCCGGCTTCACGATGTCAATACGTCTCGGCAAGCTGAACAATCTGATTTTTATGGCGCGTTAAGCGCGGGGATGGGGCCCGGCGCTTAACGCAAAAGGCCGCCTCGCGCGCGAGGCGGCCCGTTTGCACATTCCGTGCCGGTTGGTCGGTTGATTATTGCGCGTTTGCCGCAGAGGTCCCCGCGATGCGGCCGAACACGGTAAAGTCCACGATCGCGTTGCCGCCGAGACGGTTGCCGCCGTGTATGCCCCCGGTGACTTCGCCCGCGGCATACAGGCCGGGGATCACGCTGCCCTGGGCGTCCATCACTTCCGCGTTGGTGTTGATCTTCACGCCGCCCATGGTGTGGTGCGCCGCGGGAGCGCGGGGATAAGCGTACCACGGGCCGCCTTCCAGAACGGTGGTAAGCAGTTCGCGGCCGAATTCATCCACGCTGTCGCCGTTCCTCACATGGGCGTTGTAAGTGTCCAGCGTTGCCTGAAGCGCGTCGTACGGAACATCGATCAGCGCCGCAAGCTCCTCGAGCGTATCCGCCTTCACAAAGCCGTACTTGCCCTCGTTGATCAATTCGGAGATCGTCCTTCCTCCGAGCGCCTTGAAGGTGTCGGGGTTGTCGATCACCGTGAAATTGTGGATGGTATACATGCGGCCGTTCGTCTGCCGGAGAATCGCGGCGCTGATCACGTCGCGCCGGCCGTCCTCCCGCACAAAGCGCTGGCCTTCCTGGTTGACGTAAACGCACGCGTCAACTCCGCCGACGATCACGTCCGAAGTCACGCCCGTCCAGGGATTGCAGACCTGCAGAAGCTGAATCTGATCCATATCCACCAGGGCCGCGCCGATCGCTTCGGCCATCACAATGCCGTCGCCCTGAATCGCCGGCATGTTCGAGGTGATCAGGCTCGGTCCAAGGTCGGGCCACTTCTCGCCCTCGCAGTATTGCTGGCGCATTTCCACATTGCCCGCAAAGCCGCCGGTGGTGAGAATGACGCCCTTCGTGGCGTTGAGCTTTACGGTGTTTCCATCCTTGCCTTCCGCGATGACGCCGACGATCCTGCCGGAATCATCCTTGATCAGGCTCTTGCCCGTAACTTCCATCAGGATTTCACACACATCGCCTTTGCCGGCGAGGTTGTCCCTGAAAGTCTTGATGAAGCCCGTGCCGTTGGGAAGCACAGAGGTGTGCGTGCGGCGGTAAAGCGAGCCGACGCCCTGGGTGATGTTGTTCCTGAATTCCATGCCCATGCCTTCCAGCCACACGAGACCGTCATACGCATTGGAGCACAGCGTGGTAACCAGGTCGATATCCGCGACCTTGTCTCCGCCTTCCCAGGTCTGCTTGATGAACAGTTCCACCGAGTCCTCGATGCCTTCCGGCTCCTGAAGCTCCGGATCGGGGCAGTTGTATATGCCGCCGCTCACCACCGAGTTGCCCCCGAGGAAGCCGGTCTTTTCGATCAATATCACGGACGCGCCCGCGTCGGTGGCCGCGACAGCCGCCGCAAGCCCCGCGCCGCCGCCGCCCACGATGATGACGTCGGCGGTCTTTTCGACGTCCGCCGCGGGTTCGTCGGGGAGCGCCGCCTTCAGAGCGGTCAGGTCGCCGCCGGCCTGCACCGCGCAATCCTCCACGGCTGCGAGTATGGCGCGGCTGGTCGCCGTGGCTCCGGTCACCGTATCCACTGCCAGCGACTGCTTTTCAATGATCCTTTCGGGCATCAGCTCGATGGGCCAGGCGCCGACACCGGGGGTTTCGATATTGTCCAGCACCTCGATCGCGGTGATGGCGTCCGCGCTGAATGTGACGGAAACGTTAACGTCCCCGTTCAGGCCGGGCGCCGCCGCGCTGTAGGTCCCCGCGGTGTAGCCCGCGGCGGGCTCGGGCACCGCATCTTCCCCGGGGGTTATTGCCGGGGTCGCAGCCGCGTCCGGCGTCCCCGCCGGCTCCGAAGCCTGCTGGCACGCGGCCAGCGGCACGATCATCACCAGCGCCAACAGCAGCGCAGCGATCTTTTTGAACATTTCATGTCTCCTTTCACGGCAAAAAGCAATTGGTACGACTACACAAGCAGCGAACACCCTCCAATACCGCTGCAAGCCAAACCAAGATCAAGGCGGCCGGATTCCGCAAATGACGCCGATGACCCCGGAACCGCCGTCCCGACCCTATGTTAATATTGTAACACGCTATTCCAGAATATACAATATCTATTCTTATTTTATCAGTTTAAGCCCTGCGGGGCCGGACGCCTGCCGGAGAAGAAACGGCCGAAAAAACACTTGGGATAACCAGGCCTTTCCGCACACAAAACAATGGAATCCGGCGTCCAGGGGGGCCGAAACCGGACTTTTTACCCGAATTTGTTGCCGCGCAGGGATTGAAGTGCTACAATAAAGCATTAAATCAGCCAATGCGAGGTCGTAACACATGAAGATTACAAAAGAACAGGTGCGCCACGTGGCGGCGCTCTCCCGCCTTTCCCTGACGGACGAGGAAACCGAACGGCTGGAGGGCGAGATGAGCGGCATGATCGCTTTTGCGGACAAGCTGATGGGGCTGGATGTTACCGGCGTTTTGCCCACAACCCACGCGGTCCCCATGCAGAACGTGTTCCGCGAAGACGGCGTTTTGCCCTCCTTTTCGCGCGGCGTGCTGCTCAATATCGCGCCCAGGCACGACGAATCCGGTATTCTCGTGCCCCGCGTCGTGGACTAAGGAGGACCGGATGGACATCAGGGATTTTACAGTGGCTGAGCTTTCCAAAATGCTTGCAAAGGGCGCGGTCTCTTCGGCGGAAATCACAAAGGCGTATCTTTCCGCCATCGAAAAGGAAGACGGCGAAATCCGCTCGTATATCACGGTCACCGCCGACCGCGCCCTAAAAGATGCCGCCGCCGCGGACGGAAGAAGGGGCAAAAACGCCGCCCTTTCCCCGCTGGACGGCATTCCCTACGCCTTGAAGGATCTTTTCTGCACAGAGGGAATAAGGACCACCTGCGCTTCGAAGATGCTCGAAAACTTTGTTCCGCCCTATACCGCCACAGCGGTGAAAAAGCTTGAAGGCGCCGGCTGCGTGCTGCTGGGCAAGCTGAATATGGACGAATTCGCCATGGGTTCCTCAACGGAAACCAGCTATTTTGCCAAAACCAGAAACCCGGTGAACAGGGAACGGGTCCCGGGCGGTTCCTCCGGCGGTTCCGCCGCGGCCGTGGCCGGCCGGCTCGCGCCTTTTTCCCTGGGGACGGACACCGGCGGCTCCATCCGCCAGCCTTCCGCCTTTTGCGGGATCGTCGGGCTCAAGCCCACCTATGGCAGGGTATCCCGCTTCGGCGCCGTGGCTTTCGCCTCGTCTTTGGACCAGGTCGGCCCCATGACCCGCACGGTGTATGACAACGCCATGGTGCTTTCCGCCATCGCCGGGAACGACCCGCTGGACGCCGCGTCCCTTCCCCACCCCGTTCCGGATTACACCGCCTCGGCCGCTCCCGGCCGGCTGGAGGGCATGCGCGTCGGCCTGCCGGACGAGCTGTTCGTCGACGGCATATCCCCCACGATCAAAGCCGCGGTGCTCAAGGCCGCGGAATCGCTGGCCGAAAAGGGCGCGGCCGTGGAACGGTGCAGCCTGCCCAGGGTGGAATACGCCCTGCCCGCTTATTACATCATCTCCTCTGCCGAAGCGTCCTCAAACCTCGGGCGATATAACGGCGTGGGTTTCGGCTACGCCGCGGCGGACGCCGAGAGCATCGCCGAGCTTTATACCAGGTCCCGCTCCGAAGGCTTCGGGTGGGAGGTCAAGCGCCGCATTCTGCTGGGTACCTTTGCCCTTTCTTCCGGCTATTACGACGCGTATTACAAGCGCGCCCAGCAGGCCAGAACGCTGATCATGCAGGATTACGACGCGGCCTTTGCGCGCTTCGACTGCCTGCTCGCCCCCGTCGCGCCCATTACCGCGTGGAAATTCGGGGAAATGAGCGCCGACCCGCTCGAGATGTACGCCGCGGATATCTGCACGGTTTCGGTCAACGTGGCCGGGCTTTGCGGGATGTCCGTCCCTTGCGGAACGGACGAGAACGGCATGCCCATCGGCGCCCAGCTGATCGCGAAGCCCCTTTGCGAGGAAACGCTCTACCGCGCCGGCGCCGCGCTTTACGGGAGGTAACAGATGGAATTCGAAACCGTGATCGGACTTGAGGTTCACGTGGAGCTTTCCACGAAATCCAAGATATACTGCACCTGCTCCACCGAATTCGGGGCGGAGGAAAACACCCACATCTGCCCGGTCTGCACGGGGCTGCCGGGAACTCTTCCCGCCCTGAACAAGCAGGTGGTGGAATACTGCGTCAAGGCCGGGCTCGCCCTGGACTGCAAGATCAACCAATATTCCCGCCAGGACAGGAAGCATTATTTTTACCCGGATCTGCCCAAGGCCTTCCAGACCAGCCAGTTCGACCTTCCCCTTTGCCAGGACGGCTTTGTGGACCTGCGCGTGCCCGAGGGCGACCCATTAGACGGCCGGGCGAACAAGCCCGCGTACAACAAGCGCGTGGGCATCACCCGCATTCATATCGAGGAGGACGCGGGCAAGCTTATCCACGGCCCGGGCGTGACCCGCCTCGACTGCAACCGCTGCGGCGTGCCGCTGATCGAGATCGTGACGGAGCCGGATTTCCGCTCCGCCGGGGAGGTGCACGCCTTTTTGACCCACCTGCGCGCCGTGCTGCTTTACGCGAACGTCAGCAACTGCCGGATGGAGGAAGGCTCCATGCGCTGCGACGTCAACCTTTCCCTGCGCCCCTCCCCCGACGCGCCCTTCGGCACCCGGACGGAAACGAAAAACATCGCCTCCCTTTCCGCCACGGTGCGCGCCATCGAGTACGAGCGCATCCGCCAGCGCAAGATCCTGGAAAAAGGCGGCGCGATCACCCAGGACACCCTGCGCTGGGACGACGAGCGCGGCGTGAACTACGCCATGCGCTCCAAGGAGGACGCCCATGATTACTTCTACTTTCCCGAGCCGGACATCATGCCCATCGTGGTGGACGACGCATGGCTGAAGCGCATCGGCGATTCCCTGCCCGAGCTGCCCCACGCGCGCAGGAAGCGCTATGTGGGCGGGCTTGGCCTTCCGGAATACGACGCGGACTTTTTGACCGGGGACAAGGCCGTGGCGGACCTTTTCGACGGATGCGTTGCCCTGGGCGCCGCGCCGAAAACCGTTTCCAACTGGCTGATGAGCGACATGGCCCGGCTGACGAACGATGCGGGAACGGGCTTTGACCGGCTGTGGTTCGGCGCGCAGGGGCTTTTTGACCTGATTGCCCTGGTGGAAAACGGAACGATCAGCCGCTCCGCCGGTTCGAAGGTGCTGGAGGCCATGTTTGCAAAAGACGAGCGGCGAACGCCCGCAGAGCTGGTCAAGGCCCTGGGGCTCGCCCAGGTGAGCGACGAGGGCGCGATCCTCGAACTGTGCAAAACCGTCATCGCCGCCAACGAAAAGGCCGCCGCCGATTACAGAGCCGGCAAGGAAAAGGCCCTGACCAGCCTTGTGGGCCAGGTCATGAAAGCCAGCCGCGGCAAGGCGAACCCGGCGATCGTCAACAAGCTGATGGTCGAATTGCTGAGCGCAAACTGACGAAGCCGGGCTTTAGGCACGCTCGGCCCCCATGATACGGGGGCTGAGCGTTTTCATTTTCATGTGCGGAAGCGCCTTGATCCATTCTGAAGCTTTCAATTCGGCGATCCGGCGGTTTTTCCGCCATTGAAAAGAAAAACCCGCGAAAGCGTGCTTCGCGGGTTTTTTGACGATTCCGGCTGCCGGTTACTTCACCCTTGCGCCGCAGTTCGCGCAGAACATCGCTCCGGCGCGAAGCTCCACTCCGCAATTGGCGCATGTGGGAACCTCGGGCTCGGGGGTTTTGATCTGCTCGGCGGGAACAGGCTCGTCAGCGGGCGCGGCTTTGTCGGTCTGATCCTGCTTTTGGGGGCCGTGCTGGGCAAAGCTCCTGAAGTTGAAGCCGCCTGTTCTGGGCGCGGCCGGCTGGAAGGGCGTTTCATTGGATTCGGGCGCGGGCGCGCCGCCGCCCATGCGGCGGTTCATTTCCTCGACGTTGTCGCGGATGGAGAGGATGGCGCAAACGCTCTCGCAAGCCACGCGAACAAAGAGAATGCTGATGATCAGGAACAATCCGGCCCAGAAGCTGAGGGCGAACATCACATAGATTCCCATGACGAAGAGGAAGATCGACAGCGCCGCAAACAGGATCCTGATGATCCACGTCAGCCAATAGACGTCGAAATTCAAAAAACTATAAACCTTGTCAAGGGCGGGGGAAAATCTGCCGCGGTTGCGCCGGGGCAGGAAGAACACCGCCAGCAGCAAGGCCAGGATAAAAGATACGATGAGTACCGGGCCCATTGCGGAGGAAATTCCGGATGCGGCATTGTAATAGCCGTACGCTTCCCCGAACATGTCGGAATAATACTCTGGCATTTGGTATGACCTCCTAAAAAGAATGAATCATGGCTGCGGATGCCATCCGCTCCATCGTTTTCATCATGCCACATTTTTCCCCGGGCTTCAAGTCAAATCCGCTTTCCCGGGTTCCTTTCCGGCTTTTCTCGCCCCTGCTCCGCAAGCCCCGAAGCCGGAATAAATCGCGTTCTTGGGGCACGCCCGTTTGCAGTCCCCGCAGCGGATGCATTCGGCGTGGTTCTGGTCTTTGAGCACGGGAACGTTCATTTTGCAGGCGCGCTCGCAGGCGCCGCATTTGATGCATTTTTCCGGATCGATGCCCATGCGGTAAAAGGACGCCTTGTTGAAAAAGGAGTAGATCGCGCCAAGGGGGCAAAGGTATTTGCAAAACGGGCGGTATAGGACGACGGACAAAAGAACCACCGCCGCCAGCACGAGCAGCTTCCAGTCAAAAAGCCAGCCGACCATGCCGCGGAGCGTTTCGTTCGCCGCCACAAGGGGAATCCCGCCGCCCAGCGTTCCCGCGGGGCAGATCAGCTTGCAGAACCAGGGGGTGCCCACTCCCGCCTCGTTGACCAGCAGCATGGGCAGAAGCACCACGAATACGGCAAGGATCACGTATTTCAGCTTCCTGAGGGCAAAGTCGCCCTTGAAGGTTCTGATCTTTTTCAGCTTCCACCTTTTTGGCAGGGGAATCTTGTGCAGCATGTCCTGCACGAAGCCGAAAGGGCACAAAAAACCGCAGATCAGCCTTCCGCAGATCGCCCCGAAAGCGATGAGAAACCCGACGACATAATACGAAAACTGGTATTTGCTGCTCCCCAAAACCGCCTGAAGGGAGCCGATGGGGCAGGCTCCCAAAGCGCCGGGGCAGGCGTAGCAGTTCAGCCCCGGCACGCAGATGTTTTTGATCGGGCCGTTGTAGACCGTTCCCTTGACAAAGCCGATGGCATACGCGTTGGTCAGCGCCGTGTAGACGGCCTGGATCACGTGGCGGCCGTTCCCTTTTTTCTTCATCTTCAGCCGATTCCTATGCACTCAAGGCATACCCGGGCGGCTTTGGCGAAAATCGTCAGCGCCTCGCCCCCGGTGATCCCCACAGCGATCATGAAAAGCCCGGCAGCGAGCAGCGCGCCGGGCAGGATGAACCTAGTCCACGTCTTTGAGGAGTTCATCGATCACTGCGCTCCATCCTTCGTAATCGTTTGCCCCGATATGGGCGGAACCCATGATCCTGCCTTCGCCGTCCACGAAGTAAGTCGTGGGAACGTAGCCGGATTCAAGGGGATAAAAAGCGTCCGCATAGCGGGCCATCGTATAGGTCAGGCCGTCGTTGTCCATCAGGGTTCTGACCTCGTCGTCCGTGCTGGAATAATCGTAGACGCCGATGATCCTAAAGCCTTTTTCCGCGTAATCCTCCGAAAGCTGCTGAAGCTCGGGCAATTCGTTGACGCAGGGGCCGCACCAGGTGGCCCACATGTTCACCATCGTCACCTTCGCTTCGGCAAAGACGGCGTTGTCCAGGGCGTTGCCGTCGATATCCGTGGTTTCAAAGGCGGGGAAATCCGAGCGCTCAAAGGAGTACTCTTTTTGCCCTTCCTGTCCGCCCTCGGCGGACGTGGGGGGCGTCGCGATTTCGGGGGCGCCGGCCTTTTCGGTGGGAGCGGGCGTCGAGGTCTGTTCCCCGGGGGCGGCCGCCGCGCACCCAACGAGCAGAAAGACCATGGTCAGCGCCAGGACGAACGCGATTGATCTCGCCGTTTTATTCATGGTGTCTCCTTTCGGAATCAGATTAAGCGCCGGGGCATCATCTGAATTCGGCGCTTGAGTTTGGTTTGGTTAACTATAACACAGATCCTCCTTCCGTTCAATACCGCGCCAAAAATCGATACGCCGGCCCGGCGCGTTCCTTCCATATAAACGTATTGCCGCCGGACTGCCCTTAACACTCGTTCCCTTCCGAAAAGGCGGAAGGTGCCCCGCAGCCCTGCGCAAAGCAAAGCGCCCATCCCCGGCAATCGGGAACGGGCGCTCTCTGCCGTTTGGCGTATGATCAGTCGTGGGCTTTTGTATCGATCTCCTCCTGGAGCTTTGCCATGAAGTCCTCCAGCGTCATCGTGCCGAGGTCCCCGTCCTTCCTGGACCGCACGGCCACGGTGCCGTCCTCGGCCTCCTTGTCGCCGATCACCAGCATATAAGGAACCTTTTCCATCTGGGCCTGGCGGATCTTGTAGCCGATCTTTTCGGAGCGGTCGTCCACCTCGACGCGCAGGCCCTCGGCGGCCATCACGCCGGCGATTTGATTCGCGACGTCGTGGGTGCGGTCGGTGATGGGCAGGATCTTTGCCTGGACCGGGGCCAGCCAGGCGGGGAACGCGCCGGCGAAATGCTCGGTCAGGATGCCGATGAAGCGCTCGATGGAACCGAAAGCCACCCTGTGGATCATGACCGGGCGGTGCTTTTCGCCGTCCGCCCCGGCATAGGTCAGATCAAAGCGCTCGGGCATCTGATAGTCCAGCTGGACCGTTCCGCACTGCCAGGTGCGGCCGATGGAATCCTCAAGGTGGAAGTCGATCTTCGGGCCGTAGAACGCGCCGTCGCCGGGGTTGAGCACATAGCGGACGCCTTTAGCCTCCAGCGCGTCCCGCAGGGCGTTTTCGCTGGCTGCGCGCATTTCATCGGTGCCGATGAAGTTTTCCGGGCAGGTGGAAAGCTCCACGTGGTACTTGAAGCCGAAGACCTTGTAAACCGAGTCGATCAGGTCCATGACGGCCGCGATTTCCGAAGGGATCTGCTCCTCGGTCATGAAGATGTGGGCGTCGTCCTGGGTGAAGCAGCGCACGCGCATCAGCCCGTGCAGCGCGCCGGAAAGCTCGTGCCTGTGCACCAGGCCCAGTTCGCCCACCCGCATGGGCAGGTCTTTATACGACCACAGGCGGCGCTTGTAGGCCAGCATGCCGCCGGGGCAGTTCATGGGCTTGATCGCGTAATCCTCACCGTCGATCTTGGTGAAGTACATATTGTTTTTGTAGTGGTCCCAGTGGCCGCTCCGATGCCAAAGCTCCTCGTTGAGGATGATCGGGGTCTTGATCTCCTCGTAGCCGTTTTCGCGGTGGAGCTGGCGCCAGTAATTCTCCAGCTCGTTTCGGATCACCATGCCCTTGGGGAAGAAGAAGGGGAAGCCGGGGCCTTCGTCCATGATGGCAAAAAGGTCCAATTCCCGGCCAAGCTTCCTGTGGTCGCGTTTTTTGGCTTCCTCCAGCCTGTCGAGATACTCCTTCAGCTCTTCCTTTGTGGGGAAAACGGTGGCGTAGATCCGCTGAAGCATCTTGTTCTTTTCGTCGCCCCGCCAATAGGCCCCGGCGACGCTCATCAGCTTGAAGTGCTTGATCTTGCCGGTGGAGCCCACGTGGGGCCCGGCGCAAAGGTCCGTGAATTCGCCCTGCTTATAAAAGGAAATATGGGCTTCCTCCGGCAGGTCTTCAATCAGCTCAACCTTATAGGGCTCGTCCATTTCCCTGACAAGGGCGAGGGCTTCGTCCCTCGGCAGCTCGAACCGCTCCACGCGCAGGTTTTCCTTTGCGATCTTGGCCATTTCCTTCTCGATGGCGGGAAAATCCTCCTCCGTGAAAACGTGGCTGGAATCCAGATCGTAATAAAAGCCGTTTTCAATGGCCGGGCCGATGGCCAGCTTCGTATCCGGGAAAAGGCGCTTGATCGCCTGGGCCATCACGTGGCTGCCGGTATGGCGGAGGGTTTTCCTGCCGCCGTCGTCCGCAAAGGTCCACACATCCACCCTGGCGTCGTGGTCCACAGGCTGGTAAAGGCCGGTGAGCTTGCCGTCCACAGAGGCGGAAACGCAGGATTTATACAGTTCCGGGTCCGCCGCCTTTGCCATATCCAGGGGCAGCGTGCCCTTTTCGAATTCCATTTCCATGCCGTTCAATATGATTTTCATGGTATCCTCCGCTCATTTTGTTTTTAATACTATAAAATCCCCCAATGCCAGAAGGCATTGGGGGACGAATCATCACAATCCGCGGTTCCACCCCGCTTGAGCCGAATGTTTTGGCTCCGCTTGCACGGATTTTTAACCCTTCCACGGGACTGCGGTCGGGGGGCGGTACGCATCCTTCGCGCCGGACGCCGCGCTCTCAGCCAATGGCTGCGGCTCTCTTTTTTCCGGTTTGGGCGAAGACGGCTTCCCCGTCATTCCGCAAAGATCATTGATACTGTGATTATATTCCCGCTTTTGCCCGTTGTCAATCCTTTGCGGAAGGCATTTTGCGCAAAAAAGGGAACCGCCCGCCGGCCGACCATCCGGCGGGCGCCCGTTTTCCCTCAAAGCATTCCCCTTCTGCGGGTCCATTCCGGGTTGCGTCAAAATAAAATGCCGGCTACGCATTTTCCCGCGCTGCCGGGAACCCTTTGGCAAAACCCGGCAGCGGCGGCAGTTTGCGGTTGTCAGTCCTTGAGCCAGCCCATCTGGCGCTCGATGGCCTTCTTGTGGTTTTTGATGTTGGCCGCGCGCACGGCGGGATCCATCCCGGGTTTGAACACGCGGTCGTACTTCAGCGGATCGGGCAGGTTTTCCAGGGTGTACAGCCCTGCGCCGATGGACGCGGTCTGGGCCGCGCCCAGGGCCGTGGCCTCCGCGCTGTCCGGGCGGAAGACGTCGCAGTCGATGTAATCCGCGAACATCTGGGCCAGAACGTTGTTCTGGGAAGCGCCGCCGTCGATCTTGATCGCCTGCATCTTGATGTTCATGCCCGTTTCAACGGCTTCCATGATGTCCGCCAGGCCGAAGGCGATGCCTTCCAGCGTGGCGCGGACGATGTGGGCCTTTGTGGTGCCGCGGGTGATGCCGAAGATCGTTCCGCGGGAATAGGGATCGTACATCGGGACGGACATACCCGCCAGGTTGATGACGAAATACACGCCGTTCGTGTCCGGAACGCTGGCGGCCAGCGTTTCCGTTTCGGAAGAGGACACGATGACCCCCAGGCCGTCGCGCAGCCACTGCACGGCGGAGCCGGTAACGGCCAGCATGCCTTCCGCGAGATACATCCGCTTGCCGCCGATGGTCCAGGCGGACATGAGATCCAGCCCTGTCGGGGGAACGGTGAAATCGTCGCCGATGTTGATGTCCATAAAGGTGCCGGTGCCGTTGGTGCACTTCGCGGTGCCGGCCACGCGGCAGTTCTGGGCAAACAGCGAGCTCTGCTGGTCGGCGATGGCGCCGGTGATCGGGATCGGGGCGCCGAACACGGTGGTCTCGCCATAGTTCGCATCTTCGTCGTAGATTTCGGGCAGCACGTTCATCGGTATGCCGTATTCGGTGAACATCGGCTCGCACCAGCGGTTGTTCTTCATGTCGAAGCAGCCGGCGGCGGAGGCGTTGGACGAAGCGATGGCGTGCACCTTGCCGCCGGTCAGCTTCCAGATCAGCCAGGAGTCGATCGTTCCGATGATGTAGTCGCCGGAATTGATGGCGGCGGCGGTTTCGGGCTCGTTGTCCAGCAGCCACTTCAGCACGATGTTGATGCGGCAGGCGCAGCTGTTGATGCCGGTAAGGGGAAGGAGCTCCCTGTTGTAGCGCGCCTTGTCGATCGCGTCGACAATTCCCGCGGCGCGGGTATCCTGCCAGACGATGCCGCGGCGGGCGGGCTTGCCGGTGTGCTTGTTCCAAAGGGCGTAGGTGCAGCGCTGGTTGGTTACGCCGATGCAGGCGATGTCCTCGGCCGTCAAATCGGCTTTTTTCAGGGCGTTTCTGCACATATCGACAGACTTGTCGTAAATTTCGTCAAAGTCGTGCTCGACCATGTTTTCCGCCGGGGTGTACTGGGTGAACTCGGTGTAGCTTACGCTGACGATGTTAAAGTTCTTGTCAAATATCAGCGCGCGGGTACCTGTGGTGCCTTCGTCGATAACGAGGATGTGATTTCTCATGAATACTCTCCTTCTCGTTTTGAATTTGGTTTGTACTACGCAGCAATGTGATATTTCCCAGGCGCGGATCGCGCGCCAACAAAGGACCTTTTTGATTTTTCTGTAGATACTATTGCGGGAATGCGGGGCAATCGCCGGATATATGAAAAAACCGGATCTGCCGGGAAAGAAACCGTGACCGGGGAATTGCCTTAAAGTATTGAAATCCGTACTTAATTTTGCTAAAAAAAGTGGTTTATGACCGGCTGTCGAATAAAGCACAAAAAATGATGCAGGAAGTGACAGAACTGAGGATACTATGTACTTTATTCCATACAAATGCATAATACCATCTGCCGTCATCTTTGTCAAGCAAAAGCTTCTTTATATACATCCTTGACATCCTTGCGCAATGAACCTCACCATGATGAGTAAAAGCGCAGCATTTGTGAAAACTTTATTCAATTTGCGGGGTTTGGATCATTGAAAAAACGGAGCGATGCGAAAAGCGCGGGCGTTTCGCATCCCCGAACAGGGCTTTGCGCAAGTTCTGTCCGGGGATACGAGGGAGAAACGCCCAAAAGGAGGATCAGACGGTGAAACTACTTTTCAAGGGGAAGGAGGCAGCCGGGGTTCATGATCCCCTTGGGATCAAGAGCGTCTTTGAGGGTGCGCATCAGGACGTAGGAAGAACCGAGCTCTTCCTTGATTCTGAGCACGCGGGCCTTGCCGATTCCGTGGTGGTGAACGATGGTGGCGGAGGGGTACTTCAGCACGACGTCGCAGACCGCGTCCATCACGGACCAATACTCCAGCTCCGAAGCTTCGGGGGAGGACATTTTGAGGAGGTACACAAAGTAGATGTTTGTGCCGTTCATATAGCTGTGGGAGACGTGGCCGCCGAACATGACGAGGTTTTGAACCTTGTTCGGAACGTATTCCATCGCGTCGTCATAGATCTTGGCGATGTCGCTCCAGTTTGCGCAGATTTCGATGGTGGCGTAAGCGATGTTGGTTTCGCGGTAGCGCTGCTTTTCCAGTTCGGAACCGGTATAGTCGCAAAGGTCGTTCTTGTGGATGAACCAGTGGTCCACGGCCTTGGTGCCGATATCGACCGCGCCGTGATCCATGCAGATCTTGTGGATGGACGCGCCGCTGACGGCGGCGACTTCGGCCGGGCCTTCGCAGGAGAAGAACATGAAGGCTTCTTCGTCCTTCAGCTTGACGGAACCGTAGTTGTGGTCCACGTCCGCCTTGTCATACAGGCGCACGACGGAGGGCTTGTAGCCCTTGGCCATGATCTCGCGCACGATCGCCAGGCCTTCGGGGAAGGTCTTCACGATGTAGCCGTTGCGCCACATGTCGTTGGGATAATAGGGGAACAGCTTGACGGTGACTTCGGACATGAAGGCGATGGTGCCTTCCGCGCCGATCACAAAGTGCCGAAGATCCGGGCCGGCCGCGCGGCGGGGCACCGGGCGGATGCGGAAGACCTCTCCGTTGGGCAGCACGCCCTCAAGGCCGCAGACCATGTCTTCGATTCCGCCGTAATAGGTGGAGAACTGGCCGATGGAGCGGGTCGCGACCAGGCCGCCCAAGTGGGCCATCGGCTGGGACTGGGGGGAATGGCCGGTGGTCAGCCCGAGTTCGTTCACTTTCTTCTCAAGCTCGGCCAGGGGCGTGCCGCACTGAACGGTGGCGACCATGTTGACCGGATCGATTTCGATGATCTTGTTCATCGGCGAGCCGTCCATGATGATCGTGCGGTCGTCGATGACTTTGAGCTGGCCTTCGGAGCTGCTGGCGCCGGTGCGGATGATCACGTGGATGTCGTTCTCGTTGCAGTAAGCCAAAACCTTCGAGGCCATCTCGGTGCCGGTGATCTTGACGTAGCAAAGCGGCATGAACTGCGGCTTATAGCCGAACGCCTTCTGATAACCGCTCACCAGAACCGGGTCGAGCGCAAGTATTTTCTCATCGCTGGTAATAACGTTTTCGCCGCCGACGATAGCCGCAATCGCATTTGCCGTTGTTTCTTTCAGTAACATGGTTCCCTCCGTTGAATGTTGTGAAATGGATTTTTTGAAAAACTCGGAATACTTTCAAAACTGAACCCACGCCACAACAGCGGCAGGGATCAGAAGTAACGCGTTTTCGTAGTTCCGGACAGGGCAAGCGCCTGAATCCTGGCGACTTTTTCCACGTCCACATGCTTCAGAATCAGCTTTTCGATTCCGTAATTATCGCTGTTGATCAGAATAACCGGCGTGGTGACTTCGTCGTCCACTCCGAGATAGCTGAGGCTCACGCCCTTTGTGGGTATCACGTCGCTCCGCTGGGCAAGGGCGTCCACCTCTTTGGATTCGAGCCGGTTCAAGCAGTCGTGGTAATTGCCGTAAACGCGGACAACGTCCACGCCCTTGTAGGCAAGCTCGGAAATATAGCTCTGCTCGATGGCGGCCTCATAGATCGCGACCTTCATCCCCGGCCGGATCCTGTCCTCGTTCGGGTCGGAAAAAAACAGTCTGTACGGTTCGCAGTACTTGCAGCCCGCAAGCTCGACGGCGATCTGAATATGGGGGTACTTATCCTTCAGCACCTGCGCCGCCAGCTTCGTCGTGATGATAAAGTGGCACTGCTTGTGGTTCAAAGCGTCGAAGCGCCGGCTTCCGGGCAGCATATAGCTCAGGTTGAAGGGCACTTTCGTTCCGTTGAACACCTCGGAAAGGCCGGTGAGCAGCGCGTCGTGGATCGGGCTGGAAGGCAGCGGCGCAAGGCCTAAAAGCGGGTCCCACCCCGTGTAGCGCCAGAGCTTTTTGTAATCCAGGTCGTAGACATAGGTGCCCTTTGGCCCGCGCTTGACGAATCTCACGCAGTTGTTATCCAGCAGAAACCGTATCGCGGTCTGTATCGTCCAGCGCGAAAAGCCGAACCGCTTTTCGTATTCCGCGATGGGAATCATTCTGTCCCCTTCGGAAAGGTTCAGAAGATCCCTGGACAGCATGATGATTACCAGCCCGTTTTTCTGATAAAACTGCGTGGATTCAGTCATTTTATTCCTCTTTCGGGCACCCGCTTGGCGAAGCGCCGGGAGATATTATTAAATATAATACAATAAAATGACCTTGTGTTCAAGAACGCCGGCGGCGCATGGCGCTTAAGAGCCCCGGCATTTTTGCATGCTCCGGGTTGCGACGACGTCGATCCCGGTGCCGCAGATGTCCTTCACCACGATGTCCCCGCATTTGACCGGGGCGCGGACCAAGACCGAAAACAGCGCTTTTTGGCATTCGAACAGCTTGGCCTTCGGCACTTCGCCGGTGGTGATCACCGGAAGCCGGCCGGTTCGCGCCCCCGTGAGCTTGATCGTGGAAGTCAGCATCCGGGTGGGCGCGGTGTGCTCGCTTGTCGCAAAAGCCACGCCGCGTTTGCATTTGTGGCCTGTTATGATCAGTCCGTCCGACCCTTCTTCCACTGTGATCAGGCAGGAATTCGGGCAGACGATGCAGGTGTATTCAGCCATGGCTCAAACCTCCTTCACGCTGACCAGAATATCGGCCGTTCCTTCGGCCTGGGCGGAAAAAGCCATCATCTCCGGCGGGGCCGCATGGGTTTCCCGTTTTTCCGCGATGACCCTGCCGCCCTCTTCGCAGGTCAGCAGCACCCTGGTCATCGGCTTTGTGACCCTGAGATAGAAGCCGGTTTTTTCGTCAGCGTCCGCCCGCACCCTTTGGGGGACGACGAAATTGACGTTTTCCCCGGCCTTGACGGCTCTGTACTCCGGATCTTTTTGCAATTCCCCCCGGATGAACTTCAGCGCGCCTTTTGCGGCGGTCACGCCGGAGGCGGAAACGTAATCCACAAGGTCAAAAACCACCGCGACGTTTCCCGCCGCGAAGATGCCGGGAACGCTGGTCATCATGTTGTTGTCCAGCACCGGGCCTTTGGTCTTTTTGTCCATCTCGAGTTTTGCGCCTCTGGACAGCTCGTTTTCGGGGATCAGCCCGACGGCGAGAACCAGCAGATCGCAGGGGATATACTGCTCCGTTCCCTCGATCGCGCGGAAGTCCGGCCCCACTTTGGCCACCGTGACCCCTTCGATGCGCTTTTTGCCATGCACGCGCACCACCGTCGTCGAAAGGTGGAGGGGAATGCTGTAATCGTCCAGGCATTGGACGATGTTCCTCGTCAGCCCGCCGGGGTTGGGCATGGCCTCGTAAACGCCCTCGACCGTTATGCCCTCAAGGGTCATGCGGCGGGCCATGATCAGGCCGATGTCGCCTGAACCCAGGATGACGGCGCGCTTGCCCGGAAGAAACCCTTCGATATTGATATAGCGCTGGACGGCCCCCGCCGTCAGCACGCCCGCGGGCCGAAAGCCGTAAATATACACCTGGCTGGCCGTGCGCTCCCGGCACCCCATGGCCAGGATCACGGATTTGCACTCGATGCGCATCATGCCGTCTTTGGGGTTGATGGCATAAATCACGCGGTCTTCGGTCAGCTCGACGACCATAGTGTCCAGCTTGACCTCGATTTCCCGCTCCGCCGCCATGTCCACGTATCTTTGGGCGTATTCGGTGCCCGAAAGGCGCTGCCCGAAGCGGTGCAGGCCGAAGCCGTCGTGGATGCACTGCTGGAGAATGCCGCCAAGGTCCTGGTCGCGTTCCAGGATCAACACTTTTTCCGCGCCGCCGTCTTTCGCTTCGACGGCCGCGGCCAGTCCCGCGGGGCCGCCGCCGATGACCGCAACGTCAACAACAATATTCTTCATCATCAGCGCCTCCCCTCAATCCCGCGCTTCCGGGCGGTCGTCCTGAAGCAGGATGTTCGAGCCCTCGCCTGTAAGCGTGATTTCCGTCAGGTCTTTACCAAGTTCCCGGGCGATGATTTCCAGCACCCTGGGCTGGCAGAACCCGCCCTGGCAGCGCCCCATGCCCGCCCTGGTCCGGTTCTTGATCGCGGTGACCGAGCCGGGCAGCAGCGGCGAATGGATGGCGTCTATGATCTCGCCCTCGGAGACCTGCTCACAGCGGCAGATGATCCGGCCGTAGCGCGGGTCCTTTTCGATCAGCTCCGCCTGCTCCTCCCGGGTCATATGGCGGAATTCCACCGGCTTTGCCCTGTATGGGTTGTAATCCTCCCGAATGCGGACCTCTTTGCCCTCTTCTTTGATGGCGTCCACAACGAAGCCCACGACCCTGTCCGCGATCGCCGGAGCGGAAGCCACCGCCGGGGACTGGGTGCACGCGGCGTGAATAAAGCCTTTTGTCACTTCGGAAGGCTCGATCACGAAGTCTTCCTTGAAATCCGCCGGCCTTGCGCCGCAAAAGATCTTGATGATGTCCGCCTTGGTGGAATTGGGGTCCTGATGGCAGCCGGACATAATGTAATCCAAGCCTTCCTGGGTGGTTTCGGTGTCTTCCTTGTCCGGAACCTCGACCGCGGAAGGGCCGCAAAGCAGGTTGTTCTCCGGCGTGGGGTGCATGCCGCCGCCCTTGGATTCCGCGAGTTTTCCGGCTTTGACCAGCCCGGTCAGGATCGCCACGCCGCCCCTGAACGCCGGGGGAGTGGATTTGTCGAATATCGCGATCGTTCCTTTTCGGTTGTGGATCGTATAGATCCAGTCCTTCGCCATCTTGGCGATGTCGTCGGCGTAAACGCCCGCCGCGTTGATCAGGAACTTCGTTTTGATGATCCCCTTGTCCGTCACCAGGGCGGAGATCCTGTCTTCTTTTAGGTCCACTCCGCAGGCCGTGGTGTTGAACATGAATTTTACGCCGTTTTCCACCGCGTTTTCGCCCAGCGCCACGCAGACGTATTGGGTTTCCACAAATCCGTGGGAAGGCAGGTGCAGCGCGGCTTTGACGTCTATATTCTGTTCCGCAAGGCCCGGCTCGATTTCCCTCGCACGAACGGGGTCCACCATGGTGATGCCGTCCACGCCGTTTAAAAGGCCGACATAGAACCGCTCTGCCAGCTTCGGAATATCGTTCAGATCCGTTATCACGTCAAGATAACCCAGCCGTTTCAGGCCGATGTTCAGCTCCCGCTCCCAGTCGGAATAGCGGCGGTTGCCCTTGATGTTCAGCTCGCTTTTCAGCGTGCCGGGCTTGCAGGCCATTCCGTGGTGGATGCAGCCGTTGTTCGCCTTTGAGGCGCCGGCGGAAACATCGTCTTCCTTTTCCACGACGACGATCTTCAGGTTGTATTTGCAAAGCTCCCTGGCGATCGCGCAGCCGATGATGCCCGCGCCCACGACCACAACGTCCGCCGTGTCG
This sequence comes from Christensenellales bacterium, assembly GCA_040768925.1. Taxonomy (GTDB): domain Bacteria; phylum Bacillota; class Clostridia; order Christensenellales; family CALWSW01; genus CALNBC01. The sequence continues at coordinate 525,039 of JAXGLZ010000003.1, forward strand.
ATCACGCCGGTTTCCCGGCCTTTTTTGACGAACGGAGCATAGTCCTTCTTTGGGATGACGAGGCCCTTCACCGTCATTTCGCTGACGGCGTTCCTGATTCCGGGATAGTGCGCGGCCGCATGGCCGACTTCCACCAGGGTGTTCCAGGAACTGCATTCCCCATAAAGGGTCGCGATTGCCCGGTCGTCAACCTTTGCATGAACCTTCTCGTTCGGGAACTGCTGGGCGAGCATCTCGTTTACCGATTGTTCAAGTTGTTCAAGCATTCTCTCACCTTCCATACACAATGATTATCCGAATGGTTTTCCTAAAAATGCGATCTTGCCGAAAAGCCGAAGGTCCTTCGCGAAGAACGGCTCAAACTGGTTTCATCAAATGTAATTTATTCCGTACTTATTGTGTCTGTTCCAGCGCGGTTGCCGGATCATGACGAATATTAATAATACTGATTCGGGATTGCTTACTGTATGGTTTACCGTACTATGTTCTTCTAAAAAATAACAGGTCATCCCTTGATATATTCAGTTTATCCGCATGGAATACCATTGTCAATACCCAAAAATTTATATCATTAAACCTGGTCTACGCCGTCCGGAAGGATCATGCAGCCAGACGCAAATCATGCGCCCCGCAAGGCGGGTTCGGATGATACCGCTTTGGGCTAAGGTAAAGGGAGTGAATCCTTTCGCCGCCAAGCAGCCGGTTTGGCGGTCAAAATGTTTCCAGAGCCGGAAAATAGGTCTGCGGCAAGCGCCGGCAACCCTGGCGATGGCGCGTCTTTCGGTCTTGGAAACCAGAGGGGCTTAGTTCCCTTTGCCTGAATTGCAAACCGTTCCGCTTGCTTGACAACTTTCGGCCCTTATGCTATTTGTTAATATGAACGCGCATACCGCGTGCTTGTTTTTCGGGTTATAGTACGGTTTTCCGTATTCTGTTTTCAAACTGCCTTTCCTCTTTTCGGAGGTCGAACATGATCAAAATACTGACAGCATTCAAAATAATCGACGATTTTGACGGCGTTTTGCCAAGCGACTGGGAAAATCTGGGGACAAACCCTCCGGACACCAGTTACAGCAAGCGGATTCTGAACTGCTTTGACGAAGCCGCCCTGGAAAACGCGCTGCTGCTCAAAGACGAGCTGCGCGCGTCGGAAAAAGAAGTGCAGCTTACCGCGCTGACAATTTGCCCCGGCTATTCCTCGCACATCCTCAAAAACCTTCCGGCCATCCAGTTCGACCGGGTCTGCGTGATTGAAACCGGCGCGGACCTTCGTTTCGACCCTGTGGCCACCGCTTCCCTGATCGCTGATTTTGTGAAAAAGGACGGCGGGTTCGACCTGATCCTTGCCGGCAAGCAGGCTCCGCCGGCAAACAGCGGGATCGTGCCCTTTGCCCTGGCGAATTTGCTGGGGATGGACATCGTGACCGACGTTGTGGAGCTTTCCTTCTGCCAAACCCCCGGCGCGCTTCGCGTGACCCACGCTTTGGACGAAGGCGTCTGCGCGGAAAACGACAGCCTGCCCCTCGTCTGCACCATGGGCAACACGGCCCGTTCCTATCTTCGCATGCCCACCCTTCGGGAAAAACTGGCCACGAAATCCTATTCCCCGGAACAGTATGAGGCAAAGCCCGCCCTGTTCGGCGGATTTGCGTTGAAGTCCCTGATTCGGGAGCACGACGAAAGGCCGTGCGAATTCGCCCCCGGTTCTTCCCCGGGCGAAATGGCCGCCGCGATTTTTGAACGCTACATCAAGGGGGTGCGGGAATGAACGCCGCGATTGTGCTTTGCGCCGACCGCATACCCCAATTTGCGGAGCCCGGCTTCAAAGAATTCGCCCCTTCCCTTTCGGGAATGGCCGCCGCCGCGCGGCAGGCAGGGGCAAGCGGCCTGACGATCTGGGTGCTCTGCGCTTCGGCGGAGGCCGCGGACCGCTGCAAAGAAGCCGTGCCGGGCGAAGCCGCAAAGCTTCGCGCGGATGTTCTTTTTGCCCTTTGCCCTGGGTTTTTCGCACAGCCCGCATCCCGCCCCTCAAAAGCCGCGGGGCCGCTGTTTTCGCTTTTTTCCCGCGAACGGCCGGAATTGGTGCTGTTTGAGGACGGCATCCGTTCCCGGGAACTGGCCCTGCGCCTTGCTTTTGACGCGCAGGCCGCCTGCATGACCGAGGTGCGCGGGTTTGAGCGGGGCGAAACCCTTTCCCTTCTCCGCTCGTCGTACAACGCGAACCTCACCGCCGTGCTGGAACTGCCCCTGCCCGCAGCGGAGCGCCCCGGGGTGTTCACGGTTGTGCCGGGGGACTTCCCCCCGGTTTCGGAAGCGGATGAACCTGCGGCGTTTGCGCCTGAAATTCGCCGGGCCGAGCTTTCTTGCGGCGCCGGCGCAAAAGAAGCCGAAAGCGCCGCCGTCCTGCTTCCTGCAAAGGTGGAAACCGGGCTGAAATCGGCAAAACGGGTGGTGATCTGCGGTCACGGGATGGGCGGCGCGGAAAAAGTGCAGTCCGCCCGCGATTTGGCAAAGGCCTTTTCCGCCTCCCTCGGGGGAACGCGCCCCGCCGCGATCGACGGCTGGATCGACCACAGCCAGCTCGTCGGCATTTCCGGCTCTTTCATCAAGCCGGAAATCTGCATCGTCCTCGGCGCGTCCGGCGCCCGGGCGTTTGCCGCGGGCGTGCGCGAAAGCGGGCTGATGATCGCCGTGAATACGGATGAAACGGCCGCCATTTTCAGAATGAGCGACGCGGGCGCCGTCTGCGACTGCGCCGAATTTGCCGCCGAGCTTGCAATGCTCATCGAAGCGAACACATAGAAAGGTTTTTTAATATGAGCGCTACTCAGTTTGACGAATACGCGCGGGATGAATCCCGCTTCACTGGCGAATGCACCGGCGTCGTCCTGGCAAACCGCGAAGAGGACATTGCCGCCGCGATCGAAGCCGGCGAGCCCTTCACCGTTCAGGGCGCGCGGACGGGGATCACGGGCGCTTGCGTCCCAAGCGCCTGCAAGGCGCTTTGCCTTGCGGGATTTTCGGGGATCTGCGGCCTTCGGGAAGAGGATGGCGGCTTTTCCGTCGCCGTTCGGCCGGGGACCCTGCTTTTGGACCTTCGTAACGCGCTCGGCAAAAAAGCCTTCGCCACAGAGGGCTGGCCGGAATCCTCCCTCAAAGCGCTGGAACGCTTCCAGAATTCCGGGGAAATGATGTTTGCCCCGGACCCGACGGAGGACACGGCCGCCGTCGGCGGCATGTTCGCCACCAACGCAGGCGGCCCGGCCTCTTTGCTATACGGCCGCACGGGGGACAATACCGCAGGCCTTGACGTTCGGCTGGCAAACGGCGAGCTTTGGCACATCGAGCGGGGCGCATTCACCTTTGATGAAACCGGCTGCCCCCTGCCCAACGGCAAGCGCCTTTGCCTTTCCCTTCCCGGCGGCGCGCCGCTGCTCAAGCCCCTTCAGCCCCGGCCGGGCGCGGACCTGATCGACCTTTTTGCCGGCAGCGAGGGGATGCTGGGGGTTGTGGAGCGGCTTTGGCTCAAATTGATTCCCAAGCCGGCGATCCGGTGGAACGTCGTTTTCTTCCCGGAAACGGTCGAATGCGCCGCGGGGTTTATGGACGCCCTGCTCGCCGCAAGGGAAGGCTGGGACTGCGCCCTTTCCGCCCTGGAATACCTGGACGGCCGCTCCCTTTCGCTGTTTTCTTCCCTGCGCGAAAAGCAGACCAGGCTGGCCTCCATCCCCGAATTCCCGGCGGGGGCGGCCTGCGCGGTGATCGCGGAGCTTTGCGCCGAGAGCGCGGAAGACGCCGAAGCCGCCCTTGGCGAGCTGCTGGAGCTGTTTTTAGAAGCCGGCGGGGACGAGGACGCAACCTGGGCCGCCGATACGGCGGATGAAATCGAAAAATTCCGCCTTTTGCGCCACGCGGTGCCGGAAGCCGTGAACAGCGCCATCGACCTTATGCGGGTCGATCACCCCAGCCTGACCAAGCTGGCGGCGGACGTTTGCCAAAAAGGCGCTTCGCTTTCCGCCCTTTTGCCGGAGCTGACCGAAAAGCTCGAATCCCTGGGTATGGACCACGCCCTTTTCGGCCACGGGGGGGAGCGGCACTTCCACGTCAACCTGATTCCGAAAGACGAGGGCGAATACCAAAAGGGCGCGGAATTCCTTTTTGGGCTGGCCGCGGAAACGGCCAAAGAGGGCGGCCTGATCGTCGCCGAAAACGGCGTGGGCAAGCTCAAGCGGGGGCTGATTCAAAAGCTCCTTCCCAAAGACCACCTTGAGCTGATGCGCGAAATCAAGCGCTTCTTTGACCCCGCCAGAATCCTCAACCCGAACAACATGCTTTGATTGAAGCAATCGCAGTGAGCAAAGTACTATGAAGATCATCGTGTGCATCAAACAGGTCCCCGCTTCGTCGGAAGTCCAGATGGACCCGGAAAAGGGCGTGCTGCTCCGCGGGACCGCAAAAACCCGGCTGAACCCCTATGACGCTTACGCCGTCGAAGCCGCCCTGCGCCTTCGCGAGGCCAGCGGCGAAGGGATCGTGACCGCCCTGACCATGGGGCCGCCCTCCGCCGAAAAAGAGCTGCGCTTCGCCATGGCCATGGGCGCGGATGCCGGCGCGCTGCTTTCGGACAGGGCCCTGTCCGGGGCGGACGTGCTGGCCACCTCCCGGGCGCTGGCCGGAGCGATCGCCGCCCTTGGCGGGGCGGACGTGATCGTCTGCGGCCGCCAGACCACGGACGGGGACACCGCCCAGGTCGGCCCGGCCATCGCCGGCTGGCTGGGCATTCCCTGCGCCGCTTTTGTCAGCGGATTCGGACTTGACGGGGAGGAACTCTCCGTCACCCAGGCGCTGACCAGCGGCTCCCAAAGCCTGAAAATACCCCTTCCCTGCCTGATCGCGGCGGATAAAGCCAGCTGCGTGCCCCGGGCGCCCACCCTCAAGCGCAAGCTCGCCTCGGCGAAACTGCCGCTGATCTCCCTTTGCCTTGCCGATCTTGCAGACAGCGACCCGAAGCATTACGGCCTTCTTGGTTCCCCCACCTCTGTGGAGCGGATCTTCCCGCCGGAAGCCTCAAAACGCGGCGTCAGGATCGAGGGCGGGCCGGAGGATATCGCCCTGGAAATTCTTGAAGAGCTGAACCGGGTCAGGAGGGTGCAATGCTGAAAATCGATCCTTCCCTCTGCGTCCTTTGCGGCCTGTGCGTGGAATGCTGCCCTTTTGGGGCGCTGGATTTTTCCGCGGACAAAAGCAGGATCGACCTTTTGGACGGCTGCCGCGCCTGCGGCGCCTGCGTGGACGCCTGCCCGACGCAGGCGCTGACCCTTGAAACATCATCCGCTTCAGAATCCGCCCTTTCGCCTGCGGATTGCTCCGGCTTTTTGGTTTACCTTCAGGCTGAAAAAGGCTGCCTGCTGCCCGTTTCTTTCGAGATGATCGGTACCGCCCTGCGCCTGAGGGACAGTTCCGCGGCCGGCCAGAAGGTTTCGGCGGTGCTGGTAGGTTCCGGCGTCACCCCTCTTGCCGGGGCGCTTTCCGGCTACGGGCTGGACAGCGTGTTTGTTTACGACGACCCCTGCTTCGCATCCTTCCGGGCGGACGCAACCGCCGCGGCGGTTGCCGACTGCGTCCGGCTTTTGAAGCCCGCCGTCCTGCTTTTTGGGGCGACGAACGAAGGCCGCACCATTGCGCCTTTGGTCGCCGTTGCATTCAAAACCGGGCTGACGGCGGACTGCACGGAGCTGTTCATCAACCCCGAAGGCCTGCTCGCCCAGGTCCGCCCCGCTTTCGGCGGCAACGTGATGGCCCGGATCGTGACCAAGCACACCCGGCCCCAGATGGTCACCGTCCGAAGCGGCGTGATGCCCGCCGCGGCCAGGTGCGAAGGCCCCGCGCCAAAAATCAGCGTGCTTAAGGCCCCGGAAGCCGCCCGTTCCTCGCGGATCAGGGTTGTTTCCCGCGAGGAAGTCTCCGGGGAGAAGGGCCTTTCGGAAGCCAAGATCATCCTCGCCGTGGGCAGCGGGGTGGCAAAAAAGGAGGATCTGGACTTTTTCAGGGACTGCGCGGAAAAAATGGGGGCTTCTTTCGCTTCCTCCCGGGCATTGGTGGAAAAGGGCTGGATGCCCCTTTGTGCCCAGATCGGCCTTTCCGGAACGGCGGTGGCTCCCGAGCTGCTGATCGCCTGCGGGATTTCCGGCTCCGTTCAGTTTCGGGCCGGGATCGGCGGCGCGAAGCGGATCATCGCCATCAATTCGGACGAAAACGCGCCGATCTTCCTGGCCGCGCACAAATACGCCGTCGGGAACATGTATGAGCTGCTTCCCAGAATCATCGAAAAACTGTGATAGCGATAAGCAACGCCGCCCGGCAACCAAGTCCGGGCGGCATTTGGGGCGCCGACAAAGGCCCGCGGGCCTTTGCCGGCGAAAGGTTCACGCTGCGCGCAATGAAATTTCGGTCATAAACGCCCGAAATGGCACGCAAAACTGACGCGCCTGTCGTCAGTTTTGATTGAACCTCAGGGGCTGCGGCCCCTGAAACCCCCGGGGTTGGAGTTTAGCCGATAATCTGAGAACGCCGCCCGGCAACCAAGTCCGGGCGGCGTTTTCTATGCTTTTTTTGGCTGTTCAGCCGGCGCTCTTTTTGTCCATCCTCTTTTTCAGCAAATATCCGGCGAGGACGAACAGCGCCATGGCCGCGGCGGTCAGCACCAGCCCCAGCGTATCCTCGGCGTAAAGGTTCGTGCCCACGGAAACCCAGATCAGGTTCCCCGGGATGCGCGTCAAGCCGTAGATCGCCAGCATCCTTGCGGGCTTGATTGGCGTGAGCCCGGCGACATAGATCAGGGTATCCTTCGATATAAAGGGGATCATGCAGATCACGAACAGCCCCACGGCCCCCTTGGTGGAATTGAGCAGTTCCTCGACCTTTTTGATGTGCTTTTCCGGTATGACCCGGGAAACAAAGTCCCTTCCCAGGGAGCGCGAAAGATAAAAGGCGATTACCGACCCGGCCATGATCCCCATCCAGGAAAGAAGGAACCCCAGAGGCGTGCCGTAGATGAATCCGCCGCAGATATTCAGCAGCTCGCCCGGGACGATGATGGTGACGACCTGAGCGATCTGAATCCCAAGATAAATCACGAAACCCCAGACCCCAAAGGACTGGAGGTAATCCCTGAGGCCCTTCGGATCCTCGATCACCGCGGTGATCGCATCCCGAAAATACCAGGCCGCCCCGACGGCAACGGCCAGCAGAACCACAAGCACCATGAACTTGAAAGCGCCTGACTTTTCTTTTTTCATTCCAATTATCCCCGTGTTCAGTTTGGCTTCGCACATGCACGCGCTGATGGCAAAGGGAGCCGAACCCATGCGTCACCCTTTGCCGTAACAATGATACAGCATCGCGCCCTTAGGAACAACAATCGGGATGCTTTTCCCCAAAAACGCGCCGGATCCTGCCTTTTGCACAGGCCGCGGGGCGTTTCCCCTGCCGCGATATCAGCGATCTGTATTCGCATCCGGGCGCGGGGATTACAAAAAGCAAATCCCGCAAAGAAAGGCGCTCTGCGGGATTTTTCCGATTTTTGTTGTTTTTCCCGTTGCGGATCACATCACGTCGTTCGCGTAAAGAGGGAATCTTTCGGTCAGGCTGAGGACTCTGGCTTTGACCCTCGCGACCGCCTCTTCGCCATTCATCGCGACGTCGCAGACCAGCCCGGCGATTTCCGCCATGTCCTTTTCGTCCATTCCCCTGGTGGTGACCGCGGGGGTTCCGAAGCGCAGGCCGGAAGTCACGAAACGGCTGGCGGGGTCGAAGGGAATCGCGTTTTTGTTTGCGGTGATGTTCGCGGCGTCCAGCAGCTTTTCGACCTCTTTGCCGGTCCTGCCCGTGTTCCTGAGGTCGACGAGCATCATGTGGTTGTCCGTCCCGCCGGAAACCAGGCGCAATCCGCCCTTTGTCAGCCCTTGTGCCAGGGCTTTGGCGTTTTTGATGATGCGGTGCTGGTATTCCATAAAAGCTTCGGTCTGGGCTTCCTTGAAGGCCACGGCCTTCGCCGCGATGACGTGCATCAGCGGGCCGCCCTGAATGCCGGGAAAAACGGCGGAATCGATGGCTTTTGCGTATTTTTCCTTGCAGAGTATCATGCCGCCCCGGGGACCGCGCAGGGTTTTGTGGGTGGTGGTGGTGACAACGTCCGCATAAGGCATGGGGTTTGGATGCAATCCCGCCGCCACGAGACCGGCAATGTGGGCCATGTCCACCATCAAATAGGCGCCGACCTCGTCCGCGATTTCACGGAAGGCGGCGAAATCCAAAGTCCTCGGATAAGCGCTGGCTCCGGCGATGATCAGGTTCGGCTTGTTCTCGACCGCAAGGCGGCGAAGCTCGTCGAAATTGATCGTTTCGGTGTCCTTGTCCACCTGGTAGCTCACGATGTTGAAGTACTTTCCGGCAATGCTGACCGGGCTGCCATGGGTCAGATGCCCGCCGTGGTCCAGGCTCATGCCCATGATCTTGTCGCCGGGCTTGATCAGCGCGAAATAAACGGAAAAATTCGCCTGGCATCCGCTGTGGGGCTGAACGTTCGCGTGCTCCGCGCCGAAAATCTCGCAGGCGCGCTTCCTTGCCAGCTCTTCGGCAACGTCCACAAACTCACATCCGCCGTAATACCGTTTGCCCGGATAGCCTTCCGCGTACTTGTTGGTCAGCGGGCTGCCCATGGCGGCCAGAACCGCCGGCGAAACAAAGTTCTCGGACGCGATCAGTTCGATGTGGTCCCTCTGGCGCCGGATCTCGTCCGAGATGGACTTTGCAAGCTCCGGATCAGCCGCGGCTACGGTGCTGATATCGATCATTTTTTCTCTTCCCCCCGTGGTCGTTGATTTGTGGCGCGGGGATTCGATCCCTTTGCCTTAATTTGCTGGATTAAATCGCAATTTGACTACCATGATAAATCGAAAACCGTACGTTTGCAAGCATATTATGCCCTAATATTCGAATTTTAGGCGGTATACCCGCGCAAACGCCGCGTTCCGTTGCCGGTTTGGCTCCGTTTCCGCCGTTTGCGGCCGGGGGGGATCCGGCGCGGCGGCCGCCGCGATTTTCCGCGCCCCCGCCCTTTGGATTCCCCGACGGGGGAAGCGCAAACCGCCCGGTATTATGGCAGGTTCCGGATCGTATCCCCCCGCGAAGGAGTTCTTAAGAAATCTTTTTGAGAAGAATTTGCACATCAAAGAATGTATCAGAGAAAGCCCCGGCAAACAAGTTCCAAAAGGACTTCCCGGGTATGCGCTTTGATGGAAACTTTTTCCTGATGGAAGGGGCGCCGTTTCCCGGGGGATCAAAAGCGGGCAGTCTGCCGCGAAAAGCCGTGCCGCCCGGGCCTTCGTCGCGAAAACAAGCCCGGAATTTACGCGGCCCGCCGCCTGCGACCCGATTTGCAATCATGCGCTGTTTCTATTATACTGAGGTCGCTATCCCCGCCAAAATGAATTGAAGCCGCATAGGAATTTGTTTATGAATCATGAACTGACTTCGGCCATTGCCCCCAGATGGAAGCGAACTTTTTTAACCCTGTTTGGGGGGCAGGCCTTTTCCATCATCGGCAGCAACGTGGTACAGTTCGCCATCACGCTGCATCTCGCGCTCACGACGAACTCCTCCATCCTTTTGACGACGGCCATGCTTGCGGGGTATCTGCCGCAGGTTATTTTCGGGCCGCTTTTTGGCGTCTGGGTGGATCGGGTCAACCGCAAGACCATCATGATCCTGGCGGACCTGTTTGTCGCTGCGGCGAGCGCGGGCCTGATGATCTTCTTTTTGATTTCCCAGCCGCCCTTTTGGTTTCTGTTCATCATTCTGATGCTGCGCTCTTTGGGGCAGGGCCTTCATGAGCCCGCGCTTTTGGCCTCTATTCCCCTTATCGTTCCCAGAGGCGAGCTGACGCGGGTCAGCGGTTACCGGCAGGCGGTGGATTCGGCGGCTCTGCTCTTCGCGCCCGTCATCGCCGCCGCCATGCTGAACTTCCTGCCCATGGCCTACATCATGCTGTTTGACATCGGCGGCGCCGTGATCGCCAGCGCCATCCTGCTGTTTTTCGTGCCCATTCCCCACTCGCCAAGGCCCGAGCGGCCCGAAATCGAAAAGCCCGCCAAGCTGTTCACAGGCATGTTTGAGGACATGAAAGCCGGCATCGCGGAGCTGGCAAAATACAGGGGGCTGATCATCCTCGCGCTGGTGGTGGCGTGCGCGGCGTTTATCTTCGTGCCCATCACCACGCTGTTCATCCTACTGGTCACCAACAATTTCAAGGGCGGAAGCGTTGAGATCGCCGCCGTGCAAACCGCGTTCGGCATCGGCATGCTGACGGGTTCGCTGCTCTTGGGGCTTTTTGGCAAACTGCGCAAAAAGGTGTTCTATATGGCTTTTTGCTGCATCCTGATGGGGGGAATGCTGCTGGCCGTCTCGCTGCTGCCGCCGGAAATGTACTATCTTCTGGTGATCCTGGCGGCGCTGGGCGGCATGCTGTTCCCCGTCCTTACCAGCCCCTTCTTCGCCATGGTGCAAACGATCATCAGCCCCGGCGTTTTGGGCCGGGTGATGGCGCTGATCAAAAGCGTGACCATCCTGGCGACGCCCCTGGGCCTGCTGATCGCCGGGCCGGTATCCGAGCTCTTCGGCGTAACGATCTGGTTCCTGGTGGCGGGCAGCATCATGATCCTGCTGGGCGGAATCTGCCTGGCGATGCCCTCCATCCGCGGGGTGGACGACCTGCTGATGACCAGGCAAAAACAGGGAAAAGGACAGGATTACGGCCGCGCTCCCGGGCTTTCCGGCTCTTTCCCCGCAAAGAAACCCGATTGACGGCGCATTTGCGAAACGCTTAGGATCCCCCGGCCTGCCGGGGGATCCTAAGCGTCAAAGCGGCCGCGGGCCGCTGCACCGGCGGTTTTTTCGCCGCGCGTAAGGTCGCCGGTTCAGCCGGCATCGTTCCCTGATGAAATGCCGGAATCTGTGTTTCCGGCGGGGGCCTTTCGCCGCAAGCGGCCGAAATAGCACGGCAGTATGGATTGAATCCGGGGGCTTTGACCCCCGAAACCCCGGGGCAGGGTTTTTCGGCAGTTTGGGTCCTCCGGCTCTTTGGGGGATTTTTCTTCTTCGCCGCCCCCTTTTCCCCCTTTTGAGCCGGAGCAAAAAAACCGCCGGCCAAGCCGGCCGGCGGTCCGAGGGCGCCTTGTAAAAAAGGCTGCCCGTTCATGCGCTTTCAGTCGTCGTCCTCGGTATAACCGGGCTCGATCAGGCCGAGATTGCCGTCCTTTCTGAGGTAAAGCACGTTGACCTCGTCTGTTACCGCGTTGGTGAACACATAGAAGGAATGACCCAAAAGATCCATCTGAAGCACCGCTTCCTCAATGCTCATCGGCTTGTAAGCAAAGCGTTTGGTGCGGACGATCTTTCTTGCCGGCTCTTCGTCCTCCTCGTCCAGCGCGGGCAGTTCCGCCTCCGCGCGCAGGCTGCGGCTCAGCTTGGTGCGGTAACGGCTGATCTGCTTTTCCAGCTTGTCGAGAACGTTGTCGATTGAGGCATACATATCGCCGGTAACCTCTTCGCCGCGGATGATCCCGCCGTCAAAGGGAATGGTTACCTCGCAGATATGCCTGCTGCGCTCCACCGACAAGGTCACGTTTACCTCGGTCTCGGGCTTGAAATAGCGGCTGATCTTTTTGACCTTTTTTTCGGTCAGCTCCTTCAGATACTCGGAGACCTCGATGTTTTTACCGGTGATGTTGATCCTCATGGTATTGTCGCTCCTTTCACCCGCGGCGTTTCCGCCCCGGGGGGGATTAAGCATCGCGCGCCAACCGGAATCCGCCTCTTGCGGCCGGGGATTTTGGCCTGCCGCGCCGCCCGGGAAGGGCCCGGATTGAAGCGGGATGCTCGCATTTATAGTATTCTCCGCGGCCATCCCAATTCCTGTTTTTGCCTGATTGCGGCCCGGCCTTGTTTTTGCGGCGCGATCTGCGCGAATGGTGTCGGCAAAGCGACAGGCCGGCTCCTCCTCATTGCTCCTTCAATACTATTGTGCTAAAATATCCAAGGCGGTATGATGCCGATTTGCAATTGGGCGCAAAGCCCCATGTTCCGCCCTGTTTTCAGCGCTTTCGCAGCCGGAACACAAAGGGCGCCGGCGTCGTTTCCCGCTTTGGGGAAACGGATTGGAATCCTTTTGCTTTGGGCCCGGATCAAAACAATCCCCCGGGTACCCTGCCGGGCTGGAACGCCCGGCGGGAAGCGGCTGAAGCGGAACCGATCCCCCGCGCGAAAAGCGCCCGCCATGCCGAAAGTATGGAACGATCGCAATATTTTATACCGAAAGGCAGACCAAAATGGGTTTTTTAAAAAAAATATTCAGCGGGAGCTCCCCGGTCAAGAAGTTCTTGCCCACCGTGGACCGCATCAACGCCCTTGAACCGGAGACGAAGGCGCTGACCGACGCCCAGCTTCGCGCCAAGACCGAGGAATTCAGGCGCCGCGTGGCGGAAGGCGAAGCCCTGGACGACCTGATCCCCGAAGCCTTTGCCGTGGTCCGGGAAGCCGCCTGGCGCGCGATCGGGATGCGCCATTTCGACGTTCAGCTCATCGGCGGCATCGTCCTGCACCAGGGCCGGATCGCCGAGATGAAGACGGGCGAAGGCAAGACGCTGGTCGCCACCCTTGCCTGCTACTTAAACGCCCTTTCCGGCCACGGGGTTCATGTCGTCACCGTCAACGATTACCTCGCCAAGCGCGACGCGGAATGGATGGGCAAAGTCCACCGCTTTTTGGGGCTTTCCGTCGGCGTGATCCTTTCCCAGATGCCCAGCGACGAGCGCCGCAGGGCCTACGCCTGCGACATCACCTACGGCACGAACAGCGAATACGGCTTCGATTACCTCAGGGACAACATGTGCGTCTACAAAAAAGACATGGTCCAGCGGGAGCTTTATTACGCCATCGTGGACGAGGTGGACTCCATCCTGATCGACGAGGCCAGAACCCCCCTGATCATCAGCGGCAAGGGGGACGATTCCGGCGATATGTACCTCAAGGCGGACAAATTCGTCAAGCACCTCAAACGGGGGGAGGACACGGTCGAAACCTCGAAATACGAATCCATGACCCTTTCCGCGGAGCAGGCTTTCGAAAATTCCGGCGATTACACCGTGGACCCGAAGCGCCGCACCGTCAGCCTGACCGCCCTCGGCGTGGAAAAAGCCGAGAAGTACTTCGGGGTCGACCGCCTGACGGACGCGGACAATACCGAGCTGAACCACTATATCCAGCAGGCCCTGAAGGCCAACGCCATCTTTAAAAAAGACGTCGACTACGTGATCCAGGAAGGCAAGATCATGATCGTCGACGAGTTCACCGGCCGCATCATGTACGGCCGCAGATACAGCGAAGGCCTGCACCAGGCCATCGAGGCGAAAGAGGGCGTCGCCATCAAGAACGAGAGCAAAACCCTCGCCACCATCACCTATCAGAATTATTTCCGCATGTACAGAAAGCTCGCCGGCATGACGGGAACGGCCAAGACCGAGGAGGCCGAGTTCAACGGGATCTACAGCCTGGACGTGGTGGAGATCCCCACAAACAAGCCGAATATCCGCGAGGATGCCGACGATCTGGTTTTCCTGGCGGAAGACGCCAAGTTCAAAGCCGTCATCAACGAGATCTGCCGGGCCCACGCCACCCGGCGGCCGGTGCTGGTCGGCACCGTTTCCGTGGAAAAGAGCGAGCGTTTTTCCGCGATGCTGGAGCGCCGCGGCGTCAAGCACGAGGTGCTCAACGCCAAAAATCACCAGAAGGAGGCCGAGATCATTGCCCAGGCCGGCAAGGAGGGCGCGGTCACCATCGCCACCAACATGGCGGGCCGCGGAACGGACATCCTGCTCGGCGGCAACCCGGATTTCCTCGCCCGGCGCGCCTTGCGGCAAAAGGGCTATGACGACGCGCTGATCGAGGAGGCCACCGGCCACGGGGATACGACGGACGAAGCGGTGCTCACCGCCCGCAAAGAATACAACGACGCCTTCGCCGAATTCAAGCGCCAGACGGATAAGGAGCACGACGAGGTCGTCGCCCTTGGGGGGCTGCACATCATCGGCACCGAGCGCCACGACGCCCGAAGGATCGACAACCAGCTCCGCGGCCGCGCCGCCCGCCAGGGCGACCCCGGCTCCACGCGGTTCTACCTTTCTTTGGACGACGACCTGCTGCGCTATTTCGGGGGCGAAAACCTCAAGGCCATCGCCACGAAGCTCGCGGGCAGAAACGGGGCGGACGAGCCGATGGAAATGGGCCTTTTGACCCGCCAGATCGAATCCGCCCAGAAGCGCATCGAGCTGATGCACTACAACGCCAGAAAGAACGTCCTTCAGTTTGACGATGTGATGAACAAGCAGCGCGAGGTCATCTACGGCCAGCGCAGGCGCGTGCTGATGGGCGAGGACGTGGCGGACAGCGTGCAGGGCCTGATCGCCGACCTGGTCCTCCAGGCAATCAACACCTATTGCCCGGCGGAATCCGACCCCGAAGAATGGGATCTTGCCGCCATGGCCGCCCATTTTGCCCGCTTCTTCTTCAAAACCGGGGAAAACTCCTGGGCAGAGCTGACCAAAGAGCAGCGCCACTCCCTCGACAGGGAACAGCTTACCGCCGAGCTTTTAGACCGTGCCCACGGGGAATACGCCAACCGCGAGAAAGAGCTTTCTTCCTTCGGCATTTCCATGCGGGACGCCGAGCGCGAGATCCTTCTTCGCGTGGTGGACACCCACTGGATCGAGCATATCGACGCGATGGACCGCCTGAGGGACGGCGTTTCCCTTCAGGCCTACGGCAACCGGGACCCCGCAAAGGAATACGCCATCGCGGGGTATGATATGTTCGAGGAAATGGTGGCTTCCATCAACGAGACCATGCTGGCCGCGCTGTTCCACGTTTCCGTCCGGGGCGTGCCCAAGGAACGCAAAGCCGCGACAGGCACCGCCCGCCAGGCTGCCGCCGCGCCGGACCGCCCGGCAGCAGCCGCCGGCGCGCAGAAATCCCAAATGGAGGAGCAGTCCACCAACCGCCAGAACCAGGATACCCAGCAGCCCGTGCGGGTGGAGAAAAAGGTCGGCCGGAACGACCCCTGTACCTGCGGCAGCGGCAAAAAATACAAGAACTGCTGCGGGAAGAACGCGGAATAAAGCAAACCGGTCATATTAACGCAAAGGATGTGATATTTGGATGATCAGGTTCGAGGAGCAGAAGCAAAAGCTCAACGCAATCATGGAGAATCTCAAAGAGGCAGGTGAATCCCTTTGACCTGCCCAAGCTGAAGGCAGAGCTCGCGGATTACCACGAAAAAATGAACGCCCCGGATTTCTGGAACGACGTTGATGCGGCAAACGCGCTGAGCCGCAAGGTCAAGCAGCTCGAGGGGAAGATCAACAAGCTCGGCTCCCTCAAATCCAGGGGGGAGGATATCTACACCCTGATCGAGCTCGCCCTGGAAGAGGAGGACCTCTCCCTGCTGGACGAGGTGACGCAAGAGGTGAGAAAGCTCGGGGCAGACGTTGAAAAACTCCGGCTGGAGCTCCTTTTGAAAGGCCCCTTCGATTCCCAGCACGCCATCCTTTCCCTGCACGCGGGCGCGGGCGGCACCGAGGCCCAGGACTGGGTGGAAATGCTTTACCGGATGTATACCCGTTACTGCGAGAACCAGGACTGGTCCGTGCGCGTGCTCGACCTTTTGGACGGCGACGAAGCGGGCATCAAATCCGTCACCTTCCAGGTGGACGGCGAAAACGCCTACGGTTACCTCAAGGCCGAAGCCGGGGTCCACAGGCTGGTGCGCATTTCGCCCTTCGATTCCGCCGGGCGCAGGCACACTTCCTTTGTTTCGCTGGACGTCACCCCGGTGCTCGAGGATGACGCGGGCATCGTCATCGATCCGGACGATCTTCGGATCGACACGTACCGTTCCTCCGGCGCGGGCGGCCAGCACGTGAACAAAACCTCCTCCGCCATCCGCATCACCCACATTCCCACGGGGATCGTGGTGCAGTGCCAGAACGAGCGCAGCCAGCTGCAAAACAAGGAAACCGCGATGCAGATGCTTCGGGGCAAGCTGGCCGAGATCAAAGAGCGCGAAGAGATGGAGAAAATGGCGGCCCTGAAGGGCGAGATGAAGCGCATCGAATGGGGCAGCCAGATCCGTTCCTATGTCTTCCAGCCATACACGCTGGTCAAGGATCACAGGACGGGCGTCGAGGTCGGCAACATCAACGCCGTGATGGACGGCGAAATCGACGTGTTCATCGATACTTACCTTGCCAGAAGTTAAAACAGGCATCTGTTTCCGCCCGTTGACCCGGCTGCGTGTTTCGCACAGCCGGGTCTGTTCATTCTAAGCCGTTTTAGGTTCACAAACTGACGATACTCGGGCATTGCATATCCGATTGTTGGGTAGTAAAATAGTTGTATTCATCAGCGGCGGGGCCCCGCCGTTTTGTTCAATGCCCGGCGTTTGAAACGAGGTCTGTTTATGACCAATGAAAAAAGTCCCCTACGGTTACGGTCACTTTTGACCGGTATTCTGCTGACGGGCTTGTTTTTCGCGGTCTTATCGGCAAGATCGGACTCCGCCCCCCAGCTTGAAACAGGACGGGGCGCTTTATCATCCTCTGCGGAACGCGCTTTTGGCAGCGAAAACCGGATCGAACTCAGCCTTGGCGGCGGAATCGCTTCCCCGGGCGCGCCGTGCCTTGACGCGGCCTCCCCATCCGGCGGGGCTTCCGCCCCCCTTTCCGCGGCCGGCCGGGATGATTCCGGCGCGGCTTCGGGCCCGCTCATCGCCGCCCTGGCCGCCGCCGTATCCCTCTGCCTGCTGCTGCTGGCCGCGCTGATCCGAACGAGAAGAGCGTGCCGCGCGGAAAGCGAGCGCATGCGGTCCGACAAGCTGCGGCTGGAGCTTTCCGAAGAGCGGTACAGGCTGATGGCCCGGAATTCGGATGTCATCATATTCGAACTCAACTTTGCCGACAGAACTATCGAGGCCAGCGAGAACTTCGATTGGTTCCTCGACAAGTGCCCCGATCTTGACAGTTTTTTGAACTGCGACCGCCTTCACCCGGAGGACCGCGGGGAGTTCGACAGGCTGATGCGGGAAATCGAAGATAACCGGAGTAACGTTACCGGCGAGCTTCGGCTGCTGGACAAGAACAACCAATACGCGTGGTTTTCCGTGCTGCTTTCCTCCTTTGCAGACAGGCCGGACAAGCCCGCCCGGGTGATCGGCAAGCTCTCCAACATCGACCGGGAAAAGCGCGAAAAAGCCCTCCTTGAATTGCGCGCGATGACGGACATGATGACCGGGCTTTTCAACAAGGCGGCCACGGAACGGATGATTTCCCTTTCCCTTGCCGAAAACCCCAACCAGACCAGCGCCCTGCTGATTTTGGACATTGACAATCTGAAGAGCTTGAACGACACCCTGGGCCACGCCGAGGGCGACAGGGCGATCCTGCAGGTCGCCGCGACGATGAAAAAGCACTTCCGCACGACGGACATCATCGGCCGGGTCGGCGGGGACGAGTTCATGGCTTTTTTGCGAAACATCGGCAGCGAAGCAAAGCTGCGCAATTCCGTTTCTTCCCTTGTGCAGCGGCTTTCCAGGATTCGTTTCGGCGAAGCCGGCGAAATGCAGCTGCACGGCAGCATCGG
This sequence comes from Christensenellales bacterium, assembly GCA_040768925.1. GTDB lineage: Bacteria > Bacillota > Clostridia > Christensenellales > CALWSW01 > CALNBC01. The sequence goes on from JAXGLZ010000003.1 coordinate 542,787, forward strand.
CGCCGTGGTAAACACGGGCGCCGACTGTTTTGAAACGCTGTATAAAAAAGCGGACAGGGCGCTTTATTACGTCAAGCGCAACGGCAAGAACGACTATGCCTTCTATTCCCATGAAATGGAACTGGGGAATTACAAATTCACCGGAAACGCGCCGGTTTCCGCGGTCCGGTCGGAGCTTTTTGACGCCGACGAGCTGGACCAGCTGCTGAGTGCGGTTTCGGTCTATTTTACCATCGTCATATTCGCCAACCTGACCAAAAACTGCTGTTACATCATGGGCTGCCGCGGATACGAAAGCGGCTTCCCCAACGATTCGGGAAGCTACGAGCATCTGGTTTCCGAAATCGGGAACAGCTTTTATCCGGAATGCAGGGAGGCGTTTTCCGCCGCCTTTTCCCGCGAGGCGCTGCTCTCGATCCGAAGGCACGGCGAAAAAAGCGCCGCTTTCGAGGGCAGCCGCCCGGTGGGCGGGGGCGATTCCCTGAGAACCCTGACCACGGCCGTCTTTGTGGAACCGGGGAAGGAGGGCGACGTCTGCGCGATTCTGCTGATGCATGAAACGTGACCCCTTGCGCCGCACAGATCCCCCCGCCCCCCGTTCGCAGCGGGGTTTTTTACTTTTTTGGCGCGCGGGGATCAGCCGGACCTTGCGCGCCTGGGGCGCCGCGGATTCTTGACAAGAGGCGCAGCCGGTTCTATGATTGTATCTATCTTCCATTCCCAACGCAGAAAAATTTCTTGAAAATACCGAAAGGCGCAATCATGGATCTTGGAATACAAGGAAAAACCGTTATCGTAACCGGCGGTTCAAAGGGGATCGGTTCGGGCATATGCGGGGCCTTTGCGAAAGAGGGCGCAAACGTCGTCGTCAATTACCGCTCGGACCGGGCCCAGGCGGAAGCCTTCGCGGCGGAATTGACCGCGGCCGGGCCGGGCAAAGCCGTGGCAATCCGGGCGGACGTTTCCGTCGAAGAGGAGGTTTCCTCCCTCTTTTCCCAGTCGGCCGGGCTCTTCGGCGGAATCGATGTGCTGGTCAACAACGCCGGGCTTGTGGACCTTCGCACAGTCGAAATCAAGGACATGAGCCTTGAAGAATACGAGCGCATGGTCAGGAACAACACGTCGAGCATGTTCCTCTGCTCCCGGGAGCTGGTGCGCCACGTGCTGAACCGCGGTTATGGCGGAGCGCACATCATCAACGTGCTTTCCAAGGCCAGCGTATCCTCCACCTCTCCCGGGCAAACGCATTACGTCACCTCCAAGGCGGGGAACATGGGCTTCACCAAATCCCTGGCAGCGGAAATCACAAAATACGGCATCCACGTCAACGGCGTCATGCCCGGCTTCGTGCGCAACCAGGCCCAGGTGAAAAAGGAGCGGGAGCAGCCGGAGGAATGGGTCAAAGAACTTGCCGTGATCCGGCGCCGCAGCCCCCTGGGCCGCATCGCCGAGCCGGAGGATATGGGCTGGATGTGCGTTATGCTGGCGTCCGAAAAAACCGCGTTCGCCGTCGGGGCCTGCGTAGACCTGACCGGGGGGCGGCTGCTTTAACCCCGCATCAAACCGGGCCGGGCTTTGTTTAATCCCCGGCCCGATGGCATCAGCGGCACCGCCCGCGCTTCTTTGAGATCATACTTTTCACCCAAAATGCCGCAGCGTTTATAGCGGGCAAAGGACGAAAAATCGAAGGCCCGCTGCTTTTTGCTCCGGAGTCACAAGCCCCGGGATCCACCGAGCGCGGCTTTTCATTCTGTAAAATAAAAGAATCCGGGACGGAGCGCTCCGTTCCGGCCAGGCTGCCGAAAAATCCTATCCCAGGGTTTCAGGGTCCGGAGCCACTGGGCTTCAATCAAAACTGACGGCATGAGCCGAAATCACAGATGTCGGCACTTCATCGAGGATTGATGTCGGCTTCGCCGACGACCAGAGCCCGTTTTGCCGTACCATTTCGGTCATTCCTGACCGATAATTACCCTGCGCGAAGCGCGCCGAAATCACAGATGTCGGCACTTCATCGAGGATTGATGTCGGCTTCGCCAACGACCAGAGCCCGTTTTGACGTACCATTTCGGTCAGGAATGACCGAAAATTACCCCGCGCGAAGCGCGCCGAAATCACAGATTTCGGCACCTCATCGAGGATTGATGTCGGCTTCGCCAACGACCTTGAAGGCCAAACGTCAAAAAAGGCCCGCGGGCCTTTTTTGACGCCATGACCGGGACGGAGCACTCCGTCCCGGCATTTGTGCAGTCGGTTTTTATGCTGCGGGCAGTTCCTCGGCCACGCCTTTGTAGGTGGCGACATGAACTTCGGTTCCCAGCGCGCGGGATACCGCGGATTCGGCCGATATGGTGCCCCAGGTGAAGCAGATGGAATGCGCCAGACCGCCGATGCTGCCAAAACCGCCGATGTTGGCGCCGCCGATGAGCTCGCCGCAGGCGAACAGACCTTCGACCTTGGAGCCGTCCGCCCGGAGCACGGCGGCGGAGGTGTCGATATCCACGCCGCCCTTGGTCAGCAGGATGTAGGGAACCGTGCGCACGGCGTAGAAGGTGCCGCCCTCAAACGCCATCAGGTTCTTGGTGCGCCCGAACACGGAATCCTCTCCGGCCTTGACGTCGGTATTGTACTGCCCGACGGTGGCGGCAAGCCCTTCCGCGCTGATGCCCGCCTTGGCGGCCAGCTCTTCGATGGTGGAGCCCGAGAACACGCAGTAACCCTCTTCAAGTTCCGCGCTGAAGCGGTCCCAGTTGCCGTTGGCGGCGTCAACGCTGAAAAGAGGCTTCTCGGCGCTGTCCATCATGTCCTGGGTGAAAAGGATATAGACGTAGTTGTCTTCCGCGTTTTCCCAGGCCAACTGGCGCGCGGCGACGGTGAAATCCACCTCGTCGACCATGCGGCCGCCGTTTTTATCCACCCAGATGGCCCCGGACCAGCCGCTGGTGTTGGCGGACAGCGTCATGCCGTAGGTGTCCTCGCTGGTGTCCACGGCGCCGGGATAGGCGGGCAGATACTCCATGTTGCTGAAGGACGCGCCCTGGGCTTCGGCCAGGTCGTAGCCGGAACCGATGGCGGTGGCGGGAGCGGAGGTCCTGGAGTTCTTGAAGTTGTAGCGCTGGACCCATTCCTCGTTGTATCCGTAGCCGCCGGTGGCGAGGATGACGCTCTTGGCGCCATAGGTGACGCCGTTCGCGACAACGCCGTTGACGGCGCCGGCCGCGTCGTTGGTGAGCGCGTCCGCCTTGGTGTTCAAAAGCAGGGTGACGCTGCCTTCGGCAATGCATTCTTCGACCTTGCCGTTCATCGCATTGAAGAATTCAATGCCGCCGGTTGCGGTCTGGTAAACGCGGGGAACGTTGGTGGGCGTGTAAGCGCCGAAGCCCGGTTCGCCCAGCTTGACGCCAAGCTCGTCCCCGATCCAGTCGACCATCTCGCCCGCGCGCTGCACGTGCATCCACGCGAGCTCGGGGTTGAAGTTGCCCGCGCCGCCGATGTTGATCATGTCTTCGTAAGCCAGCTCGGCGCTGTCCTTCAGGCCGGCGGCCTGCTGCAGTTTGGTGCCGGCGCCGCTGACATAGCCGCCCGCATAGCGGCAGGAACCGCCGACGGCGCCGCTCTGCTCCAGAAGGAGGACGGAGGCGCCCAGCTCGGCGGACTGGTACGCGGCCACCAGACCGGCCAGGCCCGCGCCGACGACGATAACGTCTGCGGATGTTTCGCCGGGGGCGGAAGCGTCCTCGGCTTTTTCCAGCTCCAGCGCGATCTTGACGGCCTTGATGATCGCGTTGGAGGTGATGGTTGCGCCGGAAACGGCGTCAACGTCGGGATCCTGCGCTTCGACGATCGCGGCGGGCAGCCGGTCTATGGCCGTGGAGCCAATGCCTTCGGTCTCGCTGTTGTCGCCGACCGCAACGGAGGCGATCGCGCCGTTTTCAACGACTACGGTCACGGGCACTTCGCCGTTCATGCCATAGGCGCTGGCGGTGTAGGTGCCGTCGGTGTATTTGCCGGCTGTTTCCACCGGAGCGGGCGGCGGCGTCCCTTCGGTATCCGCCGTCTGGCCCGCGCATGCGGCAAAGCTTAGGAGCATCGCTATGGTAATCAGCAACGCCAGGCCTTTTTTCAGTGTATGTTTCATTTTCCCTCCTGAATGTTCGTGCAAAAGAAGTGACGGGGATCTGTTTTAGGAGCTCCTGCACCAAATATAGGGTCTTACATATGTAAAGGTCAATGGTTAAAATAAAATTTTATCAGCTATTCGATAGGTATCCACATGTGCGCCAGATGGTGAAGCCCCTCTTCCCTTCTTCTGCTGTAAAAGGAACTGCCGTAGATCGGTTTTTTGGATAAGGTCAGGGCGTTGTCCCGCGCGAACCGCTCGATCCGCTCTTTGACCAGATCGAGATAGCCCGTGCGGCTCTTCAGCGCGTCGTAGCCCTCGTACACGGTGTGTATGCACCGGCAGGAAGGTATGGATACGCTGTATTTGTCTTTTTGTATGCCCACGATTTTGTTGTAGCGCACCGGTATGCACTGGCCTATCTTGTATTCGGCGTTGGGGTGGTCTTTGTCGAACAGAAAGCTGTGGCCGACGCAAAACATCGGCCGGACCATGGGCGTGCTGTTGATCCAGTGCGCCATGCGCGTGCGGTCCTCCTCGTCCCGGATCAGCTTGTCGCGATCCCTGTAAAAGGTGCCGAGCATCGCCGGGCGCGTCTGCACCCCGCATTCTTCCGGGTCTGCAAGGGCGCGCTCGGACGCGATCCGCAGTTCCTTCAGGCAGTCCAGCCTGCAGGCCAACAGCCGCTGCTCTCTTTTCAGCCTGGCGTCGAGATGATGAACCATGTTCACCTGATTTTCAAGGTCGCCGTTGATGAACTTCTCAACTTCGTTCAGGGAAAAGCCGAAGTTGCGCAGATACCTGATCCATATCGCCATGCAAAGCTCTATGGAATCATAATACCTGTAATTGTTTATGTTGTCCCGCGTGCCCAAAAGGATCCCCTTCGCGTCGTAGCGGCGGATCGTCTGGGCGTTCAGGCCGGATATTTCCTCGATCTCGCCGATCATGTAGAGTATTTCTTCCCCTCCGCCCGTTTCTCCGCCCGTGCAGGCGGGCGGCCCGCAGCCCGATTTTCCTTCTGTTTTGGCCATTTGGCTTCCTTTCCAGACATTCTGCGAAAATGTGGGCAATGGATCGTTGTTTTTTGAACTTATATCAATTTGAGGGAAAAAGTCAAGATATGAAGGCATGAGAAGATTTCAGCACCCCGGCCGTTTAACGGTCGGGGTGCTTTTCTTGATCGAATACTCCTGTTTACACGCCAAAGGCTTTCTTGGTCGCCTCCACGGCGGCGTCAAGATCCTTTCTGTCTATGCAGTAGCTGATCTTCGTTTCGCTGGTGGTCACCAGCCTGACCGCGACGTCCGCGTCCGCCAGCACCCTGAACATCCGCGCCGCGATTCCCGGGCGGTGCTCCATGCCAAAGCCCTCGACGGAAAGCTTCGCGAGGCCGCTGGTGTGGCGCAAGGACGCCTTCCAGGGTTCGAGGGCCAAAAGGGCCGCGGGCAGGGATTGATCCGGCAGGGTGAAGGAAATATCCGCCCTGCCGTCCTTCGGCGCGCTCTGGCTGATCATGTCGACATTGACGCCGGCGGCGGCGATGGCGCCGAAGATCTCCGCCACGAGAAGGGGCGAGGCATCCACTCCGCTTAAGGTTATGGCGCTTTGCTCGGCCGCGGCGTAAACATCCGTCAGGGCGTTGAGGTCCGCGAAGATCTCGCCCATGCTGTAAACCTTGGGCTCCTTGCCGCGGATGAACTGGGCCGCGCGCAGGGCGCCCTGGGCAAAGACCTTCTTGGAGCGGGCGGAATGGATGATCTCCAGGATCTCGTCGTCCCCGATGAACATGACGTCATGATCGCCGACGATCGATCCGCCGCGCACCGCGTGCATGCCGATCTCCCTCGGGTCGCGCTTTTGGCGCACGCTGTGGCGCTCGTAAACCAGCTCCCTGCCGTCCGGGTACTGCTCGGCGATCGCTTTGGCCAGGGTCATCGCGGTGCCGCTGGGCGCGTCCACCTTGTTGTGGTGGTGGCGCTCGATGATCTCGACCTCAAAGGGGTCGCCCAAAAAGGATGCCGCCCGCTTGACGAGATCGATCTGCAGATTCACGCCCAGGGACATGTTCGAAGCGAGAAAAACAGGGATGACCCCGCCCGCTTCCCGGATCCTTTCATAATCCGCTTCCTTCAGGCCGGTGGTGCCGATCACCAGCCCGGCGTTCAGTCGCTTTGCCAGTTCGATCACGCCGGGCAAAGCCTCCGGCATGGAGAAATCAACCACGATGTCCGCGGGCACTTCGCATTCGCCCTGGGTGAGAAACAGGGGAAAGTCCGCTGAAAAACCCTCCGGGAAGTGCTTCGCCACCCCGGCCACAACCTCGAATTCACCGCTTCTTGCGGCGGCGCACTGGGCGATGGTTTTGCCCATCGCGCCGCTGGCGCCGTTGATGATCAGCTTTACCATGGCCGCCACCTAGCCCGAAATGCCCATGGCGAGCAGCTTTTCGGAAAGTTTCTCCGCATTCGCTTCGGCAAGCGGGGTGAGAGGCAGCCTGGGAATGCCGGCGTCGAACCCCAGCATGTTCATCGCCGCCTTGACGGGAATGGGGTTGACCTCGCTGAAGAGCAGCTTGGTCAGCGGGTTCAGCATGAACTGGATGGCCCGGCAGCGGGCGATGTCCCCCTCGAACCAGGCGGCGCAAAGGTCGTGCATTTCCTTGGGGCAAACATTTGCGGTGACGGAGATGACCCCCTTCCCCCCCAGGGAAAGCAGGGGCAGAACGTGGTCGTCGTTCCCGGAATACAGGTCGATCTCCGGGCAGAGGCGGGCGGTTTCGGTAATCTGCTCGATGTTTGCCGAAGCTTCCTTGATGCCCACGATGTTCTTGAGCCCCGCGAGCTTCTTCATGGTCGCCGGAAGGATGTTCACCCCCGTGCGGCCGGGCACGTTATAGACGATCATGGGGATGTCCACCGATTCGGCGACAGCCGCAAAGTGGGCGACGAGGCCGTCCTGGGTACATTTGTTGTAATACGGGGTGACGAGCAGCAATCCGTCCGCGCCCATTTCCTGCGCGCGCTTGGAATCGGCGATCACCTTTGCCGTGTTGTTCCCCCCAGTGCCGACGATGACGGGCACCCGCCCCGCGGCGGTGCTGATTGCGCAGGCAATGGCTTCCTTTTTTTCGGATTCGGTCATGGTGGAAGGTTCGCCCGTGGTGCCCAGCGCGATGATCGCGTCTGTTCCCAAATGAATCTGGCGGTCGATCAGCTTTTCATAGCAGGCGAGGTTTACGCCGCTGTCGTCAAAGGGCGTTATGATGGCCACGCCCGAGCCGGTGAACAGTGACATCTGGCACCTCCTGTTGGCTTTCTGCGTATTGTATGCTGCGGCAGGTCATTTCGTGATTTCGCCGCTCTCCCATTTTTGGATCAGCGCTTCGGCGATCTGAACGGTGTTGGTGGCCGCGCCCTTCCTTATATTATCCGCCACCACCCACAGGTTCAGGCCGTTGTCTACCGAGAAATCCCTGCGGATCCTGCCGACGAAAACCCCGTCCTTGTCCTGGGCGCTGATGGGCATGGGGTAAACGAGGTTGGCGGGATCGTCCTGGATCACGATGCCGGGCTGGGCCGCGAGCTTCGCGCGGACGTCGTCCAGCTCGAAGGGGGTTTTCAGCTCCACGTTGATGGATTCGCTGTGGCCGTGGAAAACCGGCACCCGGACGGTGGTGGCGGTGATGCGAAGGGACGGATCGCCCAGGATCTTTTGGGTTTCGTCGATCATCTTCTGTTCCTCTTTGGTGTAGCCCGTTTCGAGGAACGAATCAATATGGGGCAGGCAGTTGCCGAAAATCGGGTATGGGAATTTCTGGGGCGCTTCGCCGCAGATTCCGCCCTTCAGGTCGTCATAGCCCTTCACCCCCGCGCCGGAAACCGCCTGATAGGTGGAATACACGATGCGCTTGATGCCGTAAGCGTCGTGCAGGGGCTTGAGCGCCACGACGGCCTGAATGGTGGAGCAGTTTGGGTTTGCGATGATGTTCTTCGCCTTGTAATCGGCGATTGCGTGGGCGTTCACCTCCGGCACGACCAGGGGAATCTGTGGGTCCATGCGCCAGGCTGCGGAATTGTCGATGACGACGATGCCCTTGGCGGCCGCGACCGGGGCGAAGCGAAGACTGGTGGCGCCGCCCGCGGAAAAGAGAGCGATGTCAATATCCTTGCCATCGAAGCAGGTATCGGTCAGTTCCTCGACCACGTGGGGCTTGCCCATGAAGTCGATGACCGTCCCCGCGCTGCGGGCCGAAGCAAAGAGATGGTAATTCGCCACCGGGAGCTTTCGCTCGGACAGCACTTCAAGGAATTTGCGCCCAACCATTCCGGTTGCGCCAACGACGGCAATGTTGTACATTTTCGTGCCTCCTATAAACGATTTCAATCATCAGCGCGGCAAAACCGCGTTATTCCCCTTTCGGCTCATTCGCGCATTCCGGTTTGCCGCCCGCCTGGTCCCAAAGACGCCTTGGGCAGATACAGCGAAAGGCAGCCTCAGACGGACTGCCTTTTTACTGCGACTTTATTCCCCGGCAAAAACGCCGATACAAGCCGAGCAAGAAGCACTCCGCCAAAATGGCGACAGTCGCGGGGCTGTTGGCCCCGCGCCCAGGAAATGCGGCGCCGCGAAACGCACCCCTTCGGCATTTTGCCCTTTTGCGCGGGGTCTGGGGCTTGCGGCAGCCTCTCCCGCGGTACTGATGCAAAAATGCGCCTCTATCTTGCGAACATGGAACGATTTTATCACCCACCCGCTCGTCCTGTCAATACAACAGTACCCGGGCGCGCCAAAAAGCCCCGAATCCGGGCCGCCGCAAAAAGGAGCCCGGTTTTCGAACAAAGTGCTTTACAAACCCCAGGACATGCTCTATAATAATCCTTGTGCTTGGGGCATTAGCTCAGCTGGCTAGAGTGCCACACTGGCAGTGTGGAAGTCAGGAGTTCGAATCTCCTATGCTCCACCAGAAAAGACACAGCTTTCCACTCGGGAGAAGCTGTGTTTTTTTATGCTTAAGAATGTGGATTTTGCATTATTCAGCGTCCGCGCCCTTTTTATTTTCTGTCAGCAACGAAACCAATGTCAATTCAGGCTCGGTCGAGGAACTGTAACGCTCTTCGCATTCCCGCTGTGCCGAAATCAGGATATTGATCGCCTGCTCACATGCCCTGAATATTTTCAAATACATTTCTTTATAATCGGGCATTGTCATCACCTCAAGATATTTTAGGACATATAGTCCTAAAGGTCGATAGGACTATATGTCCTTTGCTATAGTTGGTTTGGTGATGACGATGCGTTTGAGAATCCGTGATATGCGGGAGGATGCCGACCTGACACAACGGCAGGTGGCGGAATATTTGCTGTGCGACCAGTCGCTTTATTCCAAGTACGAGCGCGGAGAACGCGCTGTTCCGTTGGAAGTCATCGTAAAGTTGGCACGTTTTTACAAGACCAGTGTGGACTATCTGGTTTGCCTGACAGACAGAAAAACACCTTACGGAAAAATATGAGCGTATTCTAAAGATAACGCAAGAATTCTGAGTTGAAGCAGAAAAAGGCTTGGGTACTTTGCTGCACTTAAAAAATCTTTTTTCACGGTTGCTTCATTACTTTAAGTCATTATAGAATCCGAATCTGATTCCGATTGGAATTCGGTTCGGATTTATTGTTTCCATAATTGTGGCGCGCGTGTTTGCGTAGTCCGGGGCGGGAAGCAGAGCCGCGGGGAACCGTTTGGAGAATCGCCCGAAAAAAGCGCGCCCCAACCGGCCGCGCGGCTGATTTTGGCGGCCGGCCGACGCGTTTTGCGCCCGCGGCACACCCCTTGTGCAGGCCACGCGCAGCGGCGGCGCAGTGGTTGTTTATGCATGAACGGCATGATTATGCCAAATGCCGCCCGGCAAAACGGACCGCAACGGCCGTTCTGCAGCGCAGTATTTCGGGGCGTCTGACTCAAAAACCAATAAATGCGCAAAAATGTGCGAAAAAAGCGCGGGCAGCTCTTCTCTTGGGCCGGGCAATCCCCTGGCCGCCGCCCGGTTCTTCCCCACGCTCGGCTACGACCAGCCACCGGGCCGATGGGCGGAAGACCGTCCCTGCCAGGCCAGGGGCGGGGGCCTTCGATATGGCCGGACGGCAGGCCCGGCGGGAGGAGGAAAACGACGGCAAAAAGGTTGAAAAAGCCTGCGGACAGGCAGGCGCGGGCCTGCTTTTAGGTGTGGTTCGGGGCCTTGAACTCTGGGGCCCGCCCAGCGTCAACGCTGCAACGCTGGATTTTTATGCGTGATTAACCCCATGATTTCGCGCGGTTGGGCAGAGCAGAAAAACCTGCCGCCTTTTTTTGTGCATTTTTTTGTGTATTTTTGGCAGAGAAAGAGCGGAGGGTTTTGCCATTCTCATGAGTTTTTATGCAGAATCCGCCCCGTTTCGACTTGTATCCAGCGCGATAACGTAGTATGATGTGCAAATATTACAGTTTCCTTTTATACATTGCAACGTTGGTGTGCAAGTGTAAGATTTTGGAGGTATTTGCCGTGCCCTGGAATTATCCGAAACCGGAGAAACGCGCCTTCAGCTACGAATGCGCCGGACGCACCCTGAACGATCCCTTTGCGTGGATGGAAGCGAACGACGACGCGACCCGGGCTTTTGTGGCCGCGCAAAATGAATTTACCACCGACTGGTTCGTTCAAAACGGCGACAAGGTGGCCGCGCGCGCCGCGCTTCTGGCGAAAAAAGCCGAAAAACCGTCCTATTCCGATGTGCAGGAATGCCACGGCAGGCTGTATGCCAGCCGCCGCTCCCCCGCGGGGGAAACCGCCGCCGTCGTGCTGGACCGGGATTTCAACGAACTTTTCACCCTGATGGACGACGAAAAGGCCGGCGGCGCGTTCCATGTGTACGGCGTTTCGCCCTGCCCGGCCGATGAAGACGTGGCGGCCCTCTTCGTGCTGCAAAACGGCGCGGCGCGGCCCAGCGTGCTGCTGCTGCGCATTTCTTCGGGTGATGTGTTCGCCGCGCTGGACGGCATGTTTTCCTTCGTCTGGGCGCCGGACGGCAGCGCGCTTTACTATTCCGACGCGGTGGCCGATTCCCTGGCGGGGACCAGCATCAACACCGTCCGGGCGTACGAGCTGAAAACCGGCGAAATCCGCATCCTTTACACCGAGCGGGACAGCGCCGTGTTCGTCACCCTGGAAACCGCGCCGGCAGGGGATCTGTTCATCCATGTGAACATCAGCTATGTCAACACCCGGGTGCTGCACTTCGATCCGAAGACCGGCGCCGTGACGAGGATGACCCCCGACGACGGCCATGTGTACCACCACGTGGGCAGCATGGGCGACACCCATTATTTCTTTACGAACAACAACGCGCCCAAGGGCAAAGTCGTGGCGCTTTTCGGCACGCTGGACCTGGGGCAAGCCCAAGAAATCCTTCCCGAGGATACGCGGCCGCTTGAGGGCGTGATGACCGCGGGGGACAGGATGCTCGCCGTGTATTTGAACGACGTGGCCAGCGAAGCGGAGCTGTATGACGGCAATGGCGCGCGTTTGGGAGATTTGAACCTGCCGGACAGGCTGGGCGCCCTCGCCCTTTCGGCGGAACGGCCGCCGGTTTTGCCGGTGGGGGCGGAAGCGCTGTACCTGAACTTCGAAAGCTTCGTCTGCCCGCCGTCCGTGCTGCGGTACGACCTGAAAACCGGCGAAGTCACCATCGCGTACAGCCGGCGCGGCGGCGCGCCGCGAACGGACGTCGCCGTGGAAAAACAGGCGATCACCGCACGGGACGGCACCCGCATCCTCGCCTTTTTGGTGCACAAAAACGGCCTGACCCCCAACGGGGACACGCCGGTGCTGATGTACGGCTACGGCGGGTACAACGTTTCCCTCAATCCGAACTACACCGTCTTTTTTATGGGGCTGGACGTGGTGGACTGGGTGGACAAAGGCGGCATGTACGTGCACTGCATTTTGCGCGGCGGCAGCGAATACGGCGCAAAATGGCACGAAGCCGGCTGGCGGGACAGCAAGAAGAACGCCTTCTTCGATTTTATAGACATTGCGAAATGGCTGGTGGAAGCAGGCTGGACGAAGCCTTCGCGCATCGCAATCAACGGCGGCAGCAACGGCGGCCTGCTGGTCACCGCGGCCGTCACCCAGCAGCCGGAAGCTTTCGGCGCGGTGGTGGCGGCGGTGCCCCACACGGACATGATCCGTTTCTGCTTTGACGACCGCGGCCCCATGTACATCACCGAGTACGGCAACCCGCGGGAGGAAGCGATGTTCGAATACATGCTGTCCTATTCCCCGTACCACAACATCAAGGAAGGCGCGGCCTACCCGCCGATCTTTGTGCAGACCGGCGAGTTCGACAACAACGTTCCGCCCTATCACGCCAAGAAGTTCGCCGCGAAGATGCAGGAACTCAACCGGAACGCGCCCTGCTTGCTGCGGGTGCTGGCCCGGGGCAGCCACGATTTGGGCACCGGGGACGTGTTCTACCGCACCAGCGCGGAAATGCAGCTCTTTGCCGAGCGCGCGCTGGGCATGGACGATTGAACGGAGCCTGACCTTTTGATGAAAATGCTATGACGAAATACATTGTAAAACGCTTGTTGATCATGATCCCCACGCTGGTTTTCGTGGTGCTTTTGGTGTTTTTGATCCTGAGCGCCACCCCCAGCAATCCCGGCCGCATGATGCTGGGCCCCACCGCCACCGAACAGCAGGTGCAGGCGGTGAACGCCCAGTTCGGCCTGGACAAGCCTGTGCTGGAGCGCTTTTTGGACTATGCAGGCGGCCTGCTGCGGGGGGATATGGGCAGGTCTTACAAAAGCCAGCAGCCGGTGGTGCAGATCCTGCTGCCCAAATTCCCGCGCACGCTGGAAATCGCCGTGTTTTCCGTGCTGTTCAGCGCGCTGATCGGCATCCCGCTGGGGATTTTGTCCGCAGTCAAGCAATATTCCCTGGCGGACACGGTCACCACCACGTTTTCCATGCTCATTGCCAGCGTGCCCAGCTTCTGGCTGGGGCTGATGGCCATGCTGCTCTTTTCCCTTCAGCTGGGATGGCTGCCGTCCAGCGGCGTGGGCACGTGGAAGCACCTGGTCATGCCGGTGATGACGCTGGCGCTGCCCATTGCGGCGTATCTTTCCCGCATTACCCGGGCCACGATGCTCGAAAGCATCGGCCAGGATTATGTGCGCACCGCCAAGTCCAAGGGCGCTTCCCGTAGGCGCCAGATCTTCCTGCACGCGCTGCGAAACGCCCTCTTGCCCGTGGTTTCCCAGCTGGGCATGAGCTTTGCGTCTTTGCTGGGCGGCGCGCTGATCACCGAGGTGGTCTTCGGCATCCCCGGGTTTTCCAACGAAATCCTGTCCGCCATCAAGATCAAGGACGTGCCGGTCGTCATGGGGGCCACCATCTTTTTGTGCGTGGTGTTCATGGTGATCATGCTGGTGGTGGACATTTTATACGCCTTTATCGACCCGCGCATCAAAGCGTCGTACGCGGATTAAGGCAAGGGGAACTGAACCCCTGCGCCGCCAAGCGGCCAGTTGGGCGCATTTCTTTGTCATCGTCAGTCGGCATAGCGCGCTGGGACCCTTTCCGCTCCGCGAACTGCATCCAACTGGCCGCTTGGCGGCCGGAGAGTTTTCAGGGCCGGAAGCGGCGCAAAGGTGCAGCGGGTGCTGCTCCAAGCGCCGGGAACAACGCGATGGCGGGCTTTTCGGCCCTGAAAACCGCAGGGGTTCAACGCCCTTTGCCTTAAGATAGGAGATCTTGATTTTGTTTTCTCGCAAGCGACGCAAAATGATCGAAACGGCGCAGCCCACGCCCATGCGGGAAGTGTGGACCCGCCTGAAAAAAAACAAGATCGCCATGGCCGCTTTGGTGGTGGTGGTGCTGATCACGCTGGTGGCGGTCTTTGCCGACGTGATCGCCGATTACGAAACCCGCGCCCTGGCGCACCACCCGGAAATCCGCAACCAGGGCCCGAACGCCGCGCACTGGTTCGGAACGGACGCCTTTGGCCGCGACGTGTTCGCCCGGGTGATCCACGGCGCGCGCTATTCCCTGCTTTTTGGCTTGGTGTGCACGTTTTTGTCCACCCTGATCGGCTGTTTTTTGGGCGCTTCGGCCGCGTATTTGGGCAAAAAGTTCGAAATGCTCGTCATGCGCACCATGGACGCGATGATGAGCATTCCCCCCACGCTGCTGATTCTGGTGATCGTGGCCGCCATGGGCGCGGGGCTCAAGAGCATGTTCTTCGCCATGGTGATTTCCTACACGCCGCACTTCACCCGCATGATCCACTCGGTGGTCATCACCGTGGTGCGGCAGGAATACATCGAAGCCGCCCGTTCCGTGGGCGCCACGCGCCTGTCCATCATCTTCCGCCACGTGCTGCCCAACGCCATCGGCCCCATCCTTGTCAACGCGATGATGAACATCGCCGGGCTGATCATGGGCGCGGCCGCCCTGAGTTTCATCGGCATGGGGGTGCAGCCCCCGGCGCCGGAATGGGGCAGCATGCTCCAGGAAGCGACGGGCTGGATGCGGCAGTATCCGTACATGGTGCTCTTCCCGGGGCTGGCGGTGGTCATCACCGCGCTGTCCTTCAACCTGCTGGGGGACGGCATGGCCGACGCCCTGGACCCCCGCCGGGCAGAGCTTTGACCCCGTTTCCCCAGGCGGGGCGGTTCCCCGCCTTTTAGGAATATGCGCAACATTCGCAAAGTGAAAATGAGAAGGAGGACCCATCCCATGAAAAAGCTCTTCGCTCTGGCCCTTGCCGCGCTGATGCTGTGCGGACTGCTGGCCGGCTGCGGCGCGTCCGCCGATCCCGGCAAATCCGAAGCCGTGGATTTTGGCGACACGCTGACCGTGGTCATGAACTCGACAGGCAGCAACTTTGACCCGCTGACCAGCTACGACTCCGACTGGCAGGTCTGCTATCAGATTTATGACACGCTGTTCCGCATCGACGACGACGGCAACCCCGCGCCCCACGTTGCCGAAAGCTGGGAAGAAAGCACGGACGGCACGAAGCTGACCATCCACCTGCGCAAGGACATCAAGTTCCACGACGGCACGCCCCTGAACGCGGAAGCGGTCATCTTCGCGTTTACCACCTCCCACGATGTGGAGCTGAACGCCTGGCTGAACGACCTCATTCCCGAATGGAAAGCCATCGACGAATACACCGTCGAGCTCACAAAGGGCCAGCCCTACACCCCCATTTATTACTCGCTGATGGCCCGCCCGCACTTGGTTTCCCCCACGGCGTACCAGGCCGACCCTGTGGCTTTTGCCCAGAACCCCGTCGGTTCCGGCGCCTATAAGTTCGTTTCCAAGGGCAGCGACGACGTCGTTCACCTGGTGGCCAACGAGGACTATTTCCTGGGCGCGCCTTATTTTAAGAACCTGGTGATGCGCCCGCCGATGGAATCCGCCACGTCGGTCATCGCCCTGCAAAACGGCGAGATTGACCTCGTGGTCAACCTGACGCCCAACCAGGTCTCCGTAGCCAAGGGCATCCCGGAAATCACCGTCTCCCAGAAGACGGGCTGGTCCCAGACCATGGTCATCATGGCCGGCGAACCCTTTACGAACAACCGCGCTTTGCGTCAGGCCGTCGCCCACGCCATCGATCCCCAGAAGGCCGCGATCCTGAACGAGCAGCCCGACGCCGCCGTCGCCACGGACCTGTTCTCGGCGAAGGAACTGGGCGTCTACGCCGGTCTGGTTCCGCCGCTGGGGTATGACCCGAGCAAGGTCCCTGCATTGCTTGCAGAAGCCAACTACACCAAGGACATCGTGATCCCCATCCGCGCCACCCAGCAGCATGCCGCGCTGGCTCAGTCCGTGCAGGCCGATTTGCAGGCCGTCGGCATCACCGCCGAAATCCAGCAGGTGGACGAAAGCACCTACAACAACTTCTTCACCAGCGGCGAATTCGGCCTGAGCTTCTGGGAATACGGCAACGACCAGTCCTCCGCGGAAGACCTGCTGACCTATTTCACCAGCACGAACTTCTACGGACGCTATATGGAAGCCAGCCCGGAATATGACGCGCTGGTCGCCCAGTTCGGCAGCTTCCCCACCGACGAAGCCCGCAAGGACGTGATGAAGCAGGCGCTCGAACTGCAGGTGCAGTTCGCCAACATGGTGCCGCTGTATGAATCCACCTTCAACTTCGCGTACCGCACCGGCTTGACCGGCCTCAACCCGTGGAGCGCGTCCACCTACCGCTTCTTCCTGGGGGACCTCAAGCCCGCCCAATAACGCGCCTTCGGTTTTTAAGCAACATGTAATGGATTCAGCATTCTCGCAGGATGGCAGGTCCATCCTGCGAGAACCCTTCTTTATAAAACCGGCGGCAAAAAGCGCGCTGCCGCCGGCTTTATAAGGAAGGGCGATCGCCCGATTCGGCCGAAAGGGGATTTTTATGGACGCGGTCATCGAACATCAAGAGACGGAGCTGCTCTTGCACATCAAAAACATCAAGACGGTGCTCGCCACCCGCGCGGGGGACCTTGTGCCCGTAGACGGGGTGGACGTTTGCATTCCGTTTCGCAAAACGGTGGGCCTGGTGGGGGAAAGCGGCTGCGGCAAAAGCATGACGGCCATGTCCGTCATGGGGCTTTTGCCCCCGGGGGGCAGGGTTGCGGAAGGGGAAATTCTGCTGCGCGGCGAGGATCTTCTGAAAATGAGCGGCGAAGCGCGCCGGGACATCTGCGGAAACAAGATCTCCATCATCTTCCAGGAACCCATGACCAGCCTGAACCCGGTCATGACCGTGGGCAAGCAGGTGATGGAGGCCATCACCCTGCACCAGAAGATCACCAAGGAAGAAGCGAAGCGCCGGGTGGTGGATATCTTTCGCGCCGTGGGCATTCCGGAACCGGAAAAGCGCTTCAAGGCGTACCCCCACCAGCTTTCCGGCGGGCTGCGCCAGCGGGTGATGATCGGCATGGCCATGATCTGCCGGCCG
This sequence comes from Christensenellales bacterium, assembly GCA_040768925.1. Taxonomy (GTDB): domain Bacteria; phylum Bacillota; class Clostridia; order Christensenellales; family CALWSW01; genus CALNBC01. The sequence continues at coordinate 559,909 of JAXGLZ010000003.1, forward strand.
GATCTTTTGATCGCGGACGAGCCCACCACCGCGCTGGACGTGACCATCGAAGCCCAGATCCTGCACCTGATGCGCCAGCTGCAAAAGGAAGAGGGCACCTCCATCCTGATGATCACCCACAACCTGGGGGTCGTGGCGGAAATCTGCGATTCGGTGTATGTGATGTACGCCGGCCAGGTGGTGGAGCACGCCGATGTGTTCGAGCTGTTCGAAAAGCCCAGCCATCCGTACACGCTGGGGCTGATGGCGTCCATGCCCAGCACGGCTTCCGACCAGCGGCTGTACAACATTCCCGGCACCGTGCCCACCCTGACCGACCTGCCCACAGGCTGCCGGTTCTGCGCGCGCTGCGAGCGTGCCTTCGACCGCTGCAAAGAAGAACAGCCGCCGCTGTATGACGTGGGGAAGGGGCATCTGGTGCGCTGTTTCCTGTTCGAGGAGGAAGGCGAGCAAGCATGAACGACGAAAAAAACAACGTGCTGGTGCAGGCCGCGGGCCTGGTGAAGCATTTTAAAGACAAGGGCTCGGTGGTGCAGGCCGTTTCCAACGTGGACCTGACGATTTACCGGGGCGAAACCCTTTGCCTGGTGGGAGAAAGCGGCTGCGGCAAGAGCACCCTGGGCCGCCTTTTGCTGCGGCTGATCGAACCCACAGCCGGAACGGTGCTGTTCGGCGGCGAAAACATCACCGCCATGCCGCAAAAGCAGCTGCGCAGCCTGCGCAAAAAGATGCAGTTCATCTTCCAGGACCCATACGCCTCTTTGGACCCGCGCATGTCCGTGGGCCAGATCATCGGTGAGCCTTTGCGCATCCACAAGGCGGGCAGCCCGAAGGAACAGGCCCAAAAAGTGGAAGAACTGATGCAGGTGGTGGGCATTTCCACGGAGTACAAGGGCCGTTACCCCCACCAGTTTTCCGGCGGGCAGCGCCAGCGCATCGGCATCGCCCGGGCTTTGGCGCTGAACCCCGAGCTGGTGGTGTGCGACGAGCCGGTTTCCGCGCTGGACGTTTCGATCCAGGCCCAGATTCTGAACCTGTTGTACGATTTGCAGCACCAGTATCATCTGACGTATCTGTTTATTACCCATGACCTGGGGGTGGTGCGCTACATCGCCACCCGGGTATGCGTCATGTTTTTGGGCAAAATTTGCGAGATCGGCAGCACCGCGGATATTTTCACAGCGCCGCGCCACCCGTACACCCGCTTTTTGCTCGCTTCCACGCCAAAGCCGGACCCCAAGCAGCGCAAGGAAGATAAAGACCTTCTGCAGGGCGAGGTGCCCAGCCCCATCGACCCGCCTTCCGGCTGCCGCTTCCACAAGCGCTGCCCGTACGCCCAGCCTGTGTGCGGCGAAAAGGAACCGCCTTTGGCGGAAGAAAACGGCCGCGCGTTCGCGTGCCACTTCCCGCTGTAAAAAGGCTCTGCGGCGCCGAAAGAAGCCGGCCGGCGTTGCGTGGGCTTCTTATGATTTGCGCTCTTGTTAACTGTCTAAGAGGTTCCGGCGGTTCTTTTTTATGCTCCGGCTTATGCAATATTCATATCTATAGTATTATATAATCCAACCGTTTTTGTGCCGGCGCTTCGTTGACACAGGCCCTGGCAAAATGGTATCATAAGTAAATTCATTTACCAGAGTAGTCCGCGAAAGCAGCCGGGGCGGACTGTGGGGGAGATAAGGGAATGACGCGATATCTTGGCAAGCGCTTTGCGGTTTGTATGCTTGCGGTTGTGTTCTCTGTTTTTATCAATTTTGCGCTGGTGCGCGTGGCGCCGGGGAACCCGATTTCCATCATGGCGGGGATCGACAACCCGAACCCGGAAATGGTTGCCGCGCTCACCGAAAAATACGGTCTGGACAAGCCGATCCTTGTCCAGTTTGGCGTGTATCTTCAGAACCTTTTGAAGGGTGATTTCGGATTTTCTTATCGGAACAACCTGCCCGTCACCCAGCTTGTGGGGGAGCGCGTTGTGCCCACTTTGCTTTTGAGCCTCACTTCGCTTGTTTTCGCGGTGTTCTTGGGCGGCAGCATGGGCCTTAGGGCCGCGCGCAGAAAGGATTCACTCTTCGACCGGTTCTTTTCCAACCTTTCTTATATGCTGGACGCGATGCCCAGCTTCTGGTTCGCGCTGATGCTGATGCTGGTGTTTGCCACCGCCTTCAAGTTGCTGCCCACCGCGGGCATGGTGGACGTGCGGGCCAGCTACACGGGTTTTAAACGGGTGCTGGACATTCTCACCCACATGGTGCTGCCCGTTTCCTGCATCACCATCCTGACCGCGCCGGGCTATTACCGGATTATGCGCTCCTCCGCGTTGCAGGTGATGAACGAGGATTTCGTCACCCTATACCGGGCGACGGGCATGTCCGAAAAGGCGATCTTCCGCAAATACGTTTTGAAAAACGCGATCCTGCCCATGGTGACCATGCTGGGCATGGGCCTGGCCTACAGCCTGGCGGGCGTCGCTCTGGTGGAAATCGTGTTTGCCTGGCCGGGCATGGGGCGGCTTCTGCTGGATTCGATCAACAAGCGGGACTATGCGGTGCTGAGCGGCATCTACCTGATGCTGAGCATGGCCATCGCCGTGGTGACGGTTCTGCTGGACGCGCTTTACGCATGGCTTGACCCGCGCATCCGCCTGAACGAGCGCCGGGTCCAGAGGGGATAAAATCATGATGACGACTCGCACGATCAAAAAACAGCGCGCGCACAGCGCGATCACCCGGGCATTCGGGATTTCCCCGCTGCGGATGGGGTTGATCCTGTTTGCCGTGATTCTGCTGACTGCGATTTTTGCCCCTCTTCTCGCGCCTTATGACCCGATGGATCTCACGGGGGACGTGCTGACCGCCCCCGGGGCCAATCACCTGCTGGGCACCGACCCCTATGGCCGGGACCTTTTGTCCCGCGTGATTTACGGCACGCGCACCTCGCTGATCATCGGGTTTTTGGCGGCGGGCATTTCCGGCGTTGTCGGCATCATCATCGGCGCGGTTTCCGGCTATTTCGGCGGCAGGGTTGACCAGATCCTGACTTTTGTGATCAGCATTTTCGACATGACGCCGGTGTTTTTCCTGATCCTGATCGTCGTCGCGCTTTTTGGCGGCAGCATCACAAACGTGGTCATCGTCATCGGGCTGACCACCTGGACGGCGAACGCCCGGCTGATGCGCGCCGAAACCGTTTCCCTGCGGGACCGGGTTTTCGTGCAGGCGGCGGAAACCATCGGCGAAGGCAAATGGCGCATTCTGCTGCGCCACGTCATCCCCAACGGCATTTACCCGCTGATCGTCAACACCACGGCAAACATTTCCGCCGCCATTTTGATGGAAGCCAGCCTTTCGTTCATCGGCCTGGGGGATGCCAATATCATCAGCTGGGGCCAGATCGTGTTTGACGGCCGCAGCCAGCTCGGCTCGGGATGGTGGGTCAGCACCTTCGGCGGCTTGGCCATCGTGCTGACGGCCTGGACGTTCTTTTTGATCGGCGACGGCCTGAACCGCTATTTGACCCCCAAACTTCAGCAAAAGGGTTGACGCCGAACAGAGAAGGGATCGCACTGAACATGGCATTGATTGAAATCAGGGACTTGAACGTCCGTTATCTTATGAACAAACGGGAAATTCTGGCTTGCGACAAGGTGGACCTGACTGTTCTGGAGCAGGACAGCGTCGGCATCGTCGGCGAATCGGGCTCGGGCAAATCCACCCTGGCGATGTGCATTCTAGGCCTTTTGCCCAAAGCGACCACCCGGGCGGAGGGGGAAATCCTGTTCCAGGGGATGAATCTCGTCGGCCTGCCGGAAAAAGACTACGCAAAAATCCGGTGGAAGGAGCTTTCGGCGGTTTTTCAAAAGTCGATGAGCAGCCTTTCCCCCGTTCATAAAATCAGCCGCCAGATGGCGGACATTTACCGCGTCCACGTTCCCAGGGCGACGGACGGCGAATGCCGGGAAAAGGCGCTGGAAATCCTGACGAAGGTCAATCTTCCCCCCAGGGTTTTCGATCTGTATCCCCACCAGCTTTCCGGCGGCATGATCCAGCGGGTTTCCATCGCGCTCTGTTTGATGTTCAACCCCTCTTTGGTGATTCTGGACGAAGCGACCACCGCGCTGGACGTGGTGACCGAAAGCCAGATCCTGCGGGAGATCGAGCGCTTGCAGGATACGGAAAAAGTCACCCGCATCATGATCACCCACAACATGGCGGTGGTGGCGACAAGCTGCAAAAAAGTGGCGGTGATGTACGCCGGCAGAATGATGGAGACAGGCAATACCGCCGATATTTTGAAGCGCCCCCAGCACCCCTACACCCAGGGGCTCTTGAAATCCTTCCCCTCGTTCACGGGCGACCGGCACAGCCTGCGGGGCATCCCCGGTTCGCTGCCGGATTTGAGCGTGCCCATGCCGGGCTGTGTCTTTGCGCCCAGGTGCCCCCGGGCCTGCGAGAAATGCACCGCCGAAAGGCCGCCGCTGGCGGAAACCGGGCCGGGCTGGAAGGTCGCGTGCTTTTTCCCCGGGGATGGAGGTGAAGCCTGACCATGCACAGCGAAAAAACCAAAGTGCTTGAGGTGAAAGACGCCGTCAAGCATTACAGGCAAAAATCCCTGACCGCGCCCGACGGCACAAGGCTGAAAAACCAGATGGTCAAAGCCGTGGACGGCGTGAGCTTTACGCTCAACAGCGGCGAAATCCTGGGCGTGATCGGCGAAAGCGGCTGCGGCAAAAGCACCCTCGGAAGGCTGCTCGTCAACCTGGAACCGCTCAGCCGCGGGGACATTTTGATCAACGGCAAAAGCATCCGCAGCGTCAATTTGTCCAATAAATCCGAACGGCTGGCCTTTCGCAGAACGGTGCAGCTGATCTTCCAAAACCCCTTCGAAAGCGTGGACCCCCGGGAAACCGTGGAAAAGGTGCTGATGACCCCGCTGCGCCTGCATTCCATCGGGAACAGCGACGACGAACGGCGCAAAATCTGCGTCGACGCGCTGGAAACGGCCGGCTTGCGCCCGGCGGAGGATTTTCTGACCCGCTACCCCTATGAACTCTCCGGCGGGCAGCTCCAGCGCATTTCCATCATGCGGGCCATGATTCTGAACCCTTCCTTCGTGGTGGCGGACGAGGCGATTTCCATGCTGGACGTTTCCATCCGGGCGGACATTCTGAACCTCTTGGAGGAACAAACCAAAATCAAGCGCGCCTGCATGGTGTTCATCAGCCACGACATCGCCACGACCCGGTATATTTCGGATAAAGTCGCCGTCATGTACCTGGGCCGCATCGTGGAATTCGGCAATACGGACGACGTGATGCACAACCCCATCCACCCCTACACCCGGGCGCTGATCTCTAATTCGGCCTCCATCGACCCGGAGGAAGAAAGGCGGATCATCGAAATTCAGGGGGAGCCGCCGTCGCCCATCGGCACGGGGCCGGGCTGTTATTTCGCCCCCCGATGCTATATGAAGGGCCCCCGGTGCGAAAGCGAATACCCGCCGATGACGAACGGCGGAAACGGGCACTGTTTTAATTGTTTTTATCAGCGCCCAAACGACGGGAAGGAGCAGACGGAATGAGCAGGGAAAGCATGCTTTCAAAAATCCCCGATTATCAGGCGTTCTTAACGGTGGAGGAACTGAACCGGGACCTTGCCCAACTGGCAAAGGAATTCCCGGAAACGGTTCAGGTGTTTGAGGCGGGCCGCAGCAGAAAAGGGCGGCCGATGATGTGCGCCAGGATCGGCTCCGGGGCAAAAAACGCCCTGCTTTACGGCTGCCCCCACCCGAACGAGCCCATCGGCGCGATGATGTGCCATTACCTCGCCCGGGCGCTGGCGGAGGACGACGCTTACAGGGAAAGCCTGGACTTCACGTTTTACATCATGCCCGTGTCCGACGTGGACGGCACCGTGCTGAACGAAGCGTGGTTCAAGGGCCCCTTCACGATTTACAATTACGCCCGCAACTTTTTCCGCCCGGACGGCAAAGAGCAGGTGGAGTGGACCTTCCCCATGGACTACAAAAGCTACTCCTTCAACGCGCCCATGCCCGAAACCCGGGCGCTGATGAAGCTGCTCGACGACACGAAGCCGGATTTCATCTATTCCCTGCACAACGGGGGGTTCGGGGGCGCGTTCTGGTACATCAGCCAGAACCTGGGGCAGGACGTGTATGACGTCATGTACGAAGCGGCAAAAAAGGGCGGCGTTCCCCTGGATCTTGGGGAGCCGGAAATGCCCTATGCCGTCAGCTTTGCCCCCGCGGTTTACAAAATGCCCCTTGCGGCGGACATGTATGACTTTTACGAAAAATTTGCCCCCGGCAGCCCGGCGGACATGATGATGGGCGGCGAATGCAGCGCGTCCTACGCCGGGCCGGAAGCGGCGCTCCTCGTCACCGAACTGCCCTATTTTTACGACAGCCGGGTGGACAGCCAAAAAGAGCTCGGCTACCCGCGCAAAACGGCCGTGCTGAAAAAGATCGATATCACCGCAGCCCACGCGGCGCACTTAGGCAAGTATTACGACGCGATGAAACCCCATTATTCGGCGGACAACCCCTTCCCCGGCATGCTGGGCATGTATCTGCGCATTGCGGGGGGCGATCTTGAAAGCCAGCGGGTTTTCATCGAACAGGACGAACGGTTCCAGGCGCCCTGCAAGGAATGCGAAGCGTTTTCCAATGTGCAGATGACCTGCTTTTACCAGCTTTTGAACTGGGGTTTAATGGTGCGCAGCGTCGAATTCGAACTGGAGCGCAAGGACGACCCGGCCATTGCCAAGGTCAAAGAGGAAACGGAAGAAATCCTGAAGCGGGAAGCCGCAGCCCTGGAGCGGGAGCTTGACTACGAAGTCATTCCCATCAAAAAGCTGGTCGGCGTTCAGCTGGAAAGCGGCCTTGCCGTGCTGGAACGCCTGAGCCGGCAAAAGTAGTGCGCTGAACAGAGCGCGGGCAGCCGCGCGCTGAAGGCATAAAGAAGGATCACCCCCAAACCACGAAGGAGGAGAAATGATGAAAAAGACAATCAGCATTCTGCTGGCCTGCCTGCTCATGCTCGGGCTGCTCGCAGCGTGCGGCGACACGACGGACGGCCAGAAGACCCCCAACCCTCCCGCCGGCCCGGACGAAACGGCACCCGGCAACGCGAATGCCGAGCCCGTTCAGGGCGGCACGCTGATCGCCGTCGTTCCCAACGACCCCGCGACGCTGAATCCCTGCCTGGCCCAGGATGAGGCCGCAGGACTTATGATCTACCAGCTGTTCAACAACCTGGTGATGATGGACGTTGACTACAACATCATTCCCGACCTTGCCGACAGCTGGGAATACAACGACGATTACACCCAGCTCACCTTCCACCTGCACCCGGGCGTGAAGTGGCACGACGGCGAGGACTTTTCGGCGGAGGACGTCGTGTTCACCATGAACACGATCAAGGAGCAGGCCGGAACCCTTTCGATGAACCTCGGCAACGTGACCAGCGTGGAAGCCCTCGACGCCAACACCGTCGTGTTCACCAGCGCCACGCCCGATCCCGTGCTGCTTTACAACCTTGCGTGGTTCGGCGGCTCGATCATTCCCAAGCACATTTACGAAGGCACCGACTGGATGACCAACCCCGCGAACCAGGCGCCCATCGGCACCGGCCCCTTCAAGTTCGTGAAGGCCCAGACCGGCGTTTCCATCGAGCTTGCGCCCAACGAGGATTATTTCCGCGAGGGACCGTATCTCGACAAGCTGATCTTCCAGGTCATCCCGGATATGGAGACCGAGTACCAGATGTGGAAAAACGGCGAAGTGGACGTGATGTACAGCGCGATCCCGGGCACGGATTTCACGCTGTATGACAACGACCCGAATTATTCGTCGCGCTTCAACCTGCTGTGCAACCGCAACTACTTCACCTTCAACTTCGCGAAGGAAGACAACCCCTTTGCCGACGTGCGGCTGCGCAAGGCCCTTGATCTTGCGCTGAACAGGCAGCAGATCCTCGACACGGGCTTAAAGGGCAACGGCGCGCTGGCCGAATACTACATCTCGCCGATGTACGACTGGGCGCTGAACGAGGACGCCAAGATTCCCGAAAGGAATGTTGAGGAAGCAAAGGCGCTGCTCGAGCAGGCGGGCTACACCCCGGACGCCAACGGCTACTACCTCACCTTCAGCGTCGTGAACTTCGGCCTCTATGACAACATCCTCATCATCGCCCAGGCGAACCTCAAGGAAGCCGGCATCAACATGCAGCTTGATTCGATCGAGATGACCGCGTGGATCGACAAGGTCATGATCAACGGCGACTATGACGTGACCTTCCTGGGCGGCGACCAGGGCCCGGACATCAGCTCCATCGGGAACAGGGTCGGCGCCGGCGGCGCCGTCAACGTCGCCCGATACGCCAACGAAGCCGTGGAGGCGCTGCTTGCCCAGGGCAAGGCGACGGACGATCAGGCCGTGCGCGCCGGAGTCTATAAGCAGCTCCAGCAGATCATGAAGGACGATGTGCCGCTGGTCATCACCAACGAAATGGGCATGAAGTACGCCGTTTCCTCAAAAATCCACGGCGTACCGATGATCGACGACACGGTAAGGGACAAAGTGGGCAAGTCTGGTTTCGCCCTTGTCTGGATCGAACCGTAATCCGCAAAAACAGGGCGTCAGATGCCCCGCAGGTTCAGGCTTGCGGGGCATCGTTCAGAAAAGAAGCCGCCTGAAGAATCTGTTTGGAGAATTTGTTGATGGCCAAAAACGAAAAACTGCGCTACGCCGTTTCCCGCCCCGTCATCGGCGGGGTGAAGCAGGCGGTACTGACGATGGAGGACGACAGGAAAAAGCCCCTGCTGCTCGTCGTTCACGGCGGCCCGGGGGAGCCGGTCATCCCGTTTGCGGACTCCCTTTCCGGCCTTGAGGAGCGGTTCGTCGTCTGCCTGTGGGAGCAGCGGAACGCGGGCATGTCCTATTCCGGAGAAAAGGATCTGCGCATTCCCCAGTTCGTGTCCGACACCGTGGAGGTCACAAAGCACCTTCTCGCGCGGTTCAACCGGCAAAAACTTGTTCTCATGGGGTTTTCCTGGGGGACTCTCCTGGGGATTTTTGCGGCCGCCCGGACGCCGGAGCTTTATTCCGCTTTTGTCGGCGTCGGCCAATTGGCGGACCAGCTTTCGAGCGAAAAAGACGCTTACGACGCGGCGCTGGAACGGTCGCAGACCGCCGGCGACAAAAAATCCGCCGATGCGCTGAAAGAGATCGGCCCGCCCCCCTATTCGGGCAAGGGCGGCATGAAAATCCTGATGAAAGAGCGCGCCATTCTGCGGAAATACAGCGGCAATCCAGCGAAAAGCCCCAAGATGTCAAACTATCTCAAAAAGGTTTTCTCCTGCCCTTATTACACCCTTGGGGACAAGATCAACTTTCTTCGCGGCATGACGTCCGGGGCTTCCTTGTTTTCCCAAGTGTTGGAGATCGACGTTCTGAAATCCGTGCCCAAAATTTCGGCGCCCGTATATGTGATGCAGGGCAAGCACGACATGCAGACCATGCCCCGGCACGCAAAAAAGCTGATCGACCGGCTCGACGCGCCGAAAAAAGGGTTTTTTCTGTTTGAAAAAGCCGGGCATTCCCCGCTGGACGATGATCCGCAGGAATTTTTCAGAGCACTGGACTCCATCGACGGTATGTTTGACCCCTGGACGGAAAATTGAGCGAACGGCCCGCGGCCCCGAACGGACCCTAAAAAGTCAGTCAAAAAATCGATTGAACAGCCTTAAGGGCTTGCCGTCTGTGAATCACAGGCGGCAAGCCCTTAGCTTTGCCTTGATGCGGCGATTGCTGCAGCAATCCGAATGGTCAATGAGCCCGGTCTTGAAATGCCCTATAGACGCAGAATTCCGTGAATAAGGGAACCCGCTCTTGGGCAACGCGAAGAAGGTTCCGACTACGGCGTTATCCCGGCGGCTTCTGCGGCTCACGCTTTGCCGGATGCCCTTGCCTTTTCACATCCCCCGGTATTGCCTGCGCCGATGCTGCCGGTCCTGATCCGGGCCGGCCCTGTTCAGCTTCCGCGGCGCACCGTTTCCAAGGGTACGTTTGCGGCTTCCGCCGCTCTTTTGATGTCCTCGTATTCCGGCTTTTGCTTGTCCACGCCGTAGCCGAAGCCGCGCTTAACGCCGATTTCACCGAATTCCGTATGCTTTTTGACCCATTCCCGGTTCAGGGCGAACCGCTCGCAGAGCTTCGCACGCACCCCGAAGGAGCTGGTGTGCAGCAGCATCAACCCAGCGAACCTGTTTCGCTCGCCCTCTTTGCACAAGCAGGTCAAAAGCGTGGCCGGGCGGCCTTTTTTCATCAGGATGGGCTGGGTAAAAACATCCAGCGCGCCCGCTTTTAGCAGCTTTTCCGCCGCGTAGGCGATATCCTCGCCGGTCATGTCGTCCAGATTGCAGGAAAGCTCATAGATGCGCTCGTTCGGGCCGTCATCTTCGCCGCTTTCGCCCAGGAACGCCCGCAGGCAGTTGGCCACGCCGAAATCCTTCTTTCCCATTCCGACGCCGATCTTTTCCACGGTCATGGCCGGCATCGGCCCGAATTCCGTGGCAAAGTGCTTCAAAAGTGCCGCGCCGGTGGGGGTGCACATTTCGCCTTGGATCTCCCCGGCGTAGACCGGCATGCCGCGAAGCAAATTCGCCGCGGCCGGGGCGGGAACGGGCAGAACGCCGTGGGCGCAGCGAACAAAGCCGTATCCCGTGCGGATGGGCGAAACGACGATCGAATCCGGCGCGAGCTTTTCCATCAGCAGGCAGACGCCCACAATATCCGCCACGGCGTCCATATTGCCCACCTCGTGAAAATGCACCTGGTCGACGGGCTTTCCGTGGGCTTCCGCCTCCGCGTCCGCCAGCAGGTCATAGATTTGGGCCGCGTTTTGCTTGACCTTTTCGGACACGGCGAGGCCGGCGATGACCGCCATCGTCTCCCCCCGGGTCGCGTGGCCGTGGCCGCCGTGGCCGTTGTGGGGATGATCGTGGCCGCCGTGATGATGGTCATGGCCGTGGTCATCGTGATGCCCGTGGCCATCGCAATGGTCGTCGTGATGCTCATGGTCGTGATCGCCGTGATCATGGTCGTGGTCATGGTCGTCATGGTGATGGTCGTGCTCATCGTCATGGTCGTCATGGTGATGGTCATGATCGTGGTCATCGTGGTGATGGTCGTGGTGGTCATGGTCATCGTGATTATGATCGTGGTCGTGGGGGTGAGCGTGGCCGTGGGAATGCTCCAGCCCTCCATGGGCATGGCCGTGGGCATGCCAGTCCTGGCTCTCCTCCTCCTCGCCGTTTATGGAAATTTCCATCCGCGCGCCGGTGATCCCGCAGCTTTCCGCGGCGAGCCGCCGCGCGCGCACCCCGGGGATGCCCAGGGCGTTCAGCTCTGCGGCGAACCCTTGCGGGTCCGGCAGCAGACCGGTCAGCGCGGCCATCAGCATGTCCCCCGCGGCGCCCATGCCGCACTCAAGATACAACGTTTTCATTTGATTCCCTCCATGCGGTTGATCATGCTCGCCAAATACCCCGCGCCGAAGCCGTTGTCGATATTCACGACGCTCACCCCGCTGGCGCAGGAATTCAGCATGGACAGCAGCGCGGAAAGCCCGCCCAAGCTGGCGCCGTAGCCCACGCTCGTCGGCACGGCGACGACCGGGCAGTCCACCAGCCCGCCGACGACGCTGGCCAGCGCGCCTTCCATCCCGGCGACGGCGATCACCACCCGGGCGGACATGATAACGTCCAGTCTGGCAAAAAGCCTGTGCAGCCCGGCAACGCCCACGTCGTACACCCGGGTCACCCTGCTGCCCAGCACAGTGGCGGTGATGGCCGCCTCCTCGCAGACGGGCAGGTCCGCGGTGCCGCCGGAAGCGATCACCACGGAGCCGGCCGAGGGGCGGTCCTTGTCCGGGCAGGCGACGCCGACGCGGCCGATCTCGCAGTAATCCAGTTCCGCCACCGCGGAAACGGCAGGCACGGCCTCTTTCCCCATGCGGGTGATCAGGATGTCCTTCCCGCCGCGGTCCCTGATCGCCTGAACGATCCTGGCGATCTGCTCCGGGGTTTTGCCCTGGCCGAAGATGACCTCCGGAATGCCCTGGCGAAGCTCCCTGTGATAATCCACCTTGGCGAAGCCCAGGTCCTCAAACGGGGCGACCCTGAATTTGATCAGGGCGTCCTCCGGGCTGACCTCGCCCTTTTCCACAGCGCGCAGCAGCGCGAGCGCGTCGTATTTGTCCATCGATTCCTCCCGCGAAGATTTTCTTGCCGCAAGTTTTGCGCGGCCCCCTCAAAAAGCCCGTTCAGGGCGGCGATTCTTTTTCGCTTGCCGGCGCGAACGGTTTGGCTTCTCCTTAAAGAATCCGGTTTCCCCCCAAACTGAGCGGAAGCTCAAGCCCCGCGGCGTCCATCAGTTCCCCATCGGCCAGCAGTTTTTTGGCCGGTCCGTCCGCCATCAGTCTGCCCTCCCTCAGGACGATCACCCGCTCGCATACGTCCAGCGCCATATCCAGGTCGTGGGTGGCGATGAGCATGGTGTGGGGCAGGCGGGACAACAGCCCCGCCACATGCCTTCTGGCCCGGGGGTCCAAAAAAGACGTCGGTTCGTCGAACAGCATGGCCAAAGGCCGCATCGAAAGCACCGACGCGATCGCCGCGACGCGTTTTTCGCCGCCTGAAAGGCGATGAGGCATCCGGTCCCGCAGCTTTTCGGCGCCCAGGTCAGAAAGCACCGACGCGACCCGCCGCTCGACGGCCTTTTCGTCCATCCCCATGTTGCGCGGGCCGAAGGCCACGTCGTCGAACACGGTGGCGCAGAAAAGCTGATCGTCCGGGTTCTGGAGCACCACGCCCGCGTGGGCGCGCAGGGTGGGAAGATTCTTTTTCGTCAGCTCTATCCCTGCGACGTTCACGCTGCCCGCGCTCTTTTCGCACACGCCGACCATGGCCATCAAAAGGGTGGATTTGCCCGCGCCGTTCGCCCCCACCAGGGCGACGCGCTCCCCTTCCGGCACCGAAAAGCCGACGCTTTCCAGGGCGCGGGTGCCGTCCGGATAGGTTACGGTCAGCCCTTTGATTTCGATCATCCCACGCCCCCAAAAAACCCGCCCAGAACGGACGGAATATCAAAAATCCGGGCCGCCGCCACAGCGGCGAGCACCAGCGAAAGATAAGCCCAGTCTTTTTTCTGCATCGGTCCGCCCTTTCTGCCCGGCACGGGGCCGGAATAGCCCCGAAGCTTCATGGCCGCGTACACCCGTTCCGCCCGGTCGGCGCTCTTGATCAAAAGCTGGCCGGCGAACGGGCCCATGTGAGCAAGCTTCACCCCCCGGGCGTTCGGCGAGCGCAGGGCGTAGGCCGCGCTCATGGAGGACGCCTCGTCCAGCAGGGTGGAAATGTAGCGGTAGGTCATCGTCAGCACGCTCACCATCACCGGCGGGACCTTGAGGCGCACAAGCTGGTCGGAAAGGTCCGAAAGCGTCGTGGTGGCGGTCAGCACTAAAAGCGCCATCACGCACAAATACGCCTTGAGCACCACGGTCAAAAAAGCCAGCGTTCCGCCGCTCACCGAAACGCCCAGCACCACGGCGGCAGCCGCGCGGTCGAAAATCAAATTGGAAACGCCCGCCAAAAGGGCGAAGGGCAGGGCCAGCGCGGCCCGCTTCAGAAGCGGCCTATATGGAAGCTCAGCGGCCGCGACAAGCAGCACGGGGTAAAACACAAAGGGCGCGAGGCGCAGCGGTTCGTACCGCCCGCAGGATACCGCGGCGACGATGAACGCGAGCGTGGTTAAGAGCTTTGCCATCGGGTGCAGCCTGTGCACGGCCGTATCCTTTGCGGCGAGCTGCTCCACCGTATAAAGATCGGCCATGGCGTCGGACAGTTTGCTCAAATCACAGCCTCCTTTGCCTTTGCGGCGGGGGTTGGGCATTCCCCCGCCCCCGCCGCGCGTTTGCCGTCCTAATCAGGCTTGTATGGAGGCTTTGCGCCTGCGCTTTTTCGCGAGATAGATCGCCCCGCCGCAGGCGCAGGCGGCGGCTAAGGTCAGCCCCGCGCCCAAAAGCCCGGCGGTGGTAGTGCCGGGGATCGCGGAATCGCCGCCCTCTTTGTAATCGTAATCCGGCATGATGGCCGTGCTCTCCTGCGCGTCCGCCGCGGCCTTGTGGACCCCGCCCTCGGCGGTCAATTCCTCTTCGCCGGCGGTTTTGGCGATAGACCATTCCAGCCCGTCGGGATACGCGGAGGCGAGCAGCGAAAGGCCGCCCGCAACCAGCACGGTCAGCGCCAGCAGGACGAGGGCGACCCGCTTCACGCTGGTTTTGCCCAGGGCCTTCCGCTCCGCCGCGCACTCCAAGATCTCCGGCCGCATTTTGTAAACAAAGACCAGCACCGCGGCGGTAACCAGCCCCTCTACCGCTCCGATGGCCAGATGAATGGGGATCATCAGGCCGAGAAAGGTGACGAAGGGCAGCTCGGTGATGCCGGAAATCTGGGTTTGCAGCACGACCGCGAAGGCGCCCGCCGCAAGCCCGGCAACGGCGGACAGCAGAGACGCCGCGGTGATCCTGCCCGCGGTCATGCCTTTTTTAATGATGGGCTTAAAGATCAGCGGATACGCGAGCAGGCAGGTGAGAAAGGCCATGTTGAACACGTTGCAGCCCAGGGCCAAGAGCCCCCCGTCCGCAAAGAACAGCGACTGGATGATCAAGACGGCGGTCAGGGTGAGGAAGGCTGGGAACTGCCCCAGCGTCGCCGCAAGAAGGATCCCCCCGCCGATGTGGCCGCTGGAGCCGGTGCCGGGTATGGTGAAGTTGATCATCTGGGCCGCGAACACGAACGCGCCCATGATGCCCATGATGGGGATCTTCTTGTCGTCAAACTCGTCCTTTTTGATCTTTGCGGCCGAAAAGGCCACCGCGCCGGCGCTGACGGCGCACATCACCCCGCCGACGGCGGGAGAGAGCAGGGCGTCTGCCATATGCATGATCATACCTCCCAAGGATGTTGCTTTTGCCGCAGTCCGCGGCGCGCTTTTTGCGGCCGTTCGGACCGGACAGCCTTGGGCTGCCCTGCTCTCCCCTTGGGTCAGAGAGACAAATGGCCTGCGCACCCTTTGCCGAAACCGGGCTTGCGCGGCGTCCTTTTGTTTATTGAATGATCGCGCTTAGCGCGGCAGAATTCGCAGCGGCGGCGGGCGGGGATGACAAGATTCCTCCCGCGTGGTAAAATCAACTCATTCTATCACGGAGGGCACCGGTTTGAACATCGTAATCATCGACGGAAGCGGCGGGCGCATGGGCAAGCTGATCATCGAGCATCTCAAGCGCGTCCATCCCGAGGCGGAACTGACCGCCATCGGCACCAACAGCATCGCCACCAGCGTCATGGTCAAGGCGGGGGCGGACGTCGGCGCGACGGGCGAGAACGCGGTCGTCGTCGCCTGCAGGCGGGCGGACGTCATCGTCGGCCCGATCGGCATCGTGATCGCGGATTCGCTCCACGGCGAGGTTACGCCCGGGATGGCCAAAGCCGCCGGCCAGAGCCCGGCCGAAAAGGTGCTTGTGCCGATCAACCGGTGCAACCACCACATCGTGGGCCTGGGGGATTGTTCCATGTCCGAGCTGGTGCGCCAGGCCTGCGATTTCGTCTGCACGATGATCGAGGGCAAAGCGACCTGAAGAAAACCGGCCGGATTCCCGCAGCTTTCTTTGCGCGCCCTTCCCGCTAAAGCGCGAGGCCGAACCGGAACGTTCCCCGAAGGGCTGCGAAATAGGCGTTTTCCAGCGGGATCCACAGGTCAAAGAAGCAGTCGGCCCCTTCCCCGTTCCTCAGGCGGACGCGGCGGGCCTGCTCTTTCTCGTTCACGTCCAGAAAAACGGCCAGGTCATAGTGCTCCCTCAGGGTAGGATGGCAGGAATACGACCCTTCGACGACGAGCAGCGGCCCGCAAAAAAGCGTTTGCGGTTCGCCGTATTCCCCCGAACCGCAGAGGTATGGCCGGTACGAAGCGGTTTTCCCCGCCGCGTATGCGCAGAGCAGGGCGTTTACCCGCTCGTATTCCACGGTGCCGCCGGGCTGCCTGAGCCGTTCTTCCGTGCGGAGTTCCCGGGGAAGGAAGAAATCGTCCATATGCAAAACCCCGCAGCCGTACCGCTGCTGAAGCAGGGCGGCGAGGGTGGTTTTTCCGGAGCAGCAGCGCCCGTCGATGGCGATGACGGCGCTTTTTTTGCGTTTTAACAGTTCGTCGATTTGTGCAAAGAGCGGCTCGAACCGCTCCGCCCGCTTTTGTTCCACAAAGGCGGCCATGTCAAAAAGCCGGGGATGGGCCGCAAGCTCCGTAGCATCCGCCCAGATGCCGAAGCGCTCCTCGATTGCGCAGGCGAGGTCGATGGCGGCCAGGGAATCCCCGCCGCAGGCGAAGAAATGGCTGTCGTCCCCAAAGCCGGAGACGAGCAGCGTTTCTTCCCACAGCTCCTCCAGTTCCGTGCAGGCCGCGGAAAGCGCGCCTTTGCCCGCGAACAGCGCCACGGCGTTCCCTTTCAGCGCGCCTTCCTCCCAAAGGGCAAAAAGGGCGACGCGGTCCACGATCCCCTTGGCGTTTCTGGGCAGGCGGGGCAGGGACGCGGCGCGCCGCACCGGCACATTAAAGGCTTCCCCCACCCGCTCGGCCGCGGCGCGCATGGCCGCTTCGGTCTCGTTCTCGCAGCAGAGGACCAGACCGCCGTTGGTCTCGATCAGCGCGCCGGTTCCCGCGGCTTTTTCCAGCTCCGTCCGGACGTAGTTCGCGCCGTTATGGCAAATCACATCCTTGCTCCGGGCCAAAACGGCCAGCCAGCCCTTTCTGAAATAACCGAGATCCCCCGTGTCCAGCCAGCCGTTCTTCGGGTTTTCCGGCTCGCCGGGCGCGGGTTTGTAATACCCTTTCATCACGTTCGTGCCGCAAACGGTGATCGTCCCCAAATGCTCCTCCGGCAGGGGGGTGCCGGCCTCGTCCCGGATGACCACCTCGTTGCAGTCGTCCAGCACGCCTAAAGAAACCCGGGCCATGCCGCCTTCCTCCAGAAAGCGCAGCTTTTCGCCCATGGCGACGGAGGCCGGATCGATGTGATCCACCCGGATCGCCTCCCCCGGCGGGTTGTAGGCCACGCCCATGGACGCTTCGCTCAGCCCGTAGGCCGGGCGGAGCGCGCCCCGCTGCCAGCCGAAGGGGGCCAAGGCGCCCTCAAAGCGGCCGTAAAGCTCGGGGTCCAGGGTTTCCCCGCCCCAAAAGCAGACGTGTATGCCCGAAAGATCGGTGTTTTTGGGCAGCCTGTCCGCGTATTTGACCGCCAGTTCCAGCCCAAAGGTGGAAGAACCCGTGATCGTCGCCCCGAATCCGGCGCATTCCGAAAGCCAGATCGAAGGGTCCGCCAAAAAGCGTTCGGTGGCGATGTGTAGCTGGTCGAACCCGTTGAACACCGGCACAAGATGGTTCGCAGCCAGGCCGAAGATGTGGCTTAAAGGCAGCCAGTTCGCGTATTTTTCCCGCATGCCGGGGCGGACCACCACGCTGCTGGCCTTGCCGCTTTCATACAGGTTTGCGCCTGTCAGCATGGCGCAGCGAGGGGCGGAGGCCGTGCCGGAGGTATACTGCAAAAGGGCGATGTCTTCATCCTCCATGGCCACAACCTCGCCCGGGGGTCCTTTTGGGGCGGGCCAGGCCACAGCCCTGCCGGGGACCCCCTCCGCCCCGTCCGAAAACGCCAGGCGGTCCGGGTGCCTTTTTTGGATCATTTCCGGCTTGCCGGCAATCGCCCGGATCCCGCTGACCGGCGCCAAATTGCCCAGCCAGCAAGCCCAAAGGGCGGTTATTGTTGCCCGGACGCCCCGCTGCATCAGCAGCACGTGGCAGCCGCGCTCCGCCCCGGCGCGCTGAAAAGCGCCGAGCATCAGCAGCGCGTCGCCGTAAAGCTGTGCGCAGCTCTCCCTTGTCCGGCTTCCGTCCGCCTCCAGGAGTTCGATGGATGCGGCGCTGTTTTTTAGTTCGTTCAGGCAGTTTTGGATGTTCATGCGTTCATTAGATCATCGTGTAGCCGCCGTCGACCGCGATGATCTGGCCGACGATGAAACTGCTTTCCTCCGAGCAGAGGAAGGAGATCACGCCGTTCAAATCCTCCACCGTGCCCAGCCTGCCCGCCGGGGTCGCCCGGGTTTGTTCCTTCAGCGAAAAGGCGGGGAAGTTCGTCTTGGCCATTTCGGTTTCGATGATGCCGGGGGCGATGGCGTTCACCTGGATGTTCATCCGGGCGCATTCCCGCGCCAGGGCCTTGGTGAAGCCGATCACCCCGCCTTTTGCAGCGGAATAATGGGTGAATCCCACTCCGCCGACCCGGCCGGCGATGGAGGCGACGTTGACGATCTTGCCGCTTTTTTGCGCGGCCATAAAGGGATAAATCGCCTTTGTGGCCAAAAACATGCCCGTCAAGTCAATGTCCATAACGGCGTTCCAGTCCGCGAGGGTCATCTCCTCAAAAAGCTTCACCGGGAAGATGCCCGCGTTGTTGACCAGGGCGTCCACCCGGCCGTACTTGTCCATCACGGCTTTGGCCATATCGATCGTGTCCTGTTCGACGGAAACGTCGCACCGGACGGCCAGACAGTCCGTGGGCAGGGAATCCGCCGCCGCCTTTGCCGTGTCGTAATTGCGGCCCATGACCGCGATCCTCGCCCCCTCCTGCGCCAGATGCCGGGCGATGCCCAGCCCGATCCCCCGGGAGGAGCCGGTGATGACGACCACCTTGTCCTGATGCTTTTTTTCCATGGACGCCCCCCTTATTCCGTTTCGATGGTGGCGATGATCTGGTCTACGGCGACCCGGTCCCCCGGCTCGGCTAGCAGTTCGATGATCTTCCCCGAAGCCGGGGATTCGATAAAAATAGAGATTTTGTCGGTTCCGGCTTCCGCGATCTCCTGCCCTTCGGACACGGTCTCACCCGGCTCCACATACCATTCGCGGAGCTTGATGCTCTTTGCGCCCTCGGCGTAATCCGGAACAAGCACGTTCACAACAGCCATTCGTTCTTCTCCTTTTGTTGCTCTGAGATCGTTCCCGTTAACGGGATCATTTCCGCCCCGAACACCTCCGAAAAGGCCGCCAGAAAATCTTCCAGCACACGCCCGACCGTCAGGTGAACGCCCTGGAGGGCGAGGGAAGTCACCCCCTCTTTTGCAAGGCCGCAGGGCACGATGGCGGAAAAATGCTCCATGTTCGGGCAGACGTTGACGGCCAGCCCGTGCAGGGTCACGGACCGGGAAACCGCAACCCCCACCGCGGCCAGCTTGCCCTCCTTCAGCCAGACGCCGCTTTTTCCGCTTTTTCGGAAGCAGGAAAGGCCGTAGGCCGCGCACTGGCGGATGACCGTTTCCTCCAGCATCCGAAGGTACTGGTGGGCGTTTTTCGCGTAGCGCATAACGTGCAGGACGGGCGAGGCGACCAGCACGCCCGGGCCGTGATAGGTCGCGTCCCCGCCGCGGCCGACAAGCCGGACGGCAACGCCCGATTGTTCCAAGTGTTCTTTGGAAACGAGCAAGCTGGACTCCTGAAAGTCCCTTCCCAATGTGATGACCGGCGCGTTCTCCTGAAAAAGCAGCGCGCCCGGCAGCGTTCCAAAAACCACGGCTTCGTGAAGCCTTTGCTGGAGCCCCCAGTCCTCATCATAGTCCGGCGAGGGGGCGGTCATAAAATACACAGCGTTCATTCGGATTGCAGAAAGGGGGCCGGGGAGCGGCGTCCCTGGCCCCTCTTGGGCGGTTGCGTTCTTTATTATTTCTTGGCCAGCGTCTGCAGGTCGGTATTCAGCTTGGAGAAGATGTACACCGGCGCGCATCCGGGATAATAGGTTACGGACTTGGCAAGCCTGACGGCTTCCTCCACCAGCGGCTTGGAGGGGAAGATCTTCCAGCAGTCGCCGCAGACGAAGACGTTCTTGTCGCGGCAGATCTCGGGATCCAGTTCGGGCACGCCGCCGGCAATGACCACGACCTCGCCGTTCTTTCTGAGGAACTCGGGCAGGTCGATTCCGGAGAGGGCGAAGGAATCCAGCGCGCCGCGGACGTTCACATAGCAGCCCGGGCAGGTCTGCTGGAACACGCATTCCAGGCCCTTGTACATGCCCATGGGGTTGTCGTTCGGGCGCTTGAAGTGCCTCATGACGCTCTCGACCGATTCGCCAACAACGTCGATCTTCTTCAGGTCGATCTCGCCCAGTTCCTCGATTCCGGCGCAGCGGACGGCGGGGATCTCCATCGGGTCGAAGCCCATGATGGAGCAGGTGACCGCGTCTACCGCGACGGTGTCGGTCCCGGCGATGATCAGGTTCATCTCGATCGGCGAGCCCGCGTGGGGGCCCTGGCCCTCCATGCCGATGATGCCGTCGACGATGGTCAAATCCGCTTTGCGGATCTTGTAAAGGTCGGCCATCTTCTGGCCAAGATCAATGCGGTGAGCGCCCTGCTGCTGATCGTTCGGGTGCACGTTGGGGATGATGCCGTTCCAGTTCTTCAGGCCAAGGGTGACGGTTCCGGCCAGGTGAACCTTCATCTTGGGCAGGTTGATGACGACGTCCGCGTCGAGGAAAGGTTTGAACACCGTCGCCTTTTTGAAGATCTTGGCGCCGGGAACATCGACCGGAATGGTCTCCGTCTCGTCAAAATAAATCACGTCGTCCGCGCCGCCGAGGCGGGCGGCTTCTTCCATCCCCGAGACCTCGAAGGCGGGCTTGGCCCTGCCGACATGCATGCCCAGGGAGGGATTGTCGCCGACGAACACTTTCGCGGCCTTGGAATTCTCTTTCACGTATGCGGTGACAGCTTCGACGGTGCGGGGGTCCACGACCGCAAAGCTTTCGGGAGGCGCCTGGAACGCCAGGTTGGGTTTGATGAGGACGACGTCCCCTTCCTTGATGATCGAGTCCAAAGAGCCGATGGAAAGCCTGACCGCTTTTGCCACAGCCTCTTTGATGACCGCGATGTCGCTGTCGAGCCTGGTGTACTTTCCGGCAATAAAACCGTCATTGCCTTCGGGCTTTGCGCTTTTGACGACTGCAACCTTGGATTTGCTCATTATATTGCCTCCTATATGAAAGAATAAGCGGGAAGGTTTTGAAACACTTGGTCGTGCCCCGGCGCCTATCCCGTTACATATATAAGTTTACAGCACGAAGTATGCTATTGTCAAATGTTTCTCCGTATTTATTTTTTTGGTATTTTAATATTCATTTTCCCAGATTTTAGCAAATACGTCTGTTTTTTTGGCTGATTTCGGCCGAAATATTCCAAAATACGCTTGCATTTTTCCGATTTTTCGCGCTGAATACGGACGCCAGTTTCCGCCGTTCATTCCGGTCCGCCGGAGCGAAAAGAATGATCCTGGACCGGGCTCTTTTTCGTTCGCGCGCCTTTCCCCGGCGGCGCCGTCCGTTCCCTTGCCGGCCCCCCTCGCCCCGAACGAAGGCCGTGGCGGCGGCGGAGCGGCGGATCGTTAAAAACGGCCTGCGAACCGCTTCGCCGGCAGGTTTTTGCTTCGCGCAAGGTCGTCGGCGAAGCCGGCATCCATTCCTTGATGAAGTGCCGGTGATTTTGGCTCGGCTGGCATCAATCCAAGATGAAGTGCCGGAATCTATGATTTCGGCTCATGCCGTCAGTTTTGATGAAACCCCAGGGACTACGGCCCCTAAAATCCCCGGAACGGAATTTTAGGCATGCCAAAACGCCCCCCGGGGCTTTCCCGGGGGGGGGTTGTTTCAGTCAGGTCCTTCTTGCCCGCGTTCCTCGGCCGCTCAGCCCTCAAAAACCACTTTGCCCCGATACACGGTGGCAAGGACCTTGATATCCCTGATGCGGCGGGGATCGACGGTCATCGGATCCTCGGACAGCACGACCAGATCGCCCTGCTTGCCAATTGCCAGGCTGCCCTTTTCGTGATCCAAAAAGCTGGTCCTGGCGGCGTCGATGGTATACATGCGCACGGCCTCGTAAGGGGTGACCGCGTTTTCGGGATAGGGCTGGTTAACCGCCGCGTGGATGCCCAGCAGGGAGTCCATGGGCGTGATGTCCGAATCCGAGCCGCCGCCGACCACGATCCCGGCATCCAGGAAACGGCGCAGGGGGTAGCCCGCGCGCTCTCTGGCCTCGCCCAGCCTCGAACGGTAAACCGTTCCCGGGCCGCCGCGAAGAAAGGTGAAAGCGGGCTGGGTGCTCACCTTTATGCCCATCCTTCCGCAGCGGTCAATATCCCGCTGGGTGGGGAAGCCGAAGTGCTCCAGGCGCAGGCGGTGGTTCGCGCGTTTTTCCGGGCGCTTTGCAAGCGCTTTTTCCATGGCGTTTAGCGCCTGGGTCATGGCCAGTTCGCCGATGCAGTGGAAGGAGATGCAAAGATCGCGTTTGAGCGCTTCGTCCACCCAGGCTTCGACCTCTTCATCCGAATAATTCAGGTAGCCGCCCGTGTCCCCGTCGCTGTATTTTTCGGAGAACGCCGCCGTGCGGGAGCCGATGGATCCGTCCAGCAGGATATCCCCTCCCCACAGGTCAAAGCCGATGTCCACGACCTTTTCAGCGTCCGTGGTGCACCAGAAAACCTTGACGTCCAGGGGAAGCTCGGGCATCATGGATTGGATCAGCGTGACGTCGTCGTCCCCGCTGTCCATCCCCTCCATGCCGTTAATGGTGGTAATGCCCCGGGAAAGGGCCAGATTCGCGGTGTAGCGCACCGCGTCTTCGCGCTGTTCTTTGGACCATGAGCCGAAAAAGCCCGCGCTGGCGAACCGGTTCGCCTCGTCGTGCAGCCTGCCGTTGGGCTTGCCGTCCGCGCCGAGGCGCACGCCTTCCATGTCGTCCTTTATATTCAGCGCCTTATAAGCGGCGGAGTTGACCAGTTCGTAATGCTTGCCGCGGTCGGCGACGAATACCGGGCGGGGAATGGCGTCCAGCTCGGACATGACCGGCGGGCGGCCTTCCTTCAGGCGGCTCTCGTCCAGCCGCTTGCCGAACACCCAGCGCCCCGCCGGGAGCCTTTTCTCCTCTTCCTGAAGAAGGTTGATCACCTCCGCGATGTCTTTGCAGTCGAAAAGATCCACGCCGGAGGCGTTTTCGCCCGTGATCATGATGTGCACGTGGCAGTCGAAAAACGCCGGAAGGATCGTCGCGCCCTTGGCGTCCCTCGGGGTTATGCCCGCTTCCTTCGCGGCTGCGGCGATCTGCTCGTCGGTGCCGAGGGCGCGGATCTTCCCGTCCCTGACGAGTATGGCGGAGTGGCGCTCGCCCCGCTCCATCGGTATCACGTTGGCGTTCACGTACGCTATGCTGTTCATTTTGCCCTCCAAGCAGTTTATTGAAAATACTTTTCTTCATTTTAACAGTGCTGACGCGCATTTGCAATCGAGCCTTGTCCTATTGCAGCGTTTTTATGCGCAATCGCTCCATTTTTGGCATGCGAGGGCCGGCTTGCGTCCGCGGCGCGGCATCCGCCCGCTGTGCGTTTGATCCCGCAAAGACACAGGGGGGTCGGTGATCGAAGAGCTGGGAAGGGATCAACTTAGTCAGAACGAAACGGCGGCGAAATGCAATGCGCCTTGGTCAAGGGTTCAGTCATGGGAGCGAAAGCTCATCGGCTATCCGGATTGCTACAACACCCGCCGCAGCAAGGCAAAGCTTAGGGGCTTGCCGCCCGTTCTTCACAGACAACCAGCCCTCCCGGCCGCCTAATTAAAATATTTGCCTGACTTTTTGGGGTCACTTCACCCGGACTGCTTGCGCCCGTTTTTTGCTTTTTGACGGAATACCCGTTTGATCTTCCGCTTTAAAATACGTGGCGCGGGCATTTGTTTCAGTCTTGACTTTGGCCTGATACTCCCGTATAATATCAACGTTGACCAATCGGAAGCCGGGCGGCGGGGTGTAAAAAGGCGGTCGAATGATCCCTGTCCGCGCAACTCAAAACGGCTAAAAATCGAATCTTTGCACATGGAGAAGTCGCCTAGCTTGGTCGAGGGCGCACGATTGGAAATCGTGTAACGGTCATAAGCCGTTCGAGGGTTCGAATCCCTCCTTCTCCGCCATAACTAAACCTCGTTATTGATACAATGACGAGAAGCCGAAAAGCCCAGTAATACTGGGCTTTTTCGCATCCATGAGAGAAAATTTCGCCGTTTTGTGAGGCGTGTTCAACGTCTTTTTTGCACCCTCTTGCGTCATGATGCACCAAAGATTTTTTAACGCCCTGTCTTTCGTGTCATAGTTGAAAAATCGTGTCATCGTGCACCAGCCATGAAATTGCCTCGTAGCCAGCCGGATTGTTCCGGAAGTGTACGAGAGGAGTCTTTTCTCTGATATTTTATACAATAGCGAAAGAGGCGTATTTGAAAACACCGAGGTATATGAGTAATTGTTCTTAGATGCCGAAAAATATCGATCCATCCAGCAGGCTCTGGCTGACCGTTTATATAGAGAATCGCATGAAGGCAAAAAGTAGACACCAGCATAATGCAGGTAAGATTTATTAGAAATTGTAGCATAGACTGCCAGCCAAAGTTCGGATCGCTTGGCTGCCAGTCTTTTTAATTTTTCTATAAATTTCGCCAAAGATATTGACATATGCCATAAACGGGGGTATAGTAAGAATAAATGGTATATGCCACAAACCATAAGGAGGTGAAAAGTATGCCAAGAATGGATGGAACCGGCCCAATGGGCGCCGGATCGATGACCGGAAGAGGTTTGGGTGTTTGTACGGGAGCCAATGTAGATAGGTATGGCTCCGGTCTCGGAATGATGGGATTAGGTCTTGGACTTGCTTGCAGACGCGGTTTCGGTCGTGGTTTTGGTAGAGGTTTTGCATTTAACCAGACCTCCTCAAAAACACAAAAAGAGCTGCTGAATGAACAGAAAACCATGTTGCAAGATCGACTCGAAGTTATTGATAAGCAATTAGAGAACCTATAATGGTCATCAGGGATAACCGGAGGACGCTCTGGTTATTTCTGATTAGGATGGAGGTGATGAATTATGGCGAGACCGATGAAGTGGAGAAAAGTTTGCTGTTTGCCTGAAAGCAATAGATTTGGACCTCTTGATTCGCCTGCCGACGCAGAAAACCATGTAAACATGACTGTAGACGAGTATGAAACCATAAGACTTATCGATTTGGAAGGCTTTACTCAAGAAGAGTGTGCCAAGCAAATGAATATTGCTCGCAGCACCGTCCAAGGCATTTATATCGAGGCCAGAAAAAAGCTGGCTGAATCTTTGGTAAATGGAAAGGTGTTATTGATTGAGGGCGGCGAATATCGGCTTTGTGAGGGGTTAGGGAATGGTTGCGGCCGTGGCTGTCATCGGCATAGGCGTGGTCGGTACTTTACAGATGATGAAGCCTGAGGTGATTGATGATCTATTCAGAAAAAGTAATGGAGCATTTTATGTGCCCGCAAAATGCCCATAGTATGCCGGATGCAGATGCCGAAGGAAGCTACGGTGATCCTTCGTGCGGGGATTCTTTGACCGTTTATCTAAAAATAAAAGATAACCGCATAGAAGAAATTAGCTATCTGGTATTTGGCTGTTGTGCTTCAATAGCAACATCCAGCATGACATCGGTATTAGCAAAGGGTAAAACCTTAGAGGAAGCATTGAATATTACGGAAGAAGATATCATCCAGGCTTTAGATGGACTTCCTGAAAACAAAGTTCATTGCTCAAATTTAGGTGTGAGTGCACTACGCAGCGCAATTGAGAATTATTTAAACAACAACAGGACGGAGGATTCTTATGAAAATAGCAATTCCAGTAGATGAGAAAACCTTGGAGTCGAATGTATGTGTATCATTTGGACGTACTCCCTATTTTCTTATTTATGATGTAGAAACGAAGGAAAGTATATTTATTGACAACAGTGCGGCAGCAAGCACAGGTGGTGCAGGGATTAAAGCTGCACAAACAATAGTAGATCATAAAGCCAATTCCTTGATCACTCCCCGCTTAGGAGAAAATGCTGCTGATGTGCTAAAATCTGCTGAAATCAAAATTTATAAAACAACAACGGCTTCGGCCAAAGATAATATTGATGCTTTTATTGTCGGTAAACTTCCTTTGCTGGATGAATTTCATGCCGGATTTCACGGACACGGGAGCAATTAATATGAGAATAGCTGTGCTAAGCGGCAAGGGCGGCACAGGAAAAACACTGGTATCGGTGAATTTAGCTGCGGCAGCGAAAGCATCCACATATATAGACTGTGATGTAGAAGAGCCGAACGGACATCTGTTTTTTAAGCCTGAAGGGGTTCGGGAGGAAGAAATATCAGTAAAAATTCCCAAAGTTGATCATGAGTTATGCAATGGATGCCGAAAATGCGTTGACTTTTGCAGTTTTAACGCCCTTGCCTATATTAAAAACAAACTGATTGTCTTTGACGAAGTTTGTCATTCTTGCGGCGGCTGTATCTTGGTTTGTCCTGAAAGGGCACTAACAGAGAACGCAAAGGTGATTGGCAAAGTGCAAAAAGGGGCTTCCGGCGAAGTGGCGGTATGGACAGGAATATTGAACACCGGTGAAGCTACGGGTATTCCTATTATAAAAAAGCTGCTTGAGGAAAATTCGGAAGTAAATAAGCAGACATTTATCGACTGCCCTCCTGGAAGCGCCTGTATCGTGATGGAAAGCATTAAGGATGCAGATTATTGTGTATTGGTAGCGGAGCCGACGTTGTTTGGTGTGCATAACCTCAACATGGTATATGAGCTGGTCAAGTTATTTAGTAGGCCTTTCGGAGTGGTTCTCAACAAATGCTTGGAAGAAGAAAACCCGGCGGAGAAGTTTTGTTTTGAAAATAACATTAAGATTTTAGTCCAAATTCCATTTGACAATGAACTCGGAGCCTTGAACTCGAATGCGGAAATCGCTGTTCATAAAAATGAAAAATATCGGGAATTGTTTTCTTCTCTGCTCAATACGGTGACAAAGGAGGTGCAGTGTAATGAAACAACTACTAATCCTTAGCGGTAAAGGCGGCACCGGAAAAACGACAGTGGCAAGTGCGTTTATAAAGCTTGCTGACGCTAAGGTATATGCGGATTGTGATGTAGATGCGCCTAACCTGCACCTCATTACCGGCTGGAGTGTTGAACCCGCAAAAACAGATTATTATGGGCTACCCAAAGCGGAGATAAATCTGGAACTGTGTACCCGGTGCGATCAGTGCAGGCAAAACTGCCGATTTGATGCGATTTCGATAGATGAAAAGTATGAAGTGGATCCTTTCGCATGTGAAGGCTGCGGCGTTTGTGAATATGTTTGTCCTGTGGACGCGATCACTATGATACCGGCAGTGGATGGAGAATTAATGCTGTATTTTGATGGAGAAAAAGTGTTTTCAACGGCACAGCTCAAAATGGGCAGTGGTACCTCCGGAATGCTTGTCACTGAGGTAAAAAAACAAATGAAGGCGGCTACTGTTGATGCTGAACTGGCCATTATTGATGGATCTCCCGGAATAGGCTGCCCTGTTATTGCTTCCCTTAGCGGCGTGGATATGGTTTTGATAGTCGCAGAGCCTTCCATATCAGGGTTCAGCGATATGGAGCGTATTATAAAAACAGCAGCAAAGTTCGGGACAAAGACAGCGGTATGTATCAACAAATACGATATCAACATTGAAAACACCGAAAAGATTGAAGAGTTTTGCAAGAAACAAGGGCTACCCTTTATCGGCAGGATTCCCTTTGACTCTAACGCGATAAAAGCGATAAATAATGGTCAAACCATTGTAGACATAGACTGCACATCGGGGACGGCGGTTAAAGATGTTTACCATAAAACAATGAATCTACTCTTTGAAAAAGGGGGTGGGTAAAGTCATGCTTATTAAAACTTTGGTCGAAAACACATCGATATCAAAAGACTTTGGCAGCGAGCATGGCCTTAGCCTGTATATCGAAACAAAGAAATATAAAATATTGTTTGATGTGGGCGCAAGCGAGTTGTTTCTTCAAAATGCAAAAAAGCTCGGTGTAAATATTGCTGATGTTGACTTTCTTGTGATTTCACATGGGCACTATGACCACGGCGGAGGGCTAAAAACATTTTTCAAAGAAAACACAAAGGCCGAGGTATTTCTGCATCGACTCGCTTTTGAAAAGCACTATGCTCTCCGCCCAAATGATGAATTAGATTTTATAGGTCTTGATGAAGATCTGAAA
Source organism: Christensenellales bacterium (assembly GCA_040768925.1). Classification (GTDB taxonomy): domain Bacteria; phylum Bacillota; class Clostridia; order Christensenellales; family CALWSW01; genus CALNBC01. The sequence goes on from JAXGLZ010000003.1 coordinate 588,171, forward strand.
CAAAACAAACAAATTGTTCCCACGTCAGACCGCTTCTTTATCGGCAGTGGACTCCAAGTATTCTCGAATATTGTCCAAAGAGAGCCGCGTCCAAAATCAAACAGTGGTTTGCGGGGGGAGTATAAGGGGCAAACGGTAGATGATACCTTTGCACATGAACAGAATCTTGTGATAGAGGAAGACGGGAAAACCCTATTAGTAACAGGCTGCGCTCATAATGGCATCATAAATATACTTGAGCATTTTCACACGCTTAAAGGTCGAATGCCGGGTTATGTGATAGGTGGATTTCATCTTTCCAGCCGCTCCGGCGGCAATGCGGATTCTGAAATGATAGATAGAATTGGTCAATACCTACTCGGTACAAAAGCAAAGTTTTACACCTGTCATTGCACGGGCATCGAGCCTTATAAAAGCCTGAAAGCTGTTATGGGGGATAGCATCGATTACCTGTCAGCAGGCAGTGAAATTGTAATCTAAATAAAAGGAGCAAGATTATGAGCGAAAATTGCAATCAAAGCTGTGGCAGCTGTTCGGAGGACTGCGCAGAACGAAAAGAACAAAAAACGGACTTCTCCGAAAAGCTGCACGAGATGAGCAGTGTAAAAAAGGTCATCGGTGTTGTCAGCGGCAAAGGAGGAGTCGGCAAATCGCTTGTAACCTCCATGCTTGCGGTTACCATGAACAGGATGAACTATCATACTGCCATTCTTGATGCGGACATTACTGGGCCTTCTATCCCGAAAGCCTTTGGTATCAGGGAAAAAGCCTCGGGCAGTGAGTTCGGACTATTCCCTGTTAAAACAAAGACCGGGATTGATATTATGTCTGTAAATCTGCTTTTAGAAAACGACACTGATCCGGTTGTCTGGAGAGGACCGATTATTGCCGGCACAGTGAAGCAGTTTTGGACGGATGTTATCTGGAGCGATGTGGATTTTATGTTCATCGATATGCCTCCAGGCACCGGCGATGTTCCCCTTACGGTATTTCAGTCCATTGCTGTTGACGGGATTATCGTTGTGACGTCCCCGCAGGAGCTGGTATCCATGATTGTATCAAAAGCTGTTAAGATGGCCGAGATGATGAATATCCCTATTATCGGTTTGGTAGAAAATATGTCCTATTTTAAATGTCCTGATAACGGCAAGGACTATCAGATATTTGGGGAAAGCCATATTGAAAAAATTGCCGATAAACATAATTTAAAGGTTCTTGCTAAATTACCTATCGACCCCAAAATTTCAGCTGCCTGTGACAAAGGTATGATAGAACTTTTCGATGGCAATTGGCTTGAGCCGGTTGCAAAAATATTAGAAAAAATGGAGGAAAACTAAAATGATGAAAATTGCAGTAGCGAGCGAAAATGGAATGGTGACTGAGCACTTTGGACATTGCGAAGGTTTCATGATTTTTGATACTAAAAACAATCAAATCATCAAGAGTGAAACGGTTGCTAACCCCGGGCACAAGCCTGGGTTCTTGCCTAACTTTCTTGCCGATCGTGGTGTAAATGTCATTATCAGCGGTGGTATGGGCGGAGGCGCGGTTGAGATTTTTAATGAAAGAAACGTTGAAGTTGTTGTAGGAGCTTCCGGCGACGCGAAAGCATCTGTAGAAGCGTACCTACAAGGCTCTTTAAAATCGACTGGTTCCGTTTGCCATGAACATCAGCATCATGATGAATGTGGAGAATAGAATAACACATTTGTATTGTGAAATAGTGCTTGCGCGGTATAATTAGTGCAAGTACTGTTTTTGACTACCGTACATATAGAGTTGGAGGTTTATTAATGAAAGTTGGATTAATTAGATGTATGCAAACTGGGTAAAACGAGGTGCGGATACTATTGTTTTGGCTTCATGTATAACAAAAGGAAATCCTATTGGATTTGCATGCCCGCACGCACAACAGATAAGGGTTGCAATTGAAAAGAAGATAGGAGAAACCATAACGATTATTGATTATACCCATTGATAGCAAAGGCACTTGCATAATTTCGACTTGTTTCCATCTGCCATGAACATCAGCATCATGATGAATGTAGTGAATAGAATAACACATTTGTATTGTGAAATATTGTTCTGCCATGGCAAAGATTTTGTGAAGGGAGAAAATATCCATGAGCACCACAGGCATTGTCAGCGTCACAAACCTGAGTAAACGCTATGGAGACTTTACGGCGGTAAACGGCATCTCCTTTTCCATTCGCCGGGGCGAAATATTTGGCTTCCTTGGTCCTAACGGCGCAGGGAAAACCACCACCATTAATATGATGATTGGTCTTGCAAGACCCTCCGGCGGTTTCGTTGAAATTGATGAGATTGACGCGGTGAAGAACGTCAAAAAGGCGCAGTCGATTATGGGCATCGTTCCGGATGAGAGCAATCTCTACGACGAAATGGACGGCTTCGATAACCTCTGCTTCTGCGGTTCTCTTTATGGAATGCGGAAAGCAGAGCGTGAGCAACGGGCTAAAGCGCTTTTGGAGCAATTTGATTTGACCAAGGCCGGAAAGCGTCCCTTCAAAGCATATTCCAAAGGAATGCGCCGTAAACTGACCATTGCTGCGGGCATCATACACAGTCCGGAGATTCTTTTTCTGGATGAGCCGACTACGGGAATTGATGTGGAGAGCGCCCGGCAGATTCGCCATCTTCTGTTAGAGCTCAAGCAAAGGGGCACCACCATATTCATTACTACCCACTATATTGAGGATGCCGAGCGAATCTGTGACCGTATCGCTTTTATCGCAGGGGGCCATATTGTGGCAGAGGGCACGGTATCAGAGCTAATGCAAAGCGTTTCTCATGGCTATGCCATCCGGCTTACCGCTGATCAAAATCTGGAGCCGTTTGCGGGAGATTTGCAGCAGCGTTTTGATGGCTGTACGGTTAAAGTCAATGGACAGGCTGTTTCGGCAAAGCGGGCTGTTCCGAGAAAAGTGGGATACGCGACACCATGCCAGCGGCGCGACTTATGGCGAAGAAACGCTAGACAAGGCCTGTGAGTTGACCGCAGAAACATATGCGCCCGGCGGGAGTGCGCCGGTCTATGAGTACAAAGGGCAGTATTTCCGCACCAAGGGCGAAAACACCTATCCCATCACGAACTTTGTGTTTGTGCCGGTGGAGATGATCGTCGCGGAGGACGAAACGCAGCTCACGGCAAATCTGGTTACCGTGCGCGGCGAAACCTATCCCCTGACGTTTATGACCACCGACTTCGCTAACCAACAGCGGTTCAAGAATACGCTCAATCAGCGCACCATCGCCCTTAGCTACACCGGATCCGATGGAGATTTGGAACTGCTCAAAGCCTATGTTTCCGAGCTTGACTGGCCGATGAAAACCGGCGTCAAGGCAATGGGCATCTACAAGCACGACGGTGGCGCGGTTTTCGTCACGACAGATGGGGCGGTAGGTGCGTCCGGCACTGCCGTTTCCGACATGATACAGCTTGAAAAATATCGGAGCATTCTGCCGGACGGCAAATGCCAAGTAACAGTGGAATACGAAGATGGCAAGCCCTGCCGCGTCAAAACGGTAGTGGTATGGACGGCAAGCAAGCCAACCTTGTTGTGACCGACCCGCCCTACAACGTGGACTATAAGGGCACAGCGGGTAGGCTGAAAAATGACAATATGGAGAGCGCAAAATTCTATGATTTTCTGCTCGGTGCATATCGCTGCATGTATGATGTGTTGGTGGATGGTGGCAGCATCTACGTTTTTCACGCAGATCGCGAGACGGTCAATTTCAGAATGGCTTTTTCCGAGGCGGGTTTCTTCTGCCACCAGACCTGCATCTGGATCAAGAATACGCCGGTACTGGGAAGATGTGATTACCAGTATACACACGAGCCTGTCCTTATGGGGTGGAAGCCAACCGCCGGGCACAGCTGGTATGCGGATCGCAAGCAGCGGACGACATGGAACTTCGATCGCCCGACCAAGAGCAAATACCACCCGACCATGAAGCCGGTGGCGCTCTGCGCCTACCCGATTGTGAACAGCTCATTGACCAACGGCATCGTGCTCGACCCCTTCGGTGGCAGCGGCAGTACGCTCATGGCCTGTGAACAGACCGGGCGGATATGCCATATTATTGAACTGGACGAACGCTATGCCGATGTGATCGTGAAACGATACATCGAACACAAGGGATCACACGATGGCGTAACGCTTCTGCGAACCGGCAAGGCTCTTCTCTTCGCTGAATTAATAAACGAAAGAGCTGTCGACGGATAAAGAGAAAGGTGCGGATCCGCCGCACCCATACGCCCCTCTTATTTGCGTGGTGGCTTCACATTGACATCGGGCTGGATGCCGCCGTCAATCTCGCCGTGTTCGCTTTCAAAGGCTTTAATGCTATCCCGTATCAGAACAAGAATCTGGCTGTTAACCGAGCGGCCTTCGTATTCGGCCACAAACCCCAGCTTCGCCAGCATCTCTTCCTCGATCCGGATCGATACGCTTTTGACTGCCATATAAACTCTCCTCGTACCTGATTGGATATACTGTGAGTTCATTTTATAGCTGTTTCATGGTATAATTTCGGTAATGGATATGCTGTATATCTACAATATGTTGTGAGGAGAGATGAACGTGGGGATTTGCTCTCGGGGATAAGGACAGCTGCAGCGCGGTACTATATGCCTATTTCGTTCGAGAACGCGCTTGCTTTCACACCCTGTTAGAGCGATAGATAGTCCCACCAAAGAAAGGTGGGTATGAACCATGGATGAAAAGCTACAAAGAGCCATGACAGAATTTATTACGCAAAGGCTGGGCGATTTAGGGACGGATTCGCCCGATCCGGTCACCGAAGCGATTACCCATGTGGCGCGCTGCTCCGAACGGATGGCAGCGGTGTTGACGGAAGAACAAGAAAGACTGTGGGTGGAGTTGGAGAACGCCCTCTCCGTGCAGACCGGGGAGGAGACACGTTATTATTACATATCGGGGTTTAACGACGCGCTCCATTTTCTGTTGGGGTGGGGCGGTCTATGAGTGAACGCACAGCCTATTTCGTAAAGCTCCCGTTTCGGCTGGAGGATTTGAGAAGACCGCACCTTGTTTCGGCTAAGAACCCCTATGTGATAGAAAAGACCATCACCCTCGCCATCATTGACTACGAAAACTTTGTGACCGATATGACCGTAGAACGATGGTTCATCGAGGAGAACAGGAACCTGTGCTATGTCGATGCAAACGGTCTTTGGCACTGCCTTCTCGTGAGACGACGAAGTAGCCTGGACGGCGTGCTGGTCATGTCCGACGGCAGAGATTATCCCTTATGGGCGGCATACATAGAGCAAACGTAAAGGAGCCTGGCAGGGCTCTTTTTGCTATCCGAAAACGCCGTGACTATACACAAACCCAAAGCCGTACTATTGACCCAGATTTGCTACGAATTCTCTTGCTATCCTCGGCGGTCTGAGTGATATATGTGTATACAGCAAAGCACACATAGCGGCATTCAAACGAAACGGAGGATTTGACATGAAACTTTGCTACAACGTGACAGGACAGGAACGCAAGGCGCTGGTGGGCGCAATCAGCCATGAACTGAACGCCCCGACCAAGTACCTCGGTGCCCCAACATTCGCCTACGAGGTTGGCGGCTACCACATTGCCAAAACCGGCACGGTCACGGGAAAGGATGATCTGGATTTGGAGGACGCGTTGCATCGGCAGGGCTTTGACGCCGCAGAGCGCGAATACGACGAACCCGACACTTACGAAAGCGGACTGGGCGGTATGGGCGCATTGGAAAGCCCTGAGGAGTTAGGCTTCGTGCCCGCCTCAGAACTCGATAAACTTGTCATTGAGGTTCCGTTGACTGGCTTTACGCCGGAGAAGATCGACAACCTCGCCAAACTGGTGACCGCAAAGGCTCCTCTTCTTATGACAGCTTTAGGGGTTGCAGATTTGCCCATCCAGCAGACGGACGACACACTTCGATTCCCGTGGTTTCAAGGAAATCTGGACGATGATACAGTTCGCGCTTACACCACGCTGGTTGCAAAGATCTGCGATACGGCAAAGGAAAAGCACCGCATCACCGCCAAAGAGCGCGGGTTCGACAACCCCAAGTACGCCATGCGGTGCTGGCTCCTCTCTCTCGGCTTCATTGGGGAAGAGTATAAGCAGATGCGTAAAATCCTGCTGAACAACCTGAAGGGCAATAGTTCCTATCGATCAAGAGTGCGGTAAGACGCGGAGGTGTACGATGAACTTTCCAAGTAAAGAGACGGTCGAGCGAGTGCGCAGACAATATCCTAAAGGGACAAGGGTTGCCTTAGCATCCATGTCCGACCCTTATTCTACCCTCATGCCCGGTGATGAAGGTACAGTGTCTTTTGTGGATGACAACGCCACAATTTTCGTAAGCTGGGATAACGGTTCGAGACTAGGCGCGGTATACGGCGTGGACTGTGTAGAGCGCATCGATTCATAAATCGAGTATAAAGAGGATGCTCCCTTGCGGGGGTTGTTCCTCGTACAGATAGATTATGGCTTGCGTATGCAGGTCTATTTTTTTGCCCGAAAGGAGGCGGTGGAGATACGCAAACTCAAGAGATATTCAACGACAAGGTTTAAGTCAGCAGATTCCGTCTATGACAAAGCCGCCGCCGACTACGCCGTGGCATTCATTCAAGCGCTTAAGCACACCAAGGGCACCTGGGCGGGACAATCATTTGAGCTGATCGACTGGCAGGAGCGCATTATCCGCGATGTCTTTGGTGTGTTAAAGCCCAACGGCTACCGGCAGTTCAACACGGCCTATGTTGAGATACCTAAGAAGAACGGTAAAAGCGAACTGGCTGCAGCAATCGCACTGCTGCTCACCTGCGGCGACGGCGAGGAACGCGCCGAGGTCTATGGCTGCGCTGCGGATCGTCAGCAGGCGGCCATCGTGTTCGATGTGGCCAAAGATATGGTGACCATGTGCCCGGCGCTGGCCAAGCGCGTTAAAATTATGGCCACGCAGAAGCGCTTGGTCTACGTCCCCACCGGCAGCTATTATCAGGTGCTTTCGGCGGACGTGGCCAATAAGCATGGATTCAACACCCATGGCGTGATCTTTGACGAGCTCCATACCCAGCCTAATCGAAAGCTGTTTGATGTGATGACCAAGGGTTCCGGTGACGCCCGTATGCAGCCGCTGTATTTTTTGATTACCACCGCTGGAGATAACCAGAACAGCATTTGCTGGGAGGTGCATCAGAAGGCGCTGGATATCATCGATGGCAGAAAGCGTGACCCCACCTTCTATCCGGTTATTTATGGCGCGGCGCAGGAGGATGATTGGACAGACCCCAAGGCCATCAAAGCCGATCTGTCCATTGAGCTGGCTGAGGCGGTACTCTATGCCGACGACGGTGCGGCGGAGGTCATCAAGGATTTTAAGTCCGGCACGCTCTCATTGGGCGTGGACGATATCGGCGTTTCTGCCGCTCAGGATTTGACCGGTGCCGTCACCGACGACAACGGCGTGCTAATCTCAGCCAGCGAAAACGCCGGTGCACCGGTGGCTGTCGGCTTTCGCGCCATGAAGCCGGACGGCAAGTACCGGTACTTCTGGCTATACAAGGTCAAGTTCGGTATCCCCGCCACCAACCTGCAGACAAAGGGCGACTCCATCACCTTTTCTACCCCCACCATGCTCAGCGCCCTGAGCGTTCCAACAAAAAGACGGATGAGCTAAAGAGTCTGCTTGATTTTCTCCGCGCGGAGAAAACCGGCGGCGTGAAAGGCGGCATTTATCATAAGGTGCAAATTGAGTTGACCTATAACTCCAATCGCATCGAGGGCAGCCGTCTGACCCATGACCAGACGCGGTATATCTATGAAACGAACACCATCGGCATCGATAATGCGGCCGTGAATGTCGATGATATCGTGGAAACGGCTAATCACTTTCGCTGCATCGACATGGCGATTGAGCAAGCCAATCAGCCTGTAAGCGAAGCGTTCATCAAAGGATTGCATTTGACCTTGGCAAACGGAACAAGCAACGCTCGAAAAGACTGGTTTGCCGTAGGAGACTATAAGAAGCTTCCCAATGAAGTCGGCGGATTTGATACCGCACTGCCGGAGGAAGTGCCCGCCCGCATGAAGGAACTGCTGCGCTCCTACAACGCCGTGAAAGAGAAAACCTTGGAGGACATCATCGAATTTCATTACCGCTTCGAGTCGATTCACCCTTTCCAAGACGGTAACGGCCGTGTGGGCAGGCTTGTGCTTTTTAAGGAGTGCCTGCGGAACAACATCGTGCCGTTCATTATCGACGACGAGTTGAAACTGTTCTACTATCGCGGTCTGCGGGAATGGAGAAACGAGCGGGGATTTCTGATGGATACCTGCTTTGCGGCGCAGGATAAATTCAGGGCATACCTTGATTACTTCCGTGTGCCATATGAAAAGTAACCCCAGATAAAGAAACTGAGAGCATCTGCTGAATATATCAGTAGGTGCTTTTCTTATCCCCTATGAGCCGAGAAACCGGCTCTTTTTTATGCCCTTTAAGGAGGTGAGGCGGCATGGCGGACAATTTCGGCTTAAAAATCGGTATCGAGGGCGAACGCGAGTTCAAAAAGGCGCTTTCGGACATCAATCAGAGTTTTAAGGTGCTGGGCAGTGAGATGCAACTGGTCACCTCCCAGTTTGATAAAAATGACAAGTCCGTCGGCGCCCTCTCCGCCCGCAACGCCGTTCTCAACAAAGAAATCGAAGCCCAGAAAGATAAGATTGCCACTCTCAAGGCCGCGCTGGACAATGCGGCTTCTTCTTTTGGGGAGAACGACCGGCGCACACAGAACTGGCAGATCCAGCTCAACAGGGCGCAGGCTGAGCTCAATGGCATGGAGCGCGAACTGGAGGAATCTGCGGAAAACGCATACGACCTTGGCGAAGAACTCGTCGAGTCGGGCAAGAGCGCCGAAGACGCTGGCGGCAGGTTCGAGAAGCTGGGCGGAATCCTCAAAGGAATTGGCGCGGCCATGGGTGCGGTCGTCGTTGCTGCCGGAGCAGCTGCCATCAAACTGGGCAAGGAGGTTGTACAACAGTTCGGTGAGTTGGAACAGAACTTAGGTGGCAGCGAGGCCGTCTTTCAAGGTTATGCCGACCATATGCAGAAGATCGGCGAAGATGCGTATAAAAATATGGGCGTGTCACAATCACAGTATTTAGCGACCGCCAATAAAATGGGCGCGTTGTTCCAAGGTTCAGGCCTTGATGTGCAACGATCGGCTGAACTCAGTGAAAAGGCCATGCAGCGTGCTGCAGACATGGCGTCGGTCATGGGCATCGACATGCAAATGGCGCTGGATTCGGTAGCGGGCGCGGCCAAGGGCAACTTCACCATGATGGACAACCTCGGCGTGAGCATGAACGCCACATCCATCCAAGCCTACGCCGCCGCCAAGGGTCTGGACTTCGTGTGGGCTTCCGCTTCCAACGCGGAAAAAGCCGAAGTTGCCATGCAAATGTTCTTTGAAAACACCGAGCAATACGCGGGCAATTTCGCGCGAGAATCCACCCAGACGATATCCGGCTCTCTAGGATTATTACAGGCCGCTCTTGGCTCGTTCACGGCTGGGTTAGGAAACGCCGATGCGGACATGACCAACCTGACGCAGAATCTGGTCGACGCTTTTCAAGCTGTTGTCGCGAACATCGTGCCGGTGCTGGAAAACATCGTGGCCGCGCTGCCTGCAGCCACCGGCGCGATTCTGTCGGCCATCGGCGATCTGCTCCCGTTGCTGCTGGAAACGGTCACAGAGCTATTTTCGCAGGTACTGGAAACTATACTCAACCTGCTGCCCGCGCTGATTCCCGCCGCCGTGGATGCGGTCATGACCATCGTAGGCGCGATCATCGACAACCTTCCGCTGCTCATTAGCGCGGCGGTACAGTTGGTGGCCGCCCTTGTGTCCGGCATCGGTGCTGCGCTGCCGCAGTTGATCCCGGCGGCTGTGCAAGCCATCATCACCATCGTGCAGGGCTTGATCGAAAACCTGCCGATGCTGCTGGACGCCGCTCTACAAATCATCCTTGGGCTGGTAGACGGATTGCTCCTCGCGTTACCGGAGCTCATTGCGGCGCTGCCCACCATCATACTGGCAATCGTGGACTTCATCATTGGCTCGATTCCACAGATCATCCAGGCGGGGATTCAACTGTTGACCTCGCTGATTACCGCTCTACCGACCATCATTACTGCCGTGGTGGAGGCCATACCACAGATCATTGACGGGGTAATCAATGCGGTCATTGGCGCGATTCCTCTCATCATCGACGCGGGTATTCAACTGCTGGTATCACTAATCGAAGCGCTGCCGCAGATCATCGTTACCGTGGTCAAGGCTATCCCGCAGATTGTCAGCGGGTTGGTGGACGCCATCATTGGCAACATCGACAAGATCATCATGGCGGGTGTGCAGCTGTTTGTCGCTCTGATTGAGAACCTGCCGACCATCATCGTAGAGATCGTCAAGGCCATCCCCAAGATCATCACCGGCATTGTGGAAGCCATCGGGAGCTTGGCGTGGAAACTGGTGGAAGCGGGCGGCAACCTCATCAAGGGGCTGTGGCAGGGTATCTCCAACGCCGCCGATTGGATCTGGGGCAAGATCAAAGGCTTCTTTTCCGGGATTGTGGACGGCATCAAGAATTTCTTCGGCATTCGCAGCCCATCAACGCTCTTTGCGGGACTGGGCAGAAACATGGGCGAAGGCATCGGCGTGGGCTTTGAGGACGCCATGGATACCGTGGCCAGGGACATGCGGGATGCTATCCCGAACGATCTGGGGCTGGACGCTCGTTTCAATATAAGTGGCGCTGCGAACGGATATGGTGCATCGCCCGGCACAAGCGGCACAACCATCAACCAGACCATATCGGTGGTCACACCCAAGGCGCTATCCGAGAAAGAGCTGGCGCGGGAATTTAAGAACCTGTCCCGCAAGCTGGCGCTGGAATATTAAAGGAGGAACGGGCATGGAACTGACCTACATCAACACCGCCGGTGAGCGGCTCACGCTCAAGCAGACGCGCCCCTTCTTCCTAAGCAAACTGGACGGTACGGGCACCGCCCGCCAGAGCGTCAACACCTTCAAAGCGCCGGATCAGGACGGCGCTTTTTATATCTCCTCCACGCTGGACATGCGCAATATTACGCTGGAGGGCACGGTCATAGCGAGCACTGTGGACGAAGCCTATGAGCATCGAAAGCGGTTCCTCCGCATCTTTACGCCTAAGCAGCAGGGGACACTGGTCTATCGGGAGCGGCAGATCGCATGCGTGGTGGAGGAAGCGGGCTTTGCGGTTTCCTCCCGAGAGCGTGCACCGAAGTTCTTCGTCAGCCTTCTTTGTCCTTCTCCCTTCTTCGAGACGCTGGAGGAGGTGCGTGAAGAACTGGCCATGTGGACGCCGCTATTCGAGTTTGAGTTAGAAATCCCCGAGAGCGGCATGGAGTTTGGCGTTCGTCAGCCCAGCCAGATCATCACGGTGGACAACATCGGCGACGTACCCTGCGGATGCCAGATTGTGTTTAAGGCATTGGGTACGGTGACAAACCCTGAGCTCATGAACGTGGACACCGGCGAGGTGCTGCGGATGAACACAACCATGATCGCTGGCGAAGAACTACGTGTATACACCCACTTCGCGGGAAAACGGGTGATGCGCATAACCGGCCAGACACAGAGTAACGCCTTTTCACAGCTGGATACCGACTCCACCTTTCTACAGCTGGACACCGGGCGCAACACGCTGCGCTACAGCGCCGCAGAGAACATTGATTTGCTGGAAGTGAGCATCTACTATCGTCCGCTTTTTCTGGGGGTGTGAATATGCAGTTATATGTGTTTGATCGGGACCGCAACCTTGCGGGTATTGTAGAGTCCTTCGAATATCTACGCTGGACGCGCCGGTATTCCGCCTGCGGTTCATTTGAACTCAAAGCCATCGCCACGCCGGAGAACCTTGCACTACTGCAAATCGGTAGCTATCTGTGGAAGAGCGATGATGAAGAAGCCGGGATTATCGAGCATGTGGAGCTCACTCAAACGGATAAGGAGATCATCACGGTGAGCGGACGTTTCGCCACCAGTCTGCTCGCCCGGCGGATCATCTGGGGCACGGAGACGCTGAATGGGAATCTGTCAGCTTGTGTGCAGACGCTGCTCGATCATCACATCCTCACTCCTGCTGATGTTGGTAGGAAAATCGACTTCCTGTCGTTCGCCGCCCCTCCACTATCGGTGTCCGTCAATACGCAGATATCCTATAGAAATCTCATGGATGCCGTGACCGGCCTTTGCGACACGGCAGATGTCGGCATAAAGACTGTGTTCCGTCCTACAGCTAAGACATTCACCATCATGCTGTATGAAGGCGCTGTCTCACAGGCGGTGTTCTCCCGCGAATACGAGAACCTGACCGAGCAGACCTATATAAAAAGCAATATGGATTACGCCGATACCGCCCTGATTGGCGGCGAAGGCGAAGGTGTGGAGCGCACCTTTGTCAGCATTGTTGGAGACATAGGTGAGCAGCGCCGCGAGGTGTTCGTGGACGCAAAAGACCTGCGGCAGGAAGACTTCGGAAGCGGGTATGCGGATGCGCTGATCTTTCGCGGACAGAGTACAACAACGAGAATGTCACGCTCTCGTGGAGCGGCGCGGCAGCGGGCACCAGCGCCATTAAGCAGTACAACATCCAGCACTGCACGTCTACCAACGGTACCAGTTGGACAGCTTGGTCAGCACTGACCACCGTTACGACATCCTCTACCAGCGGAAGCAAGGTGGTCACGCCGACGACGGTGGCCGGAACCTATACGAAGTATCGCCTGAGCGTGACCGACACGCTGGGCGCGGTATCCGCCGCATACAAGGAAAGCAACAGTATCTATGCCGCCATCACCGCTTGCGGTGCACCCACCGCGTGCTCCGTCAGTGCGACACTGGCCGAAGGCAACGTCACGCTTTCTTGGAGCGGTGCCAGCAGCGGCGCTGGCAACACCATCTCGTCCTATGAGATACAATACAGTGAATCCACCGACGGCAGCAACTGGAGCGGCTGGACGGCACTGACCACGGTGACCACCACGGCCACAAGCGGCAGCCTAAGCGTCAGCCCGTCCGCGACGCGGGGCAACTACCGACGCTTTCAGGTACGCACAAGGGGCACGGCGGGCGCTGTCTACTACTCCGGGTGGAAGGTTTCCACGACACACGTTCGGAAGAACACGCTGCCAACCGCGCCCACGTCGTTTCTTGCCACGCCTGCGGTGTATGAACTCAACATCATTAAGCTAGCGTGGAGTGGCGCGACTGCGGGCACCAGTGCCATCCAGCAGTATGTCATCCAGCGGTCGACCTCATCGGACGGCAGTAACTGGTCGGCATATGAGACGCTGGCAACAATCTCATCCAGCGAGACCTCCGGCAGCTATGAAACCGCCGCTTCCACCGTTGCGGGAACCTACACTCGCTACCGGATCAGCGTAACGGACACGCTAGGAGCGGTATCTGCGTATGTAGTCAGCGGCACGGTCAAGAAAAATAGCCCGCCCGCCGCTCCAATGGTCACTGCGCCCAAGGCCGGGGGTGCGACGTATAACGCAAACCCGCGATTCCTAATCACGACCGGCACGGAGCCGGATGGGCAAGCACAGAAAGCTTGCGTGAAGATCGGCGCTGATGAGTGGCAGGACAGTGTAAATAACCCCGAACGCTTCTCCCAAGGTGGTTATCTCGGAAACGGCGTCAAGACTATTTTTTGTTCCGAAACCGATCTGCCCACCGGGAGCTTTACGGCAGTGTTCAAGTGTTTGGATGAGGACATCGGGTCTTCCAGCCCGGAGGTGAGCTGCGTCTTTACGGTGCTGGCATCGCCTTTTGAATCTATCATCGAAAATGAGACGAAGGTGAAGGCCGAGCACATCCGGGCAATCCGCGAAGCCGTCAACGCCGTGCGGGGTTACTACGGATTGGCGGCGGCAAGCTGGAGCGAAAGTATTGTCGCCGGAAAGACTGCGGTTAAAGCTTGGCCAAGCCATATCCTTGAAATACGCGCCGCGTTGGAGAGCATCATCGACTTCATCAACCAGTATGATGCGGTGTCGGTTTTCGATGTGCCGGAGGTAAATTGGCTGCCACTGGGCACCGGGCGGTCACGGGCTGCGGTCATGCGGCAGATTCAAGATTTACTATTGACCTTGTAAGGGTCACGGCTACACAGCGTCTTCGCTATGCGGAGGCGCTTTTTATATGTCCAAAACTCAAAATGGAGGTTAAGAACATGAAAGATATTTGGAATTGGGTTCAGGCTGCGTTTGCGGCCATCGGTGGGTCGCTGGGTTGGTACTTGGGCGGACTGGACGGTTTTCTATACGCGCTCATCGCCTTTGTGGTTGTGGATTACATCACGGGCGTACTGCGGGCAGTCGTAGAAAAGAAGTTGTCCAGCCGGATCGGAGCGCATGGCATCGCCAAGAAGGTGGCGATCTTTTTGGTAGTTGGTATCGGTCACCTGATCGACACCTATTTGCTTGGCGGTACAAGCGCGCCGCTGCGCACGGCGGTCATCTTCTTCTACATCGCCAATGAGGGCGTGTCACTCTTGGAGAACGCTACATCGATTGGGCTACCCGTACCTGAGAAGCTGAAAGATGTACTAGCGCAGCTGCATGGAAAGGAGGAACAGAAATGAATCTACGGAAACTGATATTTACTAACAACGCTTGTTATAAGGCAGGCAGAACCATAATTCCCAAGGGCATCATGGTTCACTCCACCGGAGCGAACAACCCGAATTTGCGCCGCTATGTCGGTCCCGACGATGGTCTACTGGGCAAGAACCAGTACAACAACCATTGGAATCAGGATAAGCCAGGTGGTAGGCAGGTCTGTGTTCATGCCTTCATCGGCAAATTGGCGGATGGATCAATTGCTACCTATCAGACACTGCCCTGGAATCATCGCGGTTGGCACTGCGCAAGTGGCTCGAAAGGTTCAGGCAACGACACACATATTAGCATTGAGATCTGTGAGGATGCCTTGACCGATGTATCCTACTTCAAAGCTGTCTATAAGGAAGCCACAGAACTGTGCGCCTATCTCTGCAAGGAGTACAAGCTCGACCCGGCAGTGGATGGCGTAATCATCGGGCATTTCGAGGGGCATAAACGCGGTATTGCCAGTAATCATGCCGATCCCGGTCACTGGTTTCCCAAACACGGAAAGTCGATGGACACGTTTCGTTCCGATGTCCAGAAGCTCCTTGCCGACAGTGGGCTGCCGAAGCCTGAAACGCCGTCGTCGACAGCCAACGAGGAAACTATCTGGAACCATCTCACAGGTAAGGGGCTTAACGCTTTCGCAGTGGCTGGTATTATGGGCAACCTCTATGCAGAAAGCGGGTTGAAGCCAACAAACCTCCAGAACAGCTACGAGAAGTCGCTCGGCTACACCGATGCCGGCTATACTGCTGCGGTCGATAACGGCTCCTACACGAATTTCGTCAAGGATAGAGCGGGCTACGGCCTGGCGCAATGGACGTTTTGGTCACGCAAACAGGCTCTACTCGATTTCGCTAAGGCTGCCGGAAAGTCCATCGGTGACATGACCATGCAGCTTGATTTCCTCTGGAAAGAATTGCAGGCGTACAAAGCGGTAATGTCCACGCTAAAATCAGCGACTTCGGTGAAACAAGCATCCGACGCTGTGCTTACGGGATATGAGAAACCCGCCGATCAGGGCGACACAGCGAAAAGAAAACGAGCTGGCTACAGCCAAGGTTACTATGATAAGTATGTCAAAACAGTCACATCCACACCGAAAAAACACTATTGTATTCAGGTCGGTGCGTTTTCTGTCAAGGCAAACGCTGAGGCTTTTCTCGCCAAGGTCAAGGCCTCCGGCTTTACTGATGCCTTCATTAAATACAGCGAATAATACCCCGCTCTATATGCCCGTCGAAGACTTTTTCTTCGGCGGGTGTTATTTTTTTGACCATTTACTACGGATTTACCATTCTATCTGCCCTATAAAAAGTGAGGATAGGAAAGCGGAGACTCCGTTTGCAACCTATAATTGCTTTTACCATTAATAATGGCGGCTTTTTCTCTAAGATGGCAAAAGCGCAAAGGTGTTCCTATTACGAAAAGCCGCTACTGTGTGTATTTGGGATAATTAATATTTTTTAACTTATTTATCTACGCTTATCTTTGCGGGGTTTTCAACCCACATGTTCTCCGGCTGATTTCCGGCGATAATCTTTATATACCCGTCTTCATGCTTAATATCTTTACCGTTCACACTTGTGGCCAGAATAGTTAAGGAATCGTTTATGATGTCGGGTGTATACTCGACCGAAAAATCATCTGAAGATGCAAGTGTAATTGAAGAGTAGTCTGTAATGCCAAGATAATCAAGAACGTCTTTTATATAAACGCCCTCCCATGTTTCTTCCAGGATACTACCGTCTTGTTGCTCTGTTTCGATTGTAATGGTGACTTCATGCAGCTTGACATAATCGAGGCTGGAAAATACCGCTGCATCAGCGCCCTTAACACCTATAATCCATTTCGGCTCAACTATGACATCACCACAGGAGCATAGGATTGATGTGAAAAGCAATAATACGAAGAGTATCAGGAAACCTCTTTTTTGAGACAT